>NZ_VUKA01000002.1 GCF_008386565.1 Teichococcus oryzae | reverse complement strand
GCTTCTCCAGCAAGTAAACAACGTAATCGTCCACAACCCCATGCGGATCGTAAAACGAAAAAATACACAGCCTGCGCGTCATATCGGAACCGTTGGTGGAAATGCGGCGTGGCGGCCAGGGCAGCGGCTCCGGGCGGCTGCTGGAAACGGCAGCAACCTCCTGGGCGCCCTTGTCGCGGTTATGGTCGGGGGAAGGAAGCGCGGGCATCTCGCCAGCATCCGGAAGGCTTGCGGTGGGCGGCGCGGCCGCGGCGGGGAAATGCCCGGGCGGCGCCGGAAGGGCGGGTTGGATGGTGCCGCTCCTGCCACGCATGCGCCGCCGCACCGGCTCCGGGATCAGGGCCAATCCCCGGCGCACCGGGCCCATGCTGCGCCACAGGGTGCTTTGCTGCAATTGCCGCAGGGTTTCGCGCGCCGCCTGCTCCTGGCCGGTCAGCAGCGCGATCATGTTGTTCTGCTGCTCGCTGAGGCGCGTCTGTTCCAGAAGCTCGGCGCGCAGCACCTCGGCCGTCCGCCGCAGCGCCCTGGCATGCTCCTGCAACGTCTCGGAATGCTGCTGCAGCGTGCCCAGCTGCGCGCCGGCCGCCTGGAGCGAGGCTTCGGCATTGTCGGCGCGCTCCTCGGCCTCGCGGAGCCGCCGGCCCAGTTCTTCCTGTTCCTGCTGGCCCGCGGCCAGTGCCTGACGGGCTCCGCTCAGGGCGACACTATGCTCGCTCAGCTGCTCCCGGACCGTCTCCAGCTCGGCGGAGTGATCCTCAAGGGCCTGGTCCCGCGCGGCGGTGGCCAATTGGTAATGCTGCGAAACCGCGGCGCCAAGCCGCTCATAGGCGGCGCGGATGGCTTCGCGCTCGGCAGGATCGCTTGAGAAGAGCGGCCTCAGGCCCGGCGGGATCTCGGGCCCGACGGCCAGCACCCCCAGGCCATGGCCATGATGGAACTCAAAGGAAGGATGCGCTTCCGCGATTTCAGCCCAAAGCCTGAAAACGCCGAAGCCGCGTTCCCGGACGCGGGTATCGTGGAACAGAACCACGCCGCGTTCGGAAAGCTTGGGCCGCCAGGACGAGTAATCCTCCAGCACATCCTCATAAGTGTGGCGGCCATCGATATGCAGGAGATCGATCGAGCCATCCTCGAACTGCTGCAATGCTTCCTGGAAGAAGCTGCGCGTCAGCCGGGAAAAGCTGGCATAATCCTGGGCGTTGATCCCGCTGACGAGCTGGAAGACTTCTTCGCCATAGAAGCCGGCATGCTCGTCGCCTTGCCAGCTGTCGATGGCATGGCACTTCGTTTCCAGGCCGAGCTGCTTCACCGCCTGGCAAAAGGCGAAATAAGAATAGCCGTTATGCGTGCCGAGTTCGACAAGGCAACGCGGCTTCGCGGCCTCGATCAACCAGAAGGCGAACGGCCCATGCTCCAGCCAGGCGGATTCAGGAATGTGCTTCGGCACCCAGAAAGATGAAGCGCTGATACAGGGTACCGGATGCCGCCCTTCCAACGAAGGTGCTGTTGCGTTGCCAGGCGTCAGACCTTCAGCCATTCCAGTTCCCTAATTCCGCAGACAACCTGCGGTGCTCCCGCGGGCCGGTACCCGGCTGCCGCCGCGCCTCTCCTAAGCATGAGGCTTCCGCAAGGGGCAAGCGTGAGCTGGCATCAGTGTGGCCGTGCGGGCGCAATTCCTCAAGCGCCGGCCGCGCCACCATCCTGGCGTGGGCCATGGCCATTCCGGCATTCCGCGGGCGATGGAAAGCTCCCGGACTTCCCAAGGGGAGGCCCGCATGACCCGGCCCTCCAGCCCCGGCGCCTGGGGCGGCGCGCATGGCTGCCAAGGTGGGAGGACCGGCGGCGTGGCCTCAGGCGGCCGTGTTCAGCGGCGCCATCGCCGCGCCGGGGACCCAGACGCGGCCATCGAACAGCCGGCGCGCCGTGCGATAGAAGGAGCCGGCGCGCGCCACCCAGGCGCCATCCTCCCGCGCCACATCCGCGCCCACCGTCAGCACGCCGGATGGCATGCCGATGCGCAACGCACCCTCGCCGGCGGCGGGGGACAGCGCCTCCGCCACCACCGTGCCGCTGATCCGGGCGGCAACGGCGGTGCAGAGCGACACGGTGAGCGGCAGGGCGCGGTGCGGCTGGCCGTTGGACAGCACGCGCGCCACCAGGTCCACCTCCTCCGCCCGCACGGTTTCGCCGGACAGCGTCCGGCCCTCGGCCGGCGGGCTGACGAAGCCGATATAGGGCACGCTGGTGATGCCGCGCGCCGCCTCCACATCCGGCGCGATGCCCATGCGCACCGCCGCCTGCAACCGGATCGCCTGCAGCAGGTCCAGCATCGCCTGGTTGGCTTCCAGCTGGTCCGGCAGTTCCAGCCCGGTCAGGCCGATGTCGCGGGCGCGCACGAACACGGCGGCGTTGGCGGCATCCACCAGAGACACTTCCAGCGGGCCGAAGCCGGGCACCTCCAGCATGTCGCGCTCGGCGCCGCTCGGCAGCAGCTTGCCGGTGGTGGCGCCGCCGGGCTGCACGAAATCCAGCCGGATCGGCGCGCCCGTGCCGCCCACGCCGGGAATGGCGAGGTCGCCGTCATAGCGGGCGCGGCCATTCTCGATCGGGAAGGTGGCGTGGATGATCTTTTGCGTGTTGGTATTGAAGATGCGCACGGTGGCGCTGTCGCCCTCGGCCCGCAGCAGCCCCTCATCCACCGCGAAGGGGCCGACGGCGGAACTCATGTTGCCGCAATTGCCCTTGTAATCGACCCGCACCTCTTTGATCAGCACCTGCGCGAAAGTGTAGTCGATATCCGCGTCCCGCCGCTCCGACGGCGCCAGGATGCAGACCTTGGACAAGGAGGACACGCCGCCGCCCATCCCATCCAGCTGCCGCCCGTAAGGATCGGGGGTGCCCATCGCGGCGGTGAAGATCGGCGTCCAGGCCGCGCGGTCGGCCGGCAGGTCACGGGCATGCAGCATCAGCGCCTTGCTGGTGCCGCCACGCATGAAGACGGCGGGGAGGGAACGCTGGATCATGGGGTTTCCTTTGTGGTTTCGGCGGAGCCACCGGCCCGCCGCAGCAGCCGCACCTTTTCTTCCCCCGCATGGACGAGGTGGCCTTCAAGCAGCCGCGCCGCCGCGTCGCGGTCATCGGCCATCAGCCTGTCCAGGATCGAAAGATGCTCGAAACATTGGTGGCGGACGCGCCCGCGGTCCAGCACGGCGCGGTATTCCACCAGCCGGCGAAGCTGGTTCTGCCGCACCACCATCTGCAGCACGAAGCGGTTGCCCGACAGCGTGGCCAGCGATTCATGGAAGGTGGAATTGGCGGCGAACAGTTCGGCATCGCCGGCGCGGAACACGCCGCCTTCCGCCAGCATCCGCTGCTGCGCCCGCAGCCGCTCCAGCACCGCCGGGTCGGGCGCGAAGCCGGGCATCCGCAACGCCGCCGGCTCCAGCGCGGCGCGCAGGGCATAGCTTTCGGCGCAGGCCTCAGGTCCGTCGATCATCGGCAGGAAGGACCAGCGGCGGGACGGGCGCTGCTCGATCCAGCCTTCCTGGGCGGCGCGCGCCAGCACGCGGCGCAGGGCATCGCGCGCTAGGCCGGTGCGCCGCATCGCCTCGCTTTCCGACAGCACGGCGGGCAGCTCGCCCGCCAGCCGGGCGCGGGCCAGGGCGAGATAGGCGCGCTCCTCCGCCGGGGCACCGGGCAGATCCTCGGCCAGGGCCATCTCGGCGGCGTCGCGGGCCAGGAACAGGCCACGGCGCGGCGGGCGCGGCACCAGCACGCCCTGCGCCGCCAGATGCGCCAGCGCACCGCGGATGGGGGAGCGGGAGGTGCCCAGCACCGGCTCCAGCGATTGTTCCGTCAGGTGGTGGCCAGCCGGCAGCCCCTCGGCCCGGATGTGGTCGAGGACGCGGTGCGCCAGCAGCACGTGCAACGATCCCATTGGCCCTCCGCGCGGCTTTCTTGTATGATACCTGGATATGGTACAAAACGCCAGCCGAACTGCCTCCTGGCCTCCCAGGCGCCCCCTGCCCCCGCGCCCCTCGCACAAGGAACGTCCCATCATGGCCGCAGCCCCTGCCCTGCAAACCCTGACCGCCGGCGGACGCAGTCTCCGCTACGTTTCGATCGCCGATGTGCCGGGGGTGGAAACCCTGCCCGTCACGCTGCGCATCCTGCTGGAGAACCTGCTGCGCCAGGCGGCCCTGCGCGGCGCCGACACGGCGGAGGAGGTGCGGGCGCTGCTGAACCGGGAGGTCGGCAGCGGCATCACCTTCTACCCGGCGCGGGTGTTCGGCCAGGACATCCTGGGCCTGGTGATGCTGGTGGACATGGCCGCCATGCGCGATGCCGTGCAGCGCGAGGGCGGCGACCCCTCCACCGTGTCCCCCAAGGTGCCGATCGACGTCATCATCGACCATTCGCTACAGGTGGATAGCTGGGCCAACCCGGATGCCGCGCGCATCAACCTGCAGCGCGAATATGACCGCAACGGGGAGCGATTCGCCTTTCTGCGCTGGTGCTCGTCGAGCTTCGACGGAGTGCGCGTGGTGCCGCCGGGCAAGGGCATCATGCACCAGCTGCACATCGAGCAGATCGGCCGCGTGGTCTGGACCGACAACACGCCGGAAGGCGAGATCGGCTATCCCGACAGCTGCGTCGGCACGGACAGCCACACGCCGATGGTGAACGGCCTCGGCATCCTCGGCTGGGGCGTGGGCGGCATCGAGGCGGAGGCGGTGATGGTGGGCAAGCCCGTCGCCATCGCCCTGCCGGAAGTGGTGGGCATCGAGGTGAAGGGCGAACTGCGTGACGGTGTGCTGCCGACCGACCTGGTGCTGGCCATCACCGAGAAGCTGCGCTCCCTCGGCGTGGTCGGCAAGTTCGTCGAGTTCTTCGGACCCGGCCTCGACGTGCTCTCCCTCGGCGACCGCGGCATGATCGCCAACATGGCGCCGGAATACGGCGCGACGGCGGTGTTCTTCCCGGTGGACCGCCGGGCGCTCGACTATATGCGCGTCACCGGCCGCAGCGAGGAGCAGGTGGCGCTGGTGGAGGCTTATTGCCGTGCCCAGAAGCTCTGGCATGACGAGACGGTGCCGGCGCCGCGCTTCGAGACGGTGCTGACGCTGGACCTTGACACCATCCGCCCGGCCATCGCCGGCCCGCGCAACCCGGAAGACTGGCTGGACCTTGAAACCGCCCCCGCCGCCTTCGCCGAGCACCACCGGCAGATCGGCGGCCGGCCGATCGACCCGGCCCGCCGGGTGCCCGTCGCCGGCAGCGATTTCGCGCTGTTCGACGGCGCGGTGGTGATCGCCGCCATCACCTCCTGCACCAACACCGCCAACCCGGCCAACATGATGGCGGCCGGCCTGCTGGCGAAGAACGCGGTGGCGCGCGGGCTGCGCTCCAAGCCCTGGGTGAAGACCTCGCTGGTGCCGGGCAGCCAGGTGACGGCCTCGGTGCTGGAAAAGGCGGGCTTGCAGGGCGACCTCGACGCGCTCGGCTTCCACATCGCGGGCTTCGGCTGCACCACCTGCAATGGCGGCTCAGGGCCCCTGCCCGAGCCGGTGGTGGATGCCATCGAGCGCGAGAAGCTCGTCACCACCGCCGTGCTGTCCGGCAACCGCAACTTCGAGGGGCGCATCCACCCGAATGTCCGCGCCGCCTATCTTGCCTCGCCCGCGCTGGTGGTGGCCTATGCGCTAGCCGGCTCGCTGACGGTGGACATCACGCGCGAGCCGCTGGGCACCGGCAGCGACGGGCAGCCCGTGTATCTGCGCGACATCTGGCCCAAGGCGGCCGAGGTGTCCGCCGCCATCGAGGGCGCTTATGCCCGCGACCTGTTCGTCGAGAAATACGCCGAGCTGTATGAAGGCGGCGAGCCCTGGGACGCGCTGGCCCGCCCGCACAGCGAAAGCTTCGCCTGGGAGGCGGACAGCACCTATATCCGCCGCCCGCCCTATTTCGACGGGCTGACGCGGGAAGCGCCGCCGGTGCGAGACATCACCGGCATGCGGCCGCTGGTGATCCTGGGCGATTCGGTCACCACCGACCACATCTCGCCTTCCGGCGCGATCAGCCTGGGCACCCCGGCGGCGGATTTCCTGCTGTCCAAGGGCGTGCAGCGGAAGGACTTCAACAACTACACCACGCGGCGCGGCAACCACGAGGTCGCGGTGCGCGCCACCTTCGCCAATATCCGCCTGCGCAACCGCATGGTGCCCGGCGTTGAGGGCGGCGTGACCAGGGTGATGCCGGAGGGGACGCAGATGCGCGTCTTCGAGGCGGCGCAGGAATACCTGCAGCGCGGCGTGCCGCTGGTGGTGGTGGCCGGGCGCAACTATGGCTGCGGCTCCTCCCGCGACTGGGCGGCGAAGGGGGTCGCGCTGCTGGGCGTGAAGGCGGTGATCGCCGAAAGCTTCGAGCGCATCCACCGCACCAACCTGGTCGGCATGGGCGTGCTGCCGCTGCAATTCGCGCCCGGCACCACGGCCGAGACGCTGCGCCTGGACGGCAGCGAAACCTTTGACGTGCTGGACCTCGCCACCGGCATCGGCGTCCGCGCCGAGCTGCGCTGCGTCATCCACCGCGCCGATGGCAGCAGCGAAACCATTCCGCTGACCGCGCGGCTGGATACGGCAGAGGATGTGGAATACTGGCGCCATGGCGGCATCCTGCCGCGCGTCTGGCGCTCCTACGTCACCGGCACGCCGATGCGGGAAGCGGAAGATGGCGCCACGCCCCCCGCGCTGCGGGACGGAACCGGCCCCGGCCGCGAACTGCCCGATGCCCTGCCGGCCAGCGACACGCCAAGCGAGGCGCAGGGGCCGACGCTGGGCTGATCGGCCGATTGGGGCGGCGCCTCAGCGGGGCGGCGCCACCGGCTGCCCCGCCGAGGCTCGCCACAAGGCTGCCAGCTCGCCCAGGGAGGTGACGATGGGATGCCCCGTCGCCTCCTGCCGCAGCGCCCGCAGCATCGCGCTGTCGGGCCGCGCGTGCCAGACGCCGATGGCCAGCCCGGCCTCCGGCAGGGCCTTTTCCCAGCGGCGGATCAGCAGCCTGACGCTGGCGGCGCTGCTGCCTTCCTCGAGCACCGAGATGCAGCACAGCCGGACCCGCGCGGCGATCTCCGGCGGCAGCTCGGCGCCCTCCGGTGTCATGGCGGCCGCCACGCCCTCCGATTGCAGCGCCAGCGCGGCGATGGAGGCCGACAGGTCGTCCAGCCGCCCCCGCCCGGCGGCGCACAGGCAGAGCGGCGCATCCTCCGGCGGCTTGCCGACGCCCGCCTCCTCCGGCAGGACCTCCAGCAGGGCGGCGGTTCGCGCGCGGACATCCTCCAGCCGCTCCGGCTCCAGCTCCTCCCGCGCCCAGTCGCGGTCGGCCAGCACCAGGGCGGGCAGCGCCACCCCGTCCAGATAGGCGGTGAGGGACGGCTCCTCCCGCAGGCTGCGGCGCGCCTGCTCCAGCTGCCCGGCCGCGTCGCCCTGCAACAGGCGCTGGTAGAAGCTTTCCTCCGGCCGCAGCGACGGGCTGTCCCCCAGCATCACGTTCAGGAAGCCCAGGCTCGGCACATGCCGGCCCAGCACCACCAGCACCACGGTGAGCGGCGTCGCCAGCAGCAGGCCGATGGGACCCCAGATAAAGGTCCAGAACACGGCGGCGATCAGCACCGCCACCGGCGAAAGGCCGGTGGAGCGGCCGAACACCATGGGTTCCGCCACCTGGCCCATCAGCGGCTCGGCCACCAGGAACAGGCCCAGCACCCAAAGGGCCATGCCCCAACCCGGGTCCACCGCCACGGCCAGCACCAAGGGCGGGATCAGCGCGATGAACAGGCCCAGGAACGGCACGAAGCGCATCAGCCCCGTCAGGATGCCCCACAGCGCCGCGCTGGGCAGGCCGAGCATCCACAAGGCCGTGCCGATGAAGGTGCCAAGCGCCGCGTTCAGGGCCACCTGCGCCAGGAACAGCCGCGACAACCGGCGCGCCGCGTCGTTCAGCGCGACGGTGGTGCGGTGCAGGTCCCCGCTGCCGGCCAGCCGGATCACCCGGTCGCGCAGATCCTCGCGGTACAGCAGCACGAAGATGGTGAACAGGATCACCACGCCGGCCGTCGCCAGCGGCCCCAGCACCGGCCCCGCCAGGCCCTGGATCACGTCCAGTGGCGTGGTGCCGATATCGGGCGGCACGGCGCTGCTGGTGCCGGGGGCCCCGGCCGTCTCGCCGCGCGCCGCCGCCGGGATGCCGTCGCCGATCATGCTGCGCAGGTCTTGCAGCGCCAGCCGCGCTTCCCGCATCAGCTCGGCGAGCTGCAGGTTCTGTAGCTTCTGGCGCAGGTTCTCCTGGTAGTCCGGCAATCCGCCCATGAGGCTGCCGGCCTGCCGCGCCATGACCATGCCGAGGCCAAGGATGGCGCCGGCGCTGAGCAGCACCGCCAGCACCACCGCCAGGGCCCCGGGAATGAACAAGCGGCGCAGCGCCGCAACCACCGGCGCCAGCACGAAGGCCAGAAGCACCGCCAGCACAAGCGGCACGATCACGTCGCGGCCGAAATACAGCCCGGCAATGATCAGCGCCGCGGATAGCAGCCCCGTATGCAGCGTGGGGGCGGTTCTGGCGGGCGAAGCCGGGCCGGCCTGGGGAGGGATCATGGGCGGAACTCCTGCGGCACTGGCAACAGGCCGTGAGCCGGCTCAACGCCGCAGCGCCCAAGGTGGTTTGCCTTCGCCGTGAACCCCAGGCCCCTGGCACGCGTTACCGGAAGCAACCCTGGAACCACCGCCCTTGTCCGCTTCCGCCTCGCCCCGCCCAAGCTCCCGCCTTTTGCGCTTCGCCCTGCCTCTTGCGCTGGGACTTCTGGCCCTGTCGCTGGCGCTGGGCATCGCCGAATGGCGCCTGGGGGTGGCGGGCCGGGCGCAGGACGCCCGCGCCTCGAGCTATGTGCTGGATGCCGAGGCCCTGCTGTCGGCGCTCAAGGATGTGGAAACCGGCCAGCGGGGCTTTGTCCTGGCTGGCGACGAGACCTATCTCACGCCCTATGAGGAGGGCCGGCGCCGGGCCACCGAGCTTCTGGGCGCCCTGGAAGCGGCGGCGCCCCCCGACAAGGTGGCGGAAGGGGACGAGCTGTCCACCGGCCGGCTGCGCGGGCTGGTGGAAGGCAAGCTGGCTTGGTCGGCGGAAGTTGTCGCCCTGCATCGCGCGGAAGGGCGCGACGCGGCCGTGCGCCGGATCGGGACGCGCGAAGGCAAGCAGTTGATGGATGGCGCCCGCGCCGAGATCGCCAGGCTGCAGATGGCGGCGCGGCAGCAGCAATTGCGGCGCGCCATCCGCGATGAGCGCCGGGCGCCGTGGCTGGCCGGCGGCTCGCTGGCCGCCGCGGCCGCCGCCTGCCTGTTGCTGGCGCTGTATGCCCGCAACCGCCGGCGCGCCGAGCGGCGGGCCACCGCCCTGCTGGACGGGGTGCTGGGCCATGCGCCGGTCGGCCTCGGCTTCCTCGACCAGCGGCTGCGCCTGCTGCACGCCAACAAGACCCTGACGGAAATGAGCGAGCGCGTGCTCGGCGCGCAGGACGGCACCTTGCCGGAGGAGGCGCGCGAACAGATCGAGCCGCAGCTGCGCCGCGTGCTGGAGGGCGGCCAGGCGCAATCCGATGTGGAGGTGACGCTGCGGCCGCAGGGCAGTGGCGCCCGCCACCTGCGGATGAGCTTCTTTCCGCTGCATGGCGGCGGCTCCGCCCACCGGCCACTGGAAGGGGTGGGGCTGGCGGCGATCGACATCACGATCCGCCGCCGCATGGAGGACCGCCTGCGCCGCAGCGAGGCGCGGCTGCGCATGATCGTCGATTCCGTGCCGCAGCTCGCCTGGATGACCGATCCGGGGGGCGAGGTGCAGTGGTACAACCGCCGCTGGTTCGACTACACCGGCGGCCGCCTGGAGGAGATGCGCGGCTCGGGCTGGCAGGCGCTGCTCCACCCGGACCACGCGGACGCCGTGATCCAGCGCTTCCGCGACGCTGTCGCGGCCGGGGAGGCATGGGAGGACACCTTTCCGCTGCGCGGCGCGGACGGGCAGTATCGCTGGTTCCTGTCGCGCGCCTTGCCGCTGCGCGACGCGCCGGACGCCGAATCCCCCGAGGGGGGGCTGATCGGCTGGTTCGGCACCAACACCGACATCACCGAGATGCGCGAGGCCGAGGAATCCCTGGCGCTTGCCAAGGCAGCGGCCGAGGACGCCAACAAGGCGAAAAGCCAGTTCATCGCCAATATGAGCCACGAGCTGCGCACGCCGCTTTCCGCCGTGATCGGCTATTCCGAGATGCTGGAGGAGGAGGCGGAAGAGCTGGAGGGCGGCGAGAATTTCCGCGAGGACCTGGCGAAGATCAACGCCAATGCCCGCCACCTCCTGTCCCTGATCAACGACGTGCTCGACCTGTCCAAGATCGAGGCCGGCAAGATGGAGGTGCAGCCGGAGGATTTCGACACCGCCGCCCTGCTGCGCGAGGTGGCGGGCACGGTGGAGGCGCTGGTTTCCAAGAAGAACAACACGCTGTCCCTCGACATCGCGCCGGACCTTCCGGGGATGCATTCGGACCCGGTGAAGCTGCGGCAATGCTTGTTCAACCTGCTGGGCAACGCCGCCAAGTTCACCGAGCGCGGCCGCATCACGCTGAGCGCCGCCGCCGATGCGGAACAGCCCGGCTGGCTGGTGTTCGGCATCGCCGACACCGGCATCGGCATGACGGCCGAGCAGCTGGAGCGGCTGTTCCAGCGCTTCACCCAGGCCGACAGCTCCACCACGCGGCGGTTCGGCGGCACCGGGCTCGGCCTCGCCATCACCAAGGCCTTCAGCAGCATGCTGGGCGGCAGCATCGGCGTGACCAGCGAGCCCGGCCGCGGCACCTGCTTCACCATCCGCCTGCCCGCCGACCTGCGCAGCATCCGCGCCGAGGAGCATGAGCCGGCGGTGCAGGCGGGCGCCGCGTCGCTGGCGGAGGAGGAGGCGGCGGCGGCGCAGGAGGCCGGGCTGATCCTGGTGATCGACGACGATGCCGCCACGCGCGACCTGCTGGCCCGCTTCCTGCGGCGGGAAGGCTTCGCCGTCCGCATCGCGCCCGACGGCAAGGCGGGCCTGGAGATGGCGCGGATGCTGCGCCCCGCCGCCATCCTGCTCGACGTCATGATGCCGCGCCTCGATGGCTGGGGCGTGCTGTCGGCGCTGAAGGCCGATCCCGAGCTGGCGGAAACGCCCGTGGTGATGGTGACGGTGGTGCAGGAACGCGGCCTCGCCTTTTCGCTTGGCGCCGCCGACTACCTGAACAAGCCGGTGGAATGGGACCGGCTGAAACGCGTGCTCGACCGCTTCCGCGTCCAGCCCTCGCCGGGCACCGCCCTGATCGTTGAGCAGGACATCGACCAGCGCGCCGAGTTGCGCCACCTGCTGGAGCGGGAAGGCTGGAAGGTGGAGGAAGCCGAGGGCACCGCTGCCGCGCTGGCCCGCATGGCCGCCCAGCCGACACCCGGCCTGCTGATGGTGGAAGTCCAGGGCAATCATGAGGGCGACGGCTTCACGCTGATCCAGGAACTCCGCCGCCGCCCCGAATGGCGCTGCCTGCCCATCATCGCCATGACCGGCGGCGCCGTGGATGAGGCCGAGCTGCGCCAGCTGCGCGCCGCCATACACGAGGTGGCGCCCGGCGAAGACGGCATCCCCGGCGAGTTGATCGAGGAGCTTCGCCGCATCGCCGCCTCCCCGCCGCGCCTGCCCGCCGCCCTCAGCCCCGAAGGAGATACGCCATGACCAAGATCCTGCTGGTGGAGGACCATGAGGAGCTGTGGGATTTCCTGTCCCGCCGCCTGCGCCGCCGCGGCTTCGAGGTGGTGCTGGCGCATGACGGGCAGCAGGGCGTGAACATGGCGGGACAGGAAATGCCCGACGTGATCCTGCTCGACATGAACCTGCCGGTGATGGATGGCTGGACGGCGGCGCGCACCCTGCGCGGGCAGGAAGGCACCGCCCGCATCCCCATCATCGCGCTGACCGCGCACGCCATGTCGGGCGACCGTGCCAAGGTGATCGAGGCCGGTTGCGACGACTACCACCCGAAGCCGGTGGACTTTTCCCGCTTGCTCGAACAGATCGACACGGTGCTGCTGCAGCGGGAGGAGGAGCAGCCAGGCTGAGGCGGCTCCTGGATGGTCAGTTGGCGGCCAGGGAACATCCCCCTTCCGCCACCGGCCGGAAGGCCTGCTCGGCTGGCGTCGTGCCCACCAGCTTCAGCAGGTCCCACGGCCCGGTGCTTTCGGCGGGCTTCTTGGCCTCGAACAGGTACATCGGGTGGATCTTGCGGCCATCGGCGCGGATGGTGCCGGCGCCGAAGCAGTCATCCTCGGTCGGCATGCGCTTCATCGCGGCCACCACCTCCCGGCCATCCGCCTTGGCGCGGGTGGCGCCCAGCTCGGCCACCACCTTCAGGTAGTGCAGCGTCGCCGAATAGGCCGAGGCATGGTCCATGTTGGGCATGTTGCCGTTGGTCAGCCTCGGCTTCAGCCGCTCGGTGAAGGCGCGGGTGCGGTCATTCAGGTCCCAGTAGAAGCTTTCGCTGATGGTCAGCCCCTGCGCCGTCTCAAGCCCCAGCGACTTGATGTCCTGGATGAAGGCGACCAGCGCGGCCGGGCGGATGCCGCCCCGCATCAGCCCGAACTCGGCCGCCTGCTTGACGCAGTTCAGCATGTCCGTGCCCGCATTGGCGAAGGCCAGCACATTGGCCCGCCGCGCCCGCGCCTGGATCAGGTAGGAGGAGAAATCCGTGTTGCCCGGGAAGGGATGGATGGCCGAGCCCACCACCTGCCCGCCTTCCTTCTCGATGATGCGGGTGGCATCCGCCTGCATGGTCCTGCCGAAGGCGTAGTCGGCGGTGAGGAAGAACCAGCGATCGCCGCCCGAGCGCAGCAGCGAGCGCGCGGTGGAGTTGGCGTTGGACCAGGTGTCGTAGGGCCAGTGGATGGTGTTGGCGTTGCAGGCCTTGCCCGTGAGGTCGGAGGAGGCCGCGCCCGTGTTCAGGTGGACCTTGTTCCGCTCCGCGACGAGGTTGCTCACCGCCAGCGCGATGGCGGAACTGCCGACATCCATCACCACATCGACATCGTTGCGGTCGAACCACTGGCGCGTGATGGCCATGCCGACATCGGGGCGCTGCTGGTGGTCGGCCAGCAGCACCTCCACCTGGAGGCCCCGCTCGGCCGCGTTGAAATCGGCCACGGCCTGGCGCGCGCAGATCGCGCCTGTCTCGCCGGTGATATCCTTGTAGGGGCCGGAAAGGTCGGTCAGCACTCCGATGCGGAGGGTGGGGCTCTGGGCCCGGGCGCGCGTCGCGCCGCCAGCCAGCAACAGGCCGCCGGCCGCCAGGGCTGCCCGGCGACCAATTCCGGCGGATAGCTGGGACATTCTTCTTTCTCCTCCCTCGCTGCCAAGGCCAGCAGAAGCCAGGCGGCAAGACTTTTCGTTTCATTCAATGAAATTTTGTTTCATTATAAGTCTAGCAGTCAATATTTCTTTCAAGGAACAGAAATCTCCGCTGTTCCATGCCGCCTCTCGCCGGCCTCAACCCGGCCCCAATCCCCAGACCAGCGCGATCAGCGGCACGCCCACCAGCAGCACGATGGCGGTGAGCGGCGCGCCCAGCCGGGCGTAATCACCAAAGCGGTAGCCACCCGGCCCCATCACCAGCGTGTTGCATTGATGCCCGATCGGCGTGAGGAAATCGCAGGCCGCGCCCACCGCCACCGCCATCAGGAAGGCATCCGGGCTGAGGCCGAGGCGCCCCGCCAGGCTGGCGGCGATCGGCCCCATCATCAGCACGGTGGCGGCATTGTTCAGGAACGGCGTCACCGCCATGGCGATGGCCATGATCAGCCCCAGGGCGGCCAGCGGCGGAATGCCGCCCATCAGCCATTCAAGGCCGGCCGCGATCAGGTCGGTGCCGCCGGTGCTCTGCACCGCCTCGCTCACCGGGATCAGCGCCGCCAGCAGCACCAGCACCGGCCATTCCATCGCCTCATAGGCTTCGTGCATGGACAGCGCGCGCAACAGCAGCAGGACCACCGAGGCGGCGAAGAAGGCAATGGCCACCGGCACCACATGCAGCGCCACCAGCAGCATCGCGGCCCCCATCACGATCACCGGGATCCAGGAGCGCCGGCTGCGGCCCAGCGTGATGCTGCGCTCGGTCAGCGGCAGGATGCGCAGGGTGGACAGGGCATCCGCCATGCCTTCCACGCGGCCGCGCAGGATCAGCACGTCGCCCGCGCGCAGCCGCAGCGTGTCGAGGCGCTGCGCCACGCGGGTGCCGCTGCGGCTGACGGCGAGCAGCCCGACGCCGAAGCGCTCCGCCAGCCGCGCCTGCGCCACCGTGCTGCCGAGCAGCACGGATTCCCCCGTCACCACCCCTTCCACCACGCTGGCTTCCTGCCCCTGGGCATTGCCGCCCGCGAGTTGCAGCCCGGCCCGGGCCATCACCCGCTCCAGCTCCTCCGGCTCGCCGCGCAGCAGCAGGGTGTCGCCGCCGCGAAGCTGCCATTGCGGCGTTGGCAGGAAGCGGCGGAAGCGCTCGCGGATCACGGTGGCGACGGTGACGCGGCCTTCGCCCAACTCCTCGAGCCGGGCGACGGTCGCGCCGTCCAGGGCGCTGCCGGGCGGCAGATGCGCCTCGGTGGTGTAGGCCTCCAGCGTCATCGCGGCGTCCAGCCCCGCGCCCGCGCGCCGGCCGCGCGGCAACAGCCGCCAGCCCACCGCCAGGAAGGCCAGGCCGCAGGCCGCGATGCCGAGGCCCACGGGCGTGAAGTCGAACATGCCGAAGGGCTGCCCGGTGACCTCCTGCCGCACGCGCGCCACGATGATGTTGGGCGAGGTGCCGGTCATGGTGATCAGCCCGCCGATCAGGGAAGCGAAGGCCATCGGCATCAGCAGCGCCGAGGGCGAGGTGCCGGTGCGCCGCGCCAGCTGCAGCGCCACCGGCATGAAGATGGCCAGCGCGCCGATGTTCTTGGTGAACACCGAGGCCACCAGCACCGCGCCCGCCAGCACAGGCACCTGGCTGCGGGCGCCGCGCAGATGCGGCAGCACCGGGCGCATCATCCGCTCCACCGCGCCGGAGCGCGCCACGGCGGCGCTGACCAGCAGCGCCGCGGCGACAATGATCACCACATCGTCCGAGAAGCCGTCGAACGCCTTGTCCATCGGGATGATGCCGACCACCACCCCCGCGAGCAGCGCCAGCAGCGCCACCAGGTCATAGGCGATGCGGCCCCAGATGAAGAGCCCGATGGTGATGCCGAGGATGCCGAAGGCCAGCGCCTGATCCAGAGTCATCCGTGCAGGAACCGGGGCAGGAGCCGGGCCGCGAGGCGGGCGGGGCGGGTCGGCGAAAGGCACATGCGTCAGGGTCCCATCGTGGAAAGGCCTTTGCCTCAACCCGCCCCTTACCGGCCGGTTGCCGCGGCGCAACCGCGGCAACATGGCCCCGTTGGAGCTGGCAGGAGTTCATGCCCATGCCCCTAGCGACCCGCCGGCTGCTCGCGGTGTTCTTTCCGGCCGCGGCGCCGCCCGACGAGGCAGGCCGGATGCCGGCGGTCCCGGCGCCGGCGGTGCCGCCGGACCTCATGGCCGCCTTGCCGGAACTGCCGGAGGCCGCCGCGCGCCGCCGCGCGCCGCCCCCGCCGCCCTACCGCGTGCTGCAGGAGAAGCTGGGCACCAAGCTGCTGCATGCCTGGCTGCAGAACCGCCACCAGACGCTGTTCCCGCTGGCCCTCAACCTGCGCAACCTCGATGCCGAAGGGCGGCACCTGCTGGTGGAGATGCTGGCCGCCAGCGCCCGCATGGCCAGTCCGCAGGAAAACCAGGCGGGAAATGGGGCCGAGGAACGTGCCGCCCTTGTGCTGTCCACCCTGGGCGGCGGCGCGGAGGATGCCGAGCGGCTGGCCGCCGCGCTACAGCAGCCGCATCCATTGCCGGAGCTGCTGGAGGCGGTGCGGGCGGCGGGGCTGGGGGCGCAGGCCTATGTGGCGGCCCTGCTGCTGGCGGGCCGCAACGCCCGGCTGGAGCGGAGCTGGGCCGATTACCTGGCGGCACGCTTCGCCCTGCCGGCCGAGCTGGTGCTGGACCTGGAGCGCCGCGCCGCCTCGCGAAGGATCAGGCGGATGGCTCGGTGATCGCCCGCAGCGCCTGTTGCAGGACCTCATTGTCCAGCATCAGGCGCCGCGACAGGTCGGCCAGCGTGATCCAGCCCACCACCCGGCCTTCCGCGTTCAGCACGGGCATGCGGCGGATATTCTGCGCCGCCATCAGGTCCATGGCGCTTTGCACCGAATCGCCGGGCCGGCAGCCGGTGACCGGGCTGGTCATGATGTCGCCGACACGGGTGGCGGCGGGCGCCCGGCCCTCGGCCACCAGCCGGTACAGGATGTCGCGGTCGGTGATGACGCCGAGCAGGTCGTCCGGCCCGCCCACCGGCAGGGCGCCGACATCCAGCTCGCCCATCATCTCGGCGGCCTGCTGCACCGTGGCGTCGGGCGCGATGAACTCCACGTCCCGGCTCATGAAGGCGGCCACTTCCATTCCGCGATGCTCCATCCAGAGGAACGGGAACTGCCGCCGTTGCCAGCGGGTTGCGCCGGAACGCCCGGCTGGGCTCAGGCGGCGGGGCCGACGGTCTGGATCACTTCGAAGCCCTCGAATTGCGGCGGGCCAAGATAAAGCGGCTTGCTGCCGCCGGCCCCGCGATGCGCCGCGCGGAACGCATCCGACCGGGTCCAGCTCTCGAAATCCGCCTTGCTGCGCCAGATGGTGTGGGAAGCGTAGAGCACATGATCCTCCCGCATCGGGCCGCGCAGCAGATGGAACTCCACAAAGCCGGGCACGGTGTGCAGGTGGGATTCGCGGTTCATCCACATCTGCTCGAAATCCCCCTCGGCGCCGGGCGCGACCTGGAAGCGGTTCATGGCGATGAACATGCGGGGCTCTCCTGTTGGCAGCAACTCAGATGGGGCCGGATGCGGCGCGGGCCAGCCCTTCAAAGCAGGCCCGCGAAAGGCAGCACGGTCACCAGGGCGCCGGGGCTGACATCGGTGCCGTCCTCGGGCAGTTCGGCGAAGGCATCGCTGCCGGTCAGCGAGGTGAGGGATGCGGAGCCCTGCCGCGGAAAGGCATGCGCCACCGGCAGCCCGTCCGCCGATGCCTCCACCGTGACGCGGAGATATTCCCGCCGGCCCGGCTTCTTGCGGTGGGCGAACGCCGCGCGGGCGGCGAAGCGCGGCAGCTTCTCCGGCCGGGCGCCGCACAGCCGCAGCACAAGCGGCCGCGCGAGATGCAGGAACGCCACCACCGCCGCCACCGGGTTGCCGGGCAGGCCCAGCACCGGCGTGCCGTCCACCACCCCCATGGCCGCCGGGCGGCCGGGCTTCACCGCCAGCCGCCAGAATTGCAGCGTGCCGCAGCGGGCGATGGCGGCGCGCACATGATCCTCGTCGCCGCCGCTGACGCCGCCCGAGGTCAGCAGCAGGTCATGCGCGGCGGCGGCCTGGCGCAGCGCCGCCTCGGTTTCCGCCGCATGGTCGGGCAGCAGGCCCAGATCCACCGGCTCCACCGGCAGGCCGGACAGGAGCGCCAGCAGGGTGAAGCGGTTGCTGTCGAAGGTCTGCGCGGGGCCGAGGCGGCCACCGGGGGGCACCAGCTCGTTGCCGGTGCTGAACACGCCGATGCGCGGGCGCGGGCGCACCGCCAGGCTGTTCCGGCCCAGCGCGGCGGCGAGGCCGATTTCCGCCGGGCCGAGCCGGGTCCCTTCCGGCAGCGCCTCCGCCCCGGCCGCCAGATCCTCCCCGGCGGGCCGGCAATTGGCGCCGGGCCGCAGCACCAGGGCGATGCCGGCGGGCAGGTGCAGGGCGCCGCCCTCGGTGCGCGCATCCTCCTGCATCACCACCGTGTCGGCTCCCGGCGGCAAGGGGGCGCCGGTCAGGATGCGGCAGGCCTGGCCGGGGCCGAGCGGCATGCCCGGCGCCGTGCCCGCGGCCAGCCGCCCGGCCAGGGGCAGCCGCGCCGCATCCCGCGCGGGCAGGTCGGCATGGCGGAAGGCGAAGCCATCCACGGCGCTGTTGCCGAAGGGCGGCAATGGATGCGGCGCCAGCAGGGGTCCGGCCAGCACCCGGCCGCGGGCCGCGTGCAGCGGCACCGCCTCCCGCGCTGCTGGCGCCGGGATGCCGGCCACCACCAGCGCCCCCGCCGCCTCCACGGTCAGCGGCGCGCCGCCATGGGCGAAGCAGTCGGCCCCTAGCCCGGCCATGGCGCCGCGTGCCGCAGCACCAGTTCCGCCACGGCCTCCACATCATCGAGCGGCGCGTGCGGCAGGGGGGCGGGCGGGATCACGTCGCTGGCCACGGCGCGGATCGCCGGGTCTTCGGGATGCAGCCAGGGCTTGCCATTAGCGGCGCGGTGCACCTCGATCTTCGGGTGGCGGTCGCGCTTGAAGCCTTCCACCAGCACCAGATCCACCGGGTCGAGCTTCGCCAGCAATTCGGCGAGCGGCGGCTCCGGCGCGCCGCGCAGCTCGGTCATCAGCGCCCAGCGCGCATCGGAGGACACCAGCACCTGATGCGCCCCCGCCTGCCGGTGGGTGTGGCTGTCCTTGCCCGGCTGGTCCACGTCGAAGCGGTGATGAGCGTGCTTCAGGGTGGAAACGCGCAGTCCGCGCCCCGTGAGGCAGGGGATCAACCGGGCGAGCAATGTGGTCTTGCCGGCGCCGCTCCAGCCGGCCAATCCGATCAGGCGCATGGCGCGGGCTTAGGCCGTGGCCCGCGCCACGGCAAGATGCCGCCGGCACCGCCCCGGCGGGCCGGTGTTGCGCATCGCCCGCTTCGCGCCAACCTTGCGGGGGCCGGAACAGGGGTTCGCCCCTGGTCCGGCGCGTCCGCACAGGAAGGCGACCCATGACCGAAACCAATCTGCGCATCCTCCTGAAATCCCGTCCGCAGGGCCGGCCCGGGCCGCAGCATTTCGAGCGCTCCGAGGAACCCCGCCCCACGCCGCGCCCGGGAGAGGTGCTGGTCCGGCACCGCTTCCTGTCGCTCGACCCCTATATGCGCGGGCGCATGAGCGACGCGCCCTCCTATGCCGCGCCGGTGGCGCTGGGGGCGGTGATGGAAGGCGAATGCGTGGGAGAGGTGGTGGAAAGCCACCATCCCGGCTTCTCCACGGGGGATCGGGTCCGTGGCGCCCGTGGCTGGCAGCAATGGTCGGTGGCGCATGGCTCGACCCTCATCAAGCTGCCGGATCAGGACGGGGTGCCCGATTCGGCCTATCTGGGCGTGCTGGGCATGCCCGGCACCACGGCCTGGGTCGGCGTCACCGAGATCCTGCAGGTGAAGCCCGGCGATTGCTTCGTGGTGTCCGCCGCATCCGGCGCGGTGGGCAGCGTGGCCGGCCAGATCGCCAGGCGCATGGGCGCGCGGGTGGTTGGCATCGCGGGCGGGGCGGAGAAGACGCGCTTCGTCACCGAGGAGCTGGGCTTCGATGCCTGTGTCGATCACCGTGGCGATCTGGCCTCCGCGCTGGACGCGGCCTGCCCGAACGGCATCGATTGTTATTTCGAGAATGTGGGCGGGCCGGTGCAGGCGGCGGTGTTTCCCCGGATGCGGGATTTCGGACGCATCGCCTTTTGCGGCATGGTCGCCGAATACAACCAGGACCCGCCGCCGCCCGGCCCCAACCTGATGGCGCTGGTGCGCAAGCGGCTGCGGCTGCAGGGCTTCCTGGTGAGCGATCATCCGCGCGCCTGGAAGCAATGGAGCGAAGTCGGCGGCGCCTGGCTGCGCGAAGGCGGGCTGCGCTTCCGCGAGGATGTCGCGCAGGGCCTGGAAAACGCCCCCGAAGCCTTTGCCGGCCTGCTGGAAGGGCGCAATTTCGGCAAGCTGGTGGTGGCGATCTGAATGCCACGGGCGGCGCCGGCACCTTCCTTGCAGGGCCGGCGCCGCCAATGACCGGAGGCCCGGGCTGAACACCCGGACCGGATGCCGGTGGTCAGACGTGCGTGCGGCGGCCAGCCACCATGCGGTAGATGGCCAGCAGGATGATGGCGCCCACCACCGCGCCGATGAAGCCCGCTCCCTCGCCGGCCCTGTACCAGCCAACGGCCTGGCCCAGATAGGTGGCCACCACGGCGCCGACGATGCCAAGCAGGGTGGTGATGATGAAGCCGCCCGGATCGCGCCCCGGCATCAGGAACTTGGCAACCACCCCCGCGAGGAAGCCGATGATGATGGTGATGATGATGGACATGCTGCTGTCTCCGCCTGTGTCCCGCGCGTGCCGCCGCGGGTCTGCTTCCGGTTGAGAATGGATGAGGGCGCCTTGCCCCGCATCCGTCGTTGCGGCGCCCGGCGGCGTCGCCTTGCCAATTCTCTGCTGCGGAGGGTTTCCCATCCGGCCCCCCTGCAACGTGCCGCAACGGTGGCGGTTTCGCTGCGGCCGGCGGAACCGGACGGCTCAGGTGAGGATTCTGCTACCGGCGGCACAGGCGGCAGGCGCCGCCCGCCCATTGCCCGGCGCCACCGGCACGAAAAGCCGCCCGGCCGGATCGCGGCATCGTTGCGCACGGAAGGCCGGAAGCGGCGCGGCGGGTCGGCCCAGACAGGGCCTGGGCCGCGGAACCGGAAGCGCCTTATCAGGAGGACTGACTGGCGGCGCCCTGGCCGTGTTCGCGCAACAGGCCCGACAACCGTTCCGCCAGATCCTCGGGATCAACCGGCTTGTGCAGCAGCAGGAGCGGGCCGGCCTCCGCCGCCTCCCCCAGGGCGCGGTCGGCCGCGTCCCCGGCATAGCCGGTGATCAGCAGCGCCGGCAGGCCAGGGCGCCGCTGGCGGGCGGCGCGCAGCACCGCGAGCCCGTCCATCCCGGGCATGGCGAGGTCGCTGACCAGCGCATCGCAGGGCGCGTCGCTTTCCAGATGCACCACCGCCGCGGGGCCGTCCGCCGCCTCGAACACGGCATAGCCCTGCTCGCGCAGCGCCAGGCTCAGCACTTCGCGCACCTGCGCCTCGTCATCCACCAGCAGGATGTGGCCGGAAGCCCGCGCCAGGGGATGCGGGGCGGCATCGTCCGCCGCGCCAGGCGCCGGTGCGACCGGCAGCCACAACAGCACCACCGTGCCTTCCCCCGGCTGGCTGCGGATCGCCAGGGCGCCGCCCGACTGCTCGGCGAAGCCCTTGGCCATGGCCAGGCCGAGCCCGGTACCCTTGCCCTTCGGCTTGGTGGTGAAGAACGGTTCCATCGCCTGGGCCAGGGTCGCCGCATCCATGCCGCAGCCGGTGTCCTCCACCGCCACCGACAGGTATCGGCCCGGCGCCAGCGTGGCGGTGGCATCCGCCGCATCCTCCGGCGCCGCCTCGCGCAGGCGGAAGCACAGCCGCCGCTCCGGCCTGGCCTGCATGGCGTCGCGCGCATTGATCGCCAGGTTGATCAGCACCGTTTCCAGCTGCGCGCCATCGGCCAGGGCCGGCGGCAGGCCGGGCGCCAGGTCCAGCTCGATGCGCACCTCGCGGCCGAGCGTGTGGGTCAGCACCTCCTGCAGGCCCCGCAGCATGTCGTCCAGCCGCACCGGCGCGGCGCGCAGTTCCACCCGGCGGGCAAAGGCCAGCAGCCGCCGCGTGACGGAAGCGCCGCGTTCCGCCGCTTCCTGCATCATGCGGGACAGCTTCCGCACCGTGGCCTCGTCCGCCGGGCGCTTGCCCAGCAGCTTGGCGCCGCCGAGGATCGCCTGCAGCACATTGTTGAAGTCATGCGCGACCCCGCCGGCCAGCCGCCCCAGCGCCTCCATCCGCTGCGACTGCACCAGGCGCTGCTGCGTCGCCTCGCGCTCCCGCCGGGCTTCCTCCAGGTCGCACAGGGTGCGGCGTCGGTCGAGCCAGAGCAGCGACAAGGCGAGCGCCGCCAGCAACAGGACCGAGAAGGCCAGGGCCGTGGCACGCAGCGCCGGCCGCACGAAATCCGTTCCGGCGATCTCGGTCGCCGCGTCCAGCGACACCAGAACGGCGAGCGGCGCATCCTCCAGGATGCGGAAGCCGATGAGCTTCTCGCGGCCATCCGACGGCTCGATCAGGCTCAGCCCCCCGTCCTGTCCGGCGGCCAGGGCCTGCATCAGGGGATCGGACGCCGACAGCACGTCGCCGGATTGCTGCGGCGCCTCCTGCCCGCGTGCCAGCACCGTGCCGTCGCGACGCAGGATCAGCGCCGTGTTGTGGCCCCCCAGGCTCAGCGCCGTCAGGTCCTGCGACAGCCGCTCGGGGTCCACCGACACCACCAGGACGCCGGCCGGGCGGTCGTCCCGGTCCAGCAGCGGACGGCTGAATTGCAGGCTGCGCCGCCCGGTGGTGCGACCGGTCAGCGGGGCGCTGACATAGAGCTGGGCGCCCCCCCCCGACCGGTGGGCCAGGAAATGGGGGCGATCGCCCAGGTAAACCCGCTGCCATCCCGGCGCCGAGGACCAGACCAGCCAGCCTTCATTGTCGATCGTGCCGACCTGCAGAACCCCGAAGCGGTGGCAGGCGGGCACCGAGGTGAGCTGCGCCTCGATCATCCTGGCGACATCCTGCACGCCGCTCTGCTGCAGGATCTGCCGGGCCCGTGCCAGATCGCTCAGGCCGCGGATGCTTTCCAGCATCCGCATCAAGTTCTGTTCGATGGCTTCGGCGGCGACCTGGGCGCGCGCCAGGGCCGCGAGCTTGGCATTCGCCTCCACCCGGTCGGCACTGCGCTCGGCCACGGTCCAGGCGGTAACCGTGCAGGCCAGCCAGCCAAGCAGGGCCAGCAACCAGACACCCGGTCCCTGGAAGGTCAGCAGACGGCCTTTCCTCAACCTGGACATCCGCAGCGGCGGCAAGCTCCTGTGCGGGCGGCGCCGCGATCGGGGCGCCGCGGGATAAGGGTTCCCGTGCCGCCGAATGGGGCCGCACCAGACGCAGCCCCGTCCGGCGGATGCCGGCAGCGCTGCTCATGGTGAGCAGATGCTATGGAAAGCAGCCGCGATCAATGGGAAAGGCGCGCGGGGATGGAGCGCCGCGCGCTGGCAGGTAGCGAATTCAACGCCGCCCGGGCTTTCCGCCCCGCCACGGAACCCCAGCCCGCGACATGGCGAAGGTGAGGTGACGCGGGAAGCCCCGGCCCGGCGCCACCGCCTCCATCGCGGCACGAAGCGCCATCGGCACCGCGCCGCCGGGCAGGGTGCGGCGCGGATGCGCGGCCACCAACATCGGCGGCCATAGGGGCCAAAGGCGTTCCACCGGCCCCCCTTCAATGGCGGGCCGGCGTCATGGTGTCGCGGAAGCGGGCGGCGCAGGCTTCCCAGGACCAGCGCTCGGCATGGCGGCGGCAGGCGGCGCGGTCGGCGGCCAGCGCATCAAGGCAGGCGGCGCGCAGATCCTCGCCCAGCGCCCCCACCTTCTCCGGCGCCGGCCCGATCACGTCGATCGGCCCGGTCACGGGATAAGCGGCGACCGGCGTGCCGGAGGCCAGCGCCTCCAGCAGCACCAGCCCGAAGGTGTCGGTGCGGGAAGGAAACACAAAGGCATCCGCCCCCGCATAGGCGGCGGCGAGTTGGCCATTGTCCAGCCGCCCGGTGAAATGCGCCTGGGGGAAGCGGCTCTGCAGGGCGGTGCGCTGCGGGCCATCCCCCACCACCGCCTTGCTGCCCGGCAGGTCGAGCGACAGGAAGGCGGCGATGTTCTTTTCCACCGCCAGACGGCCGGCATACAGGAAGACCGGACGCGGCAGATGCGCCCACGGGTTGCCGGGCGCGCCCGGAGCCGTCACCGGGTGGAAGCGGCGCGTGTCCACGCCGCGCGACCAGGCGGCGATGTTGCCGAAGCGGCGTTCCCGCATTTCCGCCGCCAGGGAAGGCGTCGCCACCAGGGTCGCGGCGGAAGCGGCATGGAAGCGGCGCATCACCGCCCAGCTCCATTCCACCGGCACGCGCGTGCGGGCGTGGAGGTATTCCGGGAAGCGGGTGTGGAAGGAGGTCGTGAAGCGCCAGCCGCGGCGGCGGCAGATGGCGCGCGCAGCCCAGCCCAGCGGCCCTTCGGTGGCAACATGGATGGCGTCGGGCGCGAAGGCGTCGATCAGCTGTTGCAGGCGGCGGCGCGGCGCGAGCGCCAGCCGGATCTCGGCATAGCCGGGCGTGGGAAGGGAATGAAAGCGGTCCGGCCCGATCACCTCCACCGTGTCGCCGCCGGCCCGCAGCAGGTCGACAACCGTGGACAAGGTGCGCACGACGCCATTGACCTGCGGGAACCATGCGTCCGACACCACCAGCAGCCGCGCCGGCATGCCGGGGATCATGGGTGGCCCCTTGAAGAACGGAAAGGCATCGGCGGCGATCAGGCGGACAGCGCCAGGTGCGGCGGCGGCATCGGCGCCGCCGGCCAGGGCGAAAGGCGGTTCTCGGCGGCCCAGTCGATCAGCTCGAAGCGGCCATCGGGATGCTCCACCAGCGCGGTGCAGGATTCCACCCAGTCCCCGTCATTCATGTACAGCACGCCGCCGATGTCGCGCATCTCGGCATGGTGGATGTGGCCGCAGATCACGCCGTCGAAGCCGCCGCGCCGCGCTTCCAGGGCCAGCGCGGATTCGAAGCGGTCGATCGCCTTCACCGCGCCCTTCACCTGCCGCTTCAGCCATTGCGACAGCGACCAGTAAGGATAGCCGAACTTGCGGCGCACCAGGTTGAAATAGCGGTTCAGCGTGAGGGCGAGGTTGTAGGCGCCATCGCCGAGCAGGGCGAGGAACCTGGCGTAGCGCACCACGCTGTCGAACTCGTCGCCATGGATCACCAGGAAGCGGCGGCCATCGGCGGCTTTGTGCTCGGCCTTCAGCGCCAGCTTCACGCCGGCCATTTCCAGCCCCAGCCAGTTGCGGAAGATCTCGTCATGGTTGCCGGGGATGTAGGTCACGGCGGTGCCGTCGCGCGCCTGCCGCAGGATCAGGCGGATCACCTCGTCATGGCAGGAATCCCAGTACCAGGTCTTGCGCAGGCGCCAGCCATCGACGAAGTCGCCCACCAGATACATCTGCTCGCATTCGGTCTGCCGCAGGAAATCCGCGAGGAAATCCGCGCGGCTGCCGCGCGTGCCGAGATGCGCATCCGAGATGAAGACGCTGCGGTACCGGCGCTTCGGGATGGGGGCGGTCCTGCTCTGGTGCATGGTCATCCGGCTGCTGCGACGCATCTTCCATAGGCGCTGCCGTCACGGCACGGCGTGACGTTTTCCTGACATGCGGCCGGTTTTCATGAAGTTTCGGCGACGGCGCGATCGGCGCGGGACGCCGCTGCCGCCGCGCACCACATTGCGGGCGAACCGCATGAAGCCCGAGGAATGACGACGCTGCATCCGATCGCGCCGTTGATCGTGTTCAATCCCGCCGCCGGCAGCCGCCGCCGGCAGAAGCTGCACCGCGCCCTGCGCCTGCTGCCGGGCGCGGAGCTGGCGGAAACCGCCGCCCCCGGCGATGCCGAGCGCATCGCGCGGGAAGCCGCGCGTTCCGGCCGCCCCTGCGTCGTCGCGGCGGGCGGGGACGGCACCATCGCCGAGGTGGCGGCGGGGCTCGCCGGCAGCGACACGGCGCTCGGCATCCTGCCGCTGGGCACCGCCAATGTGCTGGCGCAGGAGCTGGACCTGCCCATGCTGCCGGAAGCCGCCGCCAGCTGCCTCGCCACGGGGCGGGAGGTGCTTCTGTGGCCCGGCATCGCGCGCTTCGCCGATGGGCGGCAAAGGCTGTTCGTGCAGATGGTGGGCGCCGGCTTCGATGCGGCGGTGGTGAAGAACCTCGACCTGCGGCTGAAGAAGGCGATCGGCCGGGGTGCCTATGTCTGGCATTCGCTGCGCGAGCTGCCGCGCTACCGCTTCGCGCCGATCTCGGCCTCGCTGGATGGCGGGGCGCCGCTCGCGGCCTCGGCGCTGGTGGTCAGCAAGGGCCGCTTCTATGCCGGGCGCTACACCCTGGCGCCGGGCGCCAGCCCGGTGCAGCCGGGTTTCCATGTCGCCCTGATGCGGGGCGGGGCGGCCCAGGCGATGCTGGCCGGCGCGCTGCTGCCCTTCGGCCTGTTGCCGCGCCTGCCGGGGCTGACGCGGCACCGCGCCGGCCATGTGGCGCTGGACGGGATGGAGGTGCCGGTGCAGGCCGATGGCGACCCCGCCGGCACCCTGCCGCTGGTGGTGGAGGACGCCCCCGGCCCGCTGCGTGTGCGCCTGGCGCGGGAGCCGCGCCGAGGGCCGCTCAGCCCTCCAGCACCATGCCGGTGAGGGCCGCCAGCGGCGCCGCGATGCCGGGGGCTGCGGCCAGGATCGGCGCTCCCTTCCCCGCCGCGTTCTGCTGCAGGAAGGGGCTGACCCGCGCCCCGGCTTCCGACAGGATGGCCAGGGCGGCGGCCACGTCCCACAGGTTGATGTATCGCTCCACATAGGCATCCAGCGCGCCGCAGGCCACGTCGGCCAGCCCCAGCGTGCCGGAGCCGCCGGCGCGCAGCATCGCCCCCTGGCCCATCACTGCCTGGCACAGCGCGTGATAGGCGTCGTTCGGCACGCGCGGGGACCAGCCGCATTCCACAATGGCGCGCGACAGCCCGGCGGTGGCGGCGGCGCGGATCGGGCGGCCGTTCAGCGTGGCGCCCCGCCCTTCCGCGCCCAGGAAGCACTGGTTCAGCTCCGGCGCCACGATGGCGCCGAGCACCGCCCGTTCTTCCGTGACCAGCCCCACCGAGACGCACCAGCGCTGGCCGCCATGGGCGAAGTTGGAAGTGCCGTCGATCGGGTCCACCACCCAGCGCAGCGGGCCATCCCGGTGCAGCCCGGCTTCCTCCCCCTGGAAGCCGTCTTGCGGGAAGCGCTGGCGCAGCGCGTCGGACAGGAAGCGCTCCACCGCGCCATCGGCCTCGGTCAGCCAGTCCTGGGCGCCCTTCAGGGTGATGGCGGCGCTGCCATGGGCGGGGCGCAGGCGCAGCGCGAGGGCGGCGGCTTCCCGCGCCAGCGTCTCGGCGGCTTGCAGGCGTTCCGTCAGGTCCGTCATGGTGCGGCTGTTCCCTTGCCGTTGCGGCGCCATGGTATCCGGCACCGCCGGCGGCAGCCTCCGTTGATCCGCGGCAGCCTGTCCGCATGCCGCACATTCCGTGCGCGGCTGGAAGCCGGCCGCGGGTGGCGCTCAGCCGAGCTCGTCGCTTCGGGCCAGCAGCACCCCCTTGTCGCGCAGCCGCCGCGTGCCGGCGGCCGTCGCTTCCGGCGTGATGCCGCGGCAGGCATCCTCCAGCAGCACCACCTGATAGCCGAGATCGGCGGCATCCTCGGCCGAGACATCGGTGCAATAGCCGCGTGCCAGGCCGGCGATGAAGATGCGCCGGATGCCGCGCTCCGCCAGATAGCCATGCAGGCCGGTCTGCGTCGCGCGGTCATTCTCCCGGAAGGCGGAATAGCTGTCGATGGCGCGGCGGAAGCCCTTGCGCAGCACCATCTGGAAGCGGGCCGCGTCCAGCGCCGGGTGCAGCGCGGCGCCCGGGGTGCCCTGCACGCAATGGTCGGGCCACAGGACCTGCTCGCCATAGAACAGCCGCACGGTTTCAAAGGCGGCCTTGCCGGGATGCTGGCTGGCGAAGGAGGCATGGTCCACCGGGTGCCAGTCCTGCGTCGCCACGGCATGGGAAAAGCGCGGCAGGATGCGGTTGATCGCCGGCACCACCGCATCCCCATCGGCGGCCGGCAGCGCGCCGCCCGGCATGAAGTCGGGCTGCACGTCAACCACCAGCAGCAGGTCATGGTCGGGCGCGATGCGGATCATGGCGCCAGCCTAGAACAGATCGCGGCGCCGCGGAACGATCCCGCCCGCCCCTTCCCGGAAGCTCTGCGCCGCTCAGCGGAAGGGCGGCGACCACATCAGCCCGCCATCCCGCGCCAGCCTGTTGCGGCCCCGGTCGACGCCGACCGGCGTCATGTTGCGCTCCCACATCTCGCCATAATGGCCAACCGCCTGGATCGCCTTCAGCCCCCAGTCATTGCCGAGGCCGAGCGGCTTGCCGAACTCGCCCGTGCCGCCCAGCAGGCGCTGCACCTCCGGGTTCGGGTCCTGCAGGCGGCCTTGCGCGTTGGCGGCGGTGACGCCGTGCTCCTCGGCGGCGACCAGGGCGTTCAGGGTCCACTTCACGATGTCCGCCCAGCGGGCGTCGCCCTTGCGCACCAGCGGGCCCAGCGGCTCGCTGCTCACCGTCTCGGGCAGGATGACGTAGTCGTCGGCGCGCGCGCCCTGGGCAGCGCGCACGGCGGCGAGCCCAGTCCGGTCGGTGGTGTAGGCGTCACAGCGCCCGGCCACGAAGGCCGCCGTGACCTCCTGGAAGCTTTCGATCACCACCGGGGTGAAGCGGATGTTGTTGGAGCGGAACCAGTCCGCCAGGTTCAGCTCGGTGGTGGTGCCGGGCTGCAGGCAGATTGTGGCGCCGTCCAGCTCCCGGGCGGAGGACACGCCCAGGCCGCGCTTCACCATGAAGCCCTGCCCGTCATGCACCAGCACCCCCGCGAAGGAGAGCCCGATGCCGACATCGCGGGCGAAGCTGTAGGTGGTGTTGCGCGCAAGTAGATCCACCTCGCCCGATTGCAGGGCGGTGAAGCGGTTCTGTGGCGTGGTCGGCACGAAGCGCACCCTGGCGGCGTCGCCCAGCACGGCGGCCGCCACGGCGCGACAGAAATCGGTGTCGATGCCGCGCCATTCGCCGCGCGAATCCGCCTGGGACAGCCCGGCCACGCCGGTGGACACGCCGCAGGCCAGGGTGCCGCGCGCCTTCACCGCCGCCAGCGTGTCGGCGTTCGGCTGCTGCGCCCGAAGCGGAGCGGAGGCGGCCATGACGGCCAGGGCCAGCCCAGCCAGGAAAAGGCCGGCCAGGGCAAGGAAGGGGCGTCGCATGGGAAAACCTCCCAGGTTGTTGGCGCCGGATGGTTGGCGAAGATCGCAACCCTGCCCACGGGCCGGAGTTTCCATCCCCTTCGCTGGGGTTGAAGGAAGGTTTTTCACCAGATGTCGCAAAACTGCAAAACCCCCGTTGACGCCGCGCCGCCTCCCCCATAAAAGCCCGTCCACGCCGTTCGGCGGTTCGCCTCCTTGCCCAGGTGGTGGAATTGGTAGACGCGCTGGCTTCAGGTGCCAGTGACCGCAAGGTCGTGAAGGTTCGAGTCCTTTCCTGGGCATATCTCCCCCGCCTCCTCCGGCCCGTACGCTATTGCCGGAAGCCGCAGAGGGGATGATGGCCAAGACCTTGTTTACCCCGAATTCGCTGATCAAGCTGCACCGGCACGACCTGCCGCCCGGGCTTGATTTCGGCCCCGTTGTCGCCGTTGACACGGAAACCATGGGCCTCGATCCGCGCCGCGACCGGCTTTGCCTTGTGCAGCTTTCAGCAGGCGACGGCACCGCGCATTGCGTGCAGATCATGCCCCCCACCCTGGGCGGCCGCGGCGCCGACTGCCCCAATCTGAAGGCGCTGCTGGCCGATCCGGCCGTGGTGAAGCTGTTTCATTTCGCCCGCTTCGACGTGGCCATGCTGCGCGCCGCCCTTGGCATCGAATGCGCCCCCGTCCGCTGCACCAAGATCGCGGCCAAGCTGGTGCGCACCTTCACCGAGCGGCATGGGCTGAAGGAGCTGTGCCGCGAATTGCTGGGGATCGAGATCTCCAAGCAGCAGCAATCCTCCGACTGGGGCGCGGCCGAGCTGACGCCGGAGCAACTGGCCTATGCCGCCTCGGACGTGCTGCACCTGCATGCGCTGTGGGAAAAGCTGGAAGGGCTGCTGCGCCGGGAAGGGCGGCTGGAACTGGCGGAAGCCTGCTTCCGCTTTCTGCCGGCACGCGGCGCGCTGGATCTGCTGGGCTATGACGATCCGGACATCTTCGCGCACTGAGCGCTGGGCAGCCAGCCTCCACCACAATCCTGGCATGATTTTTGATTGGGGAAAGTCCGGCTGCGTTGACCCCGGCGGCCCTCCACCCCATACAAGACCGGTGAGGCCCTTCCTGAATTCCATCCACCCGTCATGCCGGCACCCTGGCTCGCGGCCCGCTGTCCGGCAGGCGGCATGACCATGGCCATTCCGCCGCGCGACATCCCCTCCGCGCCCGTCGCCAGGAGCGGCGGGGGGCAGGGCCGGTCGCGCATGCTGCTGCCGTCCCGCGCCCGCATGGTGATGAACGAGGGCGCCCTGGCCCGCCGGCGCTTCTTTGTGCGCATGGCCCGCTGGCTGCTGCCGCTGGGCGCGCTGGGGCTGCTGGCGGCGGTCGCGTTGTGGCCGGAATTCGACAGCGCCGAGGATCGTGGCCGCCTGGCCCTTCGCCGGGCCGGGCAGACCACCACGGAGGCCATGCGGCTTTCCACCGCCCGCTACCAGGGGCTGGACGAGCAGGGCCGGCCGGTCAACGTCACGGCCAGCCAGGCGCTGCAGCGCGAACAGGAGCTGATCGACCTGATCCGCCCGCGCGCCGACATGGTGACCAGCGGCGGGGCCTGGGTGCTGCTGGAATCCGAGAAGGGCGAGTATGCCCGTGACAGGAACGAGCTGGATCTGGCCGGCCAGGTGACGCTCTGGCACGAGGATGGCAGCACGTTGCGCACCGAAGCCGCGCAGATCGACCTGAATGCCGGCAATGCCGAGGGCGACCAGCCCGTGGCGGCGCAGGGCCCGTTCGGCACGCTGGTGAGCGAGGGCTTCCGGCTGGAAAACCGCGGCCAGGTGGTGGTGTTCACCGGCCAGGCCAAGGCGGTTCTGGAGGGCGGCCGATGAGGCATGCGGTTCCCATGGCCACGCTTCTGGCCGCGCTGACATTTGCCCCAGTGGCGCTTGCCCCGCTGCCGCTGGCGGCGCAGGCACTGGACCTCACCCAGGGCGGGCCCATCGAGGTCACCGCCAGCAACGGCATCGAATGGCGCCAGCAGGAACAGCTGGTGATCGCGCGCGGCAATGCCCGCGCCGTGCGCCAGGGCGTCACCGTCACCGCCGACCGGCTGATCGCCCGCTACCGGCCGCGCGCCGGCCAGCCGGCCGCGCAAGCGGCGCAGGACGGCGATGCCTCCCCCATGTCGGGCGGCGAGATCTGGCGGCTGGAGGCCGAGGGCAACGTCAAGATCGACAGCGCCACCGACCATGCCGAGGGCGACCGCGCCATCTACGACATGGACCAGGCGGTGCTGGTGCTGACCGGCCGCGCGCTAAAGCTGACCACGCCGCAGGAGGTGCTGACCTCCCGCGACAGCATGGAATACTGGCCGCAGAAGCGCATGGCCGTGGCGCGCGGCGCCGCGCATGTGGTCACGCAGGACCAGCGGCAGATCTTCGCCGACACGCTGGTGGGCTATTTTCAGGACCAGGGCGGCGCCGCCCCGGCCCAGGCCGATGCGCGGCAGGGTGGCCCCGACGCCGGCAGCCAGCTGGAGCGCGTCGAGGCCTTCGGCAATGTCGAGATCCGCACCCCGTCCGAGGTGGTGCGCGGCGATCGCGGCGTTTATTCGGAGCTGACCGGCATGGCCCGCCTGCTGGGCCGAGTGCGCATCACCCGCGGCGACAACCAGTTGAACGGGCAGGAAGCCATCGTGAACATGCGCAGCGGCGTGGCGCGCCTGGTTTCCACGCCCGGCGGCCGCGTGCAGGGGCTGATCATCCCCCAGCAGGGCCAGGAGGCGGCGCCGCAGGGCCAGCCCCAAGGACAGCCGCAGGAACAACGGGGACGCGGCCGATGAGCGCCAGCCTGAAAGTGGTGGAAGGCGAAGGCGGCCTGGTCGCCCGGGACCTTGGCAAGCGCTTCAAGAAGCGGCCGGTGGTGCGCGGCGTCTCGCTCAGCGTCCGGCGGGGCGAGGCGGTGGGGCTGTTCGGCCCCAATGGCGCGGGCAAGACCACCACCTTCTACATGATGACCGGGCTGGTCCGCCCCGATCAGGGGCAGGTGTTCATGGATGGGCAGGAGGTCACCACCCTGCCCATGTACCGCCGCGCCCGCATGGGCCTCGGCTACCTGCCGCAGGAAGCCTCGATCTTCCGGGGCCTGAGCCTGGAGGACAACATCCGCGCCGCGCTGGAGGTGGTGGAGCCGCAGCGTGACCGGCGCGAGCAGATGCTGGACGAGCTGCTGGCCGAGTTCGGCCTGACGCATCTGCGCAAATCGCCGGCCCTGGCGCTGTCGGGCGGCGAAAGGCGGCGCTGCGAGATCGCCCGCGCCCTGGCCACCCATCCCGCCTACATCCTTCTGGACGAGCCGCTGGCCGGCATCGACCCGATCGCGGTGGGCGAGATCCGCGATCTGGTGAAGCATCTGAAGAATCGCGGCATCGGCGTGCTGATCACCGACCACAATGTCCGCGAAACGCTGGAAATCATCGACCGTGCCTACATCCTGCATGATGGCCAGGTGCTGATGGAGGGCACGCCAGAGGACATCGTGGCGCATGAGGATGTGCGGCGGGTTTATCTCGGCGAAAGGTTCAGCTTGTAGCATGGGCCCGCTGCACCGGCTTTGTGCGGCATCCACCTTGTTTCGGCCATTCCCGGTCGCCGGAAGCTGAGCCATGGCCATCGGCCCGCGCCTGGACCTGCGTTTCACCCAATCCCTCGTGATGACGCCGCAATTGCGGCAGGCCATCAAGCTGCTGCAATCCTCGAACCTGGAGGTCAGCGCCTTTGTGGAGGAGGAGCTGGAGCGCAACCCGCTGCTGGAGCGGGACGAGCGCCCGGACATCCCCCCGCCGGAATCCGCGCCACCGCAGGAACCGGCTGCGGCGCCGGACAGCTATGACGCGGCGGGCGCCGCCACCCTTCCGGCCGAGGCCGATGCGCCGCTCGACATCCGCGACTGGTCCAATGTGTATGACGGCGAGCCCGCACGGGGCGGCCGGGCCGATTTCGAGGATGCGCCCCGCGGCATCGAGGAACTGGCCGCCGAGCGCCCCCGCACGCTGCGCGAGGAGCTGGCTTGGCAGGTGCGCCTGGCCTTCCCCGAGGCCGGGGACCGGCTGATCGCGGCGCAGCTGATCGCCCTGCTGGACCCCGCTGGCCGCCTGGCCATCGAGGACGAGGCCATCGCCGCCGCCATGGGCTGCGACGTGCCGCGTGTCGCCCGCATCCGCGCCGTCATGCAGCGTTTCGAGCCGACGGGGTTGTTCTGCCGTTCCCTGCGCGAATGCCTGGCGGTGCAATTGGCGGAACGCGACCGGCTCGATCCGGCCATGGCCGCGCTGCTGGATCACCTGGAGCTGCTGGCGCGGCGCGACCTGCGCGGCCTGATGCGCATCTGCGGCGTCGATGCCGAGGACCTGGCCGACATGGTGGCCGAACTGAAACGGCTCGATCCCAAGCCCGGCGCCAGCTTCGACGCCAGCCCGGCCATGCCGCTGGTGCCCGACGTGCTGATGCGCCCCGCCCCCGCCTGGACCGCCCCCGACGGCACGCTGGAAGCCGCCTGGTTGCTGGAGCTGAATCCGGAAACCCTGCCGCGCATCCTGGTTAATCGCGGCTTCCACGCCCGCGCCCAGGTCAGCGCCACGCGGGAGGAGCGGGCCTTTCTGTCGGAAAAGTACCAGGCCGCCACCTGGCTGGTGAAAAGCCTGGAACAGCGCGCCAGCACCATCCTGAAGGTGGCGGCCGAGATTGTGCGCCGCCAGGACGGCTTCTTCCGCCATGGCGTGACGCATCTGCGCCCGCTGATCCTGCGTGACGTGGCGGAAGCGGTGGAGCTGCATGAAAGCACCGTCAGCCGCGTCACCGCCAACAAGTACATCGCGACGCCGCGCGGCTGTTTCGAGCTGAAGTATTTCTTCACCACCGCCATTGGCGGCACCGGCGGTGAAACTTTCAGCGCCGAGGCGGTTAGACACCGTATCCGGAGCATGGTCACCGCCGAATGCCCAGACGATATCCTCAGCGACGATGCCATCGTCGCAGCCCTCCGCCGTGAAGGTGTGGACATTGCCCGCAGAACGGTGGCCAAATACCGGGAAGCGTTGCGCATACCTTCATCTGTGCAACGCAAACGGGAGAAGGCCGTCCCGGCCTGACCCGGTGCGGGCGTGACCCGCCCGCTCCGCCGTCCCACGGGACGGCCCCTCGTCAGTCAAGAAGGAGGGGTTACTTCACATGCACATCGTCGTCGCAGGCAAGCAGGTCGAAACCGGCGAGGCCCTCAAGGTCCATGTCGCCGAAGGCCTCAACAACGTGACGAAGAAATATTTCGACCACGCGCTCGAGGCCTATGTTACCTTCAGCAAGAACCGGGCCTTCTTTGCCTGCACCGTCGACATCCATGCCGGACGCGGCCTCAGCCTGCGCGGCCAGGGCGAAGGCCCCGACGCCCACCGCGCCTTTGACGAGGCGGCCGCCCACATCGCCAAGCGGCTGCGCCGCTACCGCCGGCGGGTCAATGAGCATGCCCGGAACCAGGCACCGGACCGGCTGCCCGCCACGGCGGAAACCGCCCGCTCCGTGATCCTTGCCCAGGCCCCGGACGAGCCGGATGAAACCATCGATCCCGACATCCTGTTGGACCGGGTGACCGATGACGGCATCGCCGACGGCCAGGATGGCCAGGACGGAGCGGATGGCATGGACCATGGCACCGTGATCGCCGAAACCCCCACCGAGATCGCCCGGCTCACCGTCAGCGAGGCGGTGATGCGGATGGATCTCGGGCAGATGCCGGTGATGATGTTCCGCAACCAGGCCAGCGGCCAGCTCAACGTGGTTTACCGCCGCTCCGACGGGCATGTGGGCTGGATCGACCCGCAGGCCAGCTAGGCCCCTTCCCGGGGAGGTGGCGTCTCAGGGAGCGCCGGGCCGGGGTGGCTGTTCCACCCCGGCCCGGCGCTCCACCAGCACCCATATCAGCGGCACATCAGAACGGGGATGTCCGCATTCTCCAGCACATGACGGGTGACGCCACCCAGGATCAGTTGCCGCAGGCGCGAATGGCTGTAGGCGCCCATGCACAGCAGGTCGGCGCCGAAATCGCGCGCCCCACCCAACAGCCCGGCGCCCACCTCGCGCGTCTGCGGCTTGAAGGGCACCGCTTCCGCGGTGATGCCGTGCCAGCGGAGATAGGCCTGCACCCCCTCGGCCCCTGGCCCGCGGCGCTGGTAATCGTCGCTGTAGAGGATGCGCACCGCTTCCGCGTGGTGCAGCCAGGGCAATGCCGCGGCAACGGCGGCGGCGCTTTCCGCCGTGCCGTTCCAGGCGCAGCAGACACGCCGGCCGATGGCCTGCGGCGCTTCGCGGGGCGCGATCAGCACGGGGCGGCCGGAGTCGAACAGCACCGCGTGCAGCGCGTCGGAGGAGGAAACATCCTCATCCGCCTCCGGATGAGGCACCACCGCCATGTCGTAGAGGCGGGATTGCTGCGCCACGACATCCTCCTCCCGCCCGGCGATCGACTCGAAGGACAGGGTGGGGCCGTCGCTCTTGGCCGCCGTTTCCGCGGACAAGGCGATGGTGACGTCGCAGCCCTGCACGAATTTCTCGAACAGGCTGCGCACGCGGCTGGCGCGTTCGCCGCTTTCGCGCTCGGTCGCCGCCATCATCTCCTCGATCATGGCGCCGGACAGGCCCTCGCCGGCCAGTGGCGCGACATCACGGGCATCCACCCGCACATGCAGGCAGTGGACATGGCTGTTCCAGGTGCGGGCGACCATCAGCGCAGTGTTCAGCGCAGCCTCCCCCGCGGCGGTCCCGGTCAGGGGAAGCAACAGCCGGCGATAGGCCATGGCTCGGTCTCCTTTGATCACTCCAGCGCCCGCCAACCCTGCCGAGCCTCGGGCGATGCCCTGCATAACACGGCCAAGCCCAAGTTGTTCCAGCCCTGAACATGGTTCCAGGCAGCAAGAAGGCGCCGGGGTGGCATCAGGCTAAGGCCAGACCAGCCGGAACGGAATCAAAACCCGCTTCTCCGCGCAACGGGACATCCCCCGCCGCGGCCCGGCAGGCCGACCGGCCCCTTGTTGCTCAGGGAAAGGCGCGGCCCATGGTCCAGCCTCCGCCTGGGGCGGCGTCGAACATCCGCCGGTCATGCAGGCGGAAGGGCATGTCCTGCCAGAACTCGAAATGGCCGGGCAGCAGGCGGAAGCCGCCCCAATAGGCGGGGCGCGGGATATCCGCTTCGGGAAAACGCTGCTCGGCGTCCCGCAGCGCCGCCTCCAGCGTGGCCCGGCTATCGAGCGGGCGGGATTGCTGCGACGCCCAGGCCCCCAGCCGCGACAACCGCGGGCGCGTCGCGTAATAGGCGTCGGATTCGGCCTCGGTCACCGCCTCGATGGCGCCCTCGATGCGGATCTGCCGGCGCAGCGACTTCCAGTGGAACAACAGCGCGGCGCGCGGATTGGCCAGCAGCTCGCCGCCCTTACGGCTTTCGCGGTTGGTGAAGAACACGAAGCCGCGCTCATCCAGCCCCTTCAGCAGCACCATCCGCGCGGACGGAAAGCCATCCGGCGTGGTTGTGGCCAGGCACATGGCGTTGGGGTCGTTCGGCTCGGTGGCCTCGGCCTCGGCCAGCCAGGCGCGGAACAATGCGAACGGATCGTTGGATGCATCGGACGCGGTCATGCGGCTCCCCTGCCCAGCCTCTTGCCCCAGGCCCCTTGCCCAGCCGGAGGCGGTGTGCCACCACGGCGTGACCCTTGCAACGGGGATGCCCTGCCCGGCCACCCTGCAACCCTGAGCCAGATGGTTTCACCCGCCCATGGAAGCTGACGCCCCGCACGCCCCCTCCAGCCCCGCCGGCACGTTGATGGCGGGCAAGCGCGGCCTGATCATGGGTCTGGCCAATGACAAGTCGATCGCCTGGGGCATTGCCCGCGCCGTCGCCGCGCAAGGGGCCGAGCTGGCCTTCACCTATCAGGGCGAGGCGCTGGAGAAGCGGGTGCGGCCGCTGGCGGCCAGCGTCGGCAGCGACATCGTGCTGCCCTGCGACGTGGCGGACGAGGCCAGCGTCGATGCCGCCTTCGCCACGCTGGAACAGCGCTGGGGCCGGCTGGACTTCCTGGTGCATGCCATCGCCTATGCGGACAAGCAGTATCTGCGCGGCCGCTACATGGACACCCCGCGGGACGCCTTCCTGCAGGCGATGGACATTTCCTGCTATTCCTTTGCCTCTGTCAGCCGGCGTGCCGTGGCGCTGATGCCGGAAGGCGGCTCGCTGCTCACCCTGACCTATCTCGGCGCCGAGCGCGTGACGCCGCATTACAATGTCATGGGCGTGGCCAAGGCGGCGCTGGAAGCCAGCGTGCGCTACATGGCGGTGGATGTGGGCGACCGGAACATCCGGGTGAACGGCATCTCGGCGGGGCCGATCAAGACCCTGGCCGCCAGCGGCATCGGCGATTTCCGCTACATCCTGAAGTGGAACCAGTACAACTCGCCGCTGAAGCGCAACACCACCATCGAGGATGTCGGCGGCGCCGGCGTGTTCCTGTTGTCCGAGCTGGGCAGCGGCGTCACCGGTGAGGTGCTGCATGTGGACAGCGGCTACCATGTTGTCGGCATGAAGGCCGTCGACGCGCCGGACATTTCCACCGTCTGACGCCGCTGCGCCGGCCATCGGGCCGGGCGCGGAAACCCCCGACAGCTGCGACCGTTTCCCTTCCATGCGGCCATGCCGGCCGCGTGAAAGGGAAGGCTTCTGCATGAGCGAGCGGACCCCTCAATCGGGGCAGCCGCCCCTGCCGCCCGGGGCGCATGGGCCCACGCCGCGCAGCGGCCAGCCCACCGAACCCGCTTCCAGCGAAGCCGAGGCGGATGCCGCCATGGCCGAGGAGCAGGCGCGCAAGGAGCGCGCCGAACAGGCCGGGGCCCGCCTCCGCTAGTCGCGCCTTTTCCAGCATCCAAGGAGATCCAGTGATGAGCAAGGCGCATATGCCGCCCGTGCCGCCGGAGAACCAGCCCAAGGTCCCCGGAGCCGACCGCGAATCCCCCGCCGCCAAGGCGGAACAGAAGGCGCGGCCGCAGAACAACATCCCGCAGAACCAGGGCCGCAGCGCCGACATCCAGCAGAACACCACCCACCAGGGCTACCAGCAGGACCGCTGACAGCCCGACCGGCCCCCGACTGGTCCACCAACCGGCCAAGGAGAAGGCAGCATGCCCGAACGCGACCCCGACACCGAACGCCATGGCGGCCCCGGCAGCAGCCACCAGAACCGCCAGGACCCCAGCAAATCCGCGGCCACCGGGCACAAGGGCGGCGGCGGCACGGAAGGCCCGGAGCCCGGTTCCTCCACCAACAGCCGCAACAGCCGGATCTCGGGCGGCGGCGGCGAGCGGGACCGGCACCACGTCCACGACACCACCGAGAAATCCTGAGCGGAACAAGGAGGCACCTGAATGGCCGATCCGCAACAGAACCGTGACCGGATGAACCCGCGGGACAGCGGCACCATCCGCAAATCCCACCAGGGCGAGGCGGAACAGCAGGAAACCGCCAGCGGCACCATCCGCCAGCCGATCCAGCCCGGGGAAACGCAGCCCGGCGAAATGAACGAGCTGGCGCAAACGCTGGGCGGGCCGGTGGACGTGTTTCCCGCCGGCGGCCGCCGCAAGACGCCGCAATCAGGCGCCTGAAACCCGCCTGACCGGCCGGCGCGGCGGCAGGGGCCCTTGGCCTTTGCCGCCGCTTTCCGCATAACCGGCGATCCTGTTCTCCCGCCGGTGCGTTTTCATGTCCCACAACAGTTTCGGCCATCTGTTCCGCGTCACCAGCTGGGGTGAAAGCCATGGCCCCGCTATCGGCGGCATCGTGGATGGCTGTCCGCCGGGCCTCGCGCTGTCGGAAGCCGATATCCAGCCCTTTCTGGACCGCCGCCGCCCAGGCCAGTCCAAATTCGTGACGCAGCGGCAGGAGCCGGATCAGGTCCGCCTGCTGTCCGGCGTGTTCGAGGGGATGACCACCGGCACCCCGATCGCCTTCATGATCGAGAACCAGGACCAGCGCAGCAAGGATTACGGGGACATCAGGGACCGCTTCCGCCCCGGCCATGCGGACCTGACCTACCATCTAAAATATGGTGTGCGGGATTACCGCGGTGGCGGCCGGTCCTCGGCGCGCGAAACCGCCATCCGGGTCGCCGCCGGCGCCATCGCCCGCAAGGTGCTGGGCGATGCCATCGCCATCCGTGGCGCCATGGTCGCGATGGGGCCTCTCGGCATCAACCGCACGCGCTTCGAATGGGACGAGGTGAATCGCAACCCGTTCTTCTGCCCCGACCCCCAGGCCGTGCCGCTGTGGGAAGAATCCCTGGCCGCCACCCGCAAGGCCGGCAGCAGCCTGGGCGCGGTGATCGAGGTGGTGGCGGAAGGCCTGCCGCCGGGCCTGGGTGCCCCGCTTTATGGAAAGCTGGATGCCGACATCGCCGCCGCCCTGATGAGCATCAACGCCGTGAAGGGCGTGGAAATCGGCGAAGGCTTCAGCGGCGCGGCGCTGGACGGTGAATCCAATGCCGACGAGATGCGCATGAACCCGGATGGCACGGTGCAGTTCCTGTCCAACCATGCGGGCGGCATCCTGGGCGGCATCTCCACCGGCCAGCCGGTGGTGGCGCGCTTCGCGGTGAAGCCCACCTCCTCCATCCTGACGCCGCGCCAGTCGGTGGACCGCTTTGGAGCCGAGGTCGAGGTGCTGACCAAGGGCCGCCATGATCCTTGCGTCGGCATCCGCGCCGTGCCGGTGGGCGAGGCCATGCTGGCCTGCGTCCTGGCGGATCATCTGCTGCGGCACCGGGCGCAGAATCCGGAGGCACCCTCGCAGGCGCGCCTGCCCCGCAACTAATCGTGAAGGTCGCTTGCATGCGGCCAACCCTCCGCTTGACGCGGCGTTTCGCCCTCCGGAAAGGTATCCTGGTCCGATGGGAGAGGCTGAAGCCGATGCAGCGCACCGATGATGCCTCTGGCCGTCAGGATTGCCTTGGCTTCCTGGCGCTGGCGGGCGAGGCGCCGTGGCGGGACCGCATGGCGGAGATCGCGCGGCGTGCTGTGCCGAATTCCTGGTGCGGCCGCGCCACGCAGCAGCGCCATGCCCTTGAGCTGATCCTGTCGAAGCTGGCGAAGCCGGAGAACGGGGTCGCGCCCAACCGGGCCGAGCGCCGCATCATCGGCCTGGCGCGCGATGCCGTGGCCCTGGCCGACACCCTGCCGGAGCCTCCGCGCGAACGGCTCCGCCAGCGCCTGCTCGAAGGGCTGGTGGGCGAGGCGACGCTGATCCCGCTCTTTCACCTGCTGCGGGAAGCCGCACGCCAGCGCGCCCGTGGCTTCACCGTGCATTTCACCGGCCTGACCGACGGAACCCCGCACGACCTGATGCTCGAATATGGCGAGGCGCGGGCCGAGCTGGTCTGCGAAACCGTCTCGGCCGAGGAAGGGCGCCACCTGAACCGCGGCGACTGGTTCACCCTGGTGGATGGGGTGAATCCGGAGCTGCAGAACTGGCTGGCCGCCCATCCGGGCCGCTACCTGCTGAAGATGACCCTGCCGGACGGCATCCAGAGCCCGGAGGAACTGGCCGCCCTGCAGCAACGCGTCAGCACCATGCTGGCCGACCAGAAGCGGCAGGATGCCAATGGCGCCGCCGTGCTGAAGCTTGACCCGCTGCTGCTGGCGGGGGTGCAGGCGGCGGGGGCCGGTTTCTCGGCCCGGCTGCGCAGCCAGTTCGGTCCCGACGCGCATCTGGCCGTGACCAGCGATGCCACCGGCAGCAGCGTCTTTGTCATGGCCGCGCGGGCCGGGCGGGAGAATGCCATCGCCGCGGCCATCACGCGCCGCCTCGGCAACGCCGCGATGAGCCGCCTGTCCGGCACCTGCGCCGGCCTTGTTTCCGTTTTCCTGGAAGATGTGGACCGTTCCGAATGGCGCGGCCTGCGGGAAACGCTGGAACTGGAAGGCAGCATCCGCCGCTTCTTCACCACGCCGGACGCGGCGCGGATCACCGCCGCCAGCTGCGTCACCCGCCTGGAGATGTTTGACTGCGCCCCGCCCGACGCGGCCGCGCAGGGCGAAGTACGCTTCCGCAACCAGGGGCACCGCGAGGCGGCGCGGCCCGAATTGCAGCCGGCAATCTCCTCCCTGGCCTGAGCGGTGCTTTTCTGCGCCGGTCACGACAACGTTCCATCGCCCAGCTGTAACTTTCCGGGCCATGTTGCGTTGCACGAACTCCGTAACCGCCGTGCCAGAGACGAGACCAACGATGTCCGAGCGCGACATGGAAGCCAAGCTCCTGGAGCTTGATCGCCTGCTGAACGACCCCGAGGTGCGGATGGACCCGCACCGCGTCTGGTCCCTGCTGCAGGAAATCGCGACGGCCGGCAAAATGGCGGCGCCCCGCGCCGCCTGAGGCGGCCTTCGGCCTTTCTCTAGCCTTCCTTGCGTGCGGCGATCAGAAATTCCCGGTTGCCCTCGGGCCCCAGAATGGGGCTCGGCTCGATCCCCAGAACCGTCCAGCCCGGTAGCGCCTTCCACCAGTTCCGCACGGTGGCACAGACGGAGTCATGCACCGCGGGGTCGCGCACCACGCCGCCCTTGCCGACCTTGTCGGGCCCCGCCTCGAATTGCGGCTTGATCAGCGCCACCGCCCAGGCCCCCGGCGCCGCCAGCCCGAGCGCCGCCGGCAGCACCGTGGCCAGGCCGATAAAGGAAGCATCGCACACCACGATGCCAGGTGCCTCCGGCACCAGCGTGGCATCCAGCCAGCGGGCGTTGGTCCGTTCCATCACCACCACCCGCTCATCGCTGCGCAGCTTCCAGGCCAATTGCCCATGGCCCACATCCACGGCGTAGACCTTGGCCGCGCCATGATGCAGAAGCACGTCGGTGAAGCCGCCGGTGGAGGCGCCCACATCCAGCGCGATCCGCCCGGCCGGGTCCAGCGCGAAATGCTCCAGCGCATGGGCCAGCTTCATGCCGCCGCGGCTGACCCAGGGATGCTCCTGCCCCTTCACCTCCAGCGGCGTGTCCCCGGCGACAGGCTGTCCCGGCTTCTCCACCCGCCTGGTGTTGGAAAACACCTTGCCGGCCATGATCAGCGCCTGCGCCTTGGCGCGGGATTCCACCAGGCCACGCTCCACCAGGGCGAGGTCGGCTCTTTGCTTGGGCATTGCTTCTGAAACTCCGAAGGCGGTGGGCGCTGGCCCGGCGGGGCGCATCCGCGCCCCCAGGGACCGGCGCCACCCGCGACCCGCCATCACCGGCGGGAAATGGCCCACTCCGGCCCGGAAGGGCGGCGGCCCTTCCGGGCAGAGATGATCAGGCCCGTGCCGGAATGGCCCCGGCCCCGCGGCCCAGCGCCGCCACCGCCGCATCGGCGATGGCGCGCGCCGAAAGCCCGGCATGGTCGTATTGGAGCTTCGGCGCATCATGGTCGATGAAGGCATCCGGCAGCGTCATGGGCCGGAACTTCAACCCGGCATCGAAGGCGCCCTTCCAGGCCAGGTGCTGCATCACCAGCGCGCCGAAGCCGCAGGCCGAGCCTTCCTCGATGGTGATCAGCACCTCGTGCTCCCGCGCCAGCCGTTCCACCAGGGCGGTGTCCAGCGGCTTGGCGAAGCGGGCATCGGCCACGGTGCAGGACAGCCCGCGCGAAGCCAGCTCCTCCGCCGCCTTCAGGCATTCCTGCAGCCGCGCGCCATAGGACAGCAGCGCCACCGTGCTGCCTTCGCGCAGCACCCGCCCCTTGCCGATCTCCAGCACCGTGCCGCGCGCCGGCACCGGCACCAGGCCGAAGCCCTCGCCCCGCGGGAAGCGGATGGCGGTCGGCCCCTCGTCAAAGGCGGCGGCCGTGGCCACCATGTGGGCCAGCTCCGCCTCGTCGGCCGAGGCCATCAGCACCATCTCAGGGATGCAGCCGAGATAGGCGATGTCATAGGCGCCGGCATGGGTCGCGCCATCGGCGCCGACCAGCCCGGCGCGGTCGAGCGCGAAGCGGACGGGCAGCTTCTGCAGCGCCACGTCATGCACCACCTGGTCATAGGCGCGCTGGAGAAAGGTGGAATAGATGGCCACGAAGGGCTTCATCCCCTCCGTCGCCATGCCGGCGGCGAAGGTGACGGCATGCTGCTCGGCGATGCCCACATCGAAGGTCCGCTTCGGGAAGCGCTTCTCGAACAGGTCGAGCCCGGTGCCGGAGGGCATCGCGGCGGTCACGGCCACGATGCGCTCATCCGCCTCCGCCTCGGCCACCAGCGCCTGCGCGAACACCTTGGTGTAGGTGGGCGGGCCGGGGGGCGCCTTGCTTTGCGCGCCAGTGATGACGTTGAACTTGGAAACGGCGTGGTACTTGTCGCTCGCCGCCTCGGCCGGGGCATAGCCCTTGCCCTTCTGGGTGACGACGTGCAGCAGGATCGGCGCGCCATCCTCCGCGTCGCGCAGGTTGCGCAGCAGCGGCAGCAGGTGGTCCATGTTGTGCCCGTCGATCGGGCCGACATAATAGAAGCCCAGCTCCTCGAACAGCGTGCCGCCGGTCAGCATGCCGCGGGCGAACTCGTCGGCGCGGCGGGCGGCGCGCTCCAGCGGCGCGGGGAAGCGTCGGGCCACCTTCGCCATCACCTCGCGCAGCGACAGGAAGGGGCGCGAGGAGATCAGCCGCGACAGATAGGCCGACATGGCGCCCACCGGCGGGGCGATCGACATGTCGTTGTCGTTCAGCACCACGATAAGGCGGGACTTCATGGCGCCGGCATTGTTCATGGCCTCATAGGCCATGCCCGCGCTCATGGCGCCGTCGCCGATCACGGCGATGACCTGCCGGTCGTCACGCTTGGCCGTTCCGTTCTTGGCGCCGGCGCGCTTCAGGTCGCGCGCCACCGCCATGCCGAGGCCGGCGGAAATCGAGGTGGAGGAATGCGCGGCGCCGAACGGGTCGTATTCGCTCTCGCTCCGCCGGGTGAAGCCGGACAGGCCGCCGCCCTGGCGCAGGGTGCGGATGCGGTCGCGGCGCCCGGTCAGGATCTTGTGCGGATAGGTCTGGTGCCCGACATCCCACAGCAGCCGGTCCTTCGGCGTGTCGAACACGGCGTGGATGGCGACCGTCAGCTCCACCACGCCCAGGCTGGCGCCGAGATGCCCGCCCGTCTGGCTGACCGCGTGGATGGTTTCCGCCCGCAGCTCATCGGCGACCTGCTTCAGCTGATCGGCCGAGAAGTTCTTCAGGTCGGAGGGATATCGCACCCGGTCCAGCAGAGGCGTGTGCGGCGCCTGGTTCGGTGGGTTCGCCATCAGGACCTCCGGTGAATGGTGTAGGCAGCCAGCATCCGCAACAGGTCAGCCCGTTCGCCGAAGCTGTCGAGATGCGACACCGCCTGTTCCGCGAGCCGTTCGGCCTGGATGCGGGCCCGTTCCAGCCCGAGCAGCCCGACCAGGGTGGCCTTTCCCGCCGCCGCATCCTTGCCGGTGGCCTTGCCGGTTTCCGCCGCCGTGGCGGTGGCGTCCAGGATGTCGTCCGCGATCTGGAAGGCGGCGCCGAGTTCCCGCCCATAGGCCAGCAGGCAATGGCGCTGCATCCCCGGCGCCTTGCCGAGAATGGCACCGGCCTCGGCCGAGAACTCGATCAGCTTGCCGGTCTTCAGCACCTGCAGCCGGCCGATCGAGGCCTCGGTCGCCGGCTCCCTGCTGCTTTCAGCCAGCATGTCCAGCATCTGCCCGCCGCACATGCCGCGCGGCCCGGCGGCCTGGGCCAGGCGCAGGCACAGATCGGCCCGCACCGCCGGGTCGGAATGGGTGTCCTCATGCGCCAGCACGGCGAAGGCATGCGCCTGCAGCGCGTCCCCGGCCAGGATGGCGGTGGCCTCGTCAAAGGCCTTGTGCAGGGTCGGCCTGCCGCGGCGCAGGTCGTCATTGTCCATCGCCGGCAGGTCGTCATGCGCCAGCGAATAGGCATGCAGCATCTCGATCGCCGCGGCGACGCGCAGCGCGGAGGTGCGGGACACGCGGAACTGCGCCGCCCCTTCCAGCACCAGGAAGCCGCGCAGCCGCTTGCCGCCCCCCAGCGCCGCGTAGCGCATGGCGGCGTAAAGCGGCGCCTCCGGCCCTTCCTCGGGCGGCAGCAGCGTGTCCAGCGCGTTCTCGATCTCCGCCACCGAGGCGGCAAGCGCGGCGAGCAGCGGAGAAGCGGTTTCGGGGGCGGCGCCGCTCATCGTGGTCAGCCCATGTCCCGCAGCCCGGTGGCGGCGCCATCGGGGCCCGCGACAATGGCCTGCACCTTGCCCTCGGCCTCCGCCAGCTTGGCTTCGCAATGGCGGCGCAGCGCGGCGCCGCGCTCGTAATCGGCGATCGCCTCCTCCAGCCGGGACTGGCCGCCCTCCAGCTTGCGGACGATGGCATCCAGCTCGGCCAGGGCATCCTCGAAGGACAGGGAGGAAACCTCCGGCGGGTTGGTTGTCTCGGGCATCAAACAGAAAACCTTGTGCTGCGGTTCAGCCATTCATCAACGCGCGAACATGCGCCGCGGCGCTGCTGGCCAGCGCCGGCAGATCATAACCGCCTTCCAGCGTCGAGACGACCCGGCCACCGCAGATGCGGTCCGCCAGATCGCAGATTCGCTCCGTCAGCCAGGCGAAATCCGCCTCGCGCAGCCTGAGCTGGGCCAATGGATCGCGCGCATGGGCATCGAAGCCGGCCGAGATAATGATCAACTCCGGCACGAATTCCTCCACCGCCGGCAGCAGAATGTCCCGCCAGGCCTCGCGAAACAGGCCGGGCTCGGCGCCTGGTGGCAGGGTGGCGTTGTGGATGTTGCCGACGCCCCGTTCCCGCTCATGCCCGGTGCCGGGATAGCAGGGCCATTGGTGGCTGGAGGCGAACAGGATCGCCGGGTCGCGCTCCACCGCCGCCTGGGTGCCGTTGCCGTGATGCACGTCGAAATCCAGGATGGCGACGCGCCGCATGCGGTGCGCGGCGATGGCGTGGCGGGCCGCGATGGCGGCGTTGGAGAACAGGCAGAAGCCCATCGGGCGGTCCGGCTCGGCGTGATGGCCGGGCGGGCGCACGGCGCAGAAGGCGCGCTTCACCTCGCCCCGGCACACCGCATCCACGGCGGCGATGCCGGCGCCGGCGGCACGCAGCGCGGCGTCGGCGCTGCCGGCGGCCATGCCGGTTTCCGCATCCAGCATCACCCATTCGCCCTCCGGCGGGCGGATGCCCAGCACGGCGCCGACATGTTCCGGCCGGTGCACGCGCAACAACTGCTCCTCGGTCGCCTCCGGCGCCTCCTCCCGCAACAGCAGCGCGAATTCCTCGGCTTCCAATGCCCTCAGCACGGCCCGCAGGCGGTCGGGACATTCGGGATGGTCATCCGCATTGCTGTGCCCAAGGCAGGCATGGTGGGTGACCAGGAGGACGTTCATTCGGGCGGCGGCTCGTCCCGCTTGTCTTCCCGCTTGCGCAGGGTGAACCGGAACAACCCGGCCGTTTCGCTGAAGCTGACCAGGGCGTGGCCGGTTTCCCGGCTATAGGCCTGGAAATCCTTGACGCTCGCGGGGTCGCTGGCCAGCACGGTGAGCCGTTCCCCGGCCTTCATGCCGCGCAGGGCGCGGTTGGCGCGCAGCACGGGCAAGGGGCAGGTCAGCCCCTGCAGGTCGAGCGTGATCTCGGACGCGGCCGGCGCGGCGGCGGCGGGTCTGGGGGGGACGGGCTTGGAAGGGGCTGCCATGGGCCGGGACTGCACCACCGCCGCGGTTCCGATGCAAGCCACGCTCACGCGCCCCGCACCCGCTCGGCCAGCAGGGCCTGCGCCGCCATGGCCGCGCCCGTGCCGCGCCGGAAGGAAAAGGACAGCGGCGCCTCCCCGGCGCGATCCCAGACCTTCAGCTCCTCATCAAGGTCGGTGGTGCCGCCCGCTTCCACGGAGAAGCGCGTGACGGCGCGGTAGGGCACGCTGAGGATCCCGGTCTTGGAGCCGGTCATGCCCTGGCGGTCCAGCACCACGATACGCCAGTCGGTCAGCGCGAAGCCATCCCGCACGGTGCGGAAGGCGGCCAGCACCTGCTCGCCGGGCAACAGCGCTTCCTGGAATCGGGGGCCGAGACCGGCAGGCTCCACCCGCCCGGCATCGCCCGTGAGGGCACCCAGCAACCTGCCCAGCACCATGGCCCCCTCCGTCCTTCAATGCCTGTTCGGGAACATAGGCCGCGCCCCTGGCCGCGAACAGGGGCGCCCTATCGCGCAAGCGGGCGGACCCTTATCCTTCGCGGCATGACGCTTCGCATCGGCATCGACCTGGGCGGCACCAAGACGGAAATCGTGGCGCTGGATGCGCGGGATGCCGTCCGGCTCCGCCGCCGCGCCCGCACCCCGGGCGACTATCGCGGCATCCTGTCCGGCATCGCCGGGCTGGTGGAAATGGCCGAGGCCGAGCTGGGCGAGAAGGGCAGCGTCGGGATCGGCATCCCCGGCAGCCTGAGCCCGCGCGACGGGCTGGTGCGCAACGCCAACACGCAATGCCTGAACGGCCAACCGCTGGACCGCGACCTGGCGGAGGCACTGGGCCGCCCGGTCCGGGTTTCCAACGACGCCAACTGCCTGGCGCTCAGCGAGGCCGCGGATGGCGCCGGCGCCGGCCACGGCGTGGTGTTCGCGGTGATCCTGGGCACCGGGGTCGGCGGCGGGGTGGCGGTGGATGGCCGGCTGCTGGAAGGCCGCAACCGGGTGGCCGGCGAATGGGGCCACACCCCCCTGCCCTGGATGACCGCCGCGGAGCATCCCGGCCCGCGCTGCTGGTGCGGGCTGCATGGCTGCCTGGAAACCCTGCTCTGCGGCCCCGCCCTGGCCGCCGACTGGAAGGGCAAAGGCGAGCGCGACGCCGGCGGCATCACGGAGGCGGCGGCAGCCGGGGACCACGCCGCCCACGCGGCGCTGGACCGGCATGCCGGCCGCCTGGCCCGCGCGCTGGCGGCGGTCACCAACATCCTCGACCCGGACGCCATCGTGCTGGGCGGCGGGCTGTCCAACCTGCCGCATCTCTACGTCGAGGTGCCGCGCCGCATGGCACCCTTCGTGTTCGGGGATGCGGCGGAGGTGCGGCTGCTGCGTGCCCGCCATGGCGATTCATCGGGCGTGTTCGGCGCGGCGCGCCTCTGGGACCGGCCCTGAAGCGGTTCCGCCCGCGCTGAACGCGGAAACCGCCCGGGACCTATTCTACCCGGCCGGATGATGTTGTCCGACCGGGATCTGCCCTGGCGTCCTCAGCCGCCCCGGAAGGCAGGCTGACGCTTTTCCAGGAAGGCGCTGCTGCCCTCGACGAAATCCTCGGACGCGTAGAGCAGGCCCTGGATATCCGCCTCGGCCTGCAGCGATTCGCCCAGCGTGCCGGTGGTGCGGTTCAACAGCGTCTTGGTCATGGCGTTCGAGAGCGGGGAACGGGCGGCGATGCGGCGCGCCATGTCCCGCGCCGCCTCCAGCGCCTTGCCGGGTTCCGCCAGCTGATCCACGAGGCCGAGGCCCGCCGCCGCCTCGCCCGACAATGGCTCGCCCAGCATCATCAGCATCTTCGACCGGCCCAGCCCGATGCGGCGCGACACCGTCCAGGCGGCGCCCAGATCCGGCACCAGCCCGACCTTGTTGAAGGAGCAGGTGAACACCGCCTCGCGCGAGGCCACCACGATGTCGCAGGCCGCGGCCATCGAGATGCCGGCGCCGGCGGCGTGGCCCTCGACGGCGGCGATCACCGGCTTCTCCCCTTCCACCAGCAGCCGCACCATCCGGTGGCCGGACATCATGCGGCGGCGGCCCTGCATGGCGGTCGGCCGGCCCATGCCGGAAATGTCGCCGCCGGCGCAGAAATGCCCGTCCTCCCCCGTCAGGATGATGGCGCGGCATTCCGGATCGGCGAGGCCGCGCTCCAGATGCGCGATCAGCGCTTCCCGCAATTCCATCGCCAGGGCGTTGCGCCGGCGCGGATAGCTCAGCGTCAGCTCCAGCACGCCATCGCTGAACCGGGCATGGGTGGTGGGCGGGGCATCCGCGGGGGTGGTGTCGCTCATTCTGGATCGTTCCTCGGGTTGCTTGTCGCGGCTCAAAGGCTGCCGGCGGCGGCACGGTATTCGGCGGCCAGCCGGGCGCACAATTCCCCGGCGGCCGGCAGGTCATCGATCGCGCCGACACCCTGGCCGGCCGACCAGATGTTCTTCCAGGGCCGCTTCTCGTGCTCGGTGAGGTTGAGCGCCTCCTGCTCGGCGAGGCGCTCGGGGTCGAGGCCGGCCGCGACCAGGCTTTGGCGCAGGAAGTTGCCCTTCACCCCGCTGATGGCGGCCGTGTACACGATGTCCCCCGCCCGGGCGTCGAGCACCATGCGCTTGTAGTCCGGCGGCGCCAGGCTTTCCTGCGTGGCGATGAAGCGGGTGCCGACATAGGCGAGGTCGGCCCCCATCAGCCGGGCCGCCGCGACCTGCCGGCCATGCGAGATGCCGCCGCCCAGCAGCAACGTGCCGGAAAACATCGAGCGCAGCTCCGGCAGGAAGGCGAAGGGGCTGAGCGTGCCGGCATGGCCGCCGGCGCCGGCGCACACCGCGATCAGCCCGTCCACCCCCGCTTCCGCGGCCTTGGCGGCATGGCGCATGTTGATCACGTCGTGGAACACCAGCCCGCCATAGCCATGCACGGCGTCCACCACTTCCCGCACCGCGCCGAGGGAGGTGATGACCAGCGGCACGCGATGCGCCACCGTAGCCGCCAGGTCGGCCTGCAGGCGCTGGTTGCTGCGATGGACAATGAGGTTCACGCCGAAGGGCGCCGCGCCGGGATGCCCCGCCAGCCGGCCGGCGATCTCCTCGAGCCAGCCGACATAGCCCGGCGTGTCGCGCTGGTTCAGCGCCGGAAAGGTGCCGACCATGCCGGCGCGGCAGGTTTCCACCACCAAATCCGGCCCCGACACCAGGAACAAGGGCGCCGCCACCGCCGGCAGGGCGAGGCGGCCGTTGAAAAGCTCAGGCACCGGCATGGCGGCACTCCGACCGGGTGGAAAGCAGGTGGAAACGCGGCGCGGCGCGGCTTGCGTCCGGCCGCGCAGCCCGGCCCGATGGGGTGTGTTCCATGGTCACGCCTTTCCTCCCCTTTGCGGTTTGATGACCCGCATTTCGGATGAAGAATACCATTCTTCATATTGAATGGCGACAACCTCCCTTCTAACCTCCACAGCCAACAAGGGAGGGTGAGGGTCGCGCCGAGGCGCCGGCCATCGTCCAGGAACAGGAAACAAGATCTTGCCGCAGACCGAAGCTGGCGCAGCGTTGTCTGCGCTGCTCCGCCCACGCAGCGTGGCGGTGATCGGCGCATCGGAGGATTCCAGCCGGATCGGCGGCCGCCCCATCGCGGCCATGCTGGAACGCGGCTTCTCGGGCCCCATCCTGCCGGTCAACCCGAATCGCGCCACCGTGCAGGGCCTGCCGGCCTTCGCCTCCGTGCGGGACCTGCCGGAAACGCCGGAAGCCGCCATCATCGCCGTGCCGCCAAAGGCCGCCGAGGCCGCGCTGCAAGACCTCGCCGAACGCGGCACCAAGGCCGCCATCCTGTTCACCGCCGGCTTCGCCGAAACCGGCGCGTCAGGGGCGGATGCGCAGGAAAGGCTGCTGCGCATCGCGCGGCAGCACGGCATGCGGCTGCTCGGCCCCAACAGCCTGGGCCTGCTGAACACGGCGAACGGCTTCTACGGCACCTTCACCTCCTCGCTGGAGCGCGGCTATCCGATTCCTGGCCCGATCGGCATCGCCAGCCAGTCCGGCGCCTATGGCATGCACCTGTTCAGCATGGCGCGCGACATGGGCATGGGCCTCTCCTGCAGCGTCACCACCGGCAACGAGGCCGACGTGACCGTGGGCGACATCGTTGCCTGGATGGCGCAGGACCCGGGCACCGAGGTGATCGCCGCCTATTCGGAAGGCATCCGCGACGCGAACCGCTTCCTCGCGGCGCTGGACCTCGCGCGCCGCAACCGCAAGCCCGTGGTGATGATGAAGGTCGGGCGCAGCGAGCTGGGGCGCGCAGCCGCGCAGTCGCACACCGCCTCCCTGGCAGGCGACGACGCCGTGACGGATGCGGTGCTGGCGGAATTCGGCGTGGTGCGCGCCCGCACCACGGAGGAGTTGCTGGACATCGCCCGGCTGGCGACGCGCAAGATCTATCCGGCCGGCAACACGCTTGGCGTGCTGACGGTAAGCGGCGGCGCCGGCGTGCTGATCTCCGACGCGGCCGATGCCGCCGGCCTGCCCATGCCGCCGATGCCGGAGGCGGCCCAGGCCGCGCTGCACCGCGACCTCCCCTTCTGCGCACCGCAGAACCCGGTGGACTGCACCGCCCAGGTGCTGAACGACCTGTCGCTGGTCGGCCGCTTCGGGGAGGCGCTGCTGGGCGAGGGCGGCTACCGTTCGGCGCTGCTGTTCTTCACCCATGCGGGGGGCGCGCCCTCCATCACGCCGCGCCTGCGGGAGCAGCTTCGCGCCCTTCGCGCCCGTTACCCGGACCGGCTGATGGTGCTGTCCGTCCTCGCCGATCCGCCGCAGATCCGGCAGTTCGAGGAAGATGGCTTCGCGGTCTTCGCCGACCCGTCCCGCGCCGTGGCCGCGATCCACGCCATGGGCCGCTTCGGCGATGCCTTCGCCGCCGCTTCGCCCGAGCCGGCGCCTTCCCTCCCGGCGCTCGAATGGCCCAAATCGACGCCCAGCGAGGCCGAGGCGAAGCGCCTCCTCGGCCAGGCCGGCATCGCCGCCGCCCCCGAGCAGGCCTGCGCCACCGCCGAGCAGGCCGTGGCGGCGGCAAGGGCGCTCGGCTTCCCCGTGGTAATGAAGATCCTGTCGCCCGACATCCTGCACAAATCGGAAATCGGCGGCGTGCTGCTGAACCTCGGCGACGAGACGGCGGTGCGCGAAGGCTTCGCGCTGCTGATGCAGCGGGCCGCGACGGCGGCGCCGCAGGCCCGGCTGGAAGGCGCGCTGGTCGCGAAGCAGCTTTCGGGCGGAGTGGAATGCATCCTCGGCATGCATCGCGACCCGGTGTTCGGCCCGGTCGCGGTGTTCGGGCTGGGCGGCATCTTCGTGGAAGTGCTGCGCGACGTCGCGCTGCGGCGCTGCCCCTTCAACGAGGCGGAAGCGGAGGCGATGATCCGTTCCATCCGCGGCGCGCCGCTGCTGCTGGGCGCGCGCGGCCGCCCGCCCGCCGATATCAGGGCGCTGGCGCGCATGCTGTCGCGCCTGTCGGTGCTGGCGCACCAGGCCGGCCCGCGCCTGTCGGCGATCGACCTGAACCCGGTCTTCGCCATGCCTGAGGGCGAAGGCGCCTTTGCCGCCGACGCGGTGATCGAGATCGCGGAGAACAGGTCATGATCGATTACAACACGCTGCGGAACTTCCCGATCCCCGAGGTGCGGCAGCGGGTGACACCGCGCGACGCCGTGTTCTACGCATTGTCGGTAGGCCTGGGGCAGGACCCGATGGACCGGCGGCAGCTTGATTTCACCGACGCCGACCGGGCGCTGCGCGTGCTGCCTTCCATGGCGGTGGTGCTGGCGCATCCCGGCTTCTGGGCGGCCGACCCGGCCACCGGCATCGATGCGGTGAAGGTGGTGCATGGGGAGCAATCCATCACCCTGCACCATCCCCTGCCGGCGGAAGGCGAGATCATAGGCCGCACCCGCGTCACCGGGCTGATCGACAAGGGCGAAGGGAAAGGCGCGCTGCTGTATTCCGAGAAGGAGCTGCGCGACGCCGCCACCGGCACCCTGCTGGCCGTCACCGGCAGCACCACCTTTCTGCGGGGCGATGGCGGCTTCGGCGGTCCTTCCGGCCCGGTCAAGCCGGTCAATCCCGTGCCGGAAACCCCGCCCGACATCACGGTGGACCTTCCGACGCGGCCGGAGCAGGCGCTGTATTACCGCCTGAACGGCGACAACAATCCGCTGCATTCCGACCCGGACGTGGCGGCGAAGGCCGGCTTTCCGCGCCCCATCCTGCACGGCCTATGCACCCTCGGCGTGGTGGCGCATGCCCTGCTGCGCGAACTCGGCGACTACCGGGAGGATTCCATGAAAAGCCTGGCGCTGCGCTTCTCCTCCCCCGTGTTCCCCGGCGAAACCATCCGCACGGAGATCTGGCGCGACGGCGCCTTCCGCGCGCGGGTGGTGGAGCGCGACGTGGTGGTGGTGAACAACGGCAAGGCGGTGTTCGCATGAGCGCGGCGCTCGACAACGACGAACTGGCCGAGGCGACGCGGCTGCTGCGGGAAAGCGCCGCGGGCATCGCGCCGCGGGGCGGCGACCGCCGCCGGGTCCGCGCGCTGCGCTTCCAGCCGCCCGGCTTCGACCCCGCCCTGCTGCGCGCCATGGGGGAGCAGGGCTGGATCGGGCTGCGGCTGCCCGAGGAGAAGGGCGGCGCCGGGCTCGGCCTCACCGCGCTCTGCGCCCTGGCCGAGGAGCTCGGCGCCGCGCTGGCGCCGGAGCCGCTGATCCCGGCCATGTTGTCCGCCGCGCTGCTGGCGGCCGTGGATGCGGAAGCACCCCTCGACGGCCTGCTATCTGGCGAGGCGCTGGTGCTGACCGCCTGGCAGGAAGCGCCATCCGCGCTGGCCGCGCCCGGCACGGCGGAGGCGCCGCGCTTGTTCATCCCGCAGGCCGGCGGCGCCAGCGCCTTCCTGGTGCCGGTGCGGCAGGGCGACGGCATGGCCCTGCTGCTGCAACCGGCCGAGAGCGCGGAACTGTCGCTGCAGAAGACCCAGGATGGCGGCTTCTTCGGCACCCTGCGGCCGGGAAGCGGCACGCCGATCGGCACCGTCAGCCCCGGCATCCTGGCCGACGCGCTGGAGGAAGCGGCGCTGGCCACCGCCGCCAGCCTGCTGGGCGTCATGGACCAGACCTTCACGCTGACCCTGGATTACCTGCGCACCCGCCAGCAATTCGGCCGGCCGATCGGCAGCTTCCAGGCCTTGCAGCACCGCGCCGCCGATTTGCAGATCCAGATCGCCCTCAGCCGCGCCAGCATCGCCGCCGCGGCCGCGCTGCTGGATGAGGGGCAGGCACCCCGTGCCGAACGCCGCGCCGCCGTGTCCCGCGCCAAGGCCCGCGCCTCGGACGCGGCGATGCTGGTCACGCGGCAGGCGATCCAGCTGCATGGCGGCATCGGCTACACGGACGAGGCGGATATCAGCCTTTACCTGCGCAAGGCCATGGTGCTGGCCAGCCAGTTCGGCTCCGCCGCGATGCACCGCCGCCGCTTCGCGGAAGAAGCCCGGGAGGACGAGGCATGACCGACCTGAACGCGATGAGCGACGAGGCCTTCCGCGCCGAGGTGCGGCGCTTCGTCGAGGCCGAATACCCGCCCGAGCTGCGCAACCCGCCGCACCGGCTGCACTGGGAGCAGGGCAAGCCCTGGTTTGAGAAGCTGCGGGCGCGCGGCTGGGTGGCGCCGGGCTGGCCGCGCGAGCTGGGCGGCATGGGGCTCGATGCCTCGAAGCAGATCATCCTGATCGAGGAATATGAGCGGCACGGCGTGGCGCGCCTGCCCGACCACGGCGTCATCATGCTCGGGCCCCTGCTGATCCGCTTCGGCACGGAGGAACAGCGCCAGCGCTTCCTGCCCCGCATCCTGGCGGGCGAGGACATCTGGTGCCAGGGCTATTCCGAGCCGGGCGCCGGCTCCGACCTCGCCTCCCTGCGGACCGAGGCGGTGCTGGACGGCGACCATTACGTGGTCAACGGCCAGAAGATCTGGACCACGCTGGCGACCGACGCCAACTGGATCTTCTGCCTGGTGCGCACCGACAAGTCGGCGAAGAAGCAGGACGGCATCTCCTTCCTGCTGATCGACATGAAGATGCCGGGCGTGACGGTGCGGCCGATCATCAACCTCGCCCTGCATGACGAGTTCTGCGAGGTGTTCTTCGACAATGTCCGCGTGCCGAAGGAAAATCTGGTCGGCGAGCCCAACAAGGGCTGGAGCATGGCCAAGGCGCTGCTGGGCTTCGAGCGCATCTTTCTCGGCTCCCCGCGGCAATCGGGCTACGCGCTGGCGCGGCTGAAGCTGCTGGCCGAGCGGATGGGCGTGTCGGACGATCCCGATTTCGCCGACCGCTACACCCGCCTGCGCATGGACCTCGAGGACCATAAGGACCTTTACGAAACCTATGTCGCGGTGCTGCGGCGCGGGGAGACGCTCGGCCCGGACGTATCGATGCTGAAGCTGCACCAGGCGGAGCTGTTCCAGCGCATCACGGAGTTGATGCTGGAAATCGCCGGGGAGCATGCGGGGCTGCTGGAGCCCATGGAAGGCAACCGCGACCTGCATCCCGCCGGGCAGTTCATCGAGGCGCGGCCAACCACGATCTATGGCGGCAGCTCCGAGATCCAGCGCGGCATCCTGGCCAAGAACGTGCTGGGCCTGCCGGGCTGATGCACGCGATGCCGCAACGGCGCGCTTTTCCCGCCAGCGGGACCGGCATGGCAGCCAGGGCGGCCGCCGCGCTCCGCGACGAAAGGCGGCACAATGCCTGCCGCCTTCGGGCGCTTTATCCGGGGCGGGATCGCGCGCTGGCCGGGATGGCGCGCGTCAGCGATGTGGCGCGGACTGAGAACAGCAAGACAGGAAGGGGGCAACACGCTTGAGCATTCGTGGCAAAGCCTGCATCGCCGGAGCCTATGAGCATCCGACGCGCAAGGCCGAGAACAAGAGCACGGCGCAGCTCCATGCCGAGGTGGCGCTTGGCGCGCTGCGCGACGCGGGGCTGACCCGCGCGGACGTGGACGGTTATTTCTGCGCCGGCGACGCGCCCGGCATGGGGCCGCTGAGCATGGCCGACTATATCGGCCTCGACCGGCTGCGGCATGTCGACTCCACCGATGTGGGCGGCAGCTCCTATCTGCTGCATGTCGGGCATGCGGCGGAGGCCATCGCGCTCGGCAAGTGCAATGTCGCGCTGATCACGCTGGCCGGGCGCCCACGCTCGGAAGGCATGGCGACCGGCACGGCGCCGCGCGCCGGCAACCCGGCGCAGCCCGATGTGCAGTTCGAATACCCGTATGGCGCGGCCGTGGCCAACATGTACGCGCTGTGCGCCCGGCGGCACATGCATGAATTCGGCACCACCTCCGAGCAGCTCGCCTGGATCAAGGTGGCGGCGAGCCATCACGCGCAGCACAACGAGCACGCCATGCTGCGCAAGGTGGTGACGGTGGAGGATGTGGTGAACTCGCCCATGGTGGCGGACCCGCTGCACCGCCTGGATTGCTGCGTGATCAGCGATGGCGGCGGCGCGCTGGTGGTGACGCGGCCGGAAATCGCCCGCTCCCTGAAGCGGCCGGTGGTCAGCGTCCGCGGCGCGGGCGAGGCGGTGAAGCACCAGATGGGCGGGCAGCTCGACCTGACCTATACCGGCGCGCGCTTCTCCGGCGCCCGCGCCTTCGAGGAAGCCGGCGTGACGCCGGCCGACATCAAATACGCCAGCATCTATGACAGCTTCACCATCACGGTTCTGTTGCAGCTGGAGGATCTCGGCTTCTGCGAGAAGGGCCAGGGCGGGCGTTTCGTCGCCGATGGCAATCTGATCAGCGGCGTCGGCAAGCTGCCCTTCAACACCGATGGCGGCGGGCTATGCAACAACCATCCCGCCAATCGCGGCGGCATCACCAAGGTGATCGAGGCGGTGCGGCAATTGCGCGGCGAGGCGCATCCGGCCGTGCAGGTGCCGAATTGCAACCTGGCGCTGGCGCATGGCACGGGCGGCTCGCTCGGCACCCGCCATGGCAGCGCGACCCTGGTTCTGGAAAGGGAGTGACAGGGATGGGCGAGAAGCTTCCACACCGCACGCCGCCGGCCCCGACGCCCGATCCCTCCACCCGCGCCTTCTGGGACGCGGCGCGCGAGGGGAAGCTGCTGATCGGCCGCAACACCAAGACCGGCAAGGCGCACTACCCGCCCCGCCCGGTCTGCCCCTTCGACGATGAGGGCGAGGTGGAATATGTCGCGGCCAGCGGCCGGGGCAGCCTCTACACCTACAGCCACATGCACGCGAAGACGCCCTATGTCATCGCCTATGTGGAGCTGGAGGAAGGGCCGCGCATCATGACCAACATCGTCGATTGCGACCCCACCACCCTGCGGGTCGGCCAGAAGGTGCGCCTGGTGTTTGTTCCCAGCGAAGGCGAGGGCCAGCCCATCCCCATGTTCACCCCCGCCGAGGAGAATCCCGGTCATGCCCATGCTTGATGGAAAGGTCGCGATCGTCACCGGCGCCGGCGGCGGCATCGGGCGCGAGATCGCGCTGGCGATGGCGCTGGCGGGCGCGAAGGTCGTCGTGAACGACATCGGCGCCTCCCTGACGGGACTTGGCGAAACCTCGGCCACGCCGGGCGAGCAGACCAAGGCGATCATCGAGCAGCGCGGCGGCGCCGCCGTGGTCAACACCGACAGCGTCTCGGATTGGGATTCGGCGCGCCGCATCGTCGCCAGCGCCATCGACGCCTTCGGCCGCGTGGACATCGTGGTCAACAATGCCGGCATCCTGCGCGACCAGATCTTCCACAAGATGACGCCGGAGGAATGGCGTGCTGTCATCGACGTGCATCTGAACGGCAGCTTCTACGTCTCCCGCGCGGCGGCCGAGCATTTCCGCGCCCAGTCCTCCGGCGCCTATGTTCACATGACCTCGACCTCGGGCCTGATCGGCAATTTCGGGCAGGCCAATTATTCGGCGGCCAAGCTCGGCATTGTCGCCTTGTCGAAATCCATCGCGCTCGACATGCAGCGCTTCGGCGTGCGCTCCAACTGCATCGCGCCTTTCGCCTGGAGCCGCATGACCAGCTCCATCCCGGCCGAAACGCCGGAGCAGCAGGCGCGGGTCGAGAAGCTGAAGCGCATGACGCCGGAAAAGAACGCGCCGCTGGCGGTGTTCCTCGCCAGCGATCAGGCAAAGGACATCAGCGGCCAGGTCTTCGCCGCGCGCAACAACGAGATCTTCCTGATGACCCAGTCCCGTCCGGCGCGCAGCGCGCATCGGAGCGAGGGTTGGACGCCGGAGCTGATCGCGGAACATGCGATGCCGGCGCTGCGCTCCGGCTTCATGCCGCTGGACCGCAGCGGCGAGGTGTTTTCCTGGGATCCCGTCTGAAACCCAGGAAGCGCGCCCTTCCCTTCCGGGAGGGCGCGCCGGCGCTCTAGCCGATATCCATCTGCAGGCCCTCGCGCCGCACCACGCTACCCCACTTCTCTGTCTCGGCCCGCACAAAGGCGGCGTATTCGGCGGGCGTGCCATAGGCGGGGACACCGCCCATCTCCGCGAAGCGCCGCTGCGTTGCTGGCATCTCCAGCAGCACCTTGATAGCGGCGTTCAGCTCAAGAACCGCCGCTTCCGGCGTTCCGGCGGGCAGGAAGGCACCGAACCAGGTGCTGACATCGTATTCGGCCAGTTCCGGCATGGTTTCGCGCATCGGTGGAAGTTCCGGGATCTGCGCATTCCGCTCGGCGCTGGTGACGCCGAGCGCACGCACCTTGCCGGCGCGGATCTGCTCGACGGCGGTGGTCAGGTTGTCCACCGCGAACTGCACGTCGCCGCCCACCAGCGCCAGCATCGCGGGCCCCGCGCCCCGGAAATGCACCGCCGTCGCCTGCGTGCCGGTGAGCTGCTGCATCCAGACGGCGGAAAGATGCCCGGACTGCCCAGGGCCGGAGGTGCAGTAGTTCAGCTTGCCCGGATTGTCCTTCAGGTATTGGATGAACTCCGGCACGGTTCGCGCCGGCACCGAGGGATGCACCATCAGGGCGTTGGGCCCGCGGATCATGTTCGACACCGGGACCAGCTGTTCCGGCCGGTAAGGCAGGTTGCGGAACAGCGAATAGGCGATCGCCTGCGGGCCGATATTGCCGACAAGGATCGTGTGCCCGTCAGGCTTCGCGCGAACCACCTCGGCCGTGCCGAGCGTGCCGCCGGCACCGGACTTGTTGTCCACCACGGCCGGCTGGCCCCAGCGTTCCTGCAGCACCGGCGCCAGCAGGCGGCCCATGATGTCGGTGGTGCCGGCGGCGGCGGCCGGCACCACGATGCGGACCGTCTGCGTCGGGCGCCAGGCGCCCTGGGCACGAATTGTCCGGGGTGCCGCCAGGCCTAATGCCAGGCCGCCCATGGTCAACGCGCCGCCCCACAGCGCATCACGGCGATGGACCTGCCTCATACCGCCTTCTCCCTCATGACCGGCTCGGTAGCCGCTTTTGCATGATGCCGATGGTGCGTCAGGAGAGGCTGGATGTCATGGTAAATCCGGCCCCGGCCGCGCGGCGAACAGGGCGCGCCCAGCAGAACAGCCCACTTCGCGAAGATCCTCTCCCAGCAAGGGAAAAGCCGCGGGATCGTGCTGCGCGGCGATGGTGATTCCGCTGAGGCCGAAGCGCGGCCGGCCAGCCGGGTCGGTGATCAGCGCGGCCACCGTGACGATGCCGCGGTAAAGATGGCCGTCATCCATGCTCCAGCCCTTGTCCCGCGCCGCGCGCACATCCTGGAGATAGCTCTCGAAGCTGGGCGGCGATTGCCAGCGCAGCCGCGCGAAGCGCTCCCGCAGCTCGGCTTCCGGCAGGTCCAGGATGGCGGCGATGCAGCGCCCGACGGCGCCCACCAGCATCGGCAGCCGGATGCCGGTCGACATCTCCACCCGCACGCCATGCGGGTTGTGGGCGCGATCGGCCAGGATGATGTGGCCATCCTCCGTCACGCGCCACAGCGCGATCAGCATGCCGTGCTTCAACGCCAGCCTTTGCAGCTCCGGCCGGATCAGTTCCGTGTGGCTGATGCCAAAGAAACGTGTCGCCAGCTCCGCCACGCCGAGGCCCAGGGCATAGACCTTGCGCGCTTCGTCGAAGGACACGAAGCGGGCCCGCGTCAGGGTGCGCAGGATGTTGAAGCAGGTGCTGGCGCTGATGCCGGTGCCACGGGTGATGGCGGCGACGCCAAGGGGCTGCGCCGCCGCCGCGAGATAGCGCAGGATGGCGATGGCATGAACCACCGCGCCGACATCCCGCCCATGCCCGGCGGCGCGCTCCGGGCCGGCAAGCGGCGTGTCAGGAATCCTGCTGTCCATCGCCGCCATGTTAAGGCGGCTGGTCCCGCCCCGGCAATGATGGCAAGCCTCAACCGGCCAGGGCCAGCCCGGCTTCGGCCCAGGGCAGCATCAGCAGCCGCCCGGTGTTGGAAAGGGTGACATAGGCCGTCCTGCGGTCCGCGCCGCCGAAGCAGAGATTGGTCGGCATCCGCTCGTCGCAGCGCACGACATCGAGGATGCGGCCATCCGGCGAAACGGTGGTGATCTCCCCCGCCACCAGGGTCGCCACGCAGATATTGCCCGCTTCCGTCACCGCCAGGCTGTCGAGCCGGCGGAAGCCCGGGAACTGGCACAGCATGCGGCCGCCATGCGGGCTCGGCCACGGCTCCTTGCGCAGCTCCCCGGGGCCCAGGATGTCGAACGCCCAGAGGCGGCCGGTTTCGGTTTCCGCCACGTAGAGGATGCGCCCGTCGGGCGACAGGCCGATGCCGTTGGCGCCGCCGGGAAAGGGATGCGCCGCCTCGACGATGCGGCTGCCATCGAGCGCGATCCAGTAGACGGTGCCATGATCGCGGTCGCGCGCGCGGCTCTTGCCGTAATCGGTGACCCAGGCACCGCCCTGGCCATCCAGCACGATGTCGTTTGGGCCGCGCAGGCGCCGCCCGTCGCAGGAATCGTAAAGGCGGGTGATGGCGCCGGTGGCGGGATCGATCCGCTCGATCCAGCCGCCGGCATAATCCGGCGGGCAGCCATGCGGGCGGAGCACGCCCGGCTCCTCGATCCATTCGAAGCCGCCATTGTTGCAGCAATACAGCATCCCGTCGGGGCCGAGGGCCATGCCGTTCGGCCCGCCGCCGGGCCGCGCCAGCACCGTCCTGGTGCCATCCGGCGCCACGGCGGTGATGCAGCCGGAGGCGATCTCGACCAGCGCCACGCGCCCATCCGGCAGGATCACCGGCCCTTCCGGAAAGCGCAGCCCTTCGGCCAGGATGCGCGCCCCCGGCATTTCAGCCGCGTCACGGCCTTCCGGCGTCATGCTTGTCATGTCCGTTTCCTTCCCCAATTCAGCTGCGTGCCTGGCAGGCGATGTCCCAGGCGCGCTGCGCCATGCCCCGGTAGCGCTCGCGATAGGCGATGGCGCGCGGGTCGGAGGCATTGCCGTCCAGCGCGCGGCGCCAGACGCCCGCGACGATGGAAGCCAGCCGGAACATCGAGAAGACGATGAAGACATCGAGGCCGCCGGGCACGGGCCTGCCGGCGTGCCGGCAATAGGCCGCGACGAACTCGGCCTCGGACGGGATGCCCGGAAGCTCCGCCTCTGCGCCCAGGATGCCGGTCAGCCCGCTGGGCCCCGGCGGCATGTGGTAGGTGAGGCAGGCATAGGCGAGATCCGCCAGAGGATGGCCCAGCGTCGCCAGTTCCCAGTCCAGCACGGCGACGATGCGCGGCTCATGCGGGTGCAGGATAACGTTGCCGAGGCGATAGTCGCCATGCGCGATGGTGGTTTCCTCCTCCTCCGGCAGGTGCGCGGCGAGCCAGGCGGCGGTGCGGTCCATCGCCGGCATCTCCTCCACCTTCACGGCCTCCCATTGCCGCGTCCAGCGCTGCACCTGCCGCTCCATGTAGCGCCCGGGTCGGCCGAAATCGCCGAGGCCCGCCGCCTGCCAGTCGACGCGGTGCAACGCGGCCAGCACCCGCGCCAGGTCGGCGTAGACGGCGCCGCGCTCCTCCGCGCTGCCGGACCGCATCACGCGGTCCGGGAAGATGCGGCCGGGCACGTGGTCCATGATGAAGAAGGCCGTGCCGATAACCGACGCATCCTCGCACAACAGGCGCGCCGCCGGCACCGGCACGTCGCCGCCGGCCAGGGCGCGCATCACCTGGAACTCGCGCTCCACCGCATGGGCCGAGGGCAGCAGCTTGCCCGGCGGCTTCTTGCGCAGCACGTATTCTTCCCCTCCGGCGCGGAGGTGGAAGGTCGGGTTGGACTGGCCGCCCTGGAACTGCCGGACCTCGACCGCGCCACCGTCGAAGCCGGGCAGGCGTCCCGCCAGGTAGCGCGCCAGCGCCGCCTCGTCGAAGCGGTGGTTGTCGAGCACGGGCACCAGCACGGGCATGCCTTCCGCCGCCGCGCGATCGGTCGCCATGGCGTCAATCCTCCCGCGGCAGGGGCGGGCCGGCCATGACGCCGCCATCGATGACGATGGTCTGCCCGGTCATGAAGCTGCCCGCCGGCGCGGCGAGGAAGACGGCGGCGCCGGCGATCTCGTCCGGCTCGCCGATGCGCCCCAGCGGGGTGTCACGGGTGCGCTTGCGGTAGGTCACCGGGTCCTCCCACAGGGCGCGGGCGAAATCCGTGCGTACCAGGCCCGGCGCGATGCAGTTGGCGCGGATGTTGCGCGGCCCCCACTCCACGGCGAGGTTGCGCACCAATTGCATGTCGGCCGCCTTCGAGATGCCATAGGCGCCCAGCACCGCCGAGCCGCGCAGCCCGCCGATCGAGGAGATGACGATGACCGAGCCGGAACCGCGCTCCGCCATCCCCGGCAGCACCATGTTCGCCAGCCAAAGGTTGGAGCGGATGTTGGAGGCCATGATCTTGTCGAACGCCGTGTCCGGCAGCTCGGCCGAGGGGCCGAAATGCGGGTTCACCGCGGCGTTGCAGACAATGCAGTCGATGCGGCCCCAGCGCGCCATGGCGGCATCCACCAGCGCCTGCAGATCCTCCTTGCGGCCGATGTTGCAGGCCTGCGCGAAGGCCTCGCCGCCGCGCGCGGCGATGCCGGCCACCACTTCCTCGCAGGCGTCCAGCTTGCGGGAGGAAACAACGACCCGCGCCCCATGCTCCGCCATGCGTTCGGCGATGGCGCGGCCGATCCCGCGCGAGGCGCCGGTGACAAGAACCACCTGCCCCGTCAGGTCGAACAGCGATCCGGTCATGCCGGCGCCCCGCCGGCGCCGTTGCGGGGCGGCCGGTACTTGTTCAGCTCCATGCGGCCGAGCTGGAAGCGGTGCACCTCGTCAGGCCCGTCGACGATGCGCAGCGTGCGCGCGATCTTGAACATGTAGGCCAGGGCGAAATCCTCGGTCACGCCGGCGCCGCCATGCGCCTGGATCGCCCAGTCGATCACCTGGCAGGCCATCTCGGGCGCCGCCACCTTGATCTCGGCGATCTCGGTGCGGGCTTCCTTGTTGCCCACCATGTCCATCCGCCAGGCGGCGTTCAGGGTCAGCAGCCGCGCCTGGTCAATCAGGATGCGCGACTTGGCGATGCGCTCGATGATGACGCCCTGTTCCGCCAGCGGCTTGCCGAAGGGTCGCCGTTCCAGCGTGCGCCGGCACATCATCTCCAGCGCGCGCTCGGCCAGCCCGATGGCGCGCATGCAGTGATGGATGCGCCCCGGGCCGAGGCGCCCCTGCGCGATCTCGAAGCCCCGGCCCTCGCCCAGCAGGATGTTCTCCACCGGCACGCGGACATCCTCGAACAACAGCTCGGCGTGGCCATGCGGCGCGTCGTCGAAGCCGAACACCGGCAGCATCCGCTTGATGGTGAGGCCCGGCGTGTCGCGGGGCACCAGGATCATGGATTGCTGGCGGTACTTGTCGGGATTGTCGGGCGAGGTCTTGCCCATGACGATGAACACCGCGCAGCGCGGATCGCCCGCGCCCGAGGACCACCATTTCCGCCCGTTGATGACGTAGTGGTCGCCGCGCCGCTCGATCCGCGTCTGGATGTTGGTGGCGTCGGAGGATGCGACATCCGGCTCCGTCATGGCGAAGCAGGAGCGGATCTCGCCCGCCAGCAACGGCTTCAGCCAGCGCTCCTTCTGTTCCTCCGTGCCGTAGCGTTCCAGCGTTTCCATGTTGCCGGTGTCGGGCGCGGAACAGTTGAACACTTCGCTCGACCACGGAATGCGGCCCATGATCTCGGCCAGCGGCGCGTATTCCAGGTTGGTCAGCCCGGCGCCATGCCGCGACGCGGGCAGGAACAGGTTCCACAACCCCGCCTCGCGTGCCTTCGGCTTCAGCGCCTCGGTGATGGGCACGGGCTGCCAGCGGTCGGTCATCGCCGCCTGCTGCTCATGGTGCAGGTGGTCGTTGGGCAGGACGTGCTCGTCCATGAAGGACTGGAGCCGGCGCCGCAACTCCAGCACCTTGTCCGAATAACCGAAATCCATGCGCCTTCTCCCTTTCTGTTATCGGGGCTTGTGCCCTGGTCCGCCTCTCGCCCAGTCTGCGGTGGCATCGCTTTCCGCTGCCGCAAGATCAGGGAGGACGGACATCATGAAAGCCGTCATGTGCCACGAATACGGGCCGCCATCCGCGTTGCGGGTCGAGAACGTGCCGGAACCGCGTCCGGGGCCGGGCCAGCTCCTGCTGCGCGTCGAAGCCTGCGGCGTGAACTTTCCTGACACACTGATCATCGAAGGGAAATACCAGCAGAAGCCGCCCATGCCCTTCATCCCCGGCGGCGAGGTCTGCGGCGTGGTGACCGCACTGGGCGAAGGCGTCGGCGGTCCCGCACCCGGCACGCGCGTCGCCGCCGTCATCACCCATGGCGGCTTCGCCGAGGCGGTGGCGGTGGACGCGGCCAAGGCTGTCCCGGTGCCGGAGGGCGTGGCGCCGGAGGATGCGGCGGCGCTCGGCCTCGCCTACGGCACTGTGCTGCACGCGCTGGAAGACCGCGGCGCCCTGAAGCCCGGCGAAACGCTGCTGGTGCTGGGCGCCGCGGGCGGCGTCGGCATGGCCGCCATCCAGATCGGCAAGATCCTCGGCGCCCGCGTCATCGCCGCGGCGTCCACGGCGGAGAAGCTCGAAGCCTGCCGCGCCGCCGGGGCGGACGACCTGCTCGATTACGCCCAGGAAGGCTGGCGGGACCGGCTGCGCGCGATGTGTGGCGGCGAAGGGCCGGACGTCATCTTCGATCCGGTGGGCGGCCCCTATAGCGAGCCGGCGCTGCGCTCCATCGGCTGGCGCGGGCGGTTCCTCGTGGTGGGCTTCGCGGCGGGGGAGATCCCGCGCATTCCGCTGAACCTGGCGCTGCTGAAGAACTGCGCCATCACCGGCGTGTTCTACGGCGCCTTCACCCGGCGCGAGCCGGAGCGCAACCGCGCCCTGCTCACCCGCCTGTTCGCCTGGGTGGCGGAAGGCCGGCTGCGGCCGGCCATCTCGCGCCGCTTCCCGCTCGACGCGGCGGCGGAGGCGCTGGAAACGCTCGCCAGCCGCCGCGCCACCGGCAAGCTGGTTCTCCTCACCCATCCGACGGTGCCTCCGGCGGGCTGAGGGCGATCAGCGCGTCCACCGCGATCTGCCGCGTGCCGGCGCAGATCACCGGGTTGACGTCGATCTCGGCGATGCGGCCGGCATGGTCGGCCGCCAGCTCGGACACCCGCTGGACGATGCCGGCCAGGGTGTCGAGGTCGGCCGCGGGCAGGTTGCGGAAGCCCGAGAGCAGCCGCGCCCCCTTCAGCCGGCCGAGCATCGCCCGCGCTTCCCCGGCGCCGACCGGCGCCAGGGCCACGGCGCTGTCGCGCAGCAACTCCACCAGCACGCCGCCCAGGCCGACCAGCACGGTGGGGCCGAACAACGGGTCCCGCCGCGCGCCCACCACGATCTCGATCCCCGCCGGCACCATGGGCTGCACCAGCACGCCGTTGATCGGCGCGTCCGGCGCGGCGCGGCGGGCATTGTCCATCACCTCCGTGAAGGCCGCGCGCACCGCGCCGGCATCGCCGAGGCCGAGTCGGATCACCCCCGCCTCCGTCTTGTGCGGCAGGGCCGGGCTCTCGACCTTCAGCACCACGGGGAAACCGGTGGCCTCGGCCGCCCGCACCGCCGCCTCGGCATCCGTCGCCAGGGTTTCCTGCACCACGGGGATGCCATAGGCGGCCAGCACCGCCTTGGCTTCCCGCTCGGTCAGCACCGGGCCGCTCGCTTCCGCCAGGAGCCGCGCCGCCTGCTCCCGCGCGGCGGGCGGCGAAAGGCGCGTGGGGGGCGCCTCCGGCATCGCCGGCCCGGCCTGCGCCTGCCAGGCTGCGATGGCGGCCAGGCACCGGTCCATGGAGCGGAACAGCGCCACATTCCGCGTCGCCTCGACCTCCCGCGCGCCCGGCCCTTCCAGCCACTGGCTGGTCCACACCACGCAGGCTGCCTTGCCATGTTGCGCCGCCAGCTCATCCAGCAGGCGGAAGCGCGGCGTCGCCACGTCATAGGCGAAGCCGTTGGGCAGGATCAGCGCGCCATAGGCCGGGTCGGCGAGCAGCGCCTCCATGCAGTCCCGCAGGGAGCCCGGGTCCGTCAGCACCTGGGCGGTGACGTCGCAGGGATTGCGGGCCGAGCCGAATTCGGGAATGCGCGCGGCCAGCACGGCCTGCGCCTCCGGCCCCGGCTGCGGCAGGGGAACGCCATGCGCCTCGGCGCAGTCGGCTGCCATGATGGCGGCGCCGCCCGAGGTCGACACCACCGCGACGCCCGCCGCCCCCGGCGCCGGCGCCTTGGCGAAGAAGCCCGCCAGTTCCAGCAGCCCCTCGAAGCTGTCGGCATGGATCATGCCGGCGCGCGCGAAGGCGGCCCGGTAAACCTCGTTCGAGCCGGCGAGGGAGCCGGTATGGGACATGGCGGCCTGGGCGCCCTGTTCCCCGGTGCCGAGCTTGTGCACCACCACCGGCTTGCCGTTGCGCCGCGCCAGCGACGCGGCCTCGATCAGCCGCAGCGGCTCGGCCATTCCCTCGAACAAAAGGGCGATGGCGGAACAATTCGGGTCCTCGGCCAGCGCCGCCACCAAGTCGGCCACGTCGATGTCGCCCGAATTGCCGCAGGTCAGCACGCGGCCGACCTGGGCGCCGGCCTCCACCGCCTGCGCCAGCGCGAAGCCCAGATTGCCGGACTGGCTGACAATGCCGATGGCCGGCCCCGTTGGCGGCGCGGCCGGGCGCGGGATGGCCACGAAGCTGATCTCGGCGCGGCGGACATAATCGGTGAGGCCGATGCAGTTCGGGCCCAGCAGGCGCAGCCCGCCCGCCCGCGCCATGCCGACGATGCGCCGTTGCAGCGCCGCGCGCTCCGGCCGGCCGGTTTCCGCGAAGCCGGCAGCATACAGCACCAGCGCCCCCACCCCGGCGGCGACGCAATCGGTCACCACGGATTCGCAGGCTTCCATCGGCGTGGCGGCGACCACCAGGTCCGGCACTTCCGGCAGGGCGGCGATGGAGGGGTGGCAGGGCCGCTCCCCCAGCCGGTCATAGCGCGGGTTCACCAGGTGCAGGCGGCCGGCGAACTGCGCGAGGTTGCTCACGGTCCGCTCGCCGAAAGAGCCGGGGCGGGCGGAAGCGCCCACCACGGCGATGCTGCCCGGCTCCAGCAGCTTCAGCAGGTCGGCCCGGCGGTAGAGCGGCCGGGTGGGCAGGGCGTGGTGCGGTTGCGGCGTCATGACTGAGCGACGGGCCTCCTGTCGGAATGAGGGGCGGGCTGGGCGGTCCGGGCGAAGGCGCGGCGGAACAGCCCGTCCAGCCCGCCCGGCAGGACGGCCAGCGCCAGAACAAGGGCACCGCCCAGGATGATGGCGTTGATGTCGCCGCCAAAGGACAGGAAGCGTTCCTGCCCGATGATCAGGGCGGTGCCGATCAGCGGCGCCAGCAGGCGGCGGCGCCCGACCAGCACCACGGCGGTCAGCATCAGCACCAGGAAATAGGTTTCGAACAGGTCCGGCCCGACATAGGCGCGCTGATAGGCATAGAGCCATCCGGCCACGGCACTGAACGGCGCCGACAGCACGAAGACACCGAGCCGCACCCGCCGCACATCAATGCCGGACATGGTCGCCAGGCGGGGGTTCAGATGCACCATCATGGCCATGGCGCCGAGGCGCGAGCGCCGGAACTGCCGCACCGCGTAGAGCGTCAGCAGCAGCAGGCCGAAGGCGAAGGGCCAGAGCTGGACGTCGTTGGTGGCGCCCAGGCGCAGCGGCCCCAGCGGCAGGTCCAGCGTCGGGATGCCAGAAACGCCGTCCGAGCCGCCGAGGACGTCCCAGTTATGCGCCACCGCCGCGGCGACCACCGTGGCCGCGTAGGTCACGAGGGAGAACACGAATTCCCGCAGCGCCAGGGTGATGAGCCCGAGCACCAGCGCGATCAGCGTTCCCGCCGCCAGGGCGCCGGCCAGCGTCAGCCAGCCATTGGCGCCGAGCCGCGTCGCCAGCAGCCCGGTGGCATAGGCGCCGGCGGCGAAGAACACGGTGTGCGCCAGGCTGACCTCGCCCAGATCCGACACCACGATGTCGAGGCCATAGGCAGCGATCGCCATGATGGCGATCACGGTGAAGGCGCCATGCACGCCGCCCAGCCATCCCGGCAGCAGAAACACCAGGATGGCGAGCGGGACGGCCAGGAAGGGCGCGAGGCGGCCGGCCATCAGCGGCCTCCCGCGCGCATGGCCAGGCCGCTCGGCCGCAGCACCAGCACCACGATCAGCACGCCGAACGCCGCCGTGGTGGCATAGGCCGGCGACACGAAGCCGCCGAACAGCGCCGTGAAGATGCCGAGCCCGAGCCCGGCCGCGTAGCTGCCCGCGACCGAGCCGATGCCGCCCAGCACGACAACCACAAAGGTCACGATCACCTCCTCGAAGCCGATGCTGGTCAGGATCGGGGTGCGCGGCGCGACCATGGCGGCGGCCAGGGCGACGGCCGCCCCCTCGAAGGCGAACACGGCGAAGTAGACGCGCTTCACATCGATGCCGGCGAGCTGCGCCAGCTTCGGGTCTTCCGCCACCATGCGCGCGGTGCGGCCCAGCGTGCCGCGCTCCAGCCCGAAATGCAGCAGCGCGAAGGCGGCGATGCCGACCAGCACCACCGCCAGGTCCTGCGCCGTGACCCAGGCGCCGGCGATCTCGAAATCGATGTAGCTCAGCGGCGTTTCCAGCACCTGCGGGTGGCCGCCGAAGACCAGGCCGGCGATGCCGCGCATCATGTGGCCGAAGCCCAGCGTCACGATCATGATGGAGACGAGATCCTGCGCGAAGGTCAGCCGCAGCATCGCCGCCTGCATCAGCAGGCCGATCAGCACGCCCGCCAGCATGGCGGCCAGGATGGCGACGGGATAGGGCAGGCCAAGCCCCGCCACCGCCCACCAGGTCACGAAGGCGGCCAGCATGTAGATCTGCCCATGGCCGAAATTCACCAGCCGCGCGACGCCGAGAAGCACCGTCCAGCCAACCGCGATCAGCGCGTAGCCATGGCCGAGCACGATGCCGTTGATCAGCTGCTGCACCAGGTTCATGCCGCCGCCTCCCCCAGATAGGCTTCCAGGATGCGCGGATCGTCCCGCATGGCGGCCACCGGACCCTGCGCCAGGATGCGCCCGCGCTCCAGCAGGATCAGGCGGTCCACCACGGCGATGGCGGCGCGCACATTCTGCTCCACCAGCAGCACCGAGAGATGCTGGTCCACCAGCCCGCGCACCGCGCGCAGCACATCCGTGACCAGGCGCGGCGCGAGGCCGATGGAAGGCTCGTCCAGCAGCAGGGCGCTGGGGCCGAGGCGCAGCGCGCGCGCGATCGCCAGCATCTGCCGCTCGCCGCCCGACAGGGCCGAGGCCATGTGGTGCCGCCGTTCCCGCAGGCGCGGGAACAGTGCCTCGATCTGCGCCTCGTCATGGGCGCGGCCGGCGGCGCCGGCGGGCGGGGTCGCGGCCGCCAGGTTCTCCGCCACCGACAGGCGCATGAAGACGGCGCCGCCCTCCGGCACCAGGGCCAGGCCGCGCGCGACGCGCGCATGCGGCGGCAGGGCGCCGATCTCCTCCCCCGCCAGCCGCACGCTGCCGCTCACCGCCGGCGCGCCCCGCGACCAGCCGAGCAGGGCGTTCACCAGCGTGGACTTGCCCGCGCCATTGGCGCCGACCACCCCCACCAGCTCGCCCGGCGCGAGGGCGAGATGCGGGATGTCGAGCGCCACATGGCCGCCATAGGTGACGCGCAGCTCCCTGGCTTCCAGGATGGGCGTGCTCATGCCGCCTGCCCCAGATAAGCCTCGCGCACGCGCGGATCGGCCTGGATCGCCTGCGGCGGGCCGGAAGCCAAGGGGCGCCCCTGGTCCAGCACCAGGATCCGGTCGGCGACCGACATGATCAGGTCCATGTGGTGCTCGATCAGCACAATGGCGACACCTTCGCCGCGCAGGCGCCGCAGCAGCGCGGCGAGATGCGCCATGTCGGCGCCGCCCAGTCCGGCCGCCGGCTCGTCCAGCATCAGCACCCGCGCGCCGCGCCCGAAGGCGAGCGCGATGGACAGCATGCGCTGGCTGCCATAGGGGATGTTGGGCGGCCTTAGCCCGTGCAGGGCGCGCGGCACGCCGAAGCGCTCCAGCAGCGCCGCCGCCTCACTCTCCAGCGCCGCCCGCCGCCGGGCTTCCCGCAACGGCAGCAACAGACTGGGCAGGAGGCCGGTGCCGGCTTCCGGCGCCAGAACGGCCACCATGTTGTCGAGCACCGTCATGGTGGTGAAGAAGTTGTTCTGCTGGAAGGCCCGCTTCAGCCCGAGGCCGGCCAGCGCGTGCGGCGGCAGCTCCGTCACGTCCCGCCCGCCGAGCCAGACGCGGCCGCTGCGCGCCGCCATGTGGGTTGCCGCGTCGTAGCAGGAGCTTTTGCCGGCGCCGTTCGGCCCGATGATGCCCAGGATCTCCCCCGCCGCCACGTGCCAGCTGACATCCTGCAGCGCGACCAGCGCGCCATAGCGCACGCCCAGCCTTTCGACCCGCATGGCCGGCGGCGGCGGCGCGGCACCGTTCACGAGCGCACCTCGATGCGCCCCTCACGCACGGTGAAGAGCTGGTGGCGGGAAGCCAGCTGGCCTTCCGGGCTGAAGGTCACGTCGCCCAGCACCGTTCCGGCGAAGCGGCCGCCGCGGATGCGGTTGGCGATCTTCTCGCGCTCCAGCGTGCCCAGCTCATTGGCGGCGCTGGCCCAGATTTGCAGGGAGGCGGCGCCCAGCGCCATGAACTTGTCGGGGGAATAGCGGATCTTCTCCTCGGCCCGGCGCACGAAGTCCTGATTCACCGGGTTGGAGGCGAAAGGCTCGACCTTGGGGAAATAGATGTCGGCGCCGATGATGCCGTTTGCCGCCTCCCCCGCCACCTGGATCACGCTCGGCGCCACGGTGCCGACCGCCGTGACCAGCTCGCCGCGCAGCCGCATCTGCCGCGCCTGGCGGATCAGCGCCGGCAGGCCCGATCCTTCATTGGCGTTGATCGCCACCACCGCATCGGCGTTGCTGGAGCGGATATTGGTGAGGGCCACGCGGAAATCCGCCTGGGCGAAGGGAAAGCGCTCCTCCCCCACCTTGGTGTAGTTGTGGCCGATCGCCTTCAGCTCGTTCTCGATCGAGGCCTGCGCGCCGTTTCCATAGGCGTCGTTCTGCGTCAGGAAGGCGATGCGCGCGGCGCCCGTCGCCTTCAGGTGCTCGGCGATGACGCGGCCATCCTGCGCGTTGGAGGAGTTCAGCCGGATCGCCAGCGGATTGCCGCCGCCGGTCAGGATCTGGTCCGCCTTGGAGATGGCGGTGATGTCCAGCACCCCCGCCCGCGCCAGCACGGTCTGGGTGGCCAGCGTCACCGGGCTGTTCCAGCCCTCGATCACCACGGCCACGCGCTCGGCGATCAGCTCGTTGGCGCGGCTGACGCCCACGGCGGGCGTCGATTCGTCATCCCGCCGCAGCACCTGCACCGGCCGGCCCAGCACGCCGCCCGCATCATTGACCATGGCCGCCGCGATCTCGATCGCCTCGCAGACATGCTGGCCTTGCACGGCGGCGCCGCCGCTGAGGGGAAACAGCGCGCCAACCCGGATCGGATCGGCGGCGCGCGCCAGCCGTGGCGCACCAAGCGCCAGCGCGCCGGCCGCGGACAGCGTCAGGAATTCCCTGCGTGACAGAGCCATCGAAGCCTCCTCCAATGCCGCCATGCATTCATGGTCGGTTCTGCATCATCGCCCGGCGGAAGGCCGTGCCGGGCCCACGGATCGGGCGGCGCCTCAGCGTGGCAGGATGCGCCGCCGCTGCAACTCGCCCAGCCACCATTCCAGCATCGCGGCGCTGTCGATGCATTCGCCGAAGCCGGCCTGCCGGATCTTGATCGTGCTGACCAGCGAGGCCGCCTGATCGTCGCGGCTGAAGGCGAAATCGGCGAACTGCCAGGAACTGCCGACCAGCTCATCCAGCCGGTGCGGCCGCAGGCCATGCTGGCGCACCACCTCCTGCCAGACGGCCTCCTTGTCGGCCATCAGAACGGGCAGCGGCATCGGATGCGGCTCGCCCTGCTGCATGCCGAAGGCGCGGGCCAGCACGGGAAACAGGCTGCGCCAGGTGAGAACGTCGCCATTGGTCACGTTGAAGATCTGGTCGCGCGCCGCCTCGCTCTGCCCCGCCCAGGCAATGGCGGAAGCGAGCAGCCGCGCATCCGTCACCTCGGTGATCCGGTCGCCACGCCCCGGAAAGACCAGGGGCAGGCCCATGGCGCGGCTGACCGCCGCGTAGACGCCCATGGCCGAGAGCAGGTTCATGGCGCTGCCCAGCGCGAAGCCGATCACCGCCTGCGGCCGCAGCACTGTCCAGTGCCAGCCGCACCCGCGCTGCCGCTCGCGCAGCCAGTCCTCCTGAAGCCAGTAGAAGTTCGCATGCATGTGGCGCGGCGCATCCTCCTTGCCGGGGATGGGCATCTGGCCCAGATGCACGCCATAGGCCTTGGTGCCCTGCAACAGCGTGACGTGGCGCAGCGCCCCGCCATCCAGCGCCTCGACGCAATTGGCCAGCATGGCGCGGTTTGTCTGCATCTGCTCGGGATCGAGCCAGCCCGCCCGCAGCTCCGGCTTCTCGTACAGGGCGCTGTACACGAGATGCGTGGCGCCCAGCCCCGACAGCGCGGCGCGGCAGGCCCCGGCATCGGTCAGGTCCACCGACAGGATGCGGGCGCCGAGATCGTCCGGCGGCGCGCGGCGGGACAGGCCCACCACGTTCCAGCCATCGGCCACGTAGCGATCCAGCGCGGCGCGGCCGACCAGCCCGAGCGCGCCCGCGACAACAACGGTGCCGGCCACCGGCGTCAGGCCTTGGCCAGGCGCGCGACGAGGTCGCGCCAGCGATCCGCATCCCGGCGCAGATAGGCGGCGTAGTCATCCGGCGACCCGTCTGCGACGTATTGCCCTTCCTTCAGCAGGCGGTCGCGCAGCTCTGGTGCCTGCATTCCCTTCAGCGCCGCCTCGTTGAGGCGCAGCACCGCAGCGCGCGGGGTGCGCGCCGGCACCAGCAGGCCGAAATGCGTCTGGCAGACCATGTTCGGCCCCAGCTCGGAAAAATTCGGCACGTCCGGCGTCACCGCCAGCCTTTCCTTCTCCCCGGTCCAGCCGATGATGGTGCCGCGATCCGCGCGCAGCGCCGCCAGGGCGGAGCTGCCGCCCACCACGATCACGTCCAGCGTGCCGGCCATCAGGTCGGTGAGCTGCTGGGCATCGCCGCGATAGCTGATCTCCTGCATGCGGATGCCGAGGCCCTCCATCACGGTGATGGCGGCGATGTTGTTGAAGCTGGTCGGGCCGTTGGAGCCGTAGTTCAGCTGCCCGTTGCGCGACTTGGCCAGCGCCACGAAGCTGGCCACGTCATGCGCCAGGCCCTTGCGCACCACGATGCCGAAGGGCAGCGTCGTGACCAGCGCCACCGGCGCCAGATCCTCCGCCCGGTAGGACAGCTTTTCCGGCAGCAGCGGGTTCAGCGTCATGGTGGTGCCGGAGGCCATCAGCATGGTGTGGCCATCGGGCTCCGCCCGCGCCACCGCATCGGCGCCGATCGCCGTCTGGGCGCCGGGCTTGTTGTCGATGATCACCGGCTGGCCAAGCAGCGGCGCCATCTTCTCGGCCAGGGTGCGTGCGGCCACGTCGGTGGCGCCCCCCGGCGGAAACGGCACCACCATGGTGACGGGGCGCGAGGGAAAGGGCGCGGCGGCCCGCGTCAGGGCTGGCCGCGCCAGCATGGATGGCAGCAGCGCGGCTGACGCCAGCCCCAGAATGCTCCGTCTGCGCATTGTTCTTCCTCCCTGTTCCGCCGGCCTTTGGCGGCCGGTCGTTTCACGTCTTATTCGAGCAGCGCGGCACGCAACGCATGAAGCGCGGCGGGGCCGAGGCCCAGCGCGCCGGCCAGGAACCCGGCCTCGTCGCGGTGGCCCGCCATGGCGCGGTCCAGCGCGGCTTCCAGCAGCGGCGCATGGGCGCTCAGCAGCGCCTCCGCCACCGCGTCCGGCGTGCCCGGCGGCAGGGAACGCTCCCGCCGCCACAGGCGGTTGGTGGCCAGGTAGTCCTCGATCACCACCTCGCGCTCCACGCCCAGCGCGATCAGCAGCAGCGCGGAAGCGAAGCCGGTGCGGTCCTTGCCGGCCGTGCAATGGAACAGCAGCGGCCGCCGCTCCGGCGCCGCGGCGAGGGCGAGCAGGGCGCGGAACTGCGGCAGCTTCTCGGTGGCATAGGCGTCATAGGCGCGCGCCAGAAGCGCCAGCACGTCTTCCCCCGTCGCGTTGCCGCGCAACAGCAGGTCGCGCAGCGAGGCGCCGACGGTGGGCTCCACGGGCAGGCTGACCACCTCGGGCGGCGGGCCAAGCAGGCAGGATGGGGCACGCTCCCGCTCGGCCACGCCGCGAAGGTCCACGACGGTGCGCAGGCCGAGGCCGCCGAGGATTTCGAGATCCGCATCCGTCAGCGCCGCCAGGGAGGAAGCGCGGAACAGCTGCCCCATCCGCACCCGCCGCCCATCCGCCCCGCGATAGCCGCCGAGATCGCGGAGGTTGCTGCACCCGGCGAGGTCGATCCGGCGCGGCAGTTCCTGGGCGTCGGCGGCGCGGTCCATGCTCAGCGGCCCTCGAAATGGGGCGGGCGCTTGTCGAACCATGCGTTCACCGCTTCCTCATGGTCGCGCGTGGTGTGCGCCAGCGCCTGGAAGGCCGCGGACATCTCAAGCAGCGAGGAAAGCCGCATGTGCTGCCCTTCCCGCAGCAGCCGCTTGGTCATGCGCAGCACCTGCGGCGGGTTGCGGGCAATGCGGCCGGCCAGGGCGCGGGCGGCGTCCATCAACTCGCCATCCGGCACCACGCGCGAGATCAGCCCGCATTCCAGTGCAGCGCGCGCATCCATCCGGTCGCCGGTGAAGGCCATCTCCGCCGCCTTGGACTGGCCCACCGCCCGCGGCAGCAGCCAGGCGCCCCCGTCGCCGGGCACGATGCCGACGCTGACGAAGCTTTCCGCGTAGGAGGAGCTTTCGGCGCCGATGCGGATGTCGCACATGCAGGCGAGGTCGAGCCCGGCGCCGATCGCCGGGCCGTTCACCGCCGCGATGGTCGGCACATCCAGCTCATACAGCGCCAGGGGGATCTGCTGGATGCCGCGCCGGTAGCTCTCGCGGATGGCGGCGGGCGGCATGCCGAAGCGCTCGCGCATGGATTTCAGGTCGCCGCCCGCGGAGAAGGCGCTGCCCGCGCCGGTCAGGATCACCGCCCGCACATCCGCCTCGGCGGCGATGCGGCGGCAGGCATCGGTGAAGGCCTCGGTGCTGCCGCCCTCGATGGCCAGCGCGTTGCGGCGTTCCGGCGCGTTCATGGTCAGGGTGACGATGGGGCCGTCGCGTTCAAACAACAGGAAGTCGCTCATGGGGATGTCTCCGGCAGGGCTGGGCCAAGGTGGGCGCGAACAAAGCCGAGCGTGTCCGGCGCGTCGTCGGCCAGCACCTGCCGGCCCAGCCATTCCGCCCAATAGGCCTCGCCGCCGAAGCGCAGCCGGGCTGCCTGCAACCGCCCGGTGAAGCGGTGCAGCGCCACTTCCTCGGTGATGCCCATGGCGCCCTGCACCGCGTGGGCGATGCCGGCCACGCGGCAGGCCGCCTCCCCCGCGCGCAGCTTGGCGGCGGCGACACGCCGGGCATCCAGACCCGCCACGCCATCGCTGCCCGCCACGGAGGCGAGCTGCGCCGCCATGCGGGTGGCGAACACATCCTCGGTCAGCACGCTGAGCTGCTGCTGCACGGCCTGGAAGGCGGCAACGGGGCGGCCGAATTGCTGGCGGTCCCGCGCATGGCGCAGCGTGTCCTCCAGGATGCGCTCCATGGCGCCGGCCATGACCGCGACCTCCTGCCAGGCGCCGGCCACCAGCAGCCCGGCCGCCGGCAGGCGCGGGCCTTCACCGCCTGGGCGGCGCAGCACCGCGCCGCCCGGCGCGCTCGCCTCGGTGAGCGGCATGGCCTCCGCCAGCGGCAGCAGCATGGCCGCCTCGCCTTCCGGCCACAGCGCCCAGTCGGGGCATGGCCCGGGCGGCAGGCGCGCGGCATCCGTGCCCCAGGGCTCGGCCAGCCCGATCAGCCCCGGCGGCGGCGCCACGCCGGCGGCGGCCAGGGCGGCCCGTGCCAGCATGGTTTCCCCCAAAGGCAGCCGCACCGCGAAGCGCCCGGCGGCGAGCAGGATCGGCAGCGCCTCGGCCGGGCCGAGGCCGATGCCGCCCGCAGCCTCCGGCACCAGCGCATCCAGGAAGCCCGCCTCCTCCACGGCTTCCAGCAGGACGGCCGGCTGGGAGGCATCGGCGTGGCGGGCGAACAGCTCCTCGGCGGAGCGGGCGAGCAAATCGTCCATCAGCGCAACCCCATGCCGCGCGCGATCATGCCGCGCAGGATCTCGCGCGTGCCGCCGCGCAGGGAGAAGGACGGCGCCATGGCGGCGGTGTAGGCCAGGGTGCGCATCAGCCCGCCCGGCACCGCCCGCCCCGGCTGCGCCAGCAGCGGCGTCAGCAGGGCGGGGATGGATTGCTCGAACTCGGTGCCGAGATCCTTCACCAGCGCCGCCTCCACCACCGGGCTTTCGCCCTGCGCCAGATGGCCGGTGACAGAGACGGACATGGCGCGCAGCACGGCCAGATGCGCCACCAGCCGCCCCAGCAGAGCCGTCTCCGCCTCGGTCGCCGCCCCCTCGGCCTCCACGGCGCCGCGCAGCCAGCGCAGCCATTCATCCAGCAGCACGGCGGAGGACAGCACCCGCTCAGGCCCGCTGCGCTCGAAGGCCAGTTCGGCATTCACCTGCGCCCAGCCGGAGCCTTCCTCGCCGATCAGCGCGTCATCGGGAAGCCGCACATCCTCGAACACCACCTCGGCGAAATGCGCGTCCCCGGCCAGGTCGCGGATGGGGTGGATGCGCACCCCCGGCGCGTGCAGGTCGATGATCAGCTGCGACAGGCCCTTGTGCCGGTCCTGCGGCGTGCCGGAGGTGCGCACCAGCGCGATCATGTAATGCGCGTGCTGCGCGTTGGTGGTCCAGATCTTGGCGCCGTTCAGCCGCCAGCCCCCCTCCTCCCGCACCGCGCGGGTGGTGACGCTGGCAAGGTCGGAACCCGTGTTCGGCTCGCTCATGCCGATGCAGAAGAAGGCTTCGGCGCGGCAGATGCGCGGCAGGTAGAAGCGGCGCTGCGCCTCGGTGCCGAAGCGGTGGATCAGCGGCCCGCTCTGCCGGTCGGCGATCCAATGGGCGGCGACCGGCGCGCCGGCGGCCAGCAATTCCTCCACCACCACGTAGCGGGCGAAGGGGCCGCGCCCCCCGCCGCCATATTCCTTCGGCAAGGTGAGGCCCAGCCAGCCCGCGGCGGCCATGGCGCGGCTGAAGCCGGCATCGAAGCCCATCCAGGAGCGGGCCCGCTGCTCGGGCGGGAGGGAAGGCATCGCCTCGTCCAGGAACCGGCGGATCGCCGGGCGGAGCGCCTCGTCCTCGGCGGGGATGGTGGCGAGGGAAAGGGCACCGATCATCGCGTCAATCCAGCTTCACGCCGCTGTCGCCGATCACGCGGCCCCAGCGTTCCATCTCGGCGCGCAGGATGCGGCCATAGTCCTCGGGGGTTGTGCCCAGCGGCTCGGTTCCCTGCTCGGCCAGCCGCCGGCGCACATCGGGATCGGCGAGCGCCCGCAGCACCGCTTCGTTCAGCCTGTCCACGACCGGCCGGGGCGTGCCGGCGGGCACCATCATGCCCTGCCAGGCGCCCACCTCGAAGCCGGGGATCAGCGCCTCGGCCACGGTCGGCACGTCGGGCAACGGCGCCAGCCGGGCGCGGCTGGTGACCGCCAGGGCGCGCAGCCGGCCTTCCCGGATCAGCGGCAGGGCGGAGTTCACCGTGTCGGTGAGGAACTGCACCTGTCCCGCCGCCGCGTCCAGCAGGGCCGGGGCGCTGCCGCGATAGGGCACATGCACCGCTTCCAGCCCCTGCGAGCGCAGCAGCAGGAAGGCCGCCAGATGCGTGACGTTGCCGCTGCCGGCGGAACCATAGGACAGCGCGCCGGGCCTTGCCCGCAGATGCGCCACGAAGCCCTGCACATCCTGCACCGGCAGGGATGGCGTCACCGCCAGCACCAGCGGAATGGTGGCCGTTTGCGCGACGGGGGCGAGGTCCCGCAGCACGTCATAGGACAGCCGGGTGTAGAGCGCCGGGCTGAGCGCGATGGAGGAGGTGTTGTAGAGCACGGTGTAGCCATCCGGCTCCGCCTTGGCGACGGCCTCATTGCCGATATTGCCGTTGGCGCCGGCCCGGTTCTCCGTCACCACCGGCTGGCCCAGCGTTTGCGCGACATGCGCGGCCAGCACGCGGGCGACGATGTCGGTGGGCCCGCCCGGCGGAAATGGCACCACGAGGCGGATCGGCCGCGCCGGCCAGGATGCCTGGCCGCGCGCCGCCGGCATGGCGGCCAGGGTGGTGGTGGCGGCGAGCAGGGCGCGGCGGGTGGCGCGCATCATGCGGAACTCCCCGTGCCCGGAGGCGGCTCCGCCAGGGCGATAACGCCGGCTGCCCGCAACGCCTCGATCTCGTCGGCGCCGAGGCCCAGCGCCTCGGCCAGCACCGCCCGCGTGTCCTGGCCCAGGCGCGGCGGCGCCAGGCGGTAGGTCGCCGGGCTGCGCGAAAGCTGGCCGGGGAAGCCGAGCACCGTGACCGGGGTGCCGTCATCGCGGCGCATTTCCCGCAGCATGCCGCGCGCGATCACCTGCGGGTCCTGCAGCACCTGGTCGATCCCGTTGATCGGCCCGCCGGGCACCCCCGCGCGCTCCATGGCGGCCAGCAGATCGGCGGCGCGCCAGGGCGCGATGGCCCGCGCCAGCTCAACCTCCAGCACGCGCCGGTCCCGGTTGCGGCCGGCATTGGTGGCGAAGCGCGGGTCCGCCGCCAGATCCTCCCGCCCCAGGAGCCGGCACAGGGCGCGGAACTGGCCATCGCTGCCGCAGGCCACCAGGATGTAGTCGTCGCTGGCGGCGAAGTCCCGGTAGGGCACCACATTGGGATGGGCGTTGCCGAGCCGGCGCGGCACCGCCCCGCCCACCAGGTGGTTCATCGCCTGGTTCACCAGCAGCGATACCTGGCTGTCGAGCAGGGCGCAGTCGATGTGCTGCCCTTCCCCGGTGCGCTCGCGGTGCTGCAGGGCGGCCAGGATCGAGACCGTCGCGTAAAGCCCGGTGAACAGGTCGCTCACCGGCAGCCCGACCTTCATCGGGCCGGCGCCCGGCTCGCCCTCCGGCCGGCCGGTGACGCTCATCACTCCGCTCATGCCCTGGATCAGGAAGTCATAGCCGCCGCGCGTGGCATAGGGGCCGGTCTGGCCGAAGCCGGTGATGGAGCAATAGATCAGCCGCGGATTGGCGCGCAGCAGCGAAGCGGCGTCGAGCCCGTAGCGCGCCAGCCCGCCGGTGCGGAAATTCTCCACCAGGATGTCCGCACCGGCGGCCATGCGGCGCAGCAGCGCGGCGCCTTCCGGCTTGCCGAAATCGATCGCGACGGAACGCTTGTTGCGGTTGGCGCAGAAATAGTAGGCGGCGTCGGGCCGCGCCGAGCCATCCTCCAGGAAGGGCGGCCCCCAGCCGCGCGTGTCGTCGCCGCGCCCCGGCTGCTCGATCTTCAGCACCTCCGCCCCGAGATCGCCCAGGATCTGGGTGGCCAGTGGCGCCGCGAGCACACGCGAAAGGTCCAGCACCTTCAGCCCCTGCAACGGACCCGGGCCCGCCGCCGGCATGTCTTCCGCCAGGCCGGCATCCATGGTCATGCGGCGCCGCCATGACAGCGCGCGCACCTGCTGGGCGTGAACATTCGCCTTCCTCCCGACCGGGCTTCTATGCCTGGCGTTTCGCCAGCCTGCCCGGCTTCTTGACCATTATTTCATTCAATGAAATAACGTTTCAACACGAGTTTGGCACGGCATGGCGCCCGCAGGAAGGGGAAAAGCCGCCCTGCCGCAACGGAGTGAAGCGATGCCATCCTATGAGCCGGTGACGGCCCTGCTGCGTGGCCTCGATGTGCTGCGGGCCGTGAACCGCCTGTCTTCCGCCAGCGTGAAGGACATCCACCGGCTGACCGGCCTCAACCCGCCGACAGTCGTGCGGATGCTGGAAACGCTGATCCATGCCGGCTTCGTCCGGCGCCACGCGCAATTGCCGGTCTATCTGCCGACCGGCAAGACGCTGGAGCTGAGCGGCGGCTACACCCTGCACCGGGATATCGGGGCGGCGGCGATGCCGGTGATGACGCGGCTGCGGCAGGCGGTGGGATGGCCTTCCGATGTCGGGGTCTTCGACGGAGACGCCATGGTGGTCGCGCATACCAGCCGTGGCGAGGGGCGCTTCCTGTTCGAGCGGCGCACGGGCTTCCGCGCGCCGATGCTGGCGACCTCGCTGGGCCGCGCCTATCTCGCCTTCTGCGATGCCGCCGACCGGGAACGCGCCATGGCCATGGCCGCCCGCTCGCCGGAGCCGTGGAACGCCATCCTGCACCAGCCGGGCGAGCTGGAGCGATGCCTGGAGGCCATTCGCATCAATGGCTATGCCTCGATGGATGAAAGCTACGCCCAGCGGGAATATGGCGGCCTGGCCAGCGCCATCGCGGTTCCGGTGCTGTCGCATGGATGCGCCATGGCGTCGCTGAACCTGATGTATCTGCGCGAGGCGATGGATCTGGACATGGTGGTGCAGCGCATGATGCCGCTGCTGCGGGACGCGGCGTCCGAACTGAGCAGGGTCATCGGCGGCATGGAGGCCCGGCCCGCCTGAGGCGGGCCCTGGCGCATCGGGCGGAGCCGCTCCCGCATTGCCGGGGGAGCGGCTCCGCTCCTGGCCTCAATCCGCTCGGATGTTGGCGGCCTCGGCGATGTTGCGCCAGCTGGCGATTTCGGCGCGGAGCCGGCGCGCCACCTCGTCCGGGCCGGTGAACTTCACCAGCGAGCCGGCATCGAAGGCCCGCTTCTGGATCTCCGGCTGGGCGAGCGACGCCTCCATCACCTCTGAAAGCCGGGCGCGGATCTCGGCCGGGACATCCTTCGGCGCGTAAAGCGCGAACCACACATTCAAGGGCAGGTCGCGCAGGCCTGCCTCGGTCGCCGAAGGGATGTCGGCAAGGCCCGGATGCCGGTCATTGGAACTCACGCACAGCGCCCGCACCTTGTTGTCCCGCACCAGCGTGACCAGGGGAGGCGGCGAGTTCATGTAGAACTGCACGCGGCCAGCGACGAGGTCGCTGATCGTTTCACCGGTTCCGCGATAAGGCACATGAAGCAGGTCCATGCCGGTGCGGGATTTCAGCAATTCCGTGCCGAGATGGTGCATGGAGCCATTCCCCGCGGACGCATAGGTGAGCTTTCCGGGGTTGGCCTTGGCATGGGCGATGAACTCCGGCAGGGTCGCGGCCGGCACGGAAGGATGCACCACGAAAAGCTGCGGCGTGTCGGAAACCTGCCCGATCGGCACGAAGTCGTCGGCGGTGCTGACACTGCCGGTGCCGCCGATGGCCGCGCGGCCCGCCATGGTTCCGCAATAGCCCATCAGCAAGGTGTAGCCATCCGGCTGCGAGCGGGCGACATGCATCAGTCCGACCACGTCATTACCGCCGGGCCGGTTCTCCACCACCACGGGCTGCCCCAGCAGCCGGCTCATGGGCTCGGCGATCAGGCGGGCCGCGTAGTCCGTTCCGCCTCCTGCCGGGATCGGCACCACGATGGTGATGGGGCGCCGCGGAAAGGAACCCTGGGCAATAGCGGGCGTGGCGCCGGTCCAGGCCATTGCTGCGCCGGTGGCCCCCAGAAGCGCCAGCCGCCTGCTGAAGCCCGGTCGTGGCGATGAACTCATGTGTTTCGTCTCCCCTGCTCCGGCTTGCCGCCGGTTGTCATGTCGCGCGGAAGCGCGCTCCGGGCATGATCCGTCCGGATGCGCCCACGGACCATGCTTCATATCCTGGTCCGGTCAAAGGACCGGCATTTTCTGGAGGCCCAGCCTGCGGGTGGTCACGCCTCAGGGCATCGCCGCGGAAATGCCGCCATCGACGACCAACTCGGTTCCGGTGATGTGCCGCGCCTCGTCCGCGGCCAGGAACAGCACCGCATGGGCGATGTCCCATGCATCGCCCATCTTTCCCATCGGCACCTGGGCGTTGCGCCGGGCGATCAGCTGCGCCGCGTCATTGGCGCCGAGCTGCCGCACCAGGCGGTTCTCCACCAGGGGCGTGTGCATCAGCCCCGGCACCACGGTGTTGCAGCGCACCCCCGCCCGCGCCTGCTCCATGGCGATGGACTTGCTGAAGGCGATGATGCCGTATTTCGACGCGCTGTAGGCGATGTGCGGCCGGTCCGCGCTCATGCGGAGCGCCGCGATGGAGGACAGGTTCACGATCGCCCCGCCCTTCTGCCGCAGATGCGGAAGGGCATGCTTGCAGCACAGAAAGGCACTGCGCAGGTTGAAGTCGATCTGCGCTTCCCAATCCGCCTCCGACAGGCTTTCCGCGCTGCCGGGAAAGGAGCCGCCGACATTGTTCACGAGGATGTCGAGGCCGCCATACTCGGCCACGCAGGCTGCGACGGCCTGCGCCACCTCCTCCGCCACGGTGACATCGGCGACATGCCCGATCGCCGTGCCGCCTTCGCCGCGGATGATGCCAATGGTTTCCTCGACGGCCTCCGCCCGGTTGTCGAGCGCGAAGACCTTCGCGCCCTGCCGGGCCATCAGCACCGCGGTGGCCTTGCCATTGCCCCAGCCCGGCCCGGCCGATCCGGCACCGGTGATGAAGGCGATCTTGCCGTCCAGCCTCAGCATGGCCGCATCCTTGTCCAGCTTCGCACCGCGTCAGCCCCGCACCGCGGCGCACAGGCCGCCATCCACCAGGATCTCGGTGCCGGTGATGTATTTGGCGGCGTCGGAAGCCAGGAACAGCGCGGCTTCGGCGACATCCCAGGCCTCGCCCATGCGGCCCATCGGCACCTGCTCATGGCGGCGGCGGTAGAAGGCGCCCCGGTCCAGGCCGGTTTCGCTGCTGGCGAAATCCTGCGCCAGCTTCTCGACCAGGGGCGTTTCCATCAGGCCCGGCAGCACGCAGTTCAGCCGCACGCCGCGCCGGGCATAGTCGATCGCCACCACCCGGCTGAACTGAACCAGCCCCGCCTTGGCGGCGGCATAGCCGGCCTGCGGCTTGCCCGTGTAGCGGATCGCGGCGGTGGAGGCGATCGAAACCACCGCGCCCTTGCCCTGCGCCTCCATCAGCGGCAGCACCGCCTTGCAGCACAGGAAGGCGCTTTTGAGGTTGACGTCGATCTGGCGGTCCCAGATCTCCTCCGGCATGGTTGCCGGATCGCCCGGCACCGAATGGCCGACATTGTTGACCAGAACATCGATCCGGCCCAGCCGCACGACGCAATCGGCGACCAGCGCATCGACGCGGGCTTTGTCCGTGACATCGCCGGTTCCGGCGATGAACCGCCCGCCCTCGGACTCGACGATGCGGCGCGTTTCCTCCGCCGCATCCGCGTTCAGGTCCACGCCGTAGATCACGGCACCATGCCGCGCGAAGGTCACCGCGATGGCCTTGCCATTGCCCCAGCCCGGCCCCTGGGAGCCGCATCCCGTGACAAAAGCGACCCTGCCTTCAAGCGCCCGCATGATCCGTTCCCGGCAAAGGGTCCCGCGCATCGACGCCCATCGCCTCAAGGAAGCGCGACACCATGTTGTAGGCGCCGATCGTCGCGGTCAGCTCCACCAGCTCGCGCGGCGGAAGCGCTTCGCGCACGGCGGAGAAGATCGCGTCCGGCACATGGATCTCACGCGTCATGGAGTCGCAGTAGGCCAGCACGGCCTGTTGCGTGGCATCGAAAAGATCGCTTTCCCGCCATTCCGGCAGGGCATCGATCTGCGCCTGGCTCATGCCTTCCTTCAGCGCGATCGGCGCATGCTGCTCCGCCTCGTAAGGCGCACCGTTCAGATGCGCGATCCGCATGATCACCAGCTCCCGCAACAGGCCGGGCAGGGCGCATTCATGCCGGATCGCCGTCAGGTAGCGCAGCCAGCCTTCCGCCACGGGCCCGCTATGCAGGAGCATGGCATACAGATGCAGGACGCTGCCGCGTTCGCGGATGATGCGCTCGACCAGCGGGCGCGTCTCGGGATTGGCGGGATCGGCATAGGGGATGCGGGCCAAAGATGTTTCCTCATGCTGCGCGGGACTCTCTTGTTGCTGGGAGCCTTCGCGAGCGGGCCGGGATGTCCGGCGCGCTCCTTGATTCACGGAACAACAATCCCGGTAGGCGGTCAACGTGCCGCATGATCAACAATGATCCACGGGCGGGCGGATCGTCGCGCCGCATGGAGGAACCGGAACGGCCCGGCCGGGGGCAGCCTTTGGTCGTTCCCAGGCCCTTCTTGCTTTATGATGGCGCCGCCATGCCCATTCTTTGCCGCGACTGCACCGCGACCTTCGCCCCCCCCCGGCCATCCTGCCCCGGTTGCGGCGGAAGGCGGCTGGTGCGGCATGACGAGTTGTTCGACCTCGCCATCGCGCATGTGGATTGCGATGCCTTCTTCGCCAGCGTCGAGAAGCGCGACAGGCCTGAGCTGCGCACCACCCCGGTGATCGTGGGCGGCGGGCAGCGCGGCGTGGTGGCGGCGTGCTGCTACCAGGCGCGCATCAAGGGCGTGCGCTCGGCCATGCCGATGTTCAAGGCGCTGGCGCTCTGCCCCGAGGCGGCGGTGATCAAGCCGCAGATGAGCAAATACGCCGAGGCGAGCCGCGCCATCCGCGCCCTGATGATGGACCTCACCCCGCTGGTGCAGCCGCTGTCGATCGATGAGGCGGTGCTGGACCTGTCCGGCACGGCGGCGCTGCACAAGGCCCCGCCGGCCGCCGTGCTGGCCCGCTTCGCGCTGGGGGTGGAAAGGCAGGTGGGCGTCACCGTTTCGGTCGGCCTGGCGCCGAACCGCCTCCTGGCCAAGCTGGCGGTGGAGCGGGACAAGCCGCGCGGCTTCGCGGTGATCGGCGCCGCCGAGGCCGCCTCCCTGCTGGCGCCGGAACCGGTGTCGGTGCTTCCCGGCATCGGCCCGGTGCAGGCCCGCAAGCTGCAGGCGCTGGGCCTCGCCACCCTGGGGCAGCTCGCAACGCTGAGCCCGCGGGAAGCGGCGGCGAAGCTCGGCGAGGACGGGCCGGCCCTCGCCGCCCGCGCCCGCGGCGAGGACCGGCGCCGCGTCGATCCGACGCGCGAAACCAAGTCGATCAGCGCCGAAACCACCTTCGAGCGGGACCTGCGCACGGTGCCGGAGCTGGAGGCGGTGCTGTGGCGCCTGTCGGAAAAGCTGGCGCGGCGGTTGAAGGAAAAGGGATTCGCCGCCGGCGGCGTGGTACTGAAGCTGAAGACGGCGGGCTTCGCCACCCGCACCCGCCACGCCCGGCTTGGCGCGCCCACCCGCCTGCCGGATACGCTGTTTTCCGCCGCGCGGCCACTGCTGGCGCGGGAAGCCGATGGCACGGCCTTTCGCCTGATCGGCATCGGCGCCCAGCTCCTGATGCCGGGCGAGGGCGCCGACCGTGGCGATCTGCTGGATGCGGAATCACCCCGCCGCGCCGCGCGCTGGGAGGCCATGGAGAAGCTTCGCGCCCGTTTCGGGGAAGGCGCGGTGATGCGGGGCCTGCTGGCCAAGCGGTGAGTTCCTGTTGCCCCTCGATGCCGGCGACCCGCCATCCCACTGCCGGAAAAGCCCCTCGGGTATCGTTGTTCCCAGGCCTTTGGGGTAGATCAGACCACCGGAATGGAAGTATGATGACCTGACATCATTCAAAAGGAAGCAGCATCAATGGCGTCCATGACTCCCACCGAGATGGCGCGGCAGATCGGCAGCGGCCTGCTGTCCTTCCCGGTCACCCATTTCAAGCCTGACTTCAGCTACGACGCCGCCCCCTATCGCGAGCATGTGGGCTGGATGCTGGGCCATGGTCCGGCGGGCCTGTTCGCCGCCGGCGGCACGGGCGAGTTCTTCAACCTGTCCCCGGCCGAGATCGCCGTGGTGGTGAAGGACGCGGTGGAGGAAGTGGGCGGCAAGGTGCCGGTCATCGCGCCGGCCGGCATGGCGACCGCCATCGCCCGGGAGCTGGCGCAATCGGCCGAGGCGGCCGGCGCCGATGGCCTGCTGCTGCTGCCGAACTACCTGGTCAATTCCGAGCAGGCGGGCCTTGCCGCGCATGTCGAGGCGGTGTGCAAGAGCACCAGGCTCGGCGTCATCGTCTACAACCGCGACAACGCCATCCTGAACGAGGACACGCTGGCCCGGCTGTGCGAGCGCTGCCCGAACCTGGTCGGCTTCAAGGACGGCGTCGGCGATGTAGAGCTGATGACCCGCATCTACGCCAAGCTGGGCGACCGGCTGACCTATGTGGGCGGCCTGCCCACCGCCGAAACCTTCGCCCTGCCCTATCTGGAGATGGGCGTCACCACCTATTCCTCGGCGATCTTCAACTTCGTGCCCGAATTCGCCAATGCCTTCTACGCGGCGGTGCGGGCCAAGGACGCCGCCAGGGTTTACCAGGGCCTGCGCGACTTCGTGCTGCCCTACATCGCCATTCGCAACCGCAGGAAGGGCTACGCGGTGTCCATCGTGAAGGCGGGCTGCGCCGCGGTGGGCCGGCCAGCCGGCCCGGTGCGCGCGCCTTTGACCGATCTGGAGGCCGCGGAGATGGACATGCTGAAGGCGTTGATCGCCAGGCTGCCCGCCTCGCAGGCCAAGGCGGCCTGAGAACCGGATGATCCCGGAAGGGGGAAGCCTTCCGGGATCGCCCGGCGCCTGCGAGGCCGCCAGGAAGCGGCAGGGCCGGCCCCGAGTCGCCGGCCCGTCCGTTTTCAGCTCTTGGCCGTCGCCACGGCGGCGCGCGCCGCCTGCAACAGGATGCCGCTGTCGTTGGAGATGGTGGCCAGCTTGAAGCCCATGCCGATCATCTTCTTCACATAGGCGGCGCTGCCATTGTGCAGGCCGACGGCGATGTTGCGCTTGCCGGCCTCGTTCAGCACGCGCTCATAGATGCGCAGGATCTCCGGCTCCTCCCGGTCCAGCGCCGGCTTCAGCCCATAGGACAGGCCGAGATCGGAGGGGCCGATATACACGCCATCGATGCCCGGCACGTCCAGGATGGCCTCGAGGTTGTCCATGGCCTCCTTGGTCTCGATCATCGGGATCACCGCCACATCCTTGTTGGCGGTGTCGAAATAGGTGCCCGCCTCGCCATAGATGCCGGCGCGGATCGGGCCGAAGGAGCGCGTTCCCTCGGGCGGGTAGCGGCAGGACCAGACCAGCTGCTGGGCCTGCTCCGGCGTGTTGATCATCGGGCAGATCACGCCCATCGCGCCGGCATCCAGCACCTTGCCGACGATGCCCGGCTCGTTCCAGGGCACCCGCACCATCGGGGTCACCGGATGCGGCTGCATGCCCTGGAAGCAGGCCACGGCAGACAGGTAATCCTGCACGCCGTGCTGCATGTCGACGGTAAGGCTGTCGAACCCGGCCTGCGCCATCACCTCGGCGGCATAGGCGCTCGGGATGGCCAGCCAGCCATTCACCACCGCGCGGCCCTGCGCCCAGGCTTCCTTGACCTTGTTCACCATGACTTGTTCGCTTCCTCGTGGATTGGGACTGGAACGCTAGGCTCCTCCTTCGGGGGGGTCAACGCGCCCTGAGCGTGACTTTGCCGTCCACGCGCCCAGATGATGCCCGGAACCTCGGAGTGTTTTCATGGACAGCGTGACCCAGGCCCTGTTCGGCGCCACGGTGGCGGCGGCCGGCTTTCACCGGACCCTCGGGCGGCGGGTGGTGGTGGCGGGGGCGGCACTTGGCACCTTGCCGGATCTCGACGTGGCGGTGGGATGGGCGGCGGATGGCTTCGCCACCTGGCGGCACCATCGCGGCATCACCCATTCCGTCCTGTTCGGCCCGGTTGTGGGCCCCTTCATCGGCCGCGCCATCGCCGGCTGGGAAGCACGGCGCCGTGGCGAACAAGACCCCGTCCGGCTGCGCGCCTGGATCTGGCTGTCCGTGCTGGCGCTGCTGACCCATCCGGTGATCGATGCCTTCACCAGCTACGGCACGCAGCTCCTGGCGCCGTTCTCGGATCATCGCTTCGCCCTGAACGCCATGCCGATCATCGACCCGATCTACAGCGGGGTGCTGCTGCTGGCGGTGCTGGTGACCGGGTTCAGCCGGCGCTCCGACCGCGCCGTGCCGGTTGCCGCCCTGGCGCTGCTGTTCATCACCTGCTGGACGCTGAACGCCTGGGCCCAGGGCGAGCGCACCGTCCGCCTGGCCCGCGGCCAGCTGGCGGCCGGCGGCGTGGCCGCCACCTCGGTCGAGGCTTATCCGCTGTTGTTCCAGCCCTGGTATCGCCGCGTCGTCGCCAAAGCCCCGGATGGGCTGCGCATCGGCCGCCACAGCCTGCTGGCGCCCGGCCCGATCCACTGGACGCATGTTCCGCAACTCCCCGATCCCCGCTTCAACACCGTGGCGGCGCTGCCGGAAGCCCGGCTGCTGCACTGGTTCGCCAAGGGGCACCTGGCCTGGCGGGCCGCGCCGGCGGCCGGAGGCGGCAGCGTGGTGGAGGCAACCGACACACGCTACGGCATGGCGGGGGACAGCCTGCTGGGCTTCTGGGGCATCCGCGTGCCCCTCGACGCGGCGGGGCAGGTCACCGGCCGGCCCGAGATCGTCACGCGGCGCCCGGCGGCGGATGCCGACTTCCTCGGGACCTTCTGGCGCGAGCTGATCCACGGGCCGGGAGCGCCGCCGCCCACCCTGCCGGAGGGATGATCCCGGAGGGCGGCCGGGACCCTGCGCCCGCCCGGCCGCCTGCCCCTGGATTGCGGCGCCGCGCGGGCGTAGCTTCCCGGCCATGTCATCCTGGCGCGTTTTCTCCGAAACCGGTGTGCTGCGGGACGTGCTGGTCTGCCCGCCCGATCACTATCACTGGCTGCCCACCAACAGCATCGCCCGCCGCACCCTGTCGGAAGCGCGGCAGGCCCCGGCGCGGGCGCACCTCCTGGCCCAGCATGCCGAGCTGGTGGCGGCGCTCGCGCAGGGCGGCGCCACCGTGCACCGCCTGCCGCCCGAGCCGCACCTGCCCTACATGGCCTATACCCGCGACAGCGTGGTGGTGACGCATCGCGGCCCGGTGCTGTGCCAGCTGGAACGGCCGCAGCGGCGCGGCGAATATGCCGGGCTGATCGACTTCCACGCCGCGCAGGGCAGCGCCTTCTGGCGCAAATCCTCCGCCGGCACGCTGGAAGGCGGCGATGTCCACATCATCCGCCCAGGCCTCGCCGTTATCGGCCATTCCGGCGGCCGGACGGATGAGGCGGGGGCCGCGCAGCTGGCCGGCTGGCTGCGCGACGAGGGCTGGGAAGTTCGCCTTGAGCCCTTCGACGAGCATTTCCTGCATCTCGACGTGCTGTTCTGCATGGCGGCGCCGGGGCTGGCGGTGGCCTGCACCGATGTGCTGGAGCCGGGCTTCGTCGCCTGGCTGAAAGGGCACGGCATCCGCTGCGTCCCCGTATCCTACCGCGACGCCATGCAACTCGGCTGCAACATCCTGGCCCTGGGGCGGGACCGGGTGGTGTCGGCGCGTGGCAGCACGGCGCTGAACGCCGCCCTGCGGGCCGAGGGCCTTTCCGTGCTCGACCCTGAGCTTTCCTTGTTCACCCTGGGCGGTGGCGGACCCCATTGCCTGACATGCCCGCTGGCGCGGGAGGAGTTCTCCGCATGACCGCCGACACCAACCCGCTGGATGCCGTGCTGGCCGCCGCCCGCGCCTTCCTGGGCGAGCGCCTGTCCATCAACGCCTCCATCCGCGAGCAGCATTCCCGCGGCGAGGACGCCAACCCGCCCGTGCTGCCCGATGCGGTGGCCTTTGTCGAAACCACCGCGGAAGTGTCGAAGCTGCTGGCGCTGTGCAACGCCCATGGCGTGCCGGTGACGCCCTTCGGCGCCGGCACCAGCCTGGAAGGGCATGTGGTGCCGGTCCGCCGCGGCATCAGCCTCGACCTGTCGCGCATGGCGGCCATCCTGGAAGTCAATGCGGAGGACATGGACTGCCTGGTGGAGCCGGGCGTGTCCCGCCACCAGCTCAACGAACACCTGCGCGACCAGGGCCTGTTCTTTCCCGTCGATCCCGGCAGCCATTGCAGCCTGGGCGGCATGGTGGCCACCCGCGCCTCCGGCACCAATGCCGTGCGCTACGGCACCATGCGGGAGGCGGTGATGGGGCTGGAGGTCGTGCTGGCCGATGGCCGGGTGATCACCACCGGCGGCCGGGCGCGGAAATCCTCCTCCGGCTATGATCTCACCCGGCTGTTCGTCGGCTCCGAGGGCACGCTGGGCGTGGTCACCAAGATCCGGCTGCGGCTGCAGGGCATCCCGGAGGCGACCACCGCCGCGGTCTGCCAGTTCGACAGCCTGAAGGACGCGGTCGAGACGGTGATCATGACCATGCAGGCCGGCGTGCCCGTGGCGCGGATCGAGCTGGCGGATGCCGACCAGATGCGCGCCTCCATCGCCTATTCCAAGCTGCCCTACGAGCCGCTGCCGACCCTGTTCCTGGAGTTCCACGGCAGCCCGGCCGGCGTGCGGGAGCAGGCCGAGGCAGTCGAGGCCATCGCCAGCGACATGGGCGGCAAGGGCTTCGCCTGGGCGGAGGATGCCGAGACGCGCAACAAGCTGTGGAAGGCGCGGCACGACGCGTGGTGGGCGGCCACCGCCCTGTATCCCGGCTGCCGCGGCATCACCACCGATGTCTGCGTGCCGATCTCCCGGCTGGCCGAGGCCATTGTCGGCGCCAAGGAGGAGGCGGTGGCGGCCGGGCAGAACACCTGCATCGTCGGCCATGTCGGCGACGGCAACTACCATTGCGTCATCCTGTTTCCCGCCGATGACCCGCAGGGGCTGGAAAAGGCCTGGGCGCTGGACCGCAGGATCGTGGCGCGCGGCCTGGCACTGGGCGGCACCTGCTCGGGCGAGCATGGCGTCGGCCTCGGCAAGCGGGAGTTCCTCGTGGACGAGCACGGGCCAGCGGTGCTGGACGTGATGCGCAGCCTGAAGGCGGCGATGGATCCCAGGGGCATCCTCAATCCCGGCAAGATGCTTCCGGACGCCGCGTGACGTTTCCGTGGGCGCCGGCCGGCGCCCGTGGAATGTTCCGCCCGTGCTGTTCGCGCGTGACAAATCATGGCCTTCCCTTGAAAATAGCAGAAAATCGGTGCGCGCCCGCAACGCCATCGTGCTGGGAAAGAGAAGTCCGAGATGATCCGTCGCCAATTGCTCACGGGAAGCGCCGCCCTTGGCGCCGCCGCGACCACCACGCTGGCCATGCCGGCCATCGCCCAAACCGCGCCGGAAATCCGCTGGCGCCTGGCCAGCTCCTTTCCCCGCTCCCTGGACACCATCTGGGGCGCCGGCGAGCAGGTGGCCAAGCGGGTGGCGGTGCTGACCGACAACAAGTTCCAGATCCGCGCCTTTCCGGCGGGTGAGCTGGTGCCGGGGCTGCAGGTGGCGGATGCGGTGCAGAACGGCACGGTGGAGTGCGCCCACACCGCCTCCTATTATTTCGTTGGCAAGGACCCGACCTTCGCCTTCGACGCCACCGTGCCCTTCGGCCTCAACACGCGGCAGATGAACGCCTGGATGCATCAGGGCGGCGGCCGCGAGGCCCTTCGCCCCTTCTTTGAAGGCTACAACATCGTCTCCATCCCCGCCGGCAACACCGGTGCCCAGATGGGCGGCTGGTTCCGCAAGGAGATCAAGGCGGTTGCCGACCTGAACGGGTTGAAGATGCGCATCGCCGGAATTGCCGGCAACGTGATGCAGAAGCTGGGCGTGGTGCCGCAGCAGATCGCCGGCGGCGACATCTATCCGGCGCTGGAAAAGGGCACGGTGGACGCGGCCGAGTGGATCGGCCCTTATGACGACGAGAAGCTCGGCTTCAACCGCGTCGCGCCCTTCTATTACTTCCCAGGCTGGTGGGAAGGCTGCCTGAACCTGTCCCTCTACGTCAACAAGGCGAAGTATGACGAGCTGCCGCCCCTTTACCGGGAGGTGCTGGAAAGTGCCTGCCGGGATGCCACGGTGGAAAGCCTGGCCAAGTACGACGTGCAGAACCCGGCCGCGCTGCGCCGCCTGATTGCCGCCGGCACCCAGCTCCGCCCCTTCCCGCGCGAGGTGATGGCGGCCAGCTACAAGGCCGCCTTCGAGCTTTACGACGAGCTGGCCGAGAAGAACGACACCTTCCGCAAGGTCTATGAAAGCTGGCGCGCCTTCCGCGACACGCAGTATGGCTGGTTCCGCGTCGCGGAAAACAGCTTCGACCAGTTCGTCTACGGCATGTATGCGCAGGAAGCGCAGCAGCGCCGGTAAGGCGATGATCCTGATGGCATAAGGAATACGGGCGAATGGGTGCCCTGCTTGCTTTCAGCCGGGTGGTGGACCGCCTCAGCCATGTCTTCGGCGAGGCGGCCTCCTGGATGGTGCTGTTGTCCTGCGCGATCAGCGCCGGCAACGCCACCATCCGCTACGGCTTCAACTATTCCTCCAACGCCTGGCTGGAGGTGCAGTGGTACCTGTTCGCCGGCATCGTGATGCTGGGTGCCTCCTATACGTTGCTGCGCAACGAGCATGTGCGGGTGGATCTGGTGTTCGGCAACCTGCCGCCGCGCGCCCGGCTCTGGGTGGACGTGTTCGGCCTGGTGCTGTTTCTGCTGCCGGCCACCGTGCTGCTGGCCTGGATGACATGGCCCTTCTTCCTCGACAGCTTCGTCCGGCACGAGGAATCCTCGAATGCCGGCGGGCTGCTCCGCTGGCCGGTGAAGATCCTGCTGCCGATGGGCTTCCTGCTGCTGACGCTGCAGGGCCTGTCGGAGCTGATCAAGCGCGTCGCGCTGCTGCGCGGCCAGAAGCCGGATGCCGAGGTGGTCACCGAATACCACCGCCCCGACCAATAAGCGCCACCCTGTAGAGCGGATCACCCTTTCCGATGCTGACCCTTGAGATGATGCCGCCGCTGATGTTCGGCGGCCTCGTCGTGTTCCTGCTGATCGGCTTTCCGGTGGCCTTCTCGCTGGCGGCGGTGGGGCTGTTCTTCGGCTTCATGTCGATCGAGCTGGGCTTCTTCACCTCGGCCTATCTGGGCAACCTGCCCTTCCGGGTGTTCGGCATCATGTCGAACGAGTTGCTGCTGGCCATTCCCTTCTTCACCCTGATGGGCGCCATCCTGGAACGCTGCGGCCTGGCAGAGGATCTGCTGGAAGGCACCGGCCAGTTGTTCGGCAAGGTGCCAGGTGGCCTCGCCTATGCGGTGATCCTGGTGGGGGCGGTGCTCGGCGCCATCACCGGCACGGTTGCCGCCTCGGTGATCGCCATGGGCATGATCTCGCTACCGATCATGATCCGCTATGGCTACGACATGCGCATCGCGACCGGCGTGATCGCGGCCTCGGGCACCATCACCCAGGTGATCCCGCCCTCCCTGGTGCTGATCATCCTGGGCGACCAGCTCGGCAAAAGCGTCGGCGACATGTATGCCGGCGCCATCGGCCCTTCCATCCTGCAGGTGGGGCTGTTCATCCTGTTCATCCTGCTGACCTCCATCTTCCAGCCGCACAAGGTTCCGGCCCTGCCGCCCGAGGCGCTGGGGCCGCGCGGCTGGCCGCTCTACTGGCGCGTGCTGAAGGGCATGGTGCCCTCGGTGGTCCTGATCTTCCTGGTGCTGGGCACCATCTTCCTCGGCCTCGCGACGCCGACCGAGGCGGGGGCGATGGGAGCGGTGGGCGCCGTGGCGCTGGCCGCCATCAACCGGCGCCTGACCTGGTCGCTGGTGAAGCAGGCCATGGACAACACCATGCGCATCACCTGCATGGTGGTCTTCATCCTGGTCGGCTCCACCGTGTTCTCGCTGGTGTTCCAGGGCGTGGACGGGTCGCTGTGGATCGAGCACCTGCTGTCGCACCTGCCGGGTGGCCAGACCGGCTTCCTGGTGTTCGTCAACATCTTCATCTTCTTTCTGGCCTTCTTCCTCGACTTCTTCGAGATCGCCTTCATCGTGGTGCCGTTGCTGGCGCCGGTGGCCGCCAAGCTCGACATCAACCTTGTCTGGTTCGGCGTGCTGCTTTGCGTGAACATGCAAACCAGCTTCATGCACCCGCCCTTCGGCTTCGCGCTGTTCTATCTGCGCGGCATCGCGCCCAAGACGGTGCGGTCGAGCGACATCTACTGGGGTGCGGTTCCCTGGGTCGGGCTGCAGCTGATCCTGGTGGCCATTGTCATCTTCTGGCCGGAAAGCGTCACCTACTGGCTGGAAGCCGGAACGGGCGTCGATCCCGATTCGGTGCGCATCGAGGTGCCGCTGCCGGACCTGCCGGCCGAGGACGCGCCGGTGATCTTCAAGTAAGCGCCAGGCAGGCGGGCCGCCCGCCTGCCTGGCCGCGCCGTCAGCCCGCCATCAGCCCGCCATCAGGGCGCGATACGCCATCTGGTCATCATGCATGCGGCGGAACACGGCGTATTTGGCATCGTGGTAGCGCCGCACCGCCTCCTCCCCCGCCTCGATCACCGCGCCGGCGCGGCTCATCGCCGCCATGGCGGCCGGCAGGTCCTGCTGCAACCCGCCCGCCACCGCGCCCAGCATGGCGGCGCCCAGCAGGATTGCTTCCGGTTCCGCCGGCAACACCAGCCGGCAACCCGTCGCATCGGCATGCTCCCGCAGGAAGACCGGGTTCTTGGTGCCGCCGCCGCAGGCCAGCACTGTGTCGATACGGTAGCCCTGTTCGTTCAGCGTCTCGATGATGTGCCGCGTGCCATAGGCCACCGCCTGCACCGTGGCGAGATACAGCACCGCCAGGTCATCCGCCGTGGCCGAAAGCCGCAGCCCGGAGATCATGCCGCGGAGCGAGGCATCGGCGCGGGGTGACCGGTTGCCGTGGAAATCCGGCATCACATGCAGCCCCTCGGTCAGCAGCGCCGGAAAGGCGAGCGGCGCCGCCAGCGCCGCGACACGCTCGTTCAGGGCCTGGTAGATGCTGATCCCGGCCTGCCTCGCCTCCTCGGCCAGGGCCGGGTAGGCGGCATGGGTGGTGATGACGTGGTCGATCAGCGCCCCCGTCGCGGATTGCCCGCCCTCGTTCAGCCACAGCCCCGGCTGCATGGCCGAGAAATACGGCCCCCAGACCCCCGGCACGAAGCGGGGCGTGGCGGACACCGCCATATGGCAGGAGGAGGTGCCGCCCACCAGCGCCACGCGCCGCAGCAGCGCCGCCTCATCCGGCGCCTCGCCATCCAGCGCAGCACCGATGACGCCGAGCCCCCCCGCATGGGCATCGATGGCCGAGGTTCCGACCGGAATGCCGGCCGGCAGGCCAAGTTCCGCCGCCGCAGCGGGGCTGAGGCCGCCAGGAATGGGATGGCCCACGGGCAGGATGTCGGTGCCGATGCGGCGGAAGCCTTCCGCCGCCAGTTCCTCCAGCCCGATGGCGCGGAAGAAGGCGTCGTCCCACCGGCCTTCCTGGCCGAGATAAGTCCATTTGCAGACGGTGGAGCAGAGCGAACGCGTGGCGCCACCCGTGGCGCGCCAGGTCAGGAAGTCGGGCAGATCAAAGAAATGCGCCGCCCGCCGCCAGGATTCCGGCAGATGCCGCTTCAGCCAAAGCAGCTTCGGCGTCTGCATCTCCAGCGACACCTTGCCGCCGACATAGCGCAGCACCTCATGGCCGCCGGCATTGATGTGGTCCGCCTCCGCCGCCGCGCGATGATCCATCCAGACGATGATATCCTGCTCCGGCCCGCCATCCGGGCTGACGGTCACAGGAGCGCCGGCGGCATCCAGCACCACCAGGGAGCAGGTGGCGTCGAAGCCGAGGCCCCGCACCGCGGCAGGGTCGAGCCCCTGCATGGCGTCTCGCACCGCCGCGCAGACCGCTGCCCAGATGTCGGCCGAGGATTGCTGCGCGAAGTCTGCCTGGGGGCGCCACATGCGGATCGGGTGCACCGCCTGCGCCAGCATGGTGCCCTTTGCCGTGAAGGCGGCGGCGCGGGCGCTGCCGGTACCGACATCCACGCCGATCACGATGTCCTGCATGAAACGGGCCCCTTCCTGTTCCGCCGCGTTATGGATCACCCGCCGCCACGTCAAGCGACAGCCCGGCGCGGAGCAGCGCCGCCGCCGCCTCCGGCCTGTCCGGCGGGCTGGTGACGATCCGCTCGAAGGCGGAAGCGGGCGCGAAGAAGGCCGGCTTCAGCCGCCCGAGCTTGCTGGCATCCACCACCAGCACCGATTGCGCGGCGGAGGCCATGGCCGCCTGCTTCACCGGCACCTCGTTGAAGTTGGTGCAGGTGACGCCGCGCGTGGCGTGCACGCCGCCCGCCGAGATGAAGGCCTTGTTGATCCGCAGCCGGCGCAGGCTGGCCAGCCCCTCATCCGAGGCGAAGGTGGCGGAGGCCGGGTGGAACAGCCCGCCCAGCAGCACAAGCTGGGTCTGCGGCCGGCGGCTGAGCGGCACCGCGATGTTGAGGGCGTAGCAGGCCACGGTCAGGAACAGGCCTGGCGGCAGCGCCTCCACCAGATGCGGCATGGTGGTGCCGCAATCGATGAACAGCGTGTCGCCGTCTTCCACCAGCGCGGCGGCGCGGCGGGCGGCCTGGCACTTGGCCGCGGCATGGCTGTCCTGTTCACGCTCCAGCGCATAGCCGCGCCGCGCCGGGACGCCGAGCGGCACCACATGCCCCCCCAGCAGGCTGAAAGGCTGGCCGGGGCGCGCCAGGTCCCGCCGCAACGTCATGGAGGAAATCCCCAGCGCCGCCGCCGCATCCCCCAGCCGGGTCGGGCCACCCTGGCGCAGCATGTCCTGCAGCCGCGCCAGCCGCACGCTGCGCCGCGCCTCGGAGGCCGCCTGGACTCCGCCCTCTGCCATTCACCGCTCCTCCCCTCCCGGCGCCCGACTTGACGGCAAGCCCGGTTGATGTGACGATTATAACAAGAGAAACAAAACTAACAAATTAAGGGACGCCAGCGGCCCGCCGCGCGTTCCAGGGACGCCACCGCATGACCCAGCCCCTCGCCACGCCCCGATTGCCAGCCGAACTCGCGCCGCTGATCGACCACACCCTGCTGAAGCCCCACGCGTCCGAGGCGGAGCTGCGCCGCTACTGCGCTGAGGCGCTGGAGCATCGCTTCTGCTCGGTCTGCGTGAATCCGGTGAATGTGGCGCTGGTGGCGGCGCTGCTCCGTGGCAGCGGCGTGAAGACCTGCTCGGTGGTGGGCTTTCCCCTCGGCGCCACGCCACCGGCCATCAAGGCCGCCGAGACAGCCCAGGCCGTGCGCGACGGCGCCGACGAGATCGACATGGTGATCAACATCGGCGCCCTGCGCGACGGCAAGCTGGACCTGGTGCGGGCCGACATCGCCGCCGTGCGCGCCGCCTGCTCCGGCAAGGTGCTGAAGGTCATCATCGAAACCTGCCTGCTGGATGACGAGCAGAAGCGCGCGGCCTGCCGCCTGTCCGCCGAGGCCGGAGCCGATTACGTCAAGACTTCCACCGGCTTCTCAACCGGGGGCGCGACCGTGGCCGATATTGCGTTGATGCGCGATGCGGTGGGCGGCAAGCTGGGGGTGAAGGCCTCGGGCGGCGTGCGGACATGGGATGCGGCGCTGGCGCTGATCGCCGCCGGCGCCACCAGGATCGGCGCCAGCTCCGGCGTCGCGCTGGTCGGCGGGGCGCCCAACGGGACGTCCGGCGGGGCACAGGCAGCGTCCGGCAGCTACTGACAACGGCCTCTTCGAGAGGGAAGGAAACAACGATGGTTGAGTTCAACAGGCGCTCCTTCACGGCGTTGAGTGGCGCGGCGATGATGTCCGCGATCATGGGCCGCCCGGCCTGGGCCCAGGGACCATCGGGCGGTGCCGCGGTGGATGCCGGCAAGGTGTCCGCCGACATCAACGCCAAGGCGGCCAAGAAGCGCGTCATCGCGACCGTGGTGAAGGTGGACGGCATCGCCTGGTTCGACCGGATGCGGGTGGGCGTCACGCAGTTCGGCAAGGACCAGGGGCATGACACCTGGATGATCGGCCCCAGCCAGGCCGATGCCGCGGCCCAGGTGCAGCTCGTCGAGAGCCTGATCGCCCAGGGCGTGGACGCCATCTGCATCGTGCCCTTCTCGGTCGAGGCGGTGGAGCCGGTGCTGCAGAAGGCACGGCGCCAGGGCATCGTGGTGATCTCCCACGAGGCGTCGGGCCTGGAGAACATCGACTACGACATCGAGGCCTTCGACAACCACGCCTATGGCGCCAAGCTGATGGAAGTGCTGGCGCGCGACATGGGCGGCGAGGGCAAGTACGTCGCCACCGTCGGCAGCCTGACCTCGCAGTCGCAGATGGAATGGATCGATGGCGCCGTCGCCTACCAGAAGCAGCACTTCCCGAAGATGCAGGAAGTGACGCGGCGTATCGAAACCTATGACGACGCGACCACTGACTACAACAAGCTCAAGGAAGTGCTGACCGCCTATCCCGACCTGAAGGGGATCGTCGGCGCGCCGATGCCGACCTCGGCCGGGGCGGGGCGCCTGATCGCGGAGCGCAACCTGAAGGGCAAGCTGTTCTTCTCCGGCACCGGGCTGGTGTCCGTCGCCGGGCAGTACCTGCGCAATGGCGACATCAACTACATCCAGTTCTGGGACCCGGCCGTCGCCGGCTATGCCATGAACATCCTGGCGGTGATGGCGCTGGCCAAAAAGGACATCAAGGCAGGGCTCAATCTCGGCCTCGCGGGCTATGAGAACCTGCAGGCGCCGGACGCCAAGAAGCCCAATGTCCTGGTCGGCCAGGGCTGGGTCGGCGTCACCAAGGACAACATGGCGCAGTACAATTTCTGAGCACAACTTCTGAGCCGGGGCGGGGCGGCCATGCGCCGCCCCGTGCCGCCGGCTGACGGATTCGCATGACCGCTCCGCTGATCGAACTGCGCCACATCGGCAAAAGCTTCGCCGCCGTGCGCGCGCTGGACGACGTGTCCCTGAGCATCGGCCGGGGCGAGATCCATTGCCTGGCCGGCGAGAACGGCTCGGGCAAATCGACGCTGATCAAGGTGATCTCCGGCATCTGGCAGCCGGATCAGGGCGAGATCCTGATGGATGGCCAGAAGATGGAGGGGCTGACGCCGCGCTCAGCCATCGCCCATGGCGTGCAGGTCATCTATCAGGACTTCTCGCTGTTCCCCAATCTGAGCGTGGCCGAGAACCTCGCCCTCAGCAGCGAATTGCACGAAGGCCGCAAGCTGGTGTCCTGGCGCCGGGTGCGGCAGATCGCCGCCGAGGCGATCGCCAAGCTGGGCGTCGATCTGGACCTGGATGCGCTGGTGGAAACCCTGCCCACCGCCGGCAAGCAGCTTGTCGCCATCGCCCGCGCGCTGATGTCCGACCCCCACCTGCTGATCATGGACGAGCCCACCACGGCGCTCACGGGCCGCGAGGTCGAGGCGCTGTTCCGCGTGGTGCGCGACATCCAGGGCCGCGGCATCGCCGTGCTGTTCGTCAGCCACAAGATGCGCGAGATGCTGGAGATCAGCGAGCGGCTGACGGTGATCCGCTCCGGCCGTGTCGTCGCCGCCGGCCCCATCTCCGAATTCGACGAAGCCAGGATCACCCGTGCCATGACGGGCCAGGAGATCGCGGCGGAAGGCTATCGCTGGACCGGCGACCCGCGCGGCAAGCCGTTGCTGGAAGTGGCGGCGCTGAGCATCCCCGGCCAGCTGGAGAACATCGCGCTGCGCATCATGCCGGGCGAGATCGTCGGCGTGTCCGGCCTGCTCGGCTCGGGGCGGACCGAGCTGGCGCTGGCGCTGTTCGGTATGAAGCCCGGCTATGAGGGGCGCGTGCGCATCGACGGGCGCGAGGTGCGGCTCGACAGCGTGCAGGAAGCGATCGGCCACGGCATCGCCTATGTGCCGGAGGACCGGCTGACCGAGGGCCTGTTCCTGACCCAGACCATCGACCGCAACATGCTGGTCACCTCGCATGACCGGCTTTCGCGCGGCGGGATCATGCAGGGCGGCCGCGCCGCGCGCGAGGCGGCTGAGATGATCCGGGAGATGGCCATCGCCACCCCCACCGGCGACCGGCCGGTGACGCAGCTTTCGGGCGGCAACCAGCAGCGCGTGGTGATCGGCCGCTGGCTGCTGAACGATCCGCGGCTGTTGATCCTGAATGGCCCGACGGTGGGCGTCGATGTGGGCTCCAAGGCCGGCATCCACCGCAAGATCCGCGAGCTGGCGCAGTCACGCGGCCTGGGAGTGCTGATGATTTCCGACGACCTGCCGGAGCTGATGGACAATTGCAACCGCATCCTGGTGCTGCATCGCGGCCGGCTGGTGTCCGACACCCCGGCAGCGGAAACCAACGAAGCCAAGCTGAGCGAGCTGCTGGGGGCGCTGGCATGAAATCCCTTGCCTTGACGCTGCGGCGCCACCCGGAATGGATGGTGGCCGCCGTGCTGGTGGTCGCCGTGCTGACGATCGGGCTGATCAACCCGGTGTTCTGGCAGCCCGCCAACATCTTCAGCCTGCTGCGCGCCTCGGTGATCACCGGCATCCTCGCGCTGGCCGTGCTGCTGGTGATGCTGTCGGGCGGCATCGACGTGTCCTTCCCCGCCTTCGCCATCGCCGCCATGTATCTGACGGTGAAGGCGATGATCGCCTGGGGCTTCGACGGCGTGCTGCTGCCCTTCGCCATGGCCACGGCGATCGGAATCGGGCTCGGCCTGGTGAACGCCGTCTTCGTGCATCACCTGCGCATGATCCCGCTGATCGTGACGCTGGGCACCGGCACCGCCGTGCGCGGCTTCATCCTGGGCGTGGTCGGCACCAGCCAGATCAACATCGACCAGATGCCGCCGCTGCTGATCGACTTCGCCCGGCAGGACCTGTTCACCGTCACCCAGGGCGATGGCAGCGCGGCGGGGCTTTCGGCCATGGTGCTGGTCTATGCCGTGATCGCGCTGGGGGTCCACCTGATGCTGCGCCACACCATGATGGGCCGCTCCATCTACGCCCTCGGCGGCGGCGAGGAAGCGGCACGGCGCGTCGGCTTCAACACCCGCCGCACCACCTTCTTCATCTACGGGCTGGCCGGCGCGCTGGCGGGCTTCGCCGGGCTGCTGCACGGCGCCATGATCTGGACCGCCAACCCGCGCGACATGGTCGGGCTGGAGCTGGACGTGATCGCGGCGGTGGTGCTGGGCGGCGCCTCCATCTTCGGCGGGCGCGGCAGCGTGATCGGCACGATGCTGGGCGTGCTGACGCTGGTGGTGATCACCAACAGCCTCATTATCCTGGGCGTGGACACCACCTGGCAGCGCGTGGTGGTCGGCCTGATCGTCATCGCGGCCACGGCGGTCACCGCCTGGCGCGACCGCAAGCGCATCGCCTGAGCAGGGGCACCGCATCATGACCGCCATCGCCCAGCGCCTTCGCCGCGTCGATACCAACCTCCTGCAGCTCGTCGTGCTGACGGTGCTGATCTTCGCCGGCATGGCGGCGCTGAACCCGGAGCGGTTCCTGCGCCCCTATGTCTTCGAATCCATCACCTTCATCGCGCCGGAGCTGGGGCTGCTGGCCATCGCCATGATGGTGGCGATGCTGACCGGCGGCATCGACCTCTCCGTGATCGCCATCGCCAATTTGTCCTGCATCCTGGCAGGGCTGTTCTTTCACCAGGTGGGCGCGCCGCGCGGGCCGGATCTGGTGAATCTGCCCTGGCCGATGGTGGCCGCCGGCATCGGCATCGCGCTCGGCACGGGGCTGGCGGCGGGGGCCGTCAACGGGCTGCTGATCACCCGGCTCCGTGTCACACCGATCCTGGCGACCATCGGCACCGGCCAGGTGTTCACCGGCATCTGCCTGGTGCTGACGGGCGGCCCCGCCGTGGTCGGCTTTCCCAGGCTGTGGGGGCAGATCGGCAACGGCACCGCCTTCGGAATCGCCATGCCGCTGGTCGTGTTCCTGATCGTGGCGGGGCTAGTCTGGTTCCTCCTGTCGCGCACCGCCTTCGGCATCAACCTGGCGCTGATCGGCACCAACGCCAAGGCAGCCGCCTTCGCCGGGCTGCGGACCGGGCGCACCGTGTTCCTGTCCTACGTGCTGACCGGCGGGCTGGCCAGCATCGCGGGCATCCTGCTGTCCGGCCGCACCAACGCGGCGAAGTCGGATTACGGCGTGTCCTACCTGCTGCAGGCGGTGCTGATCGCCGTGCTGGCGGGCACCAATCCAGCGGGCGGGCGCGGCTCCGTGCCCGGCATCATCCTGGCCCTGGTGGCGCTGATGCTGCTGTCGTCCGGGCTGCAGATCATGCGCTTCTCCAACTTCCTGGTGGACCTGATCTGGGGCGGCTTCCTGCTGCTCTCGATCGCCCTGGCCGCCTGGCGCAACCGGGTACGCTGAGCATGACCGCGACCATCCCCCTGTTCCCCGAGCTGGCCACCGAGGCCGAGCGCCGCGTCCTGTCGGCCGGAGAGCTGACGGCCAGCCTGTTCCGCTTCCACACCGGCATCCCGGCGCTTCGCCTGCGCAACGGCCGTGGCGAGGTGGTGGTGCTGCCCTGGATGGGCGGCATGATCTGGTCGGTGCGCTTCGACGGCGTCGATCTGGCGATGCGAAGCGGCTTCGACGCCCCCCGCCCCGCCCGCAGCATCGCGGAAACCTATGGCTGCTTCGCCTTCCACAGCGGCCTGCTGCGCAACGGCGTGCCGGCGCCAGGGGATGACCACGCCGCGCATGGCGAGTTTCCCTGCGCCGCCATGGACCGCGCCTTCCTGGAATGCGGCGAGGATGAGGGCGGCCCCTTCCTGCGCCTCACCAGCGTGCGGGAACATGTGATGGGCTTCGGCGCGCATTACCTGGCGCAGCCGAAGGTGACGCTGAGGCCCGGTGAATCCCTGTTCGACATCGGCCTCGCCGTGCGCAACCTGTCGGGCAAGCCGATGGAGTTGATGTATATGTGCCACATCAACTTCGCCTTTGTCCCTGGCGGGCGCTGCGTGCAGCCGGTGCCCTTCACGCCCGATCGCACCGTGGTGCGCCGCGCCGTGCCGGCGCATGTGCAGCCCAACCCGGACTACCTGGCGCTGATCGAGGACCTCGCCCTCGACCCGGCGCGCATGGAAACGCTGCACGAGCCGGCGCTCTATGATCCCGAGCAGGTCTTCTACCTGAAGCAGCCCGGCACCGATGCGCGCGGCGACACGCATCTGATGCTGCAACGGCCCGAGGGTGACGGCTTCGCGCTGAGCTACGCCCCCGCCGCCTTTCCGCACACCGTGCGCTGGATCCTGAACGATCCGGACCAGAAGGTGGCCGCCTTCGCCCTGCCTTCCACCTGCGAGCCCGAAGGCTACACGGCGGAAAAGCGCAAGGGCCATGTGCGGCTGCTGCCGCCAGGCGGGCAGGCTGATTTCCGGGTCCGCGCCGGCTATCTGGACACGAGCGGAGCCGGGCGCATGGCATCCTTGATCAAGAGCCTGGGGGAAACGCGGCCATGAGCCAGCGCATCGGTGTGGTCGGCAGCAACATGGTCGATCTCATCAGCTATATCGACCGCATGCCGCGGGCCGGCGAAACGCTGGCCGCGCCCTCCTTCTCGATGGGGCATGGCGGCAAGGGCGCCAACCAGGCGGTGGCCGCGGCCAAGCTCGGCGCCGAGGTGCTGATGGTCAGCCGCGTGGGCGAGGACCTGTTCGGCGAAGGCACCCTCCGCAACCTGGGCGAGCTTGGCATCGACACCCGCCATGTGCGCACGGTGCCGGGCCAGCAGAGCGGCGTGGCGCCGATCTTCGTGGAGCCTTCCGGCGAGAACCGCATCCTGATCATCAAGGGCGCCAACGAGCACCTGCTGCCCGCCGACGTGGACGAGGCGGCGGCGGACCTGCGGCAATGCGGCCTGATCCTGCTGCAGCTCGAAGTGCCGCTGGAAACCGTCTACCACACCATCGCCTGGGCGGCGCGCGAGGGCATTGAGGTGCTGCTGAACCCGGCCCCCGCCGTGCCGGATCTCGACGTGTCGCGCATCCTGGCCGCGTCCTTCCTGGTGCCGAACCAGACCGAGCTGGCCATCCTGACCGGCATGCCGGCCGACACGCCCGAACAGGCGGAGGCGGCGGCGCGCAGCCTCGTCACGCGCGGGCTGAAGACGGTGATCGTGACCCTGGGCGCCGAGGGCGCGCTGCTGGTGAGCGACGGGCCGGCCGTTCATGTGCCTTCCCTGCGCGTGCAGCCGCATGACACCACCGGCGCGGGCGATGCCTTCATCGGCGCCTTCGCGCAGCACTACGTGCGGTCGCGCGACGTGGCGGCGGCCATGGCCTGGGGTGCCAGCTACGCGGCGGACGCCATCACGCGGCCCGGCACCCAGAAGGCCTTCGCCGACCTGACCGCCTTCCGGCGCTTCCGCGAGGCCCGCGGCCTGTCCTGAGCAGCGGCCTCGCGGGCGCCCGTCACGCCCGCGAGGCCGTTGGCGCCGCCCCGCCCCGGCCTGCCGCCCAGCCCGGCAGGGCCGCGAGGTTCCAGGCCCCGACCGCCAGGCCGAGCAGGGCGCCGAACTTGAAGCCGTGGCCGGAAAATCCGCTCATCACCACGCAGCGCTCGCCGAGCGGCTCCAGCAGGAAACGCTCCTCCGGCTCCACGTCGTAGTAGCAGGTCCTGGCGCCCAGGACGCGATACTGCCCGGCATCGCGCAGGCGCGGGCGGGCCAGTTCCAGGATGGCGTCCGCCTCGGCCTTGCTGGCTTCCCGCGGGTCATCGGCATCGCCCAGGCATGAGAAGCGGTGGTCGCCGATCTTCAGCCGGGTGCCGGGCACCGGCGGCACGGCATAGAAGCCGCCCGCCGCCGAAAGGTCGAGCAGCATCGGCGCCTGCTGCCAGGCGGCGCGGTGCTGCGCGGGCGGCTCCAGATACACCACGATCTGGCGGGAGGGCGTGACGCGCGCTGCCAGGCCCGGAACCAGGCGGGGCGCCCAGGGTCCGGCGGCCAGCACCAGGCGCCCGGCCTGGAGGGTGGCGCCATCCTCCAGGGTGAGGCTGGCCCGGGCGGGGTCCACATCCGTGGCCCGGCCCCGGATGAAGCGGACACCCTGGCGCCGCAGATGCGCCGCCAGCAGCCCGACGATGCGCCCGGCCATCAGCACCCCGCCTTCCGCCATGTGGAAGGCATCGCCCAGCCCGGCAGGGTTGATCATCGGGAAGCGGGCCGTGACGCCGCCGGCGTCGAGATCCTGCACCGCATGCCCGGCCTGCCGCAGCGTGGCGCGGCTGTCCGCCAGCCAGCCGGCGCCGCCATCGCCCAGCGCCAGCACGCCGGTGCGGGCATAGGGCACCTCGCCCAGTTCATCCCACAAAAGGTTCCAGGCGGCGAAAGCCTCCTCCACCATGTGCATGTAGCCGGCGGCGGCGCCGTAGGCGTGGCGGATCAGGCGGTGCTCATCGACGCTGCTGCCGCGCGGATTGGGCACATCGTCCTGCTCCACCACGGAAACGGAGAAGCCGGCCCGGGTGAGGCCCCAGGCTGCGGAAAGGCCCATGATCCCGGCCCCGAGGACAAGCGCGTCTGGCATGAGCGCAGCATGCGGCATGGTCCCCCGCCTGGCCAGGGGCGCCTTCCAGGAGGAAGGCGTTCCCCTGAGCCGGCGCTAGGCGCGCGCCGTCAGCACCAGTCGCGCCGTCATGGCTTCCCCCGGCTCCAGCACGCGCATGGGCCCGAGGCCGGCGAATTGCGGGCGGTTGATGACATCCGGCACATGGCTCACCGGCTCCAGGCACAGCACTGGCCGCTCCTCCGGCGCGAAGAATTGCAGGTTGCGGGCCCATTCCCCTTCGGCGGCCAGGTGGATGGCCAGGTCGGGGCGGCGCAACTCGGCCCGCCCGTTCCACGAAGCGAAATGCCGGTCCAGCCCCAGCCACCCCGCCTCGCCGCCATCCAGGCCGGTGGTGGCGAAGGCTTCCACCGGCAGGCTGCGCGCATCGGTGCGGAAGGCGGACCCCGCTTCCAGCCGGACCCGGCACGCCGGCGGCCGCGCGAACCAGGGATGCCAGCCCAGCCCCATCGGGCAAGGCTCCGCGCCCATGTTGCGCAGGCTGAGCGTCATTGCCAGCCCCGCCTCTCCCACCGAGAGATGCAGCCGCGCCGCGTAATGGAAGGGCGGATGGGACAGGGATTGCAGCAGGATCGCATCGGCGCCTGAAGCGTGTTTCACCGACCAGGGCGCATCCCGCCCCAGCCCGTGCAACGCGTTCCCAGCCGCCTCATTCACCGGCAGGCGGTGAAGCTGCCCGTTCCAGGGGAAGCGGCCGCCATCCAGCCGGTTGCACCAGGGCAGCATCCAGAAGGCGCCCTGCGGCGCCAGCAGCTCCCGCCCTTCATGCCGCAGGGCGGTGAAGACCGCGCCACGCTCCGGCGTGACCTCCAGAACCCAGGGACCGGCCTGGAGGCGCATGGCGGGGGTGCTCATTCCTCCAGCGCGAAGGGATCGCGCGGGCTGGGTGCCGCGCGGCTGTAGCCGGCGCCGGTGTAGCCGCCGCCCTGGTAGCGCTCCACCACCGGGTTGCCGGACAGCTTGTGCTCCACCTTGGCGCGGTAATCTTCCGCCGTGTCCTCCGGCTCCCAGCCGATGCGGGCGCGATGATCCGCGCCCCAGAAGCTGTCGGGGTTGCGGCTGGCGCCCCAGACCACGGCATGGCCCACCTTCGGCGCCTCCAGGAAGCGGGCGCAAAGCCGGCTCAGGTCGGGGTAGGACAGCCAGGTGGCCAGCATGCGGGCATCGGCCGGCTCGGGGAAGGAGCTGCCGATGCGGACATTGAGGTTCTCGACGCCGTGCTTGTCCCAGTACAGGCGGCCCATCAGCTCGCCATAGGCCTTGGACAGGCCGTAGAAGCTGTCCGGGCGGAAGGCGCAATCGACATCCAGCTTCGCCTCATTGCCTTGCGGCCGCTCGTGAAAGCCGATCGCGTGGTTGGAGGAGGCGAACAGCACCCGCGCCCCTTCCCGCCGCGCCGCCTCGTAGATGTGGTACAGGCCGCGGATGTTGGGGCCGATCACCGTCTCGAAAGGCTGGTCGGTGGCGCAGCCGCCGAAATGCAGGATCGCCCCGCAGCCCTCGGCCAGCTGCAGGATGGCGACGCCGTCATTCAGGTCGGCGCGGGTGAAGGAGGCGCCTTCCGGCACCGCGTCGGGAAACGGCGCCAGGTCGGTCAGGCGCAGGGCATAGCCCTGCGCCGCCAGGTCGCGCGCCAGCACGCGGCCGAGATTGCCCGAGGCGCCGGTGAGAAGAACCGGCTTCTGCTTGCTCATGGACGGCGACTCCTGGCCTGTCGGAAGGGAGCCTATTATTCAATGGAACAACCGGGGCAGCCAGAGCGACACCGCCGGAACATAAGTCACCACCATCAGCACCGCGAAGGCGGCGGCGTAGAAGGGCAGGCTGGTCTTGGTGGCCTCCCACATCGACACCTTGCCGACCGCGCAGGCCACGAACAGCACCGGCCCCACGGGTGGCGTGATCAGCCCGATGCCGAGGTTCAGGATCATCACCACGCCGAACTGCACCGGGTCCATGCCGAGCTTCATCGCCACCGGCAGGAAGATCGGCGTGCCGATCATGATCAGCGGCGCCATGTCCATGAAGGTGCCGAGCAGCAGCAGGATGACGTTGATCAGCAGCAGCAGCAGCAACGGGTTGTCGGTGATGCCCTCCATCAGCGCCACGGTCATCGCCGGCACCTGCAGCAGCGCCATCAGCCAGCCGAAGGCGCTGGCGCAGCCGATGATCAGCATCACCATGCCGGTGGTCCGGGCGCCGCCCAGCGCGGCCTCGGCGAAGCCGCGCCAGCCCAGGCTGCGGTAGACGAAGGCGGTGACCAGCAGGGCGTAGAGCACCGCCACCACGGCGCTTTCCGTGGCGGTGAAAATGCCGCTGCGCACCCCGGCGAAAATGATGACGATCAGCATCAGCCCTGGCAGCGCCGCCGCCAGCAGCCGCGCCAGCACCGCCCAGCCGGGAAACCGCTCCCGCGGGTAGCCGCGCTTCACCGCGACCGCCCAGGCCACGAACATCAGCACCGCCATCAGCAGCATGCCGGGGATGATGCCGGCCGTGAACAGGTCCGCCACGCTGATCGCGCCACCGGCGGCGATGACATACAGGATCATGTTGTGGCTGGGCGGGATCAGCAGGTCGATCAGCGCCGCGTTGGCGGTGACGTTGACGGCGTAATCCGGCGCATAGCCCCGCGCCCGCATCTGCGGGATCATCACGCCGCCCACCGCCGAAGCATCGGCGACGGCCGAGCCCGACACGCCGCCAAACAGCGTCGCGGCCACCACGTTCACCTGGCCGAGCCCACCCCGCATATGCCCCACCATGGCGGAGGCCAGCGCCACCAGCCGGTCGGCGATCTGGCCGCGCAGCATCAGGTCCCCCGCGAACACGAAGAACGGGATCGCCAGCATCGAGAACACGTTCATGCCGGAGGAGATCTGCTGGAACACCACGATAGGCGGCAGGTCCATGTACAGCACGGTGACGAAGGAGGCGGCGCCGAGCGCGAAGGCGACCGGCGTGCCGATCAGCAGCAGCAGGGCGAAGCAGCCCATCAGGACGGTGATTTCCATGGCCGTGCTTCCTTCAGGCGTCGCTGACCAGCGGGGCGGCGGCGCTGTCGGCGGGTGCCTCGGCCCCGGAAAGATGCGCCGCCAGCCGCTCCAGCCCGAACAGCGCGATCATCAGCCCGCCGATCACCAGCGGCAGGTATTCCACTGCGCCGGGCAATCCGATGGCGGGAAGCGTCGCGTCCCACACCCCCATGGCGAGGTCCGCGGCGAACCAGGCCATGCCGAGGCCAAACAGCATCACCACCAGGTCGGACACGGCGTCGCACAGCTTGCGCAGCGGCGCCGGCAGCGCCTCCTTCAGCGTGTCGAATCCCATGTGGAAGCCTTCGCGCACGCCGGCCGCTGCGGCGCCCAGGATCACCCACCCCATCAGCAGCATGGCGACCACATCGGCCCAGGCCGGCGTGTCGTTCAGCACGAAGCGCCCGAATACCGCCCAGGCCACCACGAAGGTCATCGCCACCAGAGAAACCGCGGCGATGCCCAGGCAGATGTTGCAGCAGAGGCCGAGGGCGGAGCGGCAGCCCTGGGCGAAGTCGCCTGCCGCCATGTCACGCGGCCTCACGGATGCGCTGCACCATCTGCTTCAGCCGCGAATCGCGCACGAACTGGTCATAAACGGGGGCCATCGCCTTCTCGAACGGCGCCTTGTCCACCTCGTTGAGCTTGGTGCCGGCGGCGACCACTTCCCGCTTGGCGCTTTCGCTGCGCGCGACCCAGAGCTTGCGCATCTCGGGCACGCTTTCGCGCGCCGCGTCGCGCAGGATGGTCTGCATGTCCCTGGGAAGCTTGTCGTAGGAACGCTTCGACATCACCAGGATCTCGGGCGACATGGAATGCTCGGTGATCGAGTAGAACTTCGCCACCTCGAAATGCCGCTGCGCCTGGTAGGTCGGGTAGTTGTTCTCGGCCCCGTCCACCACGCCGGTCTGCAGGGCGGAATAGATCTCCCCCGCCGGCATCGGCGTCGGGTTGGCGCCCAGGGCGCGCATCATCGCCAGCCAGAGATCGCTCTGCTGCACGCGCACCTTCATGCCGCGGATGTCGTCCGGCGAGTTGATCGGCTTGACGCGGTTGTACATGCTGCGCGCGCCACTGTCGTAGCAGCACAGGCCGATCAGGCCGTGCCTGTCGGCGCCGGCCAGGATCTCCTGCCCGATCGCGCCGTCCATGACGCTGTGCATATGCGCCTCGTCCCGGAACAGGAAGGGCAGGCCGGGGATCACCGTTTCCGGCACCAGGTTGTTCAGCGGGGCGAAATTGGTGCGGTTCAGGTCGATGACACCGAAGCGGGTCTGCTCCAGTGTGTCCTTTTCATCGCCCAGCTGGCGCGAATGGAAGACCTGGATGTTGATGCGCCCGTTGGAGCGTTCCTTGGCCAGCTTGGCCATGACCTTGACGCCCTCCACCGTGGGGTAGCCATCGGGGTGGATGTCGGCGGAGCGCAGGTTGATGGCCTGGGCACTGGCCTTGAAGCCGATCAGGGTGGGTGCGGCAAGGGCCACGCCGGCCAGCAGGGCGCGGCGACGGGGCAGCAGGATGGACATGAAGGACGCCTCCACTTGTGGCGACGGGTTCGGCTTCCAACACCAGACGCCGGGTTGCCGGACATCTTGTCGTCTGATGACGGACCTCCCATTCGTTGGGCCGATGCTTGCTGGCAACGTACCGGGATGTCAACGATCCAGCGCAACCTGTCGCACAAGTTAGGAAGCTTGCCCTGCTGGCCGGCTAGCGCCAGCATCGGCCCTTCTTCCGACGGGAGCCGCATCATTGCCCATGCCTGCCACCGAACCCGCTTCCCTTCCCGCCGCCGCCGAAGCCCTCGCCCGCGGCACCGTCACCGCCGAGGCGCTGGTCGAGGCCGCCCTGGCCCGCATTGCCGACCCCGCCGGGGAAGGCAGCCGCACCTTTGTGGCGGTGCAGGCCAAGGAGGCCCGGGCGGCCGCCAGGGCCATGGACATGCTGCGCAAGGCAGGGCGCGCGCCCTCTCCCTGGGCCGGCATTCCGATCTCGGTGAAGGACCTGTTCGACCAGCAGGGCGTAACGACCCGCGCCGGCTCCGTGGCGCTGGAAGACGCGCCTCCCGCCACCATGACCGCCCCGGCCGTGGCACGGTTGGAACGCGCCGGCTTTGTGGTGCTGGGTCGCACCAACATGGTGGAATTCGCCTTCAGCGGCCTGGGCGTGAACCCGCATTACGGCACGCCCCGCTCCCCCTATGACCGGGCGACGGGGAGGCTGCCAGGCGGCTCCTCCTCCGGTGCCGCGGTGGCGGTGGCCGATGGCATGGGGCTGGGGGCGCTGGGTTCGGATACAGGGGGGTCCTGCCGGGTGCCGGCGGCACTGTGCGGGATCGTCGGCTACAAGCCCACAGCGAAGCGGGTGCCGCTGACCGGCGTGCTGCCATTGTCGCAGAGCCTGGACAGCATCGGGCCCCTGGCCAACACCGTGGCCTGTTGCGCGGTGCTGCATGGCTTCATGGCCGGCGCGGAGAACGCCGAGCCGCCGCCGGTCCGGCCTGTGGCCGGGCTGCGCTTCGCCATTCCCGAGGACACCTTCCTGTTCGAGGAGCTGGAGCCCGCCGTCACCGCAGCCTTCGAGCGAGCGGTGGCCCGGCTGGAGGCGGCGGGCGCGCGGATCGAGCGCATCGCCCTGCCCGAATTGGCGGAGATCCCGGTCGCCAATGCCAAGGGCGGCTTCGCGGCGGCAGAATCCTACGCTTGGCATCGCCGCCTGATGGCCGAAGCCGGCCATCGCTACGATCCGCGCATCATCACCCGCATCCAGCGCGGCACCGATATGGATGCCGCGGATTACCAGGACCTGCTGGCGGCACGGGCGCGTCTGATCGCCTCGGCCGCCCCGCGCACGGCGCCTTTCGATGCCGTTCTCTGCCCCACCGCGGCGCTGACCCCGCCCGCCATCGCCGCCGTGGAGGACAAGATCGAGTACAGCCGCATCAATCTACAGCTGCTTCGCAATCCGGCGGCCTTCAACTTCCTGGACCGTTGCAGCATCAGCCTGCCCTGCCACCGCCCGGGCGAAGCGCCGGTGGGGCTCATGCTGACGGGCGCCCATGACGGCGATGCGGCATTGTTCGCGGTTGCTGCGGCGGCGGAGGCCGCCTTGGCCGCCTAGGCTCCGCCGCAATCCTTTGGCGGCGGGGGCTTCCCAGCGCCCGCCCCAGCCGCTAAAGAGGGGTTGGCTCAGGACCCGTAGCTCAGCTGGATAGAGCGTTGCCCTCCGAAGGCAAAGGTCGTACGTTCGAATCGTATCGGGTCCGCCAATTTTTTCAGGAAGTTAGTAAGCTTCAACTAACGTTCTCGGCCAAGTTTGTGCCACCGGATGCCTGAAGGCATAGAAGCAGGGCTCGTTTGGCGGGCCCTTCCTGTTTCTGGCAATTTATTCGGTAAGCCATTCAAAACCTGCGCTGCACCGCCACTACAGCCATTCGCGGTCCGGAGCGTCGCCGTCAGCAGGCCGCTCCCGGCTAGTCTGTGCTGCTTCCGCGGCTGGTGCTGATGCGGCCATGATCAATGCGCGGCGGCGCGGGGACCGGAGGATGTCCGCCCGCGATGGTTCTGCGGATGACCTGTTTTTCATGGAGGTGGAAAGGGTTCCGGATCGGCGAAGCGGCGCACGATGTTCACCACCAGCCGCGCCGCGACATTGCGGTAATCATCGACGGGCAGGCAGCCGATGAAGTTCATCGAACCCACCGAGAAGACCGCGCCACCATTCGGCGTCTCGAAAAAGGTCAGGTCGGAGCGGATGATGTCCTCCCGTGGCGCAGGCCAGGTATGGTCGCGCCGCTCCTCGTTCACCGGCTGGTAGGTCGGATCGGTCAACACCGCGCGGCCGATGATCACCGCGTGATGCGGCGTGCCGAGCGAGGTGTCGGCGCGATCGAGCTCGTGCCCGGCGGCACCTCCGCCCATCAGCCCGCGCTCGCCAAGCAGCCGACCCGGCAGGGCCAGTTCCTCGATGCCTTCCCGCATGAAGCCAAGCCGCGGCTCCAGGATTCCGTCCAGGAAGCTATAGGGATATCCTTTGTATTCGCCCTGCGTGCTGAAGCCCACGCCCACCAGTTGCTGCGGCGGGCGCCCGAGCCTGCGCCACAAGCCCCCATAGGAGCCGTCCTGCGCGTGATAGCTTTCGCCGGGCAGCGTTTCCCACAGCCGGATGCCGCCTTCGGCGCGGCGCAGCTCGAAGCTCCAGGGCCCGGTGCCATGCGGCACCACCTTCCAGTAGAAGCCGTTGCCGCCCAGATACATGAAGCGGCCGCCGCCCTCGAGATAGGCTGCCAGCGCGTCCAGCGTTTCGACAGAATGATATTCGGGATGCTGGCCGGTCAGCACGGCATTGTAGCTGCGCAGCAGGTCCACGCCTTCCGCATGGACGTCGTGATCGGTGATGACCTCGAAATCGATGTTGTTGCGGGTCAGCAGGTCGGTGACGTAGCTGTCGGCGGCGATCCAGTAGAGGCCGGAGCCTCCCTCGCTGGGGTCCACGAGGTGGATCTGGTTCACCCGCTTGTCGATCAGCGGCCGGCGCATCGTCGACATGACGACGCCGCTGCCATCGGAATGCAGGTTGTAGGGGGAGACGCCATATTCGGGATGGCCATCCGGCGCCTGCGGCAGCGCGCCCCATTCCAGTGAGCGGGGCGTGATGAGGGCCTGGCGGCCGGCCTTCTGGAACTGGCCATAAACGGTGTAGCTGAAGGTCGGCGCCAGGAAGGCGATCTTGGCCTGGGAGCCCGGCACCCTGGCCCGGACGTGAAAGACGATGTTGTCGCGGTGAATCCTGCCGTCGCGCTCCAGCTCCAGGTGCAACGCGTGGACGCCGCTTTTCCAGTCATCGGGCACGGCGAAGCTGAGCGAGGGCGCCCAGCCGGCATCGCCGATATCGTCGTCATGGAAGTGGATGGCGCCGTATTGCGACGGGTCCTCGGTCCAGCGATGCACGTCGCCGCGCCAGTTGGAGCCGGTCATGGCGCGGGTCGGCAGGTTGACCAGCCTGCCATGCCGCGCCGCGGGGCCGGCATCCTCGATGCTGTCGGTCCGCATGGCGCGGGACAGGTCCCAATGGAACAGCGTTGCCGCATTGGCCAGCGCGGCCGGATCGTCCACCGCCAGGATCCGCGGGTTCTCGACCTTGCCGTTGAAGTGGCGGGCCATGCCGGTTTCGCCGCGCTCGGCCGCGATGGTGACGGCGCCGGGGCCGGATGGCACCATGCCGCAGGGCATGGCGAGGGCCGCAGCCTCCGCGCGGTCGAGCCGGGCGCGGTGCGGCCGCTGCGAAAGGTGCAGCCGCCCTTCCCGGTCCAGCACGCAGGCGACGTCGTGCCATGCCCGCTCGGTGAGCGGCACGGCGCTGCGCAGCAGGGTGTCGCCGGCCGGGCCGGACACCCGGGCCCAGGCCCCGTCCGCGCCGATGCCCAGCACCACCCGCCCCGCCGCGCCATGCCAGCACAGCACTGCCTGATCGCCGGCGGCGAGCCGTGTCGGCCACACCGTCGCGGCGAAGCCGAGGCCGCCGCCAGGCAGCGCGACATCCGGCACCTCTCCCCAGGAGCCCAGCTGGATGTTCTGCTGGATGCCCTCATGCTCGCCTTCCAGGGCCCAAGGCACGGGAACCTCGCGATAGCCGGGCCCCGCCGGGTTCGGATCGCCGCAGATGACGCGGGCGACGCGGGCGCGGTAGCGCCCGCCGCCCTGCACCGAGATCATGAAGCGGAGGGTTTCGCCGGGCTTCACGCTCCAGCGGTCGACATAGCCGGTGATCGGCAGCATTCCCGCAATCCTTCAGCCGCGCCGCACATTCCAGAACAGCGGCAGGCCCTTCAGCACGCCGGCCAGTTCCTTGCGATAGGCCGTCGGCTGGTAGAACAGGCCGAGCGGCACATAGGGCACGTCGATGAACGCCTGGCGCTGGGCCCGCACGCCGATCGCCTTCTGCGCGGCCGCGTCCGGCGCGGCGAACCATTCATCGCGCAGCGCCTCCAGCTCCGGGCTCGTGGACCAGCCGAAAGTCGCCTTCTCGCCGCTGCCGCGCAGGAAGTTGTGGGCCGATGGGTTGAGCTGCGTCACCCCGGCGGAATAGGTGCAGAAGGCGTTGTAGCCGCCCTTCTCCGGTGTTTCGCGATTGGCCATGCGGCGGAGCATGCTGCCCCAGTCCATCACCTGGTAATCGACCTTTATCCCGAGCCTGCGGAACAGATCGGCGATGACCTCGCTCATCGCGTTGATGACGGGAAAATCCGAGGGCGCCATCAGCAACACCGTCTCGCCCTTGTATCCGGCATCCTTCAGGGCCTTCTGCGACGCCTCGATGCTGCGCGAGCCGTCGAGCGCCGCAATGCCCTCGTCATTCGCCATGGCGCCGCCCGGCGCGAAGAAGCCGATGCGATCACGCCACATGCTGCGGTCCTCGCCGGCGACGGCCAGCATGACGTCGCTCTGGCGCACCGCGCCGAGGATGGCGCGGCGGATCGCCGGGTTGTTGAAGGGCGGAAGGGTGTGGTTGAAGCGCAGCACACCGATATTGCCATAAGGGTCGAGATTCTCGACCACCAGGTTGCGGTCCTGCCTCAAGGCCGGCAGCAGGTCGAAGATCGGCTGGTCCCACCAATCCACCTCCCCCTGGCGCAGCGCGCCGGCCACGGTCGCGGCATCGGGGATCACGCGCCATTCGACGCGGTCGAAATGCGCCACCTTGCCACCCGCGAGCAGACTGGGCGCCTCGCCCGGCCGCGGCACGTAGCCGGCGAATCTCTCGTAAACCAGCATCGAGCCCGGCACATGCTGGTCCGCGCGGAAGCGGAACGGGCCGCTTCCCACCAGCTCCTTCACCGGAACGGCGGGATCGGTGCCGGCGGCGAGGCGCTCGGGCATGATGAAGGCCACAATGGCGCCGACCTTGCCGAGCGCCTGCGGCAGCAAGGGGAAGGGCCGCTTCAGCCGCCAGCGAAGCGTGCGGTCATCCGGTGCCGTCAGCTCGTCCACCGCCGCCATCAGCGATGTGCCGAAAGCGTCGCGCGCCGCCCACCGCCTCAGGCTGGCCACCACGTCGCGGCCGCGCACCGGCTCGCCATCATGGAAGCGCAGCCCTTCCCGCAGCCTCATGGTCACCAGCCTGCCGTCATCCTCGACGCTGTGCCCTTCCACCATCTGGGGCTGTATGCGTCCTGCCTCATCCACGCCGTAAAGCGTGTCGAAGACAAGGAAACCGTGGTTGCGGTTGACCAGCCCGGTGGTGATGACCGGATCAAGAATGGCCGCATCCGCCTGCGGGACGAAGCGCAGGGCGCGGCTCCGGGCTTCCTGCGCGATGCCCAGACCGGGCGCGGCGAGCGGCGGCAGGGCCGCGCCGGCGCCCAGCGCCAGCGAGGTCCGGAACAGGTCACGTCGGAGCATCGGGGAACCTCCTGTGATGTGGGGTGTGCCGGCTTTCCCGTCTGGACTTCTTGTGTTTATCCGGCCGTGGTCTCCAGGGCCGCTTCGGCCTCGACCTTGCGCAGCGACAGATCGAACCGTTCCAGGAGTTCATCGACGCCGCCGGCATCGATGATCAATGGCGGGCAAAGCGCGATGGCGTCGCCCATCGGGCGGATGATCAGGCCGTTGTTCAGGGCCTCGGCATCGAAGCGCGCGCCGATGCGCCCGACCGGCTCGAAGCCGGCGCGCGTCGCCGGGTCGGCCACCAGCTCAACCGCGAACATCAGCCCGGCGCCGCGCACATCGCCAACGATGCGGGAGCGGCCGGCGATCGAGCGCAATCCTGCCCGCAGCCGCTCCCCCATGGCGCGGACATGCGGCACCACATCCATTTCCTCGTAGATGCGCAGCGTTTCCAGGGCGATTGCGGCGCCAACCGGATGGCCCGAATTGGTGAAGCCATGGCCGAAAATCTCGCCGTCCTTGTTCATCTCGGCCATCGCCTCCTGGATCGGCCTTCCCAGCAACACGGCGGAGATCGGGAAGTAGGAGGAGGAGATGCCCTTGGCCATCGCCATCATGTCGGGCGTCATGCCGACAGTCTGGCTGCCCCACATGTTGCCGGTGCGGCCGAAGCCGCAGACCACCTCATCGGCCAGGACCAGGATGCCATGCCGGCGCAGCACCGCCTCGATGGCGGGGAAATAGCCTTCAGGCGGCACGATCACGCCGCCGGCGGCATTGATCGGCTCGGCGATGAAGGCGGCGATGGTGTCCGGCCCTTCCTCCAGGATCATCGCCTCCAGCGCGGCGGCGAGGCGCGCCACGAAGCGCGGCATGTCCTCGCCCGGCAGCGGCCCGCGATAAGGGTCCGGGCAGAGGGTGTGCAGGAAGCCCGGGAGGGGCAGGCCGAATTCGCGGTGCATCCGCGGCAGTCCGCACATCGAGGCGGCCACAATGGTGGAGCCGTGGAAGCCGCGGTCGCGGGCGATGATCTTGCGCCGCCGCGTCTCACCCCGTGCCGCATGGTAGATCCAGGCCATCTTCACCATCGTCTCCGTCGCCTCGGAGCCGGAGGTGGCGAAATAAGCCTGCGCCTCCGGGATCGGCGACAGGGCCACCAGCTTCTCGGCCAGGTCGATCGTGACCGCCGGGGTCTTGTGGCTGAAGGTGTGGTAGAAGCCGAGGCGGTCATAGGCCTCGGCCGCGGCGCGTTTCAGCCGCGCCTCGGAAAAGCCGAGCGAGGTGCACCAGAGCCCCGCCATGGCCTCCAGATAGCGCTTGCCCTGGCTGTCGAAGACATGAATGCCCTCGCCCCGCGTCATCACCAGCGGCCCCCGCCGGGCATGGAGCCGGGGATTGGTTTGCGAGTGCAGGTGGAACAGCACGTCGCGCCGGTCGGCGGAATTGGGCGGAATGATGGACATGGGCGTTCCCTGCCTGGATGCGCCGGCAGGCGCCGCAGCCCGCCGGATTGGTCGGTCCAGTTTGGCTTGACCACCTTCAACGAGGCCGTCGGGCCTGTCAAACTCAAAGCATCGGCGCGCGGGCGCGGCCGGCATCCCGAGCCACGGAGCGGCGGGTCTGGCAAATCGGGAAGCCGCTTCCTAAGGTGATCCGCCCGGAACGGTGCGAGCGCCGGCAGGGCCGGGACAACAAGCCGGACGATGAACCATTGGGCCCATCAGGAAAGCGGCCTCGATCACGGATGCGGATGGACATCACGTGCTGCCCGACCTGACCGCCGGGAAGACCGGCAATTCTTCCGGACCTCCTCCTGCAGGGCCGGGGTTTTCCCGCCGGACGGTCCGGAACCGGTTGCGTCAGCGGCGGCTTCCCCGCGCCGCGGCGGCGGGAGGATGCATCCCGCTGCGGCGCCGGGGCCGCAACAACAACGCCGGAGCGCCGTGGAGGTGAAGCGGCAAGCCATGGCGGCGGCGCGCAGGCGGGCCCTGCTTCGCGCGATCCGGCCGGTCCGGCGCCTGGTTGCGGCCGGGCGCAGCGAAGCGACGGATCGGCAGCTTGCCCGCGCCCTGGCCTTTGTCGCGGGGGCGGTGAATGCCGGCGGGCTGCTGACCGTGGGGCAATACACCGCACACATGTCGGGCGTGATCTCGTCCCTGGCGGAACATGCGGTGCTGGGGGCCTGGGTCCTCGTGGGGGCGGGCGTCGCCGCCCTTTTTTCCTTCACCGCCGGCGCCGCGGCCTCCGCCATGTTGATCAACTGGGCGCGGCGGCACCGGGGCAGCTCGCAATACGCCCTGCCCCTGCTGCTTGAGGCCGCCCTGCTGGCGCTGTTCGGAACAGCGGGCCTCATGCTGGAAGGCGATCCCCGCTTCATGGCCGCCGCCGTGCCGCTGCTTTGCCTCATCATGGGCCTGCAGAACGCGACCATCACCAAGGTGTCCGGCGCCCGCATGCGCACGACGCACATGACCGGCGTCGTCACCGATATCGGCATCGAGCTGGGAAAGCTGACCTACCGGAACCGCGGAAGTGCCAAGGCCGGCTACAGGGTGATGGCGGACCGCGCCAAGCTCCGGCTGCTGGCCTCGCTGCTGGGCGTGTTCCTGTTGGGCGGCGTGGTGGGAGCGCTGGGCTTCACCGCCTTCGGCTTTGCCGCCGCCCTGCCCCTTGCCGCGCTGCTGGCCCTGCTCGGCAGCACGCCGGCCGTCGAGGCCGCGCTGGTCCGGAAGTTCCGGCCGCCATTCTAGAGCATTTTCTGTTCGCACTAGCTCACTTCAAATGCTCTGGCTCCTTGTTCTGTCGAGCATCTTCACCTGATCAGGCGACCCCGCCTGATCAGGATCTGCTCTGGCGGATCTTCCCCTCATGCCAGTTCGGGGCCCCGGCCGTCACCGCCTCCGCGAGGCCAGGATCTCCGCCAGCCGGACCGGGCAGAACTCCCAGACGTCCACGCCAACATCGAATTGCCGCGGCAGGGGCTTGAGCCTGCCATGGCTATGCCCGTGCAGGTTGATGGTCCCCCGTGCCATGTCACGCCAGCTGCGGAAGGCGTAATGACACAGCACCAGCCGGTGCTCCTCCACCGCGATCTCGGCGTAATGCTGCACGCTGGCCCAGCCAGGCAGGCCGGCGGTGGGCGCGCCGTCATTGTTGCCGACGACCAGATGCTTGCGCCCATGCAGGCGCCCCAGCAGCCCCGCCATGGCGGATTGCGGCTGGTGCAGGGCGAAATCGCCCAGGTGCCAGACCTCGTCCTCCGGCCCCACCGCCGCGTTCCAGCGCTGCTCCATGGCGGCGTCCATGGCGGCGACGGAGGCGAAGGGGCGACGGTACAGCCCCCGGGCTCCGCCATGTCCGAAATGGGTGTCGGCGGTGAAGAACACGGTCATGGCCCAGCCTAGTCCGGCAACGGGCAGGTTGACAGAACAGGCCCCACCGCCCATCCAGGGCGCAGACCAGCCGCCACTCCAGCCGCAACTCACGGAATTGTCGCGCGAAGCACGGTCCCGCTCCTGCTAAGCATCCGGCTCTACCGAGGACCGCCCGCCCCTCCATGATGATGTCCCGCTCCACGCCGCGCCTGGCGCATCTTGTCAAGATTGTCGCCCTCGGCGGCCTGTTCGTGCTGGCGCTCGGCGTCGCCTATAAAATCAAGCGCGTGTTCCGGATCGATGTCTTTCCCGAAATCGACATGGTGCCGGACGAGGAGCTGAAGGCGCTGGTGATGTGGTTCTTCCACCTGGTGTTCTGAGGCTGGCTGCGGGAACAGCAAGCGGCGGCTTGCCGATATCCTGAAAAACCGGCCATTCCGGGCATCATCGCCGCAGGCCCGTTCGGCCATGCTGATCTGGCGCAGGGCCGGGAGGTGGCGCCGGGTGTAAGGCGGGCGGGATGCTGGAAACCTGCCTCAACAGCTTTGCCCTGCTTGGCCAGGCCGGAATCCGGACCGTGCTGCTGGCCATGTTCGCTGCGGGCCTCGCCGGCGGCGTGACGCATTGCGCCGGGATGTGCGGACCCTTTGTGGTGGCGCAGATGGTGGATGGCGCTGGCGGCCCGGTGCTGCGGCGCCTCGGCCAAGGCCTGCTGCTGCCCTATCATGCCGGCCGCGCGCTCGGATACGCGCTGCTGGGCGCGGTGGCCGGCGCGGGGGCGGGCACGGCCACCACCCTGCTGGGGCCGGGGCTGCTGGCGGTGCCGCTTGGCCTCGCGGCGGCGCTGATGCTGGCCCAGGGGCTGCAACGCCTCGGCTGGGCCATGCCCTTCGCGGGGCCAAGGCTGCCATCGGTGCCTTTGGCCCTACCCCTGACCCGCTGGCTGCCAAAGGGCGGCACGCCGGCGCAGCGTTTCCTGATGGGCCTCCTGCTCGCCGCCCTGCCCTGCGGCCTGCTGCACGCGGCACTCGCCGGCGCGGCCGCCACCGGCGGCGCGGTGCCGGGTGCCAGCGCCATGCTCGCCTTTGTTCTCGGCACCATGCCGGGGCTGATGGCGGCCGGAATGCTGGGCCGCTTCCTGGTCCGCCGTGGTGGGCCCTGGCTTCGGCCGGCGGCGGCCGGCGTGTTCCTGCTGAACGCCGCCGTGCTGGCGGGACTGAGCGTGAGCGCCGCCCTTCCCTGATTCAAATCAGGGCGGCCGTGGCGGCCGGCTGGCATCCAGCGGGTTGAAGGAGACTCCGCGGCATGCCTGAAGGTTCAGCCACCATCCCGGCGCCCGTGCTCGAACGCCTGCATCTGAGCACCCAGCCCGACTATGTTGACGGTCCGGTCCGCGCCTTTGCGGTCGCAACCGTGTTCTGGGGGCTGGCGGGTTTCGCCGCTGGCCTTTTCATAGCCCTGCAGCTGGCCTTCCCGGCGCTGAACCTGGGGCTGGAATGGACCACCTTCGGGCGGCTGCGGCCGCTGCACACCTCGGCGGTCATCTTCGCCTTTGGCGGCAACGCGCTGCTCTTTTCCAGCCTCTACATCGTGCAACGCACCTGCCGCGCCCGGCTGTTCGGCGGCGAGGACGCGGGCTGGTTCCTGTTTGGCGGCTACAACCTGTTCATCGTGGTCGCCGCCACCGGCTACCTGCTCGGCATCACCCAGGGCAAGGAATACGCCGAGCCGGAATGGTATGCCGATCTCTGGTTGGCGGTGGTCTGGATCGCCTACCTCGTCGTCTTCGGCGGCACCATCCTGCGCCGGACGGAGCCGCATATCTACGTCGCCAACTGGTTCTTCCTCTCCTTCATCATCACCATCGCGATGCTGCACATCGGCAACAACGTCGTGCTGCCGGTGGGGCTGTCCTCACGCTCCTACACCTTCGCCGCGGGGGTGCAGGACGCGATGATCCAGTGGTGGTACGGCCACAACGCGGTGGGCTTCTTCCTGACCTCCGGCTTCCTCGGCATGATGTACTACTTCATCCCGAAGCAGGCGGACCGGCCGATCTATTCCTACCGCCTGTCCATCGTGCATTTCTGGTCGCTGACCTTCCTCTACATCTGGGCCGGGCCGCACCACCTGCACTACACCGCGCTGCCCGACTGGGCGCAGACGCTGGGCATGGTGTTCTCGATCATGCTGTGGATGCCCTCCTGGGGCGGCATGATCAACGGGCTGATGACGCTGTCCGGCGCCTGGGACAAGCTGCGCACCGATCCCGCGCTGCGCTTTTCCGTCGCCGCCGTCGGCTTCTACGGCATGGCCACCTTCGAGGGGCCGGTGATGTCGATCCGCGCGGTGAACGCGCTGTCGCACTACACCGACTGGACCATCGGCCATGTGCATTCCGGTGCCCTGGGCTGGAACGGCTTCATCATCTTCGGCGCCCTGTACTGGATCGTGCCGAAGCTGTGGAACAAGCCGGGCCTGTATTCCACCCGGCTGGTGTCCTGGCACTTCTGGCTCGCCTCCCTCGGCATCGTCCTCTACGCCGCCGCCATGTGGGTCGCCGGCATCATGCAGGGCCTGATGTGGCGCGCCTATGACAGCCTCGGCTTCCTGCAATACAGCTTCGTCGAAAGCGTCGCCGCGATGCACCCCTATTACGTGATCCGCGCGGGTGGCGGCGTGCTGTACCTCGCCGGCGCCGTGCTGATGGCGGTCAATCTGTGGCGCACCATCGCCGCCTCGGCAGCCAGCGCCGTACCCGCCACCCTGCGCGCCGCCTGACAGGAAACCCTGGCCATGGTCCCCTTCTTCCGCCGCTTCAGCCACGCGCTGATCGAACGCAACCTCCTGCTGCTGGGCGTGCTGACGCTGATCACCATCTCCATCGGCGGCCTGGTGCAGGTGGTGCCGCTGTTCACCGTGGAAAGCACCATCGAGCGCGTCCACGGCGTGCGCCCCTACACGCCGCTCGAGCTGATGGGCCGCGAGATCTATGTGCGCGAGGGCTGCTACCTGTGCCACAGCCAGATGGTGCGGCCCTTCCGTGACGAGGCCGAGCGTTACGGCCACTACTCGCTGGCCGCCGAGAGCATGTATGACCGCCCCTTCCAGTGGGGCAGCAAGCGCACGGGGCCGGATCTGGCGCGGGTCGGCGGCCGCTATTCGGATGACTGGCACGCCATGCACCTGCGCGACCCGCGCAGCCTGGTGCCGGAAAGCATCATGCCGAGCTACCCCTTCCTCGACCGCCCGCTTTCCGGCGTCAGCGTGACGGAGCGCATGAAGACCATGCGCGCGGTCGGCGTGCCCTACACGGATGAGCAGATCGCCCGCGCGGAGGCCGATCTCGCCGCCCAGGCCAACCCGAATGTCGATGGCAGCGGCCTGACCCAGCGCTATGCCCGCGCCCGGCAGGGCGTGTTCGACGGCGATGAGCGCCGCGTCACCGAGATGGACGCGCTGGTCGCCTATCTGCAGATGCTCGGCACGCTGGTGGACTTCACCGATGTGCAGCCCGACGCCGTGAAGCAGCGGTGAGCGCCATGACGATGCTTGATTTCCTCCATGACTGGCTGCCCTCCATCTGGGTGGCCTGGTTCTTCGCCGTGTTCCTGCTGATCCTGGTCCGCACGCTGCGCCCCTCGCGCCGCGCGGCGCTGGAGCGGCAGGCCATGATCCCGCTGCAAGACGATGCCGGCTGAGGACGCCATCATGAGCACGACGCACAAGCCGGGCGCCCATGGCGCGCAGAAGGATGGGGACAACACCACCGGCCATGAATGGGACGGCATCCGGGAGCTGAACACCCCGCTGCCGACCTGGTGGCTCTACGTGTTCTACGCCACCATCGCCTTCGCCCTGGTCTGGGTGCTGCTGTATCCGGCCTTTCCGGGCACCGGCTGGAACGGCCTGCTGGGCCGCACCGCCCGCACCGACATCGCCGAGCAGCTGGCGGCCGACCGCGCGCAAAACGAACCGGTGCTGGCCCGGCTGCGCGGAATGACGCCCGCCGCCATCATCGCCGATCCCGAACTGCGCGACTTCGCCCTGGCCGGTGGCCGCGTGGCCTTCGGCAACAATTGCGCCGGCTGCCACGGCGCCGGCGGCCAGGGCGCGCCGGGCTTCCCCTCCCTCGCCGACGATGAATGGCTGTGGGGCGGCAAGCTGGCCGACATCCAGCACAGCATCGAGCACGGCATCCGCGCGCCGGATGACGAGAACACGCGCATGAACCAGATGCCGCGCTTCCTGGCGGACGGCATGCTCACCCAGGCCCAGGTGAACGACGTGGCCGAGCATGTGCTGTCCCTTTCCGGCCGCGCCGGCAACGCCGTGGCGGCAGGGCGCGGCGCGGCGGTGTTCGCCGAGAACTGCGCCGCCTGCCATGGCGAGCAGGGCCAGGGCAACCAGGAGATGGGCGCGCCGGCACTGAACGACGCCATCTGGCTGTATGGCGGCGACAAGGCCGCCGTGGTGCGCAGCGTGTCCTTCTCCCGCGCCGGCGTGATGCCCGCCTGGGCCACGCGCCTCGATCCGGCCACCATCCGCATGCTGGTCGTCTACCTGCATGCGCTGGGCGGCACGCAGGAGTAACCCGCCATGGGCCAGCAGCAGCAGCACCACGCCGCGGAGGAGCCACCGGCGACCTTCTACGCGCCACGGGTCCGCGTCTATCCCCAGGCGGTGAAGGGCAAGGTGCGGCGGCTGCGCTGGGGCGTGCTGTGGCTGCTGCTCGGCCTCTACTACCTGGCGCCCTGGCTGCGCTGGGATCGTGGCCCCGGCCGGCCCGACCAGGCCTTCCTGGCCGACATGGAGCATGGCCGGCTGTTCTTCCTGGGCCTCGAGATCTGGCCGCAGGAGGTCTACTACGTCACCGGCCTGCTGGTGCTGGCCGCCATCGGCCTGTTCGCCGTGACCTGCCTCGCCGGCCGGCTCTGGTGCGGCTTCGCCTGCCCGCAAACCGTCTGGACCGACCTGTTCATGTGGGTCGAGCGCAGGATCGAGGGCGACCGCAATGCCCGCATGCGGCGGGACCGCAAGCCGCGCTGGAGCTGGGATGACCGCCTGCGCAAGGCCACCAAGCATGTTGCCTGGGTGCTGATCGCGCTGGCCACGGGCGGCGCCTGGGTGATGTACTTCACCGACGCGCCCACCCTGCTGCGCGATCTGGCGCGGGGAGAGGCGTCCTCCACCACGCTGTTCTTCATCGGGCTGTTCACCGCCACCACCTACCTCCTGGCCGGCTGGGCGCGGGAACAGGTCTGCACCTATATGTGCCCCTGGCCCCGCTTCCAGGCGGCCATGCTCGACGAGCAAAGCCTCGTTGTCTCGTACCGCGCCTGGCGCGGGGAGCCGCGCGGCAAGCCCCGCGACGCCGCCGCCGGCGATTGCGTCGATTGCGCCGCCTGCGTGCATGTCTGCCCGACCGGCGTGGACATCCGCGACGGCCAGCAGCTTGGCTGCATTTCCTGTGGCCTGTGCATCGATGCCTGCGACGCGGTGATGCAGCGGCTGGACCGCCCGCAGGGCCTGATCGCCTTCGACACGCTGGGCAACCTGGCACGGGCCGAGGCCGCCACCGCCGGGATGCCGCGCGGCGCGGCCTGCCGGGGCGCTGGCCTGGCGGTGCGCCAGGCGCCCAACCCGTTCCGGCCGCGCCTGCTGCTCTACGCCGCCGCGCTGCTGGTGGTGGGCGGCGCCATGCTGGGCGGGCTGCTGCTGCGCGAGCCGGTGGCGCTGGATATGTTGCGCGACCGGGCGCCGCTGTTCGTGCGCCTGTCCCATGGCGGCATCCGCAATGCCTACACGCTGAAGATCCGCGACCGCCGGCACGAGGCGGCGCAGCTCGCCATCGCCGCCGATGGGCTGCCGCCCGGCACGCAGCTTTCCGTGTCGGACGCCGAAACCGACGCCGCCGGCCGCCCGCTGGTCGCCACCCGCGCCGATGATGTCGCCACGCTGCGCCTGCTGGTCACGGCGCCGGCGCCGCTGCCAGCCGCCAGCACGCCGGTGGTGATCCGCCTGCTCGACCCGCGCAGCGGCGCCGAGGTGGCGCGGGCGGAAAATGTCTTTCTGGGACCGCAGCCATGAACGCCATCAGCCATCCCGCCCCGCCCCGGCCGCGCCGCAGCCGCTGGATCCCCTGGGTCTTCGTCGGCGGCATGCTGCTGGTAACGGCAGTGAACGGCGTGCTGATCTATGCCTCGGCCACCACCTTCACCGGCCTCACCACCGGCCAGTCCTTCGACAAGGGCCGCGCCTACAACCATGTGCTGGAGGAGGCGGCGCGGCAGAAGGCGCTGGGCTGGCAGGCCGGCATCACGGTCGCGCAGGGCGGGCTGCACCTCGCCGCCACCGGTCGGGACGGCGTGCCCCTGCCGGCCGGCGTCACCCTGTCCGGTGTGTTGCGCCGCCCGTTGACCGGGGAGGAGCGGATGCTGGACTTCGCCGCCCTCGGCGGCGGGCGCTGGCGCGCTTCCCTCGCGGACATGCAGGCGGGGCTCTGGGAAGCCCGCCTCACCCTGCGGGGCGCCAATGAGGCGCGGCTGATGCTGCGTGAACGGGTGGTGCTGCCATGACCACCCTCACCCTCGATCCCCCGGCCGTCACAGGCAGTTGCGACCATTGCGGCGCGGCATCCATCCCCGGCAGCCGCTTCTGCTGCACCGGCTGCGAGGGCGCGCATGCGCTGGTGCGCGGCCTCGGCCTTGATGCCTTCTATGCGCGGCGCGACACCGCCGATGGAACGCTGCGCCCGGCCGCGGCGGCGCCCGTCGCCTATGCGCCGCTGGCCCGGGCCCTGTCCGGCGGCCGGCACCGGCTGGAGCTGATGGTGGCCGGCCTCACCTGCGGCGCCTGCGTCTGGCTGGTGGAGCAGGCGCTGGCGGCCGAGCCGGATGTGCGCAGCGCCCGCGCCGCGCTGTCCACCCGCCGCCTCACCATCACCTGGGACGGTCCGGCCACGCGTGCCGATGCGCTGGCGGCGCTGGTGGCGCGCCTCGGCTTCCGCGTCGTTCCCTTCTCGCCCGCCTGCCTGCGCGCCGCCGAGGATGCGGAGGGCCGCGAGCTGGCCCGCGCCCTCGGCATCGCGGCGTTCGGCGCCATGAACGTGATGCTGGTATCGGTCGCCGTCTGGGTCGGCGTGGACATGGGCGAGGGAACGCGCGCCGCGCTGCACTGGCTGGCCGCGCTGATCGGCCTGCCCACCGTGCTGGTGGCCGGGCGGCCGCTGTACCGCCGCGCCTGGGAAGGGCTGCGCGCCGGCCGGATCAACATGGATTTCGCCGTGTCGCTGGGCGTCCTGGCCACCACAGCGATGAGCCTGTCGGAAACGCTGCGCAACGGCGAGTACACCTGGTTCGACGGCGCCACCGCCCTGCTGGCGCTGCTGCTGGCGGGCAGGCTGCTGGACCGTGGCGCCCGCCGACGCGCCCGCCAGGCCGCCGCCGAATTGCTGGCCCTGCAACAGGGCATGGTGACGCGGCTCACGCCGGGCGGGCGCGAAATGGTGGCGGTCGAAGCCGTGCGGCCGGGGGACCGCATCCTGGTCGCCGCCGGGGAAAGGCTGCGGCTGGATGGCTGGCTGGAGGAAGCCTCCGCCTCCCTCGACGCCAGCGCCGTCACCGGCGAAAGCCTGCCGCGCGCCTTCCAGTCGGGCGATGCGCTGCCCGCCGGCGCGGTGAACATGGGCGCGCCGCTGACGCTCCGCGTCACCCATGCGGTGCCCGATGGTTCCCTGGCCGGGCTGACGCGGGCATTGGAAGGCGCCGAGCAAGCCCGTGGCCGCTTCCGCTCCATCGCCGACAAGGCCGCCGCCTTCTATGTGCCGGTGGTGCATGCCGTTGCCGCCCTGACCTTTCTCGGCTGGTGGCTGGGGGTGGGGGTGTCCTGGCAGGCGGCGCTGGTGCCGGCGGTGGCGGCGCTGATCATCACCTGCCCCTGCGGCCTCGCCATCGCCGTGCCGGCGGTGCAGGTGGTGGCGGCGGGCGCGCTGTTCCGCCGTGGCGTGCTGGTGGCGACGCCGAATGCGCTGGAGCGCCTGTCCGGCGTGGATCATGTGGTGCTGGACAAGACCGGCACCGTGACCGAGGGCCGCCCCGCCCTGTTGCCGGGCGACTGGACGGAAGCCGACCTCGATGAAGCGGCCTGCCTCGCCGCCGCCAGCCGCCATCCGCTGTGCCGCGCGCTGGCTGCCGCCCGACCAGGGGCCGCCCCGGCGCGGGATGTTGTGGAATTTCCAGGGCGGGGCCTGGCCTGCGGAGCGGCGCGGCTGGGCAGCGCCACCTTTCTGGGCCTGCCGGCGGATGGAACCGGCCTGACCCTGTGGTGGCGCGCCGCGCCGGACCAGCCGGCCGTCGCCTTCCGCTTCGCGGATCGTCTGCGGCCGGACGCGGCGGTGGCGGTGGCATCGCTGCGGCAACTCGGCCTGACGGTGGAGCTGCTGTCCGGCGATGCCCATCCGGCGGTGGCGGCGGTGGCGGCGCAGCTTGGCATCGATGAATGGCGCGCCGGGGTGACGCCGGAGGGCAAGGCGGCGCGCCTAGCCGCGCTACGCCAGGCCGGCCGGCGGCCGCTGATGGTGGGGGATGGCATCAACGACATGGCGGCCCTGGCCATGGCCGCCGCCTCAGCCGTGCCGGAAGACGCCACGGACAGCGCCGCCTGCGCCGCCGATCTGGTGCTGCGCGGCGGCCCCGGTGCCTTGCCGGAGGCCGTCCGCATCGCGCGCCGTGCGCAGCGCGCGGCGCGGCAGAACATCGCCTTCAGCCTTTCCTACAACGTCGTGGCCGTGCCCACGGCCATTCTGGGCTTCTGCACCCCGCTGATCGCGGCGCTGGTGATGGCCAGTTCCTCGCTGATCGTGATCGGCAACGCGCTGCGCGTCGGTGGAAGGGGGCCGGCATCATGACCGTTCTGCTGTGGCTGGTGCCATTGGCGCTGCTGATCGGGCTGCTGGCCTTGGCCGGCTTCGCCTGGGCCCTGTCCTCGGGCCAGTACGAGGATCTTGATGGTGCGGCAAGCCGCATCCTGTTCGACGACACGCCTGCCAGGAGAGAACCACGATGATCCCCGAATTCCCCGTCAGCCGCGTGCTGTTCATGATCGTCTATGGGCTGCTGGCCCTGATCGGCCTGTATTGCGCCGGCCGGGGGCAGGATTTCGGCCTGTCGCTGTTTGGCACGCTGCTGGGACTGTTTGGCCTGGCGATGGCTTTCCTGCTGATCAAGCGCGGCTGGGACCAGGCGCGGCCGGAGTGACATCCCGTCTCCCCGGTCCACCGCGTGCGGAGGCCGGGGATGAAGCGGCCCTGGGGCCGCACTTCCTGCAAGCCGTAAATACCCGGTTTCGATTGTCGCATAATCGCAACCGATTCTTGCTGAAGAAACGGCTTCTTGTGGGATCCCGGCGAATATTCCGCCGGCTCATCGGGGCTTTTGCGCACTCATCCTGAACAGGCGGGTGGTCCCTTGATGTATTGCCATCGGAATATTGCGCCCATCCCGTGGCTGGACCACTTTTTCAACCCATAGATTATGTCTTAGACGTAACGATACACAGGCTTCCATGAACAAAACATGGAGCACTTTTAACTATCCATGCCGTCAGCTTCATCACGCCAGTTGCCCGGTTTGCCCGCGGTTCTTTTCCCATGTCAGCGGAAGGAAGGCGGCACCAGAGGCTGGCTTTCCGCTGCCAAGGGAGAACGCTGCGCGAGCAGGGACACGTGGCGCTCGAACACATGGATGGCGGCAAACAGCGCGGAAAGGCCGATGACGAACGATCCAATGCTCATCTCTGTAACTCCACCACTTTCCGCGTTCCCGGCGGTCCATAATCTGAACCGTTGTTCTTCTTTTTACACATTCCTCCCGGCCGCAAAACTGGCTCCTGCCATTCAACCAAAACGTGATCGAAACTTCCCGGCGCGAAGTATTTCTGGACCGAGTTGTTTGCTGAATGACTATTGGCGCTGCGAAGCTCGCGCTCAGAATCAAGTCAAATCTGGTGGAGAATGGGGCGTTCACCGGATTGTTTGGGCAAGAATCATCCTGGAGCGCCCAAGGTCAGGCGCCGCTGGCCATGATGGGACCGGTGAAACCCTGGAAAAAGTCAGACAGGTTCGCGGGGGGAACCACGACCCATGACGCGGGCCGACACATCCGGCATGTGCAGGTCGGGATCGCCGCCGCCCGCCCGCTCCAGATGTGATTTCAGGCTTTGCAAGGCAGCCTCCGCCGCGTAGCGGGCGGCATCTTCCGGGGTTTCGGCTTCCGTGGGGTCCACCATGGGCGCGGTGTCGCGCTGCAGCGTCAGGGTAAGCACCGTACCGCCGCCACCCGCCGCCACATGCCATTCGCCGGCCGGGTCGAACTGCCAGCGGATGCGCCCGGCCGAGCTGTCGGCCTCCAGCCCATCGGCCGGCAGATCGGTTTCCTCGCGCCGCAGCTGCGGCAGCCAATGGCGAAGCTGTTCGGGATCCGACAGATAGGCGAACACTTCTTCGGCGGGGCGCTCGATGCTGATGCTTTGCTGCATACGGAACGAACGTCCCGGCCCTTTCCCGGTTGCGGCACCCCGCCCGGGCTAAAGCAGCCCCTTCAGGCGAAGAAGGCCAAAGGCCGCGATGGACATGGCATCCTTCAGCCGGCCGTCGCGGATCATTCCTTCCACCTCGGCCAGAGCAAAGGCGCGGCAGATCAGGTCCTGCTCGCTGGCTTCGAGGCGCCGCGTGCCCGGGGAAAGTTCCGTGGCCAGGAAAACATGGCCACGCTGGTTGCAATAGCCGGCACCCTGGAAGATCTCGCCGGCATAGAACATGCGCCCGGCCACTAGGCCGGTCTCCTCCTCCAGCTCGGCGGCGGCGAGCACCTCGGGGGCGGTGCCGGGGCGGGTTTCCCACATTCCCATGGGCATTTCCCATTGGCGCAGCCGGACCGGGTAGCGGAACTGCTCCACCAGCGTGATGCGGCCCTCCTGGAACGGCACCACCACCACGAAGTCGGACCGCTCCACCACGCCATACAGCCCTTCCGAGCCATCGGGGCGGCGGATGATGTCCTCCCGCACGCGGGTCCAGGGATTCTCGTAGGCGATGCGGCTGGAAAGCGTGGTGATCTCGTCGCTCAAGGCGCGGTTCCTTCTGCGGCAGGCCGAGGGCGGGTGATAAGGCGCCCCCCGGGCTCCTGGCCAGGAGTTCGTTTCAGCGCCCGACCGTTGGCATCCGCGCGACACCTTCAGGCTGCGGCCGGGGCGCGGGCGCGGGCGGCTGCCAATAGGCGGAGGACAAAGCCCGGGTTTCGTCGCTCAACGGGATCATGCTGGCCTGGGGCCGGCGCATGCAGCCGCGGATGATCGGGGCGCAGACGCCATCCTCGCCGATCGGGCGGTCATTGTTGCCGCTGTAGAACAGGCTGGCGACCTTGTTGTCCTCGATGCGGAAATTGGCGTTGCAGCGTGAGCCGCTGCCGCCCACCGTGTAGCCGCCGCCGATCACCGGCAGGGTCACCTCGATGCCGCCGGCGGAATCATTGTTCACGGCATAGGTCAGGATCTGCGTGCGGTCGTCGATCCGGGCCGATCTGTCCGCGACGCCGGCGCAGCTTTGCAGATCGGCCAGCGTCATGCCCACCATGTTGATCTGCGCCTGATGCGCCATGCGGGAATCAGAATAGCCGCAACCCGACAGGGTCAGCAGGCCGGCAAGAATGATTGTTGGCTTCATGCGGTCTCCTTTGGCATGGGGTGAATGCCTCAACCCCTGCGTTGTTGCCGCGGGCATCCGCATCAAGTACCCGGCGAACCCGGCCGCGCGATGCGGTAAGGCAGCAGGCCCCGCTCGGCCGTGCCGACATCAAGGCGGTGGCCCGCCGGCGGCATGGCGCGGTGCCGGCAATCGGCCCGTTCGCAGGCCCGGCAGCCGGGGCCGATCGGCACCGGCGCCTGCCGGTCATCCAGCGCCAGCCCGGTCGCGTAAACCAGCTCCCCGGCATGGGCGATGTCGCAGCCCAGGCCCACCGCCCCTTCGCGCGGCAGGCTCAGATAGCCGCCACCCCCGCCCACCATGCGCGCCATGCAAAGATAGGTGGAGCCATCCGGCGTGCGCGCCAGCTGCACCAGGATGCGGCCCGGCTGGGCAAAGGCCTGGTGCACGTTCCACAGCGGGCAGGCACCGCCGAACAAGGCGAAATGGAAGCGCGTGGCGCTGGACCGCTTGGACACGTTGCCGGCCACGTCCACCTTCAGGAAATAGAAGGGCACGCCTTCCTCCCCCGGGCGCTGCAAGGTGCTGAGACGGTGGCAGACCTGCTCGAAGGAAGCGCCGAAGCGGCGCTGCATCCGCTCCACGTCATGCCGCAATTCGCGCGCCGCGGCGCGGAAGCGCCGGTAAGGCAGCATCAGCGCGCCGGCATAATAATTCGCCAGCCCGACCCGGGCGAGGGCGCGCGCATCGGCGCCGGAAAGCGGCGCGCCGGCCACCATGCGGTCGATCGCCCCTTCCTGCTCCAGCAGGCCGACCACATGGGCCATGTAGAAAAGGCGGCTTTCGGGCGCCACCTCCTCCGCCAGCAGCAGCCGCCCCGCAGCGCGGTCCAGGCGCCACAGCACGCCGCTATCGGGCCCCTCGCGCAGCGTTTCCGCCACGGCGATGCCGTGCCGGACCTGCAGGTGCCGCTCCAGATCGGTGCGCAGGGTCTGGGCGGAAAACCCGCCGCTTTCGAACAGGCGCTCCGCCGCCTCGTCCAGCGCCGGGAAGTGGTTGAGGCAGGACTGCACCCAGTCCTGAACCTCGTCATAGGGAAGGCGGGAAGCGGGGCCTGCCGGGCCGTCATCGGCCAGGCGGGCACGCAGGGCGCGATGCTCCTCCTCCAGGGCCCGATAGGCACGGTGCAGCGCCAGGAAGCGGGCCGCCACCCCCGGGGCGGCGCGCAGGGCGGCATGCGCCTCGGCCAGCTCCACCGGCTCGGCGCCGGGCACCGGATTGGCCAGGGCCTCGCGCAGGTCGCCCAGGCGGCGCAGCTCGTCGCTTTCCGCGAAATAATCCGGCGCCACGTCCAGCAGGGCGCAAAGGCGGTTCAGCACCTCGCGTGGCAAGGGGCGCTGGTCGCGCTCGATCTGGTTCAGGTAGGAGGGCGAAAGCCGCAGCATCACCGCCAGCCGCGCCTGTGTCATGCCGCGCGCCATGCGCAGGCGGCGCAGGCGCTCTCCGGCATAGATCTTGTTCTCCATGGCCGGCACAGCCCCGCCCCCTCGCAATCTTCGCTGGAAATGCTTGGTAGGGCGGCACGAATCAGCAGGAAAGCCCCTTCACCGGCGGCGGCATTTTCGCGATCTTCGCAACCATTGCGTGGCCGCCGAGTGGCGCCGCGCCCGGCCGGACCGGCCGCAACCAAGCAAACCATGGGAAACACGATGACCGACGCGACCGCCGCCGCTCCCAAGCCGAAGAAGTCCGTGGCCCTGTCCGGCGTGCCGGCCGGCAACACCGCGCTCTGCACCGTCGGCCGCACGGGCAATGACCTGCATTACCGTGGCTACGACATCCTGGAGATCGCCGGCGCCTGCGAGTTCGAGGAGATCGCCCACCTCCTGGTGCACGGCACCCTGCCGGACGAGGCGACGCTGCGCGGCTACAAGGCCAAGCTGCGCTCGCTGCGCGGCCTGCCGCAATCGGTCCGGCTGGCGCTGGAGGCGATCCCCGCCGCCGCCCATCCGATGGATGTGATGCGCAGCGGCGTCTCGGCGCTGGGCTGCGTGCTGCCGGAAAAGGACGACCACAGCCATGCCGGCGCGCGCGACATCGCCGACCGGCTGATGGCCTCGCTCGGCTCCATGCTGCTCTACTGGTACCATTTCAGCCACAATGGCCGGCGCATCGAGGTGGAAACCGACGATGACAGCATCGGCGGGCATTTCCTGCACCTGCTGCATGGCGCCGCGCCGCGTGAATCCTGGGTGCGGGCCATGCACACCTCCCTGAACCTTTATGCCGAGCACGAGTTCAACGCCTCCACCTTCACCTGCCGGGTGATCGCCGGCACGGGGGCGGACATCCACTCGGCCATCACCGGCGGCATCGGCGCGCTGCGCGGCCCGAAGCATGGCGGCGCCAACGAGGTCGCCTTCGACATCCAGAAGCGCTACGACACGCCGGATGAAGCCGAGGCCGATATCCGCCGCCGCGTCGAGGCCAAGGAAGTGGTGATCGGCTTCGGCCATCCGGTCTACACCGTGTCCGACCCCCGCAACGTCATCATCAAGCAGGTGGCGCGCGAGCTGTCCGACGAGGTCGGCTCCCGCAAGATGTTCGACATCGCCGACCGGATCGAGGCGGTGATGGCCGACACCAAGCGGATGTTCGCCAATCTCGACTGGTTCAGCGCCGTGTCCTACCACATGATGGGCGTGCCGACGGCGATGTTCACGCCGCTCTTCGTGATCGCCCGCACGGCAGGCTGGAGCGCGCACATCATCGAGCAGCGGATCGACGGCAAGATCATCCGCCCCACCGCCAACTACACCGGGCCGGAGAACCGCCGCTTCGTCCCCATCGCGCAGCGCACCGCAAAGGATCACTGATGCCCTATGTAATCGCCGACGACCTGCCGGACGCCCCCGCCGGCCAGCGCTTCCGCGCCCTGCTGGAGCGGCCGCAGATCCTGCGCATGCCGGGCGCCCATCTCGGCATCGCGGCCCTGCTGGCGAAGAAGGCGGGGTTCGAGGCGCTGTACATGTCCGGCGCCGCCATGTCCGCCACCATGGGCCTGCCGGACCTCGGGATGATCACGGTGGATGACGTCGCCTGGCACATCCGCCAGGTGGTGCGCGCCGCCGGGCTGCCGGTGCTGGTGGATGGCGACACCGGCTATGGCGAGGCGCTGAACGTCATGCACATGGTGCGCGCCTTCGAGGAGGCGGGCGCCGGCGCCGTGCATCTCGAGGACCAGCTCCTGCCTAAGAAGTGCGGCCACCTGAACGACAAGAAGCTGGCCGATGCGCGCGACATGGCCGCCAAGGTCGCGGCCGCCCGCAAGGCGCGGCGCAACCTGGTGATCATCGCCCGCACCGACGCCGCCGCCAGCGAGGGCATCGACGGCGCGGTGGCGCGCGCCAAGCTCTACCTGGAGGCCGGCGCCGACGCGATCTTCCCCGAGGCGCTGACCAATGCCGAGATGTTCCGCGAGTTCTCCGCCCGCATGCCGGGCGTCAAGCTGCTCGCCAACATGACGGAATTCGGCCGCACGCCCTTCTTCACGGACCAGGAGTTCGAGGCGATGGGCTATTCCATGGTGATCTGGCCGGTCAGCCAGCTCCGCGTCGCCGCGAAATCCATGGAGGAGCTTTACGCCGCCATCAACCGCGACGGCGGCACGCACAAGATGGTGGACCGCATGCAGACACGGGCCGAGCTGTACCAGACCATCGACTACGCCGCCTATGAGGCGCTGGATTCGACCCTGATCCGGACCGTGGTGCCGGAAGGCATGCCGGGCCGCTGAAGCTTGCATCCCCGGCGGGGTGGCCCGATGACAGGCGGCCCCGCCGGAGATCCGCTTGCTGAAACGCCTGATCCTGCTGGCCGGCCTGTTCCTGGCCGCGCCGGTTCATGCCATTCCCGCCATCCCCTTCCCCATGGCAGCCGTGGGTGCCGTTCCCGCCGCTGCCCCACCCCTGGCCGCGCCCTTGGCCCCACCGGCCCACGAAGCATGCCGGCAGGGCCGGGACACCGCCGCCCTGGGCTGGCGCCTGATCGATTACGGGATCGCCACCCTGAAATACGGCGTCGGGCTGGTGCTGATCCTGCTCGGCGCCATGCTGGTCGGCATCGGCGCGGTGGTTTCCCTGGTGGAAGCCCTGTTCTGCTGACGCGGCAGCGCGAACGTGACCGCCCCCGCCCCCGCTTTCGCCCTGGCGCCGGGAATGGCCCCTGAACTAGTTTGCGCCATGCTGGAAGATTGGGTTCTCGCCTTCGACACCTGGGTCCGTGCGAATGCCGCCTGGGCGGCGCCGGTCACCTTCGCCATCGCCTTCCTGGAGTCCTTCCCGGTGGTCAGCATCGTGGTGCCGTCCACGGCGCTGCTGCTGGGCATCGGGGCGCTGATCGGCACCGACATGCTGGCGCCGGGGCCGGTGCTGCTGGCCTGCATCGCCGGGGGCATCCTGGGGGACGCCGCCGGATACTGGCTGGCGCGCGCCATCGGGCCTTACGCGGTGCGCCGGCGCCTGCCGAACTCCTGCCGCCGGGCCTATGCCTGGTCGGTGGTGGTGTTCCGCCGCTGGGGCTGGTGGGCGGTGTTCATCGGCCGCTTCCTGGGCCCGATGCGCGCCGTGACCCCGCTGGCGGCCGGTGTCACCGGCATGCGCAACAAAGCCTTCCAGAGCGCCAACGTGCTGTCCGCGGTGATCTGGGCGCCGCTCATGCTCATGCCGGGCAGCATCGGCGGATGGCTGGCAAAGCAGCTGGGCCAGGACCCGGACCCGGTGGCCATCGGCGCAACGCTCGGTGCGGCGGTTCTGCTGTATCTGGGATGGCAGAAGCTGCAGCCGCGCCTTGTGTCGCTGGTGAAAGCGCGCCTCGCCGCCAGCCTCCGCGGCTAGGCTGACGCCGCCGCCTTTTCCAGGGCGGCGCACAGGGTTCTTGCCGCCGGCCGGCCAGGCGGGGCATGCACGGGGCAGCGGCATCATCCCCTGCCACCGCCAATGGGAGCCCCGTCTTGGATATCGTCATCGGCCTTGGCCTGATCCTGCTTCTGGTCGCGGTCAGCATCATCATCTCGCTGTCCGAGATCGCGTTCGCCGCCGCCCGCGCGACGCGGCTGCGCGTTCTGGCACAATCCGGTGAAACCCGCGCCGCGCGTTTCCTGGCCTTGCGGGCGGAGCCGGGCCGCGTGGTCACGGCCTTGCAGATCGCCGTCAACGCGGTGGGCATCCTGGCGGGCGTGGTCGGCGAGGGCGCGCTGACACCCGGCCTGTCGCGCCTGCTGCTGGCTTCCGGCGCCGGGGCCTGGGCGGAAGGCCTGGCCTCCGTCATCTCCTTCGTGGTGATCACCTCCCTGTTCGTGTTGTTCTCGGATCTGGTGCCGAAGCGCGTGGCGATGATGCAGCCGGAGCGGGTGGCGGTGGCCGTGGGCTGGTTCCCCGCCGCCGCGCTGACGCTGCTGCGACCGCTGGTCTGGGTTTTCTCCGGCCTGGCGGACGGGCTGATGCGCCTGCTCGGCCTGCCGACCTCCGCCCAGGCGGAGGAGGTCACGCCGGAGGAGTTGCGCGCCACCCTGGCCGCCAGCGCCGAATCCGGCACGCTGGACGCCAGCGAGCACCGGCTGATCGAGAATGTGCTGGCGATGCGCGAGCGCACCGTCACCTCCGCCATGACGCCGCGCGACGAGATCGTGTATCTCGACCTCCGGGAATCGCCGGAGGAATGGCGCGACAAGGTGCGGCGCCAGCCTTATTCGCGCTACCCGGTCTGCGATGGCGGGCTGGACCATGTGGTCGGCTATACCCGCGCGGAGGACGTGCTGGTGGAAGTGCTGCAGGCCGGCCCCGGCGCGCTGAAGCCGGATGCGCTGAAGCCAGGAACGCCCGACACCGCCGCCCGCATGCGGCGCGACGCCCCTTCCGTGCCGGAAACGCTGGATCTGTGGGAGGTGCTGGCGCAGTTCGAGGCGCAGGGCGCCGGCTTCGCGCTCGTGGTCAGCGAATATGCCGTGGTGGTCGGGCTGGTCACCTACAAGGATGTGCTGGCGGCCCTGGTGGGCGGCCTTGCCGACCCCTTCGAGGAACGGGTCATCGTCCGGCGTGACGCGGATTCCTGGCTGGTGGACGGCATCGCGCCCATGCCCGACGTGGCCATGGCGCTCGGCACCGAGGCGCTGCCGACCGACGGCCCATATCACACGGCGGGCGGCTTCGTGATGCACCGCCTGCGCCGGGTGCCGCGCAAGGCGGACCGGGTGGAGGCCGCCGGCTATGTGTTCGAGGTGGTCGATGTGGAAGGCTTCCGCGTGAACCAGTTGCTGGTCACGCGGAAGCCGGCGGTGCTTCCGGTCATGCCGGAAGCCAAGGGCTGAGCCGCGCCTAACCCAGAAGGTAGTCCGCGTCGCGCGTCTCGGGCACGTAGAAGCCTGCGCCCTCGTAGCGATAGGAGGGGATGTTCGCGATCACCACATCCCGCTCCGACAGGCCGGCCGTATAGAAATGCGTGCCCGAATTGGTGTTGTAGAAGCGGTACATCTCCGTCAGCCCGGCATTGTTCTGGTTGCTGGCGTACAGTCCGATCCCCTCATAGGTGTAGCTCGGGATATTCGCGATGACGCTGTCCCGCTCGGCCGCGCTGATGGTGAAGAAATGGGTTCCCGTGGCGGTGTTGTAGAAGCGATAAACGGCATCGGCACCCTCGGCCGTGCCGGGAACGCTCTGGAACCCGACCCCCTCATAGGTGAGGCCGGGAACGTTGGCGATGACATTGTCGCGCTCCGCGACGCTGGTGGTGTAGAAATGCGTGCCCGCGCCGGCATTGTAGAAACGGAAGGTATCGACGGTCGTGCTGGGCGGAGGCGGGGAAACGTTTGGATCGTCATTCAGGATGGCGACGGTCGCGTCATAATTCGTGATGGGCGTGTATTGCGGCGTCGGCCAGGACTGGCTCTCACTGGTGCTGGTGGAGTTGCTGATGAACGCGCGCAACACCTCAGAACCCTCGATGGCGTTGTCATCGACGATCGGCAATTCGATGGTCTTGACGGTCTCGCCTGGAGCGAACCGCACCAGGGCCGGGGTAAGCGCCGCATAGGGGCCGCTGAAATCCGCGCTGGAGGCAGGTGTCGGGGCGACGCCCTCGAACCGGACCTCGACATCGGTCGTCATGCTGAGATCGACACCCTGGCGCATGATATCGAAGCGGAAAACAGCATCCGCCGCCCCTTCGACGATCGTGTTCTCGCGTGCCGTGATGCTGACGGAGGGCAGGTTGTCATTGTCCTGGATCCGCCCGTAAAGATACCAGGTATTCAGTGTGGCGTTGTTGAGCGGCGTCATCGACAGCTCGAAGTAATCATCGAGTTCGAAGATCTGGTCATCGGTCAGCTGGAATTGCACGAACTGTTCGGCGGCGCCGCCCGCCGTGAAATTCACCGTCTGTGGCACCGTTGAGACAAAAGAACCGGCATAGAAGCTGGACGGCGCGATCTGCACACTTTCGCTCAGGGCCGGGTCGCTGCTGACCACGCGGATCTGGATGATCCCGCCTTCCGGGACGACGTAGCTGCCGTTGAAGTCTTGCGGCAGGTTCAGGCTCAGTGTCAGGGCCATGTTGGTCCACCTCGGTCCGAATTGGTGCGGGCACCGGCCTGCTGCCTCACGGGCACTGCATACCGCTCCAGGAAAGGCTAAGCTTGCCTATTATTCCGAATCCGAAAAGGATACATTTCGGGAACCTGCGCGACTATTCTGTTTTCTGATACCGCACCCAACAATCATCGGTAGAGCAGAAAGGCGAGAAAGCCCTCATTTGTGGAGTTGACGCTGTTCCGGCCGCACAGCGATGCATTGGCGGGGCAGCCTGCGATTCGGCAGCAGCCGTCGTGGCGGAGCGGCCAAAAGCCCGCTTCACCGCCATCAAGATGAAGGATGGCCGAGGCCAGTTACCCGAAGGTCGAGAGCAGGTCATCCACCTGCGCCGGCGTCAGTTCGCGGGCGTTCTGGCCGCGCAGCATCAGGGCCAGCTTCGCGGATTCCTCCAACTCCTCCGCCGCATACACGGCATCGATCAGCGACTTGCCGGACACCACCGGGCCATGATTGGCCAGCAGCACGGCCCGCGCTCCCTTGGCGGCCTGATGGATGTCGTTCTCCATGGCGGCGTCGCCCGGCCGGTAATACGGAATGATCGGCAGGGTGCGTCCGACGCGCATGACGAAATAGGGCGTCAGCGGCGGGATCGGCATGGCGTCGCCCGGCGCGGCCAGGCAGCCGATCGCGGTGGCGCAGGTGGAATGCAGGTGCACCACCGCGCCGGCTTCCGGCCGCGCGGTCAGCACGGCGCGGTGCATGAACACTTCCTTGGACGGCTTGTCGCCGCCGACATGGTTCCAGCCGGCATCCAGCTTGCTGATGCGGTCCGCCTTCAGCCGCCCCAGGGAGGAGTTGGTCGGCGTCATCAGGTAGCCATCCGGCAGCCGGACGCTGATGTTGCCGGCGCTGCCAACGGAATAGCCGCGCGCGAACAGGCTGGCGCCCAGTTCGCAGAGGAGGTCGCGCAGTTCGGACTCGGTCATCGTGCGGTTCCATGCAGGGTTAGGCGTTGCGACAGCACCGGAGCAGCAGGCCGGGGCGCGGCCAGGCGCCCCGGTTCCCGTCAGCCGAAGAACATGTTCAGCACCAGCAGCGTCACCAGGGAGGTGCCCCAGCCGATGGTGCTGGGGATCGACCAGGTCAGCATCTGGTGCTTGGCGCTCTTCACCCCCAGGATGCGGTTGATCACCCAGAAGTAGCTGTCATTGAAATAGCCGAACACCATGGAGCCGATGCAGGCCGCCTGCGCCGCGAACACCAGGTTCACATCCGGGATCTGCGCCAGGATGGGCGCCGAGATCGAGGCGCCGGTGATCATTGCCACCGTGCCGCTGCCCTGGATCAGCCGCACTAGGCTGGCGATGACAAACGGGATCAACACCGCCGGCAGCGGCAGCGTCGCCACCCATTCGCCGATATAGGTGCCGACGCCGCTGTCGCGCAGCACCGCGCCCAGCGCGCCACCCGCGCCGGTCACCAGCATGATGATGCCGGCACCCTCAATGCCCTTCTCCAGCTCGCTCACCGTGTCCTGCCGCGACAGGTTGCCGGCCAGGCCCCAGACGGCCAGGATGACGCCAAGGCCGACGGCGATCACCGGATTGCCGATGAAGGCGCTGGCCTGCACCCACAACGCTTCCTTCAGGGTGGCGTCGCCGCTGGCGGTCACCACGCCGGACACCACCGTGTTGATGAAGATCAGCACGATGGGCACGACGATCGGCATCATGGAAATGCCGAGGGAGGGCAGGTCCCGCTCCCGAGCGCTGGCTTCCTCCTTGAACTGCTGGAAGGCGCCGGAGATCGACTCGCCGGTATCGACCTCGATCATCCGCTCGATCCTGGGGCCCATAGCGCGGGCATAGAGGATGATGGTGAAGGTTGCCGGCAGCGTCAGCACAACGCCCCAGAAGATCATCAGGCCGATATCGATGTTGAAGATGCCGGCGGCGCCCAGCGGCCCCGGCGTCGGCGGCACGGCATGGTGGGTCAGCATCAGGCCGCCCGCCAGGGCGATGCCCAGCGTCAGCACCGACCGGCCGGCATTGCGCGCCAGCGCCCGGACCAGCGGGTTGAGGATCACGAAGGCGCTGTCGCAGAAGATCGGGATGGAAACGATGTAGCCGGTGGCCATCATCGCCCATTCCTCCTTCTTCTCGCCCAGCCAGCGGACAAAGGTGATCGCCAGCTTCTCGGCCGCGCCCGAGACTTCCAGGATCCGCCCCATCATCACGCCGAAGCCGATCACCAGGCCGATGGTGGACAAGGTGGAGCCGAAGCCGTTGGAGATCGACCGCACCACCGCATCCGGCGCCATGCCCGCCGACAGGCCGGCGATGGAAGCGGCGATGACCAGTGCCACGACGGCATGGATCTTGGTGCGCAGGACCAGGAAGATCAGCAGGCAAATCCCGAGGACGAGGCCGATAATGGCCCCCGGCCCCACCGCGGATGCGGCAGCGTTCATTGTAGTCTCCAGCTTTGATCAGAAGGCCGCCTGGCACTGCGCCAGGCGGCAGGTGCTTCAGCGGACGAATTCGTCCTTGTACTGGCGCACCACGGAGTCGAAATCGCCGTCACGGGTGAAGCCGAGCGCCAGCGGGCGGCTGACGTCGAAATTCCCGGGCCAGGAGCAGACAATGTCGATGATGCGCTGCTCGGCCTGCTGGCTGACCAGGGCGCGGGGCGCGGCGCCGCCGACCCGCTCCAGGCTGTCCAGCATCTCTCCCACCGTGACGCAGATGCCCGGCAGGTTCAGCACGCGGTTGATGCCCAGCGCCTGCCCTTCCACCGTCAGGGCATGAACGAGGTTGGCCACCACCGCATCGGGGGAGGACAGCCACATCTTCGTCTCAAGCGGCACCGGGCAGTTCGACGCCTCCCCGTTCAGCGGCTCGCGGATGATGCCGCTGGCGAAGGAGGAGGCGGCCGAGTTGGGCTTGCCCGGCCGCACCACGATGGTGGGCAGGCGGCAGACGCGGCCGTCGATGAAGCCCTTGCGCGAGTAGTCGCACACCAGCAGCTCGCCGATCGCCTTCTGCGCGCCGTAGGAGGATTGCGGCAGCAGCGCCAGGTTCTCCGGCACCACCTCCGGCATCTCGCCGCCGAACACCGCCAGGGAGGAGGCGAAGATGAAGCGCGGCGCCTTGCCGGTGGCGCGCGCCGCTTCCAGCAGGGCGCGCGTGCCGTCGATGTTGACGCGCATGCCGATATCGAACTCGGCTTCCGACTGGCCGCTCAACACCGCCGCCATGTGGTAGATGGCGCCGGTGTCCGGACCGACGATCCCCCGCGCGAAGGCGGGATCGGCGATGTCGCCGGTGACGGAGCGGATGCGGGCATCCTCAACCGGGCAAGCCGCCAGATCCACCGACACGATGCCGTCGAATTCAGGCACGCCCTTCCGGCCGCGCTGGGCCAGCAGGGCGCGGATCAGGCGGCTGCCGAGGAAGCCGGCGCCGCCGGTGACAATGATCTTCATGCTGGGGTGCTCTCCCGGTTCGGTTCGGCCTGCGGCGTGGCTTCGGGTGGCGCCGCGATGTGCAGCGCGATGCCGCGCTGGCGGATGGCGGCGCGCACCGTGTCCGGCAGGCCGGGATCGGTGACGATGGCGGACAGCGCTTCCAGCGGCACGGCATTGAAGGTGCCAATGCGGCCATACTTGCTGCTGTCCGTGACAAGAATGCTGCGCGACGCGCTCTGCGCGATGGCGCGCTTCACCGCCACCTTGTTCTCCGACGGCGTCGAAACGCCGCGCATGCCGAAGGAGGAGGTGGAGATGAAGGCGATGTCGAAGTTGAAGCGGCGGATGGCGTCGGCCGCCGGCTCGCCGACGCAGGACTGGTTCTCGCGCTCCACCTGGCCGCCCGTGTGATACAGGCGGCAGCGGGATTCACGGGACAGCAGCGCCGCGATGACGAAGTCATTGGTGACCACCGCAATGTCCCCGCGCCCGGCGATCAGCCGCGCGATCTCCAGCGTCGTGGTGCCGGCATCGAGATAGATCACGGCGCCCGGCTCGATCATCGCCGCCGCCAGCCGGCCGATGGCCGCCTTCTCGGCATGCGCCAGCACCGCCTTGGCAAGATGCGAGGGCTCGTTGACGATCTTCTCCGGCAGCCGGATGCCGCCGGCGACCGACATCACGCGACCCTGGCGTTCCAGCAGCTGGATGTCGCGTCGCACGGTCATGTGCGACACGCCCAGCAGCTCAACCAGTTCGTTGATGCTCAGCACCCCCCGGCCGGTCAGCCGGGAGACAATCAGGTTTTGCCTTTCGGCAGGAATCATCTCAGCGCGCGCGGTAGGGCGCGAACCAGCCGAGGCCGGCGGCGGTTTCGCCACGCGGGTTGTATTCGCAGCCGATCCAGCCCTGGTAGCCGGACTTGTCCAGCACGGCGAACAGGTGCGGGTAGTTCAGCTCGCCTTCATCGGGCTCGTGCCGGTCGGGCACGGAGGCGATCTGCACATGCGCGAACTTGCCAGCCATCTTCTCGATCAGCTTGGTCAGGTCGCCATCCATGATCTGCGCGTGGTAGAGGTCGAACTGCACCGAAACATTCGGGCGATCAACCTGCTTCACCAGCTCCACCGCCTCCAGCTGGTGCGCGATGAAGTAGCCTGGCATGTTGCGGCTGTTGATCGGCTCCACCAGCAGGGTGATGCCGTCCTTGGCCAGCTCGTCCGCGGCGTAGCGGAAATTCTCCACGAAGGTCTTCTTGCAGGCTTCGCGGTCCATCCCCGTGACGATGCCGGACATGCCGTGCAGCGTCTTGCAGCCCAGCGCCTTGGCGTAGCGGAGGGCGATCGCGACATTATCGCGGAATTCCTGCTCCCGCCCCGGAATGGCGGCCATGCCGCGCTCGCCATTGACCCAGTCGCCCGGCGGCATGTTGAACAGCGCCTGGGTCAGGTTGTGCTTCTTCAGCTCGGCGGCGATCGCCTCCGGCGGATGCTCATAGGGGAACAGGAACTCGACGCCCTGGAACCCGGCCTCGGCGGCCTTGCCGAAGCGCTCCAGGAACGGCACCTCGGTGAACATCATCGACAGGTTGGCGGCAAAACGCGGCATTCCCGGTGTCTCCCTTATGCGGCTGCGGATTGCGCGTCGAAGAAGAAGCGCTCCTGGCCGAAATTGCCCGATTTGAGGGCGAGCGAAAGGTTCTTGCCCACCGCGCGCACCCAGGGCACGCCCGGCGCGATCTGCGGCCCGATGGCGAACCCCTTGATGCCGAGCGACTGTGTGACGATGCCGGAGGTTTCGCCGCCCGCCACGATGAACTGCTCGAAGCCGGCGGCTTCCAGCCGCTTCGCCAGGGCGCCGAAGATGCGTTCCACCGCCTCGCTGGATTCGGCGGCGCCGAAGCGCTGCTGCACTTCCTTCAGTTTTTCCGGCAGCATGGTGGCGAAGACCAGCGGCGCCAGCCCGTCGCGCGGCTGCGCCTCGACCCAGGCGGCCAGCTCGGCGGCGTAGCCGTCATCCTCCAGGCAGCGCGCCACGTCGATGGCGAGGGATGGCGCCGCCTCACGGTAAGCGGCCACCTGCGCGTTGGTCATCTGCGAGCAGGAGCCGGACAGCACCACGGCGCGGCCCTTCACCGGCTTGCCGCCTTCCGCCGCCTGCGCCGCATCGCCGCGCAGCTCGGTCCAGGCGCGCGCCATGCCATCCGCCAGGCCGGAGCCGCCGGTGACCAGCCTCATGTCGGCCACCGCCTCGCCCATGGTGACAAGATGCGCGTCGTTCAGCGCATCGAGCACGGCGTAGCGCACGCCACTGGCCTTCAGCGCCGCCAGCGCGTCCCGCACCGCCCGCGCGCCCTGGTCCATGACCGTGCTGGGCACGTTGCCGGCCTTGCCGCGCGACTGCGCCTCCATCACCCGCATGATGTTGCTGTCGGTCATCGGCGTCACCGGATGGTGGCGCATGCCGGATTCGTGCAACGGCACGCCGTTCACGAACAGGTAGCCGTTGTAGATGGTGCGGCCATTCACCGGCAGCACCGGGCAGATCACGGTGAAATCCTCGCCCAGCGCATCCAGCAGCGCATCGGTCACTGGGCCGATATTGCCCTTGGGCGTGCTGTCGAAGGTGGAGCAGTATTTGAAGAAGAATTGCGGGCAGCCGCGCGCCTGCAGCCAGCGCAGCGCGGCGAGGCTTTCGTCGATCGCCTGCTGCGGTGGGCAGGAGCGGGTCTTCAGGCTGATCACCACGGCATCGGCATCAACCTGCAGGGAATCATCCGGCACGCCATTGAGCTGCACAGTGCGCAGCCCATTGGCCACCAGGAACCCCGCGATGTCGGTGGAGCCGGTGAAATCGTCACCGATGACGCCCAGGCGCATGCTCACTTCTCCTTTACGCCGGGCAATTGGATGCCGGCGAACGTCTTGATCACCGCCGCGTCATCCTCCTTGCCGTAGCCGGCGTTGGAGGCGTTGGCGAACATGGTGTAGGCGGTGCTGGCCAGTGGCAGCGGAAAGCCCAGCGAAAGCGCCGTTTCCGTCACCAGCCGCAGATCCTTGACGAAGATGTCCACGGCGGATTTCGGCGTGTAGTCGCCATCCACCACATGCTTCATGCGGTTCTCGAACATCCAGCTGTTGCCGGCGGCATTGGTCACCACCTCATACATGGTGTCGAGCGGGATGCCGGCGCGGGCGGCCAGCGCCATCGCCTCGGCGCCGGCGGCGATGTGCACCCCGGCCAGGAGCTGATGGATGATCTTCACCGTGGCGCCGAGGCCGATCTCCTCGCCGATCTCGTAAACCTTGCCGGCCACGGCATCGAGCACCGGGCGCAGCTTGTCGAAGGCTTCGCGTGATCCGGCGGCCATCACCGTCATCTCGCCCGCGGCTGCCTTGGCGGCGCCGCCGGAAACCGGCGCGTCCAGCATCAACAGGCCGTGCTCGGCCAGGCCCACGGCGATTTCCTTGGCATCGGCCGCGGAGATGGTGGCGGATACCATCACCGCCGTGCCAGGGCGCAGCCTCGCGGCCAGCGCGTCCTCGCCGAACAGCACGGCCTTGCACTGGGCGGCGTTCACCACCAGCAGCAGCACCGCGTCGAGCCTGTCGGCGAAGCCGCGCGCATCGGCATCCACCGCCACCGCGCCGGCGCCGGCTAGGGCTTCGCGGGCGACGGGGTTCAGGTCGCTGCCAAAGGTCTGCAATCCGGCCGCGATGCAGGACCTGGCCGCGCCCATGCCCATGGAACCGAGGCCAACCACACACACGTGATAAGAATTGCTGCGCGCCACGGCGGAGATCCTTGTGAATTCATGTGCAAGTTTGCGCTGCGCAAGGCTTCTACGCCTGCGAGCCTGCCCTGGTAAGAGGAAAGTTTACACAAAATTTCACACTTCCCTGTCATTGGCGGCGCAGGGACGCGAATGGGCCTCCTTCCATGCCTGCCCTCATCGCGGCAGCACCGGCGAACCGGCGCGGGCCTCCGCGCCCGGCAGGGTGGATGCCCGCGTAAACCTGCATCCCGCTTTCGGCACTTGCCCGCCGACCGTCTTCATCCCAGCTTCTTCACACGGCCCGCAAGACGGCCGGAATGGAGGAGAAGAACCATGACACCGGACGACAACCTTCGCGTCCTGCGACAGCAGGCGCGGGCTGCCCGCCGCGGACATATCGCGGACACTCTGGGCCAGGTTCCGACCGCCCCGGCGAAGGACCGCCTTCCGCGCCTGCAGCGCATGCTGGCCAATCTGGATGAAGCGCTGCACCTGCCCGAGCCTTCCCGCAAGGCGGAAACACCAGCACAGGCGTGATGGCCGGCCGGCGGCCCGCTTTCAGGGAAGGCTGGCCGTCGGCACCGCCAGCCCGGCCGAGATGCCGGCATAGCTGGCAACGTTGATGCCGAGAATGGCCCAGCGGCCCGCTTCGCCTTCCACCAGAAGGGGAGCGCCGCTGGCCCCCCGCGTACCGGCGCAGCCATGCCGCAACAGCCTTGCGCCATCCTCGGCGCGAACCACGCCAAGCAGGGCGCAATCCGGATCCGCCAGCAGAACCTCGGCCCTGTCCTGCTGATAGCCGCCCAGCATCAGCCGGGCGCCGCGCGCCGGCATGTGGCGCATCATCGTCAGCCAGCCTTCAGGGCCAGTGGCCAGGGGCTGCGCCAGTTCCAGCAGCGCCCAATCCGCCGTTGGCGGTCCCTTCCGAACCGGATCGAAGCCCGGCGCAACGCGCAGGCTCCTGGCGCGGGCGGCAGCCCGCCAGTGGCCGCGCTGATAGCCCAGCAGCATATGGATGGAACCCGGCCGCACCAGCTTCCCGCTGTTCGGCGCCACCAGGCAATGCGCCGCGGTCAGCACCAGGTCGGGGCCGATCAGGGCACCGGTGCAGCGGGCGCCAAGCTCCGTTTGCACCCGGCCGAGGGCTCGCCAGGGCACCGCGGCGGGGTCCACCACGCGCCGTGGGTCCTCGCTTCCGACACCTGGCCGCAAGGGTGGCTCGGCCCGCAACGGGGCCGATGCTGCTGCGGCGCAAAACAACAGCGTGAACCAAGCCGATGTCACCTTGCGGCATCCAGTTAACGCGGCGTTAAACTTGCTGCCGAACACTCCGGTCATTCCGTTCTCGCCCGGGACCTGTCCGATGCCGTCGCGCCCCAATGATAGCCCCCTCCACCTGCTCCGCCTGCGCCTGGGAAGGGCCTTGCGGACCCTGTCGCGGTGGCTCCGCCGTGACGGCTACCGGCCGGAGCGGCGCTACATGCGCGGGCGCGTCTGAAGCAAACGGTCACGCCATCTCCACGCGTGTTTCGGCCGCGTCGCGCCGGACTTCCAGCCCGGCGGCCCGCAGCGCCGCCTCGGTGGCGTCATCGGCCGGCCAGTTCACGGTGATGGCGCGCCCATCCAGCACCAGCAGCGGCGTGCCAGGCGGCATGTCGCGCGCCGGCATCACCAGGTCCAGCAGGGCCAGATCCACTTCGGGGCGCGCGGGGCGCACCGGCGCGGTGGCGCGGATCTCGACCTTCAGCGGCTTCTTCACCGCCAGCGCCAGCACCGGCCGCACCGCCTCCAGGAAGCGGCCGGAATCGATCTCGCCCTGTTCATGCGGGCGACCGAGGCGGAAATAGCTTCGCAGCAGCGCCTCCATCTCCTTCATGCCCTGCAGGGCGCGTGCCATGCGCAGCGCCGACTTGTCCTCGGGCGGCAGCGTGCCGGCGATGCTGTCCAGGTTCACCTGCAGCACCATGAAAAAATTGTTCAGCGCATGCTGCATGGGCCGGGCAAGGCCCGCCATCCGGTCCGGAGCATCGGTCAAGGCGGCATCTCCTGCAGCACATCGTGGAACAGGCGCGCCGGCAGGCTGCCGCCGCTGACCTTGTTCATGGGGCTACCATCGTCATTGCCCAGCCAGACGCCAATGACCAGGGGGACCCCGCCGCTGGCGGCGAATCCCACGAACCAGGCATCCCGGAAATCCTGCGTCGTGCCGGTCTTGCCAGCGACGGCGCGGCCGGGCAGGGCGGCGGCACGGCCGGTGCCTTCGCGCACCACGGCCGCCAGCATGCGGCGCATCGCCGCCGCCTGGGCGGGCCGCAGCGCGCGCTGCGGCGCGGTGCGCGGCACCGCCAGCAGCCGCTCGGCCGATTTGGCGCGCTGCACGCCATAGGGTGTGATGCGGAAGCCGCCATTGGCGAAGGCGGCATAGGCGGCGGTGAGGTCCAGAAGGGTCACCTCCGCCGTGCCCAGCGCCAGGGACGGATGTTCGGGAAGGCGCCCCTGGATCCCGAGCCGCCTTGCCATCCCCGCCACTTCGCCGGCCCCGCCACCCTGTTGCAGCAGCCGCACCGCCGCGGTGTTGACGCTGTGCGCCAGCGCGTCCTCCAGGGTGATCATTCCGCGGGGACGCCAGGCGCCATTGCCGGGCGACCAGCGCCCCAGCGTCAGCGGCGCGTCCGAAACGCCGTCTTCCGGGCCGAGGCCCCGCTCCATCGCCGCAAGCCATACAAAAGGCTTGAAAACCGAGCCCGGCTGCCGCCGCGCCGCCGTGGCTCGGTTGAACGGACTGGCGCGATAGGAACGGCCGCCGGCCATGGCGCGCACCGCGCCATCGCGCGCATCCAGCGCCACCACGGCCCCCTGCCCCGCCTCGGCGGCGCGGCCAGGGCCGGCCAGCAGCGCCTCCAGCCGCCGCTCCACCACGGCCTGCAGCCGCAGGTCCAGCGTGGTGCGCAGCACGAGGTCGCCGCTGCCGGGATAATCCTCGGCCAGGTCGGCCTGCACCCAGTCGGAGAACCAGCCGGCATCGCCCGAGGGGCGCGGCGGCAGCACCATCCTTTCCGCTTCCAGCGCCTGCTGCCGGGCGGTGATCAGATCTTCCTCCCGCATCGCCGCCAGCACGTCGGCTCCGCGGCGGATGGCGGCATCCGGGTTACTGCGCGGGTTGAGGCGGGATGGCGCCTTGGGCAGGCCGGCCAGGATCGCTGCCTGCCACAAGGTCACGCGGCGCGCCGGCACGCCGAAATAAAGGCGCGCGGCGGCATCCACACCATAGGCGCCGCTGCCGAGATAAACCCGGTTCAGGTAGATCTCCAGCAACTGGTCCTTGGTGAAGCGGCGCTCCAGCCACAAGGTCAGCATGGCTTCCTGCGCCTTGCGCCGGAACGAGCGGGCGGGGGTCAGGAACAGGTTCTTTGCTAATTGCTGTGTTAGGGTGGAGCCACCCTGCACCACGCGCCCGGCGCGCAGATTGGCCAGCGCCGCCCGGCCGAGCCCCACCGGATCCAGGCCGAAATGCGAGCGGAAGCGGCGATCCTCCACCGCCATCAGCGCGGCGGGCAGATAGGCCGGCAATTCGGCCAGCCTTACCGCCTCGCCATAAAGGTCTCCGCTGGTGGCCATCAGCCGGCCATCCCGCGCTTCCAGCGTCACGGAAGGGCGGCGGGTCGTGGCCAGCGCCTGTTCCGGACGCGGCAGGTCCCAGGCGAACCACAACAGCAGCAGCGCCATGGCCAGGCTGCCCCAGATGCCGCCGAGCAGCAGGAGCCGCAGCACACGCCCCAGCCCCAGGCCCCGCGGCCGCGCCGAACCGCTCGTTTGCATCACCTGGGCGACGGGACTGGACCTTCTGCCGGCATCCGGATCGAAATGGATGGGCTGTCGGCGCCCCATCATTCGGCGCGCAGGCGACTGGCCCGGTCGTCCAGAGGTGTTCATCGCCGCCGCGCTTTGCAAGCCGCGGCGCTTCCGCTCCGCTGCCCTAAAGCTGCCATGACCGCGCGGGACAACTATCGGCACTGGCCGCGGAGTTGTAAGAGATGCCAGGCATGGCGGCGGCCCCTGGCGTGCACGGTTGACCCCCTGGCGGTGCGTGGCCGGACAGGCGCCGCTTCCTCGTCCGCAGGCCGGAGGGGCATCGGAAGCAGGGTTCCTCCGCGCATGGCATGAGGGCCGCGTGTTCCATCCCGGCCTGGCACCACACGGCCCGCTCCTGCCCCGGGGAGCGGCAAGACCCTCGCAGGGAATCCTTGTTGCAGCCTTTCCTGAACACCGCGCGGCACTGGCTGCGCCGCCATCCCGGACTTCACAGGAGCCTGCGCCAGGGAATGCTCCAGTTGCAGCGCCACGCCCCCTGGACGGAACGCCTGCTGGACACACTGCGCCCGGGGGGCGTCACCATTCCTGCGGCCGAATATCAGCGCTGGATCGATCAGGTGGAAGGCCCGGCCGATGCCATGCGGCAGCGCCTTCAGGCGGCGGTGCGGCACATGCGCAACCCGCCGCTGATCTCCGTGGTGATGCCGGCCTACAACACCCCCGAACGCTTTCTGCGCGAAGCCATCGCCTCGCTGCAGGCGCAGATCTACCCGCATTGGGAATTGTGCGTGGCCGACGATGCTTCGCCGGAGCCGCAGGTGTCGCATGTGCTGCGGGAAATGGCGGCGGCGGATCCCCGCATCCGCTTCGTCCGCCGCCCGGCCAATGGCCATATCAGCGCCGCCAGCAACACGGCGCTGGACCTGGCACGGGGCGAGTTCGTCGCGCTCATGGACCATGACGACCTGCTGCCGCCGCATGCCCTGGCCGCCGTGGCCCACCATGTCCAGGCCGCCCCGGAACTGCAGGTGCTGTTTTCCGACGAGGACAAGGTGGATGACCGGGGCCGGCGGTCCGAACCCCATTTCAAGCCGGGCTGGAATGCCGAATTGCTGCTGAGCCAGAACCTGGTCAGCCATCTCGGCGTGTACCGGCGGGCCTTGCTGCGGCGCATCGGCGGCTTCCGGGAAGGCTTCGAGGGCAGCCAGGACTGGGATATGGCGCTGCGGGCCACCGCCGGGTTGCGGCCGGAGCAGGTGCGCCACATTCCGCTGGTGCTGTATCATTGGCGGCAGGGCACCGGCGCGGCCTCCTTTTCCGAATCGGCATTGGAGCGCTGCGCCGCCGCCGGCCGCCGCGCCGTGTCGGAGCACCTGGCCCGCCGTGGCGAAACAGGCGCCCGCCCGCTGCCGCAGCCGGACCTGCCGGGATGGTCGCGCATCGTCCACCCCCTGCCGGCCCGCCCGTTCCGGCTGAGCGTGGTGCTGACGGCTCCTTCCCCCTTGCCCGAAAAACTGCGGGAAATCCTGCGCCTGCCTGGCAGCGACGGGACCGAGATCCTTTCCGCCGGCCCGGAGGGCCCGCTCGGCGCCGCGAGGCAGGCCAGCGGCGAAATGCTGTTGTTCCTTGATCCGGCACTGCGGCCCGATCACCCGGAATGGCTGGCCGAATTGCTGGCCCAGGCCTGGCGGCCAGGCGTCGGCGCCGCCGGCCCGCTGGTGATGGATGCGCGGAACAGGGCGATGGAGGCGGGCCTGGTGGTGGAAGGCGAACGGGCCTGGCCGGTGCCCTACCTGGCCGGGCTGCGCTACCCGGCCCAGGGCTATCATGGCCAGTTGCGGCTGCCACGGCAGGTTTCGGCGGTTGGCGCGGGATGCCTGGCCGTGCGGCGCGCTGCCTTCGAGGCGCTGTCCCTGCCGGCGGAGGCGGATCAATGGCACCTGGCCTTGTGCGAAGGATTGCGCCAATCGGGGCAGCGCATCGTCTGGACCCCGCTGGCGCGGCTTCGCCATTCCGGCCGGATGCCGGAGCTCTGCGCGGGGCCGGCCTCGCCGCGCGACCCTTATTTCAATCCCAACCTGTCCGCCGCCCGGCCGGGGCTGCATCTGGCCGAGGGGCCCGGCCAGCTGGCGGCGCTGATCGAGGCCATGCAGGCCGCGCGATGACCGACATCGTTGTTCTGCTTTCCACCTATCAGGGGGCTGGCTTCCTGCCCGACCAGCTGCGCAGCCTGGCGGCCCAGCAAGGCCTTGCCGCGCCATTCCTGTTCTGGCGCGACGATGGCTCCACGGATGGAACCCAGGCGCTGCTGCGTGGCTTCGACTGGCCGGGCGGGATTGTGCGGGAAGCGTCGATGCTGCCCGGGCGGCTGGGCGCCATGCGTTCCTTCCTGGCCTTGCTGGCGGCGGCGCCGGAGGCATCCTTCACCGCCTTCTGCGACCAGGACGATGTGTGGCTGCCGGGAAAGCTGGCGCGCGGCATGGCGCGGCTTTCGGAACTGCCTGCGGGACGCCCGGCGCTGTATTGCGCCCGGCAGCGCCTGGTGGACGAGGCATTGCGGCCGCAGGGCCTGTCGCCGCTGCCTGCCCGCCGCCTGGGCTTCGGCAATGCCCTTGTGCAGAACGTCGCCACGGGCTGCACCGTGGTGCTGAACGCGGCGGCCCGCCGGCTGGTGGCGGCGGCGGGGCCGGCACCGGAAGGCAGCATGCATGACTGGTGGTGCTACCTCCTGGTCACCGGCGCCGGCGGCACCGCGCTGTTCGACCCGGAGCCGCAGATCCTGTACCGCCAGCATGGCCGCAACGTCGTCGGCGCCGCCCCCAGCACGGCGCGGCGGGGGCTGGCCGCCGCGCGGCGCGGACCGAAAGCCTTTCTGCGGCTGCTGGGCGCGCATCTGGACGCGCTGGACCGGGCCGCCTCCCTGCTGGTGCCGGAAGCGGCCGCGCGGGTGGCCATCCTGCGGGCGGCGCGTTCGGGCGGGCCGCTGCGGCGCTGGCGGGCGCTGCGGGCGGCCGGCGCCTACCGTCAAACCCTCCAGGAGGATCTGGTGCTTCGCGCCTGGATGCTGCTGGACCGCTTCTGAGGCCTCAGCGCGGCGGCCCGGTCAGCGTGTCCAGGCTGTTCGACAGGGATTGCCGCCAATCCGCCGGCCGGATGCCGTGGACCTGCTGGATCTTGTGGCAATCAAGCCGGCTGTTGGCGGGGCGCCGCGCCTTGGTCGGGTAATCCGCCGTGCCGATCGCCGCCAGCTCCGGCACCTTGTGCCCGCGGTTCTCCGCCTGGCGGAAGATCTCGGCCGCGAAGCCATGCCAGGTGGTGTAGGGCGCTCCGCTCAGATGGAACAGGCCGAAGCGCGGATCGCCGGCCGGGGCCGCGGCGAGGGCCGGCAGCATGCGGGCGATGGCCTCAGCGATGTCGGCGGTGAAGGTGGGCGCGCCATGCTGGTCGGCCACCACGGACAGCTTCGGCCGCTCAGCGCCCAGGCGCAGCATGGTCTTCAGGAAGTTGTTGCCATGCACGCCGCAGACCCAGGCGGTGCGCAGCACGACAGAGCGCGGATGGGCGCGCAGCACCGCCTCCTCCCCCGCCAGCTTGGACGCGCCGTAAACGCCGGTCGGGCCAGTCGCGTCCTCCTCGGTGTAGGGCGCGTCCTTGTTGCCGTCGAACACATAGTCGGTGGAAACATGCACCAGCGGGATGCCAAGGCGCGCGGCCTCGGCCGCCAGCGCTCCGGCGCCGGCCGCGTTCACCGCGAAGGCCGCGTCACGCTCATCCTCGGCACGGTCCACGGCGGTGTAGGCGGCGGCGTTGACGATGGCCTCCGGCGCCACCTGCTCCACCGCCCGGCGCACCGTGTCCGGCGCGGCGAGGTCCAGCTCTGGCTGGCCCAGCGCCGTCACCTCATGCCCGTCGCGCGGCAGGCGGTCGGCCAGTTCGCGGGCGAGCTGGCCCGAGCGGCCGGCGATCAGGATGCGCATGGATGGCTCCCCTCAGCTTTGCGCGGCCAGGCGCAGCAGGTGCTGGCCATAGGCGGTCTTGGCGAAAAGCTGCCCGCGGGCACGCAGCTGGTCGACGTCGATGAAACCGTTGAGAAAGGCGATCTCCTCCAGCGAAGCGATCGGCAGGCCCTGGCGCTGCTGGATGGTGCGGACGAACTCGCCGGCATCGAGCAGCGAATCATGCGTCCCCGTGTCGAGCCAGGCATAGCCCCGCCCCATCCGCTCCACCTGCAGCTGGCCCAGCTCCAGGTAGTGCAGGTTGACGTCGGTGATCTCCAGCTCGCCCCGCGGCGAGGGCTTGATCCCCGCGGCGACATCCAGCACCGAATTGTCGTAGAAGTAGAGCCCCGTCACCGCCCAGTGCGAACGCGGCTGGGCCGGCTTCTCGACGATGGACAGCGCCTTGCCGCTGTCGTCGAATTCCACCACGCCATAGCGCTCGGGGTCCTCGACGTAATAGGCGAAGACGGTGGCGCCGTTCTTCCGCTCGGCGGCGGCCCGCACCATGTCGGAAAGATGGGCGCCGTAGAAGATGTTGTCGCCCAGCACCAGCGCCACGGAATCATCGCCCACGAAGTCGCGGCCGATGACGAAGGCCTGGGCCAGCCCTTCCGGCTTCGGCTGCTCGGCATAGGAGAAGGTCACGCCGAACTGACTGCCATCGCCCAGCAGCCGCTTGTACATGTCGAGGAATTCGGGCGAGGAGATCACCAGGATCTCGCGGATGCCGGCCAGCATCAGCACCGAGATCGGGTAATAGACCATCGGCTTGTCATAGACCGGCAGCAACTGCTTGTTGACCGCCAGGGTGGCCGGGTGCAGCCGCGTGCCGGAGCCGCCGGCGAGGACGATGCCCTTCATCGCGTTCAGCCCTTCAGGCCGAGGCGCTGCCCGCCATAGGCGCGCTGCTGGATCGGCCGCCACCAGCTCTCGTTCTCCAGATACCAGGTCACGGTCTTCTCCAGCCCGGATTCAAAGGTTTCGCGCGGTTCCCAGCCCAGCTCGCGCTTCAGCTTGGAGGCGTCGATGGCGTAGCGCAGGTCATGGCCGGGGCGGTCGGTGACGAAGCTGATCTGCCCGGCATAGGATTTTCCGTCCGCGCGCGGGCGCAGGCGGTCGAGGGTGGCGCAGATGCGCCGCACCACCTCGATGTTCTGCCGTTCGGCATTGCCGCCCACATTGTAGGTCTGGCCTGGCACGCCGCGCTCGAACACTGTTTGCAGGGCGCGGGCATGGTCCTCGACGAACAGCCAGTCGCGCACATTCTCGCCCTTGCCGTAGACCGGCAGCGGCGCGCCTTCCAGCGCCTTCAGCGTCACCAGCGGGATCAGCTTCTCGGGGAAGTGGAACGGCCCGTAATTGTTGGAACAGTTGGTGATCAGCGTCGGCAGGCCATAGGTGTGGTGCCAGGCGCTGACCAGATGGTCCGACCCCGCCTTGCTGGCCGAATAAGGCGAGCGCGGGTCATAGGGCGTTTCCTCAGTGAACAGCCCCTCGGCGCCGAGCGAGCCATACACCTCGTCGGTGGAAACGTGGTGGAAGCGGAAACCGGCGCGGCGCGGCTCCGGCAGGGCGCGCCAATGGGCCAGCGCCGCCTGCAACAGGGTGAAGGTGCCGACGATGTTGGTCTGGATGAACTCGCCCGGCCCGTCGATCGAGCGGTCCACATGGCTTTCCGCCGCCAGATGCACCACCACATCGGGATCGAAGCGCCCGAACACCGCGCCCACCGCCGCCGCATCGGCGATATCCGCCTGCACGAACTCGTAATTCGGCCGGTTGGCGATGGAATCGAGCGAGGACAGCGTCCCCGCATAGGTCAGCTTGTCGAGGTTCAGCACGCGGTGCTTTCCCTGCGCCACCAGCTGACGAACCAGGGCGGAACCGATGAAGCCGGCGCCGCCGGTGACCAGGACGTTCAGCGAAGGGCTTTCCAAGGAAAACGATCCTCTGGGGCAGAGAAGAAGGGGAATGGCAGAATGTCAGGGAACCAGCGGCTCGCCCAGCGGCAGCAGCGGGTGCCCATCATAGGCGAAGGGGCTGTCGAACTCGCGCAAGAGCGGCGCGACCTTGTCCTTGCCGGACAGAATGGGGCCACCTGCCGGCAGGGGCCATTCAACGCCGATATCCGGATCGTCCCAGCGGATGCCGCCATCGCATTCCGCGGAATAAGGGGCGGAGGTCTTGTAGGTGACCTCGCAATCCGGCTCCAGCGTGACAAATCCATGGGCGAAGCCGACCGGCACCAGGATCTGCGTGCCCTCGGCCGCGGTCAGGGTCGCGCCCACCCAGCGCCCATAGGTGGGCGAGCCCTTCCGCACATCCACCGCCACGTCGAAGATGCTGCCGCGCACGCAGCGCACCAGCTTGTCCTGGGCGAAGGGCGGGCGCTGGAAATGCAGGCCGCGCAGCGTGCCGGGCGTCGCCGACATGGAATGGTTGTCCTGCACGAAGTCGAGCGTGATGCCGACCGCCTCGAAGCGGGCGCGGCTCCAGCTTTCGGTGAACCAGCCGCGGTCATCGCCGAAGCGCCGGGGGCGGATCAGTTGCACAGGGTTCCGGCTCATCGCGTCCTCGCTTTCACTTCCGTGCCATTCCGCCCGGCCGATGCCTCAGGCACCGTGCGCCGCCACCTTGGCCGGGGCGGCCTCGGGGCCGAGCAATTCCTCGACCCGGCCATCCGCGACCACGCGCCCGGCCTCCAGCCGCATGGCGCGGGTGCACCAGCGGCGGACGATGCCCATCTCATGCGTGGCCAGCACCAGCACGTCGGCGCCTTCCACCAGCCGGCCCAGGCGTTGCTCGGCCTTGGCCATGAAGTCGGCATCGCCGGCCAGGAACCATTCATCCATCAGCAACACCTGCGGCTTGATCGCCGTTGCCATGGCGAAGGACAGCCGCACCGTCATGCCGGAGGAATAATTGCGCACCGGCACGTCGAGGAACTCGCCCAGATCGGAGAAGTCGGCGACCTCATCGGCGAGGATCTGGCTCTCGCGCTCGCCCAGCCCGCGGTAAAGGCCGCGCAGCACGATGTTCTCCCGGCCGGTCGCCTCCATGTCGAGGCCGGCGCCGGGATCGATCATCTGGCCGATCACCCCCGCCACTTCCAGCTCGCCCGCCACCGGCTCGTAGATGCCGGCCAGGGTGCGCAGCAGGGTGGTCTTGCCGGCACCGTTATGGCCGATCAGCGCCACACGCTCGCCCCGGCTGATGGTGAAGTTGAGGTCGCGGAGCGCAGACACGACGATGCGGTTCGCGTCATCCGCGCGCAGCCGCAGCGGCGACGAGGCGAGCAGCCGCTTCTTCAGCGAGCGTGCGCCCATGTGGTAAAGCGGGAACTCGATCGAGACGCCGCGCGCGATGATGTGGGCCATGGTTACACCCAGAACGCGACACGGCCGCGGAAGCGCACAAAGAAAACAAAGCCGACGGTGCAATGGACAATGGTGTAGCCCAGCGCCGCCAGCCAGACGGCCAGGCTGCCGCCCCCCTCGATCAGCGGCCCGCGGATTGTTTCCAGCAGCGTGTAGAGAGGGTTCAACAGCAGCAGCCAATGGTATTCGGCGCTGAGCAGATGCGGCTTCCAGATCACCGGCGTCATGAAGAAGGCGATCTGCATCACACTGCCGACGATGGGGGCGATGTCGCGGAAGCGGGCGCACACCATGCCAAGCAGCAGGGATGCCGCCAGCGCGTTCACGGCCAGGATCAGCAGGCCCGGCAGGATCAGCAGGGCCGACCAGTCCGGATACACGCCGAAGATCATCAGCACGATGACGATCAACGGAAGGTTGTGCGCCGTCACCAGTGCATTGCGGATCACGCAACGCAGCGCATGCACGGTGAAGGGCAGCGGCATCTGCCGCACAATGGTTTCGGCGCTGGTGAGGCTGACGCAGGCCTCGGTCACCATCTGCGCCAGCATGTTCCACAGGATCAGGCTGACCGCGAGCCAGGGCAGGTACTCGGACAGCGACATCTGGAACAGGGTGGAATACAGGAAGCCGAGGCTGAACAGCATCACCGCTGTTGACAGCGTCAGCCAGAACGGCCCCAGCACGGAGCCACGATACCGGTTGCGCAGGTCAAGCCAGGCCAGGGTTCGGGCCAGGCGGAACTGCGCGAAACCCTGATGAAGGTCGCGCAGCGCACGGCTCAGGCGCTCGGGCTCGGCGGCGTTGAACCGCACGGAAACCGGCGTGGTGGCTGGGGTGACATGGGCGTCCATGGGCCGTTCCTATAGACGCAAAGCCCAGATGGGCCAACGGGCCAACTATGACGGGCCATCCATGATGGCCCATCCGCAGCGGATGGGCCGTGGCTACAGCCCCATCAGGTCCAGGGTGCGGCCCACCACGTCCCGCTCGTCGAAGCGCTGCAACGCCAGCTCGCGCCCGGCGGCGCCCATGCGGGCCCGCAGGGCCGGATCGCCGGCGAGGCGGGACAGGGCGGCCGCCAGCGGCGGAATCTCGGCCGGTGGCACCAGCAGGCCGGTTTCGCCATCCCGCACCTGCTCGCGCGGGCCCCGGATGTCGGTGGCCACCACCGGCAGCCCGGTCATCATGGCCTCGATCACGGACATGGGCAGGCCCTCGAAATGGCTGGGCAGGCAGAACACGTCGGCCGCCGCCAGCACCCGCCCGACATCCTCGCGGTAGCCGAGGCGCTTCAGCCGGCGGCCCAGCGCCTCCTCCGCCCGGGCGAAATCCTCCGCCATGTCGGGGCCATGGTCGGTGGCCAGGCGCTCGCCCACCACCCAGAGCGTGGCATCGGGCACCGCTTCCATGGCCCGCAGCAATTCCACATGCCCCTTGTGCCGCACGAGGCGCGAGATGATCACGACGACGCATTCGCCATCCGCGGCGCCCAGCTCGGCCCGCAGCGCGGCGCGCGCCGCCGCATCGGGGCGGAACCGCCGGGGATCGCGGCCATTGCGGATACCGACCGCATGCGGCGCGATGCCGAGGCGGCGGGCATCTGCGGCCTCCTCCTCCGACACGGTCATGAAAACATCCGTGAGGCGGCCGCCCAGCCGCTCCAGCCAAAGCGATAGGGTGCGCCGCCACCAGGGGCCCGGCTGGTTGAACAGAAAGCCATGCCCCGTATAGGCGATGCGCTTCACCCCGGCGCGCTTCGCCGCCAGCCGCGCCAGCAGGCCGGAGATCGGCATGTGCGCATGGACCAGGTCGAAGCGTTCCTCGCGGAACAACCGCAGCAGCGCGCAATAGGCTCGCCACTGCGCCAGCGGGTTCAGCGAGCGCGCCATGGGAACCGGCACGATGCGGAAGCCTTCCTGGCGCGGCAGGTCGAGCAGCTTCCCCTCGGCGCAGATGCCCACCACCTCATGGCCCCGCGCCCGCGCTTCCCGCATCACCGGCAGCACGAAATGCCGCAAGGAGAAGTCGACGTTGCAGACTTCGGCGACCTTCAAGGCGGCGGGAGCCGGCGTTATTCCGCCGGCCCGTCGGAGGGCGCGGCCGTGGGCCCCCTGGCGCCGGAGGCGGCGGGCTGCGGCACGCTGACGCGGCTCAGCGCCCACTGCACGGAAGCGGTGCCGGCCCCGGCCGTCAGCACGATCTGCGAGGAGCGGCGCGGCTCGCCGGCCATGAACACGCTGTCTTCCAGCGCCAGCGCCACGTCGCGGCAGCGGAAGCGCCAGGAAGCGCCGGAAGGCAGGCGCAGCAGAACGGCGCTTTCGGCTTCCTGCAGGCTGGCCACCACGCCGGGATGGAGGTGGAAGCGCAGGGTGAAGCCCGGCAGGTTCTCGCCTTCCACCGCATCCTCCCCGCGCAGGTCGTCGCCGGATTCGGACAGGTAAAGGCGGCGGCGATGGAGGGCGCCGAAGCCGCGGCGATAGCCATCATGGCTGGCATCCAGCCATTGCGCGCCATTGGCTTCCTGGCGCTCGGCCTCCACCGCCTCCGGGCGGCGGCCAAGGCCGTCCTCGCGCAGCTCGCTGCTGTTGGTGTCGGCCAGGACCAGGGTGGAATGCGCGGCGCTGGCACGCAGCGCATCGCGCCACGGGCCGGCATCGGCGGTGGCGGCGCCGCAATTGGTGATCAGCCGGTCGCGGCCCACCGACATCTCGAAGGACAGGGTGCCGGCATGGTGGAAGCGGTCGGCGCCACGCGGCAGGCCGGCGGGGCCGGCGGCCACGCGCGCGCCCGGCGGCGGGCCGCAATCGGCGATCACCAGGGTGCGGCCGGCCTGCAGGCGCTGGAAGCCGGCTTCGGCCAGGATCAGCGGGGCGCGGCCGCGCGCCTGGCCCTGGGTCAGCACCAGATCCACCAGCGAGGCGCCAAAATCGCGCGTGCCGTTGAACAGGGCCAGCCCGCCATCCCCATGGCGGAACAGCCGCAGGGCGGGGGCCGCGCGATCCAGCGCCAGGCCCAGATGCGGCGGCGCCTCCAGCCCGGCGCCGTGCAGCAGGTTGCGGATCTCGATCAGATCCTGCACCGCCAGAAGCAGCTGCGCCGGGGAACGCTCCACATGCGCGCCATCGGGCAGGATCTGCCGCTCGATCTCCTGCGGCAGCACGCGCAGGCAGCGGGCGATCCAGCTTTCCTCGTTCAGCGCCACCGCCGCGGCAAGGCCGCCCTTCAGCGCCACCAGCGCGCCGCGGTGCCGCCCCTCGGCCGGCAGCGCGGCGACCAGGCCGCGCGCATCCTGCGCCAGGCGCACCATCAGGGCTCGACGAAAGCCGTCCTCCGCCGTGGCGGCCAGGAAATCCCAATGGCCGAGCCAGGCGGACAGCCGGGCGCCCGCCACATCCGGCACGGCGGCGATGCCCTCGCCGCCACCATGGGCCAGCCAGTCGGCGGCGAGGTCGCGGGCCCGCAGCCGGGCGCCATCGGTGCCAAGGGCCCGCAGGTCCCGCAGCCAGGCGAAGCCATGCACGGCGGCGCGCCAGACAACCGAGCCGCTGCCCTCGCCCCAGCCCTGGCCACCCTCGGCGGCGATCAGCAGCGGGCGGACGGTGCCGGCCACCTCGCATTCGCCGCGCAGCACCCGGTGGCCGCGCGCGGCATCGCCCGGCCAAAGGTCGCGAAAGGCGCGGCTGGGGGCGTCGGGCACCTTCACAGGCTTCAGCCCCGCCACCATGCGCCGGGCGCCGCGCAGCCAGTCCGCCATCAGGCGCGGCCCATCCGCAACGCGGCGATGGCCGCCGCGTAGTCCGGCGCGCCGAACACGGCGGTGCCGGCCACCAGCACATCCGCCCCCGCCTCCAGGCAGAGCGGCGCGGTTTCCGCCGTGACCCCGCCATCCACCTGCAAGGCGATCTCCCGGCCCGAGGCGTCGATCATGCGCCGCAGCGCCCGCATCTTCGGCAACTGGCTGTGGATGAATTTCTGGCCGCCAAAGCCGGGATTGACCGTCATCACCAGGATCAGGTCCACCAGGTCCAGCACCGGCTCCACCACCGAAGCAGGCGTGGCCGGGTTCAGCACCACGCCCGGGGAGCAGCCCAGCGCCCGGATGTTCTGCAGGGAGCGATGGAGGTGCGGCCCCGCCTCGGGGTGCAGGCTGATGCGCTGCGCGCCCGCATCGGCGAAGGCCGGAAGCAGGCCATCCACCGGCGCGATCATCAGATGCACGTCGAAGGGCATGCGCGTGTGCGGGCGCAGCGCCTTCACCACGGCCGGGCCGTAGCTGATGTTGGGCACGAAATGCCCGTCCATGATGTCGAGATGCAGCCAGTCGGCACCGGCGGCCTCGACAGCGGCGATTTCTTCTCCCAGCCGCGCGAAATCAGCGGCCAGCAGGGACGGGGCGATTTTGACGGGGCGTGACACGCGGCAAGTTATGCCTGCGCCTCCCGGTGGGGACAAGGCGCCAGGAGAGGGAAGCGCCGCATGTTTGTTCAACCCTGGAGCATTCAGCCCGGCTTGCGGAAGCGGGCGATGAAGAAGCCGTCCAGGCCGCCCTGCTCCGCCCACAGGTCGGGCCGGGTGCGCACCCAGCCTTCCGGCGTCAGGGCCGCCTCCAGCCCCGGCAGCTCGCCGGGCTGGACCGGTTCGGGCAGCAGGCCGTTGCTGAAGGCGGCGCGGGCCTGCGCCTCGCCTTCCTCCGGCTGCAGGGAGCAGGTGGCGAAGACCAGCCGGCCGCCCGGCCGCAGCAGCTTCGCCGCCGCCGCGATCAGCGGCCCCTGCAGCGCGGCCAGGCTGGGCACGTCGCCGGGACGCTTCAGATGCGGCACGTCCGGGTGCCGGCGGATGGTGCCGGTCGCGGAGCAGGGCGCGTCCAGCAGCACGGCGTCAAAGGCCACGCCCGGGTCCCAGGCGGCGGCATCGGCCTGGACGATCTCGGCCGCGAGGCGCAGCCGGGCCAGGTTCTCGCGCAGGCGGCCGATGCGGTGCGCGTCCCGCTCCACCGCGACCACCTCGGCCCCCATGGCGGCGAGCTGCGCCGTCTTGCCCCCCGGCGCCGCGCAAAGATCGGCGACGCGGCTTCCCGGCGCCGCGCCCAGCAGGCGGGCCGGAAGGGCGGCGGCGGCGTCCTGGGCCCAGGCATGGCCCTCGGCGAAAGCCGGGATCTCGGTGATGCGGGTGCCGGCGGGGAAGCGGGCCGTGCCGGTGGGCAGCATCAGCGCCCCTTCCGGCGGCGCCGTGCCCGGGCGCAACGACAGGTCGAGCGGCGCCGGCATCCGGTGCGCGCGGGCGATCGCCCGCACCGCCGGGCCATAGGCGGCGTGCCAGGCCGTCCAAAGCCAGCCGGGCGTGTCCAGCCGCTCGCCATCAAGATCCTCCAGCGCCGCGGCGCCCTCGGCGGCGACGCGGCGCAGCACGGCGTTCACCAGCCCGGCGAAGGGGCGCGGCACCAGATCGACGCAACTCGCCACCGCGGCATGGGGCGGGGTGTCCAGCAGCAGCAGCTCGGCGGCACCGATGCGCAGGGCGCTGCGCACCTCGGGCGGCGGCTCGCGGCGCAGCAGCGGCTCCAGCACGGCGTCGATGCTGCCCAGGCGGCGCAGCACGGCGGCGGCGATGCGATGGGCGGCGGCACGGTCGCGCGCCTCGGCGGCAGGCAGGGCGTCCAGCGCCTCCTCGAGCGACCGGTGGCGCTCCAGCACCGCGCTGACCAGGGCCAGCGCCGCGCTGCGCGTCGGGTTGCGCGGGCGGCCAGGGGCGGAGCGCCTGGCGGGACGGGCGGAACGGGGGCCGGGCGGACGGGAACGGGGCGGGGTCATCAGCAGGGGCTATGGGCCGGAAGGGCCGGTTCTGTCGAGTTGTTCCGCGCGGAAGGCAGGCTGTGCCGGGCGCATGGCGCGCGGCGCCGCGCCGCGCCGCTCATCCGAAGACCATCCAGAAGACCAGCGCCCCGGCCGGCAGCAGCACGAAGGGGCTGGCGCGGGTGGTCATCAGCAGCAGGGTGGAGATGGCGGCAACCGCCCAGGCGAGCCATCCGCCCTCGGCGACGCTGAGCAGGGTGGCGCCAGCGGCCAGGATCATGCCCGCCGCCACCGGCGCCAGGCCGCGTTCCACCGCCTTCTGCCAGGCCGCGCCGCGGGTGCGCCGCCACAGCCCCGCCAGCCCCCAGACCAGGATGGAGGACGGGGTGAAGATGGCGAAGGCCGCCACCAGCGCGCCCCACACGCCCATCGCGTCAAAGGCCACCATGGGGGACAGCAGCGCCCCCGGCCCCGGCGTCAGGCGGGAAATCGCGAACAATTCCAGAAAGCGCGCATCGCTCATCCAGCCCTGCACATCGACCGCCTGGCGGTGGATGTCGGACACGATGCTCTGCCCGCCCCCCACCGTCAGGAAGGACAAGGGCAGAAACACCAGCAGGATGCGCCAGAAAGGATGTTCCATCAGTCGCCCTTCCGCGACATGGCCCAGGCGGCATGGGCGATCCCGACCGGCGCCATCACCACCACCACCCAGATCAATGGCAGCCGCAGCGCGAACAAGGCCAGAAAGGTGGCGGCGAAGATCGCGGTCGGCGCCACGCCACGCTTCGCCACCCGCCAGGCGGCGCGCAGCCCCATCTGGATGGACAGGCCCAGCGCCGCCGCCGCCACGCCGGCCAGCATCCAGTGCGCCGCCTCGCCGCGCACCGCCTCCCCCGCCAGGGCGACCACGGCCACGGCCAGGATCAGCGCCGGCACCACCATGCCCAGCGCCCCGGCCAGCGCCCCGGCGCCGCCCTGCAGCCGGTAGCCGATCCAGATCGACAGGTTCACCACATTCACGCCGGGCAGCGCCTGGCAAAGCGACAGGCCATCGAGGAACTCCCCCTCGGTCAGCCAGCGGCGGTTGTGGACGAATTCCCGCATCATCCAGCCGGACAGGCCGCCGCCGAAGCTGGTCAGCCCGACCTTGCTGAAGGCCAGAAAGATCTGCGTCAGGGAAGGCGGTGGCGCTTCCGTCAACTCCGATGTCATCGCGCCCCTCCGTCGCCACATGCCGTTTGACGCTATACACCGCGCGGCGAAAGGCTCTACAGCCCGGGCACCATGGCGTTTTCCCCGCGCGACTTCCTCGACCGGCTGCCGGAGATGCGGTGGCCGCGTCTCGGCCTGTCCCTGCTCTGCCTGCTGCTGTGGCTGCCGGGCTTCTTCACCCTGCCGCCCGGCGACCGCGACGAAAGCCGCTTCGCCCAGGCCAGCCGGCAGATGCTGGACAGCGGCGACTACATCCGCATCCGCTTCGGCGAGGAGGAGCGCAACAAGAAGCCGGTTGGCATCCACTGGGCGCAGGCCGCGTCGGTGAAGGCGGCGGAAGGCCTCGGGATCGGCCATCGCGGGCAGATCTGGCCCTACCGGGTGCCATCCCTGCTGGGCGCGTGGCTGGCGGTGATGGCGACCTATCACTGGGGCCGCGCGCTGGTCGGGCGGCGCGCCGCCTTTCTGGCCGCCGCCATGCTGGCTTCCTCCCTGGTGCTGGTGGTGGAAACGCATATCGCGAAAACGGATGCCGCCCTGCTGGCCACGGTGGCGGCGGCGATGGGGCTGCTGGGACGCGCCTATGTGACGCCATCGGGCTTCATGGCGCGGCAGGCGGCGGCGCTTTGGACCATTCTTGGCGTGTCGATCCTGCTGAAGGGGCCGATCGGGCCGCTGGTGGCGCTGCTGGCGGGGGTGACGCTGGTGGCGGCGGATTGGCGGTCGGAGCGCGGCCGGGCCTGGCTGCGGGCGCTGCGCCCGGCCTGGGGCGTGCCGCTGATGCTGGCCATGGCGGCGCCCTGGCTGGTCGCCATCGGCATCGCCACCGAGGGCCGCTTCTTCGCCGAGGCGGTGGGCGGCGACATGCTGGGCAAGGTGTCCTCCGGCGAGGAAGCGCATGGCGGCCCACCCGGCTACTACGTCCTGACCTTTCTGCTGACCGCCTTTCCGGCCGCCTTTCTGGTGCTGCGCGCCCTGCCGGCCGCTTGGCGCGACCGCATGAACCCGGCGACGCGCTTCCTGCTGGCCTGGATCGCGCCCTCCTGGCTGATGTTCGAGGCGGTGGCGACCAAATTGCCGCACTACACCCTGCCGGTGTTTCCCGCCCTGCTGCTGCTGACGGCCGGCTGGGCGATGGACCCGCTGCGGCGGCCGGCGCCGCGCTGGCTGTCTTCCCTGGGCTTCGGGCTGTTCGCCCTGGTGGTGCTGGCGCTGGGCATCGCCGCCCCGCTGCTGCCCTGGATCGCCGATGGCCGCGTCGCGCCGCTCGCCCTGGCGGCCTTGCCGGCGGCCCTGCTGCTGATCTGGGGCGTGTGGCGGGCCCTCCGCTGGGGCCCGGCGCAGGCCGCGCTGGCCGGCGCGATCCTCGCCGTGCCGCTCTACGCCACCATCCTCGGCGGCACGCTGCCGCGGCTGGAAGCGCCCTGGATCGGCCCGCGCATCGCCGCCGCCCTGGCACTCGGCGCGCCGTCGGGCGAGGTGCAGGGCGCGTTCGGCATTGTCGGCTATCACGAGCCTTCGCTGGTGTTCGCCACCGGCACGGACACCCGGCTGCTGCGCGACGGGGCAGCGGCCGCCGCCTTTCTGTCCGCCGCGCCGGGCCGCAGCGTGGCGATCGGCGACCGCGACCTCGCCGCCTTCCAGGCCGCCGCCGGGCGGCAGGGGCTGGCGCTGCGCGAATTCGCCGTGGTGGAGGGCTACAACTACACGCGCGGCCGGCGGTTGAAGCTGCATCTGTTTCAGGGAGCGGCTGGATGATCGAGTGGATCACGCGGATGGTGGGGGAAGCCGGGCCGGTCGGCGTGTTCTTCCTGATGTTCCTGGAAAACCTGTTTCCGCCCATTCCTTCCGAGCTGATCATGCCGCTGGCCGGCTTCGCCGCCGCGGAAGGGCAGATGGGGCTGGTCACCGCCATCCTGGCGGGCACCGCCGGCTCCGTGGTCGGCAACGGCGTCTGGTACGAGATCGCCCGCGCCATCGGCAGCCGGCGCATCCGCCCGCTGGTGGCGCGCTATGGCCGCTGGTTCGGGGTGTCCGCCGAGGACATGGACAAGGCGGAGGCGACGCTGCGCCGGCACGGCCCCGTGGCGCTGTTCTTTGGCCGGATGCTGCCGGCCATCCGCACCCTGATCTCCATCCCGGCCGGGCTCGCGCATATCGGCCGGGCGGTGTTCTACCTGTGGACCGTGGTGGGCAGCCTGCTCTGGGTGACGCTGCTGGCCGGCGCCGGCTACCTGCTGCGGGACCAGTACCGCAAGGTCGAGGCCTTCATCGAGCCGATCAGCTACGTCGTCGTGGCTGGCGTCGTGGGCGCTTATCTGTGGCACCTTTGGCGGACCCGGCGCGCGGCCCGCGGCTGAAGCGGAAGCAAAGCAACCTGTTGGGAAAAGCCGCGTTGGACCGCTGGACGGTCGCCGCAGGCGATCCCATCCCGACCAGACACGTTCTCGGAAAAGGAGCTTTCCCCGTCATGCGTCACCGCGAGATCCTGTCGGCCATCGCCGTTTCGGCCACCCTCCTCGGCCTGGCTGCCTGCGACTCCGCCCGCTCGGTGGACTCCAACACGGCTGGCACCCGCGCCTATGACCGCGCCACCGGCACCAACACATCGGGTGCCTATCCGGCGCAGTCGGACGGCACCCGCGCCAATCCCGCCGGCACGGAGGCGACCCGGGCGCTGGACCGCGCCGCCGGCACCAACACCTCGGGCGCCTATCCGTCCCAGCGCGACGGCACCGCCGCCAACCCCCCGGGCACCGCCGCCACCCGGGCCTATGACCGCGCCACCGGCTCCAACGCTTCCGGCGCCTATCCGCAGAACCAGGCACGCTGAGGACGTGGCGCCGCCGGCATCCAGGGCATCCCTGGATGCCGCCACGGCGCCGGGAATGCGAAAGGGGCGGGAGGCCCGCGGCCTCCCGCCCCTTTTCTTATGCCCCTGCTTGCCCGATGAAAGTTCAGGCCCAGCCGCGTCCGGCGATCAGCGAGATCAGGAACAGCACCAGGAAGATGACGAAAAGGATCTTGGCGATGCCGCTGGCCGCTGAGGCGACCCCGGAAAAACCAAGCACACCGGCTACCAGCGCGACGACCAGAAAGATCAGGGTCCAGTACAGCATGACGGCGCATCCTTGCGAGCGGTCTAGGAGGGCGCCGGAACCCCTGGGGCGCCGGCGGGTGAACCGGCGGGGCTCAGGGGCGGCTGCCTTGTCCGGCCCGGCGAAGGATGCGGCGGCTGGTGGCACGGCACAGCCGCCCAACCGGCGCCAAACGGGGCGTTCCGGCCATCGGCTTCCCTTGCAAGCAGCCTTCTCCCTCGATCGGGCCGGCCGGAAAGCCCGGCGCCGGCGGTGCCCATGCAACGCAGCGCTTGAGCCTGCGGTTGCAGCCTCAGCCGATCGGCACGGTGGAGGAAACGGCCTGGTAGGTGGCGATGGCCAGCGCCAGCGGCTCGAACGGCTTCGAGATGACGAAGGCCGGCTCCACCTGCTCCGCCGTCAGCAGCCGCTCCGGATAGGCGGTGACAAAGATCACAGGCACCTTCAGCCGTTCCTGGATGCGGTTCACCGCATTGATGCCATCGCCGCCGGCGCCCAGGTTCACGTCGGCCAGGATCAGGCTCGGGTTGCGGTCCTGCGCCAGCCGCACCGCCTGCGCCTCCGTGGCGGCGACGCCCACCACGCGGTGGCCGCAATCCTCCACCAGCTGGCGCACATCCATGGCGATGATCGGCTCGTCCTCGATCACCAGGACATCGGCGGCCGTGGCGCTGCGCAGCGCATCCCGCGCCTCGTGCAGCTCGGTTTCCGCCACGTCGAGCGGCACCCCCACCACCTGGGCAGCGTCGTTGACAGACAGTTCCTCCAGCGCCGTCAGCAGAAGCAGCTGGCGGTGGCGCGGCGACAGGTTCGCGCCAGCCGGCGGCACGGCGGGCGGCGGGGCCAGGCGGGTGACGCCGGCATACAACGCCAGCCGTGGCGCCAGGGATGGCAGCCCGGCCCGCAGCGCGTCGGCCACCAGGCCATCGCCGGCCTGTTGGCTGCCGGTCAGGGCACGGGCGTAGCGGCGGGCGGGCGGCAGGCTGCGCAACAATTCGGCCTGGGTAACGGCGTTCATAGGGTGGCCCTCGTTTCGGTCCTTTTGTTCAGCAAGACCGCGATCGCATGGTGATGGCAAATCAAACAGACCCGATCCGCGCCGGGCTGGCCAGCCTCCTGCCGGACCTGCGCGCCTTTGCCCGCTTTCTGGCCCGCGACGCGGCACTGGCTGACGACCTGGTGCAGGAAGCCATTCTGCGCGCCCTGCGCGCGGAATCCCAGTGGGACCCGGAAACCAGTTTGCGGGCCTGGATGTTTAGGATTTTGCGCAACGTGTTCCTGGAACAGCTGCGCCGGCGCGGCACGGAGCGGCGGGCGCTGGAGCGGATGCCCGATCCGGACCGCCCGGCCCCTGCCGTGCAGGAAGCCAGGCATGCGGTGACAGACCTGGCGCGCGCCATGGACACGCTGCCCCTGGTGCAGCGGGAGGCCCTGATCCTGGTGGGAGCTCATGGCCTCTCACATGAGGAGGCGGCGGCGGTCTGCAATGTGCCGGTGGGCACAATGAAGGCACGGGTGGCACGGGCGCGTGGGGCTCTGGCACGGCAGATGCCGGAAGATGCGCACTGATGGGCAAGCCCCAGGCGACGCGCCGGCATATGGTCCGGGAAGAAGATGTGCGTTGTTGTTCCGTGCATGAACTCGATCCATCGCGCAGAACATGGCGACGCGCCGGAGGTTGCAGAACTTCAGCGCATGGCTGCATGTCGATTTTCGCATATCGGAAATGCAACCGCTTTTCCGGCCCATGCATTGGTCGGGCATGCAAAGCGAGCACATCACCATGAACAGCACGACAACCGCCCCGAACGCTGACGTGGCTGACGCGTCCCTCCCGAGCTTCCATGATCAGCTTGTCGCATTGCTGCCGCGCCTTCGCGTTCAGGCGGTTTCCATGACCCGCAACCGCGCCGACGCGGATGACCTTGTTCAGGCCGCGGTCAGCAACGCCCTCGCCGCGCAACACAGCTTCACGCCCGGCACCAATTTCGGCGCCTGGATGTTCCGCATCCTCCGCAACCGCTTCCTGTCTGACATCCGCCGCCGCCGCGACACCTGCGACATGGACAATGCGCCGGCCGAGGCCCTGGCCCGGCCCGCCGCGCAGGAAGACAGCCTGGCGCTCCGCGAACTCCGCCGCCGCCTGACCGACCTGCCCGCCGATCACCGCACCGCGCTTCTGCTGGTGACGGTTCAGGGCATGTCCTACGAGGAAGCCGCGGAGGTGATGGGCTGCGCCGTCGGCACCGCCAAGTGCCGCGTGTTCCGCGCCCGCCGTCAGCTCGAAGCCTGGCTGATGGGCGACGAACCCGCTTCCCGCCGCAACGCCGCCAAGGCAAAGGCCAAGGCTGGCCTTGCCACCCGCCGCAGTGGTACGCATTCCACTGGTCGCAACATAGCCGAGACGCGGGCCATGCACCCGGAAAGCTGATGGACGAGCACGAGGATAAGCGCATGTTGGCGGATCCGGCCGTGGAGGCCAGCCGACCGAGGGCGGGCCGCTCGCGCAAGCGAGTGCCCGATGCGGCTTTCGACAAGTGGCTCCAGCGCGGCTTGCATGCCATGTATGACGATGTCGCGAAAGAGCCCATTCCAGAGGAACTGCTCCGGCTGATCGAACAGAACCGAACCGAGGGCCCGAAGCAGTGACATCCCCGGCGCGGCCCGAGAGGCCGACGCTGGGGTCCATGCTTCGCGGCGTTCGGGGCCGCATGCTGCTTCTCCTGCTGGTTGCCAGCGTTCCCGTGGTGGGGATCGCCGGGGCCAATGCCGTGCTGAGCTATGAAGCCGAGCTGGCCGCAGGCCGCAGGACGGCCGCCATCCTCAGCGACGTTTCGGCGGCGCGGCATGGCACCACCATTGAAACCTTGCGCCAGACCCTGACCGGCCTCGGCCGGTCGGAAATGCTGCTGGACGGCACGCCTGCCCGCTGCGAGGCGCTGCTGCGCAGCGTGGTGGTGCTTTATCCCGAGCGTTACCGGGATTTCTGGGTGCTGGACCGTGAAGGCCGCGTGCGCTGCGGCGCCCGCCTTTCCGGCCCCCTGGACCACGATCCGGCGCCGCCCGGCTATGGCCGCGGCGAATCCCTGGCGCATGAGCCTTATTTCCAGACCGCCCTCCACGAGCGCAAATTCACCCTGACGCCGTTCCGGCGCGGCGCCAGCACGCCGCCCGTGGTGATCGGCGCCGTGCCGATCCTACAGGGCGAGGAGGTGGCCGGCGTGGTCGCTGGCAGCCTGTTGCTGGATGCCTTTGTCCGCCGGGAGGCCGCCGTGGCGCAGGAACGCGCGCAGCGCGTCTGGCTGCTGGACCGCGACGCGGTGGCCCTGCCCCTCACCCCGGCCGGCGCCATTGAGCTGCCCCCGCCGGAGATCCTGCGCAACATCGCCCAGCCGGACAGCCCCCGCTCGCTGGAGGCGCGGGCCCAGAACGGGGCGCAATACGCTTATGGCAATTCCGAGCTGGCGCCGGGGCTGAGGCTGCTGGTGGGCCTGCCCACCGGCGACATCCGCAGCGCCGCCAACACGGTGCTGCTGCGCCGCGCCCTGGAACTGGCCGCCTTTCTGCTGGCCTGCCTGGTGGTGATCGTGGTGGGGGCTGATCTGGCCATCGCGCGGCCCTTGCGCATCCTGGCGGCGCGGGTGCGGCAATGGCGCCCCGGCGCGCCCTTCGGCGCCCGCCCCCTCCGCGGCGAGCCGGACGAGGTGCGCGCCCTCGAACAGGCGGTCACCGAGGCCGCCGCGGCGATCGGCGCGCGGGAAGCCGAGTTGCGGGCCACCCTGCGGCAACGTGACCTGCTGATGGCCGAGATCCATCACCGGGTGAAGAACAACCTGCAGATCGTCGCCTCGCTGCTCAACCTTCAGGCCGGCCGCCTGCGCGATCCGGCCGCCCGCGCCGAGTTCGCCACCGCCCGCGACCGCGTGCAGGCGCTGGCGACGCTGCACCGCCACCTCTACACCAACCAGACCTTCGAGGTGATCGCGCTGCGCCCCTTCCTGGAGGAGCTGGGCCAGCAGCTTTTCGCGGCACTCGGCGAGCGCCCCGGCCAGCGCATCCGCCTGGTGGTGGAAGCCGACGAGCTGGAGATCGTCACCGACCAGGCCGTTTCCCTGGCGCTGCTGATCACCGAAACCGTGACCAACGCGATCAAGCACGGCTTCCCCGATGCGCGCAGCGGCACGGTCACCATCTCGGTCCATGCCGCGCCCGGTGCCGAGGAAGGCGAGGAAGTGACGCTCACCGTGCGCGATGACGGGCTCGGGCTGAGGCTGGATGACGAGGAAGCCGGGCAGGGCATCGGCCTGACGCTGATCCGCGGCTTCGCCCAGCATCTGGGCGGCGAGATGGAGATCCATCGCGACAGCGGCACGGAGATGGTGGTGCGCTTTCCGCTGCGGCGGCGGGAAGCCGACCCGGCCCTGCTCGCGGCCGAAGCTTGAGCACGGGGCGAAACCCCCAGCTTGGCTTTGCGTTGAAAAGGCGAGACACAGGGAGTGCCTATCCGATGCGCAAATTCATCCCCGCCCTTTTGCCGGTCCTGCTGATGGCCGCCCCGCTGGCTGCCTGCAACGAGGGTCCGGCGGAGCGCGCGGGCGAGAAGCTCGACAATGCCGGCGCCGCCATCCGGGATACGGTTGACCCGCCGCGCGGCCCGGTGGAGCGTGCCGGACGCAGCATCGATCGCGCGCTGGATTGACATCCCGCCACCTGACACCGCTACCTTGAGGCAAGGAGATCCCGCATGAGCCGCTATTCTTCCGTGGACCTGTCGGCAGTCGAGGATCGCATCGCCGATCTGCGCCGCAAGGTCGAGTCGCTGATGAGCGAGCAGGTCAGCCCGGCGGTGTCGCGTGCTTCCGGCCGCGCGCAAAGCCTGGCCCACCAGGCGGGCGACCTGACGCGCCGCGAGGCCGAGCAGGTGTTCGGCGTGGTGCGGGAACGTCCGGTGGCCACCATCGCCGTGGCGATCGGCGTCGGCTTCCTGATCGCCAAGCTTCTGCGCCGCTGAGCCGCGGATGCGTGCGTTCCGCCTGACGGCCGCCTCGCTGGAGGCGGAGCGTGTTCTGCTCACCCTGCAGGCGCAGCGCACGGCCCGCCGCGCCATCTTCGGCGTGGTGGCCGGCATCCTGGCCTGCGCCGCCCTGGCCATGCTGCATGTGCTGGCATGGGTCTGGCTGGAAAGCTGGACGCCCTTGCAGCGCGCCGGCGCGTTGCTGGGCGCCGATGTGGCGCTGGCGGCGATCTTTGGCGCCCTGGCCGCATACAGCCGGCCCGGCCCGCAGGAGATCGAGGCCAGGGTGCTGCGCGACACCGCCTTTGCGCAGGCAAAGGCCAGCTTCAGCCTGCTTCCCCTGATCGGAACAATGGCTGCCTCCCCGCTGGTGGCAGCCGTCGTCGGGCTGCTGCGCGGCCGGCGCTGAGACCGCCGCCGCGGCCTCAGTCCAGCAGGCGGCGCAGCAAGTTGATCAGGGTGTTCCGCTGCGCCTCGGTCAGGGGCTTCAGCAGGAGTTCATTGGCGCGGCGACCCTGCCGCACCGCTTCGGCGAGGATCGCCTCCCCTTCCGGCGCGAGGGACAGCACCACCGTGCGGCGGTCCAGCGGATCGCGCGCCGTTTTCAGCAACCCCCGGTCCCGCAGCCGCGCCACGACGCCCTGAGTGGTGGCGGGATCCAGGGCCACGGCCCGTCCCAGCGCGTTCTGCGTTGCCTGCCCCAACTCCGCCAGCTTGAGCAGGGTGGCGAACTGGGTGGAGGTCAGGCCGCCAACCGCCCCGCGATCCTGGAACAACGCCGCATGACGCTGATGCGCGCGCCGCAGCAGATGGCCGACCGATTCATCCAGGCTGTAGCCGATGGGGCGGGGGCCCGGGGCGTCCTCGTCCCGCACGGCATCGGCAAGCAGGGTCAGGTCACGAACGGGGATGGCTCAGCCCTCGGTTGCGGTGATGAAAGGCGATCCACCTTCCCCTCCGCTTTCCGGCACGTCAACCATCTTCGCCGCACTGCAACATCACTCCGCGATGAGTTGAATCGCAAAGCCCAGCAAGGTGATCAGGCCAAGTCCTGCCGCCACCAGGGCGGTGCGGTCGGCATGCCACATCAGCCGCTCCGCCAGGATGGCGGCGAGCTGCCGGCGGCCTTCCAGGCTGCGCAGATGGCGCATGCCCTGTCCCGCCATGGCGTTCAGGCGGCGCCAGACCAGGCTTTGCCGCGGGTCCTGGTAGGGCGCGCGCAACGCGGCGCCCCAAAGTCCGAGCCAGACCGCGGCCGTCATCAGCGCGCCACTTTGCAGCGCCAGCAGCGGCCGCGCGGCCAGGCCCGCCATCACCAGGGCGATGGCCAGGGCGATGGCGCCGAGAACACGGCGGATGGAGTGGTCAGCCAGAGTGCGGAGCGTGTCCATGAGGCCCCCTTCACCTCCCATGCTGACGCCGGCCGCGCGAAGATGCCAGTCGCTTTTCATACCCGCCGGGCGCCGGTTCCAGTTTTTGCGCCGGACCGGCGGCGTGCCGCCCGGCCTTTGCTTCAGGGAACGGCCAGGGCGGCGCGGCGTTGCAGCCAGCCTTTCCCCGGTGCGGCAGCATGCCGGCGGCCACCTGGTTCCATGTGCCCGGCGGCATTCGCCAACCGGCGCTCCCGCCCGGAAAAATGCCCGCCCGGGAATGGCGGCGGAGCCTAGAACCCCCTGAAATCTGTTGCGCTTCGCCAGCGAAACCGGATCAATTAATGGCAACCTTCCGCAGGCGCAAAGTGCCGCCGGAGGAAAGGTCTGACGCCTTTCTGCCGGTGCCGGCCGAGGGCAGCACCAACAAGGCCGCGTGGCCAAGCACGCGGTAGCGCAACAAGAAACACCGGGACCACCATCCCGGCGGGCAGGAAAACTTCACCCATGGGCGCAACGCACCCCAGAACCGATTTGGACAGCCGTCCAATGTCGCGCGAGGAACGAAAGGTCATTCTGGCCTCCTCGCTCGGAACCGTGTTCGAATGGTATGATTTCTATCTCTATGGTTCGCTGGCCGCCTTCATCGCCGCCAAGTTCTTCACCGTTCCCGGCGCCGACGGGCAGCCGATCTTCGACGAAACCACCCGCAACCTTTTCGCCCTGCTGGCCTTCGCCGCCGGCTTCCTGGTGCGGCCCTTCGGCGCGCTGGTGTTCGGCCGGCTGGGTGACCTGGTGGGCCGCAAATACACCTTCCTGATCACCATCGTGATCATGGGCGCCTCCACCTTCATCGTCGGCATCCTGCCCACGGCGGAGCAGATCGGCATCGCCGCGCCCATCATCCTGATCGTGCTGCGCTGCCTCCAGGGCCTGGCGCTGGGCGGCGAGTATGGCGGTGCCGCCACCTATGTGGCCGAGCACTCCCCGCATGGCCGCCGCGGCTTCTACACCTCCTTCATCCAGATCACCGCCACGGGCGGCCTGTTTCTGTCGCTGATCGTGATCCTGAGCACCCAGGCGCTGACCGGCGCTGAAGGCTTCCGCGAATGGGGCTGGCGCGTGCCCTTCCTGGTGTCGATCTTCCTGCTGGCGATCTCGGTCTGGATCCGCACCCAGATGGAGGAAAGCCCGGCCTTCAAGAAGATGAAGGCGGAAGGCACCCACTCCAAGGCACCGCTGACCGAGGCCTTCGGCCAGTGGAAGAATGCCAAGGTGGCGCTGCTGGCGCTGTTTGGCCTGGTCGCCGGCCAGGCGGTGGTCTGGTACACGGGCCAGTTCTACGCGCTGTTCTTCCTGGGCTCGGTGCTGAAGGTGGACCCCTACACCACCAACATCCTGATCGCCTGGGCGCTGCTGCTCGGCTCGGGCGGCTTCGTGTTCTTTGGCTGGCTGTCGGACAAGGTCGGCCGCAAGCCGATCATCCTGGGCGGCTGCCTGCTCGCGGCGCTGACCTATTTCCCGCTGTTCAAGCTGATGAGCGCGGAGGCCAACCCCGCCCTCCATGCCGCGCACCAGAATATCTCCGTCGTGGTGCGGGCCGATCCCGACAATTGTTCCTTCCAGTTCAACCCAACCGGCACGGCGCGCTTCACCAATTCCTGCGACATCGCCAAATCCGCGCTGGCGCGGCTGTCGGTGAACTACCATGTCGAGGATGCGCCGGCCGGCACCGCCGCCACGGTGCAGGTGGCGAATTCCACCATCTCCAGCACCGACGCGAACTTCGCCCAGGCACTCAGCGCGGCCATCACCGCGGCGGGCTACCCGGCGGCCTCCAACCCCACCGTGGTCAAGCTGGCGCATCCCTTCGACATCTTCCGCGAGCAATCGGGCGTGCTGGTGCTGATCCTGGCGGTGCTGGTGATCTACGTCACCATGGTCTACGGCCCGATCGCGGCGGCGCTGGTGGAGTTGTTCCCCACGCGCATCCGCTACACCTCCATGTCGCTGCCCTATCACATCGGCAATGGCTGGTTCGGCGGGCTTCTGCCGGCGACCTCCTTCGCCATGATCGCGCAAACGGGGGACGTGTATTACGGCCTCTGGTATCCGGTGGTGATCGCCCTGGTCACCGTGGTGATCGGCCTGTTCTTCGTGCCCGAAACCAAGGATCGCGACATCTTCGCGGAGGACATGGCGGAGAAGCCGTCCCGCAAGCCCGACCCCCTGCGCGCGCAGGTCTGACGGCATGAAGCGCCGCCGTCCCCTGCCGGGGCGGCGGCACCAGGCCGGAAGGGCGCGGGCCTTTCCGGCTTTACCATCCTCCGGTGATGGCCCAGAACAATTCAAACAGAACAGCGGGAGGGTTCAGCATGCCGGACGGCTACGACGCCACCATGGCCTCCTGGCGGCGGGACCCCGAGGCCTATTGGCGCCTCGCGGCGCAGGACATCGCCTGGTCGGCACCGCCGCAACGGATCTTCGATGCGGCGCAGGGGCCTTATGGCCGCTGGTTCCCCGATGCGCGGCTGAACATGTGCCACAACGCCGTGGACCGCCACGTCGCCGCCGGCCGCGGCGCCCAGGCGGCCCTGATCTGGGACAGCCCGATCTCCGGCGGCCAGCGCCGCATCACCTATGCCGAATTGCAGGATGCCACGGCGCGGCTGGCCGGCGCACTGGCGGCGCGCGGCGTCGGCGCGGGCGACCGCGTCATCATCTACATGCCCATGGTGCCCGAGGCGGTGATGGCCATGCTGGCCTGCGCGCGGCTCGGCGCCGTGCATTCCGTGGTGTTCGGCGGCTTCGCCGCGGCGGAGCTTTCCGCGCGCATCGCCGATGCCGAGCCAAAGGCGGTGATCGCCGCCTCCTGCGGGCTGGAGCCGGGCCGGATCGTCAAATACAAACCGCTGCTGGACGCGGCGATCGCCCTGTCGCCGCACAAGCCGGACTGCTGCCTGATCCTGCAGCGCGACGCCTGGCGCTGCGAGCTGGAGCCCGGCCGCGACGAGGACCTGCTGGATGCCATGGCCGCCGCCGAGCCGCATCCCTGCGTGGACCGCGCGGCGACCGATCCGCTCTACATCCTCTACACCAGCGGCACCACAGGGAAGCCGAAGGGCGTGCTGCGCGACACCGGCGGCTACGCGGTCGCGCTGCATCATTCCATGTCGCTGCTCTACGGGCTGCGGGCTGGGGACGTGTCCTGGACCGCCAGCGACGTGGGCTGGGTGGTGGGGCATTCCTACATCGCCTATGGCCCGCTGCTCGCCGGCTGCACCAGCGTTGTTTATGAAGGCAAGCCGGTCGGCACGCCGGATGCCGGCGCCTTCTGGCGCGTCTGCGCCGAGCACGGGGTGAAGGTGCTGTTCACCGCCCCCACCGCGCTGCGCGCCATCAAGAAGGAAGACCCTGAAGGCCAGCAGCTTCGCCGCCATGACCTGTCGAAGCTGGAGGCGCTGTTCCTGGCGGGCGAGCGCTGCGACCCCGACACGGCGGTCTGGGCCACGCGCCTGCTGGACCGCCCGGTGATCGACCATTGGTGGCAGACCGAGACAGGCTGGTGCATCACCGGCAATTTCCGCGGCGCCGGCCTATTCCCGGCCCGCCCCGGCTCCGGCGGCAAGCCCGCCCCCGGCTATGACGTGCAGGCGCTGGGCGATGCGGGCCAGCCGGTGCCGGCCGGGCAGAGCGGCAGCCTAGCCATCCGGCTGCCGCTGCCGCCGGGCTGCGCGCCGACACTGTTCCGCGCCGATGACCGCTTCCGCGACGCCTACCTCGCCGCCTTTCCCGGCTGGTACAACACCGGCGATGCCGGCATCATCGATGCGGAAGGCTATGCCTGGGTGATGTCGCGCACCGACGACATCATCAACGTCGCCGGCCACCGTTTGTCCACCGGGCAGATGGAGGAAGTGCTCGCCAGCCACCGGGATGTCGCGGAATGCGCCGTGGTGGGGGTGAAGGACGCGCTGAAGGGGCAGGTGCCCCTCGGCCTCGTGGTGCTGAAATCCGGCGCCGGGCGTGACGAGGCGGCGCTGGAGGCCGAGCTGGTGGCGCTGGTGCGCGAGCGCATCGGCCCCGTGGCCGCCTTCAAGGCGGCCCGGGTCGTGCCGCGCCTGCCCAAGACACGCTCGGGCAAGATCCTCCGCGCCACGCTGCGCAAGCTGGCGGATGGGGAGCAGCCCGTGGTGCCGCCTACCATCGATGACCCGATGATCCTGGATGAAATCGGCGCCGTCCTCGGCATCCGCTGAGGGCCGTTCATCCCGATCCGGCCCGGCGGCCGGGGGAGCCGATCCGCTCCCCCGGCCGTTCGGCGCGCGATCAGCCGGCGCGGTTGCTGATCAGGTCCTCCACCACCGTGGGATCGGCGAGCGTCGAGGTATCGCCCAGGCTGTCCGTTTCATTGGCGGCGATCTTGCGCAGGATGCGGCGCATGATCTTGCCCGAGCGGGTCTTGGGCAGGCTGGGCGCCCATTGGATGGCGTCCGGCGAGGCGATCGGGCCGATCTCCCGCCGCACCCAGGCCACCAGCTCCTTCTTCAGCGCGTCGGACGGCTCCTCGCCGGATTTCAGCGTGACGTAGCAATAAATGCCCTGGCCCTTCAGCTCATGCGGCATGCCGACCACCGCCGCTTCCGCCACCTTGGGATGGGCCACCAGCGCGCTCTCGATCTCGGCCGTGCCCATGCGGTGGCCGGACACGTTCAGCACGTCATCGACGCGCCCGGTGATCCAGTAATAGCCATCGGCATCCCGCCGCGCCCCGTCGCCGGAGAAATACTTGCCGGGGAAGGTGGAGAAGTAGGTCTGGATGAAGCGCTCATGGTCCTTGTAGACGGTGCGCATCTGGCCCGGCCAGGAATCCAGGATCACCAGGTTCCCCTCGGTCGCGCCTTCCAGCAACTTGCCGTCGCCATCCACCAGCGCCGGCTGCACGCCCGGCAGCGGCAGCGTCGCCGAGCCGGGCTTGAGGTCCACGGCGCCCGGCAGGGGGGAGATCAGGATGCCGCCCGTCTCGGTCTGCCACCAAGTGTCCACGATCGGGCAGCGCTCATCGCCCACGACGCGGTAATACCAGAGCCAGGCCTCGGGGTTGATCGGCTCGCCCACCGAGCCCAGCACCCGCAGCGACTGGCGCGACCATTTCCTCACCGGCGCATCGCCTTCGCGCATCAGGGCGCGGATGGCGGTGGGGGCGGTGTAGAAGATGTTGACCTTGTGCTTGTCCACCACCTGCCAGAAGCGGCCGACATCGGGATAGTTCGGCACGCCCTCGAACATCAGCGTGGTCGCGCCATTCGCCAGCGGGCCATAGACGATGTAGCTGTGGCCGGTGACCCAGCCGACATCGGCGGTGCACCAGTAGATCTCGCCCGGGCGGTAGTCGAACACCAGCTCATGGGTGAAGGACGCCCAGACCATGTAGCCGCCGGTGGTGTGCAGCACGCCCTTCGGCTTGCCGGTGGAGCCGGAGGTGTAGAGGATGAACAGCGGGTCCTCCGCGTTCATCGGCTCGGGCGCGCAATCGGTGGCCGCGGCCTCCGACAGGGTGTGCCACCAATGGTCGCGCCCTTCCTGCATCGGCACGTCGCCGCCGGTGTTCCTCACCACGATGACGTTCTTCACCGAGGGGCAGGATTTCAGCGCCTCATCGGCATTGGTCTTCAACGGCACGGTGCGGCCGCCGCGGCGGCCCTGGTCGGCGGTGATCAGCACCGTGCTGTCGCAATCCTGGATGCGGCTGGCCAGGCTGTCGGGGGAGAAGCCGCCGAACACGATGGAATGCACCGCGCCGATGCGGGCGCAGGCCAGCATCGCCACCGCCGCCTCGACGATCATCGGCAGGTACAGGGTGACGCGGTCCCCCTTCTTCACGCCGAGCGAGCGCAGCGCGTTGGCCATGCGGCAGACGCGCTGGTGCAGCTCACGATAGGTGACCTTGCTGTCGCTGTTCGGGTCGTCGCCTTCCCAGATGATCGCCACCTGGTCGCCGCGCTCGGCGAGGTGCTTGTCCAGGCAGGAAACGGAGGCGTTCAGCACGCCATCCTCGAACCACTTGATCGAGACGTCGCCCTCGAAGGAGGCGTTCTTGATTCTGGTGGGCGTCGTCATCCAGGCGATGCGGCCGGCTTCCTCGCGCCAGAAGCCGTCCGGGTCGCGGGCGGCACGCTCGGCCATCTCGGCCCGGCGGGCGGCATCGAAACGGCTCCCCGCCGCCAGATCGGGCTTTACGGGAATCACGGTGTTGTCGGTCATTCGAACTCCTCCCGAAGTGGCGGGCAGGGCAAGGTGGCCACTGCATCTGTTTGGCGGCATTGGGCCCGCGCCCAATGGCCGCCGTCAAGCGTCAGCATGGTGCCGGCGCGGCGGCGTCCGGCGCGGTGCGGCATGGCGTCCGGTCAAGCACCGGCATCGGCCGGAATGCGGATCATGCCTTCCGGATCGACCCGCGCCGGCACCGCCTCAAGGCTGTCGCCCAGGCAGGGGCCGGACAGGCAATAGCCATCCTCGATGCGGAAGCTGGCGCCATGGACGGCGCACAGGATGTGGCGCCCGGCGCCATCGAGGAAGCGATCGGGCATCATCTCCAGGGGCACGCCGATATGCGGGCAGGAATTGACGTAAACAAACACCGCCGCGCCGCGCCGCACCGCCAGCAACCCCATGAAGCCGCCCGGCAATCCCGGAAAGCCGCGCGCCTTGCCATCGGGGATGTCATGCAGGTGGCAAAGGATGCGCTCATCGGCCATGCCCGGCCTTACACCCACAGCAAGCCGCGGGGGAGGGGGGAGACCGGAGGATCGCTGCGGCCCCTGCTTCCGGCGCCCCCTCCGTCCCCAGGGCGCGGCCCGCGCCATTGGCGGCCTTCCCGCCTCGTCGCGATGCGCCTGCCTTTATCCGGCGTTCATCATTGTGGCGCAGATTGCGGTGGTGCTGGAGGAGTGCGGCGATGCGGTGCGAATGGATGGGGTGGCGAAGCCTTCTGGCCGCGATGCTGGCCCTGCTCCCCCTGGCGGCGGAGGCGCAATACCTGTCGCCGCGCCCTGCTCCACCGCATGGCAGCCTGTTGCCCGACGGCCTCACCGAGCGCCGCGGCGGCACGCTGCGTCATTACGATGGCTGGGGGACCTATGAGGGCCGGTCGGAACGCTCGGCGGGTGGCGGGGTGGTGCGCCATTACGACGCCGATGGCCGCTATCTGGGCCGGGATGAAGTGAACCGGGATTTCCGCCGCCGCCCGCCCGGCGCCGGCGCCTGGGGCTCCGGTGGGCAGGATGGGCAAAGCGGCCCCGGCGTGCAGCTCTACCTCGATCCGGGCCTGATGCAGCCGCCGCCGGAGATGCGGCCGGAATTCCCGCCCAGCCGCGGCACGCCCTGGTTCAACGACCGCAACCGGCGCTGAGGGTGGCGGGGCGGGATCAGCCGCCCCAGCCCCCCATGGCGCAGAGCACCGCCCAATGCTCTGGGCTGATCGGCATCACCGACAACCGCGATTGCCGCACCAGCGCGATGCCATCCAGCCTGGGCTCGGCCTTGATGGCCGCCAGCGTCACCGGATTCGGCATCGGCCCCACGGCCCGCATGTCGGTGCAAACCCAGCGCGGGAGCTTGCCTTCCGGCACAACCTCGGTGGGATCGGGATAGGCTTCGCGCGCCACCTCGACAACGCCGACGATCTCCTTCCCCACATTGGAATGGTAGAAGAACGCCAGATCGCCCCGACGCATCGCCTTGAGATGCGCCGCGGCCTGGGCGTTGCGCACGCCGGTCCAGGGCTCTACGCCGTTCGCCACCTGCTGTTGCCAGGAAAAGGCGTCCGGCTCGCTCTTGACCAGCCAGCAGGGCATCAGCCGGCGACGCGGGCGCCGCCCGCGAAAACCTGGCGGAAGGGGCGGATGGTGACGCGCGCGAACAGCCCGGCCAGGGCATAAGGATCGCTGGCGGCCAGGGCCTCGGCCGCCGCCTGATCGGCCACGTCGACCAGCAGCAGGCTGCCGCAGGGCTTGCCCTCGGCATCCAGCACCGGCCCGCCCTGGACGATGCTCGCCGCATGGCCATCGAGATATTCCAAGTGCTTCGGCCGCGTCGCCATCCGCAGTTCGAGGGCGTTCGGCTTGTCTTCGCATTGGATGGCGAACAGCATGCGGCGCTTCCTTTCCGGCCGGTTCCGCCACGCCGAAGCCGGCGCGACTGTGGCATGACGTAACCGGGCGTGGCAGGCGCTTCAATCCTGGCGCGACAGGCCTTAGGTTGCGCGGCGTGAGCACCCCTGCCCCTTCCTCGCCGCGCCCGCTTGCCGCAACAGCCCCACGCGGCGGCGGCGGCCTGCACCGTTTCGCCAATCCCGGCCGCTTCCTGCGGCTGACCGACCGGCTGCTGCCCTGGCTGTGGGCGCTGGCCGTGGCGGTGACGGGCGCCGGCGCCGCCTGGGCGCTGTTCTTCTCCCCGCCCGACTGGCAGCAGGGAGAGACGGTGCGAATCATGTATGTGCATGTGCCGATGGCCTGGCTGGCCATGGGCGGCTATGCCGGGCTGGCCGTGGCCTCGCTGATGTCGCTGATCTGGCGCCACCCGCTGGCCGATGTCGCGGCGCGCGAGCTGTCGCCGGTGGGCGCCATGGTCACCGCTCTCTGCCTCGCCACCGGCAGCCTGTGGGGGCGGCCGATGTGGGGCACCTGGTGGGCCTGGGACGCGCGGATGACCTCCGTGCTGGTGCTGTTCTTCCTGTGGGTCGGCCATGCCGCCCTGGTCCGCGCCTTTGACGAGGAGGAGCGCGGCGCCCGCGCCGGCGCCATCCTGGCGCTGATCGGCGCCATCAACCTGCCGGTCATCAAATGGTCAGTGGACTGGTTCAACACGCTGCACCAGTCGGCGTCCGTGACACGGATCAGTGCGCCGGGCATGCATGTCGATATGCTGTATCCGCTGCTTGTCTGCGCGCTTGGCTTCACGCTGCTTTTTGCCGCGCTGGTGCTGGCGCGGGTGCGGGCGGCGGTGATGGAGAAGCGGTTGCGGCAGATGCAGCTGGCCCAGGCACGCCGGCAGGAGGGCGCGGCATGACCCAGCATTGGTGGCATGTGGCGATCTCCTGGGCCCTGGCGGCGGCAGGGTTCGGGATCATGGCATGGCTGGCGGCGAGCCGGCACGCGGCGGCGAAGCGGCGGCTGGCGTTGTTCGGGCCGCGCGAAAGGAGGCAGGGTTGAAGCTGTCGCGCAAGAAGCGCCGCCTGTGGATCGTGGTGCTGGCCGGGCTCGGCCTCGGCACCGCCACCGCGCTGACGCTGACCGCCTTCCAGGACAACCTGGTCTTCTTCCTGGCCCCGAGCGAGATCGCCGCCAGGAATCCCGGTCCAGAGCGCGCCTTCCGCCTCGGCGGGCTGGTCGAGGCCGGATCCCTGGTGAAGAACACCACGCCGGATGGCCGCCCGGAAGCGCGCTTCCGCGTCACCGACGGCCCGGCCACCGTGCCTGTCACCTATGTCGGCGTGCTGCCCGACCTGTTCCGCGAAGGGCAGGGCGTGGTGACGCTGGGCAAGCTCAGCCCGGATGGCGAGTTCCGCGCTTCCGAGGTGCTGGCCCGCCATGACGAGACCTATATGCCGCCCGAGGTCGCCGACGCGCTGAAGCGCACCGGCCACTGGGACCCGAAGGAAGGCGCGCCGCCCCCGGCCGCATCCTGGAACACCATGCAGCCGGCGCCCGTCCGGCAGGGCAGCTAGAACACAGATGATCGCCGAACTCGGCCATTTCGCCCTGGCGCTGGCGCTGGCCCTGGCGCTGGCGCAGACCGTGGTGCCGCTCTGGGGCGCGGCGCGGCATGATGCGCGGCTGATGGCCGCGGCGGGGCCGCTGGCCTTCGGCCACCTGCTGGCCTGCGCCGCCGGCTTCGCCGCCCTGCTGGTGGCCTTCGCGGTGAACGACACCAGCGTGGTCAACGTGGTGCAGAACAGCCATTCGGCCAAGCCCATGCTCTACAAGCTGGCTGGCGCCTGGGGCAACCATGAGGGTTCCATGGTGCTGTGGGTGCTGATCCTGGCCTTGTGCGGCGGTGCCGTGGCCGGCTTCGGGCGCGATCTGCCGACCACGCTCAAGGCGCGGGTTCTGGGCGTGCTGGGGCTGGTGGCGGTGGGCTTCATGGCCTTCATCCTGGCCACCTCCAACCCGTTCGGCCGGGTCTGGCCGCCGGCCCCGGACGGCCAGGGGCTGAACCCGGTGCTGCAGGACCCCGGCCTCGCCTTTCACCCACCCCTGCTTTACCTTGGCTATGTCGGCTTCGCCGTCACCTTCGCCTTCGCGGTCGCCGCGCTGCTGGAAGGCCGGGTGGACGCTGCCTGGGGCCGCTGGGTCCGCCCCTGGGCGCTCGCCGCCTGGAGCTTCCTGACGCTCGGCATCGCGCTCGGTTCCTGGTGGGCCTATTACGAGCTGGGCTGGGGCGGCTACTGGTTCTGGGACCCGGTCGAGAACGCTTCCCTCCTTCCCTGGCTGGCCGGCACCGCGCTGCTGCATTCCGCCGTGGTGGTGGAAAAGCGGGAAGCGCTGAAGGTCTGGACCGTGCTGCTGGCGCTGCTGGCCTTCGGCTTCTCGCTGCTCGGCACCTTCCTGGTGCGCTCGGGCGTGCTGAACTCGGTGCATGCCTTCGCCAACGACCCCGAGCGCGGCGTGTTCATCCTGGCCCTGCTGTTGTTCTATATCGGCGGCGCCTTCGCGCTGTTCGCCTGGCGGGGCCCGGCCATGGCGCCGACCGGCATGTTCGCGCCGCTGTCGCGCGAGGGCGGGCTGGTGCTGAACAACCTGCTACTCTGCTCGGCGGCGGCGGTGGTGCTGGCCGGCACGCTGTGGCCGATGTTCGCCGACCTGCTGTTCGGGCAGAAGATCTCGGTGGGCCCGCCCTTCTTCAACACCGCGATCCTTCCGCTGACGGTGCCCCTGGTTCTCGCCATGGCCGCCGGGCCGTTGCTGCCCTGGAAGCGCGCGAAGCTGTGGCCGGTGCTGCAAAGGCTGTGGTGGGCAGCACTGGGCGCCGCCGCGGCGCTGCTGCTGTGCCTGGCCTTTGCCGGCTGGCGGGTCGGCCCGGCGCTCGGCTTCGGGGCGGCGCTGTGGCTGATCCTGGGCGCGGCGGCCGACATCGCCGACCGCATCGCCCTGTTCCGCCACCCCCGTTTCCTCCATCTGGGCGCCGCCTGGAGCCGCGCGAAGGGCCTGCCGCGCGCCGCCTGGGGCGCGGCGATGGCGCATGCGGGGCTTGGCGTCACCCTGCTGGGCGTAGCCGGGATGGGGCTGGCCACGGACAACCTTTCCGCCCTCCGCCCCGGACAGAGCGTCACGCTGGGCGGCTATGAATGGCGGCTGGACAAGGTGGAGGACGCGATCGGCCCCAACTGGTCCGCACGCCGCGCCACCGTGACGGTGTCGCGCAACGGCGCCACCGTGACCGTGCTGCATCCCGAGCGCCGCTTCTTTCCCGTGGGGCGCACCACCACCACCGAGGCCGCCATCGAGACCGGCCTGTCCGGCGACCTTTATGCCGTGATGGGGGAGGAGCAGGATGGCGCCACCGTGCTGCGCCTGCACCACAACCTGCTGGCCCCCTGGATCTGGCTGGGCGCCGTGCTCATGGCGCTGGGCGGCGCGATCTCGCTGACGGACCGGCGCATCCGGGTGGCGGCGCCGGCCACCAAGCGCGCGACGGCGATGGCGGCGAAGGCATGAACGGCCGGCGCGCCAATGGGGGGAAGCGGCGCTTCCCGCCCGCCCGCCCACGGCGGCATGTCCGCGGAACGGCTTTCTGGGGAGTTCAAGCATGTCCCTGACCTCGCGCCGCGCCCTGATGCTGGCGCCGCTCGGCCTGGCGGTCGCGGGCGGGGCGGGCTTCTACGGCATGCTGCGCGGCATGGGCACCGGCAGCTACGACCCGCGCGGCGTGCCGTCCGTGCTGATCGGCCGCGCGCCGCCCGATTTCACCCTGCCGCCGCTGGCCGGCAGCGGAAAGCCCGCCTTTGCCGCCGCCGAGCTGCGCGACCTGCCATCGCCGGTGCTGGTGAATTACTGGGCCTCCTGGTGCGTGCCCTGCATCATCGAGCACCCCCAGCTGATGCGCCTGTCGCGGGAGGGCGTGCCGGTCTGGGGCATCAACTACAAGGACAAGCCACAGGATGCCGGCGCCTTCCTCACCCGGCATGGCGATCCCTTCGCGCGGCTGGCGGCCGATGAATCAGGCCGCGTCGCCATCGACTGGGGCGTCTATGGCGTGCCGGAAACCTATTTCATCGATCGCCAGGGCATCATCCGCTGGCGCTGGGCCGGGCCGGTGACGCCGGAGGTGCTGGACGGGGACATCCGCCCCCTGCTGCGGCGCTACGCCTGATGAAGAAGCTGATCCTGGCCCTGCTGCTGCTCGCGGGACCGGCCTTCGCCGTGGGCCTGCCCTCCGACATGCTGCCCGACCCGGCGCAGGAGCAGCGGGCGCGATCCATCGGGCGCGAACTGCGCTGCATGGTCTGCCAGAACGAATCCATCGAGGAAAGTCAGGCCAGCCTAGCGCGCGACCTGCGGCTGATCGTGCGGGAGCGCGTCGCGGCCGGCGACAGCGACCAGGCCGTGATCCGCTACATCCATGACCGTTACGGCGATTTCGTGCTGCTGCGGCCGCCCTTCAACCTTGCCACCCTGGCGCTCTGGGGCATGCCGGTGCTGGCACTGGGAGCCGGGCTGATGGGCATCCTGCTGCTGCGCCGCCGCGCCGCCACCGCCGAGCCGGCACCGCTGAGCCCGGAGGAGCAGGCCCGCCTCGCCGCGCTGGAGAAAGACCCGACCGCATGATCTGGGCCCTGTTCCTGGGACTGGCGGCGCTTGCCCTGGCGCCGCTCGGCTTCGCCTTGTTCCGCCCCGTGCGCACCACCGGGCGCCGGGAAGCCGATCTCGCTTTGTACCGCGCCCAGCTCGCCGAGCTGGACCGCGACCGCGCCGCCGGGCGGCTGGAGGAGGCCGCCCACCGCGCCGCCACGCTGGAGGTGCAGCGGCGGCTGCTGACCGCGCCGGACAGCGCGGCGCCGGCCCACGCCAGCCGTGGCGCGGCGGCCCTGGCCGCCTTCCTCTTCCTGATCCCCGCGGGAAGCTTCGGGCTGTATCTGTGGCGCGGCCATCCCGACATCCCGGCCGCGCCCTTCCAGGAGCGACAGGAAGCGGCTGCCCGCGACGACGTCCTGCTGACCCAGCTGCGCGCCCGGCTGGAACAAACGCCCCCCAACACCGAGGCCGCGAGGCAGGGATGGATCCTGCTCGGCAATGCCGAACGCGGGCGCGGGCGCACAGAGGCGGCGGTGGAAGCGTGGAACCGGGCCCTTGCCAGCCGCTTCGATCCGGTGCTGGCGGCGGAGCTGGCACAGCTTCATCTGGAAACAGAAAATGCCGACGCCGCCTCCGCCCTGCTGGTGCGCGCCCTGGCGGAGGCCCCGGGCGAGCCGCGCCTGCGCTACCTGGCCGGGCTGGCCGAGGCCCAGGCGGGCCGCAACGCCAATGCCCGCAGCACCTGGCGCGCCCTGCTGGCGGATGCGCCGGCCGATGCGCCCTGGCGGGAACTGGTGGAACGGCGGCTGCAGGACCTGCCATAGGAACGGCGCGGGGAGCCGGAATGCTCCGCCGCGCCGGGCCGCCTCAGCAGCCCGTCTGGCGCGGCACCCGCTCCACTTCCAGGCCAAAGAAGGGACGCGCGAAGGTACCAAGCACGTTGCCGAAGAAGGCCGCCACCATCCACACCCAGCCATGCAGGCTGCCGGAGGCGATGCCGGAGAAGTAGGCGCCGATGTTGCAGCCATAGGCCAGCCGCGCGCCATAGCCGAGCAGCACGCCGCCCAGCACCGCCGCCACCGCCGAACGCAGCGGCACGCGGAATTTCGGCGCGTAGCGGCCGGCCAGGGCCGCCGCCAGCAGCGCACCCACGATGATGCCGATATCCATCACCGAGGTGATGTCGTTCAGCACGCTGCCATGCAGGGCCGCCTGTTGCGGCGCGCTGGACCAGAAGGGCCAGTTCGCCGCGTCGAAGCCAAGGGCCATGGCCATCTTGGAGCCCCACAGCGCGAAGGCCGAGGTGATGCCCCAGGGCCGCCCGGCCAGGGCCAAGGTGGCGAAGTTCAGCAACGCCAGCGCCACTGCCCCGGCCAGGATCGGCCAAGGGCCCTGCAACAGCCGCCCCATGCCCCGCCTTGCCGGGTGCGGCGCCGTGACCAGCCGGCCATGCCGGCGGCGTTCCAGCAGCACGGTCAGCCCGGCAATGGCGGCGAAGGCGGCGAGGTTCGCCATCAGCGCCGGCACCACGCCCCAGCTTTGCACCACGGAGATCGGCGGCAGGTGCGGCAACGCCGCCCACCAGTGCAGATGCGCCGCGCCCAGCGTGGAGCCAAGAATGAAGGCCCCCAGCGTCAGCACCATGCGCACCGAGCCGCCACCCGCCGTGTAGAGCGTACCGGACGCGCAACCACCCCCCATCTGCATGCCGAGGCCGAAGATGAAGGCGCCAAAGATCATGCCCACGCCGACCGGCGAAACAAAGCCCTGCACCGGCTGGCCCCACAGGCTGCCGGCGGACAGCACGGGGAAGAACAGCAGCACGGCAATGGCCAGCATCACCATCTGCGCCCGCAGCCCCTCACCCCGGCGGTCGGCGATGAACACCCGCCAGGCCGAGGTGAAGCCAAAGGCGGCATGGTAGAGCACCAGGCCAAGCGCGCCGCCAAGCAGATAAAGTGCCGCCTGGCGCCCATCCACGGCCTGGCCGAGCCAAACCATGCCGCCGAGTAGCAGCAGCAGCGCGCCCGCGACAACCGTGTTCTGCATGGAAGGCGGGCGTGGTCCTGCTGGCGCTCCAGCTAGGGTGGAAGCGGACATCGACTCGTCTCCCGGCAATCGCATGAAGTATTCTGCGTCGTGAAATAGAAGCGCATCAGGCGCATTTCACCATCACGACCCCAGCGCTTCTTGCAATCCTCCTGCGTTTTTCGCGGTTAAGTCCAAGCTCGCACGGTGAAACACGGAGGTGTGCGCAGAAAACAATGACACCCGCGTGACGTGATTTGCTTTCCTGCCTTCTGACAAGGCGGGAGGCGGATGATGCTGAGGCGTTCCTTGCTGGCCGCGGGCGGCGTTCTGGCCGGAGCCACCCTGGTCCCGCCACGCCCCCGCGCGGAGGAGCCGGTGGATGTGCTGCTGGTCCTGGCGGTGGACGTTTCCCGTTCGGTCGACGAGGACGAGGCCAAGCTGCAGCGTGAAGGCTACCGCACCGCCATGACCGATCCCCGCATCGTGGAAGCGGTGCAGGGCGGCATGATCGGCGCCATCGCCGTCACCTACATGGAATGGGCGGGCGCCGAATATCAGAGGCAGGTGTTGCCCTGGATGCGGCTCACGGGGGGCCGGGATGCCGATCGCTGGGCCAGCGCGCTGGCCGAGGCGCCGCGCGCCTCGCTTTCCTGGACCTCCATTTCCGGTGCCCTCGCCTTTGGAACCGAGTTGCTGGATCAGGCGCCCTTCGAGGCGGCACGGCGGGTGATCGACGTGTCCGGCGACGGGGTCAACAATTCTGGCCCGCCGGCGGAACAGGCGCGGGACGCGGCGGTAGCCAAGGGCATCGTCATCAACGGCCTGCCGATCATGAACGACCGGCCGAGCTTCAACCGCCGCCACAGCCTGCCGCTGGATCAATATTATGCTGATTCAGTGATCGGCGGCCCCGGCGCGTTCCTGGTCGCGGCGGATGATTTCGACAGCTTCGGCGCGGCGATCCGCCGCAAGCTGATCCGGGAGATCGCCGGCCGTTCAGGCCCGCGCATGGAGCGGGCCTGAAGCGGCTCAGCGTTCCACGTCCTCCACGGCGATGCCAAAGGCCGCCAGGCCTTCCGCCAGCAGGTCGCCGGCCATGTCCATGCCGAGGAGGTAGGCGGATGTATCGCCCGCGCTGCTGCGTTCCTTGGCGAGGCGGAGCGCTTCTCCCCATTCCTCCGGCTCGTAATCGCCGCGGCCGATCCAGGCCAGCGCCACCAGCGCGGCCTGCTCGTCCTCGTTCAGTTCCTCGATAAAGGCGGCCAGGGTTTCCTCGCTGAAATCCTCCTCATCGCCCTCGTTGTCGGGGTCCTCGTCGTCGGTATCGACTTCGTCGCTGTCTTCGCCTTCCTGTATGGCGCGAATGTGGTCCACCACCGTGGCGACGGTTTCCAGGCTGATGCCCAGATCCACCTCACCATCGTCGTCGTCGCCGCCTGTGGAGGTATCGCTCATCGGGTGTCTCCTCTCGGGAATCGGCCGTCTCCGCTCGCGAAGCGACAAACCCCCTGCTTGGTTGCGGAAAAACTTTGTGTTTCAGCCTGGTTCAGACGCCGGCAACGAACCGTCCCCGAAATCATTGTTTCAACATGCGCCCGACCTCGTTGCTGACCCCCCTGGCAGCGGTTGTCCTAGGAGCACTCACGCAGGCTTCGATGGCCCCCGCCTCGCCCGTCACCGCCGCCGCTCCCCCCGCGGCTGCCATGTTCCGCCCGGTCGCCCTTCAGGGCATGGCCGAGAATCCCGGCTGCGCGCAAACCGCGCCGCTGTTCCGCTCCATGATGCCGAGCCGCGTCGCCTGGCGGCCGGCCGGCCAGAACAACGCCACGGACACGCCGGAGGAGGAGTTGGCCTCCGAGGATCTGGCGGCCGAGCCTGAGCCCGCCATGCACCAGGCCCTGCATCTTTGCGCGGTGGAGCGCTTCAACCCCCGCCGGCCGTTCAGCGGCGCCTCCAAGGCGGTCTGGCACCTTTAGCGCCGCCATGCCGCGATGGCCTGGTTGTGCCTCCGCTCGGGGCTGCCCTGCAGACTCCACTGAGAATGCCTGATCGGAAAAGCTCGCTTTTTTCGATTAGGCATCTTATCTGTGCGCCGCAACAAGCCGCCAGGCCCGCCTGCCCGCCCCCGCGCTGTTCCAGGTCGCGGGGCTTCGGGTCGTGTGCGCAGGCGGCGCAGCCTTGGGACTGCCCCCTGTATGGAATTGCGCAACGTCGCTATCATCGCCCATGTCGATCACGGGAAGACTACTCTCGTCGACAACCTGCTGAAGCAGGCCGGGGCCTTCCGCGCCAACCAGAACGTGGCTGAGCGCGCAATGGACCGGAACGACCTGGAGCGTGAGCGCGGCATCACCATTCTCGCCAAGTCCACCGCCGTCGAGTGGAAAGGCGTCAAGATCAACATCGTCGACACGCCGGGCCACGCCGATTTCGGTGGCGAGGTGGAGCGCATCCTGTCCATGGTGGATGGCGCCATCGTGCTCTGCGACGCGGCCGAAGGCCCGCTGCCGCAGACCAAGTTCGTGCTGACCAAGGCGCTGGCCCGTGGCCTGAAGCCGATCGTGGTCATCAACAAGGTCGACCGCCAGGACGCCCGCGCCGACGAGGTGCTGAACGAGGTGTTCGACCTGTTCGCGGCGCTCGGCGCCTCGGACGAGCAGCTCGACTTCCACACCATGTTCGCTTCCGGCCGCCAGGGCTGGGCCGACCTGACGATGGACGGTCCGCGCAAGGACCTGTCGCCGATGTTCGACCTGATCCTGAGCCATGTGCCGGCGCCGACCGTGAACCGGGAAGCCCCCTTCGCCATGAACGCGACCATCCTGGAGGCCGACAGCTTCCTGGGCCGCATCCTGACCGGGCGCATCGAGCAGGGCACGGCGAAGGTGAACATGCCGGTGCGCGTGCTGCGCCAGGACGGCACGGTGGTCGAGACCGGCCGCCTGACCAAGCTGATGACCTTCTCGGGCCTCGACCGCGTGCCGGTCGATGAGGTGCAGGCGGGCGACATCTGCGCCATCGCCGGCCTGTCGGACGCCACCATCCCGGACACCATTGCTTCCCCCGAGGTGGCGGAGCCGCTGCCGGCGATCCCCATCGACCCGCCGACGCTCACCATGACCTTCCGCATCAATGACGGCCCGCTAGGCGGCCGCGAGGGCAAGAAGGTCACCTCCCGCCAGATCCGCGACCGCCTTTACAAGGAAACGGAAGGCAACGTCGCCATCCGCGTGAAGGACTCGGAGGAAGCTGACAGCTTCGAGGTCGCCGGCCGTGGCGAGCTTCAGCTCGGCGTGCTGATCGAGACCATGCGCCGCGAGGGCTTCGAGCTGACCATCGGCCGCCCGCGCGTGCTGACGCAGGTCAACCCGGAAACGGGCGAGCGCGAGGAGCCGTTCGAGGAAGCCGTCATCGATGTCGATGAGGAATTCTCAGGCGTGGTCGTCGAGAAGATGTCCCTGCGCAAGGGCATGATGCAGGACATGCGCCCTTCCGGCGGCGGCAAGGTGCGCCTGACCTTCCACATCCCCTCGCGTGGGCTGATCGGATATCATGGCGAGTTCCTGACCGACACGCGCGGCACCGGCATGATGAACCGCCTGTTCCTGGGCTACCAGCCCTGGGCCGGGCCGATCGAGGGCCGGGTGAAGGGCAGCCTGATCTCCAACTCCGATGGCGAGGCGGTGCAGTATGCGCTGTTCTCCCTGCAGGAGCGCGGCACGCTGTTCGTCGATCCGGGCGCCAAGGTTTATACCGGCCTGATCCTGGGTGAGCATTCGCGCGAGAACGACCTCGACGTGAATCCCATCAAGGAAAAGAAGCTGACCAATGTCCGTGCCTCCGGCAAGGACGAGGCCCTGCTGCTGACGCCGCCGCGGCGGATGAGCCTGGAACAGGCCATCGCCTATATCGAGGATGACGAGCTGGTGGAGGTGACGCCGAGCGCGATCCGCCTGCGCAAGCGCTACCTTGATCCGCATGAGCGGAAGAAGCATGCCCGCCGCGCCGAGAGCGAGGCGGCCTGATCCGCGGAAGGGGCGCCTCGGCGCCCCTTTTTCGTTGCGCGGGCCCGTCGCCCCTGCCGCTTCCCGTGGCGGCATCGCGGCCCGAACCCTCTTGCCGATCGGCGGCCCGCCATCGTAACGCCCGGATGTGATGCATGATCTCTGGTCCTGGCTGACGGGTGCGGCATGGCCGCTTTGGTTGTCCCACGGCGTCGACTGGCGGGCGGGCGCCTTCCATGAAAGCCTGGACCTGGAGGGCCGCCACTGCTCGGCGGAGTTCCGCCGCCTCCGCGTCGTGGCACGGCAGGTCTACAGCTTCAGCCTGGCGCAGCGGCAGGGCATTTCCCGCGCCGATGAGGCGGTGGAGCTTGGGCTGCGCTTCCTGCGCGACCACGCGGCGCGGCCGGATGGCGGCTATGCCTGGCGCTTCGGCCTGGACAACCGGGTGATCGATGACCGCCGCGACCTGTATGACCATGCCTTCGTGCTGCTGGCGCTTTCCACCGCCGCCACGGTGCAGCCGCGGGCGGAACTGCGCGAAGCCGCCCTGGCGCTGGACGACTTCATCGAGCACCACCTGACCCATGCCGAGGGCGGCTATCTCGAAGGCTTGCCGCCCCACCTGCCGCGCCGGCAGAATCCGCACATGCACCTGCTGGAAGCGCGCCTTGCCGCCGCCGCCAGCTTCGGCGACGAACGGTTCCTCGACGCCGCGGCCCGCCTTGTCGCGCTGTTCCGCGCCCGCTTCTTCCAGGCCGGCAGCGGCACCCTGGCGGAATTCTTTTCCGACGACCTGCATCCGCTGGAGGAACCGCATCCGGCCGAGCCGGGCCATGCCTGCGAATGGATCTGGCTGCTCGATCTGCATGCCCGGCTGGCCGGCGCGCATGCCGCGCCAGAGGAAGCGGCGGCGCTGCAGGATTTCGTGGATGCGCATGGGCGCGCGAACGGAACCGGCGCACTGTTCGACGTGGTCGGCAGCGATGGCGTGGTGTGGGGGCGGGGCGCCCGCCTTTGGCCGCAGGCGGAGCGGCTGAAATCCGCCGCGCTGCGCCTGGACACGGCGCCGGACGACCTGGCCGAGGCAGCGCGGGTGCTCCGCGGCTATCTGCGGCCCGACGGGCTGTGGCACGAGCGGCGCCTGCCGGATGGCCGCCTCAGCACTGAGCCCGCCCCGGCCAGCAGCCTTTACCATCTGAGCTGCGCCATCACCGAGGTGCGCGACCGGTGCGGGTGATCGTTTGCGGCGCCGGGCAGGTCGGCACCACCATTGCCCGCCATCTGGCGCGGGAAGGCAACGACGTCACCGTTATCGACCTCGACCCCCTGCAGGCCCGCCGCGCCGATGAAAGCTACGATGTGCGCGGCATGGTCGGCCATGCCTCCCATCCCGAGGTGCTGCGCGAGGCGGGCGCCGAGGATGCCGACCTGCTGGTGGCCGTCACCCGGTCGGACGAGGTCAACATGGTGGCCTGCCAGCTTGGCCATTCCTTGTTCGGGGTGAAGCGGCGCATCGCCCGGCTGCGCCACCACGGCTATCTGGAGCCGATCTGGCAGGGCCTCTACGCGCCCGACCAGATGCCGATCGACGTCATCATCTCGCCCGAGCGGGAAGTGGCGCGCGGCATCGCCCGCCGCCTGCACGCCCCCGGCGCCTTCGACATGGTGCCGCTGGCCGAGGGGCGGGTGCAGCTGCTCGGGCTGGAGGTGGAGGAAGGCGCGCCCGTCGCCGGCCAATCGGTCAAGGCGCTGCGGGAAGCGGCGGCGCGCAGCGGCTTCGTGGTGGTGGCCCTGCTGCGGGAAGGCCAGGCCTCGGTGCCGGCCGGGACCGATCGGCTGCGCCCCGGCGACGATGTGTATATGATCGCGCAGCCGGCGCTGATGCACCAGGTGATGGCCGCCTTCGGCCATCGCGACGTGGCGGCGCGGCGCCTGCTGATCGTCGGCGGTGGCAATGTGGGGGTCCACCTGGCGCGCCGGCTGGCCGGCGAATCCCTGGTGTCCCTGAAGCTGATCGAGCACGATCCGCAACGCGCCGAGGCCATCGCCCGCGAACTCGGCCCCAAGGTGGTGGTGCTGCAAGGCGACGCGCTGGAGCGCGACCTGCTGGAGGAAGCCAATGTCGGCGCGGTGGACACGCTGGTCGCCGTCACCAATGACGACGAAACCAACATCTTCGTGTCCGTGCTGGCCAAGCGGGCGGGCTGCCGCCGGGCGGTGACGCTGGTGAACAAGGCTTCCTACGAATCGGTCCTGGATGTGATGGGCATCGACGTGGCGGTCAGCCCCAGCGCCATCACCATTTCCTCCATCCTGCGCCATGTGCGGCGCGGCGCGGTGGCCCAGGTGCACCGGCTGCGCGGCGATTTCGGCGAGGTGCTGGAAGCGGAGGCGCTCGCCGGCTCCCCCCTGGTCGCGGCACCGCTGGGCAAGGCCGGCCTGCCGCGCGGCATGCTGGTGGGCGCCGTGCTGCGCAGGGGCGAAGCCATCATCCCAGATGCCGCGACGCAGGTGATGGCGGGCGACAACATCATCGCGGTGGTGGCGCATGACGCCCTGCGCGAGGCCGAGGCGGTGCTCAGCGTGCCTGGCCAGGAGCAGCCGCAGCCGCCATCCCAGGGGCCGATCGCCGCCGATGACCCTTGAGGCCGCCCCCCCCCGACCCAGGCGGAGCGCCCGGGGCCCCGGCCCGGCCGCCGCGCCCGGCGCCTGGTCGCCGCCGGCGATGCAGCCGGTGCTGCACCTGGCGAGCTTCATGCTGCTGGCCCTGGCCGGCTTCATGCTGCTGCCGGCGGTGGTGGATGGCGCCTATGGCAATCCCGACTGGAAGCCGTTCTTCTTCGCCAGCCTCGGCATCGGGGCCTTCGCGGCGCTGCTGGTGCGCGCCACGCGCTGCGACCTTTCCTGCGGCCTGACGCTGCGCCAAGCCTTTGTGCTGACGCCGCTGAGCTGGGCGCTGACATCGGCTTGCGCCGCGCTTCCGTTCTTTCTGTCCGCGCAGCCGGGCCTCAGCGGCCATGTCACCCACAGCTATTTCGAGGCGGTTTCGGGGCTGACCACCACAGGCGCCACCGTGCTGTCCGGGCTGGACAAGGCGCCGCCCGGCATCCTGCTGTGGCGGTCCCTGCTGCAATGGCTGGGCGGCATCGGCATCATCGCCACGGTGGTCGCCATCCTGCCGGCGCTGGGCGTGGGCGGGATGCAGCTGTTCCGGACCGAAAGCTCCGACCGGTCGGAAAAGGTGCTGCCGCGCGCGCGGCAGATCGCCAAGGCCATCGCCCTGGTCTATGCGGCGCTGACGCTGGCCTGCGGCATGGCTTACTGGCTGGCGGGCATGGCGCCGTTCGAGGCGGTGACGCATGCGCTGAGCACCATCTCCACCGCCGGCTTCTCCACCGCCGATACCTCCCTGGCGCGCTGGCAGATCCCCGCCATCCACTGGATAGCGACGCTTGGCATGGTGGCCGGCGCGCTGCCCTTCGTCCTGTATGTGCGGGCGTTGCGCGGCGACTGGGCGATCTGGCGGGATGCGCAGGTGCGAAGCTTCCTGGGGCTGATCCTGGTGGTCTCGGCCCTTCTGGCGCTGTGGCTCTGGGCACGCGGCATCTATGGGCCGGAGGCGGCGATCCGCCATGCCATGCTGAACGTGGTGTCGGTGGTCACCACCACCGGCTTCGCTTCCTCCGACTATACCACCTGGGGCAATGCGGCGACCGGGCTGTTCTATGGGCTGATGTTCATCGGCGGCTGCACCGGCTCGACCTCGGGCGGCATGAAGATCTTCCGCTTCGAGGTCGTGGCGGTGATGCTGCGGGCGCATTTCCTGCGCCTGCTTTACCCGCGCGGCGTGTTTCCACGCGCCTATGGCGGCAAGCTGCTGCCCGATGACGTGGTCGGCTCGGTGGTGGTGTTCTTTGCGCTGTATTTCATCTGCTATGGCGCGCTGACCATCGCGCTGATGTTGTTCGAGCTGGATTTCCTGACCAGCGCCAGCGCCGCGGTGGCCATGCTGTCCAATGTCGGCCCGGGCCTTGGCACGGAGATCGGGCCTTCCGGCAACTACGCCGCGATTCCCATCGGCGCCAAATGGCTGCTGTGCTTCGCCATGCTGCTGGGCCGGCTGGAATTGTTCACCGTGCTGATCCTGTTCATGCCGCGCTTCTGGCGCGGCTGAGGCCCGCTGCCACGCCACGGCCTGTCAATGCGTGAGCAGCACCGAACCGCCCCAGGACAGGCCGATCAGCGCCACCACCACCAGCCCAGCCGCCAGCCCAGGGAAGCGGGAAGCCCGGCTCAGCAGCAGCGCCACCAGCGAGGCGGCGGGTGCGAACACCAGCAGCACCAGCAGGAAACCGGCGAGCACCGGGTTGGGCGTCACGCCGTTTCCTCATCCTCCGGCGGCGCCTGGGGAGCGGGCGGCGCTTCCGCCATCTCGGCCTGATCGGGAGGGGATGGCGCCTCGGCCTCCCGCGGCAGGGCGGGCATGGTGGCCAGCCAGGTCATCAGGGCCAGCGGCCAGAGCCGGGAACCGGTTGAATCCGTCATGGTGGCCTCCTTGCCGATCAGCCCCGCCCCAATCGGCGGGCTGGCATGCCCGGCTTGTCTCAACGGCCTGGCATCCCAATAAGCACAGGATGCTACGGCTTCATGGCCAGGATGTGTCGGCGCGTGACATGATGCGGCCCAAGCATCGCCTGAGCCATCAAGCCTGGGTGAGCGGCGGCCCATCCTGCCGGGCCCTGACAAGGAGATGAACCGCGTGCCGAGAGCCCCCAGCCCCCTGTTCACCGGACAACGCACGGAGATCCCGCGCCTGGCCGGCCTGAATACCCGGGCGGCGGCAATCCTGCGCGAGGTGGTGGAGCTTTACGTCGAAACCGGGGAGCCGGTGGGCTCCCGCACGCTTTCCCGCCGCCTGCCGCTGGCGCTGTCGCCGGCCACCATCCGGAACGCCATGGCCGATCTGGAGGAAGCCGGGCTGCTTTACGCCCCGCACACCTCGGCCGGCCGGCTGCCCACGGAACAGGGCCTGCGCCTGTTCGTGGACGGCCTGCTGGAGTTCGGCGACCTGTCCGAGGAGGACCGCGAAAGCATCGCCATACGCTGCGCCGCCGCCGGCCGGTCGATGGAGGAAACGCTGTCCGAGGCGGGGCAGATGCTTTCGGGCCTGGCCGGCGCCGCCGGCCTGGTGGTGGCGCCGAAGACCGAGGCGCCGGTGAAGCACATCGAGTTCGTGGCGCTGTCCCCCGGCCGGGCCCTGGTGGTGCTGGTGAACGCGCATGGCCAGGTGGAGAACCGCGTCATCGAAGTGCCGGCCGGGCTGCCGCCCTCGGCCTTCACCCAGGCGTCCAACTACCTCAACGCCCGCCTGTCCGGCCGCACCCTGGAGGAAACTCGGGGAACCGTCGCGGAGGAGATCCAGGCGAACCGCTCGGCGCTGGATGCGCTGACGCAGCAGATGGTGGAAAGCGGGCTGGCGACCTGGGCCGGCGGCGGCGGCGGCTCGCTGATCCTGCGCGGCCAGTCGAAGTTGCTGGAGAACATCGACCAGATCGCGCGCCTGCAGGAAATCCAAGCCCTGTTCGAGCGGCTGGAAGCGCAGGAAACCATGCTGCGCCTGCTGGAACTGGCGCAGCGCGGCCAGGGCGTTCAGATCTTCATCGGCGCCGAGTCGGGGCTGTTCAACAGCGCCGGCCTGTCCATGGTGGTCTCACCCTTCCGCGACAAGAAGGAGCAGATCGTCGGCGCGCTGGGCGTGATCGGCCCGACGCGGATCAATTACGGCCGGGTGATTCCCGTGGTGGACTACACGGCGCGGGTGATCGGGCAGATGCTGGGCTGAGGAAGCCGCCGGGCGGGAGGCATGCCCGCCTTTCGCCCGGCCAATCGCTGCCCCGGGGATGGCGCCATTTCCGGCGCGCATCCTTGTTCCATCAGGCGGATGCGGCCTTGCCCCGATGCGTTGCCTGCCACTGCAGGAGCGCTTCCCGGTAGGTCGCGAGGGTCGCTTCCGCGATGTCGTCCCAGCCCTGGACCGAGACCGCCCCCGAAGGCCTTGGCCGGAACCGCACGCATTCCCGCAGTGCCTCGGTCAGCGCCGGAACATCCTCCGCCGCCACCAGACGGCCCGATTCGCCGTCGCTGATCGTTTCGGCGAAGGCGCCAAGGCGGGAAGCAATCATCCAGCGCCCCAGCCCCTGCACCAGGAAAAGCACGCCGCTCGCCTCGATCTCGCGATAAGGGAAAACGAAGCCGCCGGCCTCGGTGAAAAGGTCGCGCATCGTTTCCTCGCCAAGATGGCCGAGCCGCCATTCGATCGTGCCGCCCAGGCCGGTTGCGGCGACCCGGGCCTGGAGCGGGGCGATGTCCATCATCGGCTCGCCGGCGACGATCACCTTCAGCGCCTTGCGTTCCTCGCGGCTCAGCGCGGCCAATGCCTCGATCAGCACGTCGATGCCCTTGTAGTGGCGGATTTTGCCAAAGGCGACGAGGGTCATCGGCCCCGTCTCGGGCGGCGGCGGGACATCCTCGAACCCGCCAAGCGGCCCGTGCGGGATGCAGCGGATCCGGGCACGGTCGAGCCCGCTGGCGACGAGGTGCTCCAGCCCGGTCCAGGTATGGACGATGAGGCGGTCGGCAAGGCCAAGGGCGGCGGTGAAGCCGTGCAGCTGCAGCTTCGAGGTGGGCGTGCCGTTGAAGGGTTTTGTGTCGTGCACGGTCACCACAACCGGACCCCTCCTACGGCACAAGCGCAGCGCGACGGAATCCGCGAGCGGAAAGGGCAGCCACTGGAAATGCGCGATGGCTCCCTTGGGCAGCGCGCTCAGCGCGAAGCTCGTGGCGTCAAGGCAATGTTCCAGGGCCTTCAGCGCCATTCCGGGCTTGCCGATCCGGCGGGAAAGCGTGTCCGAGCGGCGGTAGAAGCGCGGTTCAAAGGGAATCCGGGGCCGGGTCTCACCTTTTCGCGGCGGTCGGCCCACCAGCTTCACCTCCGCGCCCGCCTCCTCAAGGGCGCCCACCAGCGCTTCGCAATAGGGAACGGTGAACAGGGAGGGATCGACAACGCGGACGCAGAGCGGATCAATCTTCCCCTTTGTCCCTGAGGTGTTCGCAGCCAGGGACGGCAAGGGACCATAAAGCAAGACTGCTTCCTTTTCGGGACTGTTCCAATATTTATTACGTTCTCTCATATTTTGTTGCAACGCTGTTTCACGTCGCGAAACAGTGAAGCCGGTCCGGCATGGGGCATGCGGCTGGAACGGCTTGGTGTCTGGCAAAAACGGTTCGCGAACCGCGAAGAAAGCCTCGGCGATCGTTCCTCCAGGATCATGCCATCAGGGCATGGCGCGGCATCCCGGCCTGGAGGCGGGACGGGCGGCGATCAGCCGGAAAGGCACCGGCCGCGACAGCGCGGCGGAACAGGGTGGCGGATCGTGGAATGCGGGCCCTGGCGGCGCGTGATCAGGGGCGCGCTGGGATTGGTGGAATATTCCCTGCCGGATGTTCCGGCGGTGCGGCCCTCAGGCCGCGATCGCCCCATGCTGGCGCAGGAAGCCCAGAAGCGGCATCAGCGGCAGGCCGAGAATGGCGCTGTGCTCGCCCTGGATATCGCGGAACAGCTGAACCCCAAGCCCTTCCAGCCGGTAGGCACCGACCGAGCTGCACACCGCCGCCCCTTCCGCCGCCAGATAGTGGTCGAGAAAGGCGTCGGAAAAGTCGCGCATGACGAGCTTCGGCGTCGCCACATGGTGCCAAACGCGCTGGCCGCCGCGCCAGGCCACCAGGGCGGTGAACAGGATGTGGGCCTTGCCGCGCAGCACCAGAAGCTGGTCGCGCGCCGCGGCGGGGGTTTCCGGCTTGTCGAACCATTGGCCATCGCAGACCAGAAGCTGGTCGGCGCCGATCACCAGCGCTTCCGGCTCGCGCCGGGCGATGCGCATCGCCTTGGCCTCGGCCAGCAGGAGGGCGGCATCGGCGGGGGAAAGGCCCTCGGCCTGGGCGGATTGCTTCAGCGCCGCCTCGTCCACCGCCGCCGGCAGCGCCTCGAAGGTCAGGCCGGCCGAGCGCAGCAGCGTGGCCCGCGTGGCGGAGGAGGAGGCGAGAAGCAGCCGGATGCTCATGCCCCGATCATCCCAGGCTTCGGTCCCTGCTGGGCCCTGCGTGCGTGCCAGGCCTCCATCAATTGCAGCACCGTGGCGGCGGTTTCCTCGATGGAGCGGCGGGTGACGTCGATCACCGGCCAGCCATGGCTGGTGCAAAGGCGGCGGGCCGCCTGGATCTCGGCCTTCACCGCCTCGAAATCCACGTAGTCATTGGTGTCCTGGCGGACGCCGCCGGCACCGATGATCTTCAGCCGGTGCCGGCGGATGTCGATCAGCGCCGTGGTGTCGATGGTCAGGCCGATCACCGGGCAGGGCGGGTTCTCCAGCTCCCGCGGCAAGGGGGAGGTCGGCACGATGGGCACATTGGCGGCCTTGATGCCGCGATTGGCCAGGTAGAAGCAGGTGGGCGTCTTGGAGGAGCGGGACACGCCCACCAGCACGCAATCCGCCTCCTCGATCCCCGCCACCCCCTGGCCATCGTCATGCGCCAGCACGTAGTGCATGGCGTCGATGCGGCGGAAGTAATCGGCGTCCAGCACATACTGGGCGGCCCGCTTCTCCTTGGCTTCCTGGCCGAGCTGGGCCTGCAGCAGGTTCATCACCGGGTCCAGCACCGACAGGCAGGGCACGCCGATCTGCTGGCAGACCTCCTCCAGCGCGTGGCGGAGGGAACGGTCCACCAGGGTGAACATCACCGGCCCGGGTTCCGCCTTGATGCCTTCCAGCACCTGCTCGAGCTGCAGGTGGGAGCGGACAAGGGACCAGCGATGATGCACCACATGCGGGTCGGAGAATCGCGCCAGCGTGGCACGGGCGATGGAGTTCAGCGTTTCTCCCGTGCTGTCGGAAACCAGGTGCAGGTTGAACATTCGGTGCGGCATCTGTGCTGGGGGTTCTGCTGTTCGGCCCGGAAGCGGCGTTTCCGGCAGTGGAGGATAACGGGGATTGGGGTGGACAATGGGGAAAACATCCGCCCTTGGTAAGCCCACCCGGGAAAGACGGGGATGAAGGGCACGGAATCAAAGGCCTGGGTATGATTCTTCAGATCAGGCGGCGCGAGTCCGGGAAAATCGCCAAAAATCCGCTGCACAGCACGATTCTTATCCGAGTCGGGGCTGTGGAAAACTTTGTGGATGGCGAGTCCGTCCACTGCGTCCACGTTTTCCACAGGCCAATAGACTCCCCCATCTTTCTTAAAGACTCTTTTTCAGAGAGAGAGGGTCCATGGAACACGCCCAAAAGCCCCTGCTCCGTGCCCTTTCCGGCGAAGCGCTCTGGCCGCCACCCTTCTGGCTGATGCGCCAGGCAGGGCGGTACCTGCCGGAATACCGGGAACTTCGCGCCCAGGCGGGTGACTTCATCAGCCTTTGCACCACGCCCGAACTGGCGGCCGAGGTGACTCTGCAGCCGATCCGCCGCTACGGCATGGATGGCGCCATCCTGTTCAGCGACATCCTGATGCTGCCCTGGGCGCTGGGCCAGGAGCTGCGCTACGCCGAGGGTGAGGGGCCGTTGCTGGCGCCGATCCGCGACGCCGCGGGGCTGTCCGCGCTGCGGCCGGACATGGTGCGGCCCAACATCGCCCCGATCCTGGAAACCGTGGCGCGCGTCCGCGCCGGACTGGCGGCCGAGGCGCCGCGAACCACCCTGATCGGCTTCGCCGGCAGCCCCTTCACGGTCGCCTGCTACATGGTCGATGGCAAAGGGGGAAAGGACTTCGCCGAAACGCGCCGCCTCGCCTATGTCGATCCCTTGCTGTTCGGCAAGCTGATCCGGCTGCTGGTGGACAGCACCGTGGAATACCTCCTCGCCCAGGCCGAGGCGGGGGCCGAGGCGCTGATGCTGTTCGACAGCTGGGCGGGCCTGCTGTCCCCGGCCCAGTTCCGGCGCTGGTCGATCGAGCCGGCGGCGGCCATCGTGCGCGGCATCCGCAAGGCGCGGCCGGACATCCCGCTGATCGGCTTTCCCCGCCTAGCCGGTCCGTTGATCGTGGAATACGCCGATCGGGCGGGCGTCGGCACGGTGGCCATGGACACGGGCATGGACCCGCGCTGGGCGGCCGCGCAGGTGGCCCCGGGGGTCACCCTGCAGGGCAACCTGGACCCGCAGGCGGTGGTGGCCGGCGGGGCGGCGATGGAGGCGGAGGCGCGCTCCATCCTGGCCGCGATGCGCGGGCGGCCCTTTGTGTTCAACCTGGGCCACGGCATCGTGCCGCCGACGCCGCCCGAGCATGTGGCGGCGCTGGCGCGGGTCATCCGCACCGGCTGACCAGGGCAACACCGGCGGTGGAGGGGTGTTTCATGGAGGCCCCCCATCCCGGAGAACCTTGGCCATGCCCGTCCGCTACGATCCCCGCCTGGAAAGCCCTGCCCCGGACGAGGCGGAAACGCTGGCCAGGCTGAACACCGCCCTGCGCCAGATCAGCGAAACCACCTTCAAGGATTACGGTCATGCCGTGCGCTCGGTGCATGCCAAGAGCCACGGCCTGCTGAGGGGCGAATTGCGCGTTTCCGGAAGCCTGCCGCCTGAACTGGCCCAGGGCCTGTTCAGCAAGGCCGGGACGCATCCAGTGGTGCTGCGCTTCTCCACCAATCCTGGCGACGTGCTGGATGACAGCATCACCGTGCCGCGCGGCGTCGCCATCAAGGTGCTGGAGGTGGAGGGGGACCGCCTGCCCGGCTCGGAAGCCGAGCGCAGCCAGGATTTCGTGATGGTCAACGCCCCCGCCTTCGCGGTGCCGGACCCCAAGGCCTTTATTGGCGGCCTGAAGTTGCTCGCCAAGACCACAGACACCCCGCAGGGTCTGAAGAAGGTTGCCTCCGCCGTGCTGCGCGGCGCCGAGAAGGTGGTGGAGGCGGTGGGTGGCGAAAGCGCCGCGCTGAAGGCGATGGGTGGCCATCCCTCCACCCACATCCTGGGCGAGACCTTCTGGACCCAGGTGCCGCTCCGCTTCGGCGATCATGTGGCCAAGCTGTCCCTGGTGCCGGTTTCACCTGCGCTCATCGCGCTGAAGGACCAAGCGGTGGACACCCATGGCCGCCCCGACGCCCTGCGCGAGGCGATGAACGCCCATTTCGCCAGCCGGGGCGGAGAATGGGAACTGCGCGCCCAGTTGCTGACCAACACCAAGACCATGCCGGTGGAGGACGCCTCCATCCCCTGGCCGGAGGAGGAAAGCCCCTACCGCACCGTGGCACGGCTCGTGGTGGCGCCGCAGACCGCCTGGGACGAGGCCAGGGCGCTTGAGATCGATGACGGCATGTCCTTCAGCCCGTGGCACGGGATCGAGGCTCACCGGCCACTGGGAGGCATCATGCGGGCACGCCGGGAAACCTATGCCGCCTCGGCCCGGTTCCGGGCCAGCCGCAATGGCTGCCCCGTGAGGGGTTGAGACGGGTCATAGCGCCGTGGCGGAAAGGGCATTGGCGCGCTAGAGCGATTCACCAAGGCTCCGGGCCATGGCCGGCAGCCATGCGGCGTCCGGCCGGGCCGGGATGCCGCTAGGCCCGCGAAGACGGTCCGGCCAGGCTCCGCCGCCGCGCCTCGTCCCATCCGGACAGCGCGGCGCGGCGCAGCTCGCCCTGCGGCATCAGGCGCAGGCGCAGCGCGCCCTCTGGCTCCAGCCAGCCCAGGCGGTCGGGCCATTCCACCAGCACGATGCCGTCGCGCGCTTCCTCCCAGCCCAACTCCTCCAGCTCGTCCGGGCCGGAAAGCCGGTACAGGTCGAAATGAAAGGCCGGACCCAGCGGCAGGTCGTAGCCCTGCACCAGGGTGAAGGAGGGCGAGGGCACTTCCAGCGCCGGGTCGCCGCTGGCGGCGCGCAGAAAGGCGCGGCAGAAGGCCGATTTGCCGGCCCCAAGCGGCCCTTCCAGCAGAAGGGCATCACCCTGCCGCGCGAGGCGCGCGGCGCGGGCGGCCAGCGCCTCCGTCGCGGCAAGGTCGGGGAGGTCGAGGAACAGGGTGTCGGCCATGATGCGGGGGCATTCTATGCCCTGTCCGCCGGTTGCCGGCCAGCCCAGGGTGCATCGTTACACGAAGCCGCCGGATTTCGGGTGGCGGGGCGCCGGCTGCAGGATCATGCCGGGCGGGACAGAAACCGGCTATGCGGAAACGGGCGGGCACCGCCTGGCCGGGGCGCCTGCCCGCAGCGGCTATTGGTAGCCGCCGGTCTTTTCGCGCTCCTTCGCCGCGTCCTCCTGCGCCTTTTCATCCACGGGCTGCTTGCCGGGCTGGTTTTTGTCCGGCTGGGTGTCCTGGGGCTTTTCCTCGGGCATCGCGGTTCTCCTTCTGCCGTCGGAAGGAGAACGGCCGGGCGGCGCCCCGGTTCCAATCAGAACTCCAGGACGATCTTGCCGAAATGCGCCCCGGCTTCCTGGTGGCGGAAGGCATCGGCGATCCGCTCCAGCGGATAGGAGCGGTCGATCATCGGCCGCATGTCGCTGGCGTCGATGGCGCGGATCATATCGCGCTGGTGGCGGTGGCTGCCGACGATCAGGCCCTGCAACCGCTGCTGCCGCGCCATCAGCAGCGCCGTCGGCACCTCCCCCGAGCGGCCGGTCAGCACGCCGATCAGGGCGATGTGGCCGCCGATCCGCGCGGCGCGGATGGATTGGTCCAGCGTGCCGGGGCCGCCCACCTCCACCACATGGTCGGCGCCGCGGCCACCGGTCCAATCCTTCACCGCGCGGCCCCAATCCGGCGTCGATCTGTAGTTGATGGTGTGGGCGGCACCGAGGGCGCGCATCCGCTCCAGCTTGGCGTCGGAGGAGGAGGTGGCGACCACGGTCGCCCCCATCATGCGGGCGAATTGCAGCGCGAATACCGACACGCCGCCCGTGCCCAGCACCAGCACCACATCGCCCGCCTGCAACCCGCCATCCACCACCAGGGCGCGCCAGGCGGTCAGGCCGGCGGTGGTCAGCGTCGCCGCCTCGGCATGGGACCAGTGCCTCGGCACCGGCGTGAACCAGGAGGCAGGACGGATCACCGCCTCCCGCGCATAGCCATCGACGCCATCGCCGGGGACGGTCTTGAAATCGCCCACCTCGGCGGGGCCGTCCTGCCAGTGGGGAAAGAAGCCGGACACCACGCGGTCGCCTGGCGCGAAGTCCGAGACGCCCTCGCCCACCGCTTCCACGATCCCGGCGCCGTCGGACATGGGGATGCGGCCATCCTCGGTCGGGATGGCGCCCTTGGCGACGGCGTAGTCGTGGTAGTTCAGCGAGCTGGCATGCAGCCGGACGCGGATCTCCCCGGCGCCGGGATCGCCGCAATCGGGCAGCTCCACCATCTCCAGATGATCGAGACCGCCGGGGGCGCGCAGCTTGATGGCTTTCATGCGCTGGTCCTTCTCCGTCATGTCGGTGTCAGGCTGGGAAGCGCGCCGACGGGGGATCGGGTTGCGCGGTCAGGCCGCCTGCATCAGCCCGCGGAACAGGGCCACCCCCTCCGCCAGATCGGCCACGGCCACGCTTTCGCGCGGGCTGTGCGCCGTGGCGATGGAACCCGGTCCCAGGATCAGGCAGGGGGCGAGCGCCTGCAACTCGCTGGCATCGGTGCCGAAGGGCCGGGTTTCGGCGGCATGGCCGGTCGCCGCCTCGGCGGCGCGCACCACGGGATGGTCCCGCGGCATTTCCGGCGGCGGGCCCTGGCGTGCCACCGTCAGTGCCAGCCCGGCGCGCTCCGCCGCCGCCTGCACGGCCTCCACCACCGGGGTCGGGTCGATGCTGCGGCTGTAGCGGAACTTGATGCGCGCCGTGGCCTTCGGCACCGTCACGTTGACCGCCGCCCCGTGATTGTCGAGTAGCAGGTTGAAGTCGCTGAACACCGGGTCGTAGGCGGCGTCATGCAGCGCCGGGTCCTCGCGCAGCCGCCCGGCCAGGGCCTTCATCTCCAGCAGAAAGGGAACCAGCGCCCAGTTGGCGTTGCGCCCGGTGCCCAGGGAGGAATGCGCCTGCACCCCTTCGGCCACCGCGATGAAGTCGATGTTGGCGCGGTGGCCGCGCACCGGCACCAGCCCGGTTGGCTCCGCCACGATGATGGCGCGGGGCGCGGCACGGCGGGCCAGGGCGGAGCCTTCGGCGATCAGCTTCGCGCCCTGCTTGGTGGTTTCCTCATCCGTGGTGATCAGCAGCGTCGCCGGAACGTCGCCGGGCAGACCCCGGGCCGCGACGATGCAGGCGGCGAGCTGCCCCTTCATGTCAGTGGCGCCGAGACCGTGCAGCACGCCCCCGGCATCGATCCGGCCGGAGAAGGGATCGTCCGTCCAGCCGGTGTCCGGCACGGTGTCCATGTGGCCGGACAGCGCCACGCCACCCCGGGAACCCCCCAACGGGCCGCGATGTGCCACGATCACCTGCTTCGCCACGCCGGCGGGATCGGTGTAGTCCAGCCGCTCGACCTCGAACCCGCCCAGCTCGGCGGCGATCCGGTCGGCAACCGCGCGATTGGAAACAAAGGACCGGCTGTCCAGGCGGACCAGCTCGGCGGCGAGTCGGGCAACGTCATCGGTGTCGGGCATGGAGCGAATCTATCCCGCAGCGCGAGCGCGGCAGCAAGGTGGCCCAGCGGGCTTCGCCGATGCTTGCCCCAGCGGTGCTTGCTCCAGCGGCGCTTGCCCTGGCGGCGCGGCCGGGCCACGGTTCGGCCATGCAAGAGCCCGCCTATCTCGACCCCCGCAGCGGGGCCACCTTTCCCCTGGATGAGCCGCGCTGGTGCGGGCCGGAAGGCCAGCCCCTGCTGCTGACCGACCTGCCGGGCCTTGGGCGCGGCCAGATCGATCGCGCCAAGGGCAGCCTGTGGCGCTATGCCGCCGCCCTGCCCTTCCGGCCGGAAGCGCCGATCACCCTGGGCGAGGGCTGCACGCCGCTGCTGCCGGGTGAATGGAACGGCGCGCCGCTGCGCTTCAAATGCGAATGGTTCATGCCCAGCGGCTCCTTCAAGGACCGTGGCGCCTCGGTGATGCTGTCGCTGCTGCGGGCGCAGGGCGTCCGCCATGTGCTGGAGGATTCCTCGGGCAATGGCGGCGCGGCCATCGCCACCTATGCGGCGGCCGGCGGGATGCGGGCCAGGATCCTGGTGCCGGATTCCACCAGCCCGGCCAAGACGGTGCAGTCCCGCGCCCTGGGCGCCGAGATCGAGCTGGTGCCCGGCAGCCGGCAGGATTGCGCCGATGCCGCCCTGGCCCAGGCGCGGGACATCTTCTACGCCAGCCACAACTGGCATCCGTTCTTCCTGCACGGCACCAAGACGCTGGCCTATGAGCTGTGGGAGGATCTGGGCTTCCGCGCGCCGGACAACGTCATCATCCCCTGCGGCGCCGGCTCCAACGTGCTGGGCTGCGCCCTCGGCTTCGGAGAGTTGCTGCGCGCGGGAGAGATCGACCGGCTGCCGCGCCTGTTCGCGGCGCAGCCGGCGCATTGCGGCCCGATTGCCCGCGCCTTCCTTGGCCTGCCGGAGGCCGCGCCGCGCCCCACCATCGCCGAAGGCACCGCCATCGCCCAGCCGATCCGCCTGCCCGAGAACCTGGCCGCCCTTCGCGACAGCGGCGGCGGCGCCGTGCTGCTGGAGGAGGAGGAGATCATCGAGGCGACGCGCGGCCTGGCCCGGCGCGGCCTTTACGTGGAGCCGACCTGCGCCCAGGCCGCCGCGGCCTTTGGCCGTCTGCTGGAGGCCGGCACCATCGGCCGCGGCGAAACCACGGTGGTGGTGCTGACCGGCAGCGGCCTCAAGGCCACCCGGCGCCATGCCGAACTGCTGGGGCTGAGCCTGTGACGGGGGGGCCGCGCGTCGCGCTGCTGGGCTTCTCCATCGAATGCAACCGCTTCGCCCCGCCCGCCACGGCGGCCGATTTCCGGGCCCGCTGCTGGCTGGAGGGCGATGCCATCCTGGCCGATGCGCGCGGCGCCGCGTCCCGCACCCTGGGCGAGATGCCGGGCTTCGTGCAGGCCATGGACGCGGCCGGCCCCTGGCAGCCGCGCCCGATCCTGCTGGCCTGCGCCGAGCCGAGCGGCCCGGTCGAGGATGCGGATTTCGCCGCCATGATGGCGCGATGGCGGCAAGGGCTGGAGGCGCTGCGCGGCGCGGTGGAGGGTGTTTACTGCACCCTGCACGGCGCCGGCCTGACCACCCTGCGGGACGACCCCGAGGGTGAGCTGCAATCCCTGGTGCGGGAGGTGCTGGGCGATGTGCCCTTCGCCTGCTCCTACGACCTGCACGCCAATGTTTCGGACGCCATGGTGGCGGGCTGCGATGCCTTTGTGGGCTACCGCACCAACCCGCATGTGGACATGCGCGAGCGTGGCGCCGAATGCGCCGGGCTGCTGCGCCGGCTGATGCAGGGGGAGCGCTTCCACCGCGCCTTCCGCCGCCTGCCCATCGTGCCGCCGACGGTCAGCCTGCTGACGGCCAAGGGCCCTTATGCCGAGGTGATCGAGTTCGGGCAGGAGCGCATGAGGCTGCTGGGGCCGCGAAAGGTGGCGAATGTGTCGGTGATGGGCGGCTTCGCCTATGGCGACACGCCGTTCAACGGCCTCGCCATCATCGTCACCGGCCCCGATCGCGATGCGTGCGAGCATCTGGCGGAGGAACTGGCGCATGACGCCTGGGGCAAACGTGCCCGCTTCGTGGCCAGGCTCACGCCACTGGCCGAGGCGGTGCAGCGCGCCCTGACCACGGAAGTGCCGCTCTGCTTCGCCGATGTGGCCGATAATCCGGGCGGCGGGGGCGGCGGCAACACCATGCACATCCTGGCCGCCTTTCATGAGGCCGGCGTGGATGGCGCGCTGTTCGGCCTGGTCCACGACCCCGCTTTGGCGCAGGAAGCGCATGCGCTGGGCACCGGTGCCCGCTTCACCGCCCGCTTCAACCGCGCCCCCCGCGACAGCTTCGCGCATCCCTTCCAGGCGGAAGCCGAGGTGCTGGCACTGTCGGATGGCCGTGTCACCGGGCGGCGGGGCACCTATGCCCGCTCGGTGGTGGAACTGGGCCCAACGGCAGCGCTGCGCCTGGGCGGCATCACCGTCGTGGTGGTCAGCCGCCGCACGCAATGCGCCGATCCCGCCTTTCTGGAACATCTGGGCCTCGACATTGCCGCCGCGCGTTGCGTGGTGGTGAAGTCGCGCGGCCATTTCCGCGCCGGCTTCGACGAGTTCTTCAGCCCTGGGCGGATCATCGAGGTGGACGCACCCGGCCTGACCTCGCCGGATCTCGGCCGCTTCGAATGGCGGAGGCTGCCGCGCCCGGTGCTGCCGCTCGATGCCGGGGCGTGCTGGCCGTGATCCCGGCATCCGGCTGCGCGGTGGCCGGAGCGGCGTCTCAGCCCTGGTGTTCGGGGCCGGTCGGCGGCCGGGTTCCCGCGGCGCGCGGCCCGCGGACCTGACCGCGGCCATCCAGCGCCGCGCGGACCCGGTCCGCCAGTTCCGAGCGGCGATACGGCTTGCCCAGCACATCCATGCTGGGCGAACGCGGCACCTGCATCGTCAGGTCCTCGTTGTAGCCGGTGGTGAGCAGGATCGCCGCGCCTGGCGCCCGCTCGCGGAAGCTTTCCGCCAGAACCAGGCCGTTCATGCTGCCCGGCATCAGGATGTCCGAGAACAGCAGGTCGATCTGGCCGGCGCCCAGGCGGTCCAGGATCGCCAGCGCCTCGTCGGCGTTGCGGGCCGGCAGGACGCGGTAGCCCAGATCCTCCAGATGCTCGCATGCCAGGGCCAACACATCCTCCCCATCCTCGACCACCAGCACCGTTTCCGAGGCGCCGCGGCGCTCGATGCCCGGCGGCAGGGCGATGGGGGCGGCGGGTGGCGGGGCCGCCACTTCCGCCGCCGCGGGGAACAGCATGCGGATGGTGGTGCCCTGGTCAGGCTCGCTCTGGATCTCGAGCCTGCCCAGGGATTGCTGCACGAAGCCCTGAGCCATGGCGAGGCCCAGCCCGGTGCCCTTGCCGGTGTCCTTGGTGGTGAAGAACGGCTCGGTGGCGCGCTCCAGCACATGCGGCGGCATGCCGCAGCCGGTATCGGTCACCGACAGCACCACATAGGGGCCGCCGGGCAGACCGTTGTCGGGCAGCGTCTCGACGGCGGTGCTGATGGTCACGGTGCCGCCCTGCGGCATGGCATCGCGGGCATTGATGACCACGTTCAGCAGCGCCATCTCCAGATGCGTCGGGTCGAGCTGCGCCGGCGGCAGCCGCCGCCTCAGGTTGAAGCGCAGCTCCGTCTGGCTGCCGGCCGAGCTTTCCAGCATGTCGCCGAACTCGTTGATCAGCCGGTTCAGGTCGGAAGGGCGCGGGTCCAGCCGGGTCTTGCGGGCAAAGGCCAGGAGCTGCCTGGTCAGCTTCGCGCCGCGATCGGCCGCCTCGCTGGCGCGCGCCAGGTAGCGCAGGGATTGCGGGTCCTGAATCCGGCGCCCCAGCAGCTCCAGGCTGCCGGAGATGGATTGCAGCAGGTTGTTGAAATCATGCGCCAGCCCGGCCGTCAGCTGGCCGATCGATTCCATCTTCTGCGCCTGCCGGAGCGACTGCTCTGAAGCCCGGCGCCGCGACACGTCGAGCTGCGAAGCGAAGAAGTAGATCAGCCGCCCGTCGCTGTCATAGACCGGGGCGATATACACCGCGTTCCAGAACGGCGTGCCGTCGCGCTTGTAGTTCAGGATCTCGACCGAGACCGGCTGCTCGGCGGCAATGGCCTCCCGCATTGCCGTGACCTGGTCCCGATCAGTCTGGCCGCCCTGCAGGAAGCGGCAGTTGCGGCCGACGATCTCGTCCTGGCGGTAGCCGGTCAGGTCCTCGAAGGCGCGGTTGGCGAACACCACCGGGTTGTCATGCCGGTTCGGGTCCGTGAGGATCATCGGCATGCGGGTCATCTCGACGGCGGCGAAGAACACGCTGCCGCGGTTGCCGAGCCCCGGCTCGGTGATCGTCGCCTCCTGCCAGTGGCGGACGCCGGGCCCTCCGGTGGGCGAGTGGGCGGCCGATTGCGCGTCGGTCGCGACGTCGCCCCCGGCGGGGATGCCCCGGCTCCATTGCCGGCCCTCGCCCTGCACATCCTGATCCCTAGTGTCATTCTCCTCGGGGTGGCTTCGCCGCTGGCCTGCCTCGTCTTCGTTCACGCTCACGCTCATCCTCGATCTGCCAGGCCAACGTTGCCCACGGCATGCAACGCACCGCACCGCCTGTGGTTGGATGGTGGAAGCATCACTCCCCCGCAACCACTCGCGTGCCCTTCCAGATTCGGACATGGTTCCATGCCCTGCGTTGCCAACTACCTTCCAGGGCCCACTATGCCTTGGGCAAGTCCGCCCGCAACAGGACAGGGCGGGGCCGCCCCCGTGACCTTGGCCGCCATGCGTATCATATAACGTCACGACCAACCCGCCCGGCCCCGAATCCCCGCAGGAGGAACCCGCATGAGCGAGACCAGCGACACCACTGTCCCCGTGACCGTCCTCACCGGCTATCTCGGCGCCGGCAAGACCACCCTTCTGAACCGCATCCTCAGCGAGAATCACGGCAAGAAATTCGCGGTGGTGATCAACGAGTTCGGTGAGCTCGGCGTGGACAACGACCTCGTCATCGACGCCGACGAGGAAGTGTTCGAGATGAACAATGGCTGCATCTGCTGCACCGTGCGCGGCGACCTGGTGCGCATCCTGGGCGCGCTGATGAAGCGGCGCGGCAAGTTCGACGGCATCATCGTCGAAACCACCGGCCTGGCCAATCCCGCTCCCGTGGCGCAGACCTTCTTCATGGACGAGGACGTCAAGCGCGCCACCCGGCTCGACGCCATCGTCACCGTGGTGGATGCCAAGAACCTGATCGCCCGGCTGGAGGACAGCCATGAGGCGGAGGAGCAGATCGCCTTCGCCGACGTGATCGTGCTGAACAAGATGGACCTGGTGAGCGAACAGGAGGCCGCCGAGGTCGAGCGCCGCATCAAGGCGATCAACCCCTATGCCGAGATCCGCCGCGCCACCAAGTCGGACGTGCCGGTGGAGGCGGTGATCGGCCGCGATGCCTTCAAGCTGGAGCGCATCCTGGAGCGCGAGCCGGATTTCCTCGAATCCGACGAGCACGAGCACAACGAGGACGTGCTGAGCATGAGCTTCGAGGTGGACCAGCCGATCGACCCGGAGAAGTTCAATGCCTGGATCGGCGGGCTGCTGCAGGCCAAGGGGCCGGACCTGCTGCGCACCAAGGGCATCCTGGCCTATCAGGGCGACGACCGGCGCTTCGCCTTCCAGGCCGTGCACATGATCGCCGATGGCGATTTCATCGGCCCGTGGAAGGAGGGTGACCCGCGCAAGTCGAAGATCGTCTTCATCGGCCGCAACCTGAACCGCCCGCAGCTGCGCCGCGGCTTCGAGAGCTGCGTTGCTTCCCAGGGTGCGGCATGAGCGAGACGGCGAACGACGCTGATTTCCTGCTGTCCAGCCGCGGACGGTCGGAAGATCTGGGGGCCTGGGTGATCGGTGCCGCCTTTGGCCGGGACGGGCGTGGCTGCGCCTTCTCGCTGGGCGACGGCACGCTGCGGCTGGCCAGCGCCGAGGGCGAGTGGCGCAGGCTGGAGGCGCATGACGGCGCGGCCCTGTCCCTGGTGGCGGATTCGGAAAGCGGCTTCCTGTCGGGCGGCGATGACGGCAAGCTGCTGCGCGTCTCGGCCGAGGGCGAGATCGCCGAAATCGCCGATTTCGGCATGATGAAGTGGGTGGAGCACCTGGCCGCCCATCCTTCCGGCTTGCGCGCCGCCTCGGTCGGCAAGACGGTGCACCTGTTCGGCAAGGACGGGGCGAAGCTGAAGGCGTTGCAGCATCCTTCGACGGTGGGCGGCGTCGCCTTCGACGCCAAGGGCAAGCGGGTCGCCGCCGGGCACTACAACGGCGCCAGCCTGTGGTTCGTCAACAGCAAGGACGACAAGCCGCGCGTGCTGCCCTGGAAGGGCAGCCACCAATCGGTGGCGTTCAGCCCCGATGGCACGCATGTGGTCACCAGCATGCAGGAGAACGCGCTGCATGGCTGGCGGCTGACCGACCAGCAGGACATGCGCATGTCCGGCTATCCCACCAAGATCCGGTCGTTCTCCTTCACCGCCAAGGGGCGCTGGCTGGCGACGGCGGGGGCGGATTGCATCGTGCTGTGGCCGTTCTTCGCCGGCGGGCCGATGGGCAAGCCGCCGGTGGAGCTGGCAGGCGGCGACAGCGTCGTCTGCACCATGGTCGCCTGCCACCCGCAGCATGAGGTGGTGGCGGCCGGCTTCCAGGACGGGCTGGTGCTGATGGCGGAGATCGGCTCGGGCAAGATCGTGCCCGTGGCGGCGCCGGGGCGGGGCGCGGTGTCGGCGCTGGCCTGGAACCCGGCGGGAACCCAACTGGCTTTCGGCACCGAAACCGGCTTCGCGGGTGTCGTGGACCTGTCGAAGCGGTAGATGGCGCGGGGGAGAAGGTATCCTCCCCCGCCCCCATGCGCCCGTCAGGCGGCGGCCTTGATGGCGCCGGACAGCGTTTCGAAGATCCGGTCCACATGCTGCTTTTCCGCGATCAGCGGCGGGGACAGCGCGATGATGTCGCCGGTGGTGCGGATCAGCACGCCGTCATCGAAGCATTTGCGGAACACGTCCACCGCGCGGGCCGCCGGCTTGCCCGGCCGCGACGACAGTTCGATGCCGCAAACCAGCCCGATCGAGCGGATGTCCACGACATTGGGCAGGCCGCGCAGCGAATGCGCCGCTTCCTCGAAATACGGCTCCATGGCGCGGGCGCGGCCGGGCAGGTCTTCCGCCTTGTGCAGCGCCAGCGTGGCGATGGAGGCGGCGGCGGCCAGCGGGTGCCCGGAATAGGTGTAGCCGTGGAACAGCTCGATGCCATCGGGCGAGCCGTTGACAATGGCGTCGTAGATGCCGTCGCTGGTCGCCACGGCGCCCATCGGCACGGCGGCGTTGGTCAGGCCCTTGGCCATGGTCAGGATGTCGGGGGTGACGCCTAGCCGCTCGGCGCCGAAATTCGTGCCGAGGCGGCCGAAGCCGGTGATCACCTCGTCAAAGATCAGCAGGATGCCGTGCTTGTCGCAGATCTCGCGCAGGCGCTTCAGATAGCCCACGGGCGGCACCAGCACGCCGGTCGAGCCCGCCATTGGCTCCACCATCACGGCCGCGATGGTGTCGGCGCCGTGCAGCGCCACGAGATCTTCCAGCCTGTCGGCCAGCTCCGCGCCATGCTCGGGCAGGCCCTTGGTGAAGGCGTTGCGCCCGATGTCATGGGTGTGGGGCAGGTGGTCCACATAAGGCAGCATGGCGCCGAACTGCTTGCGGTTGCCGCCAATGCCGCCCACCGACATGCCGCCGAAGCCGACGCCGTGATAGCCGCGCTCCCGCCCGATCAGCCGCACGCGCTGCGACTGGCCGCGCGCCTTGTGATAGGCCAGCGCGATCTTCAGCGCGGTGTCGGCGCTTTCCGAGCCGGAATTGGTGTAGAAGACGCGGTCCAGCCCCTGCGGCAGGATTTCGGCCAGGCGCGCCGCCGCCTCGAAGGCGATGGGATGGCCGAGCTGGAAGGTCGGCGCGAAATCCATCACCGCGGCCTGCTTCTGGATCGCCTCGGTGATCTCGCGCCGGCCATGGCCGGCATTGCAGCACCACAGGCCTGCGGTGCCGTCCAGCACCTCCTGCCCGTCCGCGGTCCAGTAGAGCATGCCCTCGGCACGGGCCAGCAGCCTGGGGTGGGACTTGAAGTAGCGGTTGTCGGTAAAGGGCATCCAGAACGCGTCGAGGTCGTTCGGACGCGGCACGTTGATCTGGTTCATGGCCATCCTGCGCAGCTGCGGCGAAGGAGTGGAAGGCTAGAACCGTTGCGCGCGCTTGAACAGCGGCAGCGGGCGCGGCCGGCGGCATCTCCTGCCGGCGCGGCGGCCCGAAGCGGCAGGTGATGCCGGCCGCGCCGGATGCCGTGATCCGTCAGCCCTTCAGGCAGCCCTCGGCCAGCAGGCGGAAGGCGGCGGCGCGGTGGCTGATGGCGTGCTTGGCTTCGCCGCCCATCTCCGCGAAGGTCTTGTGGTGGCCGTCAGGCTGGAACATCGGGTCATAGCCGAAGCCGGCCTCGCCCCGCGGCGGCCAGACCCACTGGCCGGTTGCGCGCCCCTCGAAGCCCTCGGTGTGGCCATCGGGCCAGGCCAGCACCAGGGCGCAGGTGAACCAGGCGGTGCGGTCGGGGTGTGGCGCCGCCAGCGCCTCGACCCTGGCCATGGCGGCGGCGTAGTCGCGCCGGCCATCCGGCTGTTCCGCCCAGTCGGCGGTGCGCACCCCGGGATCGCCGTTCAGCGAGGCGACCGAGAAGCCGCTGTCATCGGCCAGCGCCACCATGCCAGAGGCGCGGGCCGCGGCCAGCGCCTTGAGCGTGGCGTTGCCGATGAAGCTGTTCTCGGTTTCCTCCGGCACCGGCAGGTTCAGCGCACGGGCGCTGACCACCTCGATGCCGTGCTCGGCCAGCAGGGCGGCGTTTTCCCTCACCTTGCCCTCGTTGTGGCTGGCCATGACGATGCGGCGTTCGGTGAGTTGTCGGCGCATGGCGGGTCCTCCCTTCAGCGGTGGATCGCCTTGCGCTGGGCGGCGAACAACTGTTCCGTGCCCTGCCGCGCCAGGGCCAGGAGGCGCAGGAACTGCTCGTCGGAGAAGGGCGCGCCTTCCGCCGTGCCCTGCACCTCGATGATGCCGCCCTTGCCCGCCAGCACGAAATTGGCGTCCGCCCCCGCCGCGCTGTCCTCGGCGTAGTCGAGGTCGAGCACCGGCTCGCCCTTCCAGATGCCGCAGGAAATGGCGGCCACCTGGTCCTGCAGCGGGTTGCGGCGGATGGTGTTCTTCAGCACGCAATGCTCGAAGGCCTGGTGCAGCGCCACCCAGGCGCCGGTGATGGCGGCGCAGCGCGTGCCGCCATCGGCGGTGATCACGTCGCAATCCAGGGTGATCGCCATCTCGCCCATCGCCTTGCGGTCCACCACGGCGCGCAGCGCCCGGCCGATCAGGCGCTGGATCTCCTGGGTGCGGCCCGATTGCTTGCCGCGCGCCGCCTCGCGCTCGCCACGGCTGTGGGTGGCGCGCGGCAGCATGCCGTATTCGGCCGTCACCCAGCCTTCCCCCTTGTTGCGCAGGAAGGGCGGCACGCGCGGCTCGACGCTGGCGGTGCACAACACTTCCGTCACGCCCATGCGGATGCGGCAGGAACCCTCGGCATGGCGGGCCACGCCGGGTTCCAGGACAATGCTGCGAAGGGCGTCGGCGGCGCGGCCGGAAGGGCGCATGGCGGTGGTTCTTTCGTGCGGTGGCGGCGCCGGAATGGGGTGCGGGGCGCCGTGCTGTCAAATGCCGCGGCTGGAACCCCGCCCCCCATGGCGGTGTTTGCCTTGCATGATGTCAGGAGATTTCCCGATGGACCAACCCTCCACGACGCTGCAGCCCGCTTCCCGCAACTGGCCTTCCACGGCGCAGTCCGGCGAGCTGGGCCCGGCGGAACGGGCCGGCTATGTGGTGGCCGGCCTGGTGCTGGCGGCGGCGGCGGCGCGGCCGCGCCCGAACCCGGTGCTGACGGCCCTCGCCCTGGGTGCCGGCGCCTATCTCGCCTGGCGCGGCGCGCAGGGGAACTGCCCGGCCAAGGCGGCGCTGGTGCGGCAGGGCCTGCTGCGCGCCTGACTGCGCGCCCAACTGCGCGCGCCGTTCAGCCGAAACCGGTTCAGCCCAGGCCGGGCCGGGCCGCGGCCAGCCCTGGCGCGGTTGCTGCGCCGCGTTGCAGCTCCTGCAGGCAGCTTGCCTCGGTCTGCCGGTCTGTGCCGGAGGAGCGGGCGGCGGCGTAGCTGACGCGCAGCGGGCTGTTCGGCACGTCGTCACGGTCGAACACCACGTCCAGATGGCAGAACGAGGCCTGATAAAGCCAGATCTGCGCATTGCCTTCCTTGCGGCGAAGGACTGGCTCGCCCAGCCAGCGCCGCAGCGTGTCGGGCGACTGGCCCACCAGGCGGGACACGGCGCCAGGGGTCGATTGCAGGGGCGGCGTGGCCGGGGCGGAGACCGGCTGCATGCCGGCCAGGCTGGTGCGGTAGCTGGCCAGCACCTGCTCCAGCACCGCCTGCGGATCAACCTGCTGCTGTTGCGCGCAGGCGCCCAGAAGCAGCGAAAAGGCCAGGATCAGGGCACGCGGCGGCATCTGCGGACCAGAACAGGAGAGGCGGGGGCGCGGGCCGGCATGGCCCGCGCCGTTCGGCACCAGGGATGCCGGCTCAGTCCTCGTCGATATTGGCCGGCGCCGGGAGGTAGCTGGGCGGCGCGCTGGCTTCGGTCAGCATCTCCATGCGGCCGGAAAGCTGGCCGCCTTCCTCCACCTGCAGCCGGCGGGAGCGGGCGACGCCCAGCACCCGGCCGGTGGCACGGATGACGAGGTTGCCGCGGGCCGTCAGCGTGCCATCGAAGGTGCCGATGATCTCGGCATCCTCCACCTCGACCTCGCCGCGGAACACGCCGGTCTGGCTGATGAACAGCTCCGTCGCGTGCATCATCTGGCTCTCGATGGTGCCCTCGACCACCAGCCGCTCGGCATCGGTCACGGTGCCCTGCAGGCTGATGCCCTTGCCCACCACCATGGTGCGGCGGTCGCTGACCGCCGGCGTGGGCAGGCTCGGGGCCGCGTGCTGCGCCTGCCCGTAGCCCTGGCCCTGCGCCTGGCCATGATGGCCGCCCGCATTCACCGGCGGCCGCGGCGGCAGGCCGACGCCGATCGGCGGCTGGCTGGGCTTGGGCGGCAGATTCATGGCAGGCTCCTGGCTGGGCGCGGGGCGGAAGGGCGGCACGGCGAGGTCCGGATCGCGCGCCACGGGAACGGTGGTCGGGGGCGCGAAGCTTTCATCGGCATCCGTGCCGGGCGCTTGGGGCGTGGGCTCTTCGCGGCGGCGGCGGAAGACGGACATCGGCTCACCCTTCATCGGCACGGCGGTTGAGGGAGGGGCATGCGCGGGAGCGGCGCAAGCCGTGCTGCGAGGCGAATGGGCTATCACGAGCCACCCCGCCACGACAACGGGGCATGCGGGGAAAGCTGCGATCCCAGTGCGTTCCACGGCATTTCTGGCGTGCCGCCGGATCGCGCCCTTTGCCATGCCCCGCCCGGCTGCTATCGCAGGGCCGTTCCGGCGGCGCTCCGGAACCACACGGCAAAGGTTCCGGCATTCCATGGCTGCTCCCACCCTCGACATCCTCGGCATCGGCAACGCCATTCTCGACGTGCAGGCGCGGGCGGATGACGGCTTCCTGGCGGCCCAAGGCATGCAGCGCGGCGCCATGACGCTGATCGACGCCGAGCGGGCGGAGGCGATCTACGCGGCGATGGGGCCGGGGGTGGAAAGCAGCGGCGGCTCGGCGGGCAACACCTGCGCCGTGGCGGCCGCCATGGGCGCGCGCGCCGGCTTCCTCGGCAAGGTGGCGGAGGACGCGCTGGGCGAGGTCTTCGCGCATGACATCCGCGCCGCCGGCGTCGCCTTCCCCACCGCGCCGCTGAAGGGGGGCGCCCCCACGGCGCGCTGCCTGATCCTTGTCACGCCGGACGGGCAGCGCACCATGAACACCTATCTCGGCGCCTGCGTCGCCTTTGGCGAGGCCGATGTGGACGAGGCGATGGTGGCATCGGCCGCCGTCACCTACATGGAAGGCTATCTGTTCGACCCGCCGGAAGCGCAGGCCGCCTTCCGCCGCGCCGCCGCCATCGCGCACCGGAACGGCCGGCAGGTTTCCATGACCCTGTCCGACCCGTTCTGCGTCGGCCGCCACCGCGCGGCCTTCCGCGCCTTTGTCGCCGGCCAGACCGACATCCTGTTCGCCAACGAGGCCGAGATCATGAGCCTTTACGAGACGGATAGCTTCGAGGCGGCGATGGAGGCGGTGCGCGGGGAGGTGAAGCTCGCCGCCCTGACGCGCTCGGAAAAGGGCAGCGTCATCGTGTCCGGCGACAACACGCACGAGATCGCCGCCGCGCCGGCCGAGGTGGTGGACACCACCGGCGCCGGCGACGCCTATGCCGCCGGCTTCCTGGCGGCGCTGACCCAGGGCCATGCCCTGCCGGAATGCGGCCGCTGGGGCTCGGTCGCCGCGGCCGAGTGCATCGGGCATTTCGGCGCGCGCCCGCAGGCCGATCTGAAGGCGCTGCTGGCCCGCTGATCCCGCGGGGCTGATCGTTGGGGTTGGTGCCATGGCCGCCTGGGTGGATGCGTTTTCCGCGATCTTCGGCCTGATCGGCCTGGGCTGGCTGCTGCGCCAGCGCATGCTGCCCGATCCCGCGCCCTGGGCGGCGATGGAGAAGCTGGTCTTCACTGTGCTGCTGCCGGCGCTGCTGGTGTCCTCCATCAGCGCGGTGAATGTGCGGGCCCTGCCGCTCGGCACCCTGGCCGGCACCATCTGGGCGACGCTGCTGGCCGGCACGCTGCTGTCGGTGGCGCTGGCGCGGCTGCTCCGGCATGGCCACGCCACCATGACCTCCGTGCTGCAAGGCGGCATCCGCTACAACACGCTGATCGCCTTCGCCATCGTGGGCGCGGCGCAGGGCCAGGCGGGCCTCGCGCTGGGCGGCATCGCCACCGGGCTGATCGTGCCCTGCGTGCAGACCATCATCACCGTGGCCTTCGCCATGGGGGGCGAACGCCGGCCGCATCCCCTGCGCGTGCTGCGCCAGGTCCTGACCAACCCGTTGATACTGGCCTGCCTGGCCGGGCTGGGCTTGTCCCTGCTGGGCGGGTTGCCACCGGGGCTGAACGGGCTGCTGCGGGCGCTGGCCCAGGGTTCACTGGCGGTGGGGCTGTTGTGTGTCGGCGCGGCGCTGACGCCGCAGGCGCTGGCGTCGCAGCCGGCAACGCAGTTTCTGACGGCCGTGCTCAAGCTGCTTGTCATGCCGGCCCTGGCGACCGTCCTGGCGCTGGCGACCGGCCTCGACCCCCTGCCCGCGGCCGTCGCCATCCTGTTCATCGCCCAGCCGACGGCGCCCACGGCCTATGTCCAGGCCCGGCTGATGGGGGGCGACGCACCGATCATGGCGGCGATGATCACCACGCAGCACCTCGCCGCCATGGCCACCCTGCCCTTCTGGGTCTGGCTGCTGGCACGCTGAGGCGCCGCGGCGCATGATGCGCCGCATTCCGGCCCCTTGGGCGATCTCTGGCGAAGCCCCGGCGGCGGGCGGAAGAAGGACGGACATGCTGGCACGACGCGGACTGGTTCTCGGGGCGGCTTCCGGCGCGGCATGGGCCCACGGCGCCCGACGGCGCGCGCAGGCGCAGGCGATCTGGCCGGACCGCCCGCTGCGCTGGGTGGTGGGCTATCCGGCTGGTGGCCCTTCCGACACCTTCGCGCGGCTGATCGCCGGCCATCTCGGCCCGCGCCTGGGCCAGAACATGGTGGTGGACAACCGTCCCGGCGGCGGCGCCGTGCTGGCCAGCGAGACCGTCTGCCGCAGCCCGGCCGATGGCTACACCCTGCTCCATTCAGACAATGGCAATTTGGTCTACAATCCTGCGCTTTACGCCAGGCTACCCTATGACCCGGATCGCGACCTAACCGGCGCCGGCTTCATCGGCCGCTTTCCGCTGTTCCTGGTGGTGCGGCCGGAGGGGGTGCAGGACTTCAAGGCCTTTGTGGCCCTGTCGCGCCGGAAGGCGCCGAGTTACGGCAGCCCCGCCGTCGCCTCGCCGCACCATCTGGCAATGGAGATGCTGAAGCGCCGCGTCGGCTTCGAGGCCATCCACATCCCCTATCGCGGCGGCCCGGCGGCGATGCAGGACCTGATGGCCGGCCTGCTGGACAGCGTGCTGATCGACTGCGCCACCGGCATCCCCTTTATCCGGGACGGCAAGGTGCGTGCCCTGCTCGTGTTGTCGGAGCAACGCTCGCTGCAGGCGCCGGGCGTGCCGACGGCGCGGGAGCTCGGCATCGGCAATGCCGTGGCCTTTGGCTGGCAGGCGATGCACGCCCCCGCCGGCACGCCCCCCGCCATCATCGGGCGGCTGAACCAGGAGGTGCGCGCCGCCATCGCCTCGGATGCGATGCAGGACCGCATGCGGAGCCTCGGCATCGAAAGCGCCGCCTGGTCGCCGGAGGAACTCAACAGCTTCGTTGCCGCCGAGAACAGGTCGTGGCGGCCACTGATCCGCGAATTGGGCATCCGGCTGGACAGCTAGAAGCGGCTCCGGCGGGGCCGTGGTGACGGGCGGCGCCGCGGGATCGGCCGCCTGCCCTGCTGCCGGCCCTGGACTCGGTGGCCGGGAGACGGCTATCCCCCCGGAACCCTGCCCCTGCCGCCCTGGCGAGGCCCTGCGCTCAACCTCTTGCGGCGGTGGCGCGTTGGCCGCAGATCCGGTGGCTGCGGCGATGGGCCTCGTGGGGGCCCGCTGAGTGGCCCATGGTGATGGAAAGAGTGCGACATGCGAGCTGATGCCGAGGCCCTGCGCGGCCAGATCGAGGATTCCATCGCCCTGCTGCGCCGCCACCTCGACTGGGACGTGGCGGTGCGCCGCCTGGACGAGGTGAATGCCCGCTCCGAGGACCCGACGCTGTGGGAAAAGCCGGACGAGGCCCAGGCGGTGATGCGCGAGCGCACCCGCCTCGCCGACCAGATCGAGGGCGTGCGCGCGCTGGAGCGCAATGTCCGCGACGCGCTGGAACTGGTGGAGATGGGCGAGGGCGAGGGTGACGAGGCCACTGTCAACGCCGCCATGGCCGACCTGAAGGCCTTCGCCGCCGAGGCCAAGCGCCGCGAGATCGAGAGCCTGCTTTCGGGCGAGGCCGACATGCGCGACTGCTTCATCGAGGTGAATGCCGGCGCCGGCGGCACCGAGGCGCAGGACTGGGCGCAGATGCTGCTGCGCATGTACACGCGCTGGGCGGAGAAGCGCGGCTACAAGGTGCAACTCACCGAGGAATCCGAGGGCGAGCAGGCCGGCATCAAGTCGGCCACCATCCAGGTTTCCGGCCCCAACGCCTATGGCTGGCTGAAGACCGAGAGCGGCGTGCACCGGCTGGTGCGCATCTCCCCCTTCGACGCGGCGGCGCGGCGCCAGACCTCCTTCGCCAGCGTCTACGTGTTCCCGGTGATCGACGACAAGATCGAGATCGAGATCAACCCGGCCGATCTGCGCACCGACACCTTCCGGGCCTCGGGCGCGGGCGGCCAGCACGTCAACAAGACCGAATCGGGCGTGCGCTTCACCCATATCCCGACCGGCATCGTCGCCGCCTCCACCCAGGACCGCTCCCAGCACCGCAACCGCGTCATCGCCATGGATATGCTGAAGGCGCGCTTGTACGAGCTGGAACTGCGCAAGCGCGAGGAAGTCACCGCCGCCACCGAGGCCGGCAAGACCGATATCGGCTGGGGCCACCAAATCCGCTCCTATGTGCTAGCCCCCTACCAGCTGGTGAAGGACCTGCGCACCAATGTCGAGAAGGGCAACCCGGACGCGGTGCTGGATGGCGAGCTGGACGAGTTCATGGCCGCGGCGCTGGCCACCCGCGTCGGCGCGCACCGTTCCGAGGCCAGCGCCAGCGCCCGCTGACGCCTGATCGGCCCGGTGGCCCACCGGAGAGACGGGATGCTGTTCCTTGAATCCCGTGGACAGCAGGGGGAGGCGGGGGTGCTCGCCCCCTGCCCTGACCTTGCTGGAGCATTTCCATGGCCGACCTGTTTCCCGAAACGCTGCGCCCGCAGGACCGCCACGACCCGGGCGGCAAGGTGCGGCTGGCGGTGTCGGGCGAGGTGGTCAGCCGTGCCGTCTTTTCGGAGGATGGCCGCTACCGCACCTTTCTGGAACGGCGCTGGGACGGGAAGCCCTTCGGTTCGCCGGGTTTTGTGGCCTGGATCATGATGAACCCCTCCACCGCTGATGAGCGGGTGGACGATCCCACCGTGCGCCGCGCCCGCGACTTCACCCGGCGCTGGGGCTTCGGCGCCATGGTGGTGTTGAACAGCTTCGCCCTGCGCGCCACCCGCCCCGCCATGCTGCTGGAAGCGGAGGACCCGGTCGGTCCCGGCAATGACGAGGCGATCCGCGAATGGTCCCGCCAGGCGGAGCGGGTGATCGTTGCTTGGGGCCTGCCGCCCCGCCCCTTGCGCTGGCGCGGAGCGGCCCTGGCGGCCTTGTTGCGGGAAGCGGGGGTAAAGCCCCTGGCGCTGAAGGTGACCGCCTCCGGGGAGCCGGGCCACCCGCTCTATATCGCGGGCGATACTCTGCCGGTCCCCTGGGGCTGAGACATCGGCAGAAGGCTGGGGAAATGAATTCTCCCAGACCCCTTCTTTTTCTTTGTCAGTTTACGGGCGCGTCTGCGGCGGCGCCCTTTCTGCGGGTTCAGCCCGTGCTGCCCATTGGATTTTAGGCTTCGCCAAGTGGCAACCCTGTCACCTGTTCTGCCCCGAGCCCCAACGGACAGAAAGAAGATGAGGGTGGTCTGGAGGGAGAATTCTTTCTCCCTCCAGCGCTTTTCTGGCGGTTCAGTGGCCGCGCAGGATCTGGCTCAGGAAGGTCTTGAGCCGTTCGGTCTTGGGGTCGTTGAAGAGCTGTTCCGGCACGCCCGATTCGACGATCTCGCCCCGGTCCATGAACACCACGCGGTCGGCGACCTGGCGGGCGAAGCCCATCTCGTGGGTCACGCAGATCATGGTCATGCCGGTGTCGGCCAGCATCACCATGGTGTCCAGCACCTCCTTGATCATCTCGGGATCAAGGGCCGAGGTTGGCTCGTCGAACAGCATGATCTTGGGCTTCATGCACAGCGCCCGGGCGATGGCCACGCGCTGCTGCTGCCCGCCCGAAAGCTGGCCGGGATATTTGTTCGCCTGCTCCGGGATCTTGACCCGGGTCAGGTATTCCATGGCCAGCGCCTCCGCCTCCTTCTTCGGCATCCGGCGGACCCAGATGGGCGCCAGGGTGCAGTTCTCCAGGATGGTGAGGTGCGGGAACAGGTTGAAGCTCTGGAACACCATGCCGACCTCGCGGCGGATGGCGTCGAGCGAGCGCAGGTCGTCGGTCAGCTCGATGTTGTCGACGACGATGCGGCCTTCCTGGTGCTGCTCCAGCCGGTTGATGCAGCGGATCATGGTGGACTTGCCGGAGCCCGAGGGGCCGCAGACCACCACGCGCTCCCCCTGCGCGACGGACAGGTTGATGTCGCGCAGCACGTGCAGGGCGCCGTACCACTTGTTCACCTTGTCCATCAGGATGGCCGGCGGGCCGTCCGTCCGGGCGGCGGAGGAGAGGTGGGCGGCCGTGTCCATCGTGGCGCTCATGGGAAGGGTCCTTCGCGGCGGTTGGCGGGGTGGCGGGGCATCAGCGGACGCGGTGGCGGTTCAGTTCCGCCTCCAGCCCCTGGCTGTAGCGGGACATGGCGAAGCAGAAGATGAAGTAGATCAGCCCGATGGTGACGTAGATCTCGATGCCGAAGCCTTGCCAGGCCGGCTCGATGATGGCGGTCTTGCCGGCGGTCAGCAGGTCGAAGATGCCGATGATCAGTACCAGCGAGGTGTCCTTGAACATGCCGATGAAGGTGTTCACCAGCGGCGGGATCACCAGGCGCAGCGCCTGCGGCAGGATGATGAAGCCGGTCTTCTGCCAATAGGACAGGCCGAGCGCGTCGGCCGCCTCGTACTGGCCGCGCGGCAGGGCCTGCAGGCCGCCGCGCACCACCTCCGCCAGATAGGCGGCGGCGAACAGGATGATGGCCACCTGGGCGCGCAGCAGCTTGTCGATGTTGATGCCTTCCGGAAGGAAGAGCGGAAACATCACGCTGGCCATGAACAACAGCGAGATCAGCGGCACGCCGCGGATCAGCTCGACATACAGCACGCAAAGGGCCTTGATCGCCGGCAGCCTGGAGCGCCGGCCGAGCGCCACCAGGATCGACAGCGGAAAGGCCAGGGCGATGCCGAAGGTGGCCAGGATCAGGGTGATGACCAGCCCGCCCCAGCGCTCCTGCGGGACATAGGACAGGCCGAACACGCCGCCCCACATCAGCACGCCGATCAGGGTCAGCGTGCCGATCCAGATATAGGCCAGCTCCTTGCGCCAGAAGCGGCGCATGGCCGAGACGATGTACAGGCCGATGAACAGCAGCACGCACAGCGCCGGGCGCCAGTGCTCCTCATACGGATAGGTGCCGAACAGCATGAAGCGGTGCTTCTCGGTCACCACCGCCCAGCAGGCGCCTGCGCCGTTCAGGGCGCGGCAGGCCTGGGTTTGCGCCTGGCCATTGACCACGGGCACCGACCAGATGGCGTTGACGAAGGCCCAGTCGACGAAGCCCATCGCCCAGCGCACGATCAGGTAGATCAGCGCCAGCGTGACGGCGGTGGACAGCCAGGAGGAGAACAGGTTGGCGCGGGCCCAGGCGACCGGGCCGACCGCCAGCAAGGGGGGGCGGCGCGGCCCGATGGCGCTTTCCTGGGCCGGGCGCGGGACGGTGGCTTCGGCTGCGGTGTCAGACATGGCTGGACCCTCCCTGGGCGCGCGGCGCCTGGCGGGAAATCGGGATGCGTCGTTGAGGGCGATGGCGGCTCATGGTCCTACCGCTCCACCAGCGCGATGCGGGCATTGTACCAGTTCATGAACAGGCTGATCGACAGGCTGATGCACAGGTAGACCGCCATGATGATGGCGATGCCCTCGATCGCCTGGCCGGTCTGGTTCAGCGTGGTGTTGGAGATCGAGACGATGTCCTGGTAGCCGATGGCCACCGCGAGCGACGAGTTCTTGGTCAGGTTCAGGTACTGGCTGGTCATCGGCGGGATGATGACGCGCAGCGCCTGCGGCAACACGATCTGGCGCATGATGCGCCCGCGTTGCAGGCCGAGCGCCTCGGCCGCTTCCCACTGGCCCTGGGGCACGGACTGGATGCCGGCGCGCACGATCTCGGCGATGAAGCCGGCGGTGTAGGTCACGAGGCCGAGCAGCAGCGCGAAATATTCCGGGGTAACGGTCAGGCCGCCCTGGAAGTTGAAGCCGCGCAGCGCCGGGATGTCGCCCTGCCAGGGGGCGCCCAGGGCCGCCCAGATCAACAGCGGCAGGCCGAGGATCAGCCCCAGCCCCACCGGCCACACCTTGCGCGGCTGGCCGTCCGTCATCCGCTTGGCGCGGGCAGAACGGGCGTAAAGAAAGGTGGCCACGATGCCCGCCACCAGCCCGAGCAGGGCGAAGCTGTGCGCATCCTGCCACTGGACCCAGGGCAGCTTCAGGCCGCGATTCGACAGGAACACGCCGGTCATCGGGTTCAGCGACTGCCGCGGCGCCGGCAGGCCCTGCAGGATGACGTACCAGAACAACAGCTGCAGCAGCAGCGGCAGGTCGCGGATCACCTCGATATAGGTCGCGGCGAGGCGCGACAGCAGCCAGTTCTTCGACAGCCGGGCAATGCCGATCAGCGTCCCGAGGATCGTGGCCAGGATGATGCCCACCACCGCCACCTTCAGCGTGTTCAGCACGCCGACCAGCAGGGCACGGGAATAGGTGTTGGTGGGGTTGTAGTCGATGAGGCTCTCACCGATCGGCAACCCGGCCTCCCGGTTCAGGAATCCCCAGCCGGTGGCGATGCGGCGCACTTCCAGGTTGTGGGCGGTGTTGCTCACCAGCCACCAGATGATGCCGCCGACAAGGCCGACCACCAGCAGCTGCCACACGATGCCGCGCAGCCTTTCGTCGGTCCAGGACAGTCGAATCCCTTTTTTCGGTGGCGCGCGCAGCAGCCTGGGGTCGGCGGTGTCGGACATTGGTGGGGCCCCGTTTTCTTTGTTCGCGAGTGTCGGGCGGGGCCCCGGCAGGGGCCCCGCCCGGATCAGGAGGCGGGTCTTCCGGGCTTAACGGAAGGGCTGGGCGTATTGCTGGCCGCCCTGGCTCCATTGCGCGTTCGGGCCGCGCTGGATGCCAAGGGCCTTCAGGTTCCGGTCGAACACCTCGCCATAATTGCCGATCACCTTGATGACGCGAACGGCCCACTGGTTGTCAACGCCGAGCATGGCGCCAAGGCCGCCATTCTTGCCCAGCATGCGCTGCACCTCCGGGCGGGTGTCGGTGGCCGCGACTTCCTCCACATTGGCGGAATTGATGCCGAACTCCTCGGCGGCCACCAGCAGGTAGTGGGTCCAGCGAACCAGATCGGACCAGCGCTGGTCGCCATGGCGCACGGCCGGGCCGAGCGGCTCCTTGGAGATCACTTCCGGCAGGATGACGTGCTCGGCCGCCTGGGGCTGCACGGAGCGGGTGGCGGCCAGGCCCGAGATATCGGTGGTGTAGGCGTCGCAGCGGCCGGCGACATAGGCGGAAACCAGCTCCTCCAGCCGCTCGATCACCACCGGGGTGAACTTGATGTTGTTGGCGCGGGCCCAGTCGGTCAGGTTCTGCTCGGTGGTGGTGCCGGGCTGCACGCAGACGGTGGCGCCATCCAGCTCCTTGGCGGATTTCACGCCCAGGCTGCTCTTCACCATGAAGCCCTGGCCGTCATAGAAGTTGACCGCCGGGAAATCGAAGCCGAGCGAGGTGTCGCGGGACAGCGTGGCCGTGGTGTTGCGGGCCATGACGTCCACCTCGCCGGATTGCAGCGCGGTGAAGCGGTTCTGCGCCGTGGTCGGGACGTAGCGGATCTTGCTGTCGTCGTTGAACAGGGCAACGGCCAGGGCGCGGCAGTAATCCACGTCGAAGCCGGCCCAGCGGCCCTGGCTGTCGGGTTGGGCAAAGCCGGCGAGGCCGGTATTCACGCCACAGCTCAGTGTGCCGCGGGATTTCACGGCTTCCATCGTTGCCGCACCGGAAGCGGGTGCGGGTTGTTGCGCCATTGCCGGCACCGCCACGACGCTGGCCAGGACGGCCGCGCCGAGGGTGCGGAGAGTAGCAAGCCGCATAGGCCTCATCGAACTTTCTCCCAATCCTTGTTCAGGCCCCTGCCCCGCCCATTTTTGCGACGCCTGAGCTTTGGCGGCGCTGCATGCCTGTCATGGCATGGGCGCCTATCTGCCCGTTAGCTTTGCCTAGAGCCTGACGCAATCACCGTTACTGAGCGTCCGCCGAGTCGCAAAGCTGGGCCCGAACATTCCAGCAATCCTTGTGCCAGGTTTATTCAGGCAGGGACGGGCGCATGAACAGGGGAGACTTGCCCGATTTGAGGCCGGAACAATGTCCGAACGGTCGAAATGGCGCATAGCCTTGCCGTCAGAATAAGCAGGCAGGCTGTCCAGAAAACGTGATCAGGGCAAAAAAAAGCGCCGGCTCCCGCAAGGGAACCGGCGCGAATCCTGGGGTCCGGGCCGCTTAGCGGCGCAGGCCGAGGCGCTCGATCAGGCTCTGGTAGCGGGCCTGGTTCTTGCGCTTCACATAGTCCAGCAGGCCACGGCGCTGGCCGACCAGCACCAGCAGGCCACGGCGGCTGTGGAAGTCTTTCGGATGCGCCTTCAGGTGCTCGGTGAGGGAGGAGATCCGCTCGGACAGCAGGGCGACCTGCACTTCCGGGCTGCCCGTGTCACCTTCCTTGGTGGCGTATTCCTTGATGAGCTCCGCGCGGCGCTCAGCGGTAATCGTCGACATCGGCACTTTGCCTTTCAGTTCGCCACGTCATCCCCGATGGGATCAACGGGCAGGAGGGTCTTTTCGCCCGGGCCGAGCCACCGCTCCGGCTTGGCTAAGCCGGATTCCAGGCGCACGAGTCCCTTCAGGCGCTCCCCCGCCATGGCCCGCGCAAGGCCCCCTTCGGGGTTGGCGTCCACGGGAATCCGTCCCATCAGCTCAACCAGGGAAATGGTCTGGCCAAAGGAAAGGCGCGCGATCTCCGCTTCCGTGAGGGCCAGAGCCGGGATGTCGGCCAGCGCGGTCGTCACGGGGAGCAGAAGATCCGGGGAAGGAGGCGGTGTATCCTCCGAAGGCACCAGCTTGTCCAGCGGAATCGCCTCCCCTTCCAGGAAGGGGCCGACCCGCATCCGCCGCAGCACCGCGATGTGGCCGACGCTGCCGGCCGCCCTTGCGATGTCCCGCGCCAGGGAGCGCATATAGACGCCCTTGCCGGACTGCACGGTGAACACCGCCGTGTCGGCATCGGGGCGGGATTCCAGCTCGAACTTGTCCACCCGGGCCGGGCGCGCCGCCATTTCCGGGATCTGCCCGTCCCGCGCCAGGTCATAGGCGCGCACGCCGTTGATCTTCAGGGCGGAGAAGATCGGCGGCACCTGCATGATGTCGCCGATGAAGGCGGGCAGGGCGGCGCGGATCTGCTCGTCCGTGGGCCGGGCATCGCTGGTTTCGATCACCTGGCCCTCGGCATCGTCGGTGTCGCGCGCCTCGCCGAACTTCAGCGTGAAGCGGTAGGTCTTGGTGCCGTCCATGACATACGGCACCATCTTGGTGGCGGCGCCGAAAGCGATGGGCAGCACGCCGGTGGCCAGCGGGTCCAGCGTTCCGCCATGCCCGACCTTCTGCGCGTTGAAGGCCCGCTTGAGCTTGTTCACCACATCGGTCGAGCCGATGCCCGAGGGCTTGTCGACGATCAGCCAGCCATCCAGCGGACGGCCCTTCGGTTTGCGGTTCGGGCGGGGCATGGATCTCTCAGTTGCTGCGCTGTCCGCGGGAAGGGCTCACCTCCTCGCATCCTGTCGCCAGGAAGCAAGGCTTCCCAGGCTCTCCGTCAGCGGAGGGGCGCTCCATAGAGCCCAGAACAGGCGGGCGCAAACTGAAAAAAGAACATCGCGGGAGTGCGGGAGAAGGGAGCCGTGGTGAACCCTTCGGGAACTGGAGGGAGAAAGAATTCTCCCTCCACGCCACCCTCATCTTTTTTCTGCCAGCTGGGCTCGAAGCATAACAGGAGACGGGGCTGCTATCTTGGCGAAGCCAGGTTTCTAAAGGGCCACGAGGGCTGAGCCCGCAGTCGCCGGAGGGCCATGCTCTCCGGCGCACCCAAAGGGTGCCGCCGCAGACGCGCCCGGGAACTGACAAGGAAAAAGGAAAGGGGTCTGGGGGAATTCATTTCCCCAGCTTCTCGAAAATCAGACGGAGGGCAGGGGCCTTGGCCGCCCTGTCGCGTCGAGCGCCACGAAGGTGAAGACGGCTTCCGTCACGCGGTTGGTGTGTTCGCCCTCGCGTTCCCGCCGCCAGGCTTCCACGCGGATGCGGAGGGAGGTCCGGCCGGTGGAAAGGATCTCGGCATAAAGGCTGACTTCATCGCCGACGCGCACGGGGGAATGGAAGCTCATCGCCTCCACCGCGACGGTGGCGCAACGGCCCCGGGCGCGGCGCGCGGCCGCGTTGCCGGCAGCCATGTCCATCTGCGCCATCAGCCAGCCGCCAAAAACGTCTCCGGCAGGGTTGGTGTCCGCCGGCATGGCGATGGTGCGGATCACCGGCACCGTCGCGGGTGGCACCGGGTCTTGGGTGGTCACGGGTTTCCGTCCTCCTCCGGCGCAGCGTTCTCCGATGCGGCCGGGCGGGGCTGGAGATCCTGCTGGACCTCCGGCCGGCGCATCACCGTGTCGATCTTCATCGCGTAATCCAGCGCGGTGTCGGGCTGGAAATGCATCTCGGGGGCGAATTTCAGCCGCACGGCGCGGGCAACCTGGGTGCGCAGGTAAGGCTGCACCCGCCGCAGGCCCTTCAGCTCCTCCGTCGTCACGGCGCGGCCCAGCGCCGCCACGAAGCAGGTCATGTGCTTCAGGTCGGGGGAGGCGCGCACTTCGGTGACGGTGATGTGCCGGCCATCCAGGTCGGGATCATGCAGCTCGCCGCGCAGGAACACGGCGGACAGGGCGTGGCGCACCTCCTCGGCCACGCGGAGCATGCGCTGGCTGGGGGCGCCGGAGGAGGAGGTCTTCTTGGCCATGATGAAGCGTCACTCTGTCAGGGGCGGCCGAAGGCGGAAACGGCCGAGGCAGAAATGACTGGGGGAATGGCCCCTCCCAGGCCCCTGCCTTTCCGCCTCCGCCGATCCGACGAAAGGGAAAGAAGGGGACTGGGGGAGCCATCCCCCCAATCTTGCGGTAACCGGGGCGGGATCAGACCGCCGCGACGGTCTCGGTCTCGTAGCACTCGATCTGGTCGCCAACCTTGATGGCGTCGTAGTGGGCGAAGCTCATGCCGCACTCGTAGCCATTGGTGACTTCCTTGACGTCGTCCTTGAAGCGGCGGAGCGTCGCCAGCTCGCCCTGGTGGATGACCACGCCATCGCGGATGAGACGGACGCCACAGCCACGGCGGACCACACCCTCGGTGACGCGGCAGCCTGCGATGTTGCCCAGGCGCTTGACCTCGAAGACCTCGAGGATCTGCGCGTAGCCCAGGAACTTCTCGCGCTGGATCGGGGCCAGCTTGCCGCGCACCAGCTGCTCCACGTCATCCGCCACCTCGTAGATGATCGAGTAGTAGCGGATGTCCACGCCGTCCCGCTGCGCCAGCTCCCGCGCCTGCGCGGTCGCGCGGACGTTGAAGGCGACGACGATGGCGTTGGACGCCTTGGCGAGCTGGATGTCGCTTTCGGTGATCTGGCCGACCGCCGAATGCAGCACCCGCACCTTGACCTCGTCGCGCGACAGCTTGTTCAGCGTCACGCCGAGCGCCTCGGCGGAACCCTGCACGTCCGCCTTCACGACGACGGCCACTTCCTTCTGCTCGCCGGCGGCGACGCGGGCCATCATGTCGGCCAGCGTGCCACGGGCGGCCCCGGCGGCGGCGGCCTGCTTGTCCCGCAGCCTGCGCTGGCGGAACTCGCTGATCTCGCGCGCCCGGCCTTCGTTCTCCACCGCGACAAAGGTTTCGCCCGCGGAGGGAACGCCCGAAAGGCCCAGGATCTCCACCGGCAGGGAAGGATCGGCATCCTTCATCTGGCGGCCCTTGTCGTCGAGCATGGCGCGCACGCGGCCCCACTCGGCGCCGGCCACCACTAGGTCGCCCTGCTTCAGGGTGCCGCGCTGCACCAGCACCGTCGCCACCGGACCCCGGCCCTTGTCGAGCTTGGATTCGATGACCGTGCCCTCGGCGGCGCGGTTCGGGTTCGCCTTCAGGTCCAGCACCTCGGCCTGCAGCAGGATGGCTTCCAGCAGCTTGTCGAGGTTCATCGCCTTGGTGGCGGAAACCTGGATCTCCATGGTGTCGCCGCCCAGGCTTTCCACCACGATCTCGTGCTGCAGCAATTCCTGCCGCACGCGGTCGAGGTTGACGCCCGGCTTGTCGATCTTGTTGACCGCCACGATCAGCGGCACGTTCGCCGCCTTGGCGTGGTGGATCGCCTCGACCGTTTGCGGCATCACGCCGTCATCGGCGGCCACGACCAGGATCACCATGTCCGTCACGCTGGCGCCGCGGGCGCGCATGGCGGTGAAGGCGGCATGGCCCGGCGTGTCGATGAAGGTGACCTTGTGGCCACCCGCCACCTGCACCTGATAGGCGCCGATATGCTGGGTGATGCCACCGGCCTCGCGGCCGGCCATGTCGGTCTTGCGCAGCGCGTCCAGCAGGCTGGTCTTGCCGTGGTCGACATGGCCCATGATGGTCACCACCGGCGGACGCGGCAGCAGCTCCTCATCGGTGTCCACCGTGCCTTCCAGGCCCTGCTCGACATCCGATTCCGAGACGCGGCGCACGCGGTGGCCGAACTCGTTGACCACCAGCTCCGCCGTGTCGGCGTCGATGGTCTGGGTCAGCGTCGCCATCACGCCCATGCGGAACAGCGCCTTCACCACCTCGCCGCCACGGGCGGCCATGCGGTTGGCGAGTTCCTGCACCGTGATGGCTTCCGGCACCACCACGTCGCGCACCACCTTCACGCCATCGGAGCGCAGGCGCTGCAGTTCCTGTTGCCGGCGCTCGCGCTCGCGGGCGCGGCGGACGGACGCCATGGAACGGCTGCGGTCGTCATCCCCCTCGATCGCGGCGGCCACGTCGATGCGGCCGTCGCGGCGGCGGTCGCTGCCCGGCGGCGTCTTGCGGGCCGGGGCAGGGGCCGGCTTCTTGGCCGCCAGCGGGCCGGCGCCACCAGGGCGGCGCACCGGGCTGCGGCGCTCTTCCTCGCCACCCTCGTCGCGGCCACGCAGCGTCAGACGCGGGGCGGCGGCACCCGGCGCCGCGGCGGGCGCACCGGCACCCGGCGCGGCGGGACGCCGCACAGGCCCGGCGCCACCGGGACCGGCGGCAGGACGCGGGCCCATCGGGCGCTGCGGCGCCGCGGGGCGCGCATTGCTGGGGATCGGGCCCGGACGCGGCGCGGACAAGGGCGGCGGCGGCGGCGCGTTGCGGCGGGCCTCCTCCTCGACCTTGCGGCGGGCCTCGGCCTCGACCTTTTCGCGGGCTTCCTGTTCGGCGCGGAGGGCGGCCTCCTCGGCGGCGCGGCGCTCCTCTTCCGCCTTGCGGGCGGCTTCCTCGGCGGCGCTGCGCACCATCAGGGCCTGGCGCTCACGCTCCTCGCGCTGGCGCTGGGCTTCCTGGCGGCGATGCTCCTCCAGCACGCGCAGGCGCGTCGCCTGCTCCGCCTGATTGAGCGGGCGGCCCGGCGCCGCGGCACCGCCGCGCGAAGGGCCGGAGGCGCCGCGCTGCGGGCCACCGGCCTGGCGCGGGCCCGTGGCCGGGCCACCGGCGGGCTTCGCCCCCGGCGCGCCCGGTCCGGCCGCTCGCTTCTTCACCACCTCGACCTGCACGGTCTTGCCACGACCATGGCTGAAGGACTGGCGCACCGTGCCAGCGGCCTCCGTCTTACCCAGCTCCAACCTGCCGCCGGGGCGGAGGCTCAGCCGGCCCTTGGCCGCGTCCTGTTCATTCTGGTCGCTCATTCGTTCGTCTGAACCCGATCCGTTCTGTGCCATCAATCCTCATCGCGAGCCGTTGCGGGCTCACGACCCCGCTCCGCTCGTGATGCCGGAGACAGCGGCCAGACGGCCTGCCTCCTGCAGCAGCATCTCGGCGATCCGTCCGGGGGCTATCGCCACGTGCACTGCATGATCCCTTCCGAATACCGAACCCAAATCCCCGCCGCCGACCGCCAGGATCACCGGCACCTTGTGCCGGCCGATCACCCGCGCCCGTTCGCTGGGGCTCCCATCGTCCGCTTCCACCAGAACGGCTGCCCGCCCGGCCTGAAGCCATTCGCGCACCTGCTGGAAGCCGCACACCGCCTGACCGGCCCTGCGCGCCAGGCCCACCTGGTCGCGGATGCGACCCTTGAGGCCAGTCTCGATCTGTGCGCGAAGGTCTGGGGGCAACTGCACCTGTCCGCGTGCCGCCCTTGAAAAGGCGCCGCGGCTCAACGCGCGTTCTAGCACATCGGCCCGCGCGCTCAACCACATTCCCCGGCCGGGCAGGCGCCCGGCCAGATCCGGCACGACAACCCGCTCCGGCCCGAGGACGAAGCGGATCATCGCTTCCTTGGGCAGGGTTTCCCGCGTGGCGATGCAGCGCCGCAGCGGGCCTTTCAGCTCCGGCTCCGGCAGGCCGTCCTCGATCGCGGCGTCGGGCGCGATATCCGCGTTACTGGTCGTTGGTCTTCTCCTCGTCCGGCGTCGCCGCCGGGGCTTCGCCCGCATTCTCCTGGGCGAACCAGTGTTCGCGCGCCGCCATGATGATGGCGTTCGCGGTTTCCTCGTCCACGGCCTCGGCGCCGAGGATCTCGATCAGCTCGTCGGCCGCCAGATCCGCCAGGTCGTCCAGCGTCTTCACGCCCTTCTCGCCCAGCGTCACCAGCATGGCGGGGCTGAAGCCGCCGGCCTCGGCCACGGCATCCTCGACGCCGAGGGCGCGGCGCTTCTCGTCCAGTTCTTCCTCGCGGCGGTCCAGGAAAGCCTGGGCGCGGCGCTTCAGTTCCGTGGCGACATTCTCGTCGAAGCCCTCGATGGCGGCGAGGTCCTCGTCGGGGACCTCGACCACTTCCTCGATGGAGGAGAAATCCTCGCTGACCAGCAGGCCGGCGATGACGTCATCCACGTCGAGCGCCTCGACAAACAGGCCGGTCCGCTTGCGGAACTCTTCCTGGCGGCGCTCGCTGGCCTCGGCTTCCGTCAGGATGTCGATGTCCCAGCGCGTCAGCTGGGATGCCAGGCGGACGTTCTGGCCACGCCGCCCGATCGCCAGCGACAATTGGTCATCCGGAACCACCACTTCAACCCGGCGCGTGTCCTCGTCCAGCACCACCTTGGAGACCTCGGCCGGGGCCAGGGCGTTCACCACGAAGGTGGCGTTCTCGGCCGACCAGGGGATGATGTCGATCTTCTCCCCCTGCAGCTCGGCCACCACCGCCTGGACGCGGGAGCCGCGCATGCCGACGCAGGCGCCCACCGGGTCGATCGAGCTGTCGCGGGAGATCACCGCCATCTTGGCGCGGGAGCCCGGGTCGCGGGCCACCGCCTTGATCTCGATGATGCCGTCATAGATCTCCGGCACCTCCTGCGCGAACAGCTTGGCCAGGAAGCCCGGATGGGTGCGGCTGAGGAAGATCTGCGGGCCGCGCGGCTCCTCCCGCACGTCGTAGATATAGGCGCGCACGCGGTCGCCATTGCGGAAGGCCTCGCGCGGGATGGTCTCGTCGCGCCGCAGCAGCGCCTCGGCCCGGCCGAGATCGACCATCAGGTTGCCGTACTCGGTGCGCTTGACGACGCCGTTGATGATCTCGCCGACGCGGTCCTTGTATTCGTTGAACTGCTTGCCGCGCTCCACCTCGCGCACGCGCTGCACGATCACCTGCTTGGCGGTCTGCGCGGCGATGCGGCCGAAATCGATCGGGGGAAGCGGATCGACGATGAACTCGCCCACCGCGATGCCGGGCTTGATCTTCTGCGCGATGCGCAGCGGGATCTGCGTGGCCTCGTTCTCGACCGGCTCCTGCTCCACCACCTCAGTCCAGCGGCTCAGCTTCACCTCGCCCGAGCGGCGGTCGATGACGGCGCGAATGTCCTTCTCGTGCCCGTACTTGGCGCGGCCAGCCTTCTGGATGGCCTGCTCCATCGCCTCCAGCACCTCGTCCCGCTCGATCATCTTCTCGCGGGCGACGGCTTCGGCGACCTGCAGCAGCTCTGGGCGAGCGATGGCGACGTCTGCGGCCATGATCCTCAGTTCCTCTTGGCGGGGGGCGGTTCCTCGCCCCCATCGGAGTCGGGTGCGGCGCCGGGATTCTCGGCCCGGGCGCGGGCGGCATCGGCCGCGGTCGCGGCGATCAGTTCGTCAGTGAGCACCAGCTTGGCGCGGCGCATGTCGGGGCGGGGCAGGGCCACATCCGCGCCGTCATCCAGCCGCAGCCGCACCGTGGCCTCGTCGGCGCCCAGAATAATGCCACGGAAACGGCGGCGTCCCTCGAAGGGAATGCTCATCTCCGCCGTCGCGACATGGCCGGCGAAGCGCAGCCAGTCCTTGGTGCGGGTCAGCGGGCGGTCGATGCCGGGGGAGGAAACCTCAAGGTTCCACTCGCCGGTGAAGGGATCGTCCACGTCCAGCACGGCGCCGGCGGCATGGGAAATTCGTGTGCAATCGGCGACGCCGACCGGAATCCCATCCGTGCGATCGGCCATGATCTGCACCGTCGGCGTTTGCTTGCCCTGGATGAGCACGCGCACGATCTCATACCCCATGGCCGAGAGCGTCGGCTCGATGGCGGCGGCGATGCGGGCTTCGAGCCCTTCGTGCTGTGGCGAATCGTCTTCCAAAAACAAAAAAGGCGGCCCGCTAAGGCCACCCCCCTGACTGTGCAGCGAAGATGTTGTGCCAGTCATATAGTCTTCGCCCGCGGCGAAAACAAGAAAAGCCGGGATCAGCCCCCGAGTCGCGCCAGATGCGTCACCCGGCAAAGGCCGTGGGTCCGGGTGGACAGCACCGCGCCGGACAGGCGGTTGTCATGCACCTCGGCCAAGCCGAAGCCATGCAGGCGCAGCAACAGGAAGTGCCCGGTGACCCGGACCAGGTAGAAACCCGGCTCCATTGTGCCCTGGCGCACCAGCCGGAGCAGGGTGGGGCGACCTTCCACCGACAGGGGGGTGGCCGGCACGCCGGCATGGTCGAGCGCCGCCACCATGTCCCGCCAATAGGTGGTGTCGATCTCGGCATCCGGCGCGTAGCGCTCGGGCGCGACGGTGCGCAGCAGGGTGCAGGCGATGGCGTAGGAGCAATCGGCCGCCAGGGCGATGCAGGCGGGGCCGCACCAGGGAAGAACGCCGCCACGCTCCGCCGCCAGCGCTTCCGCGCCGCGCCGGCCGGCTTCCTGAGACGGGAGATCTGGAGTGGTTGCGTCCATGGCTGCACACATTGTCGTGATCAGCCTGAAGTGGTCAACGCCAAAATGAAGGGTGCATCATCAAAAATGAGATACGTGGCTATCGTGTCACGCGAAAGCTGCAGCCTTGCCGTGCGGTCAGGCCCTGCGCCGCCAGACCCAGTATTGCGGGTGCCGCCCCTCGCGCAGCGCCTTGGCCTCGTAACGCGTGCCGGGCCAGCCCTCGGGGCGTGCCTGGTCCAGCGACACCAGTTCGAAGACATCCTGCGCGCCCATCACCTCCCGCACCCAGTCCTGATAGGTCGGGTCGTCCGTCGCGACACGCCATTCTCCGCCCGGCCGCAGGGCCCGCCCCAGCACCGGCAGGATGGAAGGATGGACAAAGCGGCGCTTGGCGTGGCGGGCCTTGGGCCAGGGGTCGGGGAACATCAGGAACAGGCGCGACAGGCTGCCCTCGGGCAAGGCGCGCAGCAGGCGGCGCGCATCTTCCGTCCACAGGCGCAGATTGGGCGGCAGGGGCGCGGTTGCCTCCCCGCCTTCCGGCACGAGTCGCGTCAGGAGGGAGCAGATGCCGTTCTCGAACACCTCGGCCGCGATCAGCCCGGCCCGGGGATGGGCGGCGATCTGCGCCAGCGCATGCTCGCCGCCGCCGAAGCCGACTTCCAGCCACAGCTCCTCCGGCCGCTCCGGGAAGGAGGCGAAAGGATCAGCGGGATCAAGCGCCAGGCGCGGCAGCGTGACGTCCAGCAGGGTCTGCTGGCGCTGGCGCAGCGGATGGCCGCGGCGGCGTCCGTAAAGCCGGTCGGGAACGGGAGGAGGCGTGTCGGTCATCGGGCAAAACACTTTGGAACGGGGCCAGGGAAGCGCCGCCCCCTGGAACCCCCGCCGGGGTGACCGCGTCACCCCGGACCCCGCCACCAGCGGAAAGTCCAGAAATCCCAGATTCCTGGCGGGGAAGGCGCGGAAGGGGCGGCGCCCCTTCCATGGATCAGCGCCCGAAGGCGCGCTTCAGCTCCGGCACCAGGTCGGTCTTTTCCCAGGTGAAGGTGCCCAGGTCGTCATCCGGCGTGCGGCCGAAATGGCCATAGGCGGAGGTCGGCACATAGATCGGGCGGTTCAGGTGCAGGTGCTCCCGGATGCCGCGCGGGGAAAGGTTGACCATTTCGTTCACGACGCGCGCCAGCTTCGCCTCGTCGATGTCGCGGCCGGTGCCGTGCAGGTCGAAATAAACCGAGAGCGGCTTGGACACGCCGATCGCGTAGGAAACCTGGATTGTGCACTTCTCGGCCAGGCCAGCGGCCACCACGTTCTTGGCGAGGTAGCGGCAGGCATAGGCGGCCGAGCGATCCACCTTGGTCGGGTCCTTGCCGGAGAAGGCGCCACCGCCATGCGGGGCCGCGCCGCCATAGGTGTCCACGATGATCTTGCGCCCAGTCAGGCCGCAATCGCCATCGGGACCGCCGATCACGAAGGTGCCGGTCGGGTTCACGTAGAACTCGTCCTCCGGCACCACCCAGCCCTCGGGCAGGGAGGTGGCGACGATCGGGCGCACCAGCTCGCGCACCTGCTCCTGCGTCATGCCCTCCTCATGCTGGGTGGACACCACCACGGAGGTCACGCCGACGGGCTTGCCATCCACGTAGCGCAGCGTCACCTGGGACTTGGCGTCCGGCAGCAGGCCGGCGACCGTCTTGTCCTTGGAGCGGCGCAGTTCGGCGATGCGGCGCAGGATCAGGTGGGAATAATACAGCGGCGCCGGCATCAGGTCCGGCGTCTCGGTGCAGGCATAGCCGAACATGATGCCCTGGTCGCCAGCGCCTTCGTCCTTGTTGCCGGCCGCGTCCACGCCCTGCGCGATATGCGCGGACTGCGCGTGCAGGTGGACGGAAACCTCGGCATTGCGCCAGGAGAAGCCTTCCTGGTCGTAGCCGATGTCATGCACGGCCATGCGGGCCAGATGCGCCAGCAGCTCATGCGTCACGCTCGCCGGGCCGCGCGTTTCGCCGGCCAGGATGATGCGGTTGGTGGTGACCAGCGTCTCGCACGCCACGCGGGCATACGGATCGGCCTCCAGGAAAGCATCCAGCACCGTGTCGCTGATGCGGTCGGCAACCTTGTCGGGGTGGCCCTCGGAAACGGATTCCGAAGTGAACAGGTACTCGCCCTTGTCGCGCATGGCCTTATCGTCCTCTTGTCGCGGCGGCGACCGGTTCGCCCCGGCCTGGCTAATCCCCCGCAGAATGCGGCGGGGCTGTTTCGCAAGCGCGAGCCGGGGGGTCAAGCATTGGTGATGGGAGGCAGGTCGCGCCCCACCGCAGGGCAGCGGAGCGGGACCACGTATCCGCCTCCCGCCCCGCCGCTGTCGCCGGGCCGTTTGATCGGCCTTCAGGCCATCCCCAGCACGTGCTTCATGTCATACAGGCCGGGCGGCTGCACGATGACCCATTGCGCCGCCCGCACCGCGCCCGTGGCATAGACCCGGCGATCGAAGGAGCGGTGGGTGAGGGAGATATGCTCCGACCCGGCGGCGAAAAGCAGGGTATGCTCCCCCACCACCTGGCCGCCGCGCAGGGTGGCAAAGCCGATCGGGCCGGTGCCACGCGGCCCGGTATGGCCATCGCGCCCGCTTTCCATGCCCACCTCCTCCAGTGTCCGGCCGCGGCCGCGCGCCACGGCGCGGCCCAGCCCGATGGCGGTGCCGGAAGGCGCATCGACCTTCTGCCGGTGATGCATCTCGACGATCTCGGCGTCGTATTGCTCGGGCGGCAGGGCGGCGGCCATGCGCTCGGCCAGGGCGAAAAGCAGGTTCACACCGGGAGCGAAATTGGCGGCGTAAACAATGGGCACGCTCCGCGCCGCCGCGGCCACAGCCGCTTCCTGCGCCGGGGACAGGCCGGAGGAGCCCATCACCAGCGGCCTGCCGGTGCGGGCGGCCAGTTCGGCATGCCGCTCCGCCGTCAGGGCATTGGTGAAGTCGATCACCACCTCGCTGGCGGAGAACAATGCCTCGGCATCGCCGGACCGGCCAATGCCGCCCGCCACCACGGCACCCGCCGCCGCCACTTCCTCCGACAACAACTGGCCCATGCGGCCGGTGATGCCGGCGATGCCGATCTGAAGCGTCATGCGGTGCGGGTTCCTTGGTCGAAAGAAAGGCGGGGAAACATCATTTCCTAGCCTTCATCTTCTTCCACACGGCCAAAAAGAGAAGACCCCCAGGAATGATTCCCGGGGGCCAAATTCGGTGAAGGGAACAATTCCATCCCTTCCCGCCGCCATCCTACCGGCCGAGGCCGTCCCAGAACTCCTTCACCTTGGCGAAGAAGCCCTCGCTTTCGGGGGAGGAATTGCCGCCCTGGCCGACCTCGCCCTCGAACTGCTCCAGCAGCTCGCGCTGGCGGGGGGACAGGTTCTGCGGCGTCTCGACCGCCACCTGGACATACATGTCGCCCCGCGCCGCCGAGCGCAGCACGGAGAAGCCCTTGCCGCGCAGGCGGAACTGGTCGCCCGTCTGGGTGCCGGCCGGGATGGTGACGCGGGAACGCCCGCCATCGATGGTCGGCACCTCGACCCCGCCACCCAGCGCCGCCTGGGTCATGCGCAGCGGCACGCGGACATAGATGTTGGCGCCGTCGCGCTGGAACAGCGCATGCGGGCGGATCGAGATGTCCACATACAGGTCGCCCGCCGGCGCGCCGCGCAGGCCGGCCTCGCCCTCGCCGCTGAGGCGGATGCGGGTGCCGTCCTCCACCCCCGGGGGGATGGTGATGTTGAGGTTGCGCTCGCGGTGCACGCGGCCCGCGCCCTGGCACAGCTTGCAGGGGTTCTTGATGACGCGCCCGGTGCCGCCGCAGGTGGGGCAGGAGCGCTCGATCAGGAAGAAGCCCTGTTGCGCGCGCACCTTGCCGGCGCCGCCGCAGGTGGTGCAGGTCTGCGCCGCCTGGGACTTGCCTTCGGCGCCGGTGCCGTCGCAGGCATCGCATTGCACGCTGGTCTGCACCCGGATCGGCTTCTTGACCCCGGCGAAGGCTTCCTCCAGCGAGATGTCCACCTGGTGACGCAGATCGGCGCCGCGGCCGGCCGCCGCCGCTCCGCCGCCGCCGCGCCGGGCACCGAACTGGCCGAACATCTCGGCGAAGATGTCCTCGAAGCCGCCGGCGCCGAAGGGGCTGCCGCCGCCGAAACCACCGCCGCCGCCACCGCCCATGCCACCCTCGAAGGCGGCGTGGCCGTAGCGGTCATAGGCGGCGCGCTTTTCGGCATCCTTCAGCACGTCATAGGCTTCGTTCAATTCCTTGAACTTCGCCTCGGCGGCCTTGTCACCCGGATTGCGGTCCGGGTGGAATTTCATTGCCAGCTTCCGATAAGCCTTTTTCAGCTCATCCTCGCCGGCATCCCGGCCGACGCCGAGCGTGTCGTAGTAATCGCCCTTGGCCATGGTTCGGCCTGTCTCCCAAGCTCCGGAACGAAGATGCGCCCGGCCGGACAAGCCGAGCCGGGCGCCAGCGAATCAGCGCGTGGCTGGACGCCTTACTCGGGCTTCTTCTTGCCCGGATCCACGTCCTCGAACTCGGCGTCGACCACCTTCTCGCCCGCCGGGCCCTGGCTGGCCGCGCCCTGGGCGGTGCCGGCCGCATCGGCCGCGCCGTCCTGCGGGGCCGCCTTGTAGATGGCCTCGCCCACCTTCATGGCGGCGGCCGAAAGGCGCTCGGTCGCGGAGCGGATGGCATCGGCATCCGTGCCGTTCTGCACTTCCCGCGCCGCGGCGATCGCCGCCTCGGCCTCGCCCTTCTCCGCCTCGGGGATCTTCTCGGCGTTCTCCTTCAGCGACTTTTCCGTGGTGTGGATCAGCGCTTCCAGCTGGTTGCGGGCCTCGACCGCCTCGCGGCGCTTCTTGTCCTCCTCGGCATGCGCCTCGGCGTCCTTCACCATCCGCTCGATATCGGCGTCGGACAGGCCGGACTTGGCCTGGATCTTGATCTGCGTTTCCTTGCCGGTGGCCTTGTCCTTGGCCTGGACGGAAACGATGCCGTTGGCGTCGATGTCGAAGGTGACCTCGATCTGCGGCACGCCGCGCGGCGCGGGCGGAATGCCCTGCAGGTCGAAATTGCCCAGCAGCTTGTTGTCCGCCGCCATCTCGCGCTCGCCCTGGAACACCTTGATGGTGACCGCGGTCTGGTTGTCGTCGGCGGTGGAGAAGGTCTGGCTCTTCTTGGTGGGGATCGTCGTGTTGCGGTCGATCAGCCGGGTGAACACGCCGCCCAGCGTCTCGATGCCGAGCGACAGCGGCGTCACGTCGAGCAGCAGGACGTCCTTCACCTCGCCCTTCAGCACGCCGCCCTGGATGGCGGCGCCGATCGCGACCACCTCATCGGGGTTGACGTTGCGGGCCGGGTCCTTGCCGAAGAAGGTCTTCACCGCCTCGATGACCTTGGGCATGCGGGTCATGCCGCCAACCAGGATCACCTCGTCGATCTCGCCGGCGGACAGGCCGGCATCCTTCAGCGCCAGCTTGCACGGCTCCAGCGTCCGCTGCACCAGGTCGTCCACCAGAGACTCCAGCTTGGCGCGGGAGAGCTGCAGCACGAGGTGCTTCGGGCCGGACGCGTCGGCGGTGATGAAGGGCAGGTTGATCTCGGTCTGCTTGGCCGAGGACAGCTCGATCTTCGCCTTCTCGGCGGCTTCCTTCAGGCGCTGCAGGGCCAGCTTGTCCGACCGCAGGTCGATGCCGTTCTCTTTCTTGAACTCATCGGCCAGGTAGTCGATCACGCGCTGGTCGAAGTCCTCGCCACCCAGGAAGGTGTCGCCATTGGTGGACTTCACCTCGAACACGCCGTCGCCGATCTCCAGGATGGAGACGTCGAAGGTGCCGCCGCCGAGGTCGTAGACCGCGATGGTGCCAGTGGCCTTCTTGTCCATGCCATAGGCAAGGGCGGCCGCCGTCGGCTCGTTGATGATGCGCAGCACCTCAAGGCCGGCGATGGCGCCGGCTTCCTTGGTGGCCTGGCGCTGGCTGTCGTTGAAGTAGGCGGGGACGGTGATGACGGCCTGCGTCACCTTCTCGCCGAGATAGGCCTCGGCCGTCTCCTTCATCTTGTTCAGCACGTTGGCGCTGATCTGCTGCGGCGCCTGCTTCTGCCCGCCCGCCTCGACCCAGGCATCGCCATTGTCGGCGCGGATGATCTTGAAGGGGGCGAGGCCCGCTTCCTTCTTGACCATGGCGTCATCGAAACGGCGGCCGATCAGGCGCTTGACGGCATACAGCGTGTCGGTCGGGTTGGTGACAGCCTGGCGCTTCGCGGCCTGGCCAACCAGACGCTCGCCATTCTTGGCGAAGGCCACCATGGACGGCGTGGTGCGCGCGCCTTCGGCGTTCTCCAGCACCTTCACCTCGCCGCCTTCCATGATGGCGACGCAGGAATTGGTGGTGCCAAGGTCGATGCCGATGACTTTGCTCATCCGAGTTCTCCTTTTGGCGGGTGAAGGCGGCCCTCAGTTTCGGCGCCGCGCCCACCCCCTTGCTCATCAGGCTAGATAGAAAAGGGGTCGCCATCCGGGGGCGAATGGCTGCAACCGCGATGTATTGAGCCAAACGCCCCGGGACAAGAGCGACCTTCGCCGCTGCGCAAAAATTGTGCAGCGGCGGAAGCGCCGCTCAGGCGGTTTCCGAAACGCCCTCGCCGGCGACGACCACCATGGCGGGCTTCAGCAGCCTGCCATTCAGCGTCCAGGCCGGGGTCCAGGCCTGGATCACGGTGCCGGCCGCGACGCCCTCGGGCGGCGGCTGCTGCGCCATGGCTTGGTGCAGCTCCGGGTCGAAGGGCTGGCCGGCGGCATCGTGCCGCGCCACGCCATTGCGCTCCAGGATCGACAGGAAGGCGCGCTCCACGCCCTCGAAGCCCCCGCGCATCTTGCTCAGCAGCTCGGCCTCGCCTTCCTGCGCGGCGGGCAGGGCGTCGAGGCCGCGGCGCAGGTTGTCGGCCGCCTCCACCACGTCGCGGGCGAATTTCTGCACGGCGTAAAGGCGCGCCTCCTCGATCTCCCGCTTGGTGCGGGTGCGCAGGTTCTGCATTTCCGCTTCCGAACGCAGCCAGCGGTCGCGCAGCTGGGCCAGCTCGGCCTCCAGCTCGGCGATGCGGGCCATCGCATCGGCGGGCTGCTCGGGCAGGGGCTGCGTCGCCATATCCTCCGGCAGATCGGCCGGCGTCGGCAATTCAACGGCTGGTTTCTTGTCGGGCGGGTTCTGGTCGTTCATCACGGGGCCATTCTGTTCAATCATTCCGATCGCCCGCAAGGGCGCTGCCTTCCACCTAGGGCTGAGGGGCAGCGCAAACAAGGAAACGATTCGCCAGAAACCCCGCCAGGAGCCTGGCCATCCCTTGCACAGCGCGACGGGCGCGGGCATCTCCTGCTCCATGTCCGCATCCGCCCGGCCCGCCATCCGCAAGCTCGCCATTGTGCTGTTCAACCTCGGTGGCCCCGACCGGCCCGAGGCTGTGCGGCCGTTTCTCGAGAACCTGTTCACCGATCCGGCCATCCTGCGGGTGCCGGGCCTGATCCGCCCGCTCCTGGGCAAATTCATCGCCGCGCGCCGCACCAAGGCGGCCAGCGAGAACTACGCCATCCTGGGCGGCAAGTCGCCGTTGCTGGAACTGACGGTGGCGCAGGCCCAGGCGCTGGAAGCGGCGCTGGCGGGCGAAGCGGCGGGCGGGCAGACGAACATCCGCTGCTTCGTCGCCATGCGCTACTGGCATCCCTTTGCCGATGCGGCGGCGCGGCAGGTGCAGGAATGGGGCGCGGAGGAGGTGCTGCTGCTGCCCCTCTACCCGCAATATTCCACCACCACCACCGGCTCCTCGGTGGAGGATTGGGGGGCGGCCTGCGCCAGGATCAACCTCGACCTGCCCACCCGCACCCTGTGCTGCTGGCATTCCGACGAAGGCTTCGCACGCGCCACCGCGGCCATGCTGCGCCGTGCCTTTGACGAGGCCAGGGCCAGCCTGCCCGCGGAAACGCCGCTGCGCCTGCTGTTCTCCGCCCATGGCCTGCCGGAAAGCATCGTCAAGCGCGGCGACCCTTACCAGTGGCAGGTGGAGCAGAGCGTCGCCGCCATTATCCGCCATCTCGGCATCGAGGGGCTGGACAGCGCCATCTGCTATCAGTCCCGCGTGACGCCGCAGAAATGGATCGGCCCTTCCACCGAGGAGGCGCTGGAACAGGCCGCCAAGGATGGCGCCGCCGTGCTGATCCATCCTGTCGCCTTTGTGTCCGAGCATTCGGAAACGCTGGTTGAGCTGGATGTCGAATACAAGGAGCTGGCGCACAAGCTGGGCATTCCCGGCTATTTCCGCGCCCCCGCGCAGAACAGCGACCCGGCCTTCATCGCCGCCCTGGCCGATCTGGTGTGGCGGACGCAGGATAGCGGTCGGACCCTGTGCTCCTTCGCTGGCGCCCGGCAATGCCCCAAGGCGCATGGCGACTGCCCCCATGCCAGGCTGACCCGCCAGCAGAAGGCGGCGGCATGACGCCGCCCGACCCGCGCTTTCCAGGCCCGCGCTTCCCGGAACTCCGCCCGCTGGAGCCGCGCCCCGCCGCGGTGCTGTTCGACTGCGATGGCGTGCTCGCGGACAGCGAGGCCCTGGCCGCCGCCGTGGTGTCGGAGGACCTGTCCGCGCGCGGCTGGCCCATCACCCCCGCCGAGGCGCGCCACATCTTCCTGGGGCGCGCCGTGCCCGACATGATGCCGGTGATCGAGGCGCAATGGGGGCGCCTGCCCGACAGCTGGCCGGCCGAGATGTCCCGCCGGCTGGCCGAGCGCATGGCCACCGACGTGATCGCGGTGGAAGGCGCGCTGGAAGCGCTGGCCCGTGTGGCGGCGGCCTTTCCGGTGGCCTGCGCTTCCAACTCCTCCCGGATGGAGCTGGAGGCCAAGCTGAAGCGGCTCGGCATCGGGGAACGCTTCGGCGGGCGTGTTCTTTCCTTTGAGGATGTGGACCGGCCAAAGCCCTATCCGGACATCTACGAAGCCGCCGCCATGGCCTGCGGCGCCGCGCCCAGGGATTGCGTGGTGATCGAGGACAGCCTGCCCGGCATCCGCGCCGGCATCGCCGCCGGCTGCCGCGTGCTGGCCTATGCCGGGGAAATGCAGCCGGCGCTGCTGGCGGCCCAGGGCGCGCAGCCTTTCCGCAGCATGACCGATCTGCCCGCCCTGCTGGGGCTGGCCGCATGACGATCGACGCGCTGGCGGGTTTCTATCCCTGGACCAAGGCGCTGCACCTGATCTCGGTGATCGCCTGGATGGCAGGGATGTTCTACCTGCCGCGCCTGTACGTATACCACACCGCCGCCCCCGCCGGCTCTGGCCGCAGCGAGATGCTGAAGGTGATGGAGCGGCGGCTGCTGCGCGCCATCATCAACCCCGCCATGGCGGCGGCCTGGCTCTTCGGCATCACCCTGGTGCTGACCCCTGGCGTCATCGACTGGTCCGCCGGCTGGTGGCACGCCAAGATGACAGGCTTCCTGCTGATGTCCGCTTTCCATGGCCATCTGGCCACGGCCCGCAAGAGCTTCGAGCGTGATGAGCGGACGCGCACCGAGCGGTACTGGCGGATCGCCAATGAGGCGCCAACGGTGCTGATGGTGCTGATCGTCATCATGGTGATCGTCCGGCCGTTCTAGCCATGCCTTGCTACCTGCCGGACCCGAAGCCATCATCGGGCCCCGCGCAGAATGGCGCGCATGGATCAACCGGTGGTATCGCAGCCCGCCGCGGGCGCCGGGCCGGAAATTGTTGCGGGAAATTGTTGAAGCCGCTTGAAAATGATTGCGCCCGCGCCAATTGCTCACTTGACGAAAAGCCTTCCATGCCCCTAGCGTGACAGCGCTTCTCGTCAAGGTGGCGGAACAAGCTACGGCTTGGCCTGCTGCCGAGGCTCCCTCCTCATCTTTCGGGACAATCCCGCTGCGGCACAAGCGCGGCGATGATCTGCGGACCGTGTCCAGCCCATCCGCGGAAATGTCCCCTGCCTTCCCGCCGGAACGGAACGCGTCCGACCTATGCACCTGTCTGAACTCAAGGCCAAGAGCCCCTCTGACCTGCTCGCTTTCGCCGAGTCGCTGCAGATCGAGAACGCCTCCATCCTGCGCAAGCAGGACATGATGTTCGCGATCCTGAAGCAGCTGGCGGAGAACGACCAGGCGATCCACGGCGATGGTACGCTGGAGATCCTGTCCGACGGCTTCGGCTTCCTTCGCTCCCCCCAGTCCAACTACCTGCCGGGTCCCGACGACATCTATGTCTCCCCGGCCCAGGTGCGCCGCTTCGGCCTGCGCACCGGCGACACGGTGGAAGGGCAGATCCGGGCCCCCAAGGATGGCGAGCGCTATTTCGCCCTCCTCAAGGTCAACACCGTCAATTTCGAGCCGCCCGAGGCGCTGCGGCACCGGATCAACTTCGACAACCTGACGCCGCTCTATCCGACGCGCCGGCTGAAGATGGAGAACCCGGAATTCGAGAGCGTCGCCAAGGGCGCGCAGAAGGATTACACGCCGCGCGTCATCGACCTCGTGGCCCCGATCGGCATGGGCCAGCGCGCCCTGGTCGTGGCGCCGCCGCGTACCGGCAAGACCGTGATGCTGCAGAACATCGCCCGCAGCATCTCCGCCAACCACCCGGATGTCTTCCTGCTGGTGCTGCTGATCGACGAGCGCCCCGAGGAAGTCACCGACATGGCCCGCACCGTGCGCGGCGAGGTGGTGGCCTCGACTTTCGACGAGCCGGCCACCCGCCACGTGCAGGTGACCGAGATGGTGCTGGAAAAGGCCAAGCGTCTGGTCGAGCACAAGCGGGATGTGGTGATCCTGCTGGATTCCATCACCCGCCTCGGCCGCGCCTACAACTCGGTCGTGCCGTCCTCGGGCAAGGTGCTGACCGGCGGCGTGGACGCCAATGCCCTGCAGCGGCCGAAGCGCTTCTTCGGCGCGGCGCGCAACATCGAGGAAGGCGGCAGCCTCACCATCATTGCGACTGCCCTGATCGACACCGGCAGCCGCATGGACGAGGTGATCTTCGAGGAGTTCAAGGGCACGGGCAATTCCGAGCTGATCCTCGACCGCAAGCTGTCCGACAAGCGCGTCTTCCCGGCCATCGACATCGCCAAGTCCGGCACCCGCCGCGAGGAGGTGCTGATCGACCGCCCGACCCTGACCAAGATGTGGGTGCTGCGCCGCATCCTGAACCCGATGGGCACCCAGGATGCGATGGAGTTCCTTCTGGACAAGCTGAAATACAGCAAGACCAACCAGGATTTCTTCGACGCCATGAACACCTGAGCCCGGCAAGCGGGTGGGTGGACAAGCCAGGGGCCAGTGCCCCTGGCTTTTTTCATGCCTGCCCAGCCCTGCTTCTGCCGCCCCTAACCCTTGCGAGCTTCGCGGGGCTCACCGCCTGTTCTTCGCCGAAGCGGGCGGTAGGCTGCGGGACCAGGAACGGGGAACAGAATGAACGCATATTCCTGGCAGGGCGTCTCGGTGTCCGAATTGGAGCGCGCCTCGCACACGGCGGTTCCGGCCCTTCGCACGGCCTTTGACGGGCCGTTCCTGTTGCGGGCCTTCCTGGGCGGCACGGGGCGGGCCAATGCCGTCAGCGCCCTCGATCCGGCGCCGGATGCAAGCCTGCCGCTTCGCCTGGAGCGCATTGAGGCAGCCTATCGCCGGGCCGGACTGCCGCCACGCTTCCGTTCCACCCCGCTCGATCCGCCTGGCCTGGAGGAAGCCCTCTTGGAGCGGGGCTACCGCGCCACCGAGGATTCACGGGTCATGGCCGGCCCCTTGGCCGCGTTCGCGGCGCCGGATCAGGCGTTGGAGGTGAAGCCCGCGCCGGATGAGGAATGGCTGGGCATCCTGGCCACGGCCGATTACCAGACCACCGAGCGCCGCGCCGAGAAGCAGCAGGCCGCCCGGATGATGATGGTTCCCGCGGCCTGGCTGGTGCTGCGGGGGCGGGGCGGGCAGGCGATGGCCGTGGGGCAGTTGGCGGTGGATGGGCGGCTGGTCGGCTTCTTCGACATCGCCACGCATCCCGGCTTCAAGCGCCAGGGCCTGGCGCGGCGCCTGATCGCCGCCGGGGCGGCCTGGGCGGCGGAGCAGGGGGGCTCGACCGCCTGGCTGCAGGTTTCGGCCGCGAACGCCCCGGCCTGTGCCTTGTATGAGGCGCTCGGCCTGCGGGAAATCTACCGCTACCGCTATTACCTGCCCGGCTAGCCCAACAGGGCGGGACGCGTCTTCGCGGACGGGCCGGAGGTGACCACCATCCGGCAAGGCCGCCTTCAGGGCAGCAGGATGGTGGAGCCGGTGGTTTGGCGGCTTTCCAGCGCCCGGTGCGCCTCGGCGGCATCCTTCAGCGGGAAGCTCTGGTTGATCTGGATCTTCACCGCGCCGGACTGCACCACGGAAAACAGGTCGGTGGCGGTGGCGACAAGGTCGGAATGGCGGGCGGTGTAGGTCGCCAGGGTCGGGCGGGTCAGGAACAGGGAACCCTTGGCCGCGAGCAGGCCGATATTGACCGGAGGCACGGGGCCCGAGGCATTGCCGTAGGACACCATCATCCCGAGCGGTGCCAGGCAATCCAGCGACGTCATGAAGGTGTCCTTGCCGACGCTGTCATAGACCACGGGCAGCATGGCGCCGCCGGTGATGTCCTTCACCCGTGCCGGCAGGTCATCCTGGCCTGAGATCAGCACATGCGCCGCGCCATGGGCCTGCGCCAGGGCCGCCTTCTCGGGCGTGGAAACCGTGCCGATCACGGTGCAGCCCAGTGCCTTGGCCCATTGGCACATGATCAGCCCGACGCCGCCGGCCGCGGCATGCACCAGGATCGTGTCCCCGGCCTTCACCGGATAGGTGCGGCGCAGCAGGTATTGCGCCGTCATGCCCTGCAGCATCATCGCCGCGGCGGTGCGGCTGTCGATGTCGTCGGGGATCTTCACCACGCGGTCGGATTTGAGGGTGCGCGCTTCCGCATAGGCGCCAATCGGCGCCATGGCGTAGGCAACCCGGTCGCCCACGGCGAAATCGGCCACCTCGCTGCCCACAGCCTCCACCACGCCGGCGGCCTCCATGCCAAGCGTCGCCGGCAGGGAAGGAACCTTGTAGAGGCCGTTGCGGAAATAAACGTCGATATAGTTCAGGCCGATCGCCTCATGGCGCACCAGCACCTCGTCGGCCTTCGGAGCGGGGAGGGGCACTTCCTCCCACACCATCTTCTCCGGACCGCCATGCTCGTGGATGCGGATGGCATGGATCATGGCTGGGTTCCTTGCTGGCGCCGCGCGCGGCGCTCCAGTTCGAGAAGATAGGTCTTCGTGGCCGGGCCATCGCCACCGGAATAGCCGCCCAGGGCACCGCCACCCGCCACCACGCGGTGGCACGGGATGATGATGGGAATCGGGTTGGCGCCATTGGCCTGGCCAACGGCGCGGGCGACGGAGCCGATCGCGCGCGCCACTTCGCCATAGGAACGCGTTTCGCCGGGCGGGATTTCCCGCAGGGCCGCCCATACGCGCTGCTGGAAGACGGAGCCATGCGGTGCCAGCGGCAGGTCGAACTCCGCCCGCTGGCCGTCGAAATAATCCTGCAGCTGGTCGCGCGCGGCCAGCAGAAGGGGGGTTTCCGCCTGGTCGCGGCCACGCCCCCAATCCAGCGCAACAATCGCCCCGTCCTCCTCGGACAGGGTCAGTGCGCCAATGGGGGTGAGAAGGGAGAGTTGAGGCATCAGGGCGATTCGACACGCTCTGCCCGCAGCGTCAAGGCCTCCCGTGCCGGTCGGCGGCAGGGGTGACTGGCCGATGCCACGGCGCGTCGTTAGATGAGGAATGGTCCGCCCCATACGCTGCTGAAGGATGATGCCCGTGACCCAGGCCGCCGCCCCCGAAGCCACCGTTCCGGTGGTGGAGACGCAGGATCCACCCGCCTATTTCCAGGCGCATGTGTTTGTTTGCTGCAACCGCCGGGCGGAGGGGCACCGGCGTGGCTCCTGCGCCGCGAAGGGCAGCGAGAAGCTGAAGGACTACATGAAGTCGCGCGCCAAGGAACTCGGCATCCCCGCCATCCGGGTGAACCAGGCGGGATGCCTGGACCGTTGCGAGTTCGGCCCGGCCATCGTGATCTATCCCGAAGGCATCTGGTACCGCGCTGAAACGCGCGAGGATGTCGATGAAATCCTGCGGGCGCATCTGGTGGAAGGCGGCCGGGCGCGGCGGCTGATGCTGACGGAAAAGGACGTGGTGCCGAAAGGCTGAAGGGGATGTCCGGCTTCGACACCATCTTCGCCCTGGCATCCGGCGCCGGGCGGGCGGCCGTGTCGCTGCTGCGCCTGTCGGGGCCGCAAAGCGGCGCCATCCTGGCCAGGCTGGCGGGTGGCCTGCCGCGGCCCCGCATGGCCAGCCTGCGCCGCCTGCGGCACCCCCTGGAAGGGGAGGTGCTGGACGAGGCGCTGGTGCTCTGGTTTCCCGCGCCCCGCTCCTACACCGGCGAGGATGCGGCCGAGCTGCATCTGCATGGCGGGCGCGCGGTGCTGGACGGCGTGACGGAAGCATTGCTGGCCTGCGGCGCCCGTCCCGCCGAGCCGGGCGAGTTCACCCGCCGCGCCTTCCTGAATGGGCGGATGGACCTGACCGCCGCCGAAGGAATCGCCGACCTGATTGAGGCCGAGACGGCGGTGCAGCGGCGCCAAGCGCTCCGGCAGGCCGGTGGGGCGCTTGCCGATCTTTATGGCGGCTGGGCGGAACGCCTCACCCGCCTGCTGGCGCATCAGGAAGCCGCTATCGAATTCGCCGAGGACGGCATCCCCACCACGCTGGAAGACGAGGTCCGGGAAGCGGCCCTGGCGCTGGCCGCCGGGATCGAGGCGCATCTGGCCGATGGCGGGCGTGGCGAGCGGCTGCGGGAAGGCTTGTGGGTCGCCATTGTCGGGGCACCGAATGCCGGCAAGTCATCCCTGCTGAACGCCCTGGTGGGCCGGGAGGCGGCGATTGTTTCGGCGCGCGCGGGCACCACGCGGGATGTGGTGGAGGTGCGTCTGGATCTGGCGGGGGTGCCGGTCTGGCTGGCCGATACCGCCGGCCTGCGCGACACGCCGGACGAGATCGAGGCGGAAGGCGTCCGACGGGCCCGCCGCCGGGCCGAGGAAGCGGATCTGGTGATGGCGGTGTTCGCCGCCGACCGCGCCGCCGACCCGGCGACCCTGGCCTTGGTGACGCCGGAAACACTGGTTGTCGCCAGCAAAAGCGACCTCGCGCCACCTTCCGTGCAAGAAGCAGCGTTGGCCGTGTCGGCACGAACGGGAGACGGGATGAAAGCGCTGCGCCAGCGCTTGGAGGATCTGGCTGCCGACCGGGCTGGGCTGACAGCAGAGGCCAGCCTGACCCGGCCCCGCCATCGCGCCGCGCTGATGGAAGCGGCGTCCTGGCTGCGGGAGGCGCAGGCGGCACCCTTGCCGGAACTATCCGCCGAATCCCTTCGCGCGGCGCTGCGCGCCCTGGGGCGGCTGACCGGGCACGTGGGGGTTGAAGACGTGCTCGACGTGGTCTTTGGGGATTTCTGCATCGGAAAGTAGGCCACGTCCCGCTATATCAGGGACATGCGCGATACCGATTTCGATGTTGTTGTGGTGGGTGGCGGCCATGCCGGCACCGAGGCCGCCGCCGCTGCCGCCCGATGCGGCGCCCATACGCTGCTGTTGACGCACAAGCTGGAAACCCTGGGCGAGATGTCCTGCAACCCGGCCATTGGCGGGGTGGGGAAGGGGCATCTGGTGCGGGAGGTCGATGCGCTGGACGGCCTGATGGGTCGCGCCGCCGACGCAGCGGGGATTCACTTCAAGCTGTTGAACCGCAGCAAGGGGCCGGCTGTCCGTGGGCCTCGGGCCCAGGCCGACCGTGCGCTTTACCGTAAGGCCGTGCAGGAACTGCTGGCAGCGCAGCCCGGATTGACGATCCGCGCCCTGGCGGCGGAAGGGATCGAGCGGGATGCATCCGGCCGCGTGACGGCTGTCCTGACCGCGGATGGCGCGCGGATCGGATGCGGAGCGCTGGTGATCACGACGGGCACTTTCCTGCGGGGCGAGATCCATATCGGGGAAACCCGCATTCCCGCCGGGCGCGTTGGCGATGCCCCCGCCATTGGGCTGGCCCTGGCGATTGAGGCGCTTGGCCTGCCGATGCGGCGGCTGAAGACCGGCACGCCGCCACGGCTGGATGGCCGCAGCATCGACTGGGCAAGCCTGGAGATGCAGCCCGGCGATGCCGAGCCCGAGCCCTTGTCCTGGATGACGGACCGCATCACCAACCGGCAGGTGGAATGCGGCATCACCGCCACGACGCCGGAGGGCCATGCCCTGATCCGGGCCAATCTGCATCGCGCCCCGATCCATTCGGGGCAGATCCAGGGTGTCGGCCCGCGCTACTGCCCTTCCATCGAGGACAAGGTGGTGCGTTTCGCGGAGCGGGAGAAGCACCAGATCTTCCTGGAGCCGGAAGGCCTGGAAGATCCCACCGTCTACCCCAACGGCATTTCCACCAGCCTGCCGGAAGATGTGCAGCAGGCCTTCCTGTCCACCATCCCGGGATTGGAACGGGCGGTGATCCTGCGGCCCGGCTATGCCATCGAATACGACCATGTCGATCCCCGCGCCTTGCGTCCGACGCTGGAGGTGCGCGCTGTGCCGGGCCTGTTCCTGGCCGGACAGATCAATGGCACTACCGGCTATGAGGAGGCCGCGGCGCAGGGGCTCCTGGCCGGCATGAATGCCGCCGCCCTTGCGGGGGACGTCCGGGCCGACCGTGTGTTGGCGCGCACGGAGGCTTATCTGGGCGTGATGGTGGATGACCTGGTCCTTCAGGGCGTCAGCGAGCCTTACCGCATGCTGACCGCCCGGGCGGAGCACCGCTTGTCGCTGCGTGCCGACAATGCCGGCCTGCGGCTGACCGAGCAGGGGATTGCCTGGGGGGTCGTGGGGCCGGAGCGGGCAACCAGGTTCCAGGCCTTTGCCGCCGCCGTGGCGGATGCCAAGGTAAGGGCCAGGTCGGAAGGTGGATCGCCTGCGGCCTTGAAAGCGGCAGGGATCGCGATCAACCAGGATGGCCGCTGGCGCAGCCTTCTGGAGATCCTGGCCCTTCCCGATCTGTCGGTGGATGCGGTGGAGGCTGCCTTCCCCTGGCTGCGCGCCCTTCCGGCCGATGTGCGGGCACAGGTGGAGGCGGAAGCCTTGTATGCGCCTTATCTGGAGCGGCAAGCCGCTGAATTGCGGCTTCTGCAAAGGGAGGAGCGCGTGACCATTCCGCCCGGCCTGGATTTCAGCACCATTCCCGGCCTTTCGAATGAAATGAAGCAGCGATTGCAGGTTGCGCAGCCGGGAAGCCTGGGAGGAGCCGGGCGGGTGCCCGGCGTCACGCCGGCTGCCCTGGCCGCCCTGGCCGTGCATCTCCGTCGCCGGGAAGGACGTTTCACGTGAAACAGGAAGAAGTGCTGCAGCTGCCGGGCACGCTGGATGTTTCACGTGAAACGCAAGGCCGGCTCGATCGCTTCGCCGATCTGTTCATGCGCTGGAATGCGCGCATCAACCTGATGGCCGGACAAGACTTGAAGGTTCTGCGCCATCGCCACATGGCGGATTCCCTCCAATTGCTTCCCTTGATTTCACAAGGAGAGGGGCCCCTTGCCGATCTTGGTTCCGGCGGCGGCTTCCCGGGGCTGGTGCTTGCCATGGCGCTTGAGCGGCCTGTGCATCTGGTGGAGTCCGACCGGCGAAAGGCGGCCTTTCTGCAGGCTGCCGCAGCCGAACTGAAGCTGCGCCACGTTCACATCCATGCCGAGCGGATCGAGGCGGTGCGTCTGCCGCCCATCGCCGTGCTGACGGCACGCGCCCTGGCTCCGTTGGAGAGCCTGCTGGGCTGGGCTTCCCGCCTGATGGCGCCGGATGGGGTCGCGATCTTTCCGAAAGGCCGCTCCGCCTCCTCAGAACTGGAATCCGCACGGGCGGCGGGCTGGACAATGGACGTCGAGCGGTTCAAGAGCAGCACAGACCCTGAAGCCACACTCCTTCGCATCACTGGAATCCGCCGTGCCGGCGATTAAGCCCTCCCTGCGACGCATCGCTCTCGCCAACCAGAAGGGCGGCGTCGGCAAGACCACCACCGCGATCAACCTCGCCACGGCCCTGGCCACCAAGAAGCGCGTGCTGGTGATCGACCTCGATCCGCAGGGCAATGCTTCCACCGGGCTGGGCCTGCCGCGCAGCGAGCGTGGCGCCGGCTCCTATGCCCTTCTGGTCGGCCAGAAGCCCTTATCGGAGCTGATGCGGCCCACGCGGGTGCCGGACCTGTTCCTGCTGCCGGCCGACAATGATCTGGCGGGAGCCGAGATCGAGCTGGTTGGCCTGGAACACCGGGAACACCGGCTGCGCCTGGCCCTGGAGGCCGCCGCCGATACGTTGAAGGGCTTCGACTTCATCCTGATCGACTGCCCGCCTTCCCTCGGCCTGCTGACCCTGAACGCCCTTGTGGCCGTTGAATCGGTTCTGATTCCCCTCCAGGCGGAGTTCTTCGCCCTGGAAGGCGTTTCGCAGATCACCCGTACCATTGACCGTGTCCGGCGCGTCCTGAACCCTGGGCTGACGCTGGATGGCATCGTGCTGACCATGTTCGACCGCCGCAACAACCTGTCGGAGCTGGTGGCGGCCGACGTCCGGGCCTTCTTCCGAGACAAGGTGTTCGAGACCGTGATTCCCCGCAACATTCGCGTCAGCGAGGCGCCCTCCCACGGCCTGCCGGTGCTGCTCTACGATCCACGTTCAACCGGCGCACAATCCTATATCAAGCTGGCGGCCGAACTGCTGCGGCGGGAGCGGCTGCGGGGTGGCAAGGATGGGAGCAAGGCGGCATGAGCGCACGCAAGCCAGCCCGGCTGGGCATGGGTCTTTCCGCCTTGCTGGGTGACAGCAACACCGCAACCCCGGTGACCGCCAGCGCGCCGCGAAGCCTGCCGGTGGAGTCGCTGGAGCCGGGCCCCTTTCAGCCGCGTGGGCCCATCGACCAGTCGGGCCTGGCGGAACTGGCCGCTTCGATCCGCGAGCATGGGGTTCTGCAGCCCATTCTGGTGCGGCCCAAGCCCAATGCGCCCGGCACCTACCAGATCATCGGCGGAGAGCGGCGTTGGCGCGCGGCGCAGCTGGCGCAGCGCCACGAAGTGCCGGTCTTCGTACATGAGCTGGATGACCGTGCTGCGCTGGCCGCTGCCCTGGTGGAGAACCTGCAGCGCGAGGATCTGAACGCCCTGGAGGAAGCCCAGGGCTACAAACGCCTCACCGAGGAATTCGGCCTGACCCAGGATGCGCTGGGCCAGGCGGTCGGCAAGAGCCGCAGCCATGTCGCCAACATGCTCCGCCTGCTGGCCCTGCCGCCCAAGGTGCGCGACATGGTGGAGCGCGGCGCCTTGTCCGCTGGCCATGCGCGCGCCCTGCTGACAGCCTCCGACCCTTTGAAGCTGGCGGAGATGGTGGTGACGCGGGGCCTGAATGTGCGCCAGACCGAGGCCCTCGCGGCGGCGGCGGAGCGCATCAGGCCACGCCCTGACGCCATCAGCGAGGATGCCGACACCAAGGCGCTGGAACGGGATCTGGTGGCCAGGCTGGGGCTGAAGGTGGCCATCCAGCACGGCAAGAAAGGCGGCAGGATCACCATCGCCTATCGCGACCTGGATCAGCTGGACGGCCTGATCAGGCTGCTCACGCCCACCTAGAGCGGGAGGGCCGCCTTCAAAGAGCGGCCCCTGCTGAATTCCCGACCGGCCCGGCCCCGCTGATCCGCATCAGGTGCTGTGGCCCGAGTTCGCGTGGGGATAGGCATCCCAGCAAGGCGAGGTTCCGGTCCACCTCCTGCGCCAGGATATCGATTCCGTGCCGCACGCCGGCTTCCCCGGCCACCGCGGCGGCATACAGGAAGGGGCGCCCGGCGAAAACGAAATCGGCGCCCAGCGCCAGCGCCTTCAGAACATCCGCCCCCCGCCGGACGCCACCATCCATCATCACCGCCATGCCGCCGGCCACCGCCCGCACCTCCGCCAGGGCGCGCAGGGCCGAGATCGCTCCGTCGAGCTGGCGCCCGCCATGATTGGAGACGATGACGCCATCCACTCCTTCCGCGGCTGCCCGCCGCGCATCCTCGCCATGCAGGATGCCCTTCACCACCAGATGCCCTTTCCATTGCCGCCGGATCTGGGCGATGTGGGACCAGTTCAGGTGGTCCCGCGCGCCGAAATCGCGCTCCACATTGCGGGCGATGATGGGGGCCCCGCGCTCGGCGAAGCTGTTCTCGAAATGCGGCATGCCATGGTGCCGCAAGGTGCGGAACATGGTGTCCCACAGCCAGCGCGGGCGGATGGCCCCGTCCCAGGCCAGCCGCAGGGATGGCTTCAGCGGGGTGGAGAAGCCGGTGCGGATGTTGTTTTCCCGGTTGCCCATGGTGGTGGTGTCCACCGTCACCACCAGCGTGCCGAAGCCGGCCTGGAGCACGCGGTCCAGCAGGCGCGCGATGCGGCTTTCATCCACAGGAAGATAGGCCTGGAACCAGCTTTCCGGCGCTTCCCGCGCCACATCCTCCATCCGGATCAGCGAGGAGCCGCTCAGGACCATCGGGACCCCGGCCTCCCGCGCGGCCCGTGCCAGGGCGATGTCGCCGCGATAGGCCATCATGGCGCTGAGGCCCATGGGGGCGATGCCGAAGGGCGCTCGGTATTCCTCCCCCAGCAGGGTGGTGGCGATGCTGCGCCGCGAAACGTCAATCATGTAGCGGGGCCGGAAAGCCCATTCGTCGAACGCCGCCCGGTTGTCGCGATAGGCCGCATTGGTTTCCGCCGCGCCCGCGACATAGCCAAAGAGAGGCCGGGGAAGGACCCGTCTCGCCGCCGGCTCGAAATCATCAAGGGCCAGGATCCGCCGCAGGCGACGCGGCACGCCCTGGCCGACGGAGCGGTAAATGGCCCTGGGCGGCGGTGGCACGGAAACGGCGGCGCCCTTGTTCTCCATGCTCATGCCGCCACCCTTTTCCGAAACGTGTCAGGGAGAAGGGCAGGTATCCGGCGTCCCAGGGGGCGTCTCGTGCCGGACAGGTGGAAGGGCCTTGTCCAGGAAAAGGCCGGAACTGGCCGGGGCATGAATAGCGCTCCTTCTGCTTCTGCGGAGCGAGCGGAATGGCCGATCCGGTTCGTGGTTCATCGTGGCAAGGCGGATTTTGGCCTGTCAACCTGCCGCTAAAGCAAGGCCGCGCTGGCGGCCAAAGGCGGCAATCAGCCGCGCCGCTTCAGGGACAGGGCATGCCGCGCCAGCTGCAGGATCGCCGCGCGCGCCACCACGGCATCGGGGATCGGCCGGGCGATGGAGCCGGATTTGCCCTGCTTCTCTGCCTCCAGCAGGGCGCTGCCCGCCGCAGCCAGCGCCCCCGGCGGCCAAAGCCGCAGCGCGCGCTCGAAGCCGGGCTTCGCCCGGAAGAACACGGGTGGCCGCAGGGCCTCCAGCGCCACGGCAGGGGGCTGTCCCTGGGCCACACCCAGCGCCGCCAGGTGCAGGCGCTGCACATGCCGCAGCGCCGCGCGCAGCACCGCGATGGGACTGGCGCCCTCGGCGAAGGCGGCATCCAGCGCCCGGTCGGCCAGCGGCACGTCCCCGGCTGTTGCGGCGATCAGCGCCTCGTCCAGATCAAGGGTGGAGCCTTCCCCGGCACAGGCCACCACATCCTCCTCCGACAGCCGGCCGCCTGCGCCTGCGTAGAGGGCCAGCTTTTCCACCTCGCGCCGCAGCAGCATGCGGTCCTCGCCGAGGCGGTTCGCCAGCCATTCCAGGGCGGCCGGGTCGGCGCCGACATCCTGTTCCTGCAGCAGCCGCCCGATCGTCGCCGCGAGCTCGGCGCCCCGCTCCCGGTAACAGGGGATCACGGCGGCCGCCGGATGCGGCTCCAGCAGGTTTCGCAGCTTCGCCCTGGCCGGCAATTCCCCGGCCTCCAGGATCACCAATGCCTCGCCCGGACCGGCCAGGGCGTCCTTCACCGCGCCGGCCAGCGCGTCGGCCGCGTCGCGCACCCGCACCACGCGCCGTCCGCCGGTCATCGACAGCGCCGCCATCTCGCCCGCCAGCACGCCAGACTTCGCCGCGGCCTCGCGCGGCAATTCGGTGAGGCGGAACGGGTCGTCGCCGCCCAGCACCGCCTGCTGCAACGCTTCCGCCCGTTCGCGGATCAGCCCGGCATCCTCGCCATGCAACAGCGCCACGCGGCAGCCACCCGGCTCCTTCAGAAAGGCCGTGACGCGGCGGGGGTCGATCTTGGCCAATGGCCGCTCAGGCGGCGGAGGTGCCGCGCAGGCTGATGCTCAGGCGCAGCACGATGTCGTCGGCCAGTTGCCGGATCAGCCGCTGGAACATGGCATCGCGCGCCGCATCGCCGGCGAAGAACTGGTTGTCCGGCACGTCATAGGCATCGAAGGCGCGCTCGGAACCCTGCGCCAGCACCACCGCCGGCGTGCCCCGGTCCCGCAGCAGCCAGTTGCCGGTCACGGTGCTCCGCACGCGGGATGGCGTGCCGTCGCGGCGATAGCCTTCGAGTTCGTTGGCCACATACAGGCTGACCCGCAGCTCATGGCTCATCCCGCTCGCGCCCGACGCGCCCAGGCGTTCCTGCAGGGCGCGCCGCAGCAACTGGCCGGAGCGTTCGGGAATCAGCGCCACCTCGGTCGAGGACAGGATGGCGCGCACATCGGGGCTGGCATCCTCCACCGCCGCAGAGCCGCCTCCGGGCGCGTAGAGCGGCCGGAAGCCGCATCCGGCCAGCGCAGCCGCCGACACGCCCAGAAGGCCGCCCAGCCGCAGCAGACGCCGCCTGGAGGGCAAGCCGCCGGCCACAGGGTCAGGCAACGAAGTTGACGATGCGGCCGGGGACATGGATGCGCTTCCGGATGGGGCGCCCGGCAAGGGCGCGCTGCACGTTCTCCTCCGCCTCCGCCGTGGCGAAGATGGTGGCCTCGTCGGCGCCGACCGGCACCTCGATGGTGGCGCGCAGCTTGCCCAGCACCTGCACGGCCAGGGTGACGCTGTCCGCCTTGGCAATCTCGGCGTCCGATTCCAGCCAGGGCAGCGTGGCCACCAGCGGCGCGCCCGGCCGCAGCATCGACCACAATTCTTCGGCCAAATGCGGCATCATCGGGCTGATCAGGCGGGCGGCGGCTTCCAGCGCTTCCCGCCGGGCCGCGGCATCCGCGCCCTGATGCGCTTCCAGCACATTCGCGAATTCATGGATGCGCGCCACGGCGACGTTGAAGGCGAAGGTTTCCAGCGCCTCCGTGACGGCGGCGATGGTGCGGTGCGTCGCCCGGCGCAGGTCGCGCGCCGCGTCGGCGGCTGGCAGCACCTCCGGAGCCGGCAGGGTGGGCAGAGCATTGTGCACCAGGCGCCACAGGCGCTGGCTGAAGCGCGATGCTCCGGTCACGCCCGCCGTGGTCCATTCCATGTCCCGGTCCGGCGGGTTGTCGGACAGGATGAACCAGCGCGCGGTGTCGGCGCCGAACTGGTCGATGATCGCGCCGGGGTCGATGGTGTTGCGCTTCGACTTCGACATCTTGTCGTTGCGCGACACCGTCACGGGCAGGCCGGTCGCTTTGTCGGTGGCCGAGCCGTCGGCGGCCACGTCCACCTCGTCCGGTGCCAGCCAGCGGCCATCCTTCGCGCGGTAGGAGGCATGCTGCACCATGCCCTGGGTGAACAGCCCGGCGAAGGGCTCCGGCGCCTGCATCTTGCCCATGCCGGACAAGGCGCGGGTGAAGAAGCGGGAATACAGCAGGTGCAGGATCGCGTGCTCGATGCCGCCGATATACTGGTCCACCGGCAGCCAGCCATTGGCGGCCTCGGCCACCAGCGGGGTGCCGGCCTTGGGCGCGGTGAAGCGGGCGAAATACCAGGACGAATCGACAAAGGTGTCGAAGGTGTCGGTTTCGCGCCGCGCCGGCTTGCCGCAGGACGGGCAGCCCACATGCTTCCAGGTCGGATGGTGGTCCAGCGGGTTGCCGGATTTCGAGAAATCCACGTCCTCCGGCAGGGTCACCGGCAATTGCTCGTCCGGCACCGGGACGACGCCGCACGCCTCGCAATGGATCACCGGGATCGGGCAGCCCCAGTAGCGCTGGCGCGACACGCCCCAGTCGCGCAGCCGCCAGTTCACCACGCCGGTGCCGGCGCCCTGCTTTTCCAGCGCGTCGATCGCGGCGCGCTTGCCTTCGGCGGTGCCGAGCCCGTCGAGGAAGCCCGAATTGAACAGCGTCCCGTCTTCCGTATAGGCGGTGTCGCCGATCTGGAAGCTGGCCGGGTCCGCGCCTGGGGGCAGGATGACGGGCGGCACCGGCAATGCGTATTTGCGGGCGAATTCAAGGTCGCGCTGATCGCCGGAAGGGCAGCCGAAGATGGCGCCTGTGCCGTATTCCATGAGGACGAAATTGGCGATCCAGACCGGAAAGGTTTCGCCGGTGAAGGGGTGCCTCACCCGCAGACCGGTGTCGATGCCGCGCTTTTCCGCCTGCTCGATGGCCGCCTCGGAGGTGCCGAGGGAACGGACCTCGGTGATGAACCGGGCGATCTGCGGGTTGTTCGCGGCGGCGGCGGCGGCCAGCGGATGCTCGGCGGCGACGGCCAGGAAGCTCATGCCGAACAGCGTGTCGGGGCGGGTGGTGAACACCTCCACCTCGGGAATGCCCCCGGCCGGGGTTTCCAGCGCGAACCGCACACGGGCGCCCTCGGAGCGGCCGATCCAGTTGGCCTGCATCAGCTTCACGCGCTCGGGCCAGCGCTCCAGCCCATCCAGCGCGGAAAGCAATTCCGGCGCGAATTTGGTGATGGACAGAAACCACTGGGACAGCTTCTTCTTTTCGACCACCGCGCCGGAACGCCAGCCGCGGCCGTCGATCACCTGCTCATTGGCCAGCACGGTGTGGTCCACCGGGTCCCAGTTGACCCAGCTTTCCTTACGCTCGGCAAGGCCTGCCTTCAGGAAGTCCAGGAACAGCTTCTGCTGGTGCCCGTAATAGGACGGGTCGCAGGTGGCGAATTCACGGTCCCATTCCAGCGACAGGCCCATGCGCTGCAACTCGGCCCGCATGGCGGCGATGTTGGCGTAGGTCCATTGCGCCGGATGCACGCCGCGCTCCCGCGCCGCGTTCTCGGCCGGCAGGCCGAAGGCATCCCAGCCCATCGGGTGCAGCACCTGGTGCCCGCGCGCCCGCTTGTAGCGCGCCACCACATCGCCCAGCGTGTAGTTCCGCACATGCCCCATATGGATCTTGCCCGAGGGGTAGGGGAACATCTCCAGCACGTAGTATTTCGGGCGGTCGCCGGCTGGCACGTCCGGCACGCTGAAGCAGCGCTGCGCGGTCCAGGCTTCCTGCCAGCGCGGCTCGGCGGCGGCGAAGTCATAGCGGGCTGGGGTGGCGGCGTCATTCATGGGATGCGGCAATCAGCAAAAACGGGCGACCGCCAAGGGATAGGGGCTGGGCGGCGGCAAGGGAAGGGTCGGCGGCGCGCAGGGCAGGCGGGAGCCTGCCCCTGGGGCTGGGCGGCGCCGGGTCAGCGGCTGGCGGTCTGGCTGCGCAGCTCGCGCGCCCGGGCCAGCACCTGGTTCTCCAGATCGGTGTTGGTGCTTTGCGCCACCGGGGCGTCCACCCAGTTGCCGCCGCGCTGTTCCTGGCGGAACACCGTCACCCGCACGCCGTCCGAGCGCAGCTGCCGGCCCAGGATATAGGCCGTGGCGCGGAAGCGCTCACCCGGGGTGGAGGGGGGCGAATACCAGTCGGTGATGATGACGCCGCCGAACGGGTCGGCCGAGGTCAGCGGCAGGAAGGACAACGTGTCCAGCGTGGCCCGCCACAGATAGGCGTTGACGCCGAGCGCCCCGCCATCCTGCGCGGCCTGCGGCGAGGACCGGTCCGTGCCCAGCAACAGGATGCCGTCCGAGCCGGTGAGCCGGCCCTGCACGCGGGCGCGCCGGCTGTCGTCGTAATATTCGTCATTCTGGACCTGGCGGCCGTAGCCGCAGGCGGCGAGGGGGATGATCAGCCCGAGGGCGAGGAGCTTGCGCATGGCCGCCGCACGATAGGCGGCCCAGAGGGGGGATCAAGCGCAAAAACGAAAAGGGCGGCGGGTTTCCCCGCCGCCCCCAGCTTTCCGGTCCCGAAAGGGATCAGAAGGCCATGCGGATGCCCGCGATGAACACGTTGACTTCGGTCTTGTTGCCGATGCCCTGGCCGCGGTCCTGGCCGCCTTCCTTGGTCGTGCCCTGGGTGTACTCGGCCACCAGGGCCAGGCCCGGAGCCAGCGCGTAGTTGGCGCCGACCGACCAGATCTGGTCCTTGCGGGCCGCCGGGTTGTTCACGTTACCGGCCGAGGTCTGCCAGTTGGCGTTGGCGCCAACCGTCAGGGCCTGCATCGTGTAGGACGCGCCCACGAACAGGTTGTTCAGGTTGCGGTCGTCGATGCCCTGGTTCAGCACCGTCAGGCCGGCGTTGGAACGGCCAATGGCGTAGTTCGCGCCAACCGTGGCGCCGTAGGCGGTCGCCTGCAGGCCGAACACGCCAACCGCCAGGCCGTCAGCCGAGGCGCCGTCCGTGTTCTTGGTGGCGCCGCTGCCGATGTAGCCCGCGGTGGCGGCCAGGCCGACACCGGCGAAGGAACCGCGATAGCGCAGGGCGGCCTGCACTTCGTTCTTACGGCGCGCGCCGGCAACGCCGTAGGAATAGGAGTCGGCGCGGTCACAGTTGACGCCGAAGGTCTCGCAGCCGCTGTCCTCGCCCTCGGCGTCGTTGAAGCCGAAGGACGCGCCGAAGTCGAAGCCGAAGAACTGCGGCGAGGTGTAGATCACCTTGGTGCTGTCGTTCAGGTAGCCACCGGCGATGTAGGCCGGGCGATAGTTGCCGCCGACAACGTTGTCCCAGGCGTCACCGTCGACACCGCCGGTGCCGAAGTTGGTGATGAAGCCGTTCGCCATGGCGCCGAGCACCACGCCGTCCTCGTCACCGAAGCGCAGCTGGCCGGCGGTGGGGGAGGACACCCACACATACATCTCGTCCGTGTCCATGGACGTCTTGGTGGCGGTGCCCGCAGTGGCCTGGCGGTTCTGGTCCACCTGCACTTCGATCGTGGTGCCGTAGCTGATGCCGTTGGCAGCCTTGCCCTCGACGATCACGTGGATCTCGGCGTCGGAGGTGAAGTCGGACTTGCCCAGATTGGCGCCACGGCGGCCGGCGGCATCAAACGTCTGGCCCGAGGCGGCCGTCCGGCCCTGATCCTGGTCGGTGAAGGCGTAGTTGAAGCGGAAATAGCCGCCGACGCGAACCGTCGGAGCCTGCTGCGCCGAAGCGTCGGCAATGCCGAGCACGGCGGTGGCGACGACAGCAGTGGTCGCCAACAGAATCTTGCGCATCCCAAGTCCTCCTCACGCGCCGGAGCATCCGGCTTGTCCCGCGGCCCGCCTGCCCCCCTCGGCAGGGTCCTGCGCAAGAGATATTGCAGGGCTGAAACAGGCCTGGGGAGACTATGCTTCGCAGTTGAGTGGGCGGGCAATGCTCCGCTTGCGGCTCGCGCGACTTCCTTGAAACACTGTGGCGCGGGCGCCACAGCCAGGGCGGGCGTTCCTCTATGCGGCGGGCTGGGCTAGGCTGGCCCCGCCATGTCCAGCATCGCCGAGAACATGAAGCAGGTGCGCGCGCGCATCGCCGAGGCCGCCCTTCGCGCCGGGCGCGCGGCGGACGCCGTCACCCTGGTCGCCGTGTCCAAATTCCACCCCGCCGAAGCGGTGGCCGCCGCGCTGGCCGCGGGCCAGAACTGCTTCGGCGAGAACCGGGTGCAGGAGGCCGCCGGGAAGTTCCCCGCCCTGCGCCCGGATCATCCGGACCTGCGGCTGCACATCATCGGCGCCCTGCAAACCAACAAGGCAAGGGATGCCGTGCGGGTGGCCGACGTGATCGAAAGCCTGGACCGGCCCAGGCTGGCCGCGGTTCTCGCCGAGTCGATGGCCCGGGAAGGGCGCCGCCCGCAGGTTCTGGTGCAGGTGAACACCGGGCGGGAGCCGCAAAAGGCCGGCATCCTGCCCGAGGCGCTGGATGACTTCGTGGCCGAATGCCGGGAAAGCCATGGCCTGCCGGTTGCCGGCCTGATGTGCATCCCGCCTGCCGAGGAAGACCCGAACCCGCATTTCGCCGCCCTGGCGGAGGCGGCCGGGCGGTTGCGACTCGGCACGCTGTCCATGGGCATGAGCGGCGATTTCGAGGCCGCCATCGCCCATGGCGCCACCCATGTCCGGATCGGCACCGCCATTTTCGGGAACCGGCCGGCCTTGTAGCCGGCAAGCCGGCACCCGCCGCAGCCTTCCTACAGGGAGGACCGCCCGCCCCATCCGGCCAGCACCGCGTCTTCCGGCATGGTGTTCTCGAACCACAGGCTGGCGGCAACGCGGGACATGGCGGCGCCGTCATGGCCGATATGCGGCACGCTTTGCAGGCGCCAGCGGCAGGCCATGCCGAGTCGCTCCGCCGCCGCCCGGCCGGCCGCCAGGTAGTTCCGCGCCCGGGCATAGCGGTGCGGCCCCTGCGCCACGGCGGCGGCGTTGGCCGGCAGGCTGGGGCCGCTGGTCTCGATGTCCTGCTCGCCCGCCAGGATCAGCAGCGGGAAGTCCAGCAGGCGGCGCAGGTCGTCCTCCCGCAGCCCGATGCCGCCCAGTCCCTCAGGGAAGGGCTTGTCCAGCACCGGCAGGCTGTACCAACCCGGATTGCCGACGGCGATCGCCTCGAAGGGGGTGAGGTCCTGGGTCGCTGCCATGCGGTGGCCGAACTGCCCGCCGGCCGAATGGCCAAAGAAATGCACCTTTTCCCGTTGCGTGACGCCGGCCTGGCGCAACAGGGCGAAAACCCGCGCCGGCACCTCGTAGCCCCATTGGTGGCGCGGGCGCAGGCTGCCATCGGCGGCCAGGACGTGGCCGTTGTTGTAGGTGTCGGGGTCCGGGTACTCGGCATGGCCGAAGGTAGGGGCGACGATCAGCAGCTTGTGGGCGTCTGCCGCGGGGATCCAGAAATCACGGTATTCGTCGCCATTGCGGTTCATGCCGTGCTGCACGATCACCACCGGGCTGTCGGCGGTGAAGCCATCCGGGCGGTAGGTGTGCAGCACCAGCGGGCGGGAAGGGTCGCCCGCCTGGTCAACAAAGGGGATCGCCTGGCGGCCAAGCGGCGCCAGCGCCGCGGCCAGGGTATCGGCAAAGCTCATCAGAACATCCTGCTTGAAGGGCGCGGCGGGGTTCATTCCGCTCGATTCATTCCGCCGGGCGGATCTCGGCGGCGCTGGTGGTCTGGTCCATGCGCCCGCCATAGGCGAGGCCCTTGCGCATCGCCCAGACGGCATTCTCGAAATGCACCGGAACCACCGGCATCTCGTCCACCGCGACCCGGCTGGCCTGTTGCAGCAGCCCGCCCCGGGCGGCGGGGTCCATGGTTTCCATGGCGCGGCCCGTCAGCCCGTCAAAGGCCGGGTTCGACCAGCCGCCGTAATTGCTGGTGCCGAGGCCCTGCGCCCGGTCGGAGGTCAGCAGCCAGGAGCGGAAGAACATCAGCGTCTCGTCCGCGTCGGCCGCCCAGCCGCCCATGGAAACCGAGAACTCCTTCTTGCCCCGCCGCCCGAAGAACACGGAGGAAGGCATGGCATCGAGCTCCACCTTCACGCCGATGCGGTTCCAGAACTGCGCCAGCGCCTGCGCCAGCCGGGCATCGTTGATGTAGCGGTTGTTGGTGGCGTGGAAGGTCAGGGCGAAGCCGTCCTTGTAGCCGGCCTCGGCCAGGAGCTGCTTCGCGCGCGCCGGGTCGTAGGGCAGCACCGGCAGGCCGGGGAGGGTGCCCGTCATGCCCTCCGGCAGGTATTGCGCGGCCGGGGTGGCGACGCCGTCCATCACCCGCTCCTGCACCGCCTTGCGGTCGATGGCGAGCGACAGCGCCTGCCGCACCCGCACGTCCTGCAACGGGTTCCGGCCCTGCCCGCCATTGACGAAGGGGCTGGGGCTGCGGCCGGTGTCGAGCTGGATGAAGATCAGCCGAGTGGTCGGCTTGTTGGCCAGCACGAAGCCGGGGTTCTTCCGCAGATTCGCGAGGTCACCCGTGCCGGGGCTTTCGATCACGTCCTGGTCGCCCGCCAGCAGCCCGGCCATGCGCGGCCCGGCGGCGGTGACCGGCGTCAGCCTGACCTGCGCCCAATGCGGCTTGTCGCCCCAGTAATCGTCGTTCCGGTCCAGCTCGATGGCGCCGCCCGGGGTGTAGCTCCTCAGCTTGAAGGGGCCGGTGCCGATGGCGGCGGAGGTGTCGTTGAACTGCTGCGCGGTGGGCCAGGGGCCGGCGAAGCCGCAATCCTCGCCCTTGCCGAAGTCCAGCGTGGCGCTGCCGGCCAGTGTCCGCGGCAGGATGGCCAGCCGTTCCAGGTCGTTCAGCAGCAGCGGCTCCGGCACCTTGGTGGTGAGGCGCAGGGTGCGCTCATCCACCGCTTCCAGCCCGGCGATGCGGCGGGTGACGCGGGAAAAGGACTGCACCACCTCCCCGGGATTGTTCAGGGTGCGGCAATAGCTGAACACCACATCCGGCGCGCCGAAGGCCTGGCCGTTGTGGAAGCGCACACCGTCGCGCAGGTGGAACACCCAGGTCAGGTCGTCCAGGCGCTCCCAGCGCGTGGCCAGCCCCGGCCGCACCTTGAGGTCGGCATCCACCTCGGTCAGCGCCTCGAAGATGTGCTGCTGCAGGGTGGTGTTGGGCGTCAGGGAATAATTGTGCGGGTCGGCCGAGGTGGTTTCGCCCGACATGGCGATGCGCAGGGTCTGCGCGGCGGCGGAATGGCCGGCAAGGGTGGCGCCAAGCCCGGCCAGCAGGGCCAGGACGGTGCGGAAGGGGGCTGGCATGAACATGTCTCCAGGTAGCGCTCCCGGAGAACACCCGCGGACGGCGGAATGCAACCATGCAGGCCAGGAAGGCGGCGCGGCCCGAGGCCTTGTCTGCCGGAATATGGCGCTCTTCCCCTTGGCGCCGGGGCGGCTGGCGGGCAGTTTGTTCACCATTCAATCCAAGAATGGGCGGAGCGCCAAGCCCCGCCACCCTGCCAAGGAGGATCTCCACCATGCCGACACGCCGCCAAGTGCTGGGCGCGCTGGCCGCCGCGCCCGCCTTGTCCCTGCCGAGCCTCGCCCGGGCGCAGGCCGACTACCCCACCCGGGCGATCCAGATGCTGGTGGGCTTCGCCCCCGGCGGCGGCACCGACATCGTGGCCCGGATGCTGGCGCCGGCGCTGCAGGCGCGGCTGGGGCAGCCGGTGGCGGTGGAGAACCGGCCCGGCGCCAGCGGCACCATCGCTTCCGCCGCGGCCGCGCGTGCCCGCCCCGATGGCTACACGCTGGTGATGGGCACGGTCAGCACGCAATCGGTGGTGGCGCCGCTGATGGCCAACCCGCCCTATGACCAGATGCGCGACTTCACCCCGCTGACCCTGGCCGGCACGGTGCCGATGGTGGTGATGGTGCCGGGCAACGCGCCCTACCGCGACCTGGCCGGGCTGCTCGACTATGCGCGGAAGAATCCGGGCAAGCTGAACTACGCCTCCTCCGGCGTGGCGACGCAGCAGCACCTGTCGGCGGAGATGCTGAGCCAGGCCGCAGGGGTGTCGATGACCCATGTGCCTTATCGCGGCACCGGGCAGGTGGTGAACGACCTGCTGGCCGGCACGCTGGACCTCGTCATCGACACCCTGCCCACGCATCTGCCGCATATCCGCGGCGGCGCCACCAGGGCGCTGGCCGTGACCACGCCCGACCGCGTGCCGGTGCTGCCCGACCTGCCTACGGTGGCGGAAAGCGGCTTCCCCGGCTTTTCCATCACCACCTGGTACATGCTGCTCGGTCCCGCCGGCCTGCCGCGCCCGGTGGTGGACCGCTGGAGCGAGGCGATGAACGCCGCCCTGTCGGAGCCCGCGCTGCGGAAGAGGCTGGAGGAAACCGGCTACCTCGTCGGCGGCGGCAGCCCGGAGGACGCGGCGGCGCTGGTGCGGCAGGAGGCCGAGCGCTACGGGGCGCTGGTGCAGCGCGCCGGCATCCGCATCGACTGAGGGGGGCGGCAAGGAGGGCGCGGCGCGCCCTCTGGCCTGCGGCGGCGGGCTGCCGCAGGATGCCGAAATGAACAGCGAACAACAGGCCGCCCTGGCCGCCCGCTATGGCAAGGATGCCATCCCCCCCGCCGGACCCTGGAACGCGGTGATCGCCGAGCTTCTGGCGCACCGCTCCATCCGCGCCTACCGCCCCGACCCGCTGCCGGCCAACACGCTGGAAACCCTGGTGGCGGCCGCCCAGTCCGCCGCCACCTCCTCGAACATGCAGACCTGGTCGGTGGTGGCGGTGACCGACCCGGCCACCAAGGCGGTGATGGCCGAGGTGGCGAACGGCCAGAAGCATATCGAGCAATGTCCGCTTTTCCTGGTGTTCCTGGCCGACCTGTCGCGCAATGAGCGGCTGGCGGCCGAGGAAGGCACCACGCTGGAAGGGCTGCCTTACCTGGAAACCTTCCTGGTCGCCGCGCTGGATGCGGCGCTGGCGGCGCAGAACGCCGTGGTCGCCGCCGAGTCGCTGGGCCTGTCCACCGTCTATATCGGGGCGTTGCGCAACGACGTGGTGCGGGTGGCGCGAGCACTCGACCTGCCGCCGGGGGTGATGGGCGTGTTCGGCCTTTGCATCGGCTATGAAGACCCCGCGCGACGGGCCGAGGTGAAGCCGCGCCTGCCGCAGCCCGCCGTGCTTCACCATGAGCGCTATGACGCTTCGGGCGAGCCGGCCCACCGCGCCACCTATGACGCGGCCTTGTCTGATTTCAGCATCCGCAACGAGATGAGCGCCACCCGCTGGACCGACCGCGTGCTGGCGCGCTGGGGCAAGATCAGGTCGCTGCATGGCCGGGACGAGCTGAAGGCGGCGCTGCGGCAGCTGGGCTTCCCGCTCCGCTGACGCCGCCGCAGCCCCGGCCGCTGGCCGGGGCGCCATTCCGGCTTCAGGCCATGGCTTCCTGCCGATGCGCCCGCGCCATGGCGATCAGCGACGGGAAGCGGAACTCGTAGCCGGTGCCGGAAGGCGGCGGCACCGTGGCGCCCCAGCCTTCCTGTCCTTCCCGCCGGTCGATCCAGGCCGAGGCCAAGCCCGCCTTCTTGGCCGGCGCGTGGTCGTGGAACAGGCTTTGCGCGGTGTGCAGGATGTCGGCGCGGCCATGCCCCTGCTCGGCCAGGCGCGCCAGCATGAAGTCGAAATTGCGCCGATCCGGCTTGTAGCTGCCAATCTCCTCGGCGGTGTAGACGGCGTGAAAGGCGATGCCGAGCCGCTTCTGGCTGGCGGCGAAGCTCCGGCGGTCCACGTTGGACAGCACCACCAGCGTGTAATGCTGCCCGAGATAAGCCAGCGCCTCGGCCGAATCGGGAAAGGCGGGCCAGTCGGGCACGGAAGCGCCGAAGCGCGCATCCAGCCGCGCATCCGGCTCCACCCCCCATTCATCGGCCAGCCGCGCATGGACCCGCGCCAGCAGCTCGGCATAGGGCATGCCCGGTGTTTCTGCCTGCTGGGCCGATTCATGCTGGGCGAAGGCTTCCAGCACGGCGTCCTGCGGCAGGTCCAGGCCGCCGCGCATCAGCAGCGGCTGCAGGGCCTCGTGGATGCCGCTTTCCCAGTCGATCAGCGTGCCGTAGCAGTCGAAGCTCAACACGCGGAAGTCATGCAGGCGCATCGTGTTCCTCCGGCGGGCCGAAGCCGGCAGCGTGCCATGCGCGGGCGGCTGGCGGAAAGCGGCAATGCGGGGGGATGTCCCGCCCGCCCTGCCGGCCCATAGTGGACGGCAGGAGCCCCGCATCACCCCGTTCCCGACCATAGGGCGAGCCATGACCACGACTGCCAGGACCAACCCCCCGCCCACCATCCGTCGCGAGGATTATCGCCCCCCCGCCTTTCTGGTGGATGAGGTGGACCTGCACCTGGCGCTGCATCCCGCGGCGACGCGGGTGAAGGCGCGGCTGGACCTGCGCCGCAACCCCGCGGCCGAGCCGGCCACGGCGCTGGAACTGGATGGCGAGGCGCTGAAGCTGGTCAGCCTGCGCCTGGATGGCGCGGCCCTGCCGCCGGAGCGGGTGCGGCCGCGCGCCGATGGCGGGCTGTCCATCGATGGCGTGCCCGACCGCTTCGTGCTGGAAAGCGAGGTGGAAATCTCCCCCGAGGCAAACAGCGAGTTGTCCGGGCTGTATCTGTCGGGCGGCAACTACTTCACCCAGTGCGAGGCCGAGGGCTTCCGCCGCATCACCTTCTTTCCCGACCGGCCCGACGTGATGGCGCGCTACACCACGACGATCGAGGCCGACCGCGCCGCCTGCCCGGTGCTGCTGTCCAACGGCAACCCGGATGGCGCGGGCGACCTGCCGGATGGCCGCCATTGGGCGCGCTGGGTCGATCCGCACCCGAAGCCCTCCTACCTGTTCGCCGTGGTGGCGGGCGACCTGGTGGCGGTGCGGGACAGCTTCACCACGCGATCCGGCCGCGAGGTCGCGCTCGCCATCTGGGTGCGCCAGGGCGACGAGGATGCCTGCGGCCACGCCATGGACTCGCTGAAGCGCTCAATGGCGTGGGACGAGGAAACCTACGGCCTCGAATACGATCTCGACGTGTTCAACATCGCCGCCGTGTCCGACTTCAACATGGGCGCGATGGAGAACAAGGGCCTCAACGTCTTCAACACCAAATACATCCTGGCGCGGCCCGAAACGGCGACGGATGCGGATTACGAAGGCATCGAGACCGTTGTCTCGCACGAATACTTCCACAACTGGACCGGCAACCGCGTCACCTGCCGCGACTGGTTCCAATTGTCGCTGAAGGAAGGGCTGACGGTGTTCCGCGACCAGCACTTCACCGCCGACCAGGGCTCGGCCGCGGTGAAGCGGCTGGCCGATGTGCGCCGCCTGCGCGCCGCCCAGTTCCCCGAGGATGCGGGGCCGATGGCGCATCCGGTGCGCCCCGATTCCTACGTGGAGATCAACAATTTCTACACCGCCACCGTGTACCAGAAGGGCGCCGAGGTGGTGCGCATGATGCGCGCCCTGGTCGGCGAGGCCGGCTTCCGCAAGGGCATGGACCTCTACATCGCGCGGCACGACAACCAGGCCGTGACGATCGAGGATTTCGCCCAGGCGATGCAGGATGCCTCCGGCGTCGATCTCACCCGCTTCCGCCGCTGGTACGCCCAGGCCGGCACGCCGGAGCTGCGCGTGCGCGACAGCTTCGATGCCGCCACCGGCCGCTACACCCTGACCCTGTCGCAATCCACTCCCCCGACGCCGGGCCAGCCCGAGAAGCTGCCGGTGCCGATCCCGGTGCGGATGGGCCTGATCGGCGCCGATGGCGCGGAACGGCCCGGCGCCGGCGTGCTGCTGCTGGAGGAGGCGGAGCAGGACTTCACCTTCGAGGGGCTGGAGGCGAAGCCGGTGCCCTCCCTGCTGCGCGGATTTTCCGCACCGGTGAAGCTGTCCGGCCTGTCGCTGGAGCAGCTCGGCTTCCTGGCCAGGCATGACACGGACCCCTTCGTGCGCTGGGATTCCGGCCAGCAATACGCCGTGGCGGAAATGCTGCGCCTGGTGGAGGATTTCCGCGCGCAACGGCCGCTGGACCTGCCGGAAGGCCTGGCCGCCAGCATCGCCGCGCTGCTCGACCGCGCCATGGACGACCCCGCCTTCACCGCGGAGGCGCTGACGCTGCCTTCGGAGGATTTCGTGTCCGACCAGATGCCGGTCGCCGATCCGGAGGCGGTGCATGCCGTGCGCCAGTTCCTGCGCGCCGCCATCGGCACACGCTTCGCCGGGCGCTTCGCGGTGCTGCACGCCGAACTCGCCGATCATGGCCCTTATCGCATCGATGGCGCCGCCATGGGCCGGCGCGCTCTGCGCAATGCCTGCCTGTCCTATCTCGGCCAGGCCGAGGGCGGGGAGGGCCTGCGGCGCGCGGAAGCCCAGTTCAACACCGGCGGCAACATGACCGACGTGCTGGCGGCGTTGCGGGTGCTGGCGGATTCCGACAGCCCGGCGCGGGAAGCCGCGCTGGCGGGCTTCCATGGAAGGTGGAAGCAGCACGACCTGGTGCTGGACAAGTGGTTCGCCATCCAGGCCATGTCCGCCCGCGCCGACACGCTGCAACAGGTCAAGGCGCTGGTCGGGCACCTGGATTTCGACCTGCGCAACCCGAACCGCGTGCGCGCCCTGATCGGCGCCTTCGCCGCCGGCAACCCGTCGCAGTTCCACCATGCCTCGGGCGAGGGCTACCGCTTCCTGGCTGACAGCGTGATCGCGCTGGACGCGGTGAACACCCAGGTCGCGGCGCGCATGGTCGGCCCGCTGGGGCAGTGGAAGCGGCAGGACGCGCGGCGCGGCGCCCTGATGCGGGCCGAACTCGCCCGCATCCTCGAGCGGCCCGGCCTGTCCAAGGGCACCTTCGAGAAGGTGTCGAAGAGCCTCGCGGCCTGAGGCGCGGCGATGCGCATCCTGGTGATCGAGGATGATGCGGCGACCGCCGACTACATCGCCAAGGGGCTGGGGGAGGAAGGCCATGTGGTCGACCTCGCCCGCACCGGCAAGGACGGGCTGTTCCTGGCGTTGAACGAAAGCTTCGACGTCATCGTCACCGACCGCATGCTGCCGGGGCCGGACGGCCTCGCCATCCTGCGCGCGCTGCGGGCTTCCGGCATCGCGACCCCGGTGCTGGTGCTGACCGCGCTGGGCGAGGTGGACCGGAGGGTGGAAGGGCTCGAGGCGGGCGCCGACGACTACCTCGCCAAGCCTTTCGCCTTCGCGGAGCTGCGCGCGCGGGTGCGCGCCCTGGCGCGGCGGCCCGCCGGGCCGGCCGAGGCCACGGAGCTCGTTGTTGGCGACCTGCGCCTGGACCTGTTGCGCCGCGCCGTGACCCGTGCCGGCCGCGCCGTGGAATTGCTGCCCACCGAGTTCCGGCTTCTGGAATACATGATGCGCCATCCGGGGCAGGTGCTGACGCGCACCATGCTGCTCGAGAAGGTGTGGGATTTCTCCTTCGACCCCACCACCAACGTCATCGACGTCCATGTGTCCCGCCTGCGCCGGAAGCTGGAAGCGGCGGGCGAGGCGCCGATGATCCGCACGGTCCGCGGCGCCGGCTACATCCTGGCGCCGCCGGGCTGATGCGCTGGCTGCGCTCCTTCGCGCCGCGCGTCGCGCTGCTGGTCGGCGGGGTGGTGCTGGTGGCCTCGGTGGGCGGCGCCGGCTGGGGCTGGCTGCGGGCGCAGGACGCGTTGCGGCGGCAGCTCGACCTGGTGCTGGCCACCGATGCCGAAGGGTTGCTGCGGGATTACGAGACCTATGGCCTGCGTGGCCTGGCCGAGGCCGCAACGATCTATGCCCGCAGGCAGGGCCCGTTGCGCGTGCTGCTGCTGGCGCCGGATGGCCGCCCCATCGCCGGGCGCCTGCCGGGCGCGCCGGCCCGGCTGCGCGGCTTCGTCACGCTGGAAGGGGAGGAGGGCCGGCAGCGCCTGCTCGGCGCCCTGCTGCCGGATGGCACGAACCTGCTGGTGGGCGCCAGCCTGGTGCCGGTGGACCGCGCCGCCGCCGCCCTGGCCTGGACCCCGCCCGTGGCCGCCGCCATCGCCGCCACCCTGGCGCTGGTGCTGGGCTTCCTGGCGGCGCGGCGGCTGGAAGCGCGGCTGGCGGGCATCAGCGGCGCGGCGCAGGCGGTGATGGCGGGCGACCTGACGCAGCGCCTGCCCCAGAGCGGCGCCGGCGACGAGTTCGATCGCCTGGCCGTCACCATCAATGCCATGCTGGCGCGCATCGAGACGCTGGTGGCCGAGCTGCGCCAGGTCACGGACGACATCGCCCATGACCTCCGCTCCCCGCTGTCGCGGCTGCGGCAAAGGCTGGAAGCGGCGCTGGCCGCGCCGCGCGACGCGGCGGCCGACAGCGCGACGCTGGAAGCCGCCATCGCCGAGCTGGACGAAACGCTGGCCACCTTCGCCGCCCTGATGCGCATCGCCCGCGCCGAGGCCGGCGCCGGGCGGGAAAGCTTCGCCGCCCTGGACCTTTCCGCCCTGGTCGCCGACACCTGCGAGATCTATGCCGGCGTCGCCGAGGAAGCCGGCCGGGTGCTGGAAACCCGCATCGCGCCGGGGTTGTTCCTCGTCGGCAGCCCGGCCCTGCTGCGGCAGGCCCTGGCCAACCTGCTGGACAACGCGCTGAACCACGCGGAAGGGCGCATCACCGTGGCGCTGGAAGCAGGCCCGGTGCTGTCCGTCAGCGATGAGGGGCCGGGCATCCCGGAAGCGGAGCGCGACAAGGTGCTGCGCCGCTTCTACCGGCTGGACCGCAGCCGCAACGCCCCGGGCACCGGGCTGGGCCTGGCCATGGTCGCGGCAATCGCGCGGCTGCATGGCGGGCGGATCGGGTTGGAAGGGGCAGGAGGCGGGACGCGCTTTATCATCCGGTTCGCCGCCGCTGGCGTGAACACGCCGGAGAAAGTTCGGTAGCATGCACATGCCGGGAAAAGCCCGGCGCGGAAAAGGAGCAGGGCATGCTCGTGGTGTTCGGAGGCTTGCCGGGCGTCGGGAAAACCAGCATCGCCAGCCGCGTGGCCCGGCAGGAAAAGGCGGTGTTCCTGCGCATCGACGCGGTGGAGCAGGCAATCCGCGACGCCGGCGTCCCGGACAAGGCGATCGGCCCGTCCGGCTATTATGTCGCCTATGAGCTGGCGGCGACGCAGCTGCGCTTCGGCCATGCGGTGGTGGTGGATTGCGTCAATCCCGTGCCCGTCACCCGCGCCGCCTGGCGGCAGGTGGCCGCCCGCGCCGGGGCGGCCGTGCTGGAGGTGGAGGTGGTTTGCGGCGATCCGGCGGAGCATCGCCGCCGCGTGGAGCGCCGCTCCGCCGATATCGCCCATCTGGCGCTGCCCGACTGGGCCGCCGTGCAGGCGCGGGAATACCTCCCCTGGCCGAAGCCGGATCTGGTGCTGGACAGCGCGCGGCTGTCGGTCGAGCAGTCGGTGGAGATGGTCCGGCAGGCGCTACGCGGACTCTGAAAATCCTTTCATGATCCTGTCGGGATGCTTCCACGGCCGGTTGCGCAGAGTGCGGGGTATCGCGGTGGCTTTTCCACCGCCCAGCCACGGGATCACGGATCATGAGCACCTCGCAGAAACGCCGCCGCAACGCAGCCTTCGCCGCCGTGCTGATGGCGGGCACCGCGCTTGGCGGTGGCGGCGCCTGGCTCGTCGCCCCGCCCCGCGCCGAGGCGCAGGCGGTCAATCCTCCCGCCATTTCCACCCCGCAGGCGCCCTTGCCCGGCTTCGGCGACCTGGTGGCGCGGGTGAAGCCCGCCGTTGTCACCATCACGGCGACCGAGCGGGCGCAGGCCGCGCAGATGGCCTCCCCCTTCCCCGAGGGCTCGCCGCAGGACCAGATGTTCCGCCGCTATTTCGGCGGCCCCTCGCAGGGCGGGGCGCGCACCGCCAAGGCGCTGGGCTCCGGCTTCCTGATCGATGGCGGGGGCCACATCGTCACCAACAACCATGTGGTCGAGGGTGCCACCGCCGTCACCGTCACGCTGGATGACGGGCGCGAGCTGGAAGCGGCGATTGTTGGCCGCGACCCGCGCACCGACCTTGCCCTGCTGAAGGTGGATGCCGGCAAGCCCCTGCCCTTCCTGGATCTCGGCGATTCCGACGCGGCGCGGCCGGGCGACTGGGTGGTGGCGGTGGGCAACCCCTTCGGCCTCGGTGGCTCGGTGACGGCGGGCATCGTTTCGGCGCGGGGCCGCGACATCCAGAGCGGTCCTTATGACGACTTCCTGCAGATCGATGCGTCAATCAACCGCGGCAATTCGGGCGGGCCGCTTTTCGCGCTGGACGGCTCCGTCATCGGCGTGAACACGGCGATCTTCTCGCCCACCGGTGGCTCGGTCGGGATCGGCTTCGCCATTCCCTCGAACATGGTTCGCAGCGTCGTGGCGCAGTTGCAGGCGAAGGGCCATGTGGAGCGCGGCTTCCTGGGCGCCAGCACCCAGCCGGTCGATCCCACCATGGCGGAAGCGCTGAACCTGCCGAAGCCCGAAGGGGCGCTGGTGGCGCAGGTGCAGCCCGGCAGCCCCGCGGCCAAGGCCGGGCTGAAGCCGGGGGACGTGGTGACGGCGGTGGGCGACACCGCCATCGGAACGCCGCGTGAGCTGGCGCGCGCCATCGCCGACCTGCCCCCCGGCACGCAAACGGCGTTGAAGGCCCTGCGCGCGGGCGAGGAAACCCGGCTGAACGTCACCCTCGCCGCGCTGCAGGACGGGCAGGGCAAGGCGGGGGAAGCCGCGCCGGGCGAGGCCGGCCAGCCCCGCATCGGCCTCGCCCTGGCCACGGTGGAGCAGGCGCGCCGCGCCGGCGCCGATATCCCCGCCAGCACAAGGGGCGCCGTGGTGGCCGAGGTGCAGCCGGGCAGCCCGGCGGCCGAAGCGGGGCTGCGCCCCGGCGATGTCATCCAGGGTGTCGGCAACAGACCGGTGCACGATCCCGGCCAGGCGGCCGGCGCCATCCGGGACAGCAAGGGCGAGGCGGTGGCCTTGCAGATCCTGCGCGATGGCCAGCACGCCTATGTGGCGGTGCGGACGCCGCAGAAAGGTTGAGGAACGGGCGGGGGCCTTCCTGGCCCCCATCCTTCCGCATCCTGCGCCGGGGCTCCGGGTCAGGCGCGCGGGGCGGCAGTGCCCGGATGGGCGGGATCGGTCGGGTGCAGCAATTCCGGATCGGGTTGGTTCAGCAGGTCCAGGTGCAGGCGGCGCACGGCGGCGCGCACCGCGACATCCAGGCCCGGCCGGTTGTAGTACACGCCACGGATATGCAGCGCATGCGCGATGCAGCGGAGAAAGCCCTCGCGCAGCGGGATCTCGGGCGGCGTCGCCTCGGTCCAGAAGCGGTCCAGCGGGCCGGAGAACACCAGGCCCGGAATGCGGTACAGCGCCTCGCCCAGCGCGAAGGTGGGCGTGTGGTCGATGATGGAGCGCAGCCCGACCGTGCTGTTTACCGTCACCGTGCCCTGCACCTGTTCCACGATGGCGCCGAGATTGCCGCCGCCGAGATAATGCATCCGGCCTTCCAGCCCGAACTCGCGGGCGATGGCGCTGGAGCGCCGCTTCCAGTTCTTCAGCCCCGGGTCCAGCGGATGCACCTTCACCAGAAGATGCGCATTGGCCGGGGCATGGCCCGCGAAGCTTTGCGCGACCTCGCGCAGGGCGGTGTCGAGGTCGCGGTACTTGGAATAAGCGCGGATGGAGAAATCCGTCTCCATCTGCATCGCCATCAGGAAAAGCGGACCGCTGCCGGATAATCGCTTCAGGATCGCATCCGCCCGCCGGTTGGCGGCGCCGCGCCGCAGCAGCCGCCACAGCACGCCCAGGTAAACCGGAACCGGGTTGTAGAGCTGGTGGCTTTCGTAATGCGGGAACGGCCAGGGCAGCAGCGTGCTGAGGTGGTACAAAACGTCCCACGAGGCCTGCAGCCGGAAATTGTCCAGGTGATGCACCTGTAGGTCCGGCGGCGGCAGCTGCGCGCCGATGCGCACGATTTCCTCCGGGTCGCGGGAAAAGCGGGAAGCGGCGTTCATGCCGTCGCGCTCCAGCACGATCCAGTCGGGGCGGATATAGCCGAAATCCGTCACCGCCACGCGGATGCCGCGCTCGGCGGCGGCGGCGATGGCCACCTTGTTGTAGGGCCGCTGTTCGCCCAGCAGCACCAGGTCGGTGATGGCGTGGCGGTCGAGGAAGGCGGCGATGAAGTTCGGCCATTCCGCCGCGCGGCCACGGAAATCCACCGCGCCCGGGCCGCGCCAGAACAGCCGGTCGCCCAGGTTCAGGTTGATGCGATGCACCACATGGCCCAGGGCCCGCAAGCCGGCGCCCACCTCGTCGAAGAAGGGTGAGATCGGGCCTTGCAGGAACAGGAACCGTTTGGGCGCTATGATGACCGCTCCCGGCATTGTGCGCCTGGGTTGAAGCCGGGCCAAGGCGCCGCTGTCAATCGCCCGATTGCCCGAATGGCGCCGGCAGCGATGCGCCCCACAGCCGCCAGCGGCCCGTGACCGGCGCCGGCAGCCGCGCCATAGCCTGAAGCATCGGCGCGTTGTGCTGCAGGATCCAGGAAATCTCGACCTGCGCCCAATGGCGCTTCTCCGCCCAGTCGATGGCGGCGGACAGCAGCGCCCCCATGGCATGGGCCGACACCGCCGTGCCGCGCCAGGCGCGCCGGATGCCCAGCATCGGCAGCCGCGCGCTCCGGGCGCCGCCGAACAGGGCGCGCAGCATCCGCGCCCAGCCGAGGGGCAGCAGCCGGCCGTTCAGCGCCGCCGCCGCCGGCTCGACATTGGGGATCAGCGAGGCGAGGCCGATCGGCCGCCCCTTCCATTCGGCGAAGAACACCGTGCCGGTCAGCAGCATCGGGCGCAGCAGCTTCGCCATGGTGCGGGCCTCGGCCTCCGAAACCGGCACGGCGCCCCAGTTCCCCGCCCAGGCATCGTTGAAGATGTCCCGCACCAGCGCGACCTCCTCCGCCAGCCGGGACGGGTCCAGGCGGCGGATGACCAGGTCGCGCCGGCCTTCCCAGCGGGCCGAAAGCCGCGCGAAGCGGGCGCGGTGCATTTCCTGCGCCACCTCCAGCGTGCAGGCCAGCACGTCCATCTCCCGCGCGAGGCCGGCGGCGTCGAGCATCGGCGGCAGCCAGGCGGGATTGCGCGGCATGCGCGGCATGGGCAGGGCGCCGCCTTCCACCAGCAGGCCGATCTCGTGGTTGATGGTGAAGGACACCGGGCCGCGCAGCCGCGTGGCGCCGCGCGCGGCGAGCCAGGACGCGGCGACGTCCAGCAGGGCGCGCAGCACCGCCGGATCGCGCTCCAGCGCCAGGAAGCCGAAGCCGCCGACCGTGCCGCCATCACACGGCAGGGCGGCGGCGATGCGCCCTACCGGCCGGCCATCGCGCAGGGCCAGGAAGCGCGGCACTTGCCATTCCGCCAGGGCGGCGTTGAAGCCGGGATCGAAGATCCGCCGCGTGTCGGCGAAGAGCGGCACGGACCAGGCCTCGCCCTCCGCGCCTAGCCGGGCGGGCAGGCGGATAAAGGCTTCCGCCGCGGCGCGGCCGGACACCGGCTGGACGGTCAGGCTCATGGGGCGGGGCGTGGGGCCCGGCTGTTCGGGCGGGCCATCAGAAGGCCGGGCTTTCCGTCCGCCCCACCGCCGCGACCGATTCCGCGAGCCGTTCCGCGACGCGGTCCAGGTCGTCCTCGTCATGCTCGGAGGAAACAAAGAAGCGCAGCCGCGCCGATTGCTCCGGCACCGCCGGAAAGATCACCACCTGCGCCGCGACGCCGCGTTCCAGCAGGGCGCCGGCCACCTTCACCGTGCGGATCGAGGAGCCCAGGATCACCGGCACGATGGCCGAGCCCTGGCTGCCGCCGGTGTCGAAGCCGCGCGCCCGGAGCCGGTCCCGCAGCCCGCGCCCGTTGCGCTGCAGCCGCGCGACGCGCTCCGGCTCAGCCCGCAGGATGTCGAGCGAGGCCAGCGCGGCGGCGGCCAGCGGCGGCGCCAGCGCCACGGAATACACCGAGCCCGGTGCGGTGTGGCGCAGCCAGTCGATCACCTCGGCCCGCGCCGCGATATAGCCGCCGCAGGCCGAAAGGGTCTTGGACAGCGTTCCCATCCACAGATCGACGCCCGTGGGATCGACGCCCTGCGCCTCGGCCACGCCGCGCCCGGTGGGGCCGAGCACGCCCAGCGAATGCGCCTCGTCCACCATCAGCCAGGCATCGTGACGATGCGCCAACTCGACGCAGCGGGCGAGATCGGGGCTGTCGCCATCCATGCTGTAATGGCCTTCCACCAGCAGCAGGGCGCGCTGGGCGCCACGGCGGGCGGAGGCCATTTCCCGCTCGGCGGCGGCCATGTCGTTATGGGCGAAGGGCAGGCGGCGGGCACCGGACAGGCGGGCGCCCTCGGTGCAGGAATTGTGGATGGCGGCATCGTGCAGGATGAGGTCGCGCGGCCCCATCAGGTGGCCGATCACCGTGACGTTGGTGGCGTGGCCGGACACAAAGGTCAGTGCCGCCTCGGCGCCGTGCCACTCGGCCAGTGCTGTTTCCAGCCGCCCGTGCAGGTCCCGCTCGCCCGAGGTGATGCGGGATGCGGAAGGGGACACGCCATAGCGGTCCACCGCCGCCTTGGCGGCCTCCTGCACGCGCCGGTCGCCATTGAGGCCGAGATAGTTGTAGGAAGCGAAGTTGATCACCGGGCGGCCGCCGATCCGGCTGTGCGCGGCGGCCAGGCCGTCATGCTTCTGGAACAGCGGGCTTTGCATCTCCAGCTGGTCCAGCGCCGCCTGCAGCAGCGAAAAGTCGCGCATGCCGGGCAGGGTGGAGAAGTCGCGCGCGCTGCCCGCCTCGGGCCTGGGCGCGTCGCCGCCGCGCCGCTTCGAAAGCCGCGCCAGCAGCGCCATGCGCGCGGCGGCGGACAGGCCGCCGCTCATTCCGCCGCCTCCGCGCGGGGCGGATGGCCGGGCGGCCGCGCGCCAGGGAGGGAGGATGGCTCGAACTGCTCCACCAGCTCGGCCACGCTTTCCTCTTCCGCGCGGCCGCTGGCCAGGGCGTCGCCGAGCTTGCGCGCCAGCAGGTCGATGGTCAGGTCCTCCGTCACCGAGGCCAGGGGCACCGGCATGCCCAGCCGCTGCTCCAGCGCGCCGCGCAGTTCGAGCCCGCCCAGGCTGTCGAGGCCGAGCCCGGCCACCGGGGCATCGGTTGGCACCGCCTCGGGCGGCAGACGGAGGATGCGGGCGGCCTCCTCCTGCACGGTTTGCCGCAGCAGGGCACGGGCGGCCTCCGGCGCCAGGGCCAGCAGGTGGTCGCGCAGCGCGCCCTCGGGGCTGGCCTCGGCCCGGCCCCGCACCGCGTCGAACAGTGGCTCGGCCAGGATCGGCAGGATGCGCCCGGCCTCACGCCAGCCGATGCGGGCCATGCCGATGACGGGGGCGCCGCTGCGCAGCATGGCCGGCAGGGCGGACAAGGCCTCGGCTGCCGCCATCGCCTCGACCCCCAGGCGCCGGGCCAGCGTTTCGGCGGTGTCGGCCTGCTGGGCCAGGATGCCGGCATCGGCGATCGGGCCCCAGCCCACAGCGAGCGCCGGCAGCCCTTCGGCGTGGCGGCGCCGCGCCAGCGCCTCCAGCGCCATGTTGGCGGCGACGTAATTGCCTTGCCCCGGATTGCCCATCGCCGTTGTGGCGGAGGAGAACAACAGGAACAGCGCGATGGGATCGTGCCGGGTCAACCGGTCCAGGTGCCGCGCCGCCGCCAGCTTGGGCGCCAGCACACGGCGGAAGCGGGCGGCATCTAGGGCGCTGGCGGCGCCGTCATCGAACACGGCCGCGGCCTGCACCACGCCCACCAGGGGCGGGCCTTCGGCGCGGATCTCGGCCAGGGCGGCTTCCAGCGCCGCGGCGTCGGTGGCGTCGGCGGCATGCACCGTGGCCCGGGCGCCGAGCGCGGCCAGGGCGGTGACTGCCGCTTCTGCCCCTGGCGCGGTACCGCCGCGGCGGGACAACAGGGCGATCTGCGTCGCCCCCTGCGCTGCCAGCCACTTGGCGCATTCGAAGCCGAAGCCGCCCGTGCCGCCGACCACCAGGATGGTGCCGGCGGGCGGCGTCCAGCCGGCTTCCGGCCTTTCATCCGCCGGCAGGGCGGGGGGCGTCAGCACCAGCTTGCCGATATGCCGGCTGGCCTGCAGGGTGCGGAAGGCGGTTTCCACCTCCTCCGCCGGGCAGGCCGCATGGGGGATCGGGCGCAGCGCGCCGGTGGCGAAGCGGTCAGCGATGTTCCGCAACAGCGCCCGCGCCAGATCCGGGCGCGCCTTGGGCAGCTGGTCCACATCCACGCCGAAATAGGTCAGGTTGTTGCGGTAGGGGCGCAGCCCGACGCGGCGGTTCTCGAAGAAGTCGCGCTTGCCCAGCTCCACGAAGCGGCCGAACGGCTTCACCAGCCCGAGGGAGCGCTCCATCGCTTCCCCGGCCAGCGAGTTCAGCACCACATCCACCCCTTCGGGCCAGGCGGCGCGAAGCTGGTCGGCGAAGCCGGGGTCTCGGCTGTCCAGCACCAGCTCGGCGCCGCAGGCGCGAAGAAAGGCGCGCTTGGCGGGGCTGCCGGCGGTGGCGGCGACGCGGGCGCCGGCGGCCAGCGCCACCTGCAGCGCCGCCAGCCCCACCGCGCCCGCGCCGCCATGGATCAGCACCGTTTCGCCGGGCCCGATGCGGGCGCAATGCTCCAGCGAATACACGGCGGTGAGGAAGGCGACGGGCACCGCGGCGGCGGCGGCGAAGCCAAGCCCTTCCGGCAGGGTGGCCAGCGCCCCGGCGCGGGTGCGGACGCGGCTGGCCAGCGCCGCCGGGGCAAAGCCGAACACCGCGTCGCCCGGCCGGAAGGGGCTGTCCGGGCCGGCCTGCTCGACGATCCCGGCCATCTCCATCCCCAGGGTGGGGCCGGCGAAGCCGGCGAGCAGGGCCTCCTCGGGCAGCAGGCCCTGGGCCCACATCAGGTCGCGGAAATTGAGGCCGGCCGCCTCCACCCGCACCACCACTTCCTCGGGTCCAGGGGCGGGCAGCTCCAGCGCTTCCCATTCCAGCGTGCCGAGCTGGCCGGGCTGGCGCACCACCAGTCGCGCCGGGCCGCGCGGCGCGCCGGCCGGGGCGGCGCCCGGGCGCAGCCGGGGCACCAGCCGGGCTTCCGGGGTCAGCACGATCTCGGGCTCCGGCTCCGCCATGCCGCCCAGCAATTCCGGCAGCAGGCGTGCCGCGGCGTCGGCGGGCTTCAGCGCGGCGGAAAGGCCGATGCGCAGCGGGGCCAGTTCCGGCATCTCGTTGGCGAGCACGCGGCCCAGGCCGAACAAGGCCGCCGCCTCGGGCAGGGTGCCGGCATCCCCTGTCACCAGAACCAGCCCGGCGGCGCTGCCGCGCGCCGCTTCCGCCAGGGCGGTGAGCTGTGCCAGGGTCTCGGGCAGCGCGGCTTCGTCGGGCGCCGCCAGCGCCACGATCCGGGTGCCGGACAGGCCGCGCGGCGCCTGCTTCGCTGCATCGTCCAGCGCATGCCGGGAGATGCGCAGGCCGGCCGCCCGGAAAAGCTCCTCCAGGGCCGCGGCAAGGGGGGCGCTGGCTCCATCGGCATGCAGCTGAAGCGGTGGCGCGGCCGCCGGACCGGCGGCGGGAGCGGGCTGTTCCGCGCGGGCCCCGATATGCGACGGGGCGCGGGCGGCCAGCAGCAGGGCCGGCCAGGGCGCGGAAATCAGGGGGGCGGCGTCCAGGCTGGCCCAGCCCCGCGCGGCGCCTTCCCATTCGGCGGCGGCCGGCAAGGGCGAGGCATCGCCGCGCCACCATTCGGGCCCCTGGCCGCAGCTGAAGTCCCAGGCGCGGCCGGGGGCGGGCTCGGCCAGCAGAAGGGTGCCGGCGGGCGCCAGCGCTTCCCGCAGAACCGGCAACAGCGCGGTGCCGCGCCGGCTGTTCGCCGCGGCGGCGATGCCGACCACCAGATCGGCCTGCCCGGGCGGCAGGCCCGCCGCCTCCGGTGTCCAGGCCTCGGTCCGGACGCTGATCGTCTCGGCATGGGGCGGAATGGCGGCGGCGCGGGCGTCCCCCGCCGCCCCGGCGATGACATAGCGAACCTGCCGCCCGGAAGCGCCCAGCACGGCCAGCAGCGCGCGCGTCAGCGGGCCACCCTGCGCGCCGACCTCCAGCACGCGGAGCGGCCGGCCAGCCGGCCAGCTGGCGGCGAAATGGCGCACGGCTTCCGCCAGCACGGCGGCCAGATGCCCGAAGCCGGCGGCATCGGGCGGCGGCGGCAGGGCCTCGGCCCGGCCGGGCGCGGCCAGGGCCGCCGGCATGCGCTCGGCCGCCAGGGCCAGCCAGGCCAGCTCATGCGCGAGGCCGGGCGACTCCGCCAGCACTGCCTGCCAGATGGCGTCCGGCGCGGGCAGCTCCTCGGCCGGGGCCAGGCGCCAATGGTGCGGCCCGTCGGGCTCGGCCAGGCCATCCTCGGCCAGGGCGCGGAGGAGGGCCGCGGCATAGGGCGAAAGATGGCGCCCCGGCAGGCGGCGCCCGGCATCGCACAGGCTGCTCAGGGCGGCATGGGCGCTGGCCACCAGATGCCCTTCCAGCAGCAGCGCGGTTTCGCCGAGATCGCGCCGCGCATCGCAGGCCTGGGCGGCCCGCAGGGTGGCTTGCAGCGCCGGCGGCTCCTCCGGCGCCACAGCAGGCGCCAGGGAAGGCTGCGGTGCGATGCGGAACAGGCAATCCTCGGCGGAAGCGCGGGGCGCCAGGCGGATGCGCTGCATCCATGCCTCGTCAAGCCATCCCACCACCTGGCCGCTGCCGTCGCGCAGCGCCAGCTGGAACAGGCCGGAGCGCTCCCCGCTGTGCAGCAGCCGCAACTCGCCGCTGACCGGCACCGGGGCGCCGCGGCGCAGCACCAGCCGGCCGAGCCGCACCGGCACCACCGCGCGGCCATCCGCCGGGGCGCCATCCGCCAGCAGGCCGATCAGCCCCTGCAACAGCCCGTCGAGCCGCACCGGATGCAGCAGCCATCCGGCGTCGTCCGATGGCGCGGCGGGGGGAAGGGCCAGCGTCGCCACGGCGCTGCGCCGGTCGGCGCTCAGCCGGTTTTCCCGCAGCACCTGGAAGGCGGGGCCATAATCCAGGTGGAAGCGGCGCGCGATTTCCAGCGATTCCGCCAGCGGCAGAACGGTGCCGCCAGCGAGGTCGGGCGCCATGGGAGCGGGCAGGGCGGCCAGGGTGGCGGCCGCGGCCTCGCAGCGCGCATGCAATGTCCAGCCCTCGCCGGACAGGCGGGGGCGGCTTTCCAGCAGCACGGTGTTGGTTTCGGGCTCCAGCGTGCAGCGCAGCTCGCGCGCGCTTTCGGCCGAAAGCGGCAGCGGGCGCAGGATCTGCATGTCCCGCAGCTCCAGCGCCGGGGCATCGGGGAAGCGCAGTGCGGCGATGGCCAGCGCCATGTCCAGCATGGCGGCGGCGGGCAGCACCGGCTCGCCCCCCAGCTTGTGGTCGGCCAGCCAGGGCTCCAGCGCGGTGTCCAGCAGGCGGGACCAGCGCAGCGCGTCCTGTCCCTGGCGGAAGCCGAGCAGCGGGTGGTCCAGCAGGGGATCGGTCAGCCGGGCGGATTCGGCGGTGGGGGTGAACCAGGCGCGCTGCCGGTCGAAGGGGGTGTGCGGCAGGCCGCGCCATTCGGCCGGCCCGCGCAGCGCCGCGGCGTCCCGCAGGGCTGCGCCCTGGGCCAGAGCGCGGTCGGCGATGGCCGGGAAGGGATCGCCCGCGCCATCGCGGCGGGACAGGGTGGGCAGCACCGGCGCCTCGGCTTCCGCCGCGCGCAGGCTGTCGCGCAGATAGGACTGGAGCACCGGGTGCGGGCCGATCTCAACAAAGAAGCGCGCCCCGGCATCCACCGCCGCCTGCACCGCCTCCTGGAAGCGCACCGGCTCGCGCAGGTTGTGCCACCAATAGCCGGCATCCAGCGCCGGCCCCGGCAGCTTGGTGCCGGTGACGGCGGACAGGAAGCCGAGCCGCCCCTCGGCCGGCCTCAGCCCGGCGAGGTCGGCCGCCAGCGCGTCCCGCACCGGGTCCATCGCCGCCGAATGAAAGGCGTAGTCGAGGTCGAGCTTCACCGCCGCCCAGCGCCGGGCCTTGGCCTCGGCCACCAGCCGGTCGAGCGCGGCTTCCGGGCCGGCCACCGTGACGGAGCCCGGCGCGTTGCGGGCGGCGATCTCCGGCCGCCATCCGGTCTCGTCCGGCGCCAGCGCCTCGATCAGCGGCAGCACCGCCTCGGCGCCGGCCCCGATCGCCGCCATGCGGCCGATGCCGCGCCGGCTGTGCTGCGCGCGGGAGCGGGCGACCACCAGCCGCACCGCCTGTTCCAGGCCGAGGATGCCGGCCGCCCAGGCGGCGGCCACCTCGCCCACCGAATGGCCGAGGCAAAGATCGGCGCGCAGCCCGTGCTCGGCCAGGGCCGCCACGATGCCCACCTGCACCAGGAACAACAGCGGCTGGGCATGGTCGGTGCCGGACAGGGCCTCGGCGGAAACGCCCGCCGCCAGCAGCGCCGCGCCGGACCAGCCGGCGAGGGGGGCGAGGATCGCATCGGCCTGTTCCACGGCGCGGCGGAAGGCGGCGTTGTGCGCCATGGCTTCCCGCGCCATGCCGGCGAATTGCGCGCCATTGCCCGAGAACACAAAGGCGACCGGCCCGGCGGCGCCGGAACGGGCGATGCCATGGGTGGCACCTGCCGGGCGGCCGCCTGCCAGCCAGCCATCGAGCTGCGCGGCCAGGTCGCCGCGCAGCACCAGGCGGTGCGGGTGCAGGTCGCGGTGGCGCAGCGCGCCGCGCCGCAGGGCGGGGGAGGCGGGCGCTTCATCCAGGCGGGTGCGCCAATCCTGCGCCAGCGCCTTCAGGGCGGCGGCGGAGCGCGCGGTCAGCACCAGGGGCGGCTCTGCCACGCCGGCGGGCGCCGGGCCGCCAGCCGGCATGGCGGCCGGCCGGGGCGCCCGGCCCAGCAGTACCGACGCATTGGTGCCGCCGAAGCCGAAGCTGTTCACCCCGGTCAGCGCGCTGGCGTCGGGGTCGAGCCGCTCCAGCGCGGTCGGCACGCGGATGTTCAGGCCGGTGAAGTCGATCTGCGGATTGGGGCTGTTGAAATGCAGGTTGGGCGGCACCAGGCCGCGTTCCAGCACCAGCATTGCCTTGAGCAGCCCGGCCATGCCGGAAGCCGGCTCCAGATGGCCGATATTGGTTTTCACCGAGCCAACCGGCAGCGGCGCCGCGCGGTGCCGCGCCAGGGTGGTGCCGATCGCCCAGCTTTCCGCCGGATCGCCCACCTGCGTGCCCGTGCCATGCGCCTCGAAATAGGCGAGGCGGGCCGGATCGGCGTCGGCCTCGGCCAGCACCCGTTGCAGCAGGGCCGCCTGCGCTTCCCGGTTCGGCAGGGAAAGGCCGATGGTGCGGCCGGCCGCGTTGGTGCCGGTGGCCAGGATCACGCCGCGCACCGCGTCGCCAGCGGCCAGCGCGGCGGCCAGCGGCTTCAGCACCACCACGCCCGCGCCCTCGCCGCGCACATAACCATCCGCCGCGGCATCGAAGGCCTGGCAGCGACCGCGCGACGACAGCATCCCGGCGCGCGAGAAGCCGGCAAAGGCGAAGGGCGAGAGCAGCAATTGCACGCCGCCCACCAGCGCCGCTTCCACCTGCCCGGCGCGGATCGCCGCCACCGCCGCGTGCAGCGCCACCAGGGAGGAGGAGCAGGCGGTGTCCACCGTCTGCCCCGGCCCGCGCAGGTCGAACACGTTGGTCAGCCGGTTGGACAGGATCGACAGGGTGTTGCCGGTCATGAAGTAGCGGTCGGTGCCGGCGGGGTCCGACAGGCGCAGCTCCGCATGGTCGGTGGAGGAGCCGCCGATCCAGACCCCGACCGGCCGCCCGGCGAGCTGGCCGGCCGGCCAGCCGGCATCCTCCAGCGCCTCGGAGGCAACCTCCAGCAGCAGGCGCTGCTGCGGGTCCATTTCCGCCGCCTCGCGCGGGGACAGGCCGAAGGCGGGCGCGTCGAACCCGGTGATGTCGCCCAGATGCCCGGCGGCGAAGGAATAGGAGCGCCCCGGCTCCCCCTTGCGGGGATGCAGAAAGGCGGCCTGGGCGAAGCGGTCGGGGGGCAGGGTGCCGACGGCATCGGTGCCCGCGGCCAGCATGCGCCAGAAGCCTTCCAGGCTGGCCGCGCCGGGAAAGCGGCAGGCGGCGCCCACAATGGCGATCGGCCCCCCGCCGTGGGAGGCATGCGTGGCGCCGGGAAGGCTTTTTCCTTCGGTCATCTCACCTGCTTGGCGGCCCGAACTGGCCACCTTGTGCGAAAGGCACGCGGCGCCGGCCGTTGCAGCCGGGCCGGGACATTCAACCGCCTGTGCCAGACCGGTTCATGACACGGCGCCATCCCGCGCCGCAACAACAGCCGTGGGTTCGGCCCAGGCCGGGCCGCGCAGGCGGCGCCATCCCAGGACGCGCCGGGCTTGCGCCGGGCGCTGCTGGGTCACCTGGAGCAGAAGGTTGCCGACATCGCCGAAATGCTCATTCCAACTCGGCGCCACCCAGCCGGCCATGCGGGACAGCTGCGCCGCGCGTCCGGCGCTGCCTGGCGCCGCGTAATCCAGCACGGCGTCCCGCCAGGCGCTGCCGTCCAGCGGGTCGAGGTAATCCGGCACGGCGCCGCCCACCTCCCGCAGCGCCGGCAGATCTGAGCAGATGGCCGGCACGCCCAGGGCCAGGGCCTCGGCCAGGGGCAGGCCGTAGCCTTCCGCGAAGGAAGGGAACAACAGGGCGCGGGCGCCGCGCATCAGTTCCGTCACCCGCCGGTCGGACACCTGCCCGACCTCCCGCACCACCCCTTCCAGCGCGGCGCAGCGTTCCAGGATGTCGAGGACGTTCTCGTTTTCCCAGCCGCGCTTGCCGATGATCAGCAGGCGCGGCGCGGCGTCGCCCAGCTGCGCCTTCAGCGTGCGCCAGAGATGCAGCAGGAGGAGGTGGTTCTTGCGCGGCTCAATGGTGCCCAGCGCCACGAAATAGGGCTGCCCATCCGCGGCCGGCGAGGGTGCCGAGACGGCATCGATGCCCAGCGGCGCCACCAGCACCGGCGGCCGCGCGTGGCGGGTGGCGAGATAGGGCTCCAGCGCCTCGGCCGTTGCCGCCGAATTGGCGATGATGCCATCGGCCAGGGCGGCGGTGGTGCGGATGCGGCGCAGATGCTTCTCCGCCTGGCCGGGCCGCGCATATTCCGGATGCGTCAGCGGGATCAGGTCATGGATCATCGGCACAAAGGCGCAGCCGGCACGGCGCATCGCCTCGATCGGGCCGCTGCGGTCCAGGGCGCGGTGCGACACCAGCAGAAAGGCGAAGCGGAGGCGGCGCGCCAGCAGGCGGGACAGTTCCGTCCGGCCGAAGCCCAGCAGCAGGCGGCCCCGGGCCAGCGTTCCCAGCCGGGTGGCGCGGCGGAATGCCTGGCCATTGGCCTGATCCTCGCCCCAGGCCTCGCTCAGCGCTGCCACCAGCTCGCCCACCAGGCGGCGCGGCAGCAGCGCGAAGCCGCCCTGCAGTTCCTGGCCCACAAAGCTGCCCTGTTCCTCTGGCTGGGCAAGAAGATGTCGTGCATAAGCCAGCTCGACCCGGTCGATGCCGGAAGGGGTCCGCTTGCGCCCACAGCCCAGCAGCCTTGAGACATCAAGGATTACATGGGTGCCATCTTGGCGCGGAACTGCAGGCATTGTGAGTCCTCGGCATCATTCCCGCATTGCGTGTAAGGCAGGCGGAGGCACGCGCAACGATTGGAAGCCCTTGATGATGTTGCGCGTGCGAAGGGATGAGGACAATGTTCTGAAGAATCACTCTCGCGTCAATCGTAATCACTCGCCAGAGACACTTCTTATAGGTTGTATCACCTTCCTGCCACGAAAGCCGCCCTGCGGGCGGCTTCATTGATAAACCGGTAATCTTTTCGGGGAATCCTGCTTAATCCGCGTCCGGCGGAATCACGTTGCTCGACAGGCCTTCCAGCAACACGTCGCGCATGGTTTCGGCGCTCTTGATCCGGATGTCCTGCCAGGCATGCGGCGTGTGGAAGGCGCTGTGGGGGGTGACAGCCAGCCGCCCGGTCAGCCAGGCCTCCCGCGCGCGGTAGGCCGCCATCAGCGGATGCGGCGGCTCGGCCGGGGGCTCCACCGGCAGAACGTCGAGGCCGGCTCCGGACAGGTGTCCGTCCCGCAGGCAGCGCTCCAGCCCGTCGAGGTCCAGGATGGGGCCGCGCGCCGTGTTCACCACCACGGCGCCGCGCGGCAATTGCCGCAGCGCCACCTCGTCAACCAGCCCACGGGTGGTGCGGGTCAGCGGCGCGTGGATGGACAGGGTGTTAGTTTGCGCCAGGAATTCCGGCAGGGAGCGGATGCGGGTGATGCCCAGCGCGCGGTCCACGCCGTTCGGCAGGTAGGGGTCGTGGAAGATGACGCGGTAGCCGAAGGCCTTGGCCCGCAGCGCCACCGCCGTGCCGATCCGGCCCAGGCCCAGGATGCCGAAGGTCTGCGCCTCGGGCCGCTGGATCAGCGGGCTGTCGAGATAGCGCCATTCGGCCGGCGCGACGCCCTGGGAAGGCTCGCCGCGCTGCAGGTCGTGATGCAGCAGCAGGCCGCGGCGCAGCGCCATCACCAGGGCGATGGCATGGTCGGCCACCTCCGCCGTGCCGTAGTCGGGAACGTTGCAGACGGTGATGCCGCGCGCCGCCAGCGCCGGGCGGTCCAGCCGGTCATAGCCGACCCCCATCCGCACCACGACCTTCAGCTTGGGAAAGCGTTGCAGCTCGCTGCCGGGCAGCCAGTGGCGGAAGATGAACAGCCCCTCCGCCTCGGCGCATTGCTCATCCGGCAGCTCGGAAACGCTGTTGGGGCCGCCGCCGCGCAGCAGGCGCACGGTGGGGCCGAGGATCTCGGCCTCCAGCGCGGTGTCGGGGTACAGGCCTTCCGGCTCCAGCACGAGTCGCACCCTGGGTTTCCTCCATTGGGTCTGGTTCTTCGGCGGCAGGATGCGGGCGTGGCCTTGGGCGCGCAAGAGAGCCGATCTATCCTGCCGGTCCGGACAGAAGGGGCGGATTCTCATGGCATCTCGGCGCATTCTGGTGACCGGCGCGTCCAGCGGCATTGGCGCCGCCACGGTGCGCGCCCTGGCCGCGCCCGGCGTGGCGCTCGCCGTGCATGCCCGCAACAACCGCGATGGCGCCGAGCGCAGCGCCGCCGCCGCGCGGGAGCAGGGCGCCGAGGCGGAGGTGCTGATGGCCGACCTGGCCCGGCCGGAAGCGCCGGAACGGCTGGTGCAGGAGGCCGCCGCCGCCCTGGGCGGGCTGGACGTGCTGGTGTCCAATGCCGGCTTCGCCGACCGCACCCCGGTGGCCGGGCTGACGGATGCCGCCTTCGCCCACAGCCAGGACACCATCCTGGGCGCCCTGTTCCGCCTGGCGCGCGCCGCCGGGCCGATCCTGGCGGAAGGCGAGGCGCCGCGGCTGGTCGCCGTGTCCTCCTTCGTGGCGCATAATTTCCGCACCGATAGCACCGTGTTCCCGGCTTCCGCCGCGGCCAAGGCGGGGGTGGAGGCGCTGGTCAAGGCGCTGGCCCTGGAATGGGCGCCCCTGGTGACGGTGAACGCGGTGGCGCCGGGCTACACGGAAAAGGATTCCGGCGCGCATGCGGCGCTGGATGGCCCGGCCTGGGAGGCGGTGAAGGCGCGCATCCCCTTGCGCCGGCTGGGCAAGCCCGCGGATGTGGCGGCGGCGATCGCTTTTCTGGCTTCTCCCGCCGCCGGCTACATCACCGGCCAGTGCCTGCATGTGGATGGCGGCGTGGTGATCTGAGGCGGGCAGCCCGCCCTCAGGCCGCTTCCGCCAGCCCGGCGCGGTCATTGGCGGCGCCGGGCGCCTCCACCGCGGCGATGATCCCTCCCGGGCAGGCTTTCCCCGGCTGGCAGCCTGCGGCGAGGGCGTTCAGCGCGGCGATGACGTGGGATCTCGCCCTGCTGTTAGGTGATTGCGGGCGGCCAGCAGGCGGTCCAGCGCGTTTGGCCAGAATGGCGTGCATCCTGTCCGCCAGGGAAACGGTGGCCGGGCCCGCCAGGGAAGGAGCGGCCGGCGCCAGGAGCCTCCAGAACAGCAGCAGCATTCCGCCGGCGGGGCGCATCGTGATCTTCCGGCCATTCGCGACGGCCTTCGGCAATCACGGAAACGTCAATGACTTCTTTCAGGCCGGCCTGTGCGGCCTTGCCCCGCGGCCTCGGCAAGGCTTGGTCCGCTCGCCATCTGTTGTGGCGCGCGCTAGTCGGGAGGCAATGATGCGTCACAGCGATCCTGCCGAAGCGGTTCCTGACCTGCCGGAGGCCGCGCCCATCCCTTCCCCCCATGCCGCCAGCGAGGCGCGCCGCTGGAGGGCGGGTGTGGAGGCGGATGCGGCATCCTGCCTGTTGCCGGAGGAAGTGCCGGTTTCCTTCACCTATGGCCGCGCCAGCCAGGCGGTGATGATGGCCACCCCCTGCGACCTGGAGGATTTCGCTTATGGTTTCAGCCTGACCGAAGGGGTGATCGAGCGGCCGGAGCAGGTGACCGAGCTGGAGGTGGTGCCCCGCCCGGCCGGCATCGAGCTGCGCATGTCGCTGGCCGGGGACCGGCAGGACGCGCTGGCCCGGCGCCGCCGCCACATGGCCGGCCCTGTCGGCTGCGGCCTGTGCGGGCTGGAAAGCCTGGAAGCCGTGCTGCGCCCGCTGCCCCCCGTGCCGGCCGGAGGACGCATCGCGGCGTCCGAGGTGGCGGCGGCGCTTGGCGCCCTGGCTGAAGGCCAGTTCCTGCACCAGGCCACCCGGGCGGTGCATGCGGCCGGCTTCTGGCGGCCGGAACAGGGCCTGATCCTGGTGCGGGAAGATGTTGGCCGCCACAACGCGCTGGACAAGCTGGTGGGCGCGCTGTTGCGGGGCGGGATCGCGGCGCGCGACGGCGTGGTGGTGCTGACCAGCCGCGTTTCGGTGGAGATGGTGCAGAAGGCGGCGATGATCGGCGCGCCGATCCTGGTGGCGGTGTCGGCGCCCACCGCCCTGGCGACCCGCAGCGCCCAGGGTTGCGGCCTGACCCTGATCGCCCGCGCGCGCGGGCAGGGCTTCGAGGTGCACAGCCACCCCGCCAGGGTCGTGCCGGGCTAGGGCGCCGCCCCAGGGTGCCCTCCCGGGCTGGGGCGGAGGGGCCGATCAAGCTTGACATGAGCCGGGTGCCCATCCCAAGTCCTTGACCGGGACGTAGTGTTTTTATGGGATTAGGGAGGGCTGTCATGAACATGGAGCTCTCGCGGCGTGGCTTCTTGAAAGCCACCGGCGCGGGCGTTGCGGCAACATCCCTCGGAGCCATGGGCTTCGGGGCGGCGGAAGCGGCGGTGGCCGCCCATGTGCGCCCCATGAAGCTGGCCAACACCACCGAGACGCGCAACACCTGCCCTTACTGCTCGGTCGCCTGCGGCATCATCATCTATTCCAAGGGTGATGTGCGGAAGGGCGAGCAGGCCGATGTCGTCCATATCGAGGGCGATGCCGACCACCCGACCAATCTCGGCACGCTTTGCCCCAAGGGCGCGGCGCTGAAGGATTTCGTGCAGGCGCCGACGCGGCTGAAGCACCCGATGATCCGCAAGCCCGGCTCGGACAAGTTCGAGCAGGTGTCCTGGGACGTGGCGCTGGACCGCATCGCGCGCCTGATGAAGGACGACCGGGACGCCAATTTCCTGGCGGCCAACGCGGACGGGCTGGCGGTGAACCGCTGGACCACGACCGGCATGCTGGCGGCCTCCGCCACCACCAACGAGACGGCCTGGACCACCTTCAAGGTCGCCAAGGCGCTCGGCATTGTAGGATTCGACAACCAGGCTCGCGTCTGACACGGCCCCACGGTGTCCAGTTTGGGCCCGACATTTGGCCGTGGCGCGATGACGAACGCCTGGACCGATATCAAGAACACCGACCTCGTTGTCGTCATGGGCGGCAATGCGGCGGAAGCGCACCCTTGCGGCTTCAAATGGGTCACGGAGGCGAAAGCCCACCGCGGCGCCAAGCTCATTGTCGTGGACCCGCGCTACACCCGCACGGCCTCCGTGTCGGATTTCTACGCGCCGATCCGCCAGGGCACCGACATCGCCTTCCTGAACGGCGTGATCAATTACTGCATCCAGAACAACAAGGTGCAGTGGGAATACACCAAGGCCTACACCAACGCTTCCTTCATCGTGCAGGACGGCTTCGCCTACAGCGATGGCCTGTTCAGCGGCTATGACGAGGACAAGCGCGACTATGACCGGTCGAGCTGGGACTACGTCATGGACGAGGACGGCTTCGCCCGGACGGACCCGACGCTGCAGCACCCGCGCTGCGTCTGGAACCTGCTGAAGGAGCACGTCTCGGCCTACACGCCGGAAATGGTGGAGCGCATCTGCGGCACGCCCCGGGACAAGTTCCTGAAGGTGGCCGAGATGATCTCGGAATGCTCGTCGCCCACCAAGACGATGACGTCGATGTATGCCCTGGGCTGGACGCAGCATTCGCACGGCGCGCAGAACATCCGCGCCATGGCCATGCTGCAGCTGATCCTGGGCAATATCGGCGTGCGCGGCGGCGGCATGAACGCGCTGCGCGGCCATTCGAACATCCAGGGCCTGACCGATCTGGGCCTGATGTCGCACCTGCTCACCGGCTATCTGAACATGCCGACGGAGAAGGAGCCGGATTTCGAGACCTACATGTCCTCCCGGCAGTTCCGGCCGCTGCGGCCGGGCCAGACCTCCTACTGGCAGAACTACCGGAAGTTCATGGTCTCCTTCATGAAGGCCATGTATGGCGACGCCGCGACCGCGGAGAATGGCTGGGCCTACCACTACCTGTCCAAGCTCGACGTGCCCGCCTATGACGTTCTGCGCGTGTTCGAGATGATGAATGCGGGCCACGTCAACGGCTATATCTGCCAGGGCTTCAACCCGCTGCTGGCCTTCCCCAACCGGGGCAAGGTGGTGGCCGGCCTGTCGAAGCTGAAATTCCTCATCACCATGGACCCGCTGGACACGGAAACCGCCCGTTTCTGGGAAAACCATGGCGAGTTCAACGATGTGGACACAGCCTCGATCCAGACGGAGGTGATCCAGCTTCCCACCCGCTGCTTCGCGGAGGATCAGGGCTCGCTCACCAACTCAGGGCGTTGGCTGCAATGGTTCTGGCCGGCCGCCACGGCGCCGGGGGAGGCGCGGGCCGACACCTGGATCATGGCGCAGATCTTCCTGCGCATGCGGGAGCTGTACCGCAAGGAAGGCGGCGCCTTCCCCGATCCGCTGCTGAACCTGTCCTGGGAATACCATGACCCGGGCGACCCGGAGCCCGAGGAACTGGCCAAGGAGATCAATGGCCGCGCCCTGCGCGACCTGACCGATCCCAACGACCCGTCCAAGGTGCTGGTGCCGGCCGGCAAGCAGGTGCTGAACTTCTCGCAGCTGCGGGACGACGGCTCCACCATGTGCGGTTGCTGGATCTATTCCGGCAACTTCAACGAGAACGGCAACAACATGGCGCGCCGGGACAATCATGACCCGGACAACACCGGCGCCTATCTCGGCTGGACCTTTGCCTGGCCGCTGAACCGCCGGACCCTGTACAACCGTGCCTCGGCCGACCTGAACGGCAAGCCCTGGGACCCGTCCCGCAAGCTGATGGAATGGGATGGCACGAAATGGACCGGCTATGACGTTCCCGACATCGCGCCCAACGCGAAGCCGCAGGACGTCATGCCCTTCATCATGAACCAGGAAGGCGTTTCCCGGCTCTTTACCCGCGGCCTGCTGCGGGACGGCCCCTTCCCGGCGCATATGGAGCCGTTCGAAAGTCCGGTGCAGAATGTCTTCAACCGCAAGATGCGCGGCAATCCGGTGGGCCGGATCTTCGAGAGCGACATCTCGCAATTCGGCAATTCGGACGAGTTCCCTTATGCGGCGACTTCCTACCGCCTCACCGAGCATTTCCATTACTGGACCAAGCACAACCGGGTGAATGCGTCGCTGCAGCCCGAGTTCTTTGTTGAGTTGTCGGAGGAGCTGGCGGCGGAGAAGGGGATCAAGGCCGGCGGCTGGGTGCGCGTCTGGTCGAAGCGCGGCTCGGTCAAGGCCAAGGCGGTGGTGACCAAGCGCATCCGTCCGCTGATCTGCGACGGCAAGACGGTGCATGTGATCGGCATCCCGTTGCACTGGGGCTTCACCGGCACGGCCAAGAAGGGCTTCGGCCCCAATTCGCTCACGCCTTTCGTGGGTGAGGCCAATATCGAGACGCCGGGCTACAAGGCGTTCCTGGTCAATATCGAGCCGAGCACAGCGCCCGGGGGAGCGGTGGCATGAGCGACAGCCCACGCACGGCGGTCAGCAACCCGCCGACCCAGCCCATGCAAAGCAACCTTGGGCAGGGTGACCTGATCCGGCGCTCGGCGACGGCGGACCTGCCGCCGCCGACGCGCCAGCTCACCGCGGTCGCCAAGCTGATCGATGTGTCGAAATGCATCGGCTGCAAGGCGTGCCAGTCGGCCTGCGTCGAATGGAACGACACCTATCCGGAGGTGGGGGAGAATGCGGGGGTCTACGAGAACCCGCATGATCTGACCGAGAACATGTTCACCCTGATGCGCTTCACGGAATGGGTGAACCCGGAAACCGACAGCCTGGAATGGCTGATCCGCAAGGATGGCTGTATGCATTGCGCCGATCCGGGTTGCCTCAAGGCCTGCCCGGCGCCCGGCGCCATTGTGCAGTATTCCAACGGCATCGTGGACTTCATCCACGAGAACTGCATCGGCTGCGGCTATTGCGTGAAGGGCTGCCCCTTCAACATCCCGCGCATCTCCAAGGCGGATCACCGCTCCTACAAATGCACCCTGTGCTCCGACCGCGTCGCGGTCGGGCAGGGGCCGGCCTGCGCCAAGGCCTGCCCGACGGGGGCGATCGTGTTCGGCACCAAGGCGGACATGATCAAGCACGCGGAAGGGCGCATCGCGGACCTGAAGTCGCGCGGCTACGCCAATGCCGGGCTGTATGATCCGCCCGGCGTCGGCGGCACGCATGTGATGTATGTGCTGCACCACAACGACAAGCCGCACATCTACGCCAACCTGCCGGACGACCCGAAGATATCGCCCCTGGTGCAGGGCTGGAAGGGCGTCACCAAATATGTCGGCATCGCCGCCATGAGCATGATGGCGGTGGGCAGCGTCATCCATGGCGTCTTCGCCCGGCCCAACCGCGTCGCCCCCGAGGATGAGGAGAACGCCGAGAAGCTGGTGGAAGGCAAGCCGGTTCCGCCGCCCAACGACGCCACCACCTCGGGAGGGCGCTGATGGTGGAGAAGATCCAGCCGGGGGATGCCATCCACCCCGGCAAGCCGGTCACGGTGGACCGCTACGGGCCGGGCGCGCGGGTGAACCACTGGATCACGGCGGCCAGCCTGATCCTGCTGGCGATCTCGGGCCTCGCGCTGTTCACGCCCTCGCTCTACTTCCTGACCAGCCTGTTCGGCGGCGGGCAGAACACGCGCGCCCTGCATCCCTGGATCGGAGTGGTGCTGTTCCTGTCCTTCTTCGTGTTCTTCTTCCAGCTCTGGCGGGCCAACCTGCCGGAGCGGGTGGACATCATCTGGCTGTCGAAGATCCGCGACCTGCTCAGCGGCCATGAGGAGAACCTGCCCGAGCTGGGCAAATACAATGCCGGGCAGAAGTTCATCTTCTGGGCCATGACCCTGCTGATCCTGGTGCTGATCGGCACGGGGGTGATGATCTGGGAACAATACTTCGCCGAATACTTTACCATTCCGGCGCGGCGCGTGGCGGTGCTGGCGCATTCGGTCGCGGCGGTGCTGATCATCTGCATCTTCATCCTGCATGTCTACGCGGCCATCTGGACGCGCGGCACGCTGCGGGCGATGACGCGGGGCTCGGTGACCGGCGGATGGGCTTGGCGCCACCACCGGAAATGGCTGCGGGAACTGGCGGGGCAGCGCAAGACCGGCCCGGCCAAGTAGGTTTTTTCTTCTTTATCCGCGCCGTGGCCGCGATGGCGGCCCGGCGCCTGTGGCCGGTCCGGCCCGACGAGGTGTGAATGTCCAGTTCCTCCGGCCTCCAACCCGATCCTTCCATGATCGGGCGCCTCGTGAAGCCCGCCTTCGCCCTGCTGCCCGATCCGCCTTCCTTGTTCCGGCAGCGGGCGGAGCGCTTCGCCATGCTGGCCGAGGGCCATGACCTCGCGCCCTATCTTAGCTTCCTGGGCGCGCTGGCCGCGGTGCAGGCCGATCTGGCCGCGCGGCCGCCGGCTCCCACGCCGCTTCCGGCGGAACAGGTGGAACGCGCCCGCGCCAACGCCATGCCGCCGCTGGACCGCGCGGCGCTCGGCGCCTCGGCCGGGCTGCGCGGCACCATCGCGCAATTCCTGGAGGCGCTGGAACCGGTGGACATGCCGGCCCAGGCGGCGGAAGCGCTGCGCTCGCTGCGCCAGGCGCCCCCTTCCGTGCTGGACGAGATGATCGGCAACGTCATGGGCGATGCCATTCCGTTCGAGACGCTGGCGCAGCACCTGTTCCTGTCCGCCGCGGCGCAGGTCCAGGCGGCGCGGCTGGCCGCCACGCTGGAGGCGGACAGGCTGGTGCCGCTGGACACCGGCCTGTGCCCGGTTTGCGGCGGCCCGCCGGCTTCCTCCATCGTGGTGGGGCATCAGGGGGCGGAGGGCGCCCGCTATGCCGCCTGCGCCTTCTGCGGCACGCGCTGGAACGAGGTGCGCATCAAATGCCTGGCCTGCGGCTCCACCAAGGGCGTCGGCTACAAATCCGCCGAGGCGGCCGATGACCAGGGCGGAACCGCCGTGGAAGCCACGGTCAAGGCGGAATGCTGCGATTCCTGCCGTTCCTGGGTGAAGATCCTCTATGCCGACCGGAACCCGTCGCTGGAGCCGGTGGCGGATGACGTCGCCAGCCTCGGCCTCGACCTGCTGATGCAGGACACCGAGTACCGCCGCGCCGGCTTCGATCCTTTCCTGATCGGATACTAGGCCGATGATGGACAAGGCCGCGCTGCGCGCCCTGCCATCGGTGGACCGCGTCCTGGGGGCACCAAGCTGCGCGCCGGTCCTGCGACGCTTCGGCCGGTCCGAGGCCACCGCCGCCATCCGGGCCGAACTGGCCGCCATCCGCGCCACTCCCGCCGCCACGTCCCTGCCGGATGCGGATGCCATCGCCGCCCGCGCGTCGGCGGCGCTGGAGGCGCGGCACCGCTCCGGCCTGCGCCCCCTGTTCAACCTGACCGGCACGGTGCTGCACACCAATCTGGGCCGCGCCATCCTGGCGGAAGCGGCGGTGGAGGCCGCCACCGCCGCCATGCGCGACGCCGTGGCGCTGGAATTCGACCTCGCCACCGGCAAGCGGGGCGAGCGGGACGACCATCTGCGCGCCCTGCTGTGCGAGCTGACCGGGGCGGAAGACGCCACGGTGGTCAACAACAACGCCGCCGCCGTGCTGATCGCGCTGAACACCCTGGGCGAGGGGCGGCAGGCGGTGGTGTCGCGCGGCGAGCTGATCGAGATCGGCGGCGCCTTCCGGATGCCCGACATCATGGCGCGCGCCGGGGTGAGGCTGGTCGAGATCGGCACCACCAACCGCACCCACCCGCGCGACTACCGCGCCGCGCTCGGTCCCGAGGTGGGGCTGCTGCTGAAGGTGCACACCTCCAACTACCGCATCGAGGGCTTCACCGCCGAGGTCGGCGGCGCCGCGCTCGCCGCCATCGCGCGGGAAGCGGGGGTGCCGCTGCTGAACGACCTCGGTTCCGGCACGCTCACCGACCTGTCGCACCACGGCCTGCAACGGGAGCCGACGGTGCGGGAAGCGGTGGAGGAGGGGGCGGACCTCGTCACCTTTTCCGGGGACAAGCTGCTGGGCGGCCCGCAGGCCGGCTTCATCGTCGGCCGGCGCGAGCTGATCGGGGCGATCAACCGCAACCCGATGAAGCGCGCCCTGCGGGTGGACAAGATCCGCCTGGCCGCGTTGGAAGCCACGCTGAAGCTGTACCGCGACCCCGACCGCCTGGCCGAGCGGCTGCCGACGCTGGGCCTGCTGGCCCGCCGCGCGCCGGAGATCGAGGCCCAGGCGCGCCGGCTGCTGGATGCTGTGGAACAGGCGCTGCCCGCCGACATCGCGGTGGAGGCCGTGCCCTGCCGCAGCCAGATCGGCTCCGGCGCCCTGCCGCTCGACACCCTGCCGAGCTTCGCGCTGCGCTTCACCGCGCCGCGCGGGCGCGACCTGGAGGCGTTCGTGGCCGCGCTGCGCGCCCTGCCGCGCCCGGTGATCGGCCGGCTGCGGGATGGCGCCCTGCTGCTCGACCTGCGCTGCCTGACCGACGAGGCGGCGTTCCTCGACAACCTCGCCGCCCTGGCATCCGGCCATGGGATTGTTTGACCGCTTCCGGCGCGCCGCCGCGCCGCCGCCCGACCCGATGCAGCAGGCCATGGCCGCCTTCGCCCAGGGCGACCACGCCGCCGCGCTGAATCTGTGGGAGCCGCTCGCCCGCGCCGGCGATCCGCAGGCGCAATGCAACATCGCCGCCTGCTTCCTGGACGGCCTCGGGGTCGCGCCCGATCCGAAGCTGGCGCTGCGCTGGCTGGAGCCGGCGGCGGCCGCCGGCTATCCCACCGGCCAGCGCCTGCTGGCCGGGCTGCTGCTGCGCGGCGACGAAGGCATCGACCCGGATGAAGGCCGCGCCATCGCGCTGTATCGCGCGGCCGCGGAGCAGGGCGACGCCCCGGCGCAGGACATGCTGAGCTGGCTGCTGCTGGAAGGCGAGATGCTGCCGCCCGACCCGGCCGAGGCCCGCCGCTGGGCGCTGCTGGCGGCGGAGGCCGGCATCGCCTCCTCCATGACCCGCATGGGCATGCTGTACCACCACGCGCTCGGCGTGGAGCGCGACGTGGCGGAGGCCGCCCGCTGGTGGCGGCGCGGGGCCGAGCGCGGCGACGCCGATGGCCAGGCCATGCTGGGCGCCGCGCTGCACATGGGGGCCGGCGTGGCGCCGGACCCGGTGGCGGCGCTGGCCTGGCTGCTGCGCGCCCGGGCCGGCGGCAGCGCCCTGGCGCGGCCCTTCCTCGACCCGGTGCGCGCCGCCCTCGATCCCGCCGGCATCGCCGAGGCCGAAGCGCGCGCCGCCGCGCCATTGCCGGAGCCCTCCGCATGATCATCGGCACGGCGGGCCATATTGACCATGGCAAGACGGCGCTGGTGCAGGCCCTGACCGGCACCGACGCGGACCGGCTGAAGGAGGAGAAGGCGCGCGGCATCACCATCGAGCTGGGCTTCGCCTATCTGGCCGAGGGTGGCCGCGTCACCGGCTTCGTCGACGTGCCGGGGCATGAGCGCTTTGTCCACACCATGCTGGCCGGGGCGGGCGGCATCGACTTCGCCCTGCTGGTGGTGGCCGCCGATGACGGGGTGATGCCGCAGACGCGGGAGCATCTGGCGATCCTCGACCTGCTGGGCATCCGGCGCGGCATGGTGGCGCTGAGCAAGGCCGACCTGGCCGACGCGGCGCGCATCGCCGATGTCACCGCGGAGATCCGCGCCCTGCTGGCCGGCACCGCCCTGGCCAGGGCCCCGGTCCTGCCGGTGTCCGCCCGCACGGGGCAAGGCATCGCGGCGCTGAAGGCCGCGCTGCTGGAAGCGGAGGCGGAAACGGCGGCGCCGGAGGAGGCGGGCGCCTTCCGCCTGTCGGTGGATCGCTGCTTCACCCTGGCCGGCGCCGGCACGGTGGTGACCGGCACGGTGCTGTCCGGGGCGGTGTCGGTGGGCGATGCGGTGGTGGTCAGCCCGCGCGGCATCCCGGCCCGCATCCGCTCCATCCACGCGCAGAACCGCCCCGCCCAGCGCGGCGCCGCGGGCCAGCGCTGCGCCCTCAACCTGGCGGGGGAGAGCATCTCCAAGGATGCGGTGGCGCGGGGCGACATGGTGCTGGCCGCCCCTCTGCACGCCCCCACCGACCGCGTCGACGCGCGGCTGCGCGTGCTGCCGGGGGAGCCGAAGCCGATCGGCACCTGGTTCCCCGCCCGCCTGCACCATGCCAGCGCCGAGGTGGGCGCCCGCATCGTGCCGCTGGGCGATCCGCTGGTGCCGGGGGAGGCCGGGCCGGTGCAACTGGTGCTGGACCAGCCCATCGCTGCCGCCGTGGGCGACCGATTCATCCTGCGCGACGTTTCGGCGCAGCGCACCCTGGGCGGCGGCCGCTTCCTCGACCTGCGGGCGCCGGCCCGCAGGCGCCGCACGCCCGAGCGCCTGGCGCAGCTGGAGGCGCTGTCGGAGCATGATCCAGGCACGGCCCTGCGCCGGCTGCTGGCCCTGTCCCCGTATCAGGTGGAGCTGACAGGCTTCGCCCGCGACCATGCCCTGACCGAGGCCGAAGGCCGCGCCCTGGCCGGGGCGCTCGGCGCCGTGGTGATCGAGGCCGCCGGCCTGCGCCACGCGCTGCTGCCGGAACACTGGGACGCCTTTCGCCGCAGCCTCCTCGACGAGGCCGGCCGCTTCCACGAGGAGAACCCTGACATCCAAGGCATCGGGCGGGAGCGGCTGCGCCTGCTCGTGCAGCCGCGCCTGCCCGCCCCCGCCTTCCGTGCGGCGCTGGAGCGGGAGGCGGCGGCCGGCGCCATCGTGCTGGAAGGGGCGTTTGTGCGCCTGCCGCAACATGAGGTGCGGCTGGACCCCGCGGATGAGGCGCTGTTCGCCCGCGCCGCGCCGCTGCTGGGGGGCGAGGCCCGCTTCCGCCCGCCGCGCGTGCGCGACCTCGCCACCTTGTTCGAGGTGCCGGAGCCGGAGATGCGGCGCGTGCTGAAGGCCTGCGCGCGGCTCGGGCGGCTCGACCAAGTGGCGCAGGACCATTTCTTCCTGCGCGCCACCACGGCCGAGATGGCGGCGATCGCCTGCGATGTCGCCGCGCGGACGCCCGATGGCTGGTTCGCCGCCGCCGCCTTCCGCGACCGCATGGACAATGGCCGCAAGGTCGCCATCCAGATCCTGGATTTCTTCGACCGCCACGGCCTGACCTTGCGCCGCGGCGATCTGCGGCGCATCAATCCCCACCGGACCGACCTGTTCGGCCCCGTGGCGCCGGCTTCGGCCAAGGATGGAAGAGAGTCGCTCCCGGTGGGGCGTCCGGACTTCAAATCCGGGTGGGGCAGCGAGACTGTCCCGGGTGGGTTCGACTCCCATTCTCTTCCGCCAAACCCTTCCGCCCCGGACGATGCCGCATGACCGCGCCGATCAACACCGATTTCGATGAATGGCTGGTGCGGACCTATGCCGAGGTGGGCGATTTTACCGTGCTGTTCGTGCTGCTGCGGATCACAGACACCACGGTGGAGCCGCTGCGCTCCGCCTGGCTGCATGTGGTGGGAGACGAGACGCGCTGGCCGGACATGGCGCGGCTGTTCATCGGCGCCGGCGTGGAATGGTCCGCCGCCGTGTTCTTCCGCGCCGGCCGCGAAGGGCTGGTGCCGGATGGGGAAGCGCGGGCAAGGCTCGGCGCCCTGACCCGCAAGCTGCACGAGGACCGCTCCCTGATCCGCGAGGGCGAATTCTTCAACGCCGATGGGCTTCGCCTGCGGCTGGACGAACAGCCGGCGCATTGAAGGAAAGGCGCGCGCCTTTCCTTCCGGGGATCAGCCCGAGAAATTAACAGGAGGCCCGCTTCGGCGCGCCGATCGGGTCCAGGCCGCGCGCCGTTGGCGGCTGCCAGGTGCGGGAACCGTTCACCGCCCCGCTGGTGTTGGTGCCGATATGCGAGCCGCCCGTGCCGCCGCTCCACCCCGTGGAGCCGGCATTGCCGGGGGCGGTGCCGTCCCCGGTGTTGCGTGCCGGGGGCGTCGCGGCCTCGGCCCGGCTGCCCGTTTCGCAGCCATTGGCCTGCTGGCTGGCCGGGCCCTGCTGCCGGGCCGATGGGGTCTGCGCCGCCGTGGCGCCGTCCGGCGCCGGGGAAAGCAGCATGGGAATGGCCAGCATGGCCAGCATCGTGAGGCGCGGAATCATGAGCATGTCCTCCAAGGCGGGGCGCCGCCAGGGCGGCCATTGCGATCTAACGCCCGGCGAGGCTTCCGGTCACCACCACCCGGGCTTCGCCGGCCACCGCTTCGCCGATGCGGGCCGCCATGGGGTAGCCGGCGGCGCGGATCCGCTCCACCAGCGCATCGGCCCGCGTCCCGTCGCAGGCGATCAGCAGCCCGCCCGAGGTTTGCGGATCGCAGAGCAGGTGGCGCTGCCAGTCGGGGCAGCCTTCCGGCAGGGCGATGGCGTCGCCATAGCTGTCCCAGTTGCGGTGGGAGGCACCGGTGACGAAGCCTTCCCACGCCAGCGCCGCCGCATGGGCCAGCCGCGGCACGGCCGCCGCGTCGAGGCGCAGCGTGACGCCGGAGCCGCGCGCCATTTCCAGCGCATGGCCGAGCAGGCCGAAGCCGGTGACGTCGGTGATGCCATGCACCGCCGCGTCCCCCGACAATTCGCCGCCGATGCGGTTCAGCAGGGTGGTGGAGGCCAGCATCTCGGCATAGGCGCCATCCGGCAACGCGCCGCGCTTGATCGCCGCGGAATAATGGCCGACGCCCAGGCCCTTGGTCAGGATCAGCGCGTCGCCCGGCCGGGCGCCCGTGTTGCGGCGCAGCTGGTCAGGCCGGCCGAGGCCGATCACGGCCAGGCCGTAGATCGGCTCGGGCGAGTCGATGGAATGGCCGCCGGCCACGGGGATGCCGGCCTCGGCGCAGACCGAGGCGCCGCCGGCCAGGATCTCGCGGATCACCTCCGGCGCCAGCTTGTTGATCGGCATGCCGAGGATGGCCAGCGCCATGATCGGGCGGCCGCCCATGGCGTAGATGTCGGAAATGGCGTTGGTGGCGGCGATGCGGCCGAAATCGCGCGGATCATCCACCATCGGCATGAAGAAATCCGTGGTGGCGAGCACGGTCAGGTTCTCGTCCACCTTCCACACCGCCGCGTCGTCGGCCGTTTCGGCGCCGACCAGCAATTGCGGGAAGGGGCCGGCGCCCGGCTGGTTGGCCAGCAGCGCTTGCAGGACGGAGGGCGCCAGCTTGCAGCCGCAGCCGCCGCCATGCGCCAGTTCCGTCAGCCGCGCGGGGGACATGTTGTTCATCGCCGGGCCATCCCTTTTCCTGCCAGCCCTAGACATGGCGGCTCGGGGCGCGGGTTGAAAGCCGTCGCGCTCCCGGTGGAGCATCCCTGTGGCGCATCAGGCGAGCAGATCGGCGCGGCTCAGCACCTCGGTGATGGCCGGCCGCTCCCGCTGCCGCAGCCCTTCCGGGCGCGCTTCCATCTGTTTCAGCGCGCCGAAGCGCAGTCCGGTGCGCCGCTCCAGCTCCGCGAGCGGCACGCGAAACAGGCGGAACGGATCGAGCGCCAGCGTTTCGATGCGGTCCAGCAGGTCTTCCTGCGTCAGCACAAAGGCGCGAACGGTCAGGCGGTTGTCCGCGTCGGCGTCGCGGAAGGCCAACAGCTTCCAGAAGGCCTGGGGGATGCGGGTGCCGCGGTAAACCGGGTCGTCCTCCGCGAAGATGGGGCCCGCCATGACCGACAGGCGCAGCCGGTCGATGGAGGCTTCCTCCATGATGGCATCCTCCAGCTCCCCCCACAGCCCGCCGGCGCGGCTCTGGTTGAAGCCCTGGTGCTGCGGCGCGATGTTGGTGAAGTAGAAGGAATCCCGATTGGCGCGCTGCGCTTCCTCATCCGGTCCCCAGACCAGGTCGGCGCGCCGCGCCAGATGGCCGCGGTCCAGGCGGTTGGCGGCATAAACCTCCTCGCCAAGCTGGTTCGCCGCGCCGACCTTGGGATCGAGGCGGAAATCGAGCCCCTTGCGGCCGAAGCCCTTCAGCGCCCTTCCGTCGATGTTCCAGGCCACCCACAGCGCCAGCTTGCGCCCCCGGCTCATCGCCAGGGAGAAATGCGTGTGATGGACGACCTTGCCATCCCTGGTGTCCAGCACATCCGCCGCCAGCTTCGGGCCGGGCTGCGGAAAGGGGACGGGATCGTTGAGGAAGCCGGGATCGAAGCCCTCGCCGCGGGCCTGCCGCACCGCATCGGATGATGGGGGGACCAGGGCGACCTGCAGCTTCTCCAGCGCGGCATGGGCATAGCCGGCGATGGCATGTTCCCCCGGCTCGGCATCACCTTCGCCGGCGAAATGCAGGCCGAGCATCACTTCGGTGGCGCGGCCGCGCGGATCGCTGGCCATCCAGGCGGAACCGGAATCGCCGCCCATGCTGATCTCACCACCCGGGGCTGGGCGCTTCGGGTCGGGGCCGATCTCGAAGCCGCCAATGTCGCGCCCGCCCGCCGCGCCGCCATAGTCGAGCCGCACCATCACCTCGATGCGGGTGACGCGGCCATGCGTGACGCCGGTGGTGCGGCCGGATTTCACCACCCTGTCGCCCAGCTCGGCGCGCGCGACCTGTGCCGGCGCCACCTCCAGCCCGATGATCTCCGGCGCCACGCCGCGGCCCTCCAGCCGCACCACCGCGCAATCCCCGGCGGCACCCAGATGCGAGCGCAGCAGGGAGCCGACGCCATTCGCCTCGATGGCGTTGTCGTCGAACGGGCCGGGCTGCACCACCCTGTCGCCGATCCGGCCCCTGGGCCCATGCAGCACATGCCAGTTGGACAGGCCGCAGGCGGCGCCGTCCCGCAGGTCATAGACGATGGCACCCAGGGTGCCGGCGGTTTCCTGCGGATGCGCGATGCTGCAGCCGGGGCGCACCGGGTCCAGCCGCTGCTTGCGGATGTCCTTGGCCATGCGCTCGGGCCCCACCAGCTCCCAGGCGGGGCGGAAGCGGCGCTGCAGCACGTCCGTCGGCACCTCCATCCCGTCAATGGTGAAGGAGGCAGGAAGGAGCGGGATGCGCTCGGCTTCCAGGGTTTCGGGCGCCAGCTTGCGGTCCACGGTGAACTGGATCGCCAGCTCGCCGGTTTCCCGGCCATCGCGGACCTTGTAGCCGATGCCGACCGAGGTGACGTGGGGCTGCCGCAACAACTCCGGCCCGCGGCTGCGGATGAATTGCCGCAGCGCCTCGGGGCTGGGGCGCTTCGCCGTTCTGGCGGCGGGTCGGGGGGTGCGAGCCATGGGGCGGCCTCCTGCCGGGAAAACCCGGCTTCCGGCATACCGGAAGCCGACGCCCCGCCGGCATCACGCCAGCGTGGCCAGGGCCTGGCGCAATGCCGCCGCCTCGCCCCGCAGCCTTTGCTCCGCCTCGGCATGGGTAGCCTGCCAGATGGGCAAGGCGCGCGCCAGAAGCGCGCCGCCTTCCTCCGTCAGTGACAGCAGCCTGGCGCGGCGGTCGCGCGGATCGGGCGACACCCGCACCAGCCCGCGCCGTTCCAGGGGTTTCAGGGCCGCCGTCAGCGTGGTGCGGTCCAGCGCCAGCAGGGCCGCGACCGGCCCCATCGACGCCGGCTGCGGACGGTTCAGCGCCATCATCAGGGAAAACTGGCCGCTGGTGAGGCCCAGCGGGCGGAAGGCCTCGTCGAAGCGGCGCGCCAGGGCGCGGGCGGCGCGCTGGGCATGCAGGCACAGGCAGGTGTCGCGGACCAGCAATGTGGTGGCGAAGGAAAGATCGGGGGATGGCACATCAGAAGAAATGTTGATATCAACCTTTCATGTCAAGGGCGAGACAACGCCCTGGCGCAATGGAGGAACCGAGGATGCCCAACCATCCGGTCGTTTCGAGGGAAGCCTGGCTGGATGCCCGCCGGGCCCTGCTGGCGCGGGAGAAGGAGTACAGCCGCCTGCGCGACGCCCTGGCCGCCGAACGCCGCGCCCTGCCCTGGGTGCGCATCGAGAAGCCTTACCGCTTCGAAACGCCGAAGGCGCCGGGATGGGATGGCGCAACCGACCTCGCCGGGCTGTTCCGCGGCCATGGTCAGTTGATCGTTTACCATTTCATGCTGGCGCCAGGCTGGGAGGCGGGCTGCACCGGCTGTTCCTTTGGCGCCGACCATTTCGACGGCATGCTGCCGCATCTCGAAAACCACGATGTGTCCTTTGTCGCCGTGTCCCGCGCGCCCTTGCCGGAGATCGAGCGCTATCGCCGGCGCATGGGCTGGCGCTTTCCCTGGGTGTCGTCGCATGGCAGCGACTTCAACGCCGACTTCCATGTCACCTTCACCCCCGAGCAATTGGCCAGCGGCACGGTGTTCTACAATTTCCGCCAAACGCCAAGCCAGCAGGCGCATGACGAGCTGCATGGCCTCAGCGTGTTCTGCCGCGACGCGGAGGGGACGGTGTTCCACACCTACTCGGCCTATGCGCGCGGCACCGAGGACATGCTGACCACCTTCCTGATGATGGATCTGACGCCCAAGGGGCGGGACGAGAACGGCACCATGAACTGGGTGCGCCGGCATGACGAATACGCCGCGTTGCCGCCCGCGTCCTGCTGCGGCTGAAGCAAGAGAGGCAAGCGTGATGAAGACCGACATCCGTGACGAGCATCGCTGGCTGCACCGCCTGATCGGCGCCTGGCGCTTCGAGGGCGGCTGCGAAACGGAAGGCGAGCCTTCCGGCCGCTTCGAGGGGCGCGAAACCGTGCGCGGCCTCGGCGAGGCCTGGATCATCGGCGAGGGGGAAGGCCATTCACCGGAAGGCCAGCCGCACCGCTCATTGATGACGCTGGGCTATGACCCGGCGCGCGGGCGGTTCGTGGGAAATTTCGTGTCCTCGATGATGACGCATCAATGGGTCTATGAAGGCGGGCTTTCCGGCGAAACCCTGGTGCTGGACACGATGGGGCCCTCCTTCACCGGGGAGGACGGGCTGGTTGCCTATCAGGACATCATCACCTTCGAGGCGGATGGGGTGCGCCGCCTCACCTCGCGCATGCGGCAGAATAGCGGCTGGAAGCAGGTGGTCGAGGCGGTGTACCGGCGCGAGGGCTGAGGCCAAGCGCCGGGGGAGCGACATGCCGGCCGCCATTGTCCGGCGGTGCCGTTCAGGGACGTTGCGGGCTGGCCTCAGCGCTTGGCGAGGCAGGTCTTCATGAAGGCCTTGCGCGGATCGCCGGCCAGTTGCTGCCCGCGGGCGGTGGCGGCGCAGTCGCGCATCCGTTCCCGCGCGGCCAGCTGCGCCGGGCTGGGCGGGCGCGCCGGCCTGGCGCCGGCCACCGCGACGCTTTCGGCGCCCTGGACGCCGTAGGGAAAGGCCGACAACAGCAGGGCGGCAAGCGGAAAGGCCAGCAGCGTCTTCACCATCATCTCCCGATCAACCATTTGGTTATAGGCGGCCAAATGTTTCGATTGGAAGAAGAATATCCGCTGCCGCTCATTTCGCTGCGAAGCGGCCGGACCAATCGCGGTCATCCAGTGGCTGCCCATGGCCGGAACGTGCCACGCGGCACCGCAGAATCAAAAAAACCGCCTGAGCAGGAAGGCCACTCCGTGGCTTGGTTCCTGCTCAGGCGGTTTTTGATTGGTGGAGCCAATCGGAATCGAACCGACGACCTCTTGAATGCCATTCAAGCGCTCTCCCAACTGAGCTATGGCCCCCCAGTGGAGTGGGCGCGGTATAACGGGACGGCCGGTTCCGCGCAAGCGGCAGAATGGCGCTTTTTTGTGGACGCCTTCGGCCCCTTTCCCGAAGCAGGAGGGGGGTCTAGCCTTGCGCCCCGAACGTCTGAATGGGGAGCCTCACTCGACATGCGTAAGATCTATCCGGATGCCGCGGCCGCGCTGGACGGCCTGCTGAAGGACGGCATGCTGATCCATTCTGGCGGCTTCGGCCTGTGCGGTATCCCGGGGGCCCTGATCGCCGCCATCCGCGATGCCGGCGTGAAGGACCTCACCGTTGTTTCCAACAATGCCGGCATTGACGGCGCTGGCCTTGGCCTGCTGCTGGAAACCCGGCAGATCCGGAAGATGATCTCGTCCTATGTCGGCGAGAACAAGACCTTCGCCCAGCAATTCCTGGCCGGGGAGCTGGAGATCGAGTTCAACCCGCAGGGCACGCTGGCCGAGCGCATCCGCGCCGGCGGCGCCGGCATCCCCGCCTTTTTCACCAAGACCGGCTACGGCACCCAGGTCGCGGAAGGCAAGGAAACCCGCGAGTTCGACGGCGAGCATTACGTGATGGAGCGCGGCCTTTTCGCCGATCTCGCCGTGATCCATGCCTGGAAGGCGGACACCGAGGGCAACCTCGTGTTCCGCAAGACGGCGCGCAACTTCAACCCGATGATGGCGACGGCGGCCAAGGTCACCGTGGTGCAGGTGGAGCACCTGGTGGAAGCGGGGGAGATCGACCCCGACCACATCCACACCCCCGGCATCTATGTGCAGCGCATCGTCAAGCTGCCCGCCGATTACGAGAAGCGCATCGAGCAGCGCACCACCCGCAAGCGCGTCACCGACGCCATTCCGCCCAATGCCAACGCGGCCGCCGCCGGCGCCGAGAACCTGGCCTGAAGGAGACGAACATCATGGCCTGGACCCGCGACGAAATGGCCGCCCGCGCCGCGCAGGAGCTGGAGGACGGCTTCTACGTCAATCTCGGCATCGGCATCCCGACCCTGGTGGCGAACCATATCCCCGATGGCGTCTCGGTGCAGCTGCAATCCGAGAACGGCATGCTGGGCATGGGCCCCTTCCCCTATGAGGGGGACGAGGACCCCGACCTGATCAATGCCGGCAAGCAGACCGTGACGGAGCTGCCGACCACCTCCTTCTTCTCCTCCGCCGACAGCTTCGCCATGATCCGCGGTGGGCATGTCGATATTTCCATCCTCGGCGCGCTGCAGGTGGCCGGGAATGGCGACCTCGCCAACTGGATGATCCCCGGCAAGATGGTGAAGGGGATGGGTGGCGCGATGGACCTCGTAGCCGGCGTGAAGAAGGTGGTGGTGCTGATGGAGCACACCGCCGGCGGCAAGCCCAAGCTGCTCCGCGAATGCACCCTGCCGCTGACCGGCAAGGGCGTGGTGGACATGGTGGTGACGGAGCTCGGCGTGTTCTCCATCGACCGCGCGCAGGGCCGCATGGCGCTGGTGGAACTGGCCCCGGGCGTGACGCTGGCGGAAGTGCGGGACAAAACGGAAGCCGACTTCACCGTGCCGGAAGGCATCGCCGCCTGAAAGGGCGCGGCGGCCAGGCATGGCCGCCGCGCAGTCTGCCGCCGCCTGGCCCCGATCGCCGGGCCGCCCGCATGGCTTCCCATCCCGGCCTTCATGCCCAGGATGGCGCCTGCCGCCCTTGCTGCCCTTGCCGCCCTTGCCGCCCGGCAGGCGGCGCAGGAAGCTGGCATGACATGCCCTTGCCCCGATTCCGCGCCCGCTCCGCGCCGCTCCCTCCATGACCGTCGCGCCGCGACCGGGCTGGCGTTCCGCCCTGGGGGTCACCCTGGCGATGCAGACGGCCGCCGCCGCGCTTGGCCAGACCCTGCCGGTGGTGGCGCCGGTGATGACGGAGGCCATCGGCCTTTCCGCCGAAAGCATCGGCTACCTCGCCGGGCTGACCTCCCTTGGCACGGTGTTGTTCCTGTTGTGCGGCGGCCCGGTGCTGGAACGGCTGGGGCCGGTGCGGACCTTGCAGGGCGGGGTGGCGCTGTCCGGCCTCGCCCTTGGCCTGGCCGGACTTGGCTGGGCGCCGGCGCTGTTCGCGGCCGCCCTGCTGCTGGGCATCGGCTATGGCCCGACGCCGCCGGCGGGCAGCCGCATCCTGGCCGCCACCGCGCCGCCCGAGCACCGGACGCTGATCTTCTCGGTGAAGCAGGCGGGGGCGCCGCTAGGCGCCGTGGTCGCGGGGCTGGCCGGCCCGCCGGTCGCCCTGGCGCTGGGGTGGGAAGCGGTGTGCCTGCTTGGCCTGCTGCTCGGCTGCTGCGCCGGGCTCGCCGTCCAGCCCTGGCGCGGCGCGCTGGATGCCGGGCGGAATGCCGGGCGCCCGGTGGGGCCTGGCACGCTGTTCAGCCGCCGCAACCTGGCGGCGCCCTTGTCGGCGCTGCGCCTGCATCCGATGCTTTGGCCGCTGGCGCTGCTGAGCGGCGCCTTTGCCTGCCTGCAAGGCTCGCTGTTCGCCTTTGTGGTGACCTGGCTGGTCGGCAAGCACGGCTTGTCGCTGCCGCAGGCCGGGGTGATCTTTGCGGTGATGCAGGGGGCGGGCGTGACGGCCCGCATGGCGCTCGGCTGGGTCGCCGATCGCAGCGGCAGGCCGGCCCTCATCCTGGCCTCGCAGGCCTTCATCGGCTCGCTGCTCGCGGTGCTGCTGGCGCTGGCGCCGGCCGGCACGCCGGGCTGGACGCTGGGGGCGCTGGCCGGGGCCTGCGGCTTCGTCGCGGCCAGCTGGAACGGCATCGCCCTGGCCGAGGTGGCGCGGGTCGCGCCCCCGGCCCGCATCAGCGACGCCACCTCCGGCGTCACGGTTGTCACCTTCCTGTGCTACTTCGCCGCGCCCTTCGCCTTCGCCGCCGGGGTGGCGGCGCTGGGCTGGACGCTGCCCCTGCTGGGCATGGCGGCGCTGCCGGCGGCCATGGGGCTGCTGGTGGCGCCCCGCCTGCTGCGTGGCTGAGGATCGCAGCTAACCAGAGGCTTCAGCCGCCATAGGCAGCGGCATGCGCCTCGGCCAGCGCGTCTTCCAGGAGCCGGCCGTCGCGGTATCCGCCCAGCTTCTCCGGCCGCTGCACCCCCGGCATCAGGCGGGGGCAGGGCTCCGGCGCGCCGATCACGGTGCGCACCGGCAGGCGCTCCGCATAGATCGGCAGCTCGTAATCCTCGTCGTCATCCACCACGCCCCGGGCGCGGATCTTGGCCGAGGCGCGCTCGATCTCCATCGCCACCACGGAGGTGGCCTTGATCTCCTGGTCGGTGCTGGCGCGCAGGCCAGCGGTGCGGTCGGGAAAGAAGCGGTCCACCATCATCACCAGGGCGCGGCGCTTTTCCGCCGCGTCGGTGATCAGCCGCGCCTCCCCGAAGGCCATGACGGAGCGGTAATCCGCCGAATGGTTGAAGCCGCAGCGGGCGAGCACCAGGCTGTCGAAATGCGTGACGGTGAGGCAGGCGGGCTGCCCGTCCGACAGGTTGCGCAGCATGCGGCTGGCGCTGCTGCCATGCCAATAGAGCGTCGTGCCTTCCCGCCAGAACAGGGTCGGCGTGCAATAGGGCAGGCCATCCACGACATAGGCGACGTGGCAAAGCACGGCGGCATCCAGCAGGCGGTGCACGGTGTCATGGTCGTAGAAGCCGCGGTCATGGCGGCGCTTCACCCGGTTGCGGGCATCGACGGGATAGCTGGGGGCTTCGGTGCTGGACATCGGGGCGGCTTTCCTTGACCCCGCCATCCTGCCCCCGGAAAGTGGTCGGCGCGAGGTCCAATCCGGAGCGCCTGATGCCAACCACTTCGCGCCGCCCGCCAGCCGCGGTCCTGGACATCCCACTGCTGCTGGAGGATCTTCCGGGCAGCCATGCGCAACGTGTGCATGCGGGGCTGCGCGCCGCCATCCTGGGCGGGCGCCTGGCGGCGGGGCTGCGGCTTCCTTCCAGCCGGGCCCTGGCGGCGCAGCTCGGCGTCCGGCGCAACGCCGTGGTCGCCGCCTATGAACAGTTGCTCAGCGACGGGCTGGCCGAGGCCCGCACCGGCGCCGGCACCTTTGTCGCCGCGCATGTGCCGCATGGGGCGCTTCGCGGGTCATCCCGCGGTCCGGCGCCCGCCCCGGCCGTCACCGGTGCTGCCCGCCCGGCCCATGCGCCCTTCGCCCTTGGCTGCACCCATCCGGATGCGCGTCTGCTGCAGCATTTCGGCCGCAGCCTGCGCCGGCAGCTGGCGGAGCCGGACCCCGGCCATTTCAGCTATGGCGATCCGCGCGGCGATGCTGCGCTGCGCCAGGCCATCGCCCTGCACCTGGCCGCCACGCGCGGCCTGGCCTGCGATCCCGCCTGCATCCTGGTCACCAGCGGCACGCTGCACGCGCTGCGCCTGTGCGCCGAGATCCTGCTGCGGCCCGGTGACGCGGTCTGGATGGAGGACCCGGGCTATCCCGCAGCCCGCCGCACCTTCGAGGCCGCCGGCGCCCGCATCGTGCCGGTGCCGGTGGATGCCGCCGGGCTGGATGCCGCGCGGGGCCGCGACCGCGCGCCCATGGCGCGGCTGGCCTATGTCACCCCCTCCCACCAGTTCCCGACCGGCGTGACCATGAGCATGGCGCGCCGGATGGCGCTGCTGGAATGGGCGCGGGATGCCGGCGCCTGGGTGATGGAGGATGATTACGACAGCGAGTTCCGCTATGCCGGCCCGCCGCTGACGGCACTGGCCGGCATCGATGGGCAGGCGCGGGTCATCTACACCGGCACCTTCTCCAAGACGCTGTTCGCCGGGCTGCGCACCGCCTATGCCGTGCTGCCGGCCGAATTGCTGCCCCGCGCCATGGCGGCCCGCGCCGCGTCGGACCGCTTTCCCCCAAGCCTCGCCGGCGCGGCCATTGCCGGGCTGATGAGCGGCGGCGGCTTCGCGGCCCATCTGCGCCGCATGCGCGGCCGTTACCGCGCCGCCCGCGACCTTGTGGCGGAAACGCTGTTGCGTGCCTCCGCCGGGCTGCTGCGGGTGCCGGTGCCGGATCAGGGGCTGCATCTCCTGGCGCTGCTGCCGCCGGGCGCGCCGCCGGGAACCGACAGGGCGATCCGCGCCGCGGCCGGGATCGAGGGCTGGCTGCTGTCGGAAACCCGGATCGAGCCCGGAGGGCCGGAAGGCTTTGTGCTGGGCTATTCCGGCCACAGCCAGACGGCGCTGAAACGCGCGGCGGAACGCCTGGGGGAGGCCACCCGCGCCGAACTGGCCTTCATGGCCCCTGTTGCGCAGGGCTGAGCGCGGTCAGGGCCGCGGCGCGTCCGGCCGGGCCGGCGCCTGTGCCCCGAACAGGCGGCGATCCTCTTCCAGCCGGCGGCGCAGCGCCTCCAGCTCGCGCTCCCGCTCGGCCAGGCTGCGTTCCCAGTCGTTGCGGGTGCTGGCGGTGGGCGTGGCCGCCGCGGGGGAAGCGGGGGCGGGTGCCGCGGCCGGGGCGCGGCGGGGCGTGGCCACGCGGCGCGGCGCGGGCGCCGGCGGCTGCGCCACGGGCGGTGCCCAGTCCAGCATGGGAACAACCGGCCGGTCCGGGGCCGCGAAGCCGCCAGGTCGCGGCCCCGGCGCCGCTTGGCGCAGCCGGTCGAACTGCCGGCCCGAGGAAGTCAGCAGGTCTCCCGCAGGGCCGGTTTCATTGGGCCAGCTCTGGGCCAGGGCAGGGGCGACAAACCCCGGCAGCAAGGCGGCGGCGATCAGGCAGGCCAGGAACCGCATGAGCGATCATCCATTGGAAGAATCGCGTCAAGATGGCCAAATCCGTCCGCCGCTTCAAGCATGGCGTGCGTTCAGCGCAGCGCCAGCCAGACCAGGATCAGGCTGCCCAGGGCGATGCGGTACCAGGCGAAGGGCGTGAAGCCGATGCGGCTGATCACCGACATCAGCCAGCGCACCACCAGCAGCGCCACAAGGAAGGCGAACACGAAGCCGACGGCGATCTGCCCCGCCGCCGACCATTCCAGCACCTCGCGATTCTTGTAGAGGCTGAACGTCGTCGCCGCGAGCATGGTGGGAACGGCCAGCAGGAAGGAGAACTCGGCCGCCACCTTGCGGTCCACCCCCACCAGCAGCGCGGCGATGATGGTGGCGCCCGACCGGCTGGTGCCGGGGATCATTGCCAGCGCCTGGCCCAGCCCGACCAGCAGCGCCGCAAGCGGCCCCATCTCCGGCACCGAATGGATGGAGGGGGCGGGGCGCAGCTTCTCGATGGCGATAATGGCGACGCCGCCCAGGATCAGCGCCACCGCCACCACGAAGGGCGTGTAGAGCAGCTCCGTGATGGTGCTGTAGAGCGTGGCGCCGAACACCATCGCCGGCAGGAAGGCCAGCAGGAGGTTGAGGGCGTAATAGAAGTCCCGGCTGCCGATCTTCCACATGCCGGTGAGCATCTGGATCAGCGTCTGGCGGAACAGCCACATCACCGCCAGCACGGCGCCGAGCTGGATGGAAATCTCGAAGGCCTTGCCGGGCGGGCCCTGGAAGCCGATGGCCTCGCCCAGCAGGATCAGGTGGCCGGTGGAGGAAATGGGGAGGAATTCGGTCAGTCCCTCCACGATGCCCATCAGGGCGGCGGAGAGAAAAGCGGCAAGATCCATCGTCATATCCCGGGCTGCTGGCGCCCCGGATAACGCGCATGGCACGGCCTGTCACCGCCGCGCTGTGCCGGCGCGGCGGCGGAGGCCATGAATTCACGGTCATCGTGCCGCGGGCGGAACCTCGCCCGCGGCGGCCTCAGCGCACCGTCTGGGAGGCGGTGAAGGCGAAATTGTCGAAGGAATTCTCGGCGACGCGGAACCAGGCATATTCGTCGTCGCGGAAGCGGCGATAGGAATCCCAGATCGTCTTGAACCGCTCGTTCTTGGCGCCGGTTTCCTCGTACAGCTCGTGCGTCGCCTTCCAGGCGGCGGCCAGGATCTCGCGCGGCCAGGGGCGCAGCTGCGCGCCGGCCGCGATCAGCCGCCGCAGCGCCTGCGGGTTGCCGGCATCGTAGCGCGCCGTCATGTCGGTGTCGGCGTCGGCGCAGGCGGTTTCCAGCGCGGCCCGGTAGGCGGGGGGCAGCGCGTCCCAGGCCGCCTTGTTGGCCATGAAGTGCAGCCGCGCGCCGGGCTCGAAGAAGCCGGGAAAGTAGTAGTTCGGCGCGACGCGCGCGAAGCCCAGCTTCTCGTCGTCATAGGGGCCGACGAATTCCACCGCGTCCAGCGTGCCCCGCTCCAGCGAGGGATAGATGTCGGAGGCCGCGACCTGCGTCGGCACCGCGCCCAGCCTGGCGAAAACCTGCCCGGCGAAGCCGGCGACACGGAACTTCAGCCCCTGCAGCTCGGCAAGGGTCTTCACTTCCTTGCGGAACCAGCCGCCCATCTGGGCGCCGGTGTCGCCGGCCGGCATCACCACTGTGTTGTAGCCGGCGAACAGCTCCGCCGCGAGGGCCGCGCCGCCGCCATGCCGGTACCAGGCATTGAACATGCGGGTGTTCAGCCCGAAGGGCATGGCCGTGAAGAAGGCGAAGGAAGGGTCCTTGCCGACATAGTAGTAGGGGGCGGAATGGGCGCATTCCACGGTGCCGGCCTGCACCGCGTCCAGCGCCTGCAGGCTGCCGACGATCTCGCCGGCGGGAAAGACACGGATCTGGAACTTGTTGTCGGTGAGGGCCGCGACGCGGCGCGCGATCAGCTCCGGCGCGCCGAACAGAATGTCGAGGTTGCGCGGAAAGGAGCTGGTCAGCCGCCAGCGGATCTCCGGCGCCGATTGCGCCAGGGCCGGGGCGGCAAGCAGGGTGGCCGGCGCGGCGGTGGCGGCGGCGCCGAGCAGGGCGCGGCGGTTCATGTCGTGTATCCCCCTATGGGCATTCGATCATGACGCTTAAGCGATCATGCGGGACATGAAAAGACGCGAAGCACCGGCCGGCATCGCCTGGTCCGTCGCGGGGCCGGCGCCCGTCAGGCGGCGTGCGCCGCGGCGATGAAGGCGGTGATCAGCACCGGGTCCTTGACGCCGCGCGCCCGCTCGATACCCGAGGAAACATCCACCGCTTCCGCCCCGGTGGCACGGATGGCGGAGGCCACGTTCGCCGGGTTCAGCCCGCCGGCCAGCATCCAGGGCCGGGGAATGGCGCGGCCCGACAGCAGGGACCAGTCGAAGGCGGTGGCGTTGCCGCCCGGCAGGCTGGCGCCGCGGGGTGGCTTGGCATCCAGCAGGAAGCGGTCCACGCAGGGCGCATAGGCCTCCATCAGCGCCAGATCGGCCTCGGTGGCGATGCCCAGCGCCTTCATCACCGGCAGGCCGAAGCGCTCGCGGATGGCGGCGCAGCGCTCGGGGCTTTCCTGGCCATGCAGTTGCAGCAGGCTGAGTGGCGCCGACCGCAGGATTTCGGCGATCTCCTGATCCGTGGCATCCACCAGCAGGCCGACATTCGGCGGCCGCCGGCCGGTGCCGGCCCGCGCCGCCAGCATCGCCGCCTGTTCCGGCGTCACCGCGCGCGGCGAGGGCGGATAAAAAACAAAGCCCACATAATCGGTGCCGGCCTGGCAGGCGGCGTCATAGGTCGCGCCATCATTGATGCCGCAGATCTTGACCTGGACCCGCCCGGTCATGGGTGGGATGGGGAAGGCTGGAGCCGGCGCGATTGAAGGCCGGAGGCGATGGCGGCGGCGGCGGCGCCCGGATCGGCGGCGGCGGTGATCGGGCGGCCGATCACCAGCCAGTCGGCGCCGGCGGCCACCGTGTCCTCCGGCGTCGCGGTGCGCGCCTGGTCGCCGGTGGCGCTGCCGGCGGGGCGCACCCCGGGCACCACCAGCAGCGGCGCCTCGCCAAAGGCGTCCCGCAGCCGGGAAACTTCCTGCGGCGAGCAGACCAGCCCGTCCGCGCCGGCTTCCAGCGCCAGCCTCGCCAGCCGCAGCACCTGCTGCGCCGGGCCGCCGGACACCCCGGTGGCGGCCAGCGCCTCGGCGGTGAAGCTGGTCAGCACGGTCACGGCCAGGATGGCGGGGCGGTTCTCGCCCAGGCTGTCCTCGGCGGCGCGGCGCGCGGCCTCGATCATCGCGGAACCGCCGCCGCCATGCAGGGTCAGCATGGCCGGATGCGTGGCGCAGACGGAGCGGACGGCGCCGGCCACGGTGTTGGGGATGTCGTGGAACTTCAGGTCCAGGAAAACCGGGCGGTGGGCCGCCACTTGGCGCACCACCTGCGGCCCGGCGGCGCAGAACAGCTCCAGCCCGACCTTCAGCAGGCCGACATGCGGCGCCACCGCCCGGGCCCAGGCTTCGGCCCGGCCCGAGTCTGGCGTGTCCAGGGCCGCGATGATGCCGGCGCTGTCGGGCTTCCGGCGCATCGTCAGCGGGCGGGCGTCAGGCTGGTGGTCACGGCCAGGGGCGGCGTGCCGGCGGCGGCGGCCTTGGCGGCTTCCTGCCGGGCGCGCAGCTCGGCCAGCTCGGCTTCCAGCAGCTGCGCGGCGCGCTGCATCTTGCGCGCGCGCAGCCGGTAGCGCAGCGCGCCGCCCCAGGCCAGCAGGGCCCCCAGCGCGAAAGCGATCGCCGCCGCCCCCAGCACGGCGGCGGCCAGCGGCACCTGCCAGGTGAGGTCGAACGGCCAGAATTGCAGCATCACCGGCTGGGTGTTGGAAATCGCGAACAACACCAGCAGCAACAGCAGCAGGGCAGTGAGCAGCAGCCCGATCAGCCTCATCGGCCGGACACCGGCAGGCGATCGGACGCTTGCAGCGGGCCGCCATTGACGCGTTCCCGCAATTCCTTGCCTGGCTTGAAATAGGGCACGGCCTTGCCTTCCACTTCCACAGCTTCCCCGGTGCGCGGGTTGCGGCCGGTGCGGGGATCGCGCTGCTTGGCCGAGAAGGCGCCGAAGCCGCGCAATTCCACCCGGTCGCCGCGCGCCAGGGCATTGGTGATTTCTTCAAAGATGGTGCCGACGATCAGTTCCACATCGGGCTGGCGCAGATGCGGGTTGGCGGCCGCCAGCTGCGCGATCAGTTCGGATTTCGTCATGGCCCGCCTTTCCGTTGCGCCGTCATGCCGTGCGCCCTCACCGGGGAAGCTGCCAAACGGCCCGGACGCCGTCAATCACAAGCCATTCTGAAACCACGCTTTTCACCAGCGCGCGCACCGAGATCCCGAGCACCCGCTCGGCGGTTCCGCGCGGGTCGAGGTCGCGCACGGGGGCTGTTTCCGCAATGCCGTGCTCGGCCGCCAGCCAGGCGCGCGCTTCCGGCTCGCCGCCAATGGCGTCGATCAGCTTCAGGTCGAGCGCCTGCCGGCCCGTGTAGATGCGGCCATCGGCCAGCGGCGCCACCTGCTCGGGCGTCATGCCGCGGCCCGTGGCCACCAGGCCGACGAACTGGTCATGCATGTTCCGCAGCACCCCTTCCAGCGCTTCCCGCCCGGCCGGCGAGAGCGGCCGGAAGAAGTTGGGCTCGCCCTTGAGGATGCCGGAGGTCAGCATGTCCGCCCGCACCCCCAGGCTGCGCATCAGCTCGCTGACCTCGAAGCTTTGCAGGATCACGCCGATGGAGCCGGTGAGGGTCGATTCGCGGGCGAAAACGCGTTGCGCCGGCATGGCGATCATGTAGCCGGCCGAGGCGGCGGTGCCGCGCATCACGGCGACCAGCGGCTTGGCCTCGCGAAAGCGCCCCAGCGCCGCGTGCAGCCCTTCCCCGCCGGCCACCGTGCCGCCGGGGCTGTCGATCGACAGGATCATGCCGCGCACCGAGGGGTCGCGCGCGGCGGCGGCGATGGCCTCCGTCAATCTGCGGTCGTCGCTGATGACGCCCTCGACCGAGAGACGCACCAGATGCCCGCCCAGCCCGGCCGTGCCGGGGCGCCAGCCGCCCAGCGCAAACAGCCCGCCCAGCGCGAGCAGCACCGCCAGCGCCCGCCAGGCGGAAAGGCGGCGCTTCATCCGGCGGCGCTCGGCCAGCAGGTCGTGCGCTAGGTCAGGCAGGGGGGCGGTCATGCTGCCGGCATCAATGGCGGGGCCAGGGGGCGCGGGTCAAGCATCCGCCCTCCGCATGACGGCCCTGCCCACGGCTTGTTGCGGAGCATCGCCGGTGCCATCTCCGCCCCATGAACACGACGCCTCACGATCCCCTCGGCTGGCATGGCACCACCATCCTTTGCGTGCGCAAGGACGGGCAGGTGGCCATGGCGGGGGATGGCCAGGTCTCCATGGGTCAGACCGTGGTCAAGAACAACGCCCGCAAGGTCCGCCGCATCGCCGGCGGCAAGGTGATCACCGGCTTCGCCGGCGCCACCGCCGACGCCTTCACCCTGCTGGAGCGGCTGGAAGCCAAGCTGGAACGCTTCCCCGACCAGCTGGAGCGGGCGGCGGTGGAACTGGCCAAGGATTGGCGCACCGACCGCTATCTCCGCCGCCTCGAGGCCCTGCTGGCGGTGGCGGACAAGGACCGCTCCCTGCTCATCACCGGCAATGGCGACGTGCTGGAGCCGGAGGACCAGATCATCGGCATCGGCTCCGGCGGCAATTACGCCCTGGCGGCCGCGCGCGCCCTGATCGACGTGGACGGCATGACGGCCGAGGCCATCGCCAAGAAGGCGATGGGCATCGCCGCCGAGATCTGCGTCTACACCAATGGCCGCTACGTGCTGGAAACGCTGTAGCAAGGCTACCCCGGGGGAAGCGTTCCCCCGGTTCGCGCCTGTTGATCGCCCTTGGCCGTGGCGCTCACGCGGTGCGGCGGAGGTTCCAGAACAGCGGGTTGGCGCTTTTCAGGAAGCCCGTCAGGTCGGACCGCCAGGCGGTGGGCTGCGACCATTGGCCCACCGGGATATAGGGCACCGCCTCGAACGCCGCCTGCTGCATGTCGGCGGCGATGCGCTTCTGTTCCGCGGGGTCGCCGGCCTGGAACCAGGCTTCGCGGCATTCGTCGAGGCGCGGCGCGGTGGGCCAGCCGAACCAGGCCTTGTCGCCATTGCCCTTCAGCTGGACGCTGGCCGGGTCCGCCGCGTTGAGCCCGGCCTGCCTTGTGTTGAAGACGCTCCAGCCGCCCTGCGCGGGTGGCGCCTTGACCGCCCGGCGCGACAGCAGCGAGCCCCAGTCCATCGCCACCACATCCACCGTCAGCCCGATGCGCCGGAAGATGCTGGCGGTGAGTTCCGCCATGGCATGCATCTGCGGCTGGTCGGCCGGATCCATCAGCAGCACCGGCTCCCCGGCATAGCCGGATTCGCGCACCAGCCGGGCGGCGAGGTCGAGGTCGCGCGGGCCGGCCAGCGCCGCCATGCCGGCCTCGCTGGCCATGGGCGAGCCGACCGTGAAGTAGCCCACCGGCAGGGAAGCGTATTTCGCCTGCTCGCCCAGCACGGCGGCGATGTACTGCTTCTGGTCGATCGCCGGCAGCAGGGCCCGCCGCAGCTTCGGGTTGTTGAAGGGCGGCTGCAGGTGGTTCAGCCCGATGATGCCGATCAGCCCGAAAGGGTCGAGCTGCTCGACGGTGACGCCGCGGCTCGCCTGCAGCATCGGCACCAGGTCGAACAGCGGCTGGTCCACCCAGTCCACCTCGCCCGATTGCAGCGCCGAGGCGGCGGTGCCGGGATCGGGCTGGATGCTCCATTCCACCTCATCGAAATGCACCGCCTTGCCGCCCGAAAGGTAGTCGGGTGCTTCCTGGCGCGGCTGGTAGCGGTCGAAGCGGGCATAAACGGCACGCGCTCCGGACACGTATTGATCGGGCACGAAGCGGAACGGGCCGCTGCCGACGAACTCCTTCACCGGCTCGCTGGCCGGCACCCGCGCCATACGTTCCGGCATGATGAAGCAGCCCTGGCTGCCGAGCGCGTAGAGCATCTGCGGAAAGGGCCGCTTCAGCCGGATGCGGAAGCGGCGGTCATCCGGCGCCGTCATCTCGGCCGTGGCGGCGGCCAGGAGCTGGCCGAAGCTGTTGCGCTGCGACCAGCGGCCGATCGAGGCCACCACGTCGCGCCCGCGCACAGGCTCCCCGTCATGGAACAACAGCCCGTCGCGCAGGGTGAAGGTCCAGGACAGGCCGTCCCCGGACAGCTCATGGCCGGCGCACATCTGCGGATGGGGCCGCAGGCCGATATCGACGCCGTACAGCGTGTCCCACACCATCAGCGCGTGGGTCTGCACCACGATCGCCGTGGTCCAGATCGGGTCGGGGGAGGAATAGGCCGCCATGGGCACGAAGCGCAGCCGGCGCAGCGTTTGCGCCCGCGGCAGGGCCGGCCGGCCGAGGCCGGCGGCGAGTGCCGCGCCCCCGCCCGCCGCGGTTCCGAGCAAGCCTCTACGTGACAGCATCGCAGCCTCCATCCGCTGGAAAAGAACCGTCAGGCAAGGAAGCAGCAATCATGCCAGTTCGGCCGCGAAAGGCGCCAGGGATTGACGCGGGGCCCGCCGGTCCCGACCTGTGGCCTATCCGCGGCGCCCCCTCCGGGCCCGCATCAGGACAAGAGAATGGACACCGTTAACCTTTCCCCGCGCGAGATCGTCTCCGAACTGGATCGCTTCATCATTGGCCAGAACGAGGCCAAGCGTGCCGTCGCCATTGCGCTGCGCAACCGCTGGCGGCGCCAGCAACTCCCCGAAGCCATGCGCGAGGAGGTGGTGCCGAAGAACATCCTGATGATCGGCCCGACCGGCTGCGGCAAGACCGAGATCGCCCGCCGCCTGGCCAGGCTGGCCGATGCCCCCTTCATCAAGGTCGAGGCCACCAAGTTCACCGAGGTCGGCTATGTCGGCCGCGACGTGGAAAGCATTGTCCGCGACCTGGTGGAGGTGTCCATCACCCGCACCCGCGAAGCGTCCCGCAAGGAGGTGCAGGCCAAGGCGGAGCTTTCGGCCGAGGAGCGGCTGATCACCGCCCTGGTGGGCGAGGGCGCCTCGGGCGAGACGCGCATGAAGTTCCGCCGCATGCTGCGCGAGGGTTCGCTGGAGTCGCGGGAGGTCGAGGTGCAGGTGTCCGACCAGGGCGGCTCCACCCCGATCGGCATGATGGACGTCCCCGGCATGCCGCCGCAGCAGATGGCCGGCATCCAGGAGATGATGGGCAAGATGTTCGGCCGTCAGCCGAAGTCGCGCAAGCTGACCGTGGCCGAGGCCCGCACCGCCCTGATCCAGGACGAGGCCGACCGCCTGCTGGACCAGGAGAAGCTGACCCGCGACGCCGTGCACAACGCCGAGAACAACGGCATCGTCTTCATCGACGAGATCGACAAGGTGTGCGCCCGCACCTCCGAGGGCGGCGGCCGTGGCGGCGACGTTTCGCGCGAGGGCGTGCAGCGCGACCTGCTGCCGCTGATCGAGGGCACCACGGTCGCCACCAAGCACGGCCCGGTGAAGACCGACCACATCCTGTTCATCGCCTCCGGCGCCTTCCACATCGCCAAGCCCTCCGACCTGCTGCCCGAGCTGCAGGGCCGGCTGCCGATCCGGGTGGAGCTGGGCGCGCTGACGCGGGATGATTTCCGCCGCATCCTGACCGAGCCGGAGCATTCCCTGGCCAAGCAGTATGTCGCGCTGCTGTCCACGGAAGGGGTGACGCTGGCGCTGACGGAGGACGCCATCGAGGCGATCGCCGACCTCGCCGCCGACATCAATGCGCGGGTGGAGAACATCGGCGCCCGGCGGCTGGCCACCGTGCTGGAGAAGCTGCTGGAGGAGGTTTCCTTCACCGCCAGCGACCGTTCCGGCGAAACCGTGAGCGTGGACGCGGCCTATGTCCGTGAAAAGGTCGCGCCGCTGGCCGCCAGCGCCGATCTCAGCCGCTTCATCCTGTAAGGAAGGCCCGCCGCGCCATGAGCGAAATCAGCGAACCGGTCCAGGACGCCGCCTCCGTCCCCCTGCCTGCCACCCTGCCGCTGCCGGCCGGGGCGGAGGCGGAACTGGCCGAGGCGCGGCGGGTGCTGGACGAAACCTCGCTCGCGGTGCGGCTGGCCGGCATGGCGGGCACGCCGATCGAGGCGCTGCGCAAGCGGCTGCCCTCGGCGGCGCAGGGCATGGTGGATCTCGCGGTGAAGAAGGCGCTGGCCAAGGCGCTGGAAGCCGCGATGAACAGCAATCCGGGCGCGAAGCCGCCAATCGGCATCAGCGCCGACTGGATGCATCGCGGCCTGGCCGCGGCCAGCGGCGCGGCGGGCGGCGCCTTCGGCCTGGCGGGGACGCTAGTGGAGCTGCCGGTGTCCACCACCCTGCTGCTGCGCCAGATCGCCTCGGAGGCCGCCGCCGCCGGGGAAGATCCGAAGCTGCCGGAAACCGGCGCCGAATGCCTCAAGGTGTTCGCGCTGGGTGGCCCCGGCGCCTCGGATGACGCGACCGAGACCGGCTATTTCGCCACGCGGCTCGCCTTGTCGCGGCTGCTGCCCAACATGAGCGTGGCGCTAATGCCCAATTTCATCGCCGCCATCGCCGCGCGCTTCATGGGGCCGCTGATGCTGAAATTCGGCGCCCAGGCGGCGCCGGTGCTGGGCGCCGCGGCGGGCGCGGCGGTGAACCTCGCCTTTCTGGAGCATTTCCGGTCCGTCGGCCGCGCCCATTTCACCGTGCGCCGCCTGGAGCGGGAATACGGGGCCGAGGCCGTGCGCGCCGCCTATGACGTGTTGGCGGCGCGGGCGCGTCATCGCGGAAGTTGATGAACTTCCATCCGACAACTTAACCGTGCGGTCACTGTTCCATCATCCTGCAGCCATCTGCGCCGTCTAAGCGCGGCGTCCCGGGTGCCGCCGAGGCGCCCAGCCAGAATGGATGGAGTCCGGAACCATGGTCAGCTTCAACACGCTGGACGGGCAGCCGCCCCTCATCATCGCGCATCGCGGCGCCAGTGGCTATCGCCCCGAGCATACGATCGAGGCCTATGAGCTGGCCATCGCCATGGGCGTCAGCGTCATCGAGCCGGACCTCGTCGCCACCAGGGACGGCGTGCTGGTGGCGCGGCACGAGCACACCCTGTCCGACACCACCGACGTGGCCCACCGCGCGGAATTCGCCGACCGCCTGACCACCAAGGTGATCAATGGCCGTTCCTACACTGACTACTTCACCGAGGACTTCACCCTCGCCGAGCTGAAGACGCTGCGCACGGTGGAGCGCCTGGGCGAGCAGCGCCCGGAAAGCGCCGCCTATGACGGCCAGTTCCCCATCGCCACGCTGGAGGAGATCATCGCCCTGGTGAAGCGGGTGGAGGCCGAGACCGGCAAGGCCGTCGCCATCGCCCCGGAAACCAAGAGCCCGGCTTTCTTCGAGTCGATCGGGCTGAACACCAGCCAGATGCTGATCGACGAGCTGGTGCGGCTGGAGTTCACCGATCCTTCCCGCGTCTTCATCCAGTCCTTCGAATCGGCCAATCTCGAGGCCCTGCATGACAGCATCATGCCGGCCGCCGGGGTGGACCTGCCGCTGGTGCAGCTTGGCAACACCTCGGATCTCGACGGGCTGGCGGCCATCGCCCGCTATGCCGATTATGTCGGCCCGAGCAAGGACGCGATCCGCTTGCGCGAAAGGCTGGAAACGCCGGTGGACGCCGATGGCGACGGCGTGGCCGAGATCAATTTCCGCCTGACCGGCGAGGTGAGCCCGCTGGTCGGGAACGCCCACAAGCTGGGCCTCGGCGTCATTCCCTACACCGTGCGGGCCGAGGAAGGTTTCCGGGCGCTGAACCCGGACGGCATGCCGCAAACGGCGGAACAGGAGATCCAGGCCCTGATCGCGCTGGGCGTGGAAGGGCTGTTCACCGATCAGCCGGATCTCGGCCAGAAGGCCCTGCGCGGCTACCTCACCAGCGATGCGACGCCCGGCGATGACCGCGTCACCGGCACGGACGGCATCGACTTCATCTATGGCGGCGGGGGCGACGACGTCCTGTTCGGCGGGGATGGGGATGACGTGCTGCGCGGCGGCGACGGCAAGGACCGGCTGCTGGGCGGGGATGGGGCGGACCGCTTGTTCGGGGATGCCGGCGATGACCGCCTGTTCGGCGAGGCGGGCCATGACGCCCTGTATGGTGGGGAGGGTGCCGACCGGCTCGATGGCGGCGACGGCGATGACCGGCTGAATGGCGGCGCCGGCGATGACCGCCTGCTTGGCGGCGCGGGCAATGACGCGCTTTATGGCGGCGACGGCCGGGACCGCCTTTATGGCGACGATGGCAATGACCGGCTGGAGGGCGGCGGCGGCGGCGACCGGCTGGAAGGCGGCGACGGCAATGACCGCCTGCTGGGCGGTGACGGCACCGACTTCCTATATGGCGGCGATGGCAATGACCGGCTCGAAGGCGGGGCCGGCAATGACCGCCTGGAAGGCGGCGAAGGCCGCGACCGCTTTGTTTTCGGCCCCGGCTCCGGCGCCGACCGCATCGCCGACTTCACGGCGGGCGAGGATCGCATCGACCTGAGCGCCTATGATCTCGGCGGCTTCGGGGCGCTGGAACTGGCGCGGGCCGGCCGGCACACCCGCATCAACCTGGGCGACGGCGATTCGATCCTGCTGGCGGAACTGCCGCCCGCCAGCCTTTCGGCCAGCGACTTCATCTTCGCCTGAAGCCGTGGCGCCGGCCGGGGAGGGACGATGGTCCCGCCCCGGCTGGCGGGAAAACCCTGCCCGGTGGGCGGATGGCGGGCCGCTGGAAAACCATTGGCTTCCGCCTTTCCAAAGGCCCGGCTCCGGAAAAACCGGAGCCAGGTCCCTTCAGGAATTCAGGGCGCGCGGGGCGCTTCCACCCCGCCGGTGCCGCCCAGGCCGTTGCGGCGCAGGCAGGCGCGGTAGGCACTGGTTTCCGCAACGCGCATCTCATGCGCGACGCGGCGCCGGTTTTCCAGGTTCATGGCGTTCAACTCGCGCGCGGCCTGGTTCACGTCCGGCGCGCTTCGCGCCTCCTCGCGGCAGGCGGCATGCGCCGGGCTGAGCGGCGGGTCCGGCAGCGGGTCGGGGGTGTTGCGGGCGCAGGCGGCCAGCAGCAGCGCCGGCAACAGCAGGGTCGGCAGGATATGCGGGGTCATTCGGCCTCCAGCCAGTCCTCGATCAGCCTCCGGGCGATGGAGTCCAGGCGTGGCAGGGCGAAGCCGTGCTGCTCGGGGTGGCGGATCTGGTCGCGGGTGAACCAGCGCGCATCGGCCAGTTCCTGCGGATCGATGGTGATGTCTTCCGACAGCGCCTCGGCATGGAAGCCCAGCATGATGGAGGCGGGGAAGGGCCAGGGCTGCGAGGAATGGTAATGCACGGCGCCGACGCGGATGCCGGTTTCCTCCAGCACCTCCCGCCGCACCGCTTCCTCCAGGCTTTCGCCCGGTTCCACGAAGCCCGCCAGGGTCGAATACATGGTGCTGTTGGGGAAGCGGGTGGAATGGCCGAGCAGGGCGCGGGCGCCATCCGTCACCAGCATGATCACCGCGGGGTCGGTGCGCGGGAAATGCTGCGCGGCGCAGGCGGTGCAGGCCATGGCGTTGCCGGCGGAGCGCGGCTCGCAGGCGCTTCCGCAGACGCCGCAGAAGCGGTGGCGGATGCGCCAGTGCATCAGGCCGCGGGCATGGGCCAGCACGCTGGCTTCCCCCGCCGGCAGCAGCCCGGCCACCGCGCGCAGGTCGTGAAAGCTGCCCATGCCTTCCGGCAGCAGCGGCAGCGGGTCCTCGGCGCCGGAGCAATCCACCGCGAAGGTCGGCCTGCCTTCCCACAAACCGAGAAAGGCCCAGGGGCCATCCGCCATGCGCACCGCCCGCGCCGCCTCGCTGGACAGCAGCACCGCTTCGGGCTTGCCATCCTCCACGCCACGCATCAGCGATTTGGAGCGCCAGACCGGAATGAACATCGCCTCGGGCGAGATCAGGGCGGTGGCGATGAAGGCCGCGTCCTCCCGCTGCCCGGAGGCGCGGTCGAGAGGGCTGCCGGTATAGGCGTTGGAGCGGGAAGCCGGAATGGACAGCATGCGGGGCGACCCTGCCACGCGGCGGCGGCGGCGGCAACTCGTGGCAAGATCCGCGCCGGGCCCCCTTGCTCCCGGGCCGCCGAGCGCCGATATTGTCAGCCGGAAGGTCGGCGGCGGACAGGCGCCTCGCCAACCCGGTCAGGTCCGGAAGGAAGCAGCCGCAACGAGTTTCCGTCTGGGTCGTTCCGTCGGTCTTCCACCTTTCCGCAGCCTGAACGGCCCGCCGCGGCCAGGACCACAGCCGCGCGCATGACCAGCGACCATCCTTCCGAAGAACTCGACCAGCCGCCGGTTCCCGAGGGTCCCGGCCTGTTCGGCGACGCGCCGGAGCCCGCCTCCGCCGCCACGCCTTCAATGGCCGATGTGCCGCCCCACACGCAGCCTGAGCCGGCCGCCACCCCTTATCGCGTGCTGGCCCGCAAATATCGCCCGCAGAATTTTGACGACCTGATCGGGCAGGACGCGCTGGTCCGCACCCTGCGCAACGCCTTTGCGCGGAACCGCGTGGCGCATGCCTTCATGCTCACCGGGGTGCGCGGCGTCGGCAAGACCACCACGGCCCGCATCATCGCCCGCGCCATGAACTGCGTCGGGCCGGACGGGCAGGGAGGGCCGACCGCCGATCCCTGCGGCGTTTGCCCCGAATGCACCGCCATCCTGGCCGACCGCCACCCGGACGTGCTGGAGCTGGACGCCGCCTCCAACAATGGCGTGGACAACATCCGCGAGCTGCGGGAAGCGGTGCGCTACCGCCCCGCCCGCGCCCGCTTCAAGGTCTACATCCTGGACGAGGTCCACATGCTGTCCACGGCGGCGTTCAACGCGCTGCTGAAGACGCTGGAGGAGCCGCCGCCCCAGGTGAAGTTCATCTTCGCCACCACCGAGATCCGCAAGGTCCCGGCCACCATCCTGTCCCGCTGCCAGCGCTTCGACCTGAAGCGGGTGCCGCAGGACCTGCTGCGCGCCCATTTCGCCCGCATCGCCGAAGCGGAAGGGGTCACGGCCTCGGAAGCCGCGCTGGCGATGATCGCCCGCGCGGCGGATGGCTCGGTGCGGGACGGCCTGTCGCTGCTGGACCAGGCGATCGCCCAGGCCGCCGGCAGCGCCGGGGGCGTCGAGGGCGAGCTGGTGCGCGACATGCTGGGCCTTGCCGACCGCTCCCTGTTGTTCGACCTGCTGGAAGCCACCTTCCGCGGCGACCTGCCGGCGGTGCTGGCGGCGATGGATCGCGGGCATGAGCGCGGCGCCGACCCCGGCGTCATCCTGGCCGATTTGCTGGAACTGACCCACACCCTGACGCGCCTGCGCGCCGTGCCCGCGCTGCGCGCCGATCCGTCCCTGCCGGAGGCGGAGCGGGTGCGTGGCGTCGCCATGGCCTCGGCGCTGACGGTGCCGGTGCTGGGCCGCGCCTGGCAGGTGCTGCTGAAGGGCATTTCCGAGGTGGCCGAGGCGCCCGACCGCCGCATGGCGGCGGAAATGGTGCTGATCCGCCTGGCGCATCTGGCCGAGATGCCGACGCCGGGCGAGCTGGTGCGCCGCCTGACCGAATCCGGCGGCGCCGCGCCGCAGGCGCCGCTTCCGGGCGGCGCGCCCGATGGCGGCGGCCGCGCCACCGCCAATGGCCGCGCGATGGCCCTGCCGGCGGCCGAGCCGGCCCCTGTTGCCCTGGCCCAGCCGCGCGCCTTCCGCGAGGTGGTGGCGCTGGCATCCGGCCGGGCGCCGATGCTGCACGCCCACCTGCTGCACAGCGTCCACCTAGTGTCCTTCGCGCCCGGACGCATCGAGATCCGCCAGACCGAGGCGGCGCCGCGCGACCTGGCGGCGCAGCTTTCCGCCCTGCTGCTGGAACAGACCGGCGCCCGCTGGACCATTGCCCTGTCCAACCAGCCGGGCGAGCCGACCCTGGCCGAGCAGCGCAGCCGGCTGGCCGGCCAGCAGCTGGAGGTCGCCAAGACCCACCCGCTGGTGCAGGCCGTTCTCCTTGCCTTTCCGGGCACCGAGATCGAGGCGCTGCGCGACGAGAGCCTGGACGAATACGGCCTGCCGCCGCTGCCGGAGCCCGATGGCCCCGATTTCGCGCCGCCGGATGCCGAACCCGCCGACATCGACGACCTACCCCTGGAGGACTCATGAAGAACCTCGGCGCCATGATGAAGCAGGCCCAGCAGATGCAGGCCAAGATGCAGGAAATGCAGGCCAAGCTGGATGCCATGACCGTGGATGGCGCCTCCGGCGGCGGCATGGTCAAGGTGACGCTCACCGGCAAGGGCGACATGAAGAAGCTGTCCATCGACCCCTCCCTGGTGGACCCGGAGGAGCGCGAGGTGCTGGAGGACTTGATCGTCGCCGCCCATGCCGACGCCAAGCAGAAGGTCGAGGCGATGATGGCGGAGGAGATGCAGAAGGCCACAGCCGGGCTGAACATCCCGGGCCTGGGTGGTGGCTTGGGCGGCCTCGGCGGCTTCAAGCTGCCTTTCTGAGGCGGCGCCCTTCGTGTCGGGGGTTCGCGGGCCGGATCAGGTCGAGCGGCTGGTGGCCATGCTGGCCCGGCTGCCCGGCATGGGCCGCCGCAGCGCCCGCCGCGCCGCGCTGAAGCTGTTGCAGGACCCGGGCGGGCTGATGCTGCCGCTCGCCCAGTCGCTGAAGGACACGGCGGAGGCGATCCGCCCCTGCAGCATCTGCGCCGATATCGATACCCAGGACCCCTGCCGCATCTGCACCGATCCCTCGCGGGAGCAGGATGTGGTGTGCGTGGTGGAAGGCGTGTCCGACCTTTGGGCGCTGGAACGCGCCCATGTGCATCGCGGCCTGTACCATGTGCTGGGGGGCGTGCTGTCGGCCCTGGCCGGGGTGGCGCCGGAAGACCTGCGCATCCGGGAACTGACCGAACGGATCGGCGCGGGGGAGATCCGCGAGGTGATCCTGGCGCTGCCCGCCACGGTGGATGGCGCCACCACCGCGCATTACCTGACCGACCGGCTGCACGTGCTGGCGCCTTCCGTCACGGTGACGCGGCTGGCGCAGGGCGTGCCGATGGGCGGCGCGCTGGACGTGATGGATGACGGCACGCTGGCGGCGGCGCTGAAGGCGCGGCGGCCGGTCTAGGAGGAAGCCCGCCCCGCTGATAGGGGAGGGAACCCGGAGCGGCCGCAGGAGGAACCCATGGCAGGCGACGACGATGCCTATGTGTATGACGAGGCCACCGGCGAATGGCGCCCGGCACGGGATGTCGCCGCCGCCGAGGCCGCGCCGCCCGAGGTGCGCGACGCCGCCGGCAACCTCCTGGCGGATGGCGACTCGGTCACCCTGATCAAGGACCTGAAGGTGAAGGGGGCGAACCAGACCCTGAAGCAGGGCACCGTCATCCGGTCGATCCGCCTGACCGACAACGAGCAGGAGATCGATTGCCGCTACGAGGGGATCAAGGGCCTGGTGCTTCGCACGGAATTCGTGCGCAAGCGCTGATCCCCGGGAGCCGCCCCAGAGTCCGGGGCGGTGTCACCGCCCCCTCGGCCGCCGTCGTGCCGCGGCCTCGGCGGCTTCGGCCGCCCCGGCATAGGCTTCCTGCGCGTCCGCGCTCCAGTACAGCAGCCGCTCCAGCGGGATGCGCCGGAAGCTGACGGCGCAGATCACATGGTCCCCCGGTTCCAGCACCGTGAAATCCGGCGTGCCGTAGCGCAGCACCGCCAGCTTGCCTGGCGCCGCATCCCCTTCGCTCATCAGCCGCCCGCCACGCCCTGAACCGTCAGCATGACGGAATAGACGGAGCGTGAGGCCGCCATGAACAGCCGGTTGCGGTTGCGCCCGCCGAAGCAAAGATTGGCGCAGCGTTCCGGCAGGTCGATATGGCCGAGCGCCGCGCCGGCGGCGTTGAACACCCGCACGCCGTCGAACTCCGCGCTGCCCATGCCCCAGCCGCACCAGAGATTGCCTTCGGTGTCGACGCGGAAGCCATCCGGCGTTTCCCCCGGCTCGCCCTGCACGACCGTGCGGCGGTTGGAAACCCGGCCATCCTCCGCCACGTCATAGGCGACGATGCGGCGCGGCTCGGCGCGGCTTTCCACCACGTAAAGGAGCTTCTCGTCCGGCGAGAAGGCGAGGCCGTTCGGCCCGGCCAGCTCATCCGTGACCATGCTCAGCCTGCCGCTCTGCCCGTCGATGCGCCAGACGGCCTGGGGCAGCTCCGGCTCCGCCTTGTCCCCCTCGACATGGCCGGAAATGCCGAAGGGCGGATCGCTGAACCAGATCGAGCCATCCGACTTCACCACCACGTCGTTGGGGGAGTTCAGCCGCTTGCCCTCGAAATTGTCGGCCAGCACGGTGATTCGGCCGTCATATTCGGTGCGGGTGACGCGGCGCGTCAGGTGCTCGCAGGTGACCAGGCGGCCCTGGCGGTCGCGGGTGTTGCCATTGGCGTAGTTGGCGGATTCGCGGAACACGGTGACGGCGCCGCTGCGCTCGTCCCATCGCAGGATGCGGTCATTCGGGATGTCGGACCACAGCAGCGCGCGATGATCGCCGAACCACACCGGGCCTTCCGCCCAGCGGCAGCCGCCGGCGAGCTTCTCCACGGTGCCGTTCATGGCGCGGAACCGCAGGAAGGAAGGGTCGAAGGCGCGGAAGCGCGGCTCGGGATAGCGCTGGCTCGGCTCCCACGGCGTTTCGTTCCGGCCTTCCCAGGCGATGGGGTGGCTCATGCGGCGTCTCCTGGACTGTCCCTTTGCGGCGAAACACTGGCATGGCCCCGCCGATCCGGCCAGATCGCGGCGATCAGCGGCGGAACAACCGTTCCGCCCCGGCCAGCATGGCGTCATAGGGCAGGGCGGCGCCTTCCCGCAGGCGCCAGTACCAGCGTTCCATCAGCCCATGCGCCGCTTCCGGCGGCGGCACAGCCCCGGCGGGCAGGCCGAACAGGCGCAGAAGCATCCGGCAGCGCGGCAGGTGGTAGCCGCTGCTGCAGGCATAGACCGGCCCCTGGTGGCCGCGCAGCATGGCGGCGCAGGCCCGGGCGGATTCCAGCGTGTCCCGGGCGGTGGCTTCCTCCCGGATGGCGTCTCCCGGCACGCCGAGATCCTGCAGCAGCCGGCGCATCACCTCCGATTCGGGCGGGCCGTGGCGGCCCTGGCCGCCGGTCGGAATGTAGAGGGGGCCTGGCAGCGTGCCGCCGAACGCCACGGCGGCCATGACGCGGCGGCGCATGGTCAGGCTGGGGCCGCCATCGGCGCGCACGGCGGCGCCGAAGATGATGATGACGGGGCGGGCGGCGGCCCCGCTCATCCGCCCCGTGCCGTCGCGGGCGCCGCCAGCAACAGCCGGTTCAGCGGCTCCAGCGCATCGCGCAGCAGGGCGAAGTCGCGCCGGAAGCTGTCCTCGCGGATGCCCCGCCCGGCCAGCACCGCGCCAATGGCGCCGATGCTGCGCGTCCCGTCCACCAGGGGCAGGATGGCGGAAGCCAGGCGCGGCATCGGCACGCCGAGGCGCAGCCCGTCATAGCTGACGCGCAGCACCCCGTCGGCCGGGATGCCCTTGCCCAGCGCGGCGCCATCCAGTTCCCGCAGCAGGGGGATGGCGTTGTCGTCGGACCAGTCGGGCAGCGGCGCCGGGTCGCGCGTGCAATAGGCGATGTGGATGCCCATATTGCCGCAGATCGCTTCCGCCAGGGCGGCGCGGGCCAGCGGGTCCAGCCCGGCGGTGCGGGCCCGCAGCTTCGGGTCGTTGAGGTAGCGGTCCGGGTCGTAGCGCAGCGGCTCCACGAAGCAGCGCAGCCGCAGTCCCGCCCCCTCGATCAATGCCGCCAGCTGCGGCACGGTGAAGGACACGTCGCGCGGGTTGAGCAGCAGGTCGTACAGCCCCGCATCGCCGCCATCGAGATGGTCGGTGATCCAGGCGTTGCGGCGCAGCCAGGCCGTCTCGGGCGCCTGCTTCCACAGCCGCCTCGCGATCTCGACGCGGGCCGGCGGGGCTTCCGAATCGGGCGCCAGCAGGCGCAGCGCGTCCTGCAGCATGTAGACGCCGGTGCGGCCATGCGGCGCATACACCATCAGCCCGATGCCGCCCCCCGGCGCCAGCGCGCCCGCCAGCGCGGCCAGGCCTGCCGCCGGGTCCGGCAGGTGGTGCAGCACGCCGCAGCAATCGATGTAGTCGAACTGGCCGAGGCCAAGCTTGGGCAGGTCCAGCAGCGAGCCCGATTCGAAGCGGATGTTGGACAGGCCACGCTGTGCCGCCCGCGCCTCTGCCACCTGCCGCGCCGCGGCAGAACGGTCCAGCCACACCACCTCGCCGGGGCGGCCGGCCCAGGCCATCTGCTGCGCCAGCATCATCGTGCCGTCGCCGCTGCCACCTCCTGCCATCAGCGCACGCAAGGGGGCCGAGGCGGGGCGGCGCGCGCCGAAGATCCAGTGGTCGATCTCGCGCAGGTGGCTGGGGCTGCCGACGATCAGCCGCTTCGCCTCATCGCGCGGGTCGCGCTGCGGATAGGGATAGGCTTCGTACTGGCTGGCGAGGCGGGCATCGGTGGCATCCATGGCCTTCCGCATTAGGCGATGCGCCCCGCCCTTGCCAGGGGGCGGGGCCAGGGGCCATCTGCCGGCCATGCCAACCATCCCGACCCTGTCCCGCATCATCCTGGTGCTGCTGGTGGTCAGCGCCCTGGTGCGGATCGCCGCCTATGCCTGGGGCTATTGAGCCGCGGCTCAGTCCCGCAGCGGATCGTGGCCCCAGTTCATCAGCGATTTGCGCCAGCGCGTATCCGTGACATCCCCGCCGGGGCGCTGCCTGATGTGCCGGTGGACATAGCCGATGACCTTGCGCATCGCGGCGTAGTCATCCGCGTCGAGATCGACCTTCTTCTTGGCTCTCAGCGCCAGGATGCGCTCGCCCATCCGGTGGCCCACCGCCTCGCCATCGCCCCTGCCGGTGACCTTCTCCCCCTCAGCGGTCATGCCAACGGAGCGGCTGTCCTCGCTGGCGAGCCATTCGCGCAGCATGGCGGGGGGCATGTTCACCACCTTCTTGAACTCGGCCAGCGTTTCGGCCCGGTTATCCCCCTGGTCATTCCCGGCGCCGCTCATGCGGCGCGGCCCAGCGCGTGGGCAAGCTGCGACTTGTTCATGCGGGAACGGCCGGGAATGCCGCGCCGACGCGCCTCGGCCATCAGGGATTGCTTGGTGTCGCCGCCGCGCCGCGCGCTGGCGGCCTTGCGCGCCACGTCGGGCGGCTGGGCGCTGAACTGCTTGCCCTTGCGGCTGTCGGCCCGCTTCCTGGCGGTGGAGCGGGCATATTCCTCGTCCGAGAGCTTGTCGCGCGCCTTTTTCGGCAGGTATCGCTCGCCCGTCTTGCCGCTTTCCTGGCCGGATCTGGTGCCCCAATCCTCCTCCGTCCATTGTTGGAGGTGGTTGTCGGCGCTCTTGCCGCCCTGGTAGCCGCCGCCTTCCTTCTTGTATTCGGCGCTGGCCATCTGCGCCTTGCGCGCCGACCATTGGCCGGGCTTGCCACCCTTGTCACCCTGGGTGACGGCGCGCTTCACCTTGTCCCACAGCTTGGGGTCGGCTTTTTTCGCCGTGGCGGCCATGCGTCGCTGCTCCACCTGATGCGTGGAGCCAGAACGCCAGGGGCCGGAAGCCGGTTGCCGCGCGGGAAATGCGCCCGCGCGGCGCCGATCAGTTTTCTTCCTCGCGGTCGGTCTCGACCTCGATCTCGGCGTCCAGATCGTCCTCGGCATCCTCGAGGTCGTCGGCATCCTCCAGGGCGTCGTCGTCGCTCACATCCTCGATCTCGACATCGTCATCCGTGTCGGGATCGGCGGCGACAGGCACCCGCTTCTTCACCTTCTCCTCCACCGGCGCGGCGGCGCGGCGGGCGCGGGGCTGCTCAGCCGGTTGCTCGGTGCCGCATTTCGGGCATGCGGCCGGCTGGCGCGTCATGTCGTAGAACTTCGCACCGCAGGCGACACAGGTGCGTTTCAGACCCAGTTCGGGCTTGGCCATCAGCGTGATTATCCCGGGAAAGGCGGGCCAGGGACGGGCCGGCCGAGAAGCACCGGCGCATTGCCACGCACCCCGGCCCCATGTCAAACCCTTGCGCATCATGGGCCACCACACCTCCGCGCGTCCGCTGCGCGCTTCCCGCCCGCCGCAGGGCCTGTCCGGCCGCCTGCGCGTCGCCGGCGACAAGTCGATCAGCCATCGCGCGCTGATGTTCGGCGCCCTGGCCGTTGGCCGCACCGAGATCACCGGCCTGCTGGAAGGCGAGGACGTGCTGCGCACCGCCGCCGCCATGCGCGCCCTCGGCGCCACGGTGGAGCGGCTGGGGGAAGGGCACTGGATCGTCGCCGGGCGCGGCGTCGGCGGCCTGACCGAGCCGGCCGACGTGCTGGACATGGGCAATTCCGGCACCGCCGCGCGGCTGATCTGCGGCCTGCTGGCCGGCCACCCGATCTTCGCCGTGCTGACTGGCGACGCCTCTCTCCGCTCCCGCCCGATGAAGCGGGTGATGGAGCCGCTGGCGGCCTCCGGCGCGCGCTTCACCGGGCGGGCCGGCGGGCGGCTGCCGCTGGCGGTGGAAGGCGCCGCCGAGCCGATGCCGCTCGACTACACCCTGCCCATGGCCTCGGCGCAGGTGAAGTCGGCGGTGCTGCTGGCGGGGCTGTGCGCGCGCGGCACCACCCGCGTCGCCGAGCCGCAGGCCAGCCGCGACCACACCGAGAACATGCTGCGCCATTTCGGCGCCACCGTGCGCGTCACGTCGCAGGGCGAGGGGCGGCTGATCGAGCTGGAAGGCCAGCCGGAGCTGGTGGCGGCGCCAGTGGTGGTGCCGGGCGACCCGTCCTCCGCCGCCTTTCCGCTGGTGGCGGCGCTGATCGTGCCGGGCTCGGCGGTCACGGTGGAGGGCGTCGGGCTGAACCCGCTGCGCACCGGCCTGTTCACCACGCTGCGCGAGATGGGCGCCGAGCTCGTCGTGTCAAACGAGCGGGTCGAGGGCGGCGAGAAGGTGGGCGACATCACCGCCCGCTCCGGCGCGCTGCGGGCCGTGGACGTGCCGGCCGCCCGCGTGCCCTCCATGGTGGACGAATACCCGATCCTGGCGGTCGCCGCCGCCTGTGCCCGGGGCACCAGCCGCTTCCGCGACCTCAGGGAATTGCGCGTCAAGGAAAGCGACCGCGTCGCCGCCACCGTGGCCCTGCTGGAGGCGAACGGCGCCAGCGTCACGGTGGAAGGCGACGACATGCTGGTGCATGGCACGGGCGAGGCGCCGGCCGGCGGCGGCACGGTGGCGACGCATATGGACCACCGCATCGCCATGAGCGCGCTGGTGCTGGGCCTCGTCACCCCGCAGCCGGTGGCGGTGGACGATGCCAGCTTCATCGACACCTCCTTCCCCGGCTTCGCCGCGCTGATCAACCGCCTCGCCGGGGCGGAGGCGCTGGGAGACCTGCCGGCGTGAAGCCCGGCCTGGTGATCGCGGTGGACGGCCCGGCGGCGGCCGGAAAGGGCACGCTGGCGCGGCGCCTGGCGGCCGATCTCGGCCTGCCCTATCTCGATACCGGGCTGCTCTACAGGGCCACGGGGCGGCGCGTGCTGGATGCGGGCGCCGACCCGCGCGACGTCGTGGCGGCCGAGGCCGCCGCCCGCGCCCTCGCCCCTTCCGACGTCACCCGCCCCGACCTGCGCGGGCCGGAGGCCGACATGGCCGCCAGCGCCGTCGCCGCCATCCCGGCGGTGCGCGCGGCGCTGCTGGAATGGCAGCGCGAATTCGGCCGCGCCCACGGCGCCGTCCTGGACGGGCGCGACATCGGCACGGTGGTGTTTCCCAAAGCGCCGCTGAAGCTGTTCGTGACCGCCAGCGCCGAGCAGCGGGCGCATCGCCGCTGGCTGGAACTGCGCGGCCGCGGCGTCACCGCCGACCTGCAGGCCGTGTTGTCCGAGTTGCGGGCGCGCGACGCGCAGGATGCCGGCCGCGCCGTGGCGCCGCTGAAGCCCGCCGCCGACGCGTTGACGCTGGACACCACCGAACTGGATGCCGAGGCCGCCTTCCAGGTGGCGCGCCGCCTGGTGGCGGAACGCCTCGGCCTCTGACCCCGCTGGCCATCCGGACGGGATGGCCGCCTTTCCACATGAAGGCAGGGCGCCGGCCGGATCACCCGGCGCCCTGCACCTGAACGGCCCGCCTTAGTACAGGCCGCCCAGGCTGTTGTCCGTGCCGCTCGGGGTCGAGGTGGAGATCTGGTCTTCGCCGATTGGCGGGCGGGCGGCGTTCTCGGTGCCGGGGCGGAAGGCTTCCAGGATGGTCTGGCCGCTGTCGATCCGCGTGCGCACCAGCGCCACGCCGGGCGGGGCGCGGAACGGCACCGGCGGGCTGTCCTTCAGCGCCGCCTCCACCACGTCGTGGAAGACCGGCGCGGCATTGGTGCCGCCAACCTCGCCGGAACCGAGCGAGCGTGGCTCGTCGAAGCCCATCCAGACCGCCACCACGACATCCGGCGTGAAGCCCACGAACCAGTTGTCCAGGTAATCATTGGTGGTGCCGGTCTTGCCGGCCACCGGGCGGTTCAGGCCCTCGCCGGCGCGCCGGCCGGAGCCGTACTGCACCACGCCCTGCAACAGCGACACCATCTGATAGGCGGCGATCGGATCGGTGACCTGCCTGCGCTCATCGACGAGGCGCGGCGGCTCCTCCTCCGGGCCGCTGCCGCAACCGTCGCAACGGCGGTTGTCGGCGCGCCAGACCATCTTGCCGAAGCGGTCCTGCACCGTGTCGATCAGCGTGGGCGTCACTTCCTTGCCGCCATTGACAAAGGAGGCATAGGCTGCCGCCATCCGCATCACCGTGGTTTCGCCGGCGCCCAGCGCCATGGACAGCACGCGCGGCATGTTGGGGATGACGTGGAAGCGCGCCGCGGCATCGGCCACGCGGTCGATCCCCACCTCCTGCGCCAGCCGGATGGTGACGAGGTTGAGCGATTGCTGCAGCGCGGTGCGCATGGTCACCCAGCCGCGCGGCTGGCCGCTGTAATTGCCGGGCTTCCACAGCCCCTGCGGCGTCATGATCTCGATCGGCCCGTCCAGCAGGCGCTGGTTGGGCGGGATGCCCATCTCCAGCGCCGGCAGATACACGAAGGGCTTGAAGGCGGAGCCGGGCTGGCGCAGCGCCTGGGTCGCGCGGTTGAACCACGACTTCTCGAAGTTCCAGCCGCCGGCCATCGACATCACGCGCCCGGTGGCGGGATCGAGGGCGACAACCGCGCCCTCCACCAGCGGGATCTGGCGCAGCGAAACCCGGGCCGGGCCATTCCCGGCGCCGCTTCCCCGCGGCTCCACCAGCACCACGTCGCCCGGCTTCAGCACGTCCTGCATGCGGCGGGGCAGGGCGCCGAGGCGACCCTGGCTGTTCACCGGCCTCGCCCAGCCGGACACGTCGGACAGCGCCAGCGTCCCCTGGCGCGGCTGCGCCTGGGCCCGGCCATCGGGGCGCTCCAGCCACGCTACCCGCGCCTCGCCTGGCTGGACGGACAGCGCCACCGCCAATTGCCACTCGGGCAGGGCGCCGGCCGGGCGGTTGACCTTTTCCAGCGCCGGCATCCATTCGGTGCTGTCGGCGGAAATGCTCGCCACCGGGCCGCGCCAGCCGCCGCGCCGGCGGTCATAGGACATCAGCCCGGCCCGCAGCGCCTTCTCGGTTTCCCCCTGCAGCACCGGGTCCATGCTGGTGCGCACCACGAGGCCGCCCATGGTGGTCTGGTCCTGGCCGAAGCGGGCCACCAGCTCGCGCCGCACCTCCTCGGTGAAATACTGGCCGGTGGCCAGCAGGTCGGGGCGGACGCGGCCGCGCGGCACGATCGGCTCCTGCTTGGCGGCATCGGCCTCGGCGCGGCTCACCACGCCATCCTCCGCCATGCGGTCCAGCACCCAGTCGCGCCGCGCCTTGGCCGCCTCGGGGTAGCGGGAAGGGTTGTAGTTGTTGGGCGCCTTGGGCAGCGCGCCGAGGAAGGCCATCTCGCCCAGCGTCAGCTCGTCCAGGCCCTTGTTGAAATAGTTCATCGCCGCGGCGGCGACGCCATAGGCCTGCTGCCCCAGGAAGATCTCGTTCAGGTAGATCTCCAGGATCCGCTCCTTGGGCATGGCGGATTCCAGGCGGAAGGCCAGGATTGCCTCCCGCACCTTGCGCATCACCGTGCGGTCATTGCCCACCAGCATGTTCTTGGCGACCTGCTGGGTGATGGTGGAGGCGCCGAGGGCGCGGCGCCCGGTCAGCAGGCCTTCCACGTTCATCACCATGGCGCGGCCGAGCGCCAGGAAGTCGACGCCGGGATGGCTCCAGAAATTCTGGTCCTCGGCGGACACGAAGGCGGCCTGCAGGCGCGGCGGAATGGCGGCGATCGGCAGGAAGACCCGGCGCTCCGTCGCCAGTTCCGCCATCAGGCGCGAATCGGCGGCATAGATGCGGCTCATCTGCGGCGGCTGGTAGTCGGCCAGCCATTCATGCTCCGGCAGATCGCCCGCGGCCTCGCGGTACAGCCCATAGGCGCCCAGCGAGGCGATCACGCCGCCGGCCACCACCACCACCATGCCGAGGCCGGTCAGCCGCACGATCCAGCGCCCGATGCCGCGCCCGCCGCCGCCTGAGCCGGCGCGGCCCTTGCGTGGCGGCCTGGGCGGCCGCCCCGGCGGCGCGGCTTGCGGGGAGGAGGATGCGGGAGCGCGGCTCCCCACCAGGGGACGGTCAGCGCGGAGATCATTCGGTGCCATGGCGCGCTTCCCTTACACCGATGGCCGGCGGGAGGCGAAGCACCGAGTGATGATGCGACGCACATCGGCGTGTATTCCGCGCCCGGCACAAGGCGGGGCGCGTTCCCGCCGGCGAAGATGTTGCTTTCCGTTACTTTTTCATGTCAGCGCGCGGTTTCCAGCCGCAGCAGGTTGCCCGAGGGATCATGCGCCTCGCGCCCGCCGCCCGCCGGATCGGCGGCCAGCAGCGCCGCCCTGGCCTGGCGCTCCGCCGCCGCCTCCGTGGCGCGCAGGGACAGCCAGGCGAGGCCGCCCAGCCCGGCCGGCCGCATGCCGGCGCTGTTCCAGGCATTCAACGCCAGATGATGATGGTATCCGCCGCTGCCCAGCCAGCTGGCCTTCGGCACGCGCTGCGTCACCTCCAGCCCCAGCGCGCGGTAGAAGGCTTCGGTGGCGGCAAGGTCGCCGGCGCGCAGATGCACATGGCCGATGCGGGTTTGCGCCGGGTCCAGCGCGGCGCCCGGGGCCTCCGACAGCAGGGCCTGGAGGTCCAGCCGCTCGGTCATCATGGCCAGCCCGCCGGCCGCGTCGCGGGGCCAGGCGTCGCGCGGGCGGTCGGCATACACCTCGATGCCATTGCCTTCCGGGTCGGACAGGTAGAGCGCGTCGCTGACCCCATGGTCAGACGCGCCCTGCAGCCGCAGCCCGAGGCCAAGGGCGTGATGCAGCCAGCCCGCCAGCGCGGCACGGTCCGGCAGCAGGAAGGCGGTGTGGAACAGGCCGGGCTCGTTTCCGCGCCCGGGCGCGGCGCCGGGGCTGGGCAGCAGGCGCAGCGCCGCGGCCTTCAGGTCGAAGCGGAGCGCGCCCGGCACGGCGTCGTCCGCCACCGGCTCCGCACCCAGCAGCGCCGTGTAGAAGGCTGCCAGCTTGTCGATGTCCCGGGCGGCCAGGGCCAGCTCCGCCACGCAAAGCGGCGCGGCTTCGGGAGGAAGATCCCCGGCTGGGGAAGGGATCGCGGCTTTTCCGGCGTCGGACATGGGGCGCCTCCGGTTGCTGAGGCCTTGATGTGGGGTCGGGGGACGGCAAAGGGAATGTCCGGCCCGGACTGCCGGCTTCATGGGCGAAATGATATGTTGCGCTGCAACATATCCCTGGCATGGGCAGGGGCATGACCGTAATGTCGCGTCCCATGCGCCTTCTGCCCCGGCTGCCCCGCTGATGCCTGACATCCTGCCGCCCTCATCCCCGCCCGGAGCACCCCTGCGCTTCGCGGCCGGCGCCGCCATTCCCGGCAACCCCACCCTGATGTTCCTGCATGGCGCCGGCTGCGGCGCCTGGGTCTGGGACGAAGGCTTCGCCGCCCGCTGCGCCGTGGCCGGGCTGGCCAGCCTGGCGCCGGACTTCACCCGCCGCCGCCGCGGATCGGAGGCCGGGCTGGCCGACTACCTGGCCGAGGCCCGGGCGCTGCTGCGGGGCATCGAGGGGCCGGTGGTGCTGGTGGGCCATTCCCTGGGTGCCCTGGTGGCGCAGCACCTGCTGCTGGAGCCGAACATCCGTGGCGCGGCGCTGCTCACCCCCGTGCCGCCGGAAGGGCTGTGGCTGTCCAGCGCCCAGCTGGCCCTGGCTGACCCATCTTTGTGGGCCGAGGCCGCGCGAATGGACGCCCCGGTGGGCAGCGCGCCGCTGGAGCTGGCCACCTCCCTGTTCGGCGCCGGCATGCCGGGCGCCGAGGCGCGCCGCTTCCTGGCGCGGATGGGCGGCGAATCGCGGGCCGCGCTGCTGGAGGCGCAATGGCCGCAGCCCGTGCCGATGGGCTGGCTGCATGGCCGCCCCATGCTGGTGCTGGGCGCCGCGGAGGACCGGCTGATCACCCAGGACGCGGTGCATCGCTGCGCCCTCTGGCATGGCGTCGCGGCCGAGATCCTGCCCGGCCATGGCCACCTGCTGATGCTGGAACCTGGCTGGGAAAAGGTGGCGGACCGCATCGCTGCCTGGGCGGCTGCCCTGCCGGCGCGCTGAGCCGGAACCAGGCCAGCCGGCGTGGCGGCATTGCCGGGAATGGAAGCCTTCCCGGACAGGCGCGCCGGGATCAGGCGCTCAGGGACCGTCCTCGGCCGCGCGGGCGCGCACAAAGGCCCGCCAGTCATGCTTGCGGGTGGCGGCATGGCGCTGGCCGTCGGGCCGCTCCACATACAGCGTCAGCGCGCCCTTGGCCCACAGCCCGTCGAAGATCTGCTCATCCGACAGGGCGAACACGGCGCTGCGCTCGAACACCGCGTCCTTCACCCGGGGATGCACCTTCCACAGCCACCAGACGATGCCGGCCGACATCAGCGCCATGCCAACATGAACATTGGCCAGCAGCATTCCCAGGATGGCCACCGTCACCAGCCCCAATGGCCAGACGATGTTCTCGGAATAACGGTAAACCGGCGAGCCGGGCGTGTTCATCTTGCGGATGTGCACGCCGAGCTGAAGGCGCTTTGACTCGATCTGCTGCCGCAGAAGCTCGAACTCGTTCATGCCTGGGTGTCGTATCCTGCCTTGGGGCATGACCGCCTGGGTGACATCACCGCCAAGCACGGATCATGCGGTCGAACAAAGGCATGGGGCATGCCCCGCCCGCAATGTGACGGATCGTGCCCTATGCCGGCGCGCCATCGGGAAAGGCGGCGCGCATCAGCGCCCTTGTATAGTCGGCGGCGGGCGCGCGCATCACCGCATCGGCTTCCCCCGTTTCCACCACGCTTCCGCCCTTCAGCACCATGATCCGGTGTGCCATGGCGCGCACCACCCGCAGGTCGTGGCTGATGAACAGGTAGGCGAGGCGGTGCCTTGCCTGCAGGCCGCGCAGCAGATCCACCACCTGCGCCTGCACCGAAACGTCGAGCGCGCTGGTCGGCTCGTCCAGCACCAGCAGGCGCGGCTGCAGCACTAGAGCGCGGGCGATGGCGACGCGCTGCCGCTGCCCGCCGGAAAATTCATGCGGGTAGCGCTGCGCCGTGGCGGGATCGAGCCCGACTTCCTCCAGCGCGGCGGTGACCCGCTTTTCCCGCGCCGCGCGGGACAGCTCGGGCGCATGCACCGCCAGCCCCTCGCCGACGATTTCCGCCACGCTCATGCGCGGCGACAGCGAGCCGAACGGGTCCTGGAACACGACCTGCATGCGCGCGCGCAGTGGCCGCAGCGCCCGGCGCGTCAGGCCCTGGATCGGCTGGCCCTCGAACCGGATCTCGCCTTCCGAGCGTTCGAGCTGCAACAGTGCCAGACCCAGCGTGGTCTTGCCGCTGCCGCTTTCGCCCACCAGCCCGAGCGTCTCGCCTTCGCGCAGCTCGAGCGACACGCCATCCACCGCCCGCACCGCGCCCACCTGGCGGCGCAGCAGGCCGCGGCGGATGGGGAAATGCACCTTGACCGCCGAGGCCTCCAGGATGCGCGGCGCGTCCGGCGCCACCGGGGCGGGGCGGCCGCGCGGCTCGGTGGCCAGCAGCATCCTCGTGTAGTCGTGGCGCGGCGCCGCCAGCACCGTGCCCGCCGGGCCCTGCTCCACCACCTCGCCATGGCGCATCACCACCACGCTGTCGGCATGGGCGCGCACGATGGACAGGTCATGGGTGATCAGCAGCATGGCCATGTTGAGCCGCCGCTTCAGCTCGCCCAGCAGGTCGAGGATCTGCGCCTGGATCGTCACGTCCAGCGCCGTGGTGGGCTCATCCGCGATCAACAGCTTCGGGTCATTGGCCAGCGCCGCCGCGATCATCACGCGCTGGCGCTGCCCGCCGGAAAGCTGGTGCGGAAAGGCATCCAGGCGCTCGGCCGGGCTGGGCAGGCCGGCGCGCTCCAGCAGCTCGATGATCCGCGCCCGCAGCGCCGCGCCGCGCAGCGGCCGGTGCAGGCGGATGGCCTCGCCCACCTGGCGCCCGATGCTGTGCAGCGGGTTCAGGCTGGTCATCGGCTCCTGGAACACCATGCCGGCGACGCCGCCGCGCAGCCGCCGCAGCTCGGCCGGGCCGGCGCGCAGCACATCGGTGCCGTCCAGCAGGATGCGGCCCTTCGGGTTGGCGCCGGCGGCCGGCAGCAGCCGGAGGCAGGACAGCGCCGTGACGCTCTTGCCGCTGCCGGATTCGCCGACCAGCGCCACCGTTTCCCCCGGCTTCACCGCGAAGGACACGTCCCGCACCACCGTCTGGCCGCGAAAGGACACGGACAGGTCCTCGACGCGCAGGATGCCGGTCATGCGCCGGGGGCTCCGCCCCTGGACCCCGCCGGGGTGGTTGAACCACCCCGGACCCCGACATCTGATGGCGCCGGTACTGAACGGTTGGCGCGGCGGCGGGGCGGGAGAAGGTTTATGATCATGGTCTCCGTCAAGGCTGGCACTGCATTGGCGGGGTGATGCGCAGGAATGTCGGGGCCTGGGGTGGTTCAACCACCCCGGCGGAGCGAGTCCGGGCAAGGCGGCGCCTTTCCTGGTCCCGGCCAATCGTCATCGCGCGCCCCCCGGCAGCTTGCGCGGATCGAATGCATCCCGCACCGCCTCGCCCACGAAGATCAGCAGCGTCAGCACGCCGCCCAGCACCACGAAGGCGGTAATGCCAAGCCAGGGCGCCTGGAGGTTGTTCTTGCCCTGGCTGACCAGTTCCCCCAGCGAGGGGGAGCCGGGCGGCAGGCCGAAGCCCAGGAAGTCCAGGCTGGCCAGGATGGTGACCGAGCCGGACAGCAGGAAGGGCAGAAAGGTCAGCGTCGCCACCATGGCGTTGGGCAGGATGTGGCGCCACATGACGCGCGTGTCGGACACGCCCAGCGCCTTGGCAGCGCGGACGTAATCGAGGTTGCGGCCGCGCAGGAACTCGGCGCGGACCACGCCGGTCAGCGACATCCAGGAAAACAGCAGCAGGAACAGCAGCAGGGTCCAGAAGCCCGGCTCGATGACGCTGGCCAGGATGATCAGCAGGAAAAGCTGCGGCATGCCGGACCAGATCTCGATGAAGCGCTGGAAGCCGAGATCCACCCAGCCGCCGTAATAGCCCTGCACCGCCCCGGCCGCGACGCCGATGACGGAGGAGGCGATGGTCAGCGCGAAGCCGAACAGCACCGAAACGCGGAAGCCATAGATCACCCGCGCCAGCACGTCCCGCGCCTGGTCGTCCGTGCCGAGCGGGTTCTTCCAGGAGGGCGGGGACGGTGCCGGCTGGCCGAGGTCGCGGATGATGGTGTCGTAGCGGTAGGGCAGGGGCGGCCACAGCACCCAGCCACCCTTGGCCGCGATCTCCTCCCGCAGGGCGGGATCGTGCCACATGGCGGCGGTGGGGAAGCCGTCCTCGATGATGTCGCTTTCGGCGTATTCCACCGCGACGGGGAAGAACCAGCGATCCTCGACCCGGGCCAGCAGCGGGCGGTCATTGGCGATCAGTTCCGCGAACAGGCAGCACAGGAACAACAGCAGGAAGACCCACATCGACCACCAGCCGCGCCGGTTGGCGCGGAAATTGGCCAGCCGGCGCTGCGTGATCGGGCGCATCCAGGCCGCCCGGCTCATCGCCTGGCCTCGAAATCGATGCGGGGGTCGATCAGCGTGTAGGTGACGTCGCCGACGATCTGCATGACAAGGCCCAGCAGGGTGAAGATGTAGAGCGTGCCGAACATGATCGGGTAGTCGCGCCGGATCGCCGCCTCGAAGCCGAGCAGGCCGAGCCCGTCCAGCGAGAACACGATCTCCACCAGCAGCGCCCCGGTGAACAGGATGCCGATAAAGGCCGCCGGGAAGCCGGCGATGATCAGCAGCATGGCGTTGCGGAACACATGGCCGTACAGCACGCGGTTCTCGTCCGCCCCCTTGGCGCGGGCGGTCAGCACGTATTGCTTGCCGATCTCCTCCAGGAAGGAGTTCTTGGTCAGCATGGTGAGGCCGGCGAAGCCGCCGATCACCAGTGCCGTGGTCGGCAGCACCATGTGCCAGGCATAATCCAGCGCGCTCTGCCAGAAGGGCCAGTCGGCGCTGCCGGAGGAGCCGAGCCCGCGCAGCGGGAAGACCTGCAGGAAGGAGCCGCCGGCGAACAGCACCACCAGCAGGATGGCGAACAGGAAGCCCGGCACGGCATAGCCCACCAGCACCACGCCCGAGGTCCAGGCATCGAAGCGCGTGCCGTCCCGCACCGCCTTGTGGATGCCGAGCGGAATGGAGACGAGATAGATGATCAGCGTGGACCAGAGGCCGAGGCTGACGGAGACCGGCAGCTTCTCCAGCAGGAGATCGATCACCTTGCGGCCCTGGAACAGGCTTTCGCCAAAATCGAAGGTGAGATAGCCCTTCAGCATGGTCCAGAAGCGTTCATGCGCCGGCTTGTCGAAGCCGAAGGCCCGCTCGATCTCGGCCACCACGGCGGGGTCCATGCCGCGCGCGCCGCGGTAATTGCCGGCGGGCCCGTCACCGCCCTGCGGGCTGGCGGTGAACTCGCCCTGCCCCTCGCCCGAAACGCGGCCGATCACGGTGCCGCCCTGGCCGCGCAACTCGGCCAGCATCTGCTCCACCGGCCCGCCGGGGGCGAACTGCACCACGACGAAGTTGATCAGGATGATGCCGAACAAGGTCGGCACCAGCAGCGCCAGGCGCCGGAGCAGATAGGCGCCCATGCGCTACACGATCCCCGGGCCGGTGGGCGGCCGCATCTAGTTGGCGGTGCTGCGGTCGGCGGGCAGGGCGCGGTCGCGCGCCGCATCCACCCACCAGCTCTGGATGTCGAGCGCGTAGCGCGGATTGCGCTCCGGCTTGCCGAACTTGTCCCACCAGGCGAGCCGGAAGGAGCGGCTGTGCCAGTGCGGGATGACGTAGTGGCCCCAGAGCAGCACGCGGTCGAGCGCGCGGGTGCGGTCGATCAGCGCCTGCCGGTCGGGGGCGGACACCACCAGCTCCACCAGCGCGTCGATGATCGGGTCGCTGATGCCGATGGTGTTGCGGCTGCCCGGCTCCTTCGCCTTGGCGGAGGTCCAGAAATCGCGCTGCTCATTGCCGGGGGACAGGCTTTGCGGGAACACCTCGGTGGTCATGTCGTAGTCGAAGGCATCCATCCGCACCTGGTACTGCGCCGGATCGACGGTGCGCGGCCGCGCCTCGATGCCGAGCCGCTGCAGCGCCTGGATATAGGGCAGGGCGACCCGCTCGAAGGTGGGGCCGTTCATCAGGATCTCGAAGGTGAAGGGCTCGTTCTTCTCGTTGACGAGGCGGCGCTCCTTCACCGTCCAGCCGGCTTCCTTCAGCAGGGCCAGGGCACGGCGGGCATTTTCACGGTTGGCATTGCCGCCATCCGAGCTGGGCACGCGGAACTCCGTGGTGAACAGCGACTCCGGCAGCCGGCCGCGGAAGGCCGACAGCACCATCAGCTCCCCCTCGGAGGGCAGGCCCGTCGCCGCCAGCTCGGAATTGGAGAAATAGGAGGTGGTGCGCGTGTAGGAGCCGTAGAACAGATTGGCGTTCATCCACTCGAAGTCGAACACCAGCCCCAGCGCCTCGCGCACTCGCACATCCTGGAAGATCGGCCGGCGCAGGTTCATGGCGAAGCCCTGCATGCCGGTCGGCAATTCGTGGCGGATCTCCTCCCGCTTCACCTTGCCGGATCGCACGGCGGGGAAGTCGTAGGCGGTGGCCCAGTCCTTGGCCACGTTCTCGGTGCGCAGGTCGATCTGCCCGGCCTTGAACGCTTCCAGCGCCACGGTGGTGTCGCGGTAATATTCGTAGCGCATCACATCGACATTGTGCGTGCCCCTGCGGGTCGGCAGGTCGCGGCCCCAGTAATCGGCCACGCGGCGGTAGGTGATGCTGCGCCCCGGCTCAAAGCTCTCGATCCGGTAGGGGCCGGAGCCGAGCGGAACGGTGAGGCCCGGCTGGGCGAAATCCTTGTTCGCCCACCAGTGCTGCGGCAGCACCGGCATCTGCCCCAGGATCTGCGCCAGCTCGCGGTTGCCGTTGCCGCTGAAGCGGAAGGTGACGCGGTGGTCGCCTTCCGCCACCACCTCGGCCACGTCGCCCCAATAGGCGCGGTAGAAGGGGCGCCCGCTTTGGCGCAGGGTGTTGAAGGTCCAGGCCACATCGGCGGCGGTGATCGGCTTGCCGTCATGCCATCGGGCCTTCTCGTTCAGGATGAAGGTCACGCCCCGGTTGTCGCGCGGCAGCTCCGCCTGGATGGCGATGTGGCCGTATTCGGTGGATGCCTCGTCGCCGCTCGGCACCATCAGGGTGTCATAGAGGAGGGTGGTGCCGACGGCGGGCGTGCCGCGCAGGATATAAGGGTTGAAGCTGTCGAAGCTGCCCAGCGCCGTCAGCGTCATGCTGCCGCCCTTGGGGGCCTCGGGATTGACCCAGGGCCAGTGCTTGAAATCGGCCGGCAAGGCGGGCTCGCCCAGCAGGGACAGCGCATGGGTGCGGCGCGGCGCTTCCGCGGCGGCTGGTGCCGCCTCGGCGGCAGGCTGGGTCGCGACCTGCGCCTGGGCGCGGGTCAGCATGGAGCCCGAGGCGAGGGCAAGGCCAGAGGTCAGCAGATGTCGGCGGCGCATGGCCCTAGGATGAGGGTTCCGCCCGGCCGCGACAACCATCCCGTGGCGACGCTTGCGTTTTGCAATGCGCCAGCGCGGTGAGGCATGGATATGCTGCCCTTGATGTTGATTTTTGTTGTATGAACTCAACCCATGAGTTTTTAGAGTGAGGGCTGGGCGTGGCTGTTGTTCGTTCGGGCACCAGGTTTTCGATGGATTTCGCCGCCAGCGATATCGGCGGCTGGGCCTGGCTGCTGCCCACGATCCGCAGCCCCGACCGCTTCGCGGGCGATTACCGGGTGGCCGGCAATCCCGGCGGCTTCACGGAATTCCTCGGCCGCGACATCGCCTATGACTGGCAGGGGCTGCCGGTCAGCGGAACGGTGAACGCCTACCGCGAAAGCCAGGATGGCGCGCTGATCGTGGAGGTCAGCAACCTTTCCATTTCCGTCCAGCAGCTGAATTCCTGGACGGTGCGCAACGCCACGGACGAAGCGATGCGCACCATGCTGGCCGGGCCGGACCACATCACCGGCTCCCCCTTCGGTGACCGCCTCCGTGGGTATGGCGGGGATGACGTCATGCTGGGCGGCGCCGGCGATGACATGCTTCGCGGCGATGCCGGAAACGACCTGCTGGATGGCGGAGCGGGCCGGGATGTCGCGGTGTATGACGGGGCGGCGGCCGATTACGCCGTGATCGTCGCGCCCGGCGTCACGGGCGTTGTCGCCGCCCGCCCCGCGCAAAGGCTGCAGGACGGGATCGACAAGCTGCTCTCGGTGGAGGTCCTCGGCTTTTCCGGGGGCTGGGACGTCCAGGCGGTCGGGCCCGTCAATTTCCGGCCGCTATCCTACATCGCCTCCCATCTCGATCTGGGCATGGCCTTCGGGCTCGATGCCGGGGCCGCTTTCGATCATTACCTTTACCATGGCTGGGACGAAGGGCGGGCGGTCAGCTTCCTGCCCCTCAGCTATGTGGCCAGCCATGCCGACCTGATGGCGGTGCTGGGAGCCGATGCCGATGCGGGAGCGCGCCATTTCATCCAGGCCGGCCGGTCGGAAGGCCGCCATGTCGGCTTTGACGGGCTGGACTACATCGCCGCCTCCAGCGACCTGATCCGCGCCTTCGGCACCGATGCGGAGGCGGGGGCCGGGCACTACATCCAGTTCGGCCGGATGGAAGGCCGCCCGACCCATTTCAACAGCCTGGACTACATCGCGTCCCACCACGACCTGATCCACGCCTTCGGCACCAACCAGCAGGCCGGGACGCGGCACTACATCGCGAATGGATGGCAGGAAGGGCGCAAGGTCAGCTTCGACGGGCTGGGCTACATCGCCTCCCACCGCGACCTCGCGCTGGTGCTTGGCACCGATGCGGAAGCCGGGGCGGTGCACTACATCCGCTACGGAGCGGCCGAGGGCCGCGCGACGCATGATTTCGACGCGCAGCAATACTTGGCCAATTATGCCGATCTGCGCGCGGTCCTCGGCGCCGACCAGCACCAGGCGACCCTGCACTGGATCCGCCACGGCCTGGCGGAGGGCCGCAGCGACGACTTGTTCGGCTGAACGGCAATGGGCGGCGTAGCGCTCAGCCCAGCAGCGCCACCGCTTCCGGCAGCAGGGCGGGATCGCCCACCGCGATGACCTGGCCCGGCCCGTCCAGCCGCAGCGGCTGGCCCTGCCAGTCGGTCATGGCGCCGCCGGCGGCTTCCACCACCGGCGCCAGCGCCACCCAGTCCCAGGGCTTCAGGTCGGATTCCACCACGATGTCCACCAGGCCCAGCGCCAGCAGGCCATAGGCATAGCAATCGCCGCCCCAGGTGACGCGCCGGCAGCTCTGCTTCAGCCGGGCGAAGCGCGGCGCTTCCGCCGGCGTGAACATCTCGTGGCTGGTGCAGGACAGCTCGGCCTCGGCCAGGGCGGCGCAGCGGCGGGTGTGCGGCGTGCCGCCCATCGGGCTGCGGAAGCGCAGGCCTTCCCCGGCGGCGCCGATCCAGCGCTCCCCCGTCGCCGGCTGGTCGATCAGGCCCAGCACCGGGCGGCCATGGCGCATCAGCCCGATCAGCGTGCCGAACACCGGGCGTCCGGTGACAAAGGCGCGGGTGCCATCGATCGGATCGACCACCCAGACGAACTCGGCCCCGGCGCGCTCCTCCCCGTATTCCTCACCGATCACGCCGTGATCGGGGAAGCGTTCGGCCAGCAGGGCGCGGATGGTGCGCTCGGCCGCGCGGTCGGCCTCGGTCACCGGGCTGGCATCGCCCTTGGCCTCGACCAGCAGGCTGGAACGAAAAAGGGGGCGGATCACCGCCCCCGCCGCATCGGCCGCCGCCTCGGCGGCGGCGATGAGGTCCTGCATCACGGGAGCGGCTGCGGGCTGTCCGACAGCGAGCGCAGATAGGCGACCACGTCGGCGCGCTGCTTGACGTCGCGGATGCCCGCGAAGGCCATGCGGGTGCCGCGGATGGCCTTGGCCGGAGCGGCCAGGAAGGCGTTCAGCGACTCGTAGTCCCACGGCTTGTCGGCCAGCGCCTTCATGGCCGGGGAATAGTTGAAATTGTCCAGATGGCCATGGTGGTTGCCGACCACGTTGTACAGGTTGGGGCCGACCTTGTTGGCGCCGCCCTGTTCAAAGGTGTGGCAGGAGGAGCAAAGGCGCCCCGCCACCTGGCGTCCCGTATCCACGCTGGCGGCGGCCAGCAGCGGCGAAACCGCCTCCAGCTCCGGCTCGGCGGCCGGTGCGGCGCCCGTGGTTTCCCCCACGCCCTCAATGGTGATCGCGGCTGTTTCCAGGCGCTTCGGATGAATCACCGTTTCACCGACGAAGCCCGCCACCATGAACACGACGCCCGCCGTCAGAACGGCCGCGAACGCCTTGTTGACCTCCAAGCTCATGCTGCAGACCTCATCCCTGAACGTAGTCGTCCACGATCCAAACCGACCGGAGGGCGCATTTGCACGCGACCTTGGCCTCCACTAGAAGCGCAGGGACCATAAGGGGTGGCGGCTGGCGCATCAATACGCTGCGCCGCACGCTCGGCCCGAACCCAGCATGGATGACCCGCGCAATGATCGATGGCGGCAAAGGTGTGATCGCTTTCCAGGGCGTGCCTGGCGCTTATTCCGATCTGGCGTGCCGCAGCGCCTATCCCGGCTGGAGCACCTTGCCCTGTGCCTCCTTCGAGGCGGCGATGGAGGCGGTGCGCGAGTCGCGGGCCGATCTGGCCATGCTGCCCTGCGAGAACTCGCTGGCCGGCCGGGTGCCGGACATCCACCGCATGCTGCCCGATTCGGGCCTGTTCGTGGTCGGCGAGCATTACCAGCGCGTCGAGCACTGCCTGCTGGCGCACAAGGGCGCCACGCTGGAAGGGCTGAAGCGCGCCCACAGCCATCCCGTGGCGCTGGGCCAGGTGCTGAACCTGCTGCGCGAGCGCAAGCTCCAGCCGGTGATCGAGGCCGACACCGCCGGCGCGGCCAAGCAGCTGGCGGAAGCGCACAGCCTGGAGGACGCCGCCATCGCCTCCTCCCTGGCCGGCGAGATCTACGGGCTTGAGATCCTGCTGCGCAATGTCGAGGACGCGGCGCACAACACCACCCGCTTCTATGTCATGGCGCGGCAGCCGCGGATGCCTCCGGTCGGGGCGCCGGACTCGGTCACCACCTTCGTGTTCCGTGTCCGCAACATCCCCGCGGCGCTGTACAAGGCGCTGGGCGGCTTCGCCACCAACGGCGTCAACATGACCAAGCTGGAAAGCTACATGCTGGACGGCCATTTCACCGCGACGCAGTTCCTGTGCGACGTGGATGGCCATCCGGAGCACCCGCCGCTCAAGCGCGCGCTGGAGGAGCTGGCCTTCTTCTCGCGGGAGCTGAGCATCCTGGGCACCTACCCGGCGCATCCCTACCGCCTGGGCCAAGCCGCGACGCAGGCCGCGGAATAACGGGGAGGGGCGCGCGCCCCTCCCCCCTTCGCATCCCCGGCTCAGGCCGGCTCCTTTTCCCGCTCGGCCATCATCGCCTTGAAGGCGGGGCGGGACTGGCAGGCGGCGATCCAGGCGCCGACCGCCGGGTATTTCGCGAACAGGCCGGCATCGGCCTGGGCGTAGCGCAGGATCTCGGCGGTGTTCAGGTCGGCCACGGTGAAGCGGCCGCCCACCAGCCAGCCACCGCCCGCCCGCAGCGCCGCTTCCAGCGCGGCGAGGGGGCGCGCCAGCGTGGCCGCAGCCGCCTCGGCGCGGGCCATGTCATGCTTCGGGCCGGCCGGGCGGTGGGTCTGGATCTGCAGGCTGAACGGCTCCACCTCGGTCGCCGCCCAGAAGCCCCATTGCGTCATCAGCGCATCCTCGGCCGCGTCGCGCGGGGCAAGCTCGCCGCCATGCTTGCGGGCCAGGTGCAGGTTGATCGCCAGCGACTCGAACAGCACCAACCCGTCATCGACCACCACCGGCACGCGCCCGTTCGGGTTCAGCTTCAGGAAATCGGGGGAAGCGGTGTTGAACGGCGCATCCGCCGCCCGCGGGTCCGGCAGGCGGTAGGACTGGATCACCGGCACATGCTCGAAGGGAATGCCCAGTTCCCGGGCCAGCCACACGGTGCGCGTCGCGCGGGAACGCAGCACGCCATAGATCTTCAGCGCCATTCTCGGCCTTTCCTGCCTGCATCGGGAAGGCCAGCCTGCTCCCGCCCGCCCCCGGCGGCAACACCCCTCAAGGCGCCGGGGAAGGGGGGCCTCGCCCCGCCTGGCGCTTTCTGGCAAGCAGGACGCTCCATTCGCTTCGGGAGCCCGGCATGGCCGACATCGCCATCGACATCGGCGGAGAAACCTTCCACGCCTTCTTCGAGGACAAGGACGCGCCGCAGACCTGCGCCCGCTTCCGCCAGCTCCTGCCCTACCAGGACCGCATCATCCATGTGCGCTGGAGCGGCGAGGCCTGCTGGATCCCGATGGGCGACCGGGACCTGTCCATCGGCTATGAGAACGCCACCTCCTATCCGGCGCCGGGGCAGATCATCGTGCATCCGGGGCAGATCACCGGCGTGTCCGAAACGGAGATCCTGGTGGCCTATGGCCCCTGCTGCTTCGCCAGCAAGGCGGGGCAGCTCGCCGGCAACCATTTCCTGACCATCCGCGAAGGGCTGGACCGGCTGGCCACGGTGTGCCGCTCCGTGCTGTGGGACGGCAACAAGCCGATCGTGTTCCGCGCCGGAAGCTGAGCCGCCCGCCTCAGCGGAGCTTGCGCATGAAGCGGTGCGGGATGCCGGCATCGAGGTATTCCCCGCCTTCCGCCGCATAGCCGAGCTTCTCGTAGAACGGGATGGCGTGGGTTTGCGACTCGAGCACGAACTCACGCACCCCGGCCAGCGAGGGCTCAGCCTCGATCGCCCGCATCAGCGCGGCGCCCGTGCCGGTGCCGCGCGCTTCCCGCCGCACCGCGACGCGGCCGATCTTGGCCGTGGCACCCGCATCCTTCAGCAGCACGCGGGCGGTGGCGACCGGCCGCCCGTCGCGCAGCGCCAGCAGGTGCAGGGCGATGTCGTCATGCTCGTCGATCTCGATGTCGGCCGGCACGTTCTGTTCCCGCACAAAGACGTCCATGCGGATCTCCATGCAGGCGGCGCGCTGTTCGGGCGCCGTGGCGCGCCCGATGGTCAGGGTGGTGCTCATCCCCGGGGGCATGCACCGAAGCGGCGCCGTGGAAAAGGGGAGGGGCGCCCCCTGCGGCCGAACCCGCATCATTTCCCCCTGGCTCAGCGCGAGGATGAGCGGGTGATCACCGACAGCGCCGCGGCGCTGAGGGAAAGCTGCCCCAGCGTTTGCGTCAGGTCGCGGATGAAGCCCCAGGTCTCGTAGGGGCTGGGGTCCTGCGGCACCACCACCAGGCTGCCCGGCGGGATGGGCGGCCCGCCAGCCTGCCAGGCGCCGAGCCCGGCCGGCACGCTTTGCCCGTTCGGCAGCACCACAAAGGCCCGCGCCCCGTCGGCGAAGCGCTGCGCCCCGCCCGAGGCGCGGACATATTCATTCGCCTTCCAGCCCGTGGTGAACTGAAGGCTGCCGGGGTTCAGCACGGCGCCCACCACCGTGACCTCGTTGGGGCGCTTCGGGATGGCGATCAGGTCGCCCGGCTCCAGCAGCACGTCGAGTTCCGGCCGGGCGGCGAGGATGACAGGGTTGGCCTCCACCACCATGCGGCCGGCGGCGCGCGCCTCGCGCAGCGCGCCGGCCATTTCCCGCCCCGCCGTGATGGCGCCGCCGAGATCGAGCCCGCCGGCCTTGCTGCCCGCCACCGCCTGCCCGGCGGCGACCTGGATCAGGCTCTGCTCCAGTTCCCGCGCGGTGCGGTTGAAGCCATCCTGCTGCTTCTGCCGGACGCTTTCGCGGGAAAACACGGCACCATAAGGATAGGCCTGCGGCGACAGCCCGCCGGCCCGGGCGATCAGCTCCGACAGGCGCTCGCCCCGGCGGATGTCGTAGATGCCCGGGCGCAGGAACTCGCCCATCAGCGTCACCGGGCCGCTGTCGCGGTCGCCGAAGCCGCGCGGGATGCGGATGCCGTCGCGCGGGGACAGCCGCACGGCGGCGAAATTGCCCGAGCGCAGGTCCAGCAGGGTGCGTTGCAGGGCGATCGCCCCGGCCTGCTCCAGCGGCTCGCGCGAAAGCTCCACCGCCGACAGGTCCGCCGTGTCGGTGTGCCCGCCCGCCGCCGCCAGCACCTGGTCCAGGCCGGTGTTGTCCAGGATCGGATACAGCCCGGGCAGCCGCGCCTCGCCCGACACCAGCACCGCCTGATCCAGCAGAAAGGGCAGCAGCGCCGGGTAGTCCAGGAACACCTGCGGGCAGGGCGGCGCGCCGAGATCGGGGAAGCCGGCGCCACGCACATGGGCGAAGCGCACGGGGGAGGAGCGCGCGGCGATGGCCAGGGATTGCAGCGCCGGGCATTCGGCGGCGGCCGCCATGGCCCCGGGACCGGCCGGGGCCAGCTCGCCGCGCAGCGCCCGCTGCACCGGCGGGCTGGCCAGCCACAGCACGTCGGTTTGCGACAACAGGATGACCTCGTCATCCTCGCGCAGCGGCAGCTCGGCCTGGCCTTGCAGGAGCCGGCCCAGGTCGAAGGCGCCGAAGCGCCGCACCCGGGTGGCGGGGTCGACCCGCCAGACCGCGCCCAGCCGTACATAGGGGTCGGGCCGCACCAGCCGCGAATCGGCCAGCAGCGCCCGCAATCCGCCGCCATGGGCGGGGCGCAGCATGGGCTGCGCCACATGGCCGACCACCCGCACCTGCCCGGCCGCCACGTTCAGCGCCGCCTGCGCCACCACCGCGTCGCCCCGCCGCAGCCGGGCCTGGAGGCCGATCTCCGACAGGCTGCGGCGGCCGCCATTGTCGGTGCCGTGCAGCAGGAAGCGGTTGCCGGCGGGGCGCAGCGCTTCCCCCGCCAGCCGCAGCAACGCCGCCAGAGGCTGCGACGCGGTGCCGGCGGGCAGCTCATAGATGCCCGGCCGCGTCACCTCGCCGGCCATGGCGATGGTGGGGCCGAGCGGCGGCACCACCACCCGCTCGCCTTCGCGCAGCCGCAGGTCGGGCTGGCCCGGCTCGGAGCCGATGACGCTGTAAAGGTCGATCACCCGGCTGCCGCGCGGCCCTTCCACGCGGATGGCGCGCAGGGAGCCGCTGCGCTTCACCCCGCCCGCCTGGGCCAGCACGTCCAGCACCGAGGCCAGGGCGGGCAGGGATTGCAGGCCGGGCCGCACCACCTCCCCCGCGACGAACACGCCGATCTGCCGCAGCTGCCCCACGGACACAAAGGCTTCCGAACCGCCCAGCTCGCGCGCGACCCGCTCCTCGATCTCCACACGCAGCTCGCGCAGGGCGCGGCCGGCGGCAGGAAAGGGAGCGAGGTCGGGCAGCAGCACCGTGCCGTCCCGGGTGATGCGCAAGGTCTGGTTCTGCCGCGTGCGGCCGCGGATCGACACCAGGATCTCGTCGTCGCGGCCCAGGATGTAGTCGTCAGGCAGGCCGCCCGATGCCGGCGGGGCGGCCGGCGCAGCCAGCAGGTCGCGGAAGGTGTCGTAGCCGAATTGCCGCAGCGGCGGTCCCGGCGGCAGCCCGGTGGCGTCCAGCCTGGTGGCGAAAAAGGCTTCCACGGGGGAAAGCGGATCAGCCAGGGGCTGCGGGAAGGGCGGAACCGCCGGGCGCTGCGGAGGCGGCGCCGCCCCGCTGGGCAGGGCCTGGGCCGGCAAGGGCGGAGCGGCCGGCATGGGCGCGTCGCGGGGGCCCGCGGCCTCCATGATCCGCTGCATGATGTCCTGCTGCAGGGCGGGCGGCAGGCTCGGCAGCGGCATGCCTCCCGGCAGGGGGACCGGCAGGGTGGAAGGCAGGGCAGGCGGCGACAACCATGGGCTCGGCACCGCGCCGCCCGGAGCGGGCTGGGCATGGCCCGGCGCGACCTGGCCCGCCAGCAGCATCCCCGCCATCAGCAGGCGGGCGAGGCGCGGCGGCCGGAAGGCCCGGGATGCGGCCGGCGCCCCGTTCTGGAACAGCCTGGCCGATGCGGCGGGGCGGGACACGATTTCGACGCCACCTTGATGATCGAGCTGCGTCATGCCGCTCGCAAAAACGTGATTGTTATCTTACCATTTCGTTTATGGTGATCCAAGAACGCAATTCACCCAGGGCGCGAATGCTACTGATGGTCGATGCCGCGCGGCGGATCGGCCCCCGTCCGCTGGCGTTCTATGCGCTGCACCGGCTGAGCCACGCCGCCGGCCTGCCGCAGCGGCGGCTCCGCGCGGCTCCCTGCTCATGGCCGGCCGGCGACCTGCTTCCGACGACGCTGCCGCCTCCGCCGCTGCTGACGCCGGGGGACATGGCACGGCTGCGCGCCGCGCTGGCCGCCCTGCCGCCCGTCCGTTGGCACGGCTCCTTCGATGCCACGGCGCCCGCCATTGGCATGGACCTGTTTCATCCCGGCGATGTGCGTCCGGTATGGGAGGCCAACCGCCTCGGCTGGGTGCCGCTGCTGGTGCAGGCCGCGCGGCTGTGGCCGGAGGAGGGCCACCGCGAAGCCCTGGCCGCGCGGCTGCGGGAATGGAGCCTGGCCAATCCCGCCTTTCGCGGCCCCAACTGGGCCTGCGGGCAGGAAGCGGCGCTGCGCGTGCTGCATCTGGCCCTGGCTCTGGTGCTGGCGGGCAATGCCGGGCATCCGCCGGACGCAATCCGGCACCTGCTGCGGCGCCATGCGCGTCGCATCGCCGCCACCCGCGCCTATGCCCGCGCGCAGGACAACAACCATGCGATCAGCGAGCCTGCCGGCCTGCTGGCCTGCGGCTGGCTACTGGGTGAGCGCCGCATGGCGCGCGGCGCGGCGCGGGACCTGTCCGCGGCGCTGGCGCGGCTGGTGGCGCCGGATGGCGGCTTCGCGCAGCTTTCCACCGGCTATCACCGGCTGCTGCTGGACACCCTGTCGGTGGTCGAGCTGTTGCGCCAAGCCCTGCGCCAGCCCCCCCTGCCGTCGCCCTTCGCCACCCGCGCCATGGCGGCGGCGCGCTGGCTGGCGCGGCTGGTGGCGGATGATGGCGGGCTGCCGCGACTCGGCCACCAGGATGGCTCCGCCCTGGCCGACCTGTCCTGCTGCGGGGAAGCGGATGCGCGGGGCAGCGCCGAGCGGGCGCTGCGTCTGTTCGCCGGCGAATCGGCCGGCTTCGGGGCGGAGCCGGGCTGCCTCTGGCTCGGCCTGCCCGCCGCACCGGCCATGCCCCGCCCGGCCGCCTGGCGGGCCAGCGGCAGCATGGGCTGGGAAAGCGCCGGCGCCCGCGCCCTGCTGCGCGCCGGCCCGCTGCGCTTCCGCCCCGGCCAGGCCGACCTGCTGCATTTCGAATTGTGGGACGGGAGCCGGCCGATCCTCGCCGATGGCGGCACCGGCGCCTACAACCCGGCCGCGGCGGAGCGCTGGTGGCTGGATTACTTCCCCGCCGCCGCCGCGCACAACACGATCACCTTTGACGGGCGGGAGCCGATGCCGCGCCTGTCCCGCTTCCTGCTCGCCCGCTGGCCCCGCCTGTGGGCGGTGGCGGGGGGCGCGGCGCTGCGCGACATGCATGGCAACGGCCACCGCCGCGCCATCCGCGCCGAAGGCCGCGTCTGGACGGTGGAGGACGAGGTTTCGGGCCGCTTCCACAGGCTGGAGCTGCGCTGGCGCCTCGGCCCCGGCGCCTGGCGGCTGGAGCCGGATGGGGCCAGCGGGGCCGCGCGGTTGCGGCTGGAAGCCGACGCGCCCTTTCTCCTGGCGCTGGAGCAGGGCTGGGAAAGCCCGGCCTATGGGGTGGTGCGGCCCTGTTCGGTGTTGGTGGCGCGCATCGCCGCGCCGGTGCGGCAGTTGCGCACCACCGTGATGTTGCCGTGACCGGCACGCCGCGCTGATGCCGCTCGACCAGCTTCTGCGGGGCGTGCTTCGGCTGTGGCGCTGGCTGCTGCCAGCGGTGCTGCTGCTGCTCGGCGCCGGCGGCGCGCTGATCCTGAACTGGCCGCGCGCCCATCTGGCCGAGGCGGTGGTGGCGCCGGCGGAAACCAGCGGCGTCGCGGTGTCCACGCTGATCTCGGCCAATGCGCTGTCCCCCGGAAGCCTGCTGGACACGCGGCCCAGCGGCAATTTCGCCATCTACCTGTCGGCGCTGCGCAGCCCGGAAGCGGCGGCGATGCTGGCGCGCGACACCGGCATCCTGACCGACCTGGCAGCGCGGCAGGCGGCGGGGCCGCTGGCGCCGGTGAAGCAGGCCCTCGGCCTGAACCGCGCCCCGGACGCGGATGACGTGGAACGCTGGCTGGAGCGCAACCTCGCCGTGACGCAATCCCTGGCCTCGGTCACCTGGACCCTGGCGCTGGCGCATCCGCGGCGGGAGGCGGCGCTGGATACGCTGCTGCGCCTGCACGCCTTCGCCGAGGCACGGGTGCGGCAGGACCTGCTGGCCCTGGCGCAGCGCCGCATCGCCGCCCTGGAGGCAAGGCTGGCGCAGGAGCGGGACATCTACCTGCGCACGCCGATGTTCGAGCTGCTGGCGCAACACCAGCGCGTCGCCCTGGTGTTGCGCGCCGATGAGGTGGTGGCGGCCCGCCTGGTGTCGGGCCCGGGCGCGCCGCTGCGGCCTTCCCTGCCGAACCGGCCGCTGCTGCTCGCCCTGCTGGCGGTGGCGGCGCCGCTGGCCGGCCTGTTCCTGGCCGGCTGCTGGGTGCTGCTGCGCGGTTCCCGCCATTCCGGGGGAAGCCGTTGGCCGGCTTCCGGCGCGGCGCGTGGCGAGGTTCGCCGGGATGCCCCCCCGGATGCCGCGCGGGCACCTGGCCGATGAAGAACGGGCAACCGCTGGGCGCCATCCGCGTCGATGCCGCAGGCATCGGCAGCCTGGCCGGGCTGGCGGGCGCGGCGCTGCATTTCGCCGGTGCGCTGAAATCCACCCCGCCGGGCGCCGCCTTGCCGGTGGACCTCACGCTGCTGGCCGCCGCGCTGCTGCCGCCGCTGCTGGCGGTGCTGCTGCTGACCCGCCGCTGGTGGCTGCATGGCGCGCTGGCCCTGCCGCTGGCGGGCGCCGCGCTGCTGTGGCTTTGGCTGGTGCTGGCCGGCGTCTGGAGCCGCTCGGCGGTGATCCTGCCGCAGAAGCTGCCGGAAATCGTGCTGGTGGCGCCGCCGATGCTGGTGGCCGGCATGCTGCTGGGCGCCGATGCGTCGGCCCGGCGCTGGCTGGTGCGGGCCACGCTCGGCGCCGGCCCGCTGGTGGCGGCGTCGGTGGCCTGGGGGCTCGCCACCGGCAACATCGTGCTGGGCGGCATGGTGGGTGCCCAGCCCGACCTGCTGCGGGTCCAGTACCAGCTGGCCGGGCTGGCCATCGCCTGCGCCGCCGGGCTCGGCGCGGTGCGCATCGTGGAGGCGCCGGCCTGGCCGTCCCGCCTGTTCTGGAGCGCCTACACCCTCGGGCTGGCCGCCGCTGCCCTGCTGCCGGGCGGCCGGATGGGGCTGATCTCGCTCGGCCTGTCGGTGCTGCTGACGCCGGCGCTGCGCTGCTGGTCCGCCGGCCGCACCGGGCTGGCGCTGCGCTGGAGCCTGGCGGCCGCGCTGGCCGCCATGCTGGGGGCGGGGCTGCTGCTGCTGCAATTCCAGGCCATGGAGGGGCTGCGCACGCTGGAACGGTTCACCGAAGGCGGGATGGAAGCCTCGGCCCGGCCGGCGCTGTGGCGGGCGGCGCTGGACTGGGCGGGCGCGGCGCTGCCGCTCGGCCTGGGAACGGGCGGCTTCACCATCGCCGCCGGCCATGGCGAGCGGCGCGGCCTTTATCCGCACAACCACGCGCTGGAAGCCTTCGCCGAGGGTGGGCCGCTCGGCCTTGTTCTGTGGCTGTGCTGCTTTGGCGGCGGGGCGGTGCTGCTGCTGCTGCGGGCGCGGCACGCGGCGCCGGCGCGGGTGGCGCAAATCGCCGCCCTGGTGCTGCCGGTGGGCCTCGCCGCCATGGTTTCGACAGATCTCGGCAACCGGATGGTCTGGTTCGCCCTGGGTCTGGCGCTTTCAACGGGAATGGTGGCGAAGCGTGTTGCATGAAGGCTGGTACCGCCGCCGCGGCAAGCGGCTGGTGGATGTGGCGGGTGCCTTGCTCGGCCTCGTGCTGTTGTCGCCCCTGCTGCTGGGCACGGCTGTGGCGGTGCGGCTGGCGCTGGGGCGCCCGGTGCTGTTCCGGCAGGAACGCGCCGGGCAGGGGGGCGGCCCCTTCACCCTGCTGAAGTTCCGCTCCATGCGGGATGGCCCCGGGGAGGACGCGGCGCGGCTGACGCCCTTTGGCCGCCGGCTGCGCGCTTCGGCCCTGGATGAGCTGCCGCAGCTGTTGAACGTGCTGCGGGGGGAGATGAGCCTTGTCGGCCCCCGCCCGCTGCCGGTGGCCTATGCCGCGCGCTATTCCCCCCGGCAGCGGCTGCGCCTGATGGCGCGGCCGGGACTGGCAGGCATCGCTCAGGCGGCGGGGCGGAACGCCCTGCCCTGGGAGGAGCGGCTGGAGATGGACGCGACCTATGCCGAGGCGCTGTGCTTCCGCACCGATTGCCGGGCGCTCCTGGGCACGTTCGGCATCCTGCTGAGCGGGCGCGGGGTTCATGCGCCCGGCCATGTCACCATGCCTGATTTTCAACCTTTCATTGATAATTCTCCGGAAAAGTCCAGCAGAAAATAGTAACTTCTGGTTGATTTGTTGACTTGTCGGATCATCCGGAACCTGTTTCGCTAGTGTCATCAATTCAGCGTGAAGCAGGTCATGGTGGCCATCTCCCTCCGCAGCGGCAGCGACGATCGGCAGCGGGCAGGGGATGCTTCCGCCACGGCGGTGCTGGTGTTCCCGAACCGCTCCCACCCCGCCAAGGCGCCAAGGCTGCGCCTGCACCTGTCCCCGCCCAGCCTGGTGGGGGGCGAGCTGGCGGTGCTCAGCCGGACCCTGACCGATGGCTGGATCGCCCCCGCCGGGCCGGTCCCCGAGCAGTTCGAGCAGGCTGTGGGGGAGGCGGCGGGCTTCGCCCACACCGCCGCCGTCGCTTCCGGCACGGCCGCGCTGCATCTCGGCTTCCGCGTGCTGGGGGTGGAGCGCGGCGACGAGGTCTGGACCCAGAGCCTGACTTTCGTGGCGACGGTCGCGCCCGCCGTGCAGATGGGCGCCCGCCCGCGTTTCCTGGACGTTTCCCCCGAAAGCTGGACGCTGGACCCCAACCTGCTGGAGGACCAGTTGCAGAAGGCCGCCACCAAGGGCCGCCTGCCGCGCGCCGTGGTGCCGGTGGACCTGTATGGCCAGCCCTGCGACCTGGACGCCATCCTGGCGGTGTGCGGCCGCTGGGGCGTGCCGGTGCTGTGCGACAGCGCCGAGGCGCTGGGCGCGCGCTACCGGGACCGCCCGGTGGGCAAGGGCGCGGCGCTGGCCGCCTTTTCCTTCAACGGCAACAAGATCATCACCGCCGGCGGCGGCGGCGCGCTGGTGTCGGACGACCCGGCGCTGATCGCCCGCGCCCGCCACCTGGCCACCCAGGCCAAGGAAACCGCGCCGCACTACCAGCACGAGACCACGGGCTATTCCTATGGCCTGTCCTCGGTGCTGGCGGCGGTGGGGCTGGCGCAGATCGGCGCGCTGGAAGCCCGCGTCGCGGAACGCCGGCTGGTGTTCGACCGCTATGCCGAGGCGCTGTCGGGCCTGCCCGGCGTCAGCCTGATGCCGGAGCCCGCCTGGGCGCGATCCTCCCGCTGGCTGTCGGTGATCCAGATCGACCCCAAGGCGTTCGGCACCACGCGGGAAGCGGTGCGGCGCGCCCTCGACGCCGCGCAGATCGAGAGCCGCCCGGTGTGGAAGCCGCTGCACATGCAGCCCGCCTTTCGCGGCGCCCGGTTCCATGGCGACGGCCTGTCGGGCCGGCTGTTCGAGCGCGGCCTGTGCCTGCCCAGCGGCAGCATGACCGCCGAGGAGCAGGCGCGGGTGACCGATGTCATCCGCGCCTGCTGCAAGGGCTGAGGACGCCATGCGCCTGCTTTACCTGCACCAGCATTATTCCGCGCCCGAAGGCGCCACCGCCACGCGCAGCCATGCCCTGGCCCACGCGCTGATCCGGCGCGGCCATTCCGTGACGCTGGCCTGCGGCCGCTATGAGGGGGCGGTGACCGGGCTGGAGGGCGGGTTCCGCCATGGCCGGCGCGAAGGCGCATCGGAGGGCCTGCGCTTGGTGGAGTTCGACATCCCCTGCGGCAACGCCCAGGGCTTCGCCGCCCGCGGCGCCGCCTTTGGCCGCTACGCCGCCCGGGCGGCAAGGCTGGCGCTGGCGGGCGAGTGGGACCTGGTGATCGCCTCCTCCACGCCGCTGACGGTGGCGCTGCCGGCGCTGCTGGCCCGCCGCCTGCGCGGCACGCCCTTCCTGTTCGAGATCCGCGATCCCTGGCCGGAGCTGCCGCGCGCCATGGGCGGCGTGCCCGGCTGGGCGCTGGCCGGCATGGAGCACCTGGCCAACGCCGCCTGCCGCCGCGCCGCTGCCGTGGTGGCGCTGAGCGAGGGCATGGCGCAAACCGCGCTGAACCGCGGCGCCGCACCGGAGCAGGTGCATGTGGTGCCGAATGGCTGCGACCTCGACCTGTTCGGCCCGCACATCCCCGCCTGGCGCCCTGTGGAGGCCGCGCCGTGGGAGATGCTGGCTGTCTATGCGGGTGCGCATGGCCGCGCCAACGGCCTCGAACAGGTGCTGGACGCCGCCGCCCTGCTGATGGCGCGCGGCGAGCACCGCATCCGCCTGCTGCTGGTGGGGGAGGGCAGCGAGAAGCCGCGCCTGCAGGCCGAGGCCACGGCGCGCGGGCTGCACAACGTGTCCTTCATGCCGCCGCTCGGCAAGCGCAGGCTGGCCAGCCTGCTGGCCGGGGCGCAATGCGGCATCCATTGCCTGGCGCCGGTGGCCGCCTTCGCCGAATGGACCGCGCCCAACAAGCTGATGGACTACCTGGCCGCCGGGCTGCCGGTGGTGTCCAACCTGCCCGGCCAGGGCGAGCGGCTGCTGGCGTCGCAGGGCCCGATGGGTCCCTGCGGAATGGCCACGCCGCCGGGTGATGCCACCGCCCTGGCGGATGCGCTGGCCTGGATGGCGGCCAATCCTTCGCAGCGCCTCGCCATGGGCCATGCGGCGCGGGACCAGGCGGTGCGCCGCTGGGACCGCCGCCTGCTGGCCCGCCATTTCGTCGCCGTCGCGGAAGCGGCCGCGCGACCTTCTCCCCTGCCATCCCTGGTTGCCGCATGAGCCTGCCCGAACTGCACCTGGTCGCCGCCGCGCGGCCCAACCTGCCGAAGCTGGCGGCGCTGTGGCATGCCCTGGCGGCGCAGCCCCGCTTCTGCCGGCCGGCGCTGCTGCACACCGGCCAGCACCAGGACCCGGCGATGTTCGGCGCCCATCTGGCCGATCTCGGCCTGCCGCAGCCGGACGTTTCGCTGGGCGTGCTGGCGGGTGGCGGCCACGCGGCGCTGACCGGCCACACCATGATGGCCTGCGCCGAGCTGTGGTCGCGCCGCCGCCCGGCCCTGGTGGTGGTGGCGGGGGATGTGGATGGCACGCTGGCCGCCGCCCTCGCCGCCCGCAAGCTCGGCATCCGGGTCGCGCATCTGGAGGCGGGGCTGCGCTGCGGCGACCGCGACATGCCGGAGGAGATCAACCGCCGCGCCGTTGATGCCATCAGCGACCTGCTCTGGGCGCCGGATCACGACACGGCCGCCCGCCTGGTGGCGGAAGGGCACGATCCCCGCGCGGTGCGCGCCGTCGGCAACGCGATGATCGACACGCTGCTGGCCCGCCTGCCCGCCGCGCTGGCGCAGGAACTGCCGCAGGGCCTGGGCGAGCATCTTTCCGCGGGCGGCTATGGCGTGGTCACGCTGCACCGCGCCGCCAATGTGGATGACCCCGCCGCCCTGTCGGTGCTGCTGGCGGCGCTGTCCCGCGTCACCGCGCGGCTGCCCCTGGTCTGGCCGGTGCATCCGCGCACGGCGGTGCGGCTGAAGCAGTTCGGCCTGGCCGTGCCGCCGGGGGTGCGGGTGCTGCCGCCGCTCGGCTACCTGGATTTCGCCGGGCTGCTGGCGCGCGCCTGCCTTGTCGCCACCGACAGCGGCGGCGTGCAGGAGGAGGCGGCGGTGCTGGACGTGCCCTGCCTGACGCTGCGCCCCTCCACCGAGCGCCCGGCGACGCTGCGATGCGGCGCCAACCGCCTGGTCAGCGCGGCCGCCCTGCCGGAGATGGTGGGCGAGGTGCTGGCCGGTGGATGGCCGGCGACCCAGCCCATCCCGCTGTGGGACGGCATGGCCGGCGCGCGCATGGTGGCGCATCTGCGCGAGGTGCTGGAGCCGCCGCCCACCCCCGTCACCCTGCGCGAAGCGGTGGCGGCGGCCAGCGCCTTCGCCGCCGGCCGGCCGGCGGTGGCGTTGCAGGGCGGGCATTGATGCCCGGTTCCGCCACCGCGCCGCTGGTCTGCATGCTGTCGGCGGCGCATCCGCCGGCCGATGTGCGGGTGGTGGCCAAGGAAGGCGCGGCGCTGGCCGAGGCCGGCTGGCGCGTGCTGCATCTGTGCCCGGCCAACGGCGCCGCGGCGCCGGGCAGCCATGCCGGCGTCGCCATCCGCACCTATGCCCGGGGCGGCGGCTGGCGCGGGCGGCTCGGCAACATCCCGGCCCTGGCGCGGCGCGCGGCGGCAAGCGGCGCCGCCGTGCTGCATGCCAGCGAGCCGGATGCCTGGCTGGCCGCCATCCTGGCCGCCCGGCGCAGCGGCGCGCGCGTGGTGCTGGATGTGCATGAGCATTACCCTTCCCGCCTCGACGGCCGGCTGCCGAAGCCGCTGCGGCCGCTGGGCCGCGCCGCCATCCGGCTGGCCTGCCGCGCCCTGTCGCGCCGCGCCGACGCGGTGGTGGTGGCCAAGGACGGGCTGGATGGGGACTTCGCCGATCCGGCCCGCATCGTTCCCGTGCGCAACTACGCGGCGGCGGAGCCGGTGGAGCCGCGCCGGCACGGGCCGGGGCCGCTGACGCTGGTGCATCTGGGCGCGCTGGGCCGGTCGCGCGGCGCCCTGGAGATGCTGGAGGCCCTGGCGCTGTGCCCCGGGGAAACCCGGCTCAGCCTGATCGGCCGCTTCACCGACGGGTCGGAGGCGGATTTCACCCGGCGCGCCGCGCAGCTCGGCCTGGAAGCGGCGGTGGCGCGGCATGGCTGGATGCCCCACCGCGCGGCGCTGGACCTCGCCGCCACGGCCGATATCGGGCTGGTGCTGTTCCAGCCGGGGGTGGAGAACCACCGCCTCGCCCTGCCGCATAAGCTGTTCGACTGCATGCTGGCCGGCCTGCCGGTGATCGCCCCCGCCTTCGCGGAGGAGGTGGCGGCGGTGATCCGCGAGGCTGGCTGTGGCCTGCTGGTGGACACCGCCGACCCCGCCGCCATCGCCGGCGCGGTGCGCGAACTGGCCGATCCGGGGCGCCGCGCCGCGATGGGCGCCGCCGGCCGCGCCGCGGCGCTGGGCCGCTTCGGCTGGGGGGCGGAGGCCGCGCGCCTGGTCGGGCTGTACCGGCGCCTCGCCCCGCTGCCGGATGAAGCCGCCGCATGATCGGCGGGGGCGCCACCCTGCCGCGCCGCGCCGCCGGTTCCCGTGGCGGCCGCCGGGCCGGAAGGAGGCAGGCCACACGGCATGCTTCACCGGGCCGGGCCGGGCGCCTATACGCGGCCATCATGGCCCTTCCCCGCATCCTGCTGAACCTCGGCCTCGATTCCCTGCTGGCCGCCCTTGCCCTGCCTCCCGCCTTGTGGATGGCCTCCCCCGGGCAATGGCCGCCCGCCTCCTGGTGGGTGGCGGCCATTCCCGGCGCGGTGGCCGCGCTGCTGGTGGCCGGCCTGCCGGTGCGGCTGCCTCAGCAATACTGGCGCTTCGCCGGTTTGCGGGACCTGGTCGCCGTGGTCGGGGCGGGGATCGGCGGGGCGCTGCTTTTCGCCCTGGGGCTGCACGCGGCTGATGGCTGGGCGCCGGACAACGTGGCCTTTCCGCTGATCCACGCCTTCAGCCTGACCGCCTTTCTGCTGGCGCCCCGCATCCTGGCGCCGCTGAAGCAGGCGCACCGCGTCGGCCAGCCTTCCGAGGAACCGTCCCGTCCGGTGCTGCTGGTGGGCACGGGGGATGCCGCCGACCTGTTCATCCGCGCCCTGCAGCAGCAGCGCACGCCGGATTACCGGGTGGTCGGCATCCTGGCGCGCTGGCCGCGCTCGGCCGGCCGGCGCATCCATGGCCATCCGATCCTGGGCGGGCTGGAGGAGGCGGGCGACGTGCTGGAGCGGCTGCGCGCCGAGAACCGGGTGCCTTCCGCCATCGTGCTGGCCGATCCGGACCTGCATGGCCCGGCGCTGGAGGAACTGCTCGACGCCGCCGACCGCAACGGCGTGGTGGTGAAGCGCGCCCCGCGGCTGACCGCGCTCGATCCGGCCCGGCGCCAGACCCAGGTGGCGCGGCGCGTCGACCTGCGGCCCGTGGCCATCGAGGACCTGCTGGACCGCCCGCAGGTGCCGCTGGACCGCGAGGGCATGGCGCGGCTGGTGCAGGGCCGCCGCGTGCTGGTGACCGGCGCCGGCGGCACCATCGGGGGCGAGCTGGCGCGGCAGGTGGCGGCGCTCGGCCCGGCGCAGCTCGCCCTGCTCGACCATGGCGAGTTCGCGCTCTACGGCATCGACCTGGAGCTGGCCGAAAGCCATCCCGGCGTGAAGCGCCGCGCCCTGCTGGCCGATGTGCGCGACGCTGCCCGAATCGCCCGGCTGATGGAGGATGTGCGCCCCGAGCTGGTGTTCCATGCCGCCGCGCTGAAGCATGTGCCGATGGTCGAGAACGACCCGCTGGAAGGGCTGCTGACCAACGCCCTCGGCACGAGGGTGGTGGCCGACGCGGCGCGCGCGGTGGGCTGCCTGGCCATGGTGTTCATCTCCACCGACAAGGCGGTGAACCCGACCAGCGTGATGGGCGCCTCCAAGCGGCTGGCCGAGATGTACTGCCAGGCGCTGGACGTGCAGGCCCGCCACCATGCCCAAGGGGGCAGCCAGGGGAGTGGCCAGGGGGGTATCCAGGGCAACACCATGCGCTGCATCACGGTGCGCTTCGGCAATGTGCTGGGCTCCACCGGCTCGGTGGTGCCGCTGTTCCGCCGCCAGCTGGAGCGCGGCGGCCCGCTGACCGTGACCCATCCCGACATGCGCCGCTACTTCATGACGGTGCGGGAAGCGGTGGGCCTGGTGCTGCAGGCCAGCGTGGTCGGCGCCGAGGACAGGCAGGACCAGCCGCCCGAGCTGGCCGATGGCGGCATCTTCGTGCTCGACATGGGCAATCCGGTGAAGATCGTGGACATGGCGCGCCGCATGGTGCGCCTGGCGGGCCTCCGGCCGGACGAGGACATCGAGATCCGCTTCACCGGCCTGCGGCCGGGCGAGAAGCTGTACGAGGAATTGTTCCACGGCCAGGAGCCGCCGCGCCCGACGCAGTTCCCGGGCCTGCTGGTGGCGACGCCCCGCACCGCGGATGCCGCCCTGGTCGGGCGCGCCATCGACGAGATCGCCCAGGCGGCGCGCCTGGGCCATGCCAAGGCGGCGCTGGCGCAGCTTGCCCGGCTGGTGCCCGAATTCGACCACAACCCCGGCACGGCGCCGGCGGCGAAGGCCTGAACATGCCTCTGCCGGCCCGCCCTGCCTCAATGGATGTTGAGACATGGAAGGTCCGGCCTTGCCCGCGCGCTGGTGGGGGCGCGCCCGCGCCCTCGACCCTGCCGCCCCGCTCGCCCCGGCGCTGATCGAGCGGATCGAGAGCCGCGCCGCGCGCATCGGCGTGGTGGGGCTGGGCTATGCCGGCCTGCCGCTGGCGCTGCGCTTCGCCGAATGCGGCTTCGCCGTGTCCGGCTTCGACATCGACCCGGCCAAGCGCGCCGCCATCGCCGCCGGACGCAGCCCGGTGCACGGCATCGAGGATGCGCGCGTCGCCGCCGCCGGCATCGCCGCCGAGCATGACGCCGCCGCCATCGCCGATTGCGACGCCATCCTGATCTGCGTGCCGACCCCGGTCGGGCCGCACAAGGAGCCGGATCTCGGCCCGGTGCGCGACACGGTGGCGGCGCTGGCGCCTTACCTCCGCCCCGGCCAGGCCATTGCCCTGGAAAGCACCACCTATCCCGGCACCACGGAGGAATTCGTCATTCCGGCCCTGCGGGCCGCCGGGCTGGCGGTGGGCCGCGACGCCTTCGCCCTTTACAGCCCCGAGCGCGAGGACCCCGGCAACCCGGAAGGCACGGTGGGCCGCGTGCCCAAGCTGGTGGCCGGCCACACCCCGGACTGCCTGGAGGTCGCCCGGGCGCTGTATGGCCCGGTGGCGGGCAGGCTGGTGCCGGTGTCATCGCTGAAGGCGGCGGAGCTGGTGAAGCTGTACGAGAACGTCTTCCGCGCCGTGAATATCGGGCTGGTGAACGAGCTGAAGCGGATCAGCCACGCCCTCGGCCTCGACGTGCATGAGGTGATCGACGCCGCCTCCACCAAGCCCTTCGGCTTCATGCCGTTCCGCCCCGGCCCCGGCCTCGGCGGCCACTGCATCCCGGTGGACCCCTACTACCTGGCCTGGAAGGCGCGCGAGCTGGGCGTGCCGAGCGACTTCGTGGAACTGGCGGGGCGGGTGAATGACGCGCAGCCCGGCTATGTGGTGGGGCGGCTGCGCGATGCCCTGGATGCGCGCGGCAAGGCGCTGCGCGGCGCCCGCATCCTGCTGGTGGGCCTGGCCTACAAGCCCGGCGTACCCGACACCCGCGAAAGCCCGGCCGCCGAGATCTTCCGCCTGCTGGAGGAGCGCGGCGCCCGCATCGCCTATCACGATCCCCTGGTGCCGCAATTCCCGGCCACGCGCCGGCTGAACGGCGCCGCGCCCCCGCTGCGCAGCCAGCCGCTGACGGAGGATCTGGTGGCGGCGCAGGATGCCGTGCTGATCGTGACGCCGCAGCCCGGCATCGATTTCGCGGCGCTGCGGCAACAGGCGCGGCTGATCATCGACACCCGCGGCGTGTACCGCGATGCGGCGGTGCGGACCGCGCCCCCGTTGCCGGCTGAAACGTCCGGTGATTTCACAGGAATGGGCGAACCGGCCTATCACGCCGTCATTCAGGCCTGATCCCCCGGCTCATCCGGGCGGACCGGGCGCCTCCTTTCCGGAGCGATCCGCAGAATGCCCGACACCACCCCACGCCCGATCAACCTGTTCGACATGAAGGCGCAGCAGGCGCTGATCCGCCCGGAAATCGACCGCCGCATCGCCGCCATCCTGGACAGCGGCGCCTTCATCAACGGCCCCGATGTGGCGGAGCTGGAAGCGATGCTGGCCGGGTTCTCCGGTGCGAAGCATGCCGTGGGCGTGTCCTCCGGCACCGACGCGTTGCAGATCGCCATGATGGCGGAAGGCATCGGGCGCGGCGACGCGGTGTTCCTGCCCGCCTTCACCTACACCGCGACGGCCGAGGTGCCGCTGGTGCTGGGCGCCACGCCGGTGTTCGTCGATGTGGCGGAGGACAGCTTCAACATCGACCTCGGCGACCTGAAGCGGCGCATCGCGCTGGTGAAGGCGGAGGGGCGGCTGCGCCCGCGCGCCGTGGTCGGCGTGGACCTGTTCGGCCGCCCCGCGGACTGGCCCGCCATCCAGGAGATCTGCCGCGCCGAGGGGATGTTCGCCCTCGACGACGCGGCCCAAGCCTTCGGCGCGTCGCTGGACGGCAAGCGCCTCGGCCAGTGGGCCGACGCTGCGGCGCTGAGCTTCTATCCCACCAAGACGCTGGGCTGCTATGGCGATGGCGGCGCCATCCTGACCAATGACGGCGACCGTGCCGAGCTGTATCGCTCCCTCCGCACGCATGGCGAGGGCAAGACCCGCTACGCCGTGGAGCGCACCGGCATGAATGGCCGGCTGGACACCATCCAGGCCGCCATCCTGCTCTGCAAGCTGCCGCTGCTGGAACAGGAGCTGAAGAACCGCGCCCGCATCGCCGGCTGGTATGCCGAACGGCTGCGCGGCCATGTGGCGGTGCCGGGCGAGCAGGACGGCGCCACCAGCGCCTGGGGCCTGTATTCCGTGCTGCTGCCCGATGCCGGCCGGCGCGAGCGGGTGCAGGCGGCGATGAAGGAGCGCGGCGTGCCGAGCGCCATCTATTACCCGAAGCCGCTGCACCACCAGCCGGCCTATGCCGGCGCCCATGCCGAGGGGCTGCGCCAGGCGCCGCCGCTGCCGGTCAGCGAGGCGCTGTGCGGCCGCATCCTGGCCCTGCCCATGCATCCCTATCTGGACGAGGCGCAGGTGGCGCGGGTGTGCGAGGCCCTGATCGCCGGGCTGTGATGCCCCCCAGCATCCCGTTCCCCGGCATCCTGCCCCTGTGGCGGGGCGCCGGAACGGGTTCCGCCCGCCGATCTTGATGCGAAGGCCCGCCCCCGGGCGCGCCCTGACGGGAAGGAAGCAGCCACATCATGGCCTATGCACTGACGGGCCAGCGCTGGCCGGACGCGGTGGTCACCTGGTCCCTGGCGCCGCCAGCCGCCGCCACGGACGGCTATCCGGCGTTGACCGCCCCGCTCGACGACGCGCGGGAACAGGCGCAGCTGCATGATGCCCTGGCGGACTGGAGCGAGATCTCGGGGCTGAGCTTCGTGCAGGTGCCGGACAATGGCGCGGCGACGCCCGACATCCGGATCGGCTTCTTCGATACCACCAATGGCGGCCGCGACCTGTCCGGCGACCGCAGCGTCGGCTACAGCTATTGGCGCTATGAGGGCGGGACCCTGCTGCCCGGCGTGCTGGTGGTGGCGCAGGACCTCGCCTACTGGCCATGGAGCACCTCCCCCGACGGGGAGATCCTGTATTCCGGCGGCTTCACCCTCCGCCAGGTGCTGGCGCATGAGGTGGGCCACGCCATCGGCCTGAACCATTCCGACACGCCGGACGACCTGATGTATGCGCGGACCGGCTCGGCTAATCGATCGCTTTCGCCCGATGACGTGGCGGGCGCGCGGGCGCTGTATGGTACCCCGTATGATGGCGAGGCCCCGCTGCCGCCCGGAATTGCGGCCGGGCCGGGTGGCGTGGCGCAGGGCGCGGCGGTGCAGTTTTCCGCCGCCGGATACCTGGCGGCGCAGCCGGACGTGGCCGCCGCCGGAATGAATCCCCGCATGCATTTCGAGGCCACGGGCTGGCGCGAGGACCGCGATCCGTCCGCCGATTTCGACCTTCGCCATTATCTGGCGCGCAACCCGGACGTGGCGGCGGCCGGCAACAACCCGTTCACCCATTACCTCCTGCACGGGCGGGAGGAAGGGCGCCAGGCCGCCGCCGCCGTGGGAACGGTGGCGGAGGACGGCTTCGATGCCGCCTATTACCTCCTCGCCAATCCCGACCTGGCCGGGAGCGGCGGCGATGCCCGTGCCCATTACACGGCCTTCGGCTGGCGGGAGGGCCGCGATCCGAACGGTTATTTCGATGCCTCGGCCTATCTGGCGAACAATGCCGATGTCGCGGCCGCGGACATGGACCCGCTGCAGCACTACATGGCGCATGGCTGGCGGGAAGGGCGCGGCGGCAACCCGGATTTCAACGGCGCCGCCTATCTCGCCGCCAATCCGGACGTGGCCGCGGGGGGCGTGAATCCCCTGCTGCACTACATGCTGTTCGGCCTGTATGAGGGCCGCGCGGCGGGGGCGGAATGGGGCGCCTAGAGCGTGGCCGCAGAGGGCTGGAACAGCCGGAACGCGAGCCACGCGACGCGATAAGGATTCGTGGGGCGATCACCGCTTCCGCCGGCCGTAATTACGCCCCGGCGCCGCTCAGGCCTCGATCGCCACGGACCAGGTGAAGGCGCGGCTGGCGCCGGGCGGCAGGGCGATCACGCCCGGCTTCCGGCTGAACTCGCCATCCCATCCGGCGGGGCTGGCCGTGCCGTGCCAGGGCTCGATGCACAGGAAATCCGCGCCATCCGGCTTCGACCAAAGGCCAAGGTCGCGATATCCCTCCCAGGACACCACCAGGGCCGGGCCCCCCTTGGCGGCGTAGCGCACCGACCGGCTGGCGACGCCCGGGAAGATCAGGGCGTCGCGGGCGAAAAGCCCCGGCGCCAGGGGCAGCGCCCGCTCCTGGAGGGGGGAAGCTTCCGCCGGCCCGAGCAGCCCGCCGGACAGGTAATGCACGCCGCCGGACTCGTTCTCGGCGAAGAACAGGCTGTGCGCCTCCTTGGCCAGGTCCGGGCGCAGCGGCCAGCGAAAGGCCGGATGCGCGCCGAGGCTGAAGAACAGCGCCGAAGCGCCCGGATTACGCACCGTGACGGTGCAGCGCAGCCCGGCCGCGCTGGCGGCGTAATCCACCTCCAGCCGGAAGGCGAAGGGGAACAGGGCGCGGCTTTCCGCGTCATCCTCCAGCGCCAGCCCGGCCCGGCCCGCTTCCCGCGTGGTCCAGGCGAAGCGGCGGTCGCGCGCGAAGCCATGCTGGGTCATGCGATGGGCATGGCCCTGGTGGCGCAGCGTGTCTTCCGCCAGCTTGCCGACGATGGGAAACAGGATGGGCGCGTGGCGCGGCCATTCGGGGCCGGCATCCCAGAGGTATTCCGTGCCATCCGCCCCGCGCAGCCCGCACAGCTCCGCGCCGTCGGCCTTGATGGTGGCGAACAGGCCGCCCCCGGCGATGTCGTGGCGTCCGGTCATGCGGGCTTTTCCTCGGCGCGCCGCTGCTCATAGGTCTTGGCGTGCAGATAGGCCACGGCGTGCAGGGTGGTGTCGAGGCCGGCCTCCCCGGCTTCCTGCAGCAGGAAGCCCAGGATGGGATCGGCCTCGATGCGGTTGCCGGCCTCCAGGTCGCGCAGCATGGAGGCGGTGTAGCGGCTCTCCGGGTCGGACAGCAGGGCGCGGTATTCCGCCAGGAATTCCGGCGTCATGGGGAAGCCGCGATGGGCGGCGATGGCGGCGTTGCGTTCCAGCAGGGTCAGCATGAAGGCGGTGCCGCCCGGCGCGCGGGCGATCTGCCCGGTGGAGCCGCGCAGCAGCACCGTGCCCGCCGCCACCGTGCCCAGATGCACCAGCTTGGCCCACAGCACATGGCGGATGTCGGGCACCGCCTTGGCCAGCAGCCCGCCCCGGCGCGCCAGCTCGGCGAAGGCGGTGGCGCGCGGCGACAGGGTGCCGTCCAGCTCCCCCAGGGTCAGGCTGCGCCAGTCGGACAGGTTGCGCACCACGCCCGCGGAATCCAGCGTGGCGCGGATCTTCGCCACCCCGCCCAGCACCGCCGCCTCCCCGAAGGCGGCCTGCAGGGTGGCGATGTGGCCGATGCCGTTCAGCACCGGCAGGATCGCCGTGTCCGGCCCGATGGCGGGGCGGAGGGCGGCGATGGAGTCCTCGAGGTCATAGGCCTTGCAGCTCAGCAGCACGACATCCCAGCCGGGCCGGACCTCGTCGGCCAGCAGGGCGGTGACCGGGCGCCGCCAGGTGCCGAAGACCGGGCATTCGATGGACAGCCCGTCGCGCTGAAGCTGCTGCTGCCGGCGCGGCCGCACCAGAAAGGCCAGCTCGGCCCCGCCCTCGATCAGCCGCGCGCCGAAATAGCCGCCAAGCGCCCCCGCGCCGAGAACCAGCACCCGCATCGCCTGCCCCCCATGTCCGGCCCCGATCATGCCCCGCCCCGGGCCCCCTGCCGAGAGGCTTTCGCGGATGCGGCCCGGCGGGAGCAGCGCGCGGCGTGACGCCGCATGCCCCGGCGATGCCTCTTGCACCGCAGCACCGCCGCGCCCTACTCCTTGCCGCCGGCATCAACACGGCACGGCAGTGACGAATCAGATCCATCATCCGGGCGCTAAGAACACCTTGGCTCCCGGCCTTCTGCTCGGCGTGCTGGGGGTGGTGTATGGGGATATTGGCACCAGCCCCCTTTATGCCCTGCGCGCCTCGCTGCTCCACTTCTCGGCCGACGGCCTGGAGCGGTGGGAGATCCTGGGCGTGCTCAGCCTGATCTTCTGGTCGCTGGTGCTGGTCGTGACCGTGAAATACGTGCTGCTGATCCTGCGCGCCGACAATCGCGGGGAAGGCGGCATCCTGGCGCTGATGGCCCTGGCGCAGCGCGTCGGGCGCGGCCAGTCGGGGCGGCACCTGGTCATGCTGATCGGCATCGCCGGCGCCTCGCTGTTCTTCGGCGACGGCATCATCACCCCCGCCATCTCGGTGCTGTCGGCGGTGGAAGGGCTGAAGGTCATCTCCCCCGCCTTCACCGACGCGGTGATCCCGATCTCGCTCGCCGTGCTGCTGGCGCTGTTCCTGGTGCAGTACAAGGGCACCCACAGCATCGGAAAGGTGTTCGGCCCGGTCACGGCGCTGTGGTTCGGCAGCCTTGGCGTGCTGGGGCTGGTGGAGATCGTGCGGGAACCGGCGGTGCTGGCCGCGCTGTCGCCGCACTACGCCATCGAGTTCTGCTTCCGCTACCACCTGGCTGCCTTCATCGCGCTCGGCTCCGTGGTGCTGGCGGTGACGGGGGCGGAGGCGCTGTATGCCGATATGGGCCATTTCGGCGCGCGGCCGATCCGGCTGGTCTGGCTGTGGGCGGTGCTGCCCGCCCTGACGCTGAACTATTTCGGCCAGGGCGCGCTGCTGCTGGCCGACCGGGCGGCGCTGGAGAACCCGTTCTACCTGCTGGCCCCTGAATGGTTCCGCCTGCCGCTGGTGGTGCTGGCGACCGGGGCCACCATCATCGCCAGCCAGGCGATGATTTCCGGCGCCTTCTCCATCGCGCGGCAATGCGTGCAGCTCGGCTTCCTGCCGCGGATGACCATCACCCACACCTCCGAAACGGAGGAAGGGCAGATCTACATGCCGCAGGTGAACATCGCGCTGCTGATCGGCGTGGTCATCCTGGTGCTGTCCTTCCACGATTCGGACAGCCTGGCCGCGGCCTATGGCATCGCCGTGACCGGCACCTTCCTGTGCACCACCTGCCTTGCCGGGCTGGTGTTCCGCCGGCAGTTCGGCTGGTCGCGTCCGGCGGTCGCGGCGGTGGTCGCGCCCATGCTGGCGCTGGATGCGGCCTTCTTCATCTCCAACGTGCTGAAGGTGCCGGATGGCGGCTGGGTGCCGCTGCTGCTGGGCGCCTGGCTGTTCACCGTGATGCTGACCTGGCGGCGCGGGCGGGACCTGCTGTTCGCCCGCTTCCGGCAGGACAGCCTGCCGCTGAAATCCTTTCTGGCCCGGCTGCCGCAGTCGCGCACCATCCGTGTGCCTGGCATCGCCGTGTTCATGACCAGTCAGGCCGACTACGTGCCCAACGCCCTGCTGCACAACCTGAAGCACAACAAGGTGCTGCATGAGCGGGTGCTGTTCGTCACGGTGGAGAACCTCGACGTGCCGCAGGCGCCGCAGCGGCGGGAGGTGGCGGAGCTGGCGCCCGGCATCCACCGCGTCATGCTGCGCTACGGCTTCCAGGAAACGCCCAACATCCCGCGCGAGCTGGAAGCGCTGCGCGAATACGGCGTCGCCTTCGAGCCGATGCAGGCCAGCTACTTCCTGGGCCGCGAAACGCTGGTGGCCGCCTCCGTGCCGAAGATGGCGGGCTGGCGGCAATGGCTGTTCTCGGCGATGAGCCGCAACGCCATGCCGGCCACCGAGTTCTTCCGCATCCCCAGCGACCGGGTGGTCGAGCTTGGCGTCCGCATCGCCATCTGAGGCGCTGCCGCGCCTGCTGCTGATCGGGGCGGGCGGGCATGGCCGGGCGGTGCTGTCCGCCCTGCGCGATGCCGGCTGGCCCGAGCCGGCGGGGGTGCTGGATGATGGCGGCGGCGCCCTGCCGGGGGTGCCCTGCCTCGGGCCGGTGTCGCGCGCCGCCGCGCTGTGGCGGGACGGGCTGCGGGCGGCGCATGTGGCGCTGGGCCGCAACGCGCTGCGCCGGGACATCGGCGAATCGCTGCTGGCCATCGGCTTCGCCTTGCCGCCGATCCTCCATCCCTCGGCCGTGCTGGCGCGGGACGCGGCACTGGGGGAAGGCGGCGTCGCCATGCCGCGCGCGGTGCTGGGCGCGGCGGCGCGGGCCGGGCCGCATGCCATCCTGAACAGCGGCTGCATCGTCGAGCATGATTGCGTGATCGGCCCCGCCTGCCATGTGGCGCCGGGCGCGGTGCTGGGCGGCGGGGTGCGGCTCGGCGCCGGCGTGCTGATCGGCCTCCAGGCCGGGGTGGGGCCGGGCCTGCGCATCGGGGATGATGCCATTGTCGCCCTGGGCGCCGCGGTTGTGGCCGATGTGCCGGCCGGCGCCACGGTGGCGGGCGTGCCGGCGCGGCCCCTGCCGGGCTGATCCGGGCCGCTTCGCAAGCCGCCCAGCGCATGGAATGCTGCGCCCACGCCCACAAGGGGCGGAACGCAGGAGGAAGCGGCATGAACCGCAGGGAATTGGCGCAGGGCGCCGTGCTGGCCACCGTGCTGGGGCTGGCGGGTGGAACGGCAGAGGCCCAGGGGCAGGCGCAAGGCCAGGGGCAATCGCGGCCGGGCGGCCAGGAAGGCTGGGTGACGGCCTGGACCGGCTCGGCGCAGGGGCCCTACCCGGTGGGCAATCCCTCGGCCCAGCCCAACCAGTCCTTCGCTTTTCCCCAGCCGGAGGAAGGCGCGCGCGACCAGACCTTCCGCCTCGTGCTGCGCCCGGACCTTTGGGGCCGCCGGGCGCGGTTGCGCTTCTCCAACGCCTTCGGCACCCGCCCGCTGCAACTGGCCGGGGTGCATGCCGGGCTGCAATTCGGCGGCGCGGCGCTGCTGCCGGGCAGCAACCGGCCCGTGCGCTTCGGCGGCGCCGATTCCGTCACCGTGCCGCCGGGCGGGCAGGTATGGTCGGACGCGGTGGAGCTGCCCTTCGCCGCCGAACCCGATTCGGCGCTGCTGATGGGCCGCAAGATGGCGGTTTCCTTTCACGTCGCCGGGCCGTCCGGACCGATGACCTGGCATGCCAAGGCGCTGCAAACCTCCTATGTGACCCCGCCCGGCGCCGGCTCGCGCGGCGCGGAGGAGGGCGAGGCGAGCTTCCCCTTCTCCACCGCCTCCTGGTTCTTCCTCGACGCGGTGGACATGACGGCGCCCGCCGGCACGCCGGTGGTGCTGTGCTTCGGCGACTCGATCACCGACGGCACCGCCTCCACCATGAATGGCGATGACCGCTGGCCGGACGTGCTGTCCCGCCGGCTGCACGCCACCCTTGGCAACCGGGTGGCGGTGGTGAATGCCGGCATCGGCGGCAACCAGGTGGTCGGCCCGGCGGAATACGGGCCGCAGAAGCCCTTCCCCGGCGGGCCCTCGGCGCTGGCGCGGCTGGAGCGGGACATCATCTCGCTGTCCGGCATCCGCGCCGTGGTCTGGCTGGAAGGCACCAACGACTTCAGCCGCAACGGCAATGCCAGCTTCGAGGCGGTGCGGGACGGCATGCGCCAGGGGGTGGAGCGGCTGCGCGCCGCCATCCCCGGCATCCGGGTGGTGGGCGCCACGGTGACATCGGCGCTGGGCAGCACCAGCGCCGCCCATGGCCATGCCGAGCAGGACGGGAAGCGGAAGGCGCTGAACGCCTTCATCCGCGAGGGCGGGCTGTTCGACGCGGTGGTGGATTTCGACGCCGCCACGCTGGACCCCGCCACGGGCGGGCTGCGGCCGGAGATGGTGCCGGATTCCACCATCGGCGGCCCGGGCGACAAGCTGCACCCCAACCGTGCCGGTTATCTGGCGATGGGAATGGCGGTGGAGCCGCGGGCGGTGCTGCCGCCCGCTTGATCCGGCGGGCCGGGAGCCAATCTGCCATTTATGCCCCTCGAATCCCGGCCCATCCTGTTCGCGCTGCATTTCCTCGGTGGCAGCGCGCGCGAATGGCAGGAGGTGGCGGAGCACCTGCCGCCCGCCCTGGCCTTCGCGCCGCTGGACCTGCCCGGCTTCGGCGACGCGGCGGGAATGGGCGGCCATGATGTCGCCGCCATGGCCGCCTGCATCGCCGGGCAGATCCGCGCCCGCTCCCCGCGCCGCTGGTGGCTGGCCGGGCACAGCATGGGCGCCAAGGTTGCCACCGCCATCGCCCGCCAGGCGGAGGATGGCGCGCCCGGCCTGTCCGGCCTCGCCGGGCTGGTGACGCTGGCCGGCTCGCCGCCCTCGCCGGAACCGATGGCGGAGGAACGCCGCCGCCGCATGCTGGGCTGGTTCGCCGGGCCGGCGGAACAATCCTGCGCCGAGGCGGAAGGCTTCATCGACGCCAGCACCGCCGCCCCGCTGCCGGAGAAGCTGCGCGCCCTTGCGGTGGAGGACGTGCTGCGCGCCGACCGTGCCGCCTGGACGGCCTGGCTGGAGCGCGGCAGCCGGGAGGATTGGTCCCGCCGCATCGGGCTGCTCAACGCCCCGGCGCTGATCCTGGCGGGGGAGAAGGATGGCGACCTCGGCCTGGACGCGCAGCGCCGGCTGATGGCGCCGCATTTCGCCGACCCGAAGCTGGCCGTGGCGCCGGGGGCGGCGCACCTGCTGCCCCTGGAAGCGCCCCGCTGGGTGGCGGAGCGGATCGCGGGCTTCGTCCGGGTCTAGCGTCCTGCCCGCGAACGCCGCGGGAAGGACGCCAGGGCATTTTCCATCCGCCCCGGCTAACGCCCCATGCCCTGGTTCGCCGTTTTTTCCGGCACCTTCACCCGATCAGGCGATCCCACCCAACCGGGATCTGCTTCAGCGCCCCGCCATGGCCCGGTTCTCCAGCCGCGACACCAGCCGCACCAGCGGCCACAACAGCAGGAAATAAGCGATGGCGGCGGCGACGATGGGCGTCGCGTTGTAGGTGGCGTTCTGCGCCTGCCGCGCCTGGAACAGCAATTCCGGCAGCGCCACGACGGAGGCGATGGAGGTCAGCTTCACCACCTCCAGCGTGTTGCTGACCAGGTCGGGCAGCACGTTGCGCACCGCCTGGGGCAGCACGACATGGGCCAGCGCCTGGCCACGCGTGAGGCCGGTGGAGCGCGCCGCCTCCATCTGGCCGCGCGGCACGCTTTCGATGCCGGCGCGCAGCACCTCCCCGTAATAGCTGCCGGTGTTGAGCAGGAAGCCCAGCGCGACCGCGCCCCAGGCGCCGACATCGATGCCGGCGAAGGGCAGCCCGGCATACAGGAACACCAGCAGCACCAGCGGCGGGATGGCGCGAAAGAAATCGGTCCAGCCCGCCGCCAGCAGCCGCACCCACCACGGGCCGGAGGTGGCGAGCAGCGCCAGCGCCACGCCGCCCGCCAGCCCCAGCGGCACCGTCATCGCCGACAGCGCCAGGGTGTAGGCGAAGCCGCGCCACAGGATCGGCCAGGCCTGGGTCACGATGTCCCAGTTGAGGAAGGCGAACAGGAAGTCTTCCATGAGCGTGCGACCCCTTACCGCTTCCAGGCGAAGCGCGTCTCGATCCAGCGACCGAGGGCGACAACGGGAACAAACAGAACCAGATAGGCGATCGCCCCCAGCGTCAGCGGCGAAGGGTTGGCCGAGAAGGACATGGCGCTCTGCGCGGCGCCCAGGATCTCCGCCACGCCCACCACGGAGCCGAGGGCGGTGCCCTTGGTGATGGCGATGGTGCGGTTGGTCAGCGGCGGGATGGTGATGCGCAGCGCCTGCGGCAGCACCACCATGCGCAGCGTTTGCAGGAAGGTGAGGCCGGTGGAGCGCGCCGCCTCCCACTGGCCCTTGGGCACGGCGGTGATGCCGGCCCAGAAGATTTCCTCGGCGAAGGCCATCAGCACCAGGGTCAGGGACAGCCAGGTGGCGGCAAAGCCGGACACCGACATCCCCGCCGCCGGCAGGCCGAAGAACAGCAGCACGATGATGACCAGCGGCGGCAGGGCGCGGAAAACGTCCACGGTGAAGATGATCAGCCAGTTCAGCGGCCGGATGCCGAAGGAACGCAGCACCGCCAACAACAGCCCGAGGGCGAGGCCGCAGACCACGATCAGCAGCGCCAGCACCACCGTCAGCGCCAATCCCTGCGCCACCAGCGGCAGGTATTGCGCCATCACCTTAAGGTTGAAGAAGGAAAAGATGAAATTGTTCAGGCCATCCATGGCGGGCGGCCTCAGTGCCGGTCGATCTGGCGGATGAAGGCCCGGGTGCGCTCGTGTTGCGGCGCCTCGAAGATCTGCGCCGGCGGGCCTTCCTCCAGCTTCTGGCCATCGGCCATGAACACCACGCGGTCGGCGGCGGCCTTGGCGAAGGCCATCTCGTGGCTCACCACCACCATGGTCATGCCGTCCTGCCGCAGCTCCCGCATCACGTTCAGCACGCCGCCCACCAGCTCGGGGTCGAGGGCGGAGGTCGGCTCGTCGAACAGCATCACGCGCGGCTCCAGCGCGATGGCGCGGGCGATCGCCACGCGCTGCTGCTGGCCGCCGGAAAGCTGCGCCGGGTAATGGTCCATCCGCTCGGCCAGGCCGACGCGGTCGAGCGCGCGGGCGGCGACCGTGGCCGCCTGGTCCTTGTTCTGGCCCAGCACCTTGCGCAGCGCCAGCATCACGTTCTGCCGCGCCGTCATGTGCGGGTACAGGTTGAAGCTCTGGAACACCATGCCGATGCGGCGGCGGGCGGCGTTGATGTCGGTCTTCGGGCTCAGCAGCTCGATCCCGTCCACCTGGATGGAGCCGTCATCCGGCTCCTCCAGCCGGTTCAGGCAGCGCAGGAAGGTCGATTTGCCGGAGCCCGAGGGGCCGATCACGAAAACCAGCTCGCGCTCGGCGACGCTGAGATCCACGCCTTTCAGCACCGCCAGCCCGCCGAACCGTTTCCAGACGCCGCGGGCGTCGATGATGGGGGCCGTGCTGGTCATCAGCTCTCCTGGGTATGGGTCGGATGCCGGTCATAACCGTGCCGGGAAAGGCGCGGAATGGCCAAGCACAAGGTTTTTCGGATTCCGGCCCGGGTGCCGGGCGCCGCTGGGCGCGGAAGCCGGACGCATCCCGCCGCGGCGGCGTCAGCCACCCTGGCGCCGTTCGATCCGCCCGTCGAGCCGGGAACGGGACGCACCGCCCATCCGGATATAGGCCGCCACCACATCCTCCAGCGGCGGGCCGTTGTCATAGGCGTCGAGCGCCTTGTCGCGGAACGGCGTGTAGCCATCGCCGCCGCGCCGGTTGAAGTTGTTGGTCACCACGCGATAGGCCCGTTCCGGGTCGAGCGGACGGTAGCCATCGCCCTCGCGCACGCTGATGGCGGTGACCCGCCGCCCGGCCGGCGCGCCGGGGTCGAAGCCGTAGCGCAGCCCCGCCACCTGGGCGAAGCCGCCGCCATTCTGCTCGTAGCGGCTGAGCCCGATCTCCAGCGCTTCCCGCAGGTCGCCGCCGCGGATGGTCATGGTGGCCAGGGTGTTGCCGAAGGGCAGCACCTCCAGCACGTCGCCCAGCGACACGGCGCCCTGCGGCAGCCCGGCGCGCAGCCCGCCGCCATTGGTGACCGCGATCTCGGCGCCCGGCACGGCGGCCAGCATGGCATCGGCGACAAGGTTGCCGAGGCCGCATTCGCCCTTCCGGCAATCATTGTTGGGCAGGGCCACCGGGCTTTGCCCGACCGGCCGGGCGCGCAGCTCGGCCAGCGGCGCGCCATAGCCGGCCAGCAGGGCGGCGACGGAAGGATCTTCCGGCAGTTCCGGCGTGACCGGCAGCACCCGCCCGCCATGCGCCAGGATCGTTCCGTCCGCCGCCAGGTCGAGGTCGAGCCGCCCCAGCCACCGGCCATAGGCGCCGGCCTGCACGATGCGCACCGGGCGGTCCGGCCCGTCCACCAGCAGGGGGGAAGGGCCCTCGGCTTCCGGCAGTCCATTGGCCAGCAGGGTGTGGGAATGGCCGCCGATGATCAGGTCCACGCCGGGGATGGCGGCGGCGAGCTGCTGGTCCGGCACCACGCCCAGATGCGACAACAGCACAATGGTCGCCGGCCCTTCCGCGCGGATGGCGGCGATGGCGCGCAGCGCCGCTTCCCGCGCATCGGTGAAGGCGACGCTCGGCCCGGGGGAGGAGGCTTCGGGCGTGGTTTCGGTGGTCAGGCCGATCAGGCCGATGCGCTGCTCCCCGTGGCGGAACACGGCATGGCTGCCGATCCGGCCCCGCAGCAGCGGCTCGCGGCGGGCATCGAGATTGGCGCAAAGCAGCGGGAAATCGACCAGTGCCGCGTAATCCGCCAGGCGCTCCGGCCCGCCGTCGAATTCATGGTTGCCGAGGGTCATCGCATGGATGCGGGTGGCGCGCTGCACCGCCGCCTCGGTCCGGCCGCCATGCGCGGTGTGGTAAAGGCTGCCGGTGAACTGGTCCCCCGCATCGAGGCGCAGCACGCCGCGGCCATCGGCGCGGGCCTCCGCTTCCAGCAGGCTCCAGCCGCTGGCGAGTCGCGCCGAGCCGCCGGTGCAGGGGCGGTCGGCCCGGCAGGTGCCGCCGGTGGGCTGCTGCCCGTCATGCTTGGCGTGGAAGTCGTTGAGGTGCAGCAGGCTGACCCGGGAGCCGAGGCCCTGCGCCCGGGCGCCGCGCAGCGCCGGAGCGGCCAGGGTGGCCGCCAATGTTGTGGCCAGCAGGGCACGGCGGGACATGGAGGCGTGCATCGGCGGCGATTCCCGGTTGGAGGCACCGAACTCTCTTTGTAGGCATGCTTTAGCCCAAGACTTGCCGTATTCGGAATGTCCCTTGTGCGAACCGGCCGGCGGGCGGCAGCCCGGCGGACGTCCTGTGACTGGCTGCGGACTGGAATCTCGATGCAGGTCTATCTGCCGATCGCCGAGATGTCGGTCGATGCGATGTTGCTTCTGGGCATCGGCTTCGGCGTGGGATGGCTTTCCGGCCTGTTTGGCGTGGGCGGCGGCTTTCTGCTGACCCCGCTGCTGATCCTGGTGGGCATCCCCGCGCCGGTGGCCGTGGCCTCGGGCGCCAACCAGACGCTGGGCGCCTCGGTGTCCGGGCTGATCGCGCAATGGCGGCGCGGCAATGTCGATCCGCGCATGGGGCTGGTGCTGCTGGCCGGCGGCTTCCTGGGCTCGGCGCTGGGGGTCACGCTGTTCGCCTGGCTGCGCCGCCAGGGTCAGGTCGATCTGGCGGTGTCGATCTTCTACATCGTGGTGCTGGGCAGCGTCGGCGGGCTGATGGTGCGTGAAAGCGTGCGCGCCATCCTGCGCCGCCGCCGCTCCGGTGGGCCGGCCCGGCTGCACGCGCATCTCTGGATGCACGGGCTGCCCTTCAAGCTGCGCTTCCGCAAGTCCCGGCTCTACATCTCGGTGATCCCGCCGATGGTGGTGGGGTTCGGCATCGGCGTGCTGTCGGCGGTGATGGGCGTCGGTGGCGGCTTCATGCTGGTGCCCGCCATGATCTACCTGCTCGGCATGCCGACGGCCGTGGTGATCGGCACCTCCCTGTTCCAGGTGGTGTTCGTCGCCGCCAACGTCACGCTGCTGCAGGCGGTGCAGACCGGAAGCGTGGACATCGTGCTGACCCTGCTGCTGCTGGTGGGGGGCGTCGCGGGCGCGCAGTTCGGCGCCTCCATGGGCACGCGGCTGCGCGGCGAGGAAACCCGCGCCCTGCTCGGCCTGCTGGTGCTGGGCGTGGCGCTCAGCCTGTTGTGGGGGCTGGTGGCGACGCCGGAGAGCCTGTTCGCCATCGGCCCGATCCCGACATGAGGCGGTGGCAGGCGGTTCTGCTGGCGCTGGGGCTGTTGCTGCCCCTGGCGGGCGGCGCGGCCCATGCCCAGGCGCCGCTGCCTCCGCCGCCGCCGCCCGCCCCCGGCAACCCCGCCGCCGCCCGCCCGCCCCTGGTGGCCGAGCTGTCGCACCAGCGGGTGGACATCACCACCGGCTTCAGCGGCACCGAGCTGCTGGTGTTCGGCGCCACAGAGCGCCTCCTGGGCGGTGAAGGCGGCGACGACGTGCTGGTGGTGGTGCAGAGCGGCGCCGAGCCGATGATCGTCCGCCGCAAGATCCGCGTGCTGGGCCTCTGGTTCAACGGGCCGTCCGCCCGGTTCCGGCAGGTGCCCGGCTTCTACCTGATGGCGGGCACCCGGCCGCTGCGCGACATGCTGCCGCCGGAGGAGCGCGAGGCGAAGCGGCTGGGCCTGGAACATTTGCCGCTGCAATCCCTCGGCATCCAGGACCCGGATTACCGCCAGGCGCTGATGAAGCTGAAGCAGGATGCGCGGCTGTGGCATGAGGAGGAGGAAGCGGTGCAGATCTCCGGCGCCCGGCTGTTCCGCGCCCGGCTGCCGCTGCCCGCCACCACCGATACCGGCGACTACCAGGTGCAGGTGATGCTGGTGCGCGCCGGCCGCGTGGTGGCGCGCCAGGAACTGGGCTTCCGGGTGGAGCGCGTCGGCGCCGCCGCCCGCATCGCCGATGTGGCGGCGGCCCAGCCGGTGCTGTACGGTTTCGCCTGCATCCTGTTGGCCGCCTTCGCCGGCTGGTTCGGCAGCGTGTTGTTCCGGAGGGGATGAATGCCCGAGGCCGCGCGCCGCGACCGTGTTTTCCTGGTGATGGTGGATGACAGCGCGGAACGGCGCGTCGCCATGCGCTATGCCTGCCTGCGCGCCCGCAATGGCGGCGGCCGCGTCGCCCTGCTGCGGGTGATCGAGCCCGAGGGCACGGTGGAATGGGCCGGCGTCGGCGCCATGCTGCAGGAGGAACGCCGGGAGGAAGCCGAGAAGCTGCTTTCGGGACTCGCCGCCGAGGTGCAGGAGATCACCGGCGGCCTGCCGATCCTGCTGATCCGGGAAGGCGAGCCGCGCGATGAGCTGCTGGCCCTGCTGAAGGAGGACCCGCGCCTGTCGATCCTGATCCTGGCCTCGGGCGTCAATGGCGGCGGGCCGGGCCCGCTGATCACCGCATTGACCGGGCGCTACGCGCCGCAGCTTCGGGTGCCGCTGACCATTGTGCCGGGCAATCTGGACGATGCGGAGCTGGACCGCGTCACCTGAAGGGCGGCGGGGGGCGTTTGCGGTTGCAGCCGGGCACCGGATGGCCCACATCCGCTTCAAACGGATAACCGACCACCACGCACGGAAAAGCGCCGCCATGTTCATCGAAACGGAATCCACGCCAAACCCCGCCACGCTGAAATTCCTGCCCGGACAGGATCTGCTGGGGGCCGGCGCCACCGCCGACTTCACCTCCGCCGAGGCCGCTTCCCGCTCGCCCCTCGCTGAGCGCCTGTTCGGCCTCGACGGCGTAGCGCGGGTGTTCCTGGGGGCGGATTTCGTCACCGTCACCAAGGCCAGCGACACGGAATGGGAGGCGCTGAAGCCGCAGGTGCTGGCGCTGCTGATGGAGCACCTGATGGCGGGCCGCCCGGTGCTGCTGGCCGAGCATGCCGACAGCGACGACGCGCTGGAGGACAGCGACCCGGCCGATGCCGAGGTGGTGGCGCAGATCAAGGAACTGCTCGACACCCGCGTGCGCCCGGCCGTGGCCGGCGATGGCGGCGACATCGTGTTCCGCGGCTTCCGCGACGGCATCGTCAAGCTGCATCTGCAGGGCGCCTGCTCGGGCTGCCCGTCTTCCCGCGCCACGCTGAAGCATGGCGTCGAGAACATGCTGCGCCACTACGTGCCCGAGGTCGTCGCGGTGGAACAGGTCGAGGTCTGATCCATTCCGGCGCGGAGCGGCCGGGCAGGCGCCCGGCCGCTCCGCGCCGCCTGTGCCGGCGGGCCGCCCCGGCGGCGCGCCACAATCCGTGCCGCATCCCCTGGGCAACCCTTGGCCGCCGGTCTAGGAAGCCCCCCATGGACAGCAAGCCGCGCACCGCCGACATCGCTCGCAGCACCAGCGAAACGCAGATCCGCCTGCAGCTTCGCCTGGATGGCGCCGGCCAGTCGCGCATCGGCACCGGCATCGGCTTTCTCGACCACATGCTGACCGCCCTGGCCCGCCACAGCCTGATCGACCTGGAGATCGAGGCGAAGGGCGACCTGCATATCGACTTCCACCACACCACCGAGGATGTAGGCATCGTGCTCGGCCAGGCGGTGAAGCGGGCGCTGGGCGACAAGCGCGGCATCCGCCGCTACGGCGCCGCCACGGTGCCGATGGACGAGGCGCTGGTGGAAGCCGCCATCGACATTTCCGGCCGACCTTTCCTGGCCTGGAGCGTTGTGTTTCCGCGCGACAAGGTGGGCGAGATGGACACCGAGTTGTTCGAGGAATTCTTCCGGGCCTTCGCCATCAATGCGGGCATTACCCTGCATGTGGTCCAGAAGGCCGGCACCAATGCGCATCACATCGCCGAGGCCGCCTTCAAGGCGCTGGCCCGCGCGTTGCGCGAAGCGGTGGAGCCGGACCCGCGCGCGATGGGCGCGATCCCTTCCACCAAGGGCTCGTTGGACGGATGAGCCGCGCCTGGACCGTGCATCCGCCTCCGCGCCGCCCGGCCTCCGTGCCCGCAGCCGGCGCCGCGCCCGCCCGCAGGCTTCCAGGCGGGCTGGTGCTGATCCCCGAGCGCTTCTCGATGCTGGCGGCGCTGCTGCCGGCGCCCTGGTTCCTGGCGCACCGGCTGTGGTGGCCGCTGCTGGCCTATCTGGCCTTTGCCGTGGCGCTGATGCTGCTGGCGCCGGCGGGTGTCGGCCTGCCGCTGGGCGTCGCGGCGCATCTTCTGGCCGGCCTGCACGCGCAGGATCTGCGCCGCTGGCAATTGGCGCGGCGCGGGCGCCCCGCCGCCGCCGTGGTGCTGGCGGCGGACGAGGAAACCGCGCTGCGGCGCGCGCTGGAGGCCCGGCCGGACTGGGCGGTTCTGGAAGCAGGAGGGCCGGCGGCATGAAGGTGGCGGTTGTGGACCCGGGTTCGGGCAACCTGGCCTCGGTGTTGCGGGCCTTGCACCGCGCGGCGCGGGATGCCGGCCTCCAGGCCGACATCGCGGTGGAAACCGGGGCCGATGCCGTGGCCCGCGCCGACCGGATCGTCATGCCTGGCCAGGGCGCCTTTGCCGCCTGCCGCCGCGGGCTCGACGCCATGCCGGGCATGGTGGAAGCGGTGCAGGAAGCGGCGATCCGCCGCGCCGTGCCTTTTCTGGGCATCTGCGTCGGCATGCAGCTGATGGTGGAGCGCGGGCTGGAGCATGGCGTCACGCCCGGCCTCGGCTGGATCGGCGGGGAGATGGCGCCGATGGACCCGCGCGACGAGGCGGGCGCGCCGCTGCCCTTGCCGCAGATGGGCTGGAACGCGCTCGACTTCGCCCCCGATCCGCATCCGGTACTGGCCGGCGTGGCGCCGGGCGACCATGCCTATTTCGTGCATTCCTACGCGCTGTCCGGCGGCCGCCCGGGCGAAACCCTGGCCACCACCGATTATGGCGGGCCGGTTGCCGCCATCATCGGCCGCGACAACCTGTTCGGCACGCAGTTCCATGTCGAGAAAAGCCAGTTCACCGGCCTGCGCATGCTGGCCAACTTCCTCCGCTGGTCGCCCTGACATGGCGGCGCTGGATCACGAGCTGCTGGTCGAGCGGACCGAGGCCCTCGACGAGGCCGACCTCGCCGACCTTTGCGAGGCGACGGATGCCGCCATCATCGAGGGCGGCGGCTTCGGCTGGGTGGAGGCGCAGGGGCGCGAAGCGCTGGCGCGGCATTTCCGGGGCGTGCTGCTGGTGCCGGCGATCGAGCTGTTCATCGCGCGGCTGGACGGCGTGCCGGTGGGCTCCGCCCAGCTGATCCGCCCGCCGCGCAACAACGAGGCGCAGGCCTTCGGGGCGCAGCTGACCCATGCCTACATCGCCCCCTATGCGCGCGGGCATGGTCTCGCGCGGCTGTTGGTGCGGCGGGTGGAGGAACGCGCCGCCTCGCTCGGCCACCGGGTGCTGAACCTCGACGTGCGCGAAACGCAAAGCACCGCCATCAACCTGTTCGAGGGGCTGGGCTATACCCGCTGGGGCACCCATCCGGCCTATGCGCGGGTGCGCGGCCGCACGGTTTCCGGCCATTATTATTTCAAGCTGCTGGAGCCGCCGCATGGCCGCCCGCTCGACATGCGGGCCGGCGGCTGAGGAACTGACGATGACCTTCACCCTTTACCCCGCCATCGACCTCAAGGCCGGCCAGGTGGTGCGCCTGAAGCGCGGCGACATGGCCCAGGCCACCATCTATGGCGACCCCGCCGCCCAGGCCCGCGCCTTCGACGAGGCGGGCTTTGAATGGCTGCATGTGGTGGATCTCGACGGCGCCTTCGCTGGCCGCCCGGCGAATGCCGAGGCGGTGGCCGCCATCCTGGCCAGCACCACCCGTCCGGTGCAGCTCGGCGGCGGCATCCGCGACATGGCGACGGTGGAGGCCTGGCTGAGCCGCGGCATCGCCCGGATCATCCTCGGCTCGGCCGCGGTGAAGGACCCAGATTTCGCCCACGCCGCCTGCCGCGCCTTTCCGGGCAAGGTGGCGGTCGGCATCGATGCGCGGGACGGCATGGTGGCGACCGAGGGCTGGGCCGAGACCAGCGGCGTGTCCGCCCTCGACCTGGCGCTGCGCTTCGAGGATGCCGGGGCGGCGGCCATCATCCACACCGATATCGAGCGGGATGGCATGCTGGGCGGCGTCAATGTGGAGGCCACGGCGGAGCTGGCGCGGCGGCTTTCGACGCCGGTGATCGCCTCCGGCGGCGTGGCGGGAGCGGCGGACATCGTGGCGCTGAAGGCGGCGGGCGGCATCGCCGGCACCATCATCGGCCGCGCGTTGTATGATGGCCGGGTGACGCCGGCAGAGGCGATGGCGGCCGCCAGCCGCGCCTGAGCGCCGCCCGCCGCCATGGAACCGCTTCTCCCGCAGGCGCGTTAAGCGGCTGTCGGCCCTCCGCGAGGAGGGCGCGGGAAAAGGAACCAAACGGCATGTCGGAACTCGTGGTGGTCGGCTTCGATGATCCCGGCCAGGCCGACCAGGTGCTGGCCAAGCTGGCCAAGCTGCGCCAGGAATACCTGATCGACCTTGAGGACGCGGTGATCGCCGTGCGCGATGCCGAAGGCGAGGTGCGCCTCAAGCAGAGCATCAACCTGACCGCGACCGGCGCCGCCTCGGGCGGGCTTTCGGGCGCGTTGTGGGGATCGCTGGTCGGGCTGCTGTTCCTGAACCCGCTGGCCGGCATGGCCATTGGCGGGGCGATCGGCGCCGGCACGGGCGCGTTGTCGGGCTCGATGGTCGATTACGGCATCAATGACGACTTCATCAGATCCCTGGCGCAAACCATTCCCAACAATTCGTCGGCGCTGTTTGTGCTGATCCGCAAGGTGCAGCCGGAAAAGGTGATGGCGGAATTCGCCGGCCTCCAGGGGCGGGTGATGCGCACCTCCCTGTCGCCGGAACAGGAAGCGCGGCTGCGGGAAGCCCTGGCCGACCGGCAGGCCAGCGCCGGGGCGCCGCCGCCGGCCAGCGCCATGCCGCCGCCCGGCGGCTGAGGCCGCGGGCGGGCGCCGCGCCGCCGGTCAGGCGAGGGTGACGGCCTCGTCGAAATCCAGCCGCGGCAGGCGGCCGAACAGGCCGCTTTCATCGCCATGGCCGAGATTGACCAGCATGTTGGTCTTGCAGCCGCCATCTGGGAAAAAGGCCGCATCCACCTTGGCGGCGTCGAAGCCGCTCATCGGGCCGGTGTCCAGCCCCAGGGAGCGCGCGGCCAGAATCAGGTAGGCGGCCTGCAGGGATGAGTTGCGGAACGCGGTCGCTTCCGCGAAGGCGGCGCTGCCGGTGAACCAGGACTTGGCGTCGGCATGCGGGAACAGCACCGGCAGCTTGTCGTAGAACTTCACCTCCCAGGCGACGATGGCGACCACCGGGGCCGTCATGGTCTTCTCCAGATTGCCGGAGGACAGTGCCGGGCGCAGCTTCTCCTTGCCTTCCTCGGTGCGGATGAAGACAAAGCGCGCCGGCGCGCAATTGGCACTGGTGGGGCCCAGCTTCACGAGGTCGTAGAGCGTGCGCAGCGTTTCGTCGGAGACCGCCCGGTCCTGCCACTTGTTGTGCGTGCGGGCGGTGCGGAACAGCTGGTCGAGCGCGGCGGCGCCAAGGGGTTCGGCCATCGGGAATCACTCCTGTGCAGTGCAGCACAGAATGGGCCGCCGCCGGCATGATGCCAATCCCGTCCGAAGGCAATGGCGCCGGCGGGAAAGGCCGCCACGAAAAACGCCCCGGATGGCGGACCATCCGGAGCGCTTCATGTTCCCAGCGGGAGCGGCGAGGATTACTCGTCGCTGGCCATCTGGTTGCGGCGGCGGATGGCCGCGCCGAGGATATCGCCCAGCGAAGCGCCGGAATCGGTGGTGCCGTATTCCTTCATCGCCTCGCGCTCCTCCTCCACTTCCTTGCCCTTGATGGTCAGGGCCAGGCGGCGGGCGGCGCGGTCAACGGCCGTCACCTTCGCATCGACCTTCTCGCCGATGGCGAACTTGTCGGGGCGCTGGTCGCCACGGTCACGGGCCAGCTCGGCGCGGCGGATGAAGCCCGTCAGGACCTCGTCGACCTTCACCTCGATGCCGTTCTGCTCGACCTTGGTCACGGTGCAGGTGACGACATCGCCCTTGCGGACGCGGTCCAGCACCTCGGCGGCCGGGTCGGCGGCCAGCTGCTTGATGCCGAGGGAGATGCGCTCCTTCTCGACGTCAACATCCAGCACCTTGGCCTTGACGACCTGGCCCTTCTGGTACTCGGCCATCGCCTGCTCGCCGGCGACGTCCCAGGACAGGTCGGACATGTGCACCATGCCGTCGATCTCGGGAGCCAGACCCACGAACAGACCGAACTCGGTGATGTTGCGGATCTCGCCCTCGACGATCGAGCCGGGGCCGTGGCTTTCCAGGAACAGCTCCCAGGGGTTGCCCTGGGCCTGCTTCAGACCGAGCGAGATGCGGCGCTTCGGCTCGTCCACGTCCAGGATCATCACGTCGACTTCCTGCGAAGTGGCGACGATCTTGCCCGGGTGGACGTTCTTCTTGGTCCAGCTCATCTCGGAGACGTGGACCAGACCCTCGACGCCCGGCTCCAGCTCCACGAAGGCGCCGTAGTCGGTGATGTTGGTCACGCGGCCGGAGAACTTCGCACCCACCGGGTACTTGATCGCCACGCCTTCCCACGGGTCGGACATCAGCTGCTTCATGCCGAGCGAGATACGCTGCGTCTCGGAGTTGAAGCGGATCACCTGCACGCGGACCTGCTGACCGATGGTCAGGGCCTCGCTCGGGTGATTGATGCGGCGCCAGGCGATGTCGGTGACATGCAGCAGGCCGTCCACGCCGCCGAGGTCCACGAACGCACCGTAATCGGTGATGTTCTTGACCACGCCGTCGAGGATCATGCCTTCCTTCAGGCCCTGGATCAGCTCCGAGCGCTGCTCGGCGCGCGTCTCTTCCAGCACAGCGCGGCGCGAAACCACGATGTTGCCGCGGGCGCGGTCCATCTTCAGGATCTGGAAGGGCTGGGGCGAGCCCATCAGCGGGCCGACATCGCGCACGGGGCGGATATCGACCTGGGAGCCGGGCAGGAAGGCCACGGCACCGCCGAGGTCAACCGTGAAGCCGCCTTTGACGCGGCCGAAGATCACGCCGTTCACGCGCTGCTGCGCGTTGAAGGCCTTCTCCAGGTTGGTCCAGGCTTCCTCGCGGCGGGCCTTCTCGCGGGACAGGACGATGGAGCCGTCACGGTCCTCGTAGCGCTCGACGAACAGCTCAATGACGTCGCCGGGCTTGACCTCGGCCTTCTGGCCCTGCGGCGCGAATTCCTTGAGAGGGACGCGGCCCTCAGACTTCAGCCCGACATCCACGACCGCAAAATCGTCGTCAACGCGGATGACCTTGCCGGTAACGACGGAGCCGGCGAAGCCGGTATCGGCGCCCAGAGTGGCGTCGAGCAGGGCGGCGAAGTCTTCCATGCCACCCTGGGTCGTGGAAAGGCTGTTGGCATTTGCCATGAAGTGCGATGTTCCTGATCCGCCGCAACGAGCCGTCGCGGAGGGTTCCTGCGCCCCCATTCGCATGGGCACGGCTTGACCGGGCACCCTGTGGCGGATGCTGCTCAGCCCTTATATGACAGGCGGCGTGTCGGCCCGCCTATTCCGGTCCGGCCATAGGCCGAACGCCCTGCAGCCATATGGCTCCAGGGTGCAACGATCGCCTAGGACAGTGCCGCCCAGGCGTCAAGGGGAATCGACTCCGCCGCATTCGCGACGGCCAGGCCGGGGGCACCCGGCGGCAATCGCCCGCCGCCGGGCACGCGCCGAATTCAGCTTGTGACCCGCGCGCCGCGCACCGCTTCCGCCAGTTCCCGCACCTGATCCAGCACGCGGCGCAGCGTGTCCGGCCGTGCCCGGCCGCGTTCGTCCAGGCAATCCGCCAGGGTCGCGATCAGCGCCGAGGCCACCACCGCGCCATCGGCGAGCTGCACCGCTTCCGCCGCCTGCTGCGGCGAGCGGATGCCGAAGCCGATGGCGATCGGCAGGTCGGTGTGGCGGCGCAGGCGCGGAATCGCGTCCGCCAGGGCGTCGCGCGTGGCGCTGCGCGTGCCGGTCACGCCGGCGATGGAAACGTAGTAGATGAAGCCGCTGGTACCTTCCAGCACGCGGGGCAGGCGTTCCTCATCGGTGGTGGGGGCCACCAGCCGGATCAGGTCCAGCCCCTGCTCGCGGGCGGGCACCGCCAGCTCGGCGGCTTCCTCCGGCGGCAGGTCCACCACGATCAGCCCGTCCACGCCGGAACAGGCGGCCTCGGTGCAGAAGCTTTCGATGCCATAGGAGAGGATCGGGTTCAGGTATCCCATCAGCACGATGGGGGTGTCGTCATCCTCGCGCCGGAAGTCGCGCACCATGGCCAGCGCGCCGGCCAGGCTGCCGCCCGCCTTGAGCGCCCGCTGCGCCGCCAACTGGATGGTCGGCCCGTCCGCCATCGGGTCGGAAAACGGTACGCCGATCTCGATCAGGTCGGCGCCCGCGCCGGGCAGGCCCCGCAGCAGCGCCATGGAGGTGGCGGGATCGGGGTCATAGGCTTCCACGAAGGGCATCAGCGCGCCGCGCCCTTCGGCCTTCAGCTTGGCGAAGCGCGCGGCGATGCGGCCCTTGCGGTCAAAGCATTCCTGCGTGGAACCGGACGCGCTCACAGCTGCTCTCCCAGGTGCTTGGCGACGGTGAAGATGTCCTTGTCGCCACGCCCCGACAGGTTGAGGATGATGGTCTGGTCGCGCCGCAGGGTGGGCGCCAGCTTCAGCACATGCGCCAGCCCATGCGCCGATTCCAGCGCCGGGATGATGCCTTCCAGGCGCGAGCAGAGCTGGAACGCCGCCAGCGCCTCGTCATCGGTGGCGCCGACATAGGTGACGCGGCCGATCTCGTGCAGCCAGGAATGCTCCGGGCCGATGCCGGGGTAATCGAGCCCGGCCGAGATGGAATGCGCCTCCTGGATCTGCCCGTCGCCATCCTGCAGCAGGTAGGTGCGGTTGCCATGCAGCACGCCGGGGCGACCCCGGTTGAGGGAGGCCGCGTGCTCCGCCGTGTCCATGCCGCGCCCGGCGGCCTCGACGCCGTAGATCGCCACGTCCTTGTCATCCAGGAAGGGATGGAACAGCCCCATGGCGGAGGAGCCGCCGCCCACCGCGCAAACCAGCGCGTCCGGCAGGCGCCCCTCGGCGGCCAGGATCTGCTGCCGCGTTTCCTCGCCGATCACGCACTGGAAGTCGCGCACCATCTGCGGGAAGGGGGCCGGGCCGGCCACCGTGCCGATGCAGTAATAGGTGTCCGCCACATTGGCGACCCAGTCCCGCATGGCGTCGTTCATCGCGTCCTTCAGCGTGCCGGCACCGGAGGTGACGGGGATCACCTCGGCGCCCAGCAGCTTCATGCGGAACACGTTGGGCGCCTGGCGCTCCACATCGGTGGCGCCCATGTAGACGACGCATTTCAGGCCGAACAGCGCGCAGGCCGTGGCGGTGGCGACACCGTGCTGCCCGGCGCCGGTTTCGGCGATGATGCGCGGCTTGCCCATGCGCCGGGCCAGCAGGATCTGCCCCAGCACGGCGTTGATCTTGTGCGCGCCGGTGTGGTTCAGCTCCTCGCGCTTGAAGTAGATCCTGGCGCCGAGGTCGTCGCGGCCGCTTTCCGCGGCGCAATGCGCCGTCAGCCGCTCGCACAGCCAGAGCGGGCTGGGGCGGCCCACGTAATCCTTCAGCAGCCTTCGCCATTCCGCCATGAAGGCCGGGTCGTTGCGCGCGGCGTTGTAGGCCTGCTCGACCTCCTGGATCACCGGCATCAGGGTTTCGGCGACATAGCGGCCGCCGAACTCACCGAAGCGGCCACGCAGGTCGGGGCCTTGGCGGAGGGAATTGGGCAGGGGCTGCTGGTTCACGGTTGCCTCCGTATTCGAAGGCCAGTGTTAGCGCGGGTCGCCCGGAACGGGTAGGGGCCGGATTTCCGCCACCCCTTCAGGAAGGGGGGACGGCGGAACAACTTGCCGGGCGCCGCTTCCTGGTGGCGCCAGGGTGCGGGCGGGATGGACCACCCCCGCCCGCCTCATGCTCAGTAGCGGTATTCTTCGTGCTTGAAGGGGCCGCTCACCGGCACGCCGATATACTCGGCCTGGGCCGGGGAAAGCTTGGTCAGCTTGGCGCCGACCTTGGCGAGGTGCAGCATCGCCACCTTCTCATCCAGCTTCTTCGGCAGGGTGTAGACCTTGCACTCGTAGTTCTTGTGGTTGGTCCACAGCTCGATCTGCGCCAGGGTCTGGTTGGAGAAGCTGGCGGACATCACGAAGCTCGGATGGCCCGTGGCGTTGCCGAGGTTCACCAGCCGGCCCTCGGACAGCACGATCAGGCGCTTGCCGTCGGGGAACACCACCTCGTCCACCTGCGGCTTGACGTTGTCCCACTGGAAGTTGCGCAGCGCGCCGATCTGGATCTCGGAATCGAAGTGGCCGATGTTGCAGACAATGGCGCGGTGCTTCATCGCGCGCATATGGTCCAGCGTGATCACGTCCACATTGCCCGTGGCGGTGACGAAGATGTCGCCCTTCGGCGCGGCATCCTCCATGGTCACGACCTCATAGCCTTCCATGGCGGCCTGCAGGGCGCAGATCGGGTCGGCCTCGGTCACCATCACGCGGCAGCCGGCATTACGCAGCGACGCCGCCGAGCCCTTGCCCACATCGCCATAGCCGGCGACGACCGCGACCTTGCCGGCCATCATCACGTCGGTGCCGCGGCGGATGGCGTCCACCAGGCTCTCGCGGCAGCCGTAGAGGTTGTCGAACTTCGACTTGGTGACGCTGTCGTTCACGTTGATGGCCGGCACCTTCAGCGTGCCCTTCTTCGCCATCTCCCACAGGCGGTGCACGCCGGTGGTGGTTTCCTCCGACAGGCCGCGCACGTTCTTCAGCAGCTCGGGATACTTGTCGTGCATCAGCACGGTCAGGTCGCCGCCGTCATCGAGGATCATGTTGATGTCCCAGCCATTCGGGCCGCGGACGGTCTGCTCGATGCACCACCAGAACTCTTCCTCGTTCATGCCCTTCCAGGCGAAGACGGGGATGCCGGCGGCGGCGATGGCGGCCGCGGCGTGGTCCTGGGTGGAGAAGATGTTGCAGGAGGACCAGCGGACCTCGGCGCCGAGCGCGGTCAGCGTCTCGATCAGCACGGCGGTCTGGATGGTCATGTGCAGGCAGCCGGCGATGCGGGCGCCCTTCAGCGGCTGGGAAGGGCCGTATTCCTCGCGGATCGCCATCAGGCCGGGCATCTCGTCCTCGGCCATGGAGATCTCCTTGCGGCCCCAGGCGGCCAGGGAGATGTCCTTCACCTTGTAGTCGTGAAAGCCGGTCGGGTTCGTATCGGGCATGGGTGCTCTCCAGGCAATGACGCGCCGGGTAGCACGGGCCGCCGCCACAGGGCCAGCCCATACGGAAAGACATAAGAATATCTTTATGTCTGCCGGCGCTGTCCGGCGGATCTGTCAGCCAAAGGTCAGCAGGTGGCGCAGAAAGGCCGTGAGCAGGCGCATCGGGTCCGGCCGGGGCAGCGGCCGCAGCACCCAGAGCGACTGCGCCTTCGCCTCGGCCTCGTAGAATTCCAGCACCGCGCCATAGCCGCGCAGGCGCTCGGGCAGCATGTCGTGCATCATCAGGCGGGGCGGGGCATCGGGGCAGGCCAGCAGCGCGGAAAGGGCGCAGGCCACGCGGAAACGCCCATCCACGAAAAGCAGGTCGGGCGATTCGCCGCGCTCCGCCCAGGCCTTCCATTGCGTCGCCACATAGTTCGGCCATTGCTTCATGGTGTCGGTGCCCACCGGGCCGCCCCAGGCGCCGGTCGGGCCGATCTGCCCATGCAGGATGCTGAGCCGCCCCGCCCGGATGGCCGGGCGCAGCTCATCATGCCGGGACAGGGCCTGCACCCAGTTGCGGTCCGAATCGACCGCCACCACCGTATCGAAGCCGCTGCGCACCGCCTCCAGGGTGGAGCCGCCGGTGCCGAATTCCGCATAGCGGCGATGGCCTTCCGCCAGCACCTGCCGGAACAGTTCCAGCTCCTCCACCGACATGTGGGGAGCACCGATGACGGGGGCGGCGGCTTCGGGCATCGGCTTCCTTTTTGGAAAGCGGGTTCGGTCTGAAAAGCGGCCGGCGCGGTCAGTGCCTGTCCGGAGCGCCCTCGCCAAAGCCCATCACCAGTTCCTGGATCCGCTTCGGGTCGCTTTGTTCCATGACGCGGCGGGCGAAGCGGGCGCAATCGTCGATCTTGAGGGTGCGGACCACCTGCTTCACGCGCGGGATGGCGCTGGCATTCATCGACAGGGTGCGGATGCCCAGGCCCAGCAGCAGCGGCACCAGGCGCGGATTGCCCGCCATCTCCCCGCAAATGGAAACCGGCATGCGCAGCCGCAGCGCCGCCTCGGTGGCGAACTGCACCAGCCGCAGCACCGCCGGGTGCAGGGGGTCGTAGAGATGGGCCACCTCGGCATCGGCGCGGTCCACGGCCAGGGTGTACATAGCCAGGTCGTTGGTGCCGATGGCGAAGAAATCCGCCTCCAGCGCGATGGCGTCGGCGGCAAGCGCCGCACCGGGCGTTTCGATCATGGCGCCCAGCAGGGGCAGCTTCTCCGGCAGCGCCACGCCCTTGCGCCGCAGCCGCCGGATCACGCGGTCATAGATCTCGCGCGCCTGCCGCACCTCCTCCGGCACGGTCACCATGGGAAGCAGCACGCGCACCTGGCCGGCCGCGCCGCCGGCCACGCGCAGGATGGCGGCGAACTGCGCTTCCAGCAGCTCCGGCTTCTTCAGCAGCATGCGGATACCGCGCAGGCCCAGCGCCGGGTTGGGCCCGGCATGGAAGGGCTCGATGCCTTCCGCCAGCGCCTCCATGTCCTTCTCGCCGCCCCAGTCCAGCACGCGGATGGTGACGCAATCGCCCGCCATCGCCTCGACCACCTGGGTATAGGCGACGACCTGCGCTTCCTCGTCCGGCAGATCCTCCCGGTTCATGAACAGGAACTCGGTGCGCAGCAGGCCAATGCCCTGGGCGCCCGCCTGGGCGATCAGCGGCAGCTCGGCCGGAATCTCCAGATTGGCCTGAAGCTCCACCTCCTCGGCATCCACCGTGACGGCGGGCAGGCGGCGCAGCTTGGCGAGGCGGGATTTTTCCCGCGCATAGGCGGACAGCGCTTCCCGCCCGGCCCCCAGCGCGGCGGCGCCGGGGCGCAGCACGACGGTGCCGGTGCCGCCATCCAGCACCGCCTCGTCGCCGCGCCGCGCCGCCTCGGTCAGGCCGGCGCAGCCCAGCACGGAAGGAATGCCCAGGGCCCGCAGCATGATGGCGGTGTGGCCGTCGGCGCCGCCTTCCTCCGTGGCGACGCCGGCAATGCGGGTCGGGTCCAGCAGGGCGGCATCGGCCGGGGTCAGCTCCTCCGCCACCAGGATCGAGCCGGCGGGCACCTCCTTCAGCGCGCGGAAGGGGGTGGCGGTCAGGTTGCGGGTCAGGCGGCGGGCGATCTCCCGCACCTCGCCGGCGCGGCGGCGCAGCCCGGCCTTGTCGTCGTCCTTGGCGGCAAGGATGGCGGCGGCGATGGCTTCGGCCTCGTCATTCACCGCCGTCTCGGCCGCCAGCAGCTCCTCGGCGATGCGGCGGCGGGCGCCGCGGATCAGCCGGCTGCCGCTCAGCATCATGGCATAAGCGTCGAGAAGCGGCTCCAGCTCCTCCTGCGCTTCCTCCGGCAGGACGCCCAGCCGCGCCTTCAGCTTGGAGATCTGCTTGCGGCTGGCGGCGACGGCCTCGTCCAGGCGCTGGCGCTCGCCTTCCACCTGGGCTTCGGCCACGGCGCGGCGGGGCGCCTCGGCCGGCGGCTCGCTGGTGTCGAACACGGGGCCGATGGCGACGCCCGGGCAGATGGGGATGCCCCACAGCCTGGCTTCGCGCGACTTCCGGGCGAGGCGGCGGGCAGGCTCGGCGGCGGGGGCTTGGCTGGCTTTCTCGCGCTTCTCAGTCTTCATGGAATCCGGCCTCGATCAGGCCGGCCACCGCATCCAGCGCTTCCCTGGCATCCCATCCCTCGGCTTCCACCACGACCTCGCTCCCCTTGCCGGCGCCCAGCATCATCAGCCCCATAATGGAGCATGCGGGCACCTTCTGACCATCGCGCCCGACGGTCACGCAGGCGGAAAAGCGCTCGGCCAGCGACACCAGCTTGGCGGCGGCGCGGGCATGCAGGCCGCGGCTGTTGGTGATCGGCACCACGCGGCGCAGCAGCAGCGGATTGCCTGCCTCGGCCGCGGGGGGCAGGGGCGCGTCGCTCCGGAACACGTCGGAGGGGGCGAAGGCGGGGCTGGGGCGCCGGAACGGGCTGTGCATCTCGGGTTTATCTCCGGTAGGGCGCGCCCGCCGGCTCAGACCGGCTTGGCGCAGGTCAGCGCGTCAACCGGGGGCGGCGGGGCGCAGCGCGCCGGGGTGGCGCAGGCGATATATTTGCGGCCCGCCATCATGGCGTGCTCCACCGCCGGGCCCAGCGCCTCGGCGCTGCGGATCTTCGCCAGCTTGACCAGGAGCGGCAGGTTCAGCCCGGCGATCACCTCGATCGGGCAGCCGGGATGGCCATCCCCCTGCGCCACCGCGGTGGCCAGGTTCGAGGGCGTGCCGCCGAACATGTCGGTCAGGATCACCACGCCATCCCCCTGGTCCACGGCGGCCACGCGCCCCAGGATGTCGCGCTTGCGCGCTTCCATGTCGTCATCGGGGCCGATGCACACCGTCTCGACCTGCGGCTGCGGGCCGATCACGTGCTCCATCGCCAGGCGGAATTCCTCGGCGAGCTGGCCGTGACTGACCAAAACCATGCCGATCATGATGGGTACGCCATTAAAGAGTGCAAGTAGAAGGGGCCTCCCGACCCGTTGTGCTGAGCGGCGGGGCGATATTCAGTTCGCCGCCTCCTGCAGCCATGGCCCCCGTGCTGGAAGCCTGCACGGCGCGCAGTTCACGATGTGTCAGATCGACGCGCCAACCTTGTTCGGCAAGATGCGCGGAAAGCAACTCCGCCATCAGCACGGAGCGGTGCTTGCCGCCCGTGCAGCCAAGAGCAACCGTCAGGTATTTCTTGCCCTCCGCCGCGTAGCGCGGCAAGAGCGGGTCCAGCAGCGCCGTCATGCGTTGCCAGAATGGAGCGAAATCCGGGTCCTGCCGGACAAACGCCGCCACCGCGGGGTCCTGGCCGGTTTTCGGCCGCAGAACCGGATCGTAATGCGGGTTGCGCAGGAAGCGCAGGTCGAGCACCAGATCCGCCTCCCGCGGCAGGCCGCGCGGAAAGGCAAAGGACATCACCGCGACGGCGAGGCCCTGCGGCGCCTCGCCTTCGGGGCGGAAATGCCGCTCCACCAGCCGGCGGAGGTCGGGCAGGGGGCGGTCCGTGGTGTCCACCACCCAGTCCGCCGCGTCGCGCAGCGGCGCCAGCAGCGATTGTTCCCGGGCGATGCCATCCGCCACCGAGCCGCCGAGGGAGCCGCCCGGCGCCATCGGATGCCGCCGCCGCGTTTCCGAGAAGCGGCGCAGCAGCACCGCATCCTCCGCGGTGACGAACAACAGCTGCGGCGCGGTGCCCGGCACCGCCCGCAGGCGGCGCAGCAGCGCCTGCAGCTCGGCGGCGTCGAAGCCGCGCGTGCGGGCATCCACGCCGATCGCGAGCGGCACCGTGCCGCCTTCGCCCACCAGCTCCTCCAGCACCGAAAGCGGCGGGTTGTCGATGCTTTCGAAGCCGAGGTCTTCCAGCATGCGCAGCACGGTGGCCTTGCCGGCGCCCGACAGGCCGGTGACCACCACCACCGGCCGGCATGAGGGAATGGCCGGGCTCACGCCGCGAAGGCCCCGGCGCGCTGGCTCATCCGGGCCTCGGCGGCGGCAAGGGCGAGGCTGAGCTTGGCCGGCGCCGAAGGCTCGAAGGCATGCAGCGCCAAGCGGGGCAGGCTGCACCCGGACAGGGCGAAGCGCTGCGGCTCCGGCAGGCGGGGAATGGCGGCCTGTGGCGCCAGATCCACCACGAGGCGGAGCGGCGCGGGGCCGTGCGGCAGGTTCTGGAAGATGCCGACGCCGCGAACCTCCAGCAGGCCGGCCAGCGCCGCCGGCGCCTCCGCGACGGCGGCGCCATTGGCCTCGCGCAGCGCCACCTGGTCATCGGCGACAAGGTCCCAGCCCAACTGCATCAGCCGGAGCACCAGGTCAGACTTGCCGGATCCCGGGGGACCCAGGAACAGCACGCCGGCCCCTTGCGAGGCTGCGCAGCTCCCATGCAGCAACATATCGAATTCCGGCTCCGCTCGGGGGACTGGACGCTGAAATCTGCTGAAATATGGCAGTTATTAGGCGGGTGTGGAAGCTTAACAATATTCAGCCAGAGGCTGCACCCGGAGGTGCGAGCCCTACCCTCAGCCCAGCGGCAGCCGCACCACAAAGCGTGCGCCGATCACCTTGCCGCCCTCGTCGCGCCGGTTCTCCGCAGCGATGCGGCCGCCCAGGCCCTCGACGATCTGCCGGCTGATCGACAGCCCCAGCCCCGAATGCTTGCCGAACTGCTCGCCTTCCGGCCGCTCGGAATAAAAGCGGGCGAAGATGCCGTCGAGCTTGGCCTCGGGGATGCCGGGGCCCTCATCCTCGACGGAAAATTCCATCACGCCACCGGTTGGCCGGGCGCGCAGCCAGACCTTGCCATTGGGCGGGGAAAAGGAGATCGCGTTGCCCAGGAGGTTGCGGAACACCTGCACCAGCCGCCCCTCCACCCCGCGCACCACCAGCGGGCCAGGCGGGATCTCCAGCACCACCTCCGGCCCGTCGGGCTTGCGGGTGGCGTTGTGCAGCTCGGCCAGGGCCGGGAGGATGGCGCCGATATCCACCGGCTCCGACGCGGTGCGCGACAATTCGGCATCCACGCGGGATGAATCGGCGATGTCGGCGATCAGCCGGTCCATCCGCACCGCATCGTCGGCGATGATGGCAAGCAGGCGTTTCTGCTGCTCCGGGTTCTCGATGCGGCGCAGCGTTTCCATGGCCGAGCGCACGGAGGTCAGCGGGTTGCGCAGCTCATGCGCCACATCGGCGGCGAAGCGCTCATTCTGGTCGATCCGCGCCCACAGCGCCGTGGCGGAGGATTGCAGGTCGCGCGCCAGGATGCCGATCTCGTCGGTGCGGGCCAGCAGCGGCACCGGCACCGAGCCGGCGCGGCCCTTGCCCTGCCGCATCGCCGCCGCCGCCCCCGCCAGCGCCAGGATGGGCGAGGCGATGGTGCGCGCCAGATAAAAGGAGGCCGCCACGGTCAGCAGCAGCGCCAACAGGAACAGCCCGAGCACGGAGGAGCGGATCTCCAGCAGCCTGTCATCGACCTGCCGCGCTTCCCGCGTCAGCAGCACGATGCCGACGCTCTGGTTGCCGCGCCGCGCCGGCTCGGCCACGGAGACCAGCAGCCGGCCTTCATTGGTGCGGCGGATATAGGGGCGCACGCCGCCTTCCAGCGCCAGCCGCAATTCCTGCTGCCGGTCGGGGCCGAGGGCGGGCTGCCAGTCGAAGGAAGGCGCGCCGGGCGTGACGTCCACCACCACGTCGCCATCGCCGGCGGTCCAGCGCGGCAGCACGGTGAGGATGCGGTCGTAAACGCTGGCCAACGTGCCGGAAAAGGCCGAATGCGGCTCGGGCGGGGGCAGCGGCTCGGTGACGATGGCGCCGCCCTGGCCTTCCCGCACCCGGCTATCGGCCACCAGCAGGCCGGTGGTGTCGAACAGCTTGGCCTGGGTGTTGGGGCTGGGTTCCACCAGGCGGCGCAGCAGGGGGCGGGCGATGTCGGGCACCAGCACGGGCCTGTCATCCTGCACCCGCGCCGCCGCCTCGGCGATGCCGCCGGCATAGATGCGGGCCTGGGTGCGCAGCGCCTCCACCTCGGCCGCGAGCAGCCCGTTCTGGTATTGGTCAAGATACAGCAGGGAAGCGGCCAGCAGCGCCGGCGCCACCGCGTTCAGCAGCAGGATGCGCCGCAGCAGCGGCGAGCCGCGCAGCCGCGTCGTTTCCGGTCGCGCGGCCGCGGGCAGGACGGATCCGGCGGGGCGGCCGCTGGCGTCAGGCATCGATGTTTCCTGGACTCGGAGCCCGCGGCATCAGCCCTCCTTGTAGCGGTAGCCGATGCCGTACAGCGTCTCGATCATCGAGAAGTCGTCGTCCACCTGGCGGAACTTCTTGCGCACGCGCTTCACATGGCTGTCGATGGTGCGGTCATCGACATAGATCGCCTCGCCATAGGCGGCATCGATCAGCTGGTCCCGGTTCTTCACCATGCCGGGGCGCTGGGCCAGCGTCTTCACCAGCAGGAACTCGGTCACCGTCAGCTGCACCGGCTGGCCCTTCCAGGTGCAGGTGTGCTTGGTTTCGTCCAGCACCAGCTCGCCGCGGGTGATGACGCCGGAAGGCGGCGCGCCGGAGCCCTCGGCCCGGCTGGCCTCGTTGCGGCGCAGCAGGGCGCGGATGCGCTCCAGCAGCAGGCGCTGGGAAAAGGGCTTGGTGATGTAGTCGTCGGCGCCGAGGCGCAGCCCCATCAGCTGGTCCAGCTCCTCGTCCTTGGAGGTCAGGAAGATCACCGGCATGGAGGAGCGCTGGCGCAGCCTTTGCAGCAGCTCCATCCCGTCCATCCGGGGCATCTTCACGTCCAGCACCGCGAGGTCGGCGGGGCGGGACAGCAAGCCCTGCAGCGCGCTTTCGCCATCGGTGTAGGTGCGCACCTGGAACCCTTCCTGCTCCAGTGTCATGGAGACAGAGGTCAGGATGTTGCGGTCATCATCGACCAGGGCGATCGTGGCGGGCATGTGTTGCGGCTCCTGACGTCCTTCTGCGGCGCCGGGCATCGTCCGGCCCCCGGCGGCCCTTTATCGCAAGGGGATATGCGCGGAGATTGTGGCACGGGCCGGGCCGCAACATGGTGGATAAGGGGTGATCTGGATGGTGGACAAGGCCGAAGCGGGCTGGATGGCCAGGGCATTGCTGCGCGGGGCGCGTTCCGCCGTGCTTGCGACGCAGCGGGAAGGGCAGCCTTTCGCCAGCCTCGTCACGCCCGCCATGGCTCCGGACCTGTCGCCGCTGATGTGGCTGTCCAGCTTGTCCGAGCACACCCGCCAGTTGCTGCGCGAGCCGCGATGCGCCCTGTTCGTCCAAGGCGCGGCAACCGAGGCGAACCCGCAGACCGCCCCTCGCGTTACTGTGACCGGGCTGGCCGAGCGGGTTGAGGACCATCACATTCCCGCGCTGAAGGCACGCTGGCTCGCCCTGCATCCCTATGCCGAGCTTTACGCGGGGTTCAGCGACTTCGCCCTGTGGCGGATGAAGCCGGAAGGGTTGCAGGTGGTGGGCGGCTTCGCCGCGGCGTTCCGCCTGCGCCCCGCCGAATGGCTGCCGGACGCCGCCTCGGTCCATGCCGTCGCCGAGGCGGAAACGGCCGCATGTGAGCACATGAATGTGGATCACCCCGATATCCTTGAAAACATGGCGATTTGTTTGGCAGGGCAGCAGCCTGGACCGTGGCGCATGGTGGCGGTGGATGTGGATGGCTGCGACCTGATCGCCGATGATCACCGGCATTGCCGGGTGGCGTTCAAGCTGCCAGTGGTGGATGCGGCGAGCCTACGGGATGCCTTGGTCGCGGCATCGGCGGAAGCCCGGGCTCGCATCAAAAATTGAACTTCGTCCAGGCGGAAGCGGGAATTCGTATGATAATATGACGACAACGCGAACGTTGACCGTGCCGGTTTCGCTGCCTTAGGGTTCCGCCCGCCAGCCGGGAACGGTGCCCATGCGGTACGATTGTGTGCGAGATGCGGACCTTCCGGGAGGACAATCAATGGCCACTGCCCCTGCGCGCCGCGCTGGAGGAACAGCGCCTTGACCGGAGATGACCGACTGATGAACACGCCGCAGACCGTTCCCGCCCAGGCTCTCGCAGGGACGGGCGTGACCGCTTCCTTTGATGTCCATGCCAACCTGACCGCCGCCGGTCTGTATGCCCATGCGCTGCGCCGCGGTGAGGGCCGCCTGTCGGCCGATGGCGCCTTCATGGCGGTGACCGGCGTGCATACCGGCCGCTCCGTGGCGGACAAGTTCGTGGCCGACGACCCCGAGGTTTCCAAGGAGATCTGGTGGGGCAAGGTCAACCGGAAGCTGGACCCGGCCAAGTTCGACGCCTTCACCGCCGATGTCCGCAACTGGCTGGGCGAGCGGCAGGAGCTGTTCACCCAGGACCTGTATGCCGGCGCCGACCCGGAACACCGCATCAAGGTCCGTCTGGTGACCACCAATGCGTGGCACGCGCTGTTCGCCCGCAACATGTTCATCCGCCCGCCGGTCGAGGAGCTGGAAGGCTTCACCCCGGACTTCACCATCCTGCACGCGCCGGAGATGGAAGCGCGGCCGGAGCATGGTGGCCGCCCGGATTCCGGCACGTTGATCGCGCTGAGCTTCGCCAAGAAGATCATCGCCATCGCCGGCACCTCCTATGCCGGCGAGATCAAGAAGAGCATCTTCACCGTCATGAACTGGCTGCTGCCGGCCAAGGGCGTGCTGCCGATGCATTGCTCCGCCAATGTCGGAGAAAAGGGCGACACGGCGCTGTTCTTCGGCCTGTCCGGCACCGGCAAGACCACCCTGTCCTCCGACCCCGAGCGGGCGCTGATCGGCGATGACGAGCATGGCTGGTCGGACAAGGGCGTGTTCAACTTCGAGGGCGGCTGCTACGCCAAGGTCATCAAGCTTTCCCAGGAAGCCGAGCCGCAGATCTGGAACGCATCCCACCGCTTCGGCGCGGTGCTCGAGAACGTGGTGGCCGATGAGCGCGGCAATCTCGACCTCGACAATGGCAGCCTGACCGAGAACACCCGCTCCTGCTACCCGATCGAGTTCATCCCCAACACCGCCCCTGGCGGAATGGCGGGGCTGCCGAAGAACGTGGTGATGCTGACGGCCGACGCCTTTGGCGTGCTGCCGCCCATCGCCAAGCTGACCCCGGCCCAGGCCATGTACCACTTCATGTCGGGCTACACCGCCAAGGTGGCCGGCACGGAGAAGGGCCTCGGCAAGGAGCCGCAGGCCACCTTCTCCACCTGCTTCGGCGCCCCCTTCCTGCCGCGCCACCCCGAGGTGTACGGCAAGATGCTGGCCGACCTGATCGCCAAGCACGGCGCCCAGGTGTGGCTGGTGAACACGGGCTGGACCGGTGGCGCCTATGGCACCGGCCACCGCATGTCCATCAAGCACACCCGCGCCCTGCTGCGCGCCGCGCTGGATGGCTCCCTGGCCCAGGCCCAGTTCGTCACCGATCCGTTCTTCGGCCTCGCCGTGCCGCAGAACGTGCCGGGCGTGCCGGCCGAGGTGCTGAACCCGCGCGACTCCTGGGCCGACAAGGCGGCCTATGACAAGCAGGCCAAGCATCTGGTGTCGCTGTTCGAGAAGAACTTCGAAACCTTCGCCGGCGCGGTCAGCGACGAGGTGAAGGCTGCGGCGCTCAAGAGCGCGGCCTGATCCGGCCCGGGCGGCATTGAAACGGGGGCGGGGCCGCGAGGCTCCGCCCTTTTTCGTGGAAAGGGGTCTGCATGGCGCACAAGAAGCCGCACCTGCCGCAGAAGATCTGCGCCGCCTGCGGCCGCCCCTTCGCGTGGCGGCGCAAATGGGCGCGCGACTGGGAGCAGGTGCGCTACTGCTCCGATGCCTGCCGCTCCGAGCGATTTCCGGCGTCCCGGGGGTCGGCCGGACCCGTGCCGCCGCGGCGCTGAAAACGGCGCGGGCTTGGCCGTGAGGGAATGGTCCCGCCAGGCGGGCGGCGATTTTTCCGTGGCATCGCGGTGAATGTGCGTCCATAACGCCGCCCGGGCGGCCCGACTCGGGCAGGCCCGGACCCGCTGGCGAGCGGGAAGCACGAGGCTGCACCGGGCGCGACCCTTGCAAGGGGAGCGTGGCGGCGTTTCCGGCCACATGGTGCGTTCCGCGGTTCCCGCGGCCACCCCATGCCGCCCGAGACGCCGATCGCCCCCATCGGGGGCGAAATCCTGGTCCGGCGTTCGAGGCTGTTCCGCATCGCCCCATGAGACCCCGCGCGCGGCACCGCCCGGCGGGGGGGACGCAAGGCCCGCAGGTAGGAATGCCGCGGGCCGCGATGCCAAGGACGATTCATGTTCGACAACTACTTCCGCAAGGACATCGACTGGGCCGGCAAGACGCTGACGCTGGAGACCGGCAAGGTCGCCCGCCAGGCTGATGGCGCGGTGATGGCCCGGCTCGGCGACACCATCGTGCTCTGCACCGTGGTCGGCGCCCGCAACGTGAAGCCGGGGCAGGATTTCTTCCCGCTCACCGTGAACTACCAGGAAAAGGCCTTCGCGGCCGGCAAGATCCCGGGCGGCTTCTTCAAGCGCGAGGGCCGTCCTTCCGAGGCGGAGACCCTGATCTCCCGCCTGATCGACCGCCCGATCCGCCCGCTGTTCCCGGAAGGGTTCCGCAACGAGGTGCAGGTCATCGCGACGGTGCTGTCGCATGACATGGAGAACAGCCCGGACATCGTGGCGCTGGTCGGTTGCTCCGCCGCGCTGACGCTGTCGGGCATTCCCTTCTTCGGCCCGGTGGGTGCTGCGCGCGTCGGCCTGATCGAGGGCGCTTTCGTGCTGAACCCGACGCTGGAGCAGATGAAGAGCTCCAAGCTCGACTTGGTCGTCGCCGGCACCGCCGAGGGCGTGCTGATGGTGGAGTCGGAGGCGCAGGAGCTGTCCGAGGACGACATGCTGGGCGCCGTGACCTTCGGCCACAAGGGCTTCCAGCCCGTGATCGAGGGCATCATCGAGCTGGCCGAGCGCGCCGCCAAGGAGCCCTGGGACCTGCCCGAGGAAGCGGCCGAAACGGCGGCGCTGAAGAAGAAGCTGGCCGAGCTGGGCAGCGCCTCCATCGGCGAGGCCTACAAGGAAACCCAGAAGCTGCTCCGCCAGCAGAAGGTGGGCGCGGCCAAGAAGGCGCTGCTCGAGCAGCTTTCCGAGGATGAGGCCGCCGCCGCCAAGGGGCTGCTGAAGGAGCTGGAAGCGGACGTCGTCCGCAACGCCATCCTCGACACCGGCATGCGCATCGATGGCCGCGACACCAAGACCGTGCGCCCGATCGTGGCCGAGGTCGGCGTGCTGCCGCGCTCCCATGGCTCGGCGCTGTTCACCCGTGGCGAAACGCAGGCCTTCTGCGTGGCGACGCTCGGCACCGGCCAGGATGAGCAGATCATCGACCAGCTCGCGGGCGAGTACCGCGAGAACTTCATGCTGCACTACAACTTCCCGCCCTATTCGGTGAACGAGACGGGCCGGATGGGCAGCCCCGGCCGCCGCGAGATCGGCCATGGCAAGCTGGCCTGGCGCGCCATCAAGCCGCTGCTGCCGGAGAAGTCCACCTTCCCCTACACCATGCGCGTAGTGTCCGAGATCACCGAGTCGAACGGCTCCTCCTCGATGGCCACCGTTTGCGGCACCTCGCTGTCGCTGATGGATGCCGGCGTGCCGCTGAAGCGCCCCTGCGCCGGCATCGCCATGGGCCTGATCAAGGAGGAGAAGGGCTACGCGGTCCTGTCCGACATCCTGGGCGACGAGGACCATCTCGGGGACATGGACTTCAAGGTGGCCGGCACGGAGGAAGGCATCACCGCCCTCCAGATGGACATCAAGATCACCTCCATCACGCCCGAGATCATGAAGATCGCGCTGGAGCAGGCCAAGGGCGGCCGGCTGCACATCCTGGGCGAGATGGCGAAGGGCCTGACCGGCGCCCGCACCGATGTCGCCTCCAACGCGCCGAAGATCACCGTGATCAACGTGCCGAAGGACAAGATCCGCGAAGTGATCGGCACGGGCGGCAAGGTGATCCGCGACATCGTGGAGACCACCGGCACCAAGATCGACATCGAGGATGACGGCACGATCAAGATCGCGTCCACCTCCCCCGAGGCGACGCAGGCCGCGATCGACCGCATCCGCGGCATCACCGCCGAGCCGGAGGTCGGCGTGATCTACAACGGCACCGTGGTGAAGACCGCCGATTTCGGCGCCTTCGTGAACTTCCTCGGCGCCAAGGACGGCCTCGTCCACATCTCCGAGCTGTCGAATGAGCGCGTCAACAAGACCACCGACATCGTCAAGCAGGGCGACAAGGTGAAGGTGAAGGTGCTGGGCTTCGACGACCGCGGCAAGGTGAAGCTGTCCATGCGGGTTGTGGATCAGGCCACGGGTGCCGATATCAGTGAGCAGGTCGGCGCCCGCCGCCCCCGCGCCGAAAGTGAGGGCGAGGGCGAGGGCGGCGAGCGCCGGGAGCGCCGTGAGCGTCGTCCGCGTCGCGACCACGACTGAGTTGAGCCGGAAGCGGCGGGGACCCCTCCCCGTCGCGCTCACGCCAGATTTCAAAAAATTTCAGGCGTGGGGCTCGGAATGGGTGTGGCCCATTCTAAATGACGCTATCGTGAAATCAGTTTCGGGAACGGTAAGGCTGCGGTGAAGGCAATCAACGCGATCCGGATGGGCGGTGTGGACGTGCTTCCGCTGGTGGAAGGCGGCAAGGGCGTCGCCGTCTCCACGGGGGCATCCTGTGGCGAATGGGCGGGCGCCGGTGGCATCGGCACCTTCTCCGGCGTCAACGCCGACAGCTACGATGCGGATGGCAATGTCATCCGCCAGGTCTATCACGGCCGCACCCGCCGCGACCGCCACGAGGAGCTGGTGGCCTATGGCATCGCCGGCGGCATCGCGCAGGCGCGCGAGGCGCATGAGCGGGCCAATGGCCGCGGCCGCATCCACATCAACGTGCTATGGGAGATGGGCGGCGCCGAGCGCGTGCTGCGTGGCGTGCTGGAAGGCGCCAAGGGGCTGATCAACGGCGTCACCTGCGGCGCCGGCATGCCCTACCGGCTGGCCGAGATCGCCCGCGAGTTCAACGTCTTCTATTACCCCATCGTGTCCTCCGGCCGGGCCTTCGCGGCGCTGTGGAAGCGTTCCTACAGCAAGGCGGCGGAGCTGCTGGGCGGCGTGGTCTATGAGGACCCCTGGCTGGCCGGCGGCCATAACGGCCTGTCCAATTCCGAGGACCCGAACAAGCCCGAGGCGCCTTATGAGCGCGTCCGCAAGCTGCGCGAGCAGATGCGCGCCTTCGGCCTGGGCGACGTGCCGATCATCATGGCCGGCGGCGTCTGGTGGCTGGAGGAATGGGAGGACTGGATCGACAACCCCGAGCTGGGCCCGGTCGCCTTCCAGTTCGGCACCCGCCCGCTGCTGACCCAGGAAAGCCCGATCAGCGAGTCCTGGAAGCAGCGCCTGCTGACGCTGAAGCCGGGCGACGTGCTGCTGCAGCCCTTCTCGCCCACCGGCTTCTATTCCTCGGCCGTGCGCAACGACTTCCTGCGCGACCTGGAGGCCCGCAACGAGCGCCAGGTGGCGGTCAGCCCCGAGCCGGTCGGCGAGCACACCGCCGAATACGGCGTGGGCCCGCGCAAGCGCCTGGTCTGGCTGGCGCCCGGCGACCTGGAGCGCGTGCATCACTGGGAAGCCCAGGGCTACACCGAGGCGCTGCGCACCCCCGACAGCACCCTGGTCTTCGTGACGCCCGAGAATGCGCGGGAAATCCTGAAGGACCAGACCGACTGCATGGGCTGCCTGTCCCATTGCCGGTTTTCCAACTGGACCCAGCACGGGCCGGACTACACCAACGGCAAGAAGGCCGATCCGCGCTCCTTCTGCATCCAGAAGACGCTGCAGGACATCGCCCATGACGGCGCCATCGAGCACAACCTGATGTTCGCCGGCCACAACGCCTATCGCTTCGGCGCGGACCCGTTCTACTCGAACGGCTTCATCCCCTCGGTGAAACAGCTGGTCGAGCGGATCATGTCCGGCCGCTGAGGCCGTTTCAGGAAAAAGGGCGCTGCCGGCCACCGGCAGCGCCCTTTTCTGTTTTCCGGGAATGCAAAGGCGGCCCGCTGCCGCGCGGCATGGTTTCGCGCCTCCTTTCCCACGGGTTGCATTTCCCGGCGTATCTCCCCTTTCCTTTGCCGGGTGGCGGAGGCAGCCTGTGGTTGGCTGTTTGTGCAGAGGCGCGGGTCGGGCCCGCCGGCTTCCGAATGGCCCTCCGAAACGCCTGAACAGGAACAGCCAGAATGTTGTTGTTGATTCCCGGTCCCGTGCAGACCCGTCCCGAAGTGCGGGCTGCCATGGCGGTGGACATCGCCCCCTGGGACCGTGACTTCTTTCCCGAATACATCGCCATCCGCGAGAAGCTGCGCGACATCGCCGGCGGCGTGGCCGGCCAGCATGCCTGCCTGCCATTGCAGGGCGCCGGCCATTTCATCACCGAGGCGGCGATCCGCACCTTCATCCCGGCGCAGGACCGGCCCGGCGCGGGCAAGCTGCTGATCCCGATGAACGGCGCCTATGCCGAGCGCATGGCCCGCCTGGCGCGCGAGGCGGGCCGCGCCATCGTGGCCCTGCCCTGCACGGACAAGCGCAGCATCGCCCCGGCCGAGATCGGCGCGGCGCTCGCCGCGGACCCGGCGATCAGCCATGTCGGCATCGTGTATTCCGAAACCGGCAGCGGCATCGTCAACGACGTACCGGCGATCGGCGCCGTGGCGCGGGAGCATGGCCGCCGCATGATTGTCGATGCCGTCTCGGCCTTCGGCGCGCTGCCCTTCGACCTGAAGGCGCAGCCGGAGGTGGATGCGGTGGTGTTCACCTCCAACAAATGCATCGAGGGGCTGCCGGGTCTCGGCTTCGCCATCTGCCCGATCGGGCGGGTCGAGGCCTCGCGGGGCAACGCCCAGTCCTGGTCCTTCGACCTGGCCGATGTGTTCGACACGGCGCAGCGCACCAGCTGGGGCAGCTTCCGCTTCACGCCGCCGGTGCAGGCGCTGCACGCCTTCGGCATCGCGCTGGACATCTTCCTGGTCGAGGGCGGGCAGCCGGTGCGGCTCGCCCGCTACCGCGAGAATGCCCGCATCCTGCATGAGGGCGGGCAGGCGCTGGGGCTGAAGCCCTATCTCGACCGGGAGCAGCAGGGGCCGGTCATCGTGCTGTTCCACCAGCCCGACCATCCGGCCTTCGAGCTGCAGCGCTTCGTGGATGCGCTGAAGCGGCGCGGCGTGCTGATCAGCAACTTCCACAACACGGCCGAGCCGACCTTCCGCGTCGGCTGCATCGGCCATGTGGGGCCGGACGAGATCCGCTTCGCGCTGGGCGCCATGCGCGGCGCGCTGGAGGAGCTGGGCGTGCGGCTGCGCGAAGCCGCCTGAAAGGGGGCGCGGGCGGCCGTCGTCAGGCCCCCGTTCCGCCCCGGCCGCCGGGCCGCTCGCGGGAACGCCCTGTTCCCGCGCATCCTGTCAGAAGATGAACCCGACCGCCTGCCAGCCGAACCAGCACAGCGCCACCAGCACGCCGGCGGCGAACAGGCAGCCGGCGATGGTCACGACCAGGCCGATGCCGGTGACGCGGCTGTCCTGCTCCACCACGCCCAGGGCCATGATGATGGTGCCGAAGGCCGGTGGCCCGTTGGTGCCCGGCCCGGGCAGGATCAGCATCAGCGCCGCCAGCACGGTCATCCAGCCCACCAGCCGCTCTCCCGCCGGCTCGATGCACCAGCCGGGGCGGGGGCGCACGAAGCGCTCCACCGTCTTCAACCCGCGGGACGACGCGTTCGCCAGCCGCATCAGGTCCGTCCGCTTCACCGTCCTGGCGGCCAGGAAGCGCGGCAGGGAAGGGCGGGTGCGGCCCAGCCCCATCTGCAGGCCCAGGATCAGCATCGGCAGGCCGAACACGCTGGCCATGCCGGGCAGCAGGCTGGGCAGGCACAGCAGCAGGATCAGCAGGCCGAAGGCGCGCTCGCCAAAGGCTTCCGCCATCTCGCCCAGGGTGATGCGCTCCCCGGGAAAGGTGGCGGCGACCTGGGCGATGATGCGGGTGATCGGGGCTGCGGCTGGACCGTGGGATGGCCCGGGAGAGGAGCCACGGGAAACGGCATCGGGCGCGAACTGATCCATCGTGGCGTCCGGCGATGCGGTGCCGGTTCGTCCGTCCATTATCCATCCTCAGAAGCGGGTGGCGGTTGGCCGCGCCAAACCTTACCGGAAAGTTAGGAGCACGAAAGGTGAGCACGCTGCGCGGAGGGTTCAATGCCAGGGCGCGGTTTTCCGCCCTTTCTCGCAGCGCCGGCGCATCCTAACGCGGCAAGGCCGGCAAGGGGAGAAGAATGCATGGACCCGGTGGATCTGGCGCTATGCCTTGCGGTGGATGTGTCCGCCAGCGTGGACTTCGCCGAGTTCGGGCTGATGATCGGCGGCCTGGCCGGGGCCTTCCGGGAAGCGGACATCGCCCAGGCCTGCGCCGCCGGGCCGCGCGGGGCGGTGGCGGTGGCGGTGCTGTTCTGGTCCTCGGCGCAGGAGGTGGCGGTGCCGTGGATGCGGGTGGATGGCGCGGCCGCCGCCGCCGCCCTGGCCGATGCCATCGAGAACGCCCCGCGCCTGCCGCAGCCCGGCGTCACGGCGCTGGGGCCCGGCATGGCGGCCGGGCTGGCGCTGCTGGCGCGCTGCCCGGCCCAGGCGGCGCGGCTGGTGCTGGATGTGTCGGGCGATGGCGCGCACAACCGGGGCCGCGCTCCCGGCGGTGTGCGCGACATCGGGGTGGCCGCCGGCGTCACCCTCAACGCGCTGGCGGTGCTGAACGAGGAGCCCGGCCTGCTGGCGCATTTCGAGGCGGAGGTGATCGGCGGCCCCGGCGCCTTCGCCATGAGCTGCGCCGATTACGTCGATTTCGCCGATGCCATCCGCCGCAAGCTGCGGCGGGAGATCGGCGGCGGCCTGCTGGTGGCGTGAGCTATTCCGCCGCCACCGCTTCCTCCATCCAGGCGGCATCGCGCGGCAGGCGGCGGATCTCGGCCCGCTGGCGCGGCAGCGCCCCGGGATGCTCGGCCTGCAGCCACCCGATCATCTGTTCCCGCACCCAGCAGCGCAGGTCGAAGGCCCGGCCGGCGCTGCTGGCGGAAACCAGCATGCGGACCTGCATGGTGTCGGGGGTGAAATCGGTGACCTGCATGTTCACCACGCGGCGGTCCCAGAGCGGGGTTTCCCGCGCGACCTCCTCCAGCTTGCGCCGCATCGCCTCGATCGGCGCCGAATAATCCACATACAGCATCACCGTGCCGATCAGGGAGGCGCTTTCCCGCGTCCAGTTCTGGAACGGCTTCTCGATGAAATAGGATAAGGGCAGCACCATGCGCCGCCAGTCCCACAGCCGCACCACGACATAGGTGGCGGTGATCTCCTCCACATTGCCCCATTCGCCTTCCACGATCACCGCATCCTCCAGGCGGATCGGCTGGGTGACGGCGAGCTGGACGCCGGCGATCAGGTTCTTCAGCAGGGGCTGCAGCGCCAGGCCCATCACGATGCCCGCGGCACCGGCCGAGGCCAGCAGCGACACGCCATATTGCCGCACCCCGTCGAAGGTCATCAGCGCGACGGAAGCGGTGACCAGCACGATCAGCACGCTGGCGACGCGCTTCAGGATGCGCGACTGGGTGGTGTGCTTGCGGGCGAGGAGGTTGTCCTCGGAATCCAGCTTGAACTTCCGCAGATACACGGTGGTCCAGATGTGCAGCGCGGTCAGCGCCACCCAGCCCACCAGGCAGATGAAGCAGATCGCCAGGGCGTGCCGCGCCACCGCCGCCTGCCCCGCCGAAAGCGGCGCGATGGCCGCGCCGAGGCTGAGCGCCACCACGATCAGGCCGAGCCGGACCGGCCCTTCGGTGCGCTGCACCAGGGACCGCCAGAACAGGTCGCGGCTCTGCACCAGCCGGCTGATGATGCGGAACAGGATGCGGTGCGCCAGCAGGGCGGGCAGCAGCGCGGCCATGAGGACGGCGATGCTGAGCAGCCAGTCCGGCGCCCAGGTGGCGGACGCCACGATGTCCCGCGCGGTTTCGTCGAACTGGTCGAGCAAGAGCTCCTCCGTTTCGCCAGGAACCTCGGTTCAGGGGCAGGAAGGAAAACGCGATTTTCGCGCCGCGGCATGAATGCCGTTCAGGTGGAAAGCATGACGGCGCGGATGGTTACCCGATTCTGCCCGGCTGTCGCGGAAGCGGCCGGGGCGGGACACCCGGCCCTGTATGACGCTAGGGCAGGGTGCGGTCGGCGGCGCCCAGGCCCCGCTGCATCTGCACCACGTCCAGCCAGCGGCCGAATTTCAGCCCGGCGGCGCGCAAGGTGCCGACCTGCCGGAAGCCGAGCGACAGGTGCAGGCCGATGGAACCCACATTCTCCGAATCGCCAATATTGGCGAAGATCTGCCGGTAGCCCGCCTGCTCCGCGCGTTGCAGCAGGGCGGCCACCAGGCTCTTGCCCAGCCCCTGGCCATGCACGTCATGGCGCACATAGATCGAATCCTCGGCCGAGTGGCGATAGGCCGAGCATTCGCGGAACGGGGTGAAATAAGCGAAGCCCAGAACGGCATCCGCCTCCTCCGCCACCAGCCAGGCGCAGCCACGCTCCTGCACGCGCCGCAGCCGGGCGGCCATCGCGGCCTCGTCCGGCGGCTCCTCCTCGAAGGTGCCGGTGCCGTGCAGGACATGGTGGGCGTAGATCGCGGTGATCGCCGGCAGGTCTGCGGGGGTCGCGTCACGCAACGGCATGCAGTCAGTCTCCACCAGGGTCTTCCCCTAGGGGTAGGGTGGGCGGCGGCGGACGGCAAGCGGTCAAGGGCCGCGCCCCGGGCGGGCAGGGGCGCGGGTGGCGGGATCAACGCGCGCGCAGCAGGTCCGGCACGTGCAGCAGGATCATCTCATTGTCATCGGCGCGGGCGAGGTGGCGGCCGGCGCTGAAGGGCAGGTTGTTGTCATTGCCGACAATGATGTGCTCCGCATCCACCATCGCCACGTCCTCGATGGTGAAGAAGGGGAAGCTGAAGCGGTCCCTCGGCACGGAGGCGGCGCGGTCGCCGCTCTGCCGCGACAATCCTTCCGGGTCGCGGATGTCCAGCAGGTCGATATGGGCGAGCTTCCGCACGAAGCCCTCCGCATCCGCGGCGCCGAGATCCACCAGCGAGACGCGCTTGACCCTGGCCGGGGCGGGGAAGCAGCCGGGCGGGTTCCGCCCGTCGGCGCAGGCAAGGGAAGCGTCGCCTTCGCCATTGTCCCGCTCGATCACCAGGGCGCGGCGCTCGTCGATCATGTTGAAATCGCCGATGGCGGTGGCACCGGGCTCCAGCCGCAGCTTCAGGGAGCGGCCGGTCCAGTCGCCCTTCGCCGTGTCAAACTCCATCATCCGCAGGAAGCCGCCCTCGGCCTGGTCGCTGTTCGGCTGGAACAGCGGCTGCTCCAGCAGCGCCCAAAGGCGGGAGCCGTCGGGCAGCATGGCCATGCCCTCATAGCCGCCGGAGCGGCGGACGCGGAAATCGGCCCCGGCGGCCGGCGTGGCGCCCACGGAAACCGCCGGATGGTCCGGGCCGCGCAGCACCTGGCCATCAAGCCGGGTTTCCACCACCTGCCGCACGCGCCCCCCGGCATCGACGCGGATCAGGAAGGGGCCGAATTCCTCGCCGATCCAGAAGCCGGAGCCATCGGGGATGGGCTCGATGCTTTCCGGGTCGAAATCGGCGCCGGTCAGGTAGCGCTCGGCGGTGCCCTCATGGGCGATGCGGAAGGGCACGCGCCGGTCCGGGTCGGACAGGAAGACGGTGCGTTCCACCGCCACCTGGCCGCCCGCCTGCCCGGCGCGGAAATCGGGACGGACCTTGTGGAACATCAGCAGGGCGTCGCCGCTGTTGCGCTTGTTGCCGAAGCCATTGTCCGTCAGCACCCAATAGGCGCCCGGATCGCTGGCCACCGGCTTGATGCCGGAAAAGCCCTGCACCGGCTGGCCGATGAAGGGCAGGGAGATGCCGGTCGGGCGGCCGGACGGCGCAGGGCCGGTGGTGCCGGGCAGGGCGCCCGGGCGGTCCTGGCGCGCGGCGGCGGTGAACTTGCCCGACACCAGCGCATCGCGCGGCGCGTCGGCCGGCGGCAGGGCCATGGTGAAGGCGGGCAGGATGGCGTGGCCGGCCAGCCGGGCCTCGACCTTGCGGTCGGAACCGGCCTGGCCTTGGGCCGGGGCTGTCTGGGCCAGGGCGGCGCCGCCCAGCCCGATCAGGGCGGTGGCGGCCAGCAACAGGGTGCGCATGATCCATCTCTCCGTGCGCCCCGTCCGGGGCGGATGCGATGGGCTGCGCTGATACGGGGCCTGTGTTGCCGCCGCTTGACGGCCGGATGACGAAACCGCGTCAGGGGGCGCGCGCCACCGTGTCCGCCATGCGGGCGCCGCGCTGGCCCAGCTCCAGCTCGGGGCCGGTGGTGCTGTCGCGCCTCGTCTGGTGTTCCATCTCGGCGTTCAGCTCGGCACCCAGCAGCACCACCATGGAGGACAGCCAGATCCAGGTCATGAAGCCGATCACCGCGCCGAGCGAGCCATAGGTCGCGTCGTAATTGCTGAACCGGCTGACATAGATCGAGAAGCCGGCCGAGATCAGCACCCACAGCACCGCCGCGACCATGCCGCCCCAGCTGACCCAGCGCCAGCGGGCCCGTTCCCGGCTGGGGCCATAGCGGTACAGCACCGCCAGCAGCCCGGTGATGATGGCCAGCAGCAGCGGCCAGCGCGCCAGGCGCAGCATCAGCTCGGTGGAGCCGCCCAGCCCCACGAAGGTCAGCGCGACCGGCAGCACCACCACGGCCGCCAGGGCCAGCATCATGAACACCAGCGCCCCCAGGGTGAAGCTGAGGGTCACCACCGTCAGCTTGAGGAAGGAGCGCTTCTCCTTTTCCTCGTAGACGATGTTCAGCGCGTCAAACATCGCCTTGGTGCCCTGGTTGGCGGACCACAGCGCCACCAGCAGGCCGGTGACGGCGCCGAAGCCCAGCGCGCTTTTCTCGCCGGTGGTGAGGCGGGTCAGCTGCTCGTCGATCAGCCGCACGCCACTATCCGGCACGAAGCCGCTGAGCAGCTGCAGGTGCTGCCCGACGATCTGCGGGTCGGCCACATAGCCGTAGAGCGACACCAGCGCCGTGATGGCGGGAAACATCGACAACAGCGCGTAGAAGGTGATGCCGGCGGCCTCGGTCATCACCCGGTCGTTATAGGCCTCGATGAAGGCCCGCTTGATGATGCTCCACCAGCCGCGCGCCGGGATCTGCGCCGGATGCGTCGCGCCGCGGCCCACATCCGAGACCGGGGGCGGCGGCTCCGGCAGGGTGCCCTTGGCCTTGAGGATGGTTTCGCGGACCTGATGCAGCCTTTCGGAGGGGGGCATGAACGTTCCTGGGGTTTTTCCTTGGGGCGCGGCGGCCTGGGGCGCGGGGCGGGAGCGGGCGCCGGTGCGAAAAGCTCCGGCTCAACAACGACCGAGCCCCGGACCGGGTTACGCGGGCCGCGCGCCGAGGCTGGCGCGCGCGCGCCCCAGATGGTCGAAATTCTTCTCCGCCAGCCAGGCGGCGATGGCATCGCGCCGCGCCGGCCATTCATCCTCCAGGATCGAGAACCAGACGGTGTCGCGCCGCCGCCCCTTCACCACCATATGCGCGCGGTGCTCCCCCTCGAAGGTGAAGCCGAGGCGGGCGGCGGCGCGGCGGGAAGGCGCGTTCAGCGCGTTGCACTTCCACACCAGGCGCCGGTAGCCGAGATCGTCCATGGCATGCCGCATCAGCAGGAACATCGCCTCGGTGGCGGCGCGCGAGCGCTGCATGCGGGGGGAGAACCAGATGTTGCCCAGCTCGATCGCGGCGTTGGCGGGCTGGATCTCCATCAGCGTCAGCCAGCCCAGCGCGCGGCCGGAGATGTGCGGGCGCACGGCCCAGGCGATCGGGTCGTGTGTGGTGGCGAAACCGCCCAGGAAGCGGCGGAAGCTGACGGCATCCGGGAAGGGGCCGTAGCCCATATAGGCCCAGCTGTCCCCGGCGCCCTGCACCGCCTCCCACAGCTCCTCCGCATGGCGGATGCCGAGCGGCTCCAGCGTCACCGAGGCGCCGCGATGCGGCACCCGCGCCGGCAGCGGCCGCGGCGTCGGATCGACCTCCGGCCCGACGGGCGGGGGGGGCAGGGATGCGGGTTGGGGTGTGGCGTCGGACGGCTTGCTCATGATAGGCGAAGGCTCACCGCAACCGCGGCCGCATGCAAGCCGTGTCATGGTCCCGTCCCCGGATGTCGCCCCTGGGGCCTCCGTGACTTGCCCGGCGCCCTGGAAAGGCCATCTCTCCGCCGATGAACGCCGAAACCCGACCCGCCTGGAAATCCGCCCACCCGGCCTATTCCACCGAAACGGTGGAGCAGGTGCATCATTGGACGGACCGCCTGTTTTCCTTCCGCTGCACCCGCAGCCCGACGCTCCGCTTCACGGCCGGGCAGTTCGTGATGCTGGGGCTGATGGTGGAAGGCAAGCCGCTGGTGCGCGCCTATTCCGTGGCCTCCCCGCCCTGGGACGAGGGGCTGGAATTCCTGTCGATCAAGGTGCAGGACGGCCCGCTGACCAGCCGGCTGCAGCATGTCCGCGCCGGGGACGAGATCCTGATCGGCCGCAAGCCGGTCGGCACGCTGGTGATGGACGCGCTGCTGCCGGGGCGGACGCTGTGGCTCTACGGCACCGGCACGGGCCTCGCGCCCTTCCTGTCGCTGATCCGGGAACCGGAGGTGTATGACCGGTTCGAGCGGGTGGTGCTGCTGCATGGCGTGCGGCAGGTGGCGGAGCTGGCCTATGCCGACATGATCGAGGCGCTGCCGCAGGACGAGGCGTTGGGCGAGCTGGTTGGCGGCAAGCTGCTCTACTATCCCACCGTGACGCGGGAGCCGTTCCGCAACCAGGGCCGCGTCACCGACCTGATCCGCTCCGGCAAGCTGTTCAGCGATCTCGGCCTGCCCGCCTTCAGCCCGGCGGAGGACCGCGTCATGCTGTGCGGCAGCCCGGAAATGCTGGTCGAGACCAAGGGCCTGCTGGAAGGCATGGGCTTCGAGGAAGGCGCCAACAGCCGCCCCGGCCACTACGTGATCGAAAAGGCCTTCGTCGAGAAATAGGAGAGGGCGGCATTCCGCCGGGAATGCCGCCCCCCTGACCCTGCTGGAGGGGCATCGCCCCTCCCGCGCATTCAGTTGGCCGCTTGGCTGTGCGACGCCTCTTCCTTCTTGCCGCTGGTATAGGTCGGCCCCTGCAGCTTCTCGCCCGGCGCCGGGCGGTTGGGCAGCGGCGGCAGGGCCAGGGCCTTTTGCAGGTCGATGCCCGCCCCTTCCGCGACGCGGCGGCCATAATCCTCGTCGCAATGCCACCAGTGCCAGATCATGCGCAGCGCGATCGGCTCCGGGCATTCCTTCATGTCGGCCACCATGTTGGCGATCAGATCGTCCCGCTCCCAGTCCTCGAAGGAGCGGTAGCGGTCGCCGGCCTGCTTGTAGTCGTCCTGGGTGCGGGCGGTCTGGTAGCGGCCGAGATGGCCTTCCACCCACTGGTGGTATTCCTTGGCCGGGCGCGGCGCTTCCTGCAGCCCGCCCATCATGCTGGGCTCGTAGTTGACGTGCTTGTTCTGCCCACCACGATCCACATGGTAGGCCATCACGCCATCCCGCTGGTTGGTGTGAGCGCGGGCCTTTTCCTGTGGCGCATTGATCGGCAGCTGCAGGTAGTTGGCGCCGACGCGGTAGCGCTGCGTATCCGAATAGGACAGGGTCCGGCCCTGCAGCATCTTGTCGTCCGAGAAGTCGATGCCGTCCACCAGAACGCCGGTGCCGAAGGCGGATTGCTCGACCTCGGCGAAGAAATCGTCCGGCGCGCGGTTCAGCACCATGCGGCCCACGGGCAGCAGCGGGAACTTGTCTTCCGGCCAGCGCTTGGTGTCGTCCAGCGGGTCGAAATCCAGCTCGTCATGCGGATCGTCCGACATGAGCTGCACGCAGAATTCCCATTCCGGATATTCGCCGCGCTCGATCGCGTCATACAGGTCGCGCGTGGCGTGGCCGGTGTCCTTGGCCTGGATCTCGGCCGCCTGCTGGCTGGTGAGGTTCTTCACGCCCTGCTTCGGCACCCAGCTGAACTTCGCCAGATGCGCCACGCCCTCCGCGTTCACCAGCTTGTAGGTGTTGACGGAGGAGCCTTCCATGTGCCGGTAGCTGGCGGGGATGCCCCAGGGACTTTTCACCCAGGTCACCATGTGCAGCGCCTCGGGGTGATGCGCCACGAAGTCGTAGAAGCGCCAGGCCTCCTGCCGGTTGGTCACCGGGTCCGGCTTGAAGGCGTGGATCATGTCCGGGAACTTGATGGCGTCGCGGATGAAGAAGATCCGCAGGTTGTTGCCCACCAGATCCCAGTTGCCGTCCACCGTCTTGAACTTCACCGCGAAGCCGCGCGGGTCGCGCGCCGTTTCGGGGCTGTCCTTGGAGCCGATCACGGTGGAGAAGCGCACGAAAAGCGGCGTCTTCACCCCCGTCTCGGTCAGCACGCGGGCCTTGGTGTACTTGCTGGCGGGCTGGTCGCCGATCTTGCCATAGGCCTCGAAATAGCCATGCGCGCCGGCGCCGCGGGCATGCACCACGCGCTCGGGGATGCGCTCGCGGTCGAAATGCGTGATCTTCTCGATGAACTGGTAGTTTTCCAGCGTGGCCGGGCCACGCTCGCCGACGCTGCGCAGGCTCTGGTTGTCGTAGACGGGGTGGCCCTGCCGCGTCGTCAGCACCTTGCGGTCTTCTGCCATTCTGGTGACGTCCCTTTCGTGTCGGTAGAGGTTCCTGGGTGGAACAGCCGGGCGGGGGATCGGTTCCCTTCTTCCCGGAAGACCGCCGCGCAGGGACGGCGGTGAAACCCAGCAGGCCCGCTACACTTGGTTGCTGAGCGAGCGACACTGTTATGCGCCGCCGCCCTACAAGTGTGGGGTTCCGGGGTCGTCCGGGCAACAGGATAAGGATCGAGCGATGCGCAAATGGCTGATGCTGGGCGTGGGTGCCGCGTGGCTGGGGGCTGCCGGGCTGGCTGCGGCACAGCCGGCGCCCTCCACTGCGCCCCCTCCCGCGCCGCCGGCCGCGGAAGCCGGCCGCCCCGGCCCCGGCGAGCGCCCGGACGGCCCCCCGCATGGCGCCGGCCCGCGGGACGGGATGCGCGGCATGCACGGGATGATGCATGGCCGGCACCGCCCGCCGGCCCCGCCGCTGGGCTCCAGCTTCACCTTCCGGCGGGGCGACACGGAGGTGCGGGTCCGCTGTTCCGACAAGGAGCCGGTGCAGGCCTGCGTCAACGCGGCCAACGCCCTGTTCGACAAGTTCAACGCCACGCCGCGCTGAAGCCGCCGGGGCTGGGCCAGGGCGGCCGCCCTGGCCTAGCCCGCGAAGGCCGGGAAGGAGGAAGGCGAAAGCTGCTCGATGTCCCGCCCGGCCCAGTCGCGGCGCTGCATGCCGTCCCACATGGCCTGCGCCCCTTCCTGCACGGCGCGGCCGAGCTCCACCGGGTCATAGCCCGGCACCACGCCACCCTGCATGACGACGCGGCCATCGATGATGGAGATGTCCAGGTCCTCGGCGGCGGCTGAGAACACCAGGTTGCGGATCGGGTCGCGCAGCGGCGTCATGAACAGGCTGTCGCTGCGCCACAGCAGCAGGTCCGCCTTGGCCCCCGGCGCGATGCGGCCGAGGTCGTCGCGCCCCAGCGCCCGCGCGCCGTTCAGCGTGGCGGCGTTGAACATATCCGCCGCCGTGGCCACCTGCGTCCGCCGGTCCTGGATCTTGGACACCACCGAGGTCCAGCGCATCGCCTCGATCATGCTTTGCGGGCAGGTGTCGGTGGCGAGCGTCATGTTCACCCCGCGCGCCTGATACCGGGCGAAGCTTTCCATGGCGATGCCGCGCCGGGCGAACACCCACACCGCGTGGGCCACATTGGCGCCGCTGTCGGCCAGGATGCCGATGTCGTCGGCGTGGTAATTGGCCCAGGAGCTTTCGCCCGGGATGATGCAATGGCCGAGGATGCAGCGCTCCGACAGGAAGCCGATCTTCTGCAGCCATTCGATCGGGGTGCAGCCATGGCGCCGCGCCATCTCCTGGAATTCCGGCACCGACTGGGAAACATGCAGCGCCAGCGGCACCTTCATGGCCTTCGCCGCCTCGGCCGAGCGGCGCAGCAGCGCTTCCGAGCAGGTGTCCACCTGCATCGGCGTCAGGAAGCCCTTGATGCGGCCATTCTCCCGCCCGTCCACGCGCTCGATGAAGTCGATGGCGGCATCCATGGCGCCGACGCCGTCATCTTCCGACCATTCGTAATCCACGGTGCGGCCATTGTCGGTGAACCAGCGTCCGGAGCGGTAGCCCTGGCCGATATAGGCGCGGAGGCCGCAGCGCGCCGCATGCTCGGCCACCACGTCCCCATGCCAGCCGATCTCCATGATGGTGGTGGTGCCGGTGCGCAGCAGCTCCGGCATGGAATAGGCGATGCAGGCGCGGCGGGTTTCCTCGGTGATGGCGCCATCCCGGGCGGACAGGAACTCGAACAGGCCGGACAGATAGAATTGCCGCGGCCCGCGATCCTCCACGAAGCTCTTGTCCAGCGGGCTCTCGGACAGGTGGGCGTGGGTGTTGATGAAGCCCGGCGTGACCACCTTGTTCGTGGCGTCGATGGTGGCATCCACCGTGCCTTCGAAATCGCGGCCGACATGCAGGATCTTGTTGTCCTCGATCACCACCACGCCATCCCGAAGGTGGCGGTGCCCGCCATTCTGGAAGCCGATGATGTGGGATGCGCGGATCAGCGTGCGTTGCGGCAAGGGATCGTTCCTCCGTCGGGCCTGGAATGGAGCCTTCGGCAGGGCCGGGGCAGCGTCAAGAGCGCAGCTCCCCAGAGCGCGGTCCAGGCCTGCCGGGGAGAGGCCCCGCCCCTTCAGGACCCTCCCTGCCAAAGGCCTGAGGCCTTTGGGAACCCGTCCGGGGGTGCCGGCATGCAGCGGACCCGGTTGGCGGGTCTGTTCAGGGTGGGAAGCGGACATGGAAGGCGCTGCATTCCGGCTGCCGCTCGGCGCCCATATCAGCCATCCAGATCGTTCAGCAGCTTCCTGCAATCCGGAAGTCGCTTTTGACTGCTTCTGGGCCGCAGAGTCAGGGCCAACGAAAAGTGGCCTGGCCGGGCACCGCTCGATGAAGCATCTCAGCTTGGTTGAGCGATCGCCGGATGCACCGGTTGTGCTTCGCCACTGTGTCCGCTCATCGTCCGAAGCGAAGCTGCGCCAGAACGCCGCCACCAATGATCAGAACGCCTCCGAGGATCGAGTAGGCGCTCGGCACCAGCGAGAACATCACCGCGTCGATCAGCATGGCCCACAGAAGGCCGGAGAACTGCCAGGGTGCCAGCTGCGAGGCTTCGCCACGACGTAGCCCGGCCGCAAGGCTGGCCAAGGCTGCCGTCTGGATAAGGGTGCACAGCGCCATGATCGCGAGGGCCCCGAGGCTGAGGGATCGCCAGAAAACCATCATCGGTCCGGCCAGCAATACGGTGCCGACCAGCGCGACCTGCAAGGCGGTGTCCAGGCTGGAGGCCACGGCGCGCAGGCGGCGGATCAGGATCTGGTACAGCGAGTAGGCCACGGCGGCGCCCAGCGCGGCCACGATCCCAAGGCCGACCGGACTGGCACCTGGCCGCACGATCAGCAACATCCCGGAGAAGCCGATGCCGGTGCCGAGCCAGCGGACCCAGGATGCGCGCTCACCGAGGAACAGGCTGCCAAAGGCAGCCAGCAGCAACGGTGTAGTGAAGCCAAGGGCGGAGGCGGTGGTCACCGGCATCAGGCTGTAGGAGACGATCGCCAGGGCATTCGACACCACAAGCGCGGTTGCGGCAGCCCGTTGCTCCCATGCCCGCGGCGGGACAAGAAGGCGCGCCAGGCTGATGCCGGAGCCGGACCATGGGAGCAGGCACAGACTGCCACCAAGCACCATGGCGCAACGAAGAAAGGTCACCTGAAGTGCCGTGAGGCCGTAGCTCTCGACCAGCACCTTGGACAGAGAGTAGCCGACCACGTACAGCAGACTGGAGAACAGTATCAGGCTGATGGCCAAGAGTGGTGCAGAACGGAAGTTCTGCTCTTCTGATGCCTGGGACACAGCCTGCCCTTCTCCTGGATCTCCAAGAGGATGCCCTGCCAATCGGCCGCTGGCCATGCCCTCAAGGAGCCTGCTTCGGGCCGTGTGTGGCAGTGCGGCAACCGCTGCCGAGTGTTTGCTCCTCCCTGCTGTGGTTCGGCAGCGGCCAGGCCGCTTCCAAACCACGCTCGATCATTCAGATGGCCCTGAGACGAGTCCCCTTTGGGTCGAAAGCAGCCTCTCGCCGACTGGGCATCACCCCAAGGGGTGCAGAGGAGGACGCTCTCCTTCCAGTGGAGCTTGAGGGGGGAGGAAACCCCCCCTTCCCATCAGCCAGCCCGGTCGCCTCAGGCCCCGTCCCAGGGCGCGTCCCACGGAAACGCCTTGAGGATACGCGCCGCTTCCTCCCGCCGGAAATCCGTGACCACCTCGACCGGCGCCCAGCCCTGCTGCCGGTTCACCCATTCCGCGACACCGGGCATCCCGGTGCCAAGCACCGGGCGGGAGCCTGGCACGTCGCTGGCCCGTGCCGCGATCACCACGCGCGGAATGCCGAATTGCGCGATCACGGTGCTGCACATCAGGCAGGGTTCGCAGCTGGTGTAGAGGGTGCATCGCTTCAGCGCGGCGGCACTGCCAAGGCGCTTCCAGGCGGCGCGCAGCGCGGTCATCTCGCCATGGGCGGTGGGGTCGCGGTCGGCGCGGACTTGGTTGTGGCCCTCGCCCACCATCTGGCCGTGCTCATCCACCACCACGGCGCCGAAGGGCGCTTGTCCGCGCGCGGCCGCCAACTCGGACTGCGCCAGCGCCAGCCCCATGAACTCCGTGTCCCGGTTCCCGGTCATTCCTGTTCCTCCCTTGATGGCACGGACATGCCGGCCATGGCCTACCCGCCGCCGATCAGAATGCCGGCGGCCAGCACCAGCGCGCCACCCAGCATCACCTTGGCGGTGGCGGCCAGTGGCGGGGTGTCCATGAACTTCCACTGGATCCAGGCGATGGCCAGCAATTCCAGAACGGTGACGATCACCGCCAGGACCGTGGCGGTCCAGAAATCCGGCAGCAGGTAGGGCAGGGTGTGGCCGATGCCGCCGGCCATGGTCATCAGCCCCGACACCAGCCCGCGCAGCAGCGGCGTGCCGCGCCCCGACAGCCTGCCGTCATCGGCCAGGGCCTCGGCGAAGCCCATGGAGATGCCGGCGCCGACACTGGCCGCCAGCCCGACCAGAAAGGCGTCATGCGAGTTCTGCGTGGCGAAGGCGGCGGCGAAGACGGGGGCCAGGGTGGAAACCGAGCCATCCATCAGCCCGATCAGCCCCGGCTGCACGATCTGCAGCACGAAGCGGCGGCGGGCGCTGTCATTCTCGGCCTCGCGCACGCCGCCGGCGAGGTGCTGGCGCTCCATGGCGTCGATGCTGTGGGTGTGGCTGGTCTCAGCCGTGGCCAGGTCGCCCAGCAATTTGCGGATGCCGGCATCAGTGCTGCGCGCCGCAGCGGCGGTGTAGAAGCGGCCGGCATCCTCCTCCATCTGCCGGGCGTGGCGCCGCACCGCCTCAATGCCCAGCGGCAGCACCTGCCAGGCCGGCCGGCGGCGGATCCAGCCGCGGATGTCCTGCCGGCGGATCAGCGGGATATGCGTGCCGAAGCGCTCCACATACAGGTCGATAAGCTGGCGGCGGTGGCCGCTTTCCTCCAGCGCCATTTCCTCGAACACGGCGGCGCTGGCCGGATACTGGGCGCGCAGGCTTTCCGCGAAATCGGAAAAGATGCGGCCATCCTCCTCCTCGTTGGAGATGGCCAGGGCGAGAAGCTCGCGCTCGGAAAGGTCCTTGAGGCTCGGCATGGACGCAGCATGCCCTGGTTACCACAAAAATCAAGTAATTCCAAAATGATGAGAGCAGTTCTTAATCTCATTCGCAATAATGGGGTAGGGTTTTACTGTTCTTCCTGGGTGCGGTGGGCAAGGCTCAAGAAAAGGCGGCGGGCATTTCCTGATCCCGCCCCGCCGGCGGCCGCGCTTCGCGCCCGGCCGGGCCGGACCAGGCAAGGCCCCGCCCGCGCTGGCCTCGCGCCGCACTTGCCCTTATCTTCCGCCGCACCCGAGACGGACGGAACTTCACCCCGATGCGCGACGAGAAGCTGACCGGCTACACCCCGACCCTGATCCCCGGCGTAACGCCGGAGGAGAAGACCATCGTCCAGAGCCGCAAGGTCGCCTGCAACAATGGCGGCGGCACGATGGGCCACCCCATGGTCTATCTGCGCATCGAGGACACCCAGGTCACCTGCCCCTATTGCTCCCGCACCTATGTGCTGGCCGAGGGCGCCGGGGATGACGGCCACCACTGAGGCACCCGCCGCGCCGCGAGGCGCGGGGCACGCTTCGGGATTTTGTTTCGCGGGCATCGCGGCCCGGCCAGGCATCGGCGCCTGACCGGGCGGCGGCGCCCAGGCAGGAAAGGCGAACACCATGGCGGATGCGGCGGTCAGCCCCGAGATCCTGGCCGAACCCGTGAAGGAGGCCGAGCCGCATCTGATCCTGGTGGATGGCTCCGGCTACATCTTCCGCGCCTTCCACGCCCTGCCGCCGATGACGCGGCCGGATGGCGTGCCGGTGAACGCGGTGTTCGGCTTCACCAACATGCTGGGCCAGTTCCTGACCCGTCATGCCGGCACCCATATCGCGGTGGTGTTCGACGCCTCCCGCGTCACCTTCCGCAACGCCATCTACGACCAGTACAAGGCGCACCGCCCCGAGGCGCCGCCCGAGCTGGTGCCGCAATTCGCCCTGATCCGCGAGGCCACCGCCGCCTATGGCGTCGCCTGCATCGAGCTGGACGGCTACGAGGCGGATGACCTGATCGGCGCCTATGCCAAGGGCTTCGAGGCGCTGGGCGGGCAGGTCACCATCGTCTCCTCCGACAAGGACCTGATGCAGCTGGTGCGCCCCGGCGTGCAGCTGCTGGACCCGATCAAGCAGAAGCCGATCCGCGAGCCGGAGGTGCTGGAAAAGTTCGGCGTCACCCCCGACAAGGTGGTGGACGTGCAGGCGCTCGCCGGCGACAGCACGGACAACGTGCCCGGCGTGCCCGGCATCGGCATCAAGACCGCCGCCGCGCTGATCAACGAATATGGCGACCTGGAAGGGCTGCTGGCCGCCGCGCCGGGGATCAAGCAGCCGAAGCGGCGCGAGGCGCTGCTCAGCAACGCCGAGCTGGCGCGCATCAGCAAGAAGCTGGTGACGCTCGATTGCGACGCGCCGCTGCCGCGCCCGATCGACGAGCTGCTGGCCCGTCCGCCGGAGCCGGGGCGCCTCGCCGGCTTCCTGCGCGAACAGGGCTTCCGTTCCCTGCTGCACCGCATGGGCCTTGATGGCGACGCCGCGCCCGAGACGGCGCCGGTCAGCCGCCCGCGCTTCGCGCCGCAACTGCCCGAGGCCGCGCCCGGCACCGTCACCGAGATCACCCCCGCCGCCGACGAGGCCCCCTTCGGCCCGTATGAGACGGTGGTGGACGAAGCAGGCCTCGCCCCCTTCATCGCCGCCGCGCGGGAAGCCGGGGTGGTGGCGGTGGACACCGAAACGGACAGCCTGGACGCGCTGCACGCCAACCTGGTGGGCATCTCGCTGGCCGTGGCGCCAGGCAAGGCCTGCTACATCCCGCTACGGCACGGCCCGCCGCCTGGAACGGGCGACATGCTGCAGGAAGCGCCCGTCGCCCCCGCGCAGATGAGCCAGGAGGCTGCCATCGCCGCGCTGAAGCCGCTGCTGGAGGACCCGGCGGTGATGAAGGTGCTGCACAACGCCAAATACGACCTGGAGGTGCTGTGCCGGGCGGAGCATGGCGGCATCGCCGTTTCGCCGGTCGATGACACCATGCTGATCTCCTACAGCATGGATGCCGGCCGGCACGGCCATGGCATGGACGAGCTGTCGCTGCGCCATCTCGGCCACAGGCCCATCACCTATGACGAGGTGACGGGCACCGGCCGCGCCCGCATCCCCTTCGGCCAGGTGGCGCTCGACAAGGCCACCGCCTACGCCGCCGAGGATGCCGATGTCACGCTGCGGCTGTGGCGCGCGCTGAAGCCGCGCCTGCGCCCCGATCAGGCCCTGGCGCTCTACGAGCAGGTGGAGCGCCGCATGATCGCCGTGCTGCGCGACATGGAGATCGCCGGCATCAAGGTGGATGGCGCCGAACTGACCCGCATCGGCGAGGATTTCTCCGCGCGCATGGTGGTGCTGGAGAAGGAGATCCACGAGCTGGCCGGCAAGCCGTTCAATGTCGGCTCCCCCAAGCAGCTTGGCGAGATCCTGTTCGACGAGCAGAAGCTGCCGGGCGGCAAGCGCGGCAAGGCGGGCGCCTGGGGCACCGATGCGGCGGTGCTGGAGGACCTTGCCTCCCGCGGGCACGAGCTGCCGCGCAAGGTGCTGCACTGGCGCCAGCTGGCGAAGCTGAAATCCACCTATGTGGAAGGGCTCGCCGCGCAGATCGACCCGCGCGACAAGCGGGTGCACACCGATTTCTCCATGGCCATCACCTCGACGGGGCGGCTTTCCTCCACCGAGCCCAACCTGCAGAACATCCCGATCCGCACGGAGGAAGGCGCGCGCATCCGCCGCGCCTTCGTGGCCGAGCCGGGCCATGTGCTGCTGGCCGCCGACTATTCGCAGATCGAGCTCCGGCTGCTGGCGCATCTGGCCGACGTGCCCTCGCTCCGCGAAGCTTTCGAGAAGGGCGAGGACATCCACAGCCGCACGGCGGCGGACATCTTCAACCTCGCGCCCGACCAGGTGGACCGCGAGGCGCGGCGGCGCGCCAAGACCATCAATTTCGGCATCATCTACGGCATGTCGGCCTTTGGCCTGGCCTCCCGCCTCGGCATCCCGGCGGCCGAGGCGCGCTCCATCATCGAGGCCTATTTCTCCCGCTATCCCGGCATCCTGGAGGAAATGGAGCGGCTGAAATCCGAGGCGCGGGAGAAGGGCTACGTCACCACGCCCTTCGGCCGCAAGCTGTGGATCGACGGCATCCAGGCCAAGGAACAGGCCCGCCGCGGCAATGCCGAGCGCGCCGCCATCAACGCCCCCTTCCAGGGCGGCGCCGCCGAGATCATCAAGCGCGCCATGGTGCGCATGCCGCGCGCCCTCCGGGAAGCCGGCCTGTCCGCCCGCATGCTGCTGCAGGTGCATGACGAATTGCTGTTCGAGGTGCCGGAAGCGGAAATCGAGGCCACCGCCGAATGCGTGCGGCAGGTGATGGAAAGCGTGGCCGAACTGCGCGTGCCGCTGAAGGCCGAGATCGGGCACGGGCCGAACTGGGGCGTCGCGCACTGAGGGACGTGTTCCGGCGTGGTTGAACCACCCCAAGGGAGCAAAAGAATCTGGGGTGGTTGAACCACCCCAGACCCTGACATCAACGGCCTTTGCGGAGGTTGCGCGCCGGAGGTCCATGACCTCCGGCGACCGGAGCCTCAGCCCTCGTGGCCTTTGTTGAATCTCATGGCGCCGTCCTTGGGGTCTTGTCCCAATTGAAGGCGGGGTCCGGGGTGGCCCTTGCCACCCCGGCGGAGGGTTCCAGGGAGGCAGCGCCTCCCTGGCGTATCAGTGCCGGAAATGCCGCATCCCGGTGAACACCATCGCCAGCCCGGCCTCGTCCGCCGCCGCGATCACCTCGTTGTCGCGCATCGAGCCGCCCGGCTGGATCACCGCCGTGGCACCCGCCGCCGCCGCCGCCTGGAGGCCATCGGCGAAGGGGAAGAAGGCGTCGGAGGCGACCACCGAGCCATGCACCAGCGGCGCTTCCAGCCCGGCCGCCTTGGCCGCCTCGGCCGATTTCCAGGCGGCGATGCGGGCGGAATCGACGCGGCTCATCTGCCCGGCGCCGACGCCCACCGTGGCGCCGCCCTTGGCATAAACGATGGCGTTGGACTTGACGTGCTTGCCGACGCGGAAGGCGAAGATCAGGTCGGCCATTTCCTGCGCCGTGGGCGCGCGCTTAGTGACCACCTTCAGCGCCGCCTCGTCGATGCGGCCCGAGTCGCGCGACTGCGCCAGGAAGCCGCCCGAGACGGAGCGGATGATGCGGCCCGGCGCCGCCGGGTCGGGCAGGCCGCCGGTCAGCAGCAGGCGGAGGTTCTTCTTGCGGGCGAAGATGGCGCGGGCTTCCTCATCCGCGTCGGGGGCCACCACCACCTCGGTGAAGATCGCCGTGATGCGCTCGGCCGCGGCGGCGTCCAGGGTGCGGTTGGCGGCGATGATGCCGCCAAAGGCCGAGACCGGGTCGCAGCGCAGCGCCAGGTCCCAGGCATTGGCCAGGCTCGTGCCCTGGGCCACGCCGCAGGGATTGGCGTGCTTGACGATGACGATGGCGGGCTCGTCGAACTCGGCCACGCATTCGAAGGCGGCGTCGGTGTCGTTCAGGTTGTTGAAGGACAGTTCCTTGCCCTGCACCTGCGTCGCCGTGGCGATGCCGGGGCGGTTGGAGCCGTCGGTGTAGAAGGCTGCGCGCTGATGCGGGTTCTCGCCATAGCGCAGCGTCTGCTTCAGGCCGCCGGCCACGGACAGGGAGGGCGGGAATTCCTGCTCCAGCTTTTCCGCGAACCAGGTGGAGATCGCCGTGTCATAGGCGGCGGTGCGGGCGAAGGCGGCGGCGGCCAGAGTCTTGCGGGTGGCGAGGGAGGTGCCGCCCGAGGCCTCGATCTCCGCCTGGACCTGCGCCATCTGGTCCGGATGCGTGACCACCGCCACATCGGCATGGTTCTTGGCCGCCGCGCGGGTCAGGGCTGGGCCGCCGATGTCGATCTCCTCGACGGTTTCCCCGTAGGAGGCGCCCTTCGCGACCGTTGCCTCGAAGGGGTAGAGGTTGGACACCAGCAGGTCGATCGGCGCGATCCTGTGGCTTTCCATCTGCGCCACATGCTCCGGCAGGTCGCGCCGGCCGAGCAGCCCGCCATGGATCTGCGGCACCAGCGTCTTCACGCGGCCATCCAGGATCTCGGGGAAGCCGGTATGGTCCGAAACCTCCACCACGGCCAGGCCGTTTTCCCGCAGCAGGCGGGCGGTGCCGCCGGTGGACAGGATCTCGACGCCCTTGGACGCCAGGAAGCGCGCGAATTCCAGCAATCCGGTCTTGTCATAGACCGAGATCAGGGCGCGGCGGATGGTCACGATGTCGGCCATGGCGGAGGGGAACCTTCTCACGCAGTCTCGTCGCGGGCGGGATAGACCCTCAGGGCCGAAGCCTCAACCGGGGACCGCGCGGGTCAGCGCTGCGCGGCTGGCGGCAGGCTGACCCAATAGGTGCCGGTGAAGGGCAGGGCGGCGAAGCGGCGGTTGATCTCGGCCAGGGTGGCGCCCGGATCGAGGGTGGCGAACAGGTCGGGGCGGCTCCAGCGGGCCAGCGCCTCCACCGCCAGGATGTTCAGCGGAACGGCGTTGAAGAAATTCCACAGCCCATGGGCGCGGCCGCCCCGCACCGCCGCCAGGGCGGCGAGTCCCGGCGCCTCCAGCACGCGGGCCAGGGAATCGCGCGCCACGTCCTCCGCTATGCCGGGGCCGATCGAGAAGCCGCCCACCCCCAGCCCGTTCTGCAGGCCGGTGGCGATATAGACATCCGGCTGCTCGGTGATCAGCCATTCCAGGTTGAGCTGGCCGCCGCTGCCGCCGGGGAAGCGTTCCTCGCCGATGTTGCGGCCCCCGGCGGCCGCCAGGAAGCCGCCCACCCCGCTGCTGCCTGCCACCCAGCAGCAATCGCCGCCGCCCGGGAAGGCATGCAGCAGGACGCGCGGCGTCGGGCCGGGTTCGGCCGCCAGCTTGTCCCGGATCGCCGACAGGCGGCTTTCCCAGAAGCCGGCCAGGGCCTCCGCCTGTTCCCGCCGCCCCAGCACCTGCCCGAGCAGCCGCAGGGAGGCGGGGGTGTTGCGCAGCGGGTCCTGGTTGAAATCGGCCACCAGGGCCGGCACGCCCGCCGCCGCCAGCCCGCCCAGCAGGGTGCTGTCCCCGGCCTGCCAGCCCGCCAGGATGACGAGGTCCGGCGCCGCGGCCAGCACCGGTTCCAGCGGCAGGGTGCCGCCGCCGCCATCGCCGGTGCGCGGCAGCGCCCGCAGCCGCGGGAAGCGCGCCGCGAAGGCCTCGGCGAGGGCGGGGCTGTAACGCGCCAGGTCCGGCGCCCAGCCGGCCAGCCGCGCCACCGGGTCCGGCTCGATCAGGGACAGCGCCACAAGGTCGAAGCCGGAGCCGAGCAGCACCGCCCGGGGTTCCCGTGGGATGGTGACGCGGCGCCCTGCGAGGTCGGTCACGGTCAGCGGCCAGCCGGAAGGCGGCGCCGCCGCGGCCGGGGCCAGGGCGAGCAGGCCCAGGCTGGCCAGGACATGCAGGCTGGCCAGGACATGGCGGCGGGGCGTCATGCGGCCAGCTAGACGAGAATGCAAATCAATGTCAACAACTCGGCCCTTCTCCTCGAACGGCACAAAGACATTGCCCATGCTCCCTCCGCTTGCTCCGGCCTTTCGCCGGGTCGCCTGGCTGCTGGCCGGCACTGCCCTTGTTCCCCTGATGCCCGCTTTCCCCGCCCATGCGCAGGATGCGGCGGGCCCGGTTCTGCAATTGCCGGCCGTGGATGTTTCCGCCCGGCGCCCGCTGCCAGGCACCGAATCCCGCCGCTTCACGCCGGAAGCCGGCAGCGCGGCCACCAAGACCGACACGCCGGTGCTGGAAACGCCGCAATCGGTGTCCACCATCACGCGGGAACAGCTGGATTCCCGCAACGTGCAATCCTTGCAGGAGGCGCTGAGCTACAGCGCCGGGGTGCGCGTCAACACCTTCGGCTTCAGCCCGCGCTTCGACGATTTCGTGATCCGCGGCTTCGACGCCGTTTATACGGGGCTGTTCCGGGACGGGCTGCGGCAGGCGGCGAATTCCTTCGCCATCTTCCGCACCGAGCCCTATGGCCTGTCCGCCGTCAACGTGCTGCGCGGGCCGAGTTCCGCGCTGTATGGCCCCTCCACCGCCGGCGGGCTGGTCAACATCGTCACCAAGCGCCCGACCGACACGCCCTTCGGGGAGCTGGAACTGCAATACGGCACGCATGACCGGAAGCAGGCGCAGTTCGATCTCGGCGGCCCGCTGGGCGAGGATGGCCACTTCGCCTATCGCCTCACCGGGCTGGTGCGCGACGCCGACACGCAGAATGACAGCGTGCCGGACAACCGCCTCTACATCGCCCCCGCCTTCACCTGGCGCGCGGATGACCGGACAACGCTGACGCTGCTCGGCGCCTATCAGAAGGACAGCACCGGGGGCACCGTCACCTCCCATTACGACCCGCTGATCGGCATGACGCGCCTCAACAGCGGCGATCCCGCCTATAACGACATGAATGTCGAGCATTGGCGACTGGGCTACGAACTGGCGCATCAGGTGAACGACGCGCTGACGCTGCGGCAGAACCTGCGCTTCGGCCATGTCGATACCGACCTTGAATACAGCTACATCTACGGCATCTCGCCCGATGGGCGCTCGGCGCTGCGGGGCGCCGGGGTGCGGCGTCAGCAATTGAACACCCTGGCCGTGGACAACCAGGCGGAATGGCGCTTCGGCACCGGCCCTGTCAGCCACCAGGTGATGTTCGGCCTGGACTACCTGTATTCGTCCTTCCGCTCCAGCGGCGGCGACGCGACGGATTTCCCGTCGCTCGACCTCGCCACGCTGAACTACGGCACGCAGCCCTACAGCGATCCCGCCATCACCCTGCGCACCGCGCAGCGGCAGGACCAGCTCGGCCTCTACCTGCAGGACCAGATGCGGCTCGACAACTGGATCCTGACCTTGTCCGGCCGGCATGACTGGGTGGAGACAACCACGCGGAACCGCGCCGCCGGCAGCAAGGACACGCAGTCGGACAGCGCCTGGAGCGGGCGGGCCGGCCTGACCTATGTGTTCAACAACGGCATCGCGCCCTATGTCTCCGCCAGCAGCAGCTTCATCCCGGCCCTTGGCACCAACAGCGAGGATGGCAGCGCCTACAAGCCGATCACCGCGCAGCAATACGAGGCCGGGATCAAGTTCCAGCCGCCGGGGCGCAACAGCCTGGTCACCGCGAGCGTGTTTCACATCACGCAGCAGAACGGCATCTTCGGCGACCCGGTTTCCTTCGGCTTCACCGGGCAGCGCGGCGAGGTGCGCTCGCGCGGCTTCGAGGTGGAAGGGGTGGCGGATCTCGGCCGCGGCCTGAAGCTGCTGGCCAGCTACACTTATCTGGATGCCAAGGTGACGGAAGCGGAGGACAACACCGAGGGCCAGGTGCCCTCCGGCCAGCCGCGCCACCTGATCTCCGGCTGGGGCGACTACACGGTCACCGAGGGGCCGCTGCGCGGGCTCGGCTTCGGCCTCGGCGCCCGCCATATCGGGTCGAGCTACATCGATGACGACAACAGCGGCGGCAAGGCGAAGGCCGTGACGCTGCTGGACGCCGCCATCCGCTACGACCTCGACGCGGTGGCGCCGGCGCTGCGGGGCATGCGGGTCGCGGTGAACGCCACCAACCTGACCGACAAGGACTACTACACCTGCGCCCAGAGCTATTGCTACTGGGGAACGGGACAGACGGTGATCGGCAGCCTGCGCTATCGCTGGTGAGCGCGGGGCCGGAGGGAGGATCGCCGCTCCTTCCGGCGTTTGTTCAGCTTTCGACCTCGATCCTCGCCGCCGTGACCACGCCTTTCCACAGCGCGATCTCGCCGGCGAGGTAAGGCGCGAATTCCCTCTCCGGCAGCGCCGCGGCGGTGAAGCCGGAGGCGGCATAGGCGTCCCGCACCCGGGGCAGCGCCAGCGCCTTCGCCGCCTCGGCTTCCAGCCGCGCCAGGATGGCGGGCGGCAGGCCCGGCGGCGCCACCAGCCCGTACCAGTTGTTGACGCGGAACTCGCCGGCCTTGCCGTCCAGCACGGGCGTCCCGGGCGAGCGCGCCCAGGGCTCGGCGGTGGACACGGCCAGCAGCCGCAGCGTGCCCTGGTCGATCATCGGCCACACCGCCGCGTCGCTGAAGCCCACATCGACGATGCCGGCGGCAAGGTCGGTCAGCAGCGGCGCCGTGCCGCGATACGGGATGTGCAGCATGTCGGTGCCGAGCCGGATGTTCAGCAGCGCCTGCGCCAGATGCGTCGATGAGCCGATGCCGCCGGAGCCGAAGCGCACCTCCCGCGGCTTCGCCCGCGCCCAGGCCAGGAAGGCATCGAGGTCGGCCGCCGGCAGGTCCTTGCGCGCCACCAGCAGCAGCGGGCTGGTGGTCATCCGGCTGACATGGGTCAGCGCCATCGGGTCATAGGGCGTTTTGCGCAGCAGCGGGCCGATGGTGACGTTGCCGGCGGAGGTGATGCCCAGGGTGTGGCCATCCGGCGCGGCGCGGAACACCTGCTCGATGCCGAGCGCGCCGGCGGCGCCGGCCTTGTTTTCCACCACCACCGGCTGGCCGAGGACCGGGGACCAGGCCTCGGCCAGCACGCGGCCGATCAGGTCGAGCCCGCCCCCCGCCGGGAAGGGCACGATGATGCGGACCGGATGGCTTGGCGCCCAGGCGGGGGAGGCGGGCGGGGAAGCGGCGCGGGCGGCGCGGGGCGGGGCGAGGAGGGCGGGCGCGGCCAGCAGGCCCAGCGCGGCGCGGCGGCTGATGCGGTTCATGGTGATGTTCCGGTTCAGGCGGGGGGCAGCGCGACATGGCCGCGCGCCGCGTGCGGGGGGCGGGCCAGCCCCAGATGCTCACGCAGCGTGGCGCCGCTGTATTCGGTGCGGAACAATCCGCGCCGCTGCAATTCGGGCACGACAAGCTCGGTGAAGGCGCGGAAGCCCTCCGGGAAGGTGGGGGGCATGACGTTGAAGCCGTCCGCCGCGCCACCCTCGAACCATTCCTGCATGCGGTCGGCGATCTCCGCCGCGCTGCCCACCACCATGTGGTGCCCGCGCGACACGGCGATGCGCTCGTAAAGCTGGCGGATCGACAGGTTCTCGCGCTTCGCCAGGTCGGCGATCACCTTCAGCCGCGCCTTGCCCACATCGGTGTCGGGCAGCTCCGGCAGGGGGCCGTCCACGTCATAGGGCGAGAAGTCGAAGCCGCCGGTCAGGAAGGACAGCAGCGACAGGCCGACATCCGGGTGCAGCAGGCGTTGCAGCTCCGCCATGCGGTCCTCCGCCTCGGCGCGCGTGCGGCCTACCACGGGGAACAGGCCGGGCATCACCTTCACCGCCTCGGCGTCGCGGCCATGCGCGAGGAGGCGGCGCTTGATGTCGGCGTAGAATTCCTGCGCGTCGGGCAGCGCCTGGTTGACGGCGAAGATCACCTCGGCGGTGCGGGCGGCGAGGTCGCGGCCGGCCTCCGACCCGCCGGCCTGCACCAGCACCGGGTGGCCCTGCGGCGGGCGCGCCAGGTTCAGCGGGCCGCGCACGGTGAAATGCTCGCCCTGATGGTCCAGCACGCGCAGCTTGCCGGCGTCGAAGTAGATCCCGCTTTCCACGTCGCGGACCAGGGCATCATCGGCGAAGCTGTCCCACAGCCCCTTTGTCACCTCCACGAACTCGGCGGCGCGACGATAGCGGTCGGCATGCGCCATGTGGCTGTCGCGGCCGAAATTCCACGCCTCGTTGCTGTTGGAGGTGGTGACGATGTTCCAGCCGGCCCGCCCGCCCGAGATGTGGTCCAGCGTGCCGAAGGCGCGGGCGATGTGATACGGCTCGGAATAGGTGGTGGAGCCGGTGGCGACGAGGCCGATGCGCTCCGTCACCACCGACAGGGCGGAGAGCAGCGCGATCGGCTCGAAGATGTTGGCGCGGGTGGTGCGGCGCACCGCCGGCCAGTCGGTCTGCGGCACGCAGTTGTTGTCGGCCAGGAACAGCATGTCGAAGCGCGCGGCCTCGGCCATGCGGGCGATCTCCGCGAAGGCGCGGATGCTGGTGGGCATGTCGGCCTGCGCGCCGGGATGCCGCCAGCCGGCGATGTGATGCCCGGTGGAAAGCAGGAACAATCCAAGGCGCATCTGGCGCGGGGAGGAAGCAGGCATGCGGCGGGAATCCCGGAAAAGGGGCGTCTCGCTCCCCTTCGATCAACAATCCGCCGCTAGATACCGTGATAGATATGATTGCACAATATCAAGTCGCGGATTGGCCCCGGCATTCCACCGTGACATGCGCCAGCCCGTGGATCGGCGCCAGCCGCCCGCGGACGGCCTCCACCGCCAGACCGCCGCTGACGCTGACGATCGCGGCATGGGCCTCCGGCCCGACGCGCCAGACATGCAGGTCGGTGATGCGCGTCCCGCCGCCATCGTCGAGGCGGGCGCGGATTTCCGCTTCCAGCCGCGGGTCGGTGACGTCCAGCAGCATGGCGGCGGTGTCGCGCATCAGGCTCCAGGACCAGCGGGCGATCACCGCCGCGCCCAGCATGCCCATGGCGGGATCGAGCCAGGCCCAGCCCAGGAAATAGCCGCCCAGCAAGGCCAGGATAGCCAGCACCGAGGTCAGCGCATCGGCCAGGACGTGCAGATAGGCGGAGCGCAGATTGTTGTCGCCATGCCCGTGGTGGTGATGGCTGTGGTGGCCGTCATGCCCATGGCCGCCCCCGTGATGGCGGTGGCCGCCCGACAGCAGCAGCGCGCTGAGCAGGTTCACCGCCAGGCCGATCACCGCCACCAGCGCGGCCTGGCCGAAGGCCACGTCGCCCGGGCTCACCAGCCGCGCCGCCGATTCGGCCGCGATGCCGAGGGCGAACAGGACCAGCACCAGGGCCGATGCGAAGCCCGCCAGATCCCCCACCTTGCCGGTGCCAAAGGAAAAGCGGCGGTCATGCGCGTGCCGGCGGGCAAAGGCATAGGCGGCGGCGGCAATGGCCAGGGCGCCGGCATGGGTGGCCATGTGAACCCCGTCCGCCAGCAGCGCCATGGAGCCGAAGGCAAGGCCGGCGGCGATTTCCGCCACCATCATGGCCGCGCTCAGCAGCACGACCCAAAGGGTGCGGCGCGCATTCTCGTCATGCGCGCGGCCCAGGAAGACATGGCTGTGCGGCTCGGCCATGGCGGCGTCCTATCTGGAATAGCGGCGGATCACGACGATCAACTCCTCGGCGCCGGCGGCGCGCTGGGCGTCGGACAGGCCGGGCCGGGCGACATGCTCGCGCAGATGGTCTTCCACGATCTCGTCCAGCAGGCCGTTCACCGCGCCGCGCACGGCGGCGACGCGCTGCAGGGTGGTGGCGCAATCGGCCCCTTCCAGCAGGGCGCGCTCCACCGCCTCCAGCTGTCCGGCGATCCGGTGGACGCGGTTAACCAGGGGCTGCCGTTTCTCTTGCAGATGCATATACCCTACCTGGGTAGGGTATGAAGGGCCGCAAGGGCGCCGGTCCCTGGCGCGGTATGCCGGCGTCAGGCGGCGAGCCGCTTGAACATGTAGGTCGTGGCCCCCGTGCCGCCCGGCACCAGGGCGAAATCCGGGATCTGCCCCGCTTCCTGCCAGCCCAGGCTGCGATACAGCGCTTCCCCCGCATCGCCGCTCAGCGTGTCCAGCACCAGCAGCCAGCGGCCATCGCTGGCCGCCATGGCTTCCAGGGCCAGCATCAGCGCCCGGCCGATACCCAGCCTGCGGGCGGCGGGATGCACCATCAGCTTGGAGATTTCCGCCCGGTGGCGGCCATTCGGCAGGCCGGCCGGCACCAGCGATCCCGTGCCGACGACCCGCCCTTCCCGCCGCGCCACCAGCATGCGCCGGCTGCCATCCGACAGGGAAGGGTGCAGCCCCTGCCAGAAGGCGGCGGCATCCCTGGCGGCCAGGGGCGGCAGGAAGCCGATGCTGGCGCCATCGTCGACGCAGGCCTGGAGCATCTCCGCCAGCTCCGGCAGGGCGGCGGGCAGGGCGTCGGCGGACAGTTCCTGGATCATGGCGGGCCTTTCAGGGCGGGCAAAGCGCCAGCACGTAGCGCGCGGGCGCCCCGCCGGCGGGGCAATGGAAGTGGCTGGGGCCGAACAGGCGGTATCGCAGGCAATCCCCGGGGCAGAGGCGGTGCGTTTCTCCTTCCACCGTCAGTTCCAGCCTGCCTTCCAGCATCCAGAGATGATGCTCCAGTCCCGGTTGCGGCGCGGTGTCGTAGGTGACGCTGGCGCCGGCGGGCAGGGTGCCTTCCAGCATCTCCCCGCGCAGCCCGCCGCCAGGCGGCGAAAGGATGCGGCGCCGGAAGCCGCTTTCCGGATCGGTCCAGCAAGGCTGGATGGCGCAGGGGATGAGGCGCGGCGCCGCTTCCTCCACCTCCGTCATCAGCCGGGACAGGGTGCGGCCATAGGCGGTGCAAAGCCGGCCCAGCATGGTGGCGGTGGGGCTGGCCTCACCACGTTCCAGGCGGGACAGGGTGGGGCGGCTGATCCCGGTGCGCTCGGCCAGGGTGTCGAGCGACCAGCCCTGTTCCGCGCGCAGGGCGGCGAGGCGGGCGGCCAGGCGCGCCTCCAGGGGATCGGCGAGGCTCTCTCTCATATTGGAGAGAATTTCTCATCCGAGAGAGCGTCGTCAAGCGGTGTCTCGCGCTGTTTCTGTTTGGTTCCTATCATGGGCGCCTTCTGCCTGGAGTCGCGCATGCCTGAATGGCTGCTGCCCTTGTCCCTCGCGGCCGCGCCGGTGGCGTTGCTGCTGCTGGTGCTGGCCCTGCGCCGCCCCTCCGGCGTGCCATCCGATGCCTTGGCGCTGCTGGCCGGCAAGCTGGAAGCCGTGGCCGGGACGCAGGAGCGCCTCGCCGCCCTGACCGCCGACCGGCTGGCGCAGCAGGACCACGCCCTGGCCGAGCGGCTGGACCTGTCGGCCCGCCGCCTCGACGCCGCGCTCAGGGCGCAGAATGACCGCCTCGCCGCGCAGGAGCGGGCCATGGCGGACCGGCTGGCGCGCTCCACCCAGGGCATCACCGACAGCATCGCCCATGCGCTGGGCAAGCAGAATGACCGGCTCGCCGCCGCCAACCTCGCGCTCAACCAGGCCATCGCGGCGCAGAACGAGCGGCTGGACGCGGCGCTGGCGGCGCAGGGTGAGAGGCTGGCGCGCAACCTGGCGGAATCCGCCCAGCGGGCGCAGGACACGGCGGGGCAGATCCAGGAGCGGCTGGCGGTGATCGACGCCGCGCGGCAGAACATGGAGGCGCTGGGCGGGCAGGTGAACAGCCTCGCCGCCATCCTGGGCAACAAGCAGCAGCGCGGCGCCTTTGGCGAGATGCAGCTGCGCCAGCTGATCGAGGACCGCCTGCCGCCGGATGGCTTCGCCTGGCAGCACACCCTGTCCAATGGCACGCGCTGCGATTGCCTGATCCGGCTGCCCTATCCGCCCGGCCCGGTGGCGGTGGACAGCAAATTCCCGCTGGAAGCCTGGCAAGGCTGGCGCGACGCCGCCGAGGATGTCGGCGCCCGCACCGCCGCCGGCCGGCAGTTCAGCGCCGATATGCGCCGCCATGTCGATGACATCGCCCGCAAATACCTGATCCCCGGCGAAACCGCCGAGGCCGCGATCCTGTTCGTCCCCTCCGAGGCGGTGTTCGCCGAGCTGCACACCGGCTTCACCGCCGTGGTGGACGAGGCGCAGCGCCGGCGGGTCTATATCGCCTCCCCCACCACGCTGTGGGCGATGCTCTCGGCGATGCGCTCGCTGATGCAGGATGTGCGGATGCGGGCCCAGGCCGGCCGCATCCGCGAGGAGGTGGCGCGGCTGATGGCCGACCTGAACCGGCTGAACGACCGGGTGGGCAAGCTGAAATCGCACTTCACCCAGGCGCAGGACGACATCCGCATGATCGACATCAGCACGGACAAGATCCTGCGCACCGGCGCCCGCATCGAATCCGCCGAGATGGATGACGCGCCGCCCGCCACTCCGGCCCTGCCGCTGCCGGGAGAGATGGCGGGAGGATGAGCATGTCCCGGTGACGACAGCCTGGGTGATGGATGGCCTGGGCGGTGGATGGCTTCGGCGCCGCGCCGCCGGTGGCAGCTTATTCCGCCGGCACGCCGAGCAGGCCCTGCCGGGAGCGGCCGCGTTGCCGGTGCGCCAGCACCGAAACGATCACCAGCCCGCCGATCATGCCCACATGCTCAGTGGCGGTGTGGAAGGCGTGGATGGCACGGTCACCCTCCATCGCCCAGAAGCGGTGCACGATGGGGATGGTCAGGGCGGTGAACACGCCCAGCGCCCCGGCGCCGAGCCAGGTCCAGCGGTTCAGGATCACCAGCACTGATCCACCCAATTGGGTGATGATGGTCAGGGTGTTGAACAAGGCGGGTGGGTTCAGGCCGAACATCGCCATCTCCGCCACGCCGCCCTCGAAGTCGATGAGCTTCGCCATGCCGCTGCCCCAGAAGGGCAGGGTGAGCAGAACGCGCGCCAGAAGCTCAACCAGGGCGCTGTTCAGGATGGAGCCGATCAGATGGGGCATATGTTGTTTCCGCGTTTGGCGGGCGGCAGCGATACCGATTTCGTTTCGAATTGGAAACGGAATATCCTGCCGCTCGCCGGAATGTGCGGAGCATCCGCTGCCTCAGCCGGTGCGGAAGCGGGCCCTGGTGACGCTGTCGCCCTGCAATGCCGCGGCAATGGCATCGCGCCCGGCCTCGCTGCGGGCGATGGCCAGGACCTCGGTGAACCAGGGCGCCTGGCCCCGGGCGCGGGCCAGGAACAGGCGGTCCAGCGCGATGGCAACCGGGTTGCGGGGCTGGCAGCAGGCGCAGCCGGCCGGATGCGCCCCCGCCGGGGGCGCCGCGAAATGCTCCACCCGCGCGGCGCCCGGCGGCAGGGCGGCGCCATCCTCGGCCAGCAGCACGGCGCCCGATAGAGCTTCCGATCCGGCCCGCGGTGGGGCATCGGGCATATCCAGCAGGCGGACAGGGATGCGCGCATCGAGGGACCAAACCATGAGGCTAGACATAAGGATATCTTTATGTCAGTTGCAAGCGCATGGAGCCCATGCTGGCGCAATTGCGCGCTGCCGCCGAACCGACACGCCTGCGCCTGCTGGCCCTTTGCGCCCGCGGCGCCTTTTGCGTGACGGAGATGTGCGCGATCCTGGGCCAGTCCCAGCCCCGCCTGTCGCGCCATCTCAAGCTGCTGGTGGAAGCCGGGCTGCTGGAACGGCTGCCGGAAGGCGCCAATGTGTATTTCCAGCTTCCGCCGGAGGCCAGCCTGGTGCGGCAGATCCTGGCCCGCCTGCCGGAGGACGACGCCACCATCGCGGCCGACCGCCGCGCCAGCGCCCGCATCGCCGCCGAGCGCGCCCGCATCGCCTCCGAATCCTTCCGTCGCGAAGGCGCCGACTGGGACGAGATCCGCGCCCTGGGCCTGCCGGTGGCGGCGATCGAGGCGGCGCTGCTGGAGTTGCTGCCGCCGCGCCTGGGCCGCGTCGCCGATATCGGCACCGGCACGGGCCGGCTGCTGGAGCTGATGGCGCCGCGCGCCGAGGCCGTGCTGGGGCTCGATGCCAGCCGCGAGATGCTGGCCCTGGCGCGGGCCCGGCTGGGCGAGCGCGGCATCGGCAACGCGTCCGTCCGCCTGGCCGACATGTACCGCCTGCCCCTGCCGGATGCCGGCTTCGACGCCGTGACCCTGCAGATGGTGCTGCATTACGCCGAGGACCCCGCCGCCGCCCTGGCCGAGGCCGCGCGGCTGCTGCGGCCCGAGGGGCTGCTGGTGATCATCGACCTGACGCCGCATGAGCGGGCCGACCTGCTGACCCGGCAGGCGCATCGCTGGCCCGGCTTCGACGACGCGGCGCTGGCCGGATGGCTCGGCGCCGCCGGCTGCGCGCCATTGCCGGCGCTGGAGGTGGCTGGGCCGATCCCCGTGCGCCTGTGGCCGGCCCAGCGGCTGGCCGCCCCCGTGTTGACGCCCGAAACCGTTCTGAATTTCTGAAAGGCCCGATCCATGGCCCGTCCGCCCCTGCTGCAAGCCCTGCGCGACCGCGTGCTCCTGTGCGATGGCGGAATGGGCAGCCGCGTCCAGGCGCTGACGCTGGATGTGGAGAAGGATTACTGGGGCAAGGAGAACTGCACCGAGGTGCTGTGCCTTTCCCGCCCCGAGCTCGTGCGGGAAATCCACCGCGGCTATTACGAGGCCGGGTCGGACATGGTGCTGACCAACTCCTTTGGCGGCTCCCCCATCACGCTGGAGGAGTTCGAGCTGGGCTCGAAGGCCTTCGAGATCAACAAGCTCTCGGTGGAGCTGGCACGCGAGGCGGCGGAAAGCTTCGCCGACGGGCGGGACCGCTGGGTGATCGGCGATATCGGCCCCGGCACCAAGCTGCCGAGCCTCGGCCATATCGACTATGACACGCTGGAAGCGGCGCTGACCGAGCAGTGCCGCGGCCTGATCGCCGGCGGCGCCGACGCGCTGCTGACCGAGACCAACCAGGACACGCTGTTCATCAAGGCCGCCGTCAACGCCGCCAAGATCGCGCTGCGCGAGGCGGGCAAGGATATCCCGATCTTTGTGCAGGTGACGGTGGAAACCACCGGCACGCTGCTGGTGGGCTCCGACATCGCCGCCGCCACGGCGGTGATCCAGGCGCTGGACGTGCCGCTGATCGGGCTGAACTGCGCGACCGGCCCGCAGGAAATGGCCGAGCATGTGCGCTACCTGGCGCAGAACTGGCCGGGCCTGATCTCGGTGCAGCCCAATGCCGGCCTGCCGGAGCTGGTGGACGGCAAGACACATTACCCGCTGGGCGCCGCCGAGATGGCCTCCTGGATGGAGCGCTTCGTGGCCGAGGACGGCGTCAACCTGATCGGCGGCTGCTGCGGCACCTCCACGCCGCATATCCAGGCGCTGGATGCCATGCTGCGCCGCGTGGATGGCGGGACGTTCCGCCCCGCGCCGGTGAAGCGCAATGTCCATTGGGTGCCGCAGGTGGCGAGCCTGTATGGCGCCACCACGCTGCGGCAGGAGAACAGCTATTTCTCCATCGGCGAGCGCTGCAACGCCAATGGCTCCAAGGCCTGGCGCGAGCGGCAGGCGGCGCATGACTGGGATAGCTGCGTCTCGATCGGCCGCGAGCAGGTGGCGGAAGGCTCCAACTCCCTCGACATCTGCACCGCCTTTGTTGGCCGCGACGAGATGGCGGAGATGAACGAGGTGGTCCGCCGCTTCACCGGCTCCGTCAACGCGCCGCTGGTGATCGACAGCACCGAAACGCCGGTGATCGAGGCGGCGCTGAAGCTGCATGGCGGCAAGCCCATCATCAACTCGATCAATTTCGAGGATGGCGAGGGCCACGCGCATGACCGCCTGAAGCTCGCCAAGAAGTTCGGCGCCGCCGTGATCGCGCTCACCATCGACGAGGTGGGCATGGCGAAGACGCCCGAGGACAAGCTGCGCATCGCTGAGCGGCTGGTGGATTTCGCCTGCAACAAGCACGGCCTGCCGCAAAGCGACCTGCTGATCGACCCGCTGACCTTCACCATCGCCACCGGCAACGAGGATGACCGCAAGCTGGGGCAATGGACGCTGGAAGGCATCCGCATGATCCGGGACAAGTTCCCCGACATCCAGATCATCCTCGGCCTGTCCAACATCTCCTTCGGCCTGAACCCGGCCTCGCGCCATGTCCTGAACTCGGTGTTCCTGGACCACGCGGTGAAGGCGGGCATGACCGGCGCCATCGTGCACGTCTCCAAGATCAAGCCGCTGCACTCGATCCCGCCCGAGGAGGTGAAGGTCGCCGAGGACCTGATCTTCGACCGCCGCAGCGAGGGCTACGATCCGTTGCAGCGCCTGCTGGAGATGTTCGCCGGCCGCAAGGCGGCGGATTCCGCCAAGAAGGCGAAGGCCGAGACGGTCGAGGGGCGCCTCAAGGACCGCATCGTCGATGGCGACCGCAAGGGGCTGGACGAGGAGCTGGCCGATGCGCTGGCCAAGGGCATCAAGCCGCTCGACATCATCAACGGCATCCTGCTCGACGGCATGAAGGTGGTGGGCGAGCTGTTCGGCGCCGGCAAGATGCAGCTTCCCTTCGTGCTGCAATCGGCGGAAACCATGAAGGCCGCCGTCGCCTATCTCGAACCCCACATGGAGAAGGTCGAGGGGCAGGAGAAGGGCACCATCGTGCTGGCGACCGTGAAGGGCGATGTGCACGACATCGGCAAGAACCTCGTCGACATCATCCTCACCAACAATGGCTACAAGGTCGTCAATCTCGGCATCAAGGTGCCGCTGAACGACATGGTGGCGGCGGTGCGCGAGCACCGGGCGCATGCCATCGGCATGTCCGGCCTGCTGGTGAAATCCACCGTGGTGATGAAGGAGAACCTGGAGGAGATGTCGCGCCAGGGCGTGGAGGTGCCGGTGCTGCTGGGCGGCGCCGCGCTGACGCGCAACTTCGTCGAGGATGACTGCGTCCGCGCCTATGCCAATGGCAAGGTCGCCTATGCCCGCGATGCCTTCGATGGCCTGCACCTGATGGACAAGGTGATGGGCAATGGCTTCGAGGACTACCTGGCCGCGCTGCAATCCAAGCGCTCCGGCAAGTCGCGCAACCAGGCCCGCACCCTGGGCACCGCCGACCCGCGCGGCTTCGCGCCGGTGGAACTGGGTTACGCGCAGGAGCGCCGCCGCCGCCTGACCGCCGGTGAGCCGGTGCCGGTGCCGCCCTTCTGGGGCGCGCGGGTGATCGAGGCCGCGCCCAAGGCGGTGGTGCCCTTCATCAATGAGCGCTCGCTCTACCAGTTCCAGTGGGGCTTCCGGAAGCAGGGCCGGTCCTTGGAGGATTTCATCGGCTGGGCGAAGCAGGAGCTGCGCCCGGTGCTGAAGCGCATGCTGGCGCTGGCGGAAGCGGAGAACATCCTCCGCCCGCAGGCGATCTACGGCTACTGGAAATGCGCCGGCCAGGGCAATGACGTGATCCTGTTCGCCGAGGACGGGGCCACGGAAGTCGCCCGCTTCACCCTGCCGCGCCAGCCGAAGCAGGATGGCGAATGCATCGCCGATTTCGTGCGCGACATCGATGACGGGCCGGAGCGGCGCGACGTGATCGGCCTGCAGGTGGTCACCGTCGGGCAGAAGGCCAGCGACATCGCGCGCGACTGGTTCGAGGGCAACCGCTACCAGGATTACCTCTACCTGCACGGCCTGTCGGTCGAGATGGCCGAGGCGATGGCGGAATATGTCCACAAGCGCATCCGCGCCGAACTCGGCTATGCCGGGGAGGATGACCGCGACATGGAGAAGATGCTGAGCCAGGGCTATCGCGGCGGCCGCTATTCCTTCGGCTATCCCGCCTGCCCGCGGCTGGAGGACCAGGCGCCGCTGCTGAAGCTGCTGGATGCGGAACGGGTTGGCGTGTCCATCAGCGACGAATGGCAGCTGCATCCGGAGCAATCCACCAGCGCCATCGTGCTGCATCACCCGCGGGCGAAATACTTCTCCGTCTGATCCGTGCCGCCCGCACCGGGCGGGGCCGGCGCGCATGCCTGCTCCGCCTTTCCCTGCCGCGTGCTTGGCATTTTCCGGTTGCCTCGCCCTGTGCAGAGGGCTTTAGAGGCCACGCGGAGCCGGCAGGAAAAGGTTTTTGTGATGGAGCGTGCGGCAAAGCTCGCGGCGGGCAGCCTGCTGGTAGCGGTTCTTGTGCTGGCCATCAAGGCGCTGGCCTGGTGGCTGACCGGCAGCGTGGCGCTGCTGGCCGACGCGCTGGAATCCATCGTCAACGTCGCCGCCGCCGGCGCCGCCCTGGTGGCGGTGCGGCTGTCGGCCCAGCCCCCCGACGCGAACCATCCCTATGGCCATGCCAAGGCCGAATATTTCTCGGCCGTGCTGGAAGGCGCGCTCATCATTGTCGCGGCGCTGCTGATCCTGCGCGAATCCTGGGGCGCCTTCCAGGCCCCGAGCGCGCCGGAACTGCCGGCGCTCGGCCTCGCCATCTCGGTGGCGGCCACGGTGATCAACGCCGTCTGGTCGGGCGTGCTGTTCCGCAATGGGCGGCGGATGCGCTCCCCCGCGCTGCTGGCGGATGCGCGGCACCTGCTGGCGGATGTGGTCACCTCGGTCGGCGTGGTGGTGGGCGTCGGGGCGGTGGCGGTCACCGGCATCCTTTGGCTCGATCCGCTGCTGGCGGCGCTGACGGCGGTGAACATCCTGGTCTCCGGCTTCCGCCTGCTGCGCGAAAGCGTCGGCGGGCTGATGGACGAGGCGGTGGAGCCCGGCCTGCTTGCGCGCATCCGCGCCCTTGTGTCGCAGGAAGCGGCAGGGGCGCTGGAGGCGCATGACCTGCGCACCCGCCATGCCGGCCGCACCACCTTTGTGGAGTTCCACCTGGTGGTGCCCGGCGACATGCGCGTGGCCGAGGCGCATGAGATCTGCGACCGCATCGAGGGCGCGCTGAAGGGGGAGCTTGGCAGCGCCGTCATCACCATCCATGTGGAGCCGGAAGGCAAGGCCAAGCACCATGGCGTGCTGGTTCTTTGAAAAGGGGTTCCGCCCATGGTTCGTCTGGATGTGATCACCACGCGCGGCGGCGATGCCGGGCAGACCTCGCTCGGCGACGGGACGCGCATCTCCAAGGACTCGCCGCGCATCGAGGCCATCGGCGCCGTTGACGAGGCCAATGCGGCGCTCGGCCTGGTGCGGCTGCACCTGCGGGGCGACCCGCATGACGCCATGCTGGCACGCGTCCAGAACGACCTGTTCGACCTCGGCGCCGATCTTTGCGTTCCCGGCGACAGCGCCGAAGGGCGGCTGCGCGTCGGCGACGCGCATTGCGCCCGGCTGGAAGCCGATGTCGCCGCCATGAACGCGGAGCTGCCGCCGCTGCGCTCCTTCGTGCTGCCGGGCGGCACGCCGGCGGCGGCGCATGCGCACTGGGCACGCACCGCCGCGCGGCGGGCGGAGCGCGTGGTGGTGGCGCTGGCGGCGGCGGAAGCGGTGAACCCGGCCGCCATCCGCTACCTGAACCGCCTGTCGGACCACCTGTTCGTGTTGTCGCGCGCGCTGAACAAGGGCGGCGACGTGTTGTGGGTGCCGGGCGGGGAGCCGGGCGGCGGGGCGGATTAGCCCGGCAGCCCCAGCTCGTCCTGCCGGCGCTTGTCCAGCTCCTCGCTGTAGCGGCGCAGCAGGTGGCTGGCCTTCAGCAGCCCCAGCACGCGGGAGGTGTCGCGCTGGTCCACCACCGCCAGGGCCTCGGCGTCGCTGGCGTCGAACAGCGCCATGGCCTGCTTGGCGTTCTGCGCCGGCAGCAGCACCTGGTCGGACAGGTGCACCAGCTTCGCCACGCTGTCGCTGTCATCCAGGTCCGGCGCGTGGGCTTCCCCGACATAGATCAGCCCGGCATAGCGTTCCGCCTGGTCGAGCGCGATGACGTATTCCGTGGCGCCCAGCGGGAAGTCGCGGCGGAAGGAGGAGATGCGGGTGTCGGTGCGCACCGTGCGCACGTCGCGGCGCATCAGCTTGCCCACCGTCAGGTCCTGCAGCCAGCCGATGTCATGGGCGGAGCGGATCGATTCGCCGCGCAGGTGGAAGCGCCAGGTGGCGAAGGAATAGCCGAACAGGCGCCGCGTGGTGGTGGTGGACACGATCACCGCCGCCACGCACAGCCCGGCCACCGCGAAGTCGCCCGTGGTTTCCAGCGCGATGAAGGTCATGGCCAGCGGCGCGCCGATCACCGCCGCGCCAAAGGCGCTCATGCCCACAATGGCGGTCAGCAGCGGGTCCACGGTGATGCCGAGCCATTCGGCCGGCGTCGCCATCAGCTTGCCGAGCAGGCCGCCCAGCAGCAGCGAGGCGAAGAACAGCCCGCCGCGGAAGCCGGCGCCGATCGAGATGGCGGAGGCCAGTGCCTTCAGCACCAGCAGGATCAGCAGCGGCATGGCGGGGCCTTCCACCATGAAGGTGACATGCAGCGCGCCATGCCCGGCGGACAGCACGGCCGGCGTCGCCTGGGCCAGCGTGCCGACCATCAGCCCGCCCACCGCCGGCCGCGCCCAGCCCCAGGGAATCACCCGGCGCAGCGTGGTTTCGGTGACCGTGACGCCCCGCATCAGCGCGATGGCGGCCAGGGCGCAGCACAGCCCGACCACCAGCGCCACCAGCGTATCGCCCCAGTCCGGCGGCCCGACCCCGCCGGAGATCACCGGCGTGGTGCCGCCCAGCAGGTGGGAAATGGCGGTGCCGGCCACCGCCGCCGCCAGCACCGGCGCCAGATGCGCGATGGCATAGGCGCCGATCACCAGCTCGAAGGCGTAGAAGGCGCCGGTCAGCGGCGCCTGGAAGGAAGCGGCGATGGCCCCCGCCGCGCCGCAGCCCACCAGCACCCGCAGATCGCCGCGCCGCAGTCCGAAGGCGCGCCCGAGGCGCGAGGCGACGCCGCCGCCCGCCTGGGTATAGGCCGCCTCCAACCCGACCGAGGCGCCGAAGCCGTTGGAAACCAGGTTCTGCGCCCCCACCACGACGCCATCCATCAGCGACATGCGGCCGCCATGCAACGCGTTCGCCTCGATCGGGTCCACCGGGGAGCGCGGCCAGTAGCGCGCCACCAGCACGCCGAGGGCCGCCAGCAGCAGCCCGCCCGCCGCCGGCGCCAGCAGCACCACCAGCGGATCGACCTCGCGGATGGCGCTGAGCCCGTGCCGGCTTTCCGGGCCGAACAGCAGGGTGTGCAGCCCCTTCGCCGCCAGCCCCAGCAGGGAGGCCAGCAGCCCGCTCACCGCCCCGGACAGGATGCCCAGGCCGATGATGCCGAGCTCGCTTTGCCGCACCGCGTCGCGCAGGCGGGTGGTGGCGAAGCGGCGCTCCATCCAGGCCCGCGCCGGGGCGAGGCCGGCGGCGATGCGGAACAGCGGCATCAGGGGGCATCCTGCCAGCCGCAGGCGGCGAAGGCGGCGCGCATGGCCGCCGGTACCGGCGCGGTGGCCTCAAGGGGAGGGGTCAGGGGCAGGGCGATGGCGCGGGCCAGCAGGTGCAGCCCTTCCGCTGTGGCGGCGCCGTAGAAGGGGTCGCCCAGGATCGGCCAGCCTTCGGCGGCGCAATGCACGCGCAGCTGGTGGGTGCGGCCGGTTTCGGGGCGGAGTTCCAGCCAGGTAAGGCCGGCGCCGCGGCCCTTGACGCGCCAGCGGGTCAGCGCCTGCTGGCCGGTGGGATGCGCTTCCATCCGCCAGCCGGCGGCGGCGCTGCTCACCTTGCGCAGCGGATGGTCGATGCGGCCGCTTCCCGCCGCCGGGCCGCCCACCACCACCGCCCAATAGGTCTTGCGGGCGCGGCCCTGCGCGAACAGCGCGCCCAGCTCGGCCAGGGCCGGCCTGGTGCGGCCCAGCACCAGGCAGCCGGCGGTATCGGTGTCCAGACGGTGGGCCGGCTGCGGCGGCCGCTTCTTGTCGAGCGCCAGCGCCGGCAGCGCGTCCTCCAGGCTGGCGCCGCCGCGCGGCCCCGCATGCACGGGCAGCCCCGCCGGCTTGTCGATCACCAGCACCGCGTCGGTTTGCAGCAGGATATCGGGGATGGCCGCGCCACCCCCGGCATGGCTCCGCCCCATCCGGGCGGGGATCAGGCGGCCCTGGGCAGCAGGCGGGAGGTCCGCTCGGCCCATTCGAAATACAGGGCGCGGGCCTTCTGCGCGACCGGCCCGATCGGCAGGGCGCGACCCTCGAAATTGGTGCAATACTGAACCTTGCCGAAATTGCCGGTGGCGAAGATCTCGTCCGCCTCGCGCAGCATCGCCTCGGTGACGATGCATTCCCTCGTCTCGACCCCGGCGGCGCTCAGCAGGCCCAGCACGCGGGAGCGGGTGATGCCGGCCAGGTAGGTGCCGTTGGGCTTGGGCGTCATCACCACCCCATCCTTGACCAGCATCAGGTTGGAGGTGGCGAATTCGGCGATGTTGCCCTCATGGTCGCGCATCACCGCGTTGTCGAAGCCCTTCTCGCGCGCGGCGGCGGCGGCGCGGGAGGAGTTCGGGTACAGGCAGGACGCCTTGGCATCGGTTGGCGCCATGTCGGAGGCCGGGCGGCGGAACGGCACCATGCAGGCCGAGAAGCCCTTGGACGCGTCCGGCATCGGCGAGTCGTAGATCGACAGGATGAACTCCGTGGTGCGGCCATCCGGCTGCGCCGCGCCGATGCCTTGCCGCACAAAGAACATCGGCCGGATGTAGAGCTCGGCATCGGCCGGCATCATCGCCACGCCCTCGCGGCACAGCGCCTCGATCTGCTCGGCGCTGTGCGTCGGCTGCATCATCATGGCATGGGCGGAGCGGATCACGCGCTGGCAATGCAGGTCGAGGTCCGGCACCAGCCCGCGGATGGCGCGCGCCCCGTCGAACAGGATGGAGCCGAGCCAGAAGGCGTGGTCCATCGGGCCGAGCACCTTGGGCTCCTCGGTCATCCACTTGCCATTGTGCCAGAAGACGCCCGCCATGATCCGTATCCTTTTGCATCTGCCGCAGGAGGGAGCGGAGAGTGGCACGCCCGCCCTGCCGTTTGAAGGGCGGGGAACGCGCCGCGCTCCCGCCCCGTTATCGCCGCCTCAGCCGACGCCGAACGCGTCCGGATAAGCGAACAGCCCCACCGCGCCGCCGGTGTGGAGGAACACCACGTTCTCGTCCTTGCCGAAGCGGCCCTGGCGGATCAGGTCGATCAGCCCGGCCATGCCCTTGCCCGAATAAACCGGGTCCAGGAGGATGCCCTCCTTTTCCGCCAGCAGCTTGATGGCGGCGACCATGCCCTCGGTGGGGATGCCGTAGCCCTGGCCGACATAGTCGCAATTGGCCACCACATGCTCCGCCCGCACCGTGTTGTCCGGCAGGCCCAGATGCGCGGCGGTGCGCTGCGCCAGCGCCAGGACGTTGGCTTCCTGCGCCGGGCGCGGCGCGCGCACGCCGATGCCGAGCACGGGGATGCCCGAATTCAGCGCCACCAGCCCGGCCACCAGCCCGGCCTGGGTGCCGGCGCTGCCGGTGGCGTGCACCACATGGTCGATGCGCAGCCCCATCTCGGCCGCCTGGTTCACCAGCTCCAGCGCCGCGTTGACATAGCCCAGCGCGCCCACCGGGTTGGAGCCGCCGCCGGGGATCACATAGGGCTTGCGGCCTTCGGCGCGCAGCTCGGCGGCGCGGCTTTCCATGGCGGCGGCCATGTCGGTGCCGCCGGCGAGGCGGCTGATCGTGGCGCCGTGCAGCAGGTCCAGCAGCACGTTGCCCGAATGGGCATAGGCCGCGTCCTCATAGCCGGTGCGGTCTTCCAGCAGGATGTGGCAGGCGAGGCCGAGCTTGGCCGCCGCCGCCGCCGTCTGCCGCGCGTGGTTGGACTGCGTCGCGCCCTGGGTGATCACCGTGTCGGCACCCTGGGCCAGCGCGTCGGCCATCAGGTATTCCAGCTTGCGGGTCTTGTTGCCGCCCGTGGACAAGCCGGTGGCGTCATCCCGCTTGATCCACAGCTTCGGCCCGCCGAGATGCTTCGACAGGTTCTCCATCGGCTCCAGCGGCGTCGGCAGGTGGCCCAGGCGGATGCGCGGGAAGCGGGCGAGGTTCATGGCGTTTCTCCGTGTCTTCTGATGCCGGCGGAGCCTAAGGCCGCCCGCCCGGCCCGGCAAAGCCCCTCCCCCCCAGGGAAGGAACTGGGAAGGAGCCGGATCGGGCGGCCGTCGCCGGGAAGGGGCGCGCGGTCCGCCCCCGCGTGCTATCGCCCGCCGCATGTCCTCCCGTCTCCCGCCTCCCGGTCCCGTCCGTCCCCCCGCCCCCGAGCCCGACCGGCTTTGCGGCCCCGCCGCCGTCGCCGCCGCCTTCGCCCGCCGCCCCGAGGCGGTGCTGCGCCTGTTCTATGTCGAGTCGCGCCGCAATGAGGCGGGCGGCTTCTGCGCCCGTCTGGCGCGGGAAAAGAAGCCCTACCGTGAGGTGCCGCCGGAGGAGCTGGCGAAGATCGCCGGCACCACCCACCATGGCGGCATCGTCGCCATCGCCGTGCCGCGCAAGGTTCCGCGCCTGCCCGACATCCTGCCGGACATCCTGCCCGAGCCGATGTTCCGCGGCGGCGTGCTGCCGGTGCTGGATGGCATCGGCAACCCGCACAATCTGGGGGCGATCGCCCGTTCGGCGGCGTTTTTCGGCTGCGGCGCCATGATGCTGTCGGGCGATCCGCGCCAGGCCGGGGTGTCGGACGCCGCCTTCCGCATCAGCGAGGGCGGGCTGGAGGCGCTGGAACTGGTGCGCGCGCCTGACCTGCCCGATGCGCTGCGCCGGCTGGCGCCGCATTGCCTGACGGTGGCCGCCGTGGCGCGCGGCGGGGTGCCGCCCGAGGCGCTGCCACGCGACCGTCCCGTCGCCCTGGTGCTGGGCAATGAGGAGCAGGGCCTGCCGGAAGCCACGGCCGCGGCCTGCGCCGCCCGCGTCACCCTGTCGGGCTCCGGCGTGGTGGAGAGCCTGAACGTTTCGGTTGCGGCGGCGCTGCTGATCCGTAGTTTTGCGCGGATGTAACCTGTCTTGATGCGCGCAGGATGCTGCGCCAGAACACCAGCGGACCCACCGGAGCTCCCAAAACCATGACCCTTCGCCGCCGTGCCCTGCTGGGCGCCGCCGCCACCTTCCCCGCCGTCCTCGCGGCGCCCTCCATTGTTCGGGCGCAGGCCGGCTTTCCTTCCCGCACCGTCCGCGTGGTGGTGCCCTTCGCGGCCGGCGGCTCCGTCGACATGACCGCCCGGCTGATGGCGCAGATGCTGCAGCCCGTGCTGGGGCAGAGCGTCGTGGTGGACAACCGCGGCGGCGCCGGCGGCAATATCGGCGCGGTCGAGGCCGTGCGCTCCGAGCCGGACGGGCACACCCTGCTGCTCGCCAACGCCTCGATCATGGCGGCCAACAAGTTCCTTTACACCAAGTCGATGCCGTTCGACCCGCTGAAGGACCTGGCGCCGGTCACCCGCGTTACCACCGGCACCGTTTACATGACGGTGAACAGCAACAGCCCCTACAAGACCTTCCAGGACGTCATCGCGGCGGCGAAGAAGGACCCGGGCAAGCTGACCATGGGCTCCTCCGGCACCGGCACGATCAGCCACCTGACGGTCGCCAAGGTCAACAAGGTGACGGGCGCCGACATCACCCACGTGCCTTACCGCGGCGGCGCCCCGGCGCTGCAGGACTTGCTGGCCGGCAACATCGACATGATGTTCGACGTCATCCCGCTGTCGATGGTGCATGTGCGCGAAGGCCGCCTGCGCGTCCTGGCCGCCGCCTCCGCCGAGCGCACCACCTTCGCCGAGGAGCTGAAGAACGTGCCGGCGATGAAGGAGCTGCTGCCCGGCTCCAACATCGACATGCAGTCCTGGTACGGCGTCAACGTGCCCGCCGGCGTGCCCGCCGAGCGCATCGCCCAGCTGCACGAGGCCATCGTCAGGGTCGTGGACACGGACGAGTTCCGCTCCAAGATGGAGCCGAACGGCTTCACCACCGTGGTGGACAAGACCCCGGCCGAGTACGGCGCCTATATCGCCGCGCAGGAAAAGGTGTGGAAGGGGCTGGTCGAGGATTCCGGCGCCAGCCTGGACTGAGACACCCTTCCGGCGGGGCCGCGAACGGGCCCCGCCGCGCCCGCCATGCCGGGGGCCTTTCCCGGCCGCCGCGCCGGTCGCCGATTTCGCGGGCATGCCGGCCTTTCCCGCGCGGCCCGATGGATGCGGCCCGGCCCGGCCTGTTCTAGAGTTTCCCCCTCCCAGGAGGAAACCAGCATGCGCCCCCACCCGACCGCGTCCGTTCCGCCCTTCCGCATCCTTTCCGCCGCCCTTCCCCTGGCCGCGCTGGGCCTGGCCCTGTTGTGCGCCCCATCGGCCGGCTCCGCCCAGGCCGCGACCGGGGCGCCGCCGCCCGAGCTGACCTGCCCGGATGACGCGGCGATGCAGGCCATGGCCGCCTCCCTGCTGGACAAGGCGCCGGTGCAGCCCTTCGGCCGCAGCCTCAGCCTGCGGGACGGCCTGTGCGCCCAGGGCAAGCTGGTGGAGGCGATGAAGAAGTCGCTCGGCGAGACCGTGGGGTGGAAGGTCGGGCTGACCAACCCGGCGGCGCAGAAGCGCTTCGGCACCGACCACCCCGTCGCCGGCCCGATCTATGCCGCGACGGTGCGGGCGAAGTCGGGCGCCACCCTGCCGGCCCAATTCAGCGCCGTGCCGGTGATCGAGGCCGACCTGATCGTGCGGGTGAAGGATGCCGGCATCAACCAGGCCGGCGACGACCCGGTGGAGATCCTGAAGCATATCGACCAGGTCATCCCCTTCATCGAGATGCCGGACCTGGCGCTGGCCGACCTGTCCAAGATGAACGGGCCCAACCTGGTGGCGATCGGCGTCGGCGCGCGGCTTGGCGTGGTCGGGGAGCCGATCGTGCCGCAGGCGACGGAAGACTTCGCCCGCCGCCTGGCCGGCATGACCGTGATCCTGGAGGGCAAGGGGCAGGAACTGGCCAGGGCCCCCGGCACGGCGCTGCTGGGCCACCCGCTGAACCCCATCCCCTGGCTGGTGAAGGAGCTGGCCGCGCGCGGCACGGCGCTGCATCCGGGCGACCTGATCTCCCTGGGTGGCTTCTCCCCCGCCCTGCCGGCGGAGCCCGGGCTCTACAAGGTCACCTATGACGGCCTGCTGGAACAGCCGGTGTCGGTGACGGTGACGCTGAACTGACGCCCCACGGGGTGACGCCCCAGGGGAGTGACGCCTGGGAATTGAAGGCCGGGAATCGAGGCCCGGCCCGCGCCGCCGGACGGCCGCCGGAACCGGCTCCGCCCGGACGGGAGGCGGACCGGCGGCGGGGTGGATGCGCTGTTCCGGCGGCACCCGGGCTTCCGCGTCCCGGCCCGGCCGGGGCTTTCCCCATGCCCCGGCAATGGCGGCGGCGCAGTTTTCCGGCCCGCCTCTCTTGACCGGCGGTCCAACCCGGCGCATCGCCTGTGTTTTCCTCCACTTCGTGGTGTAAGGGCCCCGCCATGCTGGCCTTGCGAGTGATTCCGTGCCTGGACGTCAAGAATGGGCGGGTCGTGAAGGGGGTGAACTTCGTATCCCTTCGCGATGCCGGCGACCCCGTGGAGCAGGCCCGCACCTATGACGCCGAGGGCGCGGACGAGATCACCTTTCTCGACATCGGCGCCACCCATGAGAACCGCGACACCATGTATGACGTGGTGGCGCGCACCGCGGCCGAGGTGTTCATCCCGCTCACGGTGGGCGGCGGCGTGCGCGCGGTCGAGGATGTGCGCCGGCTGCTGCTGGCCGGCGCCGACAAGGCCAGCATCAACTCCGCCGCCGTGTCCGACCCCGACCTGGTGCGCCGTGCCGCCGAGGCCTTCGGCTCCCAGGCCATCGTGGTGGCGATCGACGCGCGCAGCGTGTCACCCGGAAAATGGGAAATCTTCACCCATGGCGGCCGCAAGGCCACCGGCATCGATGCACTGGACTGGGCGGAACGCATGGCCGCCCTCGGCGCCGGCGAATTGCTGGTCACCTCCATGGACCGGGACGGCACCAAGTCCGGCTTCGACCTCGACCTGCTGCGGGCGCTGCGGAAGCGGGTGCGGCTGCCGCTGGTGGCCTCGGGCGGCGTGGGCGAGGCGCAACATTTCGTAGAAGGGGCCAGGGCCGGGGCGACCGGGCTGCTGGCCGCCAGCGTTTTTCACTACGGGGAGATGCGCATCGGCGATGCCAAGGCCGCGCTGGCCGCGGCCGGCCTGCCGGTGCGCCCCGCCCCGCTTGCAAGGGTGGCCTGAGATGGCGAAGGACGTGAAGAAGAAGGCGACCAAGGCCAAGGCTCCCCCCGGCGAGGCCAGCGCCGGACCTGAGGCGAAAAAGCCCCAGATGAAGAAGAAGGCGGTGCCGGCCCTGCCGATGCCCAGGGAGATCCCCGCGGCGGCGGCGCCGCGCAAGGCGACGCTGAAGGCCGAGGCCCGCCACCTGGAGCCGCTGGCGGTGGCGGCGCCGGCCGACATCGCGGTGCTGCAGCGCCTGTGGGACACGGTGGAGGCGCGGCGCCTGTCCGGGGACACCACCCTGTCGCATTCCGCCCGGCTGATCGCGCGCGGCACGCCCAAGGTGGCGCAGAAGCTGGGCGAGGAAGCGGTGGAATGCGTGATCGAGGCGACGCTCGGCAACCGGCGCGAAACCGTGCTGGAAAGCGCCGACCTGCTCTACCACCTGATCGTGGTCTGGGTGGATGCCGGCATCCGGCCGGAGGAGGTGTGGTCCGAGCTGGTGCGGCGCGAAGGCATCTCCGGCATCGCCGAGAAGGCCGCCCGCCCGAAGGGCATCCTGCGCGCCGCCGAAACCACCAAGCTGCCCTGACATTCAGGCCCCCGATATCCAGGCCCCTGACACCCCTCGCCGAAAGGAAACGCCATGCCCGTATCCGGCCTGCCGCCCTATGACGACGGCAACATCTTCGCCCGCATCCTGCGCGGCGAGATCCCGTCGCGGAAGGTGCATGAGGATGAGCACGCCCTGGCCTTCCACGACATCGCCCCGCAGGCGCCGGTGCATGTGCTGGTGATCCCCAAGGGGTCCTATGTTTCGGTCGCGGATTTCTCGGCCAAGGCCAGCCCCGAGGAGGTGGCGGGGTTCTGGCGCGCCGTCGGCCTGGTGGCGCGGCAGCTCGGCCTGGAGGATCAGGGCTTCCGCGTGCTGACCAACATGGGCAGCGATGCCGGCCAGGAAGTGCCGCATTTCCATGTGCATATCTTCGGCGGCAAGCCGCTCGGGCCGATGCTGGCGCGCGGCTGAGGCGCCATGCCGGCGGCGGCGGCCTTGATCGGGCGCCGCCGCATCGCCACCCTTTCACCCGACATGGCAGACATCACCGCCGAGGCAGAAGCGCGCATCGCGCTGGATGCCGCGGGGCAGCTCCCGGATGAGGAGCTGGACCTCGCCACCGTGGCGCTGCAATGCGCCCGCATCGACGCGCCGGACGCCGATTGGCGCGCCGCCGCCGCGCATCTTTCCGAACTGGCCCGCGCCGCCGTGGGCGCCGCCATCGCCGACCCCGAGGCGGATGCGGGGGATGGCGCCCGCCGGGCGGCCGTGCTGCGCGCGCTGATGCAGGACCGCTTCGGCTACCGGGGCGACAGCGCCACCTATGACGCGCCGGAAAACGCCAACCTGATCCACGTCACCGGGCGCCGGCAGGGCCTGCCGGTGGCGCTCGGCATTCTTTGGCTGCATGCCGCCGCGGCGGCCGGCTGGAAAGCCTGGGGGCTCGACTTCCCCGGCCATTTCCTGATCGCGGTCGAGGGGCGGGAAGGGCCCGCCGTGCTGGACCCCTTCCATCCCGGGCCGCCGCTTTCCGCCGCCGATCTGCGCGGGCTGTTGAAGCAGGTCCAGGGCGACGCGGCGGAACTGCACCGCAGCTATCTGGCGGCGGTGAGCCAGCGTTCCGTGCTGGTGCGGCTGCAGAACAACCTCAAGCTGCGGCGGCTGCAGGCCGGCGACATCGCCGGCGCCCTGGCCTGCACCGAGGACATGCTGCGCTTCGCCCCCACCACTGCGCTGTTGTGGCGGGAAGCGGCGCTGATGAACCAGCGGCTGGACCGCATGGGTGCCGCCCTGGCCTGCCTGGACCATTTCGTGGCGCTGATGCCGGCGGAAAGCGAGGCGGCGCAGCGCGCCCGCGGGCTGGCGGCGGAATGGCGGCAACGGCTGAACTGAGGCGGCGTCCGGCGCTCAGGGGGCCATGAAGCGGCCCCGGAAGCCCGCCCCGCCGGGCTTCAGTTGATTTCCTCGTCCGGGCCGATGCCCCACAGATCGGCCCGGCGCAGATAGCCCTCGCGCCCGCCCGCCGACACCTCGCACCAGGCATTGCCGGCGCGGCAGGCGCGGATGCGGCCCACCACGCCCGGCTCCAGCTTGGCCACCACATTGCTCGCTTCCGCCGCGGCGGAGCGCAGGATCAGCTCATGCGGCGTCTTCACCAGGAAGGTGCGCCGCCCGGCCAGGGTGGATTGGTGGACCCATCCCTCCGTGCCGTCCATGTCGCGGATGCGGCGCCACTGGTTGTATTCCCGCACCACCATCACCGGCAGGTCGCGCCGCTGATAGCTCCATTCGATGGGAAAGCGCGTGTCGGGGCCGATGCGCAGATTCACCTCGTCGCTGCGCAGGGACACGAAGCGCGGAATGGGCAGGCCGGTGGCGGTGCCGACGCTGGGCTGCTCGATCTCCTCCCGGCTGGGGGCGGGGGAAACCGGCACGGCGCCGGCGCCGGTTGCCGCGCCCAGCGTCGCCCCAGTGGCAGCGCCGGCGGCGGCGCCGGCCGCGGCCCCGGCCGCCGCGCCCGGACGCTTCACCGGCGTTTGCGGCGCGGCCTGGGTAGGGGCCGGGCGGGCAGGGGTGGCCTGCTGGCGCGAAGGCGGCTCCTGCCGGCGCGGCTCGGCATTGCGTGGCGGCGCGGCAGGGCGGGCCGGCGCGGCGTTGCGCTGCGGCGCCGGCTGCGCGGGGGCCGCGTTGCGCTGGGGCGCCGGGGCGGGCCGCGCCGGCTCGGCCGGCGGCGCGACGCGCTGCGCGCCGGGCGGCGGGCGCAGCACCTGCGGCTCCGGCGCGGCGCCGCGCGGCACCGGCTGTGGCAGGCCGGGCTGCGGAACGCCGAGCTGCGACGTGCCAAGACTGGATTGGGCCGCCGCCGGCAAGGCCAGCAGCAGCGCGAGGAACGGGAATGCAAAACGAAGCCAAGCCATGGCGGGATCTGGCCTGCAAGCTGGGGTTGCGGTCAAGCGGACAGCCGCAACGAACGCATGACTTTCGTCATCCACGATGATTTTCCCCCGAGGCGCGGCTTGCGGGCCGCAGCGGCGGAGCCAGGCCTGCCTCGCCGGAGCCTTTCTCAACGGCCGGTGCTGCCGAAGCCCCCGGCGCCGCGCGCCGTGTCCGGCAGCGCCTCCGTCACCGCCCAATCGGCATGGGTGACGGGGGCCAGCACGCCCTGGGCGATGCGGCTGCCGCGTTCCACGGTGAAGGGGGCGTCCCCGGCATTCATGACGATGACCTGCACCTCGCCCCGGTAATCCTCGTCGATGGTGCCGGGGCTGTTGGGCAGCACGATGCCGTGCTTCAGCGCCAGGCCGGAGCGCGGGCGGATCTGCAGCTCATGCCCCGGCGGCAGCGCCACGCAAAGGCCGGTCGGCACCAGCGCGCGGGCGCCGGGGGCGATCACCAGCGGCTCGGCCACGGCGGCCAGCAGGTCGAACCCCGCCGCGCCGGGCGTGGCATAGGCGGGCAGGGGCAGCCCCTCGGCATGCGGCAGGCGGCGGACGGCGATGGTGGCGCGGCTCATGCCTCGGCACCCCCCGCCAGGGTTTCCGCGACCAGCGCGGCGAGGCGGCCCGCCACCTCCTCCTTGGGCAGGCGGGGCCAGTCCTCCACCCCGCCGGCGGTCACCAGGTGCACGGCATTCTCGGCACCGCCCATCACGTCGCCCGACACGTCATTCGCCACGATCCAGTCGCATCCCTTGCGCTGCCGCTTCGCCACGGCGTTGGAAACCACGTTCTCCGTCTCCGCCGCGAAGCCGACCACCAGCCTGGGCCGCCGCGCATGGCCGGACAGGCTGGCCAGGATATCCGGGTTCAGCGCCAGTTCCAGCGGCGGGGGCGGCTGGCCGGGCACCTTCTTCAGCTTCTGCCCGGCCAGGCCGGCGCTGCGCCAATCGGCCACGGCGGCGGCGCAGATGGCGGCATCCGCCGGCAGAGCTGCCTCGCAGGCGGCCAGCATCTCCACCGCGGTCTCGACCCGCAGCACGGTGGCGCCGGGCGGGTCGGGCTGGCTGACGGGGCCGGACACCAGCGTCACCCGCGCGCCCAGCCGCGCCAGGGCGCCGGCGATGGCATGGCCCTGCCGCCCGCTGCTGCGGTTGGCGATGTAGCGGACGGGGTCGATCGGCTCATGCGTCGGGCCGGAGGTCACCAGGACGTGGCGCCCGGCCAGTGGCCGGGGGCCGGCATCGGCGGCGCGGGCGGCGCCCAGCAGGCGCTCCACCACCGCCAGCATCTCGGCCGGCTCGGCCAGGCGGCCAGGGCCGGCTTCCGCCTCGGCCATGGCGCCGTCATTGGGGCCGATCACCGCCACGCCGCGCTCGCGCAGCAGGGCCATGTTGGCGCGGGTCGCGGGGTGCGCCCACATCGCCCAGTTCATGGCCGGCGCCACCAGCACCGGGCGGTCGGTGGCCAGCAGCAGGGTGGTGGCCAGGTCGTCGGCCAGGCCGTTCGCCATTTTCGCCAGCAGGTCGGCCGAGGCGGGCGCCACCACCACGAGGTCCGGCAGCCGGGCCAGCCGGATATGGCCGATCTCCGCTTCCCCCGCGAGCGACCACAGATCCTGGTGCACCGCTTCCCCGGCGATGGCCTGCACCGCATGGGGCGTGACGAAGCGGGCGCCGCCGGCGGTCAGCACCGGCGTCACCCGCGCCCCCGCCTTGCGCAGCAGCCGCGTCAGCTCCAGCGCCTTGTAGGCGGACACGCTGCCGGAAACGATCAGGAGGATGCGGGAATTGGCCAGCATGTTGCAGATGCTAAACCGGCCGGGCGCCGGCGGGAAGCGGAAGCCGGAACCGAGCTTCGGCTTGGCTTTCTTTAATGTTGGATATGAAGACGGTTCCGTAAGCCAAGTCGCAAAAATAAACGCGATCAAGGAAACGTGAGGTCCTGTATCGGCGTAATGCCCTAGAAGCTACAGGAAGGATGCCCGGAACTCGACTGGACGCGCCGAGCGTGAATGTTCAGTGGAATTGTCGGGCCGCCAATTACACTTAGACGATACTGGCGGACATCTACTGGACGTTCTTCGCTCTTCGTCCCATTGCCACCACCGACCGACATGGGAGCTGTGATGCCGGAAAACCGCGATAACCTCGCCCGGTGCGATCTGGACGACGCGCTGCACCAGCGGGCTGCGGATGACAACGGCGCCGTGTTCGTTGATTTCGATCACACGATCTTCTCGTGCAACAGCACGGAACTGTTTATCGCCTCCTGCAAGCCCTCCCTGCTGGTCGCCATCATCGACTTCCTGGTCCGGCAATGCATCCCCTGGCGGCTGACCGGCCTGCCGCGCTGGTTCCGCCTGCGCGACTATGCCTGCGTGCTGCTGATCGTGCTGCTGATGCCCTGGAACCTTTGGTTGTGGAAGCGGCGCGCGCCCGCCCTGTTCGCCCGGCATGAAAGCCTTCCCGTCCGGAGAAGCCTGTCCCGGCTGGACCCGCAGCGCATGGTGATCGTCACCTTCGGGCTGGATTTCGTGGTGCGCGGGCTGCTGCGTGGCAGCCATTGGGAGCGGACGCGGCTGGTGGCGACGCCGATGCTGCCGCGCCCCGGCCATTTCGCGCGCGGCAAGCTGGACCTGCTGGGAGAGTTGTTCGGGCGGGAAGCGGTGGCCGCCTCCACCTCCATCTCCGACTCGCTGGATGACAGGGACCTGCTGGCGGCGTCCCGCAACGGCATCCTGATCGAGCCCCAGGGCGCGGAGTTCCGCGCCGCCGAGCATCTGTATATCCCGCTGCGCTACACGGCGCGGGCGAAATACACGACGTCCTATCTGGTGGACCAGATCTTCCTGGTGGACATCGCGCTGCTGATGCTGGCCACCGCGCAATCGGGGCTGCAGGTGGCGGAAGCCCTGCTCTACATCCCGCTGCTCGTGCTTTCGGCCATGTGCGTCTACGAGATGGGCTATTTCGAGAACGACATGGTGGCGGCGCGGCGGGAGCTGAAGCCGACGCTGACCGCCGAGGTGAAGCGCTTCATCGCCTATCCGATCTATCCCGGCGCCTGGATCTGGGCGATCGCCCTCGGCATGGCCGGGATGGGCGTGGCCTATTGGCGGGGCGAGCTGGACGTCCACAGCGTGCCGGCCGCGATCGGCTTCTGGATCGGCGCCCTGATCGTGCTGCGCGCCGTGTTCTTCGCCTACAACCAGCGGCGCACGGATGCGCGGCTGGTGATGTACCCCATGCTGCACTTCATGAAGTATTGCCCGATCTTCGTGCTGGTGCATCCCACCCCGATGGGCGTGGTGCTGGCGCTGAGCCAGGTGGCGACCATGTGGGTGGTCTACATGACCTACCGCCTGGGCGGGAACCAGAAGGCCATCCCCAAGGAGGTGTTCCGCACCGGCCTGTGGGCCATCGGCATGGGCTTCCTGGGCACGGCGGGGCTGTTCGGCTCGCGCGAGAACATGGTGATCCTGGCGCTGATGGGAACCTGGTGCGCGGCCCGCATCAGCAAGCCGATGCTGCTGCAATGGGCGCGCCGCAATGACCTGCGCAGCGCGCTGAAATCCGCCCTTTCGCCCTGAGGGAAGCGGGCCGGGGCATCGCCGGGCGGGAAGGGGGCCATGGCCCCCTTTTTCATGGCCGCGTCACAGCTTCCAGCCGGTGTGGACCGCGCAGACACCGCCCGTCATGTTGCGCCAGGACACCCGCTCGAACCCGGCCCGCTCCATCATGCCGGCGAGCGTCTGCTGGTCGGGGAACATGCGGATGCTTTCCGCCAGGTACTGGTAGCTTTCGGCATCCTTGGCGATGCGGGCGCCGATGGCCGGCAGGGCCTTGAAGGACCAGGCATCGTAGAGCGGCTGCAGCGCCGCGACCTCAAGGCGCGAGAATTCCAGCACGCACATCCGCCCGCCCGGCCGCAGCACCCGGAAGCCTTCGCGCAGCACCGCGTCCTTGTCGGTGCAGTTGCGCAGCCCGAAGGCCATGGACACGCGCTCCACGCAGCCATCCGGCAGCGGGATCTTTTCCGCGTCGCAGCACACGAAGGACAGGCCCTCGGCCAGGCCCCGCTCCGCCGCGCGGCCTTCGCCCACCGCGAGCATGGCGGCGTTGATATCGGCCAGGATCACCGAGCCCGCGCCGCGCTTCTTGGCCAGGAAGGCCACGTCCCCGGTTCCGGCCGCGAGGTCGAGCAGCGTGTCGCGCGGCCCGGCGCCGATCGCCGCCACGAAAGCCTGCTTCCAGGCGCGGTGCAGGCCCAGCGACATCAGGTCGTTCATCACGTCGTATTTCGGGGCGACGCTGTTGAACACTTCCCGCACCATGGACGCCTTGGCGTCGCGGGGCACCTCGCGGAAGCCGAAATCGGTGGTTTCTGTCATGGGCGCAGGATAGCGCGGCCGGGCGGGGTGGAAAGCGGCCGGCGGCGGGAATCTGCGGGCGGCGCCGTGCCCGCGCCCCTGAACGGCAGCTCCTAGCGGCGGAGGCGCCGCAGGTCCTGCAGGCGCAGGGCGCCGAGCAGCTGGGTGGTGCCGAAGTAAAGAACGAGGCCCAGCAGCACCAGCAGGCCCAGCCCGCCGAGTCGCGCCAGCCCGGCTTCCCAGCCGAGCAGGGGAAAGGCCGCCGGCATGGCCAGGAACAGCCCGGCCGACATCAGCACCGCCGCCGCCGCCAGCCGCCACAGATTGCGCCGCAGCCGGCGGTCGGCGCGGAAATGCTTCCGCCGGGACAGCAGCGCGAACAACAGCCCGGCATTGCACCAGGCCGCCAGGGAGGTGGCGAGGGCGATGCCCACATGATCCAGGAAGCGGCTCAGCACCAGGGACAGCGCCAGGTTCACCGCCACCACGACGATGCCGATCTTGACCGGCGTCGCCGTGTCGCCGCGGGCGAAGAAGCCGGGCGAGAACGCCTTGATCAGCACAAAGGCCGGCAGGCCCACCGCATAGGCCCGCAGCGCCCAGGACACCGCCTCGGCATCGGCCACGCTCAGCGCGCCGCGCTGGAACAGCGTCAGCACGATCGGCGCCGCCAGCACCACCAGCGCCGCGGCCGCCGGCAGGGTCAGGGCCAGGGAAAGCTCGATGGCGCGGTTCATCGAGCGGTGCGCCGCAAGCGGCTTGCCGCCGCGCAGCTGGCGCGACAGCACCGGCAGCAGCGCCGTGCCCACCGCCGCCCCCACCACGCCCAGCGGCAGCTGCGCCACGCGGTCGGCATAGGTCAGGAAGGAGATGGCGCCCACCGGCAGCAGGGAAGCGATGAACACGTCGATCGCCAGGCTCATCTGCGTCACGCTGGCGCCCAGCACGCCGGGCAGCATGGCGCGCAGCACCTTGCGCGTCTCGGGCGTCACCCGCGGCCAGGACAGGATGGGGAAGCTCATGCCCGCCCTGCGGCAGGCCACCACCACCAGCGCCAGCTGGGCGATGCCGGACAGCACGACGCCCCAGGCCAGGGCATGGGCGGGCGTCGCGGTGAACGGCACCAGCGCGAACAGCGACACGATGGCGAACAGGTTGAACAACAGCGGCGCCCCGGCGGCGAGGGCGAATTTGTCCACCGCGTTCAGCACGCCGGACACCAGCGCCGTCAGGCAGATGAACAGCAGGTAGGGGAAGGTGATGCGCGACAGCTCCACCACCAGCCCGAAGCGCAGCGGCTCGTCGCGCAGGCCGGGCGTCAGCACGGCCATGACCTGCGGCATGAACACCATGCCGAGCACCACCAGCAGCGACAGCCACAGCGCCATCAGCGTGGACATGCGCGCCGCCAGCTCCCGCGCCCGCTTCGGCCCTTCCAGCGCCAGCGTGCCGGTGAAGGCGGGCACGAAGGCGGCGTTGAAGGCGCCTTCGCCGAACAGCCGGCGGAACAGGTTGGGCAGGCGCAGCGCGATGAAGAAGGCGTCCGCCAGCGGGCCGGCGCCCAGCGTCGCGGCGATCAGCATGTCGCGCGCGAAGCCCAGGATGCGGCTGGCAAAGGTCCAGCCGCCAATGGTCAGGACGTTCTTCAGCATGGGCCGGCCGGCGCGCGGGGCGCCGGGATCAGGCCTGGGAAGGCGTGGGGGCGGGGTTGGCGCCGCCGGCCGCCTGGCCGCGGCGGGACTGCCACAGCGCGACGAAGTCGATCGGCGAGAGCAGCACCGGCGGGAAGCCGCCATCGCGCGTCACATCGGCCAGGATGTTGCGGGCGAAGGGGAACAGCAGCCGCGGGCATTCCACCAGCAGCAGCGGCTCCAGCATGTTGGGCTCCACATTCACGGTGAAGATGCCGCAATACACCAGCTCGGCGATGAAGGCGGTCTGCGGCTTGTCCTGCCCAGGGGCTTGACCAGGGGCCTGCCCGGCGACCTGGGCATCGGCGCGGATCTGCAGCGACACCTCGAACACGTTGCCGCCTTCCTGCAGGGCGCGGGCCTGCACGTCCAGCGCCAGGTCGATGCGCGGCGCCTCGCGCATCGTGGCGAACAGCTCCGGCGCGCCCGGCACCTCGAAGGACAGGTCCTTGATGTATTGCAGGTTCAGCAGCAGCGGGCCCTGCGGCGCGGCGCCGTTCTGGCCAGGGCCGTTGCCGGCCGGGTTCTGGGCGGCGTTGTCGGGCGGGAGGATGTTGTCGGACATGCGGGCCCCAAAGGAATGCGGTGAGATGCGGTTCCGGTTGCGCGGCGCGGGGTAGCACGCCCCGCCGCCGCTGTCACAGCCGGATCGCCCCGCCCGCCCCGCGCTCAACCATGCCGGGCGGCGGGGCCAGGCGGCAGGGCCAGGGTGAAGCGGGTTTCCACCGCGCCGGATTCGAAGCCCAGCGTGCCGCCATGCGCCCGCGCGATCTCGGTGGCGATGAACAGGCCGAGGCCGAGGCCGCCGCTGTCGCTTTCGGCGGTGCCGCGGGTGAAGGGGCGGAACAGCCTTGCCCCGACATGCGGCGGAATGGGCGGCCCTTCATTGGCGACGGACAGGCGGAAGCCACTGGCATCCGCCACGGCATCGACCCATACCGGCCGCCCGGGGGCGCCGTGCAGCAGCGCGTTGGCCAGCAGGTTGGACAACAGCTGCGCGATGCGGGCGGAGTCGCAGAACACCGGGCCTTGCAGGGCCAGGCGGGCCACGATCTCCCGCTCCGGCCGCGCGCTGCGCTGTTCCCCGATCACCTGCGCCAGGCTGTCGGCGAGCTGCGCGTCCCAGCGGCGCTCCAGGGTGATGCCGCTGCCCAGGCGGGTGCGGGCCATGTCCAGGATGTTGTCCACCAGCTCCGCCATGCGGCGGCAGCTTTGCCGCATGTGGCCGATGATGCCCGCCTGCTCGCGGCCGGCGGGGCCGCGCCCCAGCACCTCCACCCCGGCGCTGACCGAGGCCAGGGGATCGCGCAGGTCATGCCCCAGCACCGCCACGAACTGTTCGCGCAGCGCGCCGATCTCATGCGCGTCGGTCAGGGCGGCGCTGGCGGTGGCGAGCCGCTCCTGCAAGGCGAGCTGCGCCCCGATCAACTCGGCGAAAAGCTGCAGGGTGGGCAGGGCGTGGCCGTCGCGCAGCTTCATGGGGCGCGGGTCGAGGGCGCAGAGTGTGCCGAACACCGAGCCGTCCGGACGCCGGATCGGCACCGCCACATAGCTTTCCAGCCCGTAGCGCCGCGGCGTCGGATGGTCGCGGTAAAGCGGGTCGGCGCTGGCCTCGTCCATGATGATGGGCCGGCCGCTGGCGCGGATCTCGTTGCAGAAGGTGGTGGACACCGGCAGCTCGGCGCCCGGCGGCAGGCCGAAGCCGATCCGGTCGAGCACCGAGCAGGCGATCCAGTGCCGCTCCGTGACGCGCGCCACGGCGGCGAAGCCGAGCCCGGTCATGTCGCAAACGATCCGCAGGATGGCGGGAACGGCGTCGAGTTGCCGCACCGCCGCCACATCGGCCGCCAGGGCGGGCGGCAGGGCGGCGATGATGTCAGGCGGCAGCGGGCTGGAAGGGTGACCCTGTTCCAAGCGCCGCCTCAGCGATGCCGCCAGGAAATCTGCACCGGCGCCGGCTCCGTCGGGTTGCAGCGGAGCCATTGGCCATTGGCCACCGATTCGCCCGTCATGGACAGGATGAAGCCCCAGTGGGACACCACCACCGTCCGGTCCCAGTCCTCCAGCGCCACCATCTCGGCGCGGAACAGCCGGGCGCGGTTCTCGACCTGGTCCGCCGGTTCCTCCATGGCGGGCCACCAGACCTCGTCCAGATGGTCGAAATTCAGTTCCGGCCATTGCATCGCCAGGGCGGTGCGGGGCGTTCCGATATCGCAGACAAAGGCATAACGCTCGCGCACCTGGGGCTGCACCAGCACAGGCAGGTTCAGCAGCCGCGCCAGTGGTGCCGCCGTTTGCAGGGCGCGTGTGTAGGGGCTGGCGATGATGCGGGTGATGCCCTCGGCCGCCAGGGCGGCGGCGGCCTGTTCCGCCTGGTACTGGCCCATCGGCGTCAGCTTCGGGTCCTTGATGCCGGGGTCGCGGCGCGTGGCCGTGAAGTGCAGGTTGAATTCGCTCTGGCCATGGCGCAGCAGGATCATGGAAAGCCCTCTCTCGGCATGGCCGGAGCCATTCGCTGTGTCGAGGTAGCCGCGCCCATGACACGCGGCAAGGCATCCTGCCTCAGCCTGCGCCGCCGATTGAGCCTCATGCCACCGTTGCGGGCAAGCCGCGTGGCACCTAGATAGAGAAGATGAGGAGATTGCAATGTCCGGCGGCTTCCCGATCGACCTGATCCTGTTCGGCATGGTGGCGGCCTTCCTGGTGCTCCGCCTGCGCGGCGTCCTGGGGCGGCGCCAGGGCTTCGAGCGGCCGCCGCAGGAACAGCCGGTTCCCGCATCCGGCGTGCCGCCGGTCCGCGACGCCGACCCGACCACCACCCTGCATGGCGGCAGCGGCAGCCGGCAGATCCTGCCGACCAGCAATTCCGTGCCCGGCCAGGCGCTGGAGGAGATCCGCCGCGCCGACCCCGCCTTCGACCCGCGGGCCTTCCTGGCCGGCGCCGAGGGCGCCTTCGGCATGATCATCGCAGCCTTTGCCGCGGGCGACCGCGCGACGCTGCGGAGCCTGCTGTCCGACGACACCTATGCCGGCTTCGAGCAGGCCATCGCCGCGCGCGAGGCGGCGGGCGAGCAGCAGCGCACCGACCTCAAGACCATCCACGAGATGTCGGTGGAATCCGCCTTCCTGCGTGGCAGCATCGCCGACATCACCGTGCGCATCGTGTCTGACCAGGTGAACCTGACCACCAACGCCCAGGGCGAGGTGGTGTCCGGCAACGAGGCGGTGACCGAGCTGACCGACATCTGGACCTTCCAGCGCGACCTGCGCAGCGGCGACCCGACCTGGAAGCTGGTGGCGACGCAGTCGGCCTGATCCCGCTTGTTCCGCCTGTTCCGTGGGCTGGCCCTGCTGGCCAGCCTCATCGCCGCCTGTTCCACCACCCCGCAGCGGGTGGCCGATCTGCCCGGATGGGGAGAGGACCGGCTGGCCGAGGCGGTTCCCGCCTTTGTCGCCGGTTGCCCTCGTTCGGGATTGCCGGCGCCGCTCTGCGCCGAGGCGTCCGCCCTGCCGCCCGGCGACCACGGCGCCGCCCGCGCCTTCTTTGAGCGCCGCTTCACCCTTCGCGATGCCGGCGAGGGGCTGATGACCGGCTATTACGAGCCGGAGCTGCGCGGCTCCGCCACCGCCTCCCCCTCCTATCCCGTTCCGCTGCGCGGCCGGCCCGAAGACCTCGTGGAGGTCGATCTTGGCCGCTTCGCCGAGGACCTGAAGGGCCGCCGCCTCGCCGGCCGCGTCGCCGCGGGGCGCCTCGCGCCTTATCCCGACCGCGCCGGCATCGAGGCGGGCGGCAGCCCGGCCCCGGTGCTGTTGTGGGTCGAGGACCCGGCCCGCAAGTTCTTTCTGCAGATCCAGGGCTCCGGGCGGGTCGTGCTGCCGGACGGCACGGTGCGCCGGATGGGCTACGCCGCGCAGAATGGCCGCGCCTATGTGCCGATCGGCCGCCTGCTCGCCGACCGTGGAGAGATCCCGCGCGAGCAGGTGTCCATGCAGACCATCCTCGCCTGGCTGGAACGCGCCGGGCCGGAGCGCGCCCGCGCCCTGATGGACGAGAACCCCTCCTACGTGTTCTTCCGCGAAACCGCGGCGCGGGCCGATCAGGGGCCGGCCGGCTCGCTCGGCGTGGCGCTGACGCCGCTGCGCTCGATCGCCGTGGACCGGACGGAGATCCCGCTGGGCCGTCCCGTCTGGGTCGTGGCGCGGCATCCGCTGACCGGCGCGCCCCTGCGGCGGCTGGTGCTGGCGCAGGATACCGGCGGCGCCATCAAGGGGCCGGCGCGGGCCGATTTGTTCTGGGGCTGGGGGGAGGAGGCGGCCGAGGCCGCGGGGCGGATGAAGGAGCCCGCGCGGCTTTACGTGCTGGAGCCGCGGCCGGACGCTTCCTGATCGTCCAGCAGCCGCAGCAGCGCGGCCACGGTGCCTTCCGGCAGCGCCCGGATCCGTTCCGCCAGCCGGTTGGCCAGTTCGGTGGCCACCGGCGGCAGGCCCGCCGTGTCCAGCACCACCCGCGGATGCGACAGGCGGGCCAGTTGCGCCACCTCCTCCGCATCGTCCCAGATCAGCCCGAAGAACGCGTTCACCTGATGCACCAGGCCCGGCGGCGGCCGGCCCCGCCGCCCATGCTCCAGCGCCGAAAGATAAGCGGGGGAAACCTGCAGGGCGGCCGCCATCTCGGTCAGGGTGATGCCACGCGCCGCCCGCAGGCTGCGCATCCGGGCGCCAAAGGGCGTCATCGCCGGTCCGTCCCGCGCCGGCGCCGCAGCAGCAGGTGGACCACGCCGGAATTGGGCGCGGGATGGGCGGCGCCCAGCACCAGCGGCCGCAATTCGGGATTGTTCAGCCAGTGCGGCAGCTCGCGGCGCAGCACGCCGCCTTCCGGGGCCGGCCCCTTGCCGGTGACCACCGCCACGCAGCGCAGCCCTTCCGCATGGGCCGACAACAGGAAGCTGCGCACGGCCAGCCAGGCGTCCTGGGCGCGCCGCCCATGCAGGTCCAGGGTGCGCTCCGGCCGGGTGCGGCCGCGGCGGAGATCCTTCCAGCGGTGATGGTCCAGCCCGCCCGGCTGGTGGCCGACCTGGACGGGCGCCGGCGCGGCAAGGCGGGGGGCGGCGGGGCGTGCGGCCGGCGCCGGGCCGGGCGCAGGCTCGGACAGGGGCTCGGGCAGGGGCTCGGGCAGGTGGGGGGCGGCCGGCAGCGCCGGCAGGGCGTGTCCCGGCAGGGGTGTCACCGAGGCGGCATAGGCGCGCCAGAGCGCTTGTTCCGACTGGGAAAGTCTGCGGCCGCGACGAGGCATGGCGAGAATAAGGGTCCAGAACAGAAGCGGCAGATCGGCGATCCGCTTCTCCCTGGGGAGGGGTGGACCCGGCCGACGGAACGGCGCCCTCCAGATAAGGAGGAAAGCCGACCGGGTCCAGACGGCGAAGCCTTACCGGGCGCCGGGGCCGCGGTCGCTCTGCCCCTGGATCGGGGAAATGGTGCCGCTATTGGCGGTCGGCATGCCGGTGCCGGGACGCGGGGGCTGCGAGTTGTTGCCCTCGATCGGGTTGATGGTGCCGGTGCCCGCGGTCGGGCTGCCCATGCCGGGGCGCGGCGCCTGGGAGCTGCGGCCCTCGATCGGGCTGATGGTGCCGGTGCCGGCCGTCGGGCTGCCCGGCGGCGGCGCGGCGGAGCCGGAAGCGGGCATCGGGCTGTTGTTGCAGGCGGTCAGGGCCAGGCCGAGACCCGCGAGAGCCGCGAAAATTGGACGCATTGGTTGCATTCCTCCATGGGATAGCCGCACCGAGACGGCGGAAATTAATTCCGTGCAACCGCAAAGGTTGCGGCTGCGCCATGGGCGCAGCCGCGCTTGATGAACTTCCGGTGCCGGTCAGCGGGCGCCGGGGCCGCGGTCATCCTGCCCCTGGATCGGGGAAATGGTGCCGGACTGCGCCGCGGGACGGCCGATGCCGGGGCGCGGCGGCTGCGAGCTGCTGCCCTGGGTCGGGTTGATGCGGCCGGTGCCGGCGGAAGGAACGCCCGTGGCCAAGCCGGAGCCGGCGCGGCCCGGGCCGAGGTCATCCTGGCCCTGGATCGGCGAGGTGGTGGAGCTGGCGTTGGAAGGCGTGCCCGGCGGCAGGGGCGTCACGCCGGCGCCCGACGGGGGGCCGCTGGGGGATCCGCAGGCGGCCAGCATCAAGCCAAGACCACCGACCAGCAAAAGGGAAGGGCGCATGCGCTGTGTCTCCGAAGGTGAAGCGCGGCAGGGCGCGCAGGCAGGGTTAACCCCGCTTCCGCCCCGCGGTTGCGGCACCGTGACGAAGGTTCAGCCGGGCAGCGCTTCCTCATCCGGCGGCGGCGGCGTGAGGGCGGCCAGCAGCGCCGCCCGCAGCGAGGCCAGCTTGCGCTCGTTCTCGATCTTCAGCCCGAACACGTCCTTCACATAGAAGACGTCCACCGCGCGCACGCCATAGGTTGTGATGTGGGCCGAGGCGATCTGCAGCCCCTGGGCCGAGATCGCCCCCGTCACGTCATGCAGCAGGCCCGGGCGGTCGCGCCCGTTCAGCTCGATCACGGTGTGGGTGTTGGAGGCGAAATTGTCGATCACCACCCGGCCCGGCACCTGCACGGCGCGCAGCCGCGCCGGCTCCCGCCGGACCTTGCGGATCTCCTGCACCAGGTTGAGCCGGCCGGACAGCGCCTGCTCGATCAGCACCGACAGCTTGGCGAGCTTGTGCGGCGCCTGGAAGGCCCCGCCGATATTGCCGGCCTGCGCGTCCTGCACCCAGAAGGTGTCGAGCGCCATGCCGTTGGTCATGGTGTGGATGCGGGCATCGACAATGGTGGCGCCGGCCACGGCCAGCGCCCCGGCGATGCGGGAAAACAGGCCCGGATGGTCGGAACAGTACACCGTGACCTCGGTCACCGCCCGCGCCTCCAGCACGCGGGTGGAAACCGACAGCGGCGCGCCGCGCTCCTCCGCCTCGCGGATCATGCCGGCATGGCGGGCATGGCTTTCGGGATCGAAGCTCAGCCAGTAGCCGGGATAGCCGAGGCCCAGGAAATGCTCGACCCATTCCTTGGGCTGGCCTTCCAGCATGGAGGCGGCGGCCTGCTTGGCGCGGGCCACGCGCACGTCGCGCTCCGGCACGGACAGGCCGCCGGCCAGCACCTCGGCCACGCGCCAATACAGCTCGCGCAGCAGCGTGGCCTTCCAGCCATTCCACACCTTGGGGCCGACGGCGCGCATGTCGGCGACGGTCAGCACCAGCAGCAGGCGCAGCCGCTCGGGCGATTGCACCACCTCGGCGATGTCGAGAATGGTCTTGGGGTCGTCGATGTCGCGCTTGAAGGCGGTCTGGCTGACCAGCAGGTGGTTCAGCACCAGCCAGGAGACGGTTTCGGTTTCCTCCGGCGTGAGGCCGAGGCGGGGGCAGATCTCCTGCGCGACGCCGGCGCCGAGCTCCGAATGGTCGCCGCCGCGGCCCTTGGCGATGTCGTGCAGCAGCATCGCCACATACAGCGCGCGGTGGGAATGCAGCTGGCCGATCAGCTCGCTGGCCACCGGGATGGCCTCGGCCAGCTCGCCGCGCTCCAGCTCGTTGAGCACCTGGATCGCCTCGATCGTGTGCTCCTCCACGGTGAAGACGTGGTAGGTGTCGAACTGCATCAGCCCGACGATGCGCGCCCAGTGGGGAATGAAGCGGGACAGGAAGCCCACCTCGTTCAGCACCCGCATCCAGCGCGCCGAATCGCGCCCTTCCAGCAGGTTCAGGAAGATCTCGTTGGCGCGGGCGTCGCCGCGCATGCCGACGGCGAAGGGCGCGCTGCGGATCAGCGCGCGATGCGCCAGCGGATGCAGCTCCAGCCCGCGGTCGCGGGACGCCTGTACCAGGCGCAGCATCACGCCCGGGTCCCGGTCCACCGCCAGGTCCGGCATGATCAGCAGCTTGCCGTCGGCGATGGCGAGGCCGGCCCTGGTCAGCGCCGGGTCGGCGCTGCGGCTGACGGCGGGCGGGCCGAGCGTCGCGCGCTCGATCGCCGGCTCCAGCAGGCGGGACAGGCGCACCACGTCCCGCGCGGTCAGGAACAGGTGCTTCATGAAGCGCTCCACCCCGTCCTGCTTGCCGTGGCGGGTGTAGCCCATGCGGGCGCCCACCACCGGCTGCAGGTCGAAGGTCAGGCGCTCCTCGGCGCGGCCGGTGACGTAGTGGAGGTGGAAGCGCACCGTCCACAGGAAGTCCCAGGCGCGGCGGAAGGCGCGCGCCTCGCGCGCCGTCAGCAGCCCGCCGCCGGGGCTTTCGGGGCCGACCAGCTCCGGCATGCGCTTCACGCCGAAGGCGTAGCGGGCCAGCCAGTACATGGTCTGCACGTCTCGCAGGCCGCCCCGGCCTTCCTTCAGATGCGGCTCCACCAGATAGGGGCTGTCGCCATAGCGCTTGTGGCGCGAGGTGCGCTCCGCCCGCTTGGCGCTCAGGAACTGGCCGATGCCCCAGCGCTGCCGCGCCTCGGTGAAGGCTTCGTCGAAGCGGGTGAACACGGCCGGGTCGCCGGCCAGGAAGCGGGCATCGAGCAGCGCCGTCTGGATGGTGGCGTCGGCGCGCGCATCTTCCAGGCATTCATGGATGGAGCGCGTGGCGTGGCCGACCTTCAGCCCGAGGTCCCACAGCAGGTAGAGCATGAACTCCACCGCGCGCCGGCCACGCGCGCCCATCGGCCGGTCGGACAGGAACAGCAGGTCGATGTCGGAATACGGCCCGAGGACGCCGCGCCCATAGCCGCCCGTGGCCGCCAGCACGAAGGGCGGCTCGGCGGCGCCATCGGGGGCGCCCGCCTGGGGGGAGGCCGGCTGGACGGGGCCCACCTGCGCCAGGGTGTAGGCATGGATGGCGAAGATCAGGCCATCGGTCAGCTCGCCCAGCATGCGCGCGGCGGTCAGGCCGGACAGGGCATGCGCCTCAAAGGCTTCCTGCACGCGGGACTGGATGCGGCCCAGTTGCCGGCGCAGCAGCGTCAGTGCGACATCGCGCGGCACCGGGGCGCCGCCATGCGGCACAAGGTCGAGCACCACGTCCGGCAGGGGCCGCAGCGTGGCGGGGGCGGGTTCGGCCGGGGCAAGGGCGTCGGGCAGATCGCCGGAGCTTCTCATTCCACCGATGTTATCGCGCCGCGCGCCGGGGCAACAGCTTTGTGATCGGATTTTGCGCCATCGTTTCGGCGGTGCAGCATCTTGAGACGATACAGTTCCGCCAAGGCTTCGCGCGGGGAGAGAGCGTCCGGGTCCAGCGCATCCAGCGCGTCCAGAACTTCGTGCCACGCTCCGTCCGGTTGCGGCCCAAGGGGAGTTGCCGCAGGGAAGGCTGCGGGGGCTGGCGCGGGGGTTGCGGCGCTGAACAGCGGCAATTCCTCCGCAAGCGGCTCCAGCCCGGCGGCGCGGGCTTCCAGCGCCGCCAGCACGGCGCCGGCGCGCGCCACCACCGCGCGCGGCACGCCGCCCAGCCGCGCCACGTGAAGCCCCCAGGATTTCTCCGCCGCGCCCGGCGCCACCAGGTGCTGGAACACCACCTCGCCGCGGTGCTCCCGCACCTGCATGTGGGCCACCTGCAATTCCGGCAGCTTGCCGGACAGCGCGGTCAGCTCGTGGAAATGGGTGGCGAAGACGGTGCGGCAGCGGATGCGGTCATGCAGCGCCTCCAGCACCGCCCAGGCGATGGCCAGCCCGTCCCAGGTGGCGGTGCCGCGCCCCACCTCGTCCAGCACCACGAGGGAGCGCGCGGTGGCCTGGTTCAGGATGGCCGCCGTTTCCGTCATCTCCACCATGAAGGTGGAACGGCCGCCGGCGATGTCGTCCGCCGCGCCGACGCGGGAGAACAGCCGGTCCACCAGCCCGATCCGCGCCTCGGCCGCCGGCACGAACAGGCCGGACTGGGCCAGCACCACCAGCATGGCGTTCTGCCGCAGGAAGGTGGATTTGCCGGCCATGTTCGGCCCGGTCAGCAGGCACAGGCGCCGCCCGGCCGACAGGTCGGCGTCGTTGGGCACGAAGGCCGGGCCCCGGGCCCGCGCCAGCGCCGCCTCCACCACCGGGTGGCGCGCCTGGCGGATGGCGAAATCGGCGCGCTCTGTCAGCTCGGGCCGGCACCAGGCGCCGCCCGCCGCCATCTCGGCCGAGCCGGCATGCACGTCGATCTCGGCCAGGGCGGCGGCGGCGGTGTCGATGGCGCCGCCGGCCTCCAGGCACAGGGCGCGCAGGTGGCGCGCCACGGCCACCTCGCGCTTCTGCGCCTGTTCCCCGGCGGCGGCCAGCCGGCGGTCCAGCTCGGCCAGCGCCGCGCAGGTGAAGCGGTGCGCATTGGCCATGGTCTGCCGGTGCACCGGCGCGCGCGGCGTGCCGTCCAGCGCGGCGGGGGGGCTGCGCAGCAGCTTTTCCCCGGCGGCGGCCGGCATCTCGGCCAGGAAGCCGAATTGCTGGTGGTGGCGGATCTTCAGGCTGGCGACGCCCCAATCCTGCGCCAGCTGCATCTGCATCGCCGCGATGGCGCCGCGTGCGTCGTCGCGCAGCCGCTTCAGCGCGTCCAGCTCCCCGTCATAGCCGGGGGCGACCAGGTTGCCGTCCTCCAGCCGCGCCGGCAGCTCGGCGGCCAGGGCGCGCGCCAGTTCGGCGCGGGGCGAGCCGCCGGGCCGCAGCGCGATGCGGGCCGCTTCCAGCAGGGGGGGCAGCGGCGCCGCCCCGGCGAGCGCCGCCTCCATCGTTTCGGCGCGCGCCAGCCCGTCCCGCAGGGCGGCGAGGTCGCGCGGTGCGAAGCGGTCCAGCGCCAGCCGGGCCAGGGCGCGCGCCATGTCCGGGGCGCCCTTCAGGCAGCCGCGCAGGGTGGCGCGCAGCGGCGGCGCTTCCAGCAGGAACTGCACCGCGTCATGCCGGGCCGAGATGGCGGCGAGGCTGGTCAGCGGCGCCGCCAGCCGCGCCGCCAGCTCGCGGCAGCCGGCGGCGGTCAGCGTCCGGTCCACCGCGGCGAACAGGCAGTTGCGGGTGTCGCCGCGCTCGCTGCGCAGGATTTCCAGGGAACGGCGGGTGGCCGCGTCCATGCGCAGGGTTTCGCGCCCGCCCTGCGCCTCGGGCGGGCGCAGCCGGGGCGCCACCGCTTCCCCGCCCTCGGGGCCCTGCGTGCGGCGGAGATAATCCAGCGCCACCGCGCAGGCGGCGATCTCGGGCGGGGCGAAGCTGCCGAAGCCATCCAGCGAGGCGACGCCGAAGAAGCCGGCGACGCGCGCGGCCGGGTCGCGGGCGGGCTCGGCCGGGGTCAGCCGCTCCGCCATCGCCCGCAGCGCCGGATGATCCAGCAGCGCCTCGGGCGCCAGCACCTCGGCCGGGTCGAGCCGCGCCAGCAGCGCCGGCAATTCGGCGCGCGGCAGCGCCTCGCAGGCGAAGGCGCCGGTGGACAGGTCCGTCCAGGCGGCGCCCAGCTCGTCCTCCACCAGGGCCAGGGCCAGCAGCCAGGATGGCCGGCCATTCTCCAGCAGCGCTTCCTCCGTCACCGTGCCGGGGGTGACGACGCGCACGATCTCCCGCCGGATGGTGGGGGCGCGGCGGGCCTTGGCCTGCTCCGGGGTTTCCCGCTGCTCGCAGATGGCGACGCGGTGGCCCTGGCGGATCAGCCGCGCCAGATAGCCGTCCAGCGCGTGCACCGGCACGCCCGCCATGGGGATCGGCTCGCCCCGGTGCTCGCCGCGATGCGCCACGGCCAGGCCCAGAATGGCGGCGGCGCGGTGCGCGTCCTCGAAGAACAGCTCGTAGAAATCGCCCATGCGGAAGAACACGAAGCCGTCCGGATGCTGCGCCTTGGCGGCGAACCATTGCGCCATGGCGGGGGTGGCGCCTTCGGCGGAGCGGGGGCGGGGGGCGTCGGTCTGCATCACGCGCCCTTCCTAGAGCAGATCCCGGACAGGTGAAATCGGCGCGGCGGCCTGGCGCCGTGCGCGCCCTTCCGCTGACCGCAAGGCCGCGAGGTGCTAGGAAAGGCCCATGTCAGCCATCCGGAGCCCCGCATGAACGGGGTGCTCAGCAACCTCACCTATGTGGACCTCGTGGGTTCAACAGGCACGCTCATCATTGTTTGCGCCTATTTCGCCACCCAGGCGAGGCTTCTCAATTCCGAGGACCTGGTTTTCCCCGTCGTCAATCTGGTCGGGGCATTGCTCATCGCTTTCTCGCTTTACTTCAATTTCAACTTCGCCTCCGCATTGATGGAGTTCTTCTGGATCACGATCAGCGGGATCGGCATCTGGAAAGGGCTCAAGGAGCGGCGCAGGGCAGCCGCGGACTGAGCGCGCGGGGCTGCCTCGCGGCGGCGGCGGCCCTGTCCGGATCGCCCGCCCGCGCGGGCGGTTCCCCGCCGCGCCGTCCGGTTTTATGGTTTGCCGACCCTCCGCCAAAAGGAAGCGCCCGATGCCCCGTCACCTCCTCCTCAACCTGGCTGGCGCGGCGGCCCTGGCCGTGGGCCTCGCCGCCCCCGCCCAGGCGGCCACGCCGCGCGACGCGCTGGTCGTGGCCTGGAACATCGACGCCATCTCGACCTTCGACCCGGCGCAGATCGCCGAGGTCGTCACCAACGAGATCTTCGGCAACACCTGCGACTTCCTCGCCAATTTCGATCCGGCCGACGAATCCAGGGTGATCCCCGCCCTGGCCGAGCGGTGGGATGTGTCGGAGGACGGGCTGCGCGTCACCTTCCACCTGCGCGAGGGGCTGGCCTTTCCCGATGGCCGCCGCGCCACGGCGCAGGACCTCGCCTGGTCGATGCAGCGCGTGGTGAAGCTGAACTTCGGCAATGCGGCGCAGCTCACCGATTACGGCTTCACCAGGGACAATGTGGAACAGCGCATCACCGCGCCGGATGAGCGCAGCGTGGTGCTGGAACTGGACAAGCCCTATCCGCCGGGGCTGATCCTGCAGGCCATCGCCGCCAACCGGGTGTCCGCCCTGCTGGACCGCAAGACCCTCACCGCCAACGAGAACAATGGCGACCTGGGCAATCGCTGGCTCGCCACCCGCACCGAATGCGTCGGCCCCTACCGCCTGCGGCAGTGGAATTCGGGAGAGGTCGTGGTGCTGGAAGCGAACAAGGGCCATTGGGGCCCGGCGCCAAAGCTCCGCCGCATCATCATCCGCCACGTGGCCGAGGCCGGCACCCAGCGCCTGCTGCTGGAAAAGGGCGACATCGACGTGGCCCGCAACCTGACGCCCGAGGACATGCGGGCGCTGGAGAGCGCCCCCGGCGTGCGGCTGGAGCGCACCCGCAAGCCGACGCTGTTCTATTGGGGCTTCAACAGCGCCGATCCGGTGATGGCGAAGGAGAAGGTGCGCCTCGCCATGCGCTACCTGGTGGACTACCAGGGGCTGGCGAGCAGCGTGATGGCCTTTGACGGCGTGCCGCGCGCCAGCTTCGTGCCGCTCGGCTCCTTCGGCGCGCTGGACGAGAAGGAAGGCCAGCCCTTCAGCCTCGACATCGAGAAGGCCAGGGCGCTGCTGGCGGAAGCCGGCCACCCGGATGGCTTCGAAACCACCATGATCATCGGCAGCCATCCCTATGCCGCGCCGATCGCGCAGAACATCCAGAACAACGCCGCCAAGGTGGGCGTGCGGATCCGGCTGGAGCAGATGGCCAATGCGCAGCTTTTCGCCAAACATCGCGGGCGCGAGTTCCAGAGCGCGCTGCTGGGCTGGGGCGCCGGCATGCCGGACGCGCACGCCAATGCGTCCCGCCTGATCTACAACCCGGACAACCGGGCCGAGGCGCGGCTGACGCAATTCCCCTCCTGGCGCGCCGCCTTCCAGGACGAGGCCGCCAACCGCCAGGTCGAGGCCGCGCTGATGGAGCGTGACGAGGCGAAGCGCGCCGCGATGTATCAGCAGTTGCAGCGCGACATGATGCAGCGCGGTCCCGCCGCCTTCCTGTTCCAGACCATCTATGTCGCCGGCGTGCGCGACACGGTGCAGGATTGGAGCTGGAACGGCTTCGCCACCTATTTCGACCGCGTGTCCAAGAAGTAGCGCCCGCCGGCCGGGCGCGCCCCGCGCCCCCGGCTTGCGGAAGGTGGGCAAGTCCCTATCGTGCCGGCGCCCGGCGGCAGCTTCAGGCGCCGGCACGACCAAGGGAGCCCTTCGATGTCCTCGCTCAACCGACGCACCCTGCTCGGGGCCGTTGCCGCCGCGCCGTTCCTTCCGGCACTTTCCCGGCCGGCGCTGAGCCAGAACAGCGCCGCCACCACGCTGCGCTTCATCCCGCAGGCGAACCTAGCCGCGCTGGATCCGATCTGGACCACCGCCACCGTCACCGGCAATCACGGCTATTACGTCTTCGACACGCTCTATGCCGTCGACTCCAAGGGACAAAGCCAGCCGCAGATGGCGGAAGGGCACGAGGTGTCGGATGACGGCAAGACCTGGCGCATCCGCCTGCGCCCCGGCCTGAAGTTCCATGACAACGAGCCGGTGCGCGCCGCCGACTGCATCGCCAGCCTGAAGCGCTGGGCGGTGCGCGACCAGTTCGGCCAGCTGGTCGCCGCGGTCGCCGAGGAATGGCGCGTGGTGGATGACCGGACCTTCGAGATCCGCCTCAACCGGCCCTTCCCGCTGCTGCTGGCGGCGCTGGGCAAGGAAACCAACTGCGCCTTCATCATGCCCGAGCGCCTGGCGCAGACCGATTCCACCAAGGCGATCACCGAGATGGTGGGCTCCGGCCCCTACCGGTTCCTGGCCAACGAGTTCAACTCGGGCAGCCGCGTCGCCTATGAGAAGTTCGATGGCTATGTGCCGCGCCAGGAAGCGCCGGACTGGGGCAGCGGCGCCAAGGTGGCGCATTTCCGCCGCATCGAATGGAACATCATCACCGATCCCTCCACCGCCGCCGGCGCGCTGATGAACGGGGAGGTGGATTGGTGGGAGCGCCCGCTGGCCGATTTGCAGCCCATGCTGGCGCGCAACAAGAACATCCGGCGCGAGGTGCTGGACACCACCGGCCGCATGGCGCTGGCGCGGCTGAACTGCCTGCACCCGCCCTTCAACGACGTGAAGATGCGCCGCGCCGTGCTCACCTCGGTGATCCAGGAAAACTACATGCGCGCGGCGCAGGGCGATGACAGCTCGACCTGGGGCGAATCCCTGTCGATCTGGCCGAAGAACACGCCCTATTACGCGGACAACAAGGACCTGATGCCGGGCGACCTCGCCCGCGCGAAGGCGATGCTGAAGGAAGCCGGCTATGCCGGGCAGAAGGTCGCCATCATCAACCCGACCGACTTCCCCGATATCGGGCCGCTCGGCCAGGTGACGGCGGACGCGCTGTCGCAGATCGGCATGAATGTGGACCTGATGGAAAGCGACTGGGGCACGGTGATCCAGCGCCGCAACTCGCGCGAGCCGGTGGAGAAGGGCGGCTGGAGCATCTTCCACACCACTGGCCCGTCCACCGTCTATGGCAATCCCGCCATGTCGCCCCTGGTGCGCGGCCAGGGCGAGAAGGGCTGGTTCGGCTGGTACAAGAGCGACCGGGCCGAGGCGCTGACCCAGGAATGGATCCAGGCCTCCGACGAGGCGGCGCAGAAGAAGGCGGCCGCCGAGCTGGGCCGGCTGGCGCTGGAAGAGGTGGCCACGGTGCCGCTCGGCCGGTTCACCATCCGCACCGCCTTCCGCTCGGACCTGACCGGCCTGCTGGAAGGTACCGCGCCTTATCCCTGGAATATCCGCCGGGCCTGAGTTCAGCCGGGCTGAGTTCAGCCGGGCCTGGGGGTCCGCTTGGCATGGAGCGGCGCCGCCCGGGCGAGGGCGGGCCGCTTCATGCGTCCTGCGGTTGCGCCGGGGCGCCCGAAGCGGCGTCCCGGCCCTCCGACAAAGTCGAGCGACGGATTAACCATGATGTGGTTAATATCCGAAAATGACCCGGAAAACAGAAGCTTAAGCCTGTTCGCAGGCGCGAGATGAGTGGGTTTCCGGCGGCGCCGCATCCCGACATAAAAGAACCCTTGAACGCTCGGGAGCCGTGACACCGTGGACGATACCAAGACGACGCCGATGGGTGACACGCGCACCGCGCGCATCACCGCCGAGGAAGCCCTGGCGCTGCATTCCGAGGGCAAGCCGGGAAAGCTGGAAATCCGGCTCACCAAGCCGCTGACCACGGCGCGCGACCTCAGCCTCGCTTATTCGCCCGGCGTGGCCGAGCCCTGCCTGCACATCCATCGCGACCCGTCCCTGGCCTATGACTACACGGCCAAGGGCAACATGGTGGCGGTGATCTCCAACGGCACGGCGGTGCTGGGCCTCGGCAATCTGGGCGCGCTGGCGGGCAAGCCGGTGATGGAGGGCAAGGCGGCGCTGTTCAAGCGCTTCGCCGATGTCGATTCGATCGACCTGTGCGTGGACACCGAGGACACGGACGCCTTCATCAACGCCGTGCGCTATCTCGGCCCGTCCTTCGGCGGCATCAACCTGGAGGACATCAAGGCGCCCGAATGCTTCGTCATCGAGCAGCGCCTGCGCGAGCTGATGGACATCCCGGTGTTCCATGACGACCAGCACGGCACCGCCATCGTCGCCGCCGCCGGGCTGATCAATGCCTGCCACCTGACGGGGCGGGCGCTGAAGGACACGCGCCTCGTCATCAACGGCGCCGGCTCCGCCGCCATTGCCTGCGCCGAGCTGGTGCGCGCCATGGGCATGCGGCCCGAGCACATCATCATGTGCGACACCAAGGGCGTGCTGTATCGCGGCCGCGCCGAGGGCATGAACCAGTGGAAGTCGGCCTATGCCGTCGCCACCGACCATCGCACCCTGGCGCAGGCGATGAGCGGCGCCGACGCGTTCTTCGGCCTGTCCGCCAAGGGCGCGGTGACGGCGGAGATGGTGCGCTCCATGGCGCCCAACCCGATCATCTTCGCCATGGCCAACCCCGACCCCGAGATCACGCCGGACGAGGCGCGGGCGGTGCGGCCGGACGTGATCATCGCCACCGGCCGCTCCGACTACCCGAACCAGGTGAACAACGTCCTGGGCTTCCCCTTCATCTTCCGCGGCGCGCTCGATGTCCGCGCCTCCACCATCAATGACGCGATGAAGGTGGCGGCGGCCGAGGCGCTGGCCATGCTGGCGCGCGAGGACGTGCCGGAGGAGGTGGCCGGCGCCGGCGGCGGCAGCGGCCTGCGCTTCGGCCCGGAATACATCATCCCGCACGCCTTCGACCCGCGGCTGATCGCCCGCGTTTCCCCCGCCGTGGCCAGGGCCGCGATGGAAAGCGGCGTGGCGCGCAAGCCGATCCCCGACCTGCACCGTTATGCGCGGGAGCTGGCCGGGCGGCTGGATGCCGGCATCTCGGCGCTGGAAACCATCACCGAGCGCCTGAAGGCCAATCCGCGCAAGGTGGTCTTCGCCGAGGGCGAGGAGGAAAAGGTGATCCGCGCCGCCATCGCCTACCGCCAGGCGGGCTATGGCACGCCGGTGCTGGTGGGGCGGGAGGACCGCATCAACGCCACCGTCGCCGCCCTCGGCATCCCGCTGCCGGAAGGCATCGAGATCCACAATGCGCGGCTGTCCGACAGCAACCGCCGCTATGCCGAGTTCCTGTATGGCCGCAAGCAGCGCCAGGGCTTCCTGCTGCGCGACTGCCAGCGGCTGGTGAACCAGGACCGCAACGCCTTCGCCGCCTGCATGGTGGCGGCCGGCGACGCGGATGCCATGGTGTCGGGCATCACCCGCTCCACCGGCGACACGCTGGAGAATGTGCGGCTCGCCATCGACACGGCGCCGGGGACGGTGCTGTTCGGCCTGACCATGATGCTGTCGCGCCGCGCCGGCACGGTGCTGGTGGCCGACACCGCCATCCATGAGCGGCCCGACGCGGCGACGCTGGCCGAGATCGCGCGGCAATCGGCGGCGGAGGCGCGGCGGCTCGGGCTGACGCCGCGCGTGGCCTTCCTGTCCTTCTCCACCTTCGGCGATCCGGGTGGCACCATCCCCGGCTCGGTGCGGGAAGCGGTGCGGCTGCTGGACGAGTCGGAAACCGATTTCGAGTATGATGGGGAAATGGCGGCGGATGTGGCGCTCAGCCCGCAGCTGCGCGCGCTCTACCCCTTCTGCCGCCTGACCGGGCCGGCCAATGTCCTGGTGATGCCGGGGCTGCACGCCGCGCAGATCCTGACCAAGGCGGTGCCCTTCCTGACCAGCGCCACCACCATCGGGCCGCTGCTGGTGGGGATGGAGAAGCCGGTGCAGATCGTCAACATGGGCAGCAGCGTGAACCAGGTCCTCGACATGGCCTGCTTCGCGGCGCACGCGGCCATCTCGCGCTGAGAACGGCACGGGGAAAAGGCGCCGCCTTTCCCCGTGCTCCTTTTCATCAGGATGGGCTCAACCGTTCCGGCGGGACGGCGGTGCCTTCCTCATTCCGCCAGGCCAAGCTTCACCAGATGCGCCGCCGCCTCGGGCAGGGTGTTCTTGTCGCGCAGCTCCAGGATCAGGCGCGGGTTGGAGGAGATGCCGGCCAGCGCCTCGAACAGACTTGGCCACAGGATGGTGCCGCGGCCCGGCGCCCAGTGGCGGTCGGCATGGCCATCCGTGTCCTGCAGATGCACATGGTGCAGCGCGTCGCCGGCCAGCCGCACATGGAAATCGACCGGCGGGGCGCCGGTGGAGCAATGCGCGTAATGCGCGTGGCCCGTGTCGAGCGAAACGCGCACCGCCGGGCTGTTGAAGGAGGCGGCCAGCGCCACCCGGTCCATCGGATCGGTGTCCTCGATGTTCTCGATCACCAGGGTGCAGCCCTGGCTTTCGGCGCGGGCGACCACGTCCTTCAGCGTCAGGTGGACCCGTTCGGCCAGCTGGGCGCGGGCGCCGGGAAAGGCGTCGAGGTTGTTGCCGTCCCAGGTGGTGAAGGGCGAATGGACCACCATCTGGTCGGCGCCGAGGAAGGCGCAGCATTCCAGCCCCTGCAACAGGCGGCGGCGCACCACGGCGCGGATCTCGGGGTCGTGGCTGTCGATCTTGAAGCCCCAGAACGGCCCGTGCAGTCCGCGCCGGCCGGTATGGCCGTCCAGCATCCGGCGGGTTTCCTCGGCCAGCGGGCGCCAGTCATCATCCAGCGTGGCGGCGGTATGGAAATCCTGCAGCTCCAGGTCGCGCTGGCGGTCCAGCAGCCAGTCGCGATGCGTGATCAGGCCGTTGAGGCCAAGGGCGGCGCCAAGGATCGGCTTCGGGCGGGTGGTCATGCGATGGTCATTCCCCTGTCGGATGGCCGACCGCTTAGGGGAGCGACGCTACGATCGTGTGACGGTTCCGCCAAGAAGCGATGACGCCGGGCGCTCCCGCTTCGTCACGGCGGGCGCCCCCGCGTCAGCCGCGGCGGGCGATCGCCGCCTCCACCGTGTTCTCCAGCAGGCAGGCGATGGTCATCGGCCCGACGCCGCCCGGCACGGGGGTGATGGCGGCGGCGCGTTGCCGCGCGGCGGCGAAATCGACATCGCCCACCAGCCCGCCATTCGGCAGGCGGTTGATGCCCACATCGATCACCGTGGCGCCCTCGGTGATCCAGTCACCCTTCACCATTTCCGGCCGGCCGACCGCGGCCACCAGGATTTCCGCCCGGCGGCATTCGCTGGCGAGGTCGCGGGTGCGCGAATGCACGATCGTGACGGTGGCGTCGGCGGCCAGCAGCAGCGCCGCCATCGGCTTGCCGACGATGTTGGAGCGGCCCAGCACCACCGCCCGCGCGCCCGCAACCGGCGTGCGCGCGGCGGCGAGAAGATGCATCACCCCCTTCGGCGTGCAGGGCACCAGCCCCTTCTGGCCGGTGGCCAGCCTGCCGGCATTCATCGCGTGGAAGCCGTCCACATCCTTGGCGGGGTCGATGGCGGCCAGCACCTTGGCCGCCTCGATCTGCGGCGGCAGGGGCAGCTGCACCAGGATGCCATCCACCGCCGGGTCGTCGTTCAGCGCCGCGACGGTGGCCAGCAGCTCGGCCTCGGTGGCGGTGTCCGGCATCTGGATGGTGGCGCTGTCGAGCCCGGCGGCCTGTGCCGCGCGGTCCTTGTTGCGGACATAAACGCCGCTGGCCGGGTCATGGCCGACGCGCACCACGCGCAGCCCCGGGGTGAAGGGCAGGGTGGCGACCCGGGCCGCGATGCGGGCGCGCAGCTCCGCCGCCACGGCCTTGCCGTCGATGATGCCTGGGGTCATGCCAGATTCTCCATTGCCTGGGCGAGGCGGGCCGGTTCCCCCGCGATCCGGAGGGTCTTTTCGCGCGACGTGGCGCCCTGCACCACCGCGATGGCGGAAGGGGGGACATGCAACGCCTCCGCCAGCAGGGCGCAGATGGCCTTGTTGGCGCGGCCATCCTCCGGCGCCGCGGTCACGGCGAGCTTCAGCCGCGGGCCATCGGCCCCGTCAACCCAGCCGCCGAGGCCGGGGCGGCGGGATCTCGGCTGCGCCTTGACGCGCAGCTCCACCCCGCCATCCACCACCCGCCAGCCTGTCAGCCAGCCACCAGCGGCCACAGCGTGGTCCACAGAAAGATCCTGAGCGCGTAAAGCAGCAGGATCAGGATCATCGGCGAGATGTCGATGCCGCCGAGATTGGGCAGGAAGTTGCGGATCGGCCGCAGCGCCGGCTCGGTGATCTTGAACAGGAAGTCGCCGATCGCCCAGACGAAGCGGTTGCGCGTGTCGAGGACGTTGAAGGACACGAGGATGCTGAACACCGCCGCAATGATCAGGGCCCAGACATAAAGGCCGATCGCCTGATCGACCAACCAGAACACTGCGTACATAGCCATCCCCATGCGGTGAGGCATCCATCTACGAAGCCGCGGGCTTGGCGGCAAGCGCCGCTTGACTTGTTGTGTTCCGTCGTGGATAAGCCCGCCACCGCGCGTGTGGGGCTGTAGCTCAGATGGGAGAGCGCCTCGTTCGCAATGAGGAGGTCAGGGGTTCGATTCCCCTCAGCTCCACCACCCGCGGATTTCCCCTCTACTGTGATCCAGCATTTCCCGGCTCCCTTCAGGCCATCGGCAGCAGCCGCAGCGCCTCCGCCTCGCGTTCGCGCGGCCAGGCGAAGAAGGTGAAGACATAGGGGTCGGACGCCGCGAACACCGAAGGGTCCGGGCTCGCCCGCTGCATGGTGGCGCGGTCCAGCGCCGAGGCCGGGTGCCAGCGCCCGTCCAGGGCGAAGCAGGTGGCATAGTCCAGCGCGTCCAGAAAGGCGGGAACGGCGAAGGTGCAGCCTTCGCGGTGCCGTTCCTCCAGCTCCAGCGTCAGCACCGGGCGGCAGCGCCGCAGCGTGCCGCGGGCGCCGCGCAGCACCTCGTATTCCGCCCCTTCCGCATCGACCTTGATGGCTGACACATCGGCCAGCTCCAGGCTGTCCAGGGTGATCACCGGCACAACATGGCGCTCCACCCCGACCGCCGGGCCGAAGCCGGCGTAATCCTTGGTGGTGGAGGCCCATTGTTCCTGCGGCACCCCCTCCAGCAGCGGCATGGACAGAACCAGGCTGCCCGCCGCGTCGCCCAGCGCCTGGGGAAACAATTCCACCTGGGACAGCCCGGCGCAGGCGGCGGAAAGCCGCGCGAAGGCCGAGGGCAGCGGCTCGAAGGCCAGCACCCGCGCCCCCGGCAGGCGTGACAGCGGCAGGGTCAGCAGCCCGTCATGCGCCCCCACATCGACCAGCGTGCCGGGGCGGTGCAGCGCGGACAGGAAGCCGGTCTCGTTCATGCGGGTTGTTCCCAGGAGGAGAATGGCAGGGAAGGCGATCCGGGCCGCTTCGGCAAGCTGCCTGATCCGCATCAGTGTGCGGCCGCAACGATCCTGCCAGCCTGCGGCCGGAGCAGGAGCCAGAGCAGGAGAACGCATCATGAGCTTCAAGAACATCCTGGTGCACCTGGCCGCGGCCGAGACCGACGGCCCCGCGCTGCGCGCCGCCGCGGTTCTGGCCCGGCAGCATCAGGCGCGGCTGACCGGGCTGCACGCCTACAGCCTGGACTGGGCGCTGCTGGCCGCCACCGGCGAATACATCAACCCGCACACGCTGGACGCCATCCTGGCGGAAGGCCGCCGCACCGCCGCCAACAAGGCCGCGCAGATCCAGGCGCAGTTCGAGCGGGTGCTGCTGGAGGAAGCGGTGCCGGGCGCCTGGCGCTCGGTGGAAGGCGCGGTGGAGGTCGTGCTGGTCCAGCAGGCGCGCCTCGCCGACCTCGCCGTGTTCGGCCTCGGCGCCGCCGGCGGGATGGAGGCTGAGCTCGCCGAAACCGTGCTGTTCCAGTCCGGCCAGCCGGTGCTGCTGGTGCCGCAGGCGCCCTCCCGGCCCTTTGACCCGCGGCGCATCCTGGTCGGCTGGAGCAACACCCGCGAATCCGCCCGCGCCATCCGCGACGCGCTGCCGCTGCTGCGGCAGGCCGAGGCGGTGCGGGTGCTGAGCATCGCCACGGAGGCCGATGCGATGGAGCCGGCTTCCGCCCAGGCCGAGGCCATGGCGCGGCACCTGGCGCTGCACGGCGTCAAGGCCAGCGGCGCGGCCGGGCCGGCGCAATCCGGCGCGGTGCAGGACGCGCTGCTGAACGCCAGCGCCGATTTCGGCGCCGGGCTGCTGGTGATCGGCGGCTATGGCCATGGCCGGCTGCGGGAAATGGTGCTGGGCGGCGTCACCCGCAGCCTGTTCCGCGGCGCCACCCTGCCGGTCCTGCTGTCCCATTGAGGCGGGCCGATTGACACGGAAAGCCCCTGGCGCGGCTTCGCGCCAGGGGCTCCGGGAAAGGCCGGGGCCTCGGGGAAGGGACGGCCGGGGCCGCCCCGATGCTCAGATCATCGCGCCGAAGCGGGCATAAGGGAACTCGGTCAGCTTGTCCTCGACCTGCCGCACGCCCTCGATGCGGGATGCCAGCACGCGCAGGCCGCGCCGCACCTCGTCCGACTTCACGAAGCCATGCAGCGTCACCACGCCGGCCGCCACCTCGGCGAAGACATACAGCTCCGGCACCCAGGGCTGGGCGCGCATCTCGGCCTTCAGGGCGGCGCGGATGCGGGCATCCTCCTGCTCGCCCGGCGTGCCGATCTTGGCCGGCGGCTCCAGCACCGCCTTCAGCAGGTCGGAGCGCGACACGATGCCGGCCAGCTTGCCGTCCTGCAGCACCGGCAGGCGCTTGATGCGGTGCTTCTCCATCAGGCTGGCGCAATGCGCGGCGGTGGTGTCGGGGCCCACCGTGACCAGCTCGGTGGTCATGATGTCGCGCGCCTCGCAGCCATGGGTGCGGGCATAGCGGGCGGCGCGGGCATCGGTGTTGCTGAACAGGCCGGCCAGGAAGCCGATGGTGGGATCTTCCCGCCCGGCGAGGCGCCGCAGCAGGTCGGCCTCGGTCACCAGGCCCAGCAGCCCGCCCTGCGCGTCGGTGACGGGCACGGCGGAGATGCTCTGCTCGGCCAGGAGCTGCGCCAGGGAGGTGACGGGCATGTCCGCCGGCACCATCACCATCTCCTTGGTCATCAGGTCGCGGGCGAGCAGCGATTGATCAGCCATGACATCCTCCGTTTTGAAACTTCGGGAGCCAATGATAAGCAGCGGGGCGGGCCGCGCCCTGCGCTGGATCAGGAAATGGACCGGCTGCTGGCCCGTTTCGCCGCAAGGATCGTGCCTATCCGCGAACGCCCCGCCATGCCCCTGCCATCCGGCCCGGACGCGCCATGAGCGCGGGCATCGTCCCGCTCCGTCCCGCGGTCCGGCGCCTGCTGATCGCCGCGGCGCTGGTGCCGATCGGCATCCTGCTGGCCGGAGCCTGGCTGGCCTGGACCGACAGCCGCCATCAGGCCGGACGTGAGCTGGCGGGCGCGGCGGAGGCCGGGGCAGAATACGCCGCGCGGCTGCTGGATGGCCAGTCCGTTCTGGCGGAACGGGTCGATGACTGGCTGCGCGGGCTGTCCGATGCCGAGATCCGGGCGGCCGGGGCGGAATGGCGCGCCGCCCTGCAGCGCGTGGTGGCGGGGCGCTTCCCGGTGGCGGGGGTGGCCGTGCTGGACGCGGCCGGGCAGCCCCTGCTGGGGGAAGCGGATGACGCGGCGCGCGCCGCCCTGGCCTTGCTGCGGGAAGCGGCCGCGCCGGTGGCGATCGGCGCCGCCATGGACCCGGACGGCGCCGGCTTCGCCCTGGCCATCCGGCGGCGCCCGCCCGATGGCGAGGTGGACGGGTCTTTCCCGGGCGGCCCCTTCCTGGGCGCGGTCGCCGTGCTGAACCGCCCGGCCCGCCTGGCGGAGCGCCTGCGCGAGATCGCCCGGGCCCCGGCCGACCGGCTGGAGCTGCGGGGCCTGGACGGCATCCTGCTCGGCCAGGCGGGGGGCGGCCAAGCGGGAAGCGCCCCGCCCCTGGACCCCGATGCCCTGCGCGTGGCCATGGCGGCCGGCGCCGCGGGCGAGGCGCGGCTGCTGCCCGGGGAAATCCGCGATGCCGCCGGGGAAGCCTGGGCGGTGGCCGTCCGGCCGCTGCGCGGCTGGCCCGTGGCGGTGGTGGCGGCGCGGCCGCGGCGGGCGATCCTGGCGCAATGGCGTTCCGTGCTGCTGTGGCAGGCCGCCTTCGGCGTGCCGGCGGCGCTGGCGCTTGGCGGGCTGGTGCTGCTGGCCTTCCGCCAGTCCCGCCAGGCCGCGGCGGCGCAGGAAGCGCTGCACATCGAGGCCACGCGCCGCGAAGCCGCCGAGGCGCTGCAACAAAGCGAGGCGCAGCTGCGGCAGGTGGTGGCGACGCTGGACCTCGGCGCCTTCATGGCGCGGCGGCCGGACGGCACCATCACCTACTGGTCGGCCGGCTGCGAAAGGCTGTTCGGCTGGAGCGCCGCCGAGGCCCTGGGCCGGCGCGCGCAGGCGCTGCTGCACACCGCCTTCCCGCTTCCGCCGGAGGAGATCGCGGCGGCGCTGGAGCGGAACGGCGAATGGACGGGGGAAGTGCGGCAACAGGCGCGCGACGGGCGGGAGATCGTGGTGGCGGTGCGCACCGTGTTGCGCCGGGACGCGCCCGAGGGCGGGGCCGGCCTGGTCGAGGCGATGGTGGACATCACCGGCCGCCGCCAGGCCGAGGCGGCGCTGCGCGAGCGGTCGCGGCGCCTCAGCTTGTTGTCCGACGCCGCCGGCGGGCTGCTGCTGGCCGATGGGCTGGAAACGGTGCTGGAGCGGCTGTTCCGCACCCTGTCGCGGGATTTCGCCGCCGATGTGCTGTTGAGCTGCGCGCTGGAGCCGGCCGGCGACAGGCTGCGGCTTTCCGCCTGCTTCGGGCTGGAGCCGGAGCAGCTGCGGGCGCTGCGGCTGGAGGAGGCGCCCTGCGGGCCGGTGGCGCAGACCGGCCATGATTCCCGCCGCGCGGCGGCGGACATGCCGCAGGAGCCGGCGGTGCGGGCGCTGCGCGCGCTCGGCCTGCGCGCCTGTTTGTCCTTTCCGCTGCGCAAGGGCAGCCGGCAGATCGGCACCCTGGCCTTCGCCAGCCGCCGGCAGGACCGGTTTTCCGAGGAGGACACCGCCTTTTTCGGCACCATCGCCCAGTATGTGGCCGTGGTGGCCGAGCGGCTGCACGCCGAGGACGCGCTGCGCGAGGCGGAGCACCGGTCCCGCGCCCTGCTGGAAGCCGCGCCGGTCAGCATCGCCCTGATCGAGCCGGACAGCCTGGGCTTCCTGGTGGTCAACAACCGGGCCTGCCAGCAGCTCGGCTTCGATCGCGCCGCGCTGGACCGCCTGCGCCTGCCCGACATCGAGGCCGAGCCGGGCGCGCATGAGGCCGCCTTCCGCCGGCTGATGGAGGCCGGCCCCGCCGCGCCCAGCCTGGAATTCGAGGCGCGGCTGCGCGGCGCCTCGGGCGCGTTGCTGGACATGCAGGTGCATGCGGAGCGCATCACCCTGGGCAGCCGGTCCCTGGTTTATTGCGCCTGGGTCGATGTCACGGAACAAACCCGGGGCCGGCGGGCCCTGCTGCAACGGGAAGCGCAGCTGCGCTCCATCCTGGAAACGGTGCCGGATGCCATGGTGGTGATCGACGCGCGCGGCCGCATCGCCTCCTTCAGCGCCGCCGCCGCCCGGCTGTTCGGCTGGAGCGAGGCGGAGGCGGCCGGCATGAACGTGTCCATGCTGATGCCTCAGCCCGACCGGGAGCGGCATGACGGCTATCTGGAGCGTTATCTGGACACCGGGGAGCGGCGCATCATCGGCATCGGCCGCGTGGTCACCGGGCAGCGCCGCGACGGCACCACCTTTCCGATGGAATTGTCGGTGGGGGAGGTGAACCTGCCGGGGACGCGGTTGTTCACCGGCTTCATCCGCGACCTCAGCGAGCGCTTCGAGGCGCAGCGCCGGATGCAGGATCTGCAGGCGGAGCTGCTGCATGTTTCGCGGCTGTCGGCGGCGGGCGAGATGGCCTCGGCGCTGGCGCATGAGCTGAACCAGCCGCTGACCGCCATTGCCTCCTCGGTGCGCGCGGCGCAGCGCATGCTGCAGGCCAGCCCGCAGGCGGCGCAGCTTCCACCCCGCGCGGTGGAGGCGATGGAGCGCGCCGCCGGCCAGTCCCTGCGCGCCGGCCAGATCGTCCGCCGCCTGCGCGACTTCGTGCTGAAAAGCGATGCCGAGCGGCAGGTGGCGGCGCTGCCGGCGCTGATCGAGGAAGCCTCCGCCCTGGCCCTGGTGGGCGCGCGGCAGCGTGGTGTGCAGGTCGCCTTCCGGCTCGATCCGGCGCTGCCGCCGGTGCTGGTGGACCGCATCCAGGTGCAGCAGGTGCTGCTGAACCTGATCCGCAACGCCATCGAGGCCATGACCGACACGCCGGGCCATGACGGCCCCGGCCCGCATGAGCTGACGATCGGCGCCGCCCCGCATGATGCGGAGCATCTGGAGGTGACGGTGGCCGATACCGGCCCCGGCCTCGCGCCGCCGATCGCCGCGCGGCTGTTCGAGCCTTTCGTTTCCACCAAGCCCGGCGGTATGGGGGTAGGGTTGTCGATCTGCCGGTCGATCGTGGAGGCGCATGGCGGGCGGCTCTGGGCCGAGGATCGCCCGGGCGGCGGAACGGTGTTCCGCTTCACCCTGCCCGTGGCGCCCTCCGGCGCGGCCGAGGAGGAGGGGGAGCAGGCATGACGGACAGTGCCGGTGGTCCAGATGGCGGCATCGTCCATGTGGTCGATGACGACGAGGACGTGCTCTGGGCGGTCGAGACGCTGCTGCTGTCCGATGGCTTCGCCGTGCGCACCTATCCTTCCGCCACCGCCTTCCTGGCGGCGCTGCCGGAACTCGGCCGCTCCGCCATTGGCTGCGTGCTGACCGATGTGCGCATGCCGGAGGTGGACGGCCTGGAATTGCTGCGCCGCCTCGGCGCCGCGCGGGGCCCCGCCTCGGGGCGGCCGGTGCTGGTGATGACGGCGCATGGCGATGTCGCCATGGCGGTGCGGGCGATGAAGGCCGGCGCCTTCGATTTCATTGAGAAGCCGTTCGACGACGCCGTGCTGCTCTCGGCCGTGCGCGCGGCGCTGGCGGTGCCTTCCCCCGGCCGCGGGGAGCCCGCGCCTCCCGACCGGCCCGAGCTGGCCGAGGCGGCCGCCCGAATCGCCACCTTGTCCCCGCGCGAGCGCGAGGTGCTGGACCTCGCCATGGAAGGCAAGCCGAGCAAGGTGATCGCGCATGAGCTGGGCATCAGCCCGCGCACCGTCGAGGTGCACCGGCTGCGGCTGATGGCGCGGCTCGGCGTCGGCAGCCTGGCCGAGGCCGTCCGCCTGGCGGTGTGGGCCGATCTGGGCAATGGCGAGGCTTCCGCCCGCACCGGCTAGCCCGCCCCCCCCTCTTGTGCGGAAGCCGCCGGGAAGGCGGCGCGCCTCAGCGGCAGATGGCGCCGCCGCCCGTGCCCGGCACCGCCCTGGCGCAGCCGGTCTGCAGGGTTTGCCGCGCCTGCCGGATGGCATCGGCGGAGGTGGTGGTCCTGAAGGATGGCGGCGCGCCGCCGCCCCGCGTATCCGGCGGCGCGGCAGGCACCCCGGCGGCGCAGCCCGCCAGGGTCGAGGCCAGGGTCAAGGCCAGAAGCAAGGCCAGGGGCAAGGCCGGCGGGATGATCGGCTTCATCGCGGTTCTTGTTTGTCGGGTGTCGGGAACCGTCAGGAAAGCACCCCGCTGGTTCACGCCGTTCCTAACGGAGGCCCCCCGCATTGAGGCCCCCCCCTCAGGGCCGGCAGGGTTGCGGCATGGCGGCGAGGGCGGCCGGGCACGCCGGGCATGGCGTCCGGCTTCCCAGCGCCTGGCGCACCGCGCGCAGGACCTCGTCCAGCTGGAAAGGGTCAACAAAGGCGATGCCCGCCCGCGCCGGGCGCGGCGCGGCGCGGCGGGCGGGCGGCGCCAGGATCACGGCCGCCCGCGCCCGCCCGGCGGCCAGCGCGGTGGCGGCCAGGGCGGCGCCGCCGGGGCCGGGCAGCTTTTCCTCCGCCAGCAGGCACCGGTCCGCGCCGGGGCCTTCCCGCACCCCCAGGAACTCCGCCGCCGAGGCAAAGGAACAAGCCGGGATGCCTTCCGCTTCCAGCATCAGCACCAGGGCCTGGCGCACCGCGCCATCGGCGCTGACCACCAGAACGCGGGCGCCTTCCGCCCCGGATGCCGCCCCCGATTCCGCCCCTGGCTCCGCCGCGCCGGTCATGACCGTTTTCCCTGGAACACCCACGACATTCGGCCATCTCCGCCGCTTTCCACCCGCAACGAGGGCCGGCCGCGAACAGGGGGAGGAAGGGTCCTGCCGACCGGTGGCGGACACCCTAGCGGCGGCTTCCGGCCGATGTGCTGACATGGATCATGGCGCCGGCGGGGCGGGCGTTACGTAGTTCTACCATCAGGGAATCTCCCCAATACCGGCGGCGCGGGCGCGGCGGTATCCAACGGCCATCGCACCGACAGCCGGAGGAGAGGCCGCATGCAGACCGCGATGGTGACCCGCAACCCCGCCCAGGCCTTTCCTTTCCCGGTTTTCGCCAAGGCCGGCTCCGCCCTGGTGGCGGAACGCTTCCTCGGCCGCCCCCTCCGCCTCGCGCGCGGAGCCGAGATCTATGCCGAGGGATCGCCGATCGAGACGCTGTTTGAGGTCGTCTCGGGCACCGTCCGCACCCGCCGCCTGCTGCCGGATGGCCGCCGCTGCATCGCCAGCTTCGCCCTGCCAGGCGAGGTGTTCGGCCTCGACGGCACGGGCCGCCACCGCTTTTCCGCCGAAGCGGTGACGGAGGCGGTGGTGATCGCCTTCGCCCGCAAGGACATCGAGGACTGCATCGGCCGCGAGCCGCGCGCGGCGCATTCCTGGCAGGCCTTCACCCTCCGCCACCTGGAAGCGGCGCAGGACCGCTGCATCCTGCTGGGCCGCAGAAGCGCGGCCGAGCGGGTGGCCAGCTTCCTGGCCGACCTCGCCGATCGCGGCCAGCACGGGCCGCATCTGCTGGACCTGCCGATGTCGCGCTACGACATCGCCGATTATCTTGGCCTGACCGCCGAAACGGTGAGCCGCACCCTGAGCGCCCTGCGCCGGCGCCGGCTGATCGCCGACGGGGCGAACCACCAGATCCACATCCTGGACCGCGACGCGCTGGACGAGCAGGCGGGCGAGGGCGACGCCTGAGGCCGCCCCTGCCGCCCCTGCCGCCCCTGCCGCCTCCCGCCGCCGCTACATGCGGCGCAGGCGGATTTCCTGCACGCGGTGATCGGCGCCCTTGCGCAGCACTAGCCTGGCGCGTTCTCGCGTGTACTGGATGTTCTCGCGCAGGTTGGGCAAGTTGATCTGTTCCCAGATCCGGGTGGCCACCGACAGCGCTTCCTCCCTCGGCAGGTCCTTGTAGCGGCGGAAATAGGATTCCGGCTGCTGGAAGGCCGTGCGCTGCAACAACAGGAAGCGCTGCCGGTACCATTCGGCGATATGCGCCTCCTCCGCATCCACATAAACGGAGAAGTCGAAGAAGTCGGAGGCCAGCAGCGGCGCGCCCGCCGAATGCTGCAACACGTTCAGCCCCTCGAAGATCAGGATGTCGGGGCGGCGCACGACCTGCGTCTTGCCGGGCACGATGTCATAGGTGAGGTGGGAATAAACCGGCGCCGGCACCTCCGGCTCCCCCGCCTTCACCGCGGCGAGGAAGCTGATCATGCGGCGCAGGTCGTAGCTTTCGGGGAAGCCCTTGCGCTGCATCAGGCCGCGGCTTTCCAGCACGGCGGTGGGATACAGGAAGCCATCCGTGGTGATCAGCGCCACCTTGGGATGGTCCGGCCAGCGCGCCAGGATGGCCTGCAGCACGCGGGCGAAGGTGCTCTTGCCCACGGCCACGCTGCCGGCGATGCCGATGATGTAGGGCGGCAGGGCGGCGGGGCGGCCAAGAAACGTGTCCTGCACGACGCCGAGGCCGCGCGCCGCCGCCACCTGCAGGTTCAGCAGGCGCGACAGCGGCAGAAAGATGTCCACCACCTCGGACAGCGACAATTCCTCGGCCACGCCGCGCAGGCTGTCGATGTCGCGCGTGGACAGGGACAGCGGCGTGTTGGCGCGCAGCGCCGCCCATTCGGGCCGGCTGAAGCGGCGATACGCCGCGAGGCCAGCGCGTTCCTCGGCCGTGGGCGCGAGATCGTTCATGGGGCGGCCTTTCATGCCGGCTCGGAATTGCGCCCGATCCTGGCATTGCTGCGCCGCAAACGCAAAACCGCCTTTCGGCGGTTCAGGGCCTAAAGCCGCCCTTCAGCGGCAGGGGAGGCCAGAGCCGCCCTTCGGCGGCAGGGAAGCCAGATCCGCCTTTCGGCGGAGGGGCCTCAGGTTTCCAGCATGCGCCGCAGCAGCTCGACATCCTCGGCGAAGGCGCCATCGGCCTGCATCAGCTCCGCCACGCGGGAAACGGCATGCATCACCGTGGTGTGGTCGCGGTTGCCGAAGCGGCGGCCGATCTCCGGCAGGGAGCGGGAGGTGAGCTGCTTGGCCAGGTACATCGCCACCTGCCGCGGCCGCGCCACGTTGCGCGCCCGCCGGGCGGAGGACATGTCGGTCAGCCGGATGTTGTAATGCTCGGCGACCTTGCGCTGGATCTCCTCGATCGTCACGCGGCGGTCATGGGCGCGCAGGATGTCGTGCAGCACCTCCTGCGCCGATTCCAGCGTGATCGGCCGGCCGAACAGGTTGGCATGGGCGATCAGGCGGTTCAGCGCGCCTTCCAGCTCCCGCACGTTGGAGGTGATCTTGTGCGCCAGGAATTCCAGCACGCGCGGCGGCACCTCGATCTCGGCGCCGCCCTGGCTGGCGCCCTGCGCCTTGGCCTGGAGGATGGAGATGCGCAGCTCATAGGTGGTGGCGTGGATGTCGGCCACCATGCCGCAGCCGAGTCGGGTGCGAAGCCGGTCCTCCAGCCCCGACAGGTCGGAAGGCGACTTGTCGGCCGACACCACGATCTGCTTCCCCGCGTCGATCAGCGCGTTGAAGGTGTGGAAGAATTCTTCCTGCGTGTTGTCCTTGCCGATCAGGAATTGCAGGTCGTCGATCATCAGCACATCGACCGAGCGCAGCGATTCCTTGAACTCCATCGTGCTTTGCGAGCGCAGCGCCGCGATGAAGCGGTACATGAACTTCTCGGCCGACATGTAGGCGACGTTGCGCTGGCCGTTGAAGGAGATCGCCCAGGCGATCGAGTGCATCAGGTGCGTCTTGCCGAGGCCGACGCCGCCATACAGGAACAGCGGGTTGAAGCCTGGCGAGGCCGGCTTTTCCGCCACGCGGCGGGCGCAGGCATGCGCGAACTCGTTCGGCTTGCCGACGACGAAGCTGTCGAAGGTGAAGCGGGGGTCGAGCGGCGCGGCCCAGTCATGCTTCGATTCGGTGCGCGCCTCGCCGCGCGGCGGCGAGGACAGCGGCTCGGCCAGGGCCAGCGCCGCCTGCTGCGGCCGCGCGCCCGGCGCGGTGGCGGGGGAGGCGCCGGCAAGGCCGCCATCCGCCAGGGTGGGCATGGAACCGGCCGGCGCGGCTTCCTGGTTGCCGCCGCGCAGCTCGGGCGCCACGCGGATGTCGACGCGGCGCACCCCGAGCGGCTCGGCCGCCCAGAGCGCGCGCAGGCGGTCGCCGTAATGGCCGCGCACCCAGTCGCGCAGGAACCGGGTGGGCAGCAGGATCACCGCTTCCTCGCCCTCAATGGCCGACAGCGTCATCTGGCGCAGCCATGAGCGGTACTCGACCTCGCCCACTTCCTCCCTCAACCGGCCGCGAATCCGCGCCCAGGCCTCGGCCACCTGCCCTGTCGCGGGGGTGGGGGAAGTCTCGAGATCTTTCTCCATGCGAAGCACCTGCCACCCTTTCGGCCCTTGGCCAGCCTGATGCGACCCCATGCGGGGCGGAGAACCGGTCAGTTGAACAAACGCGCCCCAACACCTCCGGGCAAGGCCGGAAACATCCAGAGTGCTACCCTGTTGCGATTCATTCAGGGCACAGTCAACCGATCCGTCTCCGGATCAGGTCAAGTGGGACCTGCCTCGGAAGACGACCGGAAGCTGACAAGATGTATTGGGATACTCGAGTCCAGCGGCTGTTCTGGAAGGCTACCGCCCGGCACCCTCGGGGTGCAACGGGATCATGGTGAGAACATGGGGAGCCGCTGGCACGATCCGCTGTGCGGCAGGGGCGTGGCCCCTGCCAAGTCAGCCCTGGGCGGCCGCCTGGGCGCCCAGCGCCTTGATGCGCGCGGACAGGCGGGACAGCTTGCGGGCCACGGTGTTGCCGTGCATCACGCCCTTGGTGACGGCACGCTGCAGCTCGGGCTGAGCGTCCTTGAAAGCGGCCTGGGCCGCGGCCTTGTCGCCACCGGCGACGGCCTTCTCGACCTTGACCAGGAAGGTGCTGACGCGGGACCGGCGGGCGCGGTTGCGCTCGTTACGAGTCGCCGTCTGCCGGATGCGCTTGCGCGCGGAAGCCGTGTTCGCCATGGCGGTGCTTTGAACCAGTCACACTGTGTCTCAGGAACGCGCATCAACCCTCGCCACCACAAAGAATGGCAGGGGCCTGCGACGGAAGGCGCGGTTTAGCCTTCGGGCCGCGCGGGAGTCAATGCATTGCTGGCCTGCGGGGCCGGCCAGCGGGGGCATTGCTGGCCTGCGGGGCCGGCCAGCGGGGGCATTGCTGGCCAGCGGGGCCGGCCAGAAGGGGCATTGCTGGCCTGCGGAGCTGGCCGGAAGGGGCATTGCTGGCCCGTGGGGTAGGGCCGACACGCTGATCGAGGTGGTGGCGACGGCCCTCAGCTCCTGAGGGCCGCCCCGCCAGGCTGCGCGGCGGGCTTCAGCCCTTGAAGGCGGCCGGGCGCTTTTCCAGGAAGGCGGCCATGCCTTCCTTCTGGTCCGGCGTGCCGAACAGGCTGAGGAAGAAGCGGCGCTCCAGCCGCACCCCTTCGCGCAGCGGCAGCTCGAAGGCGGCGTTCACCGCCTCCTTCGCCATGGCCACGGCCGGCGGCGACAGGGTGGCGATCTTTTCCGCCATCTTCACCGCCTCGGGGATCAGCTCGGCGGCCGGCACCACGCGGGCGACCAGCCCGGCACGGTCGGCTTCCTCGGCCGACATCATGCGGCCGGTCAGCACCATCTCCATGGCCTTGGACTTGCCGATGGCGCGCGTCAGGCGCTGGCTGCCGCCGGCGCCGGGGATGATGCCGAGATTGATTTCCGGCTGGCCGAAGCGGGCCGAGTCGGCGGCCAGGATCAGGTCGCACATCATCGCCAGCTCGCAGCCGCCGCCGAGGGCGAATCCGGCCACCGCCGCGATCACCGGCTTGCGCACGGACAGCACCGCCTCCCACGGGGCGACGAAGTCCTTCATGTAGGTGGCCGGGAAGGCGCGGTCCTGCATCTCGCGGATGTCGGCGCCGGCGGCGAAGGCCTTCTCGTTCCCGGTCAGGATGATGGCGGCCACGGCCGGGTCGGCGTCGAGCGCGGCCAGGGCGTCGGCCAGCTCGGCGGTGAGCTGGTCGCACAGCGCGTTCAGCGCCTTGGGCCGGTTCAGGCGGATCAGCCCGGCCGGGCCCTGCCGCTCGACCAGGATCATCTCATAGGGGGAGGCGGTGTCGCTCATGGCATTTCCTTGATGGCAATTCCCCGGCATGTCCCGTGGCCTGGAGGCCCGCCGCCGGGCCGGGCGGTCAGCGTTGCGTGCGGGCGCAGAAGAAGGTGCTGCGCCCGGATTGCACGATGCGCGACACCCCGCGGCAAGAGGGCGGCCCGGGGCAAAGCGGGCAGGGCGTGCCTTCCCGGTCGTAAACCTGGAAGCGGTCCTGGAAATGCCCCAGCTCGCCATCGGCCTGGACATAGTCGCGCAAGGAGGAGCCGCCGGCGGCGATGGCATCCTCCAGCACCGCCTTGATGGCCGGCACCAGCCGCGCCGCCCGCGCGCCGGGAATGGTGTGGGCCAGCCGGCGGGGCGAGATGCCGGCGCGGAACAGCGCTTCCGCAACATAGATGTTGCCAAGCCCCGCAACGACTCGCTGGTCCAGCAGCGCGGCCTTGACCGGGGTGCGCTTGCCGAACAGCGACTCCGACAGCAGGCCGGGGGTGAAGCCTTCCTCCAGCGGCTCCGGCCCCATGCCGGCCAGCAGCTTGTGGCGGTCCTCGGCGGCGGTGGGCACCAGGTCGACGCTGCCGAAGCGGCGCGGATCGACGAAGCCGACGCGCTGCCCATCATCGGTTTGCAGCACCAGATGCTCATGCGCCGGCGGCGGCGTGTTGGCACCGGCCGGGCGCGACACCATCCGCCCCGACATGCCGAGATGGATCAGCACCGAGTCGCCGCCCGAGATCCGCATCAGCATGTATTTGCCGCGCCGGCGGAAGCCTTCCACCCGCGCCCCCGTCAGCCGCTCCGCGAGGCCGGGCGGGAAGGGCCAGCGCATGCCGTCCCGGTTGGTGGCGGCGAAGGTCAGGGTGTGGCCGGTCAGCAGCCCGGCCAGGCCGCGCATCACCGTCTCGACCTCGGGGAGTTCAGGCATGAGCGGGGCTCACGGGGGGAGGACCTCGAATCCGGTGACGCCCGTTGCCAGCAGCGCCCGCAGGTCGCGCCCCTCTAGGGCGATGCAGCCCTCGGTCGGCGGGTAATCCGGCCGCGCCAGGTGCAGGAAGATGGCGCTGCCGCGGCCGCGCAGCACCGGCGCGTCGTTCCAGCCCAGGATGCCGATGATGTCGTACACCGCGTCCTCCCGCCAAAGCGCCTCGTGCCGCGCCTCATGGGGAAGGCGGAGGCGCGTGTTGTAGGCGGGGTGGGCCGGGTCGTCGCACCAGCCATCGTCGCGGGCGATCGGCTCCACCGGCACGGCGCAGGCGGGGGCGGGGCCGCGATCGGCGCGGTACAGCACGCGCCGCAGGGGCAGGGTGCCGACCGGGGTGGCCCCATCCCCCTCCGACTTGTCCCGCCGCACGCCGCCCTTGCCGAGCGCGCAGCGCCAGACCTCCCCCCGCAGGGTCAGGCGGCCATCGGGAAACACGGCGGCGATCAGCTCCATGCCGCGCAGCATGGCGCGCCGCCACCGCTTGGCAAGGGCTCAGCGCAACAAGTGGCCGAAGCGCTCCGCCTTGGTTTCCAGATACTTGTCATTGACGCCATTGGCCGCGAAGCGATGCGCCTCCCGCCCCGCCACCTCGATGCCGCAGGCCGCCAGCCCGGACACCTTGTCCGGGTTGTTGGTCAGCAGGCGGATGCGCCGGATGCCCAGTTGCTCCAGCATGGTGGCGGCCACCAGGAAGCCGCGCTCATCGGCGCCGTAGCCCAGGGCGCGGTTGGCATCCAGCGTGTCCAGCCCGCCATCCTGCAGGGCATAGGCGCGCAGCTTGTTCGCCAGGCCGATGCCGCGCCCTTCCTGCGCCAGGTAAAGCAGCACGCCCGCCCCGTCCTCCGCCATGCGGCGGATGGCGCCGCGAAGCTGCGGGCCGCAATCGCAGCGCAGGCTGCCCAGCAGGTCGCCGGTGAAGCATTCCGAATGGGCGCGGACCAGCGGCGCGGCGCCATCCGCCGCCCGGCCTTCCGGATCGCCCACCAGGATGGCCAGGTGCTCGATCCCGCCATCGGCGGCGCGAAAGGCCACGATGCGGGCATCGCGCGCATCCTCCAGCGGCACCCGTGCCTCCGCCACCCGCCTCAGCGTCGTGGCCGCCGTCACGGGATAGGCCAGCACATCGGTCGCTGGCACCCGCAGCAGGTCCAGCGGAGCGGCGGCGTTGTCGCGCGCCGGGGCCGCCACCAGGGCGGGCAGCAGCCGGCCCAGCTTGGCCAGCGCCAGCGCCGCCGGGGCCAGCAGATGCGGCAGCGCAAGGTCGGGCGTTTCCGGCAACAGGCGCTCGGCCACCGGATCGGCGAGGCGGCGCAGCAATTCCGGGTCCAGCAGGGAAGGCGGCAGCTTCAGCGCGACCACGCCTTCCTCGGCCTGCGGCGCATCCGGCTTCAGGGCATCGCCGCGCTGCGGCGGGGTGGCGGCGTTCACCGGCCGCTGCAGCACGGCGGCAGCCCGCACCGGGGCCAGCAGCAGCACGGGTGGCGCCATGCCGGCGGCGGCGATCTCGGCCAGCCCGCGGGCGCCCACGGTTTCCGCCGCGGCCACCACCAGCGCCCCCTGCGGCCCGGCCAGCAGCACCGGGGTGCCCCGGCGCAGCTCGCTTATGGCCCGATGCACCCCGCGCATCGCACGGGACGCCGCGTCCGGCAGCGCGGCGCCGAGTTCGGGATCATGCCGCAAATCGGGCGCGACATTGCCTGGAAGGGTCATACCATCGCTTTCCGTGCATCCTGGGTGATTGTGGCCCCCCGCCATTCGGATGCCAAGTTTGTGAGCCTGGGGCTTTCGCTTTCAACGAAACGAGTGTTGAATGTGGTTCCGTCTCCGCCATTGCCATCCCCATGGGCATGGACGGAAAATGATTCCGCTGCGTGGTGGAAGGCAAGTTTGTCTTGCCACACGGCTGCGTTACCGCCACGATATGGCTTGGTGGCCGTCCGGCCGACTGGCTGCTTCCGGGAGGTGCTGGCCTTGTCTTTCCACCGTGATGTTACGGAGAGCGCATGACTGGCCCTCGGCCAATCCTGATCGTGGATGATGATGACGCCCTGCGCGTCACCTTGTCCGAACAATTGGCAATGGATGGCGAGTTCGCCCCGGTTGAAGCCGCCACAGCCTCCGACGCCGCCGGCCAGCTCCTGGCTGGCGACAGCCGCTGCGACGCCGTGCTGCTCGACATCGGCCTGCCCGATGGCGATGGCCGCGAGCTGTGCGCCAAGCTGCGTCAGGAAGGCGTCAAGATCCCCATCATCATGCTGACCGGCGCCGATGGCGAGCAGGACGTGGTGCGCGGCCTCGACGCCGGCGCCAATGACTACATCGCCAAGCCCTTCCGCATCGCCGAGCTGCTGGCCCGCCTGCGCGCCCAGCTGCGCGTCTTCGACAATTCCGAGGACGCGGTGTTCGTGATCGGGCCCTACACCTTCCGCCCCTCCGCCAAGCTGCTGCTGGAGCCGGTGAAGAACCGCAAGATCCGCCTGACCGAAAAGGAAGCGGCGATCCTGAAGTTCCTTTACCGCGCCGGCGGCCGCCCGGTGGCGCGGCAGATCCTGCTGAACGAGGTGTGGGGCTACAACGCCGCCGTCACCACGCACACGCTGGAAACCCACATCTACCGCCTGCGCCAGAAGATCGAGCCCGATCCGGCCAACGCCGCCCTGCTGCTGACCGAGGGCGGGGGCTACCGCCTCGACCCCCAAGCCGGGCGCGCCGTCGCCGCCTGACCAGGGCACCCCACCACCGAAAAGGCCGGGCCGCCGCGAGGCGCCCGGCCTTTTTCATGCCCGGCGCTCCCGGGGCGGGGACGCCAGCACGGATTTCCCGCGCCCCAGCCATCCCGCGCGCGGCACAATCCCCCCAAGCCCGCCACGCGGCCCGATTCGCCGCGCGGCACCTTGAAGGAAAAGGAAACGCCCCGCGCCATGGACCAACTGCCCGCCGGCCTGATCCTCGCCCTGATCCTGCTGGGCCTCGCGCTGCTCACCGCCTTCAAGGGCATCCGCACCGTCCCCCAGGGCGAGAACTGGACCGTCGAGCGCTTCGGCGCCTACATCCGCACCCTCCAGCCCGGCCTCAACCTCCTTATCCCCTTCATCGACCGCATCGGCCGGCGGGTGAACGTCCAGGAAATCGTCCTCGACATCCCGGAGCAGGCCGTCATCACCCGCGACAACGCCAATGTCTCGGTCGATGGCGTCGTTTATTACCGCGTCATGGACCCCGAGAAATCCGCCTACCAGGTGCAGAACCTGACCCAGGCCCTTTCGGCCCTGGCCATGACCAACATCCGCGCCATCATCGGCGAGATGGACCTCGACCAGGCCCTGTCCTCCCGCGACAAGATCAACTCCCACCTGCTCTCGGTGCTGGACGGCGCCACCGACCCCTGGGGCGTCAAGGTCACCCGCGTGGAGATCCGCAAGATCGAGCCGCCCGCCAACCTCGTCGCCGCCATGAACACCCAGATGATGGCCGAGCGCGAACGCCGCGCCGTGGTCATGCGCGCCCAGGGCGACCGGGAAGCGGCCATCGCCCGCGCCGAAGGGGACAAGGCCGCCCAGGTCCTCCAGGCCGAAGGCCGCCTCGAAGCCGCCCGCCGCGACGCCGAAGCGCGCGAGCGCCTGGCCGAGGCCGAGGCCGCCGCCACCCGCGTCGTCTCCGAGGCCGCGCAGGGCGGCGGCGCCACGGCGCTGAACTACTTCATCGCAGACCGCTACATCGGCGCCTTCGGCCAGCTCGCCGGCAACCCCTCCTCCAAGCTGGTGGTGGTGCCGGTGGAGGCCGCTGCCATCGCCGGCGGCATCACCGGCGCCATGGAACTGTTCCGCGACGCCACCCGCCCCGACGCCACCACCCCCGGCGCCACCCCCACTGGCCGCCCCCGCCCGCCCGCGCCGCCCGGCCCCGCCCGCAGCGTGCCCGAAACCTGATGGCCCGGCGCTGATGCCCGCCTGGTCCCTTTGGCTGGCCGCCGGCCTGCTGCTGATGGCGGCGGAACTGCTGCTGCCCGGCGCCTTCCTGGTCTGGATTGGCGCGGCAGCGCTCGGCACCGGGCTGGTCCTCGCCCTCCTGCCCATGGGCTTCATCCCGACCGCCCTGGTCTTCATCGCCCTGCTGGCGGCGGGCGTGGCCCTCGGCCTGCGCGCCTTCCGCCCGACCCGGCCACGCGGCGCGCTGAACACCCCCGGCGCCGGCCTCATCGGCCGGACCGGCGTTTTGCTGGGGAATGGCCGCGTCCGCGTCGGCGATTCCGATTGGCCCGCGCGTGGGGCGGGGGAGGCGGGGGCGGTGGTTGAGGTGGTGGCGGTGGAGGGAATGACGCTGCTGGTGCGGCCGGTCGCTTCGGGTGAAGGCGCTGCCTTCCCCCGGGACCCCCATCCGCCAGGAGGCTGAGCCTCCTGGACCTGCATTAAAGCGCTGCGAACAAATTTATTCTGTATCTGCCAAGTCAGTCTGCGCTTCGCCGTCATGCGACGGTAGGTTGCGTAAACTCGAACTCTCCTGGTCTAGAAGTAGAGGTTCCCCAAATTCCGCTTCAAACGCTTCGACAAACATAGGATCTGACCGTATCGAATCGAAGACGGGCCATTCTCTAAAGTTGCTTACACGGATACGGCCGGAATTAACGGCCGATTTCATCATGCCAGTAACCGCCGGGAGATCGTCTTTGATCGCTGCAACACAAATCCTATAATTTTCTGTGGATGCACTCCAATCCTCTTCATCTAGAGCTTCAATGGCTTTTTCCTTATTGCCACCCAGTTTAACCGTATTGGCATAATTAATAACCATTTGCTTTCTTGTTGCATCTGATCCATGACGTTTGAACGTTTTTAAACCGAAATGTAGTAATTTCTCTGCTTGTTTGTATTTTCTTCCCACTATCATTCGATAGCAGAAGTCGTCCAGCTCTCGATCAGCAATGTTGAGGTCTTGAGGAGAAAGCTTTCGCCAAATTACGTGGATAAGTTTAATTCCAAGCTCTTGTATAATTTCGACAGAATTTTTATAGTAATCGGGCGTTACCGAGAGGACGGAGCCAACTTTTATTCCTTTTGTGTTGTGGCCGTGATCTTTGCAAACTTTCAGGTATTGGGATGAAATAGTCCCTCCAGTGTGAGTCAACAGATTCCGTCTCTCGCAAAGTTCTATGAAATCCGGCCAAATTTCTAGATCTTTTCTGAGTGTTATTTTGAGCTTTGCCTCGAGCCATTCGATTTGTTCTGCATGACTCGATCTAATGACAGACTCGACCTCTTTTTCGATAATTTTATTTCGCACGGCCTCAATAGAACCAGTCTCTATCAAATCCTTAAAAGATATGTTTTTATCAGATCCCGAAAGTATCTCTGGTTTAGTAATAAATATTACTTTGATAAGATCTGACAGAAATAGATCGTATGAGCCAATAAGGCCCATTATAGAAAATTTAGGAAGATCACGTATTCCGTTATACCCTGCAGCTGAATCTTCCATTCTTTTTAGTAGAGATCTTGCGTGGTATATATCTAGTTGATAAAATTCAAATTTATTTTCTTGCAGTAAAATTCCGTTTTTCTTTACAAAATGCCTAATTTCTCGATCATCCATTACCCTTCGCATCGCTGGCAAAGTTTGCATCATGAATGGGATCGATGTTGAATAGACATTCATGGTTTTACTGAATGAATCAGCAATAGCTTTAAAAGCATTTTCTTCGATTTTTTTGCATCTACGTCAGATTTATTTCTTAATTCGGACTCCCCTGTCCAGGCCTCAGCTGTCTTGCGATCTTCAGAAATGAAAAGAGACTTCATCAAGGACGTATCTTCTTCAATCTCAAATTTAACAAAAAGATGCTTCTGTTCACTCATTAAAATTCTCCATGGAAATCTGTCCTATAGTCACGCTCAAAATAATTCTTTTTAACACCTATCTAAACTCTCCTGCAATCGCGAGTGCGCAAGCGAGCAAGCGATACTTGACAAAAGGACCAAATTCCTATTATCCTCTGCCCCTTCCCACCCCGGAGTGGCCGTCCATGTCCCGCCTCACCAGCCCAACCCCCTGGACCCCGCTTTCCGACGCCGCCTGGGCCGCCCTCCGCCCCCACCTCCCGCTCCTCGCCCCCCAGGGCCGCCGCATGCCGAACCTCCGCGCCCGGCTCGATGCCATCTTCCATCTCGCCCACGCCCGCGGCGCCGCGTGGAAGGACCTCGCGCCGCAGCATGGCCGCCCGGACACCGTGGCCCGCTTCTTCCGCCGCCTCACCCATGCCGGCTTCTGGCACCGCCTGCTGAAAACCCTCGCCGCCGCGGCGCCCGGCCACCCGCTGCGCGCCATCGAATACGGCATCTGCCGCGCCGCCCGCCGTGCCGCGCGCCTCGGTGGCCTGCCGCTCCTCATGCTCATCCGCCGCCTCGGCCTGCGCTCCGCGCTGGACGCACCGCCCTGGCTGCTGCCCGATCCGCTTTTGTCCGAAACCCTGCACGCCTGGCCGCTCGGCCCGCGCCCGGCCCGCGAAACGCTGCGCGCCCTGGCCCGCCTGCTGCGGGATGCCGCCGGGCGGCGCTCAATCCCGCGCTCCGTCCGGCTCGGCTGGGCATGACGCTGGCTTGCCGGCGCCGCGCCGCTGCGGCAAACCCCCGCAATTCGCTCGTTCGGAAAAAGGGGCCCGCGCTATGGCGGTCAAGGACGTGAAAAAGGTGGTGCTCGCCTATTCGGGCGGGCTCGACACCTCCGTCATCCTGAAGTGGCTGCAAACCACCTATCAGTGTGAGGTGGTGACCTTCACCGCCGATCTCGGCCAGGGTGAGGAACTGGGCCCGGCCCGCGACAAGGCCCGCCTGCTCGGCATCAAGGAAGAAAACATCTTCATCGATGACCTGCGGGAGGAATTCACGCGGGACTTCGTGTTCCCCATGTTCCGCGCCAACGCGCTGTATGAGGGCCAGTACCTGCTGGGCACCTCCATCGCGCGCCCGCTGATCGCCAAGCGCCAGATCGAGATCGCCGAACAGGTCGGCGCCGACGCCGTCTCCCACGGCGCCACCGGCAAGGGCAACGACCAGGTCCGCTTCGAGATCGGCTATTATTCCCTGAAGCCGGACGTGAAGGTCATCGCCCCCTGGCGCGAATGGGACCTGACCTCCCGCACCCGCCTGCTGGAATTCGCCGAGGCCAACCAGATCCCCATCGCCAAGGACAAGCGCGGCGAGGCGCCCTTCTCGGTGGACGCGAACCTCCTGCACAGCTCCTCCGAGGGCAAGATCCTGGAGGAGCCCTGGGACGAGCCGCCCGAGATCGTCTGGCAGCGCACCATCCGCCCCGAGGACGCGCCCGACGTCGCGACCGAGATCACCATCGAGTTCGAGCGCGGTGACGCGGTCGCCATCAATGGCGAGCGCATGTCCCCCGCCACCCTGCTGACCAAGCTGAATGAACTCGGCAAGGCCAACGGCATCGGCCGCCTGGACCTGGTGGAGAACCGCTTCGTCGGCATGAAGTCCCGCGGCTGCTACGAGACGCCCGGCGGCACCATCCTCTATGTGGCGCACCGCGCCATCGAGAGCATCACCCTGGACCGCGAGGTGGCCCACCTCAAGGACAGCCTGATGCCGAAGTATGCGGAGCTGATCTACAACGGCTTCTGGTTCGCCCCCGAGCGCCGCATGATCCAGGCCATGGTGGATGAAAGCCAGAAGAGCGTGAACGGCACCGTCCGCCTCAAGCTCTACAAGGGCAACACCATCGTCACCGGCCGCCAGTCGCCGGACAGCCTGTACTCGATGAAGCACGTCACCTTCGAGGACGACCAGGGCGCCTATGACCAGTTCGACGCCCAGGGCTTCATCAAGCTGAACGCGCTGCGCCTGCGCCTCGGCGCCATGGCCGGCCGCAAGGGCGGCGCGGTCTGACCCCCGGCGGGGCGGCGATGCCGCCCCGAAACCGGCTCTCCCGAGCCACGTTTGCCGGAAACCGGCACAACAAGGGGAGAGCCGTTCGAATGTCCCGTTCCGGATTGCTGGCCGCCGCCCTGCTGGGCACCGGCCTCACGCTCGGCACGGCGCCAGTGGCGCTGGCCCAGCCCATGGACCGCATGGCGCCCGCCGCCCCCAGCATGGCCCAGCCGCCCATGCAGCCCATCTCGCCCCCCGTGGCGCGTGGCACCATGCCGCCGCCCGGCGCGCCCGCGCCGGTGCCGGGCACGCCGATGCGGGCGCCCGACAACCCGTTCTCCAACCTCCAGCTGCCGCGACAATCCGGCGTCGGGGATGGCGCCTATAATGGCGGAGGCGTGGTGCTGGAACACGCCCCGGACGGCTCGCTCCGCCTGGCGCGCTGAGGGGCTTCAGCCCCAGGGGCCGCGCTGGCGCCTCGGCGCCGCCGCGCCCCAGGGGGAGGAGGGCCGGCCGAAGCCACCCGGCGCGGCGCTTTGGGCAGGGCCAGCCACGGGGCCCATCTGCTGCGCCAGCTGCATCAGCGCCGCGACGCGGTTTTCCGTGCTGGGATGGGTGGAGAACAGGTTGTCCATCCTTTGCCCGGACAGCGGGTTGATGATGAACATGTGTGCCGTGGCGGGATTGGCCTCGGCGGCGTGGTTGAGGAAGGCGTGGCGGCCCTGCTCCAGCCGCATCAGCGCATGCGCCAGGCCCTGGGGGTTGCCGCTGATCTCCGCGCCGGCGCGGTCGGCCTCGTATTCGCGGGAACGGCTGATCGCCATCTGCACCACTGCCGCCGCCAGCGGGGCCAGCAGCATCAGCAGCAGCGTGCCGATGGGGCCGAGGCCGCGCTCCTCCCGCCCGCGCATGCCGCCGAACAGGAAGCCGAACTGCGCCAGCATGCCGATGGCACCGGCCAGACAGGCCGTCACCGTCATGATCAGCGTGTCGCGGTTGCGGATATGGGCCAGCTCATGGGCGATGACGCCTTCCACCTCCTCGGGCGGCATGCGCTGCAGCAGGCCGGTGTTCACCGCCACGGCCGCGTTCTGCGGGTTGCGGCCGGTGGCGAAGGCGTTGGGCTGGTCCTCATGGATGAGGTAGAGCGCCGGCATCGGCAGGCCGGCATTCGCCGCCAGCCGCGCCGTCATGTGGTAAAGCTCCGGCGCGTCCTGCGGGCCGACCGGCTGGGCGTTGTGCATCCGCAGCACCATGCGGTCGCTGTTCCACCAGGCGAACAGGTTGGTCGCGCAGGCGACCATAAAGGCGACGCCCATGCCGGTGCGGCCGCCAATGGCGCCGCCCACCGCCACGAACAGGGCCGTCATCGCGGCCAGCAACAGGGTCGTCTTCAGATAACCGCTCATTGCCCCTTTTCCTCCGCACGGGTCCGCTCCCAAATGAAGCGCATGGCAAGCCCCGAACAAGAGGCCGCGAACCCGGCCGTTCCCGACAGCCCCAACACGGCTGCGTCAGACACCCCATCTCCCGTCCCGAAGCCGCCCCGGCCCATGCCCAGGGAAGTGGACGGGCCGACCGGGCCGGAACCCACCCGCTACGGGGATTGGGAACGCAAGGGACGCGTCAGCGATTTCTGACCGGGCGCGGCGGAGGTTTGGGCCGCCGCCGCCATTGCCGCTGGCAAGCCTGGTCCGGCCGCTTCCCCTGACCGGCGGTGCCTGCGGGCCACGCCGGTCAGCTTCAGCCGCGTGGCTGCGAACTTCCGGTCCGGGGATGGCTGAGCCACACGCTGATGGCGAACACCGCGATCCCGCCCAGGATAAGCGCCACGCCGGAGCCCAGCAGCGGCATGGCGGCGCCGAACAGCGCCGGGCCCGCGGCCTGGCCCAGGAAATAGCAGAAGGCGTGCAGCGCCACCGCGGAGCCGCGCGCCAGCGGCGCCACCTCCGTCACCCGCACCTGGATGGAGTTGTGCAGCATGAAGAAGCCAAGGCCGATCAGCACCCCGCCGGCGGTGGCGATGTTCGGCGGCGTGAAGCCCAGCACCGCCATGCCGCCCGCCACCAGCAGCCCGGCCAGCCGCATCATCCGGGCCTGGCCCAGCCGCCGCAGCAGCAGCGGCGCCAGCAGGGTGTAGCCGAAGCCGCCCACCCCGAACCCGGCCACCGCCAGCCCCGCCCGCAACGTGCCATGCCCATCCGCGCCCAGCAGCGCCGCCAGGAAGGGGAAGGGGCCGAACACGAACATCCCTTCCAGGAACACGCCGCCATAAAGCCGCTTGGCGGCGGGATGGCGCAGGATGGCGCCGTAGCGGCGCATCACCTCGGCCAGCGACGGGCGTGTCGGGGCCGCAGTGGATGGCCTGCCGCGCGCATCCAGCACCAGCACGAGGCAGGACAGGGCGGCGGCAACCGTGCAGATCCACATCACGCCGCGCCAGCCGATGAACGGCGCCACCGCGCCCGACACCGCGCCGCCGGCCAGCTGACCCAGGATGGCGTAGGCCAGGAAGCGGCTGATCGCCACCTGCCGCTGCTCCAGCGGCACCGTGTCGCCGAACAGCGCCAGCACCAGCGGGAAGATGCCGCCCGCCGCGAGGCCTGCGGCAACCCGCGCGGCGAACAGCCCGTCCAGGCTGGGTGCCATGGCGCAGGCCGCCAGCATCAGCGCCAGCAGCCCGATGCACAGCGCCACCACCCGCCGCTTGCCGAAAGCGTCGCCGAGCGGCCCCAGCACCGGCTGCACCAGCGCGTATGGCAGGGCGAAGGCGCTGGACAGCAGCGCCACCTGTTCATGCGGAGCGAGGAACTCGGTGGCGAGTTCCCCCATCAAGGGGTCCAGCGCGCGGCCTGCCAGAGCCCCCGCGAAGCCGGACAATCCGAACACCGCCACCATCCGCCGGATGGCGCGCGGCTCGGCCAGAGTTGTTTCCATGCGGCCATGCTGCGCCGCGATGGGCGCGGCGCCAAGGGGCCGGGCTAAAGGGGGAGCAGGCCCGCTTCCGGGCCGCGCCATGGCCTGGAGCGTTTCCCGTTGGCATCAGCGCACGGGCGGCGCTCCGGCATGGTGCTCACGGGAGCATCCTCACCGATCGGGCGATTCGCCCGGCCGGGGCCGGCCCTGGCCCGCCAGGGGGTGGGATCTGAGCCAGTCCACCACATCCTCCGCGTTCCGCCCCGGCTGGGGAACGGGGTGGAACACTTCCTCGATCCGGCCCCCGCGCGCGATCAGGGTCAGGCGTTCGAGCAGGCGCATGCCGTCCACCTCGAAGGTCGGAAGCCCGAGCGCATCCGTGAAGGCGAAGTGCTCATCGCTCAGCACCGGGAAGGGCAGGCGCAGGCGCGTGGCCATCTCCTGCTGATAGGATGTGGGCTGGGTGCTCAACCCGAAGACCCTGGCCCGCAATTCCGCCAGCTCGTGGTGATGGTCGCGGAAGGCGCAGGCCTGCGGGGTGCAGCCACGCGCGCCGGGGATCGCGTCCCAGCCCGTGGGCGCGGGCTTTCCCGGCTCGCTGGTCCGGGGATAGCAGTAGATGACGGTGCGTGGCGCGGCCAGGGCCGAGAGGTCCACCGGCGCGCCATGGGTCGCAGCCAGGAGGACAGGGGGCAGCGGGGCGCCCAGAAGCCGTTCGCGCAGGGCCGGGGCGGGCGTTTCGTTCATGGGGCCATTCCGTCAGTGCCGTGAAATCCATGCGGTCCGGGCTGGATGTCCGGCCCTCCTCCACCCGTTGCGGCTGCCGCCGCTCTCATTCCTGGCCCTGCCGCAGCGCCCCGAAGAAGTCACGCAGCAGGGCGCCGCATTCAGCTTCCCGCAGCCCGCCGATCACCTCCGGCGCGTGGTGGCAGGAGGGGGCGGCGAAGATGCGCGCGCCATGCTCCACCCCGCCGCCCTTGGGGTCATAGGCGCCGAAGCAGACGCGCCGCACCCGGAAGAAGCTGGCGGCCTGGGCGCACATCGGGCAGGGCTCCAGCGTCACGGTCAGGGTGCAATCGGGCAGGCGGGGCGAGCCGCGCAGCCGGGCGGCCTGGCGCAGCGCCAGGATCTCGGCATGGGCGGAGGGATCGTGATCCGCCTCCACCCGGTTACCGGCGCGGCCCAGCACGGTGCCGTCGGGGGCGGTGACCACCGCGCCCACCGGCACCTCGCCGCGCGCGGCGGCGTCCCGCGCCTCGGCCAGCGCCAGCTCGATCGGCGCCGGCCCCCGCCTCTGGTCCCGCCCCTGGTCCGGCGGCATTCTCATCAGGGGCCGATCAGCTGGCCGCCATCCACCACGATGCTCTGCCCCGTCACCCAGCGGGCGCGGTGGGAGGCCAGGAACAGCACCACATCGGCCACCTCCTCCGGATGGCCGAGCCGGCCGGCGGGGATCTGCGAGCGGATCGATTCATAGAGCGGCGCGCCTTCCAGCCGCCGCTTCTCCCAGGCGCCGCCGGGGAACTCGATGGAGCCCGGCGCCACCGCGTTCACCCGGATGCCGCGGCTGGCATACATCTTGGCCTGGCTGCCGGTGTAATGGTCGATCGCCGCCTTGATCGCGCCATAGGGGGCGCTGCGGGCGCTGGCCCTGAGCGCCGAGATCGAGGACAGGTTGACGATGGCGGCACCCCCTTCCCGGGCGCCGGACTGCTCCAGGAAGGGCAGCGCCGCCTGGGAGGCGCGCACCGTCGCCATCATGTCCACGTTGAAGGAGGCGGCCCAGCCCGCCTCGTCATCGGTGGAGCCGAAGCCGGAGGCGTTGTTCACCAGCACGTCGATGCCGCCCAGCGCGGCGGCGGCGGCGGGAATGAAGGCGGCGATCTGTTCGGCCTGCGCCAGGTCGCAGGGCGCGGTGAAGGCCGGCACATCGAGGGACCCGATCTCGCCCCGCAGCGCTTCCAGCCCGGCGGCGCCGCGGGCGCAGGCGGCCACCGCCGCGCCTTCCCGCGCGAAGCCGAGCGCGATGGCGCGCCCGATCCCCCGGCTGCCACCCATCACCACCACGCGCCTGCCCTTGAGCTGCATTGCCGCCTCCGTTCCTTGGGAAATGCATTGTGGTCATCGCGCCGCGAGGCTAGCAACCGGAGCCATGCGCAAGCTTCCCCTGATCGGCCTGACCCTGGATGCGGAACAGCCCGGCGGCTATTCCAAGCTGCCCTGGTACGCCCTCCGCCAGAACTACTTCTCCAGCGTCGCGGAGGCGGGCGGCCTGCCCATCGCCCTGCCGCACCAGCCGGAACTGGCCGAGGCCTATCTCGACCGGATCGACGGGCTGCTGGTCACCGGCGGGGCCTTCGATGTCGATCCCTCGCTTTACGGCGGCGGGCCGGCGCACCCGACGGTGGCGCTGAAGGAAGGCCGCACCGCCTTCGAGCTGGCCATGGTGCGCGGCGCCCTGGCCCGCAACATGCCGATCCTGGGCATCTGCGGCGGCGAGCAATTGCTGGCGGTGGCGCTGGGCGGCACGCTGATCCAGCACATCCCCGACAGCGTGCCCGACGCGCTGGCGCATGAGCAGCCCAACCCGCGCACCGAGCCGGGGCACGAGGTCGCCATCACGGGCGGCACGCTGCTGGCCAGCATCGTGGGCGGCACGCGGATGGCGGTGAACTCGGCGCACCATCAGGCGGTGGCGACGCCGGGGCCGGACGCCGTTGTCAACGCCGTGGCGCCGGATGGCATCATCGAGGGCATCGAATCGATCCGGCACCGCTTCGCCCTGGGCGTCCAGTGGCACCCGGAATACGCGGTGGACCGGGCCGACCAGCGCATCCTCGACGGGTTCGTGGTGGCCTGCCATGGGTGACGACACCGAGGAGGATGCCGGCGGCCGCGGCGAGCGCATCGCCAAATGGCTGGCCCGCGCCGGCATCGCCAGCCGCCGCGACGCGGAAAAGCTGATCGCCGAAGGCGCGGTGTCGCTGAACGGCAAGGTGGTGGAAGGCCCCGCCACATTCGTCGGCCCCGACGACAAGGTGCTGGTCGGCGGCAAGCCGGTCGGCGCGCCGGAGCGCACGCGGCTGTTCCGCTACCACAAGCCGCCCGGCCTGGTGACCACGCACAAGGACCCGGAAGGCCGCCGCACCGTGTTCGACGAACTGCCGGCCGGCCTGCCGCGCCTCGTCTCGGTGGGGCGGCTCGACCTCAACTCCGAGGGGCTGCTGCTGCTGACCAATGACGGCGCCCTCAGCCGCAAGCTGGAGCTGCCGGACAATGCCTGGGTGCGCCGCTACCGCGCCCGCGTGCATGGCCGCGTCGATGAGCGGGCCCTGGCCGCGCTGGCGCATGGCGTCACGGTGGAAGGCGTGGCCTATGGCCCGATCGAGGCCGGCCTCGATTCGCGCCAGGGCACCAATGCCTGGCTCACCGTGGCCCTGACGGAAGGCAAGAACCGCGAGGTGCGGCGCGTGCTGCAGCATCTCGGCCTCACCGTGACGCGACTGATCCGCACCGCCTATGGCCCCTTCACCCTCGGCCCGCTGCCGCGCGGCGCGGTGGAGGAGGTGAACGCCAAGTTCATGCGCGACCAGCTCGGCCTGGATGCCCCGCCCCGCATCCTGCGCGGGGTGGAGCGCGCGGCGGAGGCGGCGCGCCTCAGCGCGGCCGCCGAGGCGCGGGCTGCCGACAAGCCCGACGCGGTGCAGCGCAGCCGCCCGGCCAGGCCGCCGCGCGCCCGCAACGCCACAGAAAAGCTGCGCCGCGCCTGGGGCGCCGTGGCGCAGGGGCCGGATGCCGACCAGCCCGAAGGGCCGGGCCGCGGCGGCGCCCGGCGGCGCGGGCCGCGCAAGCCCGGCTGATGCGCATCATCGCCGGCCGCAACCGGGGCCGGAAGCTGGAAGCCCCGCCCCAGGAAAACAAGCGGGGCGCGGCCACCCGCCCCACGGCCGACCGCGTGCGGCAGGCATTGTTCGACATGCTGTGGCACGCGCCCTGGGCCGGCCGCGCCCGCATCGAAGGGGCGGAGGTGCTGGATGCCTTTGCGGGAACCGGCGCGCTGGGGCTGGAGGCGCTGTCGCGCGGCGCCGCCCATGCCTGCTTCATCGAGCGCGACCGCGTCGCCCTGGGCGTGCTGCGCGCCAACATCATCGCCTGCCGCGAGGAGGAGCGCGCCCGCATCCTGCCCGGCGACGCCACCCGCCCGCCCCGGGCGCCGGCGCCCTGCGAGCTGGTGTTCCTCGACCCGCCCTATGCCCAGGACCTGGTGCCGAGGGCGGTGGCGGCGCTGGCCCATGCGGGCTGGATCGCGCCGGGCGCGCTGATCTGCGCCGAGATCGGCGCGGGGGAAGGCCTGGAGCTGCCAGGGGCCGAGCTGCTGGCGGAACGCGCGCATGGCGCCGCGCGGCTGCTTTGCCTGCGCGCGGGCCGGGATGCCGCCGCCTGAGGCGGCGTGATGCCTGCGGCCCGCCGGCCTTCAGGCGTTCACCACCGAGCGGATCTGCCGCCACAGGCTGCTGGGCCGCTCGGGATCGACTAGGTCGGATTCGGCGATGACTTCCTCATCGGCGGAAAGCTCCCGCGCCGGTAGCGGCGCCAGGTGCTTGGGCCGGGTGTTCAGCGCCTCGATCGCGCGGATCACCGAGCCGCCGGCGGCGGCGATGGCGCGCGACACCTCCTCCGCGTCCCGCCCCAGATGCTCGGCCAGCAGGTCGTCGCGGCGCGCCAGGATGCCGGCCCGCACCGCCTCCGGGTCGTCCGCCGCGGCCGCCTCGATCACCAGGTCGCATTCGGTGTCGTAGCCCATGGAGCGGTTGTTGAGGTTGGCCGAGCCGATCTTCAGCAGCGCGTCATCCACCACCATCACCTTGGCATGGACATAGATCGCGTGGCCGGCCTCGTTCACCGGGTGGAAGATGCGGAAGCGGCCATGCCGGTCGGCCTTGCGGACCAGGCTGAGCAGCCGCGTGCGGGCGGAATCCATCGCCTTGGCTTCCAGCCATCCATCGGCGGTGTCGGGATTGATCACCACCACCTCCGGCCCGTCCGGCTCCCGCAGGCGCGCGGCGATGGCTTCCGCCACCTTGCGGGAGGCGAAATACTGGCTCTCGATATAGAGGGTGCGGCGGGCGGCGGCGATGGCGCGGAAGGTCAGCGCCTCGATCTCGCAGACCTGCGGAACGTCGCCATGCTCGCCGATGGTGCGGGCGATGCCCACGGGGATGCCATGGAAGTCCGGCGTCACGCCTTCTGGCCAGGGCGGGGGCACGGGCGGCGGCGGTTCCAGCGTTTCGCCGGTGGCGCGGTGCCAACGGCGGCGGGCCAGCTCTCCCAGTTGCCGCGCCAGGGGGCCGGTGGCGCAGGTGGTGGCGTCGTGCCAGGGGCCGAGCTTCTTGCCGCGCGGGGAATGCCGCCCGGGGCAGTTCTCGCGGTGCTCGCGCCGGTCCCAGCGGCCCATGGTGATGTCGATGCCACCGCAAAAGGCCAGCGCGTCATCCACCACCATCAGCTTCATGTGGTGCGCGGCGGCGGCCGGATGGGCGCCGTCCAGCCGGAGCTGGATCTGCTTGTTTCCCATCCAGTTCAACAGAAAGAACGGCGTTTCCCCGCGCAGCAGGGATTTCAGCAGGCCGAGATCCCATTTCAGGATGCGGATTTCCAGTTCCGGCCGTTCCCGCGCGATCCAGTTGAGGAAGCGGCCAATGCGGTTGGGGCCGTCCAGCGTCTTTTCCTCCGGCTCCAGCTCGATGCGGGCGTCGAAATCCCAGCCGATCAGCATGACGCTGTGCCGGGCCTGCAGGATGGCGGATTTGGCGGCGAGGAAATAATCCGCGGCATCCACGATCACCGCCAGGCGGTCGGCGCGCGCCATGGTCCAGCAGGTCCGGCCTGGCTCCAGCAGGGCATCCGGGCGCGAGGAAGCGGTTTGCTCCTGGGCGGGTTCGGGCATCGGCAGGCACTCCCCTTCGCCGGGCCCAACGCGGCGCCGCACGGCCGGTTCCCAAGCTTGGCTCTTTTTGCAGATTAGGTGGCCGAAGCGGTGAAGGCGATCAGGATTGGCATGTCCGGCCCGCGCTTCATCACCCGAGCCGGCACCGGCTGGTCCAGGTCGCGGGGCCGCCATTCCCGGCAGGCCTCGACGCGCAGGCCGCAGGCGGCGAAGCTGTTCAGGTAGTCGGCGATGTCATGCGCCACGGTGGGCATCCGCACCTCCCGCTCCCCGTCCTGGAAATGCGCGCCCACGCCGGCCAGGGCGAGCCAGGGGTGGATTTCCAGCACCAGCACGCGGCCGCCGGGGCGCAGCAGGCGCCGCGCCTCGGCCAGGGGCGGGCGCGGGTCGGCGACATGTTCCAGGGTCAGGCTGAACAGCACGGCATCGGCACGGGCATCGGCCAGCGGAACCGGCTGGGCCATGTCCTGCCGCCAGAGCCGGAGCAACGGGTCGCGTGCCCGCGCCGCCGCCAGCATGCCGGCCGACAGGTCGAAGCCGCAAAGCGGCCCGGCGCCCCACGCGCGCAGCAAGGACAGGTTCTGCCCGGTGCCGCAGCCGAACTCCACCACCGACCGGCCGCGCAGCGCCGGCGCCATGGCGCCCAGCGCATGCCGGGCGACGAAGACCATGGGATTGTCGGCCTCGTCATAGGCGGGGGCCCAGCGGTCATAGGCCGCCTGGACGGACAGAAAGACGGAAGGCGTGGTGCTGCCGGTCATGGATGCATCCCCCTTGCCGGGGAAAACCGCCCCGTTTTCGGGGCGAGTAGTGTACCGGGCATCGCGTGGAGGCCCGTTCAGCTCCGCCAGAGCGGGGCAAGGTTAATCGGCCTGCCGCCCGCCATCAACTGCCGACTGGCCCGGGGCTCATTCCGCCGCCAGCGCCGCTTCCCGGGGGGCGGGCGCCGGCTGGTCGAGGCGCACGCCGAGCCGCGCATACACCTCGCCGAGCCGCTTCTCGTAGTTCTCGCCGCTGAACAGGGCGGCGCGCTTCGGCCCGGCCTCGGCCAGCTGGGCGCGCAGCCCGGCATCGGTGTCGAGCGCCCGGATCGCATCAACCATCGCCCGCACGTCATAGGGATCGACGGTGATCGCCGCATCGCCCACCACTTCCGGCAGGGAGGAGGTGTTGGAGGTCATCACCGGCGTGCCGAGCTTCATCGCCTCCAGCGCCGGCAGGCCGAAGCCTTCGTACAGGGAAGGGAACAGCGCCGCCTTGGCGCCGCGGATCAGCGACACCAGCAGGCGGAACGGCGCGTAATCCAGCAGGATGATCTTGCGCTTGGTGCGCAGGACCGAGCCTTCCTGCACCTGGTAGCGGATATGGTCGTCGAACAGGAGCTTCAGCTCCTCTTCGCTCTGCCAGGCCTGCTTGCCGACGATCACCAGCGGCAGGTCGGAGCCGGAGGACAGGAAGGCCTCGATCATGCGGCCGACATTCTTCTTCGGCTCGATGGCGCCGAAGAACAGGAAGTAGCCTTTCCAGCCCAGCCCGAAGGAGCCGGCGATCTCATCCCGCGCCTCGGCCAGCGGCTTGTCGGTAAATTTCCGCGGCAGCTCGACCGACTGGTAGGTGTTGGTGACCTTGTCCGGGTCGGCGCCCAGCAGATTGATGATGTCGCGCCGCGATGCCTCGCTGACGGTGACGATGTGGTCGGCCTTCTGCGCGATCAGCTTGTTCAGCCGGTAATAGCGCCGCTTGTGGTCCAGCGTGGTATAGGGCAGGCGCAGCGGCACCAGGTCGTGCAGGCAGTAGACGTTCTTCACCCCCGGCATGTGCATGGCGATGGGATAGGTCCAGTGCATGATCTGCGGCGGCTGCGGGATGCGCACCGAAAGGCGCGACTTGTACAGCTTGAAATGGTTGGCGGCCTGGGTGAAGCCGTTCTCGATGTTCCACAAATGGTCGAAATGCGGCAGGCGGTTCTCGAAGGTGGTGGAAACCACCTGGCCGGTGATCGGCACCCGGGTCGCGTATTCGCCGAACGCGCCCAGCGCGGTGCGCCGCACATTGCGCAGCCAGCGCAGCATCGTTCCCGTTTCGCCCACGCGATTGTCGAAGAAGGCGATCTCGCGGATCAGTGGATTGCGGCTGGGGCTGGCGCGGGTGCCGTACAGCACGCCGACCTCGGCCCCCATGGCACCCAGCCGGAAGCTGAGGTTCCTGGCATAGGTGGCAACGCCCGTGCCCTGGTCGAGAGCAAGGTTGTAGCCATCGATATAGATTCGCGGACGCATGGATGAAGCCTATCCGAATGCGCCCTTCAGGCGAAGCCGAATCGCCGCTACTCCTTGACCTCCTTCATGCTTCGCCGTGAAGGATGGGCGGATCGCAAAGGTGGAGCTTGGCATGAGCGGGGAAGCGGGGCCGGACGCAGAGGCGCTGCGGCGCGAGGCCGACAGCCTGCGGGACCGGGGACAATGGCAGGCGGCGGCGGCGGCTTATGCGGCCTTTCTGCGGCTGCGGCCCGACGATGTCGGCATGCAGGTGCAGCAGGCGCATTGCCTGAAGGAGCTGGGCGAGGTGCGGCAGGCGCTTGGCCTGTACCATGCCGCCTGGCGCGCCCGCCCGCTTGACGCCGACATCCCCCTCCAGATCGGCCATGCCGAGAAGCTCCTGGGCCAGCGGGACCATGCCCGCGCCGCCTATGCCGCCGCGGTGGCGCTGGACCCCGGGGGCACGGCGCCCTGGGCCGAATGGGTCGCCCTGGTGGCGGACCGCCCCGACCGCGCCGCCCCCCGCGCGGGCGGGATGGTGCTGGACCTGACCGACCTGACGCGGTGGATCCGGGAAGGATACCGGGCGCCGAGCGGCATCCAGCGGGTGCAGATCGGCATCGCCGCCGGCGCCCTGGCCGGGCCCAGCCCGCCGCGGCTGTGCGCCTTGTGGACGGGCGGGCTGCGCGACCTGCCGGCGGCGCTGTTCCACCGGATCGCGCATCTGATGTCCACCGGCACCGAAACCGACGATCCTTCCTGGCGGGAAGCGACAGGCCTGCTGGAGGTGCTGCTGGAACGGCCGCCGCCGCTGCGCTTCGATCCGGGCGCCGTGCTGGTGCCGCTCGGCGGCACCTGGGGCGTTCCGGGCCATCTCGGCACCCTGCGCGCGGCGAGGCTGCGGGACGGGCTGCGCCAGGTGCCGCTGGTGCATGACTGCGTGCCGCTGATGATGCCGGAATACTGCCAGGAAGGCACGGTCAGCGGTTATTCGCGGTGGTTCGCCAATCTCGCCCTGCATGCGGATGGGGTGCTGACGGTGTCGCGTTCCACGCGGGACGACCTGCGCCGCCTGCACCGCGCCCTGCTGCCCGAGCTGCCCGTGCCGCGCGCGGCGGTGGTGCGGATGGACGCGGCCCCGGCCGAGCCGCCGCCGCACCAGCCCGCCGATCATCCGCTGCTGCGCGGCGACGTGCCCTTTGTTTTGTTTGTCGCCACCATGGAAGGGCGCAAGGACCACCGGATGGTGTTCAGCGCCTGGCTGGCGCTGCTGCGCCGCCTGGGCGCGCGCGCCATGCCGCTGCTGGCCTGCGTCGGCAAGCCGGGCTGGCGGGCCGAGCCGGCGCTTTCGCTGCTGGAGCATTCGCCGGAGCTGCGCGCCCGGGTGCGGCTGCTGCACGACGTGTCCGATCCGGTGCTGGCGGCGCTGTACCGGCGCAGCCTGTTCACCATCTATAACAGCCTGCATGAGGGGTGGGGCCTGCCGGTGACGGAAAGCCTCGCCGCCGGCCGCGCCGTGGTGGTGCCGGCACATTCCGCGCTGGTGGAATCCGGCCAGGGCGGCGCCACCTTCTTCACCCCCGGCAACGAGCCGGAGCTGGTGGAGCTGCTGGGCCGCATGATCACCGACCCCGCCTTCCGCGCGGCCGAGCAGGCGCGCGCCGCCGCCGTGCCGCTGCGCCCCTGGGGGGTGGTGGCGGCGCAGCTGCTGGCCGAGGCCGCGCGGCTGGCGGAGCTGAGCGGCGGAACATTGCCGCGCCTGCCCCTGGCCGCCGCCCGCCGCCACCCCCTGCGGCGCATGGCCGCCGCGCGGCCCAACCTGGCCATGGCGGTGGCGGAAGCGGTGCGGGAAGGCGAGGGCTGGTATCCGCTGGAGGATTGGGGGGCCTGGACGCGGCCGGGCGCCGCCACGCTGCATCTGCCGCTGGATGCCGGGCATGGCGGGGCGTTGCGGCTGGAGCTGGATCTGCGCGGCCCCGCCCAGCCGCAGGAGGTGGAACTGCATGTGATGCGGGATGGGGGGGCGCCGGTGCCGCCGGTGCAGGTGCGGGTGGAAGCGGGCGCGCGGCTCGCCGTGGCGCTGGCCGTTCCGGCGGGCGGTGCCGATCTCCGCATCGACCTGCATTGCCAGGAAGCATGGCCGGACCCGGCCGGCAGGCCGGTGGGCATCGGGGTGGAGGGCTTCGCCTTCGCGGCGATGGAACGGGAGGAGGAAAGGCTGGCGCTGCTGGAGGCGCGGCATTTCCACCATGCGACGGCGCTGCCGGAACTCTGACCGGGGGGCTTTCCCCGCGTGGGAAGCGGGGGGGGGGGGGGGGAGGCTGAGCCTCCCCCCTTTCTCAGCGCCCGATGTCGAAGTAGCGCACGGCCAGCGCGGCCTGGTAGATCATCGCCAGCAGGTCGCTGGCGAGCTGGAAGCCCTTCACGCCCAGCTGCGGCAGCACGATCAGCTCGTCGCCGGGGCGCGGGCCCTGGCGCGGATCGAGGATGATCTGCCCGCTGGCGCGGCGGATCATGATGCCGCCGCTGTTGCCGCGCTGGGTGTAGCCGCCGGCTTCCTCCACATACTCGTCGATGGTCATGTTCGGGCGCCACAGGACGGCCTGCGGCGTCATCACCTCGCCGGCCACCAGGATGGTGTCGGAGCGCTCGGGGATGACGATGGTGTCGCCGTCTTCCAGCCGGACGCGGGAACAGCGGCCATTGCTGTCCACCGCCACCAGCCGCCCTTCCGGCTCGATGCGGCGGCCGCGCTGGATGTAGTTGGACACCATCTGCGCCTCGGCGGAGCGGATCTGCGCGATGCCCGTGGTGGCCGAGGTGGCGGTGAAGAGCTGCCGCTCCAGCCGGTCCAGCGCCTCGTTGATGGCGCGGCGCTGCTGGGCCGCGATGCGCTTGCGCAGGATGAACACCGAATCGGTGTCGGCCAGCGCCGGGTCCACCGCGACATGGTCGAGCAGGCTGCACAGGTCGATGTCGCGGTCCGCCACCAGCACCGAGGGGCCGAGGCGGCTGCCTTCCACGAAGACCCGCACGGTGGGGGCGGGCGAGTCGGTGATGAAGGTGACGACGTCCTGGTCCAGCAGCGACTGCTTCTCCAGCGTCGCCACGTCGACATAGCGCGACCAGGGCTGGCCGTTGCGCGTGCCGCGGATCACCGCGTTGGTGGCCGCCGGCAGCGGGGCCGCGAGCTGGTTCAGCTCCTGCCCCGCCATGGCGCGGCCGGCGACCTCGAACAGGAAGTTGTTGCGCACGGCGCCATCGGCGGACACCACGGCGCCCTGCTTGCCGACCACGATGGTGTCGCCGTCCTGCAGCGTCAGCTGCGGCAGCTTGCCTTGCAGCAGGAAGGGGTAGAGGTCGATGCGCACCACGGCGCGGCCGCCGCGGTTGACCACGATGTCGCGGTAGGAGCCGCGCACCGGATCGACGCCGCCGGCCCGCAGCAGGTAGTCGAGCACGGTTTCCGAGCCGGAGCCCAGGTGCCGGCCCGGCGTGCGCACGAAGCCCGTGACATAAACGCCGATCTGGCTGGCCGACAGCAGCACGGCATAGACCTGCACCTGCTGGGTGTAGATCCGCCGCACCTCGCCTTCCACCGTGCGCTGGAGGTCGCCGGCGCGCAGGCCGGCCAGCCGCAGCGGGCCGATGGAAGGCAGGAACAGGTTGCCTTCCGGGTCGATGGCGCCGATCACCTCCGATTCCACGGGCCCCCAGACGCGCACGCTGACGCGGTCGCCGGGGCCGAGGCGGTAATTGGGATTGGCGCTTTCGGAGCCGGCGGGCGCGCCGCGCGTGAAAAGCTGCGCGCCGAACACGGTGCGGCTCGGCCCGGCCGGGCGGTAGGGCTCGGCCAGCGGGCCTTCGGCGGTGGCGCCGGCCTCGGCCTCGGTGGTGCTGCCGGCGCGGTTGACGATGTTGTCCTGCGGCAGCAATTGCGGCACCTGCCGCTGCCCGGACAATGACGGCACCTGCTGCTGTCCCGGAAGCCCCTGGCCCTGCATCTGCTGCTGCATCAGGCCCGGCACGGGCGCGTTCAGGTTCTGCGCCGCCGCCTGCCCGGCGAGCAGCAGCGACAAGGCCGCCGCGATAAGCCCACGACTAGAGTGCATGTTCACGAATCCCTGCGACCAGCATCCAGCCGATGCCATAAAGAACGCTGAGCACCGCGAACAGGCTGAGGACGATCAGCCAGGCGCGCGGGTAAAGCGGGTATTCCGCCAGGTTGGGCTCCACCACGCGGGCCAGGAAAAGCTGCTGGCGCTGCGCGTCGAGGCGCGCCGTTTCCAGCGAGGCGGTGGCCGAGGCCAGCTGCTTGTCGGCGAATTCCCGTTCCAGCAGCAGCCGCTCATAGGTGGCGATCTGGGTGGGCAGGGATTCCCCGCCGCGCGTCAGCCGCTGCCGGTGCGACGCGATCTCGCTTTGCAGGGAGGCGATGCGGTTGCGCAGCAGCGCGATCTGCGGGTTGTCCGGGCGCATGAAGGCCGATTTTTCCTGCAGCTCGGCGCGGGCGGCGGTCAGGGAGCCTTCCAGCGAGCCCAGGCTTTCCAGCCCGATGGAGGCACTCTTGGTGGGGTCCACCGCCTGTTCCTGCTGCCGCCACGCCGTCACCGCCGCCTGGGAAGCGATCACGCGCTGCTCGGCGCGCTCCAGCTCCTCCTGCGCGACGCGCAGCGTCTCGTCCTTGGCGCGGGAGGACAGCTGGTTCACGAAGGCTTCCGACAGCCGCAGCTGTTCATCGGCGAGCAGCCGCGCATCCTCCGGCCGGAAGGCGCGGGAACGGATGGTGGTGATGCCGGAGGTGCTGTCGTTCTTCACCGTGTTCATGCTGTTGTGGTACATCTGCAGGAACTCGGCGGGCGGATCGCTGAACCACAGGCTCGACAGGAAATCCGCCTCGGGGCGGCGATACAGCCCGATCAGGTCGATGTTGCTGACCAGCGCGTACAGCGCGTCATGCGATTGCAGGTAGTCCCGCACCGCCAGCGATTCCTCGCCCGACTGCTTGAAGCCCGCGGCGCCGATCATGGCGCCCAGCGCCGTGCCTCCGGAATTCTCCTGCCGGCTGCGCACCAGGAAGCGCGCTTCCGAGACATATTGCCCGGTGGCGAAGCCATACAGGTAGAGGGCCGTCAGCAGCGTCGGCAGCGCCACCAGCAGCATGTAGAAGCGCCGCTTCCACAGGGCGCGCAGCAATGGCGAGCGTCGGCGGGCGGCATTGTGCTGCCCGGCCGCCGGGCCGCTCAGCGCGGGTTCAGAGACCCTGGTAAGCGGCGATAGCTTCATCGACGTCCTCGTAGAATTCCAGGATGCCGTTGCGCAGCACGGCGGCCGTCCGGCAGTAGCGCCGGACGTGGTTCAGATTGTGCGAGATCATGATCACGGCGGCGTTCTTTCGCCGTTCCTCGAACATGGTGAGGCATTTGTTGGCGAAGCGGGCATCGCCGGTGGAAAGCGCCTCGTCCACCAGATAGCCGTCGAAATCCACGGCGAAGCTGAGCGCCATCATCAGGCGCGAGCGCATGCCGGAGGAGTAATACTTCACCGGCTCGTCGAAATAGCGGCCAAGCTCGGAGAAGTCCTCCACGAAGACTTCCGTCTGGCTCAGCGACATGCCGTAGAGCCGGGCGATGAAGCGGGCGTTGTTGCGCCCGGTCAGGCTGCTCTGGATGCCGTAGCCGCCGCCCAGCGGCCAGGACATCAGCATCTCCCGCCGGATGGAGCCGCGGGTCGGCGCCTCGACGCCGGCCAGCACGCGCACCAGGGTGGACTTGCCGGCGCCATTGCGGCCGAGGATGCCGAGATGGTCGCCGCGGCGGAGCCGGACATTGATGCCGCGCAGCACGTCCTTGCGCCCGTGGCGCTGCTCGAAGCTTTTCCAGACGTTCCGCAACTCAAGCATGCCGGTCAGTCGGACAGGCTGAGCCGCGGCCGCGCCACGCGCAGCCCCGCCATGCCCAGCAGGTTCAGGCCGAGGATCCAGGCCAGCACATAGGGGATGTCGTAATACGGGTTGATCCGGTCGCCGAACATGGCCCAGCGGTTCAGCTCATGGATGCTGACCAGCGGGTTCCACAACAGGGCTTCCCGCGTTCCCTGCGGCAGCATGTCGAGCATGTAGAAGGGCGCAGAGATCGGCAGCAGCAGGTAGGTGAAGGGGTGCACCAGGTGCTCGACCCATTCCATCATCACCTGCGCCGAGCCGATCACCATGGCGAGACCATGCGCCAGCAGCGCGCTCATGAACCAGCCCGCCAGCAGCAGGGCCGGCTGGTGCGGCACCTCGTGGAAGACCACCATGCCCATCACGATGAACAGCAGGCACACCGTGAAGCAGACCAGCATCTCCATCAGGTTGCGGGCGATCATGGTGTCGAGCAGGGTGATGCGGTTGTGGAACAACAGCGAGATGTTGTTGGTGACCGCGCCCGAGCCGCGATTGACGATGGAGCGGAACATCAGGAAGGGCGTGTAGCCCAGCGCGTAGAACAGGAAGGTGGGCAGGCCGTTGGGCAGGTCCTTGCCGCTCAGCGAGTGCAGCAGGGAGATCATGGTGCCGAGGATCATCGGCTCGGCCATCAGCCAGACATAGCCGATCCGGCTGGTGCCGAACCGGGTCAGCATTTCCCGCATGAACAGGGCGCTGATCACCTGGATCTGCGCCCGGGCGCCGCCCATCGCCTCCCGGCGTGGGATCTCGATGCTCACGGCCGTCCCACGGCCCCGCCGCGCAACAGGCCACGCGCCGCGGCCCAGCCCGTGGCCGGATCCTCGCAATAAAGCGCCGGGCGCGCCGCCCGGTAGCCCACCGATAGTTCGCGGCATTCCCGGCCGCTGCCGGCATGATAGGCGCGCACCAGGCGGACGGTGACGGGTGCGGCGCCGGGCTGCGGCGAAACATCCTCGGCCTGGCCCGGCTGGGCCCGCGCCGCGAAGGCCGCGAGGGGGTCGGAGGGGCGGGCCGGGACGGCGGCCACCGCGGGGTTGGCGCCCGCACCCGGGCCGCCCTGGGCTGCACAACCGCTGAGGGTCATTACCAGGGAGATCACCATCAGGAATTGCGCAAGCGGCGCGATGCTCCGCGAAGGGAGATCGGTTTTCCCGCACACGCAGAGTTGCACACGCTCTTGCATGAGCGAAACCTAACCCACCACAACTCCGGTTGTAAAACGCGTCCTGAACGAAAGTTGAAATATCATTAAGAAGGTTCCTCATCCTGTGGCCGCTGGCGACGCCCGGACCATTGCGTTTCCGGGTGAAAATGCAGCCAGTTTCGCGCGTTTGGCGGCATTCTGGCCGGAATATTGTCTGGCTCCCGTCAAGCAAGCCGACATCCTGGCGATGCGGGTGGAGGGCACAACCGAATCGGACCGCGCGGGTGCATCCGTGCTCCGCTATGCAACCGGGCCCCTGCGCGCGCCAGCCTTCCGGGGGCGATGCCTGCCGGTCACCTTGCTGCCTTTGGCCGGCCTTTCCCCCGCCGATCCCGTTCCGGCGGCACGGGCCGCGGCGGTGGCGAAACAGGTCGCATCCCTCCGCATCGGAGGGGAGCCGGGCCTGCCGGAGCCATCCCCCGAAGCGCTGCGGCTGCCCCGGCGCCACGCCATCCTGGTGCTGGACCCCTGCCATCGCGCCCAGGCTGCCTCCGCGCGCGCGGCGCTGGCCTCGGCCCTGGAGCTGGCCGGGGGGCGGCCCGTGATCCTGGCGCGCGACCCCACGGCGCCGCCCGGCGCCCCGGCCCAGATCGCGCCCCCGCCCGGCGTGCACTGGCTGCCGGAAAGGCTGTCGCCCTGGGCCTTGCTGGACCTGGCCGAGGAGCTGCGCGGCGCTTCGGACGAGATGGCGTTGCTGGCCTCGGCCGCCGGGGTCAGCGTGGATGGGCGGCTTCCGGACCCGGTGCCCCGCTGGACGGCGCTGATCGGCGCCCTGCGCTGCGCCGACCCCTTTCTGGCCCGCCCCTGGCCGCTGGAGCGCGCGCTGGAACAGCTCGGCGAATGGCGGCGCGCCCAGGCGGAGAACCGCCGCGTCACCCTGTGCCTCGGCATGGCCTTCTGGAAGCGGCGCCGCGTGGCCGCGCTGTTCGCCCATGCCGGCGGCGCCCCCCGCTTCGCCCGCCATCCGGGTCGCGCGGTGGCGCAGGCCCGCCGCGCCGGCGGTGCCCTGGCCGTCTGGGCCAGCCGCGCCACGCCGGAACTGCGCGCCGATTGCCAACGCCAGGGCGTGACGCTGCTGACGGTGGAGGATGGCTTTGTCCGCTCGCGCGGGCTGGGCGCGCGGTTCCTGCCCGGCGCGGCCTATGCGGTGGATGATCGCGGCATCTATTACGACCCGGGCCGCGAAAGCGCGCTGGAGCACCTGCTGGCCACGGCCGAGTTCCCGCCTGCCCTGCTGGCCCGCGCCGCCGCCCTGCGGCGGGCGATCGTGGCGCGCGGCGTGACCAAGTACAACCTGCAAGGGCAGGCGCCGTCCATCGCCGCGCCCCCCGGCCGCCCGCGCCTGCTGGTGCCGGGGCAGGTGGAGGGGGATGCCTCGGTGCGCCTCGGCGGCGGCGCCATCCAGGACAACCTGGCGCTGCTGCAGGCCGTGCGCGCCGCCCATCCGGACGCTTTCCTGATCTACAAGCCGCATCCGGACCTTGAGGCCGGGTTCCGCCAGGGCCGGCTGGAAGCCCGGGCTCTGGCGGACCTGGCCGATCAGGTGGTGACCAGCGCGCCGCTGACCTCCCTGTTCCCGCAGATCGACGCGCTGCACACCCTGACCTCCCTGTCCGGCTTCGAGGCGCTGCTCCGGGGCGTGAGGGTGGTCACCTGGGGGCAGCCTTTTTATGCTGGCTGGGGCCTGACGGAGGACCGCAACCCGCCGCCCCGCCGTGGCCGGCGCCTCGGGCTGGATGAGCTGGTCGCCGCGTCGCTGATCCTGTTCCCGCGCCAGGTCGACCCGGTGACGGAGCTGCCCTGCCCGCCGGAGGTGATCCTGGAGCGGCTTGAAGACCCCGCCGCCTGGAAGCTTTCGCCCTTCACCCTGCACCGGGGCTTCGAGGGCTGGCTGCGCGGGGCGCTGTCCCGGCTGAGGGGGCTGCGGTGACGCGGCAATTCCGCTCGGTGGTGATCACCGGGGCCTCGCGCGGGCTGGGGGCGGCGCTGGCCCGGCGCTTCGCGGCGCCGGACGTCACGCTGGGCCTGATCGGCCGGGACCAGGCGGCGCTGGAGGCGGTGGCGGCGGATTGCGCCCGCCTCGGCGCCCGGCCGCGCATCGGCCCGTGCGACGTGCGGGATGCCGCCGCCATGGCCGGATTGCTGGCCGGGTGGGACGCCGCGGCGCCGGTGGACCTGGCCATCGCCAATGCCGGCATCGCCGCCGGCACGCGGCCGGATGGCGCGCCGGAGGGGATGGCGGCGGTGCGGGCGCAGATCGAGGTCAACCTGCTCGGCGCCCTCAACCTGATGGACCCGCTGCTGCCGGGCATGCGGGAACGGCGGCGGGGGCATGTCGGGCTGGTCGCCTCGCTCGCGGCGCTGCGGGGATTGCCGGACAGCCCCGGCTATTGCGCCAGCAAGGCGGGGCTCTGGGCCTATGGCGAGGCGATGCGGGCGGCGCTGGCGCCCGAGGGCGTCCGCGTGACGCTGGTGGCGCCGGGTTTCTTCGACAGCGCCATGGGGGATCGCTGGGTGGGGCCGCGTCCCTTCTCCATCAGCGCCGACGCGGCGGCGGCCAAGGTGGAGGCGGCGCTGCGCCGGGGGGCGCGGCAGCTCGCCTTTCCCTGGCCGCTGGCCTGGGCGCTGCGCCTGTCTCCCCTGGCGCCGGCCTGGGTGGTGGACCGCATTGTCGGGGGGATGGGCTTCCGGGTGAAGGCGGGGGATTGAAGGGGGAGGCCTGCCATGAGGGGCGCCGCCCCGCCGGGCCCTTCCCGCCAGGGCCTGCTACCTACAAGACGGACCTGACCGATCTTTGCCGCCTCAGGCCTCGTTGCGGGCCAGCCGAAGGCGCCGCCAGTTGCGCCAGGCAAGGCGTGCCAGAGCAGCACATCCGACAGCGGACAGCGGCACGAGCAAGGCTCGATCATCGCTCCAGTCGCCGATCGCAACGAGGGCCACCGTCCAGGCCGCCAGAAGCAGCGCCAGGACAATCATGAAGATGCACGCCACCAGCATCTTCCTTGTTGACCGTCCCTTGAACGCTTTCGGGTCAAAAGGGAATAACGGCCCTTTCCAATGGTGCCGCGCCACACGGCGCCCGCCAAGGCGGCGTATCTGCCGCAGGGAAAGGCCGGCCAGCACTGCCACAAGAACACCAAGGCCACCCAGAATGGTCAGCAAGCCAGGCTTCAGGAATGTTGTTGCGGTGCAGATCGGGATCAAAAGCAGCGGCTTCAGCATCGCGGCTGATTTTTCCTGGGCCAGATACCGGCGCACAACCATCTCGTCCGGCAATTCCGCCAGAAACAAGCCGGGCCAGAACGGCCAGTAGAGCCAGGCGCCCGGGCGCAGGGGCGAAGGCTGGAAGCGGGGCGACAAGTCGGTGTCGGTCGTCTTCATGGCGTCGCGAGAGATCCATCAGGCAACAACGATCATGCCGATTTTTCAACCAAAAGCATGTTTATCATGGCGGCTTATCCGCGCTTCCATGTCTTCCACCATTCCTGGCCATGCCCGTCCTCCGTCCCATCCGGCCGGGCCAGGCGATCGCGGCGCCTGGCCCATGGCGGCGCTTGATCCTTGATGGCCTGCCATGCTGCATGTCGGCGGCATGTTCATTCGTCCCGAGAATGCCACCGACAAGCAGCCGATCCGTTCCCTCGTGAGGGCGGCCTTTCAGGACGCGCCTCATGGCAGCGGCATGGAAGCCGACATCGTCGATGCCCTCCGAGCGGGCGGCGCCCTGACGCTTTCCCTTGTCGCGGTTGAGGGCGGTGCGGTCATGGGGCATGTCGCGTTCTCCCCGGTCATGATCGCCGGGAAGCTGTCCGACTGGTTTGGCCTCGGTCCCGTGGCTGTTGAGCACAGCCAGCGGCGGCGGGGCATCGGCCGGCTTCTGATCGAAGACGGGTTGAACCGGCTTCGGGCGCAGGGGGCGGGCGGATGCGTCGTGCTGGGTGACCCCGCCTATTACGCCCGCTTCGGCTTCGAACCGGACCCCGGCCTCACATTGGCCGGAGTTCCGGCGGAATATTTCCAGCGCCTTCGCCTGCGGGGAGATCAGCCGGCAGGCGAGGTCTTGTTCCATCCCGCCTTCGGCTCGGCCTGATATCCGCTTTCCGCCCATTCCAGCCACTCCCGGCTTGGTGGGCCGGGGGTGTCTGAGGGGGCGGACACCCCGCAAAAAAAAAGCGATCCCTTATTTCTTCTCGATGTTCCAGAACAGCATCACCGGCGCCGCCAGCATGCCGGACACATTGGTCCGCCGCGCATAGGGCTGGTCGTACTGACCCAGCACACGATAGGGCTGCACCTCCGCCAGCCGCTTGTGCAGCGCATCGGTCGCGAGCTTGCGGGCCGCCTCGTCCGGCGCGTCCACCACGGCGCCGCGCAGGTGCTCGGCCTCCTCGTCGCAGGGCCAGCCCGCCCAGGACTTGCCGCCGCAGGCCATGTTGGTGCCGATATTGGTGATGGGCGACTGCATGGTGGCGCCGGAGGCGGTGGTGACGAACAGGTTCCAGCCGCCATCGGCCACCGGGCCGCGATTCTGCTGCCGCGTCGTCACCGTGCCCCAGTCGGAGAATTGCAGGTCCACATTGAAGCCGACCTTCTTCAGCGCCTCCGCCGCCACCTCCGCCATGCGGCCGATCGGCGCGATGTCGTAGGAGGAGTTCAGCACGATCCGCTCGCCCTTGTAGCCGCTTTCGGCCAGCAGCCGCCGCGCGGTCTCCAGGTTCGGCTTCGCATAGGCTTCCGTGCCCGCCTCGGTGCCGTTTGGGCTGCCGCAGACGAAATAGGAATGGCAGCGCTTCCACCATTGCTCGTCGCCGAAGCCGGCGGCGAGGAAATCCCCCTGGTCCGTGGCATAGGCGAGGGCGAGCCGGGCGCGCGGGTCGTTGAAGGGCGGGTAAAGGTGGTTGGGCCGCAGCATGGCCTGGTTGGACAGGTTGGAATACCGCTCCACCTTCACGTCGCGGGAGCGGGCGACCACCGGCACCAGGTCCTGGCTGGGCTGTTCCCAGATGTCGATCTCGCCGGTCTGCAACGCGGCGGCGGCGGTGGCGGCATCGGGCATGATGATCCACTCGACGCGGTCCACCTTCACGACCCGGCCGCCGGCCAGACCGTCCGCCGGTTCCGGGCGCGGCACGTAATCCGGGTTGCGGTCATAGACGATGCGCGCGCCGCTGCGCCATTCGGCGCGGTTGAAGCGGAACGGGCCGCTGCCGATCACCTCCGTCACCGGGCGCATGGGATCGGTGCTGGCATCGCTTTCCCGCATAATCACCGGGATCTGCCCCACCGCCGAGCCGAGGGCGAAGGGCAGCATCGACATCGGCTTCCTCAGGCGGATGATGAAGCTGCGCTCATCCACCGCCTCCATCCCGTCGGCATATTCGGCGACCTTGCCGCCCACCGTGTCCCGCGCCATCCAGCGCTTGAGCGAGGCGATGACATCGCGGGAGGTCACCGGCTGGCCGTCATGGAATTTCAGCCCCGGCCGCAGGGTGAAGCTCCAGGAAAGCCCGTCCGGCGCGGTGGAGAAGCTGTCCACCATCTGCGGATGCGGCTGCAGCTTGGAATCCCAGGCGAACAGGGTTTCGTAGATCATCAGCCCGTGCATGCGGGTGATGACGATGGAGGCGAAGACCGGGTCCAGCGTCTTCAGGTCGGCATGCGGGGCGACGCGCAGCACGCGCTCCGGCGCGGTCGGGGTCTGGGCGGCGGCATCGGCCACGGGCGCGAGGCCATGCAGGGCGGCAGCGAGGAGCAGCCACCGGCGAACAGCTTTCATGGACAGGTTCCTTGTTGTTATCGGCGGAAGCGCAGGATGCGGGCGCGGTGGCTGGCCAGGCGCAGCGCCCCGTCTTCCAGCCAAAGGCAGGGCCGGTGCCGCCAGGGGCCATGGGTGAGCGAGGCCAGGGCCCGCCCGCCCGGAAGCGGCGTCAGGGTGGTTTCCGCACCCAGGCTGCCGGCCCAGGGGAAGCGGGCGCTGCCATCGGGGCGGATCAGCAGCTCCGCGCCCAGCAGGTCATCCCGCCATTGCCCCGCCAAGGCGGGGTCGGGCGCCAGCCCAGGAGGCACCGGCAGCAGGCGACGGGGCGCGCCGCCGATCCGCCCCTCCAGCGCGCCATCCGGCGCCACGCGCAGGCGCATCTCCAGATAGGCGGGCAGGGAGCGGAAGCCGCCATCCCCATCCGCCACCAGCGCCTCATGGCCGCCCATGACGCTGATGGCGCCCGGCGTCAGCTCCGCCCAGAAGGGACCTTCCGCGCTGGCGTAAAGGCCGGTGGGGTTGGCGGCGGGCTCCGGCATGGCCTCGCCCAGCAGCGCGGCCATGACGCGCAGCGCCGGCCACAGCGCCTCCTCCTCCCGGTTGGTGAGCAGCGCCACGCCCACCCCTTGCTCCGGCGCCAGCAGCAGGTGGTTGCGGTAGCCGGGCAGGGAGCCGCCATGCGCCAGCAGCCGCGTGCCGCCCAGCGCCGTTTCCACCAGCCCCAGCCGGTAGGCGGAGGGCGTGCCATCGGTGAAGGCGCGCGGCGCGGCAAGCCGCTCCAGCATGCCGGAAAGGGGACCACGCCCTGCCATCAGCGCGGCGGCCCAGCGCGCCAGCGCGTTGGCGCTGCCTGCCAGCCCGCCCGAGGCGGAGAAATGCATCCCGTAGCGTCCGCGCCGCCACGCCGCCCCATCCTGCCAGTAGCCGGTGGCGAGGCCGGGCACCGCTTCCGCCTCGTCCAGCGGAAAGGCGATGGGCAGGCCGAGCGGCTCCAGCAGGCGCTGCCGGAGCGCCGCCGGGTAGTCGGGCAGGATGCGCTGCGCCAGGCGCCAGCCGGAATTGGAATAAGCCATCTCCGTGCCGGGCGCGGCGCAAAGCCCCGGCAGGCGCCGCAGCAGGCCGAACACCGCCTCGGCGCCGAGGGATGCGGTGAAGGGCGCGCCCTGCTGCCACAGCAGCTCCATCGCATCCGGCACGGCGCCGGTCATGTCCAGGGCGCGGCCGAGCGGCAGCTCCGCCAGGGCGGCCGGCAGGCCGGGAAGCAGGGCGCCGAGCGGCGCTTCCATCGGCACGCCTTCCAGCAGCAGCGTCGCCGCCAGGAAGTGCTTGCTGATCGAGGCGTAGCGGTTGGGCGTATCGGGTGTGAAGGCCAGCCCGTGCTCCAGGCTGGCGAGGCCGCCCGCCACCGCCTGGACCGGCCCGCCGGAGTCGAACAGCACGATGGCCCCGCCCGGCCCGCCCGCCCATCCGGCGGCGATCTGCTGGGCGGTGGCGGTGGCGCGGGACCAGTTGTGCATCGGGGAATCCAGGCTGTGGGCGGGTCAGCTTACCGAAGCGCCATCCACGGTCGAGCCCATGCTGGCAGCTTCGTGCCGCAGCAGCCAGCGCTTGCGCTCCAGCCCGCCGCCATAGCCGGTGAGGGCGCCGTCATGGCCCACCAGCCGGTGGCACGGGATCGCGATGCTGACCGGGTTCAGCGCATTGGCCAAGCCGACGGCGCGGGCCGCGCGCGGCAGGCCGAGATCCGCGGCGACCCGGCCATAGCTGCGGGTCTGCCCGGCCGGAATGGCGCGCAGCGCCGCCCAGCAGCGTTGCTGGAACGGCGTCCCGCCCGGATCGAGGGGCCAGCCATCCAGCGCCTCCAGCGCCCCGTTGAAATAGGCGCGCAGGGCGGGGGCGAAGCCGGTCACGGCCTCCCGCAAAAGGAGGCTGGACCCGAAGCGGCGGCGCAGCAGCGGCAGCAACCGTTCTTCCGGTTCGTCGAACTCCAGCGCCAGGAGCGAGCGCCCATCGGACACCAGCAGCACCGGCCCGATGGGCGAGGCCACCCGCTCCAGGCCGAGGATCATTCGGCCAATTGCCGCAGCACGGCGTAAAGCGCCGATTTCCGCTCGAAACCGATGCCGGGCGTGTCATGCATGCGGATGCGGCTGTCCTGCACCGGCGTGTCGTCGGCGAAGCCGCCAAAGGGCGCGAACACCTCCGGATAGCTTTCATTGCCGCCAAGGCCGAGCCCGGTCGCGATGTTGAGCGCAAACTGGTGCCCGCCATGCGGCACGCAGCGGCGGGGCGACCAGCCATGGGCGGCCAGCATCTCCAGCGTGCGCAGATATTCCACCAGGCCGTAGGACAGGGCGGGGTCGAATTGCAGGATGTCGCGATCCGGCCGCAGCCCGCCATGGCGGATCAGGTTGCGCGCGTCCTGCACCGAGAACAGGTTCTCGCCGGTGGCGATGGGGCCGGCGTAATGCTCGGCCAGCGCCGCGTGGGTGCTGTAGTCCAGCGGGTCCAGCGGCTCCTCGTACCAGCGCAGCTTGTAGGGGGCGAGGGCGGCGGCATAGCTCAGCGCCGCGTGCAACCCGAAGCGGCCATTGACGTCCACGCAAAGGCGCGAGCCATCGCCGCCCAGCAGCGCCAGCACCGCCTCGATGCGCGCGACATCCTCCTTCAGCGCATCGCGCAGCGGCGTGCCGGGGGCGCCGCCGATCTTCATCTTCACCACCGAATAGCCCATGCCGAGATAGCGGCGCATTTCCTCGACCAGCTGATCGACGCCCTTGCCAGGGTAGTAGTAGCCGCCGGCGGCGTAGATCCAGGCGGTGTCATCGGCCTCGCCCTGGCGGTAGCGGTTGGCCAGCAGCTTCCACAGCGGCACGCCTTCCAGCTTCGCCGCGGCGTCCCACAGCGCCATGTCCAGCACGCCGACGGCGACCGAGCGTTCGCCATGCCCGCCCGGCTTCTCGTTCCGCATCATGGCGGCCCAGGCGCCGGCCGGGTTCAGCGTGCCCTCGGGCGTGGACAGCAGGGCTTCCGGCGCTTCCGCCAGGCGGGGGATGAAGCGCTCCCGCAGCAGGCCCGGCTGGGCGTAGCGGCCATTGGAGTTGAAGCCGAAGCCGGTGGCCGAGCGGCCATTCCCATCCTCCACCGTGACGGCGACGATGCTGGCCGTCATCTTGGAGAAGTCGATATAGGCGTTGGCGATGTCGCTGCTGATGGGCGCGACGGCTTCGCGGATCCGCGTGATGCGCATGGTGTGGGGCGTTTCCTTGTCTTGGCCGCCCGACATCCCGAATGGAAGCGGGCCAAGTCAAGCGGGAAGTCGCCCCCCACCGCTTGGCCTCCCACCTGGCATCCCCACCTGGCATCCCCACCCGGCACCCTGCCCGGCGGCGCGCATAATCGTTGTTGAAATGGAACGAATTGGCGTGGATGGTGCCGGGGAAGCGAGCCAGCGGGGGCCGGTGCCGTGAGGAAAGGGCTTGTGGCCGCGCGATGGGTGGCGGTCGCCATCCTGGCGATGGCGGGGCTGGGCTTCTGGTCCGGAAGGCAGGATTGGGGCTGGGCCGGCGTCAGCCTGGGGCTTGGCGGGCTGCTGATCGCCTGGCCCGGCATGCGCCTGGCGATCTGGCATGCGCGGGTTCCCTTCGCCTTCACCGTCACCGGCGTGGCCGCGCTCACCGTGCCGGAACAGGTGCGGCACATGATCGCCGGCACCGAAGGGGCCGTGCAGTTCATTCTGCTGGCCGCTGCCGTGTTCCTGCTGGGCGTGGTCTGCTGGTTCTGGGGCCGCTGGTCGCTCAACCTGGCCCGGGATGCGGCGCTGCTGCCTCCCGGTCCCGCCACGGGAAGGCGCAGGCCTGGCCATGAGCCGAGCCGGAGCTGGGCCTGGCTGCCGCGCCTCCTGGCCCTGGCCCCGGCCATCGCCGCCCTGATCGCCATCCTGTCCAGCCGCGACCTCATGCGGGACGGGCAATTGCTGGTGCTGGCCGCGCTGGTTCTTGGCGTGGCGGTGGCGCTGTTCGCCCTGGCCTGGCGGCGGAGGCGGCACGCGGGGCAGGTTCTGAAGCCGTCCCTGTGGAACCGCGTGATGCTGCATGACGAATTATGGCCCTGGACCGGCGGCCGGCCCTCGGGCTGGCGCGGCTGGGCGCGCCTCGCCTGGGCCAGCGCGCCGCTGACCCCCTGGGCCCCGGCGGTCCTGGCGCTGCTCACCCTGGCCGTGTCGGTGCTGGTCTGGACGGGGGCCGGGCCGATGCTGTGGTGGTCGCAGACGGTGGGGCCGCTGCCGAACGCCCTGGCCGGCATGAGCGGCCTGATGACCCTGCTGGCCCCCGCCGCCGGCCTGATGGCGGCGCAGCGCTGGCCGGCGCTGCTGCTGCTGGGCCTCTGGGTGGCGGGGTCGGCGGCTGCCAACATCAACACTGCCATCCGCGTATCCGGGGAAATGGCGAGGCCGCCGCAGCGGCCCAGCCTGGCGGAAGCGGCGCGGGAATGGCTCGAAAGCTGCGCCGAGCCGGCCACGGGCAACCGGGTGCGGGTGGTGCTGGCCGGCGCTTCGGGCGGGGCGTCGCGCGCGGCGCTCTGGTCCGCCGCGGTGCTGCGCGAGCTGGAGCAGCAGGGCGTGGACCCGGCGCGGCATCTTTTCGCGGTCAGCGGGGTATCCGGCGGGGCGCTGGGGGCGGCGGGCTATGTCGCCTCCCTGGCGGAGGCGGGGATCGGCTGCGGCACGCCGGCGGAAGGCGGGGCCGCGAAGCCCGCCCCCGCCCGCTTCGACAGGCTGCATCAGGCGCTGGGCGCCGATTTCCTGTCACCCACCCTGGCCGGGCTGTTCTCGGGCGATGCCATGTGGCGCATCCTGGGGCCGGTTTCCGCCGCGCTCACCTCGGCCGGGATCGTGCCGCTGGAGCGGACGCAATGGCTGGAGCGGAGCTGGGAAGGCGCCCTCGGGGAGCAGGGCATTCCCATGAACAGGGGCTTGGCCGCCAGCACCTTCGGCGCGGAGCATCCGTCGCGGCCGAGGCTGCCGCTCCTGTTCACCACCGGCACGCGGATCGAGGATGGGCGGCTGGTCCTGACGGCGCCGGTGGCCGATCCGCTGCGCGACGAGGCGGGGCAGCCACGGGATTGCGGGCGCCATGCGACGGGCTGCGCCGCCATTCCCGGCGCCGTGGACGCCATGCGCGCGCTGGGATCGGACCTGCCCTTCACCGTGGCGGTCAGCAACAGCGCCCGGTTCCCCTATGTGACGGCGCCCGGCCTGTTGCGTGGCCCCGATGCCGGGGCGCCGGATCAGGGGCAGGTGGTGGATGGCGGCTATGCCGACAATCTCGGCACCGGAGCCCTGGCGGCCGCCATCCGCGCGCTGGACGCCGCCCACCGGGACCTGCGCGTGACCGCCGGCCACCGGCTCCAGGGCACGACGCTGCATGTGTTCGTGGTGCAGGCCTGGAGCGATCCCGGCCGGGTGCTGAGGAATGCCGATGGCACGTCCAGGGTGCTGGTGCCGCGCTGCGGCGTCGCGGTTCCTGCGCCGACGCTGGTGGAGCCGCCTTCGCCGCTGGACTTCCTGCTGTCCCCCTTCGGGGCGCTGGTCAAGGTGCGGGGGGAAGCGTCGGTTTCCGGCGCCGCCTTTCTGCGGGAAGGCTTTTGCGGGCAGCAGGAAGGGCGGGACTATTTCGCCTTCACCCTCGGCCCGGATGCCGGCGGGAGGTCGGCTCCGCTCAACTGGGTCCTGCCCGAAGCCGCCCGCGGCAGCATCCTGGAAGCCGGGCTGGCCGGCTTTCCATGCTCAGGCAACCAGACGGAGCGCGCCCGCTTCCTGGCCGCGTGGAACGGCCAGGAAGCGCCGGAACCACGGCCGCCCGAGCCGGGCTGCGCCACCCCGCCCTGACGAAGCCTGGCTCAGATCGCCTTCTTCTCGCGCAGCGCCGCGATCTCCAGCTCGTCGAAGCCGAATTCGCGCAGCACCTCCTCGGTGTGCTCGCCGCGCGCCGGGGTGGGGCGGCGGGAAGGCTGCGCGCCGGCCAGCTGCATCGGCGGCCGCACCAGGGCGATGTCGCCTAGCACCGGATGCGGCACCGTCCAGGCCAGGCCGAGATGCTTCACCTGCTCGTCGGCGAAGACCTGGTCCATGGAGTAGACCGGGCCGCAGGGCACGCCGGCGGCGTTGAACTTCTTCACCCAGGTGGCGCCATCATCGGTTTCAAGCTTCGCCTGGAGCACCGCGTTGGTCTTGGCGCGGTTCTTCGAGCGCAGCTGGTCCGTGGCGAGGTCCGGGTCCTTCGCCTCCTCCTCGATCCCCAGCACCTCGACGATGCGGCGCCACATCTCGCCGCCGCCGCCGGCGATGTTGATGACGCCGTCCCGCGTCCTGAACAGGCCGGTGGGGATGGTGGTGGGGTGGTCGTTGCCGGCCTGCTTCGGCACCTCGCCCTTCATGGTCCAGCGCGTGGCCTGGAAGTCCATCATCGCCACCATGGCTTCCAGCAGGGAGGTGTGGACCCAGCGGCCGCGCCCCGTCTGCTCACGCTCCAGCAGCGCCACCAGGATGCCGATGGCGCAATAGAGGCCGGCGGTGAGGTCGGCCACCGGGATGCCGGCGCGCACCGGGCCCTGGCCGGGCAGGCCGGTCACGCTCATCAGCCCGCCCATGCCCTGGGCGATCTGGTCGAAGCCCGGGCGCTTGGCGTAGGGCCCGTCCTGGCCGAAGCCGGAGATCGAGCCGAGCACGATGCCGGGGTTGATCGCCGCCAGCGAATCGTAGTCGATGCCGAGCCGCGTCTTCACGTCGGGGCGGTAATTCTCCACCACCACATCGGCCTGGGCGACCATGCGCCGGAAGGTGGCGAGGCCCTCGGGCGATTTCAGGTTCAGGGTGATGCCACGCTTGTTGCGGTGGACGTTCTGGTAGTCGGGGCCCAGCGCGTCGCCACCCAGGCCCTTGCCGGTGTCGATCTCCTCCGGCGCCTCGATCTTGATGACATTGGCGCCCCAATCGGCCAGCTGGCGGACGCAGGTGGGGCCGGAGCGCACGCGCGTCAGGTCGAGCACGGTAAAGCGGGCAAGCGGCTGCATGGCCTGGATGATCCTCCTTCGGGGCAGGCCCCGGGGGCCCGCGCGCGGAGGATTTAAACGCCGCCGCCGCAAAGGAACACCCGTGCCATCTTCATACCCCGGGCCGTTGCTGTTCCATGGGCCATCGCTATCCCATGGGCCATCGCTATCCCATGGGATTGTCCGACAGGCGGGCGAAGGGGCCATAAAGGTCGCAAAGGTCGGTGGTCGCGCTCAGCCGCGCGTAACGCAGGGGGGAGGTGGGGGCGCCCGGCTGCACCGCCAGCAATTGCTGGCCCTGCTTGTCCAGGAACAGCCGGTGGCCGAAGCTGTCACCGCGATAGATGACGAAGATGTCCCGCGCCAGGGCGGCGCGGTCCCCGAGGTCGCTGATCGCCCAGCGGCGCCAGGCCACGGCCCATCCTTCCGGCGTGCGGTTCAGGACGCGGCGGTCGGTCTTCTCATGCCGGGCCAGGAAGTCGCGATGCGTTTCGGTCAGCCGCGCCAGCTCCCCCTGCAGCCGGGCGATGAGCGGGCCGACCCTGGGCGGCGCCTTGGGCGGCACCAGGTGGATGTCGCTGCCGCCATAGCCGGTGAAGCGGTTCTGGTTGTAGTCGGCCAGGGCCGAAGGGGCGCGCGGCCCTTCCGGCACGGGCATTGGCCGCGTTTGCGGCGGGGTCGGGGTCTTCCACATCGGGCGCATGGCCTCCGCATCTTGCCGGGCGAAGGCTGCCAGGGCCGGATGAAGGAAGAATGAACCCGTGGCCGACCGTGCTTCCTGGGAGCCGGAAAAATCGGCTCCCAGGAAGTGCGGCCCCAGGCAGCTTGCCCTTGGGAACGAGCCCCTGGGGGCCAGCGGAGGGAATTGGCCCGGGGAGCTAGCCCTGGGCGACGGTGTAGCCTTCCTCCTCCACCAGCGTCGCGACGCGCGGGCGCGGCAGGATGGTGGTGGCGCTGACCGTGCCGGCATTGAGGTCCACCACCACCTCCGCCTGCGGGTCCTCGGCCTTGATCGCCTCGGTCACGGCGCGGACGCAATGGGCGCAATCCATGCCCTCGACCTTCAGCAGCATGCTTTCGCTTTCGCTCACGGGGTTTTCTCCAGTTCGTTCAGGATGGGACAATCGGGGCGGCCATCGCCATGGCAATGCGCCGCCAGGTGGCGCAGCGAATGCGCCATGGCCTGCATGGCCTGCGCCTTGGCTTCCAGCGCGGCCACATGGTCGAGGGCGATGCGCCGCACATCGGCGCTGGCGCGGTTGCGGTCCCGCCACAGCGCCAGTAGGCGGCGCACATCCTCCAGCGGAAAGGCCAGCGCCCTCGCATGGCGGATGAAACGCAGCACCGCGAGATCGGCTTCGGCGTAATCGCGATAACCATTCGCCAGCCGCCGGGCCGTCACCAGCCCCTGCGTCTCGTAATGCCGGATCATCTTGGCGCTGAGGCCGGAGCGCCGCGCCGCCTCGCCGATGTTCATGCGCGCTCCTTCCAGCGGGAAAGCAGCAGGGCGTTGGACAGCACCGCCACCGAGGAAAACGCCATGGCCGCCCCCGCCAGCGCCGGCGACAACAGCCCGAAGGCGGCCAGCGGGATGCCCAGCGTGTTGAACCCGAAGGCCCAGGCCAGGTTCTGCCGGATCTTCGCGAGGGTCGCGCGGGTGATGCGCAAGGTCGCAGGAACCAGGGTGGGATCGGGCCGCAGCAGCGTCACATGCGCGGCGGCGATGGCGGCATCGGTGCCCGAGCCCATGGCGATGCCGAGATCGGCGGTGGCCAGCGCCGCCGCGTCGTTCACGCCATCCCCGACCATGGCCACCCGCGCGCCGCCCTGCTGCCAGGACGCCACCTGCGCCGCCTTGCCTTCCGGCAGCACCCCCGCCGCGATCTCCGCGATGCCGAGGGCGCGGCCCGTCGCTTCCGCCGCCGCCGGCGCATCGCCGGACAGCAGGGCGGCGCGCACGCCCTGCGCCCGCAGGGCGCGCACCGCTTCGGCCGCGCCCGCGCGCGGCGTGTCGGCGAAGGCCAGCAGGGCGAGGGGGCGCTGCGCCGCCGGATCGATCAGCCAGGACAGGGTGTGGCCCTGCGCCGCCGCGTCGCGCGCCGGTTCCTCCAGCGGGCCGGGAGCGGCGCCGCTTTCCCCCAGCAGGCGCTGGCTGCCGAGCAGCAGGCGGCGCCCCGCCACCACGCCTTCCACGCCGCGTCCGGGCAGGGCGCGGAAACGCTCCGCCGCCGCGACGCCCGCCCCGGCCTCGTCCAGCACGGCGCGGGCCAGCGGGTGCTCGCTGCCGGCCTGGAGCCGGGCGGCGGCGTGCAGGGCCTCCTCCCGCGTGGTGCCGGGGGCGGGGTGCAGGGCCACCAGATGCGGGCGGCCCTCGGTCAGCGTGCCGGTCTTGTCGAAGGCCACCAGGGTGATGTGGCCGGCACGCTCGATCGCCGCCGCGTCGCGGATCAGGATGCCGGCGCGCGCCGCCGCCCCGGTGCCGGCCATGATGGCGGCCGGGGTGGCGAGGCCGAGGGCGCAGGGGCAGGCGATCACCAGCACCGCCACGGCGTGCAGGATGGCCGCTTCCACCCCGCCGCCGGCCAGCAGCCAGCCCAGGAAGGCCACCGCCGCCACCGCCAGCACGGCGGGCACGAACACGGCGCTGACGCGGTCCACCAGCTTCTGCACCGGCGCGCGGCTGGCCTGCGCCGCCTGCACCAGCGCGGCCACCTGCGCCAGCCGCGTTTCGCCGCCCACGGCGGTGGCGCGGAACAGCAGGCGCCCATCCAGCGCCACCGTGCCGGTGGCGACGGTGTCGCCGGGATGCTTCTCCACCGCCCGGCTTTCGCCGGTCAGGGCGCTTTCATCGACGCCCGAGGCGCCATCCTCCACCACGCCATCGGCCGGGATGCGCTCCCCGGGCCGGACCACCAGCCGGTCGCCGATGCGCAGGGCGGCGGCGGGCACCTCCTGTTCCCGCCCCTCGGCGTCCAGGCGGCGGGCGGTGCGCGGGCGCAGCGCCAGCAGGGCGGCGATGGCGGCGCCGGTGGCGCGCTTGGCCCGCGCCTCCAGGAAGCGGCCCAGCAGCACAAAGGCGATCACCACCGCCGAGGCCTCGAAATACAGGTGCGGATCGCCCCGGAGCAGCAGCACGAGGGACAGGCCGAAGGCGGCACTGGTGCCGATGGCCACCAGCAGGTCCATGTTGCCGGTGCCGGCCCTGAGTGCCCGCCAGCCGGCGCGGTAGAAGCGCGCGCCCAGCCAGAATTGCAGCGGCGCCGCCAGCAGCGCCTGTGCCCAGCCGGGCGGCATCCAGTGCTGGCCGATCGCCATGCCAACCATGCCCAGCAGGAAGGGTGCGGCCAGCAGGAAGGCGATGAACAGTTCCAGGCGCTGGCGGCGATGGCCGCGATCGGGGGCGGCTTCCGCCTCTTCCCCCAGATCGGTGACGCTGTAGCCCGCCTTTTCCACCGCCGCCGCCAGCAGCGCCGGGTCGAGGCCGGACAGGACGCGCAGATGCGCCCGCTCGGTCGCCAGGTTCACCGAGGCCGCCAGCACGCCCGGAACCCGCTTCAGCGCCCGCTCCACCCGGCCCTGGCAGGAGGCGCAGGTCATGCCGCCGATGCCGATGTCCCGTTTCTCCTCCGCCAGACCGTAGCCGGCATGGCTGACGGCCTCGGCCAGGGCCGGCAGGGCGGCGCTGCCTTCCACGCTGGCCTGGTTGCTGGCGAGGTTGATGGAAGCGCCGCTGACCCCCGGCACCTTCCTCAGGGCACGCTCCACCCGGCCGGCGCAGGCGGCGCAGCTCATGCCGGTGATGGGCAGGGTCAGGCGGTCGGAAGGGGCGGGAAGATCGGGCATGGATCACCAGATGGGGGTTCCCATCATGGGAAGGTCAAGGGCGGCGATTGACGCTGCGCCCGGCGCGGAACACATGCTGCGCCATGGTCCGCACACGCTTCCGCTTTCCGTCCCGCCCCATGGCCGCGATCCTGCTCGGCTCGTTGCTCGCGCCTTCCTGGCCGGCGCCGCCGGCCCTGGCCCAGGCGCCCGCCGCCACCGCCCCCGCCGCGGAAGACCGGCGTGTCCAGCTCGCCAACCGGACCGGGCAGGAGGCGCGGGCGCTGCATGCCGTGCGCAGCGGCCGCGGCGACTGGGGCCGCAACCTGCTGCCCGGCCCGATGCCCACCGCCAAGGTCTTCGCCTTCCGCGCCGAAGCCGAGGCGGGCTGCCGCTTCGACCTGCGCCTGGTGATGGCGGACGGGCGGGAAGCGGTGCTGCGCAACCGCGACATCTGCGCCGCGCCGCGCATCGTGGTGGAGGAGGCCGACCTGCGCGCCGCCGCCAGCCGCCCGGCGCCGGGCGAGCCCAACCCGCGCGCCCGCGTGTCCTCCGGCACCGGCTTCGTGGTTGCCACGGACCGGGTGCTGACGAACCAGCATGTGGTGGGCGGCTGCGACCGCATCTTCATCCGCACCGCCAATGGCCGCACCCTGCCCGCCGTGCCGCCGGCCCGCGTCAATGCCGAGCTGGACCTCGCCCTGCTCGTTGTGCCGGGCGATCCGGGGGAGGTGCTGTCCTTCCGCGCCTCGCCCGAGGTGCGGCGCGGCGAGGGCGTCATCGCCTATGGCTTTCCCCTGCCGGGCCTGTTGTCCTCCGACCCCAAGCTGACGCGGGGAGAGGTCAACGGGTTGAACGGCCTGGGCAACAATCCCGGCCATTACCAGATCAGCGCCGAGGTGCAGCCGGGCAATTCCGGCGGCCCGCTGCTCGACCTGCGGGGCCATGTGGTCGGCGTGGTGGTCAGCAAGCTGCACGCCCAGAACATCGCCAAGCGCACCGGCGACATCCCGCAGAACGTCAATTTCGCGGTGAAGGGCACGGCGGCGCAGAACTTCCTGCGCCAGGCCGGCGTGTCCCCGCGCACCGAGCCCAGCACCGGCGCGGAGCTGGGCGGCGCCGATGTGGGCGACATCGCCAACCGGGGCACGGTGTTCATCCGCTGCGAACGCTGAGATCAGGAGGCCCGCATGGCCAAACCATCCGACAGCCCCGCCCTGCGCGCCCTGGCCTGGGCGGAGCAGGGCGCCTTCGACCCGGCGCATGAGATCGTGCAGAATTGCGAGGGCGACCCGGCCTGTGACTGGGTGCATGCGCATCTGCATCGCTGGGAAGGCGACCTGGCCAACGCCGCCTATTGGTACCGCCGCGCCGGCCGGCCGGTGGCGGGCGGCGATCTGGTGGCGGAGCGTGCGGCGATCCGCGCCGCGCTGGAAGGGCGCCAGGGCTGAGCGGTCGGCTCAGCCCCGCAGCCGCGCCTCCGCCGCGTGGAGATCTTCCGGTGTGTTGCAGTTGAAGAAGGGGTCCTGGGGCTGGTCCGGCCATTCGGCCATGGCGAGGCCCAGAGGCTCCGCCCAGCGACGGATGCCGCCCTCGCCGCGCGCCAGGGCGGCGCGGAGCGATTCCCGCAGCGCCACCGGCCATAGCGCCACCGGGGGGTGCGGCTGGCCGCCCGAGCGGGCGCAGGCGATCGGCATTCCTGCCGCCATACGGGCGGCGTGCAGCCCTTCCACCAGGTCGGCGGGGATAAAGGGGGTGTCGCCGGGCACGGTGACCACCCAGGGAAGGTCGGGGCAATGCGCCGCCGCCCAGTCCAGCGCCGCCAGGATGCCGCTGAGCGGCCCTTGCGAGGGCGGCGAATCCGGCACCACCGCGTCCCGCCAGCCGGCGAAGCGGGCGGGCGGGCCGTTGGCGTTCAGCAGCAAGGCGGCCACCTGCGGCCGCAGCGCCGCCGCCACATGGTCCAGCAGGGTGCGCCTGCCCAGCAGGCGCAGCGGCTTGTCGCCGCCGCCCATGCGCAGACCCTGGCCGCCGGCCAGGATGGCGCCCAGCGTCCGGTTCCGCCATTCCGGTCCCTCCGGTGCTGCCCCGTCCATGATGCGTTCCATTCCAGCCGCTTAAGGCGTGGCCCCGGCCACCGGCAAGCCCGGCCGGGCCGTCAGGCGCGCAGCGCGGGGCCGAAGGCTTCCTGGTGGGTGGCTCGCACCACGGAAGCGAACAAGCGCAGCGCATCCGGCCCACCGCGATCGAGGAGGGCGCCATCCTCCATCTCGCGCGCCAGGATCTCGGCATGGGAGGCAAGGGTTTCGGCGGCCCGGCGCAGGGCCTCCTGCGACAGCACGAGCTGCTGGGGCTCGGAGAAATCGGCCCAAAGCCGGGGCGAGGATGACATGCGGAAACGTCCTGCGATGCGGCCATCCTGGCGCCGGGAGGTGAGCGGCTGGACTATTCGCCCCCCGCCTTAAGCGGCGGTGAACGCCGGTGCCGCGTTGGGGACGCGGCACCGGAGGCGGGCCGGCTCAGCCATCGCGCGCCAGCTCGTACAAGGCGATGGCGGCGGCCACCGAGACGTTGAGGCTTTCCATGGCGTCGCGCATCGGCAGGCGCACCAGCTCGTCGCAGGTTTCGCGTTGCAGGCGGCGCAGCCCGGTGTCCTCGGCGCCGAGCACCAGCGCCACGGGGCGGTCCCGCGGCTTGGCCTGCGCCAGCTCCGCCTTGGCTTCCCCGGCCAGGCCCATCACCCAGTAGCCGCGCTTCTGCAGGGTCTGAATGGTGCGGGCCAGGTTCACCTCCCGCGCCACGGGCACGATGTCCAGCGCGCCGGCGGCGGCGCGCGCCATGGCGCCGGTTTCCGGCGGGGCGTTGCGGTCCTGCATCACTACCGCCGCCGCGCCGAAGGCGGCGGCCGAGCGGAGGATGGCGCCGACATTGCGGGGGTCCGTCACCTGGTCCAGCAGCAGCACGGTGCCGCGGGAAGCGTCCAGCGCGTCCTCCAGATCGACCGGCGGCAGCGGCTCGGCCAGCAGGGCGGCGCCCTGATGGACCGCGTCCTCCGTCAGGAAGGTCTGGAAGCGGCCGCGCTCCACCCGCTCGGGCTGGAGGCGCCAGGGCTTCGGCAGATGCGCCAGCAGGTTCTGCTCGGCTTCCGCCGTCAGCAGCAGGCGGCGGAGGCGGCGGCGCGGATTGGCCAGGGCCGCCGCCACGGCGTGCAGCCCGTAGAGCCACAGCGTGTTGGCCTCGGGCTTCTCGCGCCGGGGCGCGTCCGGCGCGCCGGGGGCGGCGGCATGGGGTGCGGCGTGCGGCGCCGCCGGGTGCGCCGGGGCGCGGCCGGGGCGCGGCTTGCCGTTGAACGGGCGGCGCGGGCCGGCGCCGGCGGGCGCGGCCTCATCGGAATGGGAACGGGACGGGGGACGGCGCGGGCCTTCCGGCCGGCGGGGCGGTCGAGACATGGACGCATCCTGCGGATCGGCGCGCCATGTGCAAGCATCCAGCGCCGCATGGAAGCCCTGCTTTGGGCCATATCGTGCCGGATCGGCGGGATTCTCGCCTCCGGCGGCGTGGGGTGCGTTGACAGGATGCCCGGAAACGGGATAGAGCGCGGCGCTCCCGCCGGCCGGGGACAGTGCGGAGGGGTGCCCGAGTGGCTAAAGGGGACGGACTGTAAATCCGTTGGCTTGCGCCTACGTTGGTTCGAATCCAACCCCCTCCATACCGGCCCGCCCATGACCCATGGGTCGTGATGCGGCCGGGACCATCTCTTTCCCCGGTTGGATGGCGCCACGGTGCGCGGCCTGTTTTTCAGGGCCGCGCGCGGTGCGGGTGTAGCTCAATGGTAGAGCCCCAGCCTTCCAAGCTGGTTGTGCGGGTTCGATTCCCGTCACCCGCTCCAAGAGCCTGGAAGCGCCATGGGGGCGATGCCATGGGCAGATGGTGCGCCGGATATCGGCGCTGGACCGACAGGGTGACCGATAAATGGCGAAAGCTAAGTTTGAGCGGAACAAGCCGCACTGCAACATTGGCACGATCGGGCATGTGGACCATGGCAAGAC
>NZ_VUKA01000019.1 GCF_008386565.1 Teichococcus oryzae | reverse complement strand
CGCGTCTACCAGGCGGGGCGGGAGGTGGCGGGGCCCATCACCTGATCCTCAGGCCAGTGGCATCCGGAAAGGGCTTCGTCCTTTCCGGATCCTATCCGCCCTGAACGACACGGTCCTGTTTCTGGAAGCGGAGCCCAAGCGGTCATTCCGCAAATCAGGAGCCAGCCGAGCCCGTATCCGGCTCCGGCACGGGCGGCCGGCTTGGCCTGAAAGGAGGCGCCGCGGGCGGCGGCACCTGTCGCGGCCGGAACACAGGAGGAGACGAAGGCGGCGCGGGACTGGCCACGGGCGGTGGCCGCGACGGCACATAGGAGCGATCTGGCCGATAATGTCGGTGTGGCCGGTAGAACGGGTCGTCATACGGCCTGTACCCGTATCCGTACCCGTATCCTGGATCTCCCACGCTTCCGCTTGGGCCCCATGTATCGGCGGCGCACGCTCCCAAGATCAGGAGAACCAAAAGCGGCGGAAGGCGCCATTGTCCCATTGGAGGCTTCCTTTGGCGTTCACCGACATCATCCGGCCTGCCGGCCATCCGCGTCATAGGTTTTTGTTCCCGGTTCTGGTCAAAATCGCCGGAGTGGCGAACATTGCCTCGACCGAAGCTTGGAGCGAATTGCTTCGGTGCAATAGCCGCCCTTTTCCGCCTCAGGCTGAAACGGAATCGGGTACCCCGCGGTTGGAGGTCCGCCGCCCCGGGCCCGAGCCTCACTGGGTGAATGCCGGTGGCTTTGGCAACATCGTTCCGGGCCTTTCGAGTGGCCGTTGTGACGCGGCCCTGGCCAATCTCAGCGTCACGCCGGAGCGGCTGAAGCAGGTAGACTTCGTTTCCCACTTCAACAGCAACCGGCTGGGTCTGGCTCGCCTGAAGAAAGACGCGCCGCCGCAGCCGCCGAGCGGCCTTGCGGATCTGTGTGGCCAGACGGTGGGCGCCAGTTCCGGAACCATGAACGCGGCAACACTCAGGCGGCAGAGCGAGGCCTGCCAGGCAGCCGGCCCGCCGGCGTACAGGCGGTGCATAGCGGCCGGGTTCCCGGCTCCATCGCCTTTGGAAGGACTGCGCTACATGATTTTCGTATCGTGGGGCACGCCGGCCTAGGCCCGTGACTTCCAGGTGCCGAATGACGTCATCGGTGTGGGGCTGCAGAAAGATTCTTCCCTCGCTTCCCTGTTGCTGCCGCACTGAATTCCCTGATCAAGGACGGCACCGATGCCGCCATCCTGAACAAGTGGGAGCTTGGCTACGGTGCCGTCCGCGAGGCCCGCGCCAGCATTGGCCCTTCTGGCTCGGGCAAGTCCACGCTGCCTCGCTGCGTCAATCATCTGGAACGCCCGGACGGTGGCATGATCCATACCGCCGGCGACTTGATCGGCTACCGGCCGCCGGCGGCAAGATGCATGAGGTGGGCGAATGTGAGGTTGTCCGCCAGCGCGCCCGTATCGGCATGGTGTTCCAGAACTTCAACCTATTTCCGCACCTGACCGTGCTGGGGAACCTCTTCTGGAGGCACCGCGCAGATCCTGGGCCGCTCGCGCCGCGAGGCGGAGGAGCGGGCACGGGCGCTGCTGGCGCAGGTCGGCCTTGCCAACCGTGCCGATGAATGGCCGCAGACCTCGTCGGGCGGCCAGCAGCAGCGCGTCGCCATCGCCCGTGCGCTGGCCATGAACCCGGAGGTGATGCTGCTGGTCGAGCAGACCTCGGCGCTCGATCCGGAACGGGTGTGCGAGGTGCTGCAGGTCATGAAGGAGCTGGAGCGCACCGGCATGACGATGATCGTGGTCACCCTCGAAATCGGCTTCGCGCGCGCGGTCACCGACCAGCTTATCTTCATGGAGGAAGGCCGGATCATCGAGGCAGGCGATGCCCGCCAGATGATCGCGACCCCACAGGAAGCGCGCAAGGCGGCGTTTCTGGCCAGCGTGATCTGATGAAATGCGCGTGCCGGGGCGGTGGGGCTCCTGCCATCCGGTCATGGCCGCCCGCCAGGATTGCGCAGGGCGTGCGCACCATCCACACTCCCCACCCAACGGCGCCGGCCACATACGCGGTTGTGCGGTCTGTGAAGCAGCAGAAGAACGAGGCAATCTATGACCCGCCAGATGCATCTTGGGGTTTTTGTTCAGGCCGCCGGACATCATGTGTCCGGCTGGCGTCTGCCGGATGCCGAGGCGGGAGGCGAGAATCTCGACCTGATCCAGCGCATCGCCCGCACGGCGGAGCGTGGCAAGTTCGATCTGTTTTTCCTGGCCGATGGGCTGACCTCGGGAGCTGACGCGCATCCCTCGACGGTGGTGCGCATCGAGCCGCTCTCGCTGCTGGCCGCGCTGGCCATGACGACCAGCCATATTGGCCTGGCCGCCACGGCCTCCACCACCTATGGCGAGCCTTACCACGCCGCGCGTGTCTTCGCCTCGCTCGACCATCTGAGCCAGGGGCGCGCGGCCTGGAATGTGGTGACCACGAGCTACGCGCGCTCGGCCGCCAACTTCACCCGCGGCATGCATCCCGACCACGATGCCCGCTACGAGATCGCCGAGGAATTCGTCGATATCTGCAAGGGGCTGTGGGATAGCTGGGATGACGGCGCCATCGTCATGGACAAGGAAAGCGGTGTTTTCGCCGATGCGTCCCGGATGCATGTTCTCGATCACAAGGGAAAGCATTTCACGGTGCGCGGGCCGCTGAACTCGTCGCGGCCGCCGCAGGGCCACCCCATCATCATTCAGGCCGGATCCTCCGGACCCGGGCAGGATCTCGCGGCGCGCACGGCCGATGTCGTCTTCACAGCCCAAGGTGATCTGGGCGAGGCAAAGGCGTTCTACCGCAGCCTCAAGACGCGGCTTGCGCAGCATGGGCGCGATCCTGGCGCGATCACGGTCATGCCCGGCGTGTTTCCCGTGATCGGACGTGACCGCGCCGAGGCCGAGGAGAACTATAACCGCCTGCGCGAGTTGACGGACCTCAACGGCGCGCTGGCCCTTCTGTCCGACCGCCTGGGCCACGACGTGCGCCGCTTCGACCTTGATGCGCCCTTGCCGGATTTGCCCATCTCGGACCAGTTGCGGAGCCGCGCCGAGTTGCTGACGGCGCTGGCGCGGCGGGAAAAGATGACGGTGCGTGAACTGGCCTTGCATGCCGGGATGGCCCGTGGCCATGGCATCGTGCGCGGCACGCCGGCCGAGATCGCTGACTACCTGCAGCAATGGTTCGAGCAGGAGGCGGCGGACGGCTTCAACATCATGCCGCCCTGGTTCCCCACCCAGTTCGACCTGTTCGTGGACCATGTGGTGCCGGAGTTGCAGCGCCGGGGCCTGTTCCGGCGCGAATACGAGGGCCGCACCTTGCGGGAGAATCTCGGCCTGCCGCGGCCCGTCAGCCGCTACGCCGCCGCCTGACCGACGCGAACAGACCCCGGGAGAAGCAGGAACAATGACCATGGAGCAGGGACTGACGCGGCGCTATGCGGCGCTTATCGCCGGAAGCGAGCCCAGTGCCGAGGCAGTTGCCGCGGCACGCGATGGCCTCCTCGACTTCCTTGCCTCCGCCGTCGGTGGCCTGGATGACGGGGCTTACCTCAAGGTGCGGGACACCCTCCTGCCCCAGGCCGGCGCGCCGAAGGCCAGCGTGATCGGGCAGGCGCAGCGCGTCGATGCGCAAACGGCCGCGCTGCTGAACGGCACCCTGGGCCACGCTCTCGACTATGATGACGTGCAGGCAGGGGTTCGCGGGCATCCAAGCACCGTGATCCTGCCCGCCTTGTTGACGGCCGCCGAGGAAAGCGGCGCCACGGCCGCATCATTCCTCGGCGCCTATGTCGTGGGCGTGGAAGCCATGGCGAAGCTCGGCCGCGCCATGGGCTCGCGCCACTACGAGACGGGCTTCCACAACACGGCCACGCTGGGCCCGGTCGGGGCCGCTGCGGCGCTGGGGCACCTGCTGCGATTCGAACCTGACATGCTCGCCAATGCGCTCGGCATCGCCGCCACCCAGGCCGCGGGGCTGCGGATGCAGTTCGCGACGGAGGTCAAGCCGCTGCATGCCGGCCTGGCGGCGCGCGCTGGCGTTCTGGCCGTGCAACTCGCGCGCGGCGGACTGCAGGGCAACGCGGCATTCCTCGATGGCCGGCTCGGCTTTCCGGCAGTGCTGGGCCTGGGTGGAGCGGCGCCTGAACGGGCGGTCGATGGCTGGGGCGAGCCCTGGGAGATCCTGAATCCCGGCCTTGCCTTCAAGGCCTATCCCTGCTGCGGTGCCAGCCATCTGCCTGCCGACGCCATTCTGGATCTGATCGCGGAAGAAGGCCTGAGGGCGGAAGATATTGCCGAGGCCGTGGTCACCTTCCCGCCGGGCGGGGATGCGGCGCTTGTCGTGACGGAACCTCGCAATGGCCTCGATGGACGCTTCAGCGTCGAGTACGTCATTGCCGTGGCGCTGCTGGATGGTCGTCTGGGACTGGCGCCCTTCGCCGACCGTCCCTTGCGCGACGATGTCGCGGCCCTCCTGCCGCGCATCCGCCGCCAGATTGACCACGACGCGCCTTCGATCGGGGATGCGCCGGCCAAGCGCTTCGCCCGCGTCGATATCCGGACAGGAGAGGGACAGTGGCACAGCCGGACCGCAACGCGGGTGCGAGGGGCGCAAGATCTCCGGGCGAAGTTCCTCGATGCGGCGGCCTCTTCCGGCATTGCGGAGGTCATACCGGATTTGGTCGCCGGCATGCAGGACGCCAAGGACCTCGCGCGGCTGCTGTCGTTGCTGCGCCGCTCGCCTGATTGACGGCTGCGATCCCGGCGAGCATCGGCAGGTCGGTGAGGTGGCGCCGCCGATGGATGCGGCGACCTCTCACCAATCCTTCTTGCTGGTTCAGGGCATGTCGGATGAAAAGCCTGCCCGGCGCCGCGAAGGATCACCGGCAGTATCGGCGCTGGACCACCTCCGGTTTCTGGGACGTACTGCTGCAAGCCCTGGCCGACGGAGCGGTGACGCCGACGCCCTCCAGATGATCGACAGCACCATCGTCCGGGCCCACCACTGCGCGGCTGGCGCAAAAGGGGCACTCGCTGCCAAGGTCTTGGACGCTCGCGCGGTGGCTTCCCGACCAAGATCCACCTCCATACCAATGCCCATGGCCTGCCGATCAGCCTGACACTGACGCCGGGCGAGGCGCATGACAGCACAGCCTACAGCGTGCTGATGGAGGAGCGGCAGAGCGATCCTGGCACCTTGCTCGCGGATCACGGCTACGACAGTGATGCCATACGCCAGGATGTGCGCGACCGTGGCGGGCAGCCAGAAATCCCAACCAAACGGAACAGGCCCATCCAGCCCAGTGTCCAGCGGCCGCTCTACGTCCTCCGCAACCGCATTGAGCGCTGCATCAACCGCTTAAAGAAGTGCCGCCGCGTCGCCGCCACCGTGCTGCTGTTCACCGCCCTGCTGGGCTTGGCCGCGCCGGCTGCCCTGACCAGCATCGCGGGCGCCGTTCTTCCCAGCAGGCCAGCGGCAGCCTGATCAAGCGCGATGGGCAGGTGATCGGCTCCGCGCTGATCGGCCAGGCCTTCGCGGAGCCGCGCTATTTCCACCCGCGCCCTTCGGCCGCCGGGGCAGACTACGATGCCAGCGCCGGCGCCGCCTCCCAGCAGGGGCCGACCAGTGCCAGGCTGGCGGATGCCGTGCGCGAGCGCATGGCCGCCGCCGCCACGCCGCGGCCGGTGCCTGCCGATGCCGTCACCGCCTCCGGCTCGGGCCTCGATCTGCATAGCAGCCTGGAGAACGCGGCGCGGCTTCGTCCAGCCTCAGCCTAATGACCACCAGGCACTGGAACCCGGACCGTGACTCAAACGCAGACGGAGGCGATGGTCACCGGCACCCCGGTGATCACCGTCGCGACGCAGCCGATAACGGCCGAGGCGAGGCTCAGCCGCCGTTCAAAGCCGGCAGGCGCGGATCTCATCCACCAGATGGTGACAAGGCCTGCAATGCATAGCAGCATCCAGGTCGATACCATCACCCAGCGGAACAGCGTGCTTCCGGCAATCCCCACCTCGTGCCATCCGCTTTCGCAGCCAAATCCGTGCAATGCATAGAGAGCCGAGAAGCCGAAAGCCCATAGCAACAGCCCCGCGCTGCTCCGTGCCAGGAACATCATGACATCACCGCCGGCGCCAGCACGCACAACAGCACGATCAGCGTGGCGGCGCCGGCATAGTCGCCAAACAGCTGCGCCACGGAAGCCTCCAGCCTGCGGGAGCCGGAAACATGGCCTGACCCGATGCGGGCGCGGAGAAAAGCGGCGCATAGCAGCGCAAGGAGGGCATGCAGCGCCGCATATGTGAGAAGTGCCCAGCAGATGGCGGCATAGGCATGGCTGCCTGGTGGAGGCAACTCGGTGATGCCCACAAACATCAACCCGGCGATCACCACCGCCTGCGCACCGATGGCGCCGGCAGCGGCACGGGACGCGGAGGAGGCTGGCCCTGCCTTGCTCGCCGACGCAGCACGGCGCGTCAGGGCAGCACCGGCCAGCGCCGCCAGCCCGGCCATCAGTCCGACGGGAATGCCGCCTCCGATCAGCTCAGGAGGCGGCCAGTTGGGCGCCACCACCCAAAGAAAGGCATATCCGAACAGCAGCGAGCCCAGCAGTGCCGCATCTGACACCAGCAGGAACACGCTGCCCCACCATCCCGGCGCGCCAGGCGCCTCCCGGTGGGTTGGTGCCGTCTCTCCGGGGCGGATCGATACCGGCCCGAGGTCCTCTCGCCAGCCCAGAACCCAGGCCCACCGCCAGCCCAGCGCGATGACGCCAGCGACGGGAGCCAATGCCAGCCAGTAGAAGCCGAACAACAGGCACAGGAAGAAGCTTCCCGTCAGCGCGGCGGTGATGATCGGGAGGCTCGTATTGCCGGGCAGCACAACAACATGGTCCACCGCGCCCGTGGTGATGTCGACGGCCATGGTTTCGCGCCTCCCATGCCGCGCCTCCGCCAGGTAGCCCTCGCCCCGCGCGAGCCGCAGCCCGAGATCGGGATCGGCCGCAAGGGGATCACGATCCTCGACACGCGGCTGGCTGGCGAAGTTGTAGGCCGAGGCCGGGATCGGCGTCGCCCATTCCAGCGTGCCGCTGCCCCACGGATTGCGGCGGCTGCGGCGCGACAGGAAGATCTGCAAGGCAACGTCGATGGCGAACATGGCGAAGCCGAAGGCCATGACGAAGCTACCCACCGAGGACAGCAGGTTGAGCCAGGTCCAGCCCATCTCCTCGGAATAGGTGTAGATCCGGCGGGGCATTCCCAGCAGCCCCGTCAGGTGCATCAGGAAGAAGGTGACGTTGAAGCCTACGAAGATCAGCCAGAACGCCGCCTCGCCCAGCTTCGGCACCCGGGCGCGGCCGGTGAAGTGCGGCAGCCAGTAATACGCCCCCGCCAGCATCGGGAAGATGAAGCCGCCGACCAGCACGTAATGCAGGTGCGCGACAACGAAGTGGGTGTCATGCGCCTGCCAGTCGAAAGGCACCATGGCCAGCATCACGCCTGTCAGCCCACCCAGCACGAAGATCAGAAAGAAGCCCAGCAGATAAAGCATGGGCAGCTTCAGCTCCGGCCTGCCATTCCACAGCGTGCCGATCCAGGCGAAGATCTGCAGTGCGGTCGGCACCGCCACCAGCGCCGAAGCGGCGGAAAAGAAGCCCAGCGCCATGTGCGGAATGCCGGTGGTGAACATGTGGTGCACCCACAGCCCGAAGCTCAGAAAGGCCAATGCCAGCAACGCCGCCACGATCCATCCATAACCCAGGATGCGCGTGCGGGCCATCACCGGCAGCACGGTGGAGACCACGCCAGCGGCGGGCAGGAAGATGATGTAGACTTCCGGATGGCCGAACAGCCAGAACAGGTGCTGCCACAACAAGGGGCTTCCGCCACGGTCCGGATCGAAGAACGGCCAGCCGAAGGCGCGCTCCACCTCCAGCAGGATCGAGCCCAGGATCAGTGGCGGAAAGGCGGCGATCATCATCAGCGCGGTGATCAGCAGATACCAGGCCAGCAGCGGCATCCGGTCCAGGCGCATGCCTGGTGCCCGCACCTTCAGGATCGAGACCGTGATCTCGATGGCCGCGGCGATCGCCGAGATCTCCACGAAGGTGACGCCGAGCAGCCACACATCGGCGTTGATGCCGGGCGTGTAGGTCTTGGATGACAGCGGCGTGTACATGAACCAGCCGCTGTCGGGCGCGACGCCAAACGCCAGCGACCCGATCAGGATTGTGCCACCGAACAGGTAGCACCACCAGCCATAAGCCGAGAGGCGTGGAAACGCCATGTCGCGGCTGCCCAGCATCTTTGGCAGCAGATAGAGGGCCAATCCTTCAAACATCGGGATGGCGAACAGGAACATCATGATGCTGCCATGCATCGTGAAAAGCTGATTGTAGATCTCGGATCCGACAAAGGCGCTTCCGGGGGTCGCGAGCTGCGCCCGGATCAGCATCGCCAGAACGCCGCCAATGGCGAAGAAGGCAAAGGCGGCGATGATGAACCTTCGGCCGATATCGGAATGGTTGACCGAGGCGGCCGTTCCCCGCCAACCTCGCGGCGAACCCCAGATCGCGGTCAGCGCGCGATGGCGGTTGAGCGCGTTCATGGCCTTTCTCCGAGCTGAAACGTGGCCCAGCCGGCCTCGTCATGCGCGATCACGCGGAAGCGATGGTTGGTGTGGTCGAGGCCGCAGAATTCGGCGCACTGGCCTTCGAACTCGCCGGGGCGGCTGGCCTCGATGCGCAGCACGTTCACATGCCCGGGGATGGCGTCCATCTTTCCCGCCAACCGGGGCACCCAGAAGCTGTGGATCACGTCGGAGGCGGAGATGCGCACATCGACCGGCCGGCCGGCCGGGATGTGCAGCACGTTCTGCGTCTCGATGGCAGACGTCGCACCGGGCTGGCGGAAATGCCAGTACCATTGATGAGCAGTGGCCTCGACCGTGACGGTCTTCGTCGACGGGCGTGCAATGGTTTGTTCACCGAGGCCCAGCGCAAAGCCCAACAGGAGCATCAGAATGGCCGACGGCATCGCGACGCCCAGCCAGCCTATCCACAGCGAGGTTCCGGGCACCTTCCGTGGACGCCGGATGAAGGCCATTGCGAGCAGCGCCGTCACCAGCAGCGTCAACACCGCGGAGCCGGCCAGCATCGCCCACCAGAGGGTCGCGATCGATGCGGCTGCTGGCCCCGCCGTGTCGAGGGTCGACAAGGGGCCAGAGCAACCGCCAAGAGCCAGCGCTGTTATCGTGGCGCATAGCCGGTGTAGCATAGGGCGATGACCTCAGTTTCCGAGAAATCCAGAGCCTCCACGCAGGACAACACGCTGGTCGATCCCATCTCGGCACATCCGGCCTTCAACCGGACCGAGTCGCAGATCGCCATCGCGGGGCATCCGATCCATGCCATGCTGGTGGCCTTTCCGATCGCGCTCGCCATGTGCACCCTTGGGGCCGACGGCTTCTATTGGTGGACAGGCGATGTCTTCTGGGCACGAGCCGCGCTTTGGGCGAGCGGCATGGCCTTTCTGCTGGGCGTGGCGGCCGGTGTGTCCGGCACGATCGAGCTGCTGATGGTGCGTGGCATCCGCATCCGCGCCGCAAGCTGGACGCATTTCGTGCTGGCGGTGATGCTGCTTTCCATTCTGGGCGCGAACTGGGGTTACCGCCTGAGCGGGTACGAACAGGCGGTGTTGCCCTGGGGCATCATGCTGTCCCTGTTCGCGGCGGGCTTCACCGGCCTGACCGGCTGGCATGGCGGAAAGCTGGTTTTCGATTATCACATCGGTACCTCGCCCACCGGCAGGGATTGATCCCGCGGTTCGAGCAGCCAGGTGGGCCCCGGCCATGTCTCCACGAGGGGCTTGCCGAGAACCAGCACCAGGATCGCCAGCATCGCCACCAGGGACATCCCGACCAGCGGCATGGCGGCCGGTGGGATGTAGTCTCCCTGCTGCTCGCCCATCTGCAGCGTGATGTGCCCGACCCAGGCATGGATGATCACCAGCACGCCCACCATCACCAGCTTCACGAACATCCATGGAACGAACACGCTCCGCATGAAGATCAACGCCGTGCCCACGGCGATGGCGATAACGGCGGCGGGCGTGATCAGCCGCACATAGGATTGGTGCGTCACGACCCTCAGCCGGGCGAAATCAATCTGGTCGCCATTCGGGGCATGCCGCGCCAGCAGCAGGGGAAGGCCGACGAGTCCAGCGCACCAGACCGACAAGGCGGCGATATGGACGAATTTGAGAGCCGCGATCATGTCGCCACGGAAACCCGGACCCATGCACGCCGGGCAAGGAGCGCCAGGGCCACCGCATAGGGGATGACGCCCGGCACCCACATCACAAGCCCCGCCAGCTGCTGATCGGCGACCTGCTCCAGCCCCCAGGGCAAGGTGGTGCCGAAATGCGCCGCGTAGAGCGGCGCCTTCGAAAAGGTCAGCAACGCGCCGAGCATGCCCATCTGGGCCATGCCCAGGATGGCGGAAAGCGCCGCCGTCACGGGCGGAGCGGCAAACAGAGCCCGCCAGAACCAGGCGGCTGTGCCAAGCAGGCTGATCTGCATCAGCCAGTACATGGCGGTATCGGCCAGGGCCCAGTCATAAAGCGAGGGAAGATGCCACGCCCACAGCGTTAATGTGGAGATCGCGAAGGCCACACCGAGATTGCTGGACCTCCTGGCCGGGAAGGCCAGGGCAAGCAGAGGCGCCGCGACCGTGACGATCAGCAAATGGTGCACGGCGCGGGCGGAGAACAGGGCGACGCTCAGCGCGCAAAGCGGGGACACGAAGGCCAGCGCCAACGCGCCCGTGGCCGCCCAGATCATGTGCGGATGCCGTGACCACGGCGCCATGGCGGCAGCACAGCCAAGCGCCAGAAGGAGCAGCGGGTCCATGTTCCAGCGGTGGAGCCATTCGAACGGATCTGGCGGCAGGCCGCAATAGCTGGTCATGAGCGTGGTACCTCGGTATGGGCGGCAGGATGTGTCAGCGGGCCGCGGTGAGGCACATCATCAGGCCTCCTGCCGCAATGCATTGTGGCCATAGGCAAGGCCAAGTGCCAGAAGCGCCCCGCCCAGAAGATTTCCCAGGCTGCTCAACAAAAGGTTCTGCAGGCCGGCGAGCCAGAACACGCCTTCACCCGGCATGGCCAGCCAGCCCAGCGGCAGGATCGACATGTTCGCGACGGAATGCTCCAGCCCCGCGGCAACAAAGATCATGATGGGGCCGGTGATGGCGAGGATCTTGGCTGGGATCGTTGCTGCGCCCATCGACATCCAGACCGCCAGGCACACCAGCATGTTGGCCAGGATGGCGGAACAGAACACGGCCAGCGCAGACTTGGCCATCTTGGCTTCAACCATGCTGGCCGCAGCTTCCCCCACGCCATCCCCCAGCCCGCCAGCTGCCACGAAGAACAAGGCCACGGCAATGCTGCCCACAAGGTTGCCGATCCACACGATGGTCCATGCGCGGATCATGCGGCCAGCCGGCAAGGCCCCCGTGGCCGCCGGCAGCACCATCATCGTGTTGCCGGTGAACAATTCCGCGCCCACGATCATGACCAGGATCAGGCCCACGGAAAACGCCAGGCCGGACAGGAGTTGAACGGCGCCCACGGCATCGCCGCCCCCGGGCCCCGCCTGGGCCAGTCCCGATTGCGCCACCATGGAGATCACCGACCCGAAAGCGATGAAGGCTCCGGCGAAGCCGGCCAGGACCATCATCCGCATCCAGGGCTGCCGGGCCTTGGCAGCCAGCGCTTCCGGCGCGGCCTGCGCGATCGCATTCCCAACGGGATTCTTGCGGGTGTCGCTCATCGACGCTCCATGTCGCGCTTGCCGGCCGCCACGGGCCGCTTCATGCGGCCGCTTCGATCCGCACCGGCACGGCCTTGCAGGCCGGGGTCTTGGATTTGCGGTCGTGGTGCTGAAGCGGGATCAGCGGATTCAACTCGGGATAATAACCGGCGATGCTGCCATCCGGCAGGTCGAACGGCACCACCTCCAGCGCGTCGATCCGCCGCGCCTGGCCGTCCTGCGCATCGCCGATGAGCGACACGCGCTGCCCGGCCACGAGCCCGGCACGGCGCATCTCCTCGGGATTGATCAGCACGACGTCACGCTTGCCCTCGATGCCCCTTAGGCGGTCGCTATAGCCATAAACGGTGGTGTTGAACTGGTCGTTGGAGCGCAGGGTGATCAGCCGGTAGCGGCCTTCGGCATCCGGCACGTCGGTCGCGGCCAGCGTGTCGGGTGCCGTGAAGCTCGCCTTGCCGCTTTCCGTTTCCCACACCCGCTCGCGCGCCTTGTTGCCGCGGTAGAAGCCGCCCGGCTGGAACATCCGCTCGTTCATCCGGTGGAATTCTTCCGGATAGGTTTCGGCGATAAGATCGCGCACCCGTCCGTAATCCGCCGTCCACTCATCCCACTGCACCTTCGGGTTTGGCGGCAGCGTCTCCTTCGCCATTCCCGCGACAATGGCGACCTCCGATTTCAGATGCTCGCTTGCAGGCTCACGATGGCCGAGGGAGCCATGGATGTGGCTGAAGCTGTCCTCGATGGTCACCGTCTGCGGGCCGCTGGACTGCAGATCCTCTTCGCTGCGGCCGAGGCAGGGCAGCAGATAAGCAACGCGGCCGTGGAAAAGATGGCTTCGGTTCAGCTTGGTGGCGATCTGAACCGTCAGGCGCATGTTCTGCCACGCAGGCTCGATCCGCGCCTGGTCCGGAATGGCGCGCAGGAAGTTGCCGCCAAGCCCGATAAAGGCCTGCACCCTGCCCTCCAGCAAGCCCTCGCAAACCTCGACGGTGGTCATCCCCTTGTCGCGCGGCGGCTGGAATCCGAACTGCTCGGCGAGCTTGTCGAGCGGCACCAGCTCAGGCTTCTCGGCGATGCCGACGCTGCGCTGGCCCTGCACGTTGGAATGGCCGCGAACCGGGCAGATGCCCGCGCCAGGCCTGCCGATATGGCCGCGCATCAACAGCAGGTTGACCAGCATGGCGATGTTCTCGAAGCCATGCACATGCTGGGTCAGGCCCATCCCGTACACGCCGATGACGCGCTCCGCCCGCAGATAGACCTGGGCCGCGGCCTCGATCCCGGCCTGGCTCAGCCCCGAATCCCGCTCGATGTCGGCCCAGGACGTCGCCTCCGCCTTGGCGCGGAAGGCATCGAACCCGGTGCAGTGCTGGTCAATGAAGGCGTGGTCGATCACCGCTCCGCCGCTGCGCGCATCCTCGGCAAGGACCGCCTTGCACAGGCCCATGATTGCAGCGATGTCGCCGCCGGGCCGCAGCTGAAGGTATTGCGAACTGATCGGCGTTTCTCTGCCCGTCAGCATCTGCACCGGCCGTTGAGGGTTGATGAAGCTGGTCAGACCTTTCTCCTGGATCGGATTGAAGGTCACGATCCTGCAGCCCCGCTCGCTGGCTTTCTGCAGCGGATGAAGGAAACGCGGGCTGTTTGTTCCTGTGTTCTGCCCGAACAGGAAGATCGCGTCGCATTGCTCGAAATCCTCCAGCACGCAGGTGCCGACCGGCGATCCAATCAGTTCCTTGAGAGCCACCGATGTTGTCTCGTGGCACATGTTGGAACTGTCAGGAAGATTGTTGTGGCCGTATACCCGCGCGAAGAGCGCATAAAGATAGGATGTTTCCAGGCTAGCCCGGCCCGAGGCGTAGAACACCGCCGATTTCGGATCGGTGGCCTTCAACTCGGCGCCGATCGCGGAAAATGCTTCTTGCCAGCCGCAGGGAACATAGCGGTCACTGGCCGCTTCGTAGCGCAGCGGATGTGTCAGACGGCCCTGCTGTTCCAGGTCATGGTCGCTCCAGCCCCGCATTTCCGCGACGCTGTGCTGCGCAAAAAACTCCGGCGTGCATCGCCGGGTGGTCAGCTCCCACAGGGTAGCCTTGGCGCCATTCTCGCAGAACTCAAAGGCATGGGGATGCTTCGGCTTGCCCCATGCGCAACTGACGCACATGAACCCGCCTGCCTTGTTCTGCTTGCGCAGCGTGTTCAACGCACCGGGCGACGCCATCTCCCGTGCCGTGGTTTCGAAGATTCCGCGCAGGGAGCCCCAGCCGCCCGAAGCGCCGCCATAATCAACGGTGTCAGACTGCCCTGCCATGATGTGCCCCCTTGCCGATCGTCTCCTCGATAAGGGTCAGTCGGGTTGCAAGGTTGCAAAAAATTAACTGCTCACCTGTTTTATGTTTCAGTGAGTAACATGAGAGCTCCTTCAGCCTTACCTGCCGCTACTTCATCAGCATCGCGGCAAGGGTCTGGCCCATTTGCGCCACTTGGGAAGTCAGCGTTCACCAATCACTGCGATCATTCGCCGCTGTGGCGTTGCGGCTTGATCAGAGGTCTAGCTGTTGAGCCCAGCCGCCTTTCTGCTCGCCCGCCAGGCTGCGATGATCGCGCATGCTGCCAGGTCCATATCCGCCTCGGTGGTGGGCCAGGAGGTCACCGACAGGCGCATCACCCAACGTCCTCGCCATCTTGCACCGCCGGCGAAGCATATGCCTTCCTGCTGCACCCGTGCGATGACCTTCCCCGTCAACGCATCGCCGCTTTCCGCCTCCTCTGCCGCGCCGAAGCGGATGATCGCCTGACTCAGTTCGATCTCGTTTAGCACCGTCACCCCGGGCTCCGCAGCCGGCGTCGCCGCGAAGCGCCGGGCCAGCGTGCAGTGCCGCTCCACCATTCCGGCAATGCCCCTCCGCGTCACGGATGATGGCATAGCCGCAATCATAGGGCGTCTGCAGCCATCAATGGCCATCCGTTGCCCGGGAATCGGCGAGTTCGACCCCTCGCGCCAGAGGCGCCCGACCGGGAGCGGCGCGTGCCCAGAGCCCCAAGACGCCGTCCACATGCAGCCAAGCGCGGGGATAGCGTGCCACAGCGGCTGAGATGCCGCAAAAGGGATCGGAGGCACCGGTGTCGGTCTGCTCTGCCTACGCTACGACGATCGAGGACCCATCGCCCTCGGCCAGCGTGAAAGCCAGCGCGTCGGGCCGCATTCGCCGGGCGCTGTCGGCCGCAATGCGTATCAGCCGGCGATAACCGAAGCCGAGGACCTGCAAAGATGGCCTTGTGGTTGGCGGAAGGCCTCTGGGCCCTGTCCGGCAGGCCCTGTTGAAAAGCCAAGCTGGCGCGGGCCGCCGTTCAGCACCTTGGCGGTTTTGTCCTCCCCTGCCCCGGCTCGGCTTGTCATCGATAAGGCCTCCTTCTGGCCCAGTTCACCTGACGGTGCCGCCAATATTCTCGGCAACGGCAACGGTGACACCCTGGCTCACTGACGCTGGGCAAGCACCAGGTTCGGCTGGCAGAGATCGACATGCCGGAAAACCGCCAACCCTGGGAAGACCAAGCGCAACAGGCGTCCCCTGGCCCGCTGCCCCCATGATCTACGGAACCAACCGCGGCTGACATCGAAGCAGGAAGCTCCTGCAATCCGGCAAGGACGCTGGAATGTTCCGGAGACCGGGCGAGCCCGCACGGAAGCGCAGATCAAGCCAATAGCCCTTTTCGACAGCTACCTTGTGTGGCGAGGGCATCGGCAGACGCTCGTGGCATGACTTTCCAGTGCGGTCCGCTCGTCGCTAAGTTAAGCATGCAACGAAGCATGAGCTTCGGCGTTGGTGCAGCGGCATGATGGTTTCCCTCCCGTCGCTCTCGTCCTCCGCACCAGCTGCAACGAGCCCGGCCGTGGTGGCCATCCCGGCCCGCAACGAGGCCGCCCGCATCACCGCCTGCCTTGATGCGCTGGCGGCGCAGCCGGATGCTTCCTCGCTGACGGTGCTGCTGCTCCTGAATGGCTGCGCCGATGAAACGGAAGCGCTGGCGCGAGCCTGCGCCGCCCGCGCCACCTTCCGGCTGGTGCTGCGACATGAGAAGCTGCCCTCCGGCCTGGCCCATGCGGGGGAAGCACGCTGGCGCGCCCTTGATGCCGCAGCCGACCTGCTCGAGCGGGAGGCACAGCCGGAGGGCCTGCTGCTCACCACCGATGCCGACAGCCAGGTGGCGCCGGATTGGCTGGCCACAACCCGCGCCGAACTCGACAAAGGAGCCGATGCCGTAGCCGGCCGCGTCGAATACGATCCAGACGAGGTCGCAGCGTTGCCAAGCCATCTGCGGCATCGCATGGGTCTGGAAGCTGCCTATGCCGCCTTGCTCGCCGAGATGGAGGCGCGCCTGGACCCCGTTCAGCACGATGCCTGGCCCAGGCACCGCATGGCTTCGGGGGCCAGCTTGGCGATCCGGCTGCCAGCCTACCGAAGGGCCGGCGGCCTGCCACGGGTCCGCGTCGGCGAGGATCGCGCCATGATCGCGGCGCTGCGGGCCATCGATGCCCGCGTCCGCCACGCGCCGGGCGTAAGGGTGTTGACCTCCTGCCGCACCGATGGACGTGCTATCGGCGGCGCCGCCGACACTTTGCGCCGCTGGCTGCGCGAGCCGGCTTCGCTCTGCGACCCCGCGCTGGAACCGGCCCCGCGCGCAGCAATGCGCTGGCGGGCGCGCGCCGAGCTTCGCCGCCTGCACGCGGCGGCGGAGGCCGGAGGAGCTGCGCTTTGGGCCACCCGCTTTCTGTTGCCGCCGGCGTTCTTCCGGGACCTGCCGAATTCCTGCTTCGGCGCGCTGTGGCAGATGGCCGAGGCCGCGAGCCCGCTGCTGCATCCGGTGCCGCTGCATCCTGCCGGCCTTGCCGCCGAAATCGACAAGGCGCGGCAGATCCTGGCCGGGCTCAGCGCAGCCGCAGCAGATCCAGGCGGTATCTGTCCGTACGGTCCTGAACCAGCGTGACCAGCGCCGGTCCGGCCGCCGCCATGAAGCTTTCTACCGCTGCGTCGCCGGACAGGGGGTAATCGCTGGTGCCGGTCCAGTGCACCAGCAGCACCTCCCCCTCCGGACGCAGGGAACGCAATGCCAGGGCTGCGGTCCGGACCAGATCCTCCTGGTCAAGGTAATACAGCACTTCGGAGAACAGGATCAGGTCGAACCGGCCACGTGGCCATTGGCGCGGGATCTCCCGCTGCTGCAGGTCCACCTGCTCCTGGCCGGCACAGTGGCGCCGCGCCTCGGCGATGGCGCGGCTGGCGCCATCCAGCGCCAGGAGCCGACCGCAACGCGGAGCCAGCATCCGCGTCAGTACGCCGATGGAGCAGCCGATCTCCAGCACGCTGCCGTAATGCGGCCGTGGCAGGGCATCCAGCGTCGCCCGGTACTTGGCGGCTTCGTATTCGCTGGTGCGGAAATTCCAGGGGTCTGGATCCGTGGCGTAAAGGGCGTCGAAATAGCTGGCCGGAAGGGAATGCGTGGCACGGTTCACGGAGATGGTTCCAGAAAGATCTCGAACGGGCGGTCGAAGCGCGCGAGCATGGCGTCGTTCAGCATGAAGCCTTCCGGATCGTCATCGATCAGCCGCGTCGTCTGCGACCGGTGCGCCCGGATCGCCTGGCGCTTGGCTGGCAGTTGCGCGGCGATATCCAGCCGCGCCCCGCGCGGCGCGTCGGGGATGGGCGTGTCCGGCGGCAAGGTGTGTCCCCAGACAGGATAGGCCAGATGAAGCAGGCCCGGCTTCCGCCGGGTCGCGGCGACGGCCATGGCGTGGGTGGCCTGATGGTCGCAATGGGGATCGTGCTGCCAGGTTGCGAGCAGCGTGCCGGCACCCGCGGCCTGCACAACATTGAGGATGGTGGATATGGCGGCGTCGAAGGCGGCGCCGGAAGTGGGCACGGCGGCATCCTCCAGCCTCAGGAAATGCGCCGCGCCGGATGCCAGACCCAGGGACGACAAGGCGGCGAGCGCCTCCTCCTCCCGCAGGCGCCGTAGCAGTTCGGGCGGATAGAGGCGGGAGTTGCGATGGGAGGCGCCGCCATCGCTGACAAAGATGACGGCAACGGCCCGTCCGGTCGCCGCAGCGGCGATCAGGCCGCCGCAGCCCAGGCTTTCGTCATCCGGATGTGGCGCCAGCACCACCACGCCGCCGGGTGCCAGGATGGACTCCAGCGGCCGGAGGGGCAGGAGCTCGGCCGCCAAGAAGAAGCTCCGGGCTGTTGTCACCAGGGCCCGCCTTCCTGCTCCAAGACAAAGGCGCCGCCCATCTGCAACGCCAGGTCGGGTGCGGGCTGGCGCAGATAGGTTGCCAGATCGCGCGCCACGCGCTCCATCGGATGGGGCCGCATAAAGCCCATCAGGCCGACCGATCTCTGGGCATGGGTCAGGATTTCCAGCGCCGCCCGCTCCACCACGCCGCGTGCCAGGTTGACATAGGCAACCTTGGCCTCGGGCGGCAGGGCATCCTGCGCCATGTGCCGCGCCGCTCGCTCCACCCACAGCGTTGCGGTTTCCAGTGCTGCCGCTGATTCACCGGCCCGGACGCGCTGATGCGGATCGCTGTCGCGGCCGAGTTCGCGCAGGTGCCGGCACATCAAGGAAAGCAACTCCGCGGCGCCGCCCGTCTGCACGGCGAGGAAGCGCCAGGCGCCACCGGAGAAGACCGGCTGGCGCTGATAGTCTCCGGCCTCGCCGATCAACGCGGAGGACGGAACTCGCATTCCCTCGAAATCCACCGCGCCTGTGGCCGAGGCGCGCATGCCTTGCGCGGTCCAGCCCGAAAGATCGGCGCGCTCGCCACGCGACAGCGGCAGAAGCAGCATCAGCGGCCCGTCTGGCGTCGCAGCCGTGACCAAGGCCCGGCCCACCCAGCCAGCGCCTGAGGCCAGGATCTTGCGGCCGCGCAGCACCCCGCCTTCCATGCACAGGGGCCGCTGCCGGTCATCCGTGTTCCATACGCCGAACAATCGGCCTGCCAGGGCATCCGCCGCCGCCCGCCGTTGCTGCTCCGGCCCGCCATATGCCAGCACCAATCCCAGCGCGTTGACATGGCCCTCATAGATCCGACCCAATGGCAGGCTACCCGCACCGATCTGCATCAGGACCTGCGCCAGCAGCGCAGCACTGCCGGCATCCTGGCCCAACCCGCCTCCTCCTAGCTTCGGCGGCAAGGGCGCGGCCAGAAGGCCCTCCTCAGCGAGGGCCGTGATCTCGTCCTCCGGGAAAGCGCCGTCCCGATCAAGCTTCTGCGCCCGCAGTCGAGCGAACGATGCGACACGCTGGGCGGAAGCAAGCATCTCGGGATGGCGAAAGAAAGGTCGTTCAAGCATCTACGATGGCCGGTCTGCTAAGCTCCCGTAATTCTTCAGTGTGGATGCGGTTGCAATGCCAAGCACTGGGCAGGGATCGGCGTTTGCTTCTGAGGGAGGCCGTGAGGCGACGGAACGGACATTCAACCTGGTTTCAGCGCCGGTGGCCTTGCCGGTCGGGTGAATACGATCCGGTGCGGATCGCGCTGGAAGGAATGCGTGCGGTCCGACCGCCGCCCGAGGCGCAGCCAGTAAGTTGTGCCGGTTCTCTAGCTTGGGCTGAGGCAACACAACGGCAGCTACACCAGTCCTTCACATGCGGCAGAACATGCGCTCGATGACGTTGCGGCAACGCTGAGGTCGGCGACGTTGCCTGGTGTCAGGATGAAGGCAACCGGTCGGCCTTGAGCGTTGGCCAGAGCGTGGATCTTGCTGGTCCGTCCGCCACGTGAGCGGCCGATCGCCTGCGCCGTGCCGCCCCCTTTTTAGCGCCTGCCGCAGATCGGCGGGCTTTGACATGAGTGCTGCCGATGGAGATCTCGCCGGGGATGTTCCCGGCCGCGGCCCGCCGCGCGAAGAGCCGGTTCCAGACACCCTGCGCGTTCCAGCGGTTGGAGCGATTGTAGAGGGTCGTGGGCGGGCCATGCTCGGGCGGGCAGTCGCTCCAGCGGCAACCGGAGCGGAGCACATGCAGAATGCCGCTGATGACCCGGCGATCGCCTATGCAAGGCGCGCCGGGACGAGTCTTTGGCAGATGCGGCTCGATCACCGCCCAGGCCTCCTGGCTCAGCCATTCCGATCCGCGCATGCGACCTTCTCTCCGGAAACAGCGGAGCGAGTCAGAAGAGGACATCTAGATCAATATGCTGATTAGGGTGTCAGACGAGGCACCCTCGCCCCGATCAACCTGCCTCTCCTCCAACCCCCTTGCAGTATCCATGTATACATGCATTCATGATGCCATGAAGTGGACAGCTCTCCCAAACCATCAGCTGCAACAATCCCCGGCCGGCATGACAGCCGCTGAGGGCGTGTTCCGCCAGATCTTGGGCGCGATCATCAGCGGCGACCTGCCCGCCGGAGCGATCGAGACGGAGGAGCGACTTGCCGCCCGGTATCAGGTCAGCCGCACCCCCTTGCGGGATGCGGTGCGGCGGCTGGAAGGGTTGAGGCTTTTCAAGCGCGAGCCGCGTGGCCTGCGGGTGCCACCGCTCACAATGGAAGAGATGCACGAGCTTTCGGCAACGCGCGAGGTGCTGGAGGGTCTTTTGGCGGCCTCAGCGGCGGATAATGTCAGCCGCGGCCAAGCCCGGCCAGACAGGCTCCGCGACATTCATGCCCGCCACATGCGCATCCTGCCCCTTGGCGATGCCGAGCTGATGCTTTCCATCGGGCATGACTTTCATGAGGAGCTGCGGCGCCTCAGCGGCAATAAGTCCGCCGCCACCTGCCATGAGCAGATCCTGCTCGGCTTCGAACGCTATCGCTACCTCGCACGCGGTGTGCCGGAACGGCATGAACGCATCGCCGAGGAACATGAGGAAATTCTCTCCGCCATCGAGGCGGGGAGAGCGCAGGCCGCGGAAACTGCCATGCGGCGGCATATCGCCGCAGGGCGAAGTCTTTATGTCGAGGTGCTGTCTACCGCCTTGATCATGAAGAACTAGGGAACATCGCCAGAACACGCGGCTGAGCCAGAACAAGGACAAGCCATGCTGCGCAGAACGTTTTTGGCCGCCACGGCGGCCACCCTCTCGACTCCGGCCTTCGCACAGGCGCCTGCCTTTCCGAACAAGCCTGTGCGCATCGTCGTTCCACTCGCGCCCGGAGGCGCTGCGGACGTGCTGGCCCGACTGGTTGCGGACGGGTTGGGCACGTTGTGGCGCCAGCCCGTGGTGGTGGAGAACCGCCCCGGCGCCGGCGGCAATATCGGCGCGGAGGCTGTCGCCCGCTCGGCGGGGGATGGCTATACGCTGCTGCTCGGCACGTTGGGAATCCATGGCGCCAGCGCAATCTACCCGCGTCTTACCTACGATCCGGCGAAGGAGCTGGCGCCCGTCACGGTGCTGGGCGATCTGCCAAACGTCATCGTCGTCAGGCCGGGGCTGGAGGCGCGGAATCTGCAGGACTTGGTCGCGTTGGCACGGCAGCGGCCAGGCCAGCTCACCTTCGGCTCAGCCGGCGCCGGCAGCTCCACGCATCTGGCGGGCGAGCTTTTCATGCTGACCGCCGGCATCCAGATGTCGCACGTTCCCTATCGCGGCAGCGCGCCGGCGCTGAACGATCTGGTGGCCGGCAATATCGACGCGATGTTCGAGAACCTGCCGACCATCCCACCTCTCGTGGCAGCCGGCTCGCTCCGCCCCCTCGCCGTAACCTCCGCGACCCGCTCCCCCGCGCTGCCGGATGTGCCGACGGTCGAGGAGGCCGGGGTGCCAGGCTATGTCGCGACCGCTTGGCTAGCCCTGTCCGCCCCGGCGACGGTGCCAGAGCCCCTGCTGGAACAACTGAACGCCGATACCCGGACCGTGCTCGCCAGCCCTGTCACGCGGGCAAGATTGGACAAGCTCGGCATCACCGCGGTTGGCGGCAGCGTCGCCGCGTCACGGAGCTTCTTTGCGTCTGAAACGGAGAAGTGGAACCGCGTCATCCAGGCCGCGAAGATCCGCCTCGATTGAAAGCCCGATCATGAAGACCTTCGATTCCGTCACGCTTGAACTGCTCTGGACGCGGCTTGTCTCGATCGTGGACGAGGCCGGCGCGGCGCTGCTGCGGACGTCCTTCTCCACCATCGTCCGGGAGTCGCATGATTTCGCCTGCGTGCTGACCGATGCGCGCGGCCATTCCCTGGTTCAGGCGACCGATGGCGTGCCATCCTTCCTGTGCACCGTGCCGCGCACCATCGGGCATTTCCTGGCCGAGTTCCCGCCGGAGGAACTGGACGAGGGCGACATCCTCATCACCAACGATATCTGGATGGGCACCGGGCATTTGCCCGACATCACCGTTGCCAAGCCCATCTTCCTGAACGGCAGGCTGGTTGCTTTCGCCGGATCCGTCGCGCACGCGCCGGATATTGGCGGCCGCATCCGCACGGCGGAGTCGCGGGAGGTCTATGAGGAAGGCCTGCAGATCCCGATCATGAAGGTGATGCGCGCCGGCCGGATGGACGACACCTTTCTCCGCTTCTTTCGAAAGAACACCCGCGTTCCCGACCAGACGCTGGGCGACCTTTATGCCCAGTTCACCGCGCTGGACCTGATGGAGCGACGCCTGTGCACGCTTCTCGGCGAGCATGGGCTGGATAGCCTGGAGGCGCTGGCTGACGAGATCCATGCGCGCTCGGAGCGTGCGACCCGCGCCGCCATCCGCGCCGTGCCCGATGGCACCTACCACGCCGAGGTCGTGACGGACGGATTGGAGCAGCCCATCCGCCTGAAGCTCGCCCTGCACAAGAAGGATGACGGCATCCATGCCGATTATGCGGGCACCGATCCACAGGTGCCGCGCGGCATCAATGTTTGCCTGGCCTACACCCTGGCTTACACCGCCTTTGCCGTGAAGGCGGCGCTCTGCCCGGAGGTGCCGAACAATGAAGGCGCGTTCCGCCCCATCACCATCTCCGCGCCGCTGGGCTGCATCCTCAACTCGACACCGCCCGCCGCCGGCGCCAACCGCGCGCTCACCGGCCACTTCATTCCGCCGATGATCCTGCAGGCGCTGTCCGCCGCTATCCCGGAACGAGTGATCGCCGGCGTCGGCTCTCCGCTCTGGAGCCTCAACTTCGCCGGCACGCGGCCGGACGGCTCACCGATCGCGAACCAGTTCTTCATGAATGGCGGTTATGGTGCCGGTGCCGAGCATGACGGCGCCAACGTCCTTTCCTGGCCCTCCAACGTTTCGGCCGCCCCGGTTGAGATGATCGAGCAGGGCAATCCGTTCCGCATCCGCCACCGGCGGCTGCGTCAGGATACCGGCGGAACGGGCCGGCATCGGGGCGGCACCGGCCAGGAATGGGCTTTCGAAAGTCGTTCCGAAACGCCGGTCGCCGTGACCTTCATGGCCGAGCGCACCAAGCCCGAGGCGGCGGCGCCCGGCCTTGCCGGCGGAGGGGCGGGAACGCCCGGCGCCGTGCTGATCGATGGGGTCCCCGTGGATCCGAAGCGCCAGCACATCCTCAATCCTGGCAGCACCGTCGAATTGCGCACCCCGGGTGGCGGTGGCTTTGGCGCACCCGACCAACGTGATCCCCTCCTCGCGCGGCAGGACCGCGAGAACGGATTGGTGACGGAGACTTCCGCATGAGCGCCCTTGCCATCGATATTGGCGGCACCTTCACCGACATTGTTCTTTATGACGAGACAACCGGCCGCTTTGCCGCCCATAAGGAACTGACCACCCCCGCCGATCCGGCCAGCGGCGTGGTGGCCGGCATCCAGCATCTTTTCGCGCGCGAGGGCACGGATGTTTCCGGCGTCACCCGCGTCGTGCATGCGACAACGCTGTTCACCAATGCGCTGATCGAGCGACGCGGCGCCGCCACGGGCCTCATCACCACCGCCGGTTTCCGCGATACGCTGGAGATCGGGCACGAGCGCAAATACGAACTCTACGACCTTCACCTTCCCCTGCCACAGCCTTTGGTCCGCCGCGCGCTGCGGTTGGAAGCGAGCGAGCGCCTGGCGCCGGATGGCACGGTGGAAATCCCGCTGGATGCCGCCTCCGTCCTCGCCGCCGCTGATGCGCTGGTGGCGCAGGGTGTCGAATCGGTCGCCCTCTGCTTCCTGCACGCCTATGCCAATCCCGCGCATGAGCAGGAGGCGGCACGGCTCATCGCGGAGCGCCATCCAGGACTGATCCTGTCCCTTTCCAGCGAGGTCGCGCCGCAGATCCGCGAGTTCGACCGGAGTTCCACCACTGTTGCCAACGCCTACGTCAAGCCGCTGGCGGAGAAGTATCTGAACCGCCTGTCGGGCGACCTCGCCAGGCTCGGCATTTCGGCACCTCTCTTCATGATGCTGTCGAATGGTGGCCTCACGCATGTGGACGAGGCGAAGCGCGTGCCGGTGCAGCTGCTCGAAAGCGGCCCCGCCGCGGGCGCGCTGTCCGCCACCTTCTTCGGCGGCCGCTCGGATTGCCGCGACCTGCTGGCCTTCGATCTCGGCGGCACCACGGCCAAGCTTGCCTTGGTCAATGATGGCGAGCCGCTCGTCGTGCACCGCTTCGAGGCAGGGCGGGAGCGCCGCTTCACCGCCGGCAGCGGCTTGCCGCTCAGCATCTCCACCATTGAGCTGATTGAGATCGGCGCTGGCGGCGGCTCCATCGCCGCGCATGACGCACTGGGCCTGCTCAAGGTCGGGCCGCGCAGCGCGAGCTCTGTTCCGGGGCCGGCCTGCTATGCGCGCGGCGGCACGGAACCCACGGTCACCGACGGCAATCTGCTGCTCGGCTACCTCGATGCCGAAACCTTTGCCGGCGGCACGATGAGGTTGAGCACCGAAGCGGCGGAGCGAGCCGTGGGCCGGTTGGCGGAGGAGGCGGGGCTCAGTCTGCCGGCAGTGGCCGGCGGCATCCACGCCGTGGTCAACGAGACCATGGCCGCCGCCGCCCGCGTGCATGTGGCGGAGCAGGGCCACGATCCACGCGATTTCGCGCTGCTGGTCACCGGGGGCGGCGGGCCGCTGCATGGCTGCGACCTCGCGCGCCGCCTCGGCATCTCGCGCGTCATCTGCCCACCGGGCGCGGGCGTCGCCTCCGCCCTCGGCCTGCTGCTGGCGCCTGCCCGGGTCGACCGCGTGGCCACGGTGGCCCGCCGGCTGGAAGGGCTGGACTGGACCTGGCTGGAGGGCGCCTACGCCAGGCTGGAACAGGAGGCGCGGGCCGTTATCGCCGCTACGCTCGGCGATGCCGCGGACATCACCATCCGCCGCGCGGCCGATCTGCGCTTTGTCGGCCAGGGCTACGAACTGATCACGGAGATGCCGGCCGGGCCCTATGGCGAAGGCACCGGCGGGGCGATCCGCGAAGCCTTTCTTGCCGGCTATGAGAGGGTCTTCTCCCGCCGCCCGGCGGTGGGCGCGGTCGAGATCATCAACATCCGCGTTGCCGCGACCGGCGGCGCGGCCGGAAACAGGCTCGATCCTGCCGTGCCCAGGACAGCCAGCGGCGATCCGCGCACCGGCACCCGGCGCGTCCGCTTCGGCGCGTCGGAACACATGGCTCCGGTGCTGGACCGCCGCCGCCTTGCGGCGGGCACGCAGATCGCCGGCCCCGCCATCATCGAGGAGGCGATGTCCACCCTGCTGATCCCGCCAGCGGCCCACGCCACGGTGGAGGCCAGCGGCAACATCGATATTCTCCTGGGCCAACCGGCCGCCCGCGCCGCCGAACAGCACGAGCACGCCTGATGTCCCTTCCTCTTTCCCATATCAAGGTGCTGGACCTCACCCGGGTCCGCTCCGGCCCCACCTGCGTGCGCCAGCTTGCCGATTGGGGTGCGGACTGCATCAAGATCGAGGCGCCGGAGGATGTCGACACCGGCAAGGGCATGGGCGGCGCGCGCAACGGGCCGGACTTCCAGCATGTCCACCGGAACAAGCGCGGCATCACGCTGAACCTGAAGCATCCGAAGGGGCTGGAAGCCTTCTGGCGCCTCGTCCTTCAGGCCGATGTGGTGGTGGAGAATTACCGACCGGATGTGAAGGACCGGCTGGGCATCGGCTACGATGCCCTGGCCGCGATCAATCCGCGCATCATCCTCGGCTCCATTTCCGGCTTCGGCCAGGACGGGCCATACGCCGAGCGCCCGGGCTTCGATCAGATCGCGCAGGGCATGGGCGGGCTCATGTCCGTTACCGGCCTGCCTGGCCAGGGGCCGGTGCGTGTCGGCATCCCGGTGGCCGACCTCACCGCGGGCCTGTTCTGCGCGATCGGCATTCTCACCGCGCTGGTTGAGCGGGAAAGGACCGGGCGCGGTCGCTGGGTGCACACCTCGCTGCTGGAGGCCATGGTGGCCATGATGGATTTCCAGGCCACGCGCTGGACCATGAAGGGCGAGGTGCCGCAGCAGACCGGCAACGATCATCCCACCACCGTGCCCACCGGCCTGTTCCACACATCGGACGGGCTGGTGAACCTTGCCGCCGGCGGCGACGAGATGTGGCGACGGATCGTGGAAACGCTGGACATCGTCGAGGAGGCAGGCGCGCCGGAGCTGGCCACGGAAGCCGCCCGCTCGGCCAACCGCGCCAAGGTCAATGCCGTATTGCAGGCGAAGCTGCTGACGGATAGCACCGTGAACTGGATTGAGCGTTTGAACAAGGCTGGGGTTCCCACCGGGCCGGTCTATGCGATGGATCAGGTCTTCGCCGACCGGCAGGTGCAGCATCTCGGCCTGTCCTTTCCTGTGCGGCATCCACGGCTTGGCGACATCAACCTCGTGCGTACGCCGATTCAGATGCCGGGCGTCGCCAACCCAAGGAACCCCACACCGGATCGTGGCGAGCACAACGATATCGTTCTGGCTGAATTTGGCTTCTCCGAGGCGGAGATCGCCGCACTGCGCAAGGAGAGAGCGGTATGACCGCGCTGCTCCGTTTTGAGATCGCCGAAGGGGTGGCGCGCCTCACCTTCGACAATCCGCGCCGGCTCAATGCTGTTAATGCCGAAATGTGGCAGGCGCTGCCAGGCCTGCTGGCGCGCGTGGCGGAGGACCCGGCGATCCGCGTCCTGGTGCTGGCCGGGGCAGGAGAGCGCGCCTTCTGCGCGGGCAACGACATCAGCGAGTTCGACACCGTCCGCGCCGACCCCGAGGCGGCCGCGCGCTACAACGCTTGGCAGCGGGCCGTCGCGGCCAGGCTGCAGACGCTGGAGAAGCCTGTGGTCGCGGCGGTGCATGGCTATTGCCTGGGCGCCGGCCTCGAATTCGCGCTGATGTCGGATTTCCGCCTTTGCACGGCGGATGCGCGCATCGGCATACCCGCGGTGCGCCTTGGCCTCCCCTACCGGCTGGAAGACATCGAGAAGGTGGTGGATGTGGTGGGCCTGGCACGCGCGCGGGAAATGGTGCTGCTTGGCCGGCAGTATGGCGGCGAGGAACTCCTGACGCTCGGTATCGCCATGCGAATCCTGCCTGACCGCGAAGCCCTTGGTGCGGCGGTGGCTGATCTGGCGCGGGAGCTGGCGGCGAATGCGCCCCTCAGCCTGAAAGCCGCAAAGATAGCCTTCCGCGAACTGGCCCGCCGCGACGGCCCGCCGGATCTTGTCCGGGTCAAGATGGAGGAAGATGCCTGCTACGCCAGCGCCGACTATGCCGAGGGGCGGCATGCCAAGCTGGAGAAGCGCGCCCCGATCTTCACCGGTCGCTGAACGGCCAGAACAGGACAGGGCGGCAGGATGACCGAGAATGCTGCTCTAGATCCGCCGCAGCGGCAGGGTCCAGGCGAGCAAGGCATTCATGACGGCAAAGGCTGCCACAACCATAAAGGCAAAGCTGAAGCCGGTGTTGATGCGGGCCGCGGTTGTGGCGCGCATCGCATCCGGCATAGTGGCCAAGGCAGCAGGACCGTGCCGAACCATGTCGGCGAAGACCGCCGCGGTCGTGCTTTCCTGGCTCAGGATCGCGAACAAGGCGCCGACCGCAACCGTGACGCCTGCCGCGGAGCCAACAGAACGCGACAGCTGGACCGAGGCTGCCGCTGCCCCCAGCATAGCGGGCGGCGCCAGCGCCTGAGCTGTGACCTGCGCCACCGGCATGGCCGAGCCTTGGAACACTGCGACAAGGGCCAGCATCGCCGGCAATCCCCAGGGGCCCAGCGTCGCTCCGACCTGATGGTGCCCGAAGGCGACCAACAACAAGCCCAGTGCCGCCGCCGTCTGCCCGACCGCGGGGAAGATCGCCAGACGTCCGGTGCGGGTCACGAGCCAGCCAGTCACCAGCGAGCCCATTCCAACCGTTGCCGTCAGAGGGAGCATCAGCAAGCCAATTTGGGCCGCTGAAGCGCCGTCCACCGCCTGCAGGTGGATCGGCAACAAGGTCACCTCGCTGACCAGCAGGGCACCGGAGCAAGCGGCCATGGCATTGGCGCGCCACATGGCCGGACGCCGCAGCATCTCCAGCGGGAACAAGGGCTGTGCCGCCCGCCGTTCGAACCGGAGCAGGAGCACGAGGCAGAACAGCGATATGCCAAGGCTGGCGACAGTACCCACAAGCGTGGCAGCGTCGATGCGCTGCACCTGTTCCAGCACCAGCAACAGCGGCACAACGAAGCCAGCGAACAGCAGCAGGCCTGGCCAGTCGAAGCTGCCCCGCTTGCCCTTGGCGGCATGGACCGGCAGGCGCAGCGCCAGAAGCATGGCCAATGCACCCAGGGGCAGGTTGATGAGGAACACCGAGGGCCAGCCAAAGAACTGCGTCAGCACCCCGCCTGCCACAGGGCCGAAGGTCGAGGAAACCACGATCACCGCGGCCAGGATGCCCTGTGCACGGCCGAGCTGGCGCCGCGGCACGTTCTCCCCGAGCAGCGCCTGGGACAACACCATCAGCCCTCCGCCGCCGAAGCCTTGCAGGACCCGCGCCGCCGTCAGCGACAGGATGTCCTGTGCTGAGGCGCAGAGCACCGAGGCCGCGATGAACAGCACCAGAGCCACCAGGAGCAGGCGCCGCCGCCCGAAAGCGTCGCCGAGCCGTCCATACACTGGAGCGGCGACGGTGCTGGCGACCAGGTAGGATGCCACCACCCAGGACAGCCGCTCCACTTCGCCGAAGGCTCCGGCCATGGCGGGGAGCGCTGCCGCCACGATGGTGCCGTCCACCACGGCCAGAAAAATGGGCAGCAGGATCGGCGGGAAGATCCGCCACAAGGAAGGCCATGCCGGCTCCCTGACGGAGCCTGGCGTATCGGGAGCAGTGTCGGGCGTCATCAGTGCAAGTTGGCCCAGACCCAGACTTCTGGCCAGAAGTCCGGCGTGACCGTTTGTCCGTATCCGCTGCCTCGCATCGCTGCTTCAGGACAGCCAAACCGCTTCCGGTTGGCTTTTCACGCCGATGGAGGAAAGGCATGCGCCCTGGGGTGCTTGAGGCCAGCACCGTTCCGGCGGCACACTGGCCGCAAACAACCTGAGGGATGTCCATGCCCGGTCGCCGCGAATGGCTGCGCGCCTGCCTCGCCTGCTCCGCCGCCGCTCTTGCCCCGCGCGCTGCCCGGACCGCCGAGAACTGGCCCACCCGCCCGGTGCGGCTGATCCTCCCCGACGCCCCGGGCAGCGGCAACGACACCGTGGCGCGGCTGATCGCCCCATTCCTGGAAGCGCGCCTCGGCCAACCCTTCGTCGTGGAGAACCGCGGCGGCGCGGGCGGCCGCATCGGCGTGGAGGCGGCTCACAATGCGGCGCCGGACGGCTACAGCTTCCTGCTCGGCAATGCCGGGTCCAACGGCATCAACGCGGCCATCTACCGTGACCTGCCCTATGACCTCGCCACGGCCTTCGAGCCTGTCTCCCTGCTGGTGCAGGGCCCCAACGTGCTGGTGGTCAACAACCGCCTCCTGCCGGTGCGCGACCTGCCCGCGCTGATCGCGACGGTGCGGGCGCGGCCCGGGGCGCTGAACTACGCCTCGGGCGGCGTTGGCTCCTCCGCCCACATGTCGATGGAGCTGTTCAAGTCCGCCGCCAAGCTCGACATCGTCCACGTGCCTTATCGCGGTACGCCAGCCATGGCCCAGGCGGTGATCGCGGGCGACACGGCGCTGATGTTCGCCAACCTCGTCAACGTCATGCCCTATATCCAGCGCGGCGAGCTGACGCCCCTCGCCGTCACCTCCGCCGCCCGCACGCCGGAACTGCCGGAGGTGCCACCCGTGGCGGAGACGCTGGCGGGCTTCGAGACCCTGGCCTGGAACGGCCTCCTGGCGCCGCGCGGCACGCCGGAGCCGGCGCGGCGGCGGCTCCTGGCCGCCCTTGAGGCTCTCCGTGATTCGCCGGAAATGCGGGACCGGGTGCGGCTCCTGGGCGGCGAACTCATCGTCTCCACACCAGGCGAGTTCGGGAAGCGGATCGCGGACGACATCCGCAAATGGAAGACGCTCGTGGCGCAGACCGGTATCCAGGCGGAGTGACAGGCATGCGCATCACCACCCTCGACTTCCTCGGCGTCCAGGTGACGCCCAAGACCAACTGGTGCTTCCTGCTGGTCCGTACCGATGCCGGCCTCACAGGCCTGGGCGAGTGCACCCTCGCCAACCAGGAGGCGGCGCTGGAAACGGAAGCGCGGCGCCTCGCCGCCAGCGTGGTCGGGCAGGACCCGCTGGGCCGCAACCGCCTCTGTCAGGTGCTGCCGCACGCTCCGGGCGGACTCGTGGCACAGACCGTGCAGAGTGCCTTTGAGGCTGCGCTGTGGGACATCGCGGGGCAGCAGGCGGGCGCGCCCCTCCACCGCCTCCTTGGCGGCGCGCTGCGGGAGCGGCTTGCGCTCTACGCCAACATCAACCGCGGCGCGCAGCCTCGCACGCCGGAGGGCTTTGCGGCCGCGGCACGGCGCGCGGTGGCCGAGGGCTTCTCGGCCGTGAAGCTCGCCCCCTTTGAGCCGATGGTCTGGCAGGACGCGGGCGGCGACGCCGCCGCCCAGCGCGCCGCCTATGCCGAGGGGCTGGACCGCATCGCCGCCGTGCGGGAGGCCGTGGGCCCTGCGGTGGAGGTGATGGTGGACGCGCATTGGCGGTTCTCGGCGGGCGGCGCGGCGGCCCTGGTGCGTGACCTGGCGCCACTCGGCCTTTACTGGCTGGAGTGCCCCGTCTCCGAGGGCAACCTGCCCGAGATCCGGCGCCTGCGCGGCATGGCGAATGACCGCGGCATGCGCCTCGCCGGGGCGGAGACGCTTTGCGGCCTCGCCGCCTACCGGCCGGTGATCGAGGCGGGCTGCTATGACGTGCTGATGCCCGATATCAAGCATGCTGGTGGGCATGAGGAGATCCGGCGCATCGCCGCCCTTGCCCTGACCGCCGGCGTGGAGGTCGCGCCTCACAACCCGACGGGGCCGGTCTGCCACGCGCACTCCCTGCACCTTTGCGCCACCCTCGCCAACTTCCTGCGGCTGGAGGTCCAGTTCGGCGAGACAGAGCGGTTCTTCACCCTGGTTTCGGGTGGTGAGGGTCTCGCCTTCCAAGGTGGCGCGGCCACCCTCCCCACCCTACCCGGCCTCGGCATCGCCTTGCGGGAAAAGGAGGCACGGCACACGCCCTGGCAGGCCTTGGAACGACCTTGGCTGGACCCGCGCCTGGGCTGAAGGCGCGGCATCGCTCCCACTGAGACGGTGCGGCCTTCAGGAAGCGCTGGCGACCATCCAAGGTCACGCGGCGCTTGAAGCGGCTGCTTTCGCCTTCCAGGCACAGAAAGAGGGTACTCCTCGGCCGACCTGCATCACCAACTCCCGATCTCATGCCGCCGCGCGCTCGTCGGCTGCGGCCAATTCATCCCTTCATTCGGAAAGCATGGGCTCCAGAACTGGCGGCAGGAACCCTGTATCCAGTTGGCGGCATAAGGTGGCGCAGGCACCAGCCTGTGGCCAGATGCGCTTCCTCAGAAGCGCGACAGCGCCCTTGTGTTGATCAAGCGCAGCTCAAGCAAAGAAGTTGTGCATGACGATTTTTGCTCACCTCAGGCGGGACTCATGAAGAACGCCTCGATGCTCTGAGTTGAAAATCGCTAGACCATTGCACAGACCAGGATCACAGCAACAACGTTCCCGTTACCCGTCACAACCGTTTCCAGCCTCATGAGTTGAGCGCCGATTGCCATCCACCCACGCCGTCCCTCGCCCCCCAAGGAGATCGACGTGACCAACAATACCTGTGCTGCCGCGCTTCCTGGCGCAACATCGGCCTCATTATACGCCGTGTTGCCATCCTTGAAGACCTGCCTGTTTCCCATAGCCTTCGCAGCCTCGATGCTGCTCCTGCTCGCAGGCGCTTCCCAGGCTGAGGCAGCCCAGGCGCGCTCAGGAGCCGCGATACAGAAGACCAAAGCGTCAGCGCCCCGCATGACCGCCCGAAAACCTGTGTTGCAACGCAAGGAAGGCACAGCGCGGACTGCGGTACGCCGATCGAACAGCCGGCGCCCGCCCACGGCTCCTCGGAAGGCACAAGAGCCCCGTGTTCCATCTCAGAGGCACATCGCGGAACAGAAACGGGATGTGGTGGAAATAGCGCTCCAGCGCGCGGAGCGGGCGACGGGGCTCAGTGCCGATGTTCTGCGCCGGATCGCCGAGCGGGAGAGCCGCCTCGATCCGCGGGCTGAAAACCCTTCCTCCTCGGCACGAGGCCTGATGCAGTTCACCCGCGACACATGGCTTGAGGTGGTCCGTGACTTCGGTCCTCATCACGGCCTTGGCCGCTACGCCGCAGCCTTGACGACAGACCGTGACGGCAACATCGGCGCACGCAACTGGCGCGAACTTCAGGGCATCCTCCGCCTCAGGGACAATCCTCATCTTTCGGTAGTGTTGGCCGCGGAGCGGCTCAAGAAGGCGCGGCCTGGCCTGGAAAAATCCATGGGGCGCGCAGCCCGGCCGGCCGACCTTTATCTTGTGCATCTGCTGGGACCGACTGGCGCCAGGCGCTTTCTGGCCGCATTGCACGAAACTCCCGGCAGATCGAGCGTGGCTGTGGTCGGCGAGGCAGCCAAGCCGAACCCAGGCGTTTTCGAACGGCGCGGTCGAGCCTTGCCTGTGAAAACCGTCTATGAGGAAGTGGCCGAGATGTTCGAGCCCCGGCTTGCACAATCAGGCAACTCGACACACAAACCCGTTCCGTCGGTCATGATTGCCGATGCTGAATAATAACAGCGTAGTTTTCAGAACGGCGGGACATCACGGATCGACGCAGAAGCATTGTGGAGCCTTCGCAATGCTGCGACAGTGGCCTCCTCGACCTGACTGATCGCGCTGCGATGGAAGTCAGGCCGGTGCCTGGATTGTTTTCTTCAGCGTTCTTGCGCATACGCGGCGCCAGCACGGTTCCTCCAGCACGGTTCCTGAGGCGCTGGCGGGGGCGGCGGTCCCCCTTCCAGCTCCTCAGTCCACGGTGATTCCAGTGTCACTGATCAGCTTCGACCAACGCTGACGCTCAGCAGCCATGAACTTGCCGAACGCCTCGCCCCCCAGGCGGGACGGCACGGCACCTTCCTCCTGCAACCGTTTCTCCACATCCGGCGTGGTCAGGCTGTCGGCAACGGCGCCTTCCAGCTTCGTGCGGAGGGCGGCCGGCGTATTCTTGGGCGCGAGAAGGCCGTACCAGGCGGAAGCCCGATATCCTGGCAGCGCGGCCTCGGCCACGGTCGGCACGTCCGGCAGCGCCGCGATGCGAGCCTCGCCGGTCACCGCAAGCGGCCGCACCAGTTCTCCCTGGATCAGCCCGGCAATGGAGGGCAGCGTCGTCACCATGAAGGGGATGTGCCCGGCCACCACGTCGTTCAGCGCCGGACCGGCGCCCCGGAAGGGCAGATGCTGCGCTTCTACCTTCGCCATCTGGAACAGCAACGCCGCCGCCAGATGGCTGGCCGAGCCATTGGAGGCCGAGGCGTAGTTCATCTGCCCGTCCATCTTGCGGGCCTCTGCCAGCAGCTCCGGGAGGGTGCGTGCCTTGGTGCTGGAGCCAACGACCGCCACGAGCGGTGCGTCGGCCACCAGAGCCACCGGGTCCAATGCCCGCAAGGGATCCACCCGCATGTTGGGGAAGAGCGACTGGTTGACCGTCATCGGCCCCTGGTTGCCCATCAGCAGCGTGTAGCCATCAGGCTTGGCCGCGGCCACGGCCTCGGTGGCCAGGTTGCCGCCGGCACCAGGCTTGTTCTCGACCACGACGGGCTGGCCCAGTATGCCCTGCAGCCGCGCTGCCAGCACGCGCGCAACATTGTCGGTGCCGCCGCCCGGCGCATAGGCCAGCAGCATGCGGATGGGGCGCTGTGGCCAGTTCTCCTCCGCGCGCAGGATCGCGGGCTTGGCGAAGGGTGCCGCGGCCATCAGGCCCAACAGGTGGCGACGGTTCATGGGGGACGTTTCCTCGTGTTCAAGTCGTGGTTCTATTCAGCGGCCATTGACAGGGCGGCGGCCGTGCGCGGCACCCACAGATGGCCCTCGAAGATGCGCCGCGCCGTGCGCAGCACGCTGGCCCATCGGACCATGTCGCCTTCCATGGACAATCCAATGGAGAGCGTCCCGGCAGGATGGGCGATCCGCACCTCCGCCCCTTCTCCCGCGGCCAGCGGCGCCGCGACGGTGCCGGGCAGCCGCGCGGCGACGGCCAGGGTGATGCCGCCCGTCACCGCCATGGCGCGGTGCACCGTATGCGGCGTCAGGTAGCGGGCGGTGATGGTGGCGCCATCCGTGCCAGGGCCTACCAGCGCTGGCTTG
>NZ_VUKA01000018.1 GCF_008386565.1 Teichococcus oryzae | reverse complement strand
GGAGGTGAACAGACACGGGTCATTTCTCAGCGAAAACTCTGACCCCTCCCGGGTCAGATCTCAGCAAAAATCAACAGCCTGGCGCAAAGTGGACGGCTCCGCGCTGTCGCAGGCCACTTTCGCCGCCTTCATCGAAGAGCGGATCATGGACATCGTGCCGCCTCCGGAGGATGGCCGGACGGAGGCGGGAGCCCTGACCCTGGACCTCCTGCAGATCCTGAAGGGTGAGATCGCCGGCCCCTCCAGGCTGCTGGAGATCGCGCGCAGCCTGAAGATGACGGAATCGGCCGAGGTCACCAATGCCCAGAACCTCGCCTCCGGTGAGGTGGAGGTGGTGTACCGCACGGAGCACCGCGACAGCACCGGCCAGCCGCTGAAGGTGCCGAACCTGTTCATCATCGGCATCCCGGTGTTCGACGGCGACAGCGCCTACAAGATGCCGGTGCGCCTGCAGTACCGGCGCAGCGAAGGCCGCATCTTCTGGATCATGAAGCGGTACCGGCCCGATGTCGTCTTCTTCGACGCCTTCGATCGCGCGCTGAAGGCCGTTCGCGAGGGCACCGACCTGCCGGTGTTCATCGGTACGCCGGAGGCATGACCATGATGAGCAGCATCTGGCGGATCGCTGCTCAGCTGCGCGACTGCCTGGCGCCTCCGCCGCATGTGAACCTTGCCATCGTCAGCCGGCAGGAGCGCATCGATCAGCTGTGCCTGGAGGCGAAGGCTCTGGCGGAGGCGGCGCAACAGCGTGCCACGAAGGGACTCCTGGCTACTGCTGTGGAAGGCTTCCGCGATGCCGCTGGCATGTATGGCATGGCGGAGGACCTGGCGGAGGGCGCAGGCCTCTTCGCGCAGGCAGATGAGTACGCCTATCGCCGGCGGGCGAACAGCGCCATGAGCGACGTAATGCGGAGGAAGCTGCGGGCGCTGCGGCGAGCCGGTGAAGTGCCGGCATGATTCCTCCCCGCACCGCCCGCCTGGACTCTGCTCCCGCTCTGATTGTCGAGGCTGCGGAGCCCGCTCCCGAAGCGTGGGAGCTGGAGGCCGCTGCCGTGTACCTGGACCACGTAGACGACGATGAAACAGGCAGTGCTCACCGTATCGCGGCTTTTCTGCGCCGCGTGGCCGCACTCCACTCATCCCCCCGAAAGGACGCTCCATGAAGACGGCCCTTAAGACCGCCCTCACCTTCGCGATGATGCTCGTGCTGGCCCCCGTTGTCGTGCTGCTGGCGGTGACCGGCCCGCGCGGCGGGTTCTGGCAGAGGGATGCGGAATGAGCGCCCCGCCCCTCTGCATCTACCACAGCAACTGCGCCGACGGCTTCACGGCCGCCTGGGCTGTCTGGAAGCGCTTCCCGGACGCCGAGTTCGTCCCAGGGATCTACGGCCAGGAGCCGCCCGACACGGCCGGCCGGCGTGTCATCCTGGTGGACTTCTCCTACCCCGAGCCGGTGCTGCGCCGCATGGCGGAGCGGGCCAAGTCGCTGCTGGTGCTGGACCACCACAAGACGGCGGCGGAGGCACTGGCCTGGATGCCCAGGGCTGTCACTCATTTCGATCGGCCGCTCGATCCCTGGACGTACCACATCACCGAGGATGCGTACCTCCTGGAAAACCAGGGCCATCCCGCCTGCGCGGCCTGGTTCGACATGGAGAAGAGCGGCGCCAGGCTGGCCTGGGAGTTCTTCCATCCCGGCACACCGGTGCCGCACCTGGTGCGCCATGTAGAGGATCGCGACCTCTGGCGCTTTGCCCTGACGGGCACCCGCGAGATCCAGGCGGTGATCTTCTCCTACGCCTACGACTTCGCGGCCTGGGACATTCTGGCGACCGCCTGCGCCTGGCCGGAATCGCTTCAAGAGATGATCAGCCAAGGCGCGGCGATCGAGCGCAAGCACCGCAAGGATGTCGCCGAGCTGCTGCAGGTGACGCGCCGGACCATGGTCATCGCTGGGCAGGAGGTGCCAGTCGCCAACCTGCCCTACACCATGGCCAGCGATGCTGCCGGCCTGATGGCGGAGGAGGCACCCTTCGCGGCCTGCTACTACGACAAGCCTGGGGCTCGCGTCTTCAGCCTGCGCTCCCGCAGCGATGGTGGCGCCGATGTCAGCGCGGTCGCGAAGCTCTATGGCGGCGGCGGGCATCGCAATGCCGCGGGCTTCCAGGCAGCACCTGGCTGGGAGGGTGATGATGCCTGACCGACCGAGCGACGCGGAACAGAGACTCCTGCACCAGCGCCACATGCTGCAGCTCATAGAGGCCGCTGACGAGGCGATGCGACAGGTGAGGTTGGCAGCGAAAGAGCTTCGATCGTCGGAGGCGCGCGAGGTCGCGGAGTGGGCAGGCAAGGGACGCGAATGCGCGCGGGAGGCCCAGAAGGTGATGATCGTCGCGGTTTATGACAGCGAGCGCAGCACATGAGCGGCCAACCGAGCTCTCGGCATGAGGCGCCGATAGGGGAAAGCGTGCTGGTGTGGGCTGCCGCCTGCGCCCTGGCAGCCAAGCGGCATCCGAACGCCAGCTACCCGCAACCCTCTGATGTGGCCGACGCGCGCCTGGTGCTGCAGGTAGCCATCCCGCGCTATCTCGGCCCCTGCCCGCCACCATTTGTCGCCACCCCTCCCACCCACGTGCTCGTACCGGTCGAGACAACCATGGCCATGGTCGCTGCCTTTCATGCCAATTCCCCCACCGCCCGACAGGCTGGTCAGCGCAGGAGTGCTGGGACGTGATGCTGCGCGCGGCTCTGACGGGGTCGAGTGAATGACCGACCAGCCGAACCCTGCCGTTAACACAATGCCGGATCGTATTAGCGAAACGAGCCGCTGGCGCGTCGGCCGGCACTACGGCATCCACGTCTACGAAGGGCAGAGGCCGGTTGCGACGTTCCATTGGGAGGATGACGCGGCGCGTGCCGTGGCCGCAGTGAACGCCGCTCCCTCTTCGGCAGCCGAGATCGAGCGGCTCCGGGCGGCGGCAGAGAAGGTCATCGAGATGAACCGCCAGCATGCGCAGGACCAGTATGGCGACGCCAACAAGGCTGAGTGCTGGGCCTGCGTCCGGGTTCTTCGCGAGGCCCTGGGGAGCGCGCCATGACCGACCAACCGAATGTCCATCCCGACGATCTGGCTGTTGACCGCTTTGCGGCAGACATGAAGCGCAAGCTGGCAACGGCTCGCGCAAAGGGACGAAGCGGATGGGACAACCCCGACAGATGCACTGTTGAGTATCTGGCCGAGCTTCTAGTTGACCACATGCAGAAGACGAACATCTGGAACCACGTTGATCTCGCCAACTTCGCGATGATGCTCCATCTGCGCGGGGCTGACCCAGCGATTTGGGCTGATGCGTTAGCGGCTGTCTTTCGCGAGTTCCGGGAGGATGCTCGTGACTGACCAACCGAACGAGCAGCGCTTCCCGATCCTTGGTCCGCGCCATCTCAGGGCCAGCATACCCTGGGCGATTATCGCGCCACATGAGAGGCAAGCGCAGCGCAATCACGGTGGGCAGTCTCTCCGCAGGCTGGCCGAGCGCGGCGGCCTCTCGTGGACAGAGGCGCACGCGGTGCTGACCGATCAGCCGTTCCCCTGGGGGCAGCGCATTGATGAGGAAGCGGCGCGGCGGCGGGTGCTCGCCCTTTGCGGAGAGGGGTCAGATGAAGTCTGAAACGAAGGGGCCGGAGTGCGCCAGTCACATTATCCGCACACCTCACGGCGCGTTCTGCATCATGTGTCAGTCGCCACTTTCTGCTGAGGAGGAAGACTTTTGGGAATGTGACGCCTGCGGCGGCGATGGCATCGGCGGTGAAGACGATGACTGACCAACCGAACCTTGCGGCGACCGCAGATGACCTGCGCGCTGTCATCCAACGGCTGATGAACACCCTAGCCACAGGCGAGGGGAATGAGCCGGCCATCTACAAGGCGGCCGAAAAGCTCCGGAGGCGAATTGCAGCTTTGGAGGCGCCCCGTGTCGTCTGAAACCAAGGTCCAGAGCGACCACGATCCCAACCACCCGCTGACGCGCGCTCTACGCGCGCTGGTTCAGAAGCACGGGCTGCGAGGTGCTGTTCTGCTGACGATTGATGGAGATCGCATAGGCATCAACTCATCCTCCCCCAGCCCTGCTTTCGGCGCAGTCATGACAGCGCTGGGCGATGAAATCCTGGACCGCTTCTTTGCGGGCGATTTTGACAATGCGCTATTGGCCGCACCCAGCGAGGGGCAAGCATGACCGAGCAACCGAACGTTTCGGACGCAGACAACCGCTGGATCCTCTACACGGTTAAGCATTCTCGGCTCCACCTGGTCACACGCGGACCGCGGCTTTGGTGCCGTCTCCGGCGCGTCGTGTTCAGGCTGATGCAACCTCGAGCGCCTCTCGTCCTAATGAAAGTGCGGCCACATACGCGGCCAGACCCGCAGCGGCACAGAGACGGAGCCATGACTGATCGAAACGACAATCCTTCCTCACCGACCCCGACTCCTGAAGCCGAGGAGGCGCGGTGGAAAGCTGCCCTGGAAGTCATTGAGGCGGCCCGCTGCATTCGCCACTGGCACGACACCATGCAGGGGCAGGGCATGATCGTCAGCGCCGAGCATGTGCGCCTGCTTTGGGCGGCGCTGGAGCGGTATGACGCGCTCCTCAAAGAGCAGCAGCAGGGGCAGCCGCCCGAGCAGGATGGGGAGCCGGGGGTGGAGACGCCATGACGGACGACGCGGAGGCGGGTGCGCCGTCACCCCACACCTTGCTTGCCCCTCTCCCCCGCCTGCCCATCGACCGCTGCGAGATCCGCTGCCTGGTCTGCGCGGGCGCACTGTGCCTTGTTTTCTCGCTGTGGGGATGGGCGGGATAGCCGATGCCTGAAAGCCGGTTTCTCAACCAGAAGGAGGCAGCGGCCTATCTTGGGGTCGGCCCGGATCTCTTCGCGTCCGAGGTTGAGGCCGGCATGTGGCCTCGCCCCCTTCGCCGCGGCCGGACCGGCCGACGTTTGACCTGGGACAAGAGGCTTCTGGACGCGCACGCTGACCGCCTGGCGGGAATCGGCGCTGCCCCGCCGCTCCAGTCGGATGGAAGCCCGCTGACAGACCAGCAGGTGCAGGAGGGCACCCTTTCGACGGGGGAGGAGGCGCTATTGAGAAGGATCCAGGAGCGCCATGACGGCATCACCGCCGCTCGCGCCACGCGAGGCTATTCCGGCCGGGCTCAAACCCGTCCGCAAGCGGCTCGCTGACGGCACAGAGCGAATCTATTATTTCGACCGCAAGACGGGGAAAGCTCTCGGCTCAGATCGGGAGAAAGCCATTGAATGGCTGCGTGACATCCGGGGCGATGCCATTGCGCCTCGCACCCTCGATCCCCGCAACTTCGAGGCCCTGGTAGCTGCCTACAAGGCCTCTCCCGAGTTTCGCGACAAGAAGCCCTCTACCAGGACCCAATATGCCTACGAGCTGGAAGAGTTGCTAGGCGACCTGCATGGCGTCCGGCTGGCCGACATCACCCCGGCAGTGATCTATGCAATCCGGGACAAGGTGGCGGAGCGAGGCCATCGGCATAAGGCCAACAGCTTGGTCCGAATGCTGCGCATCCTGTTCAGCTTCGCCAAGGCGCGGCGTCTGGTTAGCAGCAAGCCGACGGAGGACGTGACCCTGGTGCCGGTGAGTCCCCGCACGGAGGTTTGGACCCAACAGCAGGTTGACCTCTTCCTCGCCGATGCGAGGCCCAGCCTGAAGGCAGGGATGGCCCTGCTGCTCTACACGGTGCAGCGGCTTTCCGATGTCCTGGCCCTGACCCGGGACAATCTGCACGAGAACCAGGTGGACGGCCGCCTTTGGATCGGGCTCCGGCAGAACAAGACGGCTGCGTTGGTCTGGACTCCCTGCCATTCAGCGCTGGCCGAGATCCTGCGCGCATTGCCTGCGGACCAGCACCTCTTGGTCCCCTCGCCACGCGGCCTGCCATGGCTGAAGCGGAACTTCGCCCGCGCCTGGGACAAGCACCTCCAGGCGGTAAACCATACCTTGGCGCGTGAGGCGCTGAGGGCCACGCCGTTGTGCGGAAAGCGCGGCAAGGTGCGCGAGAGAACCAAGGCCACCATCCGCCAGCAGCTGCTATCTGACCTGCAGCGCCGCGATCTGCGGCGGACCGGCATGGTGCAGATGGCCCTGGCAGGTGCCACCCCGAGCCAGATCGCGGCTGTGTCCGGGCACAGCATCGATCAGACCATGAAGATCCTGGATACCTACATCCCGCGGCGCGGCGATGTGGCCGCCGGCGCGATCACCGCCTGGGAGGCGAATCGCCCATTGGGAACAGCGTTCTCCGGACCCGGAACACGGACCGGAAACCAGTTTCCGGACCCCGGAAACCAGAAGCGTCTGCGCCTCATAAGTGCTTGATTTGAAATGTCCCCGGCGGGATTCGAACCCACGGCCCCCAGATTAGGAATCTGGTGCTCTATCCTGCTGAGCTACGGAGACGTTTGGCCAATCTAGCGTGGATCGGCGGAACAGGGAACCAGGAGGATGCGGTTCAGGGGCGCCGCCGGAACCGTTCCACCGCGGCCACCAGCGCCAGCCGCACGCCAGGCTCCAGGGCGGAATGCCCCGCATCCGGCACCACCGTCAGCCGCGCCCGTGGCCAGGACGCCGCCAGTTCGAAGGCGCTTTCCGCAGGGCAAACCATGTCATAGCGCCCCTGCACGATCTCCGCCGGAAGATGGGCGATGCGCTGCATCCGGCCAAGCAATCCTTCCGGCGGCAGGAACAGGTCATGGGCAAAGTAATGCGCCTCGATCCGTGCGAGGCCAAGGGCGCTGCGGTCCTGCGCGAAGCTGGCCACCGTTTCGGGGCTGGGCATCAGTGTGCTGCACAGGCCCTCATACTGGCTCCAGGCGCGGGCGGCGGGAAAATGCACCTGGGGGTCCGGGTCGGTCAGCCGCCGCAGATAACCACCCAGGAGGTCATGCCGCTCATCCGGCGGCAAATGCTCGGCGAACTGGGCCCAGGCATCCGGGAACACCCGGCGCATGCCGCACAGGAACCATTCCACCTCCTGCCGGCGGCCCAGGAACACGCCGCGCAGCACGCAGCCCTGGGTCCGCTCCGGATGCGCCTGGGCATAGGCCAGCGCCAAGGTGGAGCCCCAGGAGCCGCCGAACAGCAGCCATTCCTCGATGCCGAGGAAGCGCCGCAGCGTCTCGATATCTTCCACAAGATGGGGGGTGGTGTTGTGCGCCAGCTCGCCCAACGGCCGCGACCGGCCGGAGCCCCGCTGGTCAAAGATCACCACGCGCCAATGCGCCGGGTCGAAGAAGCGGCGATGCACCGCGCCCGCCCCTGCCCCGGGCCCGCCATGCAGGAACAGCACCGGCTGGCCACGCGGGTTGCCGACCTGCTCCCAGTACATCACATGGCCGCCGGACAGGGGCAGCAGGCCCGTCTCATAGGGCGCGATATCAGGAAAGAGGTCGCCGCGGGGCATAGGCCGATGTTTGGCGCGGCCGCCTCGCGGGCGCAACATCGATGCGACATTTCCGCAACCTTTGCACGGCCAGGGGACTTCGCTTGGCGCCGCTTCATGCCTAGTTTGAGGGGGATGGCGACTTCCTCACCCTCCGCGGGCTCCCCTTCCGCCGGTTCACGCCCCGGCGGCCCACCCGGCATGCTTCGTTGCGCCGTGTGCGGCACGGAAAGCCGGCAGGTTCCGTTCCGGCCCCACCCGCCGGAACAGGCGCCGGATCTCGACCTGCGGCCAGGCCAGCCCCTGCGGAGCAGCATGGCACGCTGGCTGCAGCAATGCCCCCATTGCGGCTATGCAGCCCCCGATATCGGCCGCGCCCATCCCGCGGCGGCCGAGGCGGTAGGGGCCGCTCCGTTCCGGGCCCTGATCGTCGACAGCGCGCATCCGCCATTGGCGCGGCGCTTCCTGGCCTGGGCGCATGTGCTGGAGGAAACCGGCGCGCTCCACGCCGCGGCCGAGGCCACGCTGCATGCCGCCTGGGTGGCCGATGACCTGGGCAAGTCCGATCTGGCGGTGATCTGGCGGCAGGATGCCGTGGCACTGTGGCGCAGCGGCCCGGCGCTGGACCCTGAGCAGACGGTGCGGGTGATCGATGCGCTTCGCCGCAGCGGCGCCTGGAGCGACGCGGCCAACACGGTGGAGGCACTGGCGGCGACCAACCCACCGGAAGTGGTGGCGCAGGTTGTGGCACTGGAACGACGGCTGATCGCGGCGCAGGATGGGGATCGCCACACCCTGGCCAGCGCCCTGCCCCCGCCGGCCCGCCGGCCGCATGTGGCGCATCAACGGATCGCCAGGCGCCCGGATGGCATCTGGACAAGGCTGATGCGGATGTTCCGCCGGTCCTGATCGCGAGGGAAGCGCTTGCGCGGAGCATCCCGTCAGGGCATTTGGAACTTTATAACATTACAGGCTTTCCGCTATGCTCGCACGTCGTGGCCTGCTGGGGCTCGCCCTGGCCGCCCCCGCCCTCCGATACGGCCGCGCCCAGGCGCCGCTGCCGGTTGTTGCCTCCTTTTCCATTCTGGGCGACCTGGTCGGCCGGGTCGCGGGCGGGCGGGTGGCGCTGCATGTGATTGCCGGCCCGGATGTGGACGCGCATGCCTTCCAGCCCCGCCCCTCCGACGCGCAGGCCCTGCGCGGCGCCCGCCTCGTGATCCGCAACGGGCTGGGCTTCGATGGGTGGATCGACCGCCTGCTCGGCGCCGCCGGCTATTCCGGAGCGGTGGCCACGGTGACGGAGGGCCTGGCCCCGCGCCGCCTGGAGCCTACCGGCCATGGCCATGATCATGGCCCCGACGCCGCCGATCCGCATGCCTGGCAGGATCTGCGCAACGGCCAGCATTATGCCCGCGCCATCGCCGCCGCCCTGGCCGCCGCCGACCCAACAGGCGCCGCCATCTATCGCAGCAATGGCGATGCCCTGGCGGCGGAACTCGGCGCGCTGGATGGATGGGTCCGCGAGCAGATCGCGACGGTGCCGCCGGAGCGCCGCAAGGTCGTCACCAGCCATGACGCCTTCGGCTATTTCGGCGCCGCCTATGGCGTCCGCTTCCATGCGCCCCAGGGCATGAGCACGCATAGCGAGCCCTCCGCCGCACAGGTCGGCGCATTGATCCGCCTGCTGAAGCGGGAGCGCATCACCGCCGTCTTCCTGGAGAACATGGCCAATCCCGCGACGCTGCGGCGACTCGCCGCCGAAGCGGGCGTCAAGGTGCAGGGGCGCCTTTATGCCGATGCGCTGTCCGCGCCGGAAGGTCCGGCGCCGGGCTATGCGGCGATGTTCCGCCACAATGTCGGCCTGCTGGTGCCGGCCATGCGGGGCGGCTGAGCCCGGGGCGCGCGTGCTCCGGCGCTGTAGGCTCTTGCCTCCACACGGCTCCTGGGCCTACCACCCCGGCCTGTCCGCACAGCAGTACCGAGGGGATCGCGCATGAACTGGATCAGCGAATGGGCGCTGCCGAAGATCCAGACATGGCTCGGGCGCAAGGAGGTGCCGGACAATCTTTGGCACAAATGCCCCGCCTGCGAGCAGATGATCTTTCATCGCGACCTGGAGCGGGCGCTGCATGTCTGCACGCATTGCGGCCACCACATGCGCATCCCGGCCGCCAAGCGCATCGAATACACGCTTGATCCCGGCTTTCAGCGCATCGAGTTGCCCAAGGCGCCGGTTGATCCGCTGCGTTTCCGCGACCAGCGGAAATATGCCGACCGGCTGAAGGAAGCCCAGGCCAAGGCCGCCATGGACGACGCCGTGATGGTGGCGCATGGCACCATCGAGGGTCGCCGCGCCGTGGTGGCCGCCTTCGAGTTCGGCTTCATGGGCGGCTCCATGAGCCCCGGCGTGGGGGAGGCCATCGTCACGGCCGCGCGGCTCGCCGTGCTGCAGGATGCCCCCCTGATCGTGTTCACCGCCTCGGGCGGGGCGCGCATGCAGGAAGGCGCGGTCAGCCTGATGCAGATGCCGCGCACGGTGATCGCGACGCAGATGGTGAAGGAAGCCGGGCTGCCCTTCATCGTGGTGATGGCCGATCCCACCACCGGCGGCGTCACCGCCTCCTTCGCCATGCTGGGCGACATCCACATCGCCGAGCCCAAGGCGTTGATCGGCTTCGCCGGCGCGCGCGTCATCGAGCAGACGGTGCGCGAAACCCTGCCCGAGGGCTTCCAGCGCGCCGAATACCTGCTGGAGCATGGCATCCTCGACATGGTGGTGAAGCGTGGCGAGATGCGCGAGCGGCTGGCGCAGGTGATCAGCCTGCTGCGCGAGCCGGTTCTGCCCGGCACGGTGCCCGAGCCCGCCCCGGCCCTGGCCGATGCCATGGCGCCCGCGCCGGTGGATGCCATGAAGCCTGCGCCCGTCGCCGCGCCGAAGGCAGCGCCGGAAGCGTGAGCGGGGACGCACCCCTCGGCCGGGCCGAGGCGATCATCGAACGGCTGCACAGCCTTTTCCCGCGCGTCATCGACCTTGAGCTGGGCCGCCTGCGGCGGCTGCTGGCGGCACTCGGCCATCCCGAGCGCAACCTGCCGCCGGTGATCCATGTCGCCGGCACCAATGGCAAGGGCTCCACCTGCGCCTTCCTGCGCGCCATCGCGGAAGCGGCGGGGCAGCGCGTGCATGTGTATTCCTCGCCTCACCTCGTCCACTTCAACGAGCGCATCCGGATGGCCGGCACGCTGGTGTCCGACGCCCTCCTGGAAGCCACGCTGGAGGAGGTGGAGCAGGTCAATGCCGGCGCCCCGATCACCGTGTTCGAGGTGATCACCGGCGCCGCCTTCCTGTTGTTCAGCCGCGTCCCCGCAGACCTGCTGGTGCTGGAAACCGGGCTCGGCGGCCGGTTCGATGCCACCAACGTGGTGGACCATCCGGTGGCCTGCGCCATCACCAGCATTTCCATGGACCACATGGACTTCCTGGGTGACACGCTGGCGAAGATCGCCGGAGAGAAGGCCGGCATCCTGAAGCGCGGCACGCCCGCCGCCACCGGCAACCAGCCGCCCGAGGCGCAGATGGTGCTGGAGGACGTGGCGGCCAGCCTCGACATCACCCTGGCCGTGCGCGGCCAGGACTGGACCATCCAGCCGACCGAGAGCGGGCTCCGCTACGCCGATCCCGGCGGGGTGCTGGAACTGCCGCGCCCGGCCCTGCCCGGGCCGCACCAGGCGGACAATGCCGGCATCGCCATCGCCGCCCTGCGCTCCTGGAACCCGTCCTGGCTGACGGAGGCGGCGATCACCGCCGGCCTTGCCACCGCCACCTGGCCGGCGCGGCTGCAAAGGCTGCATGGCGACCTCGCGGCGCTGCTGCCGCCGGACTGGGAGCTGTGGCTGGATGGCGGCCACAATGCCGGCGCCGGAGAGGCGCTGGCGGCGCAGCTGCCGCTCTGGCAGGACCGCCCGCGCCACCTGGTCGTCGGCATGAAGCAGGGCAAGGAATCCGCGCGCTTCCTCCGGCCGCTAGTCCCGCTGGCCGACAGCCTCTGGGCGGTGGCCGAGCCGGGCCAGCACCTGGCCATGCCGGTGGAGGCCATCATCGAGGCCAGCGGCGGCCACGCCCAGGCCGGCCCGCAAGTGGCGGATGCGCTGCGCGCCATCGCGGCGAAGGGCGGCCCGCCCGGCCGCGTGCTGATCTGCGGCAGCCTCTACCTCGCGGGCGAGGTGCTGAAGGCGGACCGCACCGCCATCGTCTGAGCCGGCCTCCGGTCATGAAAAAGGGCGGCACCATCAGGTGCCGCCCTTTTTCGGTTCCGGAGGTCGGGCGCCTCAGGCGTCCGGGGCCACGATCAGGCAGGCGCCGGAGCTGCGCAGCCGGCTGCAAGCCGCCTGGGCGCTGTCCCGCGAAAGGCCGATCACCCGGGCGCGATACAGCGTGGCGCTGCCCGATCCCACAGTTTCGACAACGGTGCGGGCCCCGCTGATGCCAAGGCGGCCGCGCGCCTGATTCGCCGCGTTGCGCGCCAGATTGGCCGAGGCGAAGGCGCCGACCTGGACGCCCCATTCCCCATTGGTTCCAGTTGGCGCTCCGCCCTGGCCCGGCAGCCGCAGCGTGTTCGCCGCCGGCGCCACCACGGGCGCGGCATGGGCGGTGCCGATCAAGCTGAAGCCCGGGCCGCGCGGCGCGCTGGCCAGCCGCGTTTCGCGAACCGGCTGGGTGACGGGCGGCTTGCTCACGGCACGCGGCGCTTCGGCAAAGGCGGACGCAATGCGCGACTGGGTGGGCGAAGCGGGCTTCGCCGCCGCCGCCGCCATCACCGTCGCGGCCGCGGCGGAACGCGGCAAGGCGGCCGCGGCCAGCAGCGATGGCGAAGCCGCCGGCACCGGGGCCGCCACCGGAGCGGGCAGCGGCGCCGGCTCGGCCGGCTTCTCGGCGGCATAGGTCGAGCCGTCCGGGATCGGCTCCATGCGGACCACGTTGCTGCCGACGGCGGGGTCCAGGCTGGCCACCTGCACCGGCTCGTAGGTGGAGCCATCTGGGATCGGCTCCATGCGGACCACGGGGCCGGCCGGCAGGGTGGCGACCCTGATGCCAGGGTCCACGGCGTTGCGCTGCTCGCGCAGCGCCAGCATGGTGGCGGTGTCGCCGCGGCGCGGGCCGGGCGGGATGTTCAGCGGGATCTCGGCGGCGGCATAAACCTCCGGCGCCGCGCGGCTGCCCGGATGCGTGCCGACGATGCGCGGGCCGATGCGGGCGACGTAGTTGCGCGTTTCGGCCGGCAGGCCCCTGCCGCTCCAGAGATATTCCTCCAGGCGGCGCGGGCCGGCATTGTAGGCCGCCAGGAAGGCCGGGCTGCCATACAACTCGTACATCTGCCGGACATAGGCCGTGCCGGCCATGATGCTGTTCCAGGGATGGTAGGGATCGCTGCCCAGGCCATACCGGTCGCGCAGTTCGGCATAGGTGCCGGGCATGACCTGCATCAGGCCCATCGCGCCCACCGGGCTGCGCGCATTGACCTTGCCGGCGCTTTCCTGCCGCATCACCTCGCGGATCCAGCGCTCCGGCACGTCGAAGCGGCGGGAGGCCTCCTTGATGTAGGGCCCCCACGGATCGCTCGCCGAGCCTGGCGGATCATAGGTCGATGGTTGCGGGTAAGCTGCCGCCTGCGCGGCCGCGGTGGCCGTCACAGGTGAGCGCGCCTGCTGGCTGCTGCCGCAGGCCGCGAGTAGAGCCAGTGCCCCCACTGCCATCACCGCGCGCGCATGGGCACGGGTCGGGCGAAGTCGGAACGGAGTCATCCCCTGTTCTCCGTCGGTGTGACGGCTGGCCGGAAGGCGGCTCCAGGGCGGGCGGCCAAGCGCCGCGCCCCTGGCGACCGGTGCCGCGCCCCCACGCGGTGAACCAGCCGAACTTCCCGACGCGCCGCAGTGAGCGAAACGTCAACCGTTTTCCGCCTACAGGAGCACAGCGGCAGGTGCAAGCTGACAATGCGTCCGGCGCAGCTTGCGCGAAATCTTTTAAGGCATTGTTTTGGCAAGACAGGCGGAAAATTGGCCAGGCTGGCGCCAGGGGCGGCATGGCCGCCGGGCCGCCATGGCGAGACGCCGCCGAGTCGTTGCGGCGCCGGATCGCCGTCACCATCGGTGACTGGACAGCGCCCGGCGCCGGCGGCAGCTTCCGCCCCATGGTGGACTCCGCGCCCATGGCCTTGCAACCGGGGCGCGGTGGCTCCGCTTTTCCACGAGGACCCATGCCGGCCAGCGCGGCAGGTATCGATGCCGCTGGCCGCAACAGGCGGGAGAATGCCGAGATGACGCGCAACGCGCATGATCTTCACCAAGCGGCCGGCCGCCGGGGGCTTGCCATGGCCCGCGCCGCCGCGTGCCTGCTGGTTCTGGGCGGCGGGCTGGCCGCCTGCGCGCCGCAGCAGACCGGCACCACCTACAGCAGCGGCGCGGTGGGCCGCGCCGCCTCCGTCAGCTACGGCACCATCGTGGGATTGCGGCCGGTGCATGTGCAGGGCGGCGGCTCGGGCGTCGGCACTGCGGCGGGCGCCATCGCGGGCGGCGTCGGCGGCAGCTTCATCGGCGGCGACTGGCGCTCCAACGCGCTGGCCGGGCTGGGCGGCGCGATCCTGGGCGGCCTGGCCGGCAACGCCATTGGCGGCGGCGTCAGCGGCGGCAACGCGGTGGAATACTTCATCCGCGAGGACAATGGCGGCGACATCTCGGTGGTGCAGACTGGCGAGGAAGGGCTGCAGGCGGGTGACCGCGTGGTGATCGTGCGCGGCGACCGGACCCGTATCAGCCGCGCCGCCGGGGGTCCGCCCCAGGGCGCCTATGTGCCGCCCCCGCCGCCGCACGGCGCGACCCATCATGACCAGCCTTATTCCGGCCGGCCTTATTCCGGCCAGCCCTATTCCGGCCACCCGCAGGGCGTGCCGGTCTACACGGCGCCGGCGCGCTACTGAGAAGGCGGGGCGGGGTTGGTCCTGCCCCACCTCTTGGGCGACGGGCCGGCGCCGCCGCTTCAATCCATCGCCGGCTTGCCGCGCATCTTCTTGGTGGCCCCGCGCTGCGCCTTGCCTTCCAGCCGGCGCTTCTTGGAGCCGAGCGTCGGCCGAGTCGGGCGGCGCTTCGGCGGCGGCGGCGCGGCCGCCGCCCGCAGCAGCTCCAGCAGGCGCTGCAACGCTTCCTCCCGGTTGCGCGCCTGGGAACGGTGCTCCTGCGCCGTGATGATGATCTCCCCGCCCGCCGTGGCCCGGTGCCCGGCCAGTTCCAGCACCCGGTCACGCACCCGCTCCGGCAGGGAAGGCGAGTTGCGGGCGTCGAACCGCAACTGCACCATCGTTTCCACCTTCTGGATGTTCTGCCCGCCCGCCCCCGAGGCGCGGGCGAAGCTTTCCGTCAGCTCGCCCTCGTCGATGGACAGCCGGGCCGTCACCGGGATGCGCGCCATCAGAGCGCCGGGGCCGGTTCCGCGATGGCGGCGGCGATGCGGGTCTCGCCCAGGGCGCTCCAGGCGCGGTCATATTGCGGCGGCGTCGGCAGGGCGGCGGTGCGGCCCAGCGCGGCGGCGGCACGCAGCGGCCAGTACGGGTCGCGCAGCAGCTCGCGCGCCAGCAGGATCAGGTCGGCCTTGCCTTCGTTCAGGATGGCCTGGGCCTGCACTGGCTCGGTGATCAGCCCCACGGCCGCCACCGGCAGCCCGGCGCCTTCCCGCACCGCCGCCGCGCCGGGCACCTGGTAGCCCGGGCCCAGGGGAATGCGCGCCGGCACCAGCCCGCCCGAGGACACGTCCACGAGGTCCACGCCCAGCGCCTTGACCTGCCGCGCCAGCTCGACGCTTTCCTCGGTGTTCCAGCCGCCCTCGGCCCAGTCGGTGTGGGAGATGCGGATGGCCAGCGGCACTTCATCCGGAATGGCGGCGCGCACGGCGGACACCACCTCGCGCGTCAGCCGGGTGCGGCCGTTGAAGTCGCCGCCCCAGCCATCATTGCGGTGATTGGCCAGCGGGGACAGGAACTGGTGCAGAAGATAGCCATGCGCCGCATGGATCTCGATGAAGCGGTAGCCCGCCCCGATGGCGCGCTTCGCGGTGGCGGCGAAGGCGGCGATCACCCCGGCGATGCCTTCCTCGTCCAGCGCGCGGGGCTGGTGCATGTCGGGAAACGCGACGGCGCTCGGGGCCACCGGGGTCCAGCCATGTTCCCTGGCCAGCCCGCCGACCCAGGGCGCGGCCGCGCTGGCCTTGCGCCCGGCATGGGCGAGCTGGATGCCTGGAACGGCACCGGCGGCGGCGACCGCGCGGGCCAGCCTGGCATGACCGGCGGCCTGCCCCTCCTCCCACAGCCCGAGATCCTGCGGCGTGATGCGGCCTTCCGGCACCACCGCTGTCGCCTCCGCGATCACCAAAGCGGAGCCGCCCACGGCGCGCGACTGCAGGTGGCCCAGATGCCATTCGGTGGCCTTGCCATCCGGGGCGCAGGAATACTGGCACATGGGCGCGACGCCGATGCGGTTGCGCAGGGTGACGCCGCGCAGCGTCAGCGGCTCGAACAGATCGGTCATGAAGCGGGGCTCCGGTTCCAGGGCGGCAGGCGTCCGAGGCGGTTCTCGAACACCGCGAACCAGATAGGGCCGCCGGGCGGACGCGCCAACAACCTCCCCGCCGCATCGGCCGGGAAGCGCGACAAGGTCACGGCATCGCCCACATTGCCCCCCACCGCCTCCACGAAGCCGGGCGACACGGACACCACGAGGTCGCAATGCATGGGTCGGAATTCCCCGGCCTCGGCCAGGCGGCCGCGCCAACCGGCCAGTGGCCGGCGCGAACGGTCGGCGCAGACCAGGTCGCCGGGCTCCGGCGCATGGGATGCCCAGTCGCGCGGCAGAAAGGGCGCCTGGTCCGGAAAACCGGCGGCGGTGGCCAGCATGCCATCGACATAGAAGCTGTGCGCGGCGGAAGACGGGAATTCGCGCCGGTCCACCCCGGCGCGCAGCATGAGGTAGCTGATAAAGGCGGCCGACCAGGCGGGCTCGCGCCAAACGCCGCCGCCCGGCAGCGCCGCCGCCTCCGGATGGGCCAGCGCCACCGCGTAGCGCGCGCGGTTGCGGGCAACGGCGCCGGCCGCCTCGCCATTCTCCACGGCCCGCCAATAGGCCAGCACGCGCGGGAAGTTGGCCAGAGCCGATTCAGGGCCGGGGGTGGCGGCATCCTCCAGCGCCTGCATGGCCTGGCCCGGCATGGGGGCAGCGGCCGGCGTGGAAACCAGCCTTCCCCATTCCGCCCATTCCTCCAGGGCCAGGCGGAGCAGGCGGTCCCGCACATCCGGCGGATAGCTGAGCGGCGGTTCGGCCGGCGGCGCCGGGGCGGGCGTGGCGCATCCGGCCAGAACCAGCAGCAGCGCCATCCCGCCCGCCAGCCAGCGGGAACAAGCGGCCATGGAGATGACCCCGGTCAGGCCTCGGCGCCGAGCCGCCCGGCAACCGCGGCATCCGGCGCCAGCAGCCCGAGCAGGGCGGCGGGCTGGGTGGCGGCATTGCCTTCGGCGGCCAATGGGCTGGTCAGCACCTCCAGCGCGCCATTCTGCGGCCGGATGCGGGCGCGCAGCTGGCGCAGCGCCAGGTCGTTCAGTGTTTGCAGGCGCTGCAACTGGCTGCCTTCCAGCACGGTGGCGCCGGCATCATGGGCGAGGCGCAGCGCCGTCAGCGCCCGCAGCAGCAGGCCGAGCTTGAAGGTCCAGAAGCCGCCATCATCCTCCCAGCGGCCATCGGGGCGGCGGCTGCGCACGAAGGGCGTGTCCAGGCTGTGCAACCCGTCCTCCAGCGGAACCTTGACGGAGCCGACGCGGATCGCGCCCAGCGCCTGCTTCAGGGCCGGCAGCAGACGCGCATCTTGCCGCGCCAGGGAGATCCGGGCGAGCGCCAGGATGGCTGCGGCATGGCAGTCGAGATAGGCGGCCTGATGCTGATCGGTGAAGGCGCCGCCGGCCTCGTCCGGCCGTTGCAGCGACAGCAGCAGGTCCAGGCCATGCGACAAAGCCGCCTCGTAGCGCGGCTCGGGCGTGCAGCGCTGCATGGCATCGAGCGACAACAGGGCGAAGCACAGCGCCCGCAGATAGGAACGGCGCGGCGGCAGGGAATCGCCCTCGGCCATGCCGGCGAACAGCCCGTCCAGGTGCCGGTCATACCAGTCGCGCAGCATGGCGACGCGTTCGGCCGCCATGGCGTAATCGCCGCGTGCCACGCAAAGCAACTGCGTCGCCACGGCATTCAAGGCCACGCCGTGATCGGCGATGACGCCGGCATCGCGGCCCGACAGGATGGCGGGGTCGTACAGGATGCCGGCATAGCTCGGCATCGCCGCGGCCAGGGTGCCGGCGGTGAGCAGCCGGGCCTCGTTGATCTGGAACATGCCGCCCGCCGCCAGTTCCGGCGTGGCGTAGCGGGTGATCAGCCAGTGCAGCCGGCCATCCACCGACTGCGCCTTGACGTTCAACAGGTGCTCGCCGGACAGCGGCCGCAGATGCATCCCGTTGGCGGTGCCCGGCGGCGCATCCTCGATCAGGCTGACGATGTCGGGGGCGGCGCCTTCGCGCAGCGTCGCGACGCCGGAGCCGGACAGCGCCACCGCCCCGAACTCGCGGCCCTGGCCGAGATGCACGCGGCTGATCGGGCGCACCGCTTCCCCCGACAACTCGTCCACGGCGGTGGTCAGGCGCACATCCTGCAGCGCGACGCCGGGCTCGGCGCGCAGCGTCACCTGCACCAGAACGCGCGGGTCGCTGGCCTCGATCCAGTATTCGTAGCGGACGCGGCCCACCACCTGCTCGGCCTTGCGCAGCAGGCCGGTGGTGCCCTTCAGCAGGCTTTCATGGAACAGCAGGACGCCATCCGGCCGCTGTTCCAGCCCGCAATCGACAATGGTGTCCTCGATGTCGAGGCAGTGGCGGTGGCGGCCGAGGCGGAATTCGGCCAGGTGGCCGGTGTGGTGGATTTCCCGCTGCGCCACGCCGCCGCGCACCGCCTGCCGGACGACGCCGCGCGAAAGGTCGCCGCGGAACTCATGGCCGGCGGTGACAATGGCGAAATCCCGCGGATTGTCGCGTTCCACCCGCAGCTCCGGCGCGGCGACGCGGCGCAGCAGCAAGTTGCCGGTGCCCATGGCCAGCAGGAAATCGGTCAGCCCGTCCCGCATCGCGCCCCATTGGCCCGCCAGGGCCGGCTGCGCCAGCAATTCCACGGCGCCAGCCGCATCGGCGGTCCAGCACCAATTGGCGGTGGCGAAGGGCGCATGGGTTTCGCGCAGCGCCGGGATCTCCAGGCCGTCCATCGCGACGGCGCATAACAGATGCCGATGCAGGAAGGCGATCAACCGATCGCGGTCAGCCTCAGGCAGCATTTCGACCATGGAGATCCCCGGATTCCTTCCAGCCTCGTCCCGGCATGATAGGCCAGCATCGCCGCCAACGCACGCCAGGACAGCTTCCGGGATCGGGAACCACAACCTTGGCGGGCAATCAAGCGGCGGCGCTGTGCCGGCCGCCCGTGCCGAGATAAGCATCGAAGGCCGCCGCGACATGGCGCAGGAAGGGCCGTCCTTCCTCCGTCAGGCAGAGTTGCCCGGCCCGTTCCGCCAGGATGCCATCGGCCAGCAGGGGCAGGAGGCGCGGCCAGGCGGTCCGCAGCACCGCCTCCGGAATAACCGCCATGTCCAGCGCCAGGTCGCACATGAACCGCTCGATCAGGTGGCCGCGCAGGCGGTCCTCCCCGCTCAGGGCCCGGCCCCGCGCCACGGGCAGCGCCCCTTCGGCCAGGGCCGCCAGCCAGGCGCGCTCCGCCGGCAGGTTCTGCGCGAAGCCGGAGGGCAGCCGGCCAATGGCCGAGGCACCAAGCCCCAGCAGCACCGGGGCCTGATCCGTGGTGTAGCCCTGGAAGTTGCGGCGCAGCGCGCCCTCCCCGGCCGCCCGTGCCATGCTGTCCCCCGGCAGGGCGAAATGGTCGAGGCCGATGCGCTGGTAGCCCGCCACGGCGAGGGCGGAGGCCGCCGCTTCCGCCTGCTGCAGCCGCTCGGCCGGGCCTGGCAGCAGCGCCGTGTCGATGGCCTGCTGCGCCGGCTTCATCCAGGGCACATGGGCATAGCCGAACACCGCCACCCGGTCGGCCCCCAGCTCCGCCGCGAAGGCGGCGCTGGCCGCGGCATGAGCGGCGGTCTGGCCGGGCAGGCCATACATCAGGTCCAGGTTGATGGCGCGGATGCCGACCCCACGCAGCAGCGCCATCGCCAGCGCCACCTGCTCCCGCGGCTGCACCCGGCCGATGCGCGCCTGGACCGCCGGGTCGATCTCCTGCACGCCGAGGCTGGCACGGGTGACGCCGCCCGCCGCCAGCGCATCGGCCAGGGCTGGGGTCAGGGTGCGGGGGTCCAGCTCGATGGCGATCTCGGCGCCACTGCGGAAGGGGAAGCGCTGGCGCAGGGCGGCGAACAGCCGGGCCAGTCCTTCCGGCCCGACCGAGGTCGGGGTGCCGCCGCCCAGATGCAGCGCCGCCACGCCGCCATGCGCCGGCATGGTGGCGGCCAGCAGCGCGGCCTCCGCTTCCAGGCCGGACACGTAACGCGACAGGCGCCCCGGCGCCCGCGTCACCGCCGTGTGGCAGCCGCAATACCAGCACAGATGGTCGCAGAACGGGATGTGCACATAAAGCGACAGCGCATCGCCCGCCCCGATGCCGAGAAGCCATTGGCGGTATTCCGGCTCCGCCAGCGGGGCGAAATGCGGCGCCGTGGGATAGGAGGTGTAGCGGGGCAGGCTGGCGGCGGCGTATTCGGCGAGGCGGTCCGGGGTCATGCGCAGCAGCCTAGGCGGCGGGCGCGGCCTCCGCCCTGCGCTGGATCAAGGTCGCGGCGCGATCCGGCCCGGCGCGCCGGGAAGCCGGGCCTGCATCCCCGGAACGGCCGGGGCGTTGTTGCTCCGCCACCCCCTCATCGGAGCAACGACGCCATGGTCAACACCAGCCAGATCCGCGAGCACATGGAGGTCATCGGAGCCGACGGCGTGCATATCGGCACGGTGGACGGCATCGAAGGCGAGCGCATCAAGCTGACCCGGAAGGACAGCGGCCAGGGCTCGCACAAGGGCCACCACCACTACGTCCCGCTCGGCCTGATCGCAGAGGTGGAGGCGAATGCCGTGCGCCTTTCCGCCAATGCCGATGTGGCGGTGACCATGGAGGAGGAGGAAAACCGGAAGAACACGATCTCCTGAGATCGCGCCGCCCGGCGCCGCCCCTCCGGCGTGCCGCGCGGGGCGGCCAGCCGTGGTTCGCCACTTCACGAACGGCGGCGCACTTGTCTTGTTCCAGGCGATGTCTTGACGCACCCTGGCCTCCTGAAGCTGCACCGGCAGGCGCAAGAGGTCACGATGGAGTTCCGCACCCTGGAAGTCTTCTACTCGGTCGCCACGCTGAAAAGCTTCGCGCGGGCCGCCGACGCGCTTTACATGACTCAACCGGCGGTTTCACAGCGCATCGCCAGCCTGGAGGCGGAAGTCGGCGGGCGGCTCCTGGAGCGCTCGGTGAAGGGCACCTCCCTGACGCCCAAGGGCGAGGTGCTGTTCATGCATGCGGACCGGTTGCTGCGCGGGCGCATGGAGATGATGCAGGCCATCGCCGATCCGCATGCCACCAGCCGGCTCATCCGCCTTGGCGTCGCGGAAACCATTGCGCAGACCTGGCTGCCTTCCTTTATCGGCACCGTCAACACCCAGTACCCTTCCATCACCTTCGAGATCGAGGTGGATGTTTCCACCAATCTCCGGACGCGCCTCATGCGGCAGGAGATCGACCTGGCCTTTCTGCTGGGCAAGGTGGTGGAACCGGGCATCACCAGCCTCGACCTTTGTTCCTATTCCTTGTCCTTTGTCGCCAGCGTCGCCCTGGACCTGGGCAAGGAGCCCGTTTCGCTGAAGACGCTGAGCCAGCACCCGCTCATCTGCTTTCCCAAGACAACCATCCCCTACCGCAAGGTCCTGGAGATGTTTCAGGAGAATTCCCTGAAGACTCCGCAGATCCATTGCAGTTCCTCGGTTTCGACCATCATCAAGATGACCCTCGACAATATCGGCATCTGCGTCATCGCCCCGATCCTGATCATGCAGGAGCTTCAGGAAGGGCGGCTGAGGATCGTGGACACCCGGGTGAGCTTGCCGAAGCTGGATTTCACGGCGAGCTTCGCCACCGCGCCGGGCGGCAAGCTCATCTCCTCGCTTGCCCAGATCGCCGGCAAGGTGGCCCAGCAATGCGCGTGAACCGATAAGCCCCGCTAATGGGCAACGGTTATGCTTAAAAATTGGACAAGGCGCCGCCACTCCGCTGTCGTTGCCGCGGAAGCACATGGCAGGGCGTCTCCTTTCCCCGTCTCAGCCCCCGGTTTTCGAACCGGAAACGCTGCGAGGCCGGGCTGAGCGCCTTCCGCCTGAATGGAGCGCGCGCATGCCGACCCCCAGCCTTGATCCCTTCGATTTCGAGCTGTTCCGGAACGCCTTGCTGTCCGTCGCCGACGAGATGGCGCTGACGATCCACCGCACGACCTACTCCGCCGTGCTCCGGGACAATCTCGATTATTCCACCGGCTTCTTCGACGCCCAGGGGCGCATGATCGCCCAGGGCTTCTCCCTGCCCTCGCATCTCGGCTCCATGCCCACCGCCCTCGCCGCCGTGCGGGCACGCTTCGAGGGGCAGATCAGGCCGGGCGATGTTTACGCGCTGAACGATCCTTTCACGGGCGGGATGCACCTGCCGGACATCTTCATCTTCAAGCCGATCTTTGTTGACGGGATGCTGGTCGCGTTCGCGGCGACCATCTCCCACCACACCGATGTGGGCGGCCGCGTCGCGGGATCGAACGCCCCGGATTCCATCGAGATCTACCAGGAAGGCGTCCGGATCCCGCCCATGCGGATCTTCGACGCCGGGAAACGCAACGAGACTTTCTTTGAACTTCTCGAAGCCAATGTGCGCGTGCCGACGATGGTGGGCGGCGACCTCCGCGCCCAGCTCGCCGCCTGCCACGTCGCGGAGGTCGCCTTCATCGACCTTTGCCGGCAATATGGCGTGCCGAAGGTGCAGCTTCTCATCGACGCCATGCTCGACCACTCGGAGCGCCTGACCCGCGCCGAGATCGCCAAGCTTCCCGACGGCACCTTCGCCTTCGACGACTGGATCGACGATGACGGCATCGATGTGGGCAAGCCGATCCTGCTGCGGGTCGCCATCACCAAGAAGGGCGACAGCATCACCTTCGACTGGACCGGCTCCTCGCCCCAGGTCCGCGGCGCGCTGAACGCCACCCTTTCCTTCACCAAATCGGCCTCCTATTGCGGGCTCCTGTCGGTGATGGAGAACAGCGTCCCGAACAATGAAGGCGTGTTCCGCGCCGTCGAGGTCATCGCGCCCGAGGGCACGATCACGAACTGCGTCCTGCCCGCCTCCGTCGCGGCGCGCGGCCTGACCGGCTTCCGCATGGTGGACACGGTGTTCGGGGCACTGGCGCAGATGGTGCCGGGCAAGGTCTTCGCCGCCTCGGATGGCGGCAACACCAACATCTCCATCGGCGGCTACGATGCCGACCGCAAGCCCTACATCTTCTGCGACTTCACCTGCTGCGCCTGGGGCGGGCGGCCCTGGGCCGATGGCCTGGACGGCAATTCCAACATGTTCGCGAACATGGCCGGCCAGTCTTCCGAGATCATCGAGGCCGAGCAGCCCCTGCGGGTCGAATGCTACGAGCTGATCGGCGACCGCGGCGGCCCCGGCCAGTATCGCGGCGGCGCGCCTTACCGGCGCATCTACCGCTTCACGGGGGAGGAGGCCACCATCTCGATCCGCTCGGACCGCCGGGACATCCGTCCTTATGGCCTGTATGGCGGCTATCCGGGCGCTCCCTCCATGAACTACCTCGCCCGCGCCGGAAGCGAGCGCGTGGTCTTTCCCGCCAAGTTCTACGACCGCATCCGCAAGGGCGACGTGTTCACGCATGAGGTGGCCGGCGGCGGGGGATGGGGCGACCCGCTGGAGCGCGACCCCGAGCATGTGCTGCGGGATGTGCGGAACGAATTCGTCTCCCCCGAGGCGGCGCGCCGGTTCTACGGGATCGTGCTGGCCGATGACCATCGCCGCGTCGATCTGCCCGCCAGCCAGGCCCTGCGCGCCAGGCTGCGCGCCGGGCGGGGCTGGTCCTCCACCCCCTTCGTCCTCCGCGACGAGCCCACCCTCCTGGCCGCCGCCGCCGAATGACGAACAAGATCGTGGAGAACCAAGCCATGAACAGCATCCGGGTCGGCGTGGATATCGGCGGCACCTTCACCGACATCGCCATCATGCGGGGGGATGGCCGTGTCATCACCAAGAAGGTGTCGTCGACCGTCGATGACTATGCCCGCGCCATCAGCGAGGGGCTGGAGGAGGTTTTCGCCGAGAACGGACTGGGCGCCGCGGATGTGGTGGAGCTGCTGCACGGCACCACCGTGGCCTCCAACGCCATCCTGGAGCTGAAGGGCGCGCGCACGGGGCTGATCACCACCAAGGGCTTCCGGGATGTGCTGGAACTGCGGCTGCTGCGCATGCCCAGGCTCTATGACCTGACCTGGGAGAAGCCCCCTGCCCTGGTCGAGCGGTATCTCCGCTGCGAGGTCGATGAGCGGGTGAACGCCCGGGGCGGCATCGAACGCCCCCTCGATCCCGCCGAGGTCGAGGCGGTGCTGGACAGGCTGCTCGCCGAGAAGGTGGAGGCGATCTCCGTCTGCCTGCTGCATTCCTACGTCAACGACGCGCATGAGCGGATGATCCGCGACATCATCCGGCGGAAGGCGCCGGGGATGGTGATCTCCATCAGCTCGGAAGTCCTGCCGGAGATCAAGGAATACGAGCGCACCTCCACCACGGTCATCAATTCCTATGTGAAGCCGGTGGTCGGGCGCTATCTGAACTCGCTGGGCGGCGATCTGCGGCGCATCGGGGTCACGGCGCCGGTGCTGCTGATGCAGTCCAATGGCGGCCTCACCCCCGCCGAGGTCGCGGCGGAGATGCCGGTCAACATCATCGAATCCGGGCCGGCGGCCGGGGTCATCGGCGCGCAATCCCTGGCGCGGCGCGCGGGCTTCGACAAGGTCATCTCCTTCGACATGGGGGGAACCACCGCGAAGGCGGCGCTGGTCGAGAATGGCGAGGTGTCGCGGGCGGAGGAATATTCCGTGGGCGGCGGCATCATGATCGGCTCCCGGCTGATGTCGGGGGCGGGCTATGTGCTGAAGGTGCCCGCCATCGACCTGGCCGAGGTCGGCGCGGGCGGCGGCTCCATCATCGCCATCGATGCCGGGGGCGCGCCGAAGGTCGGGCCGCAGAGCGCCGGCTCCTTCCCCGGCCCCGTCTGCTACGACCTTGGCGGCACGGAGCCGACCGTGACGGATGCCAATGTCGTGCTCGGCTACATCAATCCCCGCCACCTGGCCGGGGGCGCCGTGAAGCTGGATGCCGCGAAGTCACGCGCCGCCTTCACGGAAAAGGTCGCGGCCCCGCTGAACCTTCCGGTGGAGCAGGCGGCCTATGGCGCGCATCTCGTGGCCGCCTCGAACATGATCCGCGCCATCAAGGCGGTGTCCTCCGAGCGCGGGCGCGATCCGCGCGACTTCGCCCTGGTGGCCTTCGGCGGCAATGGCCCGCTTTTCGCGGCCGGCATGGCGCGCTCCCTCGGCATCCGCAGCGTGATCATTCCGCCTTCGGCGGGCGTTTTCTCGTCCGTCGGCCTGCTGCACTCGGATGTGGAGTATCACCTGTCCCGCACCTTCCGTCAGATCACTGGCGCCCTGGACGTGCCGGAGCTGGCGGCCGCCTGGCGGGCGCTGGAGGAACAGGCCATGGCGAAGCTGGCTGCGGATGGCTTCACGCCCGGGCAGATCCATCTGCGCCGCTTCGCCAAGCTGCATTACCGCGGCCAGGCCTATGAGCTTTCCGTTTCCATGCCGGAAGGGGCGATCGACGAAGCGACCGCCGCCCGCCTGGATGCCGCCTTCGCCGACGAGCATGAGCGCACCTATGGCCACCGCGCCGGCCCGGGGGAGCCGGTGGAACTGGTCAGCCTGAATCTTTTCGCCGCCGGACGGCTGGACACCCTGCGCAACGCGAAGCCCGCCATGCCGGCCCCCGCCACTGCCCCGCCCGCGCAGCGCGACGCCTTCTTCGGCCCCGAACATGGCTGGATGCCGACGCCGGTCCTGCAACGCGGCCATCTGGCCGGGCGCGAATGGCAGGGCCCGGCGGTGGTGGAGGAATATGACTGCACCTGTGTCATACCGCCCGGAATGACGGTACGGCTCGACGACCACGGCAACATCGCCATCAATACGGGGGCCGGCCCGTAGCGATTCGGGCCGGCGGCTGCTGGAGGAAGATGGCGAATGGGAAGGTCGGTCTTGGTGCTGGGTGCCGGCATGGTGGGGGTTTCGGTGGCCCTGCATCTGCGCCGGCGCGGCGTCGACGTCATGCTGGTGGACCGGCAGGGTCCTGGCGAGGGCGCGTCCTTCGGCAATGGCGGGCTGATCCAGCGGGAGGCCGTCCATCCCCATCCCTTCCCCCGCAGCACGGCCGAGTTGCTGCGCATCGCGCGGAACAAGGCCGTGGATGTTTCCTACCATCCGCTGGCCTTGCCCGGCTTCATGTCTCCGCTGCTGCGCTACTGGTGGCATTCGGAGCCGGAACGCTATCTGCGCGTCGCCGCGGACTACGCGAAGCTGATCGTCACCTGCCTTGACGAGCACATGGCGGTGGCGCGGGACGCCGGGGCGGCAGGGCTGCTGCGCCCCATCGGCTGGATGCGGCTGTTCAGCACCCAGGGGGAGCTGGAGGCCGCGGCGGTGCAGGCGGACGCCGCGCACCGCGCCCATGGCGTGAACTACGCTGTGCTCGACAGTGATGCGCTGGCTGCCGCCGAGCCCCACCTGCTGGTCCGGCGCGCCGGCGCCCTGCACTGGACCGACGCCTGTTCCGTCAGCGACCCTCAGGCGCTCACGCTGGCTTATGCCGCGCTTTTCACCAAGCTGGGCGGCAGCCTTGCCAGGGGCGACGCCGCCACCCTGCGGCGCCACGGCGCCGGCTGGCAGGTGCAGACCAGCGACGGCCCTGCCAAGGCGCAGGAGGTCGTGATCGCCCTCGGCGCGGCTTCCTCCAAGGCAACGGGGCCGCTGGGCTATGCGCCGCCTCTCTTCGGGAAGCGCGGCTACCACTACCATTTCGGCCTGCGTGGCAATGCGGTGCTCAACCGGCCCGTTCTCGATGTCGCCAGCGGCTTCCTGCTCGCGCCCATGCGCGCGGGCATCCGCCTGACCACCGGCGCCGAATTCGCGCGTCCCGACGCGCCGGCCACGCCCGTCCAGCTGGCGCGCGCCGAGCCCATCGCCCGCACCCTGCTGCCGCTGGCAGAAAAGGTGGAGGACAGGCCCTGGATGGGCGTGCGCCCCTGCACGCCGGACATGCTGCCCATCATCGGGCCCCTGCCCGGACAACAGGGGGCTTGGTGCGCCTTCGGCCACGCCCATCAGGGGCTGACGCTGGGCCCCACCACCGGCCGGCTGCTGGCCGAGATGATGACCGGCGAGGCGCCCTTCATCGACCCCGCGCCCTATCGGGCGGAGCGGTTCTAGCCGCTCCGCGCGCCGCCATCAGGCAACGTAGCCCAGGGCCGCGTCCCGCGCGCGGGCCTCGGCGCTGCGCTCCACCGGATTGCCATAGCCGCCGCCGCCCGAGGTTTCCAGGCGCACGATGTCGCCGCGCTTCAGGCGCAGGTTGTTGACCTTGGAGCCGAGCACCCTGCGCTCCCCGCCGCTGATGATGATGAGGCGCCCTTCCCGGCCCTTGCCGCCGCCTTCGAGGCCGTAGGGCTGGAACTTGAAGCGTTCCAGATTGGCGGTGAAGATCGCCTCCGCGCTGTCGATGCGCCATTCCCGGAACAGGCCGAGCCCGCCGCGATGCCGCCCGGCCCCGCCCGAGCCCGGCACCAGGCCGTAGCCGGTGATGGTCAGCGGCAACTCGCTCTCGATCATCTCCGCCGGGATGTTCGAGTTGTTGTGCATGCCGAAGGTGTAGGCGGAAAGCCCGTCCTTGTCGGCATAGGCGCCGCTGCCGCCCACCTCGATCTCCACCAGCACGCCCCGCTCGCCATTCTCGCCGATGGTCTGGAAGGAGCAGACATAGGAAACGCCGTAATAGGCCGCCGGCACCCGGCCCGGGATGGCCTGGTGCAGGGCGCCCAGGATGGTGGTCGCCAGCCTGTGGCTGACCGCGACGCGGTTGGCCACCGGCGCGGGGTGGCGGGCATTCACGATCAGGCCTTCCGGCGCGATGGTGCGGATCGGGCGGTAGCAGCCGGCATTGGCCGGGATCTCCACATCGGCCACCGCCATCACGGCATAGGAGATCGCCGATTGCGCCGAGGCCAGGGTGGCGTTGACCGGCCCGATCGCCTGCCCGCCGCAGCCGGAAAGATCGATGGTGATCTCCTCCCCCTCCACCACCACGGCGGCGTGGATGCGGATGGCGTCCGGCGAGATGCCGTCATCGTCGAGGAAATCCTCGAACTCGTACCGCCCGTCCGGGATGCGGCCGATCATGGCGCGCATGGCGCGCTCGCTGCCATCCAGCATCTGGGCGCAGGCGGCAATGAAGCTTTCCGCGCCGGTGCGGGCCGCCAGGCGGCGGATATTGGCCTCCCCCACCGCCAGCGAGGCGATCTGCGCTTGCAGGTCGCCCCAGAGCATGTCCGGCCGGCGCACATTCTGCCGCATCATGGCCAGCAGGTCGGTGTTCAGCACACCGCCGCGCACCAGCTTCAGCGGCGGGATGCGCAGCCCTTCCTGGAAGATCTCGGTGGCGGCGGCGGCATAGGAGCCAGCGGCCATGCCGCCCATGTCGAGATGGTGGCAAAGCGTGCCGACGATCGCCACCCGCTGCCCGTCCAGGAAAACCGGCCGGAAGGCGAGGATGTCGGGAATATGCTGGCCGCCGCAATAGGGATCGTTGGTGATGACCACATCGCCTTCCTCCCATTGCTCAACAGGCAGGTGCTCGCGCAGCACGGTCAGCAGGCCGGAGCCCATGGAATTCAGGTGCTGCGGGATGCGCGCCGCCTGGGCGACGTTCTGACCGTCGCGGTCGAACACGGCGGTGGAATAATCCAGCAGCTCCCGCACCACGGTGGAGCGGCTGGTGCGCCACACCGTCACATCCATCTCGGCCGCGGTGGCGGTCAGGGCGTTGCGGAGGATTTCGAGCGCGACGGGATCAAGCATGATGGATGGCCTCCTTGCGGGCGATCAGCGCGCCGGCCGGGCCGGGTGCGCAGCGCCAGCCTCCGGCCAGGAAGATGGTGGTGTATTCTTCCTCGATCAGCGCGGGCCCATCGATCGGGCCGGACAATTGCTCACGCTGATACACGGGCACCGCGCGCCATTCGCCGCGCAGCCAGAGGTCTCGTGCCTCCGGCATGCGGTCGGCGCCGCGGGCGGCGTTGCGCAGGGTCTTCACGGGGGGCAGCAGCCCCGTGCATCCCAGGCGAAGGGCCACCAGCTCGACCGGCGCTTCCGGGTTGGAATAGGAAAAGCGCTGCTCATGCAGAAGATGGAAATCGGCCAGCATGGCGGCCAGCGCCTGAGGGTCGGCCCGCGCCGCGGACCACGGCACCACCAGCTCGAAAGCCTGGCCGTGATAGCGCAGATCGGCCGAGGCCATGAAGCGCCGGTCGGCCGCCGGCACGCCATCGGCGTCGAGGAGCGCCTCGCCCTGCGCGCGGAGCGCGGCCAGCGCCTCCTCGATCCAGGGCAGGGCCGCCTCGTCCAGCGGCATGACGCGGGAGCGCACCAGGTCGTGCACGATGTCGGAATGCAGGATGCCGAAGGCGGAGAAGGTGCTGGCATCGGTGGGGAACACCACCTCCCCGATGCCCAGTTCCTCCGCCACCGAGACGGCATGCAGCCCACCGGCCCCGCCAAAGGACAGCAGGCTGAAATCGCGCGGATCGAGCCCCTTCTCGAACAGGCTGAGGCGGGCGGCGGCGGCGAGGTTGGTGTCGGTGACGGCCAGGATGCCCTCGGCGGCCTGTTCCGTGCCGAAGCCCAGCGGTGCGCCGATCCGGGCGGCGATGGCCCCGGCCGCACCGGCGCTGTCGAGCGCCATGGCGCCACCCAGGAAGAAGCGCGGATCGAGCCGGCCGAGGACGATATTGGCGTCGGTCACCGCCGGTTCCGTGCCGCCGCGCCCATAGCAGACCGGGCCGGGACGGGAGCCGGCGCTGCGCGGGCCGACGCGCAGCCGCCCCGCATCGTCGATCGCCGCGATGGAGCCGCCACCGGAGCCGATGGTGCGGATCTCCACCATGGGCAGCCGGACCGGCAAATTGTCGATCTCGCCCTGGGTCATCTGCGTGACCGCGCCCTCCCGCACCACGCAGATGTCGTAGCTGGTGCCACCCATGTCGACGCCGAGCAGGTTCGGCCGCCCCAGCGTCTCGGCCATCCGCAGCGTCGCCAGCGCGCCGCCGCTCGGGCCGGAGAGCAGCAGCCGCGCGGGCTGCCGCTTGGCCACTTCCGGGCTGCAGACGCCGCCATTGGATTGCACCAGGAGAAGCCGGGCATCGAGCCCGGCCTCGGCCATGCGGGAACCCATCCGGTCGAGATAGCCGCCCACCACCGGCATCAGCAGCGCGTTCAGCACCGTGGTGGAGGAACGCTCATATTCGCGGATCTCCGGGCTGATCTCGCTGGAGATGGACACCGGAAGATGCGGCCGCAGGGCTTGCAGGCGTTCCGCCACCAGCTGCTCATGCGCCGCGTTGACATGGGCGTTCAGCAGGCAGACGGCGACGGTGTCCGCTTCCAGGGCATCCAGGCGGGGCAGCAGGGCCTCCACCGCCTCGGCGGCCAGGCTCCGCTCCGCCCGGCCGTCGCCGCGCATGCGCTCGGGCAGGCCCAGCCGGCGATCGCGCGGGATGAGCGGCGGCTCCTGGTGCGGGCGCAGGCCATAGATGTCCCGGCGGGAATGGCGGCCGATCTCCAGCACGTCCTCGAAGCCCGCCGTGGTCAGCAGCACGCCCCGCCCCAGGCGGCGCTCCAGCACCGCGTTGGTCGCGATGGTGGTGCCATGCAGCAGCAGGCGGATGTCGCGGAGCGAGAAGCCGAAGCGGTCGGCGGCTTCCCGGATGCCCGCCAGCAGCCCGATCGAGGGGTCTTCCGGCGTGGTGGGCGTCTTGAGGCTGCTGAGCGCACCGCTGCGCTCGTCCAGGATCTGCAGGTCAGTGAAGGTGCCACCGATATCGATGGCGATCCGGATAAAGGAATCCATGGCGCGCGGGAAACTCCGGCATTGGGGAAGGCCACGCGCCCCGGGCGGGCGCGGGCCGTCACATGGGGTCAAATCATCGGAAGGCGGCGGCTACCGCATGAAGCTCAGCGGCCAGAGGGCGATCTCCGGCCAGATCAGCAGCATTCCCACGGCGGCCAGATAGGCCAGCAGGAAGGGCATGACGCCCACGAACACATCGGTGATCGGGCCGCCGCGCGGCCGCATGCCCTGCAGCACATACATCACGGTCCCGTCCGGCGGGCTGATGGCGGCGATCTCCACCAGCATCGTCACCACCACGCCGAACCAGATCGGATCGTAGCCCAGCGCGACGACGATGGGGAACACCACGGGCACGGTGGTGATGATCATGGAAAAGCCCTCCATGAAGGTGCCCAGCGCGAAATACATGCCGATGATGGCCAGCATGATCGCCCAGGGCGGCACCGGCAGGTTGGCGATCATGTCCGCCAGCGCCTGCGGGACGTTGATCACCGTCAGGATGTAGTTCAGCAGATACGCCGCGAGGATGATGAGCCCGAGCAGCGCGGTGTTGCGCGCCGTCGCCTCGGCCGAGGCGTTGAGCATCTGGAAGGTCAGCCTCCGCTCCACCAGGGCGAAGAAGGCGGCCCCCGCCACGCCCAGCGCCGCCGCCTCGGTCGGCGTGGCATAGCCGCCATAGATGGAGCCCAGCACCATGACGATCAGCGCCATGGTCGGCAGCAGCCCGACCAGGGAGCGCAGCTTCACCGAAAGCGGCAGGGCGGCCGGCTTGGCGAGCGGGTTGCGCAGCCCGTGCAGGGTGATGACGCCGGCGAAGAGCAGCGTGACCAGGATGCTAGGCAGCAGCGCCGCGATGTAGAGCGCGCCCACCGAGGTTTCGGTGATCAGCCCGTAGACGATGAAGGTGATGCCGGGCGGGATGAGGTTGCCCATGGCGCCGCCCGCCGCCAGCGAGCCCAGCACCATGCGCTGGCTGTATTTCGTGTTGTCGAAGTAAGGCAGCGCGACGGAACCCATGGTGGCCGCCGTCGCCACCGAGGAGCCGGAAATCGCCGAGAACAGGGCGCAGGATGCGATGTTGGTGTGGAGCAACCCGCCCGGCAACCGGTTCAACCAGATGTTCAGTGATTTGTAGAGCCGGTCCGACAGGCCGGCGCGGAGCAGGATCTCCCCCATCAGCAGGAAGAGCGGCACGGCCACCAGCACGAAATTGCTCGACGGCCCCCAGAAGGTCTGCCCGGCGAACAACCAGAAGGGCCGGTCGGAAAAGATCACGCCGATCAGCAGCGCCAGGATGCCCAGCACCGCCGCCACATGCACGCCGGCGCCGAAGAAGACGATGAAAACGGCGATCAGCCCCAGGATCTCGGCGATCGGTAGGGATTGGCCGGTGCCGGCCGCCGCGAAGACGAGCAGCCCGAGCAGGCCGAGAAGAAAGGCGATGGCGATCATGCGGGCTGCTCCTCCCGCGCCATGGCCACGGCTTCCAGCGCTTCCCTGGTTTCGTCATCGACGGAGCGGGAGCCCAGCAGCGCATCCACCTCCTCCAGCTCGCCAAGGAGCAGGGCGAGCGCCGATTCCAGGAGCAGCACCAGGGACATGACCAGGAAGGCCAGGAGGCCGAAGGCCCAGATGCCCTGGGGCAGCATCAGGGGGATGCGCAGCGCGCTGTTGTCATGCGCATCGAAGAGCGCGGATTCCTCGACGATCTGCCAGCCGCCCCAGGCGATGAAGACGGCGAAGCCCGCCAGCAGCGCCACGGCGAGAACATGCAGCCAGACGCGCAGGCGCAGCGGCATCCGGTTCACCAGCACGTCCACCCGGATATGCGCGCGCCGCGCCAGCGTGTGCGCCAGCGCCCAGGCAATCCCGCAGGCGAGCATGTAGCCGCTGATCTCAACCGTCGCCGCGGTGGAAAAGCCGAGAAGGTTGCGCGCCACAACATCGAAGGTGATGAGAACGGCGCAAAGGATGTAGTTCCAGCCCGCCAGATAGGCCATGACGGCGGCAAGACGGCTGACCCACCGCGTCAGGCCCTGCGCCACCCGCAGGGGCGCAGGGACGCCGCCTCTCAAGGGCGATACTCCACGCCGCTGATAGGCGCGATCACCTGGTTGTAGATTTCGCCGCAACGCGCGCCGCAGCGCTTCACCCAGTTCGGCAGAACCACGTCGCGGAAGGTCTTCGTGACCAGGGCCTGATCGGCTTCCACCGGCTTCACCTCGGTCATCGGGCGCGCCGCCAGCGGGTGCAGCTTGCATTCATCCGCGAGGCCGATGCTGCAGGTGATGCCGTCCCGGGTTGCGGTGTGGCCCAGCTCCCACTGCTTGTCGTTGATTTCCTTGAAGGTGGCCTCGATGAAGTTCCTGACTTCCGGGTCCAGCCGGTTCCACCACGCGACATTGACCATGTAGCCGGCCAGTGCCCAGGACAGAGCAAGGCTGGAGACATGGGTGGTGACTTCCGGCCAGCGGGCCGACGCGCCGCTGCCCGTCCCGGTGATGCCGCAATCCGTCACGCCGCGTTCCAGCGCGCTGTAGACTTCGGGAAAGCCGATGCTAACCGGCTGCGCGCCGATGGTGGTGATGAAGTCGTTCAGCGAGTTGCCGAAGGTGCGGACCTTCTTGCCCTTCAGGTCGGACAGGGAGGTGAAGGGCTGCCGGCAGAACACGACCTGGGCCGGAAAGGGATAGATGGCGAGAAGCCGTACCCCGAACCGCTCCAGTTCCTTGTTGGCAGCCGGCAGGATGGCCTCGGCGATCTTCTTCGCCTGGCCGATCTCCGGGCTGAGGCCGGCGAGGTCGATGCCGTCCAGCAGCGGCACGTCGCCCGAAAGGGTGGAAAGCGTGCCGGCGCCGATATCGACCTGCCCGGAGCGCACCAGCCTGACGATCTCGTTCCCCGCCAGGTTCCGTTCCGCATGGGTGGAAAGCTGGACGGAGATGCGGCCGTTGCTGCGCTTGGGAATGGCTTCCCGCAGATAAGGGATATCGACCCGGGTGAATTGCGGCTGCGTCGGCAGCGGCTGCGTCACGGCGGAAAGGCGCAGCGGCGCCCCTGCGGGCAGGCTTTCCGGCATCTGCGCATAAGCGGAGCCAATAAGGCCCGGGGCGAGCGCGAGTCCGAAGGTGAACACGCATGTCGCGACACTACGGATCATTCGTATCGGTCCTCCATCAAAAATGAAGGCCGTGTTCCCTGGCGGGTGGGCCGGGCCGTCCTTCTTTGGGTCGTCCTCCGAAGTACGGATTAGCCTCCGCTGTTTTGAAAAAAGCAAATCATCTATGGTGAGGCGGAGGCATTAGGAAAACTTATGAATCAGGCCCGGAAAACAGGGCCGGCGCAGCAGGCGCTTATGCATCCTGCCTCTTCCATCGCTCAATGGGCCTGGTCATTCGGTGAACTTCCGGCCGATGCCGCAGCCAAGCGCGAACAGAATGAAGAAGGCGGCGGGCCGGGACGTGCCCGGACCTATCCGCCCTTCCTGTTGTGGCGCGTCGCGGTGATCTTGCCGTCGCCCTCGACGTAAGCCGCCTTCACCTCACCAATACCGGACACGCCGTCCTTCCGCAGATAGGTCATCAGTTCTTCCTCGGTAAGGAACTCACGCCGCATGTTGCGCCGCAAAAGCTTGCCGTCCCGCACCACCTGCAGCGGAGGCGCCGAAACCAGCCATTCGAAGAATGGCAGGCGGTAGCTGAGAATATTGATCAGGTAGTTCCAGGCCATGAAAACCACGACAAGCAGGAGGCCGTCAGGGATGGAGGTGTGGCCGCCCATTCCTTCGGCCGCCGCATCGGCGATCAGGACGACGAAGACGAGGTCCATCGCCGCCAGTTCGCCTCCGCTGCGTCTCGGCATGATGCGCATGAGCACAAGGATGCCGAAATACAGGATGGTGCCGCGCGCCAGATGCTCAAGCAGAGCGCCTTCCGGCACAAAGATGCTCGACCAATCGGCTGGAACCAGTTGCATGTTCTTTGCTCACCTTTTCCTTTCCGCAAGAACGTCCAAGATCCTCAAGGCTGCTTCTTGCGGCATTCCACGGAGCACCATCTGACAGTGGCGAATGACGGCCTTCATGCCGGGTTGCGCGGGGCAGGTCTTGTGGGGCGGATGACGGGCCTCCAGCGGCGCCAGGACGCGGGCGCCGCTGGCCGCCATTCCGCCGTCCGTCCGCTTCCCCTCCGCCCCGGAATCGTACCGAGGGGTTGAGGCCCCGGCCCCAACCGGGCCATGCTCCGCCGGATTGAAGGAGCAGCCACCATGGCCCACCCGATCGGCGCCGCCACGGCGTCACCCATGCTCTCCAACGAGCATCCCGATGCCGCCGCCTTGCAGCGCGCCCGCGTGGACCTCGCGGCCTGCTTCCGCATGGCCGCGCGGCACGGGCTGCAGGAAGGCATCTGCAACCATTTCTCGGCGGTGGTGCCGGGCCGGCCCGACCTGTTCCTGGTGAACCCCTACGGGCTGGCCTTTTCCGAGATCACCGCCTCCTCCCTGCTGGTCTGCGACCTGCACGGCAATGTGGTGGAGGGCGACGGCCAGCCCGAGGCCACTGCCTTCTACATCCATGCCCGCCTGCACGCCGCCAAGCCGCGCGCCAGGGTCGCCTTCCACACCCACATGCCCTACGCCACCGCCCTGGCCATGCTGGAAGGCGAGCCGCTCGCCTGGGCCGGGCAAACATCGCTGCGCTTCTATGGCCGCCTCGCCGTCGATGAGGATTACCAGGGCCTGGCGCTGGACGAGCGCGAGGGCGACCGCATCGCCGCCAGCCTGGGCGAGGCCGATGTGGTGTTCATGAAGAATCACGGCGTCATGGTGCTGGGCGAAACCATCGCCGAAGCCTGGGACGATCTTTACTATCTCGAACGCGCGGCGCAGGCCCAGGTGCTGGCGATGAGCACCGGCCGCAAGCTGCTGCGCGTGCCGGATGAGATCGCCCGCCGCGTCGCGGCCCAGGAAGCCACCGGCCGCCGCGACAGCGCCCGGCAGCACCTGGAAAGCGTCAAGCGCATCCTCATGCGCGAGGAGCCCGGCTTCCTGGCCTGAACGGCCGCGAAAGCACGGCTTTCCCGCATCCACGGCGCGCGGGGCGGCTCAGCCGCCCGTTGCCCTTTCCAGCGGCTGGAACCGGCGCATGCCGCGATGGATGAGCCAGTCATCCATTACGTCGGCGATGCTTTCCGTCGTGCCGGTCATGATATGATGGCCGGACGCCGCCGATGGTGCCCGCAGCAGGTCCCGGATGGTCATGGCCCTGCCTTCCAGACAGTTCGCCAGCTTCGCATGGCTGCTCTTGAGAGCGTTGCTGTCGGCCAGCATAGGCGGCAGCGGCCCGTCCAGCGGATAGCCGGGAAGATCGCCAAAGGACGGTGCCAGCGCGGCAAGGCCGAGTTGCTTGGCCATGGCGGACAGCGCGGCCAGCAGCGTCAGCGGCTCGAACACGTCGATGCGGCTGTCATAGCTCAGCTGTTCCTCGTCCTTGGCGGAGGAGCGCATGGCGATGGCGTCGGCCCAGAACATGAAGTGGAACTTCGCCGCCTCGGCCCGGCGCGCCATCTGCTTCCGGAAGCGGATGTCGAGGGCGGCGGCAGCGTGGGCGCCCGCCAGGTTCAGGCCGAGGGCCATCCTGCACGGCTGATCGCTGACTCTCGCTCTCCCTTCGTTGCGCATCGCGGGCGAAGGCGCGCCGCGATGGGGTGGCTGACATCCCGGCGGGGAGCATGAAGCCAGCGAACAATCCCTCCTGCCCGCGCGACCGCCTATCCGAAGGCGCCGCATTCCAGCGACACCACGGCACTGATTTCGCGCACGAGGCCAAACATTTCCCGCAGAGGGCGGAGGATCTCGTCGCGCTCCCGGCCATAGCCGCCATGCCGCGCGGCCGGCGGCTCAGCGAAGTCCAGCGCGGCGCCGGGCGGGTCCTCTGCGGGGAAGACCTGTTCCAGCACATCCACGGCGCCCGGCACGTCGAGGCGCAACAGGCGCTGCACCAGTCCTTCCCGCGTCACCCCGTGGCGCGGCGAGAAATCTGGCACCGACACCGCCAGCAACCAGATGCGGTGGATCAGGCACAGCCGCAGGGCATGCAGGGCGAAAAGCCGGTCGCTCATGCGCGGCGCCGCATCCGGCCAGGCGGCGCGCAGCGCCAGGTCGTCGGCCTTCAGCCGGCGGAACACGGCGCGCGCCGGATCGGCGAGGCCCAGCGTGCCCAATGCCTCGGCCACCGCCATCAGCGCCTTGGGGCGGCCCGGGCGCCGGGTCTGCGCCGCGCGGTCGAGCCAGGTGACGGGATCAAGGCTGGCGATATAGCCGCGCAGCACATCGGCATCGGACAGGGCCAAGCCGGCACGGGCGAAAGCCAGGGCATTGGCGAAGCGGGGGCTGCGGCGCAGCAGCTCCGCAAAGGTGTCCGGGTCCTGCAGCGCGCCATGGCCCAGGCCGTGCATGAGGTTCGCCAGGAAGCCGAGCTGCTGCAACACCGCATTGTTGGGAATGGCGCGCAGCTCGCGCGGGTGGCGGATGGTGGGGGGTCCGCCGCTGTCGCTCTGCCGCGCGGCAGGGCGCGAGCCGGTGCGGTCCAGCAGCGAGGCGCCAAAGGCGCCGAGCAGCGCGGCATAGCCGGCATCCTCCACCAGCCCATGGAAGGCGGCCCGGGCGCCGCTGAACAGGTCGGTCGCGAAGCCGCCTTCGGCATAAACGGGATCGGGGCTGCCGGAGGGCAGCGGCGCGAAAGCGTGCTCGGCGATGCGGGCGACCGCCGCATGGGCCAGGGCGGGCGTCCCGAACAGGAGATAGCCGTCGCCGCCCTGGAAGGAGGTTTCCTGCCGGACCCGGATGCCCTGCGCGGCGAAGGCGGCCCGCACGGCCGGCGGATCGAGGTAGTCGAGCCGCGCCGCCAGCCCGTCCGGATGGCCGCCGCGGCCCAGGCCTTCGCCATGGGTATCGAACAGCACCACTTCCAGGTCGTGCATGTTGTGGCGGGCGAGCAATTCGATGATCCGCAGCTTCAGCCGCTCGATCAGGTGGGTCGCGGCCACCTGGCCGATGTAGCGGCCGGAATCGGAATAGCCGAATTGCAGGCAAAGCCGCCCGATGCGCTTCAGATGGGCGCGCCAGTGCGGCGAACGCAGCGCTTCCTCCACCACCCGCTCGCCGCGCTGTTCCAGCGCTTCGGCGGTTTCGAACAAGGGCGAGATCTCGACGTGATCTTCCGCGCCGCAAAGCCGCGCCAGCAGCAGCGCGGCCAGCAGGGTGTAGCCGCTTTCCGTTTCCGCCACGAGAAAGCGGACAGGCTGACTGGCATCCACATGCTTGGCGATCTGGGCCACCGTCATCATCAGCCGCGCCGCCGAGGCCGGTTCGGCGATCAGCCCGCCGGTGTCCACCGGTTCCGCCCGCGCCTCGTCCAGCGTGGCGTTGATGGCGGCGAACAGAGCGCGGCGGCGGGACGGATCTTCCGGGCCCGTGCCCAGCGCCGGAAAGCGTAGCCGCACGGCGTTGTGCAACTGGGCGCTGTTGAGCCGCACATGGGTGTGCGCGAGCGACAGCCCATGCGCCACCAGCCCCGCGCGGGCCACACAAAGGGCGAGGCGCGCCTGATCATCGGGCGCCGCCGCGATGGCGCCGGGGAACAGCTCCAGCAGGGGGTCCAGCGTGGTCAGGGCAGCCTCGCGCTGGCCCACCAGGGCCTGGGCGAAGGCCTGCGCCGCCTCCGGGCGCGGGGTGCCGGAAGGCGGGCAGGCGGCGATCTGCGCCTGCACCGCCTGCACCGCCGCCTCGGCGCGCCGGCGCAGGGCGGCGGTGCAATCGGGCGGCAGGGCATCGAGCTGCCGGGCCAGCCGCGCCAACTGCAACTGCTTCATCCGCAGCCGCAGCCGCAGCGTGTCGTGCCAGCCAATATCGGTGCGCCCATCGGTGTCGTAGCCCACCCAGGAAGCCAGGATCACCGGCCGCGGCACCAGCTGGGTCCAGCGATCCGCCCAGATGGCGCGGGCAGTGCCGAGAAAGGCGGCGCCCAGCCGGTCGAGGGCGTCCCGGCCATTGGCGATGGCGGCGGCCGCCTGCTCGAACTCTTCCACCAGGGTGGGGCCGGCCGGGCGCAGCAGCAACGGGTCGGGCAATGGACCGCCGGTGGCGGCGCGGGCCAGGGCGTTGGCGGTTTCGCGCGGCAGGCTGAAGGTGGGATGGGCGGTGAACACCGCCGCAGCCCGGGGACGCTCGCAGGAAGCCTGGAAAACGGCGAAGCGGACCGGGCTGTCTTCCGGGTCCGGGCGCGCGGCGCGGTTGGCCAGCAGCGCCAGCGCGGCATCATGCCCGGCATGGCCGTCATGACCCACCCCCCGTGCGAGGCGTTGCGCGCGGTCGCGGAATGCCGCCTGCGCCAGGGCCTGCAGCACCTGGGCGAGGTCGTCATGCGATGCTTCGCCATCATCCAGCTTGCGGCTGATCGCCAGGGCGGTGGACAGCGCCGGATTGGCGAAAGGGTCGCCCTGCGCCGCCCGTCGGGCGCCGGCGGCCATGGCATCCAGATGGCTCTCGCGGAACGCTTCCATGGCACGATGCTGCGCCGGCGAGGGGCGTTTGTCGCCAGGATTTTTGCGCCCCCCCGCACGGGCGGGCAAGGGATGGCGAGGCGTCGCCCCACTAGGGGGGCCGCCATTCCGGGGCGAAATATCCGCCCCCTGTTTAAGCGGAACTTAGTTGATCCCGGGGAAAGTGGCGGCACAGCGCATCCTTCAGGGACACCACATGTCAAAGCTTCTGGACCATGCCAGCATCCGGCTAAAGATCATGGGGGCCTTCGCCATCGTCCTGGCCACCACCCTCAGCCTTGGCCTTTTCTCCGCGAACCGGCTTTCCACCATGAACCGGGCGGCGGCGGAGATCGGTTCGGACTGGCTTCCCGCCACCCAGCTCCTGGGGCGGATGGCGCAGGTGGCGGAGCGCGTGCGCCTGAACCAGTACAGCTTTGCGACCACCACCTTCCCCGAGCGGCGCCAGCACACGCTCAACAACCTCAACACGCAGGTCCAGCTCTTCGACAGCACCCTGGCTGAATACAGGCCCCATATCAAAGGGGCCGAGGAAACAAGGCTGGCCCATGAATTCGCCTCGCGCTGGGAGAGGTACAAGACGATCTCCGAGCCGCTGAAGCAGTTGGTCGCGGCCGGGCAGGCCACGGAAGCGGCGGCCTATCTCGACAGCATGAACCCCGCGATGAACGAATTCCGTGCCGCATTGCAGGCGGGCATCGAATACAACGCCCGGGGCGGCGTCGCGGCGGCGGAAGCCGGCACCGCCATTGGCGAGCGCGCCTATGACATGATCCTCATCGTGCTGGGGGTGATGGTTCTGATCTGCGGCCTGATCGGCCTCATCCTGGTGCGCAACATCTCGGTGCCCATTTCCACGATGACGGAGGCGATGCGTCGGCTGGCGGAGCGGGACCTGACGGCGGCGATCCCGGGCACCAGCCGCGGTGATGAGATCGGCGGCATGGCCTCTGCCGTCCAGGTGTTCAAGGACAACATGATCGCCGCTGACCAGATGGCGGCGGAACAGCAGGAATCCCGCGCCGGGCGTGAAAAGCGGGCGGCGCAGGTGGATGCGCTGGTGCGCGGCTTCGAGGAGCGGGTCGGCAACATGGTCGGCATTCTTTCCTCCGCCTCGACAGAGTTGGAGGCCACCGCCCGCAGCATGTCGGCCACGGCACAGCAGACCAACACCCAGGCGGGCGAGGTGAGCAATGCCGCCGCGCTGGCGGGGGGCGGGGTGCAGACCGTCGCCTCGGCTGCGGAGGAACTCTCCGCCTCCATCAGCGAGATCAACCGTCAGGTGACCCAGGCGTCCGGCGTGGCCTCCATGGCCGTGGAGCGGGCCCGGCAGACGGATGTGACGGTGCGGACCCTGGCGGAAGGAGCGAGCAAGATCGGCGAGGTGGTCGGGCTGATCACCTCCATCGCCGGGCAGACCAATCTGCTGGCCTTGAACGCCACCATCGAGGCGGCGCGGGCCGGCGAGGCCGGGAAAGGCTTCGCCGTGGTTGCCTCCGAGGTGAAGAGCCTGGCGCAGCAAACCAGCAAGGCCACCGAGGAAATCAGCGCGCAGATCGGCCAGATCCAGGCCGCCACCCATGACGCGGTGAATGCCATCCAGGGCATCGCCAGCGCCATCGACGACATGAACGCAATCACCACCACCATCGCAGCGGCGGTCGAGGAGCAGAGCGCGGCGACGGGGGAAATCGCCCGCACCGTTCAGCGCACGGCGGAAGCGACGGATGCGGTTTCACGCAACATCGAAGCAGTCAGCCGGAATGCCAATGACACAGGTGCCGCAGCCTCTCAGGTTCTGGCCGCTTCCGGCGAGTTGTCGCGGCAGTCTGAGCAGCTGACCGGCGAGGTCAAGAGCTTCGTCAGAGAGGTCAAGACGGCCTGATTTGGGTTACGTTTGTTGGTTGGTTTTGGCTGGCTTTGGACATGGGAACGCCGCCTGCGGAGTGT
>NZ_VUKA01000017.1 GCF_008386565.1 Teichococcus oryzae | reverse complement strand
CTCCCGCAGCCCGTCTTCCTCATTGTAGCAGGGCGCCACAACCGAAATCAGCGGCCGGGCGCTGCGCGTCGCTTCCATGTCCGGGGGCCTCCTGGATCGTCGCCCGACGATACCCAGCTCGTCCCGCGGCATAGCTCACGAGGCCGTGTCAATTCGCTACCGCAACATAACATGTCCGTTACGGAACCGGAAAAATTGCAATGCGCACCGCCACCCGCAATCTCCGGATGCGGCCTTCCGCCGCCGCCACGCGCGTGGCGGAGCGGCACGCCGCCATCAGGCGAATTCAAACATCCCTTCCACCTCGACGGCGGCATCCATGGGCAGGGAAGGCACGCCAATGGTTGAGCGCGCATGCCGCCCAAGGTCGCCAAACACCGCGACCGCCAGGTCGGAGGCCCCGTTCATCACCGCCGCATGGGCGGTGAATTCCGGCGTGCAGGCGATGAAGCCGCCAAGCCGCACCACGCGCCTCACCCGGTCGAGGTCACCCAGCGCCGCCTTAAGCTGCGCCAGCACGTTCACCAGGCAAAGCTGCGCCGCCTGCTGGCCGATCTCCTGGCTGACCGTGCTGCCGAGCTTGCCGGAATAGGCCACCTTGCCATCCCGCATGGGCACCTGGCCCGACACCACCACCAGCGCGCCGCTGAGCACGAAGGGCACGTAATTGGCCACCGGGGCGGCGGGGGTGGGCAGGGTGATGCCAAGCTCGGCGAGGCGGGCCTCGATGCGTCCGGCCATGCGGGAATCTCCTGGGATGTCAGCCGACCAGCCGGAAGGACCGGCGGCGGGCGGCGGGGGATGGCTGCTGCGGCAGGGGCAGCGGCAGCATCGGCCCCCGGTCATTCGGCGCGCCGGCGGATTCGACGGTGCAATCCTCCAGCCGCGGATCGGGCCAAAGGGCGCGCGCCTCGGCGGGGCCAAGATAGGTCAGGGCGAGGCGGCGGAACGCCCAGTCCAGCACGGAGGTGGCGCAAAGGATATCGCCATCCCCCTCCACCGGCCCCACCGCGCCGCCGGCCATGCTGCCCTGCGCATAAGCGAAGGCGGAAACATAGTCGGACAGCGGCACGCCCCGCGCCAGGCCGATATTCACCGCCTGCAGCATGATCTCGGCGGGGCCGCGCTGGCCGGCCACCGAAAGGGCGATGGAGGTCAGGCTTCCTTCCGCCGACTCGGCGGCCTGCAAGGTCACGCGCTGGCCACCCACCACCACCCGCCACAGCTGGGTCCGGGCGGCGGCGGCGCGTGGCGGCGGCAAGGGGCGGGCCGGCTGCGGCCGGGCCAGCGGGGCCGGGCTGGCGGCATGCAGATAGGGCGCGACCGCCGCCTCCATGGCGGCGCGGGCGGCCTCGGCCACCGGGGCCAGCAGGCGCGCGGCCTCGGCTCCGGCGCGCAGGGCGGCACGGGTCGGCCTTTCGGCCACACGCCCATCGACGTCATGCGCGAAGCGGGTGGCTCCCTGGGCCGGAGCCAGCCCGCCGGTTTCGGCGCCCAGCAGCGCCTCGGCCGCGTCGGGCAGGGTCAGGGCGAAGCAGCCCTGGTGGCGCAGCCCGTGGCTGGCCCCGGCCAGGTCCAGCGCCCGGCGGGCCGCCGCGGCGAGGCCGGGCACGGCGCAATCCGCCGGCGGCGCCGGCCAAAGCAGCGCGGCGGGCTCGCGCGCGCCCAGCCGGTCGGCGATGCGGGCGCTGGCGCATTCGGCGGCGCCGCGCGTCAGGGCGCTGAGGCAGGTGGCGACGCTGCGGGCTTCCGCCGAGTCGTAGGCGAGGCCCAGCCCCGCCAGCAGTCCGGCGAGATCGGCGAATCCGACCCGCAGGCGGGCCGCCTTGCCGCCGCACAGGATGTCGAGCGCTTCCACGGCGGTGCCGACCGCGCGGGCATAGGCCGCCGAGTCGAAGCCGCCGGCCTCGTCCAGGAAGGCGGGCAGGTTCAGCACGAAGCGCGGCTCAGCGCGCGCCTCCCCCCGCCAGGTCGCGGCGCCGGGGGCGCCGCGGCGCTGCGCCAGAAGGCCATGCAGCGCCACCTCCAGCGCGGGGGCGCGAACCGGGTCGAGCTGCCGTGTTTCCAGGCCCTTGGCCAGGAGCCGGCCGATCCAGGCGGCGGCCAGCGCCGGCAGGGCGACCGGGCCATCGCCGGGCGCCAGCGATGCCAGGGCGGCGGCGGCGCCTTCGTCCCAGGTGGCGGGGAGCGCCACCGGGCGCGGATCGGAATCAGGGTCCGCCGCCGCGCGGGTGCGACGCAAAGCGATGCCGTCCCAGATCGGGTGCTGCCGGGTGGTGCGTGCCATGCGCCCAGGCTACCTCTTGCCTGCGCCGGGCGAAAGCCACATCGGGTGGCAACCCGCCTGCCGGAGCCGCAATATAAGGTATGGATGAGGCGTCTCTTTCCCCCGGCCGCCGCATGTGCGAAGGAAGCCGGCGCAGCGCCTCATCCCCCCGGAACGGGGCTCCTGCCCGGGAACCTTTCCAGGGATCTCCCACAAGGGTTCCCTCCGGAAGGGCGCCCGGGGGTCTCCTCGAAGCCTGTTTGGAAACCGACCGCCCATGTCCTTTCTGCAAAGGCTGACCACTGGCTTCGGCGCCAGCAAGATCGGCACCGATCGCTTCGGCAACACCTATTACGAGAGCCGCAAGTCCTGGCTGGGCTATGGCCGCAAGCGGCGCTTCGTCCGCTATGCCGGGGAGCCCGACCCGACCACCGTGCCGCCCGAATGGCATTGCTGGCTGCACCACGTGACCGATGCGCCGCTGCCAGAGAAGAAGCTGTATTCCTGGCAGCAGGAACACCGGCCGAACCGCACCGGCACTGCCCTCGCCTACCGCCCTTCCGTGCATCAGGGCCAGGGCGAGCGCCGGCCGCCCACCTCGGGCGACTATGAAGCCTGGACGCCGGGCAGCTGATGGCGGCCTCGGCAGCGCGCGGCCGCAACTGGGCCGAGATCATCACGGGGGCGGTGATCCTGGCCGTTGCGGCCTTTTTCCTGATTTTTGCCATCAACCAGTCCGGGCGCAGCCTGGGCGGCGGCGCCGGCGTCCACCTGACGGCACGCTTCGACCGGATCGACGGGCTGGCGCCCGGCGCCGATGTGCGCATCGGCGGGGTGAAGGTCGGCAGCGTGGTGGAGCAGCATATCGACCCGCGCACCTATCTCGCGGTGCTGCGGCTGAACCTGCAGCAGGGCCTCGACATCCCCGAGGACAGCTCGGCCGAGATCACCTCGGAAAGCCTGCTGGGGGGCAAGTACGTGGCGCTGGTGCCGGGCGGCTCCGACACCATGCTGAAGGATGGGGGGGAGATCTCCATCACCCAGTCCGCCGTGAGCCTGGAGTCGCTGCTGGGGCGCTTCATCTTCTCGGTGACCGAGCTGACCGCGCAGAACAGCAAGCCGAACAGCGGCGCGGCCGAGGCGCCGGCTCAGCCCGCCGCCCCGTCCCCGGCTCCTGCCCGGCCATGAGCCTGCGGGCGCCCGCCACCTGGCCCGGCGCCGATGGGCGGCCCGTGGCCTGCCGGGAAAAGCTGAAGGTGCTGGCCGAGAACCATGCCGAGGCCGCCCAGACCCTGACCGACCTTCTGGAGGACGCCGTGCTGATGGGCGTGGACGAGGCCGCCATGCGGCGCATCCTGGCCGAGATGGTGGCCGAACTGCCCAGCCCGCGCCGGGCCGCGTCCTGATGCGGGGCCGCATGCCGCTCCCGGCCGCCCTGCTGGGCCTGGCCCTGCTGTCCGTCGTCCCGTCCGCCTCGGCGCAGCAGGATCCGGGCTGGGTGCCGCAGCGCACCGCCTCCCTGCAGGCGCTGGACAAGGTGACGGCGCGCGTCACCCTGCTGGAAGCGCCGCTGAACCGGATCACGGCCTTTGGCACGCTGCGCATCACCCTGCGCGCCTGCAACGCCCGCCCGCCGGAGGAAGTGCCGGATGCCGCCGCCTGGCTGCAGGTGACGGATGTGCGCAACAAGGCGGAAGGCGAGCCGGTGTTCAGCGGCTGGATGTTCGCCAACGCGCCCGGCATCGCCATGCTGGAACACCCGGTCTATGACCTGCGGGTGCTGGCTTGCCATTGACCCAGAACCTGCCGGCCCGCGCCACGGGGCACACAAAGGCGTGAACGCCCCGTCACCTTTCCCCCTCCCTTCATTACCCCGAGGATAAGCCCAGGCCGCCCGCGGAGGATGGATGCTCCCTTCTCCGCGGCGGCCGCCGGATCTGGAGTGACCATGGAGCCAACCGCCCTTCCCGACGGCCCGCCCCTGCCCCCTCCCCCATCCCCTCCCCTGCCGGGTGCCGATGCCGCCCTGTTCCTGGACCTGGATGGCACGCTGATCGAGATCGCCCCGCGCCCCGATGCCGTGGTGGTGCCGCCGCACCTGCCGGCCCTGCTGACGCGGCTGGCCGCGGGGCTGGGCGGCGCCGTGGCCATCGTCACCGGGCGCGGACTGGAGGTCGCCAAGGAGCTGGCCCGGGGCGGCCAGGACCAGCCGCCGCCCATCGCCTTCGCCGCCGAGCATGGCAGCATCATCGACGGTGCCGCCCTGCCGGGTGCCCATATCCCCCCCATGCCGCTGCCCCCTTCCCCGCCGCCGGCCTGGCGTGAGGAAGCGGAAGCCTTTGTGCGCGCCCGCCCGGGGCTTCTGCTGGAAGAAAAGCGGCATGGCTTCGTGCTGCATTTCCGCGCCGTGCCGGAGCAGGGCGAGGCCGCCACCGCCTTCCTGCAATCCCTGGTCGCCGGCACCGAGTTCCAGGTGCTGCCCGCCCATGCCGCCGCCGAGCTGCGGCCGCGCGCCGCCGACAAGGGCACGGCGGTGCAATGGCTGATGCGGCATCCGCCCTTCGCCGGACGCGTGCCCCTTTTCATCGGCGACGACGTCACGGATGAATACGGCATCGAGGCCTGCCGCGCTCTGGGCGGTACCGGCTACCGCATCCCGCTGGCTTTCGCGGGCCCGGTCGCCGTGCATGACTGGCTGCGCCGCCTGGCGGATCGGCTGGAGGCATGACGCAGCCCCTCGATCTCGCCCCTGTCGGCAATGGCATCATCGCCGGTCTGTTCGACCGGCGTGGCCGCTGTTCCTGGCTTTGCTGGCCACGCTTCGACGGCGACCCGATATTCTGCTCCCTGCTGGGCGGCGAGGACCCGCAGGACGGGTTCATGGAATGCGAGATGGTCGGCCTGAAGCGGACGCACCAAGCCTATCGCCGCAACACCGCCGTGCTGGAAACGGAGCTGGAGGATGACAAGGGCAACCGCCTGCGCATCACCGACTTCGCGCCCCGCTTCCGCCGCTATGGCCGCAATTTCCGCCCGCCCATGCTGGTGCGGCGGATCGAGCCGCTGTCGGGCACGCCGCTGATCCGGCTGCTGATCCGGCCGCGCGCCCATTGGGGGCGGGACAAGCCGGCGCGGCGCTCCGGCTCCAACCATCTGCGCTTCTTCTCGGACGAGGCGGCGCTGCGCATCACCACCGATGCCCCGCTGGCCTGCCTGGCGGAGGAGGCGCCCTTCCTGCTCGACCAGCCGGTGACGCTGCTGCTCGGGCCGGATGAAACCGCCTCCGACAGCGTGGACACGCTGGGCCTCGACTTCCTGCGGGAAACCGAGACCTACTGGCTCGACTGGACGCGCGGCCTGCACCTGCCCTTCGAGTGGCAGGAAGCGGTGATCCGCGCCGCCATCACCCTGAAGCTGTGCATCTTCGAGGAAACCGGCGCCGTGGTGGCGGCGCTGACCACCTCCATCCCCGAGGCGCCGAACACGGAGCGCAACTGGGATTACCGCTATTGCTGGCTGCGCGACGCGCTGTTCACCGTGCAGGCGCTGAACCGGCTGGGCGCGACGCGCACCATGGAGGACTACATCCGCTACGTCACCAATGTGGTGGCGATCTCCCCGGGCGGCGTGCTGAAGCCCTGCTACCCTCTGGTGCCTTCCCTGCCCATGCCGGAGCGGATCGAGGAGCACCTGCCCGGCTTCCTCGGCATGGGGCCGGTGCGCGTCGGCAATCAGGCGGCGGAGCAGGTGCAGAACGACGTCTACGGCTCCGTCATCATGGCGGCGGCGCAGATGTTCTTCGACAAGCGGCTGCCGCGGCCGGCCGGCGAATCCCTGTTCCGCCTGCTCGAAACCCTGGGCGAGCAGGCGGAAGCCCGCGCCCTGACGCCGGATGCGGGCATCTGGGAATACCGCGAGCGGGCGCGCATCCACACCTTCTCGGCCGCCATGTGCTGGGCCGGCATGGCGCGGCTGGCCGGCATCGCCAAGCATCTCGGCCTGCCCGACCGGGCGGAGCGATGGGCGAAATCGGCCCGCAAGCTGCATGCGGTGATCTGCGAGCGCGCCTTCCGCCCGCATCTCGGCGCCTTTGTGGAAAGCTTCGAGAGCGACGGCATGGACGCCGCGCTGCTGCTGCTGCCCGAGATCGGCTTCCTGCCCGCCACCGATCCGCGCTTTCTCGGCACGCTCGACCTGATCGGGCGGCGCCTCATGCATAATGGTTTTCTGTATCGCTATGATATGGCCGACGATTTCGGGAAACCCGAAACCGCCTTCCTGGTTTGTTCGTTCTGGTACGTGGATGCGCTCGCCGCCGCTGGCCGGACGGAGGAGGCGCGCGCCATGTTCGGGAGCATAATATCATGCCGGAATCACCTGGGATTACTCGCGGAAGACTTGGACCCGACCCGGAACCGGCTGTGGGGGAACTTCCCTCAGACTTACTCCCATGTTGGTCTGATTCTGTCGGCGATGCGTTTGAGCCGTTCCTGGGAGCACGGTCTGTGGGGCGGGTAGTTGTTGTTTCGAACCGGGTGGCGGTGCCACGCCGGGGTGAGCCCGCGGCGGGCGGGCTGGCCGTCGCGCTGAAGGACGTGCTCAAATCCAGCGGCGGCCTGTGGTTCGGCTGGAGTGGCGAAACCCGCAAGGATGGCGGGCCGGAAACCAGGCGGGTGCGCGCGGGCGGCATCGACTACGCCACCATCGACCTCAACGAGCAGGACCAGAAGGGCTTCTACGCCGGCTATTCCAACGGCACGCTGTGGCCGCTGTTCCATTTCCGCCTCGGCCTGATGGAATATGACCGCAAGGACGCGGAAGCCTATCGCCGGGTGAACCGTGAATTCGCCCAGGCGCTGCTGCCGCTGCTGGGTCCGCAGGACACGGTCTGGATTCACGACTACCAGCTTATTCCCATGGCGGCGGAGCTGCGCGCCCTGGGCGCCAAGCAGCGGATCGGCTTCTTCCTGCACATCCCCTTCCCGCCCTTCGCGGTGGTTTCGGCGCTTCCCGATGCCGAAAGGCTGCTGCGCGACCTGCTGGCCTATGATCTGGTGGGGGTGCAGACCAAGAGCGACCTGAGCGGCCTGCTGAACTGCTTCGCCGAGGGGCTGGGATTGTTCCCCGATGCCATGGGCGGGGTGCGCGGAGAGGTGGCCGGCCAGCAGCGCCGCACCCAGCTTTCCGCCCATCCCATCGGCATCGACACGCGCGGCTTCGCCACCCTGGCGCGCAAGGCGGCCTATGGCCCGGAAACCCAGCGCCTGCTGAACAGCATGGGCGACCGCTCGCTGATCGTGGGCGCCGAGCGGCTGGACTACACCAAGGGCCTACCGCACCGGATGCGCGGCTTCGGCGCCCTGCTGGCCAATTTCCCCGAGCATCTCAACCGGGTCACCTATCTGCAGGTGGCGGCGCGCAGCCGCAACGAGGTCGCCACCTATCGCGACCTGAAGCGGGAGTTGGACTCGCTGGCCGGCCGCATCAACGGCGATTACGCCGAGTTCGACTGGACGCCGGTGCGCTATGTGGCGCGCGCCGTGGCCCGCGACACCCTGGCTGGCTTCTACCGCGCGGCACGGGTTGGGCTGGTGACACCGCTGCGCGACGGCATGAACCTGGTCGCCAAGGAATATGTCGCGGCGCAGGACCCGGAAGACCCTGGCGTGCTGATCCTGTCCCAGTTCGCCGGCGCGGCGGAGGCGATGGATGGCGCCCTGCTGGTCAACCCGCTGGATGCCGAGGCGATGGCCGTGCAGCTCGACCGCGCGCTGAAGATGCCGCTGGGCGAACGAAAGGAACGCTGGGAAGGCATGATGCGCGGCCTGGAAGACCAGACGGCCATGCGCTGGGCGGAAAACTTCCTTACCGAGCTGGAGGAAATGCCGCTGCCGGAACAGGACATGATGTGGTCCAGCCCGGCCCGCAACTGAACGCGACGGCGGTTCCCCTCTTTTCCCGCCGCCCTTCCCCAGGGCGGGGCCGCGCGTGGCCGGGCCGCGCCCGGGGCTTCACAGGGCGCGGATCATCTCCTCCAACCCTTCCGGCTCGCTGAACCAGCGCGCGCGGGTGGCCAGCGCCCGCTCCAGCCGCGCCTTGTATTCGGCGCGCGGGATCTCCACCGCGCCGAACTGTTCCAGGTGCTCGGTGATGAACTGGGTGTCCAGCAGGGTGAAGCCCCCCAGGCGCAGCCGCGCCACCAGATGCACCAGCGCCACCTTGGACACGTCGCGCGCCCGGCTGAACATGCTTTCGCCGAAAAAGGCACCGCCCAGGGACACGCCGTAGAGCCCGCCCAGCAGGCATCCCTCCTGCCACACCTCCACGGAATGGGCGTGGCCCATCTCGTGCAGCTCGGTGAACAGGCGCTCGATCTCGGGGTTGATCCAGCTATCCTCCCGCCCTGGCGCGGGCGCGGCGCAGCCGGCGATGACGCCGGCGAAATCCGCGTCGGCGGTGACGGTGAAAGCCCCGGACAGCACGGTGCGGCGCAGCCGCCGCGGCAGGTGGAAGCCTTCCAGCGGCAGCACCCCGCGCCATTCCGGGTCGAGCCAGTAGAGCCGGTCGCCGCGCCGGGATTCCGCCATGGGGAACAGGCCAGCCCGGTAGGCCCGCAGCAGCAGCTCAGGGGTAATCATCACCGGGCGGCGCGACATTGTTCTTCCATCATGGCGGCAGGGCCGGCCCAGCGCCAGCCTTGCCTTCCGCCTGGAGCAGATCCCGATCGGGCGGGACCGCCTGATCGGGTGAAGATGCTCGACAGAACAAGGAGCCAGAGCATTCGACGTGAGCCAGTGCGAACGGAAAATGCTCTAGCCCGCGGGAAACAGCCGCGCCAGGATCCGGTTCGAGAGCGCCCGGTAATCCTCGTCGAAATGATGCCCGCCGCCCGTGCGGATGATCTGCGCCGCCGTGCCCTCGAAGGCCTTGCAGGCGGTTTCCGCCTCCTCCTCCGCGCCATAGGTGCATTGCACCAGCTCCGGCGGCAGGCCCGGGATCTCGGGCGTGGTGGACAGGGCGGAGGGGCGCGAAAGGCCGATGAAGTCGCCGATCCTGATCTCGAAGGCGGCGTCCCGGGCCAGGGCCAGCAGCGCAATCAGCCGGACCCGCGCCTTGTTTTCCGCCTGCATGCGGTTCCAGGCGAAGGGCAGCACGTCGGCTCCGAAGGAATAGCCGATCAGCGCCAGGCGCGGCGCCTGCCACTTCGCGGCGTAGAGCGGGATGATCCGGTCCAGCTCGGCCGCCACCTCCGCCGGGCTGCGGCGGGTCCAGAACCAGTTCAGGCAATCGAAGCCCAGCACCGGCACGCCGGCATCGCGCAGGTAGCGCCCGACCTGCTGGTCGAGGTCGCGCCAGCCGCCATCGCCGGACAGGATGATGGCGAAGCTGTCGCCGCGCTTCTGCGGCGCCGGCATTTCCACCAGCCAGCGGGAGGTGTCGCGCTGCGCCAGGGCCGGCGAGAGGGCGGGCGAGGACGCCAGCCATGCCGCGCCGGAAGCGCCCAGGAGATGCCGCCGCCTCATTTGCCGATCACGCCCCGCAGGCCTCCCGCCTGAAGCGCCGCCACGTCGGCCAGCACCATCCAGGGATCGAGCCCGCCTTCGGTGCAAAGATAGCGCGGCTCCCAGACCGGATCGAACTTCTCCTTGAAGGCGCGAAGGCCACGGAAATTGTAGAAGCGCTCGCCACGGCGGAACACCAGCCCGCCCAGCCGGTGCCAGACCGGCGCCAGGCGATGCGCGGCGAGGCCGGACAAGGGCGCCATGCCCAGGTCGAAATAGGCGTAGCCCAGTTCCTGCGCGCGCAGGATCAAGCGCAGGAACAGGAAATCCATGGTGCCGGGCGGGACCTCCGCGCGGTGCCGCATCAGGTCGATGGAGATTTCCGTGCGGCCATTGGGAGCTTCCAGCAGGGTGGCGAAGGCGATCACCCGCGCTTCCGCGTCCCGCACCACCGCGACGGGCTGGGAAGCCACATAGCCCGGCTCGAACGCGCCCAGGGAGAAGGCCTTCTCGCGCGCCTTGTGCTGCGCCAGCCATTCGGCCGACACCTCGGCCAGTTCCGGCAGCAGCGGGCCGACCTCCTCCGGCGGATGGACGGCGAAGCCCAGCCCTTCCCGCTCCGCGCGGTTCAGCGCCGAGCGCAGCGGCTGGCGCGCCTTGCCCTTCAGCTCGAAGCTGTCGAGCCTGACCCGCGCCGCCTCGCCCAGCTTCAGCGGCCGCATGCCGGCATCGATGTAGAGCGGCAGGTTCTCCGGCCGCACCTGGTAGAAGGCGGCCCGTCCGCCCTGCGCGTCGGCCATCTCCACGAAGCGCCACACAAGATCGACGCGGCTGGGCTTGGGGCCGACCGGGTCGAACAAGGCCACAAAGGAGCGGCCCCGCCGGCCATACATGATGAAGCCATCGCCGGCATCGGAGAACAGCAGGGCCTTGTCGCCCATGCGCACCATGTTGGCGTCGGCGCGGTCCTGCCGCGCCACGATGGCCAGGGCGCGGTCCAGCTCCTCCGCTGTCGGCGGATGGACGCGGATGCGGGCGGGGCGCAGCAGGGTCCACAGCCCGGCGGCGAACAGCGCCAGCACGGCCCCCAGCGTCGCGCGCATGCCGCGCGGGGCGGAAGCATCCAGCTCGAACTGCCACCAGAGCTGGCGCGAATATTCAACGTCCCGATGGGCGAAGAACAACAGCCAGGCGGAAGCGGCCACCACCCCGGCCACAGCCAGCCACCAGCCCGGCGTCAGGCTGGGCGTCAGCATGCGGGCGCGGCGGTCGAAGCGGCCGTGGGATACCAGCAGCGCCACCCCCAGCAGCAGCAGCAGCGGCAGTTCCAGCGCGCCGCCGCCGCGCGCCACGGACAGCGCGAGGCCGATCCCGGTCAGCACCAGCGCCAGCCACCAGGCGCCATCCAGCCGGTGCACCAGCCCATGCGCCACGAAGATGAGCGCCAGCCCGCCCACGCTGGCCAGGAGGTGCGACAGCTCGAACAACGGCACCGGCAGCGCCGGCGCCAGCAGCCCTGGCGCCTGGCCCGTGATGGGCGGCGTGACGCCCCCCAGCAGCAGGGCAGCGCCGGCGGCGAAGGAAGCGGCGCCCAGGAAGCGCGGCATCAGCCGCGTCGCCGCGCGCACCGCCTTGGTGCCGCCGGCCAGCAGATGCGCGCGGCGGCTGACCTCGAACCCCGCCAGCAGCAGGATGGCCAGGGCCAGCGGCAGGGCGAAGTAGATGACGCGGTACAGCACCAGCGCCGCCGCCACCTCGGCCAGCGGAACATCGGCGTGGCGGAAGGCCAGCAGCACCACCGCCTCAAACACCCCGATGCCGCCGGGCAGGTGGCTGGCGGCGCCGACGGCAATGGCCACCGCGTACAGGGCCATGAAGGAAGGCAGGTCCACCGCGCCAGGGGGCAGCAGCAGCCACAGCACCGTGGCGGCGGCGCCGATATCGACCAGCGACACCAGGCCCTGCCACAGGATCAGGCGGGCCGGCGGCACGCGCAGGGCGAAGCGGCCGAAATGGATGCCGCGCCGCAGCCGCCCCAGCACCGCCAGCCCCGCCAGGATGCCGAGCAGCCCGAGCGCCAGCAGCCGCAGAAGCGACGCCGGCAGGCCGAACCAGCCGGCCATCGGCCCAGCCGCGTAAAGCAGCCCGAGCGCCGCCACCGCGTAAAGGCCGATCACAAAGGAAGCGGTGACAAACACCAGCACGCGGGCGATGCGCGTCGGGTCCAGCCCCGCCGCCGAATAGATGCGCCAGCGCACGGCGCTGCCGGTGAAGGCACCGACACCCACGGAGTTGCTCAGGGCGAAGCCGCAGAACGCCGCCAGCATGCCGATGCGGGGCGGCACGGCACCCGGCACGATGTGCCGCAACGCCGAAAGGTCATAGCCCGTCATGGCCAGGAAGCTGACGGCGGTGGCCAGCACCGCCGCCGCGATGATCCCGCTGGAGCGCCCGGAAAAGGCCGCGGTGACGGCGGCATAGTCCAGCTCGCGCGACAGGGCGTTCAGCGCCGTCGCCGCCAGCGCCGCCATCACCAGTCCTACGCCCACGAACAGCCAGGGGCGCAGGACGCGCAAGCGCCGCGCCCATGCCGGCGCCGCCACGGGAACGGGGCTTTCCGGCGGGTCCTCCACCACGCTGGACGGTTCGGCGCTCAGGCCCCTCATTGGCTTTTCCCGGCTCGGTCACGGCCGCCGGGACGACGTCCCGGTGGCCATCTCAGCCCCGGCAGCCCGCCCCATGGGCGTAGGCCATTAATGAGCGGGGTGTGGCACGGTTGCGGCCGCTTGCCGCCGCACCGTGCCAGCCGGCGTCAGTCCCGCAGGCCGACGAAGCGTTCCAGCCAGTGGATGGTGTAGTCGCCCGACTGGAATTGCGGGTCGGCCATGATGCGCTGGTGCAGCGGCAGGGTGGTGCGGATGCCGTCCACCACCATTTCCTCCAGCGCGCGGCGCATGCGGGCGATGGCCTCGGCCCGCGTCTTGCCGTGCACCACCAGCTTGGCCACCAGGCTGTCGTAATGCGGCGGCACGGCGTAGCCGGAATACAGTGCGCTATCCACCCGCACGCCGAGCCCGCCCGGCGCATGGTAGGTGGTCACCCGCCCCGGCGAGGGCGCGAAGGTGACTGGGTCCTCGGCGGTGATGCGGCATTCGATGGCGTGGCCGCCGAAGGTGATGTCGGACTGGGCGTAGCCCAGCGTCTCACCGGCGGCGACGCGCAGCTGCTCCTTCACCAGGTCGATGCCGCAGACCATCTCGGTCACCGGATGCTCGACCTGCAGGCGGGTGTTCATCTCGATAAAGGCGAACTGGCCGTCCTGCCACAGGAACTCCAGCGTGCCGGCATTGCGGTAGCCGAGCTTCGACAGGCCCTGCGTCACCTGCGCGCCCAGCGCGTCGCGCTCGGCGGCGGTCAGCGCGGGGGAGCCCGCCTCCTCCACCAGCTTCTGGTGGCGGCGCTGGAGAGAACAGTCGCGCTCGCCGAAATGCACCACATTGCCATGGGTATCGGCCAGCACCTGCAGCTCGATATGCCGCGGCCGGTCGAGATACTTCTCCATGTAGACGGCGTCATTGCCGAAGGCGGCCTTGGCCTCGGTGCGGGCGACGCGCCAGGCTTCCTCCAGCTCGTCGGCCGAATGGGCCACCTTCATGCCGCGCCCGCCGCCGCCGGCGGCGGCCTTGATCAGCACGGGATACTTAATCCGCTCGGCGACCTCGCGCGCTTCCTCGAAGCTCGACAGCTCGCCATCGCTGCCGGGCACCAGCGGCACGTTCAGCGAGGCCATGGCCTGCTTGGCGGCGATCTTGTCGCCCATCATGCGGATATGCTCGGCGGTCGGGCCGATGAAGGTGAAGCCATGCGCTTCCACCATCTCGGCGAAGGAAGCGTTCTCCGACAGGAAGCCATAGCCGGGATGGATCGCCTCGGCGCCGGTGATGGAGGCCGCCGACAGGATGGCGGCCACGTTCAGGTAGCTGTCGCGCGCCGCGGGCGGGCCGATGCAGACGCTTTCATCGGCCAGCCGCACATGCATGGCCGTGGCGTCGGCGGTGGAATGCACCGCCACGGTGCGGATGCCCATCTCCTGGCAAGCGCGGTGGACGCGCAACGCGATCTCGCCCCGGTTGGCGATCAGCACCTTCTTGAACATCACTTGGTGCCTTTACTCGACCACCAGCAGCGGCTCGCCATATTCGACCGGCGTGCCGCTCTCGATCAGGATGCGCGTGACCGTGCCGGCCTTCGGCGCCTTGATCTGGTTGAAGGTCTTCATCGCCTCGATCAGCAGCAGGGTCTGCCCCGCCGCCACCTTGGCGCCCAGTTGCACGAAGGGGGCGGCGCCCGGCTCCGGCGATAGATAGGCGACGCCCACCATGGGGGAGGTCACGGCACCCGGGGTCGAGGCATCGACCTCGGCCGGGCCGGCGGCCGGCGCCGCGGCCACGCTGGCCATGGCGGGGGCCGGCGCGGCCGCTACCGGCGCCGCCATCGCCATGCCCATGGGCGCGGCCACAGTGATGCTGCGGGTGACGCGGACGCGGCTTTCCCCGTCGGCCAGCTCGATCTCGGTCAGGTCGGTCTCGCGCAGGATCTGCGCGAGCGCCCGGATCGCGTCCGGGCCAAAGGAAATGCCGCTCATGATCGTTCCTGTGGGAACCTCTTTTCTGTGCCCGTCAGTCCTGCTCGGCCTGGGCGAGGATGCCCGCGATGCCGCGCAGCGCCAGGGCGTAGCCATGCGGCCCGAGGCCGCAGATCACGCCCTGGGCCGCCTTGGAGACATAGGACAGATGCCGGAAGGATTCCCGGCGGTGGATGTTGCTCAGATGCACCTCGACCACCGGCAGATCCGATGCCAGCAGGGCATCCATCAGCGCGATCGAGGTGTGCGAATAGCCGGCCGGATTGATGATGATGCCCGCCGCCACCGAGCGCGCCTCCTGCACCCAGGAGATCAGCTCGCCCTCGATGTTGCTTTGGCGGAAATCGATGGCGAGGTCGAGCGCATCGGCCGTCTCGGCGCAAAGCGCCTCGAGGTCGTCCAGGGTTTCGGACCCGTAGATTTCCGGCTGGCGGGTGCCGAGCAGGTTCAGGTTGGGTCCGTTCAACACAAAGATCAGCGGCGGGTTCACGATGCGGGTTTCCGTCCGGGTCCGGTCGGCGGCGGTAGCACGATGGGTTTCCGCCCTGCAAGCGGCGGCGGCACCGGCACGCTCGGCCAGCCCGCGCGATGGCAGGCCGCCGCGCCTCCTAACCCCTTGGGATTGCTGGCCGCCCCGGCGGCGCGGGGCGCGGAATCAGGCCGCCATCGCCCGGCAGCTTTCGGCGCAGGCGCGGCAGGCCGCGACGCAGGCCTCCATGTCGCCGACGCGCTCGCAATCCTCGGCGCATTCGCGGCAGATCTCGGCGCAGGCGGCGCAGCTCTGGCGGTGCTGCGGGCTGCCGAGCAGCATGAGATGGGCGGAAGCGCGGCACATCTCGGCGCAGGCCAGCATCAGCCGGAAATGCTTCGGCTCCACATGCTCGCCGCCCGCCTCCAGGCAATGGCCGGACGCCATGGACAGGCAGGTGGCGTAGCATTTCAGGCATTGCTCGATGCAGGCCTGCATTTCCTCCGACAGGTGGTGCATGGGGTGGCTCCCTTGTGGCTGCGTCCTTCTGGAACGGAGCCGGTGGGGAGCGGTTGCCGGATCAGCGCGCGCGAACGGCGTGCAGGAACTGGAAGTGGCGGTCATACTGGCTCAGCACATCCTGGATGAGTTCCTCCCGCGTCAGGCCCATCACGTCGTAATCCTGGCTGCCATCCTCCAGGAACACCTCGGCCCGGTAATAATGCTCCCGCTGCTGCGCCTCGGCGGCGGTCTCGAAATAGCTGAAGCTGGGAAGGGCGTATTCGCGCAGGCGCAGGCCGTAATGGAATTCCTCCGGCGCGCCGGGCATGGAGATCAGCCGCAGACCGCCTTCCCGCTGGTGCAGCTCCGCCTGCAGGCCGCGGCCGCGCAGCTCCCCGGCCACCGCTTCCAGCGCCGGCGCCGCCACGTCGCGCAGGAAGGCATGCACCTCCTCCCGCCGCGGATAGCTGAGGATGCCGTGCAGCTGGCGCTGCCAGGACCGCGCCAGGCGCGGCGGCAGGTTCTGGGCGAAGGCGCTGTGCCGCAGCCCTTCCCGCGCCAGGCCTCGCCACAGGCCATAGCAGATCAGCAGCATCATCGCGGCGAAAGGCAGGGCGCTGACAATCGCCGCCGTTTGCAGCGCCTGCAGCCCACCGGTCGCCAGCAGCACCGCCGCGATCACGCCGGAGGACGCCGCCCAGAAGATGCGCTGCGACACCGGCACGTTCTCCCGGCCACCGGCGGCGATGGTGCTGACCACCAGGGCCGCGCTGTCGGCGGAGGTGACGAAGAACGTCACGATCAGCAGCATGGCGAACCAGGAGCTGACCAGCGACAAGGGGAACTGCTCCAGGAACACGAACAGCGACAGGGTCACGTCCTGCTGCACGGCTTGCGACACCGCCTCGGTGGCGCCGGAAAGATGCAGGTGCAGGGCGCTGTCACCGAACACCGTCATCCAGGCGAAGGTGAAGCCCGCCGGCACCAGCAGCACGCCGAGCACGAATTGCCGGATGGTGCGGCCGCGCGAGATGCGGGCGATGAACATGCCCACAAAGGGTGACCAGGCGATCCACCAGCCCCAGTAGAACAGCGTCCAGTCGCCCAGCCAGTCCTTCGGGTCATAGGCGTACATGTTGAAGGTGCGCAGGGCGAACTGGTCGATATAGCCGCCCAGGTTCTGCACAAAGGCGCGCAGCAGGAAGGTGGTCGGCCCGACCACGAACACGAATGCCATCAACAGCCCGGCCATGATCAGGTTGGCGTTGGACAGCAGACGGATGCCACGATCCAGCCCCGACACCACGGACAGCGTCGCCATGGCGGTGATCACCGCGATCAGGATGACCTGGGTGACGAAGCCGACCGGAACGCCGGCCATGTGCGACAATCCGGCATTGACCTGCAGCACGCCAAGGCCGAGCGAGGTGGCGACGCCGAACATGGTGCCGATCACCGCGAAGATGTCCACGGCATGGCCGATCGGGCCATGAATGCGCTCCCCCACCAGCGGATAAAGTGCCGAGCGCAGGGTCAGCGGCAGGCCATGGCGAAAGCTGAAATAAGCCAGGCTGAGGCCGATCACCGCGTAGATGGCCCAGGCATGCAGGCCCCAGTGGAAGTAGCTCAGCCGCATCGCCGCCCGCGCGGCGGCGATGCTGGCGGGATCGCCCTCCGGCGGCGCCATGAAATGCGTCACCGGCTCCGCCACGCCAAAAAACACCAGGCCGATGCCCATGCCGGCGCTGAACAGCATGGCGAACCAGGCGCCATAGCTGAATTCCGGCTCGGAATGGTTCGGGCCGAGGCGCACCCGCCCATGGCTGCTGGCCGCCAGCCCGACCACGAAGATCAGGAAGCACGCCACGGCCAGCAGGTAGAACCAGCCCAACTCGCTGGTGATCCAATCCTGCGCCGCGCTGAAGGTGGTGGAGGCGGCGTCCGGCGCCAGCGCGCCGAACAGCACGAAGGCGACGATCAGGGCGCCCGCCCAGAGCGCCACCACACGGTCCGGCCGGGCAGTGGCGGGAACGCCCTCCGGCGGGGTCGGATCGGCCATGCATGCCTCCTGCGACGCGCGCTCCGCCAGGGCGGAAGTGGCAAGGCAACACCGTGGCGGCGGGGCGGGTTGCGAAAGGAAACATTCTCCGCGATCCGCCTGCGTCGCCACATCCTTGGGTTGCATCAGGGCACCGGACGGGCCATGCAGCCGCCTGACCGCCGCCGGCTTCGGCGAAACTGATGGAGGCCCCGATGAACGCTCATGCCCGGCACGGCCTGCTGGCCCTGGCGCTGGCCGGCCTTGCCGCCTGCAGCCCGAGCTATTCCCCCGACAGCTATTCCAGCCGCGCCGTGCAGCAGGCCAACAAGGTGGAAGCCGGGGTGGTCATCGGGCGGCGGCAGATCGAGATCTCGGCCGATGGCACCACGGGAACGGTCACCGGCGCGGCGGCGGGCGGCGTGGCCGGCACGCGGGTCGGGGGCGGCGACGTGACCTCGGCCTTCGCGGGCATCGGCGGCGGGCTGATCGGCGGGCTGCTGGGCACCGCGGTGGAAAAGGGCGTCGGCTCCACTCCGGGCTACGAGTACATCGTCCGCAAGCCGAATGGCGAGCTGGTGTCGGTCACCCAGCGGGATGAAACGCCGCTGGCCATCGGGCAGAAGGTGCTGGTGATCGCCGGCAGCCAGGCGCGCATCGTCGCGGACTACACCGTGCCGAACATCAACCCGCCCGCCCCCGCGCCGGTTCCGGCGCCGGGCACGGATGCGCTGGTGGTGCCATCCGGGCCCGAGCCCACCCCGCCGCCATTGGCGCCCGTGCCCGCCGCCGCATCCGGCGCGACACCGCAGGCGCCGACGGACGCACGGCAGGACATTCCGGCGGAAGCGGCGCCCATCCCGGCCTCCTCGGCCATCGAGCCGGCGGCGGAGGCCGCGCCCGCCTCGTGATCCCGCGTCCGGCCCCATCGCCTTCGCCGGCCCGCCCTTCCCAATCGCGCGCGGGGCGCCACATTGGCGCCATGCCGGACACCATCGAGATCGCTCCCCATGGCGCAGCGCGCCTTGCCCCGCCTCGGATGGCCGCGCAACGGGGCGGCATGCCGGGAACCGCCCACGCCGTCAGGGGGCCTTGACGGTGCGGATGCGGAGCGGCGCCCCGGCGTTGGCCGGGCTCGCATTGTTCCTGGCGGCCCCGTTCCTGGCGCTCCCCGCGCGCGGGCAAACGCCGCCCGGCCAGATGACGATGTTCCAGGAACTGGAGCAATCCCTGGAAGGGCTGCTGAACGAGGGCTGGCAGGTCACGGGGGTGGCCGGCAATCTCGGCGGCATCGCCTACCTGCTGCAAAAGGAAGGAAAGTGGATCACCTGTCAGGTGATCACCCGCCGCGAGGACAGCCGCAGCCGCTGCATGGCGATGAACTAAGGTTCTGGCCAAAGCCTCCGCATGCCCTTCCCGGGGCGGAGCCGGCCCGGTGCGGGTTACCAATCGGAGAGTTTCGCCCGAGTCGGCGTTTCCACGCGCGAGCATCCCCGCCACTCGCGCCGGGTTTCGGCGGTTTTCCGCCTTGTCATAGAAGCTCACGGAAAAAAACCGGCGGAAATGGAAAAATGGCTTTGCGGTCCGGAGCGACATCTCTATATGCCCGGCCAGACGCAGTACGCACGTGCCTCTGGCCCCAGGCCGGCTAACCCGGCCAAAGGTTTACGCAACGACGTCAAGCGTTCTGGCAACCCCGGCGAAGGCGCGAGCCTGACTCCGGCCACTTCTGGTCGCTGGTTCGTTCGACCGTTTCGTCAACTTGGGGCCGCAGCCTGGAAGGGCCGGTCCTCCGCTTTATGGGAGGGTTGTGCGATGACCGAGAAGGTCTTCCGCTTCCTGCGCGACGCCGCTCCGGCGACGCCTTGTCTCGTGGTCGACGTGGATCGCGTCGCGGAGAATTATGGCCGCCTGAAGGCCGCCATGCCGCTGGCCCGCATCTACTACGCCGTGAAGGCCAATCCGGCCGCGCCGATCCTCGGCCGCCTGGTGGACCTCGATTCCTGCTTCGACGCCGCCTCCCTGGAGGAGGTGCGGATGTGCCTGGCGCAGGGCGCCAAGCCGGAATCCGTGTCCTTCGGCAACACGGTGAAGAAGGAATCCGCGATCAAGGCCGCGTTCGAGGCCGGGATCCGCATGTTCGCCTTCGATTCCGAGCCGGAGCTGCGCAAGCTCGCCCGCTCCGCTCCCGGCTCCAAGGTGTATTGCCGCATCCTGGTGGGCAATGTCGGGGCCGAATGGCCGCTGTCGAAGAAGTTCGGCTGCGAGGTGGAGATGGCGCGCGACCTGATGGTCCTGGCGCGTGACCTCGGCCTCGACCCGTATGGCATTTCCTTCCATGTCGGCAGCCAGCAGACCCGCACCGCCGCCTATGAGGCCGCGATCGCCCGCGTGGCGATGCTGTTCACCGACCTGAAGGAAGCCGGCATCCAGCTGCGCATGGCCAATCTCGGCGGCGGCTATCCGGTGCGCTACCGCGCCGAGGTGCCGGAGATCGACGAGTTCGGCGCCGCCATCATGGGTGCCATGGTCGAGCATTTCGGCAATGCCCTGCCGGAGATCCTGGTGGAGCCGGGCCGCTTCATCGTCGGCGATGCCGGCGTGCTGTCCTCCGAGGTCGTGCTGGTGTCCCGCAAGGAAAAGGACGACCCGGTGCGCTGGGTGTATCTCGACATCGGGCGCTTCGGCGGCTTGGCCGAAACCGAGGGCGAGGCGATCAAGTACAGCTTTCGCACCCCGCATGATGGCGGCGCCGAGGGGCCGGTCACCATCGCGGGCCCCACCTGCGACAGCACCGACACGCTGTACGAGAAGTCGAATTTCCGCCTGCCGATGGCCCTCGATTGCGGCGACCGCGTCGAGCTGCTGGCCACCGGCGCCTATGTGACGACCTATGCCAGCCAGGGCTTCAACGGCTTCGCCCCCCTGGCCGAGCACTACATCTGAGCCGCCTCGCGGGGCATCGGAAGATGCCCCGGTTCAGCACGGATGCCATGCGCCGAATTATCGTTCCTATGGCAGCCACTGCCGGATAAACTGGCGTCATGGACGTTATCGACCGGAACATTCTCGTCGCCCTGCAGGAAGATGGCGCCGCAGGGCTGGCCGAGCTGGCCAAGGTGGCGGGCTTGTCGGTGTCCGCCACGGCCGAACGGGTCAAGCGCCTTGAGGAACGCGGCACCATCCGCGGCTGGCGCGCCGATCTGGACCCCGGTGCCATTGGCTGCCCCCTGCTCGCCTTTGTTTTCGTGTCGCTGCGGCCGGGGCGGGACGAGAATGCCTTCCGCCTCGCCATGCGCGCGGCCGAGGCGGTGCTGGAATGCCACCATGTCACCGGCGCCTGGACCTTTCTGCTGAAGCTGCGCCTGCCCGACCTTTCGGCGCTGGAGCGCTTCGTGGCGGATCAGGTGCGCGGCCAGCCGGGCGTGGAGCGCACCGAAACCATCCTGGCCATCACCTCCGCCAAGGAAACCGCGATCCTGCCGGTGGCCGAGGCCACGGAGGAATAAACCGCCTCATCCCGCCCTGAGCGGCCCGATCCCGGGCTGGTGCGGCATGCGCAGGCAATCCTTGACAATCGGCGCGCAGCGCGCCGATGGCGCGCCCGGCACGTCATTGTCGCCGCCGAACCCCACCCGGGTGACCACGCCGTCGATCAGTTCGAAGGTGGCGTGGCAATAGCCCGGATCGCCGGTCAGGTTGATGCCGCCAACCACGGGAATGGACAGGTTGAGCCCGCCCGCCTCGCCGCCGCGGCTTTCGTAGCTCAGCATTTCCCGCATCACGTCGATGCGGGCGGTCTTGCTGGGGAAGCCGGCGCAAACATAAAGATCGGCGCGTTGCAGGCCGATCATGTGGCTGCGCGCATCCTCGACGATCCGGGCATCCTGCATGGCGCAGCCGCCCAGCGCGAGCCAGGCCATCATCCAACGCTGGCGGAAAGCCAGGCCAGGCCGGGCCGCCATGGGGCAGGACAGCGGCGCCCTGCCCCGTCGGAGCCAGCCTTCAGGCCACGCGATCATTCAGGTGGCAGCGGGATTTGTGGCCCGGCGCGATCTCCTTCAGCGCCGGCTTCTCCACCTTGCACCGGTCGAAGGCATGCGGGCAGCGCGGGTGGAAATGGCAGCCGGAAGGCGGGTTCAGCGGCGAAGGGATCTCGCCCTTGATGCCGGCGAAGCTTTTCTTGCGCGCCTCGATCCGCGGCACCTCGGCCAGCAGGGCCTGGGTGTAGGGATGGTTGGCTCGGACAAACACTTCCTCGGCGGAGGCTTCCTCGACCACCCGGCCGAGATACATGATCACCACGCGGTCGGAGAGATGCTCCACCACGCCGAGGTCATGGCTGATGAACAGGTAGGTGAGGTCCAGCTCGCGCCGCAGGTCCATGAACAGGTTCAGGATCTGCGCCTGGATCGACACGTCCAGCGCGGCCACCGCCTCGTCGCAGACGATGAATTCGGGCTGCACCGCGAGCGCCCGGGCGATGCCGATGCGCTGGCGCTGGCCACCCGAGAACTGGTGCGGGTAGCGGCGCTTGAAGCTCGGGTCCAGGCCCGCGCGGCGCAGCTGGTTGTCGACGTAGCTGTCCCACTCGCCGCGCTTGGTCAGGCCATGCACCAGCGGCGCCTCGCCCACGATGTCGGCCACCTTCATGCGCGGGTTCAGGCTCGCATAGGGGTCCTGGAAGATCATCTGCGTCTGCAGCTTGGCCTGTCGCGCTTCGGCGCCCTGCAGGCTGTCGAGGCGCTTGCCGTGCCACAGGATGTCGCCGTCGGAGGCCGGCATGATGCCGGCCACCATGCGGCCCAGCGTCGACTTGCCGCAGCCGGATTCGCCCACCAGCCCGACCACCTCGCCCTTGCGGACGGTGAGGTCGACCTGGTCCACCGCATGCACCGTTTCGTCCTTCACCGGCGCGCCCAGCTTCTGCGCCAGCTTGCCGGCGAGATCCAGCTTCTTGGAGAAGCGCTTGGAGACGCCCTTCAGCTCAATGATCGGCGTGCTCATGCGGCGGCCTCGGCAGGCATGTTGTAGGGAAAGAAGCAGCGCGCCTGGCGGCCCGGCAGCAGCTCGCCCAGCGGCGGGGCCTGCTTGCACTTGTCCTGCGCCTTGGGGCAGCGGTTGCGGAAGGCGCAGCCGGCCGGCAGGTTCAGGAGCGAGGGCGTCATGCCCGGGATCTGCCGCAGCGGCTCGCCCCGCTTGTTGCGGCTGGGCACGCTGCCGATCAGGCCGTTGGTATAGGGGTGCAGCGGCTTGTCCAGCGTCTCGTTCACCGGGCCATGCTCCACCACGCGGCCGGCATACATCACCGCCAGCTCGTCGGCGAGGCCGGCCACCACGGTCAGGTCGTGGGTGATCCAGATCATCGCCGTGCCCGTCTGGGCGCAAAGCTTCTGCACCTCGGCCAGGATCTGCGCCTGGATGGTCACGTCGAGCGCGGTAGTCGGCTCGTCCGCCACGATCAGCTCCGGGCGGTGCAGCAGGGCGATGGCGATCGCCACGCGCTGGCGCATGCCGCCAGAGAACTGGTGCGGGTAGGATTTCAGCCGCTCATCGGGGCTCGGGATGCCCACCATGCCCAGCGTGTCGCGGGCGCGCTGGCGGGCCTCCTCCTTGCTGACCTTGGTGTGGGCCAGCACGGTCTCGATCATCTGCGTGTCGACCCGGAGCACCGGGTTCAGCGTCATCATCGGATCCTGGAAGATCATGGCGATGCGGTTGCCGCGCAGCCGCCGCATCTCCTCCTCGCGGAGCTTCGCCAGGTTCTGCCCGTGGAACAGGATCTCGCCGCCGACGATGCGGCCGGGCTCGTCCACCAGGCCGAGGATGGAGAAGCCGGTCACGGTCTTGCCGGAGCCGGATTCGCCCACCAGGCCCATGACCTTGCCGCGTTGCACGGTAAAGGAAACACCATCCACTGCCTTCACCACGCCGGCGCGGGTGAAGAAGTGGGTCTGGAGGTTGCGCACCTCCAGCGTCGGCGCCGAGGCGGTGGCGGCGACGGAGGAATTGGCGACGGGGGAAACAGCCAAAATCCCGGTCCCTTACTTCTTAAGTCGTGGATTGAGAACGTCGCGGAGCTGATCACCCATGAGGTTGATCGAGACAATGGTCACCAGAAGCGCGATGCCCGGGTAGAAGCTGATCCAGTACTTGCCCGACAGCATGTATTCATAGCCGTTGGAGATCAGCAGGCCGAGCGAGGGCTCGGTGATCGGCACGCCGAGGCCGAGGAAGGACAGGGTCGCCTCCAGCGCGATGGCGCGGGCGATCTGCATGGTGGCGACCACGATCAGCGGCGGCATGCAGTTCGGTAGCAGGTGGCGGAAGATGATGCGCCGGGTCGGCAGGGCCAGGCACTGCGCCGCCTCGATGTATTCGCGCCGCCGCTCCACCAGCGCCGTGCCGCGCACGGTGCGGGCGTAATAGGCCCATTCGACGATCACCAGGGCCAGCACGACGTTCATCACGCCCTTGCCCAGGAAGGCCAGGATCATCAGCGCCGCCAGGATCGACGGGAAGGACAGCTGCAGGTCCACCAGCCGCATGATCACCGTGTCGGTGCGGCCGCCGGCATAGGCCGCCAGCATGCCGAGCGAGGCGCCGACCGCGCAGGCGATGACCGCCGAGCCGACGCCCACCAGCAGCGAGATGCGCAGCCCGTACATGATGCCGGACAGCATGTCGCGCCCCTGGTCATCGGTGCCGAGCCAGTAGGTGAAGCCGGCGCCGCCCACCGTGCCCGGCTCCATCCGCCCATCCATGATGTCGAGCTGGGCGAGGTCATAGGGGTTCTGCGGCGCGATCCAGGGCGCGAAGATGGCCACCAGGGCGATGATCACGAACACGATCAGCCCGAGCAGCGCCAGCTTGCTTTCGGCGAACTCGGAAATGAAGCGGCGCCAGGGCCCCTCCACCTTGGGCGTGGCGACGGGCTCCGCCGCCGCTGGCGTGGTGTTGGCGGTGGTCGTGCTCATGTCACTTGTTCTCCAGCCGCACGCGCGGATCGAGCGCCGAATAGGCGAGGTCCACCAGCAGGTTGATGGTGATGAACATCAGCACGATCATCATCAGGTAGGCGACGATCACCGGGCGGTCGAGCACGTTGATGCTGTCGATGATCAGCTTGCCCATGCCCGGCCAGGCGAAGACGCTTTCCGTCACCACCGAGAAGGCGATGGTGGAGCCCAGCTCCAGCCCGACCACGGTGACCACCGGGATCATGATGTTCTTGAAGACGTGCACATAGGTCACGCGCGCCGGGCTCAGGCCCTTGGCGCGGGCGAATTTGACGTAATCCATCAGCATGGTCTCGCGCACGCCGGCGCGGGTCAGGCGGATCACCAGGCTGATCTTGAACAAGGCGAGGTTCAGCGCCGGCATGGCCAGGTGCCGCAGCCCGTCCCAGGTCAGGAAGGACCAGTGCAGGCCCAGCACCTCCACCGTCGGGCCGCGCCCGGTGGAAGGCAGCCAGCCCAGCTGCACCGCGAACACCATGATCAGCATCAGCCCGACCCAGAAGGTCGGCAGGGAGAAGCCGAGGATCGAGCCGGCCATGATGGCCGAGGACACCGGCGATTTCGGCTTCAGCCCGGCATACAGGCCGAGCGGCAGGCCGATGATCAGCGCCAGGAAGGTGGCGCCCAGCGCCAGCTCCAGCGTGGCCGGCATGCGCTGCAGGATCAGCTGCAGCGCCGGCTCGTTGAACACGAAGGAACGGCCGAGGTCGCCGCGCAGCGCATTGCCTAGGAAGGACAGGTATTGCTGCCACAGCGGCAGGTCGAGCCCGAGGGCCTTGATCGCCCGCTCCCGCTCCATCTGGTCGGCGTCGGGCGAGATCAGGATCTCGACAGGATCGCCGATGGCGAAGACGCCGACAAAGACGATGACCGACATCGCCAGCATCACGAGCACCGACTGCAGCAGCCGGCGGAGAAGATAAACGCTCATCGGCTCAGCGGGCCGCCTCGGCCGGGCGCACATCCTGCGCCCGGGTCAGCTCGTCGGCGCGGGATTCATGCCGCAGGTTCGGACGCATCGCCCACAGGTTCTTCTGGATATGGATCGGGATGATGGCGACATCCTCCATGGCGATGCGGGTGGCTTCCTGCAGCAGCGCCTCCCGCTTGGGGTCGTCCAGCTCGGCGAGCGCCGCTTCCAGCTTGGCGTCCAGCTCCGGGTTGGAGTAGCGGCCGCGGTTGGAAGTGCCGAAGCCCTTGTCGCGGTTATAGCCGGCGACCAGGGAGCGCAGCGGGTTGGAAGCCTCGCCGGAGGAGCTGCCCCAGCCCACCAGGAAGGCGCTCAGCTCCTGCCGGCCGGCGCGGGACACGAAGGTGGTCCAGGGCTGCGCGTCCACGGTGGTGCGCACGCCGAGGCGGGTCCACATCTGGCCGATCGCCTGCACGATGCGGCCGTCATTCATGTAGCGGTCATTGGGGCCGCTCAGGGTGATGCGGAAGCCATCCGGATAGCCGGCCTCGGCCAGCAGCTTCTTGGCGCCTTCCGGATCGGCCTTCGGTGCCTCCAGGCCCGGCACATGGCCGAAGGCGCCTTCGGGCAGGAACTGGCCGGCGGGCATGGCGGCGCCTTCCATCACGCGGGTGGCGATGGCCTGCCGGTCGATCGCCATGGACAGCGCCTTGCGCACCCGAAGGTCGAGCAGCGGGTTCTTGTTCAGCGGCTTGCCGTCATGGCCCGTGATCTGGGGCGAGCCTTCGGGATGCAGGTGGTCGAGCGCCAGGAAGATGATGCGCAGCCCGTCCTTCTCCGCGATCTTCACCCGCTGGTCGCGCTTCAGCGTGCTGAGGTCGCTGGTAGGCACCTGGTCGATGAAGTCCACGTCGCCAGCCAGGACGCCGGCGGTGCGGGCGGAGTCATTCACCACCACGCGGTAGTCGACGGCCTTCCAATGGGGCTTCTGGCCCCAGTATTCCTCGTTCCGCTCCAGCCGCAGCCGCTCGCCCGAGCGGAAGTCGACATAGCGGAACGGCCCGGTGCCGATGGCCACCTTGCCGGAGTTGAAGTCGTCGGTGGACGCCTTGTCATGCGTCTCGCGGTCCAGCATCGCCACCTGCGACAGGTCGTTCGGCAGCACCGGGTAGGGGGAGCGGGTGTGGAAGCGCACCGTCACCGGGTCCACCACCTCCACGCGCTCGATGGCGCGGGTGTAGATGGCGTAGGAGGACGGGCTGTTCGGCACCGCCGGCACGCGGTCAATGGTGAAGGCCACGTCCTCCGCGGTGAAGGGGTTGCCGTTGTGGAAGCGCACATTGGGGCGCAGCTTGAATTCCCACACGGTGGGCGCGACGGGCTTCCAGGATTCCGCCAAGCCAGGCTCCATCTGGGCGTCGGCGTCGAACTGGACCAGCGTGTCGAAGATCATCGTCGCCACGGCGAAATTGGGCGACAGCGCGTGGTAATGCGGGTCGAGCGACGTGATCTGGGCGCCGACCGCCATGGTGAGGTTCTGCGATTGGGCCGGGCTCAGGGCTCCCGTGGCCAACGCCGAAACGGCGGCCAGCACGGCCGCCTTGATACCGATTTTCATGATCCCTGCCCCCGGACATCTAGTCGTAGCGGCGGCCACGTTAACAGACCGGCGGGGGGCCTGCTAGCGCGCGACAAACCCCGAGGCCCCCGGAAAGGCCTGATGGGCACAGGCTTTCGCTCGAAAACGTCAATTTCATGACAGGCACCGGATGGGAGGGTGGCCGCGGCGGCTTCCCCGCCCCCCCGCCCTCCCCTGGCGGCTCAGACGGTGAACTGCTCGGCGATGATCCGCTCCGACAGGCCATGATCGGGGTCGAACAGCAGGGTCAGGCGCACGCTGCGGTCTTCCCGCACCTCCACCGAGCGGACATCGCGCACCTCCACGTAATCCGCCACGGCGGCGACGGGGCGCTTGGCCGGCTCCAGCACCTGGAAGGTGACACTGGCCTCGGAAGGCAGCAGCGCGCCGCGCCAGCGCCGCGGCCGGAAGGCGGAGATCGGGGTCATCGGCAGCAGGTTGGCGCCCAGCGGCACGATGGGGCCATGCGCCGACAGGTTGTAGGCGGTGCTGCCGGCGGGGGTGGAGATCAGGATGCCGTCGCAGATCAGCTCCGACAGGCGTTCCTTGCCATCCACCAGGATGCGGATCTTGGCCGCCTGGCGGGTTTCCCGCAGCAGGTTCACGTCATTGATGGCCAGCGCCTCCCGCAGCGTGCCATCGGCGCCCAGCGCCCGCATGCGCAGCGGGTGCAGCACCGCGGCCTGCGCCACGGCCAGCCGCGCCAGCAGGTCATCCTCGTGGAAGTCGTTCATCAGGAAGCCGACGCTGCCGCAATTCATGCCATAGACCGGCAGGTTGCGGCCGAGGAAGCGGTGCTGGACCTCCAGCATGAAGCCATCCCCGCCAAGGGCCACGACCACGGCCGCATCCTCGGGCGCCGCATCCCCGAACAGGGCGATGAAGCGGGCGCGGGCGTTCTCCGCCACGTCGGTGGGCGCGGCCAGAAAGGCGATGCGGCCATGCAGATCGGCCGGAAGCTCCGGCGTGTCCCCGAAGCCGGCGGATTGCCCGAGCAGGGCGGCGGTCATGGCCGGCGCTGCGGCAGGGTCATGGGAATGGTCATGGGGATGGGCCTTTCATCCACGGGCGCCCATCAAGCCGCGCGGCGGCGGCCGCCGCAAGGGGCCACGCATGCGAAAGGGGCGGATGGTTCCCCACCCGCCCCTTCCAGGCAATCCCGCCAGACGCGGAAGCGGCTCAGGCCGCGTCCTGCTGGCCTTCGGTCTCGACCGGCTCGGGCTTCGGGCCGGAATCCAGGCCCTTGGCGGAAACGTCGCGCTCCACCAGCTCGATCACCGCCATGTCGGCGGCGTCGCCATAGCGGATGCCCGCCTTCAGGACGCGGGTGTAGCCACCCTGGCGCGCCTTGTAGCGCTCCGCGATGGTGGTGAAGAGCTTGTCCACCACCTTCGGGTCCATGATCTGGGCATAAGCCTGACGGCGGGCATGCAGGTCACCGCGCTTGCCCAGGGTGATGATGCGCTCCACATAGGGGCGCAGTTCCTTCGCCTTGGGCAGGGTCGTGGTGATCTGCTCGTGCTTGAGCAGGCTGGTCGCCATATTGCGGAGCATCGCAATACGGTGGGTGGAGGTGACGCCGAGCTTCCGGCCGGCAACCCCGTGACGCATGGGTCTATTCCTTCAGGTGGCCGAAAATCAGAACGGCTCTTCGATCTTCTTCGCGAGGTCCTCGATGTTCTCCGGCGGCCAGCCGGGCACGGTCATGCCCAGGCTCAGCCCCATGGAGGCGAGGACTTCCTTGATCTCATTCAGCGACTTGCGGCCGAAGTTCGGAGTGCGGAGCATCTCCTGCTCCGTCTTCTGCACCAAGTCGCCGATATAGACGATGTTGTCGTTCTTCAGGCAGTTCGCGCTGCGGACCGACAGTTCCAGCTCGTCCACCTTGCGCAGCAGGTTGCGGTTGAAGGGCAGGTCGTCCTGCACTTCCTCCACCACGCGCTGGCGCGGCTCATCGAAGTTGATGAACAGCTGGAGCTGGTCCTGCAGGATGCGGGCGGCGAGCGCCACGGCATCGTCCGGCGCCACCGTGCCATCCGTTTCCACCGTCAGCACCAGCTTGTCGTAGTCGGTGCGCTGGCCGACGCGGGTCGGCTGCACCTGGTACGCCACGCGGCGGACAGGGGAATAGATGGCATCCACCGGGATCAGCCCGATCGGGGCGTCTTCCGGGCGGTTCTCGGAAGCGGGAACATAGCCCTTGCCGGTGTCGACGGTCAGCTCCATCGACAGCTTGGCGCCGTCGTCGAGCGTGCAGATGACCAGTTCCGGATTGGCGATCTCGATGTCGCCGGTGGTCTGGATCTGCCCCGCCGTCACCTCGCCCGGGCCGGAGGCGGTGAGCTGCAGGCGCTTGGCGCCCTCGCCCTGCATCCGGATGGCCAGGCGCTTGATGTTCAGGACGATGTCGGTGACGTCCTCGCGGACGCCTTGCAGGCTGCTGAACTCATGCAGCGCGCCGTCGATGCGGATCGCCGTAACCGCGGCTCCCTGCAGGGACGACAGCAGCACGCGACGCAGGGCATTGCCCAGCGTCATGCCGAAGCCGCGCTCGAGCGGCTCCGCCACCACCGTCGCGATGCGCGAAGGGTCGGCCCCGGGCTCGACATCGAGCTTTTCGGGACGGATCAGGGAACGCCAGTTGCGCTCGAGCACTATGGTTTTCTCCTGCAGCCTCGCCTCAGACCCGACGCCGCTTGCGCGGACGGCAGCCATTGTGCGGGATGGGGGTCACGTCCTTGATGGCCGTGACGTAGAAGCCAACGGCCTGCAGGGCGCGCAGGGCGGACTCGCGACCCGAGCCAGGGCCCGAGACCATGATCTCCAGCGTCTCCATGCCGTGCTCGCGCGCCTTGCGGCCGGCGTCTTCCGCGGCGACCTGGGCGGCGTACGGGGTCGACTTGCGGCTGCCCTTGAAACCCTGGCTGCCGGCCGAGGACCACGCGATGGCGTTGCCCTGGCTGTCGGTGATGGTGACGATGGTGTTGTTGAAGGAGGCGAGGACGTGGGCCACGCCGGACGCAATATTCTTGCGTTCCTTCTTGCGGGGGCGACCGCTGGGCTGACGGGCCATCTTACTTCGTCACCTTCTTCTTGCCGGCAATCGCCACGGCCTTGCCCTTGCGGGTGCGGGCATTGGTGTGGGTGCGCTGGCCGCGAACGGGCAGGCCGCGGCGGTGACGCAGGCCGCGATAGCAGGCCATGTCCATCAGGCGCTTGATGTTCATCGCGTTCTCGCGACGCAGATCGCCCTCAACCCGGTACTCGCGATCGATCAGCTCGCGGATCTTGACGATCTCGTCATCCGTCAGCTGGTTCACGCGGCGATCATCGGGGATGCCGAGCTGGTCGCAGATCACCTTCGCATTCGCCGGACCGATGCCGTAGATGTAGCGGAGGGAAATGAGAACGCGCTTGTTGGTGGGAATGTTCACGCCTGCAATGCGTGCCATTGATTGCCTGCTCCTGAGGTCCTGGGGACCCCCGTTCGTACCGGCCTGAACCGGCGAAGAGGTGATCGTCATGCCCGGACGGTATTGATCCAGACACAACCAAATTCGCGGCCGGGGAGGACCCCGTCCGAGAGAGGCGCGGGTTTAACGAGTCAAGGCCCGATGAGTCAAGGGCGGGATCCGCATCCCGCCCCTGGGCCTTCCGGCTCGGCCCATCCTGGCTCAGGCCTGGAGAATGGCCTCGATCTGCCGGCCGACCTCGTCCATGGAGGCCATGCCGTCCACCTGGCTCAGCTTGCCCTGCGCCTTGTAGTAGGGCAGCAGCGGCGCGGTCTGGCGGTGATAGGCTTCCAGACGCGCGGCCACGGTTTCCGCCTTGTCGTCGGCGCGGCGGACGAATTCGGTGCCGCCACAGGAGTCGCAGACCCCCGGCCTGGAGGTCGGCTTGAAGCTGTCGTGGTAGCCCGTTCCGCATTGCGCGCAGGTGAAGCGGCCTGCGATCCGCTCCACCAGCGCCGCGTCATCCACCTTCAGCTCGATCACGTGGTCCAGCTGCAGGCCCTTGTCCCGCAGCATGACGTCCAGCGCCTCGGCTTGCGGCGTGGTGCGCGGGAAGCCGTCCAGGATGAAGCCCCGGGCGCAGTCGGGCTGCGACACCCGGCTGGCCAGCATGGCGGTGATGATGGCGTCCGGCACCAGAGCGCCGCTTTCCATGATCGCCTTGGCCTGCCGGCCGATCTCGCTGCCGCTCTTGACCTCGGCGCGCAGCATGTCCCCGGTGGAGATCTGCGCGATGCCGTGGCGCTCCTCCAGCCTTTTGGCCTGGGTGCCCTTCCCGGCCCCCGGAGGCCCCAGCAGAATCAGGTTCATCGCCTCTCCGTTCCCAGCTTCCATCCTGACATGGCCTGTTCCCTCACCGGATGCGGGGCGCGCCGCGGCCGCCCAGGCGGGCCTTGCGGATCAACCCTTCATACTGGTGGGCGAACAGATGCGACTGCACCTGGGCCACCGTGTCCATGGTGACCGAAACAATGATCAGAAGGGAAGTGCCACCGAAATAGAACGGCACGCCATACTGGCTGATCAGGATCTCGGGCAGCAGGCAGACGACGCTCATATAGATGGCGCCGACGGCCGTCAGCCGGGTCAGCACGCGGTCCAGGTAGTCGGCGGTGGACTGGCCGGGGCGGATGCCGGGCACGAAGCCGCCATGCTTCTTCAGGTTGTCGGCCGTTTCCACGGGGTTGAACACCACCGCCGTGTAGAAGAAGGCGAAGAAGACGATCAGCGCCACATAAAGCGCCATGTAGAGCGGCTGGCCATGCGCCAGGGCAGCGGTGATCGAGGACAGCCACCCGTCGCTGGTCTGCACCCCGGAAAAGCCCGCGAAGGTGGCCGGCAGCAGCAGCAGGGAGGACGCGAAGATCGGCGGGATCACGCCGGCCGTGTTCAGCTTCAGCGGAAGATGGGTGTTCTCCCCCCCATACATCCGGTTGCCGACCTGGCGCTTCGGGTACTGGATCGGGATGCGGCGCTGCGCGCGCTCCATGAACACCACAAAGGCGATCACGGCGAGCGCGATCACCAGGAAGGCAATGATGAACACGGTGGACAGCGCACCGGTGCGGCCAAGCTCCAGCGTGGCGGCTAGGGCGGAGGGCACATTGGCCACGATGCCCGCGAAGATGATCAGGCTGATGCCGTTGCCGATGCCGCGGGCAGTGATCTGCTCGCCCAGCCACATCAGGAACATGGTGCCGCCCACCAGCGTGACCACGCAGGAAATGCGGAAGAACAGGCCCGCATCATACACCGCCGGGCCGAAGCTGCCCTGCATGCTCTCGAGCCCCACGGCGATGCCATAGGCCTGGAACGTGGCGATCAGCACGGTAAGGTAGCGCGTGTACTGATTGAGCTTCTTGCGGCCGGATTCGCCCTCCTTCTTGAGGGCTTCCAGCGTCGGCACGGCCGCCGACATGAGCTGGATGATGATGCTGGCCGAGATGTAGGGCATGATGTTCAGCGCGAACACCGTCATGCGCCCCAGGGCGCCGCCGGTGAACATGTCGAACATGCCCAGGATGCCGCTGCCGTGCTGGCGCAGGATTTCCGCCATCACATTGGCGTCCACCCCCGGCACCGGGATGTAGGTGCCGATGCGGTAGACGATCAGCGCGGCCAGCGTGAACCAGATGCGCTTCTTGAGCTCGGTGGCCTTGCTGAGCACACCGAGATTGAGGTTGGCCGCGAGCTGTTCGGCGGCGGACGCCATGATTTCGCCCCTTCAACATGACTGCGGCGCCAGGGGGCTATTCCCGCGGCGCCGCTGCCAGCCCAGTGATGACTGCCTAACCTCCCAAGGGTGGGAGGCGCAAGGCTTACGCCTCGGGCTTCTCTTCCTTGGCAGGCGCCAGGACGGTGACGCTGCCGCCCGCCGCCTCGACCGCCGCGATCGCCGCCGCGGAGGCGCCGGCCACGCTGATCTTCACCGCGCGCTTGATCTCGCCGCGCGCCAGCAGGCGCACGCCGGCGATCTTGGCGCCGGTGCGGACCAGGCCTGCCGCTTCCAGCGCCGCCTCGTCGATCGCTTGGTCCGCCGGAAGGCGGCCGGACTCGATCGCCGCGTCCAGCGTGCCGATGTTGATCGGCGCGTATTCCTTGCGGAACAGGTTGACGAAGCCCCGCTTCGGCAGCCGCCGGTAGATCGGGAGCTGACCGCCCTCGAACCCGTTCAGCGACACGCCGGTGCGCGCCTTCTGGCCCTTGACGCCGCGGCCGGAGGTCTTGCCCTTGCCCGACCCGATGCCACGGCCAACGCGCTTGAACTTCGGGCGGGCGCCCTCGTTATCGCGCAGCTCGTTGAGCTTCATCTTACTTCTCCGTGGTCTCGCCAACCTGGATCAGGTGGGCGACCTTGCGGATCATGCCACGCACGGCCGGAGTATCCTCCAGCTCGCGCGAACGGCGGATCTTGTTGAGGCCCAGGCCGATCAGCGTCTCGCGCTGACCGGGCTTGCGGCCGATGGGGGACGCGACCTGCGTCACCCGAACGGTCTTCTTGGTCTCAGACACTGGCGGCCTCCTGCACCGGCTCCGCATCCTTGCGGGAACCCAACAGGTCGGACACCTTCTTGCCACGGCGGGCGGCCACAGCGCGGGGGCTGGTGCAGCGCGCCAGGGCGGCGAAGGTCGCCTTGACCATGTTGTGCGGGTTGGTCGAGCCGGTGCACTTGGCGACGACGTCGCCCATGCCCACCGATTCGAACACCGCGCGCATCGGGCCACCGGCGATGATGCCGGTGCCGGCCGGGGCGGCCCGCAGGATCACGCGGCCGGCGCCGAATTCGCCGATCACATCGTGATGCAGGGTCCGACCCTCGCGCATCGGCACGCGGATCATCGTCTTCTTCGCCCGCTCGGTCGCCTTGCGGATCGCCTCGGGGACCTCGCGCGCCTTGCCGGCGCCCCAGCCCACGCGGCCCTTCTCGTCACCGACCACCACCAGGGCGGCGAAGGAGAAGCGACGGCCACCCTTCACCACCTTGGCGACGCGGTTGATGGTGACCAGCTTGTCCTTCAGCTCGTCGCCCGGCTCGCGCTCATTGTTGCGCTCGGGGCCACGGCCGCGGCCGCGGTCGCGATCGCCGCTGCCGCCGCTCCTCGGTTCACGTGCCATATTCTGTGCTCCTTAGAACGACAGCCCGCCCTCGCGGGCGCCGTCCGCCAGGGCTTTCACCCGGCCGTGATACAGGTAGGGCCCGCGGTCGAACACGACCTCGGTCACCCCGGCGGCAACGGCGCGCTCGGCCAGCAGCTTGCCGACGATGCTCGCCGCATCGCGGTCCGCACCCGTGCGGAGCGCGTCGCGCTGCGCCTTCTCCAGCGAGGACGCGGCAGCGAGCGTGCGCCCGGCCTTGTCGTCGATGACCTGGGCGTAGATGTGCTTGCCGGAGCGGAAGACCGAAAGACGGGGCCGACCACCGCTCTTGAGGCGCAGCTGGTAACGCAGACGCGCGCGCCGCCGCTCCTGCAGATTGAGCTTGTTCGCCATCTTACTTCTTCTTCCCCTCCTTCCGGAGGATGACCTCATCCGAGTACCGCACGCCCTTGCCCTTATAGGGCTCGGGGCCACGGAAGCCGCGGATCTCGGCAGCCACCTGACCGACCTTCTGCTTGTCGATCCCCTCGACCTTGATGGCCGTGGGACGCTCGCAGGTGATCTTGATGCCTTCCGGCATCGGGTAGCGGATCTCGTGGCTGTAACCGAGGTTCAGCACCAGATCCTTGCCCTGGACCGCGGCGCGGTAACCCGTGCCGGTGATCTCCATGGACTTGGAGAAGCCGGTGGACACGCCCGTCACCATGCCGTTGATCAGGCTGCGGGTGGTGCCCCACAGCGTGCGGCTGCGACGGTCGGAGCCGAGCGGCTTCACCGAAACCTGGCTGCCTTCGATGTCCACGGCCACCGCATCCGTCACCACCGGCAGGGTCAGCTCGCCGAGCTTGCCCTTGGCGGAAACGATGCCGTCCTTCATGGCGACAGTGACGCCCGCGGGAACCGTGACGGGATATTTGCCGACGCGCGACATGCTTATCCCTCCCTCAGAACACGCGGCAGAGGACTTCGCCGCCAACATTGGCGGCGCGGGCCTCGTTGTCGCTCATCACGCCGCGCGGCGTGGACAGAATGGAGATGCCGAGGCCGTTGTAGAACTTCGGCAGCTCCTTGATCTTGGAGTAAACGCGCCGGCCAGGCTTGGAGACACGCATGATCTCCTTGATGGCGGGCTCGCCCTCCGAATACTTCAGCTCGATATCGAGCATGCTCACGCCCGGGCGCACCTGCTCGGTGCGGTAGGCGCGGATGAAGCCTTCGCGCTTCAGGACTTCGAGCACATCGGCGCGAAGACGGCTGGCTGGCGAGGAGATGCGCGCCTTACGGGCTTGGTGCCCGTTGCGGATGCGCGTCAACATATCGCCCAGCGGATCGGACAGCGACATGCGGCCCCCTTACCAGCTCGCCTTAACAAGACCCGGGATCTGGCCATTCGAGGCCAAGTCACGGAGCATGTTACGGCTCAGCTTGAACTTACGGTAGTTGCCGCGCGGGCGGCCGGTCAGCTCGCAGCGCAGGCGCACCCGAACCCTGGAGGCGTTGCGCGGCATCTCAGCCAGCTTCAACGTCGCCTCGAAGCGCTCCTCGACCGGAAGCTCGCGATTCATGATCACGTCCTTCAGGGCGGCGCGCTTGCCGGAGTGCAGCTTCGAGAGGCGCTCGCGGCGCTTGTTCTTCTCGACAGCCGAGGTCTTGGCCATAGCGGTCTAATCCTCCGGAACCTGCCCGGTCCGCGCGAGTGGCGGCCGGGGCGGTTTTCCAAAAACTCAGTTGACGAAGGGGAAATCGAAAGCCTTCAGCAGAGCCTTGGCTTCCTTGTCCGTCTTCGCCGTCGTGACGAACACGATGTCCATCCCGCGAACCGCGTCCACCTTGTCATAGCTGATCTCGGGGAACACGATCTGCTCCTTCAGGCCCAGGGAATAGTTCCCACGGCCGTCGAAGCCCCTATTACCAGGGATTCCGCGGAAGTCACGCATGCGCGGCAGGGCGATGGTCACCAAACGGTCGAGGAACTCGAACATCCGGGCGCGGCGCAGGGTCACCTTGCAGCCGATGGCCTGGCCTTCGCGGATCTTGAAGCCGGCGATCGCCTTCTTCGCCAGCGTCTTCACCGGCTTCTGGCCGGCGATCAGCGTCAGGTCACCCAGCGCGGCGTCGAGCTTCTTGCTGTCGCCAGCCGCCTCGCCCACACCCATGTTGATGACGATCTTGGAAAGCTTCGGAACCTCCATCGGGTTCTCGTAGCCGAACTCCTCGACCAGCCGCTTGCGCACCGCCTCAGCGTAATGCTGCTGCAGGCGCGGCAGTTCCTTTGCCTCGCTCATGCGTCGATCACCTCGCCGGAGGCCTTCGCCACACGGACCTTCTTGCCGTCCTCAAGCACCTTGAAGCCGACGCGGGTCGGCTTGTCGGACTTCGGATCGATCAGCGCGATGTTGGAGAGGTCGATGGACGCCTCCTTCTCCACGATGCCGCCCTGCTCGCCCATGCCGCGCGCCTTGGTATGGCGCTTCACCATGTTCAGGCCCTGCACCAGGGCGCGGTTCTCGGCGGGCAGCACGCGCAGCACTTCGCCGCGCTTGCCCTTGTCCTTGCCCGTCAGGATCTGGACGCGGTCGCCCTTCTTGATCTTGGCAGCCATGGTTACAGAACCTCCGGCGCCAGGGAGATGATCTTCATGAACTTGCGCGCGCGCAGTTCACGGACCACCGGGCCAAAGATACGGGTGCCGATCGGCTCGTTCTGCTTGTTCAGCAGCACGGCGGCGTTGCGGTCGAAGCGGATGACCGTGCCGTCCTGACGGCGCACGGGATAAGCCGTGCGCACGATCACGGCGCGCTGCACGTCGCCCTTCTTCACCTTGCCGCGGGGGATCGCTTCCTTGACGGACACCACGATCACATCGCCCACCGAGGCCGTACGGCGCTTGGAGCCGCCCAGGACCTTGATGCACTGAACCCGGCGGGCGCCGGAATTGTCGGCGACCTCCAGGTTGGACTCAACGATAATCATCGGTCAGCCTACTTTCAGGCCTGCGCCGCAGCGGGGGCAGAGCCCACGGTGAAGCCCTGGGTCTCGACCGAGGCGCCATTGCGCTCGATCACCAGCCAGGTCTTCCGCTTGCTGATCGGGCGGCACTCCTCGATCGACACGACATCGCCTTCCTTGCACAGGTTGGCGTCGTCATGCGCGGCGTACTTCTTGGAGCGCCGGATGAACTTCTTGTAGAGCGGATGCATCACGCGACGCTCGACCAAGACCGTCACGGTCTTGTCCATCTTGTCGCTGACCACCCGCCCGGTGAGGACGCGCTTCGGCATAGCCGGGGTCTCCTCGTCAGGCCTTGGCGGCCGAGCGGGACTGCTCGGCCAGGACGGTCTTAACACGGGCGATGTCGCGGCGCACCACCTTGATGCGGGAAACCGCTTCAAGCTGGCCTGTCGCGCGCTGGAAGCGCAGGTTGAACTGCTCCTTGCGGAGGTCCAGCAGCATCGCCTTCAATTCATCCGGGGACTTTGTCCGGACATCCACGATCTTCGTCATCGCCTCAGGCCTCCGCCGCGCCCAGACGGGTCACGAGCTTGGTCTTGATCGGCAGCTTCGCCGCGCCGAGGCTCAGGGCCTCGCGCGCCGTCTCCACGGAGACGCCGTCGATCTCGAACATGATGCGGCCGGGCTTGACGCGGGCCGCCCAGTATTCCGGCGCGCCCTTGCCCGAGCCCATGCGGACTTCCGCGGGCTTGGTGGACACGGGAACATCCGGGAAGATGCGGATCCACACCCGGCCCTGACGCTTCATGGCACGGGTGATGGCGCGGCGCGCGGCCTCGATCTGCCGGGCGGTCACCCGCTCCGGCTCCAGCGCCTTCAGGCCAAAGCCGCCGAAGGACAGGGTGAACCCGCCCTTCGCCACGCCCTTGATCCGGCCCTTGTGCGCCTTACGGAACTTCGTGCGCTTCGGGGAAAGCATTGTCTGTTATCCTCAGCGCTGCGGCGCCTGCTCCGCCGCGCGCTTATCCTGCGCGAGCGGGTCATGCGCCATGATCTCGCCCTTGAAGATCCAGACCTTCACACCACAGGTGCCATAGGTGGTCTTCGCGGTCGCGGTGCCGTAATCGATGTCGGCGCGGAGCGTGTGCAGCGGCACGCGCCCTTCGCGGTACCACTCCATCCGGGCGATCTCGGCGCCGCCGAGGCGGCCGCCGCAATTGATCCGGATGCCGCCGGCGCCGAGGCGCATGGCGGACTGCACGGCGCGCTTCATCGCGCGGCGGAACGCCACGCGGCGCTCCAGCTGCTGCGCGATGCTCTCGGCCACCAGCTGCGCCTCGATCTCCGGCTTGCGGATCTCGACGATGTTCAGCGCCACCTCGGCCCCGGCCAGCTTGGCCAGGTCCTTGCGCAGCACCTCGATGTCGGCGCCCTTCTTGCCGATCACGACGCCCGGGCGGGCGGCATGGATCGTCACGCGGGGCTTCTTCGCCGGGCGCTCGATGACCACCTTGGAAACGCCGGCGCCCTTCAGGCGGGTCTTCAGCGTATTCCGCAGCTTCAGATCATCGTGCAGCAGCCGGGAATAATCGGCATCGGCGAACCAGCGGGAATCCCAGGTCCGGTTGATGCCGAGCCGCAGCCCGATCGGGTTGACTTTATGGCCCATGTTACGCGGCCTCCTGCTCTGCGGGCGCGGCTTCCGCCTGCTTTTCGGCAACCACGATGGAAAGGTGGCTGAACCACTTCTCCACCCGCGCCGCCTTGCCGCGGCCGCGCGCATGGAAGCGCTTCATCACCACGGCGCGGCCCACTTCCACCCGCGACACGACCAGCTGGTCGACGTCGAGCTGGTGGTTGTTCTCCGCATTGGCGATGGCGCTTTCCAGCGTCGCCTTGACCGTCTGCGCGATCCGGCGCTTCGAGAAGGTCAGGATCGCGACCGCGTCCTGCGCCTTCTTTCCGCGGATCAGGCCGGCGGCCAGGTTCAGCTTGTAGGGCGAGACCCGGATGTTGCGGGTCACGGCCTTCGCCTCGGTCTCGGCCAGGGCGCGAATGTGCTTCGGCTTGCTCATGATGCCTTAGCCCCGCTTCGCTTTCTTGTCCGAGGAGTGGCCGGTGAAGGTGCGGGTCGGCGAGAACTCGCCGAACTTGTGCCCCACCATGTTCTCACTCACCTGGACAGGAATGAACTTCTTGCCGTTGTAGACACCGAAGGTCAGCCCGACGAACTGCGGCAGGATGGTGCTCCGGCGCGACCAGATCTTGATGATCTCGTTGCGCGTGGAGTTCCTCGCCGCTTCCGCCTTGTTCAGCAGGTAGCCGTCGACGAACGGCCCCTTCCAGACACTGCGCGACATCGCGGTCAGCCCTTCGTCACGTTGCGGCGACGGACGATCAGCTTGTCCGTGCGCTTGTTGGTGCGGGTCTTGTAGCCCTTGGTCGGCTTGCCCCACGGGGTCACCGGATGGCGGCCACCGGAGGTGCGGCCTTCACCACCGCCATGCGGGTGGTCGACCGGGTTCATCACGACACCGCGCTGATGCGGCTTGCGGCCCAGCCAGCGCGAACGGCCGGCCTTGCCCAGATGCTGGTTCTGGTTGTCCGGGTTGGACACCGCGCCGATCGAGGCCATGCACTCGCCGCGCACCAGGCGCAGCTCGCCCGACTGCAGCTTGACCTGCGCGTAGCCGGCATCCTTGCCGACCAGCTGGGCATAGGTGCCAGCCGAACGGGCGATCTTGCCGCCGGCGCCGGGCTTCATCTCGATGTTGTAGATGATCGTGCCGACCGGGATCGAGCCAAGCGGCATCGCGTTGCCCGGCTTGATGTCGACGCGCTCACCCGCGACCACGCTGTCGCCCACCTTCAGGCGCTGCGGCGCGATGATGTAGGAAAGCTCCCCATCCTCGTACTTCAGCAGCGCCAGGAAGGCCGTGCGGTTCGGGTCGTATTCCAGCCGCTCGACCGTGGCCGGCACATCGAACTTGCGCCGCTTGAAGTCGACGATGCGGTAGGACTGCTTGTGCCCACCCCCACGGAACCGGACGGTGATCCGACCATGATTGTTGCGGCCGCCGGAGTGGCTTTTGCCCTCCGTCAGCTGCTTGACCGGCTTGCCCTTGTACAGCTCGGAACGATCGATGAGGATCGTGCCGCGCGCGCTCGGGGTGACCGGGTTAAAGTGCTTCAGCGCCATGGCGTTAAGCGAGCCCCGTCGTGAGATCGATGCTCTGGCCTTCGGCCAGGCGGACGATCGCCTTCTTCCAGTCGGAGCGCTGGCCCTCGCGGCCACGCACCCGCTTGGTCTTGCCCTTGGTCAGGATCGTGTTGACGGCGAGAACCTTCACGCCGAACAGACCCTCCACCGAGGCCTTGATCTCCGGCTTCGTGGCAGACAGCGGCACCTTGAAGGTGACCTGGTTCTGCTCGGCGAGGCCGGTGGCCTTCTCGGTGATGACCGGCGCGAGGATGGTCAGATACATCTTCTCGCGCGAGATCATGGGCTTCTTGGTCGCGGTCTCGCTCATGCCAGCCGCTCCTTCAGAGCCTCGATGCCCTGGCGGGTCACCGCCAGCACATCATGGTTCAGGATGTCGTACACGTTGGCGCCCAGCGTCGGCAGGACGTTCACATGCGGGAGGTTGCGCACCGCGCGGCCGAAGCCCTCCTCGACCGAGGCGTCGACGACCAGCGCGCTCTTCCAACCCAGCGCCTTGACCTTAGAGGCCAGGGCGGAGGTCTTCGGCGCGTCGCCGAGCGACACGGTGTCGAGCACGATCAGCTTGCCCTCGGCGGCCTTCTGGCTCAGCGCGCTGATCAGGCCCAGGCGGCGGACCTTCTTGTTCAGCGAGTAGCCATGGTCGCGCACGACGGGGCCGTGCACCACACCACCGGTGCGGTACTGCGGCGCACGCAGCGAGCCCTGACGGGCGTTGCCGGTGCCCTTCTGCCGGTACGGCTTCTTGGTCGTGCCCGAAACCTCGGCCATGCCCTTCACCTTGTGGGTGCCGGCACGGCGCTTGGCGAGCTGCCAGTGAACCACGCGCGCCATGATGTCGGCGCGGGGCGAGGCGGCGAACAGCACATCCGGGAGATCGATCTCGCCGGCCTGGCCGTTGTCCAGGGTGATGACAGGAACCTGCATGTCCTTACCCTCAGGCCACGGCCGCGGGGAACGGGGCATCGGCATGGCGCGCGCGCTTCACAGCGTCGCGAACCAGCACGTAGCCGCCCTTCGCACCGGGCACCGCGCCCTTGACCATCAGCAGACCCTTCTCGAGGTCGAAACCGGCGACCTCCAGGTTCTGCGTGGTCACGCGCTCAACACCCAGATGGCCAGCCATCTTCTTGTTCTTGAAAGTCTTGCCCGGATCCTGGCGGTTGCCGGTGGAGCCGTGCGAGCGGTGCGAGATCGACACGCCGTGCGTCGCCTCGAGGCCGGCGAAGTTCCAGCGCTTCATGGCGCCGGCAAATCCCTTGCCCTTCGAGGTGCCCGTCACGTCGACGATCTGCCCCTTCACGAAGTGGTCCGCCGAAAGCTTGGCGCCGGGCTCCAGCAGGGCGTCGGCCGCAACGCGGAACTCGACCACCTTCCTCGGAGCCTCGACACCCGCCTTGGCGAAATGTCCCTTGTTGGGCTTCGTGACGTTCTTCGGCTTCGCCAGGCCAATGCCCAGCTGAACCGCTGCGTAACCGTCCTTCTCTTCCGTGCGCTGCGCCACCACGCGCACCTGGTCCAGGTGCAGCACGGTGACGGGCACGGTCGAGCCGTCGTCATTGAACAAGCGGGTCATGCCCAGCTTCTTCGCGATCAGGCCGGTGCGACCATTCTTCGCGGCCATGGCGAGATACTCCCCGGCCTCAGAGCTTGATCTCGACGTCCACGCCGGCAGCCAGGTCGAGCTTCATCAGCGCGTCCACGGTCTGCGGAGTGGGGTCGACGATATCAAGCAAACGCCGGTGCGTCCGGATCTCGAACTGCTCACGGCTCTTCTTGTCGACGTGCGGCGAGCGGTTCACGGTGAAACGCTCGATCTCGGTCGGCAGGGGGATGGGCCCGCGCACGCGCGCGCCCGTCCGCTTCGCGGTGTTGACGATCTCCCGCGTGCTGCCATCCAGCACGCGGTGATCGAACGCCTTGAGGCGGATGCGGATGTTCTGGCTATCCATGACTGGCGCCTATCTCTTTCCCGCTGTCCGGCTTAAGCGGAGATGGAGGCGACGACGCCGGCGCCGACGGTGCGGCCGCCTTCGCGGATGGCGAAGCGCAGG
>NZ_VUKA01000016.1 GCF_008386565.1 Teichococcus oryzae | reverse complement strand
TCGGCGCGGTCGAAGTCGAAGAACACCAGGTAGGTGCGCGCCGGAGCCGGCGCCGCGGCCGGGGCCGGAGCAACCGGAACCGGAGCAGGCGGAACCGGCTGGTTGAAGGCATAGCGGATGCCGATGAAGGCGGAGTGGTTGTAGTTGTCCGTCTCCGCCTTGCTGCGGATCGCGGCGCCGGTCGGGCCGCGGGTCACCGCGGTGAACTCCGGCTGCAGCGTGCCGAGGAAGCGGTACTCGGCGGTGATCGCCAGGCCCGGCACGGCGGCGATCGGGAAGGCGAGACCAGCGATGCCCTGATAGGCGAACTGGCCGTCGTCGTCGTCGATCGTCACGCTGTTGATGCCGGCATTGGCCGGGGTGCCACGGCTGCGAACGGTGTCGTAGTCGTGCCACACATAACCGACGCCAGCGCCGACATACGGAACCACGGGCAGGCCGAGGTTGAAGTCGTACAGGGCGTTGACCATCGCGCCGTAGGAACGAACGGTGCCGCCGATGCCCGGCAGGTTGCCGATCGAATCGACTTCGTTCTGGCGGTAGTTGCCCTCGACCTCGGCGCGCAGGCCGTTGCCGAAGCCATAGCCCAGGCTCAGGACGCCGCCGAATCCATGATCGAACTCGGTGCTCTGCACGCCACGGCCGGGGCCGTAGTTGGTGTCAGAGTCCTGCAGGTAGTTATAGCCCGCGCCAGCGCCGAGATACACGCCGGTCACCGGCTGCTGTGCGTGGGCCGCGAGCGGCAGCGACATCATCGTCGCGGCCAGAAGCGCCTTCTTGAGGCTCATTAGAATTCTCCTCGATCCACCAGAGGCATGCTCGCCGCGCTCATCCCCGAAGTCGTCTTGGTTCGTGGCGCTGCGTGTTCATCACCTAGCATTCTGTTCGCAACAGTGCAGCATGGGCTGGAGTGATTGCAGCCCTCTGTGACATCCGCGCAACAGGGCACCCTGGCATTCTGGTCACAGGTCCGAGAGTAGATCTTCCTCAACCGCACGTTCCAGCGCGCCCCTGGGGAACAACCTGTTGAGATGTCCCATCTTCCGCCCCGGCCGGGCTTCGGCCTTGCCGTAAAGGTGAACCGAGACCTCGGGATTGGCCTGAGCGGCGGGAAGCTTCGCCATGCCCTCTGGCCCGACAAGGTTGCGCATCACCGAATCCGAATGCCGCGCGGCGCTGCCGAGCGGCAGCCCGGCCACGGCGCGGATGTGCTGATGGAACTGGCTCGATTGACAGGCATCCTGCGTCCAATGGCCGGAATTGTGCGGCCGCGGCGCGATCTCGTTGCCCAGCAGCGTGCCGTCCGGCAGCAGGAAGAATTCCACGGCCAGCACACCTACCAGCTCCAGCTCGGCCGCGACGCGGGCGGCATGGCCACGCGCCGCCTCGGCCACGGCCGGCGGCACGCGCGCCGGAGCGAAGGACAGGTCGAGGATGTGGTGGTGGTGGCGATTCTCCACCGCGTCATAAACGGCCGTCGCGCCATCCGCCCCGCGTGCCGCCACCGCCGAGATTTCCTGCGTGAAGGGCACAAAGGCTTCCAGGATCAGCGGCTTCGGCTCCAGCCGGGCGAAGGCGGCGGCGGCATCGTCAGCGCTGCGCAGCACGGCCTGGCCGCGCCCGTCATAGCCGAGCCGCGTGGTCTTCAGCACCGCCGGCAGGCCGATCCGCGCCAGGGCGGCCTGCAATTCCGATTCGGAGGTCACCGGCGCCCAGGGCGCCACCGGCACGCCGGCTGCTTCCAGGAAGGCCTTTTCCTGAAGGCGGTCCTGGCACACCGACAACGCCTTCATCCCGGGCCGGCAGGGCACAAGTGGAGACAGGATCTCCAGCGTGCGGGCGGGAACGTTCTCGAACTCGAAAGTGACCACGTCGACGGCAGCGGCAAAGGCGGCCAGGGCCGCCGCGTCCTCATAGCCGGCGACCGTGCTCGCCGCGGCGACCTGCATTCCTGGCGAGTCGGCGTCGGGCGCATAGACATGGCAGCGATAGCCCAGCTCGGCGGCGGCCAGGGCCGACATGCGGCCAAGCTGCCCGCCGCCGAGGATGCCGATGGTGCTGTTGGGCGGCAGGGGCGCGCTCATTCCGGGGACTCCGCCACGGACTCGGTCTGGGCGGCGCGGAAGGCATCGAGTCGCTCCGCCAGCCCAGCATCGGTGGTGGCCAACATGGCGGCGGCCAGCAGCGCGGCGTTCACCGCGCCCGCCCGGCCAATGGCCAACGTGCCCACCGGCACGCCAGCCGGCATCTGAACAATGGACAACAGGCTGTCCATGCCCTTCAGCGCGTGGCTTTCTACCGGCACGCCAAGCACGGGCAGGCGGGTCATCGCCGCGGCCATGCCCGGCAGATGGGCCGCGCCCCCCGCCCCGGCGATAATGGCGCGCAGCCCGCGTCCGGCTGCCGAATGCGCGTAGTCATAAAGGCGCTGCGGGGTGCGGTGCGCCGACACCACCCGCGTCTCGTGCGGGACGCCCAGCTTTTCCAGGGTTTCCGCCGCGTGCCGCATGGTTTCCCAGTCGGAGCGGCTGCCCATGATGATGCCGACCAGCGGCGCGGAATTGGTGTCGGTCACGCGGGGGATCCTGAACAAGGGGAGCCAAGCCCGGGCCTGTGCCGCGCACCGCCGGGCTTGTCCACCGCTTTCTCAGCCGGTCCGCCCTGCCCGCGTCAGGCGGCCTTGCGCCGTGGCCGCTGGAGCCGCGCCACATCGGCCAGCCGCCGGTCCAGGAAGGACAGCACCGCTTCCGGGTCCGGGTTCCGCAGCCAATAGCCCAGGGTCGCGCCGTAGACGCCTGCCAGGGTGGCCCGCCGCGTATAGAACGAGATGTCGGTCGAGGCATCACCCGCCGCCTGCCACATCGCGTCCACGGTGCGCGCCGTGGCACGGACGGCGGCGGCGTAGTTCCAGGGCAAGGCAAGGATGGCGAGGGCGCGGCGCACCGCCTCCCTGTGCGCCGCCTGCCCTTGCAGGCGGATCGCCACCAGGGTCCGGATCCGCGCCGGCACGCGCAGCTCATGCAGCCCCTCACCGGCGGCCTCGGCCGTCATGTCGCGGTCGGCCAGGTCGCTCCAGGCCTCGGCCATGCCGGCCGGTCCGCGGGGAAACAGCCAGGCCGCCGATTCGGCATCGGCGCCGATGTCGCGCAACCCGGCGCGCAGGGCGGATTCGCTCCATCCCAGGGCCGGCACATGGGGCAGCATGGCCCGCAGGGCGGCGTCGCGCTCGGCGCTGCGCTCCAGGCAAGGACCGTTCACCGCCGTTCCCCATGATGATCCGGCTGCGCGGAGCCTGAGCCCTCGGCTTCGGCGCTCCGGGCGGCCTCGGCCTGCTGCGCGGCCCGCGCCAGTTCGTCGGTGAAGCCGAACAATCCCATGTCGGTCATGCGGCTCGGGTAAAGAATGCCGTTCAGATGGTCGAATTCGTGCTGCATGACCCGGGCCAGCAAGCCCTCCGCCTCCCCTTCCACGGTCTGGCCCTCGATATCAGTGCCGCGGAAGGCGACACGGTGGGCGCGCTCCACATTGCCGCGCAGCCCGGGAATCGACAGGCAGCCTTCCCAGCCGCGCTGGTCCGGCGGGCCGAGCAATTCCAACTCGGGGTTGATCAATGCCGCAACGCTGGCGCCGTTGCGCCAAACAAAGATGCGCAGGGCCTCATGCACCTGCGGCGCCGCCAGCCCGAGTCCCGAGGCATCCAGCATGGTTTCCGCCATGTCGCGCACCAGGCGCCGGATCTCGGGGGCCTGGGGATCGGGCACCGGTTCCGCCACGCGAAGCAGCACCGGGTGACCCATGCGGGCAATCTTCAGAATGGCCATGCCGTACCTCCGCCGCGGGCAACGCGATGCAAGAAGAATTGGTTGTGATGTGGAGCATGCGCCAGGGCGCCGGGAAAGCCTTTGTATCTTCCAGGACCCGTGCTACACGCCGCGGACCTTGCAGGAAGGCACCGGCGCTTGTCCGGCGCTTCGTGCTTTCGTTTTCACACAACCTGGCGCGCCAGGCCGACTGGAAAGAAGGAGACCGCACAGCGTGCAGGTCGTCGTTCGGGACAATAATATCGATCAGGCCCTCAAGGCCCTGAAGAAGAAGCTGCAGCGTGAAGGCGTGTTTCGCGAGATGAAGCTGCGCCGCCACTATGAGAAGCCGTCGGAGCGCCGCGCCCGCGAGGCGGCGGAGGCCGTGCGCCGCGCCCGCAAGGTGGAGCGCAAGCGCCTGGAGCGCGAAGGCTTCTGACCAGCCACCACTCCCTTCGGGGAGTGGCTCGGTCAGGTTCGGCACCGCGGCATGCAGGTTCATCGCCTGCATGATCCGCGGTTTTGCCGTTTCCTGAACCACTAATTACCCTTCATGCTGAATTGTAACGGAGCGTAACGACGTCTATCCTATGACGCCGTGACGCTTTATTGCGACTCCATGCTTGTTGCGCGTTCGCATCCCTGGCTGCTGGCGGGCGCGTTCAGCGCTGCGCTGTGCGGCATCACCCTTTCCGAAACTCCCGCCCTTGCACAAGGGCAGGCCGCGCAGCGATCCGCTGCCCCCCCGGCGGGGCAGCCCCCCGGCCTTCCCGTGGTCACCCATCCGGCCGAACGCGGCCCTGTTCCCCTTGAGATCACCGCCAACGGCAATGTGGTGGCTGAGGCCACGGTTGCGGTGCGCAGCCGCGTCGAGGGGCAGATGCGGCAGGTCCATGTGCAGGAAGGCCAGCGCGTGAAGCGCGGCGACGTGTTGTTCACCCTCGATTCCCGGATGGCCGAGGCGCAACTCGCCCAGCAGGAAGCCCAGGCGGCGCGGGACCGTGCCCAGGCGGTCCGGGCGCGGCAGGACGCGGTGCGCTACACCTCCCTGCGCGGCGAGGGATTCGCGGCGCAGCAGCGCCTGGAGCAGGCGCAGGCCGATGCCGCCGCCGCCGAGGCCACGGTGCGCGCCACCGAGGCGCAGATCGCCCAGACCAGGATCACCCTGGATTACGCCATCATCCGGGCGGAGATCGATGGCCGGCTCGGCGCCATTCCGGCGACCAAGGGCAATCTGGTCCGCGCCGGCGACAGCGCGCCACTGGCCACCATCACCCAGACCGACCCCATCCAGGTGCAGTTCGCCGTGCCGGAGCGCTGGCTGCCGGAAATCCAGGCGGCCATGCAATCCGGGCAGCCCATGGTGACGGCGCATCCCCCCGGCGACCGCAAGGCGCCGGTGGAAGGCCGGCTGGTCTTCGTGGACAGCCAGGTGGACCCCACGTCCGGCACCATCCAGCTCAAGGCCCGCTTCTCCAATCCGGAGGACAGCCTCTGGCCCGGCCAGTATGTCAACGTGGTGCTGGTGCCGCGGGTCGAGCCGGATGCGCTGTCGGTGCCGGTGCAGGCGGTGCAGACCGGCTCCGGCGGTGAGCGTTATGTTTACGTGGTGGATGGCGAAAGCCGTGCCCGGCGCCGCGCCGTAGCGCTGCAACGCGTGGTGTCCGGGCGCGCCGTGCTCGCGGCCGAGATTTCCGCAGGCGACAAGGTGGTGATCGAGGGCGCACAATTGCTGTCCGACGGCGCGCGCGTCACCGAGCGTTCCGCCACCCGCCCGCAAAGCTGACCCGGAAGCCCGCCATGCACCTGTCCGAGCTTTGCATCCGCCGCCCCGTGATGACCGGGTTGCTGGCGGTCGCCGCCGTGGTGGCGGGCATCATCGCCTATCTGCAACTGCCCGTGGCCGCGGTGCCGCGGGTGGATTTCCCGGTGATCTCGGTCAGCGCCGACCTGCCGGGCGCCAGCCCGGAAACCATGGCGAACTCCGTCGCCCTGCCATTGGAGCGAGAATTCTCCACCATCGCCGGCATCGACCAGATGTCGTCCACCAGCGGCACAGGCCGAACCTCCATCACCCTGCAATTCGTGCTGGGCCGCAGCATCGACGCGGCGGCGCTGGATGTGCAGGCGGCGATCTCCCGCGCGCAGCGGCGGCTGCCGCAGGAGATGACCAACCCGCCCTCCTTCCGCAAATCCAACCCGGCCGACGCGCCGGTGGTGCTGCTGAACCTGAAGGGCGGCGACGTCCCGCTCTACCGCCTCAACGAGGTGGCGGCGGTGCTGATCGCGCCCGCCCTGTCGCGCATCCCCGGCGTGGCGCAGGTGGTCACCTATGGCGAGCAGAAATACGCGGTCCGCATCCAGCTCGACCCCGACCGGGTGGCAGCGCTGGGCTATGGCTTCGACGAGGCGCAGCGGGCCATCGCGGCGGCCAACAGCAACACGCCCGTCGGCACGCTGAACGGCCCCCGCCAGCAGCTGACGCTGCGCGCCAATGACCAGCTCCAGGATGCCGAGCAGTTCCGGCGCCTGATCATCGGCGGCCGCAACAACGCGCCGATCCGCGTGCAGGACGTGGCGACGGTGATCGACGGCGTGGAAAACAACCGCATCGCCGCCTGGGTGAACGGGGAGCGTGGCCTGACCCTTGCCGTGCAGCGCCAGCCCGACGCCAACACGGTGGATGTGGTGGATGCGGTGAAGGCCGCGCTCCCCGGCCTGCAGGCCGCCCTTCCCCCCGGCGCCGAGATCGGCGTGATGCTGGACCGCTCCGCCTCGATCCGGGAAGCGGTGGGCGACGTGCAGCACCACCTGATGATCGCGGTGGGGCTGGTGGTGCTGGTGATCTTCCTGTTCCTGCGCAAGGTCAGCGCCACGCTGATCCCCGGCATCGCCGTGCCCATCTCGCTGGCCGGCACCTTCGGGCTGATGTACGCGCTGGGCTACGGCATCGACAACATCACCCTGCTCGGCCTGACCCTGGCGGTGGGCCTGGTGGTGGACGACGCCATCGTGATGCTGGAAGCCATCGTCCGCCACATGGAGGAAGGCATGCACCCCCTGGCCGCCGCCATCCGCGGCGCCAAGGAGATCGGCTTCACCATCATCTCCATCACCCTGTCGCTGATCGCGGTGTTCATCCCGATCCTGCTGATGGGCGGGGTGGTGGGCCGGGTGTTCAACGCCTTCGCCGCCACCGTCTCGCTCGCGGTGATCGTGTCCTGCTTCGTGTCCCTGACCCTGACGCCGCTGATGGCCAGCCGCCTGCCGGCGCATGGCAGGCCTTCCCGCTTCGACGCGGCGCTGGAGCGCGGTTTCCAGGCGGTGGAACGCGGCTATGGCTGGATGCTGGACAAGGCGCTGCGCTTCCGCCCCGCCGTGTGGCTGGTCTTCCTGGCCTCGATCGGCCTGTCCGGCTGGCTGGCGGTGAGCATCCCCAAGGGCTTCTTCCCGGTGGAGGACACCGGCCTGCTCAGCGTCTCGACCGAGGGGCCGCAGGACACCTCCTTCGACGACATGGTGGTGCGGCAGGCCCGCGTCGCCGAGATCGTGCAGCGCCATCCGGCGGTGGTGCAGGTGAACTCCTCGGCCGGGATTGGCGGCAACAGCCAGGCGCTGAACCAGGGCCGCATGTTCGTGCAGCTGAAGCCGCGCAAGGACCGCGCGCCGATCCAGGAGATCATCCAGGAGCTGCGCCGCCAGACCTCAGGCATTCCGGGCATGCGGGTGTTCTTCAACCCGATCCAGAACCTGAATTTCGGCGCCCGCTCCTCCCGCACGCTCTATCAGTACACCATGCAGGGGCTGCGCTCGGACGAGTTGTATGACTGGTCCAACCGCATGACGGAGGCGCTGAGGCGCCTGCCCGAACTGCAGGACGTGAACTCCGACCTCCAGATGGCGGCGCCGATCCTGTCGGTGAATGTGGACCGGGACAGGGCCGCGGCCGTGGGCGTCACGGTGGACCAGGTGCGGCAGGCGCTCTACTCCGCCTTCGGCGCGCGCCAGATCTCCACCATCTTCGGGGCCTCCGATTCCTATGCCGTGATCCTGGAGGCCTTGCCGCGCGACCAGCAGGACGAGGCGGGGCTGGCCAAGATCTATCTGCGCGGCTCGGGCGGGCGGCTGGTGCCGCTGGCCGGGATCGCCACGCTGGAACGCCGCGTCGGCCCGCTGACGGTGGCGCATCAGGGCCAGCTTCCCGCCGTGACGATCGGCTTCAACACCGCCCCCGGCGTGGCGCTGGGCGATGCCACCAACGCCATCGCCGCGCTGGAGCGCGATTTCGGCCTGCCGCCCACCATCGTCACCGGCTATGCCGGAACGGCGCAGATCTTTCAGGAAGCCCTGGCCGGGCAGGGCATGCTGCTGCTGGCGGCGGTGCTCATCATGTATCTGGTGCTCGGCGTGCTCTACGAATCGCTGGTGCACCCGCTGACCATCCTGTCCGGCCTGCCGCCCGCGGCGCTGGGCGCCCTGGCGACGCTGTGGCTGTTCGGGCTGGATCTTTCCGTGATCGCGGTGATCGGCGTGCTGCTGCTGATCGGGCTGGTGAAGAAGAACGCCATCATGGTGGTGGACGTGGCGCTGGTGCGCCAGCGCGCCGGCGACGACCCGCTGACGGCGGTGCGGGAAGCCAGCTTGATCCGCTTCCGTCCCATCATGATGACCACCCTGGCCGCCGCCGCCGGCGCGGTGCCGATCGCCGCCGGCTGGGGCGCCGCGGCCGAGCTGCGGCAACCGCTCGGCCTCGCCGTGGTGGGCGGCCTCGCGGTGTCGCAGGCGCTGACGCTGTTCGTGACGCCGGTGCTCTACCTTGCCTTTGAGGGGCTGGCGCGGCGCCTCAGCCGCGCCCCCGCCGCGCAGCACCAGCCGGCGGAGTAGGCCCGAGGGCGGGCCGGCGGTCAGTGATCGCGGCCGCGCCCCGTCTTGGCCTGCAACGCGTCGATGCGCTGGCTGGCCTCGGCCTTGGTGAGGGATGGGTCGAATTCCTCGCCAGCCTCCTCGCACAAGGTTTGCAGGTAGCTGGCCTGGGCGCCGGTCATGGTTTCATCGCCAGTGGTCCAGTTTTCCGGGTCCTTCACCGTGTTGCTGGCCTTGTCACCCGATGTGTCCGGCGCGGGAGCCTTGGTCATGGCAGCCTCCTTGTTCGTCATCCGTTCCAGTAACGGCCCCCGATCAGGGTGGTTGCCGGGCTAGCGCCGCCGGGCACCGCCACCAGCGACGATCCCCTCCCCCGCGTCGCGCGGCAGGCTGATGGCCAGGGGTGCGGCCAGCAGGGTCAGCAGGGCCCCGATCAGGAAGCCGGCGGTAAAATCCGGCATCGCCGCCACCTCCCGGCCGTTCAGCGCCACGCTGAGCTGCAGCGTCGCCGAAGCCACCGCCACGCCCAGCGCCAGCGGCAATTGCTGCGCCGTGCTGTACAGGCTGGTCGCGGCGGACAGCTTCTCCTGCGGCACATCGGCATAGGCCAGGGTGTTCAGCGTGGTGAAGTGCAGCGACCGGCACAGCCCGCCCAGCAGCAGCACCACGAACACCGCCGCCATCGGCCAGCCCGGCCGGAAGGCGCCGCAGGCCGCGATGGTCAGCGCCGCCAGCACCGCGTTCCAGATCAGAACATCGCGGAAGCCGAAGCGCCGCAGCGCGAAGCGGGCCATGGGCTTCATGGCGAAGGCGCCCAGGGCGGTGGCGAAGCTGACCATCCCGCTTTGCGCCGCGCTGGCGCCGAAGCCGAGTTGCAGGGCCAGCGGGATCAGGAAAGGCACCGCCCCGGCACCGATGCGGAACACCAGGCCCGACACCACCGGCGCGCGGAAGGCCGGAATGCTCAGAAGGCTGAAATCCAGCGCCGGATTGGCCGCGCGGAGGCAATGCCGCACCGCCCAGATCGTCGTGACGATGCCGGCCAGCAGCACGCCCTCGGCCAGGAAGGGCGGCACCAGCCCCCGCCCCAGCGTCTCGAAGGCGAACATCAGGCAGGCCAGCGCCACGCCCACCAGGGTCAGGCCGCGCAGGTCAGGCGGGGGCGGCAGGCTGGCCGGCAAGGGCGGGATGACGCGCCACACCAGCAGCATCCCGATAAGGCCCACCGGCACATTGATCCAGAACACGGCGCGCCAGGAGATCAGGTCCGTCAGCAAGCCGCCAACCGGCGGCCCCAGCAGCGGCCCCAGCAATCCCGGCATGGTCAGCCAGGTGGTGGCGGACAGCAATTCTTCCTTGCGGACGCGCCGCAACAGCAGCAGCCGGCCGACCGGCACCATCATGGCCCCCCCGAGCCCCTGCAGGACCCGCGCCGCCACCATCTCCGGCAGGCTGCCGGACAGGCCGCACAAGGCCGAGGCCAGGGTGAAGGTGCCGATCGCCGCCAGAAAGACCTGCTTGGCGCCGAACCGGTCCGCCACCCAGCCGGAAAGCGGGATGAACACCGTGAGCGCCACCAGATAGGAGGTGATCGCCACCCCCATCACAAGCGGGTCTTCCCCCAGGGAACGCGCCATGGCCGGCAGCGCGGTCGCCACCACGGTGCTGTCCAGGTTCTGCATGAACAGGGCACTGGCGACGATGGCCGCCATCAGCCGCGGGTCGGGCATCTTCGATTCGTCGGGCACAAACGGAAAGCTAAGCCCAGCCCGGGCGGAGGGCCATCGCCCGCAGGGCCGAAACCGTGCGAGCTGGGGTCAGTCGGCGGTGACCTCGGCCACCAGCCTGGGGATCGGCACCACCAGCTGGCAGCACAAGCCGGCCTGGCGCCATTCCCAGTGGACCATGCCGCCGAGTTGCTGCCGGGCGGTGGTCTCGATGACCCGCGCGCCGAAGCCGCGCCGGGCGGGCGGGCCGCTGAGGGCCGGGCCATCCGTCTCGGTCCAGTGCAGGTGCAGCACCTCCGTGGCCCGCACCGGATCATGCGCCTGGTGCCAGCGCAGCGTCACCCGCCCGCCGGGCGACGACAGGGCGCCATGCCGCGCCGCGTTGCTGGCCAGCTCATGCACCATCATGGAGATGGGCTGAACCGCCTCCACCTTCAGCACGAGCAACGGCCCTTCCATTTCAAGCGAGCGGTCGATCCTGTCGCCGAGCAGGGCTGTCAGCTCCCCTTCCAGCAGGGCCTGAAGGCTGACGCCGCGCCATTCCTCCTCGGCCAGCCGGATCTGGGCGCGCGCCAGGGCGGATACGCGGCCTTCGACGGCATGGACAAAGGCCTCGGGGGTATCGGCACGGGTCATGCGCAGGGCGGCCTGCACCACCGCCAGCGCGTTCTTGGCCCGGTGGTCCACCTCCCGCGCCAGCACCCGGCTTTGCTCGGCGGCCATGCGCGCCTCGGTGACGTCCTCGAAGGTGCAGACCACCAGCAGGGACTGCCCGGCCGTGCCACGCACCGGCGCCGCGTTCATCTCCAGCGAGATCAACTGGCCGTCGCCGCGCCGGTAAAGCATCGACTCGGCCACAACGGTTTCGCCGAGGCGCAGGGCGCGGGCGATCGGGAAGTCGTCCGCCTCATAAGGCAGCCCGTCCCGCCTCAGCCCGCTGAAGGCGGTTTGCAGCGTCAGCGGCGTGTCGGGCTCCAGTGGCCGGCCGAGGATCTCCAGGGCACGGGCATTGCGGAAGCAAAGCAGCCCGGTGGGCATCTGCACCAGCACGACGCCCACCGGCATCTGTTCCAGCACGGCACGCAGGCGCGCCTCGCCATCGGCCAGTTCCTGTTCGCGGCCCCGCAGGGTGGTGATCAGGCTGATCAGGGAATCCGCCAGGGTGGCGATCTCCCGGATGCAGCCATCACGCGGGATCGGGGTGGTGGCGTCGCGGCGCAACCGCAGCGCCGCCTTGGACAAGCGCTGCAGCGGCCGTGCCACCGCGCCGGCCACCGCCCAGCCCAGCAAGGCCGCCAGCAGCGCCGCCACGGCGCCCCACCCCAGGATGCGCCGCCGCAACTCCCCCGCCCGCGCCAGGGCGGCCGTCGCATCGCCGCGCACCAGCACCGCCCATCCCAACCTGGCGAGGTGACGATGGCCGCGTGCCGGCGCGAACCCGACCAACCGGGTTCCCACCACGACGCTGCCGGCCCACCCCTCCGCCACGCGGGCAGCGATCTCCGGAGCCAATCCGGCCTGGTCCTCGCCATCCCCGCGCGAGCCCTGACCGGGCAATGCGCGCCCCTCGCGGGACAGCAGCAGGGCGGTCACGTCTGGCCGGCGCGCCCGGAGCGGAGCCAGCGCCTCCCCCGCGAGCGAATCCGCCCAGCCCCATAACAGCTGCGCGGCGACGACCCCGACCAGCTCGCCCGCCGCGTCGCGCACTGGCGCGGCAAGATCGAGCATGCGCGTCGGCTGGCTGAATTGCGGCGCCAGCAGGGCCGCTTCGCGCAGATCGCCCAGGAACGGGCCTTGCCTGCCCGCCTGGAAATAGCCGCGCTCCGCCACCGCCAAGCCTTCCAGCAGGCCGTTGCTGCTGGTGAGCACCCGCCCTTCCGGCGAGATCAGCATCAGGATGGCGTAATCGCCCCGGCGGCCATGGACCTCCTGCAGCAGCAGCCGGCGCTCGGCCTCGGGCGCCGCGGCGTTCCGCATGATTGGCAGTGTGGCCAGCAACTGGATCTCGTGCATCCGCTCGGCCAGGGAGCGGTCCAGAAGGTCGGCCAGGCGTTCGGCCGCCAGGCTGAACTCGGCGCCGATATCCTGCTGCAGGTGCCGTTCCGCCCGCGCGCCCAGAACCAGCGCCGTCGCCAGCGTCGCCGCCAGGCCAAGGCCGCCCATGGTGAAAGCCAGAAGCTGCCTCAGGCCGAACTGGCGGAAAGGCACTGGGGCCGCAGCATGGGGTGGCACGCTTTCGCGCATCACGGTCGCATGCCTCTGGCAATGGGCATCTTGTCCAGATCTCCCCTGCTGGTTGCATATTACTAGCAAACCACTAGGGATGCGGGCAATCCATCTATCCTTGCGCATATGGTCCTGTCAGAACTGGGAGTAGACGAACTCCCTGAGATCAGCCATCTGCGCCAGCGCCAGCAGGAAAACCATGGCCGCCGCCACCGCCGAAGCAGGGTGCGGGCGAAAGCGCAGGCGCCAAAGGAACGTACCCTCCATGGCAGCGCCATCGACGATCCGCCGGGAGCTGGATGCCAGCACCAGGATCAAGAAGGCCCACAGAAGTGGACTGGCAGGCAGACCGCATCCGCAAGGCCTCCGCTCGATGGACGGCGCAGGGGATCGTGCGTGGCTCTGCCGCTGTCCAGCGGGCGAGCGAAAGGCAGGATGCCGGGGCGCCATCCCAGCAGGACGGCCTGAAGCAGCGGACTAGGGTGGTGCGATCGTTATGATCACGACCGATGAAGCAAGCACACCGGCCATGTCTCTATTCTTAAACAAGTCATGAAAATATTTTCAAGATCCAGAACCGTGACCGATGCGGCCGGCGGAGGCAATCGCGCAGCTGCAGCAAGCGTACACTTCAAATCTTGCAAATCACATATAGCCGAAACACATCAACCCTTAATTGAAATAACTCACTTGTGATAATTGGAAAGAAAGGCAATGAACAAAACACAGGCTCAAGCAAACAAGAAACCTAACCGGCTCAAACTTCACCTTGTGCCGACATTCACTGCGCACTTGAACGACGCTTGCTTCAACCATGATTGAAGCCGGGATAAAATGCCAAGCTCGCTGATGCTTGGACCGCTTCCGGCTTCTGTGCGACTTTGCGCGCCATGTCATCCCGCTTGCGAACCTCCCAGGGATCATCCGCCAAGACCAACCCGCCCCCCGCAACCGCGGCTGAGCGGCCATCCTTCATGCGCCCGGCCCAGCCGCCCCGGAGCGCTGAACATCCGGATACGCCCCCGGCGCCGGATCGCCCCGCCTCCGGAAGGAACCCGGATGTGATGGAGGAACAGCGCCCTGAGCAAACGGCCCCGCCGCCCGGCCCCCGGCGGCCAGCGGCCGCGCCGGATGCAGCGCTTCCCCCTGGGCTTCCTCCCAGGCATCCCGCAGCGGCATCCTCCGCGATCCCACGGCCCCCCATCCTGCCGCCCGACCCGGCGCTGACCGGCGAATTCGGCCCACAGCCCTCGGTCAGCGAGCAGCGCCGGGCCATTCTGCCTGAAGCCGCCCGGTTGATGGAGAATCCCGAACTGGCGCGCGCCTATGAGGATTTCCGGGAAGCGGCGGTGGCACTGTCCGGCGTCGGCATGCTGTTCGAGATGGTGCACCGCCCGGACCCCCGCTTCGGCGGGCTGGTGCCGCGCGAGCCGCGCAACCTGTCCATCGCCGCCGTGCCCGAGGCCGCGCTGGGCGCGGACGCGGCCACCGTGGTGCTGATGGGTGTCGGCTTCTGGGAATTCCTGCCCGGCTTCTTCTTCGGCAGCGACCGCATCATCGATGGCCGCCGCATGGCCATGGACACCGGCAGCTTCCGCTTCACGGAAAACACCCCCTCGGGCGATGCCGAGATCATCGGCCAGACCGAGGCCGGCCCCCTGGCGCAGTACATGCGCATCGACATCAGCGGCGATGGCCTGGTGAAGTCCCTGGCCGTCAGCAACCTCGCGCTGGGGGGCGCCTTCGTGGCCGCCTACCGCAACTATGTCGAGGTGCTGGCCGGCTATCCCTACAAGCTGCTCCACCCTTACCGGCAGCTGAGCCTGCCGCAGGCGCAGCCGCAACTGCAGCCAGGCGCCACCGCGGCACAGCCGGCAGCGCGCCCGGTGGTGCCGACCCTGCCTGGCGCGGGCGCGCTGCCGGCCAGCCGGCCGGCGCCCCCGCCCCGGTCAGCGGCGCCATCCCGGCGTGGCCCTTCGGGCGTTGCCTGGGGCTGGCTGGCGGTGCCGCCGCTGGTGGCGCTGGCCTTCTACCTGGGAAGCCTGACCTCGACGGGCGAGCCGGAGGAGGGCCCGACTCCCCCGCCCGCCAGAAGCACGGGAAGCGTCGTCTCGCCCCCCGCGAGCCTGGCGCCCGCCACGCCACCGGCTGCCCTGGCACCGGTGCCGGAAGTGAGCCTGCCGCCGCCGCCACCCGTTTTCGAGGAGGGTGACGGGCTGCCCCTGCCGCCGCCACCGGCCCCACCACCGCCGCCGCGCCGGGCGGGCGGCACCGACGGGGAGGCGCCGCCGGTGATCGAGCCGGCGCCGGGCCCGCGCAACCTGACCCTGCCGGAGGGCAGCGGCGGGATGGGCTCCGGCTATGTGCATCCGCCCCTGGCGGCGCCCGCGCAACTCCGCATGGGGGTGGTGCGGCAATCCGCCAATGTGCGCGCCTCGCCCAATGGCGGCTCGCCCGTGCTGCGGGTGCTGGGCCCTGGCACGCCCTTGCGCATCGTGGAGGAGAATCTGGGCTGGCTGCGCGTCACCACCGAGGATGGCGAGGCGCTGGGCTGGATCTACGGCACGCTGGTGCGCTGACCCGGCATGGCCGGCGGAGTGCTCCGCCGGCCATGTTTCCGCGCATCCGGCCGCTGAAGCCGGAAGCCGCCGTCAGTCGGGGCGCACATCCATGGCGCGCGTCCGCTCATCCATGCGCGGCTCGTGCTTCAGCCCCTTCTTCACCGCCCAGGTGTTGACCAGCTGGTGCAGCGGGAACATGGCGACATCGTCCATCGCCATCTTCACCGCCCGCTTCAGGATGTCCTCGCGCTCCTTGTCGTCCAGCGTGCCAAGCGCCTTGGCGGTCAGCTCATCCAGTTCCGGGTTGCTGTACCGGCCGGAATTGTTGGCGCCCGTGCGCTTCTCGCTGTCATAGGTGCCCAGGATGTTGATCAGCGCATAGGAGGCCTCGCCGGTGGCGCTGCCCCAGCCGACCAGCCGCATGCCGAATTCCTGCCGGTTCGCGCGCGCCGAGAAGGTGGACCAGGGCAGCGCCTCCACCTGGGTCTGCACGCCGATGCGCGTCCACATCTGCGCCACCGCCTGGGCCGTGCGCGCGTCATTGGGATAGCGGTCGTTCGGCGAGCTCAGCACCATGCGGAAGCCATTCGGGAAGCCGGCCTCGGCGAGCAGCTTCCGGGCGCCTTCCGGATCATAGGCCGGCACCTTGACGTCCGGATTGTAGGAATAGGCGCCGGGCGGCAGCCATTGGCCGTTCGGGCTGGCCGTGCCCTGCATGACACGCTCGGCCAGAGCGTCGCGCTGGATCGCCATGGTCAGCGCGCGGCGCACCCGCAGGTCGTTGAACGGGTTCCTCGGCAGCGGCTTGCCATCATTGTCGGTCACATGGATCGGGTTCTCGTCGCGCGAGCGGTCCGCCGAAAGATAGATGACGCGCAAGCCCTGGATCGAGGTCAGCTCGACCTTCGGCTCCTCCTTCAGCCGCGGCAGGTCGGAGGAGGGCACGGTGTCGATGATGTCCACATCGCCGGACAGGATGGCCGCGGTGCGCGCCGGGGGGGAGGAGATGACGCGGTAATCCACCGTCGCCCAGTCCGGCCTGCCGCCCCAATAAGCGTCGTTGCGCACCATCTGGATCCGGCTGCCGGGACTATAGGCCTGGAACTTGTAGGGCCCGGTGCCGATCGCCGCCTTGCCGCTGTTGTAATCCTCCGTTGCGGCGCCCTCCCCCGCATGCCTGGAGATGATGGCGACCGAGGCGAGGTCGGTCGGCAACATCGGGTAAGGGCCCGGCGTGTGCAGCCGGACCGTCAGCGGGTCGAGGATCTCGACCTTCTCGACGGCGCGGACAAAGCCGCCGAAGCCACCCGGGCTGTTGGGCACATTGGGAGCGCGCTTCACCGTGAAGGCGACATCCTCGGCGGTGAAATCCCGGCCGTCATGCCACTTCACGCCACGCCGCAGCTTGAACTCCCACACCGTGGGCTCGACCGCCTTCCAGCTTTCAGCCAGTTGCGGGACCAGCTGCGCCTTGGCATCGAACTCCAGCAGCTTGTCGAAGAAATGCGAGGTGACGCTGTTGTTCGGCGAGGCATTGTAGAAATGCGGGTCCAGCGATGTCACGGAACCGCCGATGGCGATGGTCAGGTTCTGCGCTGCCGCCGGAACGGCCGCGATAGCCGAGGCGGCCAGCAACGCGCTCGCGCCGAGCAATGCCGCGCGGCGCGTCAGGAATCCCATTTTCATTGTTGATTGCCCCCTGCGGGTGGAGCCGAGATGGCCGACCCCCCGGTGGGGGATGATGCAGGAGCGGAAACGCGCCAACAAGGAACATGCCGTTCAGGCCGGAAGAAGCGCGACGGTGAAAATGGCAAGACCCAGCGCCACCGCATCCTCGGCCAAGGCGACGGGCCAGTCGCGCCCTAGCCTGTCCGCGCCGGCCTTCCGTGCCCTGGCGCCGGCCAACGTTCCGATCACCGCGCCGGCGATACCGGCCAGCAGGCCCGGCAGAACCAGCCCGGCGGTGCCACCCAGCACCGCACCGCACAGCCCGCCGCTGACCAGCCTGGCGCCGAACTGCACCGGCACCTTCCGGCTGGGCGTGCCGGGCAGCAGATCCACGGCGTATTCCCCCGCGGCCAGGATGCCCAGCACCCAGGACGAGACGGGATGGGAAAGAAAGAAGGCCCACCCCGCCGACAGGTCAGGCCGCCCCAGCGCCGCGCCGATCGCAAGAACGGCCGGCGCCGTCATGGTGCGCATCCCGGCCGCGATTCCGAACAGCAAAGCCAGCACCAGGATCGCCATGTCCTCGCCCCTTCCCGATGGCCGTCATGCTGCACCGGATGGGCGGGGCGGTGAAGGACGGAGAAAAGCGCCGCAGGGCCGGAAACCGTTGCGCTTCCCATCCGTTCCGCAGGTCAGGCCGGCCTGAACCCGGCGGGCAAAGGCGGTCGCATGCGGATCGATGTGTTGGCGCAGCTTGATCATCCGGTGGCCGAGCCTTTCGCCGGCGGGCGGGAGCGCCACACCTATGTGCTGGTGCAGGAACTGCGTCGCCTGGGCCATCGGGTGCGGCTGTTCGCTGCCGCCGGAAGCGACCCGGCGCTGGAGCCCGTCTGCCTCGGCCCGGCCACCGGCAGCCCGGAGCGGGGCAGCCGGCGGACCCGGGAAGCGGCCGCCGAGTTGCAGTTCCGGATGCAGCGCCGCGCCCTGCACATCATCGCCGATGATCCGGGCGACATCATCCACAACAACACGGCGCATGAACTGCCCCTGATGCTGGCGCACCGGCTGCCCGTGCCCATGCTGACCACCTTGCACGCACCCCCCGCCGAACCGCTGCACACCGCCGTGCTGGAGCGGCAGCAGCGCGACCTGCCCTTCAGCACCCTGTCGCCGTCATTGATGGTAAGCTGGCGGCCGGCGCTGGACCATGTGCCGGTCATTGCCAGCGGCCTGCCGCTGGATCGCTTCCGCGCCTGCCTACGCCAGCCGGACGCTGCGCCGCATGCCATCTGGCGGGGCCGGATCGCACCGGGCCAGGGGCTGATGATGGCGTTGCAGGCCTGCCTGATCGCCGGCATCCCGCTGATGGTCGCGGGCCCGATCGAGGACATGGATTTCTGGCGGAACCGTGTGCGCCCCCGCCTGAACAATGGCAGCCGGCACCTTGGCATCCTGCCGCCGGGCAGCCTGCCCGTGGCCCTGGCTGCCGCCGGGGTGGCGATCTGCACCGATCCGGCGGCCGATCCTCATGGCTATTCGGCCATCGAGGCGCTGGCCTGCGGCACGCCCGTGGCCGGCTTCGCCCAGGGCACGTTGCCGATGCTGCTGGACGCGTCCAGCGGCCGGCTGGCGGCGCCGGGCGGCGTGGCGGCCCTGTCGCGCTGCATCCAGGCCGCCCTGGGCCTGCGCCGCGACGATTGCCGGATGAGGGCGGAGCAATTCTGCACCGCCACGCAGATGGCGCGCGGCTATCTGGATGCCTATGGCCAGGCCATCGCCCATCATCGCCTGCCGCCGCGGGACGGCACCACGCTGCGCACGCCCGCCTAAAGCAGATCCCGATCGGGCGGGATTGCCTGATCGTTTGAAGATGCTCGACAGAACAAAGAGCCAGAGCATTTGGAGTGAGCCGGTGCGAGCGGAAAATGCTCTAGGTCGGCGCAGGGCGATCGGGCGGACGGCGCAGCGACGAAGGCGGCCGACCGGCACGCTTCGCGAAGAACCGTGAAAAATAGGCCGGATCGCTGAAGCCGCTGGCATAGGCGATCTCGCCGATGCCCAGCGTGGTGTGGGCCAGCAGCCGCATGGCTTCCAGCATGCGCCGGTCCTGCAGCAATTCGAGGGGTGAGCGCCCCGTGACCTGACGGCAGGCGCGGGTGAGTTGGGTCGCCGAAACCCCGAGGCGCCGCGCCTGTTCGGGAAGTGTGCCGCGTGCGCGGAACTCCACATCCACCAGGGCGCGGAACCGCGCCACCAGAAGGGCCGGCCTTGGGGGAAGCCCGCTGCCTGCCCCGCCACGCTCCAGCGCGTGTTCCAGCAGGCCCAGCACCTCCAGCACCGCGCCGGCGAGCCGGGCCGGGCCGCCGGCCACTTCGCGCGCCGGGCTGGCTTCGCCGAAGACGCCGTGCAGGTGGCGGAAAGCCTGGGCAAGCCGCCGCTGCCCCCGATGCAGCATCCGCCCGTCCAGTTCGGAAATCCGTTCCAGCCGGCCGCGCGGTCCCAGCACCGCCTGCTGCCCGGCCAGGAAACCGGCGGTCAGCGTCAGCACATGACCCTGCGTGCCCTCGCGGAAATGGAAGCCATGCACCGTGCCGGGCGGCACCACGAACAGGAAGGGCGCCGCGAAGCACCGGGTCTCATTCTCCAGCGTCAGCTCGCCGCCGCCCCGGCGGATCCAGAAGACCTGGTGCAGCGCCCCATGGCGGTGCGGCCGGATGATCCAATCGTGCAAGCGGCTGCGCGCGCGGATGGTCTCGATATGCACGGGGTCGAGCGGCAGTTTGGCCGATTGCTCGCCATACAGGTCAAAGACCGGGATCGGGGCGGCGCGCATGAAGGAAATGACGGTTCAGTGACGCCCGGATTGTCCAAGATTGCGGAAGCTTTGTCCATTGAGGGCGGCACCGGCCGCGTCGCATCCTCAGTGCCAAGATTGAGGAACGATCCGATGGCGCAGCGCACCGCCGTGGCCATTATCGGCGCCGGCCCCGCCGGCCTCCTGTTGTCCCAGCTGCTGCACCAGGCCGGCATCGATTGCGTGGTGCTGGAACGCCGCAGCCGCGCCCATGTGGAGGGCCGCATCCGCGCCGGCGTGCTGGAACAGGGCACGGTGGATCTGCTCGACCGCGCCGGCGTCGCCGGGCGTCTGCGGCGGGAAGGCCTGGTGCATGAAGGCTTCAGGCTGGCGCTCGATAGCCGGCTGTTCCGCATCGACCTGCGCGAGCGCACCGGCGGCAGCGCCGTCACCGTGTATGGCCAGACCGAGGTGACGCATGACCTGATCGAGGCGCATCTGGCGCGTGGCGCGGATCTGCTGTTCGAGGCCACGGATGTGGCGCTGCGGGGAACCAATGGCGACGCGCCCGTCGTCACCTTCCTGCGGAACGGAAGCGAGCACCGCCTGCGCTGCGACTATGTCGTGGGCTGCGACGGCTTCCATGGCGTGTGCCGCGCCAGCATCCCCCGGGATGCGCTACAGGGCTTCGAGCGCGTGTATCCCTTTGGCTGGCTCGGCATCCTCGCGGATGTGCCGCCCTGCGATCATGAGCTGATCTATTCCAACCATGCCCGCGGCTTCGCCCTGGCCTCGATGCGCTCGCCGACGCGCAGCCGCTATTACGTGCAGGTGCCGCTGGACACGACGCTGGACGACTGGCCGGATGAGCGCATCTGGGACGAGCTGGCGCTTCGCCTCGGGCCGAAAGCGGCCGCGAACATGACGCCCGGCCCGGCCATCGAGAAAAGCATCGCGCCCTTGCGCTCCTTCGTTGCCGAGCCGATGCGGCATGGCCGGCTGTTCCTGGCCGGCGACGCCGCGCATATCGTGCCACCGACCGGTGCCAAGGGGCTGAACCTCGCCGCTTCCGATGTGGCCATGCTGGCCGATGCGCTGATCGCCCGTTACCACGGCGGTTCGGAACAGGCGCTGGATGGTTATTCCGATCGCGCCCTGGGCCGGGTCTGGAAGGCGGAGCGCTTTTCCTGGTGGCTCACCGGCCTGACCCACCGCTTTCCCGACATGGACGGCTTCGCCCGCCGCATGCAGATGGCCGAGCTGGACTATATCCGCCAGTCGCCCGCGGCCCAGAAGGTGCTGGCGGAAAACTATGTGGGGCTGCCGCTCCCCTGCGGATGAGCGCCGGCTTGCCGGCTGGAAGGCGGTGCGTCAGGCCCGCTTTCGCTTCGGCGCCGCCGCCGGCTTGCTCCGGCTCTTGCCGGCAGTCTTCTTGGCGCCGCTTGCCTTTGCGCTTGCCTGCTTCGCGGGCTTGCCGGCGGATTTGCGAGGCCCGGCGGCCTTGCGAGGTGCCCGCGCGGCGGGCGCGGACGCCGCCTTGCCACCCCCAAGGCTTTGCTTCAGCGCCGCCATCAGGTCGATGACATTGCCGCCACGGCTTGGCTCCTCCGCTTCCGGCTGCACCCCTTCCCCGCGCAACTTGGCGTCGATCACCTCGCGCAGCCGCGCCTCGTAGCGGTCTTCCGTGTCGGCGGGATCGTAGCGGTCGCGCTGCCGGTCGATCAGTTGCCGGGCCAGCTTCACCATCTCCGGCTCGGGGCGGATCGTCTCGATCTCATCGAAGGCATCGGCGGCGGGATGGATGTCGCCTTCCTCATGCAGCGTGTGCAGCAGCATGCCTTCGCCATGCGGAAAGATCGCCACGGCGCGTTCGCGACGGAACAGCACCATCCGCGACAGCGCCGCCGTTCCGCTCTGGTCCAGCGCTTCCCGCAGCACGGCGTAGACGTCCTGGCCTTCCTTGCCTTCCGGCACCAGGTAGTAGCCCGCGTCGAAATGCAGGCTGTCGATGCTGTCGCGCGGCACGAACTTGGCGATGGTCAGGGTGCGGCTGCTGTCGATGCGGGCGCTTTCGAAATCCTCGTCGGTCAGCAGGACGTATTCGTCCTTCTGGAACTCGTAGCCGCGCACCGTGTCGCGCCGCTCGACCTCCTTGCCGGTTCCGGCATCCACCGTGACCATCCGGATGCGGTTGCCGGTTTCCGGGTTGATCATGTTGAAATGCAGGTTGTTGCGCTCGTGATGCGCCGGCAGCAGCCGGACCGGGCAGGACACCAGGGCCAGGCGCAACGTGCCATGCCAGAGGGGGCGGGCCTCGCTCATCGGATCAGCCTCTTCTTCGGGGTGGGCGGCGGCGGAAGCTCCTGCGCCATGTCGCGCCAGTCGCCCCAGGGGTCGCGCCGCTGCCGGCGCAGCCGGTCACGGATGCTGTGCAGGGTGAATTGCTGCGGATCGAGGCCGTGCTTCACTTCCGCCCAGCGCAGCGGCGTCGCCACGCCGGCGCCGGGCCGCGCGCGCGGGCAGAAGGAGGCGACGGCGGTGGCGCCCTTGCCGTTGCGCAGCCAGTCCACCAGGATACGGCCACGCCGCGCCGCCTTGGAAACCTTGGACAGGTAGCGGTCCGGCGCCTCGGCGGAGAGGGCTTCGGCGAAGCTCCGGCAGAAATCGCGCACCGCGTCCCAGCCCGGCCCGCGCGCGATGGGCACCACCACATGCAGGCCCTTGCCGCCGGAGGTTCGGCAGAAGCTTTCCAGCCCCATGGCCTTCAGACGCGCGCGCACCTCCTTGGCGGCCTTCACCACGGCGTCGAAGGCAACGCCTTCCCCGGGATCGAGGTCAAAGACCAGGCGGTCGGGATGGTCCGGGTCATCCTCGCGCGCGCCCCAGGCATGCAACTCGATGGCCGAAAGCTGGGCGCAGGCGATCAGCCCGTTCACGTCGTCCAGCACCAGATAAGGGGCGCCGCCATGCTTGCCCGCGCGCAAGGCCCGGGGTTGGCCGCGCATGGCATGCTTCTGGAAGAAATGCTCGCCGCCGATGCCCTCGGGGCAGCGCAGCACCGCGAGTGGCCGGCCCGCCAGTTCCGGCAGCGCATGCGGCGCCACGTCGCGCCAGTATTGCGCCAGGTCGGCCTTGGTGATGCCGGGCCACAATTCACGCCCGGGATGCGACAGGACTGGCTCACCGAGCGGCTTCACGGCGCGCTCCCTTGTCTCGGCGATGCCATCGCGGGCGATGCGCAGGATGCGCGGCACAGCCAGGGAGCGCATGCGGCGGCGGGGCTTCTCGGTTCCCGGCGCCTCGCGCACCACATCGCGCCCGCGCTTGTCCTCGCGGAGCCCGAGATACACGGCCTGCCGGATGCGGCCCGCGCCGGTCCATCCGGCGAATTGCAGCTCAGCGACCAGTTCGGGCTGCACCCAGTGGATGCCGCGCTCCGGCGGTTCATCGGCGTAATGCAGGTCGCGCGGCGGCCCGGCGGGAATGCGGTCGAGCCGCTTGCGCAGCCGGCGCAGCTCGGCCGCGTCGAAGCCGGTGCCGACGCCGCCCGCATAGTGCAACGTGCCGGCTTCATCCCAGAAGCCCATCTGCAAGGCGCCCAGGCTGCTGCGCGTGCCCTTCGGATCGGTCCAGCCCAGCACCACCAGCTCCTCGCGATGGCCGCATTTCAATTTGCGCCAATCGGCGCCGCGCCCTTCGCGGTAAGGCGCGTCGGCCCGCTTGGCGATGATGCCTTCGAGCCCCATGGCGCAGGCCTGCCGCCGCATGGCACCGGCCTGCCCTTCCACATGGTCGCTGAAGCGCACCGTGTCGTTGAAGCGCAACGCCACGCGCAGCAGGGCCTTGCGGTCCGCCAGGGCGCAGCCGCGCAGGTCCCAGCCGCGCCAGTGCAGCAGGTCGAACACGTACAGGTACAGGCTGTCGTCACGCTTCTCGGACAAGGCGCGCTGCAACTGCGCGAAGGAGGACACGCCATCTGGGCGCAGCGCCACCAGCTCGGCATCCAGCAGCGCATCGCCGCTTTGCAGCTCCGCCAGCTTCCGCGCCAGGGCGGGAAGCCGCGCGGTCCAGTCCTGCTCGCCGCGCGTCACAGCCTGCACCTGCCCGCCCTCGATGCGCAGCAGCAGGCGGTAGCCATCGAACTTCACCTCGTTCAGCCAGCCGGATTCCTCCGGCAACTCCTCGACAAGCTGCGCCAGTTGCGGGCGCGGCGCGCGCGGCATTCGGCCGCGCCGCGCGCCGGGGGCCGGTGGCTGGTCGGCATCGGGCTGCGGCTTCGGCTTCGTGGCCCTGGTGGCCACCCGCGGCTTGCGGGCCGGCGCCGGGTCGCCCTTGGCGCGGGCGGCGCGGCCGGGCTGCGAAACGCGGACCGCGCGTTCCAGGGCGGCGGCATCCGCGCCCTGCCGCTCCCGCCCGTCCCGTTCCTTGATGAGCAGCCAGTTCTCCGCCTTCTCCCGCCCGCGCGGCTTCAGCCGCACCAGCACGAAGGCGCCCTTGAGCCGGCGGCCCTTCAAGGTGAATTTCAGCTCGCCCTTGCGCAGCGCGGCGGCGGGATCGGGCGGGCCGGACCAGGTGCCGAAATCCCAGCGCTCCACGGTTCCGGCGCCATACTGGCCTTCCGGGATGGTGCCGGCGAAGCCCGCGTAATCCAGCGGGTGGTCTTCCACATGCACCGCCAGCCGCTTGTCCGCCGGGTCGAGCGACGGGCCCTTCGGCACCGCCCAGCTCCACAGCACGCCGTCATGCTCCAGCCGGAAATCCCAGTGCAGGCGGCTGGCATCGTGCTTCTGCACCACGAAGACCGGCGCCTTGCCGGCCTGACGGCCCGCCTCCCCGCGCGGCTCCGCCGTGACCCTGAAATCCCGGCGGGCATGGTAGCGTTCGAGCTGTCCTGCGGCCTGCGGCATGGCGGAGCCCTCCCCGGCGCCATCGTGGCGATGGCGGCATGGAATAAGCGCGGGCGCCGCCGTCCGGTTGCCTGGGTCACCCCCGCCTCCGGGTTGCCTCCTCGGATGGCTGCCCTAACATCGTTCCCGCAACCCGAAGGAAGCTTTCCATGGCCAAAGGATCAGACCTGCTGGTGGCGGCGCTGGCCAATGAAGGTGTGGACCGCATCTTCGGCGTGCCCGGCGAGGAAAACCTCGACGTGCTGGAATCGCTTCGCCATTCCCCGATCGAGCTGGTACTGACCCGGCATGAGCAGGCTGCCGCCTTCATGGCCGCGACCTATGGCCGGTTGACCGGCCGGCCCGGCGTCTGCATCTCCACGCTGGGGCCGGGCGCGCTGAACCTGTCCACTGGCGCCGCCTATGCGCATCTGGGCGCCATGCCGATGGTGATGATCACCGGGCAGAAGGGCATCCTGTCCTCCCGCCAGGCGCGGTTCCAGGTGGTGGACGTGGTGGCCTCGATGAAGCCGCTGACCAAGCTGTCGCGGCAGATCGTCTCGCCGCAGATGATCCCGACCCTGGTGCGGGAGGCCTTCCGCATCGCCGCCGAGGAGCGGCCCGGCCCGGTGCATCTGGAACTGCCCGAGGACATCGCCGCGGAGGAATGCGGCGCGCTGCCGATGATCCCGCCGCACCCGGCCGACCTGCCGCTGGCCGGGGCCGAGGCGCTGGACCGTGCCGCGGCGATGATCCTGGCCGCCCAGCGGCCGTTGGTGATGCTGGGCGCCGCCGCCTCCCGCCCGCGCTCCACCGCCGATCTCGCGCAGTTCGTGCTGCGCAGCGGCATCCCCTATTTCACCACGCAGATGGGCAAGGGCACGGTGCCGGGCGGCACGGCGCTCTACATGGGCACGGCCGCCTTGTCCGAGCGCGACTATGTCCATGAGGCGATCGAGCGCGCCGACCTGATCATCACCATCGGCCACGACACCATCGAGAAGCCGCCCTTCATCATGGGCCCCGGCGGGCCGCAGGTAATCTATGTCGGCTACCAGCCGGCGACAGTGGAGCAGGTCTACTTCCCGCAGGCCGAGGTGGTGGGCGATATCGGCCCCTCGCTTCGCCTGCTGGCCGACCGCATCGAGGGACGCATTCCCAATGCCGGGGCCTTGCTGCCGCTGCGGGAGGGCATCCTGGCCCGCATCGCCGACCGCGCGACCGAGGAACGCTTCACGCCGCAGCGCATCGTGCATGACGTCCGGCAGGTGATCCCGGCCGATGGCATCGTCGCGCTCGACAACGGCATGTACAAGATCTGGTTCGCCCGCAACTACCGCACGACGCAGGCGAACACGCTGCTGCTGGACAATGCGCTGGCCACCATGGGCGCCGGCCTGCCCTCGGCGATGATGGCGGCGATGCTGCATCCCGGGCGGCGCGTGCTGGCCGTGTGCGGCGATGGCGGCTTCATGATGAACAGCCAGGAAATGGAAACCGCCATCCGCCTGAAGCTGAACCTGGTGGTGCTGATCCTGGAGGATGGCGCCTATGGCATGATCCGCTGGAAGCAGGCCGTGGACCGGTTCGCCGATTTCGGCATGACCTTCGGCAACCCGGATTTCGTGCGCTACGCCGAGAGCTACGGCGCCAAGGGCTGGCGAGTGTCGGCGATCGGCGATTTCGTGCCGACGCTGGAGCAGGCCTTCACCGAGGGCGGCGTCCACCTCGTCACCGTGCCGGTGGATTATTCCGAGAACACCCGCGTGCTGGTGGACGAGCTGAAGGCTCGCCTGCCGGTGACCTGAGGGGCAGCCCGATGCTTGCGCGCCTTCGCGGCACCGAGATCTTCTTCGACATCGAGGGCATGGGACTGGTGCCGGATGGCCCGCGCATGCGCGAGCGCCCCGTTGCCATGATCCTGCATGGCGGGCCGGGGGGCGACCACAGCGGCTTCAAGCCCGGCTTCTCGCCCCTCGCGGAGCGCATGCAGCTCGTCTATGTCGATCATCGTGGCCAGGGCCGCTCGGCCAGGGGCGATCCGGCACGCTACACGCTGGACGAGAATGTCGAGGACCTGGAGGCGCTGCGCCGGCATCTTGGCCTTGGGCCGGTGGTGTCCATCGGCACCTCCTATGGCGGCATGGTGGCGATGGCGCATGCGGCGCGCTACCCCGAGGCCGTGTCGCACCTTGTCTGCGTTGTCACCGCCGCGCATTCCGGCTTCGTGGCCCGCGCGCAGCAGATCGTGGCGGAGCGCGGCACGCCGGAACAACAGCGCGTCTGCCAGATGCTGTGGGATGGCGCGCTGGATACGGTGGAGAAGCTGAAGCACTATTACGCCGTGATGGGGCCGCTTTACTCCACCACCTTCGATGAGGCCAAGAGCCGCGACGGCCGCGCCCGCGCCCTGCATGAGCCGGAGGCCCTGAACCGCGCCTTCCGCCCCGGTGGCTTCCTGCGTTCCTTCGACCTGAGGCCGGAATTGCGGAACATCACCGCGCGCACGCTGGTCCTGGCCGGCGCGCATGACTGGATCTGCGCCCCCGAGTTTTCCGAGGAGATCCACCGCCTGATCCCCGGCTCCGACCTCCGCGTCTTCCGCAACAGCAGCCATTCCATCCGCGCCGACGAGCCGGAGGCGATGATGGATGCCATCAAGGGCTTCATCGTCTATTGAAGCCACCCGGGCCGTGGGCCGGACCGGGTGGAACCATCGGACGGGCGCCGGCCCTCCGGGCAGCCCCTCCCTGGGGCAGATAGGAACCGCCAAGCAGGTTTCGCCGCGATAAGCGGCCGAAATCGCTTCCAATCGCAGATCGGCTCTTGCGCGGCCGGCCGCTTCCGCCTAGGAACCGCCTCGCTTTCACGGCGCCCGCTGCTGTAGCTCAGTGGTAGAGCACTCCCTTGGTAAGGGAGAGGTCGACAGTTCAATCCTGTCCAGCAGCACCATTCTTCCGGTCCCGTCGCCCGATGGCCCAGCCTCCCGAACCACCCAAGACCCCTGCCGCCATGGCCCAGGCCGAACGCGAAGCCCGCCGCGCCGCCGCGCTGCGCGAGAATCTGCGCCGCCGCAAGGCGCAAAGCCGCGCCCGGGCCGAGGGCGAGGCCCCGCCTCCACCGCCCCGGCCGCGGGACTGACACGCGGCGCCGGGCAGCCCTGGCGGTTATTGCCTGGATGGTTGCCCCTGGCGCCACCCTGCGGTATCCCGGCCGACCTTCCCGTCCCGCCGCCGCACGGAACCTGGCCCATGCCCATCATGCCCGACAGCTGGATCCGCCGCATGGCGACGGAGAACGGCATGATCGAACCCTTCGTTGAAAGCCAGCGCCGCGAGGGGGTGATCTCCTTCGGCCTGTCCTCCTATGGCTATGACGCCCGCGTGGCGGATGAGTTCAAGGTCTTCACCAATGTGGACAACGCATTGGTGGACCCCAAGAAGTTCGCCGAGGACAGCTTCGTCACCCGCAAGGGCGACACCTGCATCATTCCGCCCAATTCCTTCGCGCTCGCCCACACGGTGGAATATTTCCGCATCCCGCGCGACGTGCTGGTGATCTGCCTCGGCAAGTCCACCTATGCCCGCTGCGGCCTGATCGTGAACGTGACCCCGCTGGAGCCGGAATGGGAAGGCCAGGTCACCATCGAGATTTCCAACACCACCCCGCTGCCCGCCCGCATCTACGCCAATGAGGGCATCTGCCAGTTCCTGTTCCTGCAGGGCGCGGGCGAGCCCGAGGTCTCCTATGCGGACCGCCGCGGCAAGTATATGGGCCAGCGCGGCGTCTCGCTGCCGAAGCTGTAAGGGAAAATCCCCCGCATGGACCGCATCCGCATTCGCGGCGGCCGCCGCCTTGAGGGCCGCATCGCCATTGGCGGCGCCAAGAACGCGGCGCTGCCGCTGATGGCCACCGGCCTGCTGACGCATGAGGCGGTGGTGCTGACCAACGCGCCGGCGCTGTCCGACATCGCCACCATGGGGGGATTGCTGGCGCAGCACGGCCTGCGGGTGGAGCATGACACCGCCTCCCGCCGCATCTCCCTCGATGGCGCCGCCACCGATTTCGAGGCGCCCTATGACCTGGTGCGCAAGATGCGCGCCTCGGTGCTGGTGCTGGGGCCGCTGCTGGCGCGCTACGGCCAGGCCCGCGTTTCTCTGCCCGGCGGCTGCGCCATCGGCACCCGCCCCGTCGATCTCCACCTGAAGGGGCTGGAGCAGATGGGTGCGGTGATCGAGCTGGACGCCGGCTACATCAATGCCCGCGTGCCCGATGGCGGCCGCCTCAAGGGTGCCCGCATCCTGTTCACCCAGGTTGCCGCGGGCGCCACCGAGAACCTGCTGATGGCCGCCACCCTGGCGGAAGGCACCACCGAGCTGGTCAACGCGGCCCGCGAGCCGGAGATCAGCGATCTCGCCCATTGCCTGCTCTCGATGGGCGCGCGCATCGAGGGCATCGGCACCGACCGGCTGGTGATCGAGGGGGTGGACAGCCTGCATGGCACCGCCCACCCCATCCTGCCCGATCGCATCGAGGCCGGCACCTTCGCCTGCGCCGGCGCCATCACCGGCGGCGAGCTGCTGCTCGAAGGGATGCGGCTCGACCTGTTCGGCGCCTGCACCCGCTCCCTGCGCGAAGCCGGGGTGGAACTGCTGGAGGAAGCCGATGGCGTGCGCGCCCGCCGCCTGAACGGCCTGCACGGCGTCGATGTGATGACGGAGCCCTTCCCCGGCTTCGCCACCGACATGCAGGCCCAGTTCATGGCGCTGATGGCGGTGGCCGAAGGCGCCTCGATGATCACGGAAACGATCTTCGAGAACCGCTTCATGCACGTCCCGGAGCTGACGCGCATGGGTGCGCGGATCAACGCGCACGGTTCCTCCGCCATTGTGCGTGGCGTCGGCAAGCTGTCCGGCGCCCCGGTCATGGCGACGGATCTGCGCGCCTCCGTTTCGCTGATCATCGCCGGCCTGGCCGCCGAGGGCGAGACGGTGGTGAACCGCGTTTACCACCTCGACCGCGGCTATGAGCGGGTGGAACAGAAGCTGGCAGCCGCCGGCGCCGACATCGAGCGCATCGCCGGCTGATCTGGCACGGCATGCCAAGGCAGTGATAGAACCGCCCATGGACCAGCCCATCAACCACAAGACCACAGCCAGCGGCGCCGAGGGCGCCCAGCTCGTCCTGGCGCTGCCCAAGGGGCGCATCCTCAAGGAGGTGTCGCCGCTGCTGGCGCGCGCCGGCATCCGGCCGGCCGCCGATTTCCATGACGAAACCTCCCGCCGCCTGCGCTTTGAGACCAACGACCCCGATCTCGACGTGATCCGGGTCCGTTCCTTCGACGTCGCGACCTTTGTGGCCTTCGGCGCGGCGCAGATCGGCATCTGCGGAGCCGACGTGCTGATGGAGTTCGACTACCCCGAGATCTATGCCCCGCTCGACCTCGGCATCGGCGCCTGCCGCGTTTCGGTGGCCGAGCCGGTGGGCGGCGCCGGCGCCCAGGGCATGGCGCGGCAATCGCGCGTCGCGGTGGCCAGCAAGTATCCCAACATCGCCCGCCGGCATTTCGCCGCCAAGGGCATCCAGGCCGAGGTGGTCCATCTCAACGGCGCCATGGAGCTGGCCCCCTCCCTTGGCCTGTCGCGGCTGATCGTCGACCTGGTGCAGACCGGCTCCACCCTGAAGGCCAACGGGCTGGTGGAAACCGACGTGATCGCCCAGGTCACCTCCCGCTTGATCGTCAACCGCACAGCGCTGAAGACAAGGCCGGAGGCGATCGGCGAATGGCTGTCCCGCTTCCGCGCCGCCCTGGCCAGCGCCTGATGCAGGCCGTCCGCCCCACCCTGGAACCCGCGCCATGATCCGCCTGTCCACCACCCAGTCCGGCTTCGAGGCCGAGTTCCGCGCTCTGCTCGACCAGGCGCGGGAAACCACCGCGCAGGTGGATGCGGCGGTGGCCTCCATCATTGCGGAGGTCCGCAAGGGCCGCGACGCGGCGTTGCTCGACCTTACGGCCCGCTTCGATCGCTGGCAGCCGGAAGGCGCCGCGGGGCTGCGGGTTTCCGCCGCCGAGATCGACGCGGCCCGCGCCCGCTGCGCGCCCGAATTGCTGGACGCGCTGGACCTCGCCGCCACCCGCATCGAGCGCTTCCACGCCGCCCAGCTGCCGAACGACGTGGAGCTGGACGACACGCTGGGCCTGACGCTCGGCATGCGCTGGGGCGCGGTGGATGCGGTCGGCATCTATGTGCCGGGCGGCAAGGCCGCCTACCCGTCCTCGGTGCTGATGAACGCGGTGCCGGCCGCCGTCGCCGGGGTGCAGCGCATCGCGATGGCGGTGCCGACGCCCGATGGCGTGCTGAACGACCTGGTGCTGGCCGCCGCGCACCGGGCCGGCGTGACCGAGATCTGGCGCATCGGCGGCGCCCAGGCCATCGCCGCCCTGGCCTGGGGCACCGAAAGCATCGCCCCGGTGGACCGCATCGCCGGCCCCGGCAACGCCTATGTCGCGGAGGCCAAGCGCCAGGTCTTCGGCCGCGTCGGCATCGATTCCATCGCCGGGCCTTCCGAGGTGGTGGTGCTGGCCGACGCGTCGCAGAACCCGTCGCTGATCGCCATCGACCTGCTGGCCCAGGCCGAGCACGATGAAAGCGCCCAGGCCATCCTGATCACCACCAGCGCGCAGATGGCCCATGCCGTCGAGCATGCGGTGGCCGAGCATCTCACGACCCTGCCCCGCTCCGCCATCGCCGGCGCCTCCTGGGAGAAGCATGGCGCCATCATCGTGGTGCGCGACTGGGAGGAAGGCGCCGCCCTGGTGGACCGCCTGGCGCCCGAGCACCTGGAGGTCATGGTGGCCGAGCCGCAGGCCCTGTTCGCCCGCATCCGCCATGCCGGCGCCGCCTTCCTCGGCGCCAACTGCCCCGAGGCGCTGGGCGACTACGTGGCCGGGCCCAACCATGTGCTGCCCACCGGCCGCACCGCCCGCTTCGCTTCCGGCCTGTCGGTGTTCGACTTCCTGAAGCGCACCACCTGGATCAGCGCCGAGCGGCGCGGGCTGGACGCCATCGGCCCCGCCGCCGTGGCCCTGGCCGAGGCGGAGGGCCTGTCCGCCCATGCCCGCTCCATTGCCCTGCGCCTCGGCCAGGGCGCCGGTTAACCGCCCCCGTTGAAGATTGCGCGCGCAGCCGCCATTTCTGTTGCGGATGCGACAGGGCTGGGCGACATGCCCCTTGTCATCCTTGACCGGGGGAGCGTGGGCCATCATGGTCCGCGCCGCCCGCCCGTTCCCGCAGCAGCACCGCCGAAAGAGGCCTGATGTCGAAAGAAGATATGATTGAGTTCAGCGGCCAGGTCGTTGAACTTCTGCCCAACGCCATGTTCCGCGTGAAGCTCGACAACGAGCACATGGTCCTGGCCCATACCAGCGGCAAGATGCGCAAGAATCGCATCCGCGTGCTGGCCGGGGACCGCGTGAATGTCGAGATGACGCCATACGACCTGACCAAGGGCCGCATCACTTTCCGGTTCAAGTAATGTCCGAGGCGGGCCAGATGGCCCCCCTGGTGCCCTCCTCGGCCCGCGCCGAGGCTCCGGCCGCGGTGCGCCCTCCCCTGATCCTGGCCAGCGGCAGTCCCCGGCGCCTCGAATTGCTGCGCCGCATCGGCGTGGCGCCGGCGCGCGTGCTGCCCCCCGAGATCGACGAATCGCCGCTGCGGCAGGAACTTCCCCGTCCGCTGGCCGGCCGCCTGTCCCAGGCCAAGGCTCGCGCCGTGATGGCGCTGGAGCCGCATGCGCTGGTTCTGGCCGCCGACACAGTGGTGGGCGTCGGCCGCCGCATCCTGCCCAAGGCGGAAACCGAGGCGCAGGCCCGCGACTGCCTGGCGCTGATCTCCGGCCGCCGCCACCGGGTCTATACCGGGGTCGCGCTTGGCCTGCCGGATGGGCGGCTGCTCACCCGCGTGGTGGAAAGCATTGTCACCTTCCAGCGGCTGACGCCGCAGCAGGTCGAGGCCTACATCGCTTCTGGCGAATGGCGCGGCAAGGCGGGCGGCTACACCATCCAGGAATCGGCCGAGGCCTTTGTGCGCTTCCTGTCCGGCAGCCATTCCAACGTGGTGGGCCTGCCGCTGCACGAAACCGCGCAATTGCTGCGGGGCGTCGGATGGCTGCGCCCCTGATCCTGGTTTCGGTTTCGCCCGGGGAGCAGCGCACCGCCCTTTGGCGGGACGGCCGGCTGGAGGCCGCCTTTGTTGAGCGGCCTTTCGACATGGAAGGGCTGGGCGACGTGCATGTCGGCCGTGTTTCCGCGCGCGCTCCGGCCATGGCGGGCGCCTTTGTGGCGCTGGCCGGCGGCGTCACGGGCTTCCTGCCGGATTCCGCCGGCGCCAAGGGCCGCGGCGAGGGCGAATGGCTGCGGGTGACCGTCAGCCGCGCCGCGCAGGGGGGCAAGGGCCCCCGCCTTGCGCTGCATCCAGGCACGGAGCCGCTGGCAGGGCCGCCCCGCCTGCTGGCGCCCGGCCCCGACGCGCCGCTGCTCCTGGCCGAGGCGCACCCTGCCCTGACCCTGCGCGTCGATCATCCGGCCACTGCGGCCAGGCTGCGCGCCAGGCTGGGGCGCGAACGGGTGGAGCTGATCGCCACGCCGGCCTTTGACGAGCCGGTGGAGGACGAATTCACCCAGCTCACCGGCTCCGAGGTTCCGCTGCCGGGGGGCGGGCGGCTCACCCTGCATCCAACCTCCGCGCTGCTGGCGATCGACATCGATGCCGGCGGCCTCGCCGGGGGCCGCGATGCCACGGCGCATCGCGACCTGAACGCACGCGCCCTGGCTGAAGCCGCGCGGCAGATCCGGCTACGCCACCTCGCCGGGGCCATCCTGATCGACATGGCCGGCATGCCGGCGGCCCGGCGGCGGGAACTGATGCCGGGCTTCACAGCCGAATTGCGGCAGGACCCGCTGGCGCGGCTGGTGGGGATCACCGGCCTCGGCCTGCTGGAGGTGCAGCGCCGCCGCGTGCGCCGGCCGCTGCACGAAGTGCTGGGGCTGCCCCTGTCACCGCTCAGCCATGGCCTCGCGGCGCTGCGGCAAGGGCTTGTGGCGGCGCGGCGGCGCCCGGGAGCCAGGCTGGTCCTGTCCGCCGCGCCTTCCGTGCTGGCCGCCCTGCGTCAGGCCGGCGATACATTGGCGGTCTTCGCGGCCGAGGCAGGGCCACTGGAGCTGCGCCCCGAGCCGCTTCGTCCCCTGGGGGAGGAACATATCCATGCCGAACAAGCCTGAGGCCAAGGCCGCCCGCTGCCCCGTTTGCGGCAAATCCGCCGCATCGCCTTTTCGCCCTTTCTGCTCGCAGCGGTGCAAGCAGGTGGATCTCGGCCGCTGGCTCAGCGGAAGCTATGCCATACCCGGCACGCCCGCCGAGCCGGAAGAAGACAAGCAGGACTGAGGCCAGGACAGGCCTGAGCGAAACAATCGACCGGGCATTGATTTGGTGTCTGGACAGCCCCGCCGAGGTCGGGTATTTCGCGGCACCTCACCACGGTGTCTCGAAAGCGGCGCCGCAGCTTGGGCCCAGATAGCTCAGTTGGTAGAGCATGCGACTGAAAATCGCAGTGTCGCTGGTTCGATTCCGGCTCTGGGCACCATCTTCACTCCTTTGATTTTTCAAGTGCCATCTTCTCCCCGCGCAGGCTTTTCGGAAGCGGCATGGGCAGCGGCCCTTTGTTCATCGCGGAAGCTCCGGAAGACGCGGCACGGACATCCTGAACCGGCAGCCCGCACAGCGGCGGGATGACCACTCCCCCAGCGCTTACCGGTGGGCGCCGGCCTCATCGGTCCTGCGGGGCCCGCAGGACCGATCCGGCCTCCCGCGGCCGGCGCTTCCCGGAGAAGTGATTTCTGGCCTCAGCGGCGCGGCGGGGGCGCGAAGCCCACGGGCTGCATCAGGCTGTTGTGCTGCGACAACAGGAAGCCCGCCTCGGCGCTCAGGGCCAGATAGTTCTGCCAGCCCGGATCGGCCTGAAGCGCCGCGCGCTTGCGGGCGCGGTCGGCGGCATCCTCGTAAGCCCAGATATGCACATAGGTGTTCACGTCGCCCGTTTCGGTCACGAGATACGCGACAGGCTCGCCCAGATGCTTCCGCTGCACGGCCCAGCCATGCTCCTCGTAAAGCGCCAGGTGCTTGCGGATGGTACCGGGACGGCAGGTGTAGGTGCGATGATCGATCAGCATGGTTGCGCTCTTCCTTGATGACGCGGCCTGATGGCAGCCGGCTTCCTCCCTTGCTGCCGCGCGAGGCGCAGCAATGGTCAAGCCGATGTTAGGTCGGAACCGCGGACGAAACCAGAAAGCCGCGCCGCCCCGGATGCCGGGCCTTCTTCCCTGGCGACCCGTGGCGAAGGGCATGCCGGCGGGATCAGCCGGCGATCAGGGCCTTGATCCGCCGCCCCAAGGCTTCCAGCGAGAAAGGCTTGGTGAGAACCGCCATGCCGGGCGCGAGATGCCGCTCGCCCAGCACGGCACTTTCGGCATAGCCGGTGATGAGCAGCACCTTCAGCTCCGGCCGGAGGGCGCGGCCGGCATCCGCGAGCTGCCGGCCATTCATGCCGCCTGGCAGGCCCACATCGCTCACCAGAAGATCGATCCGGGCCGATGAGCGCAGGATGTCCAGCCCGGAGGTTCCGTTCACCGCCTCGATCGCGCCATATCCGAGTTCCCGCAGCACCTCGGTGACCAGCATGCGGACCGTGGGCTCGTCATCGACCACGAGGACGGCCTCGCCCGGCGCCGCCCGGGGCGCGGCGGCCGCGTTGCTTTCCGGCTCCGGCGGCGGCAGTTCCGCGCGATGGCGCGGCAGGTAAAGGCGGACCGTCGTTCCGTGGCCGACCGCTGAATCGATCCTCACCTGCCCGCCGGATTGCCGCACAAAGCCATAAACCATGGAAAGCCCGAGCCCGGTTCCCTGGCCAAGCGGCTTGGTCGTGAAGAAGGGATCGAACACGCGCTCGATGACATCGGGCGGCATGCCGGTCCCGGTGTCGGTGACGCTGATCGACACATACTCGCCCGGCGGCATGTCATGTCCCGGCGCCGCCTTTTCATCCAGAGCGGCATTCCCGGCCTCGATCAGGATGCTTCCGCCATCGGGCATGGCGTCGCGCGCATTGATGCACAGGTTCAGCAGCGCGTTTTCCAGCTGGTTCCGGTCGACCCGCGTGATCCAGAGATCCGGCGCGCTGGCGATCCGCATCGTGACCGAGGGACCGACCGTGCGCGTGATCAGCTCGCTCATGCCCGCGGCCAGCCTGTCCACAGCGGTGGGCACCGGGTCGAGGGTCTGCCTGCGGGAAAAAGCCAACAGCCGATGCGTCAGCGATGCCGCGCGCGCGGTCGCCTCCTGCGCCGAGGTGATGAACCGGTCCAGATCCGCCGTCCGGCCCTGCGACACCCGGATCTGCAGCAATTCCAGGCTGCCGGAGATCCCGGCGAGCAGGTTGTTGAAGTCATGCGCCAGGCCACCCGTGAGCTGGCCCACCGCCTCCATCTTCTGCGACTGGCGGAGCTGGTCTTCCGCCCATTCGCGCTGGCGCGCCTCCGCCAGCACGGCGTCATGCGCCTGCTTCAGCTCGGCGGTGCGCAGGGAGACGCGCTCCTCCAGCGTCTCGTTCAACTGGCGCAGGCGATCCTCGGCCGTTTTGCGGTCCGTGATGTCGGAGGACACACCCACCAGGCGCGGCCGGCGGCCCTGCCTGTCCCGTACGACGCGGGCACGGATCTCCGCCCAGTGGTTGCTGCCATCCGGCCAGATCGTGCGGTACTCGATCGCGTAATCGGTGCCGTTGGCGATGCTCGCCTGGACAGCTTCCTGCATCCTGTGCCGGTCCTGCGGATGAATGCCCGCCATCAGGTCGTCATAGGTGAAGGGAGCATCCGGGCCGCGGCCAAAAACGGCCTTGCAGGTCGCAGAGGCTGTCAGGACCCCGGCCTCGACATCGAACTCCCAGGAACCCAGCCGGCCCGCCAGCAAGGCGGTTTGCAGGCGGCCCTCGCTTTCGCGCAATTCCTCGATCCGCGCCCGCGCCTCGAACTGGCGCTGCCGTCCCTTGAGCGTGGATCGGGCGATGCTGACAAAGGTCGCGGGCTGGAAGGGCCGCTCCAGAAAGGACACGTTGCCCAGGATCGCGGAAAGCTGCGCGGTTGCCGGGTTCTGCGTCGCTCCCTCGCCGCGCTGAGTCAGCACAAGGAAGGGGAAGTCGGACCAGGCCGGCTGCGCGGCGATCCAGGCAGCGATGCCGCGCAGGTCCGCGTTTCTCAACGCTTCCTCGGTCACCACGGCGAAGCCGGCATCGTCGTTCAGCCCGGCCTCCAGCGCCGCCAGATCGGGGCAGATGCGGGACGCGGCGCCGGCCTCGCGCAGCAGCGCCTCGGCGATCGCCGCGTCGCGGCCGAGCGGCGTGTGGACCAGCGCAAAGGGTGGCGGCAGCGCGCGGAAGGGCATCACCTGGCCGGAGGCGTGCTCAGCAGAGGCGTTGCATTGCCAACAAAGGTCGGTACGCCCCTCAGCACGCCCTGGAAATCATGGAGCGGCTCGCCCAGGCTCAGCCCGTTCCTGTCTATGCGATATTCGCGGATCGTTTTCTCATGCGTGCCGGTGCGCTTCTTGATGATGGAAATGGCACGCCGCACCTGGCCCAACGCCTCGAAGTAGCGGAGCAGGATCACGGTGTCCGCCAGATAGGTGATGTCCACCGGGGACTGCATGTCGCCCACCAGGCCGTGCTGGGCAACGGTCAGGAACGTCGTGGCGCCTCGCCGGTTCAGGTATTGCAGCAACTCGTGGATGTGCAGGGTCAGCGCGTTCTCATCCGGCATGGCGGCCTGGTAGCCGTTGAGGCTGTCGATCACCACCGTCTTGGCCTGCGCCGCGCCGACCCGCTCCCGCACCCGGTGGGCGAACTCGCCCGGCGAGAGTTCGGCGGCGTCCACCTGCTCGATATGCAACGCCCCGCTGTCGCGCATTCCTTCCAGGTCGAAGCCCATGGCGCGGGTCCGGCTGAACAGAAGGCCCAGTTCCTCGTCAAAGACAAAGATCGCCGCCTTCTCGCCGCGCCGGATCGCGGCGGCGACGAATTGCAGCGTGAAAAGGCTCTTGCCGGTGCCTGCGGGGCCCAGGATCAGTGTGCTGGAACCTTCCTCGACCCCCCCTCCCAGCAGCGTGTCGAGCGCGGCGAGGCCGCTGGCCGTGACGCGGCGCCCGAAGCGGGAGCGATGCTCGGCCGCGACCAGGCGCGGAAACACCTGGACGCCGCCAGCCTTGATGGTGAAGTCGTGGAAGCCGCCGCGGAATGCCTGCCCGCGATATTTCAGGATCCGCAGGCGCCGCCGCTCGGCGCCGTATTCCGGCGCCCGCTCCTCCAGCCTGATCACGCCATGGACAACGCTGTGGACGGTTTTGTCGAGGGTGTCGGAGGTCAGGTCGTCCAGCAGCAGCACCGTGGCTCCGGAGCGCGCGAAGTAATGCTTCAGGGCCAGGATCTGCCGCCGGTAGCGCAGCGAGCTTTGCGCCAGAAGCCGGATCTCGGACAGGCTGTCGAGGACGATGCGGGCCGGCTGGATGCGCTCAAAGACTTCAAAGATCTGGCGCGTGGTTTCCCCCAGCTCCAGATCCGACGAATACAGCAGGCTCTGCTGCTGCGCGGCATCCAGCAGGCTTTCGGGCGGCACCAGCTCGAACACCTCGACGCTCGCCGGGATGTCCCAGCCATGCGACCGCGCGCCGTTCCGCAATTCCCGGTCGGTTTCGGAAAGGGTGATGTAGAGGCCCTTTTCCCCCTGACGCGCGCCTTCGAGCAGGAAGCTGAGCGCGATGGTGGTCTTGCCGGTGCCGGGATTGCCTTCCAGCAGGAACAGGTGGCCCGGGGCCAGTCCTCCGGCCAGGATGTCATCGAGGCCCACGACACCGGTCCGCGCCTTGTCCAGAGCATCCACGTTATTGTTCATACGGTGCTCCGATCTGGATCAGGACAACTTCGGGAAGCGAGCGCCAGTGCATCCCTGCCAGCGAGCCGGGCGATTCCGACCGGACGCGCGACGGATCATGATCCTGCTGCCCTGTCATCGCCAGTATAATGGCGCAGCGCCCGGCCAGGATGCGGTGAAGGTTTTGCAGGCTGGCCACGGGTCAAGAGCCGCCTGGCTCACCACGAGCCCCGATGCGCAGGCAGAACATGTTCGCGCCGCGATACCCAGGATGGCATGGTTCGGCCGGGCTTCGCAGGAGGAACGCTCGGCAGCTCATTGATGCATCGTGTAGAGTGGCGCCTGACGGTTTGCAATCCGCAGCTGCGGGGACGGTCTGCCTGCATCGGCGCCCCCCGTCCAGGCCGCCATTCCCCTCGCCATTTCCCTGGCGACATCCCGCGAAGCGGCGGTAAGGTCCGGCAAAACAGGAGGACGGCCATGCCGACATCGGTCAAGGACATGCTCGCGGCGGCGAATGCCGCGGTGCCCCGGATCACCCCGCAGGAAGCCACCCGCCTCATCGAGAATGGCGAGGCGCTGGTGATCGACGTGCGCGACACGGCGGAGATCCAAAGCTCCGGCAAGGTGGCGGGCGCGGTTCACGTGCCACGCGGCATGCTGGAATTTCGTGCCGATCCGGACTCTCCTTATCACGATCCCGCCTTTGACCGCGCCAGGCCCGTGCTCCTGTACTGCGCCTCCGGCGGGCGGTCGGCCCTGAGCGGCAAGACGCTGCAGGACCTTGGCTACACAGATGTCCGCAATCTTGGCGCCTTCAAGGACTGGGTGGACGCCGGCGGCAAGACGGACAAGCCCTGACGCGCCGCCGGCCACGCGGCCGGCGGCTCACCGCTCCGCCTCCTCGGCGCTGCAGGCCGGGTCATTGGCGGCAGAGCCCAGGATATGCGCCCGCACACTGGCCGCCACCGCCGCCGCATCGCCGGCGCGGAGCGCGGCCAGGATCACCCGGTGCCCTTCCGCGCTGCGCCGCACCGCCCGAAGCGAGGGCCAGAGCACCAGCGGCCAGAGCCGCGCGCGGTCCCGCACCTCCTTCGCCACCTCCACCAGGGCCTGGTTCGGCGCGAAGCCGTAGAGCGTATCGTGGAACTCCAGATTGGTGGCACTCTGGCTCGCCATGCTGCCCTCGGCGGCGGCGCGGTCAAAGGCATCGGCCTTGGCTTCCAGCAGGCGCAGCGCGGCGTCGTCGAGATGTGGCAGGGCGCTGACGGCAGCCTCCGCTTCCAGCAGCGCGCGCACGGCCAGCATGTCCCGCACGCGCCGGCGATCCGGCACGGCGATGCGGAAGCCGCGATTGGGCACATGCTCCACGGCCTGCCGCAGGGCCAGCTCGGCCAGCGCGGCGCGGATGTCGAAGCGCGTGGCGGCGAAGCGCTCCTCCAGATCGACCTGCCGCAGCCATTCGCCGGACCGGTAGGCCCCGCTGCGGATGGCTGCGGCGATCTCCGCGGCAAGATGACGCCGGGGGCGGGGTGAGCGGGTCATGCCGCGGTCACGGCTCCCTGGAAAAGAGGTGTTGCGGCAGGAAAAGCTCCGTCCTAGCCTATTGGCGCCAATAATTGCGCCAATGTGCGCTGGGGTCGAGCCCGGATCAACGGGCCGCCCCATCGGGGAAGGAAACGCAGCATGATCCGGATCGGTCGCCGCACCGCACTGGCTCTCCCTGGCCTGATCCTGGCGGATCGGGCTCTGGCCCAGGGCGGAGGCGCGCAGGGCGCGCCCGCGCATTACCCGCAAGGCTACCAGGAGGTCGTCGCGGGGGCGGAGAAGGAGGGCAACCTTCTCATCTACTCGATCATGTCGGCCGAGAACTGGCGCCCGGTCCTGGAAGGCTTCAGCCGCCGCTACCCCAAGATCCGCATCGAGACGCTGGACCTGCCGAATTCGCGCGAGGTGTTCGAGCGCTACCTCGCCGAGCGCGGCACCAACAGCCGCACCGCCGACCTGCTCGCCACCGCCGACCCTTCCGGCTGGATCGAGTTCCAGCAACGCGACGAGGTAATGCCGTATGAATCGCCCGAGGCGGCGTCCTGGCCCGGCTGGGCCAAGCCCTGGCCCGGCGTCTACACCATCTCGGCCGATCCGCTGGTCTTTATCTTCAACAAGATGCTGGTGCCGGAGGCGCAGCAGCCCAAGAGCTTCGCGCAATTTGTCCAGCTCGCGCAGGAAAACCAGGGCCGCTGGCGGAACAAGCTGACCAGCTACGGCGCGCATAATGGCGGCTTCGGCTATTCGGCCAATTTCGGCTTCGTGCAGAAGCATGGCGACCAGGCCTGGGAATGGTTCAGCAAGCTGGCCCCCGTGCAGCCGCGCTGGGAACGCTCCGGCGGGCCGATGACGGAAAAGGTCACCTCCGGCGAATACGCCGCCGGCTGGTTCGTCTCCGCCATCACCTTCTGGCCGCGCCTCAACGACCCGGCGCGCGCCCGCGTGCTCGGCTGGAATTTCATCAGCGACGGGCAGCTTGTCATCCTGCGCGGCATGGCGATCCCGAAGGGTGCCCGGAACGTCAACGCGGCCAAGCTGATGCTGGACTACATCGCCTCCCCCGAGGGCCAGACCGCGTTCGGCCGGGGCGGGCTAACCCCTGCGCATCCGGCGGTGCAGCCGGGCGAGGGCATCCGCCACACCTACAGCTCCATCGTGCAGGCGATCGGCGGCGAAAAGAACATCGCCTTCATCGACTACAAGCGCGAGATGCTCGACCAGTACGAGCCCTTCATCGAACGGTGGAAGCGCACCTACGGGGTGAGCTGACCCCATGGATGCCGCCCTGCGGCAGGTGGAGGCCGCACCCGCGCCGCCACCCGCCTTTCCGCGCGAGGTGCCGATCCAGTACGGGGCGGCGCTTCTGGTGCTGGTGCTGGTCGCCGCGCCCCTGCTGCCGGTGCTGCTGCAATCCCTGCTGGATGGCGCGCTCTACGATGATGAATACACCCTCACCCTGGCCAATTTCGCCCGGCTTGCCCGCACATCGGGCTTCGGCCAGGTGCTGCTCAACACCGTCATCCTGGCCGGGCTCACCACCATCGTCGCGCAGGGCCTCGGCACAATCGCGGCGATCCTGTTCGGCCGCACCGACATGCCCTTCGCGCGGACGCTGGGCGAGCTTTTCCTTTGGCCGCTCTACCTTTCGGCATTGGTGCTGTCCTTCGGCTGGTACGCCGTGTACGGGCCGTCCGGCTATCTGACGCTGCTCTGGCCATCGGTGCTGGGGGACGCGCCGTGGAACCTGTACTCGTTGGGCGGCATGGCGGCGATCGCCGGCGTTTCCCAGGCGCCGCTCGCCTATATCTACTGCCTGTCCTCCGCCACCCTGACCGATCCCTCGCTGGAGGAAGCGGCGCGTGTCTCGGGTGCCGGCACGGGACGCACATTGTGGCGCATCACCCTGCCGCTGATGATGCCCGCCATCGCCTACAGCGCCGTACTGAACTTCACCATCGGGCTGGAACTGCTTTCGGTGCCGCTGATCTTCGGCGATCCCGCGGGCATCACGGTGCTGACCACCTTCCTGTTCAACAACGGGATTTCCTCCCCGCGCCCCGATCACGGCCTGGTCGCCACCGCCGCGGCGCTGATGCTGGCGGTGGTCTGCTTCCTGGTCTGGCTGCAGAACCGCATGCTCGGCAACACGCGGCGCTTCATCACGCTGGGCGGCAAGGCAACGCGCCCGCGCCCCTTCCGTCTCGGCATGCTGCGCTGGCCGATCTTCGCGCTCGCGCTGCTCTACATCCTGGCCGCCGTCATCGCGCCGATCGGCATGCTGGTGCTGCGCGCCTTCACCAGCTTCCTGTCGCCGATGATCCCGCTATCGGAGGTGCTGACGGTCTCCAATTTCGTCACCATCTTTGATTACCCGGTTTATTCGCGCGCGGTGTGGAACTCCTTCGTGGTCAGCCTGGTTGGCGGCGCGCTGGCCACCGCGCTGATCGGCCTGATCGCCGTGATCGTCCACCGCTCGGAATTCCGGTTCCGCAACGCGCTGCACTATCTCGCGCTGTTTCCGCGCGCGGTGCCGGGCGTGGTGGCCGGCGTCGGCTTCTTCTATGCCTTCGCGCTGCTGCCGGGGCTCGGGGTGCTGCGCAACTCCATCTGGATCCTGGTGATCGCCTTCACCATGCGCTTCATCCCCACCGGCATCGGCGCCGTTGCGCCCATGCTGCTGCAGGTCAGCCCGGACCTGGACCGCGCCGCCCGCGTGCAGGGGGCGGATTGGTGGACCACCAGCCGCCGCATCGTCCTGCCGCTGATGCGCCCGGCGCTGGTCGGCTGCTTCACCGTGCTCTTCATTTCCTTCTTCAAGGAATATTCCACGGCGATCTTCCTGTTCGCGCCGGGCAGCGAGGTCATCGGCACGGCGCTGCTGCAACTCTGGGTGCAGGGCGAGGTCGGCCTGGTCGCGGCCCTGGCCGCCATTCAGGTGGCGGTCATCGCCGTCTGCGTCGCCGCGGTGCGCGGCCTCTTCGGGGTGAAACTGCATGGCTGACCTGGTGATCGAGGGCCTGACCAAGCGCTTCGGTGGCGTCACCGCCGTCGAGGACGTCAACCTCCATGTCGCGGATGGCGAGTTCGTCACGCTGCTCGGCCCATCCGGCTGCGGGAAATCCACCACCCTCGCCGCCGTCGCCGGGCTGGACCGCGCCGATGGCGGGCGCATCCAGGTGGGCGGCACGGTGTATTTCGATGCCGCCCGCGGCATCTACCGCCCGCCCGAAGCGCGCAGCTGCGGGCTGGTGTTCCAGAGCTACGCGCTCTGGCCGCACATGACGGTCGCCGACAACGTCGCCTTCCCGCTTTCGCTCCGCAAGGTGCCCGCCGCCGAGCGCCGCCGCCGCATCGAGGAGGTGCTGGCCCTGGTGGAGATGGAACGCTATGCGGGCCGCTACCCGCACGAGCTGTCCGGCGGGCAGCAGCAGCGCGTGGCGCTGGCCCGCACGCTGGTGTACCAGCCCGCCATCCTTCTGCTCGACGAGCCGCTGTCCAACCTCGACGCCAAGCTGCGCGACCGGGCCCGCGCCTGGCTTGGCGAATTGCGCACGCGGCTCCGCCTCACCACCATCTATGTGACGCATGACCAGATCGAGGCGCTCGCGCTGTCCGACCGCATCGTGGTGATGAATGGCGGCCGCATCGCGCAGATCGGCGCGCCGCAGGACATCTATGAGCGGCCGGCGGACCCTTTCGTCGCCGACTTCATCGGCACCACCAACTTCCTGCCCGCCCGCGTCGTCACCAGCGCTCCCGAAGGGGGCCGCGCCCTGCTGGAACTGGCCGATGGCCAGCGGATGGAAGTCCAGGCCGACCGCGCCGCCACCGCCGGCAGCCGCGTCACCCTGGCCTACCGGCCGGAGCAGATGCGCATCGCCGATGGCGCCACCGATGGCGGCGCCGTGCTGAAGACGCGGATCACCAGCCGCGCCTATGTCGGCGGCCTCTGGCAGGTGGGGCTCGATCTCGCCGGCGCGCCGCTGCGCCTGGAAACGCGCCAGCCCCCCGGGGGCGAGGAGCTTCATCTCTGGCTGCCCGAGGCGGGCGGCATCCTGTTCCGAGGAGGCGCCGATGTCGCCGCTTGATTCCCCCGATAACGGCCTGCCCCGCGCCGGCTACACCCCCGGCATGCGTGGCCCTCTCGATGGCCTCCGCGTGCTCGACCTTTCGCGGCTGGTCGCCGGCAACACCCTGACCCAGCACCTCGCGGATTTCGGCGCCACGGTGGACAAGGTGGAGCCGCGTGACGGCGACACCCTGCGCGGCTGGCGCGTGAAGGGCGTGGAAACTGCCTGGAAGGTGCATGGCCGCGGCAAGCGCAGCCTGTCCCTCGATTTCCGGCACAAGGATGCGATCCCGCTGATCCGCCGCCTCGTGCCGGGCGCCGCGATGCTGGTGGAAAGCTTCCGCCCCGGCACGCTGGAGGCGATGGGCCTAGGGCCCGAGGAATTGCTGCGCATCGAGCCGCGCCTCATCATCGTGCGCATTTCCGGCTGGGGGCAGGATGGCCCCTATAGCCGCCGCCCCGGCTTCGGCACGCTGGTCGAGGGCTTCGCCGGCTTCGCCGAGATGAACGGCTTCGCCGACCGCGAGCCGGTGCTGCCGCCGATGTACCTGGCCGACACCATTGCCGGCCTGACCGGCGCCTTCGCCGCCATGGCCGCCCTGCGGGAGGTCGAGATCAATGGCGGCAAGGGCCAGGTGATCGACCTGCCGCTGCTGGACCCGCTGTTCACCGCGCTCGGTCCGCAGGCGGCGAATTATCGCCTCACCGGCCGCACCAAGCCGCGCACCGGCAGCCGCTCCACCGGTTCCGCGCCCCGCAACGTGTACCGCACCAGCGATGGCGGCTGGGTCTGCCTGTCCGCCTCCACCCAGCGCATGGCGGAGCGGGTGCTGCGCTCCATCGGCCGGGGCGACCTTGTCGATGACCCGCGCTTCCGCACCAACGAGCAGCGCGTGGCGCATGGGGAGGAGCTGGACGCCATCATCGGCGCCTTCATCGCCGAGCGGAGCCTGGAGGAGAACGTCGCCTTCTTCGAGGCGGCCGAGGTCACCATCGGCCCTGTCTACGACATCGTCCGCTTCATGGCCGACCCGCATGTGCGGGCCCGCGCGCTGCTGGCCGAATACCCGGACGAGGACATGGGCCAGTTCCCCATGCATGCCGTTTCCTCCCGCTTTTCCGGCACCCCCGGCGCCATCCGCAGCCCGGCGCCGCGCCTCGGCCAGCACAGCCGGGACATCCTCGCCGAACACGGCTTCTCCACCACCGAGATCGAGGCCGCCCTGGATTCCGGCCTTGTTTCCATGCCCCAGGAGGCCACTCCATGAGCCCTGCCCCGCACCCGGTCTGGCGATCCGGCCTCTTTGTGCCGGTCAATGTCGAGCGCTTCCTGGCCAAGGCCGGCGAGCGCGGCGCCGACGCCATCCAGCTCGACCTGGAGGACAGCATCGCGCCGGGCGACAAGGCCGATGCGCGGCGCAAGGTCGAGGCCGCGGTCGAGCGACTGCGGCGCGAGGCGCGCTCCGACATCCTGGTGCGCATCAACCAGCCGCTGGAGGATGCGGTGCGCGACCTGGAGGCCTCGGTGCTGCCCGGCGTCGCCGCCATCATGGTGACCAAGGCGGAAGGGCCGGATCACCTCCGCCTGCTGGATGAGCTGGTGTCGCGGCTGGAACAGAAGCGCGGCCTGCCCGAGGGCGGCATCCGCTTCGTGGCGCTGATCGAGGCCCCCGGCCCCCTGGCGCAGGCGCACGCCATCGCCCGCGCAACGCCGCGCCTGGTGGGGCTTTCCCTCGGCGCCGAGGATTACGCCACCGCGATCGGCGGCGAGCCGACGCCGGACGTGTTGCTGATGCCCAAGCAGCAGATCCTCCAGGCGGCGACCGCCGCCGGGCTGATGCCGCTCGGGACCATCAGCACGGTGGCCGATTATTCCGACATCGCCGCCTACACGGAGGTGGTGCGCCGCTCCGCGAGCTTCGGCTTTGTCGGCGCCTCCGCCATCCATCCTTCCCAGGTGCCGGCCCTGAATGCCGGCTTCAGCCCTTCCCCGGAAGCCGTGGCCAAGGCCGAGCGCATTGTCGCCATGGACCGCGAGGCCGCGGCGCAGGGGCGCGGCTCCTTCGCGCTGGACGGCAAGATGATCGACATCCCGATCGTTCGCCGCGCCGAGGCGCTGCTGGCGCGGGCACGCGCCATCGCGGCGCGGCAGGGCTGACGGGCGCGGAACAGCGCCCGCCGATCCGCACCGGCGACCCGGCGTGCCTGTTCCGCCGGGTCGCCGGCGCAAGGACATGACGGCCTCCGGGGGCGCTCCGCCGTCCCGCGGCACGGCCGGACCGCTCCAAAATCCGTGATGCCCAGCCGATCGTTTTCAGATCGAAAAAGGTTGTGGATTCTAGGGCCGCGCCATAGCGTGATACTTCTGATTGGTTTTCGCACAAAAAACATCGTCATTGTCCAAGTAATTCCGGCCTTCATTGTAGCAGGGAAGATCGCAGCTGAACTCGGACCAGACTTCGCTGTTCTGTTCCACTGGGTGTTTTCGGGTCTCACCCAGGCAGAAAGGAGAGCCGACATGCCGCCATCACTTCCCTCTGCCGGCGGCTTCCTGCCCATGCCCATGAAAAGCGCGGGCAGCATCGCTGCGGGTCGCGCCTGTTTCAGCCAAGGCTTTCCATTCCGCATGCCAGGCACAGGGAAGAACGCCCGACGGCGCAGCCTTCAGGCCCCTGAGTGACGCCGGCATCAGACAAAACGGACGATGGCTGACATGGCCTCCTTTTCCCACATGCCGCAACATCCCCGACCCGGCATGGCTGACGCGGCCGGGTATGGCAGCGAAGCACAATCGGCCTCCGATGAGCGGCGTCCCCCCCGATGGCTGTTTCTGCTTCTTGGGTCAGGGGCCCTGATCGGCCTGGGAAGCGCGGGGGCGGTCTATCTCGCGCTTCTGCTCCACCCGGCTTCCGGCATCCAGGACAGGGCGGCTTTTCCGCCGCCCGCCGTTCCAAGGCCGGCCCCGCATCCCGCGGCTCCGCTGTTGCCCGTGGCGATGCCGGCCACCCCGCTGTTCGCGCAGGAACAGCCCACGCCGACGGAAGGGCAGGAAATCACCGCCCTGCAAGCCGAGATCGCCCGGCTGCTCGCCGCCGCCGACCAGCTTGACCTGGAGCTGGCGGTGCTGGAAGCGCATATCGCCCTCCCGGAAGAAAGCGGAACCGGCACGGAGCTGCCGCCGCAGCATGGTCAGCTCGCGGGCTTGCCGGACGCCTTCGCCCCGGCCGAGGAGCCATCCGGGGCGGCAGCCGGAGGGATCGCGGGCAGCGCGGCCATGGTCACGGACGATCCCCTGGCGGAGCACGGGAACGCCGCCGCGGCCAGCCTGATGGATGCGCTCCGCCTTCCGCTTGTGCCGGTGCTTGCATCGGATGACCCTCCGCAGCCAATCTCCCTCGCCGATGCCGCGGCTCTGGAGCCGCTTCGCCCCCGGGAGATCGCCGCCGAGCCCCTTGCGCTGATTTCCCCCGATGCCTTCGCGGCGGCGCCCGCCTCCCCGCCCGACAGCATGGAGGCCCTGCCGCCCATTGACGCTCCCCCGGTGCAGGGGATGCTGGTGGCCGCCGCTGCCCTGCCTGTGGCGCAAGACGTGGCCTTTGATCTGCCGATTGGCCAGCCCGGGCCGCCAGCGGCCGAAATCCAGGCAGCCAGCCCGGCGCCCCTTGACGCACCCCAGCCTGACCAGCAAGCCCTGACGCCGCCCGATGCGGCGGCCGCCGACCCGGCGGAAACGGCGCTGCCGGCCGATGTTCCCGCCGCCCCCGAAGCCGTGGCCGCATCATCCCCGCCCGCCGAAAGACCCGAAGACATCGCTGCCGCGCCGGACATCGAGAGCCCCGTTGTTCCACCTGATCAGGCCACCATGCCGGCGCAGCCACCCCCGCCGCAGAACAGCGCCGAGGTGATGCCCCCCGCACCGGCTGATACGGGGGAAGCCGCCGAGGCCGTTGCCGCCACGCCACCCTCCGCCGAGCGGGCCGACATGCCGGATGCCACGCTGGACGCCGCGACGCTGCCCACCGAGCCGGTGCCTGCGCCGCCGGGTGACTCGGAAGCCGCCGCTCCGGTCATCGTGGCGGAGGAAACGCCTTTCCCGGCGGCACCCTCCTCGGCCCCGGTCGCCAT
>NZ_VUKA01000015.1 GCF_008386565.1 Teichococcus oryzae | reverse complement strand
AAACCAGATCGCCAAAACAAGGCCATCCAACCAAGTCTCTATTCCAGAAAACCCGATGCAATTTTGAATGAACGTGGTGGGTATTTAGTGCTTGGCAGCAAGGCCGTCAAGCTCTTTTTTCCACCCCGCCGCTTTCATCTTCCCGATTACTTCGCAGCGCTTAAGAACCATTTAGTTCCTGCGCGCCAGTTTTTCAAGAGGACTTGGCGACCCGCCGCATCTTCAGCCCCGACCGGGGCCACCTCAACGGCAGGGGGCGGCTTCTAGGCCCCCCTGGAGGATGAGTCAAAGGGGTATTTCCGCCACCCTGAAACTTTTCTGAAGTCGGAGGTCAGGAGCCCTTTCTCTGCCCCTGCCTGGAGGTGCAGACTGGCCGGAGCCGGCGGCAGAACCGGCTCATCAATGGCGCAGCGCCAGCCGCGTCGGTTCGGGAGGAAAGATCCATGCCGTTCCACGGAACCGCTTTGCTGCATCCCGCCCGCTTTTCCGCCCCATTGGGCAGTCCTGCCGCGCGCCTTTGGCGCGCGCCACAGACCTAGGGGGTTCAACGGCGCCGTTCCGCGCCATGTCCCGCCATGGCCCCGATCCGGCTGGAGGTCCGCCATGACCGTTGCCACGCGCCGTCCACTGATGCCCGCCACCGGCCTCCCCCCGCGCAGCCAGGGCCATGACATGGGCAGGCCCGGCGCGCCGCCTTCCTTGTCCGGCACCTGCCGTGAAGACGTGGCGCCCGGCTGATGCTGTGGGTCCTGCGCCGCATCGGCATTTCCGTCGCGCTGGCCTGGCTGGTGGCGACCATCGTGTTCATGACCCTGCACATGGTGCCGGGCGATCCGGCCGAGCTTCTGCTGTCCACCGGCGGCACCATGCCCGACCCGGCGACGGTGGCCGAGCTGCGCGAAAGACTGGGCCTCGAACGGCCGCTGCTCAACCAGTATGGCGCCTTCCTCATGGGCCTGGCCCGCGGCGATCTCGGCGTGTCGCTGATCGACGAATATCCGGTGCTGGACGAGATCGCGCTGCGCCTGCCGCGCACGCTGGAGCTGATCCTGGCCGGCACGCTGATCGCCGTGGCGGTGGCCCTGCCCGCCGGCACCTATGCCGCCCTACACCGGGGCGGGCTGTTCGACCGCATCGCTTCCGGCGTGGCGGCGCTGCTGCTGGCGGTGCCAGTTTTCGTGGTCGGCACGCTGCTGGTGCTGGTGCTGGCGCAGATGCTCCGCGTCATGCCGGCCGGCGGCTATGTTCCCTTCGCCGAGGACCCGCCGCGCCACCTGACGCTGCTGGCCCTGCCCGCCATCGCCATTGCCAAGGGGCTGTCGGCGGTGCTGTTCCGCATGACCCGCGCTTCCGTGCTGGACTCGCTGTCCCGCGACTATGTCCGCACCGCCCGCGCCAAGGGCCTGACCGCCCGGCGGGTGCTGGTACGGCATGTGGTGCGCAACGCGCTGACGCCGGTGCTGACGGTGCTGGGCCTGCATATGGGCACGCTGCTCGGCGGCACGGTGCTGGTGGAATACGTGTTCAACTGGCCCGGCCTGTCCACCCCGCTGCTGCGCGCGGTGGAGGCCCGCGACTACCCGATGGTGGTGGGTATCGTGCTGACGATCTCGGGCCTGTTCCTGTTGATCAATCTGATCATGGACCTGCTCTACGCCGCCCTCGATCCACGGGTCCGCGCGTCATGAAGAGGCTGATCATCCCCGGCACGCTGGTCGCGCTGATCCTGCTGGCCGCCCTGGCCGCCCCTTTCCTCGGGCTGCCGGACCCGGTCCGGCAGGACATCGCCCACCGGCTGGCCGGGCCGCTGGAAGGATCGCCCCTCGGCCGCGACGAGTTCGGCCGCGACGTGCTGTCCCGCCTGGTCTGGGGGGCGCGCACCAGCCTGGGCGTGGCCTTCGCATCGGCCCTCATCGCCGGGATCATCGGCACCGCCTTCGGCCTGATCGGCGGCTGGTTCCGCGGCCTGGGCGAGTTGCTCACCGTGCGCAGCATGGACGTGATCCTGTGCTTTCCCCCCGTGCTGCTGGCGCTGCTGGTGGTGACGCTGATGGGGCCGGGCGCCGGCACGCTGATCCTGGTGCTGTCCGTGCTCTACCTGCCCGGCTTCGCCCGCGTTACCTATGCCGAGGTGCTGTCCGCCCGCAGCCATGACTATGTGGAGGCGGTGCGCGCCCTCGGCGCCCCGGCGCCGCGCATCCTGCTGCGCACCGTGCTGCCCAACGTCGCCGGGCCGGTGCTGGTGCAGCTCTCGCTGGCCGTCGCCTCGGCGGTGGTGCTGGAAAGCGGGCTGTCCTTCCTGGGCCTCGGCGTGGTGCCGCCGGCGCCTTCCTGGGGGCTGATGATCCGCGGCGCGCGGGCCACCATGGAGCAGGCGCCGATGCTGCTGTTCTGGCCCTGCGCCGTACTGACGCTCACCATCCTGGCGATGAACCTGCTCTGCGATGCCCTGCGCGACGCGGTGGACCCGCGCACCGCCGGCACCCGCTCCCGCCTGCGCGCGGTGGACCGCCTGCTGCCCGGCCTGCTGCCCATGGCGAAGCCGGCGCCGGGCACGGTGCTTTCCGTGCGCGGCCTGACGGTGGAGATCGACACGCCGCGTGGGCCGATCCGCCCGGTGCAGGACGTGTCCTTCGATGTCGGCGCCGGGGAGACGCTGGCCATCGTGGGCGAAAGCGGCTCCGGCAAGTCGGTCAGCGCCACGGCGCTGATGGGCCTGCTGCCGCCCGTGGCGCGCGTCGCCGCGGGCGAGGCCTGGCTCGACGGCACCGAGCTGCTCCGCCTGCCCGAGGAGCAGATGCGGCGCCTGCGCGGCGGGCCGATGGCCATGGTGTTCCAGGACCCGATGAGCAGCCTGAACCCCGTGCACCGCGCCGGGGACCAGGTGGCGGAGGCCATTCTCGCGCATCGGCGCGTCCCCCGCGCGGAAGCCTGGAAGCAGGCGGAAGCGCTGTTCCGCCATGTCGGCATCGCCGATCCGGAGCGGCGCCTGCGCGCCTTCCCGCACGAGATGTCGGGCGGCATGAAGCAGCGCGTGATGATCGCCATGGCGCTGGCCAACCGGCCGAAGCTGCTGATCTGCGACGAGCCGACCACGGCGCTCGACGTCACGGTGCAGGCGCAGATCCTCGACCTGCTGGCCGAGCTGCGGCGCGAAACCGGCACCGCCATCGTCTTCATCACCCACAGCCTGGGCGTGGTAGCCGAGATCGCCGACCGCGTGGCGGTGATGTATGCCGGCCAGGTGGTGGAACAGGGCAGCGTGGCCGAGGTGTTCCACAACCCCCTGCATCCCTATACCCGCGCCCTGCTGGCCGCCGTGCCGGAAGGCGACGCGCCGCCCGCCGGCATCCCCGGCATCGTGCCGCCGCCGCACGCCTTTCCCGAAGGGTGCCGCTTCGCCCCCCGCTGCCGCCATGCCGAGCCGCGATGCTCGGCCGGCCCGCTGGCGCTGGAGGAGGCGGAGCCCGGCCGCGATGTCCGCTGCGTCCGCTGGCGGGAACTGGCGCGGCGCGGGGCGGAGGTGCCGGCATGAGCGCCGCTCTGCTCGAGGCCCGCGACCTTTCCAAGACCTTTCCCGGCAAGGGAATGTTCCGCAAATCCAGGCCGGTACAGGCGGTGCGCGGCATCAACATGTCCATCGCCCGGGGCGAGGCGGTTGGCGTGGTCGGGGAAAGCGGCTCCGGCAAGAGCACGCTCGGCCGGCTGATGCTGGGTCTGATGCCGCCCACCGAGGGCAGCGTCGCGGTGGAAGGGCGCCCGTTGTCGGACTTCACCGGGGCGGAATGGCGCAGGCTGCGGCGGCGGCTGCAGATCGTGTTCCAGGACCCGTATGGCAGCCTGGACCCGCGCCGCCGGGTCGGCTCGCAGATCGCCGACGGCATCAGGCTGCATGGCCGGGGCGATGCGGCGAAGCAGGTGGCGGCGCTGCTCGGGCGCGTCGGGCTTGAGCCCGCCCATGCGGAGCGCTTCCCGCATGAATTCTCCGGCGGGCAGCGGCAGCGCATCGGCATCGCCCGCGCCTTGTCCACCGCGCCGGATTTCCTGGTGGCGGATGAGCCGGTTTCGGCGCTCGACGTGTCGATCCAGGCGCAGGTGATCCAGCTGCTGGCCGAGCTGCGGCACGATCTCGGCCTCGCCATGCTGTTCATCAGCCACGACCTGCCGGTGGTGGCGACGCTCTGCGACCGGGTGACCGTGATGTATCTGGGCCGGGTGATGGAGGAAGGGCCAGCCAGGCCGATCTTCAACCGGCCCGTGCATCCCTATACCCGCGCCCTGCTGTCGGCCACGCCGCGCCTGGACCCGGCCCGCCGCGCCGGGCGCATCCTGTTGAAGGGCGATCCGCCCAGCCCGGCCGACCCACCCTCCGGCTGCGTCTTCCGCACGCGCTGCCAGCATGCGGTGGAGGCCTGCGCCCAGACGGTGCCCGCCCTTGCCCCCTTCGGCGATGACGGCCGCCGCGTGGCCTGCATCCGCGCGGGGGAGATCGGCTGAACGAAGCGTTTTCGGCAACTCCATTCCGGCCCTGCCATCCCCGGCCCTGTCACCTCCAAGGAGAACGCCACGCCATGGCAAACCTGACCGATCCCAAGGTGCATATGGGCACCATCACCGGCGGCGAGGGACGCGAGCTTTACGCCGCGAACCCGGTGGTGCTGCTGCCCATGGGCAGCCATGAGGACCAGGGTCCGCACGCCCCCATGGGCGACTACCTGCTGGCCGAGAAGGTGGCGGAGCTGGCCGCGCTGCGCGCCACGGAGCTGGGCACCCGCACCGTGGTGGCGCCCGTGCTGCCCTTTGGCGGCGCCGACCATTTCGGGCCGATGATCGGCGGCATCGCCATCGGCCAGGGCACGCTGGAGCTGGTGATCGGCGACATGCTCGATTCGCTGTTCCGCAACGGCCTGACCCGGATCATCGTCATCAACGGCCATGGCGGCAATGTCGGCCCGATCGCCGAGGTGACGCGGGAGGTTTACCGCCGCGACGGGGTGCTGATCCCGAGCCTGTATCTTTGGCGCATCGGCTATGGCCTGCTGCCCGGCATCGTCGGCCCCGACAAGGCCCGGGCGGTGTCCGGCCATGGCGCCGATCCGCTGACCAGCATCGGCCTGCACCTGTTCCCGGAGCTGATCCGCAAGGACCTGGTCCCGGAAGGCAGGGCGCTGAAGCCCAATGCGCAGCTCGGCATCCCGCACACCGCGCTGGGCCTTGGCGCCTTCGAGGGCGCGGAGGTGGGCCTGCCGGTGGAATATGATGAAATCTACAATGACGGCGTCGCCGGCGGCGACCCGCGGCTTTGCTCGGCCGAAACCGGCGCGGCGCTGGTGGAGAAGCTGACCGATCTTTGCGCGCGCTTCATCCGCCATTACGACGAAAGGGTGCCGGCCTAGCTCGGCCCGCCAGGCAGGCGACGCCGGCATGGGTGTTCCGGGGCCATGGCCCAGGGCGGCTCCCACCTCGCCGCAGGGCAGCCCTTCCTGAGGCTGGTTGCGCGGCCGCGGAGCATCCGGGGCCGGAGCGGCGCAACGCCCTTGCCGCCGCGCGGTCGAGGCGGCCTCTCGACGGCGGCGGCGGAGCGGCCCAGGATCGGCGCAGCATCGCCCAGGAGCTTCCGCATGAGCCTTTCGCCCGTCGCCGATCCAGGCCGCCTCGGCCTTTGCCCGGTCCGCCTGTCCCGGATCGCCGCATGGGCCGACCGGCTGGTGGCGGAAGGCAGGCTGGCCGGGCTGGTGACCATGGTGGCGCGGCGCGGCGAGGTCGCGCATCTCCACGCCACCGGCCTCGCCGACCTGGAGCGCGGCAAGCCCATGGCGGCCGACACCATCTTCCGCATCTATTCGATGACCAAGCCGATCACGAGCCTGGCCATCCTGATGCTGTACGAGGAAGGGCGCTTCCAGCTCGATGACCCGATCACCCGCTTCCTGCCCTGCTTCCGCAACATGCGCGTGGCGGTGGGCGGGGGGCGCGGCAAGATCGACACCGTGCCGGCCGAGCGCGACATCACCTTCCGCGACCTGCTGACCCACACCTCCGGCCTGACCTATGGCTTCATGCACGCGACGCTGGTGGACGCGCTGTACCGGGAGCATGGCATCGACTTCCAGACCGCCGAGACCAGTCTCGCCGATGTGGTGGAGCGCGCGGCCGGGTTGCCGCTGATCGCCCAGCCCGGGCGGGAATGGAACTACAGCATCGCCACCGACGTGCTGGGCCATCTTGTGGCGGTGATCTCCGGGCAAAGCTTCGACAGCTTCCTGCGCGACCGCATCCTGGGGCCCCTTGGCCTGCACGAGACCGGTTTCAGCCTGCCCGAGGCCCATCATCCGCGCTTCGCCGCCAACTATGTCCGCGGACCGGATGGCCGGCTGGAGCTGATCGACGATCCGGCCATGAGCCCTTTCCTGCGGCCACCACCGGTTTGCTCCGGCGGCGGGGGCCTTGTTTCCACCGTCGCCGATTACTGGCGCTTCTGCCGGCTCATGCTGAACCGGGGCGAGCTGGACGGGGTGCGGCTGCTGGGCCGCAAGACGGTGGCCCTGATGACGGCCAACCACCTGCGCGGCGACATGGCGGCGATGGGGCAGCCGCGCTGGTCGGAAACCACCGCGGAAGGCATCGGCTTCGGCCTCGGCTTTTCCGTGACGCTGGACCCGGCGCGGGCGCAGATCGTCGGCAGCCCGGGCGAATATGCCTGGGGCGGCGCCGCTTCCACCGCCTTCTGGATCGACCCGGCGGAGGAGATGGCGGTGATCCTGATGACCCAGCTGGTCCCCTCCTCCACCTATCCGCTGCGGCGGGAGCTGCGGGCGCTGAGCTATGCGGCGCTGGTGGACTGACGCCTTTTCACGCTGCCGGGCGCCGGGCCCGGCCTCCGGCCGTCTGGCCTCGCGACACTTGCCGCCAGCCGCCATCCGGCGGCTCGGCCCGCTTCGTGGGCCGTACAGGCCGGCGCATGGCGCCCGGGCAGGTGCCGGGCGCCGCGCGATGGACCGGCGCGGCGATCCGCCTATGATGCCGCCACCGCAGGAAATGCCCGCCAGCCCGCGGGCCAGGAGAGCCCACGGATGTCCGACACGCCCCGCACCCTGTTGCTGACAGGCGCCAGCCGCGGCATCGGCCATGCCACCGTGAAGCTGTTCCAGGAGCATGGCTGGCGCGTGCTGACGGTTTCCCGCCATTCCTTCTCGGAGGAATGCCGCTGGCCGGGCGCGCGCTGGGGCCACATCCAGGCCGACCTCGCCGACCTTTCGGACATCGACCGGCTGGTGGCCGAGGTGCGGGAACGCATCGCCGGCGGTCCGCTGCATGCCCTGGTCAACAATGCCGGCATCTCCCCGAAGGGGCCGGGCGGGTCGCGGCTCGGCGTGGCGGATACCGATGCGCGCGCCTGGACGCATGTGCTGAACGTCAATCTGGTGTCCACCGCGCTGCTGGCCCGCGCCCTGCTGCCGGAACTGGAGGCGGCGCGCGGCGCCATCGTCAACGTCACCTCCATCGCCGGCTCGCGCGTGCATCCCTTCGCGGGGGTGGCCTACGCGGCATCAAAAGCCGGCCTGGCCGCGCTGACGCGGGAATTCGCGCATGAGTTCGGCCCGCGCGGGGTGCGCGCCAACGCCATCGCGCCGGGCGAGATCCGCACCGCGATCCTGTCCCCCGGCACGGATGAGCTGGTGCGGGACATCGTGCCGCTGGGCCGGCTGGGGGAGGCGCGGGAGGTCGCGGAAACCATCCACTTCCTGTGCAGCGAGGCTTCCGCCTACATCAACGGGGCGGAGATCCACATCAATGGCGGCCAGCACGTCTGAGGCGCGGCGGCCCGATCCGGGCGGCGGCGGGCAGCGCGCCGTTCGGGCGCCCGCTATCGCCGGATTGGCGAAACACCCTGCCCTTCCGCTAGTTGATGCAGCATGAGCAATGATTTCGACCTGCCCTCCAACCCGGCGGAGGCCGCCATCCTCGCTTCCGGCCTCCGGGTCGAGGCGCGGGAAATGCCGCAGCTGATCCGGCGCGTGCTGCGCCGCCTGCCCGCCGATGCCGACACCATCCGGGCGGAGCTGGTCGCGGTGCGGCGCAAGTTCTGGGCCAAGGCGGCCATGGAGATGGCCAGCCGCGCCGGCCAGCCCTGGGTGCGCCGCGCCGATGCCGAGGCCGCGGCCAAGCGCCTCCAGGACCCGGAAGCGACGCCGCGCGCCCTGCGCATGGCGCTGGACGATGCCGTGGCCGAAAGGCTTCGCGACGTCGCCGACAACGCCGAATCGGCGCTGGAGATCATCGCCGGCGAGCAGGCCGAGGAAGGCCACCCCTTGTCCGGCGAGCGGATGGCCGCGCTGGCCCAGGCGGTGGCCGAGGCGCATGGCCTGTCCACCGCCGCCACCGCCGAGTTCGTCCTCCGCGCCGGCCGCACCGCCGAGCGGCGGCAGCAGGACTTGCGCTCGGCCGAGAAGGCGGCGCGGGAAAAGCGGCGGGAGGAGGTCACCCGCCTCCGCGCCTGGGAAAAGAGCCTGATCGGGATCGAGGGCGTCCCGAAGCTGCTGCACTGCTCGGAGCGGGAGGCACTGCGCTGGGTCGGCGCCGGGCTGATCCCGGTGGCGCGCAAGATCCGCAGCGCCAAGGGTGGGCGGGAATTGTGGCAGTTCGACCCGGCCGAGATCGTCCCGCTGCGGCGCGAGCTGCAGGCCTGGCGCGCCGCTGAGCAGATGGCCAGGCCGGAGCGCGCCCGCGCCCCGGACCAGCAGCGCCCCACCCAGATCGGGCGCGCCGCGGCGCTGGCCGGGCGCGGCAGCAAGGAAGCCAACCAGGCCGTGGCCCGCGCCGCCGCGCTGGACCGCTACGCCGCGCATTTCGCCACCGCGCGGGCGATGATCCGGCGAATCACCATCATCACCGGCCCCACCAACAGCGGCAAAAGCCACATGGCGCTGGATCGCCTGGCCGCTGCCGAAAGCGGCATGGCGTTGGCCCCGCTGCGCCTGCTGGCGCATGAGTTCCGCGAAGCGCTGGCCGCGCGCGGCGTGCAGGCTTCCCTCGCCACGGGGGAGGAGCGGATGCCGGTGCACGGCTCCCGCCACCTCGCCGCCACGGTGGAGATGTGCCCGTTCCACAACCCCGTGGACGTGGCCCTGATCGACGAGGCGCAGCTGCTGCATGACCGTGACCGCGGCGCCGCCTGGACCGCCGCCATCATGGGCGTGCCGGCGCGGCAGGTCTTCGTGCTGGGGGCGCCGGAATGCATTCCCATGGTGAAGCGCATCGCCGCCCTGTGCGGCGACGAGGTCGAGGAAATCTCGCTGGAGCGCAAAAGCCCGCTGCATGCCGCCAGCCGCTCCATCGGCTTCGGCGAGCTGCGCGCCGGCGATGCGCTGATCGCCTTTTCCCGCCGCGACGTGATGGACCTGCGCGAGCAGCTGGTGAAGCGCGGCCGCAAGGTGGCGGTGGTCTATGGCGCGCTCTCGCCCGAGGTGCGCCGCGCCGAGGCCGCCCGCTTCCGCAACGGAGAGGCCGACATCGTGGTGGCGACGGACGCCATCGGCATGGGGCTGAACCTGCCGATCCGCCGCGTGATCTTCTCCACCCTGCGCAAGTTCGACGGGGAGGAGCGGCGGGAGCTGAACAGCCAGGAGGTGAAGCAGATCGGTGGCCGCGCCGGGCGCTTCGGCCATCATGAGGGCGGCATCGTCGCGGTGCTGGCCGGCGGCGGGGAGCCCGGCTTCATCCAGGCCATGATGGACGCGCCGCCTGCCCCCCCGGCCGAGCTGCGGCCGCAGGTGCAGCCCGATGCCGAAATCATCGCCGCCGTCGCCGCCGAGATCGGCTCCGACAGCCTGTTCGGCGTGCTGGCGCGCATCCAGCGGGCGGTGCTGCGCAAGGACGATCCGAATTACCGGCTGGCCGACATGACGCAGGCGCTGGCTATCGCCTCCGCCATCGACGGCGTCGCAGGGCTGTCGCTGATGGATCGCTGGACCTATGCCCTGTGCCCGGTGGATGAGCGCGACAACGGCATCACCCGCCTGGCGCAATGGGCCGTGGAGCATGGCGCCGGCCGCCCGGTGCGCCCGCCCCTGGCCGGCCGCCTGCCGCCGCCGGACCGCGCCAGCGGCGAGGAATTGCAGCGCGCCGAGAAAATCCACAAGCGGCTGGTCGCCTGGCGCTGGATGGCCCTGCGCTTCGCCGCCGCCTATCCGGACTTCACCGAGGCCGAGGCGGAAACCGACCGGCTGGACTCCTGGATCGAGGACGTGCTGCGGCAGCAGCGGCGCACCAAGGCGGCGACCCGCGCCGCCTGAAGCGCCAGGGGCCGTTCAGCGGGGGCCGTTCAGAACGTCGCCTGGATGCGCAGCCCAAGCAGCAGCGCGTCGCGGAGGCTGCGGCCGGTTTCCTCATCGGCCGCGTTGGCGGCCGGGTTGATGTACCATTGCGCCAGCGGCCGCAGATGCACGGGCCCGACGGGAAAGTCGTAATTCACCTCCAGCACCGTCTCATGCGTGCGGCGGGGGCGGAACGGATCGGCGAGGATCTGTGCATCCCGGTCCAGTCCCCGGGCATCACGGCCGATGCGGGCATGGGAGGCGCCGAAGGACAGCATGTGCCCAACATGCCTGAACGGCGCAGTCCAGGCGAGGCCGCCATCCAGCTGCAGGGAAACCGGGTTGCGGTCGGCCGGCTGGGCGAAGCCGCGGGCAAAGACGGCGAGGCTTTGCGCCCCTTCCCGCCACAGCGTCGCCTCCCCCACGGCGTAGCCGCCCTGGTTGTTGCGATAGCGGCGGGGCTCGCCGCTGCTGGCCGGATCGGCCAGGGAAAGGCCCTCCGCGTCGCGGCGCTGCGCATCGAAGCCGCCCGTGTGGTGCCAGGCGCCGAGCTTCACCACCCAGGGGCGCGGCCCTTCCGGCGGCCGCGTGGCGCCAATCACGGCCTCGGCCATCATGAAGGCGCCCCCAGCGGTGCTGAAATTGATGCCGTGGCGGTTGTGCCGCTCGGGATCGGTGTTCTCGCCATAGCGCCCCCCCGGATCGCCCGAGAACAGGCCGAGGCTGAGGCCATGGCCATCCCGCGGCTCGCCCAGGGCAAGGCGGATGCCCGGCGCGGCCAGAGGATATTCCGGGCCGCCGGAGGGCAGCGCCTCGCCCAGCGCCACCGGCCAGCCGAAGGTGTCGGCCACCAGCTTCTCCGCCGCGTCGGCCACGGTGAAGTCGCTTTCGGCGGAAAGCTGGCCGAAGCGCAGGGAGCCCCAGCCCTCCACCTCCCGCTGCAGCCAGATCTCGTACAGGCGCACGGTGGAAAGCGCCTCGATGTTGCTGGGCGAGGCCAGGCTGCCGGTCAGCGCCTCGCCCGCCTGCCTGCCCCAGATGCCCAGGGCGTTGGCGCCGAGCGTCCAGCCATCCAGGCCGGCGATGCGGCCGAAATCCACCTGCACGCCGAGGCCGATCTGCGCCGTTCCGGCGACACCCCGCCGCAGCCCGCCGCGCAGATTGCCGAAGCCGTCAAAGGTGAAGCTGGTGCTGACGCAAAGGCCGCGCAACAGGCGGGTGCCTTCCCCGCAGGCTTCCTCCGGGTCCGGCGCTTCCTGGGCCCAGGCCGGCAGCGCGGCGCCCAGCGCCCCCAGCAGCAGCAGGACCCGGCCCATCCCCTCGATCCGGCCTATCATCACCTGTTCTCCCGGCAGCTTTCGGCCCCCGGCGCGGCATCAGCGCCGGCCGGGGGTGCCATCCGGTTCGGGCTTACCGGATAGAGGCGGTAGGCTGCAGATCGCGCGGCGAAGCTGTCGCCGAATTAACCCGGCGCCGCAGCGGCGATGCCGTCCAGGCGGCCGCCAGCATCAGCGCCGCGACCACCGCCATCATGCCCGCCGCGTTCAGGCCGAACTCCAGCCCCAGCAGTGCCGGCACGCCGATGGCGGCGCCGTGGCCACCGCCGCCCATGGCCAGCGCCGCCAGCGCCGAGAACAGGAACTGCCGCCGGTAATCATCGGTCAGCAGCCGGGCGATGGCCGGCGGCGCCACCAGCGCCGCGATCACCAGGATGGAGCCCACCGCCCAGAAGGCCGCGACGCAGGCCACGGACACCAGCACCAGCACCACGAGCGAGATGCGGCGCGGCGCGAAGCCGATGCTGGCGGCGAAGCCGGGGTCGAAGGCGACAAGGCGCAGCTCCTTCCAAAGCAGGGCCAGGCCGGCCACCACCAGCGCCAGCACCCCGGCCAGGATGCGGGTTTCCACCGGCAGCTCGGCCAGGGCCGCGGGATCGAGCAGGGAGGCAGGACCGGTGGCGGCGGGCCAGATCAGCGCCTCCAGCTGGCCATACAGGACGCAATCCACGTCGAGGTCCACGGCGCGCGCCCCGGTCAGCTCCATCATCACCAGGCCCAGGGCGAAAAAGCCGGAGAACACCACACCCATCGCCGCCCCGGCCTCCAGCCGCGCCAGCCGCCGCACCAGGGCGATCAGCAGCGCCGCCGCCACCGCCGCCACCATGGCGCCCAGCACCATGGGCAGGGTGGCGCGGGTGCCGGTGACGGCGAAGCCCAGCACCAGCCCCGGCAGCACCGCGTGGCTGACGGCATCCCCCAGCAGGCTCTGCCGCGTCAGCAGCAGCAGGTTGCCGAGCAGCCCGCAGGCCAGGCAGGCCATCACCGCCGCCAGTAGCGCCGCGAAATCGAGTTGCAGGAACAGGGTCATCGCAGCTCCGCCAGAAGGTCGCGGCGCAGCCGCCGCTGCCGCAGCGCGAAGGCGATGACGCCGCGCCCGGGAGCGAACAGCAGCGCCAGCATGAACAGGGCGCAGGCCACCAGCGCGATGGTGGCGCCGGTCGGCAAGGCCGGCAGCGCGGCGGACAGCCCGGTGCCGAACCAGGCCGCGAAGGCGCCGAGGCCGGCGGCCAGCGGCACCATCACCGGCAGGCGGTCGGTCAGCAGCCGCGCCGTGGCGCCCGGCACCACCATCAGCGCCACCACCAGGATCAGCCCGACGGCGCGCAGCCCCGCCACCGTCACCGCCAGCATCAGCAGCATGAGCGCGAGGTCGAGCCGCCGCACCGGCAGCCCGGACACGGCGGCGAATTCCGGATCGAAGCACAGCACGGCGAGCGGGCGGAACAGCACCGCCACCGCCAGCAGCGCCAGCAGCGCCAGCCCGCCGATCAGCAGCGCGTCGGACTGCCCCATCCCCGCCGCCTGCCCCAGGATGAAACCCGTCAGCCCCGCCTGCCCGCCCACCGGCAGGGATTGCACCACTGACAGCAACGCCACGCCGATGCCGAAGCCGAGCGACACCACCAGGGCCAGGGCGGCATCGTCCCTGAGCCGGCCGCCACGCACCAGCCCGCCCGCCACCAGCACGCCGATCCCGGCCGTGGCGGCGCCGCCGGCCAGCAGCAGCGGCAGGGAACGCGGATCGCCGCCCAGCAGCGCCGCCAGGATGAAGGCGATGCACAATCCCGGCAGGGTGGCATGGGCCGCGGCATCAGCGATCAGCGCCCGCCCGCGCAGCGTCACGAAGCAGCCCAGCGCCCCGGCGGCGAGACCGAAGGCCGCGCAGCCCAGCGCCACCATGCGGGTGTTGTGCCCGCCGGCGAAGGACAGGGCCTGCAGCAGCGTTTCCATCACGCCGCCGCCCAGGCCGGCTCCGCACCCGGTTCCGTCCGCGGCACCGGCCGGTCCAGCATCGGCAGCCGCCCGCCATAGGCGCGGGCGAGGTTTTCCGGCGTGAAGGTGGTGGCCACTGGGCCGGCCGCCACCAGCTCCCCGTTCAGCAGGCAGACCTCCGTGAAGTATTCCGCCACCGTGGCCAGGTCATGATGCACGGCGACAACGGCGCGGCCTTCCCGCGCCAGGCGGTGCAGGACCTCTACGATGGCGCGCTCCGTCGCGGCATCGACGCCGGCGAAAGGCTCGTCCATCAGGTACAGATCCGCTTCCAGCGCCAGGGCGCGCGCCAGGAACACGCGCTGCTGCTGCCCGCCGGACAATTGGCCGATCTGCCGTTCGGCGAAATCCGCCATGCCGACCTCGGCCAGGGCGGCGCGGGCCCGCTCCAGCTCGGCGCGCGGCAGGGGGCGGAACCAGCCGGCGCGGGGATAGCGGCCCATGGCGGCCACCTGCAGCGCGGTGGCCGGGAATTCCCAGTCCACGCTGGCCCGCTGCGGCAGGTAGCCCACCCGGCGCCGCACCGCCGACAAGGGCTGGCCGAAGAACAGCGCCTCCCCCGTCAGGCGCGGCACCAGGCCCAGCGACGCCTTCAGCAGCGTGGACTTGCCCGCCCCGTTCGGCCCGACAATGGCGGTAAGGCCGCTGGCTGGCGCTGCCCAGGACACGCGGCGCAGCACCGCCGCCTCACGGTAGGCAACCGAAAGGTTCCGCAGCTCCAGGGCGGGCTCGATCATCGCGATGCCACCGCCAGCCGTCCGGCGAAGCCGGCTTCCGGCGCATCCCCGCCCAGGGCCCGCACGATGGTGGTGACGTTGTGGTCGATCATGCCCGCATAGGTTCCCTCATAGGTGCCGGGCGCCCCCATCGCGTCGGAGAACAGCGCCCCGCCCACCACAACGCCGTGGCCGCGCGCCCGGGCGCCTTCCACCAGGGCACGGATGTTGCGATCGGACACCGAGCTTTCCACGAACACCGCCGGAATGCGGCGCTCCACCAGCAGCGCCACCAGCCGCTCGATCTGTTGCAGCCCGGCCTCGGATTCCGTGGACAGGCCCTGGATGCCCAGCACCTCGATGCCGTAGCGGCGGGAAAAATAACCGAAGGCATCATGCGCGGTGACCAGCACGCGCCGCTCCGCGGGGATCGAGGCGATAGCCCGCGCGGCCCAGCCATCCAACGCCGCCAGCTCTGCCTGAAGGGCCGCGAGATTGTTCTCGAACGCCACGCGGCCTGCCGGATCGGCCTCGGCCAGGCGGGCGGCGATGATGTTCGCCGCCTGCGACCAAGCGCGGGGGTCCATCCAGGCATGGGGATCGGGCTGGCCATTGGCGCCTTCCGGCACCAGCAGCGCCTCGGGCGGCAGCGCCTCCGCCACCGCCACCACCGGCTTGCCGCTGCGCGCGACGCGCTCGAAGGCGTCCGTCATCTGACCTTCGAGCAGCAGGCCGCTGTAGAGCACGAGGTCGGATTGCAGCAGGCGCGCCACGTCCTGCCGGGTGGGCTTGTAGAGATGCGGGTCCACCCCTTCGCCCATCAACACCGTCAGGGCGATGCGCCCGCCGCCGATCCGGCGCGCGAGGTCGCCGATCATCGCGGTGGTGGCCAGCACCCGCAACGAGGCCGCCTGCGCGTGGCCAGCCCGCGCCGCCACCGGCAGGGCCAGCGCCGCCATCAGCAGGCCGCGGCGTGTCGGGAAAAGGCGTTTCGCATCCGGCATGGAGGTTTTCCTGTGCGACGTGATGTGGACCAAAGGATAGTAACCCTTGCCCTACCTTCAAGCATGAACCCCAGGATGAAGCCAAGGCTACATTTTGCCCACCGCTTTCCCGAGTGCTAGACGCCGCCCGTCACGGAAGGTTGTGCCATGATCCCAGATGCCGAGGCGGAGGACACCGCTGCTCCCGCTGAAGCCCCGATGGGCGGCCCCTCGGATGTCCCTGACACGGCCGAGGCGCAGGAGGCGGCGCGCCATGCCGTTGCCCGCTCCGCCCGCGCCAGCGCCTTGCTGCATGACTATGTGGAACTGATCGACGACCTGCTCCGCGTCGAGGGCGAGGCGCGGCCAACCGACATCGCCCGCCGGCTCGGCGTGTCCCACGCCACCGCCATCAAGGCGATCGCCCGGCTGAAGCGGGAAGGGCTGGCGCATTCACGCCCTTATCGCGGCGTGTTCCTCACCGAGGCCGGCCACGCCCTGGCCGCCGAGGTGCGCGCCCGCCACCGGGTGGTGGTGGACCTGCTGCGGGCGCTCGGCGTGCCGGAGGATGTGGCGGAAAGCGATGCCGAGGGCATCGAGCATCATGTCAGCGACGAGACGCTGAAGGCCTTCGAGCGCTTCCTCGGCCGCTGAACCGCTCAAGCATCCCGATCGATCAGGCGCCCAGCGCCGCCTCCAGCCGTGTCCAGGCCGCGGCATCGCCCGGCAGGCCGAAGCGGAGCCAGCGCGGCTGCGCGGCGAAGGGGCGGGTCAGGATGCCGGCACGGCCCAGCCGCTCGTGCCAGGCGGCGGCATCGCCCTCGGCCAGCCGGAACAGCAATGTGCCGCCACGGGGTGACAGCCCCGCCCGGGCCAGCATCGCGTCCAGCCGCGCGGAATCGCGGCGGAGCCGCTCCGCCATCGCCGCCCGCCAGGCCGCGTCGGCCAGCGCCGCGTGGCCCACGGCGATGGCCGGGCCGGACACCGCCCAGGGCCCCAGCGCGTCCCGGATCGCCGCCGCGCGCTCCGGTGCCGCCAGCGCGAAGCCCAGCCGCAGCCCGGCCAGGCCATAGCTCTTGCCGAAGGAACGCAGGATCACCAGGGCCGGATGCGGCAGCAGCCCGGCGGCGCTCAGGGGCCCGGGCTCCAGGTCGGCGAAGGCCTCGTCCACCACCAGCAGGCCGCCCTGCTGCGCCATGCGGTCCGCCAGAGCGTGCAGCGCGGCCGGGTCGTGGCGGCGGCCATCCGGGTTGTTGGGGTTGCACAGAAGCGCCGCCGGCGCCTCTGCCAAATCCGGGAAGCGGCTCACCTCCCGCACGGCCGTTCCGGCGGCCCGCCAGCAGGCGGCGTGCTCGGCATAGGTGGGGCCGAGCACCGCCAGGCCGCGCTGCGGGAACAGGCGGGGGATCAGCTGGATCAGGATCTGCGTGCCCGGCGCCGCCGCGACCATGGCGGCATCGGCGACGCCATAGGCGGCGGCCGCGGCCTGGCGCAGCGCCGCTTCCTGTTCCGGCTCCGGCAGGCGGGTGAAGGCGTCCGGCGGCAGGGCGGGCACCGGCCAGGGGGTGGGGTTGATGCCGGTGGACAGGTCCAGGAAGGGCGATGGCGCCCCGGGGAAGCGCCGCCGCGCTGCCTCCAGCCGCCCGCCATGTTCCAGCCCCGCTGCCCGCATGCTAACCGCCCCGCTCCGCCGCGATCCCCGGCCTTTCCTTGCAGGCGAGCCTTCCGCTGTCCACGACCTTTCCCCTGCTGCTCGGCGCGCTGCTGATCGAGGCGGCTCTGGGCTACCCTGCCCCGATCTTCGCCGCGATCCGCCACCCGGTGGTGTGGATGGGCGCGCTGATCGGGGTTCTGGACCGGCGATGGAACGACCCGGCCCTGGCCGCGCCGCGGCGGCGGGCGCGCGGCGTCGCGGCGGTGCTGGTGCTGCTGCTGGCCAGCCTGGTTCCGGCCGGGCTGCTGCAGGCGGCGCTGCTGCACTTCCTGCCGCAGGCGGCGGCGCTGCCGCTGCTGGCCCTGCTGGCCGCCAGCCTGCCGGCGCAGCGCAGCCTGCACGAGCATGTCCGCGCCGTGGCGGAGGGGCTGGAGCGGGATGGGCTGCAAGGCGGCCGCGCGGCGGTGTCCATGATCGTCGGCCGCAACCCGGAATCGCTGGACGAGCCGGCCATCTGCCGCGCCGCCATCGAGAGCCTGGCCGAGAACTTCTCCGACGGCGTGGTGGCGCCGGCCTTCTGGTGCGGCGCGGCGGGGCTGCCCGGCATCGCCGCCTACAAGGCGGTGAACACGGCCGACAGCATGATCGGCCACCGCACCCCGCGCCACGAGGCCTTTGGCTGGGCGGCGGCGCGGCTGGATGACGTGGTGAACCTGCCGGCTTCCCGCCTCGCGGCGATGTGGATCCTGCTGGCGGCGGGCATGACGCGGGGCGCGGATGCGCGCGGCGCCTGGCGCGCGGTGCGGCGGGATGCGCGGAACCACCGCTCGCCCAATGCCGGCTGGCCCGAGGCGGCGATGGCGGGCGCGCTGGGCCTGCGGCTGGCGGGGCCGCGCGTCTATGGCCAAACGCGGGTGGAGGATGCCTGGATGGGCGACGGGCGGGCGGCCGCGACGGTGTCCGACCTTCGCCGCGCCCTCACGCTCTACCGCCGCGCCTGCGCCATCCAGATCCTGGCGGTGGCAGGAGGGGCGCTGGCCCTGCTGTAGCGCCGGCCGCACCCCGTGGCCGTCCCGGCCGCCGCCTGCCAAGCTGCCTCCGGTCTTGGAGGAGTCGCCATCATGAAGAAGCTGATCAACCATCCCCGCCAGGTCGTGCGGGAGATGCTGGAAGGCCTGGCCGACCTGAACCCAGCCCAGGCGCTGCTGGAATCAGAGGACGTCATCGTCCAGGCCGGCCTGCCCGATCCCGCGCGGCGCCCTGTCGCGGTGATCTCCGGCGGCGGCGCCGGGCACGAGCCGGCCCATGCCGGCTATGTCGGCACCGGGTTGCTGACGGCGGCAGTGTCCGGCGACGTGTTCACCTCCCCCAGCGTCGATGCCGTGCTGTCCGGCATCCGGGCCGCGGCCGGCCCCGCCGGCGCGCTGCTGGTGGTGAAGAACTACACCGGGGACCGGCTGAATTTCGGCCTCGCCGCCGAGCTGGCCACCGCCGAGGGGATTCCGACCGAGATGGTGGTGGTGGCCGATGACGTGGCGCTGCGCGACACGGTGGAGAAGGCGCGGCGGCGCGGCATCGCCGGCACGGTGCTGATCCACAAGATCGCCGGCGCCGCCGCCGCGTCCGGCAAGCCGCTGGCGGAGGTGGCGCAACTGGCGCGGCAGGCGGCGGAGGCGCTCGGCACCATGGGCGTGGCGCTGGATGCCTGCACCGTGCCCGCCGCCGGCGAACCCGGCTTCACCCTGGCGCCCGCGGAGATCGAGCTGGGCCTCGGCATCCATGGCGAGCAGGGCGTGCAACGCGCCGCACTGCGCCCGGCCGACGGTCTGGTGGACACCATGCTGGAGGCCATCGCCGCCGATCTCGGCCTGCGGGCCGGCGCCCGCGTGGCGCTGCTGGTGAACGGGCTGGGCGGCACGCCGCCGATGGAGCTGGCCATCGTGGCGCGCGGCGCGCTGGCTTGGCTGCGCGGCCGGGGGCTGGTGGTGGAGCGCGCCTGGGCCGGCAACTACCTCACCGCGCTGGAAATGCCCGGCTGCTCCCTGTCGCTGCTGGTGGTGGATGATGCGCGGCTGGCGCTGCTCGACGCCGCCGGAGAAGCGCCGGCCTGGCAGGCGGGCGGGCGCATCGCCGCCGAACGCCGGATCATCCCCGGCCCCGCCACCGAGGCGGAGGCGCCGCCCGTTCCCGGTCCCCTCGCCCCGGCCCTGAAGGCCGCCATCCTGCGCGCCGCCGCCGCGCTGGAGCGGCAGGAGGCGGAACTGACGAAGCTGGACAGCCAGGCCGGGGATGGCGACCTCGGCATCAGCATGGCGCGCGGCGCGGCCGCGATCCGCGCCTTGCCGGATGGGGCTTTCGCCACCCCCGCCGTGGCGCTGAGGCAACTGGGCGAAACGCTGCGTCGCGCCATTGGCGGCAGTTCCGGACCGTTCTACGCCACCGCCCTGCTGCGCGCCGCGCGGCAACTGGGGGATGCCCCCTCGGCCAAGGATTGGGCGGAAGCCTTCGCCCAGGCGGTGGCGGCAATCGGCGAACTGGGTGGCGCCCGCCCAGGCGACCGCACCATGCTGGACGCGCTGCACCCCGCGGCCGAGGCGTTTTCCCGCGCCGCGGCCGCCGGCCAGTCCCTGCACGCCGCCTGGGCCGCAGCCATCCAGGCCGCCACGGAGGGCGCCGATGCGACACGCTCCATGCGCCCGCGCCTTGGCCGCGCCGCCTATCTTGGGGACCGGGCGATGGGCGTGCCGGATGCCGGCGCCGCCGCGGCGGTGGTCTGGATGCGGGCACTCGATGGTGCTACGGGCTAAAGCTCCGCAGGACGTGAAGATCAGCCAAGACTTAAGCACTCCCAAGAAGCAAACTGTTCTGCAAATTTAACGTTCCTGCCAAGTCGCGACTCCAGGGCCGCAAACCACCGTTCAGGCGGTGGATTCGGCTCCTGGTGGAAATCTCGGCATATGTTTTTACTTTCTATTTAGTGGAGCCTTGTTGGTGGCCATCTTCAACGACCCGGATTACGCCAGCCAATGGCAGTTGCGTTCTGCCCGCCTCACTTCCCTTTATGATGAATATTCCGGCCAGGGCATCCGGATCGGCCAGATCGACACCCGGCGCTGGGCCGATCGTGCGGAACTGGTTGGCAAGGTGGATCTGGCCGCCAGCGTCACGGCACCAGGCACCGCCGACCCCACCGACCTGCATGGCCAGCAAGTGGCCGAGATCCTGGTCGGCAACGCCAACAACAACACCGGCGGCATCGGCGCCGCCTTCAACGCGACGCTGGTCGCCTACACCTTCAACGTCATCGAACGCCGCACGATCGAGCAGGAAACGACCCTGCTTTCCCTGCAAAGCGGCGTGGACGTTTCGCACAATTCCTGGGGCCGCTCCGGCTACTACTTCACCGACAATTTCCAGCAGCCCGCCTATGCCGGCGCCGCCGCCGCGATCGCCGCCACCGCCGCCCAGGGCCGTGGCGGGCTCGGCACGGTGATCGTCCGCTCCGCCGGGAACGGCGCGCAGCAGGGCGATGACGTCAACACCCACAACTATGTCAACAACCGCCACACCATCACCGCCGGCGCGGCCTTCGAGAATGGCAATGTGGCGCCGATGTCCAATCCGGGCGCGGCGCTGACGGTGGTGGCGCCGGGCACCGCCACCTCCTGGTCGGCGCCGATCGTCAGCGGCACCGTGGCCCTGATGCTGGAAGCCAACCCCAATCTCGGCTACCGCGACGTGCAGACCATCCTCGGCATGTCCGCCCGCATGGTCGACAATGATGGCGCCGGCTGGTTCTTCAACGCGGCGCAGGATTGGAATGGCGGCGGGCACCATGTCTCGCGGCGTGCCGGCTTCGGGCTGATCGATGCGCATGCGGCGGTGCGGCTGGCGGAGAGCTGGGAAGCGCAATCCACCGCCGGAAACCTGTCGCAGGCCAGCGTCCGCAACGATGCCGGCGGCGGCCTGTCCGAGAACCAGCGCCTCGAACAAAGCGTGCGGATCGATGCTGCGATCCGCGTCGAGCGCGCCGAGCTGTTCATCGACCTGCGCCATGAGCGCATCGGCGATCTGCGCATTTCCCTGGTGTCGCCCTCCGGCACCGAAAGCCTGCTGCTCGACCGCGTGGCCCTCGGCAATTATGACCCGGCCAGCGGCGCGCTCACCTTCACGCTGGCCAGCACGCAATTCCTCAACGAGGCGGCGCAGGGCGATTGGCGGCTGCGTGTCGACGATCTGGCCGCGGGCAACACCGGCACGCTGCTGAACTGGGGCCTCACCGTGCTGGGCTCGGCGGCCTCGGCCAACACGCAGCATGTTTATACCGACGAGTTCGGCAGCCTTTCCGCCGCCAATGCCGCGCGGCGCGTGCTGCAGGACGCGGAGGGCACCGACACCATCAATGGCGCGGCACTGACGGGCGATGCGCGCATCGACCTGTCCGGCGCCGGCGCCAGCCGCATCGCCGGGCAGACGCTCACCCTCGCCGCCGGCACGGCCATCGAGAACGCCATCGGCGGCGACGGCAATGACTGGCTGACCGGCAATGAACTGGCCAACCACCTGCGGGGCGGGCGCGGCAATGACCGGCTGGAAGGCGGAGGCGGCAACGACGTGCTGCAACCGGGGCCCGGCAGCAACCTCGCCGATGGCGGCGCCGGCTATGACATCCTGGTGCTCGGCGGCACGGCGGCGACCTATGCCTCCTGGCGGCAGGGCGACGTGACGACGCTGCGCTCCAGCGGCGATATTGTGCAGAGCTGGAATGTGGAGCAGGTCAACTTCGCCGATGGCGCGGTCCTGCTGCGGCCGGATGTGCCGCTGTTCAACGCCCATTTCTATGCCGCCGCCAATCCGGACGTGCTGCGCAGCGGGGCCGACCTGCTGACCCACTACAGCGTGTTCGGCTGGCGCGAAGGGCGCGATGCGAACCCGCTGCTCGACAGCGACGCCTATCTGGCGCGCAACGCCGATGTCGCGGCGGCGGGGATCGACCCTCTCACCCATTACGGTTCCTCCGGCTGGCGCGAAGGGCGCGATCCTTCCGCCGGCTTCGATATCGGAACCTATCTGGGACGCAATCCCGATGTCGCGGCGGCGGGGATCGACCCGCTGGCGCATTACCTGACCTTCGGCCAGGCGGAAGGACGCGGCACCGGGCCGGCGATCGGCCATGCGGCGGATGATGGCTTCGATGCCGGCTACTACTTTCTGGCCAATCCGGACGTGGCGCGGGCCGGCGTGGATGCACGCGCCCACTGGGAAGCGGGCGGCCGGCAGGAAGGGCGCGATCCGAACGGTTATTTCGACATGGCCTTCTATCTGGCCGCCAATCCGGATGTTGCGGCCGCGGGGGTCGATCCGCTGCTGCACTACAACCAGTCCGGCTGGCGCGAAGGGCGCGCGGCCAGCGATCTTTTCGACAGCGCGGCCTATCTCAACGCCAATCCCGATGTCGCGGCGGCGGGCTTCAACCCGTTGCTGCATTATCTCAACAACGGAAGCGTGGAAGGGCGCCTGCCCGACCCGGTCTTCCTGTAGGCACCATGGGGCCGGGCAGCATGACCGCCCGGCCTTTACCCACCCGATGTCACCGGGCGAGGCGGAGCAGCGCCCCCATGTCCAGATGGGCTTCCAGATGCGCCGCCAGCCCGTCCAGCGCCGCCTCCACCGCCGCGTCATGCGGGGCGGGGGCGGCGGCCGCGCCCAGGCGGGCCAGCCAGGCGGCGCGCTGGGCGTCATCGGCGAAGAAGCCGTGGATGTAGCTGCCGGCGACCCGCCCATCGGCCGATACCGCACCATCGGCCCGCCCATCGGCGAGGCGCAACAGCGGCCGCGCCGTGTCAGGGCCGGTGGTGCGGCCGATATGCATCTCGTAGCCGGTGAAGGGCTGGCCATCGGCCAGGGTGGTGCCATGCACCTCGGCCAAGCGCTTCTCTCCCGACAGCACCGTGTCCACCGCCAGCAGCCCGAGGCCGGGAACGCTGCCCGCCGCCCCTTCCACACCCTCCGGATCGGACAGCGTGCGGCCCAGCATCTGGTAGCCGCCGCACAAGCCCAGCACCCGGCCGCCGCGCCGATGATGCGCCAGGATGTCGGTGTCCCAGCCTTCCGCGCGCAGCGCCTGGAGGTCGGCGATGCTGGCCTTGGAGCCGGGCAGCAGCACCAGGTCCACATCCCCCGGCAGCGCCATGCCGGGGCGCAGCAGGATCAGTTCCATCTCCGGCTCGGCGGCCAGCGGGTCCAGATCGTCGAAATTGCTGATGCGCGGCAGCACCGGCACGGCGACGCGGCATTTCGCGCCATCCCGGCGCGGCTGCTCGGCGAGGTCCTGCGCGTCCTCGGCCGGCAGGCGGCGCGCGCCATCGAAGAACGGCACCAGGCCGAGCGGCGCCCAGCCGGTGCGCGCGGCGATCTGCGCCATGCCTTCGGCGAACAGCATCGGGTCGCCGCGCATGCGGTTGACGATGAAGCCGCGCACCAGCGCCGCGTCCTCCAGCTCCAGCACCGCATAGGTGCCGACCAGCGCGGCGATGACGCCGCCGCGGTCGATGTCGCCGATCACCACGACGGGCGTGTTTGTGGCGCGCGCGAAGCCCATATTGGCGATGTCGCCCTGGCGCAGATTGATCTCCGACGCACTGCCGGCGCCTTCCACCAGCACGATGTCGGCTTCCGCGCGGAGGCGGGCGAAGCTGTCCAGCACGAAGGGCATCAGGGATGGCTTCATCGCCTGGTATTCGCGCGCCCGCGCCGTGGCATGGACGCGGCCCTGCACCACCACCTGCGCGCCGGTCTCGCTTTGCGGCTTCAGCAGCACGGGGTTCATGTGGATGCCGGGCGCGACGCCGGCCGCGCGCGCCTGCAGGGCCTGGGCGCGGCCGATCTCCCCGCCCTCCGCGGTGACGGCGGCGTTGTTGGACATGTTCTGCGGCTTGAACGGCCGCACCGCGAGGCCCCGCCGCGCGAGCGCCCGCGCCAGCCCCGCCACCAGCAGCGACTTGCCGACCGAGGAGCCGGTGCCCTGGAACATGATGGCGGCGGCCGGCATGGTCAGTGCGGCACCGATTTCGAGAACAGGTTCACCACCGCCACCCCGGCGACGATCAGCCCGAGGCCGATCAGCGCCGGCAGGTCCAGCGCCTGGCGGAACCAGATCCAGCCAATGGCCGAGATCAGCACGATGCCGGCGCCCGACCAGATGGCATAGGCGATGCCGGTCGGCACCGTGCGCAGCGTGACCGACAGGAAGAAGAACGCTACCGCATAGCCCGCCACCACCACCAGCGAGGGCCAGAGCCGCGAGAAGCCATCCGATGCCTTCAGGGCGGAGGTGGCGATCACCTCGGCGACGATGGCGATGCCCAGCGCGGCATAGGCGTTCATCTCAGAACTCGATGCCCTGCTGCGCCTTCACCCCGGCGGCGAAATGGTGCTTCACCGGCTTCATCTCGGTCACCATGTCGGCGGCCTCGACAAGCGCGGGCGGCGCGTTGCGGCCGGTGACCACGACATGCAGGCCGGCGGGGCGGGCCGCCAGCCCGGCCAGCACCTCGTCCAGCGGCAGGTAGTCGTAGCGCAGCGCGATGCATAATTCGTCCAGCACCAGCAGGCCGAGATCCGGCTCCGCCATCAGCCGCACCGCCTGGTCCCAGGCGCGGCGGGCGGCGGCGATGTCGCGCGCGCGGTCCTGGGTTTCCCAGGTGAAGCCCTCCCCCATGCTGTGCCATTCCAGCATGGCATAGGCTTCCAGCAGGCCGCGCTCGCCCGTGCTCCAGGCGCCCTTGATGAACTGCACCACGCCGACCCGGCGCCCACGCCCCAGCATGCGGAGCGCCAGGCCGAAGGCGGCGGTGGACTTGCCCTTGCCGGCGCCGGTGTGGACCATCAGCAGTCCCTTCTCCAGCGTCTTGCCGGCCACCTCGGCATCCTGCACGGCCTTGCGCTTCGCCATCTTCTCGCGGTGGCGGGCGGCGTCCTCGTCTTCCGTCATGGCTCCCCCTTCAGCACCAGCGGCAGGCCGGCGGCGATGAAATGCACCGATGCGGCGCGTGCCGCCAGATCCTGGTTCAACCCGCCGGCAAGATCGCGGAAGCGGCGGGCCAGCGCATTCTCCGGCACGATGCCGAGACCCACCTCATTCGCCACCAGCACGGTGGGCGCGGCGCGGCCGGCCAGCGCGGCCCGCAGGCCGGCGCCGGCGGCGGCGATGTCGTGTTCGCCCAGCATCAGGTTGGTCAGCCACAGCGTCAGGCAATCCACCAGAACGGGCCGCGCCCCGGCTTCGGCCAGCGCGGCGGGCAGGTCGAGCGGCGCGTCGATGGTGGTCCATTCCGCGCCCCGCCGCGCCCGGTGCTCGGCGATGCGGGCGCGCATCTCGTCATCCCAGGCTTCCGCCGTGGCGATGTAGGCCCAGGGCGCGGGGTGGCGGGCGATCAGCGCCTCGGCATGGCGCGACTTGCCGGAGCGGGCCCCGCCGAGGACAAGGGTGAAGCTCATGCGGAAGGGGTTAGCGGATTCCGGTGGCGCGCCATAGAGGCAGCGTCGCCGGCTCCGGGCGGCCCGCCAGCCTGTTGTGGGGGGATCAGGCCCCGGCCAGCCAGCCCTGCACGGTTGTGGCATGCTCGTCGATGAACCGGCCGATGGCGGTGTCGAAATCCTTTTCCTGCGACACCAGCATGCCCTGCTCCAGATCCTTCAGCGTGATCTGCACGCGGGACAGGAAGGCGGCCACCTCCGGATGGTCCTTGCTCAGGCCGGGGCGGCCCAGAGCGATGGACTCCTCCTCCCCGCCCAACGCCTTCTTCGGGTCGGCCAGGTAGCGCAGATCATATTTGCCGAACATCCAGTGCGGACTCCAGGCCGTGGCCACCACCCACCTCTCCTGGCGCAGGGCGCGGTCCACCACACTGAGCATGGCCAGTTCGCTGGCTTCCTGCAGCCTGTAGCCATCGAGGCCATAAGCCTCCAGCGCCCCGAGCGAAATGCGGGTCAGGCCGGCGCCAGGCTCGATCCCCTGGATGATGCCGCCCATCTTCTTCCGCACCTCCGGCTTCGTCAGGTCGGCGATAGAGGACAGCTCGGCTTCGGGCACATATCCAGGCACGACCCACCCGTTCCTGCCCTTGTAGAAGGTGCCAAGCCGCTCGGCCTTGCCCTCGATGCGTTTCCAGTAATCGGCATGGGTCACCGGCAACCAGGCCATCATCATGACATCCAGGTCGCCACGGGCGATCCCCTGGAAGAGCAGCGCGATGTCGGTCCGCACCAGTTCCACCGGCGTCCGAAGATTGTCCCCGATCAGCTTCGCCAAAAGCCGGGCGACGAACTCGCTGTCGGTCCAGGAAGCGTAGCCGAGCTTGATGGGCTTGCCGGCCCATGCAGGCGCCGCGCCGATGGCAAAGGTCGAGGCCAGGCCGGCGGTCAGGCTCAGCAATTCGCGCTTCTTGAACGTCATGGAGATTCCTTAGGGAAGTGAGGGGGAAGGTGGCGTCAGACCTGGCGATCCGGCGGCGCGGGAGCTGCGGCGGCCTTTACTCGCCACGACTTGCGCGGTTGCTCTGGATCCTTGTTTCCGGCTGCATCTTCACCGCCCCGGCGATGCCATCCGGACAGGCGCCGCTCCAGGCGGGCAAGACCCCGCAGGGGCGCAGATACGTGACCGGATCAGCGTCCGCGGGCGGGTCAGCGGCGGCCAATGGCCGCCGCGAAAGCGGGCGGGGGCGGAAGCCGCCCGCCCTTCCGTCATCCGACGAGATCAGCTGCCGGCGAACCAGCCATCCACGCGGTCGCCGTGATTCTCGACGTAATGGGCCACGGCGGCGTCCTGGCTGTCCTCCTGCGCGGCCAGCATGCCGACCTCCAGCTCGTTCAGCGGCAGGTTCAGCTTCGACAGGAAGGCAGCCACCTTCGGATGGTCCTGCTTCAGGCCAGGACGGCCGAGGGCGATCACCTCCTCCGCGGCGCCGAGCGCGTTCTTCGGATCGTTCAGGTAGCGCAGCTCGTACTTGCCGAACATCCAGTGCGGGCTCCAGGCGGTGGCGACGATCCAGTCCTCGCCACGCATCTGCCGGTTCACCATGGACAGCATGGCGGCCTCGGACGATTCCTGCAGGGTGTAGTCCTTCAGGCCATAGATCTTCAGCGCCTGCTGCGAAAGGCGGGTCAGGCCGGCGCCCGGCTCGATGCCCTGGATGCGGCCATTCAGCTTTTCCCGCACGGCCGGCTTGGCGAGGTCCTCGATGGAGGCCAGCTCGCTTTCGGGCACGTATTTCGGCACCACCCAGCCCAGCTTGGCGCCGGTGTACAGGGTGCCGAGGCGCTCCACCTTCTTCTCGACGCGCTTGAAGTAATCGGCGTGGGTCTGCGGCAGCCAGCACATCAGCATGGCATCCACGTCGCCGCGCGTCAGGCCCTGGTAGAGCGGCGCAACATCGGTCTGCACCAGCTCCACCTTCATCTCAAGGCGCTCCTCGATCAGACGGGCGGCTAGGCGGGTGATGAACTCCGCATCGGCCCAGGGAGCGAAGCCGAGCTTGATGGCCTTGTCCTGGGCACGGGCCGGGCGGAAGCCCGTCGCGAGCCCGGCCGCGAGACCGGCACCGGCGGCGAGCAGCTGGCGCTTGTTCAGTTGGATCATGGTTGCGTCCTTTTGTTGGGGCGCGACCGAAGGCACGCCCGTAAACAGGCAGAAAGGGGAAAGGGAAGGCGGGGGAGCATCCTCCCCCGCCGCGGCCTCAGGCCTTGGGCACCGCGAGGCTGCCGGCGGGTGCCGCGTTCTTCTGCGCCGCCACCTGCGCCGAGGCGGCGCCGAACAGGCGCCGCAGGGAAAAGCCCTGGGGCTGGCCGCTGAAGCTCTGGGTGATGCGGTCCAGCAGCACCGCCAGCACCACCACGGCCAGGCCGCCCTCGAAGCCGGTGCCCACATCCAGGCGCTGGATGCCGGTCAGCACCGTGTTGCCGAGCCCGCCCGCGCCGATCATGGAGGCGATCACCACCATCGACAGCGACAGCATGATGGTCTGGTTCACGCCGGCCATGATGGAAGGCAGGGCGTTCGGGATCTGCACCTTCAGCAGCAGCTGCATGGGCGTGCAGCCAAAGGCCTCGCCGGCCTCGATGAACTCGTGATGCACCTGGCGGATGCCGAGATTGGTCAGGCGCACCACCGGCGGCATGGCGAAGATCACCGTGGCGATGGTGCCCGGCACGGCGCCAAGGCCGAAGAACATGGCCGCCGGGATCAGGTAGACGAAGGCCGGCATGGTCTGCATCAGGTCCAGCACCGGCCGCGCCACCGCCTGCACCGCGTTGGAGCGCGCCATGGCGATGCCGAGCGGAATGCCGACCAGCATGGCGATGCCGGTCGCGGCCAGCACCAGGGACAGCGTTTCCATCATCCGCTCCCACAGCCCCATGCCGGTGATCAGCAGCAGGGAGGCGACGGCGAAGACGGCGAACTTCCAGCCCATGCGCCACAGCGCGACCAGGGCGATCGCGGCGATGATGGCGGGCGCCGGCAGCCCAACCAGCGCGTCATGGAGGCCGTCGGTGACAAAGCCGATGGCGGCGGCGATGATGTCCAGGGCGGGGGTGAAATGGTCGAGAACGAAGTTCACGACCGCATCGGCGCCTTCGCCGATGCCGAGGTCGAAATCCTGCATCGGGTGCCTCCTCAGTTGCCGCTGCGGTCGAGCGTCTGCAGAAGCGCCGACTTGCTGATCGAGCCAAGATAGCGCTGATCGTCATCCACCACGGGCAGGGGGTGCGGGCTCTCGGCGACGCGGCCCATCACCTCGGACAATGTCTCGCCCGCGGCGATCGGCGCCACTTCGGGCAGCAGGGCGCGGTGATAGGGATCGGGCTCGGGGCGGCGCGCCGCCGCGGCCAGCGAATCGACACTGACCATGCCGTGATACTTCTTGTCGCGGCCCACCACGATGGCGACGTCGCGGTCATGCCGGCGCATCCGCTCCAGCGCGGCGGGGATGGCCATGCCGCGGCGCTCGATCAGCGTCACCTGCGTCTCGCGCGCGATGTCGCCGGCGCGGAACACATGGGACACGTCCACGTTGCGGAAGAAGGAGCGGACATAGTCATTGGCCGGGCTCATCACGATCTCGTCCGGCGTGCCGACCTGCACCACGCGGCCATGCTGCATGATGGCGATGCGGTCGCCGATGCGCATGGCCTCGTCGAGGTCATGGCTGACGAACACTACGGTGCGGCTGCGCTCGGATTGCAGGCGGATCAGCTCGTCCTGCATCTCGGTGCGGATCAACGGGTCGAGCGCCGAGAAGGCCTCGTCCATCAACAGCACGCTGGGCTCGCCCGCCAGGGCACGGGCGAGGCCGACGCGCTGCTTCATGCCGCCCGAAAGCTGGTCCGGCCGGCTGTCGGCATAGGCCCCGAGGCCCACCGCCTCCAGCGCGGCCCGCGCCTTGGCGTGGCGCTCGGCCTGCGCCATGCCAGCCACTTCAAGGCCAAAGGCGGCATTGTCCAGCACGGTGCGGTTGGGCAGCAGGGCGAAGGACTGGAACACCATGCCCATGCTGGAGCGGCGCAGCGCCGTCAGTTCCTGGCGCGACATCTTCGTGATGTCCTGGCCGTCGATCAGGATCTCGCCGGAGGATGGCTCGATCAGGCGATTGATCAGCCGCAGCAGGGTGGATTTGCCCGAGCCCGACAGGCCCATGATCACAAAGATCTCGCCGGAGCGGATCTCGAAGGAGGCATTGTCCACGCCGACCGTGCAGCCGGTCTCGGCCTGGATCTCGGCCTTGTCGCGGCCATCGCGCACCAGCCGCATGGCGGCTTCGTCGTGGTCGCCAAACACTTTGTAGACGTTGCGCAAGGCGATCTTCACGGGCGGGATGGCGTCGTCGCCAGCCGCCCTGTCGAGGGTGGGGGTCAGGCTGTCCATGGATGCTCCTGGCTGCCGCGCGCCGCGGGCGGCATCACCTCCATCGGGGTTCAAACGGGTCTCGGCCACCCGGCGAATCCTGGCGGCTGAAAGGCGTCAAGAGCGCCCTAAAAAGGGCACAATTCTGAATTGACGCGTGAGTTTCGCCGAGACCTAAAGCATCCCGGCTACCCTGTCCACCATTAACACAGTCACTCATGGCATCACCCGAGAATCGAGCGCCCCTGTCCATGACAAGGAAATGAAACCTATGGGCGAAACCTCGAAATCTGCTTTGCTTGATGGTGAGTTTAGACCGTGACTTCACAAGGAAACTCTTTTTCTTCATTTCATGTATTCATAACTGGCCAGAAAGAACTCATCGAAGAGCCAAAAGTTTCCATAATCCTTCCGGGAGCTTCTCCCGCCATGGGGCGGCCGGGTTTGACTCCCGCCGGTTCCGCCGCCTACCACCATGCCGGTGATGGTCCTTCCGCGAGGAAGGCGAAGAGGGAACACGGCAAGGGGCTCCTTCCCCAAATCCGTGGCTGCCCCCGCAACTGTGGGCGGAAAGCACCCGCGCAACTGCCACTGGTCCCGCAAGGGGCCGGGAAGGCGCGCCGGGCGCGTTTGGATCCGCGAGCCAGGAGACCTGCCATCGCCGCATCGGATCGTGCCACCGGGCGGGGTGCCCCGGAGGGCGGCGATGGGCCCGCGCATCCGCACGCCGGGCACTGTCGGGCCCGCGCACCATAGAGGGGCGCGGGACGGTTCTTGGCATCCCCTGTCCATGCGCCGACCACGGCGCGCAACAAGGGTGCAGAACCGTGCCGAGCGATGCCTCCCCGCCTTGTCTGGTTGTTTGCACCACCTGCCGCGCCGGCCGTCCCCTGGCGGAAGGGGAAACGCCGCCCGGCCAGCACCTGCACGATGCGGTGGCGGCGGCGCTCGCGGCCTGGGACGGTCCGCCGCCGCTGGAGCTGCGCGGCGCCAAATGCCTGGCCGCCTGCGAACGCGGCTGCACCGCGGCGATGGCCGCGCCTGGCAAGTGGAGCTACCTGCTCGGCCATCTCGACGCCGCGCTGGCGCCCGACCTGCTGCGCTATGCCGAGGCCTATGCCGCGCACCGCACCGGCGCGGTGCTGCCCTCCCGCCGGCCCGAAAGCCTGCGCCGCGCGGTGCTGGGCCGCATCCCCTCCTTCCTTCCCGAACAGGACATCCCCGCATGAGCCAGAGCCTGGACAAGGTTCCCGCCACCGTCGTCACCGGCTTCCTGGGCGCGGGCAAGACCACCCTGCTGCGCCACCTGATGCAGCATGCGGGCGGCCGCCGCATCGCCATCATCGTCAACGAGTTCGGCGCCCTCGGCGTCGATGGCGAGACGCTGAAGGATTGCGGCATCCCGGGCTGCGAAGCGGAGAACATCGTGGAGCTGGCCAATGGCTGCCTGTGCTGCACCGTGGCGGATGACTTCATCCCGACGCTGCAAACCCTGCTCGACCGGCCGAACCCGCCCGAGCACATCCTGATCGAGACCTCCGGCCTCGCCCTGCCCAAGCCGCTGATCAAGGCGTTCAACTGGCCCGCCATCCGCTCCCGCGTCACGGTGGACGGGGTGGTGACGGTGGTGGACGGCCCGGCGGTGGCCGAGGGCCGCTTCGCCGACGACCCGGAGGCGGTGGCCGCCCAGCGCGCCGCCGACCCCTCCCTCGACCACGACAACCCGTTGGCCGAGGTGTATGAGGACCAGCTCAACGCCGCCGACATCGTGGTGCTGAACAAGGCCGACCTGTTGGACACGGCCGCGCTGGAGCGGCTGCGGAGCGAGATCGGCGCCCGCCTGCCCCGCGCCGTGAAGGTGGTGCCCGCCCGGGAAGGCGCGCTGGAGCCCGCCATGCTGCTCGGCCTGGAGGCCGCCGCCGAGGATGACCTCGCCGCCCGCCCCTCGCACCACGATGCCGAGGATGGCGCGCATGAGCACGACGATTTCGACAGCTTCGTCGTGGTGCTGCCGGAATACGACAGCGCCGACGCGCTCCTGGCCCGGCTGCCGGAGGTCGCGGCCGCGCATGACGTGCTGCGAATCAAGGGCTTCGTGCGGCTGAAGGGGAAGCCGATGCGCCTCGCGGTGCAGGGCGTGGGCCGCCGCTTCCGCTCGCATTTCGACCGCGCCTGGACGGATGACCGCGAGGGGCATCTTGTTGTGATCGGGCAGGCGGGGATGGATCAGGCAGCCATCGCCCGCGCCATCCTGGGGTAGAAGCGCATCGGCGGGGCAGCACGCCCCGGCCGGCATGAGGGAACCAGGCGTTGCACCTGCTGCGGCAAGAAACACGCACGCTGGACGAAACGGAGCTGGCTGAGGATCTCGGCCATGCCCCGGCCGACCTGGCGCTGCTGTCCTTCAGCGACAGCGACCTCGCCGCCGCCGCGGCCGGCTGGCAGGCGCTGCCCGAACCGCGGCCGACGCTGCGCCTGGCCAGCCTGTCGCGCCTGCGCCATCCCATGTCGGTGGACCTTTACGCCGAGGACGTGCTGAGCCACGCGCGCTGCATCGTCATCCGCCTGCTGGGCGGCCTCGATTACTGGCGCTACGGGGCGGAGGAGGTGGCGGCGCTGTGCCGGCGCCGCTCCATCCCCCTGGCCATCCTGCCGGGGGATGGGCGGGCCGACGCGCAGCTCGCGGCGCTGTCCACCGTTCCGCCGGCGATGCATGGCCGGTTCGACGCCCTTCTGCGCGAGGGCGGGGCCGGGAACCTCGCCGCCGCCCTGCGCCTGGCCGCGCATTGCGCCGGGCTGGGGCCGGATGACGTGCCGGCCCCCCTGGCCCTGCCGGCCTGCGGCGAGCATCCGCTGGGGCGGGAGGAACCGGCCCCGCAGGCGGTCATCACCTTCTACCGCTCGCACCTGCTGGCCGGCGACATCGCGCCGATGCTGGCGCTCGCCGACGCCCTGCGCCAGCGGGGCCTGCGCGTGCGCGGCCTGTATGCCGCCAGCCTGAAGGACGCGGGCTGCGCGGATTTCGTGGCGCGGCGGCTGGCGGAATGGCGCCCGGCCGTGGTGCTGAACGCCACCGCCTTCTCGGCCCGGCAGGACGGCGCCTCGCCGCTCGACGCCGCCGGCGCGCCGGTGCTGCAATTGCTGCTCTCCGGCGCGCCGCGCGAGGCCTGGGCCGCCTCGGCGCGCGGCCTGGGACAGAGCGACCTCGCCATGCAGCTGGTGCTGCCGGAACTGGATGGGCGCCTCGCCACCACGGCCATCGGCTTCAAGCAGGAAGCGGCGCCGGTGCCCGGTCTGGACCATGGCCAGACGGTGCTAGCGCCGGATGCCGGGAACATCGCCCTGGCGGCGGACCGGGCCCTGGGCTGGGTGCGGCTCGCCGCCACGCCGCGCGCGGAACGGCGGATCGCCGTGCTGCTGTCCGACTACCCGGCGGTGGGTGGGCAGGAAGGCCATGCGGTGGGGCTGGACAGCTTCGCCAGCCTTGCCGCCCTGCTGCGGGATCTGCGGGATGCCGGATACGACACGGAAGCGCCGGACGCCGCGCATCTGGCCCGCGCCCTGACCACAGCCCCCGCAACCCCCTTCCTGGACCTGGCCGGCTACGCAGCGCTGTCCGCCACCCTGCCCGCCCCCCTGCGCGAGGCCATCGCCGCCGCCTGGGGCGCGCCGGAAGACGATCCGGCCGTCCGGGCGGGCGGCTTCGCGCTGCGCCACCTTCGCCTCGGGCGGGCCACGGTGGCGGTGCAGCCGGATCGCGGCAGCCGGCTCAACCGCCGGGAAGGCTATCACGACGCGGACACGCCGCCGCGCCATGGCTTCGTGGCCTTTCATCTGTGGCTGCGGGCGCGGCATGACGCGCTGCTGCATCTCGGCACGCATGGCATGCTGGAATGGCTGCCGGGCAAGGCCGCCGCGCCCTCCGCCGCCTGCGCCCCGGCCGCCCTGCTGCGCGGGATGCCGGTGATCTACCCCTTCATCGTCAACAATCCGGGGGAGGCCGCCTATGCGAAGCGCCGCCTCGGCGCGGTCACGCTGGGTCATCTGACGCCGCCGCTGCGCGCCGCCGGCCAGCATGGCGCGGCGCTGGAGCTGGAACGGCTGATCGACGAATACGCCGCCGCCGACGGCCTCGACCGCCGCCGCGGCGCCATCCTGCGGCGGGAAATCCTCGACCGCGCCGAGGCCACCGGCCTGCTGGCGGAAGGCAACATCCCGCGCGGCCTGCCGGAGGAGGAAGCGCTGGCCCGGCTGGATGCCTGGCTGTGCGACGTCAAGGAAATGCAGATCCGCGACGGGCTGCATGTCTTCGGCCGGGCACCCTCCCCCGAGCGGCGGGATGCCCTGCTCGCCGCCCTGCCCGCCGGCACCGATCCGGCGCGGCTCGATGCCTCCGCCGGCGCCGAGCGGGACGCGGTGCTGGCCGCCCTCGATGGCCGATTCGTGCATCCCGGCCCGGCCGGGGCGCCGACGCGCGGCCGGGCCGATGTGCTGCCCACCGGCCGCAACCTGTTCAGCATCGACCCGCGCGGCGTCCCCAACCGCTCGGCCCTGGCCCTGGCCGAAAAGGCCGCCGCCGAGCTGCTGCGTCGCCACCGGCAGGATCATGGCGACTGGCCGCGCTCCCTGGTGATCGACCTTTGGGGCAGCACCACCCTGCGCACCGGCGGCGAGGACCTGGCGCTGGCCCTGGTGCTGATGGGGGCGAGGCCGGTCTGGGACGCCGCCTCGGCCCGCGTCACGGGGGTGGAGATCCTGCCGCTGGCGCTGCTGGACCGGCCGCGCGTCGATGTGACGCTGCGCATCTCCGGCCTGTTCCGGGATGCCTTTCCCGCCCAGATCGCCCTGTTCGACGAGGCGGTGCGCGCCCTCGCCGCGCGGGCCGAGGAGGACAATGGCTGGAACCCGCTGGCCGATGCCGCGCGCGGGCTGGGCGGGGCGGCGCTGCGCCAGGCCACCGCCCGCATCTTCGGCGCCGCCCCCGGCAGCTACGGCACCGGGCTGGAGGACCGCATCGCGCGTAGCGCCTGGACCAGCCGGGCCGATCTGGGAAGCGCCTATCTGGACGGCTCCGCCGCCGCCTATGGCCGCGGCCTGGACGGCGCGCCGCAGCGCGAGGCCCTGGCCGGCCGGCTGCGCACCGCCGACGCCATCCTGCACAGCCAGGACCATGCCGAGGCGGACCTGCTGGACAGCCCCGACTTCGCCGCCCACCAGGGCGGGCTGGCCGCCGCCGCCACGGCGCTGGGCGCCGATCCCGCGCTCTACCACGCCGACACCAGCACCCCCGACGCGCCGCGCATCCGCGCGCTGGAGGAGGAGATCGCCCGCGTGGTGCGCGGCCGCGCCGCCAACCCCGCCTGGATCGCCGGCATGATGCGCCACGGCCAACAGGGCGCGCTGCACATCGCCCGGGGCCTGGAAGGGCTGCACGCCTTCGCCGCCACCCTGCCGGCGCGGCTCGACCGCCAGTTCGACCTGCTGTTCGAGGCGACGCTGGGCAATCCCGCCGTGGAAGCCTTCCTGGCCGAGCACAACCCGGCCGCCCTGGACGCCATGCGCGCCCGCTTCGCCGAGGCGCGGGAGCGGGGTCTGTGGCGCCCGCGCCGGAACAGCGTGCCGTGACGCCGCGCGGCTGGTGCCCTTCGCTGTTCGAGCCGATGCGCGCGGAAGATGGCTGGCTGACCCGCATCAAGCCGCCGCGCGGGCAGATCACCGCGCTCCAGGCCCGCGCCATCGCGGCCGCCGCGCCCGCTGGGATCGAGCTGACCCAGCGCGGCAACCTCCAGCTTCGCGGCTTCGCGGAAGCGGGCCTGGCGCCCTTCGCCCTGGCGATGCAAGCGGCAGGGCTTGCCAGCGGCGAGGCCGGCATCGAGCGGCGGCGCAACATCATCGCCCCGCCCCTGCTCGGGCATGATCTCGGCATCGCGCCGAATGCCGCGGCATGGCTTGAGGCGCTGGAAGCCGTTCTGGCCGACGACGCCCTGGCGGCGCTGCCGGGCAAGTTTGGCCTTGCCCTGGATGCCGGCGGCGCGCTGCCGCTGCACGGCGTGGCGGCCGACATCACCCTGCGCCTGGATGCCGGCGGGGCGGCCAGCCTGCACATCCCCGGCGCCATGGCGCGCGGCGCGGCGCCCGGCCATGTCGCCACGCTGATCCGCGCCTTTCTGGCGGTTCCGGGCGCGCGGCGGATGCGCGACGCGACGGCGGCCCTTGGCGCCGCCGCCCTGATTCGCGCGGCCGGGCTGCGGCCCGAGCCCCCGATGCCCGAGCCGCCTGCGCCACGCGCCATCGGCCTGCTTCCCGGCGCCACCGGCTTCGGCCTGCCCTTTGGCCAGATGGGCGGCGATGAGCTGCGCCACCTGGCCAGTCTGGCGGAGCGTGCCGGGCCCGGTGCCCTGTGCATCACGCCCTGGCGTGCCATCCTGCTGCCGGGGCCTTCCGACCCTGGCCTGCTGAGCGCCGAGGCCGGCCGCTTCATCACCGATCCCGGCGACCCGCGCATGCTGATCCGCGCCTGCCCCGGCTCGGCCGGCTGCGCCAGCGGCGGGGCCGACACGCGCGCCGCCGCCGCCATCCTGGCGCGGCATCCCCGCCCGCCGGGCTTGCTGCATCTGTCCGGTTGCGCCAAAGGCTGCGCCCATCCGGGGCCGGCGGCGCTGGTGCTGGTGGCGCAGCCCGACGGGCGCTACGCCCTTGTGCGGGACGGCCGCGCGGGTGACGCGCCGGCGCGGCGAAACCTTTCCCTGGCCGAGGCAGCGGCGGAGCTGGAGCGATGACCCACGACTACATCCGCGATGGCGCGGCCATCTATGCCAGGTCCTTCGCCATCATCCGCGCCGAGGCCGACCTCGCGCGCTTCTCGGCGGCCGAGGCGCGGGTCGCGGTGCGCATGATCCATGCCTGCGGCCTGGTGGAGGTGGCGCGCCATATCCGCTTCGCCCCCGGCTTCGCCGAGGCCGCCCGCGCCGCCCTGCTGCGCGGCGCGCCGATCCTGTGCGACGCGAAGATGGTGGCGCAGGGCATCACCCGCGCCCGCCTGCCGGCGGAGAACGAGATCCTCTGCACCCTGGCCGACCCGGGCGTGCCGGAACGGGCGGCGGCGATCGGCAACACCCGCTCGGCCGCCGCGCTGGATTTCTGGGGCGACAGGCTCGGCGGCGCGGTGGTGGCGATCGGCAACGCGCCCACCGCGCTGTTCCGCCTGCTGGAGCTGATGGATGCCGGGGCGCCGCGCCCGGCCGCCATCATCGGCCTGCCGGTCGGCTTCGTCGGCGCCGCCGAAAGCAAGCAGGCGCTGGCCGACGACAACCGCGTTCCCTGGATGATCGTCGAGGGCCGGCAGGGCGGCAGCGCCATGGCCGTCGCCGCCGTCAACGCCCTGGCCTCCGAGCAGGAATGATCCCGGGGAACATGACAGGCACGCTGCACATCCTGGGCGTCGGCCCGGGCGATCCGGAGCTGGTGACGCTGCGGGCCGCGCGCATCATGGCCGCCGCGCCGGTCTTCGCCTGCTTCGCCAGGCGCGGCCGCGCGGGCCATGCCCGCTCCATCGCCGCGCCGCACCTGAACCCGGCGGCGGAGGAGCTGCGCTTCGAATATCCCTACACCACCGACCTGCCGGTGGATGACCCCCGCTACCCGGCCGCCATGACCGCCTTCTACGACGAAAGCGCCGCCGCCATCGCCGCGCATCTGCGCGCGAGCCGCGACGTGGCGCTGCTGTGCGAGGGCGATCCGTTCCTTTACGGCTCGGCCATGTATCTGTTCGACCGGCTGCGCGGCGCGCACCCCGTGGCGGTGACGCCCGGCATCACCGCCATGTCCGGCTGCTGGTCCCGCGCGGCCTCGCCGATGGTGCATGGCGACGACATCCTGTCCGTGCTGCCCGCCACCCTGCCGGCGGAGGAACTGGCCGGGGCGCTGCGCCGCTGCGACGCCGCGGTGGTGATGAAGCTTGGCCGCAACCTGCCCAAGCTGCGCGCCGTGCTGGACGAGCTGGGCCTGACGGGGCGCGCCATCTATGCCGAGCGCGGCTGCATGGAGGGCGAGCGCATCCTGCCGCTGGCGGAGCGCGACACCACCCCCGCGCCCTATTTCGCGCTGGTGCTGATCCCTGGACGGCAGGGCACGCGATGAGCGGCTGGCTCCGCATCATTGGTCTCGGTCCCGGCGCGGCCTCGCTGCGCACACCGGAAGCGGAGGCGGCGCTGGCCGAGGCCACCGACATCCTCGGCTACGGCCCCTATGTGGCGCGGGTCGCGGCGCGGACGGAGCAGCGCGTCCATCCCACCGACAACCGGGAGGAGCTGGACCGTGCCCGCCATGCCCTGGAACTGGCGGAAACCGGCGCCCGCGTCGCGGTGGTGTCCTCCGGCGATCCCGGCGTCTTCGCCATGGCGGCGGCGGTGTTCGAGGCGGTGGAGCACGGCCCCGCCCCCTGGCGCGACCTGGACATCCAGGTGCTGCCAGGCATTTCCGCCATGTTCGCCGCCGCCGCCCGGCTCGGCGCGCCGCTCGGGCATGATTTCTGCGCCATCTCCCTGTCGGACAATCTGAAGCCCTGGGAATTGGTCGAAAAGCGGCTGCGCCTGGCCGCCGAGGCCGGCTTCGTGCTGGCGCTCTACAACCCGATCTCGCGCGCCCGGCCCTGGCAGCTCGGCCGCGCCTTCGCCCTGCTGCGGGAGCACCTGCCGGGCACCGTGCCGGTGGCCTTCGCCACCGCCATCTCCCGCCCCGAGGAGCGCATGGTGCTCAGGCCGCTGGCGGAGGCCAATCCGGCCCTGGCCGACATGCGGACCCTGGTGCTGGTGGGCAGCGCGGCCACGCGGATGGCCGGGCGGTTCCTCTACACCCCCCGCTCGGCGGCCAGCGCATGAAGCCAGCCCAGCGCCGCCGCGACATCCGGCACGGTACGCAGCCCCGCCAGCGGCGGCGGGCGGCGCAGCAGGATCACCGCCGCGCCGCTTTCCCGCGCCGCGTCCAGCTTGGCACCGGTCGCCGCGCCACCGGAATTCTTGGCCACCAGCGCCTCGATGCGATGGGCGCGCAGCAGGGCGCGCTCCGCCTCCAGGCCGAAGGGACCGGTGGCGGAAAGCACGATGGCGCCTGGCGGCAGCAATTCGGGCGGCGGCGGGTCAACGGAGCGGATCAGGTAGTGGTGCTGCGGCGCCATGTCCCGGAAGGGCGGCAGTTCCTTGCGGCCCACCGCCAGGAAAACGCGGCGCGGCGCCTTCCCCAGCGCGGCGGCGGCGTCCGCCATGCTGTCCACCTCCCGGTCGCCGGGTTGCACCGGCCAGGGCGAGCGGTCCAGCCGCAGCAGCCTCGTGCCGGCAAGGGCGGCGGCGGCGGCGGCGTTGCGGGTCATCTGCGCGGCGAAGGGATGGGTGGCGTCGACCAGCGCATCCACGCGCTCCGCCCGCAGATACGCCGCCAGCCCGGCCACGCCGCCGAAGCCGCCGATCCGCGTCGGCAGGGGCTGCGCCCGCGGCGTGCTGGTGGCGCCGGCCAGGGACAGGGTCGCCTGGAAGCGCGCATCCCCGCCGAGGGCGCGGGCCAGGGCCGAGCCTTCCGTTGTTCCCCCCAGCAGCAGAACCCGCATAACTCCCCGCGATGACCGATCCATGGCTGTTCATCCTGGGCATCGGTGAGGATGGCGTCGAGGGCCTTTCCCCCGCCGCCGCCACGCTGCTGCGCCAGGCCGAAGCGGTGTTCGGGGGCCGGCGCCACCTGGCCCTCGCGGCGCCGCTGATCCGGGGCGAGCCGCATCCCTGGCCCAGCCCGATGGCCGATGGCTACCCGGCGCTGCTGGCGCGGCGCGGCCGGCCCACGGTTGCGCTGGCCTCGGGCGACCCGTTCTGCTTCGGCGTCGGCGCCACCCTGGCGAGGCAGGTGCCGCCAGGCGAGTTCCTGTGCATCCCGGCGCCTTCCGCCTTCGCCCTGGCCCGTGCCCGGCTGGGATGGGCCGCGCAGGATTGCGCCACCCTTTCCTTCTGCGGCCGCCCGCTGGAGCCGGTGCTGCCGCTGCTGCAGCCCGGCGCCCGCATCCTGGCCCTGTCGGCCGATGCCGGAACGCCCGCCGCCCTCGCCGCGCTGCTGACGTGCCATGGCTTCGGCCCGTCCCGCCTGCACCTGCTGGAAGCGCTGGGCGGCCCGCGCGAGCGCCAGCGCAGCGCCACCGCCGACACCTTCGCACTGGAAGCCGGTCCGCTGAACCTGCTGGGCATCGAGGTGGTGGCCGGGCCGGAGGCCCGCATCCTGCCCCTGGCTCCCGGCCTGCCGGAAGCCTTGTTCGAACAGGATGGCCAGATCACCAAGCGCGAGGTGCGGGCGGTGACGCTCTCGGCCCTGGCACCGCGGCAAGGGGAGTTGCTGTGGGATGTCGGCTGCGGCTCCGGCTCCGTGGCCATTGAATGGATGCTGCGCCACCCTTCTCTGCGTGCCATCGGGCTGGAGCCGCGCGCGGACCGCGCCGCGCAGGCCGCGCGCAACGCCCTGGCCCTCGGCGTGCCGGCGCTGCGGGTCATCGAGGCGGCGGCGCCGGTCGGCTTCGACGGCCTACCCACCCCCGATGCGGTGTTTCTCGGCGGCGGCGCCAGCCATCCCGGCGTGCTGGAAGCGGCCTGGGCCGCGCTGCGCCCCGGCGGGCGGCTGGTGGCCAACGCCGTGACGCTGGAAACCGAGGCGGTGCTGATCGCGGCGCATCGGCGCTGGGGCGGCAGCCTGACGCGGATCGGCGTGGAAAGGCTGGATTCCGTCGGCACCCTGCATGGCTACCGCCCGCTGATGACCGTGACCCAGTATGCCGTGCAGAAACCCGCCGATCCGCGCCCGGCGGCGGTGGCCGGAATCGGCGCCCGCCCTGCCGCCGCCGCCGCCGACATCGTAGCCCTGGTGCGCGGCGCGGAGGCGCTGTCCGGCCACCGCGTCACCCGGTTGCTCGCCCCCGGGTTCCGCCGCGATGTGCCAGCGCTGGCGGAAGCGGCCTCGGCGCTCGGCCTGCCCCTGGCCTTCGCCGCGCGAGAGGCCATCCTGGCGGCGCAAGGCCATTGCCCCACCCGTTCGGCGGCGGCGCTGGAGGCCACCGGCATCGCTTCCGTGGCGGAAGGCTGCGCCCTGGCCGGCGGCGGCGCCCTGGTGCTGCCGCGCATCGACGGCCCCGGCGTCACCTGCGCCCTGGCCACGGAGCGGAACGCATGACCGTCCACTTCATCGGCGCCGGCCCCGGCGCGCCGGACCTGCTCACCCTGCGCGGGCGCGACCTGCTGGCCGCCTGCCCGGTCTGCCTTTACGCCGGCTCCATCGTGCCGCCGGAAATGCTGCGACACTGCCCGCCCGATGCGCGCAAGGTGGACACCGCTTTCCTCGACCTCGACGCCATCGAGGCGGAGTTCCGCCGCGCCCACGCGGCCGGCCAGGATGTGGCGCGGCTGCATTCGGGGGATCTTTCCGTCTGGTCGGCGGTGGCCGAGCAGGCGCGGCGCCTCGACCGGCTGGGCATCCCGTGGAGCATGACGCCAGGCGTGCCGGCCTTCGCCGCCGCCGCCGCCGCGCTGGGGCGGGAGCTGACGGTGCCGGCCCTGGCGCAGAGCGTGGTGCTGACGCGGGTTTCCGGCCGCGCCTCCCCCATGCCGCCGGGCGAAACGCTGGATGCCTTCGGCGCCACCGGCGCGACCCTGGCCATCCACCTCGCCATCCACGCCCTGCCGGGCATCGTGGGGGCGCTGCGCCCGCTGCATGGCGCGGATTGCCCGGTGGCCATCGTGGTGCGCGCTTCCTGGCCGGACCAGCGCATCCTCCGCGGCACGCTGGGCGACATCGAGGCGAAGCTGGCCGCCGAGCCGGCGGAACGGATGGCGGTGATCCTGGTGGGCCGCGCGCTGGAGCCGGGGGATTTCCGCGACAGCGCGCTGTACAGCACGGATTACCGGCGGCGCTTCCGGTGAGCGGGCCCGAACCGGCGGCAACCGCCGCCCGCCCCTTCGGCTCAGGCGTGTTTAGCTCAGGCGCGCGCCAGCAAGGCGCCGTCTCGCCCGAACAGCGCCACATCGACGGCGATGCCGGTGCCGGCCACCACCTGCCGCGCCACCTCCCGCGCCCGCGCCGCCACCGCCGCCGGCAGGGCGATGCCCTGCCCCTGCGCCAGGGTGAAGGCTTCCAGCGCGGTGTTGGCGGCGGCGATCCGCGCGGCAAGGGCCGCGTCCGCCCCCGCCTCCCGCGCCAGGGCGGCAAGGGCTTCCAGGTCCACCGTGCCGCGCCGCGAATGCAGGTCCAGCCGCCCCTGCGCCAGCTTGGTCAGCTTGGCCAGGCCGCCCGCCACGGTGACGCGCGGCACGGGATGGGCGCGCAGGTATTTCAGCATGCCGCCGACGAAATCGCCCATGTCGATCAAGGCCTGTTCCGGCAGGTTGTCCAGTTGCCGGATCGCCGCCTCGCTGGTGCTGCCTGTGGCGCCGGCCAGGTGATCCAGCCCGAGGGCACGGGCCACGTCGATGCCGCGATGGATGGAATGGATCCAGGCGGCGCAGGAATACGGCACCACCACCCCTGTGGTGCCGAGCACCGACAGCCCGCCCAGGATGCCCAGCCGGGGGTTCATGGTCCGCTCGGCGATGCGGGCGCCGCCGGGGATGCTGATCTCGACATGCGCATCGGCCTCCGCCCCCGTGATGCCCTCACTGGCGATCTCGGCCAGGGCGGCGCGGATCATGGCGCGCGGCGCGGGGTTGATGGCGGGCTCGCCCACCGGCAGCGGCAGGCCTGGCAGCGTCACGGTGCCGACGCCCTCGCCAGCGGCGAACACCACGCCGCTGCCCGGCGGCAGCCGCCGCACCGTGGCGCGGATCAGCGCGCCATGCGTCACGTCCGGGTCGTCCCCCGCATCCTTCACCACCGCCGCCATGGCCCCGCCACCTGGCAGCAGGGCGTGCTCCGCCAGGGCGAAGGCCGGCTGCTCGCCGCGCGGCAGGGTGATCCGCACCGGGTCCGGGAAGGCGCCGCCGCGCAGCGCGGCATAGGCTGCCTTGGCCGCCGCCGCGGCACAGGCCCCGGTGGTCCAGCCACGGCGCAGCGGGCGATCCTGGTCTTGCACCCGGCGAGCATTATCCCCCCTCGCCCCGCCTGTCATGCGGGAGCCGCGCGGTGAACCGGCTGGTGATGCTGGAGGCGCTGCTGGGCCACCGCCCGCCCGTGCTGCCACCGGGCCATGTTTGGCTGGTCGGCGCCGGGCCTGGCGATCCGGGGCAGCTGACGCTGGATGCCGTGGCGGCGATCGCCCAGGCCGAGGCCCTGGTGCATGACGATCTGGTGGACCCCCGCATCCTGGCCCTCGCGCCCGAATCCGCGACACGGCTGTTCATGGGCAAGCGCGGCGGCCGCCCCTCGGCCCGGCAGGCGGACATCATCGCCGCGCTGATCCGCGAAGCTCGCCTCGGCCGCCGGGTGGTGCGGCTGAAGGGGGGCGATCCCTTCGTGTTCGGGCGTGGCGCGGAGGAAGCGCTGGCGCTGGCCGATGCCGGCATACCCTGCCGCATCGTCCCGGGGCTGACGGCCGGGCTGGCTGGACTGGCCGCCGCCGGCATCCCGGCCACGCAGCGCGGCGTCAACCAGGCCGTGGTGCTGGCCACCGGCCATGCCGCGGCGGGGGCGGAGGATGCGCTGGACTGGGCGGCACTGGCGCGACTCGGCCAGCCCCTCGTGCTTTACATGGCCATGCGGCGGCTGCCGGAGGTGGCGGCGGCGCTGCTGCGCGGCGGCCTGCCGCCCGGCACGCCGGCGGCGGCGGTGGCCGAGGCGACCACCCCGCGGCAGCGCAAGGTGGTCTCGACGCTCGGGAACATCGTCGATGCTGTGCGGCGGGCGGGCCTGGCCGCGCCCGCCATCGTGGTCATTGGCGGCGTCGTCGCCACGGCGGCCGCCCTGGCGCAGCGGCCAATGGCCGATTCCCCCGGCCAGCCGGGCGGACCGGAGGCCGGGCTGGGCTGAACCCGCCCGGACCCGTTCAGCGGCCCCGGCGCGCCGGGGCCGCCTTGGCGGGAGTGGTCACCGGCTTCGCCGAGTTGGCGGCCGGCGTTACCACCGGGCGGGCGGGCTGCGCGACGGCAGGCACCGCGGCGGCCGTGGCCGGCTGCGCCCCGCCCTCGACCTTGGCATTGACCCGCACCGAGGTGGAGCCGGGCAACAGCCGCACCACGAAGCTGTCCTCGCCCACGAAGCCGGGATCGGGGATGTAGTCGATGCGGGTCCAGTCGCCGACGGCCTGCACCCGCACGCGGCCATGCGCGGCGCGGCTGGTCAGCAGCCCGGCATCGAACGGCTCCGGCCCGGGGCGGGACACGCGGAGGCCGCACCAACCGCCATCATTGCCGAGGGTCATCGGCACCTCGGTCTGCTGCGCGTCCACCAGGCGGGGATTGTCCGCCACGGTGCAGGACTTGGCCGCCCCCATCATGTCGGCGGCATAGACCGGGCGGGCGGACTGGCTCAGCGGCGCATCGTTCTTGGCGCAGGCGGCCAGCGCGGCCGGCGCGAGCAGCGCCAGCCACAGGCCGGCGCGGCGGAAAGCGGACATCATCAGCGTGAAGCTCTCCGGGTGGAGCGTGCCGGGGCCGCGGCGGGCTGGCTGCTGCCGGCGCAGATGCCGACGGAAGCCGGGATCAGGTCCTTGGCGGCGGCGTAGGGGGCCAGTTCGGCGGCGGAAGGCAGCGCCATCACCTCCTTGAACAGGGCGGCGTTGCGGGCGCAGAAATCCGCGCCGATGCGGTTGGCTTCCTGCGCGCGCGCATTGGCCAGGTTGGTGATGAAGGTGTCGTTGGCGCGCTGCCCGGCGCGGCGGTCGCGCCCGGTGAAGTGCCGGATCACCGCTAGGTCGTTGCTGGCGAGCTGCGACTGGTAGCGGCGGATGAAGTTGTTGTAGGGCTGATCGGCCTGACAGGTGGTGGCGACCACCATCAGCTCCGTTTTCAGCGCCGAAATCTCGAACATGCGCTGCGCTTCCTCATCGGCGCAGCGGAACGGCGCCGCCATGGCGCCGGAGGAGGCGCACAGCGTGCCCACCGCCAGCAGGCCGGCCAGGACGCGGCGCAGCAGCGGGGTGGATGGCCGGGCGGGGTGCGTCTGCGGAAGGTGGCGCTGGACCATGCCCTTCTCTTCTCCAATCGTGAATGGCTGGCAACCGGGGCGCAGCCGGCGGTGCGAGGCCCGGGCGGCAGGTGCTGCCCGGCCGGTGGCTGTAAATACCGCGCCGTGCCCTGCCAGAGCAAGCAAGACATCAGGGTTTGCGCGATTCTGCCACGCAATAAATCAACCCGTTATGCAGGATTGCTGAGGCGTCATCTGCAGATGGCGGGCGCCTGCGCGGCGGGGCCGAAACATGCTATCCGCGGCGCATGAGCCTCGCTTCCCCCTTCCCGCCAATGGCCGCCCGAGGGCTGGTGATCGGCGCCGCCCGCTCCGGCAGCGGCAAGAGCACGCTGATGCTGGCGCTGCTGGCGGCGCTGCGGCGGCGCGGCGTGGCGGTGGGCGCCGCGAAATCAGGGCCGGACTACATCGACCCCGCCTTCCATTCCGCCGCCATCGGCCGCCCCAGCCCCAACCTGGACAGCTGGGCCATGCCGCCCGGCCTGCTCGGCGCCACGGCCGCAACGGCGGCGGCCGGCTGCGAGCTGCTGCTGGTGGAATCGGCCATGGGCCTGTTCGACGGCGCGGGGCCGGAAGCCGGGCGGCAAGGCAGCGCCGCCGATCTGGCCGCCCGCTTCGGCTGGCCGGTGCTGCTGCTGCTCGACATCTCGGGCCAAGCGCAATCGGCCGCCGCCATCGCCCGGGGCTTCGCCGCCCACCATCCGGCGGTGCGCGTCGCGGGCGTGGTGCTCAACCGCGTCGGCAGCGAGCGGCACCGGCGCGGCGCGGCCGATGCCATCGCCGCGCTGGGCCTGCCGGTCTGGGGTGCCCTGCCGCGTGACGCCACCATCGCCCTGCCGGAGCGTCACCTCGGCCTGGTGCAGGCGCGCGAGCTGGGCACCCTGCCCGCCCTGCTGGAACGGCTGGCGGCGCTGGCGGAGGCGCATCTCGACCTCGACGCCATCCAGGCGGCGGCGGGCGGCGCCGTGCCAGGGGCGGCGGCCCGCCCCGCCCTGCCGCCGCCAGGGCAGCGCGTCGCCGTGGCCGAGGATGCCGCCTTTTCCTTTCTGTACCCGCACCTGCTCGCCGGCTGGCGCGGCGCTGGGGCGGAGATCCGCACCTTCTCACCCCTGGCCGACGAAGCGCCGCCGGATGATTGCGATTCCTGCTGGCTTCCCGGCGGCTATCCCGAGTTGCATGCCGGGCGGCTGGCGGCGGCGGCCCGCTTCCGCGCAGGCCTCCGAAGCTTCGCGGAAACCCGCCCGGTGCATGGCGAGTGCGGCGGCTTCATGGTGCTGGGCCAGGGGCTGGAGGATGCTGGGGGCGAGCGGCACGCCATGGCCGGGCTGCTCGGCCATGCCACCAGCTTCGCCCGGCGGCGCATGAATCTCGGCTATCGCGAGGCGCGGCTGCTGGCCGATGGCCCCCTGGGCCATGCCGGCCAGGTGCTGCGCGGCCACGAGTTCCATTACGCCAGCGTCAGCGATCCCGGCACCGATCCGCCCCTGGCCGAGTTGCGGGACGCGCAGGGCGCGGTTCTGGGTCCGGCCGGCGGCCGGCGCGGCCGGGCCAGCGGCAGCTTCTTCCACGCCATTGCGCTGCAGGAATCCTGATGCCTGACTTTCCCACTCTGGCCGCCCTGCGCGCCGCCGCCCTGGCGCCCTCCGCCGGCGATGATGCCGCCGCCGGGGCCGTCATTGCCCGGCAGGCGGTGCTGACCAAGCCCCCCGGCAGCCTGGGCCGGCTGGAATCGCTGGTGGCCTGGCTGGCACGCTGGCAGCGCCGCCCGGTGCCGCGGCTGCAGCGCGTCCAGGTGCTGGTCTTCGCCGGCAATCACGGCGTCGCGGCGCAAGGCGTATCGCCTTATCCGGCGGCGGTGACGGCGCAGATGGTGCATAATTTCGCCGCCGGCGGCGCCGCCATCAACGCGCTTGCCGCGCAGGCCGGCGGCGCCCTGCGGGTGGTGCCGCTGCGGCTGGACCGCCCCACTGCCGACTTCACCGCCGCCCCCGCCATGACCGAGGCCGAATTCCTGGACGCCGCGCAACAGGGCGCCGCAGCGGTTCCGGCGGAATGCGACCTGCTGTGCCTGGGCGAGATGGGGATCGCCAACACCACCGCCGCCGCCGCGCTGGCGGCGGCGCTGTTCGGCGGCACCGGCTGGGCCGGGCGCGGAACCGGCCTCGACGCGGCGGGGGTCGCGCACAAGGAGGAGGTGGTTCGGGCCGCGCTGGCCCGCCATGCCGCCGCCCTGGACGACCCGCTGGAAGTGGCCCGCCGCCTGGGCGGGCATGAGCTGGCGGCGATCCTGGGCGCCACCCTGGCGGCGCGGCGGCGGGGCATCCCGGTTCTGCTGGACGGCTTCGCCGTCACGGCCGCGGCGGCCCCGCTGGCCCTGCTGGCGCCGGATGGGCTGGACCATGCGGCGGCCGCCCATCTTTCCGCCGAGTCCGGCCATCGCCGGCTGCTGGCGGCGCTGGAGATGACGCCGCTGCTCGATCTTGGCCTGCGGCTGGGCGAAGGCTCGGGCGCGGCGCTGGCCGTGCCGCTGCTGCGGGCGGCGCTGGCCTGCCACACCGGCATGGCGAGCTTCGCGGAAGCCGGGGTGGCGGGCCGCGCCGCATGATCCACGCCCCATGATCCGGGCCCGCCTGGCGGAGATCGGCGCCGCTTTCGGCCTGTTGACCCGGCTGCCCGTCGGCTGGCTACCCGTGCCAGAGGCGGCCAATGGCTATGCCCGCGCCGCCTGGGCCTGGCCACTGGCCGGCGCGGCGCTCGGCGCCCTGGCCGGGGCGGTGCAGGCCGGGCTGGTGGCGGCCGGCCTGCCGCCTTCCCTGGCCGCGCCCTGGGCGATCGCCGTGCTGCTGCTGGCCAGTGGCGGGCTGCATGAGGACGGGCTGGCCGACACCGCCGATGGCTTTGGCGGCGGCGGCGGCCGGGAGCGCAAGCTGGCCATCATGCGGGACAGCCGCATCGGCAGCTTCGGCACCCTGGCGCTAATCCTGTGTCTCGGGCTGCGCGGCACGGCGCTGGCGTTGCTGGCCGCGCCATTGCCGGCCATGGCGGCCGCCGGGGCGCTGGCCCGCCTGGCCATGCTGCCGCCCTTGCTGTTCCTGCCGCCTGCGCGGCGCGACGGGCTGGCGGCCGGGCTGGGCCGGCCCGGCCCTGTTCCGGCTATTGCCGCGCTGGCGGTGGCCACCGGCCTGGCGCTGCTGCTGCTGCCCGTCCAGGTGGCCTGGCCGGCCCTGCTGGCGGCATCCGGCGCCGCGGTGGCGTTGAGCTGGCTGGCATGGCGCCAGATTGGCGGGCAGACCGGCGATGTGCTGGGGGCCACCGCCATGGTGGCCGAATGCGCGGTGCTGACGGCCCTCATCGCATCGGGCTGAACAGCACGCTTCCTGGCGGCTGCGCCGGCGACAGCAGGTCCGGCTCCATGCCCGCCAGCAGCGCGCGCAACACCTTCAGCGAGCCTCCATGCGCCACGATGATGGCGGCGTCCGGCAATTCGGCATGGAAGGCGCGCAGCCTCGCCACCAGCGCCGCGCCGCTTTCCCCCCCGGGCGGCGCGAAGCCCCAGGGATCGGCCGCCCATTCATCCAGGGCGGGGCATGGCACGCTATCCCAGGGCAGGCCTTCCCAGGCGCCGAAATCCAGTTCCCGCAGCCTGGCATCGAGGCGGCATGGCAGGCCGGATGCCGCCCCGATCGTGTCCGCCAGGCTGCGGCAGCGCCGTGCCGGGCTGCTGATCAGGTGGCGCGCCGGGAAGCCGCGCAACGCGGCCAGCACCGCCTCCGCCCCTTCATTCCCCCCCGCCGGAAGGTCGAGGCGGCCATAGCAAAGGCCCTCCGCATCCACCGGCAGGTGGCGGACCAGCGCATGAGCGTGGGAGGCGAGCACACCCATCGGGATCATCCTGTCAGGATCGTGACCGTTTCATGTCTGCGGCAATGCAACAAAAGCCGCTGGTCCGTGTTTCAATGCCGCCATGCACAGAAGCGGGCCGCGTCACCGTCCGAGCCTGCCGGAGGAAATCTTGCACATCGCCTCACTTCATCCTTTCCCCGCGGTTCCGGAAACAACGGAAAGCCGGGCCGGCCGCCTCGGCGTGACGGAACAGGCGCGCCAGGATGCGCTGCGCCGCATTCCTGGCCCGGGCCTGCCGCTTGCCGGACAGATCCTGGTCGCCTTCCCCACAGGGGCCACTCCACCCGCCGCGCCCCGCTGACGCACAGGCCAGTCCGGGCGTCAGCCGCCGACGCGATAGACCGTGACATCCCGCTTGTCGCGGTCTTCCAGTTCCCGCGTGGTGGGCACGCTGAAGCGGGCCACCGCCACCAATCCTTCGCGCGGCAGATAGGCCCGCCCCGGATCGGCCAGCAGGACCTCCACCCCATCGGCCGCGAGGCGGCGCAGCCAGGGCATGATGTGCCCGGTCATCGGCGCCTCGTAGCAGACATCGCCGGCCAGCACCGTGTCCCAGCGCCGCGCCGCGCCCACCACGTCCCCTTCCGCTTCCCGCACGGGGACACGGTTATGGGTGGCGTTGAGCCGCGTGGCCGCGAGGGCCAGCGGATCGATCTCCGCCGCTTCCACCAGCGCCGCGCCGGCCCGCGCCGCCGCGATCGCGGCCAGCCCGCCGCCGGCGGCAAAATCCAGCACCCGCCGCCCCGCCACGGGAACCACGCCGTCCAGGATCAGCCGCGCCAGCGCCTGGCTGCCGGGCCAGGCGAAGGCCCAGAAGGGCGGCTCGATCCCCGTCTCGGCCAGCCAGGCCTCGGTGGCCTGCCAGATCGGGGTGATCTCCGTGGCGAGGTGAAGCTCGATCTCGGGCACCAGGGGCGGCCGGGCCAGCGCGGTGTGGGCGATGATAAAGGATGCCGCGTCGGGCGGGTTCACAGCCGGCCGATCAAGAAGGCCAGCGCCACCAGCAGCCCGACCTCCCGGTTGCGCTGGAACAGCTTCAGGCACAGCGCCCGGTCGTGGATGTCGAGGCGGCGGATCTGCCAGCCCAGCACCAGCGCCGGCAGCAGCAGCGCCGGGTAGAACAGCGCCCCCGCCCCGCCCAGGAAGCCGGCCAGCAGCAGCAGCGCCACGGTTCCGGCATAGCAGGCCAGCAGGAAGGGCGCGGTGTTCTCGCCGAAGCGGCGGGCGGTGGAGCGGACGCCGACCAGCGCGTCGTCTTCCCGGTCCTGGTGGGCGTAGATGGTGTCGTAGCCCAGGATCCACAGAAAGGCGGCGGCGTAGAGCGCCAGCGCCGCGCCATCCAGCCGCCCGGTGGCCGCCGCGTAGCCCATCGGCGCCGCCCAGGAGAAGGTCAGCCCCAGCACCGCCTGCGGATAGTCCGTCACCCGCTTGGCCAGGGGATAGAGCGCCACGGGAACCAGCGACACCACGCCCAGCAGCCAGCAAAGCGGGTTCAACTGCAACAGGATGGCCAGCCCCACCAGCAGCAGCAGGCCCAGAAAGGCCAGCGCCTGCTTCGGCCGCACCGCGCCGGATGCCAGCGGCCGCTCGGCGGTGCGGCTCACCTTGCGGTCCAGGTCGCGGTCCCACAGATCGTTCACCACGCAGCCCGCGCCCCGCATCACCACGGAGCCGAGGCCGAACAGCGCCGCCAGCCACACCCCTTCCGCCCAGCCCGGCGCCGCGAGCGCGAAGGCCCACAGCCCCGGCAGGAACAGCAGCCAGGAGCCGATCGGCCGGTCCAGCCGCATCAGCAGCGCATAGGGTTGCCAGCGATCGGGGAGTTGCGCGACCCAGCCCCTGGCGCGGATATCGGTGTACGAGTTCACCGCGCCATTTGCCCCGCCGGAGCCCCGCATGTCCATCCCGCGTCTGTTTGCCGAGGCCGAGCTGTCCGAAGGACTGGAAGTGCCCGCCCTGCCCGGCCAGGGCCATTATCTCGGGCAGGTGATGCGGAAACGGGAAGGCGATCCGGTGGTCCTGTTCAACGGCCGGGATGGCGAGTGGCGCGCCCGCATCGCCGCCATCCGCAAGGACCGTGCCAGCTTCATCCCCGAGACGCGGCTGCGCGAACAGAGCAGCGGCCCTGACATCCGCCTGCTGCTGGCCCCCGTGAAGCGCGATGCGCTGGACTGGACGGTGGAAAAGGCCACCGAACTCGGCGTCCGCCGCATCCAGCCGGTGATCACCGCCCGCACCGTGGTGGGCCGCGTCAACACCGACCGCTTGCGCGCCATCGCCCGCGAGGCCGCGGAGCAATGCGAGCGGCTGGACCTGCCCGACATCGCCGAGCCGCTGGACCTGCACGCCGCCCTGGATGCCTGGGATGGCGCGCCCCTGCTGGTTGGCGATGCGCGTGGCAATGCACGCCCCCTTGGCGTGGTTTTGGCCGGAAAGGCGCCTCCGCTCGGGCTTCTGGTCGGGCCGGAGGGGGGTTTCACCGGGCAGGAGCTTGACGCGGTGCGGCGTCGTCCCTTTGTTTCACCGGCCGCGCTCGGCCCACGGATTCTGCGGGCGGAGACGGCGGCGGTCGCGGGGCTTGCCGTGCTTCAGGCACTGGCGGGAGACTGGGCCGTTCCCATCTGAGGCTCCACGCCACCTGCCCTGGCGTCCTGTGAGGTCATTGATGTCCAATCCCGGTGAGGCCGACCTCACACCGATCCAGCACCCGCGTCAGCTCGCCGAATGGTTCGCCGCCGGCTCCAAGCCGCGCGAACATTGGCGAATCGGCACGGAGCACGAGAAGTTCGGCTTCCGCCGCGACGACCTGTCCCCGCCGCCCTATGAGCCGGGCGGCATCCGCGCGATGCTGGAAGGGCTGGGACGCTTCGGCTGGGAGCCGATCCTCGACAATGGCAATCCGATTGGGCTGAAGCGCGGCGGCGCCTCGGTCAGCCTGGAGCCGGGCGGGCAGTTCGAGCTGTCCGGCGCGCCGCTTCCCGACCTCCATGCCGCCGAGGCGGAGCTGCGCGGCCACCTGGACGAGGTCCGGCAGGTGGGCGCGGCCCTCGGCCTCGGCTTCGCGCCGCTGGGCTTCCACCCGCTGGCGAAGCGGGAGGAGATGCCGTGGATGCCGAAGGGGCGCTACGCCATCATGCGGCAATACATGCCGCGGGTCGGGTCCATGGGGCTCGACATGATGCTGCGCACCTGCACGGTGCAGGTGAACCTCGATTTCGGCGCCGAGCCCGACATGGTGGAGAAGCTGCGGATCAGCCTGGCGCTGCAGCCGCTTTCCACGGCGCTGTTCGCCAATTCCCCCTTCACCGAAGGGCGCCCGAACGGGCTGCGCAGCCTGCGCGGACGCGTCTGGACCGAGACCGACCCCGACCGCACCGGCATCCCGGCCGTGGCCTTCGAGCAGGGCTTCGGCTTCGAGCGGTTCGCCGACTGGGTGCTCGACGTGCCGATGTATTTCATCATGCGCGAGGGCCGCTGGATCGATTGCGCCGGCGCCTCCTTCCGCGACTTCATGGCGCGCGGCCTGCCGGAGCATCCGGGCATCGAGGCCACGATGGGCGACTGGGCCGACCACGTCACCACCGTGTTCACCGATGTGCGCCTCAAGCGGTTCCTGGAGATGCGCGGCGCGGATGCCGGCAGCCCGGAGATGATGCAGGCCATGCCCGCCTTCTGGGTTGGGCTGCTGTATGACGATGCGGCGCAGAAGGCGGCCGCCGCCCTGGTGCGGGAGTGGCCTGTGGCCGAATTGCAGGCGCTTCGCATTGCGGTGCCGGAACGGGCGCTGGAAACCCCGTTCCGCGGTCGCGCCCTGCGCGACTGGGGCCGCGACGCGGTGGCCATCGCCCGCCAGGGCCTGCGGGCACGGGGGCTGGGGGAGGAGCGCTACCTCGCCCCGCTGGAAGCCGTGATCGAAAGCGGTGAAACCCAGGCCGACCGGTGGCTGCGGCTCTGCGCCACCGAATGGAATGGCGCGGTGTCGCGGGTGCTGGACGCCGCCGCGATCTGAGCGGCCCCGTTCAGGCGCGGGCGGGCCAGCACATGTCGGCCAGTTCCGGGGTATGGCGGCAGGCGCAGTCCCAGACCATGGCCATGGCCGCCGGCACGCTGGTCGCGGTGCCGCGAAGGGTCACGTCGTCCTCCACGCTCATCAGCACGGTGATGCCGCCGGCGTCGCGTTGCAGCAGCAGGGCGATGTCCCGCTCCTCCCAGCAATCGGGCGACAGCAGCAGCGTCACTTCCCCTTCCGAATCGACATGCGGAAAGGCGGTCCATTTCCCGGGCAGGGCACGGCATTCCTGCGTGATGGCGGACAGTTCCCGCTCGGTGAAGCGGGTGGTGACGGCGGGTTCGTCGCACGTTCCGTGCTGATCACCGGACTCGGTCGGAAGGGTCATCATGGCGGTGCAATCTGGCCAATAAAGGTGAATAACTCTTAAAGAAGATGAGTCGCTCACGGATTGCTGAACGTTTCCTTCAGCAATGCCCGATTCGGCGACAATGGTTCACAATTCGTTCCTGGCGACTGGCGATTCGCCCCTGGCTTGCCCACATTGCTGCCCAACCTCATCCTCCGTTTCGCGTTCCGGGGCCTGCCGCATGAACCTGATCATCCCTGCCGCCACCCCCTTCGTGCCGCCGAAGCGCCCGGCCCCACCCTCCACACGCCCCTTGCAGGTGGTTTCGCCCTATGAGCCGGCGGGCGACCAGCCCGCCGCCATCGGGCAACTGGTGGAAGGGCTCAGGCAGCGGGAACGCGACCAGGTGCTGCTGGGGGTCACCGGCTCGGGCAAGACCTTCACCATGGCCAAGGTCATCGAGCAGGTGCAGCGCCCGACCCTGATCCTGGCGCCCAACAAGACGCTGGCGGCGCAGCTTTACGGGGAGATGAAGTCGTTCTTCCCCGAGAACGCGGTGGAGTATTTCGTCAGCTACTACGACTACTACCAGCCTGAAGCCTATGTGCCGCGCTCCGACACCTATATCGAGAAGGACGCGCAGATCAACGAGCAGATCGACCGCATGCGCCACTCGGCGACGCAGGCGCTGCTGGAGCGCAGCGACGTGGTGATCGTGGCCTCGGTGTCCTGCATCTACGGCATCGGCTCGGTTGAGCTGTATTCCAACATGGTGGTGAAGCTGCAGGTGGGCGGCCGCATCGCGCGGGAGCAGCTGCTGAAGGCTCTGGTGGAGCAGCAATACCGCCGCAACGACGCCGCCTTCCAGCGCGGCACCTTCCGGGTGCGCGGCGAAACGGTGGACATCTGGCCCTCCCACCTGGAGGACCGCGCCTGGCGCGTCTCGCTGTTCGGCGACGAGGTCGATTCGCTGCGCGAGTTCGACCCGCTCACCGGCGAGGTCGCCGGCGAGATGGAAAGCATCGCCGTTTACGCCAACAGCCACTACGTCACGCCACGCCCCACCCTGCTGCAGGCGATCCGCGACATCCGCATCGAGCTGAAGCAGCGGCTGGAGGAGCTGAACGCCGAGGGCAAGCTTCTGGAAGCGCAGCGTTTGGAGCAGCGAACCACCTTCGACCTGGAGATGATGGAAACCACCGGTTCCTGCAAAGGCATCGAGAATTATTCCCGCTACCTGTCGGGCCGCGGCCCGGGCCAGCCGCCGCCGACCTTGTTCGAGTACCTGCCGGACAACGCCCTGCTGATCGTCGACGAGAGCCATGTCACCGTGCCGCAGATCGGCGGCATGTACCGGGGCGACTTCGCCCGGAAATCCATCCTGAACGAGTTCGGCTTCCGCCTGCCTTCCTGCATGGACAACCGGCCGCTGAAATTCGAGGAATGGGAAAGCTTCCGCCCCGACACCCTCTTTGTCAGCGCCACCCCCGGCCCGTGGGAGATGGAGCGCACCGGCGGCACCTTCGCCGAGCAGGTGATCCGCCCCACCGGGCTGATCGACCCTGTCTGCGAGATCCGTCCCGTCGAGGGCCAGGTGGATGACCTGCTGGCCGAATGCCGCGACACCATGGCCAAGGGCGGCCGGGTGCTGGTGACGACGCTGACCAAGCGCATGGCCGAGGACCTGACGGAATACATGACGGAAGCGGGCATCAAGGTCCGCTACCTGCATTCGGACGTGGACACGCTGGAGCGGATCGAGATCATCCGCGACCTGCGCAAGGGCGTGTTCGACGTCCTGGTGGGCATCAACCTGCTGCGCGAGGGCCTGGACATCCCGGAATGCCGCCTCGTCGCCATTCTGGATGCCGACAAGGAAGGCTTCCTGCGCTCCACCACCTCGCTGATCCAGACCATCGGCCGCGCCGCCCGCAACGCGGAGGGCCGGGTGGTGCTCTACGCCGACCGCATGACCAACAGCCTGCGCAACGCGCTGGAGGAAACCGAGCGCCGCCGCGCCAAGCAGCAGGAATGGAACGCGGCGCATGGCATCACGCCGCAAACCATCACCCGCCAGATCAGCGACGTGCTGCAATCGGTCTATGAGCAGGACTACGTCACCGTGGCGCCGACCGGCGCCGAGGAAGGCGGGCCGATGGAGTTCGTCGGCAAGGATCTGCGCGCCTCGATCGCCGAGTTGGAGAAGAAGATGCGCGCCGCCGCGGCCGACCTGGAATTCGAAACCGCCGCCCGGCTGCGCGACGAGATCAAGCGGCTGGAAAAACTGGAACTCGGCCTCGATTCCGCGCTGGAGCCAAACCTGGCCGGCCGTTCCATGAACCCCGCCGCGCCGAAGCGGGGCGGCAAGGCGGATTGGAAGCCCAAGCCGCTCGGCCCCGGCGGCGGGGGCTATGATCCCGAGAAGAAGCGCGGCGGACGCCGGCGGGCGGCCCGCTAACCGCCTTCCCGCAGGCTGCGGGAAGCTGCCTGTTCTTGCGTGGCGGGACGTGCTGTGAGAAGATTTTCGCGCATCGCGCGATGTGCTGGATCGGCATCATTGCTCCCAGGGGGTTGGGCCCGGGGAAAACCCTCCGAGGAATCTGAATGAGCGAGACTTTTCCGCCTTCTGCTCCAAGCACGCAGATGCTTGCGAGCCTGGAAGCAGGCATCCGTGCGCTGCAGGACAGGCTGGCGGCGATGGATGCCTCGCTGAACCGGCGCATCAACGGGCTTGAGGCGCAGCTGGCGCAGCTGAGCAACAGCCACACCCTGTATCTCGGGGAACACGAGGCCCTCACCCGCCTTTACACCGGCCATCGCATCTATGTGGACACCCGCGATGTCGGCATCTGCTCCCACCTGATGCTGGATGGCCGCTGGGAACCCTGGATCGAGAAGGTGATCGCCAGGGCGGTGAAGCCGGGCATGACGTTTCTCGATGTGGGCGCCAATTTCGGATACTATACGCTGCTGGGCGCGGCCTGGGTCGGCGCCACGGGGCGGGTGCATTCCTTCGAGGCCAATCCCTCGATCTTCCGCCACCTGTCCAAATCGGTGTCCATCAACGGATTCAATGACCGGGTCAGGCTGCACAACCTGGCGGTGCACAACACCGAAGGCGTGCTGCGCTTCTCCTACACCGATGACTATTCGGGCGGCGGCTCGACCATGGGTGTGCCGGAGGGCGCGCATCAGGTGGAGGTCCGCGCCCTGCCGCTCGACACGGCGCTGGCCGGCCTGCCCACCGTGAACGTCATGAAGGTGGATGTGGAAGGGGCCGAGCCTCATGTGTTCCAGGGCGCCAGGGCGCTGATGGACCGCTCCCCGGACCTGACGCTGGTGGTCGAGTTCCACGAGGGCAGCACGCGCCCGGTGCTGCCGCCGCTGCAATACCTGCAAAGCTTCGTGGACCAGGGCTTCAGCCTGGCGCTGATCGAGCCCGACGGCCTTTCCCTCACCATGTCGCCGCAGGAGGTCCTGACCAAGCTCAATGGCGAGCTCGGCTACCTGCACATGACGCGCGGCTACTGAGCGGGGAGCCAGGGCTGCCCAAGGGGCCGTTCAGGCCCCGCTTTCCATCGCCTGCCCGGCCCGGTGGCGCCGCAGCAGCCAGAAGCCGATCGCAGCGGAGCCCATGAACAGCCCGCCGGCCAGCCAGAGCTGCGCCGAGCGGTCCACCGCCACGCCGGCGCCGGCCAGGGCGAAGATGGCGGTTTGCGGCACATAGCCCACCAGCGACGCCGCCAGGAACGGCAGGGCCGGAATGCCCGACAGGCCGGCCAGCAGGTTCAGTGCCAGATTGTTGCCAACCGGCAGCAGGCGCAATGCGAGGGTCGCCTGGAACGGGCTGCCCGCCAGGACGTCGCGCAGCGTCCGCAGCCGCCGCCCGAAGCGGCCCGCCAGCCGTCGCTCCGCCCAGTCCCGCCCCACCAGCCTGGCCCAGCCATAGGTGGCGGTGCAGCTCAGCCCCTGCGCCAGCAGCGCCAGCGCCCCGCCGGTCCAGGGCCCGAAGGCATAGCCGCCCAGAAAGGCCACGGCCTGCCGCGGCACGCCCACCGCGGCGGCCACGGTGCCCACCACCACATAGGCGATCTCGCCGCGCAGATCCTGCTCCAGGCCGAACCGGCGCACCCAATCCTGCGCCGCGGCGCCCCCGGGCGTCGCGCCGAATTCGCGCAGCAGCCAGCCCGCCAGCCCCAGCCCCGCCGCCAGCAGCAGCGCCTTGCCCAGCGCGGCCAATGGCCTGGACCGGGAAACCTTCCCGGCCGGCTCGGCTGTCATGGGCGCAGCTGCGGCCGCTTCCAGCGCCGCTGCAGCCACATGACGCCCAGGATGTCCACCATTCCCACCGCCAGCCGGTCCAGCGTGCCGTAATTGGACTGCCCCCGCATGCGCGGGCGGTGGTTCACCGGCCGGCTGACCACCCGCCCGCCCTGGCGCAACACCAGCGCGGGAAGGAAGCGGTGCATGTGGTCGAAGGCGGGCAGGCTGAGGAACAGCGCGCGCGGAAACAGCTTCAGGCCGCAGCCGGTGTCGGGCGTGGCATCGCCCAGCAGCCTTGCCCGGATGCGGTTGGCGAGGCGGGAAGACAGGCGCTTCACCTGGTTGTCCCGCCGCGTGGTGCGCCAGCCCGCCACCATCAGCGGCGGCAGGTCGGGCCGGCTTTCCGCCTGGGCGAAGCGCCACAGGGCGGGAATGTCGGCCGGATCGTTCTGCCCATCGCCATCCAGCGTCGCGATCCAGGCGCCGGCCGCCGCCCGCACCCCGCTGACAATGGCCGCCGACTGGCCGCAGGACGCCGCATGGGTCAGCACCCGCAGCGTCGGCGTGGAGGCCGCCAGCGCCGCCAGCACCGCGCCCGTGTCGTCGCTGGAGCCGTCATTGACGTAGATGATCTCATGCGCGACGCCGACCAGGGCGGCGGAAATCTCCGCCACGAGCGGCCCGACATTAGGTGCCTCGTTGCGCACCGGCACCACGACCGACAGGGCGGGCGGCTCGGCGACGATGGCCGGGCCCGGAGGGGCGGCAACGGAAGGGCGCGCGAGGTCCGACATGGCGGCGCGGGGTAGCAGGCAGCAAGGGGACCGACAAGGGAGGCCATCGCGGGGGTGACCTTCCGCGCCGGTATTCCGGCCATCCGCCAGGTGGGCAGCCCCCCGCGTGAAAACTGTGCTAGAAGTGGTCGGATCATGCCTTTCGATCCGCATCTTCCCACCCGCAGCCAGCTCCGCGCCGACCAGCGCGCCATCGGCTGGTGGCTGCTTGTTGTTGCCGCCATGATCTGGGCGATGGTGGCGCTGGGCGGCGCCACGCGGCTGACGGGCTCCGGCCTGTCCATCATGGAATGGGCACCGCTGTCCGGCACCCTGCCTCCGTTGTCGCAGGCCGAATGGCAACGGCTTTACGACCTTTACCGCACCATTCCCCAGTATGAGCTGGTCAATCAGGGCTTCGGCCTGGAAGGCTTCAAGCAGATCTTCTGGCTGGAATGGGCCCACCGGCTCTGGGGCCGCCTGATCGGCCTCGCCTTTGTGCTGCCGCTGGCCTGGTTCTGGCTGCGGGGCCGCATTCCGCAGGGGCTGAAGCCGCGCCTTGTGCTGCTGCTCCTGCTGGGGGGCGCGCAGGGCGCGGTGGGCTGGTTCATGGTGACCTCGGGCTTCGAGGCCGACCGCACTGCGGTCTCGCCCTACCGGCTGGTCACGCATCTGGGGCTGGCGCTGCTGCTGTATGGCCTGGTGCTCTGGACCGCCCTCAACCTGTTCCGGCCGGAACGCAACGCGCCGGAGCATCCCGCCGGGTTGCGCCGCCTCGTGCATGGCACGGCCGGGCTGCTGGTGCTGGCGATGCTGGCGGGCGGCTTTGTCGCCGGCATCCATGCCGGCCTCGCCTACAACACCTTTCCGCTGATGGAAGGCCGGTGGGTGCCCGAGGGCTATGCCGAGCTTTCCCCCTTTCTGTTGAACTGGACCGCCAACATCGCCGCGGTGCAGTTCAATCACCGCCTGCTGGCCACCCTGGCCGGCGCCGCCGCCCTTGCGGCCGCGTTCTGGGGCATTCGGGTCCTGCCCGTCGGCTTCGCGCGCGGCAGCCTCCTGGCGCTTGGCCTCGTGGTGGCGCTGCAATACGCGCTGGGCGTGGCGACGCTGCTGCTGGTGGTTCCGGCCTGGCTGGGCACGCTGCACCAGACGGTGGCGGTGGGCGTGCTGACCGCCGCGCTGGCCGCTCTGCATGCCCTGCGCCGGCCGCGCCACGCCGCGCCGGTTTCCAGGACCCGCGCATGACCACGCCCCCGGCCCGCATGGAGGCCGGCGAGGCCGAGGCGGCGCTCCGCCTCGTGCTGGCCATGCCGGCCGCGGTGATGGTGTTCGATTCGACACAGCGGCTGATGCTGCTGAACGACGCCGCCCGCGCCCTGCTGGCCCTGCAGGAAGGCGAGGACCTTCGCGGCAGCTGCCGGGAACCGCTGATCCGCCGCCTCGCCTATCGCGGCCTTTACGGCAATGGCGACCCCGAGGCGCATGCGCGGGCGGTTCTGGAGATGGGCGCGGACCAGCCGCCACGGCGCCTGGTCTGCGCCACCGATGGGCGTTGGTTCGAGATCGCACGGGTTCCGCTGCCAGCCGGAAGCTGGGCCACCCTGTTCACGGATGTCACCCAGCACCGCCAGGCCGAGACGGCGGCGCGGGAACGGCTGCACCTGTTCGGCACCGCCCTGCGGCAGAACCCTTCCGGCATCGCCATCTATGACCGCCAGCAGCAATTGCTGCTGTTCAACGAAGCCTATGAAACCCTGCTGGAGCTGCCGGCAGGCACCCTCCGCCCCGGCCTCGCCTTTGAGGCGGTCACCGCCCTGGCGATCAGGAATGCGCCACTCGACCCGGAAGCGCTGGAATTCTTTGCCGCTCTCGGCAGCGCCGACCGCAGGCAGCGCTTGCAGTTCGTCCGGGCGCAGGCCGGTGGCGTGGCCGTGCGTGCCACCACCCAGCCCCTGCCGGATGGCGGCCTCCTGGTGGCGCTGGAGGACGTCACGCTGCTGCGCAAGGCAGAGGACGAGGCCAAGCGGCGCGCCGCCATGCTGGACGGCATCCTGGCGGCCCTGCCCTATGGCGTGTGCGTGTATGGCCCGGATCACCGGCTGCGCATGGTCAATGCCGCCTTCCGCGGCATCCTCGGCGATGACGAGGTGATCCTCGGCGAGCACCTGCTGGACATCCTGCGTCGTCGCGAGGCGGCGGGCGGCTATGTCACGCCCGAACCGCCCGAGGAGGTGTACAAAAGGCAGTTCCACTTCGACCGCCCGCCCACCACCCGCCTGCGGATCGATGGCACGGTGCTGACCGGCCGCACCGCCCCCCTGCCGGATGGCGGCCATATCTCGGTGATCAGCGACGTCACGGCCCTGCAGCGGGCGGAAACCGAGGCGCAGCAGCGCGCGGCCCTGCTGCAGGTGATGATGGACAACATGCGGCACGGCGTCTGCCTGTTCGACCGCGACAGCCGGGTGGTCGCCGCCAACGCCCTGGCCTGCAGGCTGACCGGCCTCACTCCGGAGGAACTTGCTCCGGGTGTTTCGTTGCAGGAACTGCGCCGGCTGCAGTTCGAGCGCGGCCAGTTCGGCACCGGCCCGGAAGCGGAGCGGATCTTCCACACCCGCGCGGGCGGCGTGTTGCGGACCCTGGAAACCTTTACCCGCACCACGGCGGATGGCCGGGTGATCGAGGTCAGCACCGATCCCACGCCGGATGGCGGCTTTGTCCGCATCTACACCGACGTGACGGCGGAGCGGCAGGCATTGTCCGAGATCGAGCAGGCGCGCGCCGCCGCCGAGGAAGCCAGCCAGGCCAAGACCCGCTTCCTGGCCACAATGAGCCATGAGCTGCGCACGCCGCTGAACGCCGTGATCGGCTTTTCCGAGGCCCTGATCGCCGATCCCTCTCCCCAGCAGGTGGCCGAATTCGCGGGCAGCATCCTGGAAGCCGGCAAGCATCTCCTGTCGTTGATCGACGAGGTTCTGGCCGTGGCCAGGGCCGACACCGGTGCCCTTCAGATCGAGACCCGCGCCCTGCTCCTGCCCCCGGTCCTCGAAAGCGTGGTGCGGCTGATGCGGCCCTCCGCCGATGCCGCCGGCATCACCCTGGTCCTGGAACCGCCGCCCGAGCTGCCGCGGATCCGCGCGGATGAGCGACGGCTGCGGCAGATCCTGCTGAACCTCCTGGCCAATGCGGTGAAGTTCACGCCATCCGGCGGCGAGGTCCGCATGGCCGCGGCGGCGGGGCCGGAAGGGGTGGAGGTCACGGTCAGCGATTCGGGCATCGGCATGGCGCCCGAGCAGGTCGAGCGGGCCTTCGAGCCCTTTGTGCAGTTGGAAACCAGCCATGCGCGCCGATATGGAGGCTCCGGCCTCGGCCTCTACCTGGCCCGGGTCCTCGCCCAGGCGATGGAAGCCAGCCTGACCCTGGACAGCAGGCGTGGCGCGGGCACGATCGCCCGGCTGCGCCTTGCCACCGCCATGCAACCGCAGGAGCAGACGGCATGACCGCCCTCGACACCACCGACCGGCTGTTCTTCCGCGAGCTGGACCAGGCCGCCGCCGAGCGCCTCACCGCCGGGGCCCTCGCGGGCGCCGAGGATGGCGAGCTGTTCCTGGAATATGTGGAAAGCGAGGCGATCAGCCTGGATGATGGCCGCATCCGCTCGGCCAGCTTCGATGCCACGCGCGGCTTCGGCCTGCGCGCCGTGGCCGGGGAGGCGGCCGGCTACGCCCATGCCGGGGATATCTCGGAAGCCGCCCTGCAACGCGCCGCCGCCACGGTGCGGGCGGTGGCCTCCGGCCATTCCGGCCAGCTCGCCCTCGGGCCGCGCGCCACCAACGCCCGGCTGTATGACGCCGCCAATCCACTTTCGGCGGTGGAATTCCCCGCCAAGACGGCGCTGCTGGCAGCCATCGACGCCTATGCGCGCGGCCGGGACAGCCGCGTCACCCAGGTGATGGCGAGCCTGTCCGGCGAATGGCAGGCGGTGCAGATCATCCGCGGTGATGGCCAGCGCGTGGCCGACCTGCGGCCGCTGGTGCGGCTCAATGTCAGCGTGGTGGTGGAATCCGGCGGCCGGCGTGAAAGCGGCATGCATGGCATGGGCGGCCGCGTTTCCTATGACACCGTGATGAGCGAGGCCGCCTGGAAGGGCGCGGTGGAGGAAGCGCTGCGCCAGGCGGTGCTGAACCTGGAAAGCATCCCCGCCCCGGCCGGGGAGATGGAGGTGGTGCTCGGCCCCGGCTGGCCGGGCATCCTGCTGCATGAAGCGATCGGCCACGGGCTGGAAGGCGACTTCAACCGCAAGAAGACCTCCGCCTTTGCCGGACTGCTGGGCCAGCGGATCGCCGCGCCGGGCGTCACGGTGGTGGATGACGGCACCATCGAGGGCCGCCGCGGCTCCCTCACCGTGGATGACGAGGGCACCCCCACCGGCCGCACGGTGATGATCGAGGACGGCATCCTGACGGGCTTCATCCAGGACCGGCAGAACGCCCGGCTGATGGGCGTGGCGCCCACCGGCAATGGCCGGCGGCAAAGCCATGCGCATGCGCCGATGCCGCGCATGACCAACACCATCATGCTGGGCGGCGACAAGAACCCGGAGGAAATCCTGCGCTCGGTGAAGCGCGGCATCTGGGGGGTCAATTTCGGCGGTGGGCAGGTGGACATCACCTCCGGCAAGTTCGTGTTCTCCATGTCCGAGGCCTATCTGGTCGAGGACGGCAAGGTGACGGCGCCGGTGAAGGGCGCCATGCTGATCGGCAACGGGCCGGATGCGCTGACCCGCGTCACCATGGTGGGCAACGACATGTCGCTCGATCCCGGCATCGGCACCTGCGGCAAGCAGGGCCAGGGCGTGCCGGTGGGCGTCGGCCAGCCAACGCTGAAGATGACCGGGCTGACCATCGGTGGCACCGCCGTCTGATCCTTCGCCGCGCCTCGCTCGGCCGGACGAGGCGCCGGCGCTGGCCGCGCTTGTCCGGCGCGCCTATGCCCCCTGGGTGCCGGTAATCGGTCGCCCGCCCGCCCCCATGCAGGATGATTACGCCGCGCGGATCGCCGCCGGGCAGGCCTGGGTGCTGGAGGAGGACGGGGTTCTGCTGGGGCTGGTGGTGATCGAGGAACACCCCGCCTGCCTGTGGCTCGACAATGTGGCGGTGGACCCGGCGCGGCACGGGGCCGGCATCGGCCGCGCCCTGCTGCGCTTCGTTGGCCGGGAAGCGCGGCGGCGGGGCCTGCCCGAGATCGGGCTGATCACCAACGAGAAGATGGCAAGCAACATCGCCCTTTACCGGCGCCTCGGCTTCACCGAGCGCGGGCGGCGGTTGGAGAAGGGTTTCCACCGGGTGGAGTTCCGCATCGCGGCTGGGCAATTGCTGGCTGGATCACCCGGCTGAGGCAGGCAACTTCCGCCACCGCCATCCGCTGACAGCCCTGCCGCGCGGCGGAGCGGCCGCAGGCCGGGGGGGCGCGGAGATGAAGCTTTTTCTCGACCTGGACGGGGTGCTGGCGGATTTCGACCAGGGCGTGAAGGCCATCACCGGCAGGCCGCCGGAGGATCTGCCGGTGAGGACCATGTGGGCCGCCCTGGCCAAGGCGCCGCGCTTCTTCGAGACCCTGGCCTTCATGCACGACGCCGAGGTGCTGTGGCGCTTCTGCGCGCCGCACCACCCCACCATCCTGACCGGCCTGCCGATGGGAAGCTGGGCGCCGGCGCAGAAGAAGCGTTGGGTGGCGCGCATGCTGGGCGCGCATGTGCCGGTGATCACCTGCATGAGCCGCGACAAGCCGCGCTGGTCCGGCCCTGGCCATGTGCTGGTGGATGACCGCGCCTCTGCCGCCGAGGGTTGGGAACGCAAGGGCGGGGTGTTCATCCACCATGTCTCGGCGGCAAGCTCCATCGCGGCGCTGCACCGGCTGGGCTTCGGGGGCCTGGGCGGTTCCGCGCGCGATGCGCACGGATGACCGGGCGGCAAGGTCCCCGGAACCGGAGCCCCGGCGCCGGCAGGACTCGGTTTCCGGTGGTTCGTGCCGCTGCCAGGCGGCGTCAGGCGTCGCTGCCCGCCTGGAAGTTCCGGTTTTGCTGCGACACGCTGCCGATCTGGCGCGGATCAATGGTTCCCCCGGCCACCCCGCTGTCGATCACCCGCATGCCCTGATGCGCGGTGCGCCCGGCGCTGGGATGGTGCCGAACCCGGTTCGCCTGCTTCATCGCCAGGGCACGCCGCGCGGCCTCGCCCTGGCGGCCACGGCGCGCCGCGTCCTCCTGGCGGGCGATCTCGCGGTTCACCCGCTTGAGCGCCGATGCGAAGACCTGTTTCTTTTCCATGAGCCCGGTGCTGTCGGGCGCGGGGTTGGCGCCACGCGGCTCCGCCTTGCCGCGGTTCTCGCGGCGCCGGGAACGGCTGATGTCGCGTGCCTTGTCCCGGAAGCCGCGCAGGCTGCGCGCCACCGCGATCAATTCCTCCCGCGGAAGGCCGCAGATCACGGGATAGCGGCTTCGCTCCACCGCCGCGAGTTCGGCACCGGTCAGGATACGGCGTTCCAGGGCAATCGGATGGCTCACGGCGTCCTCCTGTTGAAGCGCCGCCGGCCCAGGCCGGCGGCAATCAACATGACAAAACGTTCATGTGCCCAGGGTTTCAGTTCGCCCCGGATGCTCCGATGGCCGTCTTCCGTGCCTGGGCACGGCGCGACAGCATGTTCAGCCCCTCGACCAGCACGGAGAAGGCCATGGCGGCGTAGATGTAGCCCTTCGGCACATGCGCCCCGAAGCCCTCGGCGATCAGCGTCATGCCGATCATCATCAGGAAGGCCAATGCCAGCATCACCACGGTCGGATTGCGCTTGATGAAGCTGGCCAGCGGGTTGGCGGCCAGCAGCATCACGGTGACGGCCACCAGCACCGCGATCACCATGATCGGCACATGCGGCGTCATGCCGACGGCGGTGATGATGCTGTCCACCGAGAACACCAGATCGAGCACCAGGATCTGCCCGATGGCCGAGCTGAAGGACAGGCTGGCGGCCTTGCCGGCGAACATGTCGCCTTCCGCCGGCGGGTCCACATTGTGGTGGATCTCCTTGGTCGCCTTCCAGACCAGGAACAGGCCACCGGCGATCAGGATCAGGTCGCGCCAGGAGAAGGCATGGCCGAACAGCTCGAACACCGGCGTCGTGGCGCGCACGATGAAGGCGATGGTGGCGAGCAGGCCAAGCCGCATCACCAGCGCCAGGCCGATGCCGATCCGGCGGGCGCGCTCCTGATGCTCCGGCGGCAGCTTGTTGGTGATGATCGAGATGAAGATCAGGTTGTCGATGCCGAGCACCACTTCCATGGCGATCAGCGTGGCCAGCGCCACCCAGGCGGCCGGATCGGCGGCAAGTGCGAGAAGCGAATCCATCAGGAAGTCCCTTCAGGGAGATGAGGCGGGGCAAACACGCGGACGACCTTCGGCAGGAGCCGGAAGCGCGCGGGCGTCATGGCTTTCAGCTCGCCATCGGTGTTGATCGGCATCGGCCGGCGGGTCCGCACCTCGCAGCCGGTGGTCTGGAAGGCGCGCACATCCCGCCACTGGCCCTGCGTGCCGCGTCGCAGATAGGGCAGCAGCGCCAGAAGGCGCCACCAATGGTCCAGCTCCAGGCTATAGACATCGAGCCTGCCGTCATCGGGCCGGGCCTCGCTCGCCACCGTCATGCCGCCGCCATAATGCCGCCCATTGCCCACCGAGACCTGGATGGTCCGGGCCCGCTCCTCGATGCCGTCATGCCCGATCCAGGCGGTGAAGGGGCGGGAACGGCGCAACAGCCGGAAGGCGGCGATGGCATAGCCGAGCTTTCCCCAGCGCGCCTTCACCTCCTTCCCCAGGTCGCGCGCCAGCTCGGCGCTGAACCCGATGGAGGCGACGTTGAAGAAAGGGATGCCATTCACCTCGCCGAGGTCGATCGGCCGCGGCGGCATGCTGGCGATGATCCGCGCCGCCTCCACCGGGTCGGGCGGGATGCCGAGGCTGCGCGCCAGGTCGTTCGCGGTGCCGAGCGGCAGCACACCGAAGGGCAGGCCGGTTTCGATCAGCGCGGGAGCGGCGCCGTTGAGCGTTCCGTCGCCGCCGCCCAGGATCACCGCGCCGAAACCCTGGCCGGCATGGGCGCGGATCAGATCGGCGGCGTTCCCGCCGGGGGCGCAGGAAGCCTCGTGCAGCGTCCAGCCGGCTTCCCGCAACACCTCCAAAGCCTCCTCGATGGCGGCGCCGCCATTGCGGGCGTTGCGGTTGACGATCAGCAAGGCACGCCGCGCCCCGGCCGTGGCTTGGGCATCCATGGCCGCCACAGGCCTTTGCTGCATGATGAACCCTCTTCCATCCGCCACCCGCGGCCAGGATGCGCCGCCGGCGGCGCAATGTGCAAAGCCTCAGTTGGCCGGTGGTTTCCGGCAACTGTTGCGGCGCGGTGGCGTCTCTGCCCTATCCAGCCCGCAGGATGCCCGATGCCTGGCTTGCTTGATTTCCGCCATCTGCGCGCCCGCTTCGGCTGGGGCCAGTTCGTCATGCTGTCCGCGCTGCTTTGCTGCGCGCTCGGCCTGCTGGGCTTCGCCTGGCTGGTCGATGAAGCGCTGGAAGGCGGCACCCGCGCCTTTGACGAAACGATCCTGCTGGCCCTGCGCAACCCGGCCGACCGCGGCGACCCGATCGGGCCGTTATGGCTGGAGATCATGATGCGCGATTACACGGCGCTGGGCAGCCACGCCGTGCTGATCCTGATCGGCATGGTGGCGCTCGGCTATATCCTGTTTCTGCGCAAATGGGCCTCGGCGCTGCTGCTGGCGGTGTCCTTTGGCGGGGGCATGCTGATCAACGGCCTGCTGAAGCAGGGCTTCGACCGCTCGCGCCCCGATCTGGTGGCGCATCTGGCCGAGGTGCACACGGCCAGCTTCCCGTCCGGCCACGCCATGCTTTCGGCCACCTGCTACCTGACGCTGGGCACCCTGCTGGCGGGAGTGACGGAGGCGCGGCGGCTGAAGGCCTATATCCTCGGCATCGCGGTCACCCTGACGGTGATCATCGGCATGAGCCGGGTTTATCTTGGCGTCCATTGGCCGACCGACGTGCTGGCCGGCTGGGCATTGGGCGCCGCCTGGGCCATTGCGTGCTGGCTGGCGCTGCGGATCTGGGTGGCATGGCAGGACCGTGCAGGGTCCGGCCGAAGCGCGGGCGGCCCTTCGGCCGGCGCCGGCCTCGCCCCGGAAGGCGAGGCCCGCCCCAGCGGCCGGAGCAACCCAGCAGCGCCCTGCAAGCACTAGGGTGCTTTCCACCCCGCCCCTCCCGCGGCGCCCCGGGGGACAGGGGCGGCAGGCCCGGCCTAAAGGCCTGGCTCCCGCTGCCAGCCTTGGTCGCGCATGCAGCTCGCCACCACGCTGTCGCGCAGCCCCGCATTGGCATCCCGCGTCTGGTATTCGGGCCATTGGAAGCGGCCGCCATCCTGGCGGCAGGCGCGGCCATCGGCGGTGCATTCGGTGCGGGACGGGATCCAGTAGCCGGAACGGGCCACGCTGGTTTCCCAGATCGGCGGCACCTCGGCTTCCGCCCGTGCTTCGCACTGGCGCAAAGCGGATCGTTCTTCCGCACCGGACGCACCCGGCTTGCTCCAGCCGGCGCAGGCGGACAGGAAAAGAAGGAGGCAGCAGGCAAGGCTGTTCCGGTGCATCGACACGGAGGCTCCCGCGATGGCTGGTGATGCCCTATCATATAGGACCCGGCCGGCTCGCGGTCGGGCCTGGTGCCGGCCCGGCCCGCGAGGCGGCTAAGGTTTTCCCGTTCCATGCCCCAGGGACAAGCGCCGGGCCATACATTCATCTTCCGCGCAGGCTCCGCTACCGGTCCGGCGGCTTCGCACGCTTTCTGCAACGAATTGGTCCGCCGGATGATCTTTTCACAACTTGCAGTTGCGCTCCACGAACGATCCGTATACCCACTTTCTTGTGAAGCCAGCATTTCAATTCAGGGGATGCGGAACGCTGGCGAAGATAGCCACGCCTGCCGGGTGGAATGTCGCTAACTCGATGACCAACCTCGTCCAACAGCGACGCCGTCTTTTGACCGCCGCGATTGCGATCCCGGCGCTGGTCTTCGCCGCAGCGGCGGCCTGGAACCGGGCCGAGGTGCTACGCGACGGAACCGACGCCGTCACGAGAACGGCGATCGTCATGCATGAGCACGCCGCCAAGGTGTTCGATACGGCGGACCTGATCCTGGCCCATGTGGATGACCGCACAAGAACAATGAGCCGGGAGGAGATCGCGAAGCCGGAAACAAGCGCCTTCCTGATGCGGACCATCGCCCCGCTGCGGCAGGTGGTGTCCGTCTGGATCACCGATGCCGACGGCTTCATGCAGGCGGGCAGCCAGCCCTGGGGCAATGAAAGGCGGATCCTGGAACGGCCCTTCTTCAAGGCCCACAGGGACGATCCGGGACCAGGCACGCGGATCAGCTCCCGGTTCGTCGGGCGTGCCACGAACACGGCCTCCTTCGCGGTCAGCCAGCAGCGATTCTCCTCCGACGGGCGCTTCGCCGGCATCATCCATGTCGCGCTGAGTCCCGAGTATTTCGAGAACTTCTACAAGGAGGTCGTTCCCCCCTTCACCCATGCCGCCGCCCTGGCGCGCAGCGACGGCTCGGTTCTGGCGCGCGAGCCCCGGAACCCCGATGGCCAGGCCATGGTCTATGGGGAGGATCATCCCTTTCGTGCGGCCATGCGCCAGGGAGAAAAGGCCGGGCTGCACCGGGCCACGCTGGCAAACGGCAAGGAAGTCATCTTCGCCTATCGCCAGGTCGGTTCCCGCCCGGCCTATGTCACCTATGCGGCGGACAGTGAGGCGCTGCTGCACCGCTGGCGCCACAACCTGGTCACCTATGGCATCGTGGCGCTGGCGGCATCCCTGGCGCTGATCCTGGTGTCCCAGTTCACCCTTCGCCGCATCCAGGCGGAGCGGGCCGCGCTGCGGCTCGCCGCCACGGAAAGCGAGCGCCGGCGGGCCATGGAGGAGCGCCTGGGGCAAACCCAGAAGATGGAGGCCCTTGGCCAGCTTGCCGGGGGTGTGGCGCATGACTTCAACAATTCCGCCGCCATTGTTCTGGCCGGCCTCGAACTGCTCCAGAAGCGGCATGGCGCGCTGCTCGCCAGTGGCGGCGAGGAGGTCCACCAACTCGTCTCGGGCATCCGGGAAGGCGCCGAACGCGGCGCCTCGGTGACGCGCCGCCTTCTGACCTTCTCCCGCCGCGAGGAGCTTCGCGCCAGGGCCGTCGATCTTGCGAAGCTCTTCGAGGAGCTTCGCGCCGTGCTCGCGATCAGCCTGCCGCCAGGCCTGACCTTGCTGACCCGGCTCCAGCAGGGCACGCCGCGCGCCTTTGTCGATCCGGGGCAGCTCCGGACCGTCCTGATCAACCTGGTGATCAACGCGCGCGATGCCATGGCCGGGCAGGGCTCGGTGACGCTGGGGGCGGAGCCGGTCCGGATCGCCGCCGGACAGGCGCATCCGGGCGGCCTCGCCGCCGGGCATTACGTGCGGCTCTACGCCGCCGACACCGGCATTGGCATGGACAAGGAAACGCTGGAACGCGCGACGGAGCCGTTTTTCACCACCAAGCCCCAGGGCCAGGGCACCGGCCTGGGATTGTCCATGGCGCACAGCTTCGCCGTGCAGTCCGGAGGAGCGATGGGCATCGACAGCCGCATCGGGCATGGCACCACGGTTTCCCTTTGGCTGCCCGTGGCGCCCCCCGCCGATGCCACGGCGCCGAGGGAAAGGCAGCTGGCGGACAGCGCGTGATCCGGCCCGGGCGCCCGGCCGTTCCTGCGCGGCCATTCCGGCTGACGGACGCCACCTAGGCGATCTCCCCCTTCCCCCGCATACTCCCGCACAAGCCCGCCCCGTGCAGGACCGGGCAGGTGGAAGGGTGGATACGAATTGAGAATGCCTTTGTGGGTCAGCGCGCTGGTCGCCACCCTGATTGTCCAGACTGTCAGCTCCTTCGCCTCCACCGCCGTTCCGCTGCTGGGCCCGCCGCTCATGGCCCGGGCCGGCCTGCCGCCGGAAAGCATCGGCCTTGTTTCCGCCATCACATCCGCCGGCATCTGCTGGTGCCTGGCCTGCGGCGGCCCGATGCTGGGCCATCATGGGCCGGTCCGCACCCTGCAGATCGGCCTGGCCTGCACGGCCGCCGGCCTGTTCGCATTGTCGCAGCCCCTCGGCCTGCTGGGATTGCTGGGGGCGCTGGCGATCGGCTTCGGCGTCGCCCCGAACACGCCGGCGGGCAGCCAGATCCTGATCCGCACTGCGCCGCCCCGCCACCGCACGCTGATCTTTTCGATCAAGCAAGCCGGCGTTCCCCTCGGTGGCGCGCTGGCCGGGCTGGTTGTGGCGCCCTTGATGCTGGCCCAGGGCCTGCCCGCGGCCCTCGGCATCATCATCGCGGTGACGCTGCTCACCATTCTCGTGGTGCAGATCTTCCGCCGGCGCCTGGACAAGGACAGGGGCGAGGGCCAGCCGGGCTGGGCGCGCGCGCTGCTGTCCCCGGCGGTGCTGGCGAGTTCCGTCCGCAGCCTGCGTTCGCACCCTTCCCTGCCGCTCCTCACCGCGCTCGGCGCCTCCTTCTCGGTTGTGCAATCCTGCCTGATGGCCTTCACCGCCACCTATGTGGTTGCCCGGCACGGCGCTTCGCTGGCCGAGGCCGGCTTGATCGTGGCGGTGATGCAGGGCGCCAGCATGCTGGGGCGGGTGGCGATGGGCTGGGTGGCGGACCGCACAGGCAATGCCCTGCGCCACCTGGCCTTCCAGGCTGTCATCTCAGCGCTGGCGGTGGGGCTGCTGGCGGCCACCGGCAATCAGGAACCGTGGATGCTGTATGGCTGTGCGGCGCTGGTTGGGATCACCGCCATCGGGTGGAACGGCGTCCACATCGCGGAACTGGCCCGCGTCGCGCCGCCGCAGCTGGTCAGCGACGTGACCTCGGCCGCGAGCCTGTTCGGCTTCGTGGGATCGGTTTTCGGGCCGCTGGTTTTCACCCTTCTGGTGAGCTGGAGCGGAAGCTACGGCCTGGCCTTTGCCGTGGTCGCGGCTCAACAGGCATGCTTCGGGCTGGTGGCGCTGGCCTATCTGCGGCGCTGATCGCCAAACGGGCAACTGCGGAAGCCGGCTTGCGGACGCCGCCGCAGCGGGGCGATGCCGCCCCAAGGGAAGATGGTGGTGATATGCCGGGTGAGGGGATCGAACCCCCGACCTTCGGTTTACAAAACCGCTGCACTACCGCTGTGCTAACCCGGCATTCCGTTGCAAAGGCTGGCCCTGTGCCGGCCCGCCTTTCATTCGCCCCCGCGGGTTGAACGTCATCCAACCGCTTGTGCTGAAGCGTTCCCCTTCTCCCCGTTTTGGCCGTGGTTTTCAAGACCCGCGACTCACCCGCCGCCCTGGGCCTGGAGCCGCCAATGGCCTTCATTGAGAAGCGCAAGCCGCCTGCGATCCGGCGGATACCCTTGCTGAAACCGGCTGCCCGCTTGTCGGGGAAACAGAAATTCGCCCGATGACCCCGTGCCGATTGGCCCTGGCGCGTCATGGCGTGCCACATGTATTTGTGATGGCGTTGCGTGTTTCCGCGCGCAAATCGATCAACCGGCGGCCCGTCGCTGATTGGCGCGGCAATCAGGAATGCATGACGGATCGACTCGCATGAAGCGTAATTTTGCGAACATTCAGGCAATGCGGGGCATTGCCGCGCTTCTGGTGTGCCTTGTCCATTCCGTGGCGATGCCTGTCAGCGTCGGGATGGATCCCGTGGTGCCGTTCCTTGGAGCGGTGGGACCGGCAGGGGTGGATCTGTTCTTTGTCATTTCCGGGTTCATCATCGCCACGGTGGCGGACCAGGCGGGTGACAAGGCCGCTTCGAGGGGCCGCTTCAAGATCGCCCGCGAATTCGCCTTGAAGCGGGTGGCGCGGGTTTATCCCATCTACTGGGTGGTCTTCATCCTCGCGGTACTGGTCAGCCCCTATATCTTCCTGGCGCCCTCCACCGTTCCCGAGCGGCCGCTTTGGCGTCTTTTCCTGCTGATCGACACCAACAACAACAAGATCATGGCCGCCTGGACCCTGGTGTTCGAGCTGTATTTCTATCTGGTGGTCGGGGCTCTACTGCTGCTTGCGCCGCGCCGCATCTTTCACGGAATCCTGGCCTGGGCCTCGGTCACGATCATCCTCCTGGCCTATTTCGAGGTGACAGGAAACCCATGGCGCTTCGCGGTTCCGTTCAGCCCCGTGCTCATCGAGTTCATGCTGGGGACAGCGATCGCCTATGCCCTGAAGCAAGGAGTGACCGGCCACGCGCGCATGGCGATCGCCGCGGGCGTGCTGCTCTTCGCGGCGGGAGCCTATGCGAACCATTCCTTTGGCGACTGGCGTCCCTGGCACCGGACAATCGCCTTTGGTCCGGCGAGCGCGCTGATCATCTACGGCGTTGTTGCTCATGAATTGAAATACGGGTGGACCTTTAAACGCCCGTGGCAGCAGCTCGGCGATGCATCCTATTCGCTGTATATCTGGCACCAGCCGATGTTCTTCGGCATGCTTGCCATCTCGCAATGGCTTGGCCTGTTCCGGCACCTGCCCGGCATCGCCATTGTTCCGGTCTGGATCATGATCGTGCTGGGCTGGAGCATGCTCAGCTTCCACTGCCTGGAAAATCCGTTGCGGAAATGGCTGGAGGGGATCATCACCGGCCGCCGCGGAAAGGCCGTTGGAGAGGACGGCGCCGTCCGCGTTCGGGGGAGGCCGGTGGCTGCCTATGGCCTCGGGGCCATGGCATGCTTCCTGATCGCCTTCCTGGGGCTTGGCGGGTACGCCTATTCGCAGCGCAGCGCCTTCGCCAGCGCCGGACAGGCGGCCCAGCAATTCGAACAGGCCATGTCCGCGAACCGGATCGGCTTGGCCCAGGCCGCCGCGTCCCTGGGCCTGTTGCCGGACGGGGCCTTGCGCAGCCATGTGGACAATGCCGGCAGGCCCATGCCACAGACCATCCAGCTTCAGGGATGGGCCGCGGACACCAGCGGGAAGCGCCGCCCCTTACAGATCATGGCGTATCAGTGCGGGCGATATCTGGGCACCGTTTCGCTGCGCCAGCCCCGGCCGGATGTGACGGCCGTGCTCAACATCCCGGACGACCGGCATGGATTCACGGACAATTTCGCGGCGCGTCCCGAGTGCGAGGCCGGAATGGTTGAGATGCTGATCCTCACCGAGGATCAGCGCTTCGCCGTGCAGTCCGGGATCATGCCTTGATGCCGTTCACATCCAGGTCCCGCGGCTCGGGAGCTGTTCAACCATTCAGGTGAGCGGAGCGCCGCTCAAGGCGCCTGTTCGTCGATCCACGCGCAAAGCGCGGTCACGCCACGCTCCACGCTCCATTGCGGCGCCCAGCCCAGCTCCGCCTTGGAGCGGGTGATGTCGCCCGAGGCGGCGCGCACATCGCCATTGCGGAACGCGCCATTCACCACGGGTTCCGGCGCGCCATAGATGCGCGCGATGATCGTGGCGAGCTGGCGGATGCTGGTCGCCTCGCCGGAGCCGATGTCGTAGGCGCCGGCGGAAGGAATGGCCCCCGTGGCCATCCGCACCACGGCCGCCGCCACATCGTCGATGAAAACAAAGTCGCGGATGATCTCGCCATCCTCGTAGAGCGGGATGACCTTGCCCGCCTTGGCCAGCCGCGCGAAGAGCGAGACGATGCCGGTATAAGGATTGCTCAGCGACTGGCCCGGACCATAAACGTTCTGGAGGCGCAGCAGCCCCGTCTCGACACCGAAGGACAAGGCCCAGGCGCGGAGCACCATTTCCTGCGTCAGCTTGGTGGCGCCATAGATGCTGGTGGGGCGCGGTTCGGTGCGGGTCGCCTCGAAGGGCAGGCAGGTCAGCCCAGGGAAATCCCACTGTCCGGCTTCCAGCATGGCGCGGGAGCGCTGGCCCGGATAGCTGACATGGCCCTGCGCATCCCTCCATGCGCCCTCCCCATAGACGGCGCGGCTGGAGGTCAGCACGACGCGGCCGGGAATGCGGTCATGCCGCACAAAGGCATCCAACATCTGCGTGGTGCCGACAACATTGACATTGGCGTGGCGCGTGCCCTCGGTGAGGGACTGTCCGGTGCCGGTCTCGGCGGCGAGATGGATGACCGTGTCCGGCCTGAAGCCCGGCAACAGCGCATCCCAGGTCTCGGCCAGCGTCACATCGCCTTTCACCAGCTCCACGGACGGGTCCAGCGCGGCGGGGCGCGTTTCCGTCGGGTGGATCTGGGGATGCATGTTGTCCAGCGCGACGATGCGGTCGAACCGATCCTTGAGGAGCGGCGAGATGGCACAGCCGATGAAGCCGGCGCCGCCGGTGATCAGACAGTTTCGGGTCATAGACGGCTTCCCAGGACGATGTTGAGCATGGCGGCCTCAGCGATCCCCGCGTGAGCGGAGATGGCGCAGCGTGGCGGTGCGGTAGACGGGGCGCAGGGCATGGACCAGCCGCGGGAGGCGGTGTCCAGCGGAGCGTTTCACGGCCAGAACAAGGGCGGCCAGGCTTTGCCGCACGCTGGAAGACTGGGAATAACTGGCGTTGCGCCAGTTCTCGACAATACGGACCCGATAGCCGAAATCGGCGTTGGGCAGGGCGGCTTCCAGCTTCTGCAGCTTGTATTCCAGCATGCCGTAGTTCCAGCCGGCGCTGTGCGTGCTGATGATCTGCTGGGTGGTGAAGCCCGCATCCTGCGCGACATAGCAGACCATGCGCTCCAGCGCATGGCCGAGGGCCCCATCCAGGGGATAGGGCTCGTCCTCGAAATCGGTCCATGTCCAGGGATGGGCGAAAAGCTTGCGCAACGCCCGGGGCCGGAACCAGAACATGCCGCCATAGACCGCGGTGGGGGGCGTCGCCTCGATCGGAGTCTTCAGGCCGAGCATCGCCGCCAGGGCTTCGACGCGCGGCCGGTTGCCGAGCCAGCCATGCCCCAGCGTGCCCAGCGAGATGTGCATGATGGGCGGCACGGCGACACCGACCCAGGGCTTGTCCCGGAACAGGTCCAGCACATTGGTCGTGTAGCCCTCGCTGTTCAGCAGGTTCTCGACCGAATGGCGCTTGAACAGCTCGGCGCGGCCGCTGTGCAGATGCGGCGACTTCTTGGTATGAAGCCGGCAGACGGCGGTGTAGCGGTCATCGAGGAACAGGTCGCGGCAGGCGATGAACAGGGCCGACATGTCGCGCCC
>NZ_VUKA01000014.1 GCF_008386565.1 Teichococcus oryzae | reverse complement strand
CGTGCGCGTGCTGGTCGCCTTCGCCGTGCGGCTCGCCGCCGGCTTCTTGGCCGTCGCCGTCGCCTTGGTCCGGCTGGTCGCCGCCTTCTTCGGCGCCGCCGCCTTCTTGGTCGCGGTTGCGGCGCTGGTCTTGCGGCCCGCCGTGCTGGCCTTGCGCGTCGCGGAGCTGCGGCGTGTGGTGCTCATCGCCATGGCCTGCGCCCGGGGTGGGCTATTGTCGCTGTCGGACATATGCTGGATCTCCTAACCCAAATACCTGCCGTGATTGCTGGCATGAAGGGTCACGGCCTTGGCCCCCCTGCCGGACGTCGCGGTGTTTCGCCGAAAGCGGCATGGCCGCCGGCGACGTCCGCTCCGGGTTCCACCGCCCGCCCCGGTTGGCGCGCGCTGCATGTCTTGACAGCATGTTGCGCGAATCGCGCCGAACCGGTGCGCGCGCGGACACGCTATCTTCACGCACAATCTGCTTGTCAACGAAATCCGCCTGCGTCCGTTGCAAATTCCGGACGCAAACGCGCGATGGGCTGTCCCGGTGCTCCACCGGCATCCACCATGACGCCAGGCCGGCGCCCCGCCACTTCCCAAGAACGCAGTGGAGAAAAGCAAGTTCGTCAACCTTCGGGCAATCCCGGTGCCGCTCCGCCGGCCGCGATGAAGCGCCGCCGGCCCGCTACGGGGAATGGCAGGAAGCGCCCGGATGCGAGTTTGCCCGATAGGTGCAGCGCCCCGCGATGGGGCGCCATCCCGGGCCACACCACCCGGCGCCGATCCGGCCATGCGGCATCAGCCGCTTGGAAGTCTCGCAGGCCCTGGCGGAAAGATCGGCCATCCGGCAGGTCCGGGCGGCAAAGTTCCACCGCGTCGGCAACGCCCATGCCGGCATGGCATCGCCGGCGGCGCGACGCATCGCGGCACGCGGCTCGGGCACCGCGCGGATGCACGATGGGACAATGAGGAACGGCCGCGCGTCCCCGGCCACGGCGCTCCGAACGTCCTGCGCCATGCCGTTCCAGCAGGCGGCGCCGAACAGGTGTCATCGCCGCATCCGGAAGCGTGTTCCGCATGTCCCTTTCGCCGCGTCGCCATTTTGCCACCCAGGCGCCGCGTGGCGCGTTGGTTCCGCCGGAACATCCGCGGCTGTTGGAACGCCGCGCACCATGCCATCGCGGGCCGGACACTGTGCTGATCGCGCGGCCCGGCATTCTTGCACCGTCGCGTTGTTCTTCCCGGCGCTGTCGCCGCTCCGCGCGGCCGCATGGCGGCGAGCCGCAAAAGGATCGCCCTGCCTCCGCAGCCGGGGTTCCGCAGATGGCGCGGCGCATGTGACGGAACCGATACACAGGCGGATTTTCTTTGCCGATCAGGCGATAAGCGCTTTTCTCTCATCGCCGATATCGGCATTGTTCTTCCCGTGCCATCCCTGCTGGGGAAGCCAGTTCGCCGTTGCTCGCGGCGTCCGGGTTGCGGGTGGTGGCACGGCCCGGATGGCAGAAGGCCGGTCGGGCAGACGGGGGATGCGCGGATCGCCTGCGGAAGCGTTGACGGCCGCGCCAGGGGGGAACCGCATGCTGCACTCCGGCTTTTTCGCGGGGCCGCGCACGCCTGTTGGCGTTGCGGGGCTGCTCACGCGCTGCCGATCCGTCTTCGGGCTCAACAGGAAACCCGCTCGCGCCGCCGGCCTCCGCGCGGGCCTTGTCGCCCTTGTGGCCGGCCTCGCGCTGGCCGTGCCGGCGCGGGAGGCGGCGGCGCAGATCGGCGGCAGCCGCTATGCCGCCATGGTGGTGGATGCCAACTCGGGCGAGGAGATCCTGGCGATCAATGCCGATGAGCCGCGCTATCCGGCCTCGTTGACCAAGATGATGACGCTCTACCTCGCCTTCGAGGCCATGGAGCGCGGGCGCCTTTCGCCCACCACCCGCATCCGCGTGTCGCGCCATGCGGCCGGGCAGGAACCGTCCAAGCTCGGCCTGCGGGCGGGCAGCACCATCACGGTGCGCGACGCGGTGCTGGCCCTGATCACCAAATCGGCCAATGACGCGGCGGCGGCGCTGGGCGAAAGGCTGGGCGGCAACGAGGTGCAGTTCGGCCGGCTGATGACGCGGAAGGCACGCCAGCTCGGCATGCGCGATACCAGCTTCCGCAACGCCTCCGGCCTGCCCGACGCCAATCAGGTCACCACCGCGCGCGACATGGCGATCCTGAGCAGGGCCCTGTATCGCGACTTCCCCCAGCGCTACGCCTATTTCAAGGTGCGGCAGTTCACCTGGAACGGCCAGACCATCCAAGGCCACAACCGTGTGCTCGACGAGTATGACGGCGCCGATGGGCTGAAGACCGGATATATCCGCGCCAGCGGATTCAACCTTGCTGCCAGCGCCGAGCGCAACGGACGGCGCATCATCGCCGTGGTGTTCGGCGGCGCCACCAGCCGCGAGCGCGACGACCATGTGATGGCCCTGCTCGATCGCGGCTTCTCGGCCCGGCCAGGCCGCGGGAGCGACATGATGATGGCTTCCGCCGCGCCGCGCCTGGTGGGCACCGCCAACGCGGCGGCGGTGGCCGCGCCCGCCCTGCGTCCAGCGCGCGCCGCCGCCCGGCCGGTGGTGAAGGCGCCACCGCCGAAGCCCGGCCGCTGGGGCGTGCAGGTGGGCGCCTTCTCGGCCCGCCAGGATGCGACCCGCGCCGCCGCGGCGGCCGCGCGAAGCCTCGGCACCGCGCGGGTCGAGCGGGTCAAGGTGAAAGGCAACTGGTTCTACCGCGCGCAGGTGACGGGCCTTTCGGCCGCCTCGGCACGGCAGCTTTGCGATGCGCGGCGCGGGCCCTGCATGGTGCTGCAGCCCTGATCCGGCCGGCGCCTTGAGGATGCCGGCGGAGCAGCATAGTCTTGCGCTTCCGTTCCTGTTTCCCTGGCGATTGGACCTTCCGCGATGCAGCTCCCCTATGACCGCGTGCTGCGCGGCGACCTCGTGCTTCCCGAAGCGGTGCTGCCGGATGGCTATGTCGCGGTGCGCGGCGAAACCATCGCCGCGATCGGCCAGGGCGAGCTCCCCCCGGCGAAGCAGGTGGATGATTTCTCGGGTCGGCTGATCCTGCCAGGGCTGGTGGATGGGCACATGCACACCGCCTCCGCGATTGGCTGGCCGGGCATCGAGGGCGCTACGGCGACCGCCGCCGCCGGCGGCGTCACCACCGTTTGCGACATGCCCTATGACGTGCCGCGCGCCGTGACCTCCGCCGACATCTTCCGCGAGAAGGTGGAGGTCGTGCACCAGCTCGCCCATGTCGATGTTGCGCTCTACGGCACCATCACCAAGACGGGCGGGGTGGATGCCATCGCCGGGCTGGCGGAGGCCGGCGCCTCCGCCTTCAAGCTGTCCACCTATGAATATGACGCGGTGCGCTTCCCGCGCATCGACCATCCCACCATGGTCGCTGCCTTCCGCGAGATCGCCAGGACCGGCCTGATGGTCGCCGTCCATAACGAGGACCAGGAACTGGTGGAGCGGCTGACGGCCGAGGCGAAGGCTTCGGGCCGGGTTGATCCCATCATGCATGCCCGCACCCGCCCGCCCCTGGCCGAGACCATGGCGGATCTGGAGATCTTCGAGATCGGCATGGAAACCGGCGCGCATGTGCACATCGCCCATTCCTCGCTGGCGCGCGGCTTCGACATCGCCGAGAGCTTCCGCCGGATGGGCGGCAAGGCGACCGGTGAGGCCTGCATCCAGTATCTCTGCATGACGGAGGAGGACCTCGTCCGCCTCAAGGGCTTCGGCAAGTGCAACCCGCCCTTCCGCACCGCGGAGGAGGTGGAGCGGATGTGGGCGGCGCTGGCCGCCGGCAAGATCGCCTATATCTCGACCGACCACGCACCCTGGCAGCGGGACAAGAAGCTCGGCGACGACATCTTCGCCTGCGGCGCGGGCCTGACCGGCATGCAGAGCTTCGCGCCGCTGATGTACACGCTGCTGGCCGAGCGCGGCATGCCCGTCACGGTGATGGCGCAGCTTTGCGCCGAGCGGACCGCCCGCTTCCACGGCCTGTATCCGAAGAAGGGCGCCATCCGCATCGGCTCGGACGCCGATTTCGCGGTGCTGGAGCGCGGCGACTTCGTGTTCGACGAGGCCACCATCCAGGACCGGCCGGATGCGCGCTGGTCGCCCTATCACGGCCGGGCGATGAAGGCGCGCGTCGCCGCCGCCTTCCTGCGCGGCGCGCAGATCTGGGATGGCGGCGAAGTGAGGGCGAAGCCGGGCCAGGGCCGCTTCGTGCCCCGCCAGCATCGCGAAGGCTTCCTGGGGTGATGCGCCCGGTGCTGGTGGCGGCGTCGGCACTGATCGCCTTTTTTCTCTGGATCGTGCTGACCGGCCCGGGAACGAGCCTGCCCCTGGCGCTCGGCGGCGGCCTGGTGGCCGTGCTGGCCGGGCGCATCGCCTATTGGGCCCTCACGCCCCGGACCGACGATCACGACACCGCGCCGCCCCGCTAGCGCGACAAGGCAATAAGGAGTGCGTTCCGCATGTTCGAACTGCGCCAGGAAAAGGATGGCGGCTTCTCCGTCTGGGTTTCCGGCGGTGACCGCGTCGCCATGCTGAAGACCCGGGACGCGGCGGAGGCGCTGCTGGACGCGCTGGAAGACGCCTGGGACGATGCCTTCCTGCGCGCCGTCTCGGAGGTGCAGGAAGATTACGGCGCGGATTTCATCGATCCGCTGCCGCCCGCCACCAACTGACCTCCATCGGGAAAGCCACCGGAATGAGCAGACGCCTGACCCTCGCCGCAGCACAGCTCGGCCCCATCCAGAAGGCGGAAAGCCGCGAGATGGTGGTGGGCCGCCTGGTGCGGCTGATGGAGACCGCCCACAAGCGCGGCGCCGAGGTCGTCGTCTTCCCCGAGCTGGCGCTGACCACCTTCTTCCCCCGCTGGTACGAGGAGGACATCAACAACGCCGACCACTGGTACGAGCAGGCACTGCCTTCCAACGAGACGGCGCCGCTGTTCGAGGCTGCGCGCAAGTTCAACATCGGCTTCCATCTCGGCTATGCCGAGATCGCGCATGAGGCCGATGAGACGGGCGTGGTGCGCAAGCGCCACTTCAACACCGCCGTTTATGTCCACCCCACAGGCGAGGTGGTGCTGAAATACCGCAAGGTGCACCTGCCCGGGCACCGCGAATTCGACCCGAAGCGCAAGGTGCAGCACCTGGAGAAGCGCTATTTCGAAGTCGGCAATCTGGGCTTCCCCGTGGTGCGGGCGCCGATCGGGGTGGCCGGCCCAGTGAATATTGGCATGCTGATCTGCAATGACCGCCGCTGGCCGGAAGCCTGGCGGGTGCTCGGCCTTCAGCAGGTCGAGCTGGTGATGCTGGGCTACAACACCCCCTCCATCAACCAGGATGCCAAGGGCTTCGAGGCGCATCACCTGCGGGTGCTGCATTCCCATCTCTCGATCCAGGCCGGCTGCTACCAGAATGCCTGCTTCGCCGCCGGCGTCGCCAAGGCGGGCGTGGAGGATGGCTGCGAGTTGTTCGGCCATTCCATCATCGTCAACCCGCAGGGCGAGATCATGGCCCAGGCCACAAGCTGGGATGACGAGCTGATCGTGGCGGATTGCGATCTCGGCCAGTGCACGCTGGGCCGGACCTCGATCTTCAACTTCGCCGCCCATCGCCGCCCGGAAGCCTATGGCCGCATCCTGGAGCAGGTGGGCAGCGTGGCGCCGGGCGAATGGAGGCCGGGCGACAAGGCGAATGCCTGACGCCAGCGGCGGCGCCACAAGGCGGCGAAAAGGCGGCGGGATGCGTCAAATCCCTGCCGCATGACGCTGCCAGTGTCGGGCCTGGAGGTACAGCATGACCGACAAGCCGACCACGCGCCGCGCCCTGGCCTTCGGGCTGTTTGGCACCCTGGCCATGATACCGGCCGCCGCCCGCGCCGAGCGCTTCGATGACGATGCGGGACGGCTGGGGCCGAACGCGGCCGGCTACGGCCGCGGCCCCTGGTACGATCCGCGCTACGACTCCCGCTATGAATCCTGGCGCGAGGCACGGGAGATGGAACGCGGCAGTCTTCAGGCGCGCAATCGCCGCGATGACGATGATGACGACGACGATGACCGCGATGACGACGATGATGATGATGATGACGACGATGATCGCCGCCGTCTGCGTCGCCGCCGGGACCATGACTGACAGGCCACGGCCCGGCTGACGCTGTTTCAGGGTCTTTGCCGCACCCGGAAAAGGCTTCCGCAGCGCCAACCCATGGCAGCGGCCACCATGGCGACCATCGAAGCCTTACCCCGCGCCGGTCGCCAGGATGGCCTGGACGGCCGCGGCCTGGCAGGGCTCGATCACCGGAACGCCTGCCGCATCCTCAACGGCGGCGCGATGCCCGGCCATGCCGGCGCAACCCAGCACCACCGCCTCGGCGCCATCAGCCACCAATTGCCGCGCCGCGCCGCACAGGGCGCCACGCGCGGCCAGCGGATCGGTCAGCGTTTCCATGGGCAGGTTCAGCGCCACCGTGGCGGCCAGCCTCGCCTCGGCGCCCATGGCCTGCAGCGCCCGGCGCTGGCGGGCCTTGGAGGCATCCACGAAGGCGATCACCCCGAACCGCTCCGCGCGGGCCAGGGCGGCCGCCACGGCGCTGCGGAACGGGCCGAAAACCGGCTTCGGCGTTACGGTCCGCACGGCTTCCAGGCCGGGATCGGAAACGCAGGCGATGATATAGGCTTCCGCCGCCTCCGCCTCGACCAGGCGGCACAAGGGCTCCGCCACCGAATACCAGTCGCGCCAGGACATGATGGCGGGCGGGCCGCCCGGCAGGGAAACCACTTCGAAGGGCGGGGCGCCGGGCATGGCGAAGGGCCTCAGGCTGTCGGCGATGCCGCGCGTGCAGCTTGCGGACGTGTTGGGATTGATCACCAGGATGCGGCGGGACATGGCACCAGAATGCGCATCCCTTTTCCGCGGGGCAAGTGACCGCCGCGGCCCGCTTCCCCTTGATCCTGGGGGGGCATCGTGCCGATATGGCGCTGCACCAGATGTCACGGATCCCGAGGAACCGTGAGCGTGGCCCGGCAAATGGGGCCGGATGAACCGGTCCGCACCGACGCAACCGGAAACAGAAGCAGCAGCCAGGACCACCATTCCGATGGATCGCCCGCCCAGCCACTGGGAGCCAGCGCGCAACACCGAAGAAGCGGCGCCGATGCCGCCCGCCGCCACCATGCTGTGGCGTGGTGCCCGCGGCCGGTGCCCGGTTTGTGGCGAAGGCCGCGTCTTCGAGGGTTATCTCCGGGTCGCGCGGGAATGCGGCCATTGCCATGCGCCGCTGGGCCGGCTGCGCGCCGATGATGCGCCGCCCTATTTCACCATCTTCATTGTTGGCCACCTGCTGGTTCCGCCCGTCTTCTGGATCGAGAAGGCTTATCAGCCGCCCATGTGGCTGCACATGACGGTGTGGCTTCCCTTGTTCACCATCATCTGCATCCTGTTGCTGCGGCCGGTGAAAGGCGCGGTGGTGGGCTGGATGCTGCGGATGGGCATCCTGTCCGACGAGATGGAGAACCCATTGGAGCAGAGCGGCACCGGGCAGCAGGCGCCCCCGTTGCCGCCCCGCCGAAATGGCTGAGCAGCGCCTGCTGCGGGTCGTCCTGCCGGACGAATCCCCCCTCCCCAACCCCTATGCCGAGGCTGACCGTTCCCAGGCCGTGGCCGACCTCCTGGCCGGCAACATCTTCGATCCGGTCGGCCTCCCCGAGGGGCCCTACGCGTTGCATCTGGAAGTGCGGGATGGCCGGCTGGTGCTGGACATCCGCGATCGCAGCGATGCGCCGCTGCGGATCATCGCGCTGGCGCTGGGGCCTTTCCGCCGGCTGATCAAGGATTACCACATGGTGGTGGCCAGCCACGAGCAGGCGGTCACCGAAGGCGGCTCAGAGGCCCGCATCCAGGCCATCGACATGGGCCGGCGGGGCCTGCACAACGAGGGGGCCGAATTGCTGGCCGAGCGCCTCGGTGGCCGGATCCGCGTGGATTTCGAAACGGCGCGGCGCTTGTTCACCCTGGTCTGCGCCCTGCACCAGCGGATCTGAGGCCGCTCTCTCAGGCCGCCCATGCGCCAGGCGCATGCAGGCTTCACATGACTTGGGGGTGGAGGGTGCCTATATGCCGCCAGCCCCAAACCCCGCCCGCGCGCGGCTTCCACGGACGGAGCTTGCCTCATGAAGATCGACGGCGTCCCCTATCGCAGCGTCTGGGTTGACCCGGAGGATGGCTGGTCCGTCCGCATTCTCGACCAGACGCGCCTACCCTGGGCGGTGGAGATCCTGCGGCTGACGGATGAGAAGCAGGTCGCGCAGGCCATCAAGTCCATGCAGGTGCGCGGTGCGCCGCTGATCGGCGCGGTGGCCGCCTATGGCCTGGCGCTGGCGCTGCGGCGAGACAGCTCGGACGCGGCGCTGGAAGCGGTGGCGGCCATGCTGGGCAAGACCCGCCCCACCGCCATCAATCTGCGCTGGGCGCTGGCCCGGATGCTGGACGCCCTGCGCCCCGTTGCGGCGGAGCGGCGGGTGGATGCCGCCTATGCCGCCGCTGCGGCCATCGCCGAGGATGATGTGGAAACCTGCCGCCGCATCGGTGAGCACGGCCTGCCGCTGTTGCAGGCGATCGCCGCCCGGAAGCCAGGCAAGCCGATCAACGTGCTGACCCATTGCAACACGGGCTGGATCGCGACGGTCGATTACGGCACGGCGCTGTCGGTGGTGTACCAGGCCCATGATGCCGGGCTGCCGGTGCATGTCTGGGTGGACGAGACCCGGCCGCGCAACCAGGGCTCGGCCCTCACGGCCTGGGAGCTGGGCAAGCACGGCGTTCCGCATACGGTGATCGCCGACAATGCCGGCGGCCACCTGATGCAGCATGGCGAGGTGGACATCGTGCTGGTCGGCACTGACCGGGTAACCCGCCAGGGCGACGTCGCCAACAAGATCGGCACCTATCTGAAGGCCCTGGCAGCGCGCGATAATGACGTGCCCTTCTGGGTGGCCCTGCCCCATTCCACCCTGGACATGAGCGTGCGGGACGGCGTCCGCGAGATCCCGATCGAGGAGCGCGACCCGCGCGAGGTGCTGGAAACCACCGGCCAGACCTGGGATGGCCGGGTGGAAACGGTGCGGGTGGCTGCCCCCGGCAGCGCCGGGCTGAACCCCGCCTTCGACGTGACGCCCGCCCGCCTGGTCACCGGCCTGATCACCGAGCGCGGCCGTTGCGACGCGTCTGAGGCAGGCCTGCTCGGCCTTTACCCAGAATTCGCCGCTCCGGCCGCGGCGGCCTGACGCTTTGTCCGGCTGGCGCAATCCAGCCGGACGTTGCACGCTTCTTGCAAATCGGGAGCGGCCATTCCGGCCGACCCGGCTGCAGGGAGTTCAACCAGCCTATGCGTTCACTTGCCTTCGCCCTTCTTCTCGCCGCCCCTCTGGGGCTCGGCGGCATCGCCCAGGCCCAGGGGCAAACCCAGGGACAGGGCGGGCAGCCGCTCCGCACCGCAGTGGACGGCACCTTCGCGCCGCATGCCTTCCCAAGGCTTGAGGGCGGCGTGCAGGGCTTCAATGTCGACCTGTTCACCGAGGTGGCCAAGCGCATGGGCCGCCCGATCACCATCGACAGCGCCTCCTTCTCCGGCCTGGTGCCGGCGCTGAATGCCGGCCGCTACGACTTCCTGGCCGCCCCCGTCACGGTGACCAAGGAGCGGGCGGAAAACCTGCTGTTCACCGAAGGCTATCTCTACACGGCCTACCAGTTCGGCATCCGCAAGGGATCGGCGCCGATCAAGTCGATGGACGACCTCAAGGGCAAGGCGATCTCGGTCAACAAGGGCTCGGCCTATGATGCCTGGGCGCAGGCCAACGCAGCCAAATACGGCTTCACCGTGCAAACCTTCGACAGCCAGCCGGATGCCGTGCAGGCGGTGGTGGGTGGCCGCACCTATGCCAATCTCGGCGGCAACACCACCGTCCGCTATGCGGCGACGCGCACCCCGATGTTTGTGCCCGATTTCGTTCTCGCCGAGACCCGCGCCCACTGGGCCGCGCCGTTCCGCAAGGACGACAAGGCCGGCCGCGACGCAATGGAGATGGTGCTGGAATGCATGAAGAAGGACGGCACCGTCGCCGCCCTTTCGGAGAAGTGGTTCGGCGTGAAGCCGGCGGCGGATGATGCGGAGAACACGCCCTTCCCGGGCTTCGGCGTGCCGGACATGCCTGGCTACGACGCCACCCCGCATGAGCTGCGCTGCGGCTGACGCCAACCCCCGCGCGGCTGCGGCGTTCTTCTTCCGGGCTCCAGCACGGAAGGAGGCGCTCATGCCGCGCGGCGACAAGACGGCCTACACCGACAAGCAGAAGCGCAAGGCCGAGCATATCGAGGAAAGCTACGAAGCCCGTGGCGTTCCAGACAAGGAAGCGGAACGCCGCGCCTGGGCGACTGTGAACAAGGATTCCGGCGGCGGCAACAAAAGTGGCTCCGGCCGTGGACATCCCGACACCAACGCCGCCGCGCACAAGGGCGGCAGGAAGGGCGGGGAAGCCTCCGCGCAGCGCCCGGCGGCGGAGCGCTCGGCTTCCGCCAGAAAGGCGGCGCGCACCCGGGAGGCGCACGCCCGCCCCTGATGAGCGGCTAGCGCTGCCGCCAGGGCAGCCCCTCGGCCTTCCAGCCGGCGACCTGGCCCCGGTGCCCCTCCATGTCTGGCGGGCCCTCGAAGCCATCCGCGACATTGAAAGCGTGGGGGAAGCCGGCGGCCTTGGCCGCCTGCGCCGCGGCCAGGCTCCGCGCGCCGGAGCGGCACAGGAAATAAAGCTTGTTCAGCGGGCTCAGCCCGGCCTTGCGCAGATGGTCGGCAAAGGCGCCGTTCACCTGCATGGAGGGATAAACCTGCCAGGGGATCAGCACCGGCTGCTTGCCCGCTTCGGACAGATCCGCCAGACCAACGAAATTCCATTCGGCATCGGTGCGGACATCCACCAGCACCGCATCGGCATCCTTGCGCAGCGTGTCCCAGACCGTGCGGGGGGTGACATCTTCAACGCTCATGACGGGTTCTCCAGCTATCCTCCCGACACAGTGTGGGGTCGGGGGGCTGGCGCGTCCATGCCACGCTTTCCGGTCATCGCCCCTGGCCCTGGCGGCGCGGGACAGGCAGGATGCGCCCGCGGCGCCGGGCCGCTCAGATGCAGGGAGCGGGCGCATGGCCTTTGTGATCGTGGTGGCCCAGCGCAAGGGCGGGGCCGGCAAGTCCATGGTGGCGGCGACGCTGGCCACCACCCTGGCCGGCGCTGGGCGGCGCGTCGCCTTGCTCGACACCGATCCGCAGCAAAGCCTCAGCCGCTGGCACGCGATCCGCGGCAACCAGGCCAAGGCGGCGCCGCTGAGCTTCGAGGCGCCGGCGGGCTGGCGCATCCCCGGCGCGCTCGACCGGCTGAAGCCGGGGCATGACCTGGTGCTGCTCGACACCCCGCCGCATGCCGATACCGATTCGCGCATCGCCATCCGCGCCGCCGACCTGGTGCTGGTGCCGCTGCAACCATCCCCCGCCGATCTGTGGGCCCTGGAGGCGACGCTGGAACAGGCCGGGGCGGAACGCCGCCGCGCGGTTCTGATGTTGAACCGCGCCCCCGCCAGCGGCCGGCTGCGCGACCAGGTCACGGCTGAGATCGCCCGCCGCCAATGGCCGCTGCTGCAACCAGCGCTCGGCAACCGCACCGCCTTCGCCGCGGCCTTCGCGCAGGGCCTCGGCGTGACGGAGGCCTCGCCGCGCGGCCCGGCCGCCGCCGAGGCGCGGGCCCTGGCCGAGGCGGTGGAAGCCCTGCTGCGATAAACATGGAATGATTCCGATGACACTGGCTTACGTGATTCACCTGCTGGGCGCCGTCCTCTGGGTCGGGGGCATGGCATTCGGCCTGCTGGCGCTCCGGCCGGCGCTGGGCGAACTGGCGGGGCCGCAACGCCTTGCGGTGATGGCCGGCGCCTATCGCCGCTTCTTCCTGGTCGTGTGGCACGCCATGCCGGCCCTGATCATCACCGGCTACATCCTGCTGTTCGGGTGGTTTGGCGGCTTCGCCGGGGCCGGCTGGCACGTGCATGTGATGCATCTGACAGGGCTGATCATGGCGGCGATCTTTGTGGTCCTGTTCTTTGTTCCCTGGCGTGGCCTGCGCGCGGCGCTGGCCGCGGGCGACACCGCCCGCGCCGCCGCCGCGGCCGAGCGGCTGCGCTGGATGATCACGGCCAACCTGGCCCTGGGGCTGGTGACGGTGGCAGTGGCCGGCTGGGGCCGCTTCGGCGGGTGAGCGGGATCGAGCTGCTGCCGGACGCCACCGGACCCGAAGCCGAGGCGGTGCGCGCCGGCCTCCGCGCCCACCGCCATGCCGCGCTGCCGGACCATGATCAGGCGATCCATCCCGTCTGCCTCATCTACCGGGATGACGGAGAAGCCGTTCGGGCCGGGCTGATCGGCGAGGTCGCCCTGCGATGGCTGCAGGTGGACAAGTTCTGGGTCAGCGAGGGCTTGCGTGGCCAGGGCATCGGCGGCGCCCTGCTGGCGGCGGCCGAAGCGGAGGCGCGGCGGCTCGGCGCGGTGGGTCTCCACCTCAACACCAGCAGCTTCCAGGCCCCGGATTTCTACCGTCGCCATGGCTTCCAGGAGATAGGCCGGCTGGAAGGCCGGCCGCCCGGCCATGACCGCCTCTGGATGGCCAAGCGGTTCTGAACCGCCGCTGGCCCGGCCGGGGCATGGACGCGCCGTGCCGGGCGGCCCATGATGCGCACGGTTTCTCCGTTTCAGGCTCAGGCTGCTCCATCGCATGAAGGCCAGACCACCGAAGGCGCCTCCGGTTCCCTCCCATTCCCTGTATCTCCCGGAAGCGGATGAAGTGGTCTGGGATGGCCGCTTTCCCTTGCAGCGGGTCCGCTTCCGCTATCGCCGCGCCGATGGCACGCCGTCCGGCCTGCTGACCTGGGAAATGTGGCGCCGTGGCGGCGGGGCGGTGATCCTGCCCTATGACCCCTGGACGCGCCGCATCGCCCTGATCGAGCAGTTCCGCCTGCCCGCCCTCGCCGCCGGCGAGCATCCCCTGATGCGCGAATGTCCCGCCGGCCTGCTGGAGCCGGAGGAGGAGGCCGAGGCGACGGTGCGCCGGGAATTGCGGGAGGAAGCCGGGCTGACCGCCGACAAGGTGGAGAAGATCGGCCACTTCATGACCATGCAGGGCGGCGCCGACGAGGTGCTGCATTTCTTCTGCGGCCGCGTCCGGCTGCCGGACAACCTCGGTGCCCGCGCCATGGGCCTGCCGGAGGAGCAGGAGGAAACCCGGCTGGTCCTGCTGCCGGCGGAGGAAGCCTTCGCGCAGCTGGCCCGCAACGAGATCCGCAACGCCCCCACGGCCCTGCTGCTGATGTGGCTGCAACTGAACGCCGACCGCCTTCATCGCGAATGGATGAGCGAATGACCGAATTGCTGTTCCGCGCCGATGCCTATGCACGGGAATGCACCGCCACCGTGCTGTCCTCCGGCCCGGATGGGGTGGTGCTGAACCGCACCGTCTTCTACCCCCAGGCCGGCGGTCAGCCCGGCGACACCGGCCTGCTGCGCTGGAGCCTGCATGGCCAGTCAGGCGAGATGGCGGTGGGCAACGCCGTGAAAGGCCCCGGCGACGCGGTGCTGCACCAGCCGGGCGACGGTGCCGCCCTGCCCCCGGTCGGCGCCGAGGTCATCGCCGGGCTGGACTGGAGCCGCCGCCACCGCCTGATGCGCATGCACACCAGCCTGCACCTTCTGTGCTCCCTGATCCCCGGCGCCGGCGTGACCGGCGGGCAGATCGGCGCCGACCGTTCCCGGCTGGATTTCGACCTCGCCGAGCCGCCGGCCAAGGACTGGCTGAGCGAGCAGCTCACCGCACTGGCCGCCGCCGACCACCCGGTGGGAGAGCGCTGGATCAGCGAGGCCGAGCTGGACGCCAACCCGTCCCTGGTGCGCACCCTTTCGGTGCAGCCGCCGCGCGGCGCCGGCCAGGTGCGGTTGGTGCGCATCGGGGCGGAGGATGATCCGGTCGATTTGCAGCCCTGCGGCGGCACGCATGTGCGCCGCACGGGCGAGATCGGCCGCGTGTCCGTCACCAAGCTCGAGAACAAGGGCAGGCAGAACCGGCGCGTCTACCTGGTGCTGGAGGATTGAGGGCAATGCAGAACCTGGTTTCCACCGAATGGCTCGCCGCCGAGCTGGGCAGGCCCGACCTGCTGGTGTTCGACACCACCAAATACCTGCCCAGTGAGCCGCGCGACGCGCAGACCGAATTCGCGGAAGCGCGCATTCCCGGCGCCGGCTTCTTCGACATCGACCAGGTGGCGGACCCGGAAACCGACCTGCCGCACATGGCGCCCACCCCTGGCCGCGCCATGCGCATGCTGGGTGCGCTCGGCATCTCCAACCGGCACCGCGTGGTGTTCTACGACCAGAAGGGCCTGTTCTCGGCGGCGCGCGGCTGGTGGCTGATGCGGCTGTTCGGGCATGAGAACGCCGCGGTGCTGGATGGCGGCCTGCCGAAATGGCGCGCCGAGAACCGCCCCACCGAAGGCGGCCCCCGCCCCGCGCCGAAGCCCGAAACCTTCTGGGCCGATTTCATCGCCCGCCGCCTGGCCGGCATCGGCGACGTGAAGCGGGTGGTCGAGGACCGTTCCGCGCTGATCCTGGATGCCCGCCCTAAGGGCCGCTTCGACGGAACGGCACCCGAGCCGCGACCGGGATTGCCTTCCGGCCACATGCCGGGCGCGGCCAGCGTGCCGGCCTCCGACCTGCTGCGGCCGGATGGCACCCTGCTGCCGCCCGAGGAGCTGCGCGCCCGCTTCGCCGCCGCCGGGGTGACGGCGGAGAACGCCCGGCCGTTGATCGCATCCTGCGGCACGGGCGTCACCGCCTGCATCGTGGCGCTGGGGCTGGTCCAGGCCGGCCTGCCCGAGCCTGCCGTGTATGACGGCTCCTGGACCGAATGGGCCGCGCGCCCCGAAACCGCAAAGCAGAGCAACGCCTGATGCCCGACGACCTTTCCCCTCAGCATTCCAAGACCGGGCACGCCAATACCGGCGCGCATTTCGCCACCCGGATGTCGCATGGTGGCCGCCCCGGCAGCCGCGTGCATGGCTTCGTCAACCCGCCGGTGCATCGCGGCTCCACCGTGCTCTACCCCTCCTGCGAGGAGCGGGGCACCCTCAATGCCCGTTCCCTGGAGCAGGTGATGACCTACGGCACCGCCGGCGGTCCCACCCATTTCGCGCTGGAGAACATGATCGCCGAGATCGAGGGCGGATCGCGCGCCCTGATCGTCGGCACCGGCCTCGCCGCCTGCACCCTGCCGCTGATGGCCTATCTGAAGGCCGGCGAGCATTGCCTGATGCCGGACAGCGTTTACGGCCCCTCCCGCCGCATCGCCGAAGGGCTGCTGAAGCGCTTCGGCATCGAGACGACCTATTACGACCCGAAGCTGGACGGCGCCGGGCTGGAAGCGCTGATGCGCCCCAACACCCGCGTCGTCTTCGCTGAAAGCCCCGGCAGCCACACCTTCGAGATGCAGGACATCCCGGCGCTGGCCGAGGTCGCCCATGCGCATGGCGCCAAGCTGATCATGGACAACACCTGGGGCATCCACCACTTCCAGCCCTTCACCAAGGGGGTCGATGTTTCGGTCCAGGCGTTGACCAAGTATGTCGGCGGCCATTCCGACGTGCTGCTCGGCTCCGTCACGGTGAACACGCCGGAGGACTGGGCCATCATCGCCGGCGCGGCGCGGGAGATCGGCCACTACGCCTCCCCCGATGATTGCTGGCTGGCGCTGCGCGGCCTGCGCACCCTGGCGGTGCGGCTGAAGGCGCAGGAAGCGGCCGGCCTGGCCGTCGCCCGGTGGTTCGAAAGCCGGCCCGAGGTCCTGCGCGTGATGCACCCGGCCTTGCCCAGCCATCCGCAGCACGCGCTGTGGAAGCGCGACTTCACCGGCGCCTGCTCCCTGTTCGGCGTGGTGTTCGACCCGCGCTACACGGTGAAGCAGATCGACGCGGCGGTGGACGGGCTGAAGCTGTTCGGCATCGGCGCTTCCTGGGGTGGTTATGAAAGCCTCGCCCTGCCCACCACCAACTATATCACCCGCACCGCGACGCGCGTCGATGTGCTGGAAGGGCCAACGGTGCGCTTCCATATCGGGCTGGAGGACCCGGCGGACCTGATCGCGGATCTGGAGGCGGCGCTGGACGGCCTGCCGCGCTGAAGCCAGGCGGGCGCGGCGGAATCGGATGATGGGCGGCGGCAACCATCATCCCTTTGCCGCGTCTTAGCCTCGCCTCCCTTGTGCAAGGATTGTCCCGTGCCCCCAGCGATCAACCAGTCCCGTATCACTGAAGGCCGGCCCAATCCGCTCGGCGCAACCTGGACAGGGCTCGGCGTCAACTTCGCCCTGTTCTCGGCCAATGCCACCAAGGTCGAGCTGTGCCTGTTCGACAACACCGGCGAAACCGAGCTGGAGCGGATCGAACTGCCGGAATACACCAATGAGGTGTTCCACGGCTTTCTGCCAGATGCGCGTCCCGGCACCGTTTATGCCTACCGCGTGCACGGGCCCTACGCGCCGGAGGAAGGCCACCGGTTCAACCCGAACAAGCTGGTGCTGGACCCTTACGCGCTGAGCCATGTGGGCGAGTTCAAGTGGGACCACTCGCTGTTCGGCTACACCATCGGCCACGAGGACGAGGACCTTTCCTTCGACGAGCGCGACAGCGCCGCCTTCATGCCGAAATGCCGCGTCGTCGATCCTGCCTTCACCTGGGGCAATGATCGCCGCCCGCGCATCCCGTGGGAGCGCACCATCGTCTACGAGACGCATGTGAAGGGCGTCACCAAGCGGCACCCGCTGGTGCCGGAGGATGCGCGCGGCACCTATTCCGGCCTCGCCAACCACGAGGTGATCAAGCACATCAAGTCGCTCGGCGTGACGGCGGTGGAGCTTCTGCCGATCCACTTCTTCGTCAATGACGACTACCTGCTGGAAAAGGGCCTGGTGAATTATTGGGGCTACAATTCCATCGGCTTCTTCAGCCCGGCGCGGCGCTATGCCCGCAACCAGGATTTCGCCTTCGCCGAGTTCAAGGAGATGGTGGCCCGCCTGCACGATGCCGGGCTAGAGGTCATCATGGACGTGGTCTACAACCACACGGCCGAGGGCAATGAGCGCGGCGCGACGCTGTCCTTCAAGGGCATTGACAATGCCAGCTACTACCGCCTGCTGCCCGACCAGAAGCGCTACTACATCAACGACACGGGCACCGGGAACACGGTGAACCTGTCCCACCCGCGCGTGCTGCAGATGGTGACCGACAGCCTGCGCTACTGGGTGAACGAGATGCATGTCGATGGTTTCCGCTTCGACCTCGGCACCATCCTGGCGCGCGAGCCGCATGGCTTCGACGAGCAATCCGCCTTCCTGAAGGCCTGCATGCAGGACCCCGTCCTGGCCGATGTGAAGCTGATCGCGGAGCCCTGGGACATCGGCCCCGGCGGCTACCAGGTTGGCAATTTCGCGCCCGGCTGGGCCGAATGGAATGACAAGTACCGCGACACGGTGCGCGGCTTCTGGGTGGGCGAGGAAGGCAAGGCGGCCGATCTCGGCAACCGGTTGTCCGGTTCGGCGGACCTGTTCAACCACCATGGCCGCAAGCCCTGGGCCAGCATCAACTTCCTGGCGGCGCATGACGGCTTCACCCTGAACGATCTCGTCAGCTACAACGAGAAGCACAACGAGGCGAATGGCGAGGACAATCGCGACGGCCATTCGCACAACCTGTCCTTCAACTACGGCGTCGAGGGGCCAACCGACGACGCCGAGATCAACGCGGTGCGGGAGCGGCAGATCCGCAACATGCTCGGCACGCTGTATCTGAGCCAGGGCACGCCGATGCTGCTGGCCGGCGACGAGTTCGGCCGCACCCAGCAGGGCAACAACAACGCCTATTGCCAGGACAACGAGATCTCCTGGCTGGATTGGGACTGGAAGGACAAGGGCGAGCGGCTGGTGGCCTTCACCCGGCGCCTGGCGGAACTGCGCAACCGCTTCCCCATACTGCGCCGGGGCCGTTTCCTGTCCGGCGAGTTCCACGAGGCCAGCGAGGTCAAGGGCCTGTCCTGGTACAAGCCGTCCGGCGAGGAGATGGAGGCGGCCGACTGGGAAGATCCCAACACGCGGTGCTTCGCCAAGATGCTGGATGGCCGCGCGCAGGAAAGCGGCATCCGCCGTCCCGGCCATGACGCCACCCTGCTGCTGATCCTCAACGCCCATCACGAGGCGGTGGAGTTCACCCTGCCCGAATGCCCGGGGGGCGAGTGCTGGGTCCGCCTCCTCGACACCAACCTCCCCGAGGAGGACGAGGAGGAGGAGCCCGACTTCAAGATCGGCGACAGCTACACCGTGACAGGGCGTTCGCTGTTGCTGTTCACCCTGAAGCGCAGGCGGGTCCGCCGCGGCTGAACCGCTGCTTTTCTATCGCGATCGAAACATGCTAGCTTTCGTCCGCTGACCGGCGCCTCCAGGCTCGGCAACGAGCCAGGTACCGAAAAGCGGGACGGCAGGGCGAAAGCGGATGGTCAGCAGCGTGCCATTGGGCAGGGCGGGCGCTGGCAGTGGCGCCGCCTTCGGGGAGCTTGCGGCATTGGCGGCAATGCTGTGCGGCACCGATGCGGCCGCGATCTTCCTGTTCGGGGAAGGAAAGCTCCGCCAGGTGGCCGGCCATGGCGTGGCAGCCGGATCAGGCCATGCGGGCCGGCTTTGCGCCGACATCGCGGCCAGCGGCAAGCGGCTGGAACTGCTCGGAACGGAACCGGACGGCACCCCTGGCGGCTTTTTCGCGGGGGAGCCGGTGATCCTTCGCGGCACGATTATCGGGGCCCTGTGCGTGCATCAACCGCGTCCGCGTGGCGATGCGCTGGGCGCCGCCCAGGCCAGGGCGCTGCGCAGCATCGCCGGGCGGGTCGCCGCCGAGGTTGCGCTGCACCGCGCCGAAGCGGCAGCGCAGGCGGCGGCCGCCCCACGCCCGAACATCCTGCTGGGCTGGCGCGAAGCGGAACGGCTGGACCGGCCCGTACCGCTTCTGCCCGAAGGCGGTCGGAACGCCTGGGCGGAACAGGAAGCCCTGCTCGCCGCGCAGCGACGCTTCGCCCAGGGACTGCACACCGAGGCCGAGATCTGGCAGGCCGTCGCCGACATTTCCCTGCATGTGGTGCGGGCCGCGCAAGGCGCCTGCGTCGCCGTGCCGGAGGACGATGTTCTGGTGTCCCGCGCGGTGGCCGGCACCATGCCGCCCGACATCCGGACGCCGCTGCGGGGCAGCCTGTCCGGCCTGTGCCTGCGGGAAGGCATCGCCCTGCGGACGGGCGAGGCGCAATCCGATCCGCGGACGGGCACCGCCTCCAACGTCGCGGCGGGCATCCATTCCGGCATCGCCGTGCCGATTCCGAAGCGCGGCAGCTTCGTGGGCGTGCTGCGGCTCGTTTCCGCGGCGCCGAATGCCTTTTCCGAGCGGGACATGGCGCTGGCGCAGATCCTGGCCAGCATCATCGGCACCGGGCTTGGCGGCCTTGACGAGGAACGCGCCCGCCATGCCGCGCTGGAAGCGGATGCCCGGCTGCGATTGATGGCCGATGCCGTGCCCGGCATCATCTGGCAGTCCGATGCCGAGGGCCGGGTCGATTTCCTGAACCGGCGCTGGACCGAGTTCACCGGCATCCCGGTGGACCAGGCCCTGGACGAGCAGCGCTGGCTGGACATGCTGCATCCCGAGGACCGCGCCGCCACACTGGCCGCCTGGACAAGGGCGCGGGATGAGGGCGGCGAATACCGCATCAGCCACCGCCAGCTTCGCCGGGACGGAAGTTACCGCTGGCTGCTGACCATCGGCCTTCCCTATCACGACCCGATGACGGGCAGGCTGCGGCGCTGGTTTGGCAGCTCCGTGGACGTGCATGACGAGCTGGAGGCGCAGGCCACCGTGCGCCGCCTCAATGCCGAGCTGGAAAAGCTTATCGCCGAGCGCACCCAGGAGCGCGATCAGGTCTGGAACAGTTCCACCGACATGCTGTGCGTGATCACGCTGGAAGGCCGGCTCACCTCCGTGAATCCCGCCTGGACCGCCGTGCTGGGCTGGGAGGAAGGCGCGCTGCGCAACCGCGACGTCCTTGACCTCACCCATCCGGAAGACCGTTCCGCCGGCCTCGCGACGCTGGAGGCGCTGCGGCAGGGGCGGCCGCAATTCAACCGCATCAACCGGATGTGCCACCGGGATGGCGGCCATCGCTGGCTGTCCTGGAACGCCGCCGTGGCGGGGAACCGCATCTACGCCACCGCGCGCGACATCACCGCCGAGCGCGAACGCGAGGAAGCCCGGATGCAGCTGGAGGAGCAGCTGCGGCAAAGCCAGAAGATGGAGGCGGTGGGCCAGCTCACTGGCGGGCTGGCGCATGACTTCAACAACCTGCTGACCGGCGTGATCGGCAGCCTCGACCTGCTGGAAGCGCGGCTGGGCACGGATGGCCGGAGTATGGAGCTGGATCGCTACCTGATGGCCGCCCGTGGCTCGGCCGAGCGGGCGGCGGCGCTGACGCACAGGCTGCTCGCCTTTTCCCGGCGGCAGACGCTCGATCCGCGTCCGACCCGGCCCGATGCGCTGGCCGCCGGCATGGAGGAGCTGGTGCGCCGCACGGTCGGTCCCGCCATCGAGCTGCAGCTCAGGCATGAAGCGGAAAGCTGGACCACGCTTTGCGACCCGAACCAGCTGGAAAGCGCCCTTCTCAACCTGTGCATCAACGCCAGGGACGCCATGCCGGCGGGAGGCCGGCTGGTGATCGCCACCGCCAACCGCAGGCTGGATGGGCGCGCCGCCCGCCTTCTTGACCTGGCTCCCGGCTGCTATGTCATGCTGGAGGTCGCCGATACCGGCGAAGGCATGCCGCGCGAGGTGAGCGCCCGCGCCTTCGATCCATTCTTCACCACCAAGCCGATCGGCAAAGGCACAGGGCTCGGCCTGTCCATGGTGTATGGCTTTGCCCGCCAGAGCGGCGGGCGCGCCGTGATCAACAGCCAGCCGGGACAGGGCACTACGGTCAGCCTTTACCTGCCGCGGCACCTCGGCGCCGAGGATGCGCCCGAGGAGGAGATGCCGGCTGGGGAGCCAGACCCGGCGGAAGCCGCCGATGGCAGCGTCCTGATCGTGGAAGACGAGCCGACCATCCGCATGCTGGTGCGTGAGGTGGTGCGCGGGATGGGCCTCGCGGTGCTGGAGAGCGCCGACGCCACCGCCGCCCTGGCCCTGCTGCAATCGCCGCGTCGGATCGACCTGCTGCTCACCGATGTCGGCCTGCCCGGCAGCCTGAACGGCCGCCAGCTCGCCGATGCCGCCCGCGCTGCCCGCCCTTCGATCAAGGTGCTGTTCATCACCGGCTATACCGAGGAAGCCGCGCTGCGGGGCGATGCATTGGCGCCCGGCATGGCCGTGCTGACCAAGCCCTTCAGCATGGAGGAACTGGCCAGCCGGGTCCGCCGGATGCTGGCGGAAGGGTTCTAGAACATTTTTCGTTCGCGCCGGCTCACTTCAAATGCTCCAGTTCTTTGTTCTGTCGAGCATCTTCACCCGATCAGGCGATCCCGCCCGATCGGGATGTGCTCTAGCATCTGGTCCGGATCAGCCGGCGGCAGGGCGGCGTGAAAGGCGGCGCATCGTCGCAGCCTCATGCCACTGCGGCGCAGGTGGCGCAGCGGCCCTCCACCTCCACCACCGCGTGGCCGGCCTGGAAGCCGACGCGGGATGCGGCCTCGGCCAGGGCGCGGGCCACCATCGGGTCGCTGATCTCGATCGTCTGCCCACATTGCCGGCAGATCAGGAATTGATGCGCATGCTGATGGCCGGCATGGTGGTCATGCCCGGCGCCGGCACAGCCGACAAAGGCATTCAGCCGCTCCACCTTGTGGATCAGCCCCTGCTCCAGCAGGAAGTCGAGGGCACGATAGACCGTGGGCGGCGCCGCGCCCGGCCGCTGGGTCTTCAGCCGGTCCAGCAGCGCATAGGCGCCGAGCGGCTGCTCCGCCTCCAGCACCAGGGCCAGCACCTGGCGGCGCAGCTCGGTCAGCTGCACGCCGGCGCGGGCGCATTGCGCCTCGGCGGCGGAAAGGCGCCGCTCCATCACCGCCGCGCTGCCCTGCCCTGCCGCCATGCCTTCTCTCCTTGCCGATCCCAGGAAGTTATATAGTAACAGAACCCCGCCTTGAGGAGCCGCCCCATGCCGGTCACCGATCCCGCCGCCCGCGCCCGTTTCCTGGCCGCCGTGCGGTTCAATGAACACGGGCTGCTTCCCGTCATCGCCCAGGCTGCCCCCGCGGAAGGCGGCCAGGGCGGGGAGGTGCTGATGATGGCCTGGATGAACGCCGAGGCGCTGGAGGAAACCCTGGCCACGGGCCGCGTCGTGTATTTCTCGCGCTCCCGCAAGGCGTTGTGGCGCAAGGGCGAAAGCTCCGGCCAGGTGCAGCACTGGACCGATCTGCGGCTCGATTGCGATGGCGACACCCTGCTGGCGCTGGTGGAGCAGAAGGGGGTTGCCTGCCACACCGGCCGCCGCTCCTGCTTCTTCCAGGCGCTGCGCGACGACGAGATGACCGCCATCACCGCCCCCGATGTGGACCCCAAGGTGCTTTATGCAGGCTGAGGCACGGCTTCCGGTCACGCTGCTGACCGGCTTCCTGGGGGCCGGCAAGACCACCCTGCTGAACCGCCTGCTGCGGCAGGAGGACATGCAGGGCACCGCCGTGCTGGTGAACGAGTTCGGCGAGATCGGCCTCGACCATCTCCTGGTGGAAGCGCTGGAGGAGGAGGCGGTTCTGCTGCAGGCCGGCTGCCTGTGCTGCACCATCCGGGGCGATCTGGCGCAGGCGCTGGAGGGCATCGCCCGCCGCGTCCGGGACGGGCAGGCGCTGCGGCGCGTGGTGATCGAAACCACCGGCTTGGCCGACCCCCTGCCGATCCTGCAAACGCTGATGGCCGATGCCGCCACTGCCCGGAACTTCGTGCTGGACGGCGTGGTGACGGTGGTGGACGCGGTGAACGGCCTCGCCACGCTGGAGCGACAGTCCGAAGCGGTGCGGCAGGCCGCCGTGGCCGACCGGCTTCTGGTCAGCAAGGCGGATCTGGCCGCGCCGGAAGGGATGGCGCTGCTGCTGGCGCGTCTGCGGGCGGTCAACCCGGTCGTGACGCCGCGCCTGATCGATGCATCGCCCATCGCCATCACCGGCCTCGACCCCGCCGCGGCCCCCCAGCGGGAAGCGGTGCTGCGCGACTGGATGGCGGCCGCCGGAACGCCGGAAGGCGGCGGTGCCCACCACCATCACCATGGCGCCCACCATCATCACGGCCACGACCCGAACCGGCATGACGCCCGCATCCACGCCTTCGCGCTGAGCTTCGATGCTCCCCTGCCCTGGGAAGGCCTGGCCACCTGGCTGGAAATGCTGACGGCCACGCGCGGCGACGCGGTGCTGCGGGTCAAGGGCATCCTTGACCTGGAGGGACAGGACCGGCCGGTGGCCATTCATGGCGTGCAAAGCGTCTGGCACGCCCCCACCCTGCTGCCGGCCTGGCCGGCGGGGATGCCGCGGCGCTCCACCCTGGTGTTCATCTCGCGCGACCTGCCCCGCGCGGTGATCGAGGACGGCATCGCCGCCTTCTGCGCCGCCGCACGCTCCTGACCGGGCTTCACGCCCCGGCGATCAGCGATGCAGGGCGATTGACGCGGCGCATCATGCCGCGTTCCCTGTGAGCGGAGCGCACAAGGACCTGCCCCCATGCCGTTGACCCTTCCCGAGGAGCTGCTGCTCCTGATGCTTGACGATGAGACGGGGCAGCTCATCGACCGCGCCGCGCCCTCGGGCGACTACGCCCTCGTCGCCGCCATCCTGGCCGAGCTGCGGCTGCAGGGCCGCATCGAGCGCGGGGCCGCGGGCATCACGGTGCTGAACCCCGCCCCCACCGGCGATGCGGCCATGGATGACGTGCTGGCCCGCCTCGGCGCCGCGACGGAGGCGCAGGGCACGCGCTGGTGGATCGAGAACCTGGCCGGCGAGGCGGACCGCCTGCGCGACCACTACTTCGACAAGCTGGTGGAGCGCGGCATCCTGAAGCTGGAGGAAGGCCGCTTCCTGTGGTTCTTCGCCGAGCGCCGCTATCCCCTGATCTCCGACAAGGAGGAGCGGGAGGTCAAGGCGCGCATCATGGCGGTGATCTTCGAGGACACGCCGCCCGCGCCACATGACGTGCTGCTGATCGGGCTGGCACGCGCCGCCGGGCTGCTGCCGCTGCTGCTGGCGCCCGCCGAGCTGGAACGGGCCCAGGACCGGATCGACGCCGTGGCCAATAGCGAGCCGCTGAACCGCGGCCTGACCGACGCGGTTCGCGACATCTTCACCGACATCGCCCGCGCCGGCCCGGTGGTGTAGCGCCGCCAACCGATCGGGCCGCCGCGCGTTGCCAGGGCCATGCAGGACCAATCCCCCGTTGCCCTGATCTCCGGCGCCGCGCGCGGCATCGGCGCCGGCATCGCCGCGCGGCTGCGCCAGCAAGGCTGGCGCGTCGTGACCGCGGATCTCGATCCCGGCGATTCCGGCACCCGCCATGTCATCGCCGACGTCGCCGACGAAGCCGCCGTGATCGCACTGCTGGACGGCGTCGCGGCGCGGGAGGCGCGGCTCGACGCGCTGGTCTGCAATGCCGGCATCATGCTGCGCAAGCCGCTCGCCGAATTGTCGCTGGCGGAATGGAACAAGGTCCTGGGCACCAACCTGACCAGCGCCTTCCTGCTGGCCCGCCAGGCGGCGCCGTTGCTGAAGGCGGCGCGCGGCAGCATCGTCGCCATCGCCTCCACCCGTGCCCACATGTCGGAGCCGGACACTGAATCCTATTCGGCCAGCAAGGGCGGCATCCTCGCCCTCACCCACGCGCTGGCGGTCAGCCTGGGGCCCGAGGTGCGGGCCAATTGCGTCAGCCCCGGCTGGATCGACGTCGCGGGCGAGGAATTGCGGCCGGAGGACCATGCGCAGCATCCGGCCGGCCGCGTCGGCCGGGTGGAGGACATCGCCGCGCTGGTGGCGTGGCTGGTGGGGCCGGAAAGCGGCTTCGTCACCGGCTCCGAATTCGTCTCCGATGGCGGCATGACGCGGAAGATGATCTATGCCGGCTAGGTGATCCGCCGCTCCGCGCCAGGGCTGGACCTGCGCGGGAGGCGGCCGATAAGGCCCTCGTCTCGGGCGCCTATCTGTTCTATGCCGCCTCCATGGCGAAGAATCCTCTCCGGTTCGAAACGCTACGCGGATCGGCGCTGCACCCCGTCCTGCCGGCGCTGGCGCGGCTCCGCATCGCCGTGTTCCGCGAATGGCCCTATCTCTACGAGGGCGACGAAGCCTACGAGGCCGATTACCTGCGGGCCTATGCCGAGGCGCCGGGCGCCGCGGTGATCCTGTGCCGCGACGGCGATGAGTCGGTCGGCGCCGCCACCTGCGAGCCCATGGCCGAAACCCATGCCGAGGTGCGGGACGCCTTCACCACCGCTGGCCTCGACCCTGCCGAGCACTGCTATTTCGGCGAAAGCGTGCTGCTGCCGGCCTATCGCGGCCAGGGGGCCGGGGTGAGGTTCTTCGAATTGCGGGAAGCGCATGCCCGCTCCCTGGGCGCGCGCCACGCGGCGTTCTGCGCCGTGCGGCGCGAGGCGGACGACCCTCGCCGTCCCGCCGGCTACACGCCGCTGGATGGCTTCTGGCGCCGCCGCGGCTACACGCCCTGCCCCGGCCTGTTCTGCACCCTCACCTGGCGCGAGCCTGGCGGCGCGGCGGAGATCCCGCACCGGCTCGATTTCTGGCGAAAGGCCCTGGCATGACGGCGCTGCGCATCGGGCTGCTGCCCTATCGTGTGGAGCGGCCCGCCAGCATCGCCGAATGGGCCGCGCGGCTGGACCGGGAGCTGGCGGTGGCCCGCGACAACGGCGCCGACCTGGCCGTGCTGCCGGAATATGCCTGCGTCGAACTGGGCTCCGCCCTGGCTGGCCGGTCCCCCGCCACCGAGGCGGAGGAGCTGGCCGCCATGGTGGAGGCCGCGCCGGCCATCGAGGAGGCCATGCGGGCAGCAGCGTGCCGCGCCGGGCTGTGGCTGCTGCCTGGCACCCTGCCGGTGCGCGACGCGGACGGGGTGATCCGCAACCGCGCGCCCCTGATCGACCCCGAGGGGCGCCGCGCCCACCAGGACAAGCACTTCATGACCCGCTTCGAGGCGGAGCGCTGGGGCGTCTCCTCCGGCGCCCCGCCGGCGGTGTTCGACACGCCCTGGGGCCGCATCGGCATCTCGATCTGCTACGACAGCGAGTTCCCGGCGCATGTCCGCGCCCAGGTTGAAGCCGGGGCATGGCTGGTATTGGTGCCGTCCTGCACCGATACCCTGCACGGCTTCAACCGCGTGCGCCTGTCCGCCGCCGCCCGGGCGCTGGAGAACCAGTGCTTCGTGGCCGTTGTCCCGACCGTGGGCGATGCCGAATGGTCGGCAGCGCTGGACCGCAATCGCGGCCATGCAGCGGTGTTCGGCCCGGTGGATCGCGGCTTTCCGGAGGATGGGGTGATCGCCCAAGGGGCGCTGGACGCGCCGGACTGGCTGTTCGTCGATCTCGACCCCGCCCGCATCGAGGCGGTACGGCAGGACCCGGCGGTGTTCAACCATCGCGACTGGCCACGCGCCCCCTTCCCCGCGCCTTCCGCGGCCCGCTTCACTTGACGCTGCTTTACCTGGTCGCCGGGGAAGCTTCCGGCGACATGCTGGGCGCGCGGCTGATCGCCGCCCTGCGCCGGCGGCGGCCGGATCTGCGCTTCGCCGGCGTCGGCGGCGACCGCATGGCCGAGCAGGGCTTCACCTCCCTGTTCCCGATGCGGGAGCTGGCGCTGATGGGCCTGCTGGAGGTGCTGCCCAACATCCGCAGGCTGGCCCGCCGCCTGGAGGAGACCGCCGCCGACATCGCGGCGCGGCGGCCGGCGCTGGTGGTCACCATCGACAGCCCGGGCTTCACCTTGCGCGTGGCGGCGCGGGCCAAGGCGCAGGGGTTCCGCGTCGCGCATTACGTGGCGCCCCAGGTCTGGGCCTGGCGGCCGGGCCGGGTGCGCAAGATCGCCCGGCAGGTGGACCGCATCCTGGCCCTGCTGCCTTTCGAGGCGCCGTTCTTCGAGAAGGCCGGCATCCCTGTCCGCTTCGTCGGCCATTCCATCCTCGAATCCGGGGCGGACCAGGGCGATGCCGCCCGCTTCCGCGCGCGCCATGGCCTGGCCCCGGAGGAGCGGGTGGTGCTGGTGATGCCCGGCAGCCGCCACAGCGAGGTTGGCCGGCTACTGCCCGTCTTTGGCGAGGCGCTGCGCCGGACGGAGGCACGGGTGCCCGGCCTACGCCCCGTGGTGCCGCTCGCCGGGCCGGTGGAGGATGCCGTGCGGGCCGAGGCCGCATGCTGGCGGCCGGCGCCGATCCTGCTGCGCGACGTGGCGGAAAAATACGACGCCTTCGCCGCAGCGCGGGAAAGCCATGGCGTCGGGCTGATCAAATCCGGCACGTCCTCGCTTGAAGTGGCGCTGGCGGGCGTGCCGATGGCGGTCGGCTACAAGGTCAACCCCATCTCCGCCGCCATTGCCCGCCGGCTGATCAAGGTGCGCCATGTCAGCATCGTGAACCTGCTGGCGGATGCGCCGGTGATTCCGGAATACCTCCAGGAACGCTGCACGCCGGACCTGCTTTCGGCCGAGCTGGAGCGCCTGCTGACCGATCGCGACGCCGCGGACCTGCAGCGGGCCGGATTCGCACAAATCCTCGACAGCCTGCGCCCAGATGGCCTGCTGCCGAGCGAGGCTGCCGCCGAGGCCGTTCTGGAGATGCTGGCCGGCCCGTCCAGCGCAGGAATGCGATAAATCCGGCCGGTTTCTTCGCAGCCCGCGTTCACCTTCGGCGTTGTTTGACTTATCCCTGTTGCCCGGCGCCCAGATGCGCCCCGTTCAGCGACCGACGATCCCGGCAGCCGGGAGCAAAGGAGAGCCGTGCCTCAGACCTTGCGACGCCTCAACAGCGGCATTGAAGGCCTGGACCAGATCCTGGGCGGCGGCCTCGTGGCTGACAGCACCTACATCATCCAGGGCCATCCCGGCTCGGGGAAGACGATTCTCGCGAACCAGGTTGCCTTTCACCAAGCCAGCCAGGGCGCCAGCGTGCTGTATGTGACGCTGTTGGCCGAGGCGCATGAGCGGCTTTTCGCGTTTCTGTCCACGCTCGATTTCTACGATCCGTCGATGCTTGGGCGGCAGGTCAACTACATCAGCGCCTTCAGCATCATGGAGCATGAAGGGCTGGACGGCGTGGTGCGGCTGCTGCGACGGGAGATCCCGCGCCAGAAGCCCACTCTGCTGGTGATCGATGGCCTGCTGAACGCGCGCGAAAAGGCAACCAGCGCCCTCGACATGAAGAAGTTCATCGCCGAGCTGCAGAACCACGCCGCCAGCGTCCACTGCACGGCCCTGCTGCTCACCAGCGCGCGGTTCGAGGACAGCAGCCCCGAATACACCATGGTGGACGGCATCATTGAGCTGCGCGAGGAGGAACTCGGCGTGCGCAGCATGCGGCGGCTGCGCGTCCGCAAGCTTCGTGGCAGCGCGGCGCTCGGCGGCCTGCACCAATACGCAATCGGCCCGGGCGGCCTCGTGACCTTTCCACGAACGGAAGCGCTGCTGGCCCGCCCCCTGCAACCCGAGGAGCCCAGCGCGGAGCGCACCACCAGCGGCATCGCCGAGATCGACCAGATCCTGGGCGGCGGCCTGTCACGCGGCTCCACCACCCTGCTGATCGGCCCATCAGGGGCCGGCAAGACATCCTGGGGCCTCCACTTCCTGGCCGGCGCCCCAAGCGAGCCTGCCCTGCATTTCGGCTTCTACGAGTCGCCGCAGCGGCTGCACGCGAAGGCAACGGCCCTGGGGCTGGATCTGGCGCCTTCCCTGAATGCGGGCTCCCTGAGCCTGGAATGGCGGCCCTCGGCCGAGTTGCTGGCCGATGCGGTGGTTGGCGAGTTGCTCCGCATGGCCGCGGAACGCGGCGTGAAGCGGTTGTTCCTCGATGGGCTCGGCGTCCTGGAGCGCAGCCTTTCGACGCATCAGCGCTTCAGCCCATTCCTGTCCGTCCTGGTCGGTGAACTGCGCGCCCGCGGCATCACCGTTCTGACGACGCTGGAGATGAGCGAATTGTTCGGCACAACCCCGCATCTGGCCAGCCCGGAGATCCTCAGCACGGTCGACAACATCGTGCTGATGCGGCTGATGGAGCGGGATGGGCGCATCCACCGCGTGTTCTCGGTGGTGAAGACCCGCAACAATGACTTCGAGCCGGCGCTGCATGATTTCGAGATCACCAGCCAGGGCATCCGCATCTTCAACCGGCTGTTGGGCAAGAGCTTCGCGCCCACCTTCCAACGTGGCGATCCCGCGTAAGGCGGGACAGGAAGGCACCGCTCCGCATGACAACGATCCTGGTGGTCGATGACGAATTCCTGATTTCCGATCTTCTGGCCAGCGCGCTGGAGGATCAGGGCTATCGCGTCACCCAGGCCTACCATGGGCACAAGGCGCTTGAGGCTCTGGCGCAGGAAGTGCCGGCGCTGGTGGTGACGGATTTCATGATGCCGCTGATGAACGGGCTGGAACTGGCGCAGGCGATCCGCGCCGAGCCGCTTTGGCGGCACCTGCCCATCATCCTGCTGAGCGGCGCCCAGGGGGCGATCGCCCGCGAACACCCCGAGCTGTTCAACGAGGTGTTCGACAAGCCCTTCGCCCTTGGCAGGCTTCTGGCCCGCATCCGCGACCTGGCTGGACCGGCCACGGAATAACGCGCCGACGGGTTCAGGCGGCGCGGCGCCTTGCCGCATCGTAGAGCGCCAGCCGCCGGGCCGCCGCTTCGGTGAGGCCGCCGGAATAATCCAGGCCGGCATCCGGCAGGGATTCGGAGAAGTGGCACGCGGCGGCGTGATTCGACCCGACCGCCCGCAGTTCCGGCGCCTCGCTCCGGCAGCGATCCTGCGCGAAGGGGCAGCGCGTGTGGAAGCGGCAGCCAGGCGGGATGTTCATCGGGCTTGGCACGTCGCCGCCGAGCGGCGTCACCTTGCCGCGCCGCGCGGGGTCGGGATGCGGGATCGCCGCCAGCAAGGCCCGCGTATAGGGATGGCGCGGGTCGCGGAACAGCGAGCGCTTGTCGCCGATCTCCATGATCTGGCCAAGATACATGACCGCCACGCGATCGGCCATGTGCTTCACCACCGAAAGATCATGCGCGATGAACAGGTAGGACAGGCCGAGACGCGCCTGCAGATCCTTCATCAGATTCACCACCTGCGCCTGGATCGAAACGTCGAGCGCCGAAACCGGCTCGTCGCACACCACCAGATCCGGCTCCACCGACAAGGCGCGGGCGATGCCAATGCGCTGCCGCTGTCCGCCGGAGAATTCATGCGGATAGCGTTCGGCATGGAACGCCGCGAGGCCGACCAGGCGAAGCAGTTCCTGCACCTTGGCGCGGCGGGCGTCGGCGTCGCCGATGCCATGCACCTGCATTGGCTCGGCGATCGCGTCCCCCACCGTCAGGCGGGGATTGAGGCTGGCATAAGGGTCCTGGAACACGATCTGCATGCGGCGGCGCAAAGCGCGCATCGCGGCGCCGCCGGCATGGGTCACGTCCTGCCCGTCGAAGCGGATGGTGCCGGCCGAGGGCTCGATCAGCCGCAGCACCAGCCGCGCCGTGGTGGATTTCCCGCAGCCCGATTCGCCCACCAGCGCCAGGGTTTCGCCGCGCTTCACGCTGAAGGACACGCCGTCCACGGCGCGAACCGTTCCAATCTGCCTTTGCACCAGCACGCCCTTCTTCACCGGGTAGTGCCGCGCCAGTCCCTCGACCTCCAGCAGCGTGCTCATGCGGCGTCCTCCAGCGACAGCGAGGTTTCGATCGGCGCGCGGATGCAGGCGGCCTCGTGCCCCGCCGCCAGCTCCCGCAGCGGCGGCTGCGCCGTGGTGCAGGGGCCGATGCTGAAGGGGCAGCGCGGATGGAAGCGGCAGCCGGACGGAAAGGCGAAAGGCGGCGGCACGCTGCCATCGATCGCCAGCAGGCGGTCACGCTCCTCATCCAGCCGCGGCACGGAGCCGAGCAGGCCGAGCGTGTAGGGATGCTGCGGGTCCTCGAACAGGGCGCGGGACGGGGCGCGCTCGGCCACCTTGCCGGCATACAGCACCGCGATCTCGTCGGCCATTTCCGCCACCACGCCGAGGTCATGGGTGATCAGGATGATGGACATGCCGGTTTCGGCCTGGAGCTCCCGCAGCAGGTCGAGGATCTGCGCCTGCACCGTGACATCGAGCGCGGTGGTTGGCTCGTCGGCGATCAGCAGGCGCGGGCGGCAGGCCAGCGCCATGGCGATCATCACGCGCTGCCGCATCCCGCCCGAAAGCTGGTGCGGGTATTCGTCGAAGCGGCGCTCCGGCGACGGGATGCGGACCCGCTTCAGCGCGGCGATGGCCTCGTCCCGCAACTGGCCCGCGCTGGACCCTGGCGAATGCACCCGCATCGCCTCGGTGATCTGCTTGCCCACGCTGTGGACCGGGTTGAGCGAGGTCATCGGCTCCTGGAAGATCATGGCGATCTGCCCGCCGCGCACCTGCCGCATCTCGGCGGTGGAAAGGGTCAGCAGATCGCGGCCTTCCAGCAGCACCCGGCCTTCCGTGATGCGGCCGGGCGGCGGCACCAGCCGCATGATCGACAGCGACAGCATCGACTTGCCGCAGCCGCTTTCGCCGACGATGCCAAGCGTCTGGCCCCGCTTCACCGAAAGGTCGATGCCGTCCACCGCCCGCACCAGCCCGGCGGAGGTCCGGAAGGAGGTGCGCAGCCCCTCGATGCGCAGCAGGTCCTGCGCCGCCATCAGGCCCACCGGAAGGTCGGCGGCGAAATCTTCTCCACCGGGCGATGCGCCCAGTCCTGCTGCGGCACGCGGTCGAGCACGCGCTTCTGCGCCTCATCCAGGGCGGCAGCGGCGCCTTCGTAATCCATGGTCAGCACCTTGCCGTCCCGCACCACCGCTTCCCCATCCACATGCACGGAGCGGATGGCGCGGTCGCCCGCCGCATAAAGCAGGGAGCGCATCGGATCGCGCGCCGGGCGCATCATCGGGTGCGTCACATCCACCAGCACGAAATCGGCGCGGCAGCCGGGCGCGAGGCGGCCGATATCGTCGCGCCCCAGCGCCTGTGCCCCGCCGATGGTGGCGGAGTCGAACAGGTCGGTTGAGGTCAGGCTGCGCGGATCACCCGACTGGGTGCGCGCGATATAGGACACCAGCCGCAGTTCATCGAGCATGTTGTGCGGATAAGTATCGGTGCCGATGCCCATGTTGACGCCGCGCTTCCGGTAGCGGCCGAAATGCTGCATCGAGATGCCGCGCCGGGCAAACACGGTCGGGCAATGCGCAACGGTGGTGCCGGTCTCGGCCAGGCGGTCGAGGTCGTTCTCGGTGTGCCAGCGCGTGCTGGGATGATCGTCGAGGAAGATGCCATGCCCGATGATCGAGCGTTCCGACAACAGGCCCTGGCTGTCGAGCCAGCCGATCGGCGTCAGGCCGTGGCGGCGGGTGATCTCGTGGAACTCCACCACGGATTGCGCCGCGTGGATCTGCCAGGACAGGCCGCGCGCCTTGGCTTCCTGAAAGCTTTCGCGCAGCAGGGTTTCGGAGCAGGTGTCGATCTGCGCCGGCACCACCATGCCGAACAGCCGGCCGGAATGATGCTGCTCGGCGCGCTCGATCAGGTTGAACGCCTCCGACATGGCCTTCTCGCCGGCCTTCTCGTCCCACTCATATTCGACGACATGGCCGTTCTTGGTGAACCAGCGCGCGGAGCGGAACATCGGCGCGATGCAGACGCGCATGCCGCTTTCCGCCAGCAGGTCGAGCCATCCCGGATGCGCCATGGACAGGTCGGCCACGGTGGTGACGCCGGACAGAAGCAGTTCCGACAGCGCCACGCGAACGCAATGCGGCACCGCTTCCGCATCCGCGCGGAAGATCGGCAGATATTCGTACAGGGAGGAATTGTAGAGGCCGGGGGAGCCGATCTCGTCGATCAGCCCCTTGTTCATCGGCTCGGAGGATGGGTGGCAATGGATGTTGACGAGGCCGGGCATCACCATCAGCCCTTTGCCGTCGATCACCGTGTCGGCGGGGCCGTCGTAATCCCGGCCGACATGGGTGATGCGCCCATCCTCATAGGCCAGCACCGCATCCGTCAGGTAGGTGTGCTGCTTCGCGGCCGCGTCCCAGGTGATGACAAGGTCCGCGTCGCGGATCACGGTGGTGGCCATGGTGTTTCCTTCCCTCAGCGCGTCAGGCGGATGTCGAGGCCCTTGTACAGGCCCGAGCCATAGATGCCGTGCGGGCGGACACCCTCCACGCGGGGCCCGGACACTACCCAGAGCGGCTGCCGGACCAGCGGCAGCCAGGGGCTCTGCTCCGCCAGGATCGTCTGCACCTGACCGATGGCCTTGGCACGCTCCTCCGGCTTGATCGCCGCCTTGGCGGCGGCGATCAGCCGGTCGGTTTCCGGGTCGTTCCAGTTCATGCGGTTCGGCGTCGGCCGGTTGGTGCCGGGGAAGTACAGCGCCAGAGCGTCGGTCGCGGACGCATAGGGGTAGGACATGACGAAGGCGTCGAATTCCTGCGTCGCCAGCTTGCCCCAGGCCACCGTGGCATCCCAGAGCTGGATCCGCATCTCGATGCCGATCCGCCGCAGATCCGCCTGGATCGCCTGCATCATGCCGTTGTTGTAGGTGTGCTGGATGCCATAAAGCAGGAAGCTGGCGCGCTGCCCGTCCTTGACGCGGACGCCGTCGCTGCCCGCCTTCCAGCCGGCCTCGTCCAGCAGCTTGCGCGCGGCCTCGGGGTCGTGGGAGGGCATCTTGGACGCCGCGTCGGCATTGTAGTCGAGGGCATTCGGGTTGATGTAGGAATCCGCGACCTCGCCGGCGCCGAACCAGACGGCCTTGTTGATGGCCGCCTTGTCCACCGCCATGTTGATGGCACGGCGGATCGCCGGGTCGTTCATCACCGGCTTGTCGACCTTGAAGCCCACGAAGTTGTCGTAGAAATAGCTTTCCTGCCGCACCAGCTTGAGCGTCGGAATCCGCTTCAGCCCCTCCAGCGCGAAATACGGGATCCACTGCGTCACGTCGCCCTGGCCGGACTGCACGGCCGCCAGCCGCGTGTTCGCCTCGGGGATGACCCGCAGGATGATGCGGTCCAGCTGCGGCGAGGGATTCTTGTAGATTGGCGGGCCCCAGTTATAGGCGGGGTTCTTGGTCAGCACCATGTCCTGGCGGGGCGTCCAGCTCGCCCAGCAATAGGGCCCGACGCCGTTGAAGCCCTGCACACCGAAATTTTCGCCGAGCTTCTCCACCGTCGCCTGATCGACCATGCCGGCGAAATACTGCGCCAGCTGGATCAGCAACTCGCTGAACGGCTCGGTCAGCTCGTATTCGACGGTGTGGTCATCGACCGCGCGCACTTCCTTCACCGGCCCGGCACGCCACTTGACCGGGCTGCGCGTGGCAGGATTGATCCAGCGGTTGATGCTGTAGGCGACATCCTTCGCGGTGAAGGGCTTGCCATCGCAGAACTTCACCCCCTGCCTCAGCTTGAAGGTGTAGAGCTTGCCATCCTCGCTCACCGTCCAGCTTTCGGCCAGGCCCGGGCGGATGGTCTTCTGGTCCCAGTCCATCGAGACCAGCGTATCGGTCATCATGAACAGCGCCTCGCCCGCCGCGGTGGCGGTGGTGCGGTGGGGATCGTAGCGGTCCGCATCGATCTCGCGCAGCACCACGAGCGTGCCTTTCGGCGCCATCTGCGCCGCGGCCTGCCCGGCAGGCAGCAGCCCCGCGAGCGAGAGCATGGTGCCGCCGAGCAGCGCGGCGGTGCGGCGCCGTCCCGCCTTCAGGAAGTCAAGCATGCTTGGCCCTTTCATGACCGGGTCAGATACGCAGGCGGGGGTCCAGCGCGTCGCGCAGGGCGTCGCCCAGCAGGTTGAAGGTGAGCACCACCACAAAGATCGCGACACAGGGCAGCACCGCGATATGGGGCGCGAAGAACAGGAAGTTGCGGCCATCGGCGGCCATGGCACCCAGTTCGGGCACCGGCGGCTGGGCGCCCAGGCCCAGAAAGGACAGCGCCGAGCCGAGCAGGATCACCTGCCCGAAGCGCAGCGTCGCGAAAACAAAAATCGGCGACAGGCAGTTGGGCGCCACATGGCGGAAGATCAGGCGGGCGTCGCCCATGCCAGTGGCGCGCGCGGCCTCGATGTAATCCATCCGCATCACCACCAGCGCCGCGCCCCGCACGATGCGCGCCATCAGCGGCACGGTGGCGACAGAAAGCGCCAGCACCACCGCGGGGATGCCAGGGCCGAAGATGGCGGCGATGGCCAGGCCGAACAAAATGGCCGGAAAGGACAGCAGCACATCCATCAGCCGCATCAGCAGCCCGTCCACGCGACGGTAGAAGGCGGCGATAAAGCCGATCGCGGCGCCAACGGTGCCGCCCAGCAGCACGGAGGCCAGCCCCATCACCAGCGTCACCCGCAGCCCGAACAGCATGCGCGTGACCATGTCCCGCCCCTGGCTGTCGGCGCCGAGCGGCAGGCCCTCCGTTCCGGGCACCGCCATGGCGCTGGACAGGTTGTTGTCATACGGGTCGGTCGGCGCCAGCCAGGGCGCGAGCACCGCCGCCAGCACCAGCAGCACCGCGACCGCGAAGGCGAAGGCGGCGACAGGCTCGCGCAGCAGCCGCCTCAGCGTGCCTGGACGGCGCGGCGCGGAAGGCGCGACGGGCGTGGCCGCCGCGGCGGCCGCGGAGTTCAGGCTCGCCACGCTCACGCCCCCCGCATGCGCGGATCGAGCGCCACATACAGCACATCGACCACGAGATTGATCAGGATGAAGCCCAGCGACAGCACGATGATGGTGCCCTGCGCCATCGGGAAGTCGGATGACAGGATCGCACCCACGGCCAGACGCCCGACGCCCGGCCAGGAGAACACCGTTTCCGTCACCACCGCGCCACCCAGCAGAAAGCCGATCTGCAACCCGATCAGGGTCACCACCGGGATCAGCGCGTTGCGCAGCGCGTGGCGCAGCACAACGGCCCGCTCGGTCAGGCCCTTGGCACGGGCGGTGCGCACATGCTCCGCCCCCAGCACCTCCAGCACGGCGGTGCGCGTCATGCGGGCCACCGGCGCGATGAAGACACCACCCAGCGTCAGCGCCGGCAGCGCCACCGCCTGCCACCCTTCAATGGTCCAGAGCGGCCCGGCGCGCCCGGTGAAAGGCAGCAACTGCCACCGGAAGCCGACGAACCAGATCAGCACCAGCCCCAGAAAGAACACTGGCACGGAGCCGCCCGCCACCGACAGTGCCGTAACGAAGCGGTCCAGCACCGAGCCGCGAAAATAGGCCGCCACGGTGCCGAGGGCGATGCCGATCGGGATCGACCAGAACAGCGATGCGAACATCAGCTCCAGCGTCGGCCCGATGGTGGCGCCGAGTTCCTGCGTCACCGCGACGTTGTTGATGATCGACACGCCGAGATCGCCCTGCAGCAGCCGCCAGAGATAGGTGCCGAACTGCACCCAGAGCGGCTCGTCCAGGCCGAGGTCGCGGCGGATCGCCTCCACCACGTCGGGCGTGGCCGTCGGGCCGGCGCGTACGATGGCGGGATCGGTCGGCACCACCTGCATCAACAGGAAGCCGATCAGCAACACGCCCAGCATCACCGGAACGGTCAGCAGCAGCCGCTGCACGACGTGGCGCAGCATGGCGTCAGTCCGCCGCGCCGGCCAGGGCCGCGGCCTCGCCATGCCGGTCGAAGATGGCGCGGCCGGACCGGAAAGTCAGGTCGGCCTCGGTCGACAGGATCTCCTCCGGCGCCGCGTCGAAGAAGTCCTTCGACATGACGGTGATGTCGGCCAGCATCCCTGGCTCAAGCGTGCCGCGCGCATCCTCGGCGAATTGCGAATACGCGCCGCACCAGGTGTAGCAATGCACCGCTTCCTGGGACGTCAGCGTTTCCCCGGCCCCAAGCACCGTGCCCTTCGACGTTTTGCGCGTCACCATGGTGTAGAGGTTCGGGAACGGGTCCACCGAGCAGACCGGGCTGTCGGTGGAGGCCGCCGGATGATGCCCTTCATGCAGCCAGGTGCGCATCGGATAGGACGCCTCGGCCCGCGCCTTGCCGAGATTGGTGACGTAAAGGTCGCCGAACTCCCAGAGAAAGGAAGGCTGCGGCACGGGAATGATGCCGTGCCGCAGCATGCGCGCGCGCTGGCCGGCGGTCAGGAAGCCGCAATGCTCGATGCGGTGGCGCCGGCCCTTGATCGGGTGCTCGGCGCTGTCGGCCTTTTCCATGCCGCTCAGCACCTGCTCGATCGCGGCATCGCCGATGGCGTGGATGTCGAGCTGCCAGCCCTGGGCGTGGTATCGGGCCAGCATCTCGTGCTGTGCGGCGTCGGGAAAGCAGAAGATGCCCGTGCCGCCGCCGGCGCTTTCCAGATAGGGATCGAAGAAGGCGGCGGTCAGCCCGCCGGCCGAGCCATCGGCAAAGGTCTTCACCGCGCCCCACGCCAGCATTTCCTCCGCCGCCGCGCCATTGGCGATATTGGGCCGCAGCCCGGCTTCCCAGGCCTCGGCGGCGATGCCCTCCGGGTTGCCGGCCAGCACCTGCCACATGCGCTGAATCAGCCGCCCCTCGGCGGCGGCGCGGCGATAGGCGCCGATTTCCGCCATGCCCGCCGTCATGCCGACATTCATGTCGCTGGCCGAGGCGAATCCAAAGGCGGCGAGGTTGCGCCCGGCAGCCTCGATGGCATCCACCATCTGCGACTCAGAAGGCGGCGGGATGACGTCCTTCAGGAGCCGCATGGCGCGTTCCTGGAACAGGCCGGTCAGCCTGCCATCCCTGCGCTCGATGGCGCCGCCCTCGGGATCGGGAGTGTTGTGGCCGACGCCCGCCAGCTTCATCGCCGCGCTGTTGGCCACCGCCACATGGCCGCAGGTGCGCACGATCAGCACCGGGTGGTCCGGCACCGCGGCGTCGATCTCCCAGGCCAGCGGGTGGCGGCGGATGTCCAGCTCGCCATGGTCGTAGCCACGGCCGAGGATCCACTGCCCCTTCGGCGTGGTGGACGCCGCCGTCTTCAGGCGCCGCAGTACCTCGTCCAGCGTCCTGACCTCCTCGGCGCGGAGGTTCACCTGCGCCAGCCCCAGCCCATAGGACAGGAGGTGCATATGCGCTTCGTTCAGCGCCGGCATGGCCACGCGCCCGCCGAGGTCGATGCGACGCGTCGCGGGACCGGCGGCTTCGGCCACCTCCGCCTCGTCGCCAATGATCAGGATGCGGCCATCCTTGATGGCGGCCGCCTCGGCGAAGCCGCCTGCGAGGCCGCGGAAAACGCGGCCGCCGGCGATCAGCAGGTCGGCGCTCATGCGCGCCAGTCCGGCTTGCTGTTCTCGATCAGTTGCAGCGCGGAGCCCCAGGCCCATTCGCTGTGCGACAACGACCTTTGGGGATCGCCATTGAACTGCGCGGCGGTCTTGAGGCGCACTTCCTCCGGCGGCAGCACCAGCTCGGCCCCGCCCGACAGCGCCGCGACCTGCGCCTGGCAAGCGCGCTCCAGATAATAGATCAGGTTGAACGCCTCGGGGATGGAGCGCCCGGCGACCAGCAGGCCATGGTTGCGCAGGATCATCGCCTTATGGCTGCCGAGATCGGCCACCAGCCGCTCGCGCTCGTCGAGGTCGAGCGCCACGCCCTCATAGCCGTGATAGGCGATATGGCCGTAGAATTTCAGCGCGTGCTGGCTGATCGGCAGCAATCCGTGCTTCTGAGCCGACACGGCGATGCCGGCGGCGGTGTGGGTATGCACCACGCAGAAGGCGTCCTCCCGCGCCATGTGAAGCGCGGAATGGATGGTGAAGCCGGCGGCGTTCACCTTCTTCGATTCCGCCCCTTCCTCGACGATGTTGCCGTCGAGGTCGATCTTCACCAGATCGCTGGCGCGCATCTGGTCGAACAGAACGCCATACTTGTTGATCAGGAAATGATGCTCGGGGCCCGGCACCCGCGCGCTGATATGGGTGTAGATGAAATCCGTCATGCGGAAATGCGCGACCAGGCGGTACAGCGCCGCGAGGTCGCAGCGGATGCGCCATTCTTCCTCGGAACAGGACATTCGCGGCGGGGTGGTGGCGACGTTCATCTGCATGACTCTCCGGAACCGTGACAGCGATGTCATCAGTCGCGGGGGGCGGCGTCAATCCGGCGATTGCATCATGCAGTGCAACATAAGCCCGTCCTGCCACCAGCATGGACAGGCGTCGGGACGGGCGCCGCCGGAACGGGCAATCCTCACGCCGCGGCGGCCGCGTCCTCGATCACCGGCACCGCCGCATCCGCGTCCCAGCCGAGGGTGACCGCCAAACCCTCCCGTGGCGCCACGGGCGCGTTCCACGCCGGCATGGCGACGCGCAGCGGGCCAAGGTCGCGCGTTTCCACCATCAGGGTGAAGGCGGCGCCGCCATAGGACCAGGACACCAGCCGCCCCGCGACGCTGTTCGCCGCCCGGTCGCCCTCGGCCAGCAGCCGGACCTTTTCCGGCCGCAGCGACAACAGCGCTGCGCTTCCGGGCGGCAACGGCACCGCCGCCCGCAGCAAGGTTTCGCCGGCCTGCACCCTGCCATCCGCGGTGACGACGCCGCGCAGGAAATTGGAGGTGCCAAGGAAATCCGCGACGAAGCGGGTGCGCGGCGCCTCATACAGCTCGGAAGGGGCGCCCTGCTGCACCACGCGGCCATTGTTCAGGATGGCGATCCGGTCCGACAGGCTGAGCGCTTCCTCCTGGTCATGCGTGACGTTGACAAAGGTGCGGCCGATGCGGCGATGCAGCGCCTTCAACTCCTCCTGCAGCTCGGCGCGCAGCTTCTTGTCAAGCGCCGACAAGGGCTCGTCGAGCAGCAGCAGCGCCGGATCGAACACCAGGGCGCGTGCCAGCGCCACGCGCTGCTGCTGGCCGCCGGAAAGCTGCGCCGGGCGGCGGTCGGCAAAGGCCGAAAGCTGCACCAGGTCAAGCGCGGCGCGCACCTTGCGCTGCTGCTCGGCACGGTTCATGCGCCGCACCCGCAGCGGAAAGGCGATGTTTTCCGCCACCGTCATGTGCGGAAACAGCGCATAGCCCTGGAACACCATGCCGAATTGCCGCTTCTCCGGCGGCAGGCCTGTGATGTCGCGCCCATCCAGCAGCACGGCGCCGGCGGAAGGCTCCACGAAGCCCGCGATGATCATCAGCAGCGTCGTCTTGCCCGAGCCCGAGGGGCCGAGCAGGGTCAGGAAGGCCCCGCGCTCCACCGAAAGATCGACGCCCTCCACCGCCGTGAAGCCGCCATAGCGCTTGCCCACGCCAACCAGGCTGAGCGCATGTCCCGTCACGCCACTCACCGGATCAGCTCCGGTAGTCCGGCTGCTCGCGGTCCATCTTGCGCTTCAGCGCCTGCCAGGGCAGCCAGCCTTTCACCGGGCTGTCGGCGGATTGCGCGCGCACGCGCTGCACCACCTCCGGCGGCGGCATGGAAAGCCCCGCGCCCGTCGACTGCGCCGCCACCTGGATGCGGCAAGATTGTTCCAGGTAATACATCCAGTAGAACGCCTCGCCCACGGTGCGGCCGATGGTCAGCAGCCCATGGTTGCGCATGATCATGCAGGGCCTGTCGCCAAGATCGGCGACGATGCGCTCGCGCTCGGACAAATTGTCATCCGCCGCGACGCCTTCATAGTCGTGCATGGCCACGCGGTCATGCAGTTCCATGTTCATCTGGTTCAGCGGCAGCAGCCCGCCGGCCTGCGCGGCCACCGTCATGCCGGCCAGGGTGTGGGTGTGCATGACGCATTGCGCCCGCTCCACCGCGCGGTGCACGGCGGAATGGATCACGAAGCCGGCCGGGTTCACCGGCCAGTCGGTCTCTTGCAGCGGCTCGCCCTCGGCATCCACCGCCACGAGGGAGGAGGCGGTGATCTCCTCGAACAACAGGCCGTAGGGATTGACCAGGAAGCGGTGCCCCTCCCCCGGGATGCGCACCGACAGGTGGGTGTAGACCAGGTCGGTCATGCCGAAATGCGCCAGCAGCCGGTAGGCGCAGGCGAGGTCCTCGCGCAGTTCCCGCTCGGTCGGCCGATGATCCGGATCGGGGCGCACAGGGGGTGGGGGCAGCGGCATCAGTAACCTCGGATCGGGTCGTAGCGGTTCGGCAGCGGCCGGCCCGCCTCGAAATCGGCGATGACGCCGGCGACATACCCGGCCCGCCCCTGCCGGCTGGCCTCGGACGCCACATGCGGCGTCACGATCACCTTGGGGTGCGACCAGAGCGGGCTGGCGGCCGGCAGCGGCTCCTCCTCGAAGACATCGAGCACGGCGCCGCCAAGATGCCCCGAATCGAGGGCCGCCAGCAAATCCGCCACCACCAGATGCGAGCCGCGCCCGGCATTCACCACGTCCGCGCCCGGTGGCAGCTTCGCCAGCAGGCGGCCATCGATCAGCCCGGCGGTTTCCGGGGTGGAGGGCAGCAGGCAGACCAGGATGTCCGTGCCGGCCAGGAACTCCGCCAGTTCGTCAGCGCCGGCATAGCTGACGACGCCCGGCAGGTTCTTGCGGGAGCGCGACCAGCCGCGCACCGGGAAGCCCAGCCCCTGCAGCATCGCCGCCGCGCGACTGCCCAGATTGCCCAACCCCATGATGCCGACGCGGCGCTCCGTGGCGGCGAAGGGGTTGGCCTTGTGCCGCCACTCGGCGGCAGCCTGTCCCAGCGCGAAGTGCCGCGTTTCGCGCAGAAGGGACAGGCAGGCCCAGGCGATGTATTCGCCCATGCGCTGGTCCGTTTCCGGCCCGCCCATGCGGATCAGCGGCAGGTGTCGCGGCCAGCCGGGATCACGGGTGATGTGCTCCACCCCCGCGCCGGAGGAGAACACCATCTTCAGGTTGGGCAGCGAGGCCAGCCAGCCGGGGCGCGGGTCCCACACCAACGCGTAATCCACCGCCTCGGGCGCCACGCCCTCATCTTCCCACCAATGCACGGAGATGCGCGGATCCGCCTTGCGGAAGCATTCCTGCCATTCCGCCACGGCCCCGCGGCCACCCGACTTCACCAGAAGCTTCACCACCTTGCCGCCTGCCCCTCGCCGGTTCCGGTGGCCGCAGCCTCACCTGCCGCGCCGACTTCGTCCAGGGCGCCGCGGCGCCGAATTCACCGGCGCCGGGCGATGCCTGGTGGGAATGCGCCAGCCGGCCGGTCAGGTTGCGCAGGGCATGGGCACGCGGCAGCCGATGCGGCGCCACGCAGCCTGTCCAAGCGGGTCGGGGGAACAGCCTCCTGTTCCACCCGGCTCCCCGCGCCTCCATCCCCTCCGGGGCGGGAAGGTCAGGCCGCCTGCAGCGCCTCGGCCGGGCCGAAGAACTCGTAATGGAGTTGGTCGGCGGCCAGCCCCGCCGCCTGAAGGCCGGGCACGAAATAACCCAGGAAGGGACGCGGGCCGCAAAGATGGATGTCGGCCTCGCGCGCCGGCGTCTCGGACAGCAGCCAGGCGAGGGAGGGGCGACCGGCCAGGTCGAAATCCTCGCCGAACCGGTCCTGCGGCCTCGGCACCTCGTAGAAGGTGGTGACGCGCAGGCCTGGGTGGCGCGCCGCCAGCTCCCGCAATCGGGCGCCGAAGGCATGGGTGGTGCCGTCCAGCGTGCCATGCACCCAATGCAGCTCGGCCTCGGGCCGGCGGGCCAGCAGGTCCTCCAGCATGCTCAACAGCGGGGTCTGGCCGACGCCGCCCGAGAGCAGCACGATAGGCCGGCCACTTTCCCGCAGCATGAAATCGCCGGCCGGCGCCGCCACGCGCAGCCGCGTTCCCGCCACCGCGTGGTCGTGCAGCCAGCAGGAAGCGAGCCCGTCCCGCCGGACCGAGATGCGGTAGTCCGCATCATCCGGCGCCGAGGAGATGCTGTAGTTGCGCCGCATCGGCGGCTGCCCGGCGATGGTGAGTTCCAGCCCCAGATATTCGCCGGGGCGGTGCCGCATCACCTTGCCGCCATCGGCGGGCCGCAGCAGGAAGGAGGTGATCACCGCGCTTTCGGCGACGCGCTCGGCCACCACGAAGTCACGCCAGCCCTTCCAGCCGCCAGGGGCCGCTTCATGGGCCTGGTAGATCTCGGCTTCCCGGCCGATCAGCAGATGCGCCAGGAACCAATAGGCCTCGCCCCAGGCGGCCAGGATCTCCGGCGTCGCCGCCTCCCCCAACACTTCCCCAATGGCGCCGAGCAGCGCGGTCGCCACCGATTCGTAGTGCTCCGGCTGGATGTCGAGCGAGACATGCTTCTGCGCGATCAGCTCCACCGCACCGGCCAGGGCCGGCAGGTTGTCGATGTTGCGCGCATAGGCCAGCACCGCCCCCGCCAGGGCGCGCGGCTGCTTGTCCGAGGCGCCCTGGTGCGACTGGTTGAACAGGCCACGGATCGCCGGGTCCTGGAACAGCCGCGCATACATGGCGCGGGTGATGTCGAGGCCGTGCGCCTCAAGGGCGGGAACAGTTGCCTTGATGATCTGGATGGTGGCGTCGCTGAGCGGAGCTGGCATCGCACGTCCTACCTAAAGATGCATAAACTATGCACCTTATAGGACCTGCTGAATTGAAGGTGCAAGTGCTATATACCTTTATTATGCGCCTGACCCTTCACACGGATTACGCCCTGCGCACCCTGATCTTCGTCGGGCTGCGCAGCGGGCGCCTCGCCTCCATCGCGGAGATCGCGGCGGCCTTCCGCATTTCGGAGAACCATCTGACCAAGGTGGTGCACGGGCTGGGCCGCGCGGGCTTCCTGGACACGGTGCGCGGGCGCGGCGGCGGGCTGCGGCTGGCGCGCCCGCCTGAGGCCATCCGGGTGGGCGATGTGGTGCGCGCGACGGAGGAGGATCTGGCGCTGGTGGCCTGTTTCGCCGGCGCGGACGGCCTGCCATCCGGCGGCCCCTGCCTGATCGCCGGCCATTGCCGGCTGCAATCCGCGCTGGCGGAGGCGCTGGCGGCCTTCATGGCCGTGCTGGACGGCGTCACGCTGGCCGAGTTGCTGGCCCCGCGCCAGGAGGCGCTGAGGGCCCTTCTGGGGCTGGAAGCGCCCCCGCCCCCACTGCCTCAGGTCAGCAGGGCGTAGAACATCCGCACCGCGGTGATCGCCAGGAACAGGGCGAAGGCCCGCTTCAGCATCAGCGGCGGGATGGTGTGCGCCAGATGCACGCCCCAGGGCGTCGCCAGGATCGAGCTGGGCACGATCAGCGCGAAGCCGATCAGGTTGATGTAGCCCACCGAGAAGGGCGGCAGCAGCGGGTTGCCCCAGCCGCCCCAGATGAAGCCCACCGTGGCCGGGATGGAGATGATCAGCCCGAAGACCGAGGCGGTCGCCACGGCGGAGCGGATCGGCGTGCCGAACATCGACAGGATCGGCACGCCCACCGTGCCGCCGCCGATGCCCATCATAGCCGAAACGGTGCCGATGAAGCCGCCGATGCCCCACAGGCCGGGGCCGCGCGGCGTCTGGTCGCGCAGTTTGAAGTCCACCCCGGTGAAGCCCATGTTGAGCGCCACCAGCAGGGCGATCACGGCGAACACGCCGGAAAGGGCGTCGCCATGCAGCCAGATCGCCAGGATCGTTCCCAGCGCGACGCCCAGGATCATCGACGGCCAGATCGCCCGCAGCAGCCCCATGTCGATGGCGCCCTTGGCATGGTGCTTGCGCGCCGAGACGATGGAGGTCGGGATGATGGTGGCCAGGCTGGTGCCGACGGCGAGCTTCATCTGCACCGCCTCCGGGATGCCGAGCAGCGGAAAGACGTTGAACAGCACCGGCACGATGACGATGCCGCCGCCGACGCCGAGCAGCCCGGCCAGCGTGCCGGACAGCAGGCCGGTCACGGCCATGGCGAAGGCCAGCACCGCGAGCCAATAGGGATCAGTCATATGTTCCATGCGGGTGTTGACCTTGGCGTTCAGGGACGTTGCGGGCAGTGTGCTTACACCGCCGCCAAGGTCGCGTCAGCCCGTGCCACCCCATTCCCCCTGGTCCGACTACCTCATCACCGATCCGTGGTTCTATGCCCTGGCCGTGCCGGCGCTGCTGATCACGGGCATCAGCAAGGGCGGCTTCGCCTCGGGCGGCGGCAATCTCTCGGTTCCCGCCATGGCGCTGCTGATCCCGGCGCCGCAGGCCGCCGCCATCGCCCTGCCGATTCTCTGCGCCATGGACATCGCCGGGTTGCGGGCCTGGTGGGGCCGCTGGAACAGGCGAGAGATGCGGGTGATCCTGCCGGGCGGGCTGTTTGGCATCCTGATCGGCGCCTTCGCCTTCGGGGTGATGACGGATCAGGCCATCAAGCTGATGGTGGGCGGCATCGCGCTGGCCTTTCTGGCGCGTTCGCTATGGCTCGGGCGGCATGGGGCGTCCCCGGCCCCGGCGGCGCACAGCGCGGCGCGCGGCGGCTTCTGGTCCGCAGTGTCCGGCTTCACCTCCACCATCGCCCATGCCGGCGGGCCGCCGCTGGCTGTTTATCTGTATCCCCTGCGGATGGAGCGGGCGCAGCTCGCCGCCACCACCGTCGTGTTCTTCGGCACGGTGAATTACGTGAAGCTGCTGCCTTATGCGCTGCTGGGTCAGCTCAGCCTGTCCAACCTGCTGACCAGCCTGGTGCTGCTGCCCCTGGCGCCGGTCGGGGTGCGGCTCGGCGTCTGGATGCAGCGGCGCATCTCCGACCGTTTGTTCTATCGCGTCATCTATGTCCTTCTTGGCGCCACCGGCCTGAAGCTGGTGGCCGATGGCCTTGGTTTGTGAGCACCCTCATGTCCGACACACCCTTTCTTGGCGTCCTCGGCGGCATGGGTCCGCTGGCCAGCGCGCAGTTCATGCTGCGGCTGACCCTGCTGACCCCTGCCGCGCGCGACCAGGATCACCTTCCCGCCCTGCTCTGGTCCGACCCTCGCGTGCCGGACCGCACCGCCGCCCGCCTCGGCGGCGGCGAGGACCCGCTGCCCTGGCTGGTGCGCGGCATCCGCGGGCTGGAGGCCGCCGGCTGCGGCGCCATCGCCATTCCCTGCAACACCGCCCATGGCTGGTTCGACGGCATGGCGGCGGCGACCTCGCTGCCGATCCTGCACATCGTCGATGCCGCCGCCGAGGACCTCCTGCGGCAGGGCATCGCAGGGGGCCGCATTGGCGTCATGGGCACCGCCGGCACCCTCGCGATGCGGCTCTACCAGGAGCGGCTGGACCAGCGCGGCTATGAGTGCATCGTCCCCGACCCGGCGGAAATGGAGGCGCTGGTTTCCCCCGGCATCGCCTTGGTGAAGGCCAATCGCGTGGCCGAGGCCTATGCGCCGCTGGCCGAGGCGGCCCGCAACCTCCGGAACCGGGGCGCCGCGGCCGTGGTGCTGGGCTGCACGGAGATCCCGCTCGGCATCCAGGCCGGGCCGCAGGCCGAGATCGGCCTGCCGCTGGTGGACACCATCGACGCGCTGGCGCTGGCCGCGCTGCGCTGGGCGGGGCGCTAGGCCGGATCAGCCGTGGGCGGCGGCGCCCCTTCCAGCAGCGCCATCGCTTCCGACGCGCCCATGGTCCGCGCGGCATCCAGCGCCGTCCTGCCAACAGCGTCGCGTGCCCAGGCATTGGCGCCGCGCGCCAGCAGAAGCTGCATGATCTCCACCCGGTTGAACATGGCGGCGGTCATGAAGGCGGTGCGGCCATCCGCCCCGGCGGCATCGACCTGCGCGCCATGTTGCAGCAGCAGTTCCACCACGGCGAGGTCGCCCTTGAAGGCGGCGCCCGCCACCGGCGTCTGGCCGCGATCGTTCAGCCGGTTCGGGTCCGCGCCATGCTCCAGCAACACGCGCACCGCATCGGGCCGGCCATGATAGGCGGCCAGCATCAGCAGCGTGTCGCCCTTGTCGTTGCTCATGTTGGGCGGCAGGCCCTGGCCCAGCCATTCCGCCAGCGCCCCGGCATTGCCGGCACGCGCGGCGTCGAAGACGCGGCCAGCAAAGGCGATCACCGCATCCCGTGATGGCTCGGTGTCGGGATGTTCAGTCATGCGGGCGGCTCCAAGGCTGGCGATGCATATCGGGTGCCGACCATATGGGAGCTTCGGCCGCCGAGGCCAGCCTTGCCCTGGACAAGCGCAGGAACTGGCGCGAGCCTGACAGGCTGAATCATCGCCGCCATTTCCGGCGGCGGCGCGGAGGTCACGGGCTGCGTGCCGTGTCCGGAGGAAAGGAGATCCTGGTGAAGCCCTTGCATCTGCAAAGCCCAGGCCGGGGCGCCCCCGGAACCGCCCCCAGGAATGGTTCCGGTATGGCCCGCCAGGATTGGGCGGCATGAGCGGCTGGCGATCCCGCGCCGGTTCGCCCTTCACGCGGGAAAAGCAGCCGGCCCTGGCCAGCAGGGGGATGGTGGTCACCAACCACCCCGTGGCTTCCTCCGCCGGGGCGGAGATGCTGCTGTCGGGCGGCAACGCGATCGATGCTGCCATCGCGGCGCTGTTCACCCTGACGGTGGTGGAGCCGATGATGGTCGGCCCCCTGGGCGGCGGCGTGGCGCATATCCGGCTGGCCGATGGCCGCCACCTGGTGCTGGACGGGCTTTCCACCGCCCCCGCCGCGGCGCGGCCCGACATGTACCGGCCCATCTCCGACAGCCTGCCCGACTACCAGGAAACGGAAGGGCTGGAAAACAAGGTCGGCGTTCTTGCCATGGGCGTGCCGGGCGCGCTGGCCGGCTGGTGCAAGGCGCTGGCCGAACACGGCACAATGCCGCTCGGCGAGGTGCTGCGGCCGGCCATCCGCGCCGCCGCCGACGGCTTTCGCGTCACCCCCTATCTGCGCGGTGCCGTGATCGACGCGGCGGAGGATCTTTCGCGTGACCCGGGCCTCGCCGCCACCTTCCTGCCCGGCGGCGCGGCGCCCGAGGCCGGCACCCTGCTGAAGCAGCCGGCCCTGGCCGAGTCGCTGCGGCTGATCGCCGCCGAGGGGCCGAAGGCGCTTTATGGCGGGGAGATCGGCCGCGCGCTGGCGGCGCACATGGCGGCCAGCGGCGGCCTGATCACCATCGCGGACCTGGAAACCTACGGCGTGGCCGGGCGGGAGCCGGTCATCGGCCATTACCGCGGCTTCGAGGTGCTGGCGCCGCCGCCGCCTTCCTCCTCCGGCGTCCACATGACGCAGATGCTGAACCTGCTGGAAGAATATGACCTGGCGGCGCTTGGCTCCGGCAGCGCCGACACCATCCACCTGCTGGCAGAGGCCCTGAAGATGGGCTTCGCGGACCGGGCCGTGGCGACCGCCGATCCGGCCTTCGTCAAGGTGCCGGTGGCGCGGCTCACCTCAAAGGACTACGCGGCCGAGCGCCGAGCGCTGCTGCGGCGCGACCGGGCGCGGGACTGGGCACCCGGCATCCCGCAGGCCGAGAGCGCCAACACCACCCATGTCACGGTGGCCGATTCGTCCGGCAACATCGTCGCCACCACGCAAACCATCAACAGCCTGTTCGGCGCCCGCTTCTCCATTCCCGGCACCGGGCTGATCGCCAACAACTACATGTTCAACTTCGACCCACATCCGGGCCAGGCGCTGTCTGTGGCGCCGGGCAAGCGGGTCTTCACCTCCATGGCGCCGACCATTGTGCGCAAGGATGGCAAGCCGGTCTTTGCCCTTGGCTTGCCGGGTGGCCTGCGCATCTTCGGCTCGGCCATGCAGGCGGTGATCAACCTGATCGACCACGGCATGGAATTGCAGGACGCCGTCGAGGCGCCGCGCATCTGGACCCAGGGTCACACGCTGGAACTGGAGCCAACCGTGGCGGCCGATGTGGCCGAGCGCCTCGCCGCGCTCGGCCATCAGGTGCAGCGCGTGAAGCATATCGGGGGCGGCATGGCCGCGGTGCGGTTCCGCGACGATGGCATGCTGGAAGGCGCCGCCTGCTGGCGGGCCGATGGAACGCCGGTCGGCATCTCGGGTGGCCTGGCGCGGCCGGATGTGCGCTTTAATCCGGAGGTGGGGCGGCGCTGAACGGCGCTGCCCCTGGCCCGGCGGACATGCCGCCGGGCGGGAGCCTCAGATGCGGCGATCGGAGGGCAGCGTGCCGGGCGCGTCGGCGATGCCCCCGCTGGTGCTGGGACCCGGGGTCGCGACCGTGGTCGTGCCCGGGGGGGTACCCAGGGGGGTGCCGGCCGTCGCGCCGGCGGTGGGCGGCAGGTTCGGGTCGCCGGTCCGCTCCTCCTCGTAGCCGCGCCAGCCGCTGGCCCGCAGGCTGGCCTCGCGCTCGGTGATGTTCACCGGGTTGTGACGGTTCAGGATACCGACGACCTCGGCCTCGCGGGCTTCGTCGGTTTGCACCGTCACCATGCTGCCGCCGCGGCGCATCCCCTCGGCATAGACATGGGCTTCCGACTCGCTGACACCGGCGCCTGTCAGGCTGCCTACCAGCCCGCCGGCGGCGGCACCGGCACCCGCGCCGGTCAGCGCGGCGACCAGGGCGCCAGCGGCGACCACCGGCCCGATCCCGGGAATGGCAAGTGCACCAAGCCCCGCCGCCAGACCTGCGCCGCCACCCACCAGGGTGCCGATCGTCGCGCCGATCCCGGCACCGGAGGAGGTGGATTCAGTAGTGTCGTGCCCTCGCACGGGGTCCTGGGTGTCGCCATTGCTGGCGACGATGCCGATGTCGTCATGCGAGAAGCCGGCGGCCTCCAGGTCGCGCAGCGCCGCCAGGGCGTGCTCGCGGGTGTCGAAAAGCCGGGTTACAGTTTTACGGGCCATGGGACGTCACCTTTCTGTTTGGGGAAGCGAGCGAGCCTGCGGGCTCAGCGCGGGGTGCCGCTGCCGGTCACCACCTGGCCCTGGAAATCCAGGCCCACATCGGCCTGCTGGCCGTTGCGCATGGCACGGCCGCGCCAGACCCCCTGCTCGTCCTTCCGCAGTTCCTGCACGTCGGTGTAGCCGGCCGCCTCGATGCGGCTGCGCGCCTGGCCTTCGGTGAAGCTGTTGGCGCCGGCGGCGGGCGTCGTGGTGGTGGGCGGATTGTTGGTGCCCGGCGCCGCGGCTCCCCCGGTTGTCGAGCCGCTGTCGCCGGAAGTGGTGCCGCTGGTCGCGCCGGGCGCCGTGGTCCCGCCCGTAGTGGGGCCGGGCGTCCCCTGCTGCATCGTGGTTCCGCCACCGCGCGGCGCGGTCGGCGAACCCGCCGTTCCGGATGGCTGCTGGGCCGGCTGATTCTGCGCCAGGGCAAAGGGTGCGGCGAGCAAGCTGGCGGCGAGTGCCAGGGCCGTGGTCTTCGTACGCATGAATGGCTTCCCTGTTCTGTGGCCGGCGGCTCATTGGCCGCCTTCTGCAGGGATAACGGCGCAGGCGCCGTATGTTTTCCGCCGGATGCGCAGGGAAGCTGGGCGAAAAGCCTTCTCACCGGCTGCCGGGAAGCACCGGGAACGCATAAAAAAAGCCGCCCCCGGCAGGGAGCGGCCACTCAGGTCATGAAGCGGAACGGGAAGGCGTCAGGGGCACTCGCAGCCATCGGTGGGGCCGGTTTCGCCCCGCACCACATGGTGGTCGATCCATTCCGACACCAGCCGCCGCGCCTCGCTGACCGAGGCCTCAGGGTGGTGAATGCGATACAGGGCCGTGCAGGCGCGGAAGGAAGATAGGTCGTCATTCCCCGTTTCCCGCAGCTCCCGGTATGCCGTCACCACCGCCCGCTCGCAGCGGCGAGTGATGTGGCTCACATCATGACCCATTCGCATTCTCCCGAAGTTGCGAGCTATTTGAGAATCGATCGCAACTCATCCCGCGCTCTTTTATAGGCTCGTTCAATAGTTTCCTTCAAGGCCGTCTATCATCGGGCCTCGCCGGATGCCGATCACGCCGACGCCACCGCCTCCGCCAGCGCGCGGCCCACATCCTCGGTTCCGGCTTGGCCGCCCATGTCGCGGGTGCGCGGCCCGCCTTCGGCCAGCAGCTTCTCGATGCAGCCGACAATGCAATCCGCCGCTTCCTTTTCTCCAAGGTGCTCCAGCATCATGGCGCCGGACCAGATCTGGCCGATCGGGTTGCAGATGTGCTTGCCGGCGATGTCGGGCGCGGAGCCATGCACCGGCTCGAACATCGAGGGATGCGCCTTCTCCGGGTTGATGTTGGCCGAGGGCGCGATGCCGATCGAGCCCGCCACGGCCGGGCCGAGGTCTGACAGGATGTCGCCGAACAGGTTGGAGCCGACCACCACGTCGAACCAGTCCGGATGCTGCACGAAATGGGCGCACAGGATGTCGATATGGAACTGGTCGGTCGTGATACCGGGATAGTTCTTCGCCATCTCGGCGAAGCGCTCGTCCCAGTAGGGCATGGTGTGGATGATGCCGTTGGACTTGGTGGCGCTGGTCACCTTCTTGCGCGGCCGGGTCTGCGCCAGCTCGAAGGCGTATTTCAGCACGCGGTCCACGCCCTTGCGGGTGAAGACGGAATCCTGCGTCACGAATTCGCGCTCGGTGCCGGCGAACATCTTGCCGCCCGAGGAAGAATACTCCCCTTCGGTGTTCTCGCGCACCACGTAGAAATCGATCTCGGCCGGGGTGCGGTTGGCGAGCGGGGTCTTGGCGCCCGGCATCAGCTTGCAAGGGCGCAGGCTGATATACTGGTCGAACTCCCGCCGGATCGGGATCAACAGGCCCCACAGCGACACATGGTCCGGAACGCCGGGCCAGCCCACCGCGCCCAGGAACACGCTGTCGCTGTCCCGTAGCTGGTCGATGCCATCCTCCGGCATCATCCGGCCGGTCTTGCTGTAGGTCTCGCAGGACCAGTCATAGTGCTTCAGCTTGAGGTCGAAGCCGAAGCGGCGAGCGGCGGCATCCAGCACGCGCAGCCCTTCCGGCGTGGTTTCCTTGCCGATGCCGTCGCCGGGCACCACGGCGATCTTGTAGGAACGGGACATGCGCTTCCTCCGAGGCAAATCTTGGGCGCGGAGGGTGGCCTCAGCCCGTCGCGGCGGCAAGAGGGTGAAGGGCGATTAGCGGGCGAAGGGCGCTTCAGGCCCAGCCGCGCCCGCGGATCTCGGCCGCGACCCGCGCCGCCTCGTCGAGCGGCGTGCGGACGAAGGGCGTGGGAGACAGGAAAGGCCGCGCCTGCCCCGCCTCATAAAGGCTGCGCCATAGCCGGGCATGGCGCGGAGCTTCCGTGGTTTCGGCAATGAAAACGGCGGCCGTGGTGGCCAGGGCCTCGCTGATCATGGAAACGGAGTCGCCGGTCACCACCACGGCATCCGCCCAGGCCAGGTAGCCGGCATAGGGATTCGGCCCCGGATGGTCCCAGCCATGCCGGTGATGCGGCAGGCTGGCCAGCGCCGCCTCTACCGCGGCCGCGGCCGCGGCGCCGCTGCGGCGCGAGGTGGTGGCCATGACGCCGCCGCCGAAGCCGGCCGCGAGGCGCGCCAGCTCGGCCGCGACCTGAGGGTCCAGCCCCTCCCCCCGCACCGCGCCACCCAGCAGCAGGGCCACGCGCGGAGATGGCAGGGCACCGAGCTCCGCCGCCCATTCCGCGCGAGCCGCCGCGAGGCGCGGCGCGCTCATCCGGTGCGCGGCGCCAAGGATCGGAAACACGTTGCCCCGCTCCCGCGGCGCGTCGTGGCGGCCGATCACCAGCATGTCGAAATCCCGCTCGCAAAGCCCGGGCCGCATCGCATGCACGGTGCGGGCGCCGCGGCGCCGCAGCCAGCGCGCCACCGGCGCGGCCCGCCGCCCGGCCGAGATCACCAGCTCCGGCTTTCCGGGAAGGGCCAGGAGGCCGTCGCGGGTGGCGGGGGTCAGCCCCGCCAGCGTCGCCCAGGGCCAGGGCAGGCGGGCCAGTTCGCCCCATTCCAGCGGCACGGTGCGGAAGGGCCGCTCCAGCCGCTCGGCGATGCCAAGGGCCTGGGCGGCGGTGCCGGCGCGCGGATCGGCCAGCACCCAGATGCCCTGGGCGGCACTTGCCATCTCCGTCATGGACGCCACGCGCCCCGGGCTTTACGAACCGGTGCAAAAGGAGCCACTGCCATGCCCTCGCCCCACCTGCCCGCCACCCATCTTTCCGACTGGGATCGTGACGCCGCGCTCACCACCGCCCGTATCCTGCTGGAGATCAAGGCCGTCAACTTCCGTCCGGAGGAGCCCTACACCTTCACCAGCGGCTGGAAGAGCCCGGTCTATATCGATTGCCGCAAGATCATCTACTTCCCGCGCGCCCGCACCCGGATCTGTGACCTGGCGGTGGAGAAGATCAACCGCCACATCGGCTACGAGACCATCGAGGCGGTGGCCGGCGGGGAAACGGCCGGCATCCCCTATGCCGCCTGGATCGCCGACCGCATGGGCGCGCCGATGGCCTATGTGCGCAAGAAGCCCAAGGGCTTCGGCCGGAACGCGCAGATCGAGGGCGACGTGCCTGAGGGCAAGCGCACCCTGCTGGTGGAGGATCTGACCACCGATGGCGGCAGCAAGATCCGCTTCGCCCAGGCGCTGCGCGACGCCGGCGCGGTCTGCGACGACACCTTCGTGGTGTTCTTCTACGGCGTCTTCCCTGGCGGCCAGGAAAAGCTGAAGGAGATCAACCTCAACCTCCTGCACCTCGCCACCTGGTGGGATGTGCTGGAGGTGTGCCGCGAGCGGCCCTACTTCTCCGAGGCCGCGCTCAAGGAAGTGCGCAAGTTCCTGGAAGATCCGGTGAGCTGGAGCCGCGTCCGCGGCGGCGTCGGCAGCCTGGAGGAAGCCGAGGCCTACAAGCTGAAGGCCGGCTGAAGGCTCGACCTTCCCGCGATGCATGGAATGGCGTCCCGCGGCGATGCGGCGGCGCCCTTCCCGTTCTCGGGAGGGGACGGGATGCGCCCCCCTGGCCAGAACAACCTGCCGTGGCATTTGCGCTACCGCAGCGCGGCATCCTTCTGCATCATCGGCCGATGCGACACCTCCTGGCCGCCCTTCTCCTTCTGCTGCCGCCGCTTGCTGCCACGGCGCAGCCATCGCGCGACAGCCTGACCATCGGCCTCAGCCAGTATCCCTCGAACTTCCATCCCAACATCGAGAACATGGCGGCCAAGGCCTACGCCCTCGGCTTCGCCCTGCATCCGGTGACGGCCTACGACGCGGAATGGAAGCAGGTCTGCATCGCCTGCACGCGCCTGCCCAGCCTTGAGAATGGCGATGCCACGCTGGAAACCACGCCGGATGGCAAGCCCGGCATCCGCGTCACCTGGCAATTGCGGCAGGACTGGAAATGGGGAGACGGCACGCCGGTCACGGCCGAGGATTTCCGCTTCGCCTGGGAAGCCGGCCGCGCCTTCGAGACCGGCTTCGGCCCGGCCGAGTTCTACCGCTCCGCCTATGCCTTCGAGAGCGGCGGGCCGCACAGCATCACCCTGCGCTTCGACAAGGTGACCTATGACTATGCCGGCCTCGGCCAGTTCCAGCCGCTGCCCGCGCGCATCGAGCGGCCGATCTGGGAAGCCGACAAGGCCGGATACCGTGTCCGCTCCGCCTATGAGACGGACACCACCAACCCCGCGCTCTACAACGGTCCTTACCGCATCGCGGCCGTGCAGCCCGGCGCCGGCGTGACGCTGGAGCGCAATCCGCACTGGAGCGGCCCGGCCCCCGCCTTCAACCGCATCCAGCTCCGCATGGTGGAGAACAGCGCGGCGCTGGAAGCGCAGCTGCTGTCCGGGCAGGTGGACATGATCGCCGGCGAGCTGGGCCTGCCGCTGGAGCAGGCCACGGCCTTGCAGCGCCGCACCGGCGACCGCTTCCGCTTCCACTACAATCCCGGCCTCACCTACGAGCACATCGACCTGAACCTGGAGAACCCGGTGCTGGCCGATCGCCGCGTGCGGCAGGCCCTGCTGCTGGCCGCCGACCGGGCGCAGATCGTGGCGCGGCTGTTCGGCGGGCGGCAGGAGGTGGCGCATGGCGGCATCCATCCGCGCGACGCCGGCTTTGATCCGGCCATCCCCCAATATCCCTTCGACCCCGCCCGCGCCCGCGCCCTGCTGGACGAGGCCGGCTGGAAGCCCGGCGCCGGAGGCATCCGCCGCAACGCCGATGGCGAGGCCCTGGCCTTCGACTTCATGACCACCGCCGGCAACCGCACCCGCGAACAGGTGCAGCAGATCCTAGCCGGCATGTGGAAGGCCGTCGGCGCCGAGGCGCGCATCCGCAACGAGCCGCCGCGCGTCTTCTTCGCCGAAACCGTCTCGAAGCGGCGCTATGGCGGGGCCGCGATGTTTGCCTGGATCAGCAGCCCGGAAAGCGTGCCGCGCACCACGCTCCACTCGGACGAGATCGCCACCGCCGCCCGCAACTGGTCGGGCCAGAACTACACCGGCTATCGCGATGCCGAGGTGGACAGGCTGATCGAGGCGCTGCCGCTGGAGCTTGACGCGGAAAAGCGCCTGCCGCTCTGGTCCGCCTTGCAGCGCCGCGTCGCCACTGACCTCCCGGCGCTGCCGCTTTGGCACCGCTCGGACGCGCATGTCTGGCCGCATTGGCTGGAAGGCGTCATGCCGACCGGGCACCAGAACTATTCCTCGCTCTGGGTGACGCAGTGGCGGGTGCGCTGAACCTGCTGCTGTGGCGGCTGCCGCAGATCGCCCTCACCCTGGTTCTGCTGTCGCTGGCCGCCTGGTTCGCCATCGGGCTGATGCCGGGTGATCCCGTGTCGCTGGCGATGATCTCCGACCCGCGCCTGACGCCGGCGGATATCGAGCGGCTGCGCGCCCTGCACGGCCTCGACCAGCCGCTGATCGAACGATACCTGGCCTGGGCCGGCGGGCTGCTGCGGGGCGAGTTCGGCTATTCCCGCCTGTTCGCGCAGCCGGTGTGGCGGGTGCTTTGGCCGGCCCTGCTCTCCACCCTGGCCCTGGTCGGCAGCGCGGTGCTGCTGGCGGCGACGCTCGGGGTGGCGCTGGGGGCCCTGGCGGCGCTGCGGCCGCGCGCCGCGCCCCTGGTCGATGCGGTGGCGCTGCTGGCCCAGGCGGTGCCGGCCTTCTGGCTGGGCATCCTGCTGATCATCCTGTTCGCGGTGAATCTCGGCTGGCTGCCGGCGGGCGGCGCGCCGGATGCCGGGCAATCGGCCCTGCCCTTCCTGGTGCTGCCGGTTGTCACCATCGCCTTCGGCCAGATGGCGGCCTATGCCCGCCATGCCGCCGCCGCGCTTTCGGCCGAGCTGTCCCGCCCGCACATCACCAGTGCCCGCGCGCGCGGCGCCGGGGAGCGGCGGCTGATCTGGCGCCACGCTTTGCCCAACGCCGCCGTGCCGCTGCTGACCCTGCTGGCCCTGGATGCCGGGTCGCTGGTGTCCGGCGCGCTGGTGACGGAAACGGTGTTCGCCCGCCCCGGCATGGGCAAGCTGCTTTATGATGCAGTGATGGGCAATGACTACAACCTTGCTTTGCTGGCGCTGCTGCTGGTGGCCCTGGTGACCATGCTGGCGACCTTGCTGGCGGATCTGGCGCAGCGCTGGATCGACCCGCGGCTCGGCGAGCGATGACGCGCCTTCGTCTTGGCCTGACCCTGCTGGCCCTGATGGCGCTGGCCGCCAGCGTGGCGCCCTGGGCCCAGCAATGGCTCGGCACCGATCCCTTCGCGCCCGACCTGTTCGCACGCTATGCCGAACCCTCCGCCGAACACCCGCTCGGTGCCGATGAGCTGGGGCGCGACCTGCTGCTGCGGCTGCTCTACGGCGCGCGCGTCTCGCTGGGGGTGGGGCTGGCGGCGGCGCTGGCCGCGTCGGTGCTGGGCACCGCCCTCGGCGTTCTGGCCGCGTGGAAGGGCGGCTGGGTGGATGCGGTGCTGATGCGGCTGGCCGACGGGCTGCTGGCCTTGCCGGCCCTGCCCATCCTGGTGCTGCTGGCGGCGATGGACCCGGCGAAGCTCGGCCTGCCGCGCGGCGATGCCATGGTGGACATGCTGCGCATCGTCGTCATCCTGGTGGTGTTCGGCTGGGTCGGCGTGGCGCGGCTGGCGCGCGCCGGGGCGCTGTCGCTGCTGGCCACCGATTATGTGCGGGCGGCGCGGGCGCTCGGCGTCACGGAAGCGCGGCTGCTGTGGCGGCATGTGCTGCCGGGCCTCGCCGCGCCAGTCGCGGTGGCCTGCGCGCTGGCCGTGGCGGGCGCCATCCTGACCGAAAGCGTGCTGAGCTTCCTGGGCCTTGGCATCCAGCCGCCGACGCCATCCTGGGGCAACATGCTGGCCAATGCGCAGGAAGCGGTGTTCGCGGCGCCCTTGGCGGCGTTGTGGCCCGGGCTCGCCATCCTCATCGCCATCGTCGGCTGCGCCCTGGTGGCGGATGGCGTGGCGCGGCGCGGCCAATGACCGCGCCGCCCCTCCTCAACCGCCGAAGCGGCCGGCCCAATCCTGCTGCTCATGCAGGCCGACCACCTCGGCGAACTCGGCATAGCTCGCCATGGCGTCCGCCCGGCCGCGCGGAGTTCCGGCGCGCTTCAGCTCCGCCAATGTGTCGCCCACCGCGCGGATCGCGGTGAACAGCGTGCTGACGGCGTAGAACACGATGCTGAAGCCCATCTGCTGCAACTCGGACGCGGTCAGGCCGACGGTCTCGGTGCCGTCCACCACCGTCATCACCTTCGGCCCCCGGATGGCGCGCGCCACCGCCTCCGCCTCGGCGATCTTCCGGATTCCATCGACGAAAACGAGATCGATGCCGGTGTCCTGGTAGCGCCGGGCGCGCTCCAGCGCATCCTCGATCCCCGTCGCGCCCAGCGCGTCGGTGCGGCCGATGATCAGCACCTCGTCCCCGCCGCGCGCCTCCACCGCCGCCCGCAGCCGCTGCGCGCTTTCCTCCGCCTCCATCAGCCGGATGCCGGAAAGCTGGCCACAGCGCTTCGGCGCCACCTGGTCCTCCAGATGCAGCGCCGCTACGCCGGCCTGGACGTATTCGCGCAGCGTGCGGCGGATGTTCAGCACGCCGCCATAGCCCGTATCGGCGTCGGCGATGACCGGGATGCCGACGGCGCGCGTCATGCTGCGCGCATGCTCCGCCATCTCGGTTTGCGTCAGCAGGCCCAGATCGGGCTGGCCGAGCCGCACCGCCGTGGCGCCGAGGCCGGTCATGTACACGGCCGGGAAACCCGCCCGCTCCACCAGCCGCGCCGTCAGCGCATCGGGCGCGCCGGGCGCCATGACGATGCCCCCGGCCATGGCCGCGCGCAGCCTGGCCACGGGATGTTGTTGCCGGACCATCGGTGCTTCCCCTTCCCGGAAACGTCGCCGGCCGCCGGCAACGCCGATCATTGTTCCGGCCAGCTAAGCCGATATGCCGGGCGGCAGCCAGGGGGACAGCCAAGGGAACAGCCAGGGCGGCGCGGGGCCTATCCGCGCCCGTTGCCCAGCATCCCGCTCAGCGCGGCCGCCTCGCGCAGCAGCGCCGCCTCCATCGGCGCGCGGCGCGCTTCGTCCCGCAGCCGGGTCACGGTGCCGGATAGGCACAGCGCGCCGAGCAACTCGCCATCCGCGCCCCGTACCGGCGCCGCCAGTGCCGCCATCTCCGGGTCCCTTTCACCCAGCGTCACCACGAGGCCATCGCGGTTGTCGCGCAGCACATGGCCCGCGGCGCCGCGATCCAGCGGCAGCAGGCTGCCTGGCACCAGATTGTCGCGCACCGGATGGCGCCCTTCCTCGCGGAGCAGGCACAGCCGTGCCTCGCCATGGCGCACATAGAAGCTGGCATTCTCCCCGGTTTCCTCGGCCAGCCGCCGCAGCGCGGGCGGCACCAGGGCGCGCACCGGCACCGGCCCGGCGCGGGCGCCCAGCAGCACCAGGGCGGGGCCCAGCCGCCAGCGTGCGGCCCCGTCCTCGCGCAGCACCATCCGGACCCGCTCCAACGAGGCGATCAGCCGCAGCAGGGTGCTTTTGTAGAGGCCGGTGCGCCGCGCCAGTTCCGCGAGGGTCAGCGTTTCCTCACCGGCCTCAAAGGCGAACAGCACGGAAAGCGCCCGGTCCACCGCGCCGACGCCCGATTCCGGCGCATCCGGCTTGACCGGCATAGCCCCGGCCCTCCATTCTGTTTGAAAGAACTCAATTCTGTCTGACGGAACAATCCCATGTCAAGCGAAGCGGCCAGCCCTCTCCCCCTCGCCGGCCTCCGGGTTCTGGATTTCGGCCACACGGTCATGGGCCCGACCTGCGGGGTGGTGCTGGCCGATCTGGGCGCCGAGGTGATCCGCATCGAACCGCCGGAAGGCGACCGCACCCGCCGCCTGGGCGGCTTCGGCACCGGCTTCTTCGCCACCTACAACCGCAACAAGCGCTCCCTCGCGCTGAACCTGAAGGACCCGCGCGGAGCGGAGATCCTGCGCAAGCTGGTGCTGACCGCCGATGTTCTGGTGGAGAACTTCGCCCCCGGCACCATGGAGCGGCTCGGCCTGGGCTGCGAGGCGCTGCGGGCCATCAACCCACGGCTCGTTTATTGCGCCCTGAAAGGCTACCTTCCCGGCCCCTACGACACCCTGCCCGCCCTGGACGAGGTGGTGCAGATGCAGGGCGGCCTGGCCTACATGACCGGATTGCCGGGCCGGCCGATGCGCGCCGGCACCTCGGTGGTGGACATCATGGGCGGCGTGTTCGGCGTAGTCGGCATCCTGGCGGCGCTGCGCCAGCGCGAGCAAACCGGCGAAGGGCAGAAGGTGCAGGCTTCCCTGTTCGAAAGCGTCGCCTTCATGGTCGGCCAGCACATGGCCGCCGGCGCCATCGCCGGGGAACGCGTGCCGCCGATGACCGCGCGGCGCATCACCTGGGCGATCTATGACGTGTTCCAGGCCAGGGACGGGCAGGTCTTCGTTGGCGTCACCAGCGACCAGCACTGGCAGCGCCTGTGCCAGCATCTCGGGCTGGAGGAGCTGGGCGCCGATCCCGATCTGGCGACCAACGCCCAGCGCGTCGCGGCACGGGAGCGTATCATGCCGGTGCTGGAGGCCCTGATCGCCGAATGGCCGGTGGAGGAAGTGCTGCGCCGCTGCCGCGATGCCTTCATCCCCTGCGCACCGGTGGCCCATCCCGAGGACCTGTTCAACGACCCGCACCTGCTGGCCAGCGGCATCATGGGCGAAACCGCGCTGACCGACCATCTCCTGGCGCCGATTCCCATGACCCCCGTGCATCTCGGCAATAGCGAGGTCCGGCTCCGGCACCAGCCGCCGCATATCGGCGAGGGCGGCGCCGCCATCCTGTCCGAGCTGGGCATCGCGCCCGAGGAGCAGGCCGCTCTGGCGCGCGACCATGTGCTGGCCCTGCCCGCCGGGGAAGCCCCCGCGTGACCCTGCCCCGCCGCGTCGAGATCCGCGAGGAAGGCCCGCGCGAGGGCTTCCAGTTCGAGAAGGGCGAGATCCCCACCGCCCGCAAGCTGGACCTGATCGGAGCGCTGGCCGGGACCGGACTGCGCCACATCCAGGCCGTTTCCTTTGTTGATCCGCGCCGGGTGCCCGGCATGGCCGATGCCGAGGCCGTCTGCGCCAGGCTGACGCCGCATCCGGGCGTCGCCTACACCGCGCTGTGGCTGAACGCGAAGGGCTTCCTGCGGGCCCTGGTGGCGCCGAACATCGTGCTGGAAGGCAGCGTCTCGGTGTCCGCGTCGGAGGTGTTCGGCCGCCGCAACCAGAACCGCGACCGGGAACAGGACCTCGCCGCCGCCGCCGCGCTGATGGCGCTCTATGCCGAGCACCGCATCCCGCTGGCGCGCATCACCGTGATGGCCGCCTTTGGCTGCAACTTCCAGGGCGAGGTGCCGGTCGGCGCCGTGCTGGACCGGGTCGAGGCGCTGCTTTCCCTGGCCGGCGGCGCCGGGCTGAACCGGCCCTGCGTATCGCTGGCCGACACCATGGCCTGGGCCACGCCGCTCTCGATCCAGCGCGTGGTGGGCGCGGTGCGGGAGAAGTGGCCGGATGTGGAAATCTCGCTGCATCTGCACGACACGCGCGGCATGGCGATCGCCAATGCCTGGGCCGGGATGCAGCTTGGGGTGGCGCGGTTCGACGCCGCCATTGCCGGCCTTGGCGGCTGCCCCTTCGCCAAGCATGCCGGCGCGGCCGGGAATATCTGCACCGAGGATCTCGCCCTGCTTTGCGCCGAAAGCGGCATCGAGACCGGCCTGGACCTCGGAAAGCTGATCGAGGCCGCATGGCTGGCCGAGGAGGTGGTCGGCCATCCCCTTCCGGGGCGGGTCAAGCAGGGCGGGCTGCTGGCGGCCCGCGGCTGACGCGGCCGGAACCGGCATTGCCCGGACCGGCCGGCCGCCTCGGCTGAAGCTTCAGGCTTTCGGCGGCCCGCCCGGCGAACCGACGGGACGCAGCAGGCTGCCCAGCATTTCGCCGACGCCGCCCTGGCCCAGCTCGTCCTCGCGCTCCGGCACCCGGCCCTGCGGCGTCAGCCGGTCCACCAGTTCCGGCATGGTGCGGCGCAATTCCTCGATCAGGCTGTCCCGGTCGGTGCCAAGCTGCTGCGCCACGGCATCCAGTTCCTGCGGATCGAATTCCTGCTCCACCGCCTGCCGGGGGACGTCCCGGTTGGCGCCGGGCGCGACCCAGGAATCCACCTCCTCCGCGAAGCCATGCCGGCGCATGCCGCCCAGCATGCCCGCAAGCCCGCCCAGCAGGCCCCCGAGACCCGCATTGCCTGCCATGCCGCCGCCAAGGCCACCACTTCCCTGGCCGCCGCCGCCAAGCAAGCCGCCGAGAAGACCACCCAGGCCACCGCCCATTCCGGCGCCCATGCCGGGATTGGCGCCGCCGCCGCGCAACAGGCCGCCCAGCACATCGCCAATGCCGCCGCCCTGCGCCGGCGCCTGCCCTCCCGTGCGGGGATCGACCCCTGCCATGCTGCCCGTGGTATCGGAAGGCGAGGTCCCGCCGCGCAGCAACCCGCCGAGCACATCGCCGATGCCACCCTGATCCTGGCCCTGTGCTGGGCCTGCCGTGCCCTGCTGGGTCCGCGCATGCTTCATCAGCTGGTGCAGCAGCAGCGCGACGGCCGCCATCTTCACGCCGCCCGACATGCCGCCGGCAAGGCCGCCGCCGCGCTGGCCGGAAAAGAAGTCACTCATGGTCACCCTCCCGTTTCGTGTTCCCGAACAATGGGCGGGTCAGGCAACGGGATTAGGCTTCGGGGGATCAATCCGGCGCGATCATCCCATGGCGGGAATGGCGCGCCCGCCGATCAAGCGGAGGATGCGCGTGGGACGCTCGACACCCAGCAGCCTGTGGGCGATCAGGATCACGCTGCGGCCCTGTGTGGCGCTTTCCAGCGTTTCCAGGAAGGCCCGCTCCGCCACGGGATCGAGGCCGGTGGCCGGCTCGTCGAGGATGAGCACCGGGGCGGGGGACAGCAAGGCCCGGGCCAGGGCGATGCGCCGCCCCTGCCCGCCGGAAAAACGCGCGCCGCCTTCGCCGCAGCGTGTGTTCAGCCCATCGGGCAGCGCCCGCACCACCTCGGCCACGCCGGCGCGCTCCAGGGCCTGCCACAGCGCCTCGTCCCCCGCCTCGGGAGCGGCCAGGCGCAGATTGGCTGCGATGCTGTCGTCGAACAGCCGCGCATCCTGCGTCAGGCAGGCGATGCGCTGGCGGACAGCGGCACCGGACAGGGTCGCGATGTCCATCCCGCCCAGCGTGATCCGACCCTCCTGCGGGGCTGCCAGCTTGAGCAGCAGGCTTCCCAGGGTGGATTTTCCGGCGCCCGAGGGACCAAGCAGGGCCAGCCTTCCGCCTTCCGGCAGGTCGAGATCCAGCCCGTCAAACACCGGGGCCCGGTCCGGTGCCCAGGCGAAGCGCAGCCCCTCGATGCGGATGGCATGGCTGGCGGGGGGCGGCGCCGGCTCGGCCGGCTCGGCGACGGGGGGCGGCGTGTCGGCGGCCTCGAACAAGCGCTGCGCCCCTGCGCTGGCACTGGCCAGGGCGGTTCCGGCGCGCGGCAGCGCCGCCAGCACCTCCGCCGCGGCCAGGGCCAGGAACAGGCCGAGCACGGACCCGGCCACCGCGCCTTCTCCCCCGGCCAGGCCATATCCGAGCGCGCCCAGCAGCGCAGCCTGACTGAGTCCAAGGCCGCTGGCGCCGCCCCAGGCGGCGCGGCGGGCCAGGGATTTCTGCTTGCGCGCCAGAAGGTCACCGGCCTGCATCAGCCGCTCCGTGGCGCGGGCCTCGCCATTGGCCGCCAGCATGTCCTCCAGCCCGAGCAGCGGGTCCACCGCCGCGGCGCGCAACTGGCCCTGCGCCTCGGCGACCCGGGCGGCGGCGCGGCCCGCGCCGGGGGCCAGCAGCGGCGGCAGCAGCAATGCGGCGGCCAGCGGCAGCGCCACCACGGCGGCCAGCCCCGGCCCGGCGGCGCCTAGCAGCACCGCCACCGCCAGCACCACGGCCACCGCCGCCGCACCCGGCACCAGGGCGCGCAGGTAGAGCCCATCCAGCGCCTCGACGTCGGTCACGATGCGGCCCAGCAGGTCGCCCGCGCCGCGCAGGCCGAGCCCGGCCGGCAGCCGTTCCGCCAGCCGGCGGAAGAACCAGAGGCGGGTGTCCGCCAGGGCCCGGAAGGTGGCCGAATGGGTGGCCAGACGCTCCAGATAGCGGGCCACCGGCCGCAAAAGGATCAACGGCCGCAGCAGCAGCAGGGAGCCGACGGCGCCTGCCGTCAGCGCCGAATGCCGCAATCCCTCGGACACGCCACGGCCGGCCAGCGCCAGCATGGCGACACCGGCCAGGGCGGCCAGCGCCGCGATCACCACGCCCCCCAACAGCCAGCCGCGCCGGGAGCGCCACAGGCTGAGGACGCGCAGCAACAATCGAAGCATCGGGCTCATTCGCCGGCCATCCGCGCCGGGTTGGCACGGCCATCCGCCATTTCCAGCACCCGGGTGAAGCGGGCGCGCAGGGCGGAGGAATGGGTGGCGATGATCGCGGTGCGCCCGGCGCAAAGGCGGCGCAGGCTTTCCAGCAACTCGGCCTCGGTGCCGGGATCGAGATGCGCGGTAGGCTCGTCCAGCAGCACCAGGGGGGCGTTCCGCAGAAAGGCTCGGGCCATGGCGACACGCTGGGCCTGTCCGCCCGACAGGCCGTAGCCGCCCTCACCCACCATCGTGTCCAGGCCCCCGGGCAGCTTGTCGGAGAAATCGGTCACATGGGCGGCGCGGGCGGCGGCGAGGATCTCGGCCTCGGTGGCGTCGGGCCGCGCCAGGGCGATGTTGTTGCGGATGGTGTCGCGGAACAGATGCGCCTTCTGCCCCACATAGGCGGAAAGCCGCCGCAGCTCGGAGGGCCGCAGGCTGGTGGCGTCGCGGCCATTGAAGGCGATGCGCCCGCCATCCGGGCGGTTGAAGCCCATCAGCAGCCGCAGCACGGAGGATTTGCCGGCGCCGGAAGGGCCGGCCAGCACCAGCGCCTCGCCCGGCAGGGCGCGGAAGCTGAGGTCGCGCAGCGCCGGCCCGCGCGAGGGGTCATAAGTCAGGCTCACATGCTCAAAGGTCACCACCACGCTGGGCGGGATCTCGGCGAGTAGCAGGCCGGCCTCGTCCGCCTCCTCCCCCTCCAGCAGCGGGGCCAGGGCGGCGGCGGCGCCGTGGGCGGACATGCGCTCGTGATAGGCGGCGGAAAAGGCCCGCAGCGGCGCGAAGAAGCCCGGCACCATCAGCAGGCAGAACAGCGCCGCCTGCGGGTCCGGATGCCCGCCCACCAGCAGATGGCCGTGCCGCCAAGCCAGGCAGCCCAGCACCGCCGCGGCGATCACCTCCAGGCTCAGCCCGGACAGGAAGGCGACGCGCAGCACCCGCATGGTGCGGGTCCGCAGCTCATCGGCGGCGGCGCCAAGGGCCTGGGCCTCGCTCTCCTGCCGCCCGAACAGCACGATCTGCGGCAGGCCGCGCATGCGGTCGAGAAAGCGGCCGGACAGCGCCTGCAGCGCGTCGAACTGCCGCCGGCTCGCCAGCGCGGCGCCGATGCCGGTCAAGGCCATGCCGACCGGCACCATGGCCCCGGCGGCGAACAGGATGACACCGCTCAGCGGGTCCTCCGACGCGACCGCCAGGGCGATCAGCAAGGGCCCGGCGGCGGCCAGGATGGCGGCCGGCAGCCAGCGCGCGAAGTAACCGTCCAGCGCCTCGATGCGGTCCACCACCAGGGCGGCGCGCTCGCCGGCGGGGCGGGGATCGGCGGGGCCGAGGGCCAGCAGCCGGGCGAAGGCGCGGCGGCGCAGCCCAGCACGGGCGGCGGCGCCGGCATCGGCCTGGGCATGCTCCTGCGCCACGCCGAGCGCGATGCCGAGCAAGGCCAGAGCGGCGGCGGCACCCATCTCGGCCCAGCCGGAATCGCCATGGCCCAGCAGGGTCGCCAGGAGATGCGCCATGAACCAGGCCTGGGCCAGACCGCAGGCAATCGAGGCAAGGCCAAGCAGGACGGGGCGCGCCATCCGGCCCCGGCCTTGACGGGCCGTGGCGGAAAGCAGGGCGCGCGCCCGGGCTGCCTCGGCCGGCAGGGGCTGAGACATGGGCGCCTTCTAGCCGGGATTTCGCCGCACGGAAACCGCAGAGCAGGGATGGCCCGCGCTTTGCTCTCCCCTCGCGCCAATGGCTGCCGGAGGATCAGCCCCGGCAGGCAAGGGGCGCCCGGCATGCCGCCCGGCCATGGACGCCACGGCCATCATCATGCGGCGGGCTGGTGTTCCGAGATCCCTGGCGCAACGCGCCCCGCCTCCCGCGCTCAGAAGTCGAGGTCGGCGTAATGCGGCGGCGGGTTGGTGCCGCTGACACGGTCCGCCAGCAGGGGGCGAAAGGCAGGGCGGGACTTGATGCGGGCATACCAGTCCCGCGCCGCGTCGTTCAGCGACCAGTCAATATCGCCGATATAGTCGAGCGCCGAAAGATGCGCCGCCGCCGCGAGGTCGGCCAGGGACAGGGTGTTTCCGGCCAGCCAGATGCGCGTTTCCGCCAGCCAGCCGAGATAATCCAGATGCGGCTTCAGATTGGCGTAGCCGGCCCGGATCGCGCCCGCATCCGGGTTGCCGCGCCCCAGCAGCCGCTTCATCTGCTTTTCGTAAAGCAGGTTGTCCGTGACCTCGCGGGCGAACTTGCCGTCGAACCATGCGACCAGGCGGCGGACTTCCGCGCGCTCACCCAGGGTGCGGCCGAGCAGCTGGACCTCGGGATAGGCCTCGTCCAGATATTCGCAGATGGCGTAGCTGTCCGGCAGCACCAGCCCGTTCTCCTCGACCAGCACCGGGACGGTGCCGGCCGGATTCAGGGCCAGGAACTCCTCATTCCGCTCCCACACGCGCTCCGCCCGGAGTTCGAAGGGGATGCGCTTCTCGCCCAGCACGAGGCGCACCTTCCGCGAGGTCGGAGACAACGGCAATTGGTAGAGAATTCGCATTCAGTCGAGGCCGGGAACTGTCAGCAGGAAGGCGCTTATGGCATGCGCACCAGCCCAGGACCAGCCATGCATCACGCCGGATTGCCGAATGTTACGGGACGGAGGAGGCAGGCAGGCCCCCTCCTCCGCCTTCCGGATCACTCGGCGGCCATCATGGCGACATCTTCCATGGGCTGCGGCAGGTAGCGCGCATATTCCCTGGGCACGACATGCCAGAAGCTGCCGCGCTCCACCGCCCAGTCATTCAGCAGCCGGGCGGCGAGGCGCGATCCGGTCTCGCTGGCATGGCGCCCGATCAGTTCCCGCAGATAGTCTTCCCAATGCGCGGAAGCCAGTCGGCGCCACAGCAGGGTGTCGGGGTTCAGCCTTTGCTCGAAGCTGTTATCGGCGTCGTAGATGAAGGCATGGCCACCGGTGAAGCCCGCGCCGAAATTGTCGCCCACCGCACCCAGGATCACCACCGCGCCGCCGGTCATGTATTCGCAGCCATTGGCGCCGACGCCCTCCACCACCGCGATGGCGCCGGAATTGCGCACGGCGAAGCGCTCGCCTGCCTGGCCGGCGGCGAACAGCTCGCCCGCCGTCGCGCCATACAGAACGGTGTTGCCGATGATGGCGTTCTCGTTCCACACCAGGGTGGAGGATGGCGCCGGGCGCAACACGATGGAACCGCCCGACAGCCCCTTGCCGACATAGTCATTGGCGTCGCCCAGCACCTCCAGCTTCAGCCCGCGCACCGCGAAGGCGCCGAGGGACTGCCCGGCCGAGCCGCGCAGCCGCACCGTCAGGTGCCCCGGCTGCAGACCGCTCATGCCGAACTTGCGGGTGATCTTGCTGCTGATCTTGGTGCCGATGGCGCGGTGCGTGTTGCGGATGTTGTAGGCGAGCTGCATCTTCTCGCCCCGCTCGAACAGCGCCGCGGCGTCGCGGATCATGTCGGCGTCCAGCGTTTCCGGCACCTCGTTGCGGCCTTCCAGCGTGCAGAAGCGCGGGAACGGGCCGGCATCGGCCTGCACCAGCAGCGGGTTGAGGTCGAGATCGTCAAGGTCCTCGGCGCCGCGCGAAACCTGCTTCAGCAGGTCGGTGCGGCCGATCACGTCCTCCAGCTTGCGGAAGCCCAGGGACGCCAGGATCTCGCGGATCTCCTCCGCGATGAAGGAGAACAGCGCGATCACCTTCTCGGGCGAGCCCTCGAACTTCTTCCGCAGATCCTCGTCCTGGGTGCAGACGCCGACGGGGCAGGTGTTGGAATGGCACTGCCGCACCATGATGCAGCCCATGGCGACGAGGGAGGCGGTGCCGATGCCAAACTCCTCGGCGCCCAGCATGGCGGCGATCACCACGTCGCGCCCCGTCTTGAGGCCGCCATCGGTGCGCAGCTTGATGCGGTGGCGCAGCCGGTTCAGCAGCAGCACCTGATGCGTCTCGGACAGCCCCAGTTCCCAGGGCAGCCCGGCATACTTGATGGAGGACACCGGCGAGGCGCCGGTGCCGCCGGAATGGCCCGACACCAGGATGGCATCCGCCTTCGCCTTCGCCACACCCGCCGCGATGGTGCCGATGCCGGAGCGCGACACCAGTTTCACGCAGACGGAGGCATCCGGGTTGATCTGCTTCAGGTCGTAGATGAGCTGCGCCAGATCCTCGATCGAGTAGATGTCGTGGTGCGGCGGCGGGCTGATCAGCGTGACGCCCGGAGTCGCATGGCGCAGCCGGGCGATGATGCCGGACACCTTGAAGCCGGGAAGCTGCCCGCCCTCGCCGGGCTTGGCGCCCTGCGCGACCTTGATCTCGATCTCCTTGCAGTTGTTCAGGTATTCGGCGGTGACGCCAAACCGGCCCGAGGCGATCTGCTTGATGGCGGAGTTGGCGTTGTCGCCATTGGCGCGCGGGCGGGCGCGCTCCGGGTCCTCGCCGCCCTCCCCGCTGTCGGAGCGGGCGCCGATGCGGTTCATGGCGATGGACAGCGTTTCGTGCGCCTCGGGCGACAGGGCGCCGAGCGAGATGCCGGGCGCGATCAGGCGCTTGCGGATCTCGGTGATGCTTTCGACCTCGTCCACCGGCACCGGCTGGGCGGCTTCCGTGCGGAAATCGAGCAGGTCGCGCAGCGCCACCGGCGCCAGCTTGCGCACAGCCTCCGAGTAGCGCTTGAAGGTCTGGTAGCTGTCGGTCGCGACGGCGTTCTGCAGCAGGTGGATCAGGCTGCCATCGAAGGCATGCGCCTCGCCGCGGCGGCGCAGCTTGTACAGCCCGCCCACCGGCAGGACGGCGGCGGAAGTGCCCCAGGCCTGCTTGTGCATGGCCAGCACGCGCCGCGCGATGCCCAGCAGGCCGATGCCCGAGATGCGCGACTGCGTGCCGGGGAAGAACTCCGCCACCAGGGCGCGGCTCAGGCCGATCGCCTCGAAGTTCATGCCGCCGCGATAGGAGGAGAGCACCGAGATGCCCATCTTGGCCATGATCTTCAGCAGGCCCTTGTCCACCGCCTTGCGGTAGGAGGCCACGCAATCCTTCAGCGATTTCTGGCCGAACAGCCCGCGGCGGTGGCGGTCCGCGATGCTTTCCTGCGCCAGATAGGCGTTCACCGTGGTGGCGCCGGCACCGATCAGCACGGCGAAGTAATGCACGTCGACGCATTCGGCGGCGCGCACATTGAGGCTGGTGAAGGTGCGCAGCGAATGCTTCACGAGATGCGTGTGAACCGCGCCGGTCGCCAGGATCATCGGAATGGCGGCGCGCGCGGCGTCGGTCGCCTCATCCGTCAGGATCACATGGGCGCAGCCGGAGCGGACGCCTTCCTCGGCCTCGCGCTTGATGCGCTCCAGGGCGCGGCGCAGCCCGGCCTCGCCCTCGGCGGCCGGAAAGGTGGCGTCCACCACAACCACGGTGTCGCCCATGTAGCTGCGCATCGCCGCGAACTCGGCGTTCGACAGCACGGGACTGTCCAGCATCAGCATGTCGCACTGGGCCGGGTCCTCGTCGAGGATGTTGCCCAGATTGCCGAGGCGGGTCTTGATCGTCATCACCCGCGTTTCGCGCAGGCTGTCGATCGGCGGGTTGGTGACCTGGCTGAAGGTTTGCCGGAAATAATGGTGCAGCCCGCGATAGCCGGCCGAAAGCACGGCGATGGGCGTGTCGTCGCCCATGCTGCCGATCGCCTCGGCGGCATCCTCCGCCATCGGGTGCAGGATGGTTTCCAGGTCCTCCATGGTGAAGCCCATGGCGAGCTGGCGGCGGCGCAGCGCGTCGCCCTGCAACTCCTGCGCCTCATCGACCTCGTTGCGCACGATGCCGTCGATGCGTGTGGTGCGGCCGACCCATTCGCCGAAGGGATGCCGCGCGGCCAGCAGGTCCTTCAGCTCGGCATCGCCATAGAAGCGCGCCGCGTCAAGATCGACGGCGATGCACTGGCCAGGACCGACGCGCCCCTTGGCGACGATGTCGCTTTCCGCCAGCTTCACCATGCCGGTCTCGGAGCCCACGATCAGCAGGCCATTATTGGTGATGGTGTAGCGGATCGGCCGCAGGCCGTTGCGGTCGAGGCCGGCGATGGCCCAGCGGCCATCGGTGGCGCAAACGGCGGCGGGGCCGTCCCACGGCTCCATCACCGCGTTGCAGTACATGAACAGGTCGCGATGCGCCTCCGGCATCGTCGCGTTGCTGCCGATGCTTTCCGGGATCAGCATCGCCTTGGCCATCGGCGCGTCGCGGCCGCCGCGCACCAGCAGCTCGAACACATTGTCCATGGTGGCGGTGTCGGAGCCGCCGGCCTGCACCACCGGCTTGATGTCATCCATGAACGGGTCGAGCAGCTCATGGGCGAGCCGCGTCTCATGCGACTTCATCCAGTTGATGTTGCCGTGGACCGTGTTGATCTCGCCATTATGGGCAAGCATCCGGAAGGGCTGCGCCAGACGCCAGGTGGGGAAGGTGTTGGTCGAGTAGCGCTGGTGATAGATGGCGAAGCGGCTGACGAAGCGCTCGTCCTTCAGGTCCGGATAGAAGTCGGTGATGTTCTCCGCCAGGAACATGCCCTTGTAGACGATCGAGCGGCAGGACAGGCTGCACAGATACAGCTCCGGCACCTGCGCCGCGATGGCCTGCTTCTCGATGCGGCGGCGGATGACATACATGTCCCGCTCGCAGGTCGCGGCATCGCGCTGCTCGGGGTCGGAGATCAGGATCTGCTCGATCTCCGGCCGGGTCGCGTTGGCCTTCTCGCCGATGCAGGACACCTTGATCGGCACCTGGCGCCAGCCATAGATGTGGTAGCCGGCGTTCAGGATCTCGGTCTCGACGATCTGGCGGCAGCGCTCCTGCGCCGACAGGTCGGTCTTGGGCAGGAACACCATGCCCACCGCGATGCGGCCGGGGCGGAGCCAGTCGCCGCCATGCTCCACCACCTCGGCGAAGAAATCCTGCGGGATCTCGAGGTGGATGCCGGCGCCGTCGCCGGTCTTGCCGTCGGCATCCACCGCGCCGCGGTGCCACACCGCCTTCAGCGCGTCGATGCCGGCCTGCACCACGTCGCGCCGGGGCTTGCCGTCCAGCGCGGCGACGAGGCCCACGCCACAGGCATCATGCTCCGTCACATCGACATGGGCGGCGCCGCTCAGCAGGGCGGCGTTGCGGGAATAGCTTTCGGCGAAGGCGGAGCCGTTCTCGATCATGTCCATGGCTGTCACTCCGCGGCGATGGCCGGCGTCTGCTGCGCCAGCACGTATTGCTCGATCTGGTCGGCCGCGTCGCGGCCGTCACGGATGCCCCACACCACCAGGGAGGCGCCGCGCACGATGTCGCCGGCGGCGAACACGCCGGGCAGCCTGGTCATCATGCTGCGCCGGTCGATGGTCAGCGTGCCCCAGCGGGACACGGCGAGCCCGGGCTCGTTGAACATCGCCGGCAGGTCCTCGGGGTCGAAGCCCAGGGCCTTGATGACGAGGTCGGCGCCTTCGGTGAACTGGCTGCCCGGGATCGGCTCCACCTGCTGGCGGCCGGTGGCGTCGGGCAGGCCGAGATGCATCCGCGTGGCGGTGACGCCGGTGACGCGGCCATCCTCGCCCTCGAAGGCTTCCGGCGCGGACAGCCAAGCGAAGGTCACGCCCTCCTCCTCGGCATTGGCGACCTCGCGCATCGAGCCGGGCATGTTGGCCTTGTCGCGGCGATACAGGCAGGTGACGGAGGACGCTCCCTGCCGGATGGCGGTGCGCACGCAATCCATGGCCGTGTCGCCGCCGCCGATCACCACCACGCGCTTGCCGGCGGCATTCAGCGTGCCATCGGCGAATTCCGGCACGCTGTCGCCTAGATTGTCGCGGTTGGAGGCGGTCAGGTAGTCCAGCGCGGGAACGATGCCCGCGAGGTCCGCGCCGGGGCCGCCAATGTCGCGTGCCTTGTAGACGCCGGTGGCGATCAGCACGGCGTCATGCTTCGCGCGGATCTCCTCCAGCGAAATGTCGCGGCCGACCTGGCAGTTCAGCACGAACTCGATGCCGCCCGCAGCGAACTGCTCGGCGCGGCGAACCACCACCTCCTTCTCCAGCTTGAAGTTGGGGATGCCGTAGATCATCAGCCCGCCGACGCGGTCGTAGCGATCATACACCGTGACCTTCCAGCCGCGCGTGCGCAGACGTTCCGCCGCGGCCAAGCCGGCCGGGCCGGCGCCGATGATGCCGACGGAATGGTCCACCTCCCGCACGGGGGTGGGCGGCTTCACCCAGCCATTCTCCCAGGCGGTGTCGGTGACGTAGCGCTCGACTGCGCCGATGGTGACGCTCTCGAAGCCCTTCTCGATGACGCAATTGCCTTCGCAAAGGCGGTCCTGCGGGCAAACGCGGCCGCAGATCTCGGGAAAGGTGTTGGTGGCGGAGGACACCTCATAGGCTTCCTCCAGCCGCCCCTCGGCGGTCAGCTTCAGCCAGTCGGGGATGTTGTTGTTCAGCGGGCAGTGGATCGAGCAGAAGGGCACGCCGCATTGCGAACAACGGCTGGATTGCTCGCTCGCCCGTTCGGCGGTGAAGCGCTGGTAGATTTCGCCGAAGTCGGTTTTTCGCGCCGAGGCCGTCCGCTTGTCGGGCGTTTGTTGCGACAGGCGCACGAATTGCAGCATGCGGTCGGCCATGGGCGCGGGTCCTTCGGCAGGAAGGCGGATCAGCAGGGGGTGGAAGGCACCAGAAGCCGGACATGACTGGTCAGGCCGGGGGGCACCCTCCGTTCGCGCAGCTTTGCCATAGTCGCCAGGGCGAAACCAGAATAATTCGACCGTTAGGACAGAACGCGTTCCCTATTTTTTCGGTATTGCCATTCCCCTGTCTTCCTTCCGGCCAAGCTTGCTGCTTTAAATGTCCGATTCGGCCCTAGTAGGGAAATGAGCGGCGCTTGCCTCCTCCCGGGCGGAAGCGCGCAAGGTAGGACGGCACCACTGCCTCCATCGCCGTGGGGCTGATGCCGAGCTCGGCGAATCCCGCCGCTGCCTCGCCGACCACGTTGTCACGCCTCAGCTGGGCCAGCTGGTCTCGGGTCAAGGGCGGGCTGGGAAGATGCTCGCCCAGCCTCGCCTGAAGCCGCACCAAGCCATCCGGCAATTCGACCAGGCGGCGGCGGCGGCCGGTGACCTCCAGCACATAGCCCATCAGTTCGCGGAAGCTGACGACACGCGGGCCGCCCAGCTCATAGGTGCGGCCAGCCGCGTCGGGGCGCTGGCTGGCAGCGGCGATGGCATCCGCCACATCCCCGACATAGACGGGCTGGAAGCGCGTTCCGCCGCAGATCACCGGCATGAAGGGCAGCATCTGCGCCATGGCGGCGAAGCGGTTGAAGAACTGGTCCTCCGGCCCGAAGATAATGGAGGGGCGCAGAATGGTCGCCGCGGGAAAGGCTTCGCGCAGTGCCGCCTCCCCCGCCGCCTTGCTGCGCGCATAGGCGCTTTCGCTGCCCGGATCGGCGCCGATGGCGGAAACATGCACCACCCGCCCCGCGCCCGCCCGGGCGGCGGCGCGCCCGATGCGCCCTGGCAGCTCTCCCTGCACCCGGTTGAAATCGCCGGATTTCTTTTCCGCTAGGATGCCGATCAGGTTCACCACCAGCGTGGATTCGGCCACCGCCGCGGCCACCGCGTCATCGCTGCGCAGATCCGCGCGGCGCGGCACGATCTGGCCGACCCGGCCCTGGGTGGTCAGCGGCAGCGCGTCATCGGGATGGCGGGTGATGATGCGGATGTCGTATTCCAGCCGCGCCAGGCGGGGCACCAGGTGCCGCCCGATGAAACCGGAACCGCCGAAAATGGTCGCGAGGCGCCGCATCGCAATCTTCCTCCGTGATCTGTCCCAGGGACGATATGGGCCGTCAGGCGCGCCGCCAAGCCAGCGGGGCCACCGCCGCCTGATGCGCCCGAGGCTTTGACCCTCCCCTTCCCGGTCTCTATATGCAGGCATATCTGGGGCGGCCCGCGTGGCGCGCCCGCTGATCATTAAGGTTTCCGATGACCCTGCCGCTGATGCCGAAGGCCACCGCTGTGTGGCTCATCGAGAAGACATCCCTGAGCTTCGAGCAGATCGCCGACTTTGTCGGCATGCATCCCCTCGAGGTGCAGGCGATCGCCGATGGGGAGGTCGCCCAGGGTATTGTCGGGTACGACCCTGTCCAGAATGGGCAGTTGCGGCGCGAGGAGATCGAGCGCTGCGAAGGCAATCCGGATGCCCGGCTGCGGCTGCAGGAAAGCGCCATCCCTGTTCCCAAGAGCCGTGGCAAGGGCGCGCGCTATACCCCGGTTTCCAAGCGCAACGACCGGCCGGACGGCATCGCCTTCCTGCTGCGCAACTATCCCCAGCTGACCGAAGCGCAGATCAGCAAGCTGCTCGGCACCACCAAGGACACCATCGCCAAGGTGCGCGACCGCACGCACTGGAACAGCGCCAACATCAAGCCGCGCGATCCGGTGATCCTGGGGCTGTGCAGCCAATCCGACCTGAACGCCGCCGTCACCGCGGCGGGTGGCAACCCGGCCGAGCCCGCGGCCTTGTCCGAGGATGACGACGCCGCCTGAGGCGGCGTCCGGCCAGGGCCCCGCGCATGGCCGGGCCCTGGCCGGGTCGTCAAACTCGGCGGCGCGCCGGTGTTGCGGCCGCCTTGGGCAGGGGCGGCAGATCCTCGTCCAAAATAGTCAGGTGGACGGAGTAGGAAACCTCGCCCTCGTCATCGTCCCGGTGCACGGTGCCGATCACCTCTTCCTGGACGGCGACTTCCACTGACAGTCCGGGGCGGGCGGGCTTGATGAGGGTAACGCGCTCGCTGCCGAGGATTCTGCGCAGATAGGCCTGCACACGCGCGATGTCGGAGGCATCCATGCCGTGTCACTGCTCCCTGGAGTGGGTGATCGAGGCTCGTGCCCCAGAACTCAAGGCCGGTTGCGCGGCCTAGCGCCTTCTGCGCGGTGCATGGCGCCGGCGCAACCCCTGCCAAGGTCCATGAGGTGGATTGGCGGCGGCTGGAATCAAGCCGCCCCCACGGCGCTGGCCATGGGGGCGGTTCCGATGCGGCGTCAATCGCCGGCCTGGCTCAACGTGCCGGGCGCAGCCGATGCATCTCCTCCTTCAGGCGAAGCTTGGCGCGTTTCAACCGCCCCAAGGTTCCCGCGTCGGGCTGCGGGCGCTGACCCTCCGCGGCGATCTGCCGCTCCAGGGAGGCATGGCGTTCCTGTAGGCTGCGCAGGCGTGGCTCTTGCAACATCGGCGCTCCAATGTTTCAGGGTTGCTCATTTAGCCAAAGGCCCGTCCCGGCGCCCCTGCCTGCTGAAGCAGCACGAGGCGCGCCGGACCGGAGCGCGTCCCACATGCCTGACATCGGCCGATCCACGACCTGACGGCCGGGTGATGCAGATGGCCAGTGCAAAGCTGTGCGATCACGCCCGGACATGATATGGCGCTTTTCCCTGCCGTTGCGACTCAAACCGAGCAAAAGATGAGGCCCATCCTGGCCGACCGTGACAGTCTGCTTCGCCGTCTCCACGAATTGCGCAGTGAACACCGGGATCTGGATACGGTGATCTCCCGCATGGAGCTTTCCCTGCTGGACCAGTTGCAGCTCCAGCGATTGAAGAAACGCAAGCTGAAGCTGAAGGACGAGATCGCCTGGCTGGAAAGCCGGCTTCTGCCCGACATCATCGCCTGAGAGCGGATATGCGAAGGGCGCCTCGCGGCGCCCTTTCAACATCCGTTCCGTGATGCGGCTTAGCGCAGCACGATCTCGACGCGGCGGTTCTGCGGCTCGCGCACGCCGTCGGCGGTCGGCACCAGC
>NZ_VUKA01000092.1 GCF_008386565.1 Teichococcus oryzae | reverse complement strand
GCGTCCACGGTGCAGCCGAGCCGGATGGCGGTGAGCAGATCGGCCAGCGGCTGGCGCCGCCGGTGATGGTAGCGGACATCGTTCCAGGCCAGCAGCGCGGCGCCGCCGCCCGCGCGCCGGACGGTGTCGTCCAGCCAATGCATCCGCTCCTGATCGCGGCCATCGAGGTAGGGGGCGGCGGCGCAGAACAGCGGCAGCGCCAGATGCCCGCGCAGCTGGCGGGCCAGCGCGGCAAAGCGGCTGGCAAAGTCCGGATCCGGCTGGCGCGGCGGGATGGCCGCCAGGCACCAGTCCCCGGCGTGCTCGACCATCTCGTCGCGGCGGATCTGGCATTCGCCTTTCGGCGAGCGCATGCGCCCGCGCGACAGCAGGCCGGTCAGTCGCCCATAGCTGGCGCGGTCAGTCGGCCAGGCCAGAAAAGCGGAACCGTCGTCCAGGACCAGCCGGGCGCCGACCACATAGGGCAGCCCGGCCTCCCTGGCCGCGACATGGCCGCGCACGAT
>NZ_VUKA01000091.1 GCF_008386565.1 Teichococcus oryzae | reverse complement strand
TGTTTGATCCCAGGATTTGATGGTGCACTCTTCTCCCGCGACTGGAAGGAGGCACTATGGGCCAGGTTCTTCATGGCTGCGCCAGCACGACAGCGGCAGTCCGTCGAGCGATACAGCATAGTCAAGAGAGCCTGAGGAGCCTGGCTCAGCGCTACGGCATCAACCCCAAGACGGTGGCCAAGTGGCGAAAGCGGCGCTCCGTGGCCGACCTGCCCACCGGGCCAAAGAAGCCGGTATCGACGGTTCTCTCGATCGAGGAGGAGGCGGTGATCGTGGCCTTCCGGCGGCATACACTGCTGCCGCTCGATGACTGCCTCTACGCCTTACAGCCTACCATTCCACACCTGACACGCTCCGCCCTGCATCGCTGCCTCCAACGCCACGGCATCTCCCGCTTGCCCGAGACCGACGGTGACAAGCCGCGGCGCGCCAAGTTCAAGCGCTACCCGATCGGCTACTTCCACATCGACATCGCCGAGGTACACACCGAGGAGGGCAGGCTCT
>NZ_VUKA01000090.1 GCF_008386565.1 Teichococcus oryzae | reverse complement strand
TAGCCGGCGCTGTGCAGCCGGGCGGGGGGTAGTTTGAGCACCAGGAAGCCCGCGCGCTCCAGATGCTTCACCAGATGTTCGGCGGCAAGGCTGGCGACCAGTTGGCCGCCGGAAGGACGCGGCTTGCCGCGCTCGTCATAGCGCAGCGCATAGGCCAGGGCGTCGGCCACCTCCTCGGAGGGGGCGACGCTGTGACCGGGCGGCAGAGGAAGGGGGGCGGGAAGGGCAGGGTGCTCGGGCATGAGCGTGACGCTAAGTGAGACTCGAAGAACGAATCAAGAACAAAGAGGTGGTTGACAGCGCAGGCTCGGCTGGAACGTGCCGGTTGATCGGGAAGGAATGGGGCTGCCGCTTCGCTGAAGGGCAGCACCTTCAACGGCTTTGCGCGTTGTGCTGCGACCAGGAGGAAGGCAGCGCACGATGTGCAATCTGTACAGCATGACCTCGAGCCAGCAGGCGATTCGCGCGCTGATGCAGGTGATGGATGACCGCACCGGCAATCTGCCG
>NZ_VUKA01000089.1 GCF_008386565.1 Teichococcus oryzae | reverse complement strand
CGGCAGATTGCCGGTGCGGTCATCCATCACCTGCATCAGCGCGCGAATCGCCTGCTGGCTCGAGGTCATGCTGTACAAGTTGCACATCGTGCGCTGCCTTCCTCCTGGTCGCAGCACAACGCGCAAAGCCGTTGAAGGTGCTGCCCTTCAGCAAAGCGGCCGTCGCATTCCTTCCCGATCAACCGGCACGTTCCAGCCGAGCCTGCGCTGTCAACCACCTCTTTGTTCTTGATCCGTTCTCCGAGTCTCATTTAGCGTCGCGCCCATGCCCGACCCCTCCAACCCCCCTGTTCCGCCTCGTTTCCCCCTGCCGCCCGGCCACAGCGTCGCCCCCTCCGAGGAGGTGGCCGACGCCCTGGCCTATGCGCTGCGCTATGACGAGCGCGGCCGGCCACGGCCCTCGGGTGGCCAGCTGGTGGCCAGCCTCGCCGCCGAGCATCTGGTGAAGCATCTGGAGCGCGCGGGCTTCCTGGTGCTCAAACTACCCCCCGCCCGGCTGCACAGCGCCGGCTA
>NZ_VUKA01000088.1 GCF_008386565.1 Teichococcus oryzae | reverse complement strand
GCCCGGCTTTGGGACGGGCGGCTGGTGGAGATCGAGAACCGGGTGGCGCCCGAAGTGCTGGTCGCCCTTCGCGAGCAAGGGCATGACGCCCGGTTCTTTTCTACCGGCTTTACCATGCGTGTTGGCGGCATGCAGGCGATTGGGCGCGACCCCCTTACAGGCCGCCTCGGCGGCGCAGCCGATCCGCGGCGGAACGGTGCCGTGGTCATCGCGCTGACCCCGCGACCCCATGCCAGCGAATAGAAGAGGCTCTTATCTCCTTCCTGGGATCCGGGGGAGCAAGCGGAGCATTACGGTCTGCACCAGCAGCAAGCCGAGGCCGCAGCCAGGGAGGCAGGAAGAATGCCAAATCTTGGCAGAGTCATGTCCAGGACGAAGAAGAACACGGCGAAGCCGTAGAGGGCGAGCACCATCCTGCGCAGCATTTGCGTAGCGATGGACGCTCCCCGCATCCGGTGGGCAAAGACGACCAGGATGGCGCTGAAAATCGGGAAGCTCGAAAGCATGACACGACTT
>NZ_VUKA01000087.1 GCF_008386565.1 Teichococcus oryzae | reverse complement strand
AGGGAAGACGCGGTCGTAGGCCAAGTTGAAGGTGAAGGCGTAGGCCACGTAGAAGGCGGCGATCGCGAGATCCATCACCAGAGCCTGAACGAGGGTGATGTCCAGGTACCAAGCAATGGGCGGCAGCAGGATCAGCAGCAACCCGGCCTCGAACAGCACGGCATGGGCAACGCGCAGGCTCAGGCTTTTCCGGGTGTGCCCAGCCCAGCGCTGCATCGCGCGGTCGAAGCCGAGGTTGTAGAGGTAGTTCCAGGCCGTGGCCACCACGGAGCTGCCGATGCCGATGGCCCCCATGGTCTCGACGCCAAGCCCAAAGACAAGGCCGCCCAGCGGAATGATGAGGGCCAGGCCGATGAGCTCAAACAGGATGGCGTGGCGGATCCGGTCACGGGTGGTGCGCATGGTCTAACTCTTCGAAAAACTGCCGATGAGGCGGTTTTCCATCCAGAACAGCCGGAGTAACAAGTTAGGAGCCATCTGGAATTCAGATAGATGCCGGTGTCCTTGGAGCAACTGGA
>NZ_VUKA01000086.1 GCF_008386565.1 Teichococcus oryzae | reverse complement strand
TGAGCGCCGTCTTGTGGTTCATGTCGCTCGGGCTGCTGGCCATGGTCGTGGCTCTCGGGGTCTTCATCACGGATGTTGTGGGTCGGCCGACCGAGCGGATGGAGGGCGTCGTCGCGAGCCGGAATTGGCGTGCCGCCTCTGCCTCCGTGACCCCTGCCGCTGTGGTGACGCCCGGCGGCCAGGTCGGCACCGCCGTGGTGCCGACCACCGACCCCGAGCGCTACGAGGTCTGCCTGCAGCTCGAGGATCAGCGGCCTTGTGCCGCCGTGCGGTCGGCGCATTTCGAGATGCTACGGCCGGGTAGCCAAGTCGCTGCCCTGGTGCGACGCGGTCGCCTGACGGATCGCATCCGGATCAGCCGCGTGCTGGACCGAGGCGAGTAGCCATACGCTGCCTGCCTGATCAGCCGGCCGCGCTTTGGCCGATGTCCTGCCGCTCCCCCTTGGCCACGATCTGCATCTGCCCGTCCGGCAATGGCCGCTGCAGCTCCCTCGCAATCTCCCACGGCGCCTCCATCCAG
>NZ_VUKA01000013.1 GCF_008386565.1 Teichococcus oryzae | reverse complement strand
GCGGCTGGCCGTTCTCATCCGTCTGGGCCGGCAGCAGGCTGGTGATGCCATCGCGCACCCAGGCGGTGACGGGGGCGATCAGCTCGGCGATCGCGGCGCCCAGGCCTTCCTTCTCCGGCTTGTCGGCCAAGCCCAGCTCGCGCACCACATCCGCGGCCAGAGCGCGGGAGCGCAGGATGTCGGCCTCGGTCCGGATGCGCTGGGCACTGGACACGTTGGACGGCACGGTCTGGTTCAGCTCGGGAATGGCCTGGTCGCGGCTCTCGACCAACAGGAGGCCCTCGCTGGCGAAGCGGACAGGCAGGGCCTTGGTCACGGCATAGCCGAGCACGCCGGCAATGAACGCGGTCGTGATCAGGGTCAGCTTGCGTTGCCAGAGCAGGCTCAGAAGATCGGTCAAGCGCATATGTTGTGCCTCATGGGGCCAGTTCGACCATCTGGGTTGGTTGTCCCCTCTTGAGTGGCCGAGGCTCCCGCAAACAGCAGGCAGGAACAGGCCGGGAAGGTGTACGGATATTTAAACCTACGCGTGCTAATCTGTCCAAATAATCATCCATAACTCACAGGAATGTGGCTGGAGCCCCGCATTCCCTCACTTTAGAGAACATCCTGCGCCTGGGAGACAGATAAGCGCGTTCATTACTCTGCTTGTCCAGGCTGCGAGTCCAGCGCGGCTATGCGGTGGCCTTGCGGATCGGCCCCGATGCCTGGAGAACGAAATGCTGTTATTCCTCGCTCCGGTGACGATCCCGGCAAATGATGCCTGGCCGTCCTTTTCCTCCCCTGAGCGGTCCAGCCTCTCTAGCAGAGCTTGGGCCGGTTTGTGGAATGACAGGCTAGTGTCCTCTGTTTCCGATGCATGCAAGGGTTTTCGCTGGTGATCTCTCCTTTGGACATCCAGATCCCGGACAGCAGCGAGCGTGCCGCGGCGCAGGCGCGCTCGGTGACGCGCTGGTTGGTGGTGGCGCTGTTCACCTCGATCTTCCTGCAGCGCTTCGCACTGCCGATTGGTCAGGACGGCCTTGCTTTCAATCTGCTGGTGACAACGCTGATCGTGGTGGGGCTTGCCTTCCGCGGCGTGCTGGTGATGGACGCCACGCGCACGGTGATGTTCTTCGTGCTGTCCGCCACGGTGTCGCTCAGCGCCGCGTTGAATGCCGACAGGGCCTCGATGCCGTCGCTGATCTTGCTGCTGGTCATGTATGCCCCCTTCATGTTCTCGCTTCGGGCGGATCTGGCGGAAGCGGTGTTCAAGGGCTGTGTGCGTGCCTTCCAGATCATGGTGCTGATCTGCGCCTTCATGGGCATCGCGCAGTTCGTCGCGCAATTCGTCATCGGCAGCTCGATCCCCTTCACCTTCAAGGGCATCCTGCCGAACGAGATCCTGCTGCAGAACTTCAACACGGCCAATCCGCTGGCTTGGGATTCGCCCTACTTCAAGAGCAACGGCTTCTTCCTGGTGGAGCCTTCCACCTTCTCGCAATACCTGGCCGTCGCCATTGTGCTGGAATTGCTGTTCTTTGGCGCCACCTGGCGGTTGCTGGTGTTCGGCCTGGCGCTGCCGACATCCTATTCCGGCACGGGCCTGATCCTGCTGGCGCTGCTGACGCCTTGGGTGATGCTGCACAAGCGCGCCTATGGCGCGATCTTTGGTAGCGCATTGTTTGTCATCATTATCGTGGCCACCGGCAGCCTGTGGAACGCCGATGCGCTGTTCAGCCGCGCCAGCGAATTCGGATCGGAGAATTCCAGCGCCAATGCACGCTTCGTGGCCGGCGCCTGGCTGATCGGCGCCTTTCTGCTGGATTCCGGCCGAGACGTGGTGTTTGGCCTGGGGCCAGGTTCCTATGCGCAATACGCGAAGATGGTGACCTATTCGGCGCATGATCCGGCCTGGGCGAAGATGATCTTCGAATACGGGCTGGTCGGTTCCATGGTGTTCTGGCCGTTCTTCCTGATCGCGCTGTTCCGCCAGTCGCCGTCGCGCTGGATCAGCTGGGCCATGCTGATCGGCTATTTCACTTTCGGTGGAATGTTGCTCGACCCAAGGTTGCAGGTGATGCTGCTGCTGTTCTGCGTCCTGCCGAAGCAGCCCGCCCAGGCCCCCGCTGTCAACCCGACGGATGACTGGCTTCCTCCGCTCAACATCCGGCCGGCCGAATGACCATTTCCTCCACTGCCTTGCCTTCGGTTGCCCTGGGCTCCCGCAGCGGGCTCCGCGTATCCGCCATCGGGCTGGGGTGCAGCCGGCTTGGCTCCACCCTCAGCGGCTGCACCGGCCCGGTGGCCGAGCGGCTGCTGCGCCACGCGCTGGATTCCGGTGTCACGCTGCTGGATACCGCCAACATCTATGGCCAGGGCGAAAGCGAGCGGCTGATCGGCCGTGCCCTGCAAGGGCGGCGTGATGGCGTCACCCTGGCCACCAAGGCCGGGCAACGCTTCACCGCGGCGCAAAAGGTGGCGGCCCTGGCCAAGGCGCCGCTGCGCATGCTGGCGCAGCAGATTCCTGCTGTCCGGGACGCCATCGCCAATCGCCGGGCAGGCGCGTTGCCGCGCGATGTTTCTCCCACGCATCTGCAATCATCGGTGGAAGCCAGCCTGCGTCGGCTGCGGACCGATCGCATCGACCTGTTCCTTCTGCACAGCCCCGATGCCGAGGCGATCCGCCGTGGCGAGGCCTTTGCCATGCTCGACGGGCTGGTCCGGGCCGGCAAGCTGCGCGCCTGGGGTATCTCGGTCGATGATGCGGCGGCGGCGGAAGCAGCGCTGGCCGTGCCATCGGTCGCGGCGTTGCAGATCCCGCTTGAACTGGCCGAAACCATGCGCCCGGCGCTGGCCACCGCTGCTGCCCGTGGCATCGGCTTCATGATGCGCGAAATCTTCAACGGTGTTACCACCCGGCCAGATGGCCGAGCCGGCGCGATCCAGGCTGCGCTGGGATTTCCGCAGGCCGTGGCGCTGGTTGGCACCACTTCCCCCGCTCACCTGGATGAGGCCCTGGCGCATCTGCGCAACGCACGCCTCCCGGAGACGACCGCTTGATTCTTGATGCCCTGTCCCTGGCCCCCGACGCGATGCTGGAGGCCGATCTTTGCATTGTCGGCGGCGGCGCTGCCGGCGTGTCCCTGGCCCTGGCGCTGGAGGGCTCCGGCCTGTCGGTGCTGTTGCTGGAGGCTGGCGGCCGAAAATTCGATCCGAAGCAGCAGGACGGGCTGAATGGCGAAGTGGCGGAAGGCTCGGTCCATTCGCCGCCCCACATGTATCGTCGCCGGGTGCTGGGCGGCGCCACCTCGATCTGGGGCGGACGCTGCGTGCCCTTCGATCCAATCGACCTGGAAAAGCGCGATTGGGTGCCCGACAGCGGCTGGCCGATCTCCTGGGATACGCTGAGCCGCTACTACCCCAAGGCGCATGATTTTTTTGAAGCCGGCGCCTACGCCTATGACATCGCCGAAGCGTTCGGCGCCGAGGCGAAGCCGGTGATCGAGGGCCTCGCGGATCCGGACATCCTGTCTTCCCGCATCGAGCGGTTCAGCCGGCCGACCGATTTCGGCAAGGTTTATCATGACCGCCTGGCCGCCTCGAACAACACGAGGCTGGTGCTGAACGCCCAGGCGCTGCGGCTGGAAGCCGGCGGTGGCCCTGTGCAGCTTCTGCGGGCGGCCAGTGCCCCGGGCCGCAACTTTGCCGTCAAGGCACGGCGCTACGTGCTGGCCACCGGTGGGCTGGAAGTGACGCGTCTGCTTCTGGCCTCCGATGAGACGCGGCGTGGCGGCCTCGGCAATGAAGGCGGCGCGCTGGGCCGCTACTACATGTGTCATGCCGAGAACACGCTGGGCCGGCTGCGGCTGACGCCCGCCGACCGGCCGGTCACGCTGGATTTCGAGGTGACGCGGGATGGCACCTATGTGCGCCGCAAGCTGTCCGTTTCCGAGGCGGCGCAGCGGCGCGAAGGGCTGCTCAACACCATCTTCCGCCTGCATTATCCGCTGATCGCCGACCCGGCGCATGGCAGCGGCGTGTTGTCGGCCATGTATCTGGTGAAGGACGCCATTCTTCCCGAATACCGCCGCAAGCTGGCTACCATCGAGATCGCCAACCGCGGCAAGATGAAGCGCGATGCCGGCTTCTGGGCCCGCCACATGGCCAATGTGGTGCTGGATGCCCCAGGCGTGCTGGCCTTCGGGCAGAAATGGCTGCGCAAGCGCACCTTCGCCAGCCGCAAGCTGCCCTTCGTCGTGGTCAAGAGCCGGGATGGCAGCTACCCGCTCGACATCAATGCCGAGCAGGTGCCGAACCCGGACAGCCGCATCACCCTGTCCGACCAGCGTGATGCCTATGGCCTGCCGCGCCTGAAGGTGGATTGGCGGTTGCACCAGGCCGATGTGGACAGCCTGGTGCGCACCATGCGGGTGGCGCGCGATGCCTTTGCCCGCTCCGGCGTGGCCAGGCTGGAGTTTGACGACAACACCATCGAGGCCGAGATGCGCGCTTCCACCCCGGTGGGTGGGCATCATATCGGCACGGCCCGCATGGCGGATTCGCCGCGCAAGGGCGTGGTGGATGCCGATTGCGCCGTGCATGGCGTGCCCAACCTCTACATCGCCAGCGCGGCGGTGTTCCCGACCTGCAGCCATGCCAATCCGACATTGACCATTGTCGCCCTGGCCTTGCGGCTGGCCGACCACCTGAAGGCCGAGGCCCTGCGCGAGGCTGCGCCCGCCCGGCCCGCCCTTGCGGAGCTTGCCCCATGACCCGCTGCCTTTGGCTCGCCCGCACCCATTTTTTTCAAGCTGGCCGGCGCCCTGGCCGGTGCCGGCGCCGATATCACCTTTGTGGGATATGCCGCCGAGGTGCCGCCGCAGCCCATGCCCGGCATCACCTGGCACACCGTGCCTGGCGCGCCGCGGGGCCGGCTGGCCGGCCTGGCCAGCCCGATGCCGCTGGTGGCCGCCCGGCACGAGACGCCCGCCTACCATGCCACGCTGAAGGAACTGGCGGCGCAAGGCCCCTGGGATGCGGTGGTGGTGGACCAGTACGGCATGGGCTGGGTGCTGCGGCAGAAGGAGATCTTCCAGGGCGACCCGGTCTTTGTGTTCATCACCCATGACCATGAGGAAAGCGTCACCGGCATGCAGTGGCGCGACAACACAGCCTCGGTCGGCAAGCGGCTTTATCTCGGCCAGAACTACCTCAAGACCCGCTGGTTCGAGCGCTGGATCGCCCGCAACAGCGACCTCGTCACCACCATCACGCAGCATGATGCGGAACTGTTTGGCGCCAATGCGCCGGGCGTGCCGATGCTGCCGCTGGTGCCGGGCTATGATGGCGTCCGTGTCGCCGAGCGGACCATCGGTCCGGAAACGCCCCGCGCCGTGGTGCTGTTCGGCTCCTATCGCTGGTCGGCCAAGCAGGCGAATCTGAAGATATTCCTCGATCAGGCCGATCCGGTGATGGCCAGGGCCGGGGTCGAGATCCGCGTGGTCGGCGACATGCCGGCGGATTTCCGCCGCACGCTCGAAGGCCGCTACAAGGCGGCGCGTTTCACCGGCTTTGTCGATGATCCGGCACCGCATCTGGCCGCCGCCCGCATGGCGGTGGTGGCCGAGCCGATCGGCGGCGGCTTCAAGATGAAACTGCTGGAATATGTGTTCAACCGCGTCCCCGTGGCCGGGCTGACGGTCTGCGCCAGCGGCCTGCCGGACAGCGTCCAGGCCGAGATGCTGCTGGAGCCGGAGATGCCGGGCCTGTTGCAGGCGGTTCTGAAGCGTATCGACGATCCGGCGGCGCTGAACCTGCAGCAGCAGCGGGCCTTCATCGCCGCCGAGCATGCTTTCGACTGGCGCGACCGGGGGCGGCTGCTGTGCGATGCCATCCAGGAACGCCGGGGCGCGCTGCGGCCGGGCGTGGAAGCGCCTTATGCGGCTGTCGGGACAGCCGTATGAGAAAGCTATCTAGCTAGCTAGATATTTCTGGTATGGCGGGTGGGCTTCGGCGGCCCTCCGTCGCCATGATTTTTGGCAAGGCGCCTTTGTTTCCGCGCCGCAGCAGGGTTCCCGCACCACCGCCATGCAACGACCAATCCCGCCCCTTCCCGCCCCACCCCGGCCAGGACCCCTTCACCAGAGGGGGCGCCACTGATGCTGGGCAACAAGGCGGCCAGGAAGTCCGCGGTCTTCTTTCTGCTGAAGGCGAGCAACACTGCCCTCGCCTCGGTCTGGAGCTTCCTGCTGGCCTATGCGCTGGTGCGCATCGTTGGCCTGGAAAGCTACGCCTTCTTCGCAACCGTGATCGCCTTCGCCTCGCTGGTGCTGCAGGCGGATCTGGGCATCTCCATCCGGCTGTTCGGCCAGTTGCGGCAGAACTTCCTGCACCCCGAGAACGGCTCCCGCCAGGCGCTGGGCAATGCCGTGGCAGCCGCCCTTGCCTCCTATGCGGCAATCGCCGTGTTGGCGACGGTGGTGTTTGGCGTGATGGTGTGGGGGCTCGGCCTCGGCGTCGCGCAGTATCATGCCATCTATCTGCTGCTGTTCGCCGGCTCGGTGCTGCCGCTGCCCTGGATGATCCTGCGGCTGACCGCCAACGCCTTCGACTACTACGTGCTGACCGAGGCGATCGATTGCGTCCGCCGCACCCTGCTGCTGGCGCTGACCGCGGCGCTGGTGATCGGCCTGCCGCTGATGGCCTATGCGGTGTGCTTCGTGCTGCTGTGGCTGGCGGCGCTGGCCGTGCTGTTCGTGATGGCGCGCAAGCGGCTCGACATCCTGACCGGCGCCCGCATCCGCGAGGGCTTCGCCGTGCTGCGCGCCGATCTGAGGGGCATCACTGCCTCGGCGGTGCTGTCGATGTCGGAATTCCTGATCTACATCTATCCCTACTACGTCATCCCGCTGACACACCGGGATGCGCTGGCGCTGGTCGCCTTCGACATGTTCTACAAGGTGACGCGCTTCGCCACGACCGCCTACCTGACCGTCACCGAGACGGTGCTGCCGCACCAGACCCGCGCCTTTCATGCCGGCAACGTGCCGATGCTGCGCAAGATGATGCTGGTGGCCTTCGCCCTGGCCGCCGTGCCAATGATCGGCGCCATCGGCATCATCGGCCTGTTCGGCGACCGCTTCTTCGGCATCCTGCTCGGCAATCCGGATGTGGTGACGCCCTCCATCCGGCTGACCATCTGCGTGATGCTGTTCCTGATGATGGTGCAGACGGTGAGCGGCGCGGTGCTGGCGGGCATCGGGCGGCTGGCGGTGCTGGCCCGCCGCGCCTCCACCACCTTTGGTCTGATGCTGGTTCTGGCCCTGGTGTCCGGGCTGCAGAACTGGACCATCGAGCAGTTCATCGCCGGCTATGCCGTGGTCTACGCTTATGAGGCCTTCGGTTATTTCTGGTCGATGCTGATGATGTTGCGGGAGGTGTCGCGCAAGCGGCATGTGCCGGTGGCCAGCGTCGCATGACGGCGCTGGCGCCGGACGGCGCGATCCCGTAACAGGCGGAAACGCTTCGCCACAAAAAACCAGGGCGTTTGTTCATGGGTTGGCGCTGTCTTGTCCGTATCAGGACCGGACAAAGCGAGAGCCATGCCGGACGCCCTGCCCTTTCCTCCTCTTCCCTGGGAGGCCCCCATCACCGAGCGGCCCCTCCCCAAGGATGCCGGAACGCGGCTGTTGCGCGACCTGCCCGCGGCGGATGACGCAACATTGCTGGGCTGGGCCGCCGCCGGCGACCGGCGGGCCTTCGACCAGCTGGCGGGGCGGCACCTGCCGGTGCTCTACCGCGTGGCGTTGCGCATCACCGGCCAGCCTGCCGAGGCGGAGGAAGTGGTTCAGGAGGCCATGCTGCGGCTGTGGCGCCATGCCGCCCGCTTCGATCCGGGGCGGGCGCAGCTGGGCACCTGGCTGTATCGCATCACCGCCAACCTGGCGATCGACCGGATGCGGCGCCCGGCCGCCCATCTGCTGGATGGGGCGCAGAACCCGGAAGACCCGGCTCCCGACCCGGAAGCCCGGCTCGTGGAGCGGCAGCGCCAGACGCTGCTGGCTGCCGCCCTGGCCGAGCTGCCGCCGCGCCAGCGTGCCGCCCTGGCCCTTTCCTATGACCAGGGATTGAGCGGCGCCGAGGCGGCGGCGGCATTGTCGGTTTCCCCACGGGCACTGGAAGGGCTGTTGCGCCGCGCCCGGCAATTCCTGTTCGTTCGTTTGCGCGGAGCATCCTCATGAAGCCCGGCCGTTTCATCCGGCTGCTCGACACCCATGGCGCCGATCCGGCACGCTGGCCGGAAGCGGAGCGCGCGGCGGCTCTGGCCTTGCTGGAACGCTCGGCCGAGATGCGGGCGGCACATGACGCCGCGGCCGCGCTGGATGCAGCGCTGCGCGACAGCCTGCCGGAGCCCGATCCGGCGGCGCTGGCGCGGATGCGGGGCAGGCTGGCGCGGGCCATGGCACGAGAGCCCCTGCCCAGGGCGGAGCCTGCCCTGCTGCGCTGGCTGCGCCCCTTCGCGCCTTTCGGGGCGGGGGCGCTGGTGACGCTGATGCTGTGCGGGGTGTGGCTGAGCCGCCCGGGGATACCCGAGCCGGATGAGTTCCTCGGCGCGCCGCGCCTGATGGCGATGATGGAGGCCCGGCCATGATGTGGCCGATCTGGCTGAAGCCCATGCTGCTGAAGGGAGCGCTGGGCGCTTCCCTGGCCTTGAATCTCGTTCTGGCCGGTTTGCTGTGGTGGCAGCCTGACCGGCCGCCGCCCAGCCCCGGCCGCCTTCAGGCGCGCATCGAGCGCATTCTGCCCGAGGCGGACCAGGAGGTTTTCCGCCGCGCCATGCAGGCCGGCCGCCTCCACCATGAAGCGGCCCAGGCCCGGCTGCGCGGTGGCTTCGCCGCCGTCCAGGCGGCGCTGGCGCAGCAGCCCTTTGATCCGGCGCGGCTGCGCGCCGCCATGGCGGAATCCCGCGCCCGTTGGGCCGAGTTCGGTGAGCTTTACGAGAACAGCCTGGCGGAAGGGCTTGCCGCCATCTCGCCGGAAGGGCGGCAACAGGTCGCGCAGGACATGGCGCGCGGCGACCGGCATGGCGGCAAGCGCGGGCGGGATTGAGAGAATGATCTTGGGAATGGAACGCCGCGGCGCCGGGCGCGCATTGCTGCTGATGGCCCTGGCCGGCTCGCTGGCGGCCTGCGGACCCAGAGCGGCGCCAGTGATGTCGGGGCTGGAGCCGGGCGCCGCCTTCCGCAATGCCGCCCTCGCCGCCGAGCCGCAATGGCCGGACCCTGATTGGTGGCGCGGCTTCAACGCGCCGGAGCTGGACCGGCTGATGCAGGCGGCGATGGCCGGCAATTTCGACCTCGCCGCCGCCGCCGCGCGCGTGCGGCAGGCGGATGCGCAGCTGCGCATCGCCGGTGCCACGCTGCTGCCCAATGCCGGGCTGGATGCCGGGGTGACGCAGAGCCGCTCGACCGCTGGCAGCAATTTCAATCGGGACCGTAACTCCACCAGCTATGACGCCACCCTCTCGGCCAGCTATGAGGTCGATTTCTGGGGCCGCAACCGCAATCTGCGCGAAGCCGCGGCGCAGGATGCCCGCGCCCGTCGCTTCGACCAGGGCACAGTGCTGCTGACCACCGAGGCCTCCATCGCCAACACTTATTTCGAGGTGCTGGCGGCACGCGAGGAATTGCGCGCCCAGAAGGAGAACCTGGCGGCAGCGCGGCGCATCCTCAATGTCATCCGCCAGCAGGTGAATTTCGGCACCGCCACGGGGCTCGACCTGGCGCAGCAGGAGGCGGTTGTGGCGCAGCAGCAGGCCGCCATCCCCGCCCTGCGGCAGACAGCCGAGCAGGGGGTGAATGCCCTGGCCCTGCTGACCGGCCAGCCGCCCGCCACCCTGACCGTGGCCACCGGCCGCTTCGACGGCCTGCGCGTGCCGGCCGCCGCGCCCGGCCAGCCCTCGGACCTGCTGGCCCGCCGCCCCGATGTGCTGGCCGCCGAGGCAAACCTCGCCGCCGCCAATGCCGATGTGGCCGCGGCCCGGGCGGCGCTGCTGCCCACGATCAGCCTCAGCCTGTCCGGCGGCTTTCAATCCGCCGCGCTGAACACGATCCTGCGGCCGGAAGCGCAATTCTTCTCCCTGGTCGGCGGGCTGGCGCAGACCATCTTTGATGGCGGGGCGCTGCGCGGCCAGGTATCGCTGAGCCAGGCCCAGGCGGAGGAATTGCTGGTGGAATACCGCCGCGCCATCGTCCAGGCCCTGTCCGACACCGAGGACGCGCTGGTCGCCCTGCGCGAAAGCACCGAGGGGGAAGGCCTGCGCGCCGAGGCACTCTCGCGCGCGGCCCGCGCCTATGACATCGCCGAGGCGCAGCTGCGCGCCGGCACCATCAACGTGATCACCCTGCTGAACACGCAGCAGACCCTGTTCTCCGCCCGCGTCAGCCTGGTCCAGGCGCGGCTCGCCCGGCTGCGGGCCGCCGTCGCGCTGTTCCGCGCGCTGGGCGGCGGCTGGCAGTCCATCTGACACGGATATCACCGACCCATGGCCCGCTCCCGCTTTCTGCTGCTTTCCCTGGTGGTCCTGACCGGTGCCGGGGCGGGCTATTATTTCTGGCAGGCGCGCCAGGCCGCGAACCCCGCCGATCTCAGCACGGTGCAGACCGTGCCGGGCGGGCGGCGCGGCGGCCCCGGCAATGGCGTCCCCGTGCCGGTCACTGTGGCGGCCGCCGAGCGCCGCGACCTGCGCCTGATGCTGGACGCGCTGGGGACGGTGCAGGCGCTGAACAACATCACCGTCCGTTCCCAGGTTTCCGGCACCCTGACCGAGGTGCTGTTCCGCGAGGGGCAGGAGGTGAAGGCCGGCGAGATCCTGGCCCGCATCGATGACCGCACCTATGCCGCCGCCCTGGCCCAGGCGGTGGGCAAGAAGAACTACGACCTGGCGCAGCTGGAGAATGCCCGCGCCGACCTCCGCCGCTACCAGGGCCTTCTGGCCGCCAGCGGCGTGACGCGGCAGCAGGTGGACACCCAGCGTGCCCAGGTGGCGATGTTCGAGGCGCAGGTGGCGCAGGATCAGGCGGCGATCGACACGGCGCAGGCGCAGCTCGACTACACCACCATCCGCGCGCCGATCGATGGGCGGGTCGGGCTGCGGCAGGTCGATGCCGGCAATCTCGTGTCCTCGGGGGATGCAACGGGCATCGTCACCATCACCCAGATGCGGCCCATCGCGGTCAGCTTCACCATTCCGCAGGGCGAGCTGCCGCGGCTGATGCGCGCCATGGCAGCCGGCCCGGTGCCGGTGGAAACGGTGCCCGCCAGCGGCGGCACGCCGAACCAGCCGCTTACGCAGAACGAGGCGCCGGAACGCGGCACGGTGCTGACGGTGGACAACCAGGTGGACCAGGCCACCGGCACGGTGAAGGTGAAGGCAGTGTTCCCGAACGAGAACACCCGCCTGTGGCCTGGCGCCTTTGTCAGCTTGCGCATCGGCATCGAAACCGTGCCGGATGCGACCGTGGTGCCGCTGGTGGCGGTACAGCAGGGGCCGAACGGCGCTTTCGCCTTTGTCGCCAGGGCGGACAACACGGTGGAGCAGCGCCCGCTGGTGCTGGGCGCCGTCACCCAGAACGAGGCCGCGGTGCGGGAAGGGCTGCGGCCCGGCGAGCAGGTGGTGACCTCGGGCGCGCTGCGGCTGAACCCCGGCAGCGCCATCGCCCTGTCGAACGGCGCCGGCACGGGAACGCCGCCGGCCGATGCGCCGCCGCGCCAGGGGCGGCGCCGGCAGGCGGCGGAAGTCACGCCATGAACATCGCCGCACCCTTTATCAGCCGTCCGGTCGCCACCACGCTGCTGTCGGTCGCGGTGCTGCTGGCGGGGATCTTCGGCTATCTGCGGTTGCCGGTCTCGTCCCTGCCGGAGGTGGATTTCCCGACCATCGAGGTGACGACGCAACTGCCCGGCGCCTCCCCTGACACCGCCGCCGTGCTGATCAGCGCGCCGCTGGAGCGGCAATTCGCGCAGATTGCCGGGCTGCAGGTGATGTCCTCGGTCAGCGGGCCGGGGGTAAGCCGCATCACCCTGCAATTCCGCCTGGACAAGAGCCTGGACGAGGCCTCGCAGGACGTGCAGGCGGCGCTGGACGCGGCGCGCGGCACCCTGCCCTCCACCCTTCCCTATCCGCCGGTTTATTCCAAGGTGAACCCCGCCGATCCGCCGGTGGTTACCCTGGCGCTGACCTCCGACACGCTGCCGATCATGCGGCTGTCGGACACCGCCGACACGCTGCTGGCGCAGAAGCTGAGCCAGGCGACCGGCGTCGGTCGCGTCACCGTGCAGGGCAACATGCGCCCGGCGATCCGTTTGCGCGTCGATCCGCTGCGCCTCGCCGCCTACGGCATCGGGCTGGAAACGGTGCGGACGGCGGTGACGACGGCCAACCAGAACTCGCCAAAGGGCTCTCTGGACGGGGCGCGGCAGGCCTCCTCCATCCTGGCCAACGACCAGATCACCAGCGCCGCCGAGTTCGCCGATATCATCATCGCCTGGCAGAACGGCGCCCCGGTGCGGTTGCGCGACGTGGGCGAGGCGGTGGAAGCGCTGGAGAACGAGCGCAACGGCGCCTGGCTCAATGGCCGCCCCGCCGTGCTGATCGACGTGCAGCGCCAGCCCGGCGCCAACATCGTGCAAACCGTGGAAGGCATCCGTGCGCTGCTGCCGGAGCTGCAGCGCGCCATCCCGGCCGGCGCGCAGCTAACCGTGGTGTCAGACCGCACCGAGACGATCCGCGCCTCGGTGCACGAGGTGCAGTTCACCCTGGTGCTGTCGGTCGCGCTGGTGGTGGGCGTGATCTACCTCTTTCTGGGCAGCGGGCGGGCCACGCTGGTGCCGGCGGTGTCCTTGCCGCTTTCCATCATCGGCACCTTCGGCATCATGGCGGTGATGGGCTACTCTCTCGACAACCTGTCGCTGATGGCGCTGACCATCGCGACCGGCTTCGTGGTCGATGACGCCATCGTCATGATCGAGAACATCGTCCGGCTGATCGAGAAGGGGGTGAAGCCGCTGGCGGCCGCCTATGAGGGCGCGCGGCAGATCGCCTTCACCATTGTCTCCCTCACCCTGTCGCTGATCGCGGTGTTCATTCCGCTGTTGTTCATGGAAGGCGTGGTGGGGCGGCTGTTCCGCGAATTCGCCGAAACGCTCACTGCCGCCGTGCTGGTGTCCATGGTGGTGTCGCTGACGCTGACGCCAATGATGTGCGCCTTTGTGCTGAGGCCGGAGCACAGGCCCTCCTGGGTGGCGCGCGGTTTCGAGAGCGGCTTCGAGCGGCTGCGCCTGCTGTATGGCCGGGCGCTGGCGGTGACCATGCGGCACCAGGCGCTGACCCTGATAGCCGCCACGGCCACCGTGGCGCTGACAGCGTGGCTCTACGTCATCATGCCGAAGGGCTTCCTGCCATTGCAGGACACGGGGCTGATCACCATCACCACCGAAACGCCGCAGGACAGCTCCTTTGCCCGTTCGGCGGAAATCCAGCAGCAGGTGATGGAGGTAGTGCGGGCCGATCCGGCGGTTGCCGCCGTTACCGCGGTTGCCGGCGCCGGCGCGCTGAACCCGGCGCAGAACACCGGCCGCATCACCGCCGTGCTGCGCCCGCGCGATGAGCGCGACCTCGACGCGCAGGGCGTCATCGCCCGGATGAAGCCCCGGCTGGACAGCATCCCCGGCGTCATCGCCTATCCGCAGGCGGTGCAGGACATCCAGATCAGCCCGCGCATCAGCACCACCCAGTACCAGTACACCCTGACTGATTCCGATGCCGCCACCCTGTCCCGCTGGGCGCCCGAGGTGGTGGCGCGGCTGCGGCAGGTGCCGGGCCTGCGCGACGTGGCGACCGATCAGCGCGAGGATGGCGTCCGGCTGGCCATCCAGGTGGACCGCGACCGCGCGGCGCGGCTCGGCGTCAGCATGCAGGCGGTGGACAACGTGCTGTACAACGCCTTCGGGCAGCGGCAGATCTCCACCATCTATGGCCAGAGCAACCAGTACCGCGTGGTGCTGGAGGTGTCCGACCGGCTGCGCACCGACCCCACCGCGATCGGCCAGCTGCGCGTCGCCGGCACCGACAACGCACAGGTGCCATTGGCGGAGATCGCCAGCTTCACCCGCACCCGCGCGCCCCTGCTGGTGACGCGCGAGAACCAGTTCCCCGCCGTGACGGTCAGCTTCAACCTGGCCGAAGGCGTGTCGCTGGGCGAGGCGGTGGACCGCATCCGCGCCGTCGAGCGGGAGATCGGCCTGCCCGACAGCGTCACCGGCCGCTTCGCCGGTGACGCGGCGGAGTTCGCTTCCTCCCTGCAGGGCCAGCCCTGGCTGATCCTGGCCGCGGTGGTGGTGATCTACATCGTGCTCGGCGTGCTGTATGAAAGCTTCATCCATCCGATCACCATCCTGTCCACCCTGCCCTCGGCCGGCATTGGCGCGTTGCTGGCGCTGGAGCTGTGGGGGCTGGATCTTTCGGTGGTCGGGCTGATCGGCATCATCCTGCTGATGGGCATCGTCAAGAAGAACGCCATCATGATGATCGACTTCGCGCTGGAGGCGCAGCGCGACCGCGATCTCGCCCCGCGCGAGGCGATCGTCGAGGCGGCGCTGCTGCGCTTCCGCCCGATCATCATGACCACCGCCGCCGCCCTTCTGGGCGCGCTGCCCCTGGTGTTGCAATCCGGCACGGGGGCGGAGCTGCGGTTGCCGCTCGGCGTGTCCATCGTCGGCGGGCTGCTGCTGAGCCAGCTGGTGACGCTGTTCACCACCCCCGCCATCTATCTGGCGCTGGAAGCGGTGAGCGGCACGCTGCGGCGCTGGTGGCACCGTGGCCCGGTGGGCGACCATCCCGCGGCGGCCGAGTAAGGAAAGATGTTCTCGATCTCCGGTCCGTTCCTGCGCCGGCCCATCGCCACCATGCTGCTGGCGCTGGGCCTGGCGCTGGCGGGCCTGATGGCGCTGCGGCAATTGCCCGTGTCCTCCATGCCGCGCGTCGACATCCCGACGCTGTTTGTCAGCGTAAGCCAGCCCGGCGCCAACCCGGAAACCCTGGCGGCGACGGTGCTGGCGCCGCTGGAGCGCCGCATCGGCGAGATCTCGGGCATCACCGAGATGACGGCCAATGCGTCCACCGGCTCGGGCAACATCATCATCCAGTTCGACATCTCCCGCAGCCAGGCGGATGCGGCGCGGGACGTGCAGGCGGCGGTGAACGCGGCGCGGCAGGACCTGCCATCCGGCCTGCCCAACCCACCGCAGGTGCGCAAGATCAACCCCGCCGATGCGCCGGTGCTGATCCTGGCCATGACCTCCACCACGCAGCGCCCGGCCGCGCTCTACGACGTGGCCGACAGCATCGTGGCGCAGCGCCTGTCGCGGGTGGCGGGCGTTGCGCAGGTGCAGGTGGGCGGCGCCGACCAGCCGGCGGTGCGCGTTTCCGTCGATCCTGATGCCGCCGCCGCCGCCGGCCTGTCCTTCGACGACATCCGCACCACCATCACCAATGCCAATGTCACCCAGCCGGTGGGCAGCATCGAGGGGGCCGAGCAATCGGCCATGCTGCACGTCAATGACCGCATCGGGCGCGCCGCCGATTACGCGACGCTGGTGGTGAAGACGGCCAATGGCAACATCATGCGCCTGTCGCAGGTTGCCAATGTGACGGATGCCACCCGGTCCCGCCGCCAGGCGGCCTGGTTCAACGAGCGCCAGGCCATCCTGATGATGGTGTTCAAGCAAGCCGACGCCAACGTGCTCGACGTTGTGGCAGGGGTGAAGGAACAGCTGCCGCAATTGCAGAAATGGGTGCCCGGCGGCGTCACCATCGAGGTGATGAGCGACCGGTCCGGCACCATCCGCGCCAGCGTCGAGGAAGTGGAGCTGACCCTGCTGCTCACCATCGTTCTGGTGATCGGCGTGGTGGCCTTGTTCCTGCGCCGCACCGGGCCGACGCTCGCCGCCTGCGCGACCGTGCCGCTGTCGCTGCTGGGCACGTTGTTCGTGATCTGGCTGATGGGCTATTCGCTCAATAATTTCTCGCTGATGGCGCTGATCGTCTCGGTCGGCTTCGTGGTGGACGACGCCATCGTCATGATCGAGAACATGGCCCGCATGCGCGAACGCGGCCTGCCCCCGGACGAGGCGGCGCTGGAAGGCGCCCGGCAGATCGGCTTCACCATCGTTTCGATCACTGTTTCCCTGGTCGCGGTGTTCATCCCGCTGCTGGCGATGGAAGGCATCGTCGGCCGCTTCTTCCGCGAATTCTCGGCGACGCTGGCCATCGCCGTCGGCATCTCGGCGGTGCTGGCGCTGACCCTGACGCCGGTGATCGCGGCGCGCATGGACCGCCCCGCCCGCAAGCCGCCGGGCCGCTTCAGCCGCGGCTTCGATGCCGCGATGGATGGGGTGATCCGTGGCTATATGCGCTCGCTCGGCGTGGTGCTGCGCTTCCGCGTGCTGGCGCTGCTGGCGACGCTGGGCTGCGTGGCGCTGACCGTCTGGCTGTACATGATCGTGCCCAAGGCCTTCTTTCCGGAGCAGGACACCGGATTGCTGGCCGGCAGCGCGCAGGCGGCGCCCGACACCTCCTTCGCCACCATGGCGCGGCTGACCCAGGAAGTGACGCGCATCATCCAGGCCGATCCGGCGGTGGCCAGCGTCGGCGCGCAGATCGGCGGCAGCTCCTGGAGCGCGGGAACCAATTCCGCGCAGTTCTATATCGCGCTGAAGCCCGAAGAACAGCGCGATGCCTCGGCGCAGGAGGTGATCGCCCGGCTTCGCGCGCCCTTGTCGCGCATTCCCGGCGTCAACGCCTTCCTGCGTGCGCAGCAGGACATCTTCATCGGCGGCCGCCCCGGCAACGCGGCCTATTCCTACATCCTGCTCGGCACTGACCTCGACGAGCTGCGCCGCTGGACCAACACCATGGTGGAGAAGCTGCGCAGCGTGCCTGGCATTGCCGACGTGTCCAGCGACCAGGAGCGCGCCGGGCTGGTCAACCGCGTGGTGATCGACCGCGACGCCGCCGCCCGCCTCGGCGTCGGCATGGACGATGTGGGGACGGCGCTGAACAACGCCTTCTCGCAGCGGCAGGTCTCGACCATCTATGGCAGCCGCAACCAGTACAAGGTGGTGCTGGAGATCGACCCGGCGCTGCAGCAATCGCCTGCCCAGCTCGACCGCATCTTCGTGCCCGCCGGCGATGGCGCCCAGGTGCCGCTGCGTGCCGTGGCGCGGGTGGAGCGCGACGTGGCGCCGCTGCGCGTCACCCATCGTGGCCAGTTCCCGGCCACCACCATCACCTTCAACCTTGGTGAGGGGATGGCGCTGAGCGACGCCACGGCGCTGGTGCAGCAGGCCGAGCGGGAGGTGATGCTGCCGGGCACCATCCGTTCCCAGTATGGCGGCAACGCCGCGGCCTTCCAGAGCTTCAACCGCTCCCAGCCACTGCTGATCCTGGCCGCGCTGGTGTCGATCTACCTGGTGCTGGGCATCCTGTATGAAAGCTACATCCACCCGCTGACCATCATCTCCACCCTGCCCTCTGCGGGGCTGGGGGCGCTGCTGGCCTTGCTGGTGACGGGGGTGCCGTTCTCGGTGATGGGGCTAATCGGCGTCATCCTGCTGATGGGCATCGTCAAGAAGAACGCCATCATGATGGTGGACTTCGCCCTCGACCACGAGCGGCAGGAGGGGGCCGGCGGCGAGGCCGCGATTCTGGCCGCCTGCCGGGATCGTTTCCGGCCGATCCTGATGACCACCCTGGCGGCGCTGCTCGGCGCCGTGCCGCTGGCGATAGGCACCGGCACGGGGGCGGAGATGCGCCAGCCGCTCGGCATCGCCATCATTGGCGGGCTCGCGGTGTCGCAGGTGCTGACGCTGTACAGCACGCCGGTCATCTATCTGGCGCTGGACCGTTTCCGCCGCCGGCCCCAGGCCGTGGCGCAGGCGGCGGAATAGAAAGCTATCTAGAAGAATAGCTAGCTTTCTGCTTTGCTGGCTATCTAGCTAGATAGCCAGGAGGCAAGTCCTTGATTCTGATGGTAGGCGGTGAGAAGGGGGGCGTCGGCAAGACCACGCTGGCCACGCATCTGGCCGTGGCGCGCAAGGAAGCGGGACGATCCGTCGTGCTGGTGGATGCCGACAGCCAGGGCACCGCCTCGACCTGGAGCGATGCTCGCAAGGAGCATGCCGATGTACCGCAGCTGCCCTGCGTCACCCTGCGCGGCGGCAAGGTGCATGTGGAGCTGAAGGAACTGGCCCGGCACTATGACGACATCGTGGTGGATACCGGCGGCGCCGACAGCCAGGAATTCCGCTCCGCCATGCTGGCCGCCGACACGCTGCTGATGCCCCTGCGTCCCGGCTCCTTTGACTTCTGGACCCTGCTGAAGATGCAGGAGGTCATTGCCATGGCAGAGGGCTTCAACGACAAGCTGCAGGCGGTGGTCTGCCTGTCCCAGGTGCCGCCCACCGCCAGTGACCGCGCCCGCCGCGAGGCCATGGACGTGCTGGCTGAGATGCCGCGCTTCCGCCTGCTGAACTGCATGACGGTGTTCCGCGCCGCCTTCAACCATTCCGCCGGCGAAGGGCTGACAGTGGGCGAGATGCCGCGCCGCGATCCCAAGGCATGCAGCGAGATCGCCTTCCTGCATGACGAGCTGTTCGTGGGAGCCGCCTGATGGCCATCAAGATGCCAGGCCGCCGGCCCCCGCGCAGCGCCGAGGAATTCGTGGCCGAGGCCACCGCCCTTCCCACCCCGCCGCGCCAGGACCTGCCCTGGCTCGACCCGCGGGTGCGGCCGGATCTCCGGGTGCAGGTGAACACCAAGATCCCGGAACCATTGGCGCTGAAATACAGCTACCTCGCCATGCGGCTCGGCATGCGCAAGCAGGATGCGATGGAGGCGGCCTTGTCCAGTTGGGCGGCCGGGCAGCTCAAGGCTCTTGGCCTGCCGGATGATGAAGGCTAGGCGACCGGATTGATGTGGATCAGGGGCCAGCAGGTCATCTGACCCGTAGATAGATAGTAAGGTATCTAGCTAGATATCTTTCTATCTTCTAGCAGACGAGCTGATCGCTTGCCTGCTACTTGATAATCATTCACAACTTCCGCCCCGACCCTGAAATGAGCAGGATTGTGCCCATGTTCCTCCGCCCTTTCTGCGCCGTTCTTGGCGGATTGTCCCTGCTGCTCGGCGCCCAGCTTGCGCAGGCCGCCGAGGTGAACCTTTACACCACCCGCGAACCGGCGCTGGTCAAGCCGTTGCTCGACCGCTTCACCGAGCAGACCGGCACGGTGGTGAACACCGTCTTCGTCCAGGGCGGCCTGGCCGAGCGCCTGGCGGCAGAGGGTGCCCGCTCTCCCGCCGATGTCGCCATGGTGGTCGATGTGGGCAACCTGATGGAGCTGGTGGACCGCAACCTGTCGCAGCCGGTGGAATCCGCGGCTCTCAGCGCGGCCGTTCCCGCGGGCCTGCGGGCGCCGGACGGCCGCTGGTTCGCCCTGTCCACGCGGGCGCGCGCCATCTATGCCTCGCGCGAGCGGATCAGCGAGGCCGATGCCGCCCGGCTGACCTATGAGGATCTGGCCGATCCGCGCTTCAAGGGCCGCGTCTGCATCCGCTCGGGCCAGCATCCCTACAACACGGCGCTGTTCTCCTTCCTGCTGGTCAAGCATGGGGAAAGCTGGCTGCGCGACTACCTGACCGCGCTGAAGGGCAATCTTGCCCGTCGCGCCTCGGGCGGTGACCGCGAGGTGGCGCGCGACATCCTGGCCGGGCTTTGCGATGTGGGGGTGGCCAACACCTATTATGTCGGTCTGATGCTGTCGGGCCGCGGCGGCGATGAGCAGCGCCGCTGGGGGCAGGCGATCCGCACCGTGCTGCCGGCTTCCGGCACCATGGTGAACCTGTCGGGCGCCGTGGTGGCCCGCCATGCGCCGAACCGGGCCGAAGCCGTGAAGCTGCTGGAATTCCTGGTTTCGCCGGAAGCGCAGCAGCTCTATGCCGAAGCCAATTTCGAATACCCGGTCCGCCCGGATGCGGCGCTTCACCCGATTGTTGCCGGCTTCGGCACGCTGGCGGTGGGCGATGTGCCCCTGCCGGAGATCGCCGCCCAGCGCGTGCGCGCCAGCCGCATTGTGGACGAGGTCGGCTTCGACCAGTAAGACCCCGGCCGTTCCGGAAAGGCCCGCCTTTCCGGACGCTGCGGATAATCTGGCCTGGAGCCATGGGAATGGCGGCATGACCTCTCCATGAAGCTCCTGCGCGTTCTGGCGGCGCTGTGCGTCATTCCTGTTGCGCTGCCGGTGCTGGCATTGCTGCCGGCGGCGGCGGCCGGATCGGGCGATCTGTGGCCGCATCTGCTGCGGTTTGTTCTGCCGCAGGCCCTGTTGGAGTCCATCCTGCTGCTGGCCGGTGTCGGCATGCTGGTGGTGACGGTGGGGGCGGGCTGCGCCTGGCTGGTGAGCTGTTACCGCTTTCCGGGCCGCAAGCTGTTCACCGGCGCGCTGATGCTGCCGCTGGCGCTGCCGACCTATGTCGCCGCCTATGCCTGGCTTGACGTGCTGCACCCGGCGGGGCCGGTGCAGATGGCGCTGCGCCGCGCCCTCGGCATCACCGATCCCCGTGCCATTCCGTTGCCGGAGATCCGCTCGCTCGGCGGCTGCGTGATGGTGATGGGCATGGTGCTGTTTCCTTATGTCTATCTGGCGGCGCGCGCCGCCTTCCAGACCCAGGGCGCCGATGCCCTGCGCGCCGGCCGCTCCGCCGGGGCAGGGGGGTGGCTGCTGTTCCGCCGCATCGGCCTGCCCATGGCGCGCCCGGCCATCGCCGCCGGCACCGCGCTCGCCCTGCTGGAAACGCTGAACGATGTCGGCGCCAGCGAGTTCCTCGGCGTTCGCACCCTGACCGTTTCGGTTTATGTCACCTGGATCACGCGCTCCTCGCTGGAAGGAGCGGCACAGATCGCCTTGCTGCTGTTGTTGCTGGTGGGTGTCGTGATGTTGCTGGAACGGCAGGGGCACCGCCCGGGCGCGCATGAGGCGGCGCATCCGGCGCGGCCCGAATTGCAGCCCCTGAAGCTTCCGGCGGCTCTCGCCGCGACGCTGTTCTGTGCCGTGCCGGTTCTGCTCGGCTTCGTGATCCCGGTGGCCTATCTGGTCTGGGCGGCATGGCAGCGCATCGCCCAGTTCGGCCTGCCGCCGGATCTGGGGCAGTGGATCGGCAACAGTGCCTTTCTGGCCGGGCTGGCCACGCTGCTGGCGCTGGGCTGCGCCCTGCTGCTGGCCTTCACCGCCCGGCGCGACCGCACCGCCGCCGAGCCTGGCCGCGCCGGCGTGATGCTGCTGCGCTTTGGTATGCTGGGCTATGCGCTGCCGGGCGGCGTTGCGGCGGTGGGGCTGATCATCGCCTTTGGCGGCATCGACGCGGCGCTGGACCCGCTGGGGCACTGGGCGCCGCCCTTGTTGTCGGGAAGCCTGGCGGCGGTGGTGCTGGCCTATGCCATTCGCTTCCTGGCCATCCCGGCGGGTGGATTGGAGGCCGCCTATGCCCGGCTGCGGCGCGAGGTGGATTGGTCGGCATGCGCCGCCGGCGCCGGGGAAGCGCGGCTGTTCTGGCGCATCCACCTGCCCTTGCTGTTGCCGGCGCTGTCCGCCGCGGCGCTGCTGCTGTTTCTCGACGCCATGAAGGAATTGCCGGCCACCCTGCTGCTGCGGCCGTTGAACACCGAAACCCTGGCCACCGCCCTGTACGCGGAAGCGGCGCGGGGCACCTATGAGAATGGCGCGATCGCGGCGCTGATGCTGGTGCTGATCGGCCTGCCGCCGATCCTGCTGCTGGCCATGGCGCGCCGCTTCTTTCCGGCAGAAGCCCAGCCCGGCCGCGGCCTGCGCATGGCGCTGGCCGCGGGGCTGCCCGGCATGGCGCGGCCCCGGAAGCCTTGACCAGGGCCGGGCTTCCGCTGGCGGCGAGGGGGCGTTGCGGCATCGCGGTGGAGGCAGTGGCTGAGCCCCAGGCGGCAATCAGCCATTTACCTCAATGCCCTAGAACCCAAGGCGCCAGACCAGAGCCCACCGGAGTTCCGCAATGACTGCCCAGGCCCCGAACCCGCACGCTCCGGCCGCGGCCTCCTCCAGCTTGCGGGCCGACATCCGGGCCGAGATGGCGCCGATGTTCGCCGAACTCCGCGCCTTTATGGATCGCCGCATCGCCGAGCTGAGTGCCGAGGTCAGCGCCACGTCCGACATGGCCGACATGGCGGAGGAGAATATTTCCCGCAAGCTGGGCCAGGTGCACGAGCAGATCGCCAAGCTGGTCGCCATTCCCGCCGCCAGCACACGCAACAGCGGGCTGGAGCTGGAGGCGGTGGTGCAGGCCACCGAAACCGCCGCCAACACCATCATGGAAGCCACCGAGGCCATTCAGGCCTGGATCAACAGCGGCCAGAAGGACCAGGCCTCGATCGAGGCATTGTCCGCCAGGGTCAACTCGATCTTCGAGGCCTGTTCCTTTCAGGACGTCACCGGCCAGCGCATCCGCCGCGCCATCCAGCATCTGCAGCAGGTGGAAACCATGCTGGAGCACATCGTGCCCGGCGCCGCCGGCAACGGGCCGATGGCACAGGTGCGGGTGCTGACGCAGATGCGCACGGTCAGCGAGGAGGCCCAAAGGGCGCCCGACCTGTCGCAGGCCGACATTGACGCGCTGCTGAACGGCCAATCGGGCGGGGCGGGGATGTCGCAGGCCGATATAGATGCATTGCTGAATGGCTGAGGTGGGCAGCCTTCAGGCGCTGCCGCCCTCGATCAGCCCGCGCATCCCGGCGATCTCCTCCGCCAGATAGTCAAGCAGGATGCGGATCCGGGGTGCGTGGCGCAGATCGGGGTGGGTCAGCAGCCACAGATCGGTCGCGAAGCCGGGTTCGGGAGGCAACAGCCGGCGCAGCATCGGGGAAGCATCGCCGGCGAAGCAGGGCAGATGGGCAATGCCCATCCCCACCCTTGTCGCCAGCGTCAGCGCCTGCACGGAATCGAAGCGGCCGACAATGCGGGCCTCCGGCACCTGTCCCCGCAGGAAGCGGGCCGGCGCGAGGTGGCCCAACGCATCGGACAGGGACAGCCACCGCGCTTCCTCCAGCAACCGTGCCAGGGGCGGTGGATCGGCTTCATCCAGCGGGCCGTAAAGGGCCCAGGCCAGGCGCGCCAGCCGGCGCCCCACCAGGGTGTCCGGCGGGGCGGAGGTGGCGCGCAGGGCGATGTCGGCGTCCCGGCGGGACAGGTTCAGCGCCATGTTGCCGGTGACAATGTCCAACCGGATTGCCGGATGCGCCTGCCGGAAACGGGCCAGCATCGGCAGCAGCAACTCGGCCAGCAGGCTGTCGCTGGTGGCGATGCGCACCTCGCCCTCCGGCACCGGGGCAAGGCCGGCAAGGCGCCGCGTGACCCCGGTGATGTCGGCATCGACCCGGGTCGCCAGCGCCACCATGGCTTCCCCGGCGGCGGTCGGCACATAGCCGCTGCGGTGCCGCTCGAACAGCGCCAGGCCCAGCATTGCCTCCAGCTGGCGCAGGCGGCGGAATACGGTGGAATGGTTGACGCCGAGCCGTGCCGCGGCGGCGGGCAGGCTGCGCGCCTCGGCCACGGCATGGACCAGGCGCACATCATCCCAGGCGATGGAGTGGAGAGGGTTCGGCAAGCGGCTGTTCTGATGGTGGCCCACCAGGATGGCACTGATGGAAATGCAATTCCATCCCGCCGGAATGCCCGGAAAGCATTGCATGGATGCAATCCGTTTATGCTGGCCAGGAAGGGAGGTGGCCTGTTTCCTGTTCCTGACACGGCGCCTCCCGCGGCGCCCCTCGCACCCGACAGGAGATGCGGCCATGACGCAGAACGGTATCCACCATGTCACCGCCATCGCCGGCGCGGCCCGGCGCAACCTGGATTTCTACACCCGCACGCTGGGCTTGCGGCTGGTCAAGAAGACCGTGAATTTCGACGATCCCGGCGCCTATCATTTCTATTACGGCGATGCCGCCGGCACGCCCGGCACCATCCTGACCTTCTTCCCCTGGGAACATGCCGCGCCCGGGCGCGCGGGCATCGGCGAGTTGCAGGAAACCGTGTTTCGCGTGCCGCAGGCCGCGCTCGGCTTCTGGATGCAGCGCCTGATGGCGCATGGGCTGGAACGGTCCGGTCAGTTCGGCGAAACGCTGCTGCGCTTCCGCGACCCGGACGGCATGCGGCTGGCGCTGGCCGGCCTGCCGGGCATCGAGGCCGAGCCGGCCTGGGACAACGGTGAAATTCCCGTGGAGCACGCCATTCGCGGCTTCCATGGCGTCAGCCTGATGCTGGACAGGACCGAGGCAACGGGCGCCATCCTGGCCGATGTGTTCGGCTTCGCGGAAGCGGGGCGCGAGGGCGACACGGTGCGCTACCAGGTGCCGGGCCAGGCGCTGGGCGGCATTGTCGATCTGTGCGCGGTGGGCGGCTTCCTGCCGGCGCGGCTGGGCCGAGGCTCCGTGCATCACCTGGCCTTCCGCGCCGCCGATGACGCGGCGGAGATGGCGATGGTGCGCAAGCTGTCGGACAACCACCGCATCCAGACCACGGAACAGAAGGATCGGGATTACTTCCGCTCCGTTTATTTCCGCGAGCCTGGCCATGTGCTGTTCGAGATCGCGACCGATATTCCCGGCTTCGCGGTGGATGAGCCCGCGGACCGGCTGGGACAGGCGCTGCAGCTGCCGCGCTTCCTGCAGCCGCATCGCGGCACTATCGAGGCTGCCCTGCCGGCCCTGGATTAAGGAGTAGCGACATGGCCACCATCGATCCGGGCTTTGTTTATCGCTTCGAGCCGGGCGCCGATGCCGCGCGGCCGCCTTTGCTGCTGCTGCATGGCACGGGTGGGAATGAGGACGACCTGCTGCCGCTCGGCCAGGCCGTGGCGCCCTGTGCGGCGCTGCTGTCGCCAAGGGGGCGGGTGCTGGAGAACGGCATGCCGCGCTTCTTCCGCCGCCTGGCGGAAGGCGTGTTCGACGAGAACAGCCTGATCTCCGAGGCGGCGGCACTGGCCGCCTTTGTGCGGGAAGCACAGGCGCGGCACGGCCTGGCGGCGCCGGTTGCGCTGGGCTTCTCCAATGGCGCCAACATCGCCGCCGCCCTGTTGCTGCTGCATCCGGGCCTGCTGCGGGGCGCCGCGCTGCTGCGCGCCATGGTGCCGCTGCGCCAGCCCCCATCGGCGCGGTTGGAGGGAACGCGCGTGCTGCTGCTGTCCGGCACAGCGGACCCCATCGTGCCTGCCGCCAACAGCGCTGCCCTGGCGGAGCAACTGGGCAAGGCCGGCGCCGCCGTCACGCATCACGCATTGCCGGTGGGGCATGGGCTTTCGCAGATGGATGTGACGCTGGCGCGCAACTGGCTGGGCGCGCCCTGAACATCGCAACAAGGAGGAAGACAGGATGAGCGTTGAGCATGATCCCACCCAGCTTCCGCCCGGCCTGCCGGAAGGCCTGGAACAGGTGATATTGCCGCGGGCGCATGACATTGGCGGCTTCGAGGTACGGCGCGCCCTGCCGGCCAGGAAGCGGCAGATGGTCGGCCCCTTCATCTTCTTCGACCAGATGGGGCCGGGCGAGTTCCTGTCCGGCCAGGGGGTGGATGTGCGGCCCCATCCGCATATCGGCCTGTCCACCGTGACCTACCTGTTCGACGGCGCCATCCAGCATCGCGACAGCCTGGGCTCCGATCAGCCGATCGTGCCGGGGGATGTGAACTGGATGACCGCCGGGCGCGGCATCACCCATTCCGAACGCACGGGCGCCGCGCTGCGCAGCACCGGCAGCAAGTTGTTCGGCATCCAGTCCTGGGTGGCGCTGCCGCGCCATGCCGAGGACATCATGCCGGACTTTGCCCATCATCCCGGTGCCACCTTGCCGGTGATCGAGGATCAGGGCGTGCGGCTGCGGCTGATCGCCGGGGAGGGCTGGGGCAGCCATGCCCCCGTCGCGACGCAATCCGATCTTTTCTATGCCGATGCGGTGCTGGCGCCCGGTGCCCGGCTGCCCTTGCCGGACCGCCATGAGGAGCGCGCCGCCTATGTGCTGGAAGGCGAGGTGGAGGTGGCGGGCGACCGCTTCGCGCCCGGCCGGATGCTGGTGTTCCGCGCCGGCGACGGGCTGGCCCTGCGTGCCGGCCCGCAAGGCGCGCGGCTGCTGATGCTGGGCGGCGCGGTGATGGACGGGCCACGCTTCCTGTTCTGGAACTTCGTGTCCTCCTCGCGCGAGCGGATCGAGCAGGCGAAGGAAGACTGGAAGGCGGGGCGCTTCGCCAAGGTGCCGGGCGACGACAAGGAGTTCATTCCGCTGCCGGAGGAACGGGTCCGCCTGCGGGCCGGGACGCAGGCAGCGGCTGCCGGATCGGTCACAAGCTGAGCCAGCGGCCAGGTCGCGAGCCGTGTTCGGTATGAGGTTTCTGGGGGCGCCATCAAGGATATTCGCGCCATGGCGTGCCCGTACCGATCAACGATCGCGGCCGCAGGACAAAATACCCGGTAAGCCGGATTTATCGGATAAAATGCGCAGTTCCCGGTCAGGGCTCCGGCGCCTTGTTCCGGCCCTGTGAGACTGGAGACGTTGATTCCTTGCTTTACGGGTCCTGGCGATGGGTCATCATCCTGGTTCGATCAAGGCACAAGGCTGCTCCATGTCTTTCTTCCGCAACGCATTTGCCGCCGTCTCCCTGATGACTTTTTCTTTTGCCGCAGGCGAACAGGCCTGGGCCGGTGCGACACTGGACGCAGTCAAAAGCCGGGGCATCCTGACCTGCGGCGTCAATACGGGCGTCGCGGGTTTCTCGCAGCCTGACAGCCAGGGAACGTGGCGCGGCCTCGATGCCGATTTGTGCCGGGCCTTCGCGGCCGCGGTTCTGGGCGACGCCACCAAGGTCCGGTTCGTGCCGCTTTCCGGCCAGCAGCGTTTCCCCGCCCTGCAATCGGGCGAGGTGGACGTCCTGGTCCGGCAGACCACGGCGACGATGGGCCGCGACACCGCGCTGGGCCTGCGCAGCGTGGGCATCAACTTCTACGATGGACAAGGCTTCATGGTGCGCCGGGATGCGGGGATTTCCCGCGCCACGGAGCTTGATGGCGCCACAGTCTGCGTCCAGCAGGGCAGCACCACGGAAGGGAATCTGGCGGACTGGTACCGGGCCGCGAACATCCGCATCACGCCCGTGCTGTTCGAGCGCATCGACCAGGTCGCCGCCGCCTTCAGCTCCGGCCGTTGCGATGCGTTGACGACCGATGCCTCCCAGATCGCCGCGGTGCGCGCCTCCTTTCCCAATCCCGGCGATTTCATCGTGCTGCCCGACCGGATCAGCAAGGAGCCTCTGGGGCCCATGGTGCGCCGCGACGACCAGGAATGGTTTGACGTGATCCGCTGGACCCTCAACGCCCTGATCGAGGCGGAGGAACTCGGCATCACCGCGGCGAATGCCGAGGAGCGGCGGGCGAAGGATGCCTCGCCCAACGCCCGGCGCCTTCTTGGCACCGATCCCGTGCTCAGCCAGGGATTGAAGCTTTCCGCGAACTGGGCTTATGACGCCATTCGCGCCGTCGGCAATTATGGCGAGCTCTTCGAGCGCAATGTCGGCAAGGCCACCTCCCTCGGCATGGATCGCGGCCCCAATGCCCTCTGGACCCAGGGCGGCCTGATGTATGCATGGCCCATGCGGTAATCCGCCCGGCCATTCCAGGCTGTTGGCCCGGCTCCCGCATGGCCGGTCCACTGGCTGATGCAGGTATAGGCAAGGCGCGGGCGAGGCACCTTGCTTTTCCGCGCCCGGGCGCTGAAGAGCCGCCCGTGCTGAAAGGCACAGCCCCTTGATCAGGGGGTCCGCCTCCGGCGGGTGCTGGAATCCCGTGCCCGTGCCTGATCGGCGAAGATCAGCTTTCTGTTCTGGTTGGAACAGCCGGGGAGGGGAGAAAGGAGAGGAAAGGTTGGATTTTCGCCAGTTGCGGACCTTCAAGGCCGTGGCGGAGCTGGGAAGCCTCGGCAAGGCGTCCGACAGGCTGCGCATCGCCCAGCCTGCCCTGAGCCGCCACATCAAGCTGCTGGAACACGAGCTGCGCGCCGAACTCTTTATCCGCAACGGGCGCGGCATGCAGCTGACCAGCGCCGGCCGCATGCTGCTGGAGCGCACCGCCGGCCTGGTCCGGCAAATGGAACAGGCGCGCGACGACATCCAATCCTTCGGCGCATCGCCCGCCGGGCGCGTCGTCCTGGGGCTGGTGCCCACGGTCAGCGCCCTGCTTTCGGCCCGCTTCGCGCGCCGTGTCGTCAACGAATTGCCGGATGTGGCGCTGTGCATCGTTGAAAGCTATGGCGGCCATCTTCTTGAATGGCTTTCGCGCGGAGAGATGGACTTGGCGCTGATCTATGGCCCTGCCGTGGACCTGCATCTTTCGGCCAGGCCGCTTGGTCGCGACAAGGTGGTGGTGGTTGGCCAGCCCGGCTCAGGACTGAAGCAAACCGGTCTGGTCCGTCTGGAATGGCTGGTGCAGCAGAAGCTGGTTCTGCCCAGCCATCCCCATGGCCTGCGGAGCCTGATCGAACGTGCCGCGGCGAAGCGCGGACTATCCCTGCGGGTCATGCTGGAAGCCGATTCCTACCGGGTCCTGACCAGCTTCGTGGAGGAAGGGCTGGGCTTCAGCGTTCTGCCTCCTTCATCCATCGCGGCCGAGTTGCGTGCAGGGCGGCTGGAAGCGGCACCGCTCAGCCCCCCCGTCACCCGGGAGCTTGTGCTGGCGGCTCCGGTCGATCGTCCATCCTCCGTGGCGGCCGCCGCCATCGGCAACCTGATCGTCGAGGAGATCCGCTGCCTGTCCGGGGAAGGCCTCTGGGACATCCGGCTGGAGATGTGACGGCGTGCCGCCGGGGCTTCCGCACAGGAAGCCCCGGCCTCCGCCTCAATCCACCGCAATCCCCAGCTTCTCGCGGAAGCGGTTCTTCAGATAAACGCCATCCCGGGCCGGCAAGGCCCGCTCCTGGTTCCCCGGCGCGATCCGCAGGACGGCGAAGCGGGGCCCGCCGCCGACCTCCTGCAAGCGCGGGCGGAAGGCCGCCACCTCGTCGGGGTCGTGAAGGGTGACGACTTCGGAAAACCCGGCGCCCCGTGCCAGCGCCGCCAGATCGACGCCAAGGCCGGCATGGCTGCGCTGCATGCCGGTTTCGCCGAACTGCCCATTGTCCAGAACAACCACCGTCAGGTTGGACGGTTTGCGCACCGAGATGGTCAGCAGGCCGCCAACGCCCATCATGGCCTCGCCATCGCCGGTGATGACCGCGACAGGCTGGCACGGGCGCGCCAGGGCCAGGCCGAGCCCCATTATCGCGGCGCCCCCCATGGCGCCCCAGAGATAGAAGTTGGCCGCATTGTCGCCCGCGGCGAAAACGTCATAGCTGGGCGAGCCCAGGCCGCTCACCACCAGCAATTCCGCCCTGTCCGCCAGCAGATCGCGCACCGCGTCGCGGCGATCCATCGTGCCTTCCTGCATGGCCATCACTCGCTCACCCACTTCTTGCGGCCGATCAGGCGCTGGGAGATCAGCACGGCGATCTGCTGGTCGCCATTGAAGGCCAGGTCCGCCGCGGCGGTGATGACCTCATCCGCCTCGGCGGCATCGTCCAGGCGCATGACGGTGACGCCCATCAGTTCCAGCGCGGCCGGCGTTGCCCGCCCCATCGGGATCTGCCACGGATTGAACTCGGCCCATTCGCCACGCATGGTCACGATCGTCAGGAAGGGAAAGCGGCAGGAGTTCAGGAGCGACAGCATGTTGACGCAATTGCCGACGCCGCTCGACTGCATCAGCAGCACCGACCGGTCCCCGCCCAACCAGGCCCCCGCCGCCAGGGCGATGCCCTCCTCCTCGGTGGTCAGGACGGTGGCTTCCATGGCGGCATCTTCATGCGCCAGGTTGATCAGCCGGGAATGCCCGGCATCCGGCACATAGGAAACCTGCCGCACCCCGGCGCGCTTCAGTGCGCCATGGATGGCCCCTGGCCAGTCGATATCCTGTTGCAGGGCTGGCGGGCCGGCGATCTGGTTCATGGTCTAACCCCTGGTGTTTCCCGACAGGGCTAGGCTTGTTTGGCTCGATGCCGAATTCGCAATTCGATCATTCTGCCATGCCGTTCTTGTATGGGATCGCCAGACGCGAGACGCTGTTAAACCGGGCCTCGTGCCAGAGGCGCGCCATGAAACAAGGGGGAAGGAAACCGGTATGGACGTCGGATTCATCGGATTGGGGCGCATGGGGCGCCCCATGGCGTCGAACCTCTGCCGCAAGGGGTTCCGGCTGGTTGTCAACGACATCAATCCTGAAGCCGTGGCCGAACTGGAATTGCTGCAGGCACGCGCCGCGGCCACCGTGGCCGAGGTGGCGTCCGCCGGGCAGGTGATCGTCACCATGCTGCCGAACTCCGCCATCGTGGAGCAGGTCGTGGGCGGGGCGGAGGGCGTTCTGGCCCATGCGAAGCCGGGCTCCATCGTGCTGGACATGAGCACCATCGACCCCGAAACCACCGACCGCCTGGCGCAGCAGGCCAGGGCGCGCGGCATCGGCTTCGTGGACGCGCCGGTGGGCCGCCTCGCCAGCCATGCGGACCGCGGTGAGTCGCTGTTCATGGTCGGCGGCGATCCGGAGCATTTCGAGGCCGTCCGGCCGTTGCTGGAGGCGATGGGGACGACCATCCATCATTGCGGCCCCGTGGGCAGCGGCACGCGTACCAAGCTGGTGAACAACTTCCTGGCCGTGGCCTCGTGCCAGATGAACGCCGAGGCGCTGGCCCTGTCGCAACGCTTCGGCCTGGAGCTGGAGAAGACGCTGGACGTGCTCTACGGCACCACGGCGGTGAACGGGCAGCTCAAGATCGCCTGGCCGACAAAGGTGCTGAAGGACGATATCGAGCCCGGCTTCACCATCGACCTGGCCCACAAGGACCTGACGCTGATCGTCGATGCGGCCAATGCGGCGAAGGTGCCCATGCCAATGGCCGCCGCCGCGCGCGAGGCCTTCAGCACGGCGCGGTCCCGGGGCTTCGGCGGCAAGGATTTCTCGGCGATGGTTGATGCGCTTTGCGACCTGGCAGGGATCGAGAAGCCCCGGCTGCGCTGAACACGACCAGGGCTTCCGGCGCCATCAACACCAGGCACCGCCCCGCAGAGGGCGGACCATGACAACATACAGGGGGAAATTCCATGTTCACATCACGTCGGGTGCTGCTTCAGGGAACGGCCGGTTTCGCCGCCGGCCTGGCCATGCCGGCCCTTGCCCAGACACCCACGATCCGGATCGGCGTGGTGGCCGCCTTTTCCGGCATCTACACGGATCTGCTCGGCCCGGCCGGGGTGGCCTGCGCACGGCAGGCGGTGGCCGAGTTCATGCCGAAAATGCCGGGCCTCAATGTCGAGATCATGTTCGGCGACCACCAGAACAAGGCGGATGTCGGGGCGACCCTGGCGCGGCGCTGGTTCGACCAGCAGGGGGTCGACATGCTGATCGCGGGGCCCAACTCGGCTGTCGGCCTCGCCGCCGCGACGATCTCGCGGGACAAGGACAAGGCCTGCCTCGGCGTCGCCGTCACCGCGACGGAGTTCACCAACGCGCTTTGCACGCCCAACACCATCAACTGGACCTATGACGGCTACATGTTGTCCAAGGCCGTGGCAGCGGAAACGGTGAAGGGCGGCGGGCGCAAATGGTATTTCATCGCCACGGACAACGCCTTCGGCCATTCCCTGCAGGCCGAGACCACCGCCTTTGTGCAGGAAGCCGGCGGCAGCGTGGTGGGCGGATCGCGGGTGCCGCTGGGAACAGGGGATTTCTCGGCCACGCTGCTCGCCGCGCGCGGCAGCGGCGCGGAGGTGATCGGCCTGGCCCTGGGTGGCAACGACCTGCCGAACTGCATCAAGCAGGCGCAGGAATTCGGCATCACCCAAAGGATGAAGGTGGCGGCCCTGGTGATGTTCCTGAACGACATCAAGGCCGCAGGGCTGCAAACTATGCAGCACCTGCTGTTCACCAATAGCTTCTATTGGGACACCAATGAGCAGACCCGCGCCTTCACCAAGCGTGTGCTGCCCGTTATGGGGGGCGCCTATCCCGGCATGGTGCATGCGGGCTGCTATGCGACCACGCTGCATTACCTGAAGGCTGTCGCGGCACTTGGCGTATCGCGCGCCAAGGAAAGTGGGGCCGCCGTGGTCGCGCAGATGAAGAAGATGCCGACTCAGGATGATGCTTTCGGCTCCGGCACGATCCGCCAGGATGGCCGTGCAGTGCTGGCTGCCTATTTGCTGCAGGTGAAGACACCGGCGGAAAGCCGGCAGGAATGGGATTACTGCAAGCTGGTTTCCACCATGGCGCCTGAAGATACCGTCAAGCCCTTGCAGCTGAGCGCCTGCCCCCTGGTGCGACGATAAGGCGGATTGCGGCCTCCAGTTTCAGAAAGTCGCCTTGATCTTGCTTTGACGAGCCTTCTCACCCGGTCAGGTGATGTCGCCTGTCCGGGACCTACTTTTCCGGAACTTGCTTCAGGTCCATCGAGGATGTTTCTCCGTATGCCACCATCACGCGTGCTTGAGGTATGAATTCCAATTCTGTCATCGACGGGCTTCGAGGCCGGGCGCAGATTTTTCTTCTTCTTTGCCAGACGTCGACCTGACAGGAAGAAATCAACCCGGGGCACTTGGATGTTAACAATAAAGTAAATCAAAGGTTGATTTTTAGGCTTTTGTCCTTGCTTTGGCGTTGGCGAGAGGCTGCCGCCTGCCCTCCGTCCATTGAAGCCGCAAGCCTCCAAGATTTGATCATCAGCATTCTTTGAAATCAATTTAAAGAAAACTTTATCATTTCGTTTTGCTAATGGACTACATCTTATGCTCTGCTTTTGCCGGTTTAAGGAGAAATCTCCTGTTCAGGTTGAGGCCCGGCATTTGCCTGCGCAGCTCACTGGTACCCCGCATGGGAGGGCAAAAATGAACACCCAGATTTCCACAGGCGAAAATGCCTGGCTTCTTCTTCTGGTTGACCGCTTTCCCCTTCGACGAAATGCCTTCCGATATTTCCTGGAACATGGCGCATCAGCGGAGAATCAAGCTTGTCAGGTAATGGAAGCGGGTTCCATTGCCCTTCCGGCGTGCCGCGCGAAGGAGATTTCAGCGGTGCTGGTGGACCTCGGCTCCATGGCACCCTGCCAGAAGCAGTTGCAGGACATGATCGCCGCCACGGAGGAGTTTGCTCCGGAGCGGCCGGTGGTCGTGGTGTCCGACCATTGGAGGGCAGCCGATGTGGCGGTGGCCCTGGGGGCGGGTGTGAAGGGCTTCATCAGCACCGACATGGCGCCCGCGGCGGCCATTCGCGCCTTGTCCTTCATCATCGGCGGCGGCGTCTTCTTTCCCGCCGAAGCCCTGCTGGAGCAGCCGGAACCGAAGGTTCCTGCCATTCCCGCTGCCGAGGCGAACTTCCCGCTCGATGAAAGCACCTTTACCCAGCGCCAGCGCCAGGTGCTTCTGCAGCTTCGCCGCGGATATTCAAACAAGCTGATCGGCCGTGAACTGCATATGTGCGAGTCGACCGTGAAGGTGCATGTGCGGCAGATCATGCGCAAACTCGGTGTTTCCAACCGCACTCAGGTAGCATTGCGAGTTTCGGCGCAGGCGGATGCCTGCATCCCTTCGCCGCCGATCGCGGCGCTGCCGGCGGTTCTCGCATCTCCACCGGCAAAAGCCATCGCGCAGCTTCTACCCCTTCGGGCGTAGTGGCGCAGCCACAGCCGGGTCGCCGCATCCTGATCTTCCCAAGGTCATCCCCTTCTTTCGCCAAGGCTGTTCATCCTTTTGCGCCATGGTTGGCGATGACAAGGAGCGCGCAGAATTTCCCATCCGGAGCAGATTCCGAAAACCGGCACCGGACAAGGTGAGCCACCTGCAACACCAGGTGTCTGGACGCTGCAGCCAGTGAGAACAAACAGTGCAAAAGGCCATAGCTGAGCAAAAACCCGGCAGTGTTGTCCTTGTCGATGGGCGCGCCCTGCGCCGCACCGGCTGGGCGGAATTGCTGGCAGATTGGGCGCGCGGCAATGGCCTCGATGTTGTGGCCATCGCGCCCGAAGCGGTTTCCAACCTGTCCATGGCGGATTCGGATTATCGCCTCGCCATCCTCAGCCTGGGTGCCATGCCCCTCAGGGATCCGGTGGCCCTGGCCTGGCTGGAAGGCATGATGGCCGCGCTGCCCGCAACTCCCGTTGTGGTCATATCCGATCTGGAGGATTCCGCCGAGGTCGTGGCCGCCTATCGCGCAAAGGCGCGCGGCTTCGTGCCCACCAGCACCGAGCCTGAGGTGGCGCTGCGCACCCTCACATTCATCATGGGGGGTGGCTCCTTCTTTCCGCCCACGGCGCTGTTCGGGCGCGGGCAGGAAGCCGAGAACCGTCCCATCGACCTTGATGGCGGGCGCCTGGGCGAAAGCAGCTCACGCCGCAGCCGCGCCGACCTGACGGGGCGGCAGGAGGAGGTGATGGGTCATCTGGCAGCCGGACTGACCAACAAGGCCATCGCCCAGCTGATGGGCATGCGGGAATCAACCGTGAAGGTGCATGTGCGGCAGATCATGCGCAAGCTCGGCGCCACGAACCGCACCCAGGCCGCCCTGGCGGCGACCAACGCGGTGTCCCAGGCGCCCGCCCAGGCGGCTGCCGCGGAGGTGGAAACCGCCTCGCCCGAAGGTGCTGTTCCGCGCCGCCGGGATGCGAGCGCCGAGCCAAGGCTGACACTGCTGCCTTCGTCCCGGCCGGAGGCCCCCCCGCGGCTGCTGGGCCGCTCGTAAGGCCTGCGGGCCCGGGCGGCTCATACCTCGCGGAAGCTGCGCCGGAAGGCGGCCAGGAAAGGCTCCATCAGGTACTGGACCATGGTCCGCTGCCGCCGCACCACCAGCACCTCGGCCGGCATGCCTGGCACCAGGGATATCTGGTCCGCCAGTTCCCGCAGCGCCTCCCGCGGCACCTCGACACGGGCCAGATAGTAGCTTTGCCCGGTGGCCTGATCCGTCAGCCGGTCGGCCGAGACGGTGCGCACGGTTCCGTCGATGCGCGGCAGGCCCCGGCTGGAATAGGCGGTCAGCCGCACCTGCGCGACCAGTCCGGCCTGCACCACGTCAATGTCGAGCGGCGCCACATGGGCGTCGATCAGAAGCGTTTCCTCCGCCGGCACCAGATCCAGGATCGCCTCTCCCGCACGGATCACGCCGCCCACCGTGCTGAAGCGCAGGCCCACCACCGTGCCGCTGACCGGCGCCGTCACCACGGTGCGCGACAACACGTCGTCGCTGGCCAGCAGCCGCTCCCCCACATCGGCCAGCTCGGGGCGCAGCTTTTCCAGCTGCTCGGCGATCTGGTCCAGCCGGTCCGCCTCCAGCGACAGGATCTGCATGCGCGCCTCGCTGATGGCCTGGCGGGCCGTGGCGATGGCCGCCAGATGCTCGCCGAGCTGCCCGCCGATCTCCGCCTCGGCGCGCTGCAGGCGCAGCACGTCCGGCCGCGGCACCAGGCCCTGGCGGAGAAGCTGCTTCTTGCCGGCCAGCTCGTCGGCGATCAGGCCGAGCTGCGCCTTGGCGCTGGCCACCTGCGCCTCCAGCCCGCGGATCTGTTCCTGCGACTGCTCGATGCGCTGCCCCAGCACCTGGCGGCGGCTGGCATGGGCGAGGCGACGGGCGGCGAACAGCGCCTGCTGGCCGGTCAGGATGGTGGTGAGCTCCGCATCCGGCGATCTGCTGGCCAGTTCGGGCGGAAACACCAGGCGGGTCGCGTTGTTCTGTTCCGCCATCAGCCGTGCCTCGGTGGCACGCAGGGTGCGGAAGCGGTGACGCAGCGCGTTCAGCACGGCGCGCGCCTGCAGGCCTTCCAGCACCACCAGGGGCTGGCCCGCAGCCACCATGTCGCCGTCGCGCACGCGCAACTCGCTGATGATGCCGCCTTCCAGATGCTGCACCGTGCGGCGGTTGCCGTCCGGGCTGATGACCCCGGGGGCGATGGCGCCGCCGGCGATCGGCACCAGAAAACCCCAGGCCAGGAAGCCGCCGAGAAACACCAGGATCAACAGGAAGCCGAGCCGCGCGGGCGCGCGGATCGCCTGCCCCAAGGGTGCCTGGGGTGGCAGCGCCCCACCCCGGAACGGGATGAGGCCGGCTGGAGGACGAAGCGCGGGAAGCTGGCTGCTCATGGAAATGTCCGTGTGCTGGGCTTAGGCACTCTGGGCCTTTGCGGCCCCTTCGGAGGCGTCTTCGGCGGCGCTCCGGACCTGGTTGGCCGCCGGCGCGGCGCGCTCCCGGGCGCCCGCGGTCAGGCGCTTGAGCACCGCATCGCGCGGCCCGAACACTTCCACCTTGCCGTCACGCAGCACGAGCACATGGTCCGCCTGCGCCAGGGTGGAAGGGCGATGCCCGACGATCAGCAGCGTGGCGCCGCGCCGCTTCATCTCGCTCAGCGCGGCGGCCAACGCGGCCTCGCCCGCCTGGTCGAGATTGGCATTGGGCTCGTCGAGCACGATCAGCTTCGGGTTGCGGTACACGGCCCGCGCCAAGCCGATGCGCTGCCTTTGGCCGCCGGAAAGCCGCGCGCCGCTGTCGCCGATCGGCGTGTCATAGCCTTGCGGCAGCCGCTGGATCACCTCATGCGCATGCGCCAGCATGGCGGCTTCGACCACGGCCTCGTCATCCGCCTCGCCCATGCGGGCGATGTTCTCGCGCACGGTGCCGGCGAAGAGTTCCACATCCTGCGGCAGATAGCCGATATGCGGACCCAACTCGGCAGCGTTCCAGTGACGCAGATCGGAGCCGTCCAGCCGGACCTCGCCATGGTCCGGCTCGGCGATGCCGACCAGCAGGCGACACAATGTGCTTTTGCCGCTGGCGGAAGGGCCGATCACCGCCACCACCTCGCCCGGGTTCGCGCGGAAGGAGACGCCTTGCAGCGCCGGCAGCTTCGCGCCGGGCGGTGCATAGCTCACCTTGTCCACGCTCAGCACGCCAACCGGATCGGGCAGGCGGGTGCGCGGGCGCTCGGGCGGCACGCCCTGCATCCGGCTTTGCAGCCGGGCATAGGCGATGCGCGCCAGGGCAAGGTTGCGCCAGCTGGCCATGGCGATCTCAACCGGGGCCAGGGCGCGGCCGAGCAGGATGGAAGCGGCGATCATGCCACCCGCCGACAGGCTTCCCCCCAGCACCAGATAGGCGCCGAGGCCCAGCACGGCGGATTGCACAAAGAGCCGCACGAATTTGGTCAGGCCGAGCAGCAGGCCATTGCGTTCACCGCTGCGCCGGGTGGCGGCGGCGGCGGCGTCGCTGGTCTGGCACCAGCGTGCCATCAGCGCCGGCGCCATGCCCATGGCGCGCACCACCTCGGCATTGCGGATGGCCGTCTCGGCCTGTTGCGTGGCAGCGATGCCCATCTGGCTGGCCTTGAGGGTCAGGCCGCGCGTCAGGAACTCGTTCAACAGGCCCAGCGCCAGCAGGGTCAGCGCCGCGCAAAGGCCGAGAATGCCCAGGGCGGGATGCAGCATCCAGATCAGCAGCAGGAACAGCGGCGCCCAGGGTATGTCGAACAGCGCGGCAAAGCCGGGCGACGCCAGGAAGCCCTGCACCACCTGCAGGTCGCGCAAAGGCTGGGCGCCGGAATTGTCCCCCGCCAGCCGCGCGCGGATGCCGCCCTCCAGGAAGGCCGGCCCCAGGCGCTCCCCCAGCCAGCCGCTCATCCGCGTGGTGATGGCCGAGCGCAATGCCTCGACCAGGCCGAAGAACAGCAGGGCCGCGCCCGCCAGCAGCGTCAGCATCACCAGCGTCTCGATATGCCCGGTGCTCATGACGCGGTCATAGACCTGGAGCATGTAGAGCGATGGCGCCAGCATCAGCAGGTTGGAGGCCATGCTGAAGCCGCCCAGCACCCAGGCGGTGCCGCGAAGCGCGGCCCCCGCCTCATCCAGTGCGGTCCTGATCCGCCGGCCGCGCGGTTTGACCAGGGCTGCCATCGTGTCTTACGCGAACCAGTCGGCGTCGGATGCGTAGGACGGATTCACAAAAAGGTCGTTGGCGATGATGTTGCTCCGTATCGCCCTGGCCGTGGCTTCAGTCATCGAAGCAGTCGATCCAAGAATCAGGTTAGTACTGTGGCCGCTGCCGACAAATTGCAGGAACCAAACACCGCTTGCATTAGGCGTAGGCGGGGGGGTGGACCCAAGCCCGACGCCGCTGAGATTGGCGAACTGCAGATCCTCGCCGATCTGGTAGCCGGAAATCTGATTGTTGGTGCCGCCAAGGATACGGTAGGTATCGAGGCCCGCGGTGCCGCCATCGCCAACGCCATCCCCGATCATGGTAACCTGTCCGCCCGTGGCCACCAGCAGGTCGGCGCCGCTGCCGCCACGCAACGTATCGGTGCCGCCGCCACTGACAAGGACGTTGTCGGCTGCCGTGCCGAACATGGTATCGTTGAAAGCTGTGCCGATGATGTTTTCCACCAGCTGCATGGTGTCGGTCTGCCCGCTGCCATCAGTGGCGGTCAGCGTGAAGTTGGCGCCCGGTGCCATGGTGATACCCGTGGTGGAGCTGGAATAATCCACGGTATCGTCGCCGCCGCGGCCAACAATGGTATCTGCTCCACCCCCTCCGATGAACACGTTGTTGTTGTTGTCACCAAGAAACTGATCATTGAAATTGGAGCCGATAAATCTTTCAACAGAAGTGAAGGTGTCACCCATTGCCGCGCCGGCGGTGGCGCCGGACAGAAGGTCAAGACCGACCGCGCTGGCAGCAGTGGAGTAATCCACTGTATCGAAGCCGTCACCGCCATTGAAGAAATCGGCCGCGAGGCCGGATCCGCCGATCATCCGGTCATTGCCCGCGCCGCCTTCCAGCGTGTCGATGCCCTCGCCGCCATCCAGCACGTCATTGCCATTGCCGCCGCGCAGCGTGTCGGCGCCGACGGCACCTAGCAATTCGTCATTGCCATCGCCACCATCAAGCAGGTCGTCGCCCTCGCCGGCGTTCAGCGAGTCATTGCCGGCATCGCCATAAAGTTCATCGGCGCCCGAGGAGGCCACCAGGCTGTCATTGCCGGCGCCGCCGCGCATGATGTCATCGCCCATGCCCCCCAGCAACTCGTCATCACCATCACCGCCTTCCAGCGTATCGTTGCCGCCGCCGCCGATGAGCTGGTCGATGCCCGCGCCGCCGAGCAGCGTGTCGTCTCCATCGCCGCCGGTCAGCAGGTCGTCGCCGGTGCCGCCGGAAAGGAGGTCATTGCCGAAGCCGCCCAGCAGCGTGTCATTGCCGCCGCCGCCATAAAGGCGGTCATTGCCGAAGCCCCCATCCAGCGTGTCATTGCCGCCGGCCGTCGCGGTATCCGCGTCAGGTGGGGCGCTGTTGGGTACGAAATCCCGTGTCCCATCCCCGTTGGTATCGACCACCGCATCGCCATACAGCCAGTCATCGCCGTCATTGCCACGCAGGATGTCGTTGCCCAGGCCACCAAACAATTCATTGCTCAGGCTGTTGCCACTGAGCGTGTCGTTGAAGGCGGAGCCGCTCAGGTTCTCGATGCTGTTCAGCGTGTCCCCGTTGGCGTAGCCGCCGATGCCTCGCGTCGATCGCGTCGGGGTGGCGTTCAACGTAATGGTCACAGCCGCGTTGGAAGCGAAGTAATCCGCCGTATCCGCACCGGATCCGCCGTTCATTGTTTCAGCAGCCGCCTTGCCCCGGAAAATCGCCATGGTCGACACCTCCCCTTCTGATCCGGTCCCGCAGTCCGGTTTCGGCGCTGAGGTTATGGATGCCTACCCGGCATGGGCAACCGCGCGGGAGGAGGCTCCTCCTTTTGGATGAAGGGGCACGGAAGGCGGAAGCATGAGCCCCATACCATCGCACGAAAGAAGGCCACGGGGCGCCCTGCCCGTGGCCTTCCGCATCATGCCGCACAGGCCCGCCCACTGGGCATGCCCTGCCGCGCCATCAACCGACGGCAGAGGTGCCGCTGGCGGTGATCATGGACAGGTTGTCCGTGGTCAGAACCGCGAGGTTCAGCTCGACAAAGGTGTCGTCCCCAATGGCCTCTACATCGACGTTGAAGTTCGCGAGGTTGCCATTGATATCAACATCGACATCGATATTGGCATCGATGTTGATGTCCGAGCTGTAATAAACATCGACATCGGAATAGAGGTCGAGGTCGACGTCAACGTCGATCTCGATATCCGTTTCGAAGTCATAGTTGTCGTTCCCACCATACCTGCTCATGGACGTTTCCTTTTGTTGGTTGGTGCCGGCGTGTCGCCGACGTTCAGCGGGTTATCCAAAAGGCCACGGGGCACCCTCCCCGTGGCCTTCCACGCCATGCTGCAAGGGCTGGTCCGTGGGGCCAACCCAGTCGCGCCGTCAGCCGACGGCGGAGGAGCCGCTCGCGGTGATCATGGACAGATCGTCCGTGGTCAGAACCGCCAGGTTCAGTTCGGCAAAGGTGTCGTCACCCACAGCCTCAACATCGACGTTGAAGTTCGCGAGATTGCCATCGATGTCGACATCGACGCAAATCTCGGCGTCGACGTCGATATCGGAGTTATAGTCAACATCGACATAAGCGTCGAAGTTGTAGTCGATGTCGACATCGACATTGATGTCCTTGTCGAAGTCGTAGTCGTCATTGCCGCCGTGATGGCCACCACCGTAACCGCTCATAGGAGCCTCCTCGTGTCGATTGGCGTCGGCACGCCGCCGACATCGATCAACTTAGCCACGGCACGGCACCATGGAAGAACGCACATGGATGAAACTTCCATCGGTGGATGCGCCTCTGACTTTCTTGCCGGTAGGGCTTCTTTCATCGAAGGGATGATGACCGGACGGATCTGAAAGGCATGCCCTACGCCGGACGCGCCCGCAGAAAAGCCACGCATCAGCCAACGCCGACGGTCACCAGGGCATCCACCACGGAAAGCTGTTCGTCGACCGCCAGGGCAGATAGATCCAGCCCCGCATAGGTGTCATCTCCTATGGCCACCACATCGATATCGAAGAAGACGAGGTTGCCGTCCCATTCATCCACCTCCCAGGAGGGTACTTTGTTGTCCGTCTCAGCAGGCGTAGCGGTGCCTGTGCCACTGACCGGCTGGGACTGGGCGGTATCGTCGTCATCGTCTGACCCCAGATCCACGGCATAAAGGCTTTGGGAGGAGCTCGACTCCCAGGTGGTCGTCTCGTTCGTGCTTTTGCTGCGCTCGGATGTGTGCTGCACCGTCACCACATGATCAGCATCGCCAGCCAAATCGATGAAGGAGGTTGTGTAGGCGGTTCCACCCGATCCCGTCTCCCCCTGCGCGGCGGCATAGAAATCCGCGCTGGCGGAGATTTGCTGGGTGCCCGACTGGCTGCTGGCTTCCGCGGTGATCGAAGTGGAAGCCAGCGTGTCATTGCCGACGGCGGTGGCATTACCCCCTATAGTCGCAGACAAGCCATCGCTGCCGGACGAGGTATTGCCGGGACCCACGGCGACGCTGACTTCCTCTTTGTCGGTCGTCGCTGTCGTTGAGTCGTTCGATGTTGTGCTGACCGAAACGCTGCGGCTGATCCTGGATGATGTTCTGATGGCCATCGCCGTTTTCCCCCTGTTGCACGCCGCGGCATGTTAGGCCGATCATGCGGGAGTGAAGACGGCGCCTTTGGTGGTGGGGCTTCCACCAGGGAGAGGACCCATCCGCCAAGTGGCTGCTACGCCCAATGTGATACATGTCCGGCCCGGTCACGAAAGTGACGCGGGCCGGACATGCCACCAGGCTACATCAGTTCGCCAGCAGCAAAGGCTGCCGCCAATCCTGGCATGGGCATGAACATGTCCGGCAGGGGCAAGGAATCCTGTTGAAGCAGGAATTCTTCGGCAGGGCCAAGAGGCAGCATCATGAGGTCGATGGGCATTGGCATGCTTTCGGCCTCTCCTCCACCAGAGATGTCGAAGACGGTCAGGCTGGTTTCGGAGAACAGGAATCCTTGCGGCGTTTCCTCGGTGGATGTTTCCTCCGTGGTGGTGATCTCCGGCGACACCGCGCCGGGCGCTTCCGCGCTGGTTTCCGCCGAAACCTCGCCCATCCCCGTGGCCGTCACCTCAAGGCTGCCTGAGGCATCGGTCTGGCCATCCTCGGAACTGATCCTGAGCTGCAATTTGGTGCTGATGGAGGCCTGCGGCCCCGTCGCCTCGCCCGAGCCCTGAAGGTCGAGGATCACTTCGTTCCCGTCCATGGCCCTGGCTGAAAACCGGATACTCGCCATCGCTTCTCTCCCGCAGGATTGCCGCGCCACGGGCGGCGCAGCCTATCCGAAGGTGGATGATGCGGCCCGGGGCGGGGCGGGGCGACGGATCATTGGTGGATGCCGCGCACCCGCTGGGAGGAAGCCCCGCACCGCGTTCCTGCTCCGTGCTGACCCGAAGGCGTAGCGCGGCGTCAGGCCAGCATGCCGAGCAGGTCGCCCATGACGAACAGGTCCATCCGGCCCGCCGCCGCATTGTTGGTGTCGCCGTCCAGAAACGCCGCCTGCAGGATGGGAAGGGCGGCGTCATCGGAGAAGGCGCCCCGCGCCGGCGCGCCATTGTAACCCGCATTGAGCAGGAAGAAGTCGTCCAGCGTCAGCACCGAATCCACGCCTGCCATCTTCACCGTGACCACAAGGTCCCTTGCATCGGCACCGCGCTGGAGCGTCAGGCCATTGCCGTTCAATGCGCGCAGCCCGGTGGCCGAGTCCCAATCGCCATCATAGCCCACCACGCGGTCGCCTTCCGCGATGCGGAAGCCGCTGACCACGTCCCGCCCGAAGCGGCCGGCCATCAGATAGTAGTCGGCGCCGCTGCCGGCGGTGTAGCGATCATTCCCGTCGGCGGGGCCGCCCACCGTGCCAAGCAGCAGGGTGTTGTTGCCGCCGCCCGCCTCGATCACATCGTCGCCTCCGCCGCCGCTCAGAGCATCGGCGCCATTGCCCGCGGTGATCCTGTCATTGCCGTTTCCGCCATAGGCGAGGTTCTTGCCGTCGCCGAGCTCGATCACGTCGCGCCCTTCGCCGCCGAAGGCCCAGTCATCACCGGCGCCGGTCCTGATGGTGTCGTCGCCCCAGCCCCCGAACACGGTGTCCGCCCCGGCCCCCGATTGCAGCGTGTCGTTGCCGGTCAGGCCAAAGATCCAGTCATCGCCGCCGCCGGTGCTGATCCGGTCGCTCCACAGGCTTCCGAAACGGAAATCCCCCGGCGTGGTGTCGGCGGCGCCCAGAACGATGCTGGTGGTGGAGGAATAGCGGTCCTCCACCGTCACCGCATCGGCGGCGACATCCAGATAGGTATCGCTGCCATGCACCTCCGCATCGACCGAGAAGGTCGCCAGATTGCCCTGGATGGAGGGCGGCTTGCTGATAGTCCCGGAACTCTGGAAGTTCAGCTTGATGGGGCCGAACAATGGCTGCAGCCCATCGATATCAAGGGCGAGGAAGGTGGTGGTGGCGGTTTCGGTCGACCAGGCCTTGCCATTCGTGACGCCGCTGCCGGCCGTGGTGCGGGTATGGCTGAGGCTGATGTCGGCGCTTCCCACCGAAAGGTCGGAATAAGCGGAAGCGAAGGCCGTGTCGCCATTGGGCGCGAGGGCCGAGGCGGTCATCTTGGCCGAGCCCATCGCCAGGGTGACGGCACCGCGGTCGATGATCCGCAATGCCACGTCAAGCGCGGCCAGCGTGTCCTGCCCCGCGGCATCGGCGCCGGTGGCCAGGCTGACCACCATGGGCGAATCCTGCTTTTCCGCCTTGGTCAGCAACGCGCCCAGCGGCCATTTCCAGGAGGGGATGTCGCCGCCATTCCAGGCAGGATCGGTTTTGAGGTCGCGGCCCGGCCCGCGCGCGCTGTAGCCCTTGCCCCAGCCCCGAGCGCCTTCCCAATGCGGCATGCTGCTGTTCCCCCCTCAGCGAGAAGCAATGGCGCATTAGGCCAGCGGCGATGCCGAACAGAGAGGGGCGCAGAAAGTGGACGGACCTTCGGCTTGTCAAAACGCCGCGGATGGATGGCCGGATGATCCCGTTCCACACCCAAAGATGTACCACTTTCGGAGGTGGTGGCCGGAGGCGGATCGAAAGGCCATGCAACCGCATCACGGCCGGGGCACTTCCGGTTGTGGTTCCCTGGAGCAAGGCCGTGCAGAAAACACCCGATCCTGGCGATGCCGTTCCCGAAGGCGTGGCGGTCGAGCAGCCCGTTCCGCTCACTCCGGAGGAGGAAGCGGTGAAACGGAAACTGGAAGAATTGCCGGACAGCGCGCAAAAGCGCCGCGAGCAGAAATAGCCTCAAAGGAGGCGGCCGGCTGGCAGCCACATCGCGCATGCCTGTTTCGGGAGACTTCCCGGAATCGTGATGCGTTCGCTCCAGCTTCTTCTTCGTTGCTCAAGCTGGACCGTTGGAATGCGTTCCAGAACCATGCCGTCACGGCCATGTTCCGGCGGAAGCCATATCCGGGAACTCCAGGCTATTTCCGATGCCTGATCCGGTTCCAAGCAGGAAGGGTGGCCTGCCGGCGGCCGCCTTCTCGATTAAGTGGAGTATGTCCTTGCGGATCGAATGCCCTTCCCATCTCTCCTTTCCATCCCGCCATCAGCGGGAGATGCGGCGATGAGGAAGGCGGCGCCCGGTTCCACCATGCGCGCGGCGGTGCAGGCAGGCCCCGGCCAGATGCAGATCCGCGAAGTGGCCCGCCCCGTGCCCGGCCCCGGTCAGGTGCGGCTGCGGCTGGAAGGCTGCGGTGTCTGCGCTTCCAACCTGACGCCCTGGGCGGGGCCGGACTGGATGCAGTTCCCCGGTGATCCGGGCGCCCTTGGCCATGAAGGATGGGGCGTGATCGACGCGGTGGGAGAAGGGGTGAGCGGCCTTGCCCCCGGCCAGCGCGTGGCCGCGCTGTCCTTCCGCAGCTATGCCGAATATGATTTGGCCGAGGCGCGCAACGTGCTCCCCCTGCCGGATGCGCTGGCCGGACAGCCCTTCCTGGGCGAGCCATTGGGCTGCGCCATGAACATCTTCCGCCGTGCCGACATCAGGGCGGGGCAAACCGTCGCCATCATCGGCATTGGCTTCCTGGGCTCCATCCTGACGCGGCTGGCGACGGAGGTGGGGGCCCGGGTCATCGCGATCTCGCGCCGGCCTTATTCGCTGGAACTGGCCCGCCGCATGGGCGCCGCCGAGACCATCCCGATGGAAGACCACGGCGCCATCATCGAGCGGGTCAAGGACCTCACCGGCGGCCGCTTCTGCGAACGGGTGGTGGAGGCAGTGGGCAAGCAATGGCCCCTGGATCTGGCGGGGGAGCTGACCGCCGAGCGCGGCCGGCTGATCGTCGCCGGCTATCACCAGGATGGGCCGCGGCAGGTCAATATGTGGCTGTGGAACTGGCGCGGCATCGACGTGATCAATGCGCATGAACGGGATACCGAAATCTATATGTCCGGCATGAGGGATGCCCTGGAAGCGGTTATGTCAGGGCGGCTGGACCCGGTGCCGCTCTATACCCACCATTTCCCGCTGGAGCGGCTGGGCGAGGCGCTGGACGCCACCAGGGATCGGCCGGAAGGCTTCCTCAAGGCCGTGGTGACGATGCCATGAGCCGTCCACGCCTCGGCTTTCTGGGGATTGGCTGGATCGGCCGTCACCGCATGCAGGCCATTGCCGCGACCGGTCTGGCCGAGATCGCCGCCATCGCCGACCCCACGCCCGCCATGCTGGAAGAAGCCGCGAAGCTGGCCCCCGATGCCTATCACGCCGATGGGCTGGACGATCTGCTGGCGCAGGACCTGGATGGGCTGGTGATCGCCACCCCCAGCGCCCTGCATGCCGAGCAATCCATCCAGGCCCTGCGGCGCGGCGTCGCGGTGTTCTGCCAGAAGCCGCTCGGCCGCACGGCACCGGAGGTGCAGGCGGTGGTGGAGGCCGCCAAGGCTGCCGACCGCCTGTTGGCGGTGGATCTGTCCTACCGCTTCACCGAGGGCATGCGGCGCATCCGCGAATTGGTGCGGGCCGGCGAGCTGGGGCGCATCCATGCCGTGGACCTAGTGTTCCACAATGCCTATGGACCGGACAAGCCCTGGTTCTATGACCCGGCGCAATCGGGTGGCGGCTGCGTCATGGATCTCGGCGTGCATCTGGTGGATCTGGCGCTGTGGACGCTGGATTTTCCGGCGGTCGGGCGCGTTTCCGGCACCTTGTTCGCGGGCGGTGAGCGGCTGGGCCCGCAACCAGGCCGCGTCGAGGACTATGCCATTGCGAACATCGACCTGCAGGATGGTGCGGCACTGCGCCTTGCCTGCTCCTGGCGGTTGCAGGCCGGCTGTGACGCGATGATCTCGGCCGCCTTCTACGGCACCGAGGGCGGCGCGGCGCTGCGCAACATCGACGGCTCCTTCTACGACTTCACCGCCGAGCGCTATCGCGGCACGTCGCGCGAGACCCTGGCCACGCCGCCCGATGAATGGGGTGGCCGCGCCGCGGCGGATTGGGCGCGCCGCCTCGCCGAGGGGCAGCGTTACGACCCGGCGATCGAGCGCATCACCGATGTGTCGCGGGTGCTGGACGGCATCTATGGGCGGTAAGGAAAAGGCCTGGAAAAAGGAATTCCTCCAGGCCCACCCCTTCTCCTCGTCGCGCCGAGGCTGAAAGGATCAGCCGGCGTAGCGCCGCACCATGCTGGCGCAGAACTCGGCGAATTCCTCCTTCACCTGCGGCGGGCTGGTGTGGTGCGGCGCGATGCCGCGATGCTCCGGCGTGAAGCAGAAGGTGGCGGTGACCTGGAAGTCGCGCAGCGCTTCCATCTGCCGGTCGAACCAGGCGAGCGCGTCGGGGCGGAAGCTGTCGGCCCAGGACAGGCCGGTGCGCAGATGCGTGACGCCGAGGCGCTTCAGCCAGGTCACGGCATCGTCCAGCCGGTGATCCTGGTAATGGAACCACTGGCAGATGCCGAGATGCGGCGTGTGCTTCTCGAACTCCTCCATGGCCAGCTTCGGCGTGCCATCCTCGCGCAGCAGGCCCATGTGGAAGTGACGGTAATAGGAGGAGCCTTCCGCCTCCCGGTGCCGCGTGGTCGCTTCCCAATGCGACGGCAGGTCGTACAGGCTGTACCAGTGGATGCGCGGCGCCTGGCCGATCAGCAGCTCCGCCGTGCGCTTCAGGCCCCAGAGCTGCACTTCCTCGGCCCCAAAGGTGGACACGCCGACCTCCGATACCCAGACCGGCAGGTGCGTGACCGCCTGGATCTCCTTCAGCTTCGCCGGCCATTCATGGATCAGCCAGTTGTTCCAGTCGAGCGGGAAGCCATGCACCGCGACCGCTTCCATCTGGTCTAGCACGCCGCGCTGCTGCATCTTCATGATGAACACCGGGTCGATCGGCGACATGCCACCTAGCACGCGGGGAAGGGAGCCGTGCTCGGCGCGGATCGCCTGTCCCGCGAGCCGGGCCGTTTCCGCGAACATCACCCAATCCGGATCGAGCTCCGGGTCCCAGTGCGACTTGTTGTTAGGCTCGTTCCAGATCATGGCGGCTTCAAGCATCAACGCGGGCCCTTTGCAGGATAGACGGCCGCCGAGCCATAAGGTGGCGCGACGGGCCGACAAAGATAAATCTCGCGGTCGGGATGGTGCAGGATCTCGAAGCCGGCATTCCGCAGCATCGCCTCGGCACCGGCGCGGTTCGGGATCCACCAATTGGTGACGTCGCCGGCATAGCGGTGCTCGATGAAATGCAGCCGCGGCCAGCCGGGACGAGCGAATTGCTCCTCCGCCTCGAAGGGGTAATCCTCCTGCGCCGGCTCCACCTCGCGCGGGCCGCGCTGCATGCTCTGGAACACCAGAAGGTCGCCGACCACATGCTCGCGCAGCAGGTCAAGTGCCAGAAGCGGGTGCCGAAGATGGTAGAGCACGCCCATGAACAGCACCACGTCAAAGCGCTCACCCAGCGCGCCGACGTCATAGACCGACAATTCGCGGTATTCGATCTCGAGATCCAACGCGCGCGCCGCGAAGCGGGCCTGTTCCAGGTAGCGCGCATCGGAATCGACGCCGAGCACGCGGGCCGCGCCGCGCCGCTTCATCTCGATGGAAAAGAACCCGGCATTGCAGCCGATGTCGAGCACCGACTTGCCACGCAGATCCTGCGGCAAGGCATGGCCGAAATATTGCCAGACGCAGGCAGGGTAATCACCCAAGGGATGCTCCGGCGCGGTTGAAACACCGTGCAGGGTGATGTTGTGGAACCAGGGGCCGAGCTTTGCAGCTTCCGCACGGATCGTGTCGGGTGTCATGCCATCTCCGTTTTGGCCGGCGGCTGTTCGTTCAGGCACAGCACCCTGCCACCCCCCTGCCAGACAACAAGGGCGCTGAGCGAGGCCGGCGCGATGTCGAAGCGCTCATAGGCTTGCAAGGGAAGATCCAGAAAGAAACACAGCGCCGCCTTGATGACGTCGCCATGGCTGACCATGGCGACACGGCCATCCGGGTGCCGATCATGCGCGGCGGTGATCCAGCCCATCACCCGGCGCTGCGCCGCGCGCATGGATTCGCCACATGGTGGCGCTGCATCATCGCGGGCACTGTTCCAATGCCGCCACTGCGGATCATCCAGCAGCTCCGTGAAGCGCCGCCCAGTCCAGTCTCCGAAATCGATCTCGGTCAGCGCGTCATCGACCAGGGGATCGAGGCCCAGGGCGCGGCCAATGGGTGCGGCGGTTTCGTGGCAACGCTGGACCGGGCTGGTGTAGAGCGCCTCGATGCCTTCACCATGCAGCCGTGCCGCCAGGGCATCGGCCTGGGCCAGCCCCGCTCCGCCCAGTGCCACGCCCGGCATGCGCCCGCACAGCGTATCCGCCACACGGTCATGCGCCGCATGCCGCAGCAGGAACAACGTCATCGCCATGCGGTGCGGTCAGTCCAGGCCCTGAATGAAACGCAAGGTGCGCTCCCGTGCCTCCTGATCGGTGTACTGCCTGGGTGGCGACTTCATGAAGTAGCTGGAGGGCGCGGCCAGCGCGCCGGACAGGCCGCGATCCAAGGCCAAGCGGGCGCAGCGCACGGCATCAATGACAATGCCGGCGGAGTTGGGCGAATCCCAGACCTCCAGCTTCAGTTCCAGATTCAGCGGCATCCCGCCGAAGGCCGTGCCCTCCAGCCGGATATGGGCCCATTTCCGGTCCTCGAGCCAGGGCACGTAGTCGCTGGGGCCCACATGCACGTCATTGGCGGGCAGGGGAACGTCGAACTGGCTGGTCACCGCCTGGGTCTTGGAGATCTTCTTGGATTCCAGCCTTTCGCGCTCCAGCATGTTCTGGAAGTCGGTGTTGCCGCCAAAATTCAGCTGATAGGTGCGGTCGAGGCGCACGCCGCGCTCGCGGAACAGGTTGGCCAGCACGCGGTGCACGATGGTGGCGCCGACCTGGCTCTTGATGTCGTCGCCGATGATGGGGAGGCCGCGCTCCTCGAACCGCTTCTGCCAGGAAGGGTTGGAAGCGATGAAGACCGGGATGCAGTTGACAAAGGCGCAGCCGGCCTCCAGCGCGCGTTCGGCATACCATTCGCTGGCCTGCTGCGAGCCGACCGGAAGATAGGACACCAGCACCTGGGTGCCGCTGCGCCGGATGATGTCGGTGACATCGGCGGCCGGGGCATCCGATTCCTGAAACGCGCCGCGCACATAGCGGCCCAGGCCATCTAGCGTGGGGCCGCGCTCGACCCTGACGCCGGTGGGGGCGGGCCTGGCAAAGACCTTGGTGTTGTTGGGCGGGGCCAGCACCGCGTCCGCGACATCCTGGCCCACCTTGGCGGCGTTCACGTCAAAGGCGCAGCTCACCTCGACATCGCGCACATGATAGCCGCCGAGATCGGCATGCATCAGCCCCGGGATCGGCTCATTCACATCGGCATCGCGGTAATAGGACAGTCCTTGCACGAAGGAGGAGGCGCAGTTGCCAACACCGACAATGCCAACCCGAACAGATCTGGATGCCGACACGAATCCTCCTTGCATCAACAATGGGCCGCCGGCCGATCTCAGCGGATGAGTGCCGCGGATGCCAGCCGGGCTGAAACGTCACGGCGCGTTCTGGGCACAACACCACACCAGCTTCTTTGTTCCTCCTGCCCGATGACATCTTCGTGAAACCGCGCAGCCATGTGGGCCGAAACTGCAACCCTTGCCGAAAGAAGGATTTTGGCCTGTGGCCAAAGCAATTCCTGGGCCCTGGAGATTGTAGCAATCTGCAACTCGGCCTTCCCGTCGTCGTTCAACTTCAACTTCTTCTTTGTTCCGGCGCCTGCACAAGACGCCGCATGGCCCGAGGCGGGAGATTTGCCAGAGTGCAGGAAACTGTTCTGATTACAGGGGGCGGCGGCTTCATCGGCTGCCATCTGGCGCGGCGGCTGTTGCGCGGCGGGTATCATGTTCGGGTGCTGGACAGCCTGATCGAGCAGGTGCATGGCGCCCGCGGCCGGCCTGAATTGCTGGACGCCGAGGCGGAGTTCCTGCGGGGCGATGTGCGCGACCCCGAGGCGGTGCGCCGGGCGCTGCGCGGTGTTGATCGCGTCGTCCACCTTGCTGCCGAGGTCGGTGTCGGCCAGAGCATGTATGCGGTGGATCGCTATGTCTCGGTGAACGATGTTGGTACGGCGGTTCTGTTCCAGCAGCTGATCGACGCGCCGGTGAAGCGCGTGGTGGTCGCCTCCTCCATGAGCATCTATGGGGAGGGGCTGTACCAGGACGAAGATGGTGCGCTGCACGAGGATGTTCGGCGCACGCCGCGGCGCGGCCCCGATGCGCCCTGGGACCCGCTGGACAAGGCCGGCCGGCCGCTGCGCCCGGTTCCGACGCCGGAAAGCAAGCGCCCCGCGCTGGCCTCGGTTTACGCCATTTCCAAGCACACCCAGGAATGCCTGACCCTGACCCTGGCACCGGCCTACGGGATGGAAGGCGTGGCGTTGCGGCTGTGGAATGCCTATGGGCCGGGGCAGGCGCTGTCCAACCCTTATACGGGCGTGCTGGCGATCTTCGCGTCCCGCCTGCACAATGGCCAGCCGCCGGTGATCTTCGAGGATGGCCAGCAGCGCCGTGACTTCGTGCATGTCGAGGATGTGGCGCGCGCCTTCCACCTGGCGCTGGAGCGGCCCGAGGCCGCCGGTCAGGTCTACAACGTGGCCAGCGGCCATGACCGCACCGTGGCCGAGGTGGCGCGTGAACTGGCGGCCGCGATGGGCCGGCCGGAGATGGCCCCGGAGATCACCAACAAGACGCGCAGCGGCGACATCCGCCACAACATTGCCGATATCGGCAAGATTCGGCGCGAGCTGGGTTTCAGCGTCAGCCGCGACTTCCAGGCCGATCTCGCGGAACTGGCCGAATGGGTGGCCCGCCAGCAGGCGGAGGACCGGGTGCAGCAGGCCCGCAGCGAACTCGAAACCAGGGGGCTGGTGGCGTGAGCGGCCCCCTCGCCGCGCCGGCGCTGCGGCCGGCGAAGCGGCCAGGGAAAGGCCCGGTTCTCGTGACCGGCGGCGCCGGCTTCATCGGCTCCAACCTCGCCGATCGGCTGCTGCGCGAAGGGCATGAGGTGCTGGTGTTCGACGCGCTGGCGCGGCCGGGCGTGGCGGCCAATCTGGAATGGCTGAAGCAGCAGCATGGCAGCCGCCTGATCCCCATCATCGCCGATCTGCGCGACGATGCGGCACTCACCGAGGCGGCGCGCGACGCGCAGGCAGTGTTCCACCTTGCCGCGCAGGTGGCGGTGACCACCAGCCTCACCGATCCGCGCGAGGATTTCGATGTCAATCTGCGCGGCACCTTCACCCTGCTGGAAGCGCTGCGCCGGCGCGGCGAGGCCGTGCCGCTGGTCTTCGCCAGCACCAACAAGGTGTACGGCAACCTGCTTGACATCGCGCTGGAGCGCAGCGGCGATGCCTACCTGCCGGTGGACCCCGTGATCCGCGCCGCCGGCATTGGCGAGCAACGGCCGCTCGATTTCCACACGCCCTATGGCTGCTCCAAGGGCGCGGCCGACCAGTATGTGCTGGATTACTCCCGCTCCTTCGGCCTTCCCGCCACGGTGCTGCGCATGAGCTGCATCTATGGTGAGCGGCAGATGGGCACCGAGGACCAGGGCTGGGTGGCGCATTTCCTGATCCGCGCGTTGCGGCGGGAGCCGATCACCATTTTTGGCGATGGCTGCCAGGTGCGCGACCTGTTGCAGGTGCAGGATGCGGTGGGTGCCTACATGGCCGCCTGGCGGCACATCGGGGAAGTGCAGGGACAGGCCTTCAATCTTGGCGGCGGGCCGGGCAACGCCGTCAGCCTACGCCAGGTGATCGCCGCCATCGAGGCAGAGATCGGCCATAAGGTGGAAACCGTTTATGGCGACTGGCGCGCCGGCGACCAACGCTATTACGTGTCGGACACAAGGCTGATCCGGTCTCAGCTTGGCCTGCGGGAGCCGGTGCCGTGGCGCCAGGGCGTCGCCGCCCTGGCGCAATGGCTGGGCAGCCGGAAGGGCGGGATGGCGCTGGACGTGGCGGGCGCCGCATCGTGATGGCGGCGGAGCCCCGGCCTCTGCATGCGCTGGTGACAACGGATGCCGTGGGCGGGGTCTGGTCCTATGCCCTGACCTTGTGCCGTGGCCTTTTGGCGCGGCAGGTTCGGGTGACACTGGCGGTTCTCGGCCCACCGCCCGGTGCGACGCAGCGGCTGGAAGCGGCGGCCATTCCGGGACTTCGCCTGCTGGATACCGGCCTGATGCTGGACTGGATGGTGCCGGATGCGGCCGCGGTGCGGGACGCGGGGGGCCGGCTGGCCGCCCTGGCGCGTGATTGCGGGGCCGACCTGCTGCACCTCAACAGCCCGGCCCTGGCGGCGGGCAACCGCTTTCCCATCCCGGTACTGGCTTTCTGCCATTCCTGCATGGCGAGCTGGTGGGCAGCGGTGAGGTCAGGCCCGCTGCCGTCGGATTTCACCTGGCACCGCGACCTGCTGGCCGAGGGCTACCGCGTCGCCGATCTGGTGGCGGCGCCGAGTGCGGCCTTCGCGGCCGCGACGCAATCCCTTTACGGCCTGCCCGAGCGGCCCCGGCTGGTTTTCAACGGCACCGCGCCCTGGGCAATGCGCGGCGCATCGCCCACGCCATTCTTCGCCTTCACCGCCGGGCGGCTGTGGGACGAGGGCAAGAACCTCGCCACGCTGGACGCGGCGGCGGCGCAACTGCCTTTTCCCCTCCTGGCGGCGGGCCCGGTGGAAGGCCCCGGCGGCGCACGCATCGATCTGCGCCATTTGCAAACCCAGGGCAGCCTGGACCGCGCGGCGATGCAGGCCATGCTGGCGCGGCAGCCGGCCTTCGTGTCGGCGGCGCGCTATGAGCCATTTGGACTCGCTGTGCTGGAAGCGGCCCAGGCGGGGTGTCCACTGGTGCTTTCCGACATTCCCACCTTTCGCGAGATCTGGGGCGGGGCGGCGGATTACGTGGCGTCCGGCGATGCTGCAGGCTTCGCGGCGGCGCTGCGCCGGCTGGCGGCGCCGCGGCTGCGCCAGGCCCGCGGCGAGGCGGCCCGGCGTCGTGCCGCGCGCTACACGGCGGACGCCATGGTGACAGCGACGCTGGATCTTTATCGCGAGCTGGTGCCTGCCCGCGCTTTTCTGGAAACGCCGGCATGAAGATCGCCTATCTCACGCATTCCCTTCTGTCCTGCTGGAACCACGGCAACGCGCATTTCCTACGCGGCGTGCTGCGCGAGCTGGTGCTGCACGACCACGAAGTGGCGGTGTTCGAACCCGGCAACAATTGGAGCCTGGAGAACCTGCGCCGCGATGCTGGCGAGGCCGGGCTGAGTGCCTTCCGTGCCGCCTATCCTGAATTGTCCTCGCACAGCTACGCCGATGCGACGGAGATCGAGGATGCGCTGGGCACGGCTGATCTCGTCATCGTGCATGAATGGAATGATCCGGCAGTGGTGGCGCGGATCGGCCGCCTGCGCGCCGGGGGCGGGCGGTTCCGGCTGCTGTTCCACGACACGCATCATCGCGCGGTCAGTGATCCGGAGGCGATCCGTGCCTTCGACCTGTCCGGCTATGACGGCGTGCTGGCCTTTGGCGAGACGCTGGCCCGGGTGTATCGCCGCTGGGGCTGGGGCAACCGCGTCTGGGTCTGGCATGAGGCGGCCGATTTGCGCCACTTCCACCCTCCCGCCATCGAGGCCCCGCGCGAGGGCCTGATCTGGATCGGCAATTGGGGCGATGGCGAGCGCAGCGCCGAGATCGAGGATTTCCTGCTGCGTCCGGCGCGCGGGGCCGGCCTGTCGCTCGACATCCACGGAGTGCGCTACCCGGAGGAGGCGAAGGCGAGGCTGGCCGCATATGGCGCGCGCTATCGCGGCTGGGTGCCCAATGCCCGCGCGCCGGAAGTGTTCGCGCGCCACCTTGCCACGGTGCATGTGCCGCGCCGCTATTACACGCAGCTGCTCCCCGGCATTCCCACCATCCGCGTGTTCGAGGCGCTGGCCTGCGGCATCCCGCTGCTGAGCGCCCCCTGGGACGATGCCGAGCACCTGTTCCGGCCCGGTGAGGATTACCTCGTCGCCCGCGACGGGAACGAGATGCGGCGCCACATGACGGCGATCCGCAACGATGCCGCGCTGCGTGAATCCCTCGTGGCGCACGGGCTTGAAACCGTCCGTGCCCGGCATGGCTGCGAGCACCGCATGCGCGAGCTGCTGGCCATCGCCGGCACCCTGATGACTTCGCCCGACAAGATGGGCCCCGAGAGGATGGAGAACGCCGCATGAAGATCGCGTTCTATGGTTCCAGCCTGTTGTCCTCCTACTGGAACGGCGCGGCCACCTATTACCGTGGCATGCTGCATGATCTGTCCCGGCGCGGCTACGACATCACCTTCTACGAGCCCGATGCCTTTGACCGCCAGCAGCATCGCGATATCGAGCCACCGGACTGGGCGCGCGTCGTGGTCTATACGGCAACGGATGACGCGTTGCGCGGCGTGATGGCCGAGGCGCGGCAGGCCGATGTGGTGGTGAAGGCCAGCGGCGTCGGCGTATTCGACGATGAGCTGATCGAAGGCGTCATGGACGCCGCGCGCCCCGGCGCCATCCGCATCTTCTGGGACGTGGACGCGCCTGCCACCCTCGCGGAGATCACGCCGCAGCCGGACCACCCGTTGCGCCGCACCCTGCCGAAGCTGGACTTCGTGCTGACCTATGGCGGTGGCCCGCCGGTGGTCGCCGCCTATGAAGGGCTCGGCGCGCGGCGCTGCGTGCCGGTCTACAACGCGGTCGATCCCGCCACGCACCATCCGGTGCCGGCCGAGCCGCGCTTCAAGGCCGATTTGTCTTTCCTCGGCAACCGCCTGCCGGACCGCGAGGCGCGGGTGGAGGAATTCTTCCTGCGCCCTGCCGCGCTGCTGCCGGAACGGTCCTTCCTGATCGGCGGCAATGGCTGGGACAGCAAGGCGATGAGCGGCAATGTCCGCCATCTGGGCCATGTCTACACGCGCGAGCACAACGCCTTCAACACCTCGCCGCTGGCGGTGCTGAACATCGCCCGCGACAGCATGGCGCAAACCGGCTGGTCCCCCGCCACCCGCGTCTTCGAGGCGACGGGCGCCGGCGCCTGCCTGATCACCGATGACTGGCTCGGCCTCGACATGTTCCTGAAGGTGGATGAGGAGGTGCTGGTGGCGCGCGACGGAAAGGACGTCGCTGACCATGTCGCCGCCCTGACGCCGGAACGCAGCCGGGCCATCGGCGAGGCGGCGCGGCGCCGTGTCCTGGAATCGCACACCTATGCGCATCGCGGTGCCGAAGTCGATGCGCTGCTGCGTGGCGCCCTGGCGCGGAAGGATGCGGCATGAAGCTGGTGGTGCTGGGGCTGACCCTGTCCTCCTCCTGGGGCAACGGGCACGCCACCACCTTCCGCGCCCTGCTGCGCGCCTTCGCGCAACGTGGCCACGAGGTGCTGTTCCTGGAGCGCGACAAGCCCTGGTATGCCGCGCATCGCGACATGCCGGCGCCGGATTTCTGCCGCCTGGAACTCTATGGGGAACCCGCCGGGCTGCGCCGTTGGCAAGATGAGATCGCGGCCGCCGATGCGGTGATGGTCGGCTCCTATGTGCCGGACGGCGTCACGGTGGGCCGCATGGCGCAGCGGATGGCCGAGGGGGTCTGCGCCTTCTACGACATCGACACGCCCGTCACCCTGGCGAAGCTGGAGAAGGGCGATGAGGAATATCTCTCGCCCGCGCTGATCCCGGGCTACGACCTGTATTGCTCCTTCACCGGCGGGCCGACGCTGGAGCTGCTGATGCGGCGCTACGGCTCGCCCATGGCGCGGGCGCTGTATTGCTCGGTGGATGCTGCGGCCTATCAGCCGGTTGAAACGGGGCGGCGCTGGGATCTCAGCTATCTCGGCACCTACAGCCCCGACCGGCAGCCGGTGCTGGAGCGGCTGTTGCTGGAGCCGGCGCGCCGTGCACCGCAACTCCGCTTCGCCGTGGCCGGCCCACAATATCCGGCGGAGATCGACTGGCCCGCCAATGTGGAGCGGCTGGAGCATGTGCCGCCCAGCGAGCATCCGGCCTTCTACAGCGCCAGCCGCTACACGCTGAACGTCACCCGCGCAGACATGGTGCGCGCCGGCTTCAGCCCCAGCGTGCGGCTGTTCGAGGCCGCCGCCTGCGGCGCCCCGGTGATTTCCGATCGCTGGAACGGCATCGAGGACGTGCTGGAGCCCGGCTCCGAGATCCTGCTGGCCGATGGCGCGGAGGATGTGCTGCGGGTTCTGCTCAACCCGGACGAGGCGGCGCGCGACCGCCAGGCCGGGGCGGCGCGGCGGAAGATCCTCGCCGCGCACACGGCGGAGCATCGCGCCGCGCAGCTGGAAGCCATGCTGCGCGCGGCACGGCGAGACAAAACGACACGCCCGCAGGCCCAGGAAAGGGAAAGCGCATGAGTTCTGCCAAGCCTCAGAACGTCCTGGTTGCCGGCGGCGCCGGCTTCCTGGGCTCGCATCTGTGCGACGCGCTGATCGCGGACGGCGCGCATGTGATTTGCGTGGATAACCTGCTCACCAGCTCCGGCGAGAATCTGCGTCATCTGCGGCGCTCGCCGCGCTTCACCTTCATTGAAGCCGACATCATCGACGAGCTTCCGGCCTCGGCGTTGCCGCGCAGGCTGGACCGCGTGTTCAATCTGGCCTGCGCCGCCTCTCCGCCGCTGTACCAGGCGGATCCCGAGCACACCATGATGACCAATGTGCTGGGCACGCGGAACCTGCTGCGCCTGGCCGAGCGGCACCGCGCGCGTTTCCTGCAGGCTTCCACCAGCGAAGTCTATGGCGACCCCGAGGTGCATCCGCAGGTCGAGGCCTATTGGGGCAATGTCAATTGCACCGGTCCGCGTGCCTGCTACGACGAAGGCAAGCGCGCAGCAGAGGCGCTGTGCTTCGATTTCGACCGTGCCCGCCGGGTGGAGCTTCGGCTGGTGCGCATCTTCAACACCTATGGCCCGCGCATGCAGCCGGATGACGGGCGCATCGTATCCAACGTCATCACCCAGGCGCTGAGCGGCGCCGACATCACCGTCTATGGCGATGGCAGCCAGACCCGCTCCTTCTGCTATGTCGATGACCTGGTGGAGGGGATGACGCGGCTGATGGCGCATGACGGGCCGCAGCCGGGGCCGGTCAACCTCGGCAATCCGAACGAGCAGACGGTGCGCAAGCTGGTGGAGGATGTGCTGGCGCTGACCGGCCATCGCTCGGCGGTCACCTACCACCCGCTGCCGCAGGACGATCCGCGCCGCCGCAAGCCGGACATCAGCCGGGCGCGGGAGGTGCTGGGCTGGGTCCCAAGGACGCCGCTGGCTGAAGGCCTGCGCCGGACGCTGGAATGGTTCCGCAAGGCGGAAGCGCCCGCTACCGTGGCCAATGAGGCATCCGGCGCGGCGATGCCGCTTTCGGCGGATTGAAGGCCAGGGCCAGGGGTGCCGCCCCTGGCATCATGGCACCGGCGGAAAAGGTTCAGGCCGCGGCGCGGTTCGGCGCGCGGTCCAGGGAGCGCAGTGCCGGGATCAGCCCGCGACCGAAATCCACCGCATCCTCCAGCGGGTCGAAGCCGCGGATCAGGAAGGTGTCCACGCCTAGGCCGCGATATTCCAGCAGCGATTCCGCCACCTGCTCCGGCGTGCCGACCAGCGCCGTGGTGTTGGCGCCGGCGCCGACCGCCGCCGCCACCTCGGTCCAGAGCCGCTTGTCGCGCACCGCGCCGCCCTTCGCCGCATCCAGCAGGCGCTGGGAGCCGACGCTCTGCGGCTTGGCGCTGGTGCCCGGGGTGGCGCCGGCGGTGACGCCGCGCACCTCGTAAACGCGGGCCAGGATGGCGCGGGCCCGGTCCCAGGCGGCTTCCTCCGTATGCGCCAGCACCGGGCGGAAGGACAGGCTGAAGCGGATGCCGTCAGGGTCGCGCCCGGCCGCCACGGCCGCCGCGCGCACCTTGCCGATGGTCTCGCGCGCCTGGTCCAGCGTTTCGCCCCAGAAGGCATAGATGTCGGCATGCTTGCCGGCGAAGGCGATGGCATCGTCCGAGGAGCCGCCGAAGAACACCGGCAGATGCGGCTGCTGCACCGGATGGATGTCGGAGCGCGCATTGGTGAAGCGGTAATAGCGGCCCTCATGGTCGAAGGCTTCCCGGCTGGTCCAGACCTTCTTCAGCAGCCCGACATATTCATCGGTGCGGGCATAGCGCTCGGCATGGGACAGGTAGTCGCCGTCGCGCTGCTGGTCGGCATCGCTGCCGCCGCTGATGATGTGGATGCCGGCGCGGCCGCCGCTCAGATGGTCGAAGGTGGCGAATTGCCGCGCCGCCAGGGTGGGGGCGATGAAGCCCGGGCGGTGCGCCACCATCAGCCCGATGCGCTGCGTCGAGGCCGCCGCGTGCTGCGCCACCAGCAGCGAGTCCGGCGAGGTGCCGCTCCATGCCACCAGGATGCGGTCGAAGCCCGAGGCCTCATGCGCCTGCGCGAAGCGGGCGATGTAGTCGGGGTCGAAGGACGGGCCGCTCGGCGGGTGGATCTCGGAAACCGGGCGATGCGCGATCATGCCGATGATCTGCAGGGGATGGGCCATGATGGGTTCCTCCGTTCTCGTTGTTCAGGCTGTGATGCGCAGGCGTTGCAGGGTGGCACCGCTGGCGGCGTAGTCCTGCGCCAGGCGCTGGCTGATCTGCCTGGGCGCCGTGGGCTCCGGCTTCAGGCCGAGGCGGCGCAACGCGGCGGCGGTTTCCGGCTCGGCCAGGGCGTCGTTATAGGCGGCGTTCAGCCGCTCGATGATCGGCTCCGGCACGCCGGCGGGGGCGAACAGGCCGTACCAGCCGCTGGAAGGCCAGTCCTGGCCAATGTTCAGCTCGGTGATGTTCGGTACGTCCGGGAAGTCATCCCAGCGGCCGGAGCCGACCACCGCCACGGCGCGGACCTTGCCACCCTGGACATTGGGGGCGACCACCGGGTCGATCAGGATCTGGCAATCGCCGGCCAGCAGGCTGTTCACCGCCGCGGCGCTGCCGGGGAAGGGAATGTGCACCGCCTCGAAGCCGGCCTGCTCGGCCAGCAGCGCGCCGCGCAGATGGCCGGTGGAGCCGATGCCGGAGGACGCATAGTTCAGCTCGCCCTTGTGCTGCTTCGCATAGGCGATCAGCTCCGGCAGGGTCTTCACCGGCAGGGCGGCGCTGACGCCGATCAGCGAATACGCCTCGCCCGCCATGGCGACGGGGGCGAGGTCGCGCAGCGGGTGATAGCCGACCTCGTTCAGATAGGGCGAGATCAGGAAGTTGCCGCCCGAGGCGTTGAGCAGCGTGTAGCCATCCGCCTTGGATTCCGCGACATGGCGGGTGCCGACGGCGCCGCCGGCGCCGGCCCGGTTCTCCACCACCACCGTCTGGCCGAGCCGCGCCGACAGCGCGCGCGCCATCACCCGCGACACATTATCGCTGGTGGCGCCGGGCGGGTAGGGGCACACCAGGCGGATCGGCTGGCTGGGATAGCCTTGCGCGCGGGCGGTGCCGGACAGCAGGAAGGGCGCGGCGAGGCCGGCGCCGAGCAGGATGCGGCGGGTCGTCATGGTGTGGCCTCCTGGGCAGGGGTGTGCGGAGTGAAAGCGGGCGTGGCGAGGCCCAGCCACTGGGCCGCCAGCAGGGCGCCGCCGAGCAGCAGCCCGGCACGCAGGGCGAAGCGGGTCACGCGCCGCCCTCCAGCGCCTCGCGCCCGGCGGATTGGTGGGCGAAATCAACATGCGGCACATGGGCGCGGCCGCATTGCGCGTCGCGCCAATGGCGCTCCAGCGGGTTGCGGCGCGACAGGGCGTGGTTGCCGGCGAGCGACACGGCGATCTCCACGGCGCGGGCGGCATTCTCCACCAGCGTGGTCTTCAGCAGGCCGCTTTCGGCCGGGCCGGGCGGGGTGCCGGCATCCACCTCCGCCGCCAGCCCGCGCAGCAGCCGGGCATTGGCGGTGAGCAGTTCCTCGATGGCGCCGGCCTTTTCCTGCATGCGCGGCAGGGTGGCCAAAGGCTTGCCGAGGCCGCTCGGCACGCGGTCGCGCAGGAATTGCGCGATCCAGGCGGCAGCGGCGCGGGCCACGCCGGTGTAGAGCGCGCCGATCCCGGCGGTGTTCCAGGCGAGGCCGGTGGCATCCGGCACGCGCCACTCGGCGGGCGGCCGCAGCGCGGCGAGCTGGGCATCCTCCAGCCGCACATCGTCGAACACCACGTCATGGCTGGCCGTGGCGCGCAGGCCGAGATGGTCCCAGCTTTCCTCGATGCGCACGCCATGGGCGCGGGCCGGCACCAGCACCGGGCCGACGCGCGGCGCGGCGCCATCGTCGCGCGCCCAGACCAGCATCCAGCCGAGGCCAGGCGAGCCGGTGGAATAGATCTTGCGCCCCGAAAGCCGCCAGGAGCCGTCCGGCTGGCGGCATGCGATGGTTTCCGGCAGGCCGCCGCGCGAAGGGGAGCCCAGTTCCGGCTCCACCCGCAGCGCGTTGATCAGCGCGCCCTGCCGCACCGCATCGGCGCCGACCCGCGCACGCAGCGCCTCGGGGAAGGCGGTCTCCCGCGCGACGCCGGCCTGGTGCGTCAGGTGCATGGCGAAGACCAGCCCGGTGGAGGCGCAGCCGCGCGACACCGCCTCGATGGCCTTCAGAGCCGCCGCCATGCCCTCGCCCTGGCCGCCATGCGCGCGCGGCACGGTCAGGCCGAGCAGCCCGGCGGCGTGCAGCGCCGCGAAATTGGCATGCGGGAAGCGGCCGGTGCGGTCATGCTCGGCGGCGCGGGCGGCAAAGGCCTCGCTCAGCGCATCGAGATCCGGCGCGGTGTCCTGGTGCAGGGCAAGGGACATGCGACAACTCCGGGTTCAGGTTTCGAGGCCGAGCAGGCCCAGCGCCTCGCGCCGCAAGGACACGAGGTGCGGATCGTCGCGATGGCGGGGATAGGGGCGGTCCACCACAAGCTCGGCGGTGATGCGGGCCGGGCGCGGGCTGAACACGATGACACGCTGCGCCAGCAGCAGCGCTTCCTCGACATCATGCGTGACCAGCAGGGCGGTGAGGCCGGAGCGCTGCCACAGCCGCACCAGCTCGGCCTGCATGGACAGCCGCGTCAGGCTGTCCAGCTTGCCCAGCGGCTCATCCAGCAGCAGCAGGCGCGGATCGTTCACCAGGGCGCGGGCCAGCGCCACGCGCTGCGCCATGCCGCCGGAAAGCTGGTGCGGGTAGGCGCTCTCGAAGCCGGTCAGGCCGACCAGGTCGATGGCCTGCTGCACCCGGTGGGACTGGCGCCGCAGCAGCCCCTGCGCCTCCAGCCCGAGCGACACATTCGCCCGCACCGTGCGCCAGGGATAGAGCGTCGGGTCCTGGAACACGAGGACGCGGGACGGGTCGGGCGCGGTGATCGGCACGCCATCGCCCAGCACCGTGCCGCCGCTAGGCCGGTCCAGCCCCGCCAGCAGCCGCAGCAGGGTGGATTTGCCGCAGCCTGAGGGGCCGAGCAGGGCGACGAACTCGCCCGGCTGAACGTCGAGCGAAACGCGGTCCAGCACCGGCAGGGTGCGGTCCTCGATGGCGAAGGCCTGGCTGGCGTCGCGGATCGCGACCGCCATGCCGGGGTCGCGCGGGGTTTGGGAAAGGGCCGCGCTCACCACCGCACGGTTCCCTTCTGCCAGGCGAGCACCCGGTCCCGCCCCTTGAACAGCAGGGTGACGAGGCTGGAGCACATCAGCGCCATCACCAGCAGCGCGGCATACATGTTGCCATAGGCGGCCCAGCCCTGCGCCCATTGCAGGTACCAGCCGAGCCCGGCCTTCACCCCCAGCATCTCGGCGACCACGAGCACGGAGAAGGAGGCGCCGAGGCCCATGAACAGCCCAACGAAAACCTGCGGCAGGGCGGCCGGCACGGCGACCTTCAGCACCAGAAAGGTCTGGCTGGCGCCCAGGGTGCGGGCGATGTCGTAATACGCCTTGTTGACGCCCGCGACGCCGGACCAGGTCAGCACCGTCACCGGGAACCAGGTGGCCAGTGCGACGAGAAAGGTGCTGGCGCTGCCGCTGGTGGGAAAGGCGAAGAAGGCGATGGGCAGCCAGGCCGTCGCCGGCAGCGGGCCGATCAGCCGCAGCACCGGATGCACCCAGTAGCCGATGGCGCGCGACCAGCCGAGCGCGACCCCGGCCACGAAGCCCGCCGCGGCACCGATGGCATAGCCGCTGAGCAGCAGCCACAGCGAATGCAGCACGCTTTCGCCCAGGCGCGGCCAGTCCTCCAGATAGACTTCCAGCAACCCCTGGGGAGAGGCGAAGAAGGGCAGGGGCAGCAGGGCCAGCTTGGCGGTGGCCATTTCCCAGCCGCCCAGCGCCAGGGGCAGCACGGTCAGCCAGGGCCCGGCCTTGCGGATCTTCTGCCCGGCCGTTCCCAGCCATGGCGTGGCGAGGCCGGCCAGCAGCAGCGCGCCGCCCAGCGCCAGGGCGATCAACGCCAGCTCCTGCGTGCGGCCGACCTCGATCCGGTCGGGAAGAAGGGCCGTGACGGCGGCGGTGCCGATCCAGACAGAAGCGGCCAGGAAGCCGACCGGCCAAAGGCGCGGGCGATCGGCCACGGGGCTGCCGCTCAGCCCGCTGATGACGGCGCCGCTCATGCGCTCAGCACATCCACGGTGACGCGCTCGGCGAAGCGCTTCGGATCGGTGCTGGCACGCATCACACCGACCGATTTCAGCTCCTCCGCGTAAAGCTCGATCTCGCGCCGGATGTCGAGGCCGGCGGGGCTGTGGCCATGGGTGTGGCTTCGCATGATGGCGATCAGGTCGTCGCGCTTCACGCTGGCAGGGGCATAGGTGAGGAAGGCGTCCACCGCGACCTCGGGATGGTGGGCGGAAACCTGCTGCGCCTCGATCAGCGCCTGGGTCAGGGCGCGCGCGGTTTTCGGCTCCTCCTTCACCAGCCCGCCGGAGATGCCAAGGATGCAGCAGGCGCGGTCGGCCCATTCGCCGGACAGGTTGGTGGCCACCTCCAGCAGGTTGCTGTCGCGCCGCAGGGTCCAGGCGATCGGGTCACCCAGCGCATAGGCCTGCGCCTCGCCGCGCTCCAGCGCCAGGCCGAAGACATGGGCAGGGAAAACGCGCCATGTCACGTCGCGGTCCGGGTCGATGCCGCGCCGCTTCAGCAGCATGGAGAAGAAGTTCTTGTCGGGCGCGGCCATGTCGGTGACGGCGATGGTCTTGCCACGCAGCGAGTTGAGGTCCGTGGTGATGCCGGCCGCCGGATTGCCGACCAGCCGCATGCAGCCGCCATGGGTGCCGCCGGTGATCTTGACGTCGAAGCCCATTTCCATCGGCTTCAGCCAGCGCAGCGCCATGCCGACGCCGGCATCCGCCTTGCGGGTGGCGATGGCTTCCAGCAGCGCCTCGGTGGCGGCGCCGAAATTCACCAGCTCCACCTCCAGCCCATGCTTGGCGAAAATGCCGGAGCGGCGGGCGACCTCGACCGGCGAGGTGCAGATAGCTGTTGCGTTGAAGGCCAGGCGCAGCTTGCGCGGGGCGCCGGGGGCGCCGGGGGCGGCGGCCAGGACCGGGGCGCGGCAAAGCGGATCGCGGGCCAGCATCGCCTCGAAGGCGCGCCGTTCGGCACTGAGCGGCATGAAGCCGGCCAGTGGCAGGGCGAGGCCGGCGCAGCCAAGCGCACCCAGCAGGCGGCGGCGGGGCAGATCAGGGACAGCGGACATGGCGACTCCTGGGGCAGCGCCCGCGCGGGAACCGGGGACCGATTCCACATTGGAATGTCGCTATATCAGAAAAACACCATTAGACAGCAGTCAATTATTTTTGTGCGACGCAGGACGGCGATTAATTGCCTTCCCCCGCAGGGCGCCAGCTATCAGAGCCCGCAGGGCGGCGCCGGACATACAAAATAATCCGTCAGATTGATCACGCCTTCTCTATTCGCCGCGTGGTTTGGAATTCAGCTGCTTGCGCAGCTTGGCCACGGTCTCGTGCAGCTCTTGGCTTCCTCGCTTTGCTCGCAGAAGGTCCGCTCGAGCCAGATCGGCAGGCTGCGGGTCTTGTCGTGCAAGGCGACGCTCTGCTCGGTCAGGTGAATGCGGACTTGCCGTTCATCCTCGGCATTGCGGGTGCGCTTGATCAGGCCGGCCGTTTGCAGCCGCTTCAGAAGCGGCGTCAGGGTGCTGCTTTCCAGAAACAGCCGGTCGCCGATGGCACTGACCGTCTGCCCATCCTCCGCCTACAGCACCACCTGACGAGGTATTGCGGATAGGTCAGCCCAAGCTGTCCAACATGGGCTTGTTGGCACGCTGGATGGCGTGGGCGGAGTGGAGGGCGAGCAAAGGAAGTTTTCCAGCTTCAGCGGGTCATTCGTGCTCATCAGGCTAATGTCCTATGGCGGAAAGCGAAAAGCCCGGGCTGCCCTGGAGCGGCCACCGGCAAGGACAGGCATCAAGATGTGTAGCATTCCACATCAAATCGTTCGCGATTAAATCGGGCACAATAAAATGCATGGCTCCCATGCCAAATTGTATATCGCGTGCGATTTAATCGATAGTTATCTAGTCGCTCACACCGAGGCGCCGAGGGCGCTGACCTCTTCGAAAGGATTACCATCATGACCGCTTCCCGCACCCTTCTGGCCGCCGCCCTGCTGGGCCTCGCCGCTGGTTCCGCCGTGGCCCAGCCCCTGACCGTGACAGGGGAAGGCGAGAATTTCGCGGTCGCCTATGACCCCGCCTACACTGGCAATATCGTGGGTGGTGGCGCGGTGAAGGTGGTGAACTGGGGCCAGAACGTCCGGATCGTCCATCAGGATCCCAGCTTCACGCATCACTCCGCCGGCATTCCGGTGTTTGAAGGCGGCTCCGAAGGCAATGTCGTCTATCTGCCGCAGCTTGACGCCGGCACCAGCCTGGCTTCCCGCTGAGCCATCCGGCTGAAGCGTGAAAGGGCCGGCCCCGAAAGAGACCGGCCCTTTTCAATGGGCGAGGCGCCTCCGCCTGTCGCCATGGCCGCGGCCCGGCCTTCGCCAAAACCCATCGGGATGCGCTAAACACCCGCCCGGGCCACGGCCCCGATGCGAGTGAGAATGTATCCGATGCCCCATCCTGCCCCGATTGTTGACGTTGGCGCCGTCCGCTTCGGCAACACGCTGCCATTGGCGGTGATCGCCGGCCCCTGCCAGCTGGAAAGCCGCCAGCACGCGCTGGAAACCGCCGCGGCGCTGAAGGAGATCGCGCTCCGGGTGGGTTTCGGCCTCGTCTACAAGACCTCCTTCGACAAGGCGAACCGCACCAGCGCCAGCGCCCAGCGCGGATTGGGGCTGGAAAAGTCGATGCCGATCCTGGCCGAGATCCGCGAAACGCTTGGCCTGCCGGTGCTGACCGATGTGCATGACGCGCATCAATGCGCGCCCGTGGCCGAGGCGGCGGACATCCTGCAGATCCCCGCCTTTCTGTGCCGCCAGACCGACCTGCTGCTGGCCGCCGCCGCCACGGGGCGGGTGGTGAACGTCAAGAAGGGCCAGTTCCTGGCGCCCTGGGACATGGCCAATGTGGTGGACAAGCTGACCGGCGCCGGCAATCCGAAGGTGCTGCTGACCGATCGCGGCACCTCCTTCGGCTACAACACGCTGGTATCCGATTTCCGCGGCCTGCCGATCATGGCGCGCACCGGGGCGCCGGTGGTGTTCGATGCGACCCATTCGGTGCAGCAGCCGGGCGGACAGGGCGCCTCCTCCGGCGGGCAGCGCGAATTCGTGCCTGTTCTGGCGCGCGCGGCCGTCGCGGTGGGGGTCGCCGGGGTGTTCATCGAGACGCACCAGGACCCCGACCGCGCGCCCTCGGACGGGCCCAACATGGTGCCGCTGGCGCAGTTCGAGGGGCTGCTGCGCGACCTCGTGGCGCTCGACAAGCTGAGCAAGGCCCAGCTGGCCCAGGCAGGGGCCGCGGCATGAGGCCGGTTGTCCTGATCCCATCGCGGCTGGCGGCGACACGGCTGCCGAACAAGCCCCTGGCCGACATCCATGGCGAGCCCATGATCGTCGCCGTGTGGCGCCGCGCGATGGAAGCCGACATCGCTCCCGTCTGGGTGGCGACCGACGCCCCCGCCATCGCCGAGGCCGTGCGCGCCGCCGGCGGCCAGGCGGTGATGACCGCGCCCGACCACCCTTCCGGCTCCGACCGGGTGTTCGAGGCGATCGGCCGCATCGATCCCGATGGCCGCTTCGATGCCATCCTCAACGTGCAGGGCGACCTGCCAACGGTGCAGCCGGCCACCATCCGCGCCGCCGCCGCGCCGCTGGAGGATCCCGAGGTCGCCATCGGCACCGCCGTGGCGCCGATCCTGCGGGCGGAGGAGCGCGAAGCATCCAGCGTGGTGAAGATGGTGGGCTCGCCGCTGGGCGGCGGCCGTTTTCGCGCGTTGTATTTCACCCGCGCCCAGGCCCCCTGGGGCGAGGGGCCGCTTTATCATCATATCGGCCTGTATGCCTGGCGCCGCGCCGCGCTGGAACGCTTTGTCCGCCTGCCGCCTTCGGCGCTGGAACTGCGCGAGAAGCTGGAACAGCTGCGCGCGCTGGAGGCTGGCATGCGCGTCGATGCCATGGAGGTTGCGGAGGTGCCGCTCGGCGTCGATACACCGGCCGATCTGGACCGCGCCCGTTCGCTGCTGCGCCGCCGCGACGGCCAGCCCGCCCCCTGAGGGCACCCCCGCTTCTTGTTTGGCGGCCTCCTTGCCCGGCCAGGTGACGTTGCCGGGCCGGCACCCGCTTTAAAGGACTTGCCCATGCACGACCTGGCTCCCATGGCCGCCGCCCAGACCACCGCCCTGGCCTCGGCCCGCCATACGCTGGAGTTGGAGGCGCAAGGCCTGACCGCCCTGCGCGCGGCGCTGGATGGCGAACTGGGCACGGTGCTGGCGCGCGCCGTCGCCACGTTGCAGGCGGCCACGGGGCGGGTGATCGTCACGGGCATGGGCAAGTCCGGCCATGTCGGGCGCAAGATCGCCGCCACCCTGGCTTCCACCGGGCAGCCCGCCTATTTCGTGCATCCGGCCGAGGCCAGCCATGGCGACCTCGGCATGATCCAGGAACAGGATGTGGTGCTGGCGCTGTCCTGGTCGGGCGAGGCGCCGGAACTGTCCGACATCATCGCCTATACCCGCCGCTTCAAGGTGCCGCTGATCGCCATCACCGCGCGCAGCAGCGGCGCGCTGGGCCGGGCGGCCGACCTGCCGCTGATCCTGCCGGCCATGCCGGAAGCCTGCCCGAACGGCCTCGCGCCCACCACCTCCACCATTATGCAGATGGCGATGGGCGATGCGCTGGCGGTCGCGCTGCTGTCGCTGCGCGGCTTCACGGCGCAGGATTTCCGCCGCTTCCATCCGGGCGGCAAGCTGGGCGCCCAGCTGCGCAGCGCGCGCGACCTGATGCATACCGGCCTTGCCGTGCCGATGGTGCCGGACAATGCCACCCTTTCCCAGGCCATTGTGGAGATGACCGGCAAGCGCTTCGGCATCACCGCCGTGGTGGACGGGGAGGGCCGCCTGGCCGGTGTCATCACGGATGGCGACCTGCGCCGCGCCTTCGAGAGCGGCGGCTTCACCGATCGCCCGGTGCGCCAGGCGATGACGAGCAACCCCCGCACCATCGGGCCTGAGATGCTGGCGCCGCAGATCCTCGCCGAGTTGAACGCCGCCGCCATTACCGCCGTGTTCGTGGTGGAGGAGCGGCGGCCGGTCGGCGTGCTCAACATCCACGACCTGCTGCGCGCCGGCGTGGCATGATGGAAGGCGGCCCAGGCCGCCATTTGGCAGAATGGGGTTCCGGGCCCCGGCGCGTCCCGCGCCTTGCCATGATCCATGGCGGAACAGGTCCGTATGGATCACCAGCCCGCCATGCTCAGCATACAACCAGGCGATGCAGAAGCGCGGCGCGGCAGAGGAACGTGAGGCGGGTGGAAGCGGGGTGAAGCATCTCCCGGTTCCCTTTGCCTGGATCGCCCAGCGCGTTGCGCGATATTGCAGGCTCAAAGCACAAGCTTAAGGTTCATTGAAGCCCTGATGCTGAAAGGGCTGAAAAATCACAAAATCTTTATCGAGTTCACGAACTGTTGAATTCTTAGTTTGCGTTTACATTGTGAATCCGATATGCACGTCTTGGTTGCAACGACCGCGATTAGGCAAGCTCATGCGGATTCTTCTGGCGGAAGCCGATATCAAGCTGGCTCAGACGCTGAAGGGCGCCTTGAGGGATTATGGCGTGCTGGACGAGGCGCCGAATGGCGAGGAGGCGCTCGAGCTGGGGCGCCTTTATGATTACGACATCATCCTGCTGAGCCTGACGCTGCCTGGCCCCTTGAGCGGCCATGAGGTGCTGCGCCGCCTGCGGGCCGCTCGCATCACCGCTCCGGTGATGATCCTGTCCGAGGCTTCCCAAGCGCAAGCCCGCATCGAGAGCCTGAAGCTTGGCGCCGATGACGTGATGTCCAAGCCCCTGGACCCTGCGGAATTGCTGGCCCGCATGCAGGCCATCGTTCGGCGCGCCAAGGGCTACAGCGACTCTGTGCTGTCAGCCGGCCCGCTGACGCTGTGCCTGCACTCGCATGAGGTCCAGATCAATGGCCAGCCCCTGCGGCTGACCGCCAAGGAATACGCCATTCTGGAAGTCATGATGCTTCGCAGGGGGCTGGTGCTGACCAAGCAGGCCTTTCTGGACCACCTTTATGGCGGCATGGACGAACCCGAGATGAAGATCATCGACGTCTTCATCTGCAACCTGCGCAAGAAGCTTGCCAAGGCTGGACTGGGCGGATTGATCGAAACCGTTTGGGGTCGCGGCTATGTGCTGCGCGAGGAACGGAAGGTGGCGCCGGCTGTTCAGCAATCCCTGATGCGGCAAGCGGCAGCCTGAGCGAACAGCCAAGACAATCCTAGAAGAATTATCGAGTACAAGAATTCAACTATTAGGTTAGATCGCCAGCTGATGCTTTTCAGCAGAGCGTGATTCCGCAAGAAAAAGCACGCTTTCAGTCATTTCCGGCTCGATCATCGCGTCACTTCACGACAAGTTACGCCCGCTTGTCTTGCTGGCCGTTATGCTGGCACATGAACGAGTGGAGCCGACCAGCTGCACAGCACCTGGCGCAGCTTCCGCTTATCTGGGGGAAACACATCTGATCACCGGCAAGCGCTGGGGTTGAGTGCTGCCTGCAAGGGCAGGCCAACTCCTGGTAGCGATTGGTCACAAGGGTAGGTAGAGGCGTGTCATTAATATACACACAAACAGTTTATGAAGCTTAATAGGAATTTGCCGAATTAATTCTACCTTATCTTAATGGTGTGTGTATTTTGAGACGCAAGAGAACGGAAATCGAGGCCGTCTGTCAACGGAGTTCCTCCCAATGACCCATACGAACTGGCCCAACGACATCCAAATGGTGAATGCCACGAAGGTGGATGAAGGGCTGTATGGATCTGCGGCTTTCAGCGGTCGCGGCTTACATCATTTCGCCAAAAGGTCATTCGACATCGTCGCGGCAGGCAGCGCCCTGCTGGTGCTGTCACCATTACTGCTGATCATTTGCCTGCTGGTGATGATGGATGGCGGTCCGGCGGTTTTTGGGCATAAGCGGGTCGGCCGGAACGGCCGCAGCTTCCATTGCCTGAAGTTCCGCAGCATGGTGCCGAACTCTGCTGAAGTTCTGGCCAAGCTGCTGGCGGAAGATCCGGAGGCGGCGCGCATCTGGGCCACGACGCGCAAGCTGCAGAACGATCCGCGCGTCACCCGCATCGGCAAGTTCCTGCGCGGCACCAGCCTCGACGAACTGCCGCAGCTGCTCAACGTGGTGCGCGGGGAAATGAGCCTGGTCGGTCCGCGGCCGGTGGTGCAGGAAGAACTGGACCAGCATTACGGCGTCGCCGCCGCCAGCTACATGGCGGTGCGCCCCGGCATCACCGGGCTGTGGCAGATCAGCGGCCGCAGCGACACCACCTATGTCGAGCGCGTCCAGCTCGATTGCCGCTATGTGCGCGAGTTCTCCTTCTGGGGCGACATGCGCATCCTGCTGAAGACGGTTCCGGCCGTGCTGTTCGGGCGTGGCGCCTATTGAGGCTCCACGCCAACGCTCCGGCGCCATGATCACCCCGCCCTGTGGCGGGGTTTTTCATGTCTGCCATTCATGGAGGGCCGGGAACGCTGTTCCGGCCCGGCCTTTCATCCCGCCGATGCGGAAAGCGCGGCTGGCTGCGCGCCACGATGCTTCAGCAGGCTGCGCAGGAAACCGGCACCCCAGGCCATGTGCATGGTGATGGCCGCCGGGCCAGCGCCGGCCAGCCAGGGATCACGCTTCCGGATGGCCAGAAGCCCGCCCCAGCCCAGGCAAAGCGCCCCGTAAAGCCCGGGAACCAGCAGGGCGATGGGCCAGAACGGCGCCAGGGCCAACCCGCCGAGGCAGCCCAACAAAGCGATCACAGGCGCCATCTGCCGGGGCTTCGGCCGCATCCGGTGCTTCAGCAAGGTGCGTGCGCGGCCAGCGCCATGCTTCATGTATTGCCGCGCCAGGGAGGCAAGGTCCTTGCGCGGGTAATAGGTGCAGGGAGCATCGGCGCAAAGCCAGATACGGCCACCGGCCAGCTTGGCGCGGTGATCCAGCTCCGCATCCTCATTGTGGGTGAAGCTCTCGTCGTAGCCGCCGATCGACAGGAAGAAGGCGCGATCAAAGGCGGCATGGTGGCCGTGATCGATCCATTCCGAGCGCCGTCCGGTCCGGTGCGCCGATCCGCCATTGCCCAGGCGGCTGTTCTGCGCCGCGGCGATGCCGCGCTGCAGGCCTTCCCGCCCTTCCGTCAGCATCGGCACCACCACCGAGGTCGCGTTCTGCTCCCGCAATGCCGTCACGATGCGGGTGACGAAGCCAGGCGGATACCAGGCATGGGCATCGGCGCGGATCAGGATTCCGGCTTCCGGAGAAGCGATGCGCGCCGCCAGGTTGATGGCGGCCGATTGCAGGCGCGCGGGGTTTGCCACCAGCCGGATTTCCGGGTGCCGCGCCTGCAGGCCACGCACGATCTCGGCAGTGCGATCGGTGCTGCCGCCATCCAGCACCAGGATCTCCAGCCGGAACCTGTCGTTCTGCTCCAGCAGGGAGGCCAGGCAGGCGGCGATATAGGCTTCCTCATTAAGGACAGGGACGGCGAGCGCGATCAAAGGGGCGCAGGTATCAGTTGAAGCAATCATGGCCGATGCGGAAATCCTGTTTTAAGGCCCGCCACACCATACCGCACCGCAGCGCGGCAGCCTTCCCTTGCCGCCAACAAAAGCTGGCTATCGAGATTTCGTCTTGTTTCTACAGAGCCAGAAGGAAGCCGATGATGGCGGCCCAGATCAGCGCCGAGAGCGCGAGGCCGATCAGGATACCCTTTGCCGGTGAGGGGCGTGAATTCTGAAGGCTGTTTCCCCACCGGGTGATCAGGTCCTCCCGCGCCGAAAGCCATCCATGCCGGGCCATACCTGATGGCAAGGTATCTTGCATCGCCTCATTCTGAGGCAGCGGAGTATGGGCTTTAGGCCCGATCGATGCGGCGCTCATGGTGGCGGCCCCTCATAACGACACCAACACTCATCACGCTAAGTTCATGAAAGACATTGATCGCACGCTATCGTGATGAAATGCAATGGTAGAAATGTAAAACATCAAAACTACCAAAAGTTTCTATTCAACCTTTAGTTGATAATCTGATTGGATTATCTCCCGTGTCAAGGTTGAGGAATCTTGCCTGTCTGACATGTAGGAAGCGCGCCACGAAAAAAAGCCACGCCGCAATGGCGTGGCCTTAATCACCGCTTCTGGTTGGCTGTTTTCTTCGCGTGGCCTCAGGCGGCGCTGATGCCGCGCGTGCGGGTCCGGGCCCGTTCCAGGGCAGCTAGACCACGGATCAACGGGGCCATCAGGGGAACGCGGTACTTCGCATACATCAGGGACTGGATCAGGTTCCGGCGCAGGACACCGGCACGGCTCGCCCGCCAAACCTCGGGCGGGAGCCGCTCCCTGAGGATGCGCGTCATCGGCCAATGGGGCATCCAGCGATACAGCCGACGCGGCTCCCGGCGCAGCAGGGTGCGCTGGTAATGGTCCTCACTGTGATCCTCACGCGTCAGCAGCACTTCCGACAGTTCGAGATGCTCGCCTTCCAGCAGGTTCAGCGCCATGACGATCCAGTCATAGCCAAACACGTCGATGTCAGCCGGGAAGCTCCGCTTCAATGGTTCGGTGCGGAACACGCCATAGAAGCGTGACACCTCGCCCGGATCCCACAGGAAGCGCCGCAGCCGCTGCACATGGTCGCCTTCCAGCGCGAAGGTGCCGTTCGACAGGTGGCTATCGCCCTCCACCGTGACCATGGCGACGCGGGAAGTGCTGCACACCGCCGTCGGATGGGACTTCAGGTTCTCCAGATTGCGCTGGACGAATTCGGGCGACCAGATGTCGTCATGGCACGCCCACATGAAATAGTCGGATTTGGCCTGCATCAGGACAAAGCGAAAATTCCCGCAGATGCCAAGGTTCTCCGGCTGCTCATGCAGCACAACACGGCTATCACGCCGCGCGTAGTCCCGGCAGATCGCCGCCGTATCGTCAGTGGAGCAGTTATCCGAAATAACCAGCCGGATGTTGCGGTGCGTCTGTGCCAGCAGAGAGTCGATGGCGACCTTGATCTGCTGCCCGCCATTCCGGACCGGCATTCCGATGGTAACTAGCGGCTCTTCCGTCATGTGTTCATCCCAGCACAGATTGGGGGCGCGAAACTAAGGATAGCGTCATCATCCGCGAATGGCGGCGCGATCAATAAAAACTAATGGCGAGATCCTCAGGACAGGAAACAAGTTTTCGAGATTTTGCTTCTTTTTGCCCTGTTTGCTGCAAAAATCCCCCAGCCATGGCACAACAGCCACACCCTTCTTATGATCGCAATCGAACTGAACTTCTCTTCTCGGGGTTGTGAAAGTAAAAGCCCTCAGCGGTAACTCAGCAGTGATCGGCCGCATGCCTATACAAAACGATAATATCTCATCAAACTGAGAAACCGTCGCGGGAAAGATATGCCCGCCTTATCGCTTTCTCACTGTGAGCAACGAGGTCTCAACATGAAGGCAGTAATTCTGGCTGGTGGCCTGGGCACCCGGCTCGCAGAAGAAACCAGCATTCGCCCGAAACCGATGGTTGAAATCGGTGGGAAGCCTATTCTTTGGCATATCATGAAGATCTATTCCGCGCATGGCATCAATGACTTCATTGTGTGTCTTGGCTATCGCGGCAGCGTGATCAAGGATTACTTCAAGAATTACTTTATGTACATGTCGGACGTCACTTTCGACCTCCAGCAGAACACCATGGAGGTCCATAATGCCCGGGCCGAACCCTGGCGCGTGACGCTGGTCGAAACCGGCGAGGACAGCATGACCGGCGGCCGCATCAAGCGCGTGCTGCCTTATCTGCGCAATGAGGAAGCCTTTTGCCTGACCTATGGCGACGGTGTCGGCAATGTTGACATCAGCGCGACCATCGCCCTGCACAAGAAGGAAGGGCGGCTGGCCACCATGACCGCGACGCAGCCCGCCGGCCGCTTCGGCGCCCTGCAGATCGAGGGCAACCAGGTGCGCGCCTTCAAGGAGAAGGTGCATGGCGATGGCGGCTGGATCAATGGCGGCTACTTCGTCCTCAGCCCCCGCGTCGGCGAGTACATCGAAGGCGACGGCACTGTTTGGGAAGACCAGCCGATCGAGCAGCTGGTGGCCGACAACCAGATGAGCGTGTATCAGCACCACGGTTTCTGGCACCCCATGGATACGATCCGTGACCGCAGCCACCTGGAAGGCCTGTGGGCCTCGGGCAAGGCGCCGTGGCGCGTGTGGAAGGGTTGAGAGCGATGCGCATCCTGATCACCGGCAACATGGGCTATGTCGGCCCGGTGGTTGCCGCCCATTTCCGGAAGATTTTTCCCGCGGCGACGCTGGTCGGCCATGACCGCGGCTGGTTCGGCCATTGCCTGACCACGCAGGATCAACTGCCGGAAACCGTGCTGGACGAGCAGCGCTTCGGCGATGTGCGCGACCTGGGCGTCGAGGATCTGCGCGGCTTCGATGCCGTGGTGCACCTGGCCGCCATCTCGAACGACCCGATGGGCCAGCGCTTCGAGGCGGTGACAGACGCCATCAACCACCAGGCCAGCGTGGCCGTCGCCAAGGCTGCGGCCGAGGCCGGCGTGAAGCGCTTCGTTTTCGCCTCCTCCTGCTCCGTCTACGGCATCGCCGGTGACGGCAATGCGCGCGTCGAGAGCGACCAGCTCAACCCGCTGACCGCCTATGCCCGCTCCAAGATCGACACGGAGAATTCGCTCCGTGCGCTCGACAACAGCGGCATGGTGATCTCCTGCCTGCGCTTCGCGACTGCCTGTGGCATGTCGCCGCGGCTGCGCCTCGACCTGGTGCTGAACGATTTCGTGGCCGGCGCGCTGGCCAACAAGGAAGTCAGCGTGTTGTCCGATGGCACGCCCTGGCGGCCGCTGATCCATGTCCGCGACATGGCGCGCGCCATTGAATGGGCGATCACCCGCCGTCCTGAGAATGGCGGCCACTTCCTCACCGTCAATGTCGGCAGCGAGCGCTGGAACTACCAGGTGCGCGACCTGGCGGAGGCGGTTGGCCGCGCCATGCCGGAAGCCAAGGTGTCCATCGCCACCTCGGCGCCGCCGGACAAGCGCTCCTACAAGGTGGATTTCTCGCTTTTCGCCAAGCTGGCGCCACAGCACCAGCCGCAGGAAACGCTGGACGGTGCCATCGCCGAGCTGCGCGACCGGCTGACCGAGCAGGGCTTCAGCGATCCGAACTACCGCAAATCCTTCGCCATCCGGCTGGTCACGCTGGAGAAGCTGATCTCCTCCGGTGCCGTGGACAGCAATCTGGAAGCGGTGCGCGAGCTGCCGCAGATCCGTGGAGAGGCCGCGTGAAGTTCAACGCGACCCCCCTGCAGGACGCCTTTGTCATCGAGATGGAGCCGCGCGGCGATGAGCGCGGCTTCTTCGCCCGGGCCTATTGCGAGAACGAGTTCCGCGAGGCCGGGCTGGTCAGTCAGTACGCGCAGGTCAACAACTCGCTCAGCGTGACCAAGGGCACGCTGCGCGGCATGCACTATCAGCTGCCGCCGGCGGCGGAGGTGAAGCTGGTGCGCTGCCTGCGCGGCGCGCTGTATGACGTGATCGCCGACATGCGCCCGGACTCCCCTAGCTACGGCAAGTGGTTTGGCGTCGAGCTGACTGAAGACAACCGCAAGATGCTCTACGTGCCGCGGGGCTTCGCGCATGGCTTCATCACCCTGCGCGAGAACACCGAAGCCTTCTACATGGTCAGTGACGCCTACATGCCGGGCGGCGAGCGTGGCCTGCGCTACAATGACCCGCATCTGAGCATCGAGTGGCCGATCGCGCCGGAAGTGATTTCGGAGAAGGACCAGAACTGGCCGCTCTTCGATCCCGAGTTCCATGCCGTCGAGCAGCTGCGCGGCATCCGCTGAAAAGAGAAACGCGATGATCTACGACACGCTGCTGCGCCAGCGCGAGGCCGAGGGCAAGCCGGTCCGCGTCGGCATGTTCGGCGCCGGCTTTATGGCCCGCGGCATCACCAACCAGATCGCCAACTCCGTGCCGGGCATGGTGCTGTCGGTGATCTGCAACCGCAGCCTCGACAAGGCGCGCAACGCCTATGAGCAGGCCGGCGTCACCGACATCGCCGTGGTGGAAACCGAGGCCGCCCTGGCCGAGTGCATCCGCGCCGGCCGCGCGGCAATCACCTCTGACCCGATGCTGCTGTGCCGGGTCGAGGGGCTGGACTGCCTGATCGATGCCACGGGCGCCATTGAATACGGCGCAACCGTCACCCTTGCCGCCTTTGAGAACGGCAAGCCGATGGTCTCGATGAATGCCGAGCTGGACGCGACGGTGGGGCCGCTGCTGAAGCGCAAGGCCGACGAGGCGGGCGTCATCTTCACCGGCTGCGACGGCGACCAGCCGGGCGTCGAGATGAACCTGTTCCGCTTCGTCAAATCGATCGGCCTGACGCCCCTGGTTTGCGGCAACATCAAGGGCCTGCAGGACCCGTACCGCAACCCGACGACGCAGGAAGGCTTCGCCAAGCAGTGGGGCCAGGACCCCTACATGGTGACCAGCTTCGCCGACGGCACCAAGATCAGCTTCGAGCAGGCCATCGTCGCCAATGCCACCGGCATGACGGTGAACAAGCGCGGCATGATCGGGCGCGACCATCGCGGCCATATCGACGAGTTGACCTCGGCCTATGATGTCGAGGAGCTGCGCAAGCTTGGCGGCATTGTTGATTACGTGGTGGGCTCCAAGCCGGGCCCTGGCGTGTTCGTGCTGGCGGCGCATGACGATCCGAAGCAGCAGCACTACCTGAACCTGTACAAGCTCGGCACCGGGCCGCTCTACAGCTTCTACACCCCTTACCATCTCTGCCATTTCGAGGTGCCGATCTCGGTCGCCCGCCTCGTGCTGTGCCAGGATGCGGTGATCCAGCCGCTGGGTGGGCCGATGGTCGATGTGGTGGCCACTGCCAAGGTGGACTTGGCCAAGGGCGATGTGATCGACGCTCTGGGCGGCTACAAGAGCTATGGCCAGTGCGAGACCTACGCCATTTCCCGCGGGCAGCGCCTGCTTCCCATGGGCTTGGCCGAGGGCTGCCGCCTGAAGCGCGCCGTGTCCAAGGACACGGTGCTGACCTATGACGATGTGGAGATCCCGGCCGGCCGCCTGATCGACCGGCTGCGGGCGGAGCAGGACGAGGTGTTTCCCGCCTGAGGGCGGGCGGGCTCGCCGGAAGGGACTCCGCTTCTTTTTTCCGGATCCTGCGGGCTTTTGCCGCAGCTGGGCCGGGCTGTCCGCAAGGATGGCCCGGCCTTTTTGTCATGGAAAAGGGCCTGAAGCGGACCCATCCGATTCCCCCACATTGTCCCGGGGGGTTAACTCCGGATGGCGCTTCCGAGGAACCGTTATCCACAAGGCCGCCGGCTTATCCTGGGGGGTTAACTCCGGAAACTGGGGGGTTAACTCCGAAAAAGGCGGTTATACTGGGGGGTTAACTCCGTACTTCAACTAATAGACTCTACTAGTTCTCTACTAGAGTCCGGAGTTATCCCCCCATTGACGCAGCCTGGGCGGAAACGGCACCTAGTCCATCGAAAGTCTTGATGGAGCGAGCCATGCAGGAAGATGCGGCGCATGGCGTCCGGAAGCTGGTGTTGCTGCATGGACGCGATCAGGCTCGCGCCATGGTGCCGCCTGAGCGCAAAGCCCTGGTGGACATCGCCGCGGAGGTGCTGGCGGATGACGCCAGCCGCATCGGCATCACCTATACCGGCTTCTGCCTGACCTCGCTGCCGCATAAGCGCCTGCCCGATGAAGCTGCCTGGGAAAAACGTGGCCATCGCGTGACCCTGCTGGTCGAGCCAGGCCGGCTCAAGGCGGCGGGTCGGGCGCCGCGCCTGCATGGCGTGCCCTATGGCGCCCGTGCCCGCATGATCCTGCTTTACCTGCAAACCCAGGCCGCGCGCACCAACAGCCGAGAGGTGGAGCTGGGGCGCTCGATGCGCGACTGGCTCGGGCGCATGGGCCTTTCTTGGGGTGGCGAGACGGGCAAGGCGCTGCGCGAGCAGGCGGTTCGCATCGCCGCCTGCTCGCTGAAATTCTTCTGGGAAGATGAGGACATGGAAGGCTGGGCGGCTGGCCGCTTCGTCCGCTCCGGGTTGCGCTTCGCCGAGCGGGGCAATGACAGCCGCCAGGGTGAGCTTTGGGACGAGCGGGTGGTGCTGGACGAGGTCTTCTTCGATGCCATGCGTCAGCACCCCGTGCCACTGCAGGAAGCCGCCCTGCGGGAACTGGGCAACCGCAGCGCCAGCCTCGACCTGTACATCTGGCTGGCCTACCGGCTGCACACCCTGCGCGGCCCGACCACGGTGCGCTGGGCGGCGCTGCGCGATCAGTTCGGTGCCGGCTATTCGGAGCTGCACACCTTCCGCCGCGACTTCCGTAAGTCCCTGGCCCCCGCCGTCGCGGCCTATCCCGAGGCCAAGGTCGAACTGACCGATGACGGCGTGATGCTGCATCCCTCGCGTCCGCCGGTTTCCGTCCGGCTGATCAGCGCGGCCCGGAGTTAACCCCCCACCTCTTGCCGATCACTGCAACCCAAAAGCCACAACGCGGCGCATGTTGCATCCGAAGGGCATGGTGGGAAGGCGAAGGCTTGATCGATGGTTCATTCATGGGACAATCCAGCGCATTACGCGGATTGGCGCGGAGCCATAGCATGGAATTGGGCAGGATCGCTGAAATGCGGCTGAAGAACAGAACACTGCGTGCGGCGAAGGCGATCCGCCCCTGGTCCCTGATGGCCCTGCCGGCGATGGCCCTGCTGGCTCCTGTGGTGGGCTTCTCCCAGGAAGTGCTGCAATCGATCCAGACCGAAGCCCCCTTGGCCGGCCGGGGACCATCGCAGACGCCGCAATCGATCAATTCCACTGCCACGGCCCGGAACGTCACCGTGCAGACGCGGCAGCGCCCGGATTACGATCCGGCGGGCATCCGCCTCGGCGGGTTCCGCTATGATGCGGCCCTGGAAGCGGGCATGGGCTATGATGACAACCTCCAGCCCAATTCTCCGGAAGATCAAAGCGATGGGTACTTCACCCAAGGTGTGAACGTTTCCGCCGCCAGCACCTGGAGCCGCCATGCCCTGGGACTGACGGCTTCCCAGGAAACCCGCCAGCATCTGCGCTACAACGACCTGAACTGGCTCGATTACGCTATCGGCCTCAGGGGGCGCTACGACATCGGCCGCGCTTCCTCGGTGAATGCCAGCTACCGCCGTGTGCACAGCCACCTCGCAGTCAACAATTTCGAGCTGCAGAGCGAAGGGGTTAACCGCCCCATCCCCTATGACAGCGACATCTTCCAGATTGGCGGCACCGCAGCATTCAACCGCCTCTCGGTGAGTCCCACCGTGAGCTACACGACCCTCCGCTATGAGGAGGAGACGATCAACGGCCAGCGCACCAACAACAGCCAGAACGACTATGATTCGCTTCTGGCTGAAGTGGAGGCCGGATACAGCCTGGTACCAGGCCGCAGCCTGCTGGCCCTGGTGCGGCTGCAGGACATCACCTATCAGGAAGCCGGCCAGCAGAACCGTGACTCCTTCACCTGGGAGGTCCAGGGCGGCTTCAACTACGATCTGACTGGGTTGTGGCAGGCCCGCCTCCTGATCGGCTACCGCAGCCGCGACTATGAGGAGCCGGGCCGCAAGCCGTTGGAAGGCCTCGCTTTCGAAGGCCAGATCACCTATCTGCCGACGCAGCTCACCACTGTCACCCTTGCCGCCTCGCGGACCATCGAGGAATCGATCCGCGAGAACAGCGTCAGCTACACACGCACTGCTGGCCGGCTGACGGTGGATCACGAGCTGCTGCGCAATGTGATCCTGACCGGCGAGTTGCGGGCTGAGCACCGTGAATACCCACAACAAGGCGAGGTCACCGACGGCATTGGCCTGATCGGCGCCCGCTATCTGATTAACCGCAACCTGTCCCTGGTGGCCAACTACCAGCACACGGAGCGGCTGAGCGCGCCCAATGGCTTCCGTGAATACGGAATCAACCAGGTGCAGGTGCGGCTGCGGATCGCCCTGTAACGATTTGGCGAATAGTGGCCATGGTTTGAACCGGCAGCGTTCACGGGCAGCGCTGCCGCGGATACAATATCTTGCTTTGTCTCAAAGAGCTGCATCCGGGAGTTCCCATGTTCCGTCCTGCTTCCTTGATCTCCTTTGGCCCGGCTACCCTGCGCAGGATGGCCCTGGGGGCTGCCCTGCTGGTCGCGGCCTGCGGCAATCCCGCCGCCAATCTGCAGCCGCTGCCGGAAACCACGGCCAGCGCCTACAAGCTGGGCGCTGGCGACCAGCTCCGCGTGACGGTGTTCAACGATCCCCGTCTTTCCGGTGATTTCCGCATCAGCGATGCCGGCAATGTGGCGCTGCCGCTGGTTGGCGCCATTCCCGTCACCGGCCGCACCACCACCGAGGCGGAGCGTGCCATCGAGCGCAGCCTGCGCAGCCGCAACCTGTTCAACGACCCCTCCGTGGCGGTCGAGGTGCAGGAATACCGCCCCATCTTCGTGCTGGGCATGGTGGAGCGCGGCGGCCAGACCCCGTATCAGCCGGGCATGACGGTGCTGTCCGCCGTGGCGGTGGCCGGCGGCTTCAACTACCGCGCCATCACCGACACCGTGTCGATCACCCGCGTGAACGCCAATGGCGTGGCGGAGGAATACCGGGCCGGGCGCGACGCCCTGCTGATGCCGGGCGATGTGGTGACAGTGTTCGAGCGCCGCTTCTGATCGCCGCGCGCATCACGCGCTGATCCAGGCCGGGGACCATGTCCCCGGCTTTTTTTGTGCCCCGATGCGGGAATGAAGTGGCGGCAGGCCTGTTGGTGCTTTGGGTTGGAATTGGTCCGACCCGTTGGTGGGGCGCGTGGAAAGCCGGCGGGGATGCCATGCATGGGCCTGCCGCTTCCTCATCCAGCGGCGACCGTGAACGCATGAAGGGTCTGGCGGAGGCAAAAAAGAAGGGGCGCGGCCTTTCGCCGCGCCCCTTCCGCTTGAACCGGCAAGCCCTTGAAGGGCCTGCCCTCAGGCTCCCGGCGCCGGCAGGCGCTTGAGGTCGGGCGTGGTGCTCTTGGCATAGCCCTCGTAATAGCCCAGCGGATCCAGCCGGCCCGGGCGCACCCGGGTCATCACCGTTGCCATGCGGGCGCGCATGGAGCGCGGCAGGCGGCGCATCGCCTCCAGCACCACGGTGCGCGGGGTCCGCTCCCAGCCCACGGCGAACAGCACGGCATCGCTGTGCTGCGACAGCACCACGGCATCGGCCACGCGCATCACCGGCGGGCTGTCCAGGATCACCAGCCGGTATTCGCGGCGGGCCCGGTTGATCAACTCGGCGAATTGCCGGGATTCGATCAGCGCCTGCGGGTTGGAGGAGGAGCGGTCGGACAGCAGCAGGTGCAGGCCAGAGCGCTCATCCACCTGGATGGCATCCTCGAAGCGGGTTTCGCCGTTCAACACCGCCTCGATCGAGCGGCCCGGCCAGGGGGCGCCGAAGATGGCGGAAAGCTGGGGGCGGCGCATATCGGTTTCGATCAGCAGCACGCGCAGCCCGTCGGCGGCGGACAGGCGAGCCAGCGAGGAGGCCACGGTGCTCTTGCCGTCGCCGATCGCCGAGGACGTGACCAGCACGGTGTTGGCCGGGCCACCGCCCGCCACGGTCTGCATGTTCAACCGCAGCGCGCGCAGGGTTTCGGCGATGCCGGACTGGCCCTGGTCGAGCACCAGCGCCGGCATCTTGTTGCGGCGGCCGCGGCCCAGCGCCGGCAGGCTGCCGACATTCTGGATGCCGGTCATGGTCACCAGATCCTGCACCGAGTTGAAGGCGCCATGGGTCAGGCGGCGCAGCACCAGGATGCCACCCACCAGGAACAGGCCGACAAAGGCGCAGAAGGCGGCGACAACCGAGCCGGGCGGGCCGCTCGGGCGGTACGGCGCCACGGCCGGAGAGATGACGCGCGCCAGCGGAAACTGGGCGGAGGCCATCCGGGTCTGCTCGGCGCGGGTCAGGAAGGTCTGGTAGATCTGCCGCTTGGCATCGGCCTCGCGGGTCAGGGCCAGCAGGCCTACCTCGGCCTGGGCACCGGTGCGCGCCGTCCGGGTGGTGCTGGTCAGCGAGCTTTGCGCCTCGGCCAGGCGATCGCGCGCCGCGTCCACCTCGCGCCGGAGGGAAGCCACGACCTTGCTGATCTCGGCGCCGATCTGCCGCTGCACGCCGCGCAGCTCGGCCTCGGCGGCCAGGCGGTCGGGATGGTTGCGGCCCAGCTGCTGCGCCAGGCTGGCGGAGCGGGCGCTGATCTCGGCCTCGCGGGTGCGCAGCGCCTGCACGGTGGGCGAGGTCAGCGCTTCCATGGCGGCGCTGCCGCCGCTGCCGGAGCGCAGTGCGCTGTCCAGCGCGGCCTGGGCGCGGGCCAGTTCCTGGCGGGCCACGGCGACGCGGGTCTGCTGCTCGCCCAGCTGCAGGGTGCTGATGGTGCCCTGCGAGGTTTCCAGCAGGCCGGTGCGCTCGCGGTATTCCTGGATCTTGCGGTCGGCCGCCTCCATGTCCTCGCGCAGCGCCGTCAGCCGCTCGGTCAGCCATTCATTGGCCTGCAGGGTGGTGTCGCGCTTGGCGTTCACTTCCTGCGAGATGTAGCGGTTCATCAGCGTGTTGACGACGAGAGCCGCTTCCTCCGCCGTGTCGGCGACATAGCGCACCACGACGACGTTGCTGTTCTCGGTGGTGCCG
>NZ_VUKA01000095.1 GCF_008386565.1 Teichococcus oryzae | reverse complement strand
TTTATAATAATATATTATTTATAAAATTATAAAATAAATTTATATATAATTCAATATATATATATTAATTTATATATTTAAATTAAATATAATTAAATAAATAATATAATCGAATTAATATCTCTTTCGACCGGATTATTTATTCAATTATTAATAATATAAATAATTAATTTGTATTGAATATAATTTATTTAAATATTTTATTATTATTATTATTATTATTATTAATTTATTAATATTAAAGGAAATATATTTATTA
>NZ_VUKA01000085.1 GCF_008386565.1 Teichococcus oryzae | reverse complement strand
TTAGTTGCTTGGCGACGTCCTACTCTCACAGGGACAAGGTCCCAACTACCATCGGCGCTAGAGAGCTTAACTTCCGTGTTCGGTATGGGAACGGGTGTGACCTCTCTGCCATCATCACCAAACTATGAAGGCATATTCCTTCAAAACTAGATAACATTTGCTACATATTATATGGTTAAGTCCTCGATCTATTAGTATTCGTCAGCTCCACATGTCACCATGCTTCCACCTCGAACCTATCAACCTGATCATCTTTCAGGGATCTTACTAGCTTACGCTATGGGAAATCTCATCTTGAGGGGGGCTTCATGCTTAGATGCTTTCAGCACTTATCCCTTCCGCACATAGCTACCCAGCTATGCCCTTGGCAGAACAACTGGTACACCAGCGGTGCGTCCATCCCGGTCCTCTCGTACTAAGGACAGCTCCTCTCAAATTTCCTACGCCCACGACGGATAGGGACCGAACTGTCTCACGACGTTCTGAACCCAGCTCGCGTACCGCTTTAATGGGCGAACAGCCCAACCCTTGGGACCGACT
>NZ_VUKA01000094.1 GCF_008386565.1 Teichococcus oryzae | reverse complement strand
AGAGATATATGAATAATATATTATGTTATATTATATTATATAATTATATTATTTTTATAATATTAATAATTAAAAATAAGAACTTATTTAAAAATTATAATTATGATAATAAATTAATACTTTTTAATTTATAAAAATATAAATTTCTTTACATATATATATATATATATTATTATTATTTATATTAATCATAATTTTAATATTTATAATAAATTTATATAAAATCAATTATAATATTATATACTTTTTATATACTTTATAATCTTTATATCTTCACC
>NZ_VUKA01000093.1 GCF_008386565.1 Teichococcus oryzae | reverse complement strand
CCGGAACCCCCGAGAGGAGTTATTATATTTATAATTAAATCTTTAAATAATATATCTTAAATTATTATATTGATATTAATATTATATTGATATTAATATTAAATATATATTTAATATTTAGCTTATTATTTTATAAAATTATATTTATATATTATAATATAATTAAATATATTATAAATTTAATAATTTAATAAAAATATTCTTTTTATAATTATTATAATAATTAAATAAATAATAATAATAAGAATAATTAAT
>NZ_VUKA01000012.1 GCF_008386565.1 Teichococcus oryzae | reverse complement strand
GACCGCCGACAGCTTCTTCGGCTTCGCCGCCCTGTCCTCAATCCGCCTATGGATCAGGTTTGTCCACGTGACCTAGATAAGGGGCCCGGCATCCCGGCGGCCCGGATGGAGGTGCGCCTTTACCCTCCGCCACCAGGAATTCCTGCCGCCTCAGCCCCTTGCGCCGAACCGGTCCAGCACGTTGCGCGTCACGGCTTCGGTGTAGGGGTCATGCTCGATCAGGCCGTTCACCCATTCACAGGTCCCGGCGGTGAAGACCTCGCCGGCACCCTTCCTGAAATGGACCACCATGCCGCTGCCGCGGCTGTGCCGGCGGAGACTTTCCTCGCTGAGGTCCGGCGCCAGCAGCGATGCCCGGAAGCGGGCATCGCCATCCGCGAGCATGAGGGAATAGGCATCCTCCGGGCGGCCCGCCTCCGCGAGGGTCGCCCAGCCCATGGCGAGGATCTGCAATCCTTCCGGCGCACCGTCCGTGCCGGTGGGCACCGGCAAGCCATCCTCGAAGGTGTAGTCCAGCCCGTCCATCTCGAAGCCGAAGATATTCGCCTCGTCGCCGAACATGTCGGCATAGGAAAGGCCTGTTCCGGCGAAGGCCCAGTGCTCGGGGCGGAAGACGGTGAAGCCGCGCGGCGCGCGGCGGGCCATGCCCCCGAAGCCCGCATAGATCCCGCGTAACGCGTTGACGCCAAAGGTCGCGGCCCCGGGCCAGCCCACCAGCGGGTCCTCCCAGGCGCTGGTGAGCCGGGCGGCATCCTCCGTACCGGCCACCGGGTCCAGCGCGCGGGCATCGTATTTGTACGCGATCTGCCGGCGCGCGCCGTCCTCAAGCCGGATCTGCCACAGGAAGTTCCCGGCGAAGCGCGCCACATGTCCGCCCCGCGAAACAAAGCCGTCAACGGTTTCACGCATCTCGCGGGACCAGTATTCGTCATGCCCGACAAACACGGCGCAGCGGAAGCCATCCAGCGCGCCGGGATCGGCGTGGATCTCGTCCTGCGTCAGGATCTCGACGCCATACCCTTCCGCTTCCGCCCAGTGGAGAAAGGGACGCTCATAGGAGGCCCAGCCGGCGATCGCGTAATATTTGGTGTAACCGTTGAGGAACGCCCATTCGACGAAGTCGTAGCGCGCGGGACCAGGCCTGCGGGGGCGCAGGGCGTTCACGGCGCGGGGGGCATCGCCCGGCAGCCACAACTGGCCGCGTGCCCAGGGACGCTGGGCCGAGAGCCTTGGAGACCGGCCACGGGGCGTGCCCGGATGCAGCCCGTAATAATGGTTGGCGCCGCCCCAGTCATTATAGGCCGCCCAGGTCGAGGTCGCGGCGACGAGCGCCACGGGCCCTGCCCGCTTGGCGCCATGAACGATCACCAGATGATGCCCGACAGGCAATGGACGCGGCTCGGCCGCATCCAGGATCTCGATCAGATAGGCGCCGGATGGAAGGTCGGCGGGAATGGTCCAGCGATGGAATTCCGGCCAGCCGCAACCGGCCTCATAGGCATTGTCGGCGACCGGATGGAAGCTTGCGGCCAGCGGGCCGATCTCGGCCACGCAGCGCGGCGCCACGCCATCCCGCAGGACCCGCAGGCGCACCGCGCCAAGGGTGCTGGAAAGAAACAAGGAAACGTCCTCACCGGCGTGGTAGGAACGCTTGTCGCTGTAGCACCAGGCGGCCGGGCCGCCTTCAGCCTGCGGGCGCTCGATCCAGACCTCGCGGGCACCCTGCCTCGGTCCGGACAGCACAGATGGCCGGAGTGTGCCCCCTGGCCGCTCCCCGCGCGCATCCCCGCCGCTCACGACGCCACGGGCTCCAGCGGGCGAACCGGCGTCGCATGGCGGCCATCTTCATGCCAGCGCCAATAGATGTCGCGGATCTTCATCGAAATGGGGCCGGGGCGGTCATTGCCCAGGATCCGCCCCGCCACGCGGGACACCGGCATGATGCCCCCGGCCGTTGTGGTGGTGAAGACTTCGTCGGCTTCCTCCAGCCATGTGCGCGGAATGGCGGTGACGGCCGCTTCGATGCCCAGTTCGGAACAGATTTCAAGCGCGGTCTTCCGCGTGATGCCGTGCAGGCTGCCGCGATCCGGCGTCAGCACGCGCCCATCCCGGACGATGAAGACGTTGAAGCCCGGGCCCTCCGTGACATAGCCATCGGCGTCACAGAGGATCGCGGTGTCGAAATCATGGTCATGCGCTTCCAGGAGCCCCGTGGTCAGGTCGCTCCACTGGTAATTCTTGACCCGCGGATCGACCGAGGCATCCGGCACGCGCGGAAGGCCGGCGATCCACAGATGCGCGCCACGCTCCTGCACCTGCTTCGGGATCACGTCGATCCAGGGGACCGCGTATGCGATGAGGTGGTTGTCGCAATCCGCCGGCCGGCGTGAGCCATGAACCCTGGGCCGGCCCCGGGAGCAGGTCATGTTGACATACGCGTCCCGCAGGCCCGACAGGGCGACGCAGCGATGCAGCACCGCCTCGATGGCAGCGCGGTCCTCGGCTGGCCGCAGGCGGCGGCGCGCCATGGCCCATTCGAAGCGGTCCAGATGGTCCTGCAAGCGGAAGAAGCAGCCATTGGTGACATGCACCACGTCGTAGACCACGTCGGAGCGGGTGAAGCCCCAATCGGTGACCGGCAGCACGGCTTCCTCCATGGGAACGAAGCGGCCTTTGACATAGGCCGCTCCTCCGTTGAACGCGGCTGGCGGTGTGTTCGCTGTGTTGCTCATGGCTGGCTTTCCAGTGGATGTTCGCGGCGGAGGCCCTGGCGGACAGGCGAGGCGCGAGGCAGTCCTCTGGCCGGGTCCGGCGCCGCCGATCGTCCGGTGGGCCGGCGGCAGGCGCGGTTCTTCACGGACGAACGGCGATGACCCCTTCGGGATCGAGCATCACCGACACCGCCTCCCCTGCTTGGTGCCGCTTGAGCCGGTCGGGCGAGACGCAGAACAATTCGCCCAGGGGCGTATCGAGATGGTATTCGGTATGCGAACCCATATAGGTCTCCCTCGCCACCCTGGCCGTCATGCCACCGCCCGGCTGGCCGATCCGGATCGCCTCCGGCCGGATCACCAGATCCACCGGGCCTTCCGAGAGGCCCCGCTGCGGCAGGGTCAGGCGCAGCGCGTCCAGCGTGACATCCGCCATGGGGCCGTCGATGCGCTCGATCCGCCCCCGCACATGGTTGGCCTCCCCCATGAAGGTCGCCACGAAGACGTTGTCGGGGCGCGCGTAAAGCTCGTGCGGGGTGCCGGCCTGCGCGATCTCGGCGTTGCGCATCACCACGATCGTGTCGGAAACGGCCAGCGCCTCCGACTGGTCGTGCGTGACATAAACCACTGTGAGGCCCAGGCGCTGCTGGAGGGCGCGGATCTCCTCCCGCATCGTGCGCCGCAGGCGGGTGTCGAGGTTGGAGAGCGGCTCGTCGAACAGCAGCACATCCGGCTCCAGCACCAGCGCCCGCGCTACGGCCACGCGCTGCTGCTGCCCGCCCGACATCTCGGAAGGCAGGCGGGCGCCGAAGCCCTTCAGCCCCACCGTTTCCAGCGCGGCTTCCGCTCTGGCATGGGCCTCCCGCTTGCGTTGGCCGGAGGAGACGAGGCCATAGGCCACATTGTCCAGCACGCTCATATGCGGAAAGAGCGCGTAGCTCTGGAACACCATCGAGACGTTGCGCTCCCCGGCGGAAAGCAGGGTCACGTCTCGCCCGCCGATGAAGATGCGCCCCTCCGTGGCCTGTTCCAGCCCCGCAATCATCCGCAGCAGCGTCGTCTTGCCGCAGCCCGAGGGGCCGAGCAGCGTGGTCAGTGTGCCCCCCCTGATCTCCAGGTCCAGCGGCTTGACGGCCTGCACCGCGCCATAGCGCTTGCCCAGGCCCTGGAGGCGGAGTTCCGCACCTGTCTTGCTCATGCGCGGCCTCCCGCCGGGGTGGTGGCCGGGGCCGCGGGCGCCGCGGCCAGGGCGGCGGAGCGGCGGCCCAGGCGGCGGCGGCCGACGAGCAGGTTGATCAGCCCGATGGCCGCCATCATCAGCACGATCAGCGCGGCGCAATAGGCGATGGCGAGGCCGTAATCGCCGTTGATGACACGGTTGATGATGAAGACGGTCGCCATTTCATACTCCGCGGAGACCAGGAAGATGACGGCGGACACCGTCGTCATCGCGCGCACAAAGGAATAGACCAGCGCCGTGACGATGGCGGGCTTCAACAGCGGCAGCACCACGGTCCGCAGGGCGCGGAAGGTGGAGGCGCGCAGCGTGATGGCCGCCTCGTCCAGCGACTTGTCGAGCTGGCTCATCGCCGCGATGCCGGACCGCACGCCGACCGGCAGGTTCCGGAACACGAAGCAGGCGACAAGGATGACGGCCGTGCCGGTGATTTCCAGCGGCGGCAGGTTGAAGGTGAGGATATAGGCCACGCCGATCACGGTGCCCGGCACGGCGAAGGTGAGCATCAGCGCGAATTCCAGCGCTGTGCGGCCCCGGAAGCGCTGGCGCGACAGCACCCAGGCCGCCAGCAGGCCAAGCGCGGCAGTGATCGGCGCGGCAATGGCCGCAAGCTGGATGGTGGTGAACAGCGAATGCCAGGCGCCGCCCGAGAAGATCAGGTCGCCCCCCGGCCCGCGCTCCAACGCGAAGGCGCGCGCGAAGTGCGAAAGGGTGGGCGTCCAGTCCCGGCCCCAGACCCGCACGAAGCCGCCCGCCAATGCCATGGCATAGACCACGATGGTCAGCACCGCCCAGGGCAGCGCCACGGCATAGGCGAGGTTCCGCACCGGCCGGGGCAGCGGCGTCGGCAGGCCGGTATCCCCCTTGCCAGTCATGGAAACATAGGAGCGGCTGCCCACGACCACGCGTTGCAGCGTGAAGGCCAGCAGCGCCACCACCAGCATAATGGCGGCCAGGGCGGCGGCACGGCCGAAATCCTGCTGCGCGCCGACCACGGCGAAGAAAATCTCGGTGGAAAGCACGCCGAAGGAGCCGCCGAGCACGATGGGATTGCCGAAATCCGCCAGGCTCTCCACGAAGCTGACCAGCCAGGCATTGGCCAGCCCCGGCAGCATCAGCGGCAGGGTGACGGCGGTGAAGGTGCGCATCCGGCTGGCGCGCAGCGTCTGGGAGGCTTCCTCCATGGCGGGGGAGATGCCCTCCACCACGCCGATCAGCACCAGGAAGGCGATGGGCGTGAAGGAGAAGACCTGCGCCAGCAGCACGCCACCATAGCCATAGATCCAGCGGCCCAGCTCGATGCCAAAGACCGCGTCGAACATCTGGTTGATGACGCCGGAGCGGCCGAAGATCAGGATCAGCCCGAGGCCGATGACGAAGGGCGGCGTGATGATCGGCAGCACCGTCAGCAGGCGCAAGGCGCGCTTGGCGCGGAAGCCGCTGCGGGTGACGATCAGCGCGAAGCAGAGGCCCAGAAGCGTGGTCAGCGTGGCCGTGCTGAAGGCCAGCATCAGCGTGTTCCAGAACACGCCGCAGCCGACCGGCGCGGCGACGCAGGAGAGGCCCCAGATCTTGCTGTCCAGCAGGCGCGCGCCCATGGCGGCCAGGATGCCGAGGTCTTCCCGTGGCGTCAGGATCTGCGCCAGCACGGTGCCGACCGGCCAGGCGGTGAAGACGGTGATGGAGGCGGCCAGCACGCCGACCGAGCCGGACACGAAGCGGTCGCCCTTGAACCAGCCCCTGAGGGCCAGCCCGTCCGTCAGCAGCAGGAGGAAGCCGAGGGCGGCGAGGCTGCCACCCAGGCCCATGCCGAATTGCCGGTCCTCCAGTTCCCCGAAGAGCGCGGTCATCCACTCCCAGGACCAGCCCTGGATGCCGACGGCCAGGCCCTGCAGCACAATGGCCGTCAGGCCCAGGCCGCCACCCCAGGTGAGGAAGCGGGCCCGCCGCGCATGGCTGCCGAGCGGCAGGGCGCCGGGCAGCGCGAGAAGCAGCGCCGCCACCACCGGCCAGAACCAGAAGCGGCCATGCGCCAGGGCCTGCCAGAGCGCGGAGGCGGCCTCCGGGTCCGGCTGGCCCAGGGCGAAGAGCCCGGCGAGGCCGACACCCTCCTGCTGCATGTGCCAGGGCAGCACCGCCGTGGCGAGGCAGGCCAGCAGCCAGAGGGGAAAGGAGGAACGGGTCAGCATGCTCATGGTTCAGCGCGGAAGGGCGCCGACCTCCTTGTCCCAGCGGGCGAGCAGCCGCCGCCGCTCCGCGCTGGCCCCGAAGCGGGCATTGTCGTAGTCGATGATGCGGGCGGTCGCCATGTTGGGCGCGCCATCGGTCAGCGGCACGCCCTTGTTGGACATGGTCTGCAGCTTCTTCGCCTCGCGCGAGGCGACGATCTGCGCCTCGGCGCCCAGCGCCCAGTGGTAGAAGCGGCGGGCGTTCTCGGCGTTGCGGGCGCCCTTGATGATCGACATGGAGCCGATCTCGTAGCCTGTGCCCTCGCAGGGGACGGCATGGCCCACCGGGAAGCCGGCCTGCGCCTCTTCCGCCGCGTTATGGACGAAGGAGATGGAGAGCGCCGTCTCGCCGCGGGCCACCGCCGTGATGGGCGCGGTGCCGGAGCGCGGATAGGCGTTGATGCTGCCGTGCAGCTTCTTCAGGTAGTCGAAGGCCGGCTCCTCGCCCATCATCTGCACCAGCGTGGCGATGACGATATAGGCGGTGCCGGAGCTGTTGGGGTTGGCCATCTGCAGCTCGCCCTTGTAGGCGGGGTTCAGCAGGTCCGCCCAGCAGTTGGGCGCCGGCAGGCCACGGCGGGCCACCAGCTCGGTATTGAAGCCGAAGCCCAGCACGCTGGCATAAACGCCGACGGTGCGGCCCTGGGTCTGGCGCCACTGCGCCTGCGCCCAGTCATGCAGCTCGCTGATGCGCGGGCTCTCATGGGGCTCGGTCAGCCCTTCCTCGCCGGCGGCCACATGCGGGTCGCCCGTGCCGCCCCACCAGACATCGCCGCGTGGGTTGCGGGCCTCGGCCCGCAGCTGGGCCAGCATCTCGCCGGTGGATTTCTGCGTCAGGGCGACGCGGATGCCGGTCTCCCGCTCGAAGCCGCGCGCGATGGGCTGGCACCATTCCAGCGTGGCGGAGCAGTAGAGGTTGAGGCTGCCGGCACTCTGCGCCCGCGCCGCCGCGGGCAGCGCGAGCATCAGGGTGGCGGCAAAAATCGTCCTGCGGATCATCGGGGCAGCGCTCCCACCTCACGGTCCCATCGTTCCAGGATCTGCCGGCGGCGCGTGCTCTGGCCGTAGGCGGCAAAGTCGTAATCCACCAGCTTGATGCTGGCGAGGTCAGGGATGCGCGGGTCCGGCTTGGCCTCCGTATGGGCGGGCACATGCCACTGGTTCACCGCCGGGCCGATATCCATGGCCGCGGGCGTCAGGTACCAGTCGTAGAAGCGGCGCGCCTGGGTGGCATTGCGGGCACCCCGGACGATGGACATGCAGGCCACCTCATAGGAGGTGCCCTCCGCCGGATAGCTGATCTCGATGGGGAAGCCTGCCTGCGCGGCCGAGGCGACCTCCATGTTGAAGCTCACGGCCAACCCCGTCTCGCCCCGCGCCACGGCCTGCATCGGCGCCGCGCCGGAACGCGGATAGGCGTTCACATTGGCATGCAGCTGCTTCAGGTAGTCGAAGGCGCGGTCCTCGTCCCAGAGCTGCACGAGGCCGGCAATGATGGTGTAGGCTGTGCCCGAGGAATTCGGGTTCGGCAGCTGGATCTCGCCGCGATAGACCGGCTTCAGCAGATCCGCCCAGCTCGTGGGCACAGGCAGGTTCTTGCGAGCCAGCAACTCCCGGTTCCAGGCGATGCCGATGGCGCCGGAGGAAACACCGACGCAATGCCCCTTCGCCATCTCGTGCACCCGCTTCGACCAGGGGTGCAGCTTCTCCATGTTCGGCGAAGTGTAGGGTTGCAGCAGGTTGCTTTCGGCCGCCGAGATATGCGTCTCGGCCGAGGCGCCGAACCAGATGTCGGTGCGCGGGTTCTGTGCCTCGGCGCGAATCTGCGCCAGGATCTCGCCGGCCGATTTCCGGGCCATGGAGACGCGGATACCGGTCTCCTTCTGGAAGGCAGCGGCGATCGCTTCGCACCAATCGGCGGCGGGCGCGCAGAGCATGTTGAGCGAGCCCTGCGCAGAGGCGGGTGTCGCGAAGGCCATGAAGGCCGCGAAGGCTGGTGTGGCCAGCAAAAGGGAACGGATTGTCATGCGGGCATCTCCTGCGGGGCGGTTCCGGCTCAGCGGGGCAGCGAACCGACCTCGCGGTCCCAGCGCTCGATCAGGCGGCGGCGCTCGGCAGCGCGGCCATACTTGGCGAAGTCGTATTCGACCAGCTTGATCTTGCTGAGATCCGGCGCATCGGGCGGCAGCGGCGCATTCTTGTTCGAGGGCGTCTGAAGCTGCTTGCTCGCCTCATAGCCGAGGCGCTGCGCCGGCTCGGTCAGCGCCCAGTCATAGAAGCGCCGCGCCTGGGTGAGGTTGCGCGCGCCGCGGAGGATGGACATGGAGCCGATCTCATAGCCCGTGCCTTCGCAGGGCGTGGCGTAGGAGACAGGGAAGCCCGCATTCTTCTCCACCACCGCGTCATGCACGAAGGAGAGCGAAACGCCCGTCTCGCCCCGCGCCACGGCCTTGATGGGGCCTGTGCCGGAGCGGGCATAGGCGTTGATGTTGGCGTGCAGCTTCTTCAGGTAGTCGAAGCCCTGCTCCTCCCCCATCAGCTGCACCAGCGTGGCGATGATGACATAGGCGGTGCCCGAGGAATTCGGGTTGGCCACCTGGATCTCGCCCTTGAAGCGCGGCTCCAGCAGGTCGGCCCAGCAGGCGGGCGCGGCGATGGTCTTGCGCGCCAGCAGCTCCGTGTTGAAGCCAAAGCCCACCGCGCCGGCATAGACGCCGACCGCGCGCTTGCCCGACTGGTTCCACTGCGTCAGCGCCCAGGGCTGGAGATGGACGTTGTTCGGGCTCTCATAGACCTGGCTGAGATTCTCCTCCGCCGCCGCCAGATGCGGGTCGCCGGTGCCGCCGAACCAGACATCGCCGCGCGGGTTCTGGCTTTCGGCGCGGATGGCGGCCAGGGTCTCGCCGGAGCCGCGCTGCGTCATGTTCACGCGGATGCCGGTGTCGCGCTGGAAGTTGGTCGCGGCCGCCTGGCACCATTCGATCTGCACGGAGCAGTAGAGGTTCAGCGTGCCCTGCGCGGCGGCCGTGGCGGGCAGCGCGGCAACACCCAGGCCGAGCCCGAGCCCTGCCGCCAGGGTGGCGAATGCGATGGGTCGCATGGGAGATATCCTCGTCATGTTCAGGCTCTTGGATGGAAAGTTCATGCGCGCAGCAGCGTGGCCTGGCTGGCGTCGATGGCGACGCCCACCGGAGCACCGGGCGGCAAGGGGTCCAGGCCGCGCAGATGCGGCTCCTCGGCCACCAGGGTCAGGGCCTCGCCCGCCTCCAGCGTGTAGCGGACATGGCCACCGAGGAACTCGGCCCGCAGCACCCGCGCGGGGAGCGTGGCATCGCCCTCCCGCAGCAGGCGCAGCGCCTGGGGCCGCAGCGCCAGCACCGCCGGGCCGGCTGCCACACCGGGCGGCAGCGGCAGGCGCGCGCCGCCAGCCTGGAAGGCACCGCCATCCACCCGCCCCTCGATCAGGTTGGCGGTGCCCAGGAAACCCGCGACGAAGCGGGAGGCCGGCCGGTCGTAAAGCTCGGACGGGCGGCCGACCTGAAGCACCTTGCCATCGTTCAGCACGGCCATGCGGTCGGCGGCGGCATTGGCCTCCTCCTGGTCATGCGTGACCAGGATGGTGGTCAGGCCGAGGCGCCGCTGGAGTTCCACCAGCTCCGCCCGCACCCCGGCGCGCAGGCCGGCATCGAGGTTGGAGAGCGGCTCGTCCAGCAGCAGCACCTCCGGCTCGATGGCCAGGGTGCGGGCGATGGCCACGCGCTGCTGCTGCCCGCCGGAAAGCTGGGCCGGGCGGCGGTCCATCAGCTGCGCGAGGCCCACGAGGTCCAGCGCCGCGCGCACACGGCGGTCGCGCTCGGCGCGGGGCACGCGGCGGCGTTGCAGGCCGAAGGCGACATTCTCGGCCACCGTCATGTGCGGCCAGAGCGCGTAGTTCTGGAACACCAGCCCCACATTGCGCGCCCAGGGCGGCTGGCGCGTCGCATCCCGCCCGCCGATCAGGATGCGCCCGGAATCCGGCGTGCCGAAGCCCGCCACCAGCCGCAGCAGCGTGGTCTTGCCGCTGCCCGAGGGGCCGAGAAAGGCAAAGAACTCGCCCTTGCGGATGTCGAGCGAGACGCCATCCAGCACGCGGGTGGCGCCATAGCCGAAACTGACATGCTCGATCGCGACGCCGGCAGGCTCGCTCATGGTGCGGTTCCTTCCTGGCGCGTGCGCCGCCGCCGCTCACGCTCGGCCAGGCGGTTGGCGGCGAAGGTGCAGATGGCCACGGTCAGCACGGCGATGACGCCGAGCGCCGCGCCGGCGCCCCGCCCTGCCGGGCTCTGCATGAAAACATAGATACCGTAGGAGAGCGGCGCATCGACATCGCGCGTGGCGAGCACCAGCGTGGCCGAAAGCTCGACCGCCGCGGTGGCGAAGCTGGTCACGAAGGCGGCGGCCAGGCCGCCCGCCATCAACGGGATGACGATATGCGTCAGCGTCGTCACCTTGCCCGCGCCCATGTTCTCCGCCGCCTCCTCCAGGCTGCGGTGGACTTGCTGCAAGGCCGCCGTGGCAGCGCGCAGCGCATAGGGCAGCCGCCGCACCGCATAGACGATGGTGAGCATGATCCAGGAGGTGGCCAGCGCCGTGCCATCCGGCAGCTGCACGCCGAAATAGCTGCGGAGGATGCCGATGCCGAGCACCAGCCCCGGCACGGCCAGCGCCGACATGGCCAGCATGTCCAGCAGCCGCCGCCCCGGCAGGCGGGTGCGCAGCACCAGCCAGGCGATGGTGACGCCCAGCACCACGTCGATCAGCCCGGCCAGCCCGCAATAAAGCAAGGTGTTGGTCAGGAATTGCGGGGTTTCGCGCAGCACCGTGCTGAAATGCGCCAGGGTGTAGCCATCCGGCAGCGGGCTGAAGGACCAGACCGTGGCGAGGGAAAGCAGCGCGATGCCGATATGCGGCGCCAGGACCAGCAGCAGCGTGGGCACCACAAAGCCCCAGGCCAGGGCACGCTGGCCCGCGGACATTTCCCGCCGCCCCAGCCCGCCGCCGCCGCGCTGCTGCATGGAGTAATCCCGCCCGCGCAGCAGCAGCGCCGCGCCGCCCATGGCGAGGATGGAGACCACCACAAGAATGACGCCGATGACATAGCCCATCGGGTCGCCCAGACCGACGGAGGTGACGCGCAGATAGGCCTGCGGCGCCAGCATGTTGGTGACGTTCAGCAGCAGCGGCGTGGCGAGGTCGTCGAAGACCTTCACGAAGACCAGCGAGGCGCCGGCGAGATAGCCCGGCAGGGCCAGCGGCAGCACGATGGTGCGCATCAGGGTGAAGCCCCGCGCGCCCAGGTTCTGCCCCGCCTCCTCCATCGCCGTGTCGATGTTGGAGAGGGAGGCGGAGAGGTTCATCAGGATGAAGGGGAAGTAGTGCAGCGCCTGCACGAAGACGACGCCGTTCAACCCGTCCATCAGGTCCAGCCGGACATCGAACCAGTCCATCAGCAGCAGGTTGAGCGAGCCGTTGCGGCCAAAGACGAGCTGCATGGCGACCGCGCCGACGAAAGGCGGCATCACCAGCGGCAGAACGCCCAGCGTGCTGACCAGCGCCGCGCCGGGGAAGCGGAAGCGCGAGACGATGATGGCGAGCGGCACCGCCAGGATGGAGGCGACGACGACGCTCATCCCCGCGACATAGAGGCTGTTGAGGAAGCTCTCCCGGAACAGGCTGGTGCGGAAGAAATCCCCGAAATGCACCAGAGTCAGGCTGCCACTGCCATCGGTGAAGGCGGCCAGGAAGACGCGGCCCACCGGCACCAGGAGGAAAGCCAGCAGAAAGGCCAGCACGAGCAGCGCCGCCGCCACCTGCACGGGCGAGGCATCAAAGCGCAGCCGGGCGCGCCAGGGGCGGCCGGCTGCGGCAGGCAGGGCGGTGGTGGACATCAGCCGGCGCGCTGGGCCCGCTCGGCCAGTTGCTTCGCCTCCGCATAGGCGGCCACGGCGGCGCGGTCCCACTCCTCCTCAAGCTGCGCCTGGCGCGGGCCTGCGGGCCGGTCCGGGCGCGTGGGCTGGAAGGCGCCGGCGATGGCGGGGTCGGCCGCCTGGGCCTCCGTCACGGGCACGCGCGTCAGGCGGGCGCGCGCCTGGGCCAGCAATTCGCGGCCCTGGGCGTTGTTGCTCTTGGCCAGGGCGGCCTCGGCGGCATGCACCGCCTTCCACGCCTCGGTCAGTTCGCGCAGGCGGAAGGTGATCAGGCGGTCGAACAGGCTGTTCAGCAGCTCGTAGCGCGCTTCCGACACGCCGTTGTCGAACGTCACCCGGGCGCCGAGCGACTGGTCCTTGAAGGGATTGGGGAAGCCGGCGGGCGCCTTGGCATAGGTCTCGGGCCGCACCGGCAGGCGCATCACCTTGGGGTCCAGCAGCACCTCCTGCCCCGCCGGGGAGAGCAGGAACTGGATGAAGGCCCGCGCCGCATTGGGCGACTTGCTGTTCTCGATCATGGCGATGTTCGCCGGCACCAGCGTGGTGACGGTGGGATAGACGAACTCCACCGGGAAGCCCGAGGCTTTGGCGGAGAAGCCGAAGAAGTCAATGACGATGCCGATGCCGTATTGCCCGCTGTTCACCGCGTCCGGCACGCCGAAGCTGCGGTCCGAGACCTGGGCGAAATTGCCGGCGATCTCCAGGAGCTGCGCCCAGCCGGGCTCCCAGCCCTCCCCTTGCAGGATGGTTTCGATGGTCAGGTGGGTGGTGCCCGAACGGCTGGGCGAGCTGATGCCAACATGCCCCTGGTAGACGGGGTTCTTCAGGTCCGCCCATTCCTTCGGCACCGGCAGGCGGTTCGCCCGCAGGTAGCGCGTGTTGTACATCATGCCGTAGCCGGAAACGGCGAAGCCGAAGTAATGGCCTTCCGCGTCATGCGTCGGCTGCGCGCCGATGGTGGCGGGGATGCCCGCCGTGTCGATCTGCGGGCGGGCGAGCAGGTTCCCCTGCTTCATCACCTCGAAGGCATCGGGCGCGCTGGCCCAGAACAGGTCCGGCGGGCTACTGCGGGTTTCCCGCACGAAGGCCACGGCGGCGGTGGTGCTGCGGTTCTGCACCTCCACCTTGGTGCCGGGATGACGTTGCTCGAAGGCCTGGACGAAGGGCGTCGTCACGTCGCGGGAAAAGCTGGTGATGATGACCAGCCGGGGCTCCAGCGCCGCCTGTGCCCGGGCCGGGGCCGAACTCACCGCCGCCGCCGCGCCGGCAGCCATGCCAAGCGTCCAGCGACGCGTCACGGGCAACCGCTGCGTCATCGTTTCCCCCACATTGTTCTTTTCGGCCTTTCAGCCGAATACCTTGGCGGCATCGCACCGACAGCATCGCAATAAAACTGTCATATTCGCAAGGGCTCGCGACAAGGCCGGGCACCCGCTGCCAGTGGGCCGAGGGGGGGCAGCATGTCGGATTGGCAAGAAACTGCCTGCTTCGCCCAGATGCCACTATGCGGGACGAGCCTACTTTGGCCGAGACGCCCTGCGCACCTGCCTGGAAGCCTGCTGCTTCCGCGAAAGCCGGGAAAAATTTCTGGCGGGCTGCTTTCCGTCCGCGGAACAACCGCGGCCTGGGGCGTTTCAGGCACGGCGGGGAAACGAGCGCGCCGTCACCGCCAAGGAAAACCCGCCGGGCCGCAGCGGGCCTTGCGACGCGTGATCATCCCTTTCCGCCGCCACGCCTCAGACTTCCTGCAATGGACGGGTGGCCGCATCCTGCGTTGTGAGCGCCCGGTCCACCGCCGCCGCGAAGGCGGCCGGCGAGGCCGCCACGGAAATCCCGTTCAACGCTTCCGGAGGCAGCCCCCTGACGCCGATCGGCGTGCTGACGATGGCCTTGCCGAAAGCGAGCGCTTCAAGAACCTTGATGCTCACGCCGGTGCCGTGCCGGAGCGGCACGACGGGGACGGCGACGTCGCGGTAGAAATCCTCCACCTGTTCGGTTCTCGGGCGCACAACCACGTCCGGAAGGCCGGCCACCAGATGGCCGACCTTGCCTGCCAGGGTGCCGGCCAAAAGGACGCGGGTGCCGGGGCGGCGGATGCGCAGTTCCGGCAGGATGTCATCCCGCAGATGCGCCACGGCATCCAGGTTCATGACGTCGGAGGAGCCGATGAAGCCGATGTCGAAAGCGGCCTTCCCGCCTGTCCGGGCTCGTGCGGCGGGCGGGCGCGCATAACCCCAGGGGCGGTGGACAACCTTTCCGGACAGTTGCGGGAACGAGGCATACAGCGCTGCTTCGCTGCCCGAGGCAATGATGACCCGGTCGCACAGGGACAGGTAGCCTAGCTCGGCTGTGCGGGATTTTGCCTCGTTGGCACGGCTGAAGCGGTGACGAAGCCAGGCCTGGGCGTGGTTCCTGGCGATCTCCCGGAGCGGCAATTCCCTGAACAACCGCGCATAGGCCGTGTCGTAATCGGCGGCCTTGCGGACAAAGTCGTCATGCAGGTCGAGGGTGACCGGGATGCCGTCCAGGTGCCGCAGGACGGGCAGGAACAACTGCAACGCATTGACCTTGTGGCAGTAGATCCGCCGCACGCCCCAGGAACGGATCGTGGCGGCGACGGAGCGGGCGATGCCGTTGCGCGCCGTGTGGATGAAGGGATGGCCGGCGAAGACGTTGCCGGTCATCCACCGGTTCGCTTCCCGGACGGCCAGGGCGGCCTTACCCGCCAACCCGCCGCCGCCATTCCAGCCCGGCAGCATCAGGTGCCCGTCGAAATGCGCCGAATAGGCAGCCGCTGTTGCCGGTGACCGCGCCGCATCGCCATCCTTGAAGAAGGAAACGCAAAAGGTGGCGCAGCCTATTGCCCGGTGCTCCGCCGCGACCGAATGATAAACCTGCATGGACCCGTTGCCGGGCGGCAGGAAGGGTTCCTCGGTGACGAAAAGCGTCGGTTCCGCGACCGGGGATGCCGCCATCAGCGTCCCGGGGGAGGCAGAGGGCGTGCCGTCTGGCATCATCATGGAATGGCCTCCCTGGCGGCAACGGCGCGGTAGCGGCGAAGCGCGCCGATGGTGACGCCGCGCCGCCACCAGGCAAGGTTCACCCGCACGACCGACCAGACGAAAAGCAGGGTCAGCAGGTCATTGCCCTGGAGGATGCGGCTTTCGCTGAGATTGCAGGCGAGAAAGAAGCCCAGGCCCATGGCGATCCAGGGAACCAGGCGATCCTCCTCCCGGCTGCCCGACATCGAGAGGAGCCGCCGGGCCAGCACCGCCAGCGCCCAGAGGAACAGGGCCATGCCAACCGCTCCCGCGTCGAGCAGCAGTTGCAGGAAGCCGTTATGGGCGTGCAACTCGTATTGGCGCGACCAGAACCAGAAAACCGCGCCCGGCGCACCCTCCCCCAGCCAGAAGATGCCATAGCCATATCCGGCCAGCGGACGCTCCTCGATGGCGCCCAGCACGAAGTTCCAGACATTGGTCCGGCCGGAGAAGCTGGGGTCGCGGCCCATGACCTCCGCCAGGGCGACAGTGACAGGGCCGCCAAAGGTCATGACCATGGCGAGGCCCGCGCAGATCACGGCTGGTGCCAGCACCTTTGGCAGGCTGCGGCCGGAGCCGGCGAGGCTGAACGTCACGTAAAAGCCGAGCGCGGCCACCAGTCCGAGAACAGGCGTGGCGGAATGGGCGAGGATGAGGCAGGCGCAACAGGCAAGAAGCAGCGCGGCATCGGCGAAGCGGCCCTGCCTGTCCTGCGGTGCCCCCATCCGGTGGACCAATGCCAGAACCGCGATGGCCATGAAGGAGCCCAGCAGGTTCTTGTGGGCGAACAGCCCCCGGAGATAGCCGTCATGGTCGAAGGCAAGTGACGGAAACGCGATCGCATGGGCGACGGAGCCCATCACGGCGATGGCGGCGGCAGCCCGGAAGGCACGGGCGAGGTCCGTGGCGCCGAGGCGCAGGCCGAGGAACAGCCCGGCTGCCACCGTTCCGGCAAGGGCGACCACCCGCCGGATGGTGGGGTCCGGCAGCGGCGACCAGGCGGCGGACAGGGCGGCCCAGGCGATGAACACCATGAGCGGCATGCCCAGGAACCACAGGGCCCTGGGGCGCACCAGCCAGGCGATCGCCGCGCAATGGGCGCCGTAGAGCGCGAGCATCGCCACCTGGCGCACGGTGTCACCGCCTTCCTGGATCGAGGCGACGTCGGCCTGGGACGGGCGCCCGACAGGCTGCCCGCCGATAAAGGCCGGCAGGACGCTGCAGATCAGGAGGATGGTCACGACGGCGAAGGCGATGTCGCCGCCGTTGGCCGGGGCGGAAGCCCTCATGCGGTCTGCCCCGCCGGCGCGGCGAGCCTCGCCGTTTCATCGCCGGCGACAAAGGCGGCGGCCACCCCGTCATCGAAGGTGGCATAGCGGCCGAGATCGGCCTCCGCCAGCACCACGCCGGCGAATGGCGTGCCGGTGCTGGCCAGGCGGTCGCGCGCGGCACGGACCGTGAGGGCCGGTGTCGCGCCCCAGCGCGCCACCAGGACCACCGCATCGGCCAGGCCGCAGACACTGCGTGCGCCCTGGGCCGCGAGCACGGGCGGTGCGTCGATCAGAACCAGGTCGAAGGCCGCGCACAACTCCGCGACAAGCCCCGCCAGCGCGGATGAACGGGCAAAATCCTGCGCGCGCCCAGCCCAATTCCCGACGGGAACAACGAACACGCCGCTGCCGGAATCCGTGCGGCCCGCCGCGCGCCAGTCGCCGCCATTCCTGATAAAGCCGGCCACGCCGGAGGCGCCTTCCACCCCGAAGGCCGCGCCCTGCGCGGCGGCGCGCGTGTCGCAATCGATCACCGCGACCTTCAGGCCTGGAGCCGAGGCGGCAATGCCCGCGAGGATGGCCGACTTGCCTTCATCGGCCAATGCGGAGGTCACAGCCACGACGTTCCCCGCCCCGGCACAAGCCGGTGGCAGGATGTCGGACAAGGCCTCCTGCAGCGAGGCGATGGCATCGGCGGCGGCATCGGGACGGCCGCAGAGGGCGGCGCGGACGGCGCAACGTGGCGTTGAGCCAAGGGCCGGAATGAGGCCCAGCCTGGAGGTGGCGGAGCCAAGGGCGCGCGACACGTCGTCGCCGCTGCGGAGCGTGCGGCCGAGGCGGAACTCGCGCAGCCCCACCATGGTGGCACCGAGCCCCAGCCCGGCCAGAAGGGCGGCGGCCGCGATCAGCGGCACCTTGGGCCAGGATGACCGCTCGGGAACCGTGGCGGGGGAGACCAGCCAGCCATCGGTGTCGTTGAAGCCCACCTGCTCGGTGGTGCGCCAGCGCGACAGAAAGGTTTCATAAACGGTGCGGTTGGTGTTCGCCTCAAGCTCCACGGCATCCAGCTCGACCTGCCGGGCGGCCAGGATGTTGGCGGTCTGCCGAAGACCCTGCAGCCGTTCCTCCAGCGCGGCGACGAGGCCGGCCGCATTGCCGCTTTCGGCCTCCAGCACCGCGATGCGCGCGCGCGCCTCCGCTTCAAGCTGGCCGACGGCCGTCCGCTGCTGCGCCCGGGCGCGGCGGAAATCGGTGTTGGCGATTCCCGATTCCACGTTGAGGCGGGCGGCCTCCTGCGCGGCCTCGGCGGCGGCGCCGCGGAGGCGGTCGACATGGCGATCGGTGCCGATGGCGTCTTCCCGGTCCAGCGCCGCGAGCGGCCCGGAACGGCGCACGGCTTCCAGCACGGCGGCGTGGCGGCGGGCCGCCCGCTCCGCCTCCACCCGGGCGCGGGTGATCTGTTCCGCGAGGCTGGCCATCTCCTGGCCGATCTGCGCCGCGTCGCGGCCATTCTCCTGCAGCTCAAGGCGCAGGGCGGCAAGGCGGCGGTCGGCTTCCAGCACGTTGCCGCGCAGTTCCTCGGCACGGGCGCGCAGATAATGCGCGGCGCGCGACGCCGCATCCTGGCGGCCCCGGACGCGGCCGGCGAAATAATCCTCCGCCACGGCGTTGGCGATCTCGGCCGACAGTTCCGCATCGGTCGCGCTGACGCGGATGCGGGCCAGGGTGGAGCGGCCGATCGCCGTCACCTGGACCGCGTCGCCAAGCTGTCCGATCAGCGCGCCACGGGCGCCGTCGCGGCCCTCGGAGCGCGCTGCGGCGGCCAGGTCGAGGGCCGGAGGAGCAAGGTGGGACGAAATGGCGGCGGAAAGCCGTTCCAGGAAGCCACCTCCTCCGGCGCCCCCGGAGCGCTCGGCCTTTGCGACAAGATCAAGCTGCTCCACGATGCGCGAAAGCGAGGCGGGGGAGCTGATGATCTGCAATTCACTCTCGGCATCCGGCAGCCGGAGCATCCCGTCCCGCACCACGGCATCCGTGCTGGCGATGTCGGACTGGCGCGGCGACACGGTGATGATGGCTTCCGCCGTGTAACGGGGCTCAACGGCGGCGAGATAGCCCAGGGTGGCGCCTGCGCTGAGGCAAAGAGACAGCAGCAGCAGCTTCCATTCGCGGCGCGCGGCCCTCAGTGCCTGGTCGATGGCCTGCGCGGGCCCGGACTGCCGGAGAGCGTCATCAAGCGCCGAGGCCATCGAGGCATCGAGCGTGGGCATCTGGCTCATCTTGCGTTCATCCTATCCGCGCCAGGGAATTGGCCTGGATGCTGGTTTGTCATGTGCGGGGACGCTCTCCGTGGCCACGGATGGCCGGCGCAGCGCCAGGCTTTGGCGGATGCGTGGCGCTGCGGCGCCAGGCTTGCCAGCGCGGGAATCCGGATCACTGCGGTGCCCCTTGCAGCCGGAAGGCGCCATCGGGCCCTCGCACCAGCACCATTGGGGCAGCACCCACCGCCAGCGGGGCGCCCTGCAGGGCGATGTCCTTCAGATGGCAGGGTTGCCCCGGTTCTCCAGGGCCGCAGTGGGGCGTGCCGGCCACCGACATGGCGGCCTTCCCCGCTTCCCAGCCCACGATCTTGGCGACTTCCCCCGAGCGGTCGCCGAAGGCCAGCAGGAAGGTGCTGTTCCGCCCTGCCGCGATCCGTCCCAGGTAATGGAGGCCATCCAGCTCGGCGGCCAGCCGCGACAGGCTGCCATGCAACGGTTTCGGCACGCCGCCATGATCGACGATGCCGAAGCTGGCCTCCTTCTCGCGCGGGTCGGGGCCGTCATCCCACCAGTCGTAAACAATGGTGAGCGGAACCTTGGCCATGCGGTCGAGCAGCCAAAGCCGCGCCACATAATCCGCCTGGCGCTCCCGGCTCCACTCGCCGCCGGTGGAGGAATAGCCCCACTCGGTGTTGGCCAGCGCGGCCGGCGGACGTCCATGGGCATGAGCCGCTTGGCGGGCCAAGGCTTCCAGCGCCACCCAGTCGGCGATCACGTCCTCGGGCGCGCGGTCGCGGTAAGGATGCACGCTGACGGCGTCGAAGCAGCCCTCCGCGTCCTGGTCCAGGAACGCCTTGAGAAACCACCACAGGAAGCCGGATGCGGCGGGGCCGATCACCACCGCCTCCGGCTCCCGGGCACGCATGCGCGCGCAGGCCTCCGCCGCGAAGCCGAGATAGGCGCGCAGATCGACGGGGTGGCCGAAATTATGGTCCGGCTCGTTCCACACCTCCCAGATGACGCGCCCGCGGTAATGGCTGGCCGCGGCCTCGGCGAAGCGCATGAACGCTTCCCGCGCCGGGCCCTCCAGCGGCGCGGCATGGCTGAGCGAGGGCGCATCCGGGCGGCCTTCCAGGCGCGGTGCGTAGAGCGGGTTGGAATAAGCCAGGATCAGCAAGGGCTTGAGGCCATGCGCCTCCATCTCGCGCAGGAGGGAGTCCATGGCACGCCAGTCATAGCGGCCAGGCTCGGTTTCCGTATGGGCCCAAAGCAGGTCGGTGCGCACCACGCGAAAGCCGGCCGCCCGAATCCTCGCGAAATCCCGGGGCCGGCCGGGCGGGAAATGGACATTCACGCCAAGGCCCGCGGTGACGCCGGCATCGCCCAGCCGCTCCGTCAGGCGGTTGGCCGAAACGGGCGGCGCCGCCGTGAGCAGGAAGGCCAGCGCCGCGCAGAGCAGGGCGGCATGGAGCCGATCACCCCGCATTGGCGTCCCTCCTCATGAGCAGCCGCAGCGAGGCCACGGGCACGGACGGGCGCAGCAGGTCGCGCAGGGCGATTCCCTTGATCGCCCGCGCGGCGCCCGCCATGTGGAGGCCGAGCAGAACGGCCTCGGCCACAACGGAAGCTAGCGCCGCCCCGATGGCGTTCATCGAAGGCACCAGGGCCAGGTTGGCCACCAGGCCGCAGGCCGCCGCCACGCCCAGGTAGCGCACCTTCATGGCGACTTCGGCGGGCGAGACAAAGGCGGCGCTGTAGGAAGCCTGCAGGAAGCGCAGCGGCAGGCCCAGCGCCAGGACCGCCAGCACCGGTGCCGCGCCCGCGAGCTCGGGACCGAAGAGCAGCGGAAGAACCCAGGGCCCGCTGACGGCGAGCAGCACGCCCCCGGCCGCGCCCGCGGCCAGCATGGACCACGACCCCACATGGAACACCGCGCTGAAGCGCGCCCGGTCATGCACGGCCCAGCGGCTGATCAGGGGGGCCAGGAACTTCATGTAGACCACCTGCGGCAGCATCGACGCGGCCGCGACGAGCAGGAGAGCGGCGTTGAAGGCAGCCGCCGCCGCGCCCCCCGACTGCCATTCCAGCAGCACCACGCCGGACTGGAAGTAGACAACGTAGAACACGGTCATCAGCGAAAAGGGCAGCGCCCGGCGAACCGCCTCCCGCGTGCCTGGCGAGGCTTCTTCCCCGCGGCGGGGCCAGAGCGGGCTCAGGATTGCGGCCCCCGAGGCGGCGACCGCGAGGCCGGCCGCGGCATAGGCAGCCAGCACGGCGGCCATGGTGGGATGCCATCCCATGGCCAGGCCGGCGGCCAGCAGGGCCAGGAAGCGCGCCACCTGCGCGCCGGCCTGCCACGCGGCGAGCGTCCCGAAACGCCGCTCCACCTGGAGCCGCGCGCTGGCCAGTTCCAAGGCTGCCTGACCCAGCAACACCGCGATTCCCGCCGCCGCGGCCCAGGCGGCGGAAACCCCGCCCCATTGCTCCGCCGGCAGCGCGTAGGCGCAGACCATCACCATGGACAGCAGGATCGTGGCCGAGACCAGCCGCGCGAGCGGCCGCACCCAGCGGCGGGCGGCGCGGCCTTCCTCGCCCCAGGCCTGGATCAGGAACCAGTTGGCGCCGGCGGAACTGACCGGTGTGGCGAGGTTCGCCACCACGATCAGCGCCGCGAACTGCCCGTAGGCCTCGGCACCGAGCCAGCGGGCGGCAAGAATCTGCGTCGCCAGGGCAACCATGGAACCCAGAACCGTAGCCCCGAGCAACGCGGAAAGGGCACGCAGCGCGAACCTCACCCGGCCCGGCTCCCCGCCGCGGCATTGGTTGCAGGGATGCGGCCCATGAGGCCGGCGTAAAGGGAAAGATGCCGCGATACCTGCCGGTCAAGCGAGAACAAGCATGCCGCGCGCTCGCGCGCGCGCGCGCCGCTCTCCGCCACGGCGCCTTCTTCATGAAGGAGGCGCCACAGGGCATCGGCGAACAGCTCGGCACGGCCGCTCGGCGCCAGATAACCTGTCACGTCATGCACGACCATCTCGCGCAGGCCGGGGAGATCCGATGCCACCACGGGAACGCCAAGATGCATCGCCTCCGCCACCGCGATCGGCAGGCCTTCCCAAAGAGACGGCAGCACCATGGCACGGCAGCCGGCCAGGGCCTGAAGCGCCGCTTCCCGCCGGAGGGCGCCCGCAAAGGTGAAGCTGTCTTCCACGCCAAGCTCCGCGATCCTGGCGCGCAGGGCCGGCATTAATTCGCCATCGCCAATGACCAGAAAGCGCCAATGCGGCGCCTTCCGCGCGATCTCCGCCAGGATAAGGGGATTCTTCTGGGGGTGAAGACGACCCAGGAAGGCCACATCGTGGGTTGGCGCGCCGCCCGCGCAAGCGGGAACCTCGGCGCCGTTATAGATAACCTTCTGGCATGTCCGGGCTGTCGCGAGGCCGTCCCGCCGGGCCGTCGCCATGTCACTGGCCGACACGAACACGGTCGCGTCGGAGCGGCGGATGCAGGCCATCTCGCTGAACCGAGCGAGGCTGCGCATCGGGAATGGCTTGGCGTGGTAGTGGAAGCCATGCACCGTGTAGGCCAGGGGTGGACGGCCGGATCGTGGCAGCAATGCGCAAGGCAGGCCGGCGCGGGCGCCATGCGCGTGCACGACATCCGGCGCCGCGTCGCGCATAACCCTCCGCAATTGCACGGCGATGCGGGCCGAATCCCGACGCCGCCTGAACTCGATCTCGTAACAGCGGATGCCGGACAGGCCGGCCTCTGCCACCAGGGGCGATCCCGGCTCGGTTGCGATCCGCACATCGGCACCGGCGGCCCTCATGCGCCGTGCCAGTTGCAGGACTGCCGTGGTGCCGCCGCCCATGGACCCGTCGCCAATGACGTGAAGGACCGAGGGCGACTGTCCGGCGGCACTCACTCCGCCGCTTCCATGTGGCCGGCCCGGTATTCCGCGGCGAAGCGCCCTTGCATCCATGAAGGCTTGAACGGGCGGCTTTCCTCGGCATGCGCCAGGGAAGCCTGAAACGCGCGGCGGAACGCCGCCTTGGAGAACTTGCCCGCATGGGCCGCGATGGTTGCCGGATCGAAGATGTGCTCCTGCGCCTCGAAGCGCAGGATCGCCTTCTGCAGCGACGCGGTTGTCTGCTCGGGGAAGTGCAGGCCGGAAATGCCGGGCGCCACGGTTTCGAGGGCGCCGCCACGGCCATAGGCGATCACGGGGCGGCCGCAGGCCATGGCCTCAAGCGGCACGATGCCGAAATCCTCCTCGCCCGTGAACAGGAGGGCGCGGCAGCGCGCATAATATGAACGCAGGGTGGCGTCGTCGACGCGGCCGAGGAACTCGACCTCCGGCCCCGCCGATCGCCGCAGCGCCTCGTACTCGCTGCCCGCGCCGAGCACCACGAGCCGCCGGCCCAGCGCGCGGCAGGCCTCGATGGCGAGGTCGACGCGCTTGTAGCGCAGCAGCTGCCCGGCGCAGAGATAGAAGCCGTCGGCCTTGTCCGCGGGAGGTGCCTCCGCCGGCGGAGCGAAGGTTTCGAGATCAACGGGCGGGTACACCACGGCGGCCGGGCGGCGGTAATACTTGCTGATCCGCTCGGCGACGTTGTGCGAGTTCGCCATGAAGTAGTCGACGCGCGCGGCGGTGCTGTAGTCCCAGTTCCGGAGCCGGTGCGCGAGATAAAGGATGGGCCCCCGCAACAGCCTTGGCGCGCCGGATTTGTAGTCGAGATACATGTTCCAGATGTAGCGCATCGGCGTGTGGCAGTAGCAGACATGGAGCGCGTCGGGACGCGTCAGGACACCCTTGGCGGGGCCGGATTCGCTGCTGATGACGAGGTCGTATTCGCGCAGGTCGAGTTGCTCCAGCGCCAGCGGCATCAGCGGCAGGTAGGCCTGGTACAGCCTGCGCGCGAAGGGCAGGCGGGCGATCATTGTTGTCCGCACCCGATGCGACCGGATCCGCTCGGAAACAGCGGATGGGTCGTAGACATGGGTGAAGATGTCGGCGCCAGGATACATCTCGCAGAGCGCTTCGAGGACCTTCTCCCCGCCCCGCATGTTGACCAGCCAGTAATGGACAATCGCGACCTTCATGGCGATCCCTTCGACCCTTCTGGGTCCCCTGTTCTGGTCCACTCCAGACCATGAATCGTCCCAAACTAATATCTAATAATTAATTTTTAGACGAAGGGATGTTATGCGATGATCGTGAAAGTGCATAGCCCTCCCTGCTTCCTGGGAAAGTCAGGCATTTGCTGATATGCAACCCCAGCGAGAGAAGCTAACGCTCAAGCTTTCGAGATTGCCGAAAAGTTGCCAGAATTCAATTTAGCGGGCTAAAGCTCTGCAACTCTGACGGGTATCTTGAGCTCGGACTGCCTTGTTTCTCGTATCAATCAAAAAGTCGTTATATTGAAACCGTTTCATAAACGAGCGCTTGAACGGCTTCGCCTTGAGATTGATCATTAATAATACTGGTGCTCTTAAATGCGATGGCCCTCTTGCGTGCGGACGTTTTCTGAGGGCTCTTCCCCGGCCGCAGCAGGCCTCTGCCCGGCAGGGCCTGTTCAGTGAGGACTGGCATGGATCAGGTTTCAGCGGGGATCCGCCAAAAGGCTTCCGGCAAGGCATTCCCCCGCACGCCGCTCGCGGAGTTTCAAAGCTGGTGTAGCCGGCAACTGGGCCGGACCTTCCGGGACGATGATGAATTCGCGGAATTCGCCGTCGCGGAGCCGGCATTCTGGGCCCTTCTCGTCCAGTGGTCGGGCCTTCCCTTCGGTGGTGCGCTGGAACCCGCCCTGGAAGGCCATGGCGTGGAAGGCGCACGCTTCTTCCCCGAAGCCCGCCTCAACTATGCCGAATGCCTGCTGGCGGGCGGCAGGCTGCGGCATCCGGACGATCCCGCGATCATCGCCTGCGGACCGGAAGGGCGCGAGGAAACACTGAGCTGGCGCGAACTCGCGCGGCGTGTGAGCGAAAGCGCCGCCGCTCTTGAAGCGCTCGGCGTCCGCTCCGGGGACCGGGTGGCCACCGTGCTGCGCAACGACGCCTCGGCCGTCATAGCCTGCCTCGCCACGGCCGCCATCGGCGCCGCCTTCTCATCCTGCTCGCCGGAAATGGCGCCGGCCGCCATCCTCTCGCGCTTCGGCGGGTTGGAGGCGGTGCTCCTGATCGGCGATGGCATGCGGGACGGCAGGCGCCTGGCTGAACTGGCGTCCGCGATGCGTCCGCCCCTTGGCCTGCTGCTCACCGATGGCGACGCGCCCGAAGGCCTCGATCCGGCGGTTCCCACGCGGCACCTGGCATCAGTCGATGCTGCGGCGGATGGTGGCTGGGCGCGCTTTCCGTTCGACCACCCGCTCTTTGTCATGTTTTCCTCCGGAACCACGGGGGCGCCCAAGCGCATCGTGCATGGCGCCGGCGGCACAATGGTGGAGCACTTCAAGGAACACCGTCTGCACTGCTCCCTCGGGCCGGCGGACCGTTTGCTGTTCCACACCACCTGCGCCTGGATGATGTGGAACTGGCAGCTTTCGGCGCTCGCCTGCGGTACGACCCTGGTGCTCTGGGACGGCCCGGTGGAGGGGCCTGAAACGCTGTGGCACGTTGCCGCCACGCAGCGCGCCACGGTGTTCGGAACCAGCCCGCCCTATCTGCGCCTTTGCGCCGAGCGCGGCTACAGTCCCGGCCGGTCGCTCGATCTCGGCGCGCTGCGCGCGGTGCTGTCCACCGGCTCGGTGCTGCAGGACCATCAGTTCGACTGGGTCACCCAGCATGTCGGTGATCTCCCGGTGCAATCGATCTCCGGCGGCACCGACATTATCGGCTGCTTCATGCTGGGTCATCCGCACCGGCCCGTGCGGCGTGGCGAGGCGCAGTGCAGCAGCCTTGGCCTTGATGTCCGCGCATTGCCGTTTCCGGACGCAGCGCCTGGCGAGCCGGGGGAACTGGTCTGCGCCAATCCCTTTCCATCGCGTCCGGTCTGCTTTCTGGGCGACACGGACGGAACGAGGCTTCGCCAGGCCTACTTCGCGCAAAATCCCGGCTACTGGACCCATGGTGATCTTGTCACCGCCTCACCGGAAGGTGGATGGCGCCTGCATGGCCGGTCCGACGGCATCCTCAATGTCAACGGCATCCGCATCGGCCCCGCCGAGATCTATGCCGCGCTATCCGCCGTGCCGGAAGTGGTGGACGCCATGGCGGTTGAGCAGGCCCTGCCCGGCGGCCGCTCGCGCATCGCCTTGCTCGTGGTGCTGCGCGACGATGTTGCCCTGGACGACCACTTGTCGCTCCGCATCCGGCGGGAGATCGGATCGCGCACCTCCTCCGCGCATGTGCCGGCGGTGGTGGCAGGCGTCACCGACCTTCCCACCACCCATAGCGGCAAGCGCTCCGAGCGGGCGGCCGCCGACACGGTGAGCGGCCGGCCTGTGCGCAACCGGGAAGCCCTGCGCAATCCGGAGATCCTGAACGAGCTGTCGCTGCACCCCTTGCTCGACCCGGCGGCGCCGGCCCCTGCATCCATCCCCCTCCCCGCCTCCGCCAGCCGGATCGAGCGCATGACCGCGGCATGGCGGCGCGCCTTCGGCAATGCCGCGATCGGACCGGATGATGACTTCTTCCATCTGGGAGGCGACTCCCTGCTCGCCATTCCGCTGATGCTGGAGGTGGAGGCCGAGTTCGGGCGGCTGCTGCCGATGTCCGTGCTGTTCGGCGCCAGAACCGCATCGGAGCTCGCCGCGGTCCTGGATGAGGCCGGGCGCGGGCATTCCTGCTTGGCGCCCGCCGCCGCTGGCGCCGGGCGGCCCATCTTCGCCTTTCATGGCATGTCCGGGACGGTGGTGGAGCAGCGCAGCCTGATCGCGGCCATTGCCGAGGAGACGAGGCGGCCCGTGATCGCCGTGCAGGCCGCCGGGCTCGATCCCGGCACCCCGCCGCACAACACCGTCGGGGACATGGCAGAGTTCTATGCGCGGGCGCTGATCGAGGCACAGCCCGAGGGAGCCTATGCGCTTTGCGGCTATTCCTTTGGCGGGCTCGTCGCGGCCGAGGTGGCCCGGGTTCTTTCGGCAAGGGGACGCAGCGTCGAGATGCTCGCCGTCCTCGACAGCGGCTTCCATCCCGGAAACCTGACGGCTGCCGCTTGGCTGCGCTACCGCCTCGGCCGCCTCGGCCTCTACGCCTCAACCCTTTGGAAGGAGGACAATGCCGGCCGCCGCCGTTTCGTGGCCGCCGAGATGGCGAATGTGGTGAACCGGGTCCGGCTCGCCGCCGGATTGTCGCCCAGCCTTATACCGGGCAGTGCTGACGGGGCGGGTGTTCTTCCGGAGCCGCTGAACCGCGTCCGCGCCGCCTGCGAGAGGGCCTATGCGGCCTATCGTGCCGATCCCCTGCCGGCGGGCATCCCCGTCACCCTTTTCCGCGCCGAAAGGGACCCGCGCAACTACGACCCCGCTCAGGTCTGGCGCCGTCTGGTTCCCTCGATCCAGACGATCGACATGGCCGAGCGGCATCATGGCCTCATCCTCGGCGACGCGGCGAGAAGGATTGCCTTCGAGCTGGCCGTTGCGATCCGGCGCTCTGCTCGATCAGAGGCAGTCGGTGGAATGCGGATCGGGGAAAGCGCCGCGATCTAAGCCATGATGGCAAAGCCGACGGCGCCCGCATTGGCGGCCCGCCGCGCCGCGCATTGGTCCGGCCGCCTTCCGCAGCCAGTCCCGGCGCGCCGGCGGCTGGCCTCTCCTTCCCTCAATGCTCCACCAGCTTGCGATACAGGTGCCAGGTGGCATGTCCGAGCAGGGGAAGAACAATGATGAGTCCCACAAGCCCGGGAAGCGCGCCCAGCAGCAGCCCGCCCGCGACGATCATTCCCCACACGGCCATTGGGCCCGGATTGGCGAGCACGGCCTGGACGGATGTCCTGACCGCCCCGGAAAGCCCGACATCCCGCTCCAGCAGCAGGGGAAAGGAGACGACGCTGATCGTCAGCACGAGCACGGCAAAAAGGAAGCCGACGCCGATGCCGGCCACGATCATCGTCCAGCCCGCCGGGGTGGTGAATACGTCATTCGCGAAGGAGGCGATCGAGGTCGGCGGATTGGGCCCCAGCGTGGCCAGGAAGATGGCATAGGCGGCGAGGATCCATGCCACGAAGATCGCGAGCAGCACGAAGCTCAGGCCTACCAGGGCGTCGAAGCCGGGCGCATGAACCACGCTGAACACATCCTTCCAGGATGCTTCCAGCCCCTCCTCCCGCCGGCGGCTGATCTCATAAAGCCCCACGGCCGTGACCGGCCCGATCAGCGCGAAGCCGGAGATGAGCGGAAAAACCAGCGGCAGCATTCCGTAGCCGGACGCCGCCCGCGCCAGCACGAAGCCCGCCAGGGGATAGATGAGACAAAGAAAGATAACGTCCGCGCGCTTCGCACCGAGATCGCCCGCGCCCCTGGCCAGGGCATCCCGGAGATCGGCGACATTGATCCTGCGGATCACGGGCGCCGATCTGCCGAGGGCATTGCCCCGGCCATGGCGCGCCGCTTCCGCGGCTGCTGACCGGGCCGCGGCGGAGAACTGATCGACGCCCCATTCCATCGGGTTCCGGATGGACATGTCTGCTCCTCCCGAACTGTTTTGCCAAGAGGATCATGGCTGCCCTTGGAGCATGCCTGAACAGGTTCGCCCCAAGGTTCCACGCCCCGTGCGCACAGCGGATCCTACGCCATTCTGATCCGCCTTCCGAACGAAAACTGCGCGCGCCTTGCGCCGGATTCCACCAGCCTGGAGAAGGCGTTTGCCTTGACGCCCGATCGCCACGAGGAGCATGATCGTTGCAGATTGGTTTGTATCGGGTGCCTTGTGGAGGCTGCGGTTGCTGCCGCTGGCTGAGCGGGGAATGTGCCAGATGGCCTGTTCGTTCTCCGGCGAAGCGCCAACCGGACCATAAGTTCAGCGAAGGCTCAGCGGCGTTGCTTTGAAGGCGCGATCCGTGGCGGATCGATATTGGCTGATCCAGGCTGGACGCTCCATGGAGGCTTCCGCAAAGCCAAGCCGGAGCCGTCGCGAGGCTGGGCTCCGGGCATTTTGTCGGATCGGAAGCACGATCGCCAACGGTCAGCGGTGGTCGGCCGGGAGGCAGCGCGGTGAACAATGACGCACGATGGATGACAGGCATAGGCGTGGCATTGTTCGGCCTCGCCGCACTGTTCATTGCCAGTCGTGCGGCCGATGCAACCTTCATGTGGACCGGCCTGGCCTGCGCCTTCGTCAGCGTCGCCACGATCTTCAACCTGATCCGCATCTCCTTCGACGAAGCGGAAGGCAAGCCGCCTCCGTGGCCCGGCCAGGCGGTGCCCTACGCGCTGCTGGCCATCGCCTTCTGCTCCGTCCTGTTCCATGTGCTGAGCCCATGGTGGTGGGCGCCGATCGCCTCGAACTGGCATTACATCGACAGCGCGATCAACCTGACCTTCTGGATCACCGGCATCGTCTTCGTGGCGGTTATGATCTTCATGGCCTATTGCCTGTTTCGCTTCCGTCACCGGGAAGGGCATCGCGCCGAATATGAGCCGGAAAGCACGCGGCTTGAGCTGGTCCTTGCCGTCGCGACGTCGGTCGGTGTCGCGACGATGCTGGCGCCTGGGCTGATGGTCTGGAACCAGTTCATCACCTCGCCTTCGGATACGGTCGAGGTGGAGGCGGTTGGCCAGCAATGGTCCTGGAACTTCCGCCTGGCCGGACAGGATGGCCGCCTCGGCACCACCGACATCCGGGCCGTGCAGCCCGTCGGGAACCCGCTGGGCATAAGCCCGGCCGACCGGCACGGTCAGGATGACATCGTGGTGGAAGCGGAGGATCTGCATCTGCCGGTCGGCAAGCCGGTCAAGCTGCTGCTGCGCTCCATCGACGTCCTGCACAGTTTCTATGTGCCGGAGTTCCGCACCAAGATGGATCTGGTTCCTGGCATGGTCACGCAGTTCTGGTTCACCCCGACCCGAACGGGCCGCTTCCAGATCCTTTGTGCGGAGCTTTGTGGCGTTGGCCACGCGATCATGCGTGGCTGGGTCGTCATCGATGACGAACCGGCCTACCAGGCATGGCTTGGTGCGCAGCGGACATTCGCATCACGCGGCAGCCCGAACATTGCATCCAGCGAGAGCGTCGCGGCGGCCGGGCATGGCCGCACCGAGAAAGGGCCGGTTCATCCCGCGCATTGACGCGGCAGCATGCAGATCCCGGGCAGCGGGACGAGGAGGAAACCAGTGGGCGAGGCAACGGCAAAACCGCTCGACGGCAGAGGCCATGCTGAGGTGCCTGAGGACGATCTCTACCATGCCACAAGCTGGTGGACGAAATACGTCTTCTCGCAGGATGCCAAGGTCATCGCGTTGCAGTATTCGGCAACGGCACTGGCGGCCGGCTTCGTCGCCCTGGTGCTGTCCTGGCTGATGCGCCTGCAACTGGGCTTTCCGGACAGCCTCTCCATCATCGACCAGAACCAGTACTATCAGGTCATCACCATGCATGGCATGATCATGGTGGTCTACCTGCTGACGGCCCTGCTGCTGGGTGGCTTCGGCAACTACCTCATCCCACTGATGGTGGGCGCGCGGGACATGGCCTTCCCGTATCTCAACATGCTGAGCTACTGGACCTACCTGCTGGCGGTGCTGGTGCTGATGTCCAGCTTTTTTGTACCTGGCGGGCCCACCGGGGCCGGATGGACCCTCTACCCACCCCAGGCCATTCTTTCGGGCACGCCGGGACGCGATGCCGGCATCGTCCTGATGCTGGTTTCGCTGATCATCTTCATCATCGGCTTCACGATGGGCGGGTTGAACTATGTCGTCACCGTCCTGCAAGGGCGCGCGCGGGGGATGACCATGATGCGCCTGCCGCTCACGGTCTGGGGCATCTTCACCGCCAGCGTCATGGCGCTGCTGGCCTTCCCCGCCCTGTTTGTCGGGGCCGTGATGCTGTTGTTCGACCGCCTGCTGGGCACAAGCTTCTTCATGCCCGCCATCGTGGAGATGGGACAGCCGCTCGGCTACAGCGGCGGCAGCCCGATCCTGTTCCAGCACATGTTCTGGTTTTTCGGCCACCCGGAAGTCTACATCGTGGCCCTGCCGGCCTTCGGCATCGTTTCCGACCTCATCAGCACGCATGCCCGACGGAACATCTTCGGCTATCGCATGATGGTCTGGGCCATCGTGATCATCGGCTTCCTGAGCTTCGCCGTATGGGCGCACCACATGTATGTCAGCGGCATGCATCCCTATTTCGGGTTCTTCTTCGCAACGACGACCCTGATCATCGCCGTTCCCACCGCGCTCAAGGTCTATAACTGGGTCCTCACGCTGTGGCGCGGAGACATCCATCTGACCGTGCCGATGCTTTTCGCCCTCGGCTTCATCGTCACCTTCGTCAATGGTGGGCTTACTGGGCTGTTCCTCGGCAATGCCGTTCTGGATGTGCCGCTGTCCGATACGATGTTCGTTGTTGCCCATTTCCACATGGTGATGGGCGTGGCGCCGATCCTCGTGATCTTCGGGGCGATCTATCACTGGTATCCCAAGGCCACCGGCCGGATGATGCACGAGGCGATGGGGAAGTTCCATTTCTGGGTCACCTTCATCGGTTCCTACGCGATCTTCTTTCCGCTGCATTACCTCGGCCTGATGGGCGTGCCGCGGCGCTACCACGCGATGGGGGAGATGAGCGATATTCCGTTGTCCACCGGGGAACTCAACGCGCTGGTCAGCGTCGCCGCCTTCATTGTGGGCTTTGCCCAACTGGTTTTTGTGTTCAACCTCATCTGGAGCCTGCGTCATGGCGCGGCCGCCGGCGGCAATCCCTGGCGGGCCACGACGCTGGAATGGCAGACCCCCGAAACCCCACCGGGGCATGGCAACTGGGGCCGTGAACTGCCGGTCGTCTACCGCTGGGCCTATGATTACAGCGTTCCCGGCGCCATGCAGGATTTCCTGCCGCAGAACCAGCCGCCATCCGCGCAGGCCACGCGGAGCGCCGCGCCATGACCATCATCCTTCTTCTTGTGGCCACCCTCGCCACCATCGCGCTGTGGTGGCTGTCGCACCAGCGGCTGATGGAGAAGCCATGGCTGGAAACGGGGCCGGCGGAGGCATTCCGCGGGGTCACGGCCGGCGGAATGCCCGCGGAGAAGATCGCGCTTGGCGTTTTCCTGGCGGTTGTGAGCTCGCTTTTCGCGCTTTTCGCCAGCGCCTATTCCATGCGGATGCACATGGCGAGCGATTGGCGCTCCCTGCCGCTTCCATGGCTGCTATGGCCCAACACCATTGTGCTGTTCCTGAGCAGCCTGGCCATGGGCTGGGCGCAGATCGCCGTCCGGCGCGGGGATGCCGCAAGCCTGCGCAAGGCCCTGCTGGCTGGTGGCGCCAGCGCCTTTCTGTTTCTCGTCGGGCAGCTCATGGCCTGGCAGCAACTGGCGGAAGGCGGCTTCTACCTGGCTGCCAATCCGGCGAATGCCTTCTTCTACCTGCTGACCGCGCTGCACGGGCTGCACCTGCTGGGCGGCCTCGTGGCCTGGGGCAGGACGATCGTCAGGACCGGCCGCAGCACGGCCGCCAGGTGGATGACGCTGAGCGTCGATCTTTGCGCCCTGTATTGGCATTTCATGCTTCTGGTCTGGCTGGCCATTCTTGCATTGCTGCTGCACGGATGAGCTTTCGCGATGTCACTGCCCCTCGGCGATGGGTTCCGGAGGGGCTGTCGAGGGAAAGGGCTGCAGGCCGATGGAACCAAGTGTCGTGCAAGAAAGCGGGCAGGCCAGCGCGCCGTCGGGCGGTTGGCGCGGTTTCGTCGCAGACTGGTCCTCCGACCGTCGCACCTTCAGGGATGTTTCCTGGGGGAAGGCGATGATGTGGATCTTTCTGCTCAGCGACACCTTCGTCTTCAGCTGCTTCCTGATTTCCTACATGACGGTGCGGATGTCGACGGTGGTGCCATGGCCTAATCCCAGCGAGGTCTTCGCGCTGACGATTGGCGGCACCTCGGTGCCGCTCATCCTGATCGCCATCATGACCTTTGTTCTGATCAGCAGCAGCGGCACCATGGCCATGGCGGTCAACTTCGCCTATCGCCGGGACCGCGTGCGGAGCGCGTATCTGATGCTGCTCACGGCGGTGCTGGGCCTTGCCTTTGTCGGGATGCAGGCCTTCGAATGGTCCAAGCTGATCCATGAAGGGGTTCGTCCCTGGGGCAATCCCTGGGGCGCGCCGCAATTCGGCTCCACCTTCTTCATGATCACGGGCTTCCACGGCACCCATGTCAGCTTCGGCGTCATCTTCCTGTTCATTGTCGCACGAAAGGTGCTGCGGGGCGACTATGACAATGGAACGCGCGGCTTCTTCACCAGCCGCCGGGGAAACTACGAGGCGGTGGAGATCATGGGCCTCTACTGGCACTTCGTCGATCTGGTATGGGTGTTCATTTTCGCCTTCTTCTATCTTTGGTGAGAAAAACGATGGCACAGGCACATGCATCCGGAGAGCAGGGCCATTCGATCGGGCTTTATCTCGGCACCTGGATATTGCTGTTCGTCCTCAGCGCCTGCTCCTATGTCGTCGACTATGTCCATCTTCAGGGCATTCTGAGATGGTCGCTGATCCTGCTGTTCATGGTCCTGAAGGCGGGCCTGATCATGGCCGTCTTCATGCACATGGCCTGGGAACATCTGGCACTGGTCTGCGCGATCGTGATCCCGCCGCTCATGGTCCTGGTTTTTGTGGGGATCATGGCGATCGAATCCGACTACACCCTTCTCATGCGGCAGGTTTCCTTCGCGGGCGGCGGATGATCCGCTGCCTTCGCGCCAGGGCCATGGCAGGAGAAGCGGTCTGAAGCCAGGAGCACGATCAGGCTCCGGACTTCAGGGCGCGAGAGGATAGGACAGGCCGGCTGACTTGATCGCCCTTCCCGGCCGATAGCATACCGCCCCCGAAGATCCTCGGAGAATGCTCATGTTCCCTTACCCAGACCGCCGCCGTTTCCTTGGCGCTGGCCTTTCCCTCGCGGGGGCTGCCATGGCCGGCCGTGCCCCGCTCGCCGCGGAGAACTGGCCGAGCCGCCCGGTGCGCCTGCTGATCCCCTTCCCTCCCGGTCAGGCGACGGACACCATCCTGCGCTATCTCGCCGAGGAGCTTTCCAAACAGTGGCCGCAGCGGGTGGTGGTGGAGAACCGCGCGGGCGGCGCGGGCGTCGTCGGGATGGAAGCGGGGGCGCGGTCCGCGCCCGATGGCTATACCCTGATCGCCTCCACCAGCGGCACCAACGGAATCCATCCGAGCATCATCCCGAACCTGCCCTATGATGCGGTGCGTGATTTCACCTATGTCACCACGGTCTTCACCGTGCCGCTGATGATCGTGGTTCACCCGTCCTTCGCGCCCAGCACCCTGCCGGAATTGCTGGCGGCGGCGAAGGCGGATCCAGGAGGCATCCATTACGGCAGCGGCGGTCCGGGCACCTCTCAGCACCTGGCGGCAGAAATGTTCGCGTCCCGCGCCGGCATCAAACTGGCGCATGTGCCCTACAGGGGCTCGGGCCCGGCCGTGGCCGACCTGATCGCCGGTAACATCCCCATGATGTTCGACAGTGTCGCAAGCGCGCTGCCGCACATCCAGGGCGGGCGGATCAAGCCGATCGCCGTCACCTCGGCCGCGCGCGCGCCGCAATTGCCGGAGGTGCCGGCCATCGCCGAAACGCTGCCCGGCTATGAGGCCATCGGCTGGGGAGGCCTTTGCGTTCCCGCGGCGACGCCGCGCGCGGTGGTGGAGCGGGTGAATGCCGATGTCACCGCCCTGCTGCGGGACCCGCGGATCGCGGCACGCGTGCTGGAACTCGGTGGTGCCGCTGCGCCACAAACGATCGAGGAAGCCAACAGCTTCGTCGCGAGCGAGATCCGCAAATGGGGCGACGTCGCGCGGGCGGCCGGGGTCAGCCTGGAAGGCTGAACAGGGCCGCATGAAGCCGGCGGCGGCGCCGCCGGCATGTCAAGGCGTCCCGTGAAAGGGGATCATGCCCGGCGGTTGTGAAAGCGTAACTTGGCAGGCCCGGCGAGAGGGCCGTTGTCAGGCTTCGGGGCCATACGCGGCCAGGTCGGGGGTCATGGCCTCGATGACGAAATCCACAAAGGCCGCCGGCGCATCAAGGAAGAACTCCTTGTCCGAATAGCGGCCTATGGATGCCTCCATGCCGCGCGCCCGCAGCCAGTCCGCGATTTCCTCCAGCGCCGCTTCCGGGGTTTCGCTCAGGAACGACACTTGGGAGCGCAGTTTGTCGGCATCGCGGTGGATCGTATCGCTGCGGCTGAATTGCAGATCGACATTGGCTCCGGGCTGCCGCAGCCAAATGGCCCGTTCGGTCCGGCGCAGTTCCACGAAGCCCAGCTTGACCTTGAACATCTCGACGCAGGTTTCGAAATGCCGCAGGTCGAGGCGGTTGGCGACGTGGTTGAACTGCATCCTGCCACCCCTGGTGCTGTTGTTGATCCATGCTGCTCCAGCACGGAACGGACCACAAGAAGACTTCCCTGTTACCCCTGCCAGGCGCGGCTTCATTGTTCCGGCTGCTCGATGTTCGCCCGGCGCACGCCCTGCGCCTCAGCCCTCCTGGCCTGGCCACGGACGGGCCAGAGACCTTCAGCCGGCCCGGCGGAAAATCTTGGGATCAGGAGGCGGCCAGGCTCCGCCGCAGCCGCGCCAGCGCGCCGGGCAGGCCGCGAACCTTCAACACCCGGCCGGCTTCGTCATAGCTTTCGGACAGGACCCGCACGCTTTCATAAACTTCGCCGATCAGCCCCTGATTGGCATAGGGCAGCACCAGCTCATCCTCCACCATGGCCGCCTCGAAGAAGGCGATGATGGTGTCCCGCAATGCGCTGACATCTTCCGGCCTGTGGGCGGAAAGCAGGATCGCATCCGGGTGCTTCTCGATCAGGGCGGCACGCCCGGCGGCGTCCACGCGGTCCATCTTGTTCAGCACCAGCCGGGACGGCACGCCCTCCGCGCCGATCTCGCGCAGCACGCTGCGGGTGACCTCAAGCTGCGCCTCATAGGTGGGGTCCGAGGCATCGACCACGAAGAGCAGCAGCGAAGCCTCCAGGGCCTCGGTCAGGGTGGAGCGGAACGAGGCGACAAGGTCATGCGGCAATTGCTTGATGAAGCCCACCGTGTCGGAAACGAGCACGCGCGGCCGGGTTTCCGGCTGCAGGACCCGGATGGTGGTGTCCAGGGTGGCGAACAGCTTGTCCTCCACCAGCACCTCGCTGCCGGTCAGCGCCCGCATCAGGGAGGATTTGCCCGCATTGGTATAGCCAACCAGTGCCACGCGCAGCTGGTCGCGCCGGGCGGAGCGGCGATGATCGCTGTCACGCTGCACCGCTTCCAGCTGGTCCTTCAGTTCCGCGAGCCGGTCCCGGATCTTGCGGCGGTCGAGGTCGAGGGTGCTTTCGCCCGCGCCCGGACCCTGCCGGCGCTCGCCGCCGCCCGCGGACTCCCGCAGGCGGGGCGCGACATATTTCAGACGCGCCATCTCCACCTGCAGCTTCGCCTCGCGCGTATTGGCATGGCGGTGGAAGATCTCGACGATGACGCCGGTGCGGTCCAGCACCTGCGCGCCCGTGGCGCGCTCCAGGTTGCGGATCTGGCTGGGCGAGAGTTCATGGTCGACAATAACGAATTCCGGCCTGCGATCGGCTTCCGGCTCCGGCCCGGCCGCCTCGGCCGCGCCTTCGAACCGGCGCCGCGCCTTGGATTTCGGGGCCGTGGCCACCGATGCGACCACGCCGCTGCCGCCGGTCAGCGCCGCCAGTTCCGCCAGCTTGCCGCTGCCCAGCAAGGCTCCGGCGCCGGTGCCCTCGCGGCGCTGGGACACCGTGCCGGCCACCTCGTAGCCCAGCGTTTTCACCAGGCGCCCCAGCTCCTCAAGGCTGGCCTGGTGCGCGACGTCATCGACCTCCGGTGTCTGGATGCCAACAAGGATCGCGCGGGGGATAGGGGGCTTGGTCTCCATGGGCGCTTCAGTAGCACGGATCGGGCCGCATCCTGGAAGTCCCGGAAGGATGCGTGCGATGGTCGTCCCGGTGCCGGAGCCAGTGGGGGACGCCCACCTCGAAGGTCAGGCATGCGCGTTTGGCCCGCGGCGCCGGATCAGGCGGGCTCCAGCCTCGCGGGCATCAGAGCGGCAGGCGGCGCCCCAGGCCGCGCGCCTGGGCCGCGCGGTAAACGGCAATCGCCGCCGCCGCATCCGCCAGCCCGGTTCCGGAGAAGATCAGCGCCAGGCGCTGCGATGCATGGCTGCGGCCACAACTGCCGCTCACCACCTGCGCGAGGCTGCCCTGATAGGTCGTCAGCACATCGCCCGTCTCGGCATGGCCTTCGGATTGCGCCACATCATCCGAAAAGCGGGCCTCGAAGGCGCCCATTGTCGCGCCATCCCAGGCCACGCCGGAATCGACCATGGCGGCGAACCCACCTGGTGCCATCCAGCCGGCATCCAGGAAATGCGTGCGGGCAGCCAGGCGCGGCACCGTGCTGACAACGATATCCGCCTCCCGCAGCGCCGCGCGGGGATCGGTGCTGGTTTCGGCCTCCAGCCCCCTGGCGCGGACGAACTCGGCGAAGGCGGCCGTTGTTTCGGGGCGGTTGCCATGGAGGATGGCGCGGCGCAGCGGCCGCACGGCCTGCAGGGCCTCCAGGTTGGAGCGCGCCTGCGTGCCGCAGCCGATAAAGGCAACAGTGGCGCTCTCCGGCCGCGAGAGATGCCTGGCGCCCACCGCGCTGATCGCCGCCGTGCGGACAGCGGTGATCCAGTCGCCATTGATGACGGCGACAGGAAAGCCGGTTTCCGTCTCGTTCAGCAGGATCAGCGGGCGGAACTCGGCCTGGCCGAGCGCGGCGTTGCGGGGGAAGTAGCCATACCACTTCACGGCGCCAAAACCCTCGGCATTGACCACGCCACCCTTGGCGCGAAAGCTGGATGGCCCGCCGGCGGGGATGGACAGCGCCGGCCGTGTGGAGGCCTGGCTGGCGGAAACGGCCATGAAGGCCGCTTCAACAGCATCATTGATGCTCGCCGGCGACAATTCGCAGGCGGCGACGTCGGCGGCCGATAACCACAGAACTTCGTCTTGCACTGCCAAACATCCTTTGATGCGTCATCAACACCGGATCGTAGGCCAACCCAGGCGCCGCGGGGACGGTCCTGGCGGGGAAATTCCGGGAAAGCCGGAAGGCCTGCCAGCCGGCCGTGCGGCGGGAGGAGGCAGTGCCTCCCCCCTTTCGGCGAACGGCCCCCGTCAGTCCACCGTCGCGCCGGACTGCTTCACCACGGTTGCCCAGTTGGCCAGATCCTGTTCATGGATCTTGCGAAAGGCCTCCGGGCTCGGATCAGCCGGCGGGGAGATGCCCTGGGAGGTCACCAGCCATTCCTGGAAGCCGGGCTCGCTGATGATGCGGGTGACTTCCTCGCTCAGCCGCGCCTGGATGGAGGCCGGCAGGCCGGGCGGGGCGATGAGCCCGTACCAGGTGCTGGTGACGAAGCCGGGCAGGCCGCAGGCCTCGGACGCCGTGGGCACGTCCGGAAGCGGCGGCAGGCGTTTCGCGGTGGAAACCCCCAGCGCCCGCGCCTGGCCCTGCTGCACCGCCGCGATGGACGGGCCGCTCTGGTTGAAGAAGAACGTGACCTCGCCGGCGAGCAGCGCCGTCATCGCCGGCCCCTGGCCGCGATAGGGAACATGCATCACATCGATGCCCGCGGCCTGGGTGAGCTGCACCGCCGCCAGGTGGGACGAGGCGCCATTGCCGGTGGAGCTGTAGTTCAACTGCCCCGGTCGCGCCCGCGCCGCCGCCAGCAGGTCCTGGCAGGTGCGGAGCTCGGGGTTCTTCTGCGGGTTCACCAGCAGCACGTTGGGCACGTCACCCAACAAGGCGATGTGGGTGACGTCGCGGAAGGCGTCGAAGGGCAGGTTGCGGTACAGCGCCGCGTTGATGGCATGCGTGCCGGCGGTGGCCAGCAGCAGCGTGTAGCCATCCGGCCGCGCCTTGGCCACCTGCTCGGACGCGATGTTGCCGCCGGCGCCGGTGCGGGGCTCCACCACCACAGGCACCTTCAGCGCCTGGCTGAGCGGCTCGGCCAGCTTGCGGGCATAAATGTCCGTGCCCGCGCCGCTGGGGAAACCCCCCATGATGGTGATGGGGCGGGAAGGCCAGGACGCCTCCTGCGCCTGGGCGGCGGGAACGGCTGGCAGCAGCAGGGCCAGCATCGGTAGGGTTAAACGAAGCATGCGGTACCGTTTCCTTGTTCGCGGAACAGGTGGGGTCGTGTGATGTCTGGCGTCGTTGCGCCTCTAGGCTTGGGGCGGCGGACGATCATTGTCCTCCACCGGCCAATGGGGATTCGGGCGGCTGTTGCCGCCCCGTCGCCTGGTGCGTCGCGATTACCGGAAGCGTCGCGCCGAAAAGGCCTCCAGTGCGATTTCAGGCTTCTGGCCGGAAAGCAGCTGCGCCACCAAGCGCCCGGTGCGCGCGCCGGCCACCAGCCCGACATGGCCGTGGCCGAAGGCATGCACCACATCCGGCGTGGCGCTGGCGGGGCCGAGGCAAGGCAAGCCATCCGGCGTGCTGGGCCGGTGGCCCATCCAGACGCTGACGCGCTCCAGCGGCAGGTCGGCCGGCAAGGCGGGAAAGCTTTTCCGCAGATGGTCGCGCAGGATCTCGGCGCGCTTCCAGTTGGGCGCGGCCTCGAGGCCCGCGATCTCCACCTGCCCCGCCGCGCGCAGCCCATCGCGCATCGGGTTCACCACCATCTTGGCGAGGGAGAGGCTCATCGAGCGGTTGGGGCCGACATTGGTGCCACGGATCATGACGTGGTAGCCGCGCTCGCTTTCCAGCGGCACGTGGTCCCCGGCCTGGGCGGCCAGGGGCGCGGAACGGGCGCCGCAGCAGATCACCGCCGCGTCGCAGTCCAGCGCGGAGCCATCGGCCAGGGCCACCCCGCGCAGCCTTCCGCCCTCGATGCGCAGCCCTCGGGCGGCGACCGGGCGCAGCACGGCGCCCTGTTGCACCGCATGGGCCGCCAGCGCCGCCACATAGGCGCCGGGCGAAAGGCAGCGCCCCGCCTCCTCCACCAGCACCGCGAAGGTATAGGCGGGGTCCAGCTCCGGTTCCGCCGCGCGCAGCGCCGGGCCTTCCAGTTCGGTCCAGATGATGCCGACCTGTTGGCGGATGCGCCAGCCCATGGCCTCAGCCTCGAACTCGGCGCGGGAGGTGAAGGCATGCATCACCCCGCGCTGCTCGATCAGTTCCGGCACGCCGGCCTCGCGCGCCAGCGCGGCATGCAGCACGGCGGAGTCCTTGAGCAGCGGCCGCAGGGACTGGGCGATGCGCAGCAGCTTGGCTTCGCTGGAACCGGCTGCGATGTAGCGCAGCAGCCAGGGAAGCGCGGCCGGCAGGCGGCTCCAGCGCACCGCCAGCGGGCCGAGCGGATCGCTCAGCCAGCCGGGAATCTTGCGCCACAGCCCCGGACCGCTGGGCGGCAGCACGGAATGGGAGGAGAGCCAGCCCGCATTGCCGAAGCTCGCCGCCTGCTCTCCCCCGGGCTTGCCGGGGTCGAGCAGGGTGACGCGGTGGCCGGCGCGCAGCAGCTCCACCGCACTCGCGGCGCCTTCGATGCCGGCGCCGATCACCGCGACATGGCGTGTCACAGGGGCTGGCCTTCCGGCATGTCGCGGCCGACGGAGCGGGCGCGCGGGTCAAGGAAGCAGTGCAGGATGGCGGGCTTGCCGGAAGCCAGCGCCCGCTCGAAGGCGGGGGCGAATTCCTCCGTGCGGCGCACCGTCTCGCCATGGCCGCCGAAGGCGCGGGCATAGGCCGCGAAATCGGGGTTGGTCAGGCGCGTGGCGGAGATCCGGCCGGGATAGTCACGCTCCTGGTGCATCCGGATGGTGCCGTACATGCCGTTATCGATGACGACGATGATGGCGGGGATGCCATGCTGCACGGCGGTCGCGAATTCCTGCCCGTTCATCAGGAAGTCGCCGTCGCCGGCAATGGCGATGGCTGTGCTGCCGGGCTTGTGCCGCGCGGCCATCACCGCCGCCGGCACGCCATAGCCCATGGAGCCGGAAGTGGGCGCGAGCTGCGTGCCGAGCTGCCTGAAGCGCCAGTGCCGGTGCATCCAGCCGGCGAAATTGCCGGCGCCGTTGCAGAGCAGCGTATCCGCCGGCAGGCGCTCGTTCAGCCAGCGCAGCACCTCGCCATACTGGAAGTCGCCCGGCAGGGTGCGGGCTTGGCCGGAGAAGTCCAGGTAGGAGGCATGCGCCGCAGCCGTCGCTTCGGCCCAGGAGGGCGTGGCATCGGGGGAGAGCGCGGCCAGGGCTGGCGCGAAGCTGCGCGGCGCCGCCTGGATGGCCAGCACCGGCGCATAAACGCGCCCCAGTTCCTCGGCGCCGGGATGCACGTGGATGAGCTTCTGCCGGGGCACCGGGATGTCCAGCAGCTCATAGGAGTTGGAAGGCATCTCGGACATGCGGCCGCCGACCAGCAGCAGCAGGTCCGCCTCCCGCACCATGGCGGAGAGATGCGGGTTGGGGCCGATGCCGAGGTCGCCCGCGTAGCAGGGATGGTCCCAGCGGAAACGGTCGGCGCGGCGGAAGGAGGTGCAGACGGGCAGCGACCAGCGTTCGGCGAATCCCGCCATGGCGTCCACCGCCGCCTCGTCCCAGCCCGAGCCGCCGAGGATGACCAGCGGCTTGCGCGCGGCGCGCAGATGCTCGCCCAGTGCTTCGATATCCGCGGCGGCCGGGGCGGCGACGGCGGGCTCGACGCGCGGCGCATCGGCCACGCTGGCCATCTCGACCAGCATGTCCTCCGGCAAGGCGATGACCACGGGGCCGGGGCGGCCCTGCATGGCCACGCGGAATGCGCGGGAGACCATCTCGGGGATGCGGTCCGCCGTGTCGATCTCGGTGGCCCACTTGCACATGGTGCCGAAGACGGCGCGGTAGTCGAGCTCCTGGAAGGCCTCGCGCTCGCGCATCTCGCGCGCCACCTGGCCGACGAACAGGATCATCGGCGTCGAATCCTGCATCGCCACATGCACGCCGCAGGAGGCGTTGGTGGCGCCAGGCCCGCGCGTGACGAAGCAAATGCCGGGGCGGCCGGTCATCTTGCCATAGGCTTCGGCCATCATTGCGGCGCCGCCTTCCTGGCGGCAGGTGATGACGTCGATCGCGGCGTCATGCAGCGCGTCGAGCACGGCCAGGTAGCTTTCGCCCGGCACGCAGGTCACGCGCTCCACGCCCTGCGCCAAAAGCTGTGCGACGAGGATCTGCCCGCCCGTGCGGGGCGCCTCCGCGCCGCTCACGACAGCGCCTCCACCGCGCGGGCGATGCGCGTCATCGCCGTCCGCAGCTCCGCCTCCGCCGTGGCGTAGGAGATGCGGAAATACGGCGCGAGGCCGAAGATGGAGCCGGGAACCACAGCCACGTCATGCTCCTCCAGAAGGTAGCGGCAGAAATCGGCGTCGGTTTGCAGCACCTCGCCGGAAGGGGTCTTGCGCCCGATCACCCCGACGCAGCCCGCGAAGGCGTAGAAGGCGCCCTCGGGCTTGCGGCAGGAAAGGCCGGGGATGGCGTTCAGCGCCTGCACCACGAGGTCCCGCCGCTTCTCGAAGGAGGCGCGGCGTTCCTTCAGCAGCTCCTGCGGGCCGTTCAGCGCCTCGATGGCGGCAGCCTGGGAGATGGAGGAAGGATTGGTGGTGCTCTGGCTCTGCACCACCGCCATGGCGGCGATCAGTGCCCGCGGCCCGGCGCCATAGCCGACGCGCCAGCCCGTCATGGCATAGCTCTTGGAGACGCCGTTGACGATCAGCGTGCGCTCCCGCAGCGCCGGCTCCACGCTCACCGGGCTGGTGCAGGTGAAGTTGCCGTAGCAGAGATGCTCGTAGATCTCGTCTGACATCAGCCAGACCTGCGGGTGGCGCAGCAGCACGTCGCAGAGGGGGCGCAGGTCGGCCGGGGTATAGGCCGAGCCGGTGGGGTTGCTGGGCGAGTTCAGCATCAGCCAGCGGGTACGCGGCGTGATGGCGGCCTCCAGGTCGGCCGCATCCAGGCGGAAGCCGTTCTCCTCCCGCCCCACCACCGGCACGGGCACGCCGCCGGCGATGATCACCATGTCCGCATAGGAGGTCCAGAAGGGCGCGGCGATGACCACCTCGTCCCCCTCGTCCAGCGTCGCCATCAGCGCGTTGTGGATCACCTGCTTGGCGCCGGCGCCGACGGTGATCTCGGCCGGCTCATAGGCGAGGCCATTCTCGCGCTGCAGCTTGCCGCAGACCGCCGCCTTCATCTCCGGCGTGCCGTCCAGCGTGGTGTATTTCGTCTGCCCCGCGCGGATGGCGGCAACGGCGGCGTCCTTCACATGGTCCGGCGTGTCGAAGTCGGGCTCGCCGGCGCCCAGGACAATGACGGGCCGCCCCTCCCGCTTCAACTGCGCGGCACGCGCGCCGATCTTCAGGATCTCCGACACGCCGATATTGGCGATGCGCCGGGCCGGGCGGAACTGAGGGGTGGCCACGTCCATTCTCCGTCTCCTCAGCGCGCCGCGATCGCCATGATCTCGACGCGGATGTCCGGCAGGGCCAGCGTCACCGCGCCGCAGCAGCGCGCGGGGGTGTGGCCGGGCACCAGCCAAGCGTCATAGACCTCGTTCATCGCGGCGAAATCGGCCATGTCGGCCAGCCAGATCGTCACGTTCAGCAGCTTCGACTTGTCGGTGCCGGCGGCGGCCAGCATCTCGTCGATCTTGGCCAGCACCTGCCGCGTCTGGCCGGCCGCATCGGCCGAGCGGTCATCGGCGGTGTGGCCCGCCAGATAGACGGTGTCGCCATGGATCACGGCGCGGGAGCGGCGGTGGTTCTGGTCGAGCCGGGTGATCTCGCTCATGGGTCCTGTTCCTCAGACGATCTGGTTGTGCAGCCGGTCCTCGCCGCGCTGCAGCCGGTCGAGGTTCTCCACGAGGATGTCGAGCACATTGTCCTCGTAGCGCTGCGTTTCGCCGGCGCTGTGCGGGGTGATGAAGACATTGGGCAGGTCCCAGAGCGGCGAGGATTCCGGCAGCGGCTCCTCCACCACCACATCCAGCGCGGCGCCGGCGATGCGGCCCTCGCGCAGCGCCGCGATCAGCGCCGCCTCGTCCACCACCTTGCCGCGGGCCACATTGACCAGGCGCGCGGTGGGCTTCATCGCCGCCAGGGCCTCGGCGCCGATCAGGCCCGTGGTCTCCGGCGTGAGCGGGCAGGTGAGCGCCACGATATCAGCGCGCGGCAGCCACTCCTTCAGGGAGGCGATGGAATGCACCTCGTCCGCGCCATCGGCGCCGGCCGCCGGGTCCCGCCGAAGCCCCACCACATGCATGCCGAAGGCCTTGGCGAGACGCGCCAGGCGGCCACCGATGCGGCCAAGGCCCACCACCAGCAGGGTCTTGCCACCCAGCTCATCTTCGCGGCGGGCGATCTCGCCGATCATGCCGCGCCAATGGTGCTTCGCCTGGTTGTCGCGCGCCTGCGGCAGCAGGCGGGCCATGGCCAGGATCAGGGACATGGCGTGCTCGGACACCGCATTGGCGTTGACGCCCTGGGCGCTGGCCAGCCGCACGCCACGCGCGCGGAAAGCGGCCTGGTCATACTGGTCCACGCCGGCGCTGACGGATTGCACGAAGCGCAGCTTCGGCGCCTTCTCCAGCAGGGCATTGTCCCACAGCCCCGAGACGACCACCACATCCGCCTCGGAGGCGCGCGCCGCCAGCTCCTCGCGCGAGCCGACCTGGAAGGCGCGGATACCGGTGCCGCGCACCGCGAAGCGGTCATGCAGGCGGTAGGCGGGATGGGCGAAGAGGATGGTCAGGTCCTTGGAGTCTGGAAGCAAGGCTCTTCTCCGGAGACAGGGGTTTCAGGTACGGGCTCAGGCAGCGCCGTCCAGCACATGGGCGGCCAGCGCATTGCCGGTATAGATCTCGCCATAGCCGATGCGGATGACCTCGGTGATCTGGTCCAGGCGACGGCTGATGTGCTGGCGTATCAGCGTGCCGGCCATGGCGGCATCCCGCTGGCGCAGGTGCCGGACGATGGCCAGGTGCTCGTTCTGCGTGCCCGCGCGGCGGTCCTTCATGTCGATCCATCGCACGAAGCGGATCCGCTCGTTGGTGGCGCAGACGGCACGGACGAATTCGTCGTTGCCGGACAAGCCGGCGAGGCGCTCATGGAACTGCTCGTCCAGTTCCAGGAGGCGCAGGGCCTGGGCATCCTCGTCCGGCGCATCTCGGCTCGCGAGGGCGAAGGCTTCCAGCCCGTCCAGCTCGGCATCCGTGGCACGCTCGCAGGCAAGCTGCACGCCGCCCACTTCGATGGCCGCGCGGAACTCGTAAAGCGCGAGAACCTCGGCTGGGTCCAACGCCCGGACGTGGTAGCCCTTGTTCATGGTCGGCACCAGAAAGCCTTCCGAGGCGAGGCGGTTCAGCGCCTCCCGCAGCGGCGTGCGGCTGACACCTAGCTGACGCGCCAACTCCACCTCGTTCACCCGCCCGCCTGGCGAAAGGCGGTAGGTGCAGGCCATCGCCTTGACACGATCATAGATGCGGTCAGCGGCGCGAATGGAAGCCGGAAGGTTCATGGACATAGCTTTAACATGGCTACAGAATAACTGTATACACTATTGCCGTCAATTTTGTCCGCATCGTTGCGGTGCTGAAGCGTGAAGCTCTGATCCAGCTACATCCGAAGGTTTCACACACGTCATGGGACGAACTTGCGCGGGTGCTTCGTCATGGTAGAAGAAAACCTGGGATTGAAACAATTTCCTGATCTTCTCCTTTCTTGCCTTCCAGGGAGGAGAACAAGGAAACGCGGATTGGCCGGAAGCCAGGAAGACCTCGGGCATCGCTGAAACACGTCCCCGGGACCATCTGCGGCATCGCTTCCAGTGTCTGGAACCGAGGCAGGGTTCCCTCAGCGCAGGCACACCATCCCGAGGGGGGAAGGGTGGGGCAAAAGCCGCCCTTCACGGCCGCCACGAGGGCACGGAGCCGCTTTGCGCCGCGTACCGAGCACAAGAGCGCTGCCTAGAGGGTCTTGAGGTACTCGATGATCTCCCAGCGCTGCTGGTCCGTGAGTTCCGGGCCGATCACGCCATTCCCGAGGGGTGCGTCGCGGAACTCATGCCCACGGTTCGAATTGCCGGGGATCGAGGTGTCGAAACGGAAACCGCCATTGAAGGCGGTTGTCGCAAACCCGACATGCTTCGGATCGAACTGGCGGCTGCCGACATAAAAGGCCCTGTCCCGCTGGTCTGCCGGCAGCAACATCTGGTAAAGGCTGGGAACCGATCCGTTGTGCAGATAGGGCGCGGTGGCCCAGACCCCGTTGAGAGGGCGCGCGCGATAGGCCAGAGGCGCACGCCATTCATTGGGCCTTCCGCCGTTCATCTCATGGCGCCCCGGCCGGACCACGCCGCGGGCATCGGTCCAGGAACCCTGCTCAGGAACATTGTTCGCGTCGTACCAGGCATTGATCACATTGCTGGTGACCCGCCTCAGCCCCTCGGCCGCCGGGACCTCCTCGCCGCCAGGCAGGACAGCCCGGCGTTCGGCGAAGTTCCGGGCGGCCCTGGGATCGGTTTCGATCTTGTCGAGCGCAACCATCGTGACACGTGGCGGAATGGCTGCGGTGCCAATGGCGGCAGGGTCCCAGGGTACATGGCATCCGGAGCAAAGCCGCTGGAAATGGGCCCTTCCCCGCTCCGCGGCGGCGCGGTCGATGGAGCCCAGGATCTGCTCCTGCCAGGGCGGGGAACGCAATCCGCCGCCCGGCGCCCGGCCGGCAAGCTGCCGCTCCATGTCGTAGAGATTCTGGATCCGTACGGAGGATCTGTGAAGTTGCTCCGGCGGCCCGACCAGCTTCACCAGCGAACGCACGCCCATCGCTTCAGCGACGTTGCGGCTCATCGGCTGGAGGATGGAGCCATTATACTGCACCCAGTCGAACCAAGGCGCATCCCAGAGCGGAGGATAGCTGACCGGCGCGTCCGCGACAGCCAGATTGCCGTGATTGCCGGTCAGGGTTCCGAAAACGAAGTTCCCGCCGCGGCCAAGGGCATCCAGGCGGCCAAAGCCTTCCTCTACCGGGTAAAGCCTGCGCTTCTCCGCCAGCCCGCGTTCGGTGCGGCCCGCATCCAGGGCCAGCTCAAGCCTGCCATGAAGCCTGTTGCGGGCATCTGGCGTGTCGGGCTGACCATCGGCCCTCAGGACCCGTTCGGCGAAGCGTGCGAAGCGCGGCTGGGATTCGAAGGTCCAGAAGAGGGCGAGGCCAACCTGCTCCTGGAAGGCGCCGGTATCCGCCATCGAGGGGCCGCCATCGATCCGGATGGCACGCCGGCCATACTCGACCTGCCCGGTATGGCAGGCGGCACAGGTCATCCCGACAATCGCTTCCGGCTCATCGGTTCCTTCGTTGATGCCGAACGCGTCCCGGGCGAACCCGACGGGCAGGCCGTCCGGATTCACGGATGATGGCGCTGACGGAATGAAGCCGAAGCGCGCGAGGTGCTCCGGGGTGGCGAAACGAGGTGCCGGTCCCGGCCAGCTGGCGCGGGGCTGTTCCAGCGCCAGGAACCACGCATAGGGCATCACCTTGGTGCCCTGCGAGGTGTGATAGAACCATTCGCGCTGCTCCGGACGCCAGTTCTGCGCGTCGAGGTAGGTGACACTGTCGGGTGGATCATAGTCGGGCAGGCGCCCGGCGCAGCCGACGGCGCTGGCAGCGACCGCGATGATCCCGATCATCCGGAAGCGCCGGGCCACGATGTCGCCCCGCCATGCGACATGGTGCCGTGTCATCGCTGTGCGCATGCCATCTTCTCCAGCGCTGCATCCGGAGCGTCGTGACGGACCCCGTCCTGCCGGCATGCCATGAGCTGTCCCGAAGAAGGCTTCCTCGCGGTTGGCCCCGCAATGCTCAGCTGCGGCTCAGGAGGTCGACGACAAACTGTGGATGCACGAAAGGTCCGGTGTCCAGAAGAACTTGCCGCCTGTGCCTGCGATCCATCGCAGAGGCTCGGGGCCGGCCCTTCCGGTTCTCCATCCATGGCGTCGAAGGGCTTCTTCCCTGTCACCGCCTCATCAGGCATGTCCGGCGTCCCGATCGACGCCCGCTGGCCTGATGCGCGATGCTCCCGGGGATTCAGCAAAGACAAAGCCTGGGGGATGGAACGGTTCCCGCAACGCCGCGCGCATCGTTGAACGCGCCGCCGCGGCCACCAACTTCATCTGCTGCGACGCCAAACAGGCAGGAGGCAACAATGGCCAGTGGCTGGGCGCCGGATGGCGCGGTGCAGGATCAGATCGACGACACGGTTGCGGACGGGGTGCTGAGGGCGCGGGCCAACCTTCCCACGGGGGATGGAGAAACACATTGCCTGGAATGCGGCGATGAGATCCCGGCAGCACGCCGCCGGGCGCTCCCGGGCGTTCGGACCTGTGTTTCCTGCCAATCGGCCCTGGATCGGCGTCCGGTGAATATCGGCTTCAACCGCAGGGGCAGCAAGGACAGCCAACTCAGGTGATGCTGTGTTTCCGGCCGGACCCCGCCAAGGCACTGACCGCGCGACGGGCGGGGCATCGCCGATCAAGGCGCCTTGCCGGCAGGGCGCCCAGCCCGACCGCCCGTTCCCATCCGGCGCGATAGCCCGAGATCCGGTTGGCGGCGGGGCCGCGGGCTTCAGTTCGGCACCGAATCCGGCGATGTCGCCACGGACAGCCTCAGGCCGCGCAGGATGCCGGTTTCCGCCTCGGACGGGTCGGCGGGGAGCAGCACGACAGGCGAACCCTCCCCCATCTGCGACAGCATTTCCGGCAGGCTGATCGCGGTGATCAGACCTCTTGCGAAGCAGGTGTCCTCATCCTCCTCCCGCGCATCCACGCCGAACGGGATGGTCGCCATCCCTTCCGGCTCTGGCGCGGCCTCAGGGCGGATGGCGATGCTGAAGCCCTTCAGGGCGAGGCCTCCCTGCTGCTTCTTCTCCACCACCCATCCAACGATCCTGCCGGCGCCGGGCTGGTCGTCCCGTTGGGCTTCCAGCCAGAACAGCGGCGGCAGGGCGTCCGGCACGGCGGGTGAGCGCGACACCTCGGATCGGGTCAGCCCGCGTGCCAGGCCGGCAATCTCGTTGTCGACCCACAAGGCGGGCGCGCCTTCCGAGCGCAGGCGCCGCGCCACGCGCCGGATGTCGGCCGGGGCCTGCTCGCCAAGCATGGCAACCAGCAGGCTGCTCGCCGGAAACCTCGGCCTCGGCATTCCTCGCATCATGCGCCTCCTTTTGTGCTGCCCAGTGATGCCCGAAGGCGGCAGGCGACGCCAACCGGGCAAGGCCTGCAGAAGCCGGCGCCGATCCTGCCTGTGGCGTGTTCACGCCCGGTTGCACCGCCACCCCGGCGCATGGAACTATGATCGAGGGAATGCGTGGCGGCGGCTGGCTGGCCGGATAACCGGACGCCGCTCCCACCATCCCACGGAGGAGATGCCATGCCCGATCAAAGCAGCGCGGCAGAAGGCCGGCCGGCCTCCACGCCCGGGATCACGCCAACCGAAACTGATATCGGCCGCCCCGTGCTCTACCGCACCTGGCCTGAAGGCGACCTGGAGCGGGGCGTCATCACGAGCTTCGACGCGGCCCAAGTGCTTGTCCGCTTCGGGGACGACCACCGCAGCAAGGCGGTCCCGTCCACGATGCTGCGATGGGCCGACGCCGAACCGTGAGGCGCGGGATCAAGCGCGACCGGGCGGGCGGTGCCAGGTTGTGACCCGGCCCCCGGCTGGATCGCAACGGCTCACGCAGGCCGCTCCGGGCTTTCGTTTCCATGAGCATCCTCGCCCGGCCGGATGATGCGCCCCGGGCGGGTTCCGCTAGGGCGCGATGCCGGCCTGAACGGCGGATGCCACACGGGTCGCGGGATTTCCGTCAACAGCCGCGGCGATGTCAGCCTCAAGGGCCGACAATGCGAAGGGAAGGGAAAGCACGCTTCCAAAGGAAAGGGCGGCGCCAACCAGCGGGCTTGTCACCACCTCACGGCCTTCGCGGTAGGCCCGGAGGAATCGCCGCATCGGGATGTCGGCAAGGCCGGGAATCTTCTCGGAGGAAATCCATACCAGAAGGTCGGCATCGAGCGGCGACAGGTCCTCCGGCGACAGCCTGGCATAGAAGCCGCGCCTGTCGCTCAGGCGGTCCAGGGAGGCGGGCACCACGAAATCGAGTTCCGTGAGGAAATGGCCGCGCGGGTCGCTGCGGGTGAAGGCGCCGGTTTCCCCGCCGAAATGGTAGGCGGCCACGGCGGAGCGGCCGGCCCAGCCGGGATTGCGCGCCCGCATCCCGGCGAATTGCTGGCGGGTTTTCCCGATCAGGTCCGCAGCCGCGCCGTCCTTGCCGAGGGCGTATCCGATCACGCGGACCAACTCATCCCATGGCGTGAACGTCGCCTGGTTCGGCGCGTGCATCAGCACCGGCGCGACGCGGGAAAGCGTCGCGTATTCCGCGTGCGAGATTCCCGAGCCGATGCCCACAATCAGGTCCGGCTCCAGGATGGCGATGGATTCAACCGAAACCTCGCCCGACAACACGATGGGCGCCGGACCGCTGAGATAGGGTTGCGCCCAGGGCCAGACGGACGATGGCTGATCGCCAAACCAGTGCCGCACCGCGACGGGATTGATCCCGAGCGCGAGCAGCGTGTCCTGCGTCCTGTAGCCGATCGAGACAACGCGGCGCGGCGGCGCTGGCAGGACGATCTCGCCATAGTCGTGCCGGATCCGGATGCCGCCTTGAGCCAGAGCCGGCGGGGCCGCGAGGCTGCCCGCCAGGGCCCCCAGCATGAAGCGGCGCGTTACGCCGCCCGAGGGGGCCGGAACATCCACGGGTTGGTGTCTGCTTTTCATGTTCTGCCTTCCTGCCCGCCTGTGGGGAGCTCCTGGTCCCGTCGTTCCATGCCGGTCACGACCTCGACCCTTTAGCACAAGGCCAGGAGGATGCCGGAGGCCAGCAGCGAAGCCGCCAGGACAGGCACGGACCGGGGGTGATAGGAAACCAGAAGAACCATCACCATGGCGGCCAGGCTCATCAGGCCGAACCATCCCACCACAGCCTGTCCTCCGTCATCGGTTGCCAGGAGCAATGCCAGGGCCGCGGCGAGAAGCAGGAAGCCCGAGGCAAGCAGCAGCTTCCGCTGCCACCAGGCGGGGCCGCGCCTCCGGAGGATCCGCTCATGATGACGGTCCATGCTCAAGCCCAGGACCATGAAGCCGGCAAACACAAGGGAGAACGCCATCATGACATGGGTTCCGCCACGGCCTGAGCCGGCTCGCGCCCCTTGCGGCTCCCCAAAGGCGCCGCCGCTGCCATGGCCGGCCGGCGCCGCGCCACCTTCCAGGCCAGGGCCGCCAGCAACCCGCCGCAGCCGAGCAGGCCCAGCTCGAACCAAGCCCGCACCATGTCGCCCTCCTGCAGCGCCGTCAGGAAATCGCGTTGGGTGAACAGGGCGCTGCCGAAGGGCAGCAACATGAAGGCCAGAGCGCCGGCGGCAAATTGCTCCATCCATGCGCGGCGGGCCGGCCGAAGAAGCGGGTGCAGCAGGCACAGGCCCCAGGCGATGAAGAAGGCATGCACTTCCCACTCGGCGCGCTGCGGCATTCCAGGGGGAATCGCCCGGTTGGCCCAGAAGAAGGCCGCCATCGCCAATGGCAGGCCGGCGATCGCCGCGATGTTCAGGTGCCCGACGAGGCGCGTGCCGAAGCCGGGCCTGCCCTGCCGGGACGCCTGCTGCTGCCGCTTCACCGCCCACAGGACGCAGCCGGTGGCCACCATGACGCTGCCGGCGAGCCCCGAAAGCAGGAAAAGCGCGCGCAGCGGAGGCCCGGCGAAGCGGCCGATATGCAGGCCATACATCACCCCGCGCAATTCGGCCGCCGGGCGATCTTCGGCGCTGCTGTGAAGCAGCATGCCTGTTACGCCATCGAAAAGCAGGGTCTGCGGATTGTAGGAGATCCGCTCCGCTTCGGCACGCACGATCTGGATGGTCGCCGCGGCGTCGCCCGGATGAGCCACGACGATGCGGCCGATCCGGCCGCCGTGCCATTGGCTTTGCGCTTCCTCCAGCAGGGGGCGAATGGGCGCGAGTGGCTCGGGGATGCCGCTGCGCGGACGCGGCGGCGCATTGCCGAAGGCTTCCGTGTTGAAGGTGGCGCGCTGGCCTGGATAAACGCTGTCCACGCCCCAGGGCATCACCATCAGCATGAACAGCACCAGGCCGGAATAGGTGATCATGAGGTGATAGGGGAGAGCCAGAACGGCGCAAACATTGTGCCCATCCATCCAGGAGCGCTGGCCCTTGCCGGGACGAAAGGTGAAGAAGTCGGCGAAGATCCGGCGATGGGTGATGACGCCGCTGACGATCGCCACCAGCATGAACATGGTGCAGATGCTGACGATCCAGCGGCCCCAGAGAGCGCCGACGTAATGAAGCTGGAAGTGGAAGCGGAAGAAGAACTCGCCGCCCAGCGTGTTCCGCGCCACGACGGGCTCCCCGCTGCCGGCGTCCAGCACGGCGCTGCGGAAGACCCGTCCCCTGGCGGCAGCATCGCGCCAGAAGGCGCGGATGGTTGTTTCCCGCTCATCCGGCAAGGTGATGAACCAGCTGGGCGAGTCCGGGGCGAGCTTCCGCATGGCGGCGATGGCGACTTCCGCGACCTGTGGCTCAGGGCGGGCAAAGGCCAGTTCCGGTCGCATCCAGTGGGAGATTTCCGGCCGCAGATACGCCGCCGTGCCGGTGAGGAACACGGCGAACAGCACCCAGCCCAACAGCAGGCCTGACCAGGTGTGCAGCCAGGCCATGGACTGGCGGAAGCCATCCTTCATGCGGGATGCCCCTGGGCAAGAAAAACAATCAGCCCCAGCACCATCACGGCAGCCGCCATGCCGACGCAAAGGCGCAGCAGGCCGCGCGCGGCGAAGGCCCAGATGATGGTGGCGGCATAAAGGGCGAAGCTGGCCATCGTCGCAGCCAGCACGGCCTCGGCGCGTGGCAAGGGCAGCATCATGGACAGCGCCATGGTCGCCAGGGCCGTCACGGCGTAGCCACCGCCGATCCCCGCCGCCATCCTGACCGCAACAGCGGCCCCTCGCCGGACCCCCGGCCTCAGGGCCGGCCGTGGACGCGGGCCCGCAGCGGGGCCCCATCCTCCCATGCGCCGCGCGAGCCCGCCGACCTCCGCCGATCCATCTGAAACCACGCCCAATCGATGTAAATGATAGTCATTCGCATATTACGGCCCCAATCCGTCCGCAAGGGGCAGATGGTGGAAAATCGAGCCATCCCGCCGCCGGGCGGCCTTTCCCCAACCTGCCATTCCCTGGCGATGCCCAGGCGGTGCGGAGCATGCCAGGCGACACGGCGATCCTGGAGCAGCCTAGTCCATGACCTCCAGGGCGATCGCCGTGGCCTCACCGCCCCCGATGCACAGCGACGCCACGCCCCGCCTCAGGCCGTACCGCCGAAGAGCCGACAACAGCGTGACCATCACCCGCGCACCGGATGCCCCGATCGGATGGCCCAGGGCACAGGCGCCGCCATGGGGATTGACCTTGTGCTCCGGCAGCGAAAGGTCGCGCATGGCCGCCATCGGCACCACGGCGAAAGCCTCGTTGATTTCGAACAGATCAACCGCTTCCAGCGTCCATCCGGTCTTTTCGGCCAGCTTCCGGATGGCGCCGATGGGTGCCGTGGTGAACAGGCCAGGGGCCTGGGCATGGGTGGCATGCCCGGCAATGCGGCCCAGGGGATGAAGGCCGCGCCGGTCAGCCTCGGAGCGGCGCATCAGAACCAGCGCCGCGGCGCCATCCGAGATCGAGGACGCGTTTGCCGCGGTGACGGTCCCGCCGTCGCGGAAGGCGGGCTTCAACTCCGGTATCCTGTCGAGCCTGGCCTTGGGTGGCTGCTCATCGGCCGGGACGACGCGCTCGCCCCTGTTGTTCCGGATCGTGACCGGGGCGATCTCCGCATCGAAGGCGCCCTCCGCCATCGCCTTCTGCGCCTTCCGGACGGAGGCGATCGCGAAAGCATCCTGCGCGGCCCGCGTGAACCGATAGGCTTCGGCGCAATCCTCCGCGAAGGTTCCCATCAGCCGGCCCTTGTCATAAGCGTCCTCCAGGCCGTCGAGAAACATGTGGTCGAGGACCCGACCATGGCCCATCCGGTATCCCGGCCGCGCGCGGTCCAGAAGATAGGGCGCGTTGCTCATGCTCTCCATGCCGCCGGCGATGACGATCCTGGCGGAGCCGGCAAGCAGGGCGTCATGCGCGATCATCGCCGCCTTCATGCCGGAGCCACACATCTTGTTGACGGTGGTCGCCCCCGCCGAAAGCGGAAGGCCGGCGCCGAGCGCGGCCTGCCGGGCGGGCGCCTGTCCCTGCCCGGCGGGCAGGACGCAGCCGAACGTGACCTCATCGACCTGATCCGCGGCCAGGGACGCCCGCGACAGCGCCGCCATGATCGCGGTCGCCCCGAGTTGCGGCGCGGTCACTTCCCTGAGTTCGCCCTGCAGGCTTCCCATCGGCGTGCGCGCAGCACCGACAATAACCACCGGGTCCTCCAGCGCTGCGTCCATGACGATCCTCCTCCGGGTGTCCGTGCCTGCCTGCGCGGCGTGGGTATAGATGATGCCGGGCTTCCTCTTTGACCACCGCGCAGCGGATGCGCCGAGCAGGCAGGATCTTCTGGCACTGGCGCGAGCGATGATACGGTGCGGAACCGCCGGCCCTGGAAAGCGGGAGGGGCGGCCCCCAAGGCGCCCAATCCCGGCTGCGTGATTCCTGTTGCCCTATTTTTGTGATCACAATACGCTTTTGGACCAGATGATGGAACGCGGACCGACCCGTCGTTCCCGACCGCGAGGATCCGCGCAATGGCAGTCTTCACGCTTATCCATGCCGCACCGGCGTTCCCTGAGGGAGCCAGGGCATGAGCGCCTCCGCCGTTCTCCGCCGCAACAGCGATCTTGGTGACGCCGTTGCCGAAGCGCGGGCGCGCTATGCCGGCCGCCGCCCACAGAGCGCCGCCCTGCGGGAAAAGGCAATGGAGGTCATGCCGGGCGGCAATACGCGCACCCTGCTGTCCTACGCCCCCTTCCCCACCGCCATGGCGCGGGGCGAGGATTGCCGCCTCTGGGACATTGACGGCCATTCCTATCTCGACCTGTGCGGCGAATACACGGCGGGATTGTTCGGCCATTCTCAGCCGCGCATCCACGAGGTTCTGCATGCCACGCTGCAGCGTGGCATCAACCTCGCCGCGGTGGGCGAGAACGAGGAAAAGTTGGCCCGCCTCCTTTGCGGCCGCTTTCCTTCGCTGGACAAGGTGCGCTTCACCAACAGCGGCACGGAAGGGAACCTGATGGCCCTCACCGTGGCCCGCGTCTTCACCGGCCGGGACACGGTCATGGTGTTCCGCGGCGGCTATCACGGGGGCGTCCTGACCTTTCCGCTTTCCGGCAGCAATCCGGCCACGCTGCCACTCTCCTTCACCCTGGCCGACTACAACGACATCGAAAGCGCCACGGCGGTGGCCAACGCCCATGCCGGCTCGCTTGCGGCCATCCTGGTCGAGCCGATGCAGGGTTCAGGCGGGTGCATTCCGGCCAGTCCCGAATTCCTGGCGGCGCTGCGCTCCCTTGCCGACAAGACCGGCGCGCTGCTGATCTTTGACGAGGTCATGACCTCGCGCATGTCGGCAGGCGGCATGCAGGCGCGCCTCGGCATCACGCCGGACCTGACGACGCTGGGAAAATACATCGGTGGCGGCATGAGCTTCGGCGGCTTCGGAGGCCGCGCCGACATCATGGAGTTGTTCGAGTCCAGGGTGCCGCATGCGGGCACCTTCAACAACAACGTGCTGACCATGGCGGCAGGCTGCGTCGCCATGGGCGAGATCTTCACCGCCGAGGTGGCCGAGCTGCTGTTCCAGCGGGGCGAGGATCTGCGCGCGCAGGTGAATGACGTGGCCCGCGCGGCCAAGGTGCCCGTCTGCTTCACCGGCATCGGCTCCCTGCTGAATGTGCATTTCCGGTTGCCCGCGCCGGATCGCGGCTATGCCTCGACCGCGGATGAGGAGGCGCTGCGCGAATTGTTCTTCTTCGACATGCTGGAGGCCGGCATCTATCTGGCCCGGCGCGGCATGGTGGCGCTGAGCCTGCCGGTCGGCCCGGCGGAGCTGGACCACTTCGTCAAGGCGGTCACCGAGTTCTGCGAATCCCGCGCGCCCCTGCTGCGCGCCGGGAGCGCGGCCCAGTGACGCGCGCGTGGGCCCTGGGCGGGCTGTTCGGCGCGATCTTCGCCGGGCTCTGCTTCGCCGCGCCGGCCACCGCCGGCCCCACCCTGGATGCCGTGAAGAAGGCGGGCACGGTCCGCTGCGGCGTCACCAGCGCCGTGGCCGGCGCCGCCCGGCCGGATTCCAAGGGACGATGGACCGGCTTCCACGCCGATATCTGCCGCGCCATCGCCGCCGCCGCGCTGGGCGATGCGGAGAAGGTGACCTTTGTTCCCGTCACCGCGCAATCGCGCTTCACCGCCCTGCAAAGCGGCGAGATTGACACGCTCATCTACATCACGGCCCTGACCCTCAGCCGCGATGCCACGCTTGGCCTGAACCAGGTCGGGACGTATTTCTACACGGGCCAGGGCTTCCTGGTGCGCCGCAGCCTGAACATCAGCCAGCTGAAGGAGCTGGATGGCGGCACGGTGTGCGCGACGCAGGGCAGCGTCATCGAACGCAACATCACCGACTATGCGCGCCGCACCGGCATCAATCTCAGCACCATTTCCTTTGACACTGCAGCCAATGTGCTGGCCGCGTTCCTTGCCGGACGTTGCGACGCCATCAGCAACGACACGCTGAGCCTGACAGCCAACCGGCTCGCGGCGCCCGATCCGGATGCTTTCGTGCTGCTCCCGGAGCTGATCGCCAAGGAGCCGCAGGGCGCCATGGTCCGCAATGGCGACGCGGAATGGGCGAACCTGGTGCGCTGGACGATTTTCGCGCTGATCCAGGCGGAGGAATTCGGCCTCACGCGCGAAACCGTCACCGCGGCCCGGGACAACAGCACCGATCCGCAGGTCCGGCGCTTCCTGGGCCGGGGAGAGCCGGTAGGGGCCGGGCTCGGCCTCGCCGATGACTGGGCCTATCAGGTCGTCCGCCAGGTGGGCGATTACGGCACCCTCTACGACGCCCATCTTGGCAAGAACGGGCTGGGGCTGGACCGGGGGATGAACCGTCTGTGGAATCAGGGCGGGCTCATGATGAGCTGGCTCTGGCAATAACACCGCCGGCTGCGGCGGGAACGGCAAGCCCAGGGTTGGCTGGGCTGCCACACGGCAGGGCCCGTCCCACCGGACGGGCCAGCCTTCGCGGCGACCATGGGCGCCCTGGCTGCTTCAACGGGCGCGTCGGCGGCACCTCCGTCCCGAACACAGGGAACGCGGCGCCCGACCGGCATCCGCATCGACATGCCGGCGGAACAGCCGGCCTCCTGCCCGCCTCCAGGCCAGGCCAGGCCATGGCGCTTTCGGCGGAGCGGGCGGCCCTTTTACAAGCGGAACCGCGCGGCCTGCCGGTCGTAATCCGCATAGCCGAGCAGGGCCGTCAGCTCGGCCGGTGGCAGCGCCGCCTGGGACTGCGCTTCCCCCGCCGCCAATGCGGCGAGACCGGCCTTGATCCCGGCCGCCACCGGAGACAGCAATCCGGTCGGATAGGCTCCGATCTTCAGCCCCAGCTCCGCGGCGCGCTGCTGGGACGGCGTCTCGCGCGGGGCGCCCGGTGACAACACGGCAAAGGTGGGGCGCCCGGCGGCCGCGGCGACGGAGCGGCGGACTTCCTCCTCGTCGGCAGGCGAGTCGAAGAACAGGATGTCCGCGCCTTCCTCCACAAAGGCCTCGATCCGCGCCAGCGCCTCGTCGAAGCCCTGGGTCGGCCGGCAATCGGTACGGGCCATCACCAGGATGCCGGACTCTTTCGCGGCCTCCACGGCGGCGCGGATCTTCATGCGCGCCTCGTCCCGCGGCAGGCAGGGCTTGCCGCCGCCGCTCAGCGGGCGTGGCGTGATCTTGTCCTCGATCAGGATGGCGGCTGCGCCGGCGCGGCCATAGGCGCGCACCGTGCGCTGCACGTTCATCGCATTGCCATAGCCATGGTCGGCATCCGCCAGAACCAGCAGGTCCGGCGCCGCGCCGCGCACCATGTTGAAGGAATCGTGCATTTCAGCAAAGGAAACGAGGTCGAGATCCGGTCCGCCGAGCCGCGCGGCGGCGACGCAGGAGCCGGAAAGGAACACGGTCTTGAAGCCCGCCTCGGCTGTCAGGCGGGCACTGAGCCCGTCCCATACGGCAGGCATCACAACGAGGCCGGGCTCGGCCAGCAAGGCGCGCATGCGCTCGGGTGCGGTCATGGGCGGTTCACTCCGGTTGAGAATGGAAAAACAGGCGGGCGGTCATTCCCGCCATGGCTGGCGCTGCCACAGGGCGCGCAGCTTGACGTCGTCCGCCAGGAACAGGCGCTGCTGCTCCTCGCCGCTCATCACCCGCAGCGGCAGGGACAGGCGCGCGGCCTCGCGCACCCATGCGGGATCGGCGAGCGCCTCGGCGAAGGCGGTGCGGAAGCGGTCCCGCAGCTCGGCCGACATGCCAGGCGGGCCGATCACCCCGCGCACGGAGCCCGCCACCATGTCGATGCCCTGCTCGCGGAAGGTGGGCACGTCGGCGGCTTCCTGCCAGCGGGCCGGGCCGCCCTGGCCCAGCAGCCGCAGCGCGCCCTGCCGCACAAGGGCGATGCCCTCGCTGACATTCAGGGAACCGGCGGCGATGTCCTTGGCCAGCACGCCCTGGATGATGGGCGGCGTGCCGGAATAAGGCACATGGGCGAAGCGTGTGCCGGTGGCTTCCTGCAGCGCCAGGATCAGCAGGTGGTCGTCGGTGCCGATGCCGGCGCTGCCGATGGCCACGCTTTCCGGCCGGGCGCGGGCGGCCTCCAGCAGGTCCTTCAGGCTGCGCAGCGGTGAATCCGCACGGACGAAAATGCCGCCGGGGTCCTCCACCACATTGGCCAGGTAGGTCAGGTCCTGCACCCGGTAGCGCACCTGCCGCTCGATCGGCAGGGTGATCAGGTTGGGCGTCTGCGCCACGCCGATGGTGTAGCCATCCGGCTCCGCTATGGCGACGCTTTCGAAGGCGAGCTGGCCGGACGCGTTGGGGCGGTTGATCACCACCATGTTCGCGTTGTTCAGGCGCGGCGCGACAAAGGGGATGATGGCCCGCGCATAGGCGTCCATGCCGCCGCCGGCGGGGCCGGGACAGATGACCTGGATGGGGCGCTCCGGCCAGGCGGCATGGGCAAGACGGGGGGCCGCGAACCCGCCCGCCATGGTGAGCAGGAGATGTCTCCGGCGCAGCGGCATAGCTGTTCCTCCTCGCGTTCCGGTCTGGTGCCGGATGGTGGGAGGATGCTAGTTAGATTGATCCAAAAGGCGCAATGCCCGATCGGCGAAATCCTCAGGAAACTCTTCCGCCAAGCGGAGTGCCCCATGTCCAACAGCGTTCCGCCCCGCCGCGCCACGCTGAGCGACGTCGCCGCGCAGGCGGGCGTTTCCCGCGCCACGGTGTCCCTTGTGCTGCGGGACAGCCCGCTGGTCGCGGAGCCGACGCGGGCCAGGGTGCGCGCCGCGGCGGAAAGGGTGGGCTATCTCTACAATCGCGGTGCCGCGACCATGCGGGGCACTCGCACCAAGACCGTGGGGCTGGTGGTCACCGAGATCGACAACCCGTTCTTCGCGGAAATGGCGGCGGGCGTGGAAGCGGCGCTGGACCAGGCCGGCTATATCGCCTTCCTCGCCGCCACGCGGGACGCACCGGATCGCCAGGACCGCGCCCTGCGGCGGCTGCGGGAACACCGGGTGGACGGCATCATTCTTTGCCCTGCCCTTGGAACGCAGGTGGCGGAGATCGCGACCCTGGCCGCGCATGGCGTTCCCTGCGTGCAGGCGATGCGCCGCGTGCCCGGCAGCGGCGGGGATTTCACCGCCCCCGCCAATCGCGCGGGGATGCAGGCCCTGGCCCTGCATCTGATCGCCGCCGGCCGCCGGCGCTTCGCCTTCGCCGGCGCGGGGGTGATGCATTCCGGCGTGCGGGAACGGCTGGCCGGGTTGCGGGATGCCTTGCGCCGGCACAGGCTGCCGCCACCCACGCTGCTGCGCACCCCCGGCACGCGCGCCGGCGGCGCGGCCACCGCGCGGCTATTGGCGGCGCTGCCGGAACGACCGGATGCGCTGGTTTGCAGCAATGACGTGATGGCCTTCGGTGCGATCGCGGCGCTGGAACAGGCGGGCTGGCGCGTCGGGTCCGAGGTCGCCGTCACTGGCGTTGGGGACGTGCCGGAAGCCGCGACCTACCGCCCGGCGCTGACCACGCTGCGCACCGGGCCGCGGCAGATCGGCGAGGCGGCGGTGCGGCTGTTGCTGCGCCGCATCGCCGATCCTGGAGCGCCCGCGGAACGGCTGGTGATGCCGGCGGAGCTGGTGGTGCGGGCCTCCTGCGGCGGTGGCCGGAGGTCCGCATGACAATGCCAGGGTCGGGGAAGCTGCCATCCGCCGAGACAATCCCGCAGCGGATGGCGGCCTTTCTATTCGCGCCAGGGCCGGCGCTGCCACAGCGCCCTGGCCGCCGCGTCGTTGCGCATGACAAAGGCCTAGTATTCCGCCCCCACGATGGGCCGCAGGGGCAGGTTCAGCCTGGCTGCCTCCGCCTTGAAGGCCGCGCCCTCCAGCGCCGCGCCGATGGCCGCGGTCAGGCGGTCGCGGATCTCGGCGGGCAGGCCGGGCGGGCCTACCAAGCCACGGGCGGAACCGCCAATCACGTCCAGTCCCTGTTCCCGGAAGGTGGGCACGTCGGGCGTCCCGGCCCAGCGTTCCGTGCCGCCCTGGGCCAGCGCCCGGGCACGGCCTTCCTTCAGCAACGCGAAGCCTTCCCCCATGTTGAGCGACCCGATGGCGAGACGGCCACCGATCAGGTCGGTGATGATGGGCGGCGTGCCGTTATAGGGGATATGGGACAGGCGGATATCGGCCGCGGCCTCGAGGGCGAGCCCAAGCAGGTGGTCGTCGGAGCCCACGCCGGCGGTGCCATAGGCCAGCTCCCCCGGCTGCCGCCGCGCCGCCGCGCGCAGGTCGTCCAGGCTGCGCCAGGGCGAATCCGGGCGCACAAAGAAGCCGCCGGGGTCGTCCACCACATTGGCCAGGAAGGTGAAGTCCGCGATCCGGTATTGCGGCTGCCGCTCGATCGCGATGGTGTTGGCCGCCGGGGTGGTGATGGCGCCCAGGGTGTAGCCATCCGGCGCCGCGCGGAAGATGGCCTCGAAACCGAGCTGCCCGGCGGCGCCGACCCGGTTCTCCACCACGAAGTGCGCCCCGGGCAGATGGGCCTGGACGTGCTGCAGCAGCACGCGCGTCATGACGTCGACGCCCATGCTGCTGAAGCGCCCGCCCCGGCCCCGCACGCAGATGAAGTGCGGATGGCGTGTCAGGCGGATCACGGCGCGGAACGACTTCTTGGGATCGTAAGGCACCTCCCGGTGGGCCGGCAGCGAGGTGCTCTCGCTGCCGCCGGCCAGCAGCAGGGTGTGGCCATCCGGCAGGGCGCGCGCCACCTGTTCCGCCGCCAGGGCGCCGCCGGCACCCGGCCGGTTCACCACCACCATGGGCTGCGGCACGAAGGGGGAAGCGGCCTCGGCGATGGTGCGGGCGATCACGTCGCTGCCCCCGCCTGGCGCGAAGCCGACGACCAGCTGGATGGGCCGCGTCGGCTGCCATCCGGCGGCGCCCTGCGCCCGCAGGATGCGCGGTGCGGCGGGCGCCAGGGCCAGGCCACCCAGAACGGCCCGTCGGTTGATGATCGTCATTGGTTCTTTCCTCCCGTGGCGGCTTGCTGTCGCGCTACGTCTCCTGAAGCCGGTAATCGGCGCCGCAGCGCGCGCAGATCTCGCGCAACTGCCGGGCCAGGGCCGCCGGGATCGGAATGCCTTCTCGCGCGCGGCGGGCACGCTCGGCTTCCTCCGGGTCTCCGGGCAACAGCACCGGGCGGGTGGGATCGGCCGGCGTTGAATCGCGCAGCATCGCCGCCATGGCGGCCAGATCCTCCTCGAAGCCGCCCTCGGGCCGCAGGGCTAGGGGGTCAAGGGCCAGGAAGAAATGTCCGATATCGTCCGGCTCCGCCGGAGGGCGCGCGCCGGCACGCAGCGGGGCAAAGGCGGCGCCCGTCAACGTGGCTGACAGGATCTGCACCATCAGCCCTAGGCCGTAGCCCTTGTGGCCGCCGGTCGCCTCGGCGCCGCCGAGCGGAGTGATGCCGCCGCCGGGCCGGTTGAAGATGACGTCCATGGCTTCCGCGGGATCGGTCACCGGCGCGCCATGCTCATCCGCCACCCAGCCGGCCGGAACAGGCCTGCCGTTCAGCTCGTAAACCTTGACCTTGTTGGCGGCGACCGTGGTGGTGGCCATGTCCAGCACGAAGGGCGGGCCATCCGCCAGCGGTGCCGCGAAGGCGATGGGGTTGCTGCCCAGCAGCGGCACCGTGCCACGCGTCGGCACCATCAGCACCGTGCGGGCGGAACTGGTGATCAGCGCCACCAGCCCTCGCTCGGCCGCGAGGCGCGCATAATAGCCGGCCGCCCCGAAATGATGCGAATTGCGGACGCCCACCGCGCCGATGCCGCCTGCCAATGCCTTGTCGCAGGCCAGTTGCATGGCCATGACCGCCACGGGATGGCCCAGGTTGCCGCCGGCATCCAGCAGAGCCAGCGAAGGCAGGTCCCGCAGCAGCCGCGGCCGGGCGCGCAGATCCACCCGGCCCTCGCGCTGCATCCGCTCATACATCGTCAGCATCGAGATGCCGTGGCTGTCGATGCCCATGAGGTCCGTTTCCACCATCGCGCGGGCGGTGGTTCCGGCCAGGTCATCCGGCATGCCCCACCGGCCGAGGATGTCGAGGATCTGCTGCCGCACGGCTTCGGCCGTGGCCAGCTGCGTCCCCGGAAGATCCGACGCGGCCGCCATTCAGCGCGAAACCTCGCAGCCTTTCGCGGCCAGGCTTTCCGTCACCCATGCGCGGTCCCAGCCGGCGCCGGCGATCGCCGCGATGGTTTGCGCTTCCTTGGCGGCATGGACCTCGGCCGCGGCGATGACGGCCGCCGCCGCGGCCTGCGGGATGACCACCACGCCATCCTCATCGGCGGCGATCAGGTCGCCCGGCATCACCACCTGCCCGCCGCAGGCCACGGGATAGCCGATCTCGCCCGGCCCGTCCTTGTAGGGCCCCGCCGGCGTCGCGCCGCAGGCCCAGATGCCGATGTCGAGCTGGGACAGATTGCCGATGTCGCGCACTGCGCCGTCGATCACGAGTGCGGCGAGGCCGCGCTGCGTGGCATGGCCGATCATCAGATCGCCGGCGACGGCGATGGAAAGGTCGCCGCCGCCGTCGCAGACCACCACGTCACCAGGCTGCGCGAGGTCGATCGCGCGGTGCAGCATCAGGTTGTCGCCAGCGCGCACGCGAACCGTGACGGCATGCCCGACCACGCCCCGGCGCCCCCCAAAGGCACGGAAGCCGCCGCGCATGGCCTGCATGCGGTTCATCACGTCCCCGATATTGGCGACGGGAAGCGCGGCCGCGCGCTGGAGCAGCGCAGGGTCGCGAAAGATCTCGCGCTCGGAAACACGGAAGCCCACGGTCATGGCGTTATCCTTGGATGGTTGTGCCGCATCGGGTGATCTCCACGAGCGCGCGGTTCAAGCCGGCATGCCGCCTTCAAGCGTGTCGAGCATGCGGTCGCGGCCGAGCATGATATGGCGCTCGGCCACATCGCCCGCCGCCGCCGCGTCGTGGATCGAGATGGCCGCCAGCAGGTCCTCATGCTCCCGCAGCGACAGGTCAAGCTGCGCCGGATGCAGGAGCGAGCGTCGCCGGAACAGATGCAGGCCCTTGACCGCCTGGTCATAGGTGCGCGCCATCGGCGCGTTGCCGCCCGCCGCCATGATGGCCGTGTGGAATTCCAGGTTGCGGCCGTAGTAATCGGCGAAGCGCTGGGCCGAGGCGGCGTCCCGCATCTGCTCGTTCAGCTGTTGCAGCCGCAGCAGGCATTGGGGCGTCGCGCGGCGCGCGGCCAGGCGCGCGGCGGCGCGGAACAAGGCGGCGCGCAGGTCATAAAGGTCCAGCGCGTCCTTCATGGAAACCTGACGGACCAGGACGCCCCGGTTCGGGATGATCTCCAGCAACCCGGTTTGCTCCAGGCCCCTGGCGGCTTCCCGCAAGCTGGCGCGGGAAATGTCCAGCCGGCGCGACAAGGCCAGCTCGTTGAGCCGTTCGCCGGGCAGGACCTCGCCCTGAAGGATCATGTCCTCGATCCGACGAGCAATGGCATCGACCCCGTGACCCCTGACCATTCCTGGACAGCCCAACCTATCTGACAACGCAAAAAGCCTGCAAACACCGTCAGATTGTCGGCAATTCTCTACATACCGTCAACTCCGGGCCGGCGAGTGCGGAGACGATCCGGCAGGCTATCTCATTTTCGTGATTTTTATATTTATTGCTGTTATATCAGGCACGGTATATCAACCCTTTAGCGATGGCGCGGGAGGTAAGCCCCCGCATGCTCTTCCGGAGGGTTCCATGCCTGCTCCCCGCCCTATCCTGATCGTCGAGGATGATGACATCCTGCGCGCCACCCTGGCCGAGATGATCGGCCTGGAGGGCGAGTTCAGCGCCGTCGAGGTCGGCAGTGCCACCGCGGCAGAGGAAACACTGGCCCGCGCGGGCGCGCATTACGACGCGATCCTGCTCGATGTCGGCCTGCCCGATGCCGATGGGCGCGACTTCTGCGCCAAGCTGCGGCGCGAGGGCCAGCGCATGCCGGTCATCATGCTGACCGGCGCGGATGGCGAAGCCGATGTGGTCCGTGGGCTGGAGGCCGGGGCCAACGACTACATCGCCAAGCCGTTCAGGCTCAACGAGGTGCTGGCCCGCGTGCGGGCGCAACTCCGCAGCTTCGACAGCTCGGAGCATGCGGTCTTCAACCTGGGGCCTTTCAAGTTCCGTCCCAGCGCCAAGATGCTGGAAGGGCCTGGCGGAAAGTCCAGGATCCGGCTGACGGGCAAGGAATGCACGATCCTCAAATTCCTGCACCGGCTCAACGGCCAGGCTGCCTCCCGCACGCGGCTGCTGAACGAGGTGTGGGGCTACAGCAGCGCCGTGAGCACCCATACCCTGGAAACCCACATCTACCGCCTGCGGCAGAAGATCGAGGCTGATCCTTCCAGGCCGCGTCTGTTGCTGTCGGTTGCCGGCGGCTATCGGCTGGAGGCCGGCATGGAGGGCGGCGAGCCGGAGCACCGCCCTACGCATTGAGCTGCCCTCAAGGCCTCTCGGATTTTCTTGGCTTCCATGAAGCCGGTTCCGGCGCTTCAGGAGCGATTTAGGGCCAGATTCCATCGCCATCACGGTTCCGGCTCGCCAGACCCGTCCGATGGCTCATGGGCGGCGGGAGTTTCATTGCTCTCGCCGCCGGTTCACAGGCCGCCTTGTTTCTGGCGGCACAACGTTGCCCCGCCTTGCCCTCCTTTTCAGGTGTTGGGCAACCGGTCAAAGAATGAAGTCGTCGGCGCCTACGGTTGCGCCGCCTGCCAGAAGAATTTTCATCTCCGCCCCACCGCTGACAACGGTGTTAACCCGGATCAGCGTGTTGCCACCCTGATTGACTGCCCGGACCTGCCCAGCCGCAGAGAATTCGGCTCTTCCGATGAGCAGGAACGTATTGTGGGCGCCGCCGGCACGGCATCGATATCGGAAAGATCAATGCGATCCTGGTTCCCGAAGCTGTCGCCGAAGGCCTCGATGACATCGCGGTTTCCGGCTCCAGCAGGCGACTGACTGCGGTGTAGAGGAAGATATCGTTTCCCAAGCTGCCTCGGAGCAGGTCATTGCCCCCGCCGCCATTCAGCACGTCAGTGCCGGCGCCGCCATGACAACCGAAGCCGACGGTGTGCCAGCCGAGCTCCGCAGCCGCGACTGGCCGGAAAAGGCCGAGCTGCGCCGGCTGTCGGGACGCGCCCTCCCCCTGTTCCGGCGCCTGGAGGCCTGCTTTCATTTCCGCTGTTCGGCTCCCACCCTAGCGGAAGCCGAGCCTTGCGGCCCGCGCTGCCCGGACGGTACCCTGCCCGCTGGGGCACGGATGAGGGAGAGAAGCTCCCCGGGCTCGTCATGCCCCGAGGATTTGGGCATCGGCCAGAGATACGACGCCGCGGAATCAGGGGAGCCGCAAGCGGAACTCCGCAGGTAGCGCGCCCTCTGTTCAGAAGGCCGCCCTTTCCAGGTGACCCGATGCCTTCAAGCTCCGGAGGTAGTCAGCCGATCCTGTTATGCAGCGCACCGGAGATAGCCACAGGCCGTTCCGGTCGCCACCATCCGGCCGATCTTCCATCTTGCAGCGCCTTGGGCACAAGTATAAGTCGTAATAAAATGATGATCCCAGCTTCTCTTGCTTTGGAATTTAAACATTGAGATTATTTCTGAAATGAAAGGCGGCGCCCACATGATCCTGGGAGGGTGCGGCTTTATCGGCCGTCACGTTGCCCTCCTTCTTGCTGAGCAAGGCGAGGACGTCATTCTTTGCGACCGCGTTCCCAGCACGACGGTGTACCCCGAGGCCGTGCGCGAACGGATCAAGTGGCAGCCTTTCAACCTGCAATCGGCTGAGTGGGACGTCCTGCTCGAAGGGGTCGGAACAGTGCATCATTATGCCTGGGCCTCGATCCCGGCCACCGCCCATGCCGACCCGATGCAGGATCTGGCGCTGAACACCCTGCCCTGTCTGGCCCTGCTGGAGGCCATGCGGCGGCGCGGCGAACACAGCCCGCGCCTAGTCTTCACCTCCTCCGGCGGCACCGTTTACGGCAAGCTCCGCCGCGTCCCGGTCCATGAGGACCATCCGCTGGCGCCGATCACCGCCTATGGGGCCGGCAAGGTGGCGGCCGAGCTATATCTTGGCCTTTACAACACCTTGCATGGGCTGGACTGCCGCATCGCGCGCCTTTCCAATCCTTTCGGGGCCGGGCAGGACCTGGCGCGCGGCCAGGGCGCCGCGACCACCTTCCTGCATCACGCGCTGACGCACCAGCCCATCACCATCTGGGGCGATGGCGAGGTCGTCCGGGACTACATCCATGTCTCCGACGCCGCGGCCGGGCTGGTCGCGCTGGCGCGCATGCCGCGCCGTGAGGGAACCTTCACCTTCAACATCGGCAGCGGTCAGGGCGTCAGCCTGAACGGCATCATCCTGGAGCTGGAGAACCGCCTCGGCCGTGTTCTGGATGTCCGGCGGGAGCCGGGTCGCCCCTTCGATGTGCCCGTGAGCGTGCTCGACATTTCCCTGGCGCGGGACACGTTGGGCTGGGCGCCACGCCTGTCCTTCTCGGATGGGATTACGCGGACCCTCGCCGACCTGAACCGGGAAGCTCCGCTTTCCACGCTGCACTGAACCCTTCGCGCGTCCCTCTCGACGTCATCTTGCCTCCAGTTAGGATTGAGCCGAACGTGGGTGAAATCTTTGAGCGTACCGTGCCCGAAACGCCGCTGGAATGGACCGGCGAAAGGCTGACCACGGCGGCAGGGGGGCAGGTCGAGATCGAGCATCTGCACCGCTATTTCCTTGCGCGGACGCTGTGCCGCGGCCGGGACGTGCTCGACATCGCCTGCGGCGAGGGCTACGGCTCGGCGCTGATGGCGCAGGCGGCGCGCTCGGTCCTCGGCGTCGATGTTTCGGCGGAAGCGGTGTCGCATGCGGCGCAGGTCTATGCGCGGAGCAATCTGCGCTACGAGCATGGCGATGCACGCAGCATCCCGCTGCCCGACCAGAGCGTCGACATGGTGGTTTCCTTTGAGACGCTGGAACATTTCTTCGAGCATGACCGCTTCCTCGAGGAAGTGCGGCGGGTGCTGCGGCCGGGTGGGCTGTTGCTGCTTTCCTCGCCGGAGCGGGATGTTTATTCGCCGCCTGGCAGCACGGCCAATCCCTACCATGTCAACGAGCTGTCGCGGCCGGAGTTCGAGCGGTTGCTGCGCCGGCATTTCGGCCATATCCAGATCATGTCGCAGCGCCCGATGCTGGGCTCCGCGCTGGTCGCCGATGACGGGGAGGATCTGGCCGGCACGCTGACCTTCGAGAAGCGCGGGCCGCAGCATTATGAGGCCAGCCACGGCCTGCCGCGCCCGCCCTACCTGCTCGCCCTGGCTTCAAACGCGGCCCTGCCGCCGGCCAGCCATTCGCTGTTCATCGAAACGGATCAGATCCAGGAGCTGACCAACCTTCCGGCGCTGCGGAGCGAGTTGCACCGGCATGCGGCCGCGCATCAGGAACTGGAACATCAGTGCCGCAAATACGCGGAACAAGCCGAAACCTATGAGCGTAACGCCCAGGGGGCGGAGGCCCGGCTGCAGGAGCTGCAGCGAGCGCTGGAGGAAAGCCGCGCCGGGCTGCAACGCGTGCGGGAGGAGGAAGCCGCCGCGCGTGCGGGAATGGCGCAGCGCCTGGCCGTTCTTGAGGAAGAACGCGCGGCACAGGAGGAGCGCGTTGCGGCGCTTTCCGTCGCGGCCGGTCGCGTCGCCTCGCTGCAGGCGGAGCTTGATGGCCTGCGCCAGCAGCGGAACCTGCTGCGCCAGGCACTGCGGCAGCGCCGCCCAGGTGCCCCGGACGAGTGGCGCCAGCGTGCGCTGGCAGCCGAGGGCGAGGTGGAGGAATGGCGCCAGCGCGCCCTGGTGGCGGAAACCGAGGCCGCCGAGTGGCGGCAGCGTTACGAAGGGCTGCGCGCAAGGCTGATCACCATCCTGCACCGCTTCCAGATCCACATCATGTCGCGCATCACCCCGAAGGCCGCGAAACGCTTCGTGCGCGAGCGGTTGCTCGGAGGCGGCCGCCAGTGAACCTGATCAGCGAATTGATGCCCGCGGGCGAGATCTCGTCCGGAACCGCTGATTTCCTGCGTGCCTCCGGTATCTTCGATGAGGCGTTCTACCGCCGGCTGGTGGAACTGCCTGCGGAAGAGGACGCGGCGCTGCATTACCTGCAGCATGGCTGGAAGCATGGCCTGGAACCGAATGACAGCTTCTCCGGCAGCTTCCTGCAGCCCTTCTACGCGTCCTGCGGCTATGACGGGCCGCCGGCGCTGAGCTGGGCCGATCTTTGCGCGCTGGGTGGCGCCCGGCTGCCGACCAATGCGCCCGAGGCCGAGGCGCAGGCCTTCCAGCTCCGCAGCATCCCGCTTTTCGACGCCGACCATTACGCGCGCCTGATCCCGGTCGGGCTCGACCCGGCGCTGCACTATGTCCTGATCGGCGAACGGCTGGGGTTGCGCCCCTCCACCGGGTTCGATCCGGCCTTCTATGGCGAATGCTATCCGGACCTCATCGCCGCCGGGATGGCGCCGCTGCAGCATTACTGGTTCCATGGCCGGCATGAGGGGCGCCGCTGCCTCGCCGCGGCGGACCGGCTGGAGTTCCCGCCCCTGCCGGCCGGAGACACGCGGCCCGTCGTGCTGGTGGTTTCGCACGAGGCCTCGCGCACCGGGGCGCCGGTGCTCGGCTGGAACATCGTCCGCCATCTCGCCCGGGACTACCAGGTGGTGTCGGTGATGATGCATTCGGGGCCGCTGGAGGCGGATTTCGCCGCCGCGGCGGCGGTGCAGGTTGGCCCCATGCAGCGCAGCGAGTGGGAGCCGGCACAGGCGCGCCGCATGGCGGAGCGGCTGGTGCGCGAATACCGGCCGCTCTACGCCGTCACCAACAGCATCGAGACGCATCTGATGGTGCCGGCCCTGGCCCGGTTCGGCGTGCCCTCCGTGTCGCTGGTGCACGAGTTCATGATCTACACCGGCCAGGCCCATCTGAAGATGGCCGACATCTATCACTGGGCGCCGGAGGTGATCTTTCCGGCACGGATCGTCGCGCAATCCTCCTACGACAATTTCTACATCCTCGACCATCGCAGCGGCATTTCGGTCATTCCGCAGGGCCAGGCCGAGCTGCCCTCCAGGCCGGACATATCGGCCTCCCCGGAGGAGGCGCGGGAGGCCGCGGACCGGCTGCGCGCCATCATGCGACCCGAGGGCGAGGAGGACGCCTTCGTGGTTCTCGGCGTCGGCACGGTGGAGATCCGCAAGGGCGTGGACCTGTTCGTCAGCACCGCCGCCACGCTGCGGCGCATGCATCCGGAACTGCGCTTCCGCTTTGTCTGGATCGGCGGCAACTTCCAGGCCCTGGGCGACACCGGCTTCTGCACCTTTCTGGCCGACCAGATGGCCCGCTCCCGGCTGGAAGGGAGCGTGGTCATGATCGAGCCTGTGGCCGATCTGGAGCCCGCCTACGCGGCCGCCGATGCCTTCTTCATGTGCTCGCGCCTCGACCCCCAGCCCAATGTCGGCATTGACGCCGTCACCCGCGGCATCCCGACGCTTTGCTTCGAATCCGCCTGTGGCACCGGTGAGGTGCTGGCCGCCGATCCGGCGACGCGGCATCTCGTTGTTCCCTATCTCGACGTGCATGCCGCCGCCTCCGTGCTTGGCGAGCTGGCGCGGAACCGGGAGGATCTGCCGCGGCTGCGGTGCGAGGTGGCGCGCGTCGGACGCGAAACTTTCGACATGGCCCGCTATGTCGCCGCCATCGATGCGCGCGGGCGGGATGCCGCCGACCCGCGCCACGCCGCCGACCGGGACCGGCTGATCGAGGCCGCCATCATCGATCCCGATCTGGTGCAGCCGCCCGGCGCCCCGGAACTCGACAACACGGAACTGGCCCTCTACGCCATGCGGCAATGGTCGCTGTGGAACGTGGTGGACGAGCCGCATGTCACCTCCCCCTTGCGCCGGCCCTGCGCCGGCTTTCACCCGCAGGCCTATGCCCAGGCCCATCCGGAGGTGATGCGCCCGGCCACGCGCGACCCCGTGGCGCATTGGCTGGAGCGGGGCAGGCCCGCAGGACGCTGGTCGCACCCGGTTTATTCGCCCCTGCGGCCCTTGCCGGGCAGTGAGGGCGCCTCACCGCTGCGCATCGCCCTGCACAGCCACTTCCATTATGTCGATGTGGCGCCGGACCTGGCTTGGCGGCTTTCCTGCAACCGCAGCGCCTGCGATCTTTTCCTCACCACCGGGACTGAGGAGAATGCGGAGATCCTGCGCCGCGCCTTCCGCCAGCATCGCGGCGCGGTGGACATCCGCATCGTGCCCAATCGCGGCCGCGACATCGGCCCCTTCCTGACCATGCTGCGGCAGGAGCTCGCTTCCGGCGGCTATGATGTTTTCGGCCATGTGCACGGCAAGAAGACGCTGGTCGTGGGCGGCGGCATCGGCGATGCCTGGCGCAACTTCCTGTGGGAGAACCTGATCGGCGGTCAACACCCCATGCTGGATCTCGCCGCCGCGGCCTTTGTGCAGGACTCCGGTCTGGGGCTGCTGATGGCGGAGGACCCGCATCTGGTGGGCTGGGATAAGAATCGCGACTTTGCCGAGGATCTGGCACGGCGCATGGATATTCCCTTGCCCCTGGATGATTTTTTCGATTTCCCCATCGGCACCATGTTCTGGGCCCGCCCGGCCGCGCTGCGGCCGCTGCTTGACCTGGGGCTCGGCTGGGACGACTACCCCGAGGAGCCGGTCCCGTATGACGGCACGATCCTGCACGCGCTGGAGCGCCTGATGCCCTTCGTCATACGCCGCACCGGCCATGGCATCGGCGGCCTGCGCGTGCCAGGAACCAATTGGTGACGCAATGAAGCAGTGTTGCATCTGCGGCGGTGACGCATTCGAGGATCGCGAGGTCCTTTGGCCGGCGCTGATCGAGGAATGGGGCCTTTCCACGGAGGAGGCCGCCTACATCAACCGGCAGCAGGGCTTCACCTGCCTGTCCTGCGGCGGCAACCTGCGCACCATGGTGCTGGCGCGCGCGCTGCTCGCGGCCTGGGAAGGGGGCGATGTGCTGCGGGATTTCGTGGCCAGCCGCCGCGCCCGCGCGCTGGACGTGCTCGACCTGAACGGCGCGGCCGGGCTCGGGCCGATGCTGGCGAAACTGCCGGGTTACCGCCTGGCCAGCTACCCGGAGGAAGACATGCAGGCGCTGAGCTTCCCGGCGGACAGCTTTGACGCCGTGCTGCATTCCGACACGCTGGAGCACGTGCCCGATCCGGTGGCCGGCCTGCGCGAATGCCGCCGCGTGTTGCGGCCAGGTGGCGTGATGGCATTCACCGTGCCGATCATCATTGGCCGGATGACACGGCGGCGAGACGGCTTGCCGCCCAGCCACCATGGCGATCCCAGCCAGAGCGGTGACGATTTTCTTGTTCAAACCGAATATGGCGCTGATGCCTGGTGCCAGGTGATGATGGCGGGCTTCGATCACGTCACCTTGTCAGGCCTGGATTTTCCTGCGGCGCATGCCATCAGCGCGCGCCGTCCGGGGGCCGCGGCGAAGAAGCCCCTAGGTTTGCTCGGCCGCTGGCTCGGCTGAGTCCAGGAGCGCCCCCGGGGCTGCGCCTGGACATGGTCCGGGCGGATCATCACGGCAGCCAGGGCAATTTCAGCCCGCCTCCGGCGTCCGGTCCTCGGCGGGTGAGCCCAGGCCAGCCTGGACCGCGAGGCGCACCGCCTCGGCGAGGCTGCCGACGCCGAGCTTCGCCAGCATCCGGGCGCGGTGGAGCTCAATCGTGCGCGGGCTGAGGCCAAGCTTCCGCGCGACTTCCTTGTTCTGCTTGCCCGTCATCAGAAGTTCCAGGACCTCGCGCTCGCGGGCGGAAAGCTCCGCGATCCTGGATGCGCTTTCCGACGCCGCGCCTGCCGCACCAGGCAGCTCGCTTCTGCCGCATGCTGCCTCGATCGTATCGAGCAGGGCGCTGTCATCGAAAGGCTTCTCGACGAAGTCGGCCGCGCCGGCCTTCATGGCCTGCACCGCCGTCGCGATATCGCCATGCGCCGTCATGATCACGACGGGCGCCTGAACGCCAAGCGCCTTGAGACGCCGCAGCAGCTCAAGCCCATCCAGGCCCGGCATCCTGACATCCGTGAGGATGCAGCCTGTGTCAGCGCAGCCGGAGACAGGCAGCGCGTCCAGGAAGGCGGCGCCGGACGGGTAGGTTTCGGCGTCCATGCCCGCCGAACGCAACAGCATGGCCACAGCCCGACGGACGGCGTCGTCGTCATCGATCACATGCACTCTCCGCCGGAGGTGCTGTTCAACGGCCATGTTCCCTTTCTCCATCATGGGCCGCCGGCTTCCGGGGGTACCGATGGCGCTGCCGGCAAGGTGAAGCGGAACACGGCGCCCCCGCCCGGGTTCGGCTCCGTCCAAAGGCGTCCACCATGGCCTTCGATGATGGAACGGCAGATCGACAGCCCAAGGCCCATGCCGCCCGGCTTGCTGGAAACAAACGGGTCAAAGAGGCGGCCGGCATGTTCCGGCGGAACGCCCGGTCCGGTGTCGGCGATGGCCACCTCCACCATCTCGCCACTGGCCGCGGCCGCGGTGACCACGAGTTCCCGCCGCGGCGACGCGGCAACCTCCCCTGGAGCAGCAGGCGCCATCGCCTCCAGTGCGTTGCGCATCAGGTTGACCAGCACCTGCTGGATCTGGATGCCGTCAACAAGAACAGGGGGAAGCCGCGCGCCGAAGTGAAAGGCGACGTGGATGCCATGCTCCCTCGCATCCACCAGCGCCAGCACGCCCGCTTCCTCGGCCAGCTTCGCAAGATCCTCCAGCCGCCTGTCGCCTTCCCCCTCTCTGCCGACGAAATCCCGCAGCCGCCGGATGATCTGCCCGGCCCGCAAGGCCTGCTCCGCCGCGAGGTCAATGGCGTCACGGATATCCGCCTGTGCGGCCAGCTGATCGGGCGAAGCGGCCAGCATGCGCCGCGCTGCCTTCACGGCACTCACGGTCGCGGTCAAGGGCTGGTTCAGTTCATGCGCCAGCGCGGATGCCATTTCTCCGGCCGCGCTGAGACGCGAGACATGCAGCAACTCCGCCTGCAACTCCCGGAGCCGCGCTGCCTTGTCGCGCAATCTCGCCTCGGTCATCTTGCGCTCGGTCACGTCTCGCACGACGCCCAACAGGCGGACCACCCTCCCCTCCGATCCCAGATGCGGTTGGCCGTGCACCTCGACCCAGCGCACCTCGCCGTCATCCGCGCGCCGGATGCGGCACTCAAGAACCGCACTAGTGCGGCTTTCAAGCAGTTCCTCATAGATCCTCTGCGCCCTGGCGCGATCCTCGGGAACAACATGCCGGAGAAAGGCGCCCAAGCTCCACTGCGACAAAGGGGTGACGTAGCCGAAGATCATGTCGTGCGAGGGCCCGCGCACGATCAGGCCGGTTGCCACGTCCAGTTCCCAGAACGCCAGCCGCCCTGCCTGCAGCGCCAATTGCAGCCGCGCCTCGCTTTCGGCCAGCGCCGCCTCCACCGCCTTGCGCTTGGTGATGTCCACCAGCACATTCACCCCACCGGCAAGCCCCCCTGTCCCGTCACGCAGCGGCGTCGGATAGGCCATGAACGTGACGCGCGTGCCGTCTGGCCGCCTGGCGACGACTTCCTCGCCATGCACGGGCCTGTTTTCCCGTAGCGCTACCCCCATGGGGCATTCCTCATGCCCGATGGATGCGCCATCCGCTGCATGGAGTTGCAGGGCACCGCCCCAAAGCATCTCCCCCAGTGGCGGATACCATCCCCAAAGGTCAGCGGCGGCTTCGTTGTAGAAAGTGAGGCGTCCGCCGGCATCCGTGGTGTAGACGGCGACACCCAGCGCCTCGATCAGGCCGCGCAGGGCCTGCTCGGCCCCCCTCCGGTCATCGATGTCGATCGCGATCCCGATCCAGCGTTCGATGCGTCCAGCCGCGTCGCGCACGGGTGCGCCACGGCAAAGGTGCCAGCGATGGCTTCCATCCGGGTGGCGGCGGATGCGGAGCTCGACCTCGTATGTTTTTCCGCGATTCACAGCATCGAACCACGCGGTCCGGACACGCTCCCGGTCCTCGGGGTGCAAGGAGGCCAGCCAGCCTTCCCCAAGCGCTTGCTCAGGCGGAAGGCCGGCCAGGGCGGTGTAGTGCTGGTTGACGTATGTGACGCGCCCACGCGCATCGGCGAACCACACCACCTGCGGCGAAACCTCGAAAAGGGCGCGGTGACGCGCATCGCTCTCGCAAAGCGCGGCATTCGCGGCATCGAGCTCACGCATCCGCAATCCCGCCGCCAGCTCGGTCATGACCGCGCCGGCGAGGTCGGCCAGGGCATGCTGGTCTTCGTCGGTCCACTGGCGGGGCGCCCCGTCGATCACGCACAGGGCACCGGCCACGCAGTTGTTTGGAAGCACAAGGGGCATCGCCAGATAGGCCACGACGCCCAGATCCGTTATGGCGGGGTTGCCCCGCAGACAGGGATCCGCGCGCGCATCCGCGACGACCAGCGGCAGCCCGGTTTCCACGACCCTGCGGCAGAATGAAGAATGGAGCGGGGTTTCGCGCAGATGAGCCAACGGCTCGGGCAAGCCCTGCGCGCTGAGAAAGAACTGCCGATCGTCATCCAGAAGCGTGACCAGGGCAATCGGTGCCCGTACGAGGCGCCGTGCCAGGCGGGTCAGCCTGTCGAACCGTTCCTCCGCAGGAGAGTCGAGCAACCCGGTCGCACGCAGCGCCGCGAGGCGCGACCCGGAGCCGCCGCCGACGCATGGCCCTGCGCCGCCGTCACGCGATCGGCCGTGTGCGCCCGCCCTGGAGAGCATTCCTGCACACCCGCTTCCCGATGCCAGCCCGGCGCGGCCGGCTGCCTATCCGATTGTGGATGTAGATGCCTGATGCGCCGGTTTAACCCCCCCCCGCCTCCGACCGCTGACAAGGAGGCAGGCGACACACATCCGGAAGGTCCGAGCAGGCAGTCTCCTTCCAGGCAATGGCGGCTGTGGCGCCGCATACGTACTTCCACGACATACGTAGTTTTACGAGATGCCCGTCAGCTTGCACAAAGCTAAGTGTAACCGGTCTCGATGCCGCAACGATTTTTCTGCGGTATCGCGACGATCACGTTTCTGCTGAGCAAGGGGAGGAAGACGGGTGCATGAAGCGACAAACTGGTGGACCCAGCCGAATGGCCTCCTGGCGGCAGAGCTCGATGGCCTTCGGTTGATTGTGCGTGGCCCGACCGAAGCCGACAGCTTCGCACGTTTCATGTTGCTGGACAGGGTATCCCGTGACAGCGACCTGTTTGCCCTCACCGCGTCGGGAACTGCCGAAAGCTTGGGCGAGGCAATGGAAGCGGCCGAACGCAAAGCCATGTCTTGCACTCGGATCGGGTCGGCCGAAGCCTGAGCGCCCTGCTTCCCGAAGGCCATTTCGCCCAAGCGCTTCCAGAGGCAACAGCCCGGCCCCAGGCGGGACGGGAGCTTTGGACGAGGGGTCCGGTCCCTCGGCAGAACACCGCAGGCAGACCCATACGGTTTCATGGAGAACCGCAGGAACCCGCCGCCGTGACTTACAGCTGGAGATAGGAAACTAATGCCCGACATCAACAAGCAAGATCAGAAACAGCCCCAGATCACGCAGCACGGCGCGGGGAACAATGAGGCCCAGATCCTCCCGGGCGTCCAGGCAGGGCTGGAGATGATTCGCCGCGCCGGGGAAGCGACGAATGAGAGCCTGCGTCGCAGCGCGGAGGTGGCGATCGCCACCCAGTTCCAGATCGCCCAGGATTCATTCAGGGTTTTTGAGGAGATGAGGCGCCAGGCGGCCCAGATGGCCTGCGACACGAAGGGCGATACGCACCGGTTCCTCATGCTGCCCACGATTGCCGGAAGGACCCTGCGCGATGTGCAACAGGGTGTCACCGGCCTGGTTGAAGGGGCGGCGCAGATCAATCTTCGCACAGCTCAGGCATCGCTCCGCGCGGCTGACCCTGCCGGGCTGATCGCGCTGCAACAGCGCTTCATCCGGGACCATGTGGATCTGCTGACCCAGGGCACGGCGACCCTGATGCGCGCCGTTCAGCGCACCACCGAGGAAGCCCTGCGCCCGCAGAAGGAACAGGTCCAGCAGCATCGGACGGAAGAACATTACAGGCAGGCCGCGGAGTGACCCTCCGTCAGAACAAGGCTTCTATCTGAGAAAGGACGACCGGTGCATGCTGGAGAAGCACCGGTCGTTTCGGCCTTCGGCACCTTGCCTGCCGCTGGTGACCATGCATGGCGGCCAGCCGTCTCCCGATGCCCCGAATGTCCGGCATCACCGGAACCATCGGCCCCTGCCTTCAGCCGCTTTCCTTGATCTGCCACGCCGGCCTTTCCACCAGCGTCAGGCCAGACGCCAGCGCCTGTTCATGGGTTACTCCTCAGGTGGCAGCGCTTTTTGAACATCGGTATCAATCCCCGCGATTGCCGCGCGCATTGCCGTCATCAATCGGGCGGCTTCCAACGCGCTCAGAACAAGGAAAGGCGCATCTCCTTCTTCTTTCATCTCGATCACCACGAAGCCATCGCGATTGGCGAAGGCCCTGAGCTCCCCGTGAAAGGGGTCGTCATCCGGAAAAACAATTTCGGCCATGGTGTTCTCCTTAGCTTTCGCCTGATCCGCTGAATCAGCGCCGTGATCATGAACGGCCCTGGCCGGGCACTGTGCCCGCATCATGGCCGGCGATCATCAGAACCTTCATGCCAGGGTGGATCGCCCGCGCGCCATCGGCGGTTTGGCGCAGATTTCCTGGCGCGGCAATCCCGCCTGGTGAGCAACGGGCCATTCCTGGCTTCGGCTGCGCCTGGGCTTCGGTCCTTCACCTCCATCACCAGGACCGCCTGGCGGCCGGGCTGCGAAGATGCAATCAGCGTCAACGCCTGGAGGATGCGTCTCCGGCCAGGGGCAGGCGCCTGAGCCGGGTGGCGTAGGAAAACCGCTCCGCCGGATGCAGGCTGATCGTCACCGCGAGAGGCTGGCCGGCAGGGTCGACATAGCGGCGGGTGATCTCCAGGGCGTGGTCCCCGGGTTCCGCCAGAAGCGTCCGCGCCACCAAGCCCTCCGGAATACCGGCGGCCCGGATCTCCTGTGTGACCTCGTCGATGGGGCGCCCCGTGCTTTCCGCCAGCAGCGTCGCGATCAGGCCCCTGAAGGAACCGTCGCTCAGTCGTTGCCCGAGGTCGCGTGGCGCGGCGCCCGCATCGGCGTAGCTGTCTGTCCAGCAGAGAGGCAGCCGGGTGCCGGCCGGAGGAACGCGGACACTGGACACATGGACCCAGCGGCTGCCCGGTCGGACCGAAAGGCGAGGGGCAAGGGCATCATCGGCGACAACCGGGCTGACCTGTAGGATGCGCCGCTCCGTTTCCGCCGCATATTGCAGAAGGTCATCGATCCCGGTGAGGGATTGGGCATAGGTTCCCGGCCGCCGCGGCACCGCCGCCGTCACATGCGTGCCGGACCGCCGCCGGCGCGACACGAGCCCCAGTTCCTCCAGCCGCAGCAATGCCGAACGGACAGTGGCGCGGCTGACGCCACGGGCCGCCGAAAGCTCGACTTCCGTCGGTAGCCTCGTGCCGGGCGGGTGCATGCCGCGCGCGATCTCGTCGGCAAGTTCCTGGGCAAGGGCGGCGTAGCGCGGGGGGGCAGAAGCTGCGAGCGACATGACGGCAATGGTACGTACCAATTTCTCGTTGACAAGGAAGATTGCCGATCCATAAAAGTCCGTACCAATCAATAAGTACGAACCAAAACGGGAGAGGTCGTCATGCTGTCTCGCCGAAGGCTGATCGGGTCCGCTTCCCTTGCTTGCGTGACGCCGGCCTTGAAGGCGCCAGCCGCCAGGGCACAGGCCGCGGCGGGCTACCCAGACCGGCCGATCCGCCTGATCCTGCCTTTCGCCGCCGGTGGCCCCACCGATACCCTCGGCCGTGTTTTCGCGGAGCAACTCAGCAAGCAGTTGAATGGGCGCGTCGTCGTGGAGAACCGCACCGGCGCGGGCTCCACCATCGGCGCCGACGCCGTCGCGAAAGCGCCCAAGGATGGTTACACGCTGCTGTTCAACAACCTGTCCCACTCCATCAACCCATCGCTTTATCGCCGCCTGCCATACGACACGGTGGGCGACTTCGTGCCGGTGTCGACCTTGATGGAAGGGCCGGTCATTCTCCTGGTCGGGGCGGATTCACCGTTCAGGAGCCTCAAGGACCTGATCGACGCAGTGCGGGCGCGGCCGGATCATTATGACTATGGCTCGGCAGGGAACGGCTCGGCGGCGCATGTTTCCGCCGTGCAGATCCTGGCGCTGACAAAGGCGCAAATGAACCACGTCGTCTACCGCGGTGTGGCGCCCGCCATGGCAGATCTGCTGGCCGGCACCATTGCCCTGGTGAACGACACATCGACAACGGCGCTCGGCAGCATCCGCGGCGGCATGGTCCGCCCCCTCGCCGTCACCTCGGCCGAGCGGGTGCCGTTCCTGCCGGACCTGCCCACGGTGCGGGAAAGCGGCATCCCCGAACTGGCGAATTTCCGCATGTCGACCTGGAACATGCTGCTTGCCCCCGCGGGCACGCCGGAGCCGATCGTGGCGAGGCTGCATGACGAAAGCCGGAAGGCGCTCACCGATCCCGCCTTCGTGGCCAGGCTGGCGGAACTCGGCAACGTGCCCATGGCTCCGGCCGACCTCGCCGGCAGCCGCGCCTTTCTTGTCGCCGAGATGGAGCGCTGGCGCGGTGTCATGGCGGAGGCGGGGGTGAAGCCCGAGTAGAGCCCTCGGGCGGACAACAGGATGATCAGCCCCGGCGCGGCTTTCCTTGCCGGGCCTGCTTGAAACCACCAGGCCTTTGAAGAGACCTCCCGTGACACCATTCGCTTCCGTGACAACCGTTATCGACTCCGCCCTGTTCCGCGACGCTTTCGGCACCCCGCAGATGCGGGAGGTGTTCTCCGACCGCAGCCTGGTCGCCCGCTATATCGAAGTGGAGATCGCACTGGCCCGCGCCGAGGCGCGGTGCGGCGTCATCCCGGCCGAGGCCGCCGGGCAGATCGCATCCCGCTGCAACATCGATGCCCTGGATTTTGAGCTGCTGCGAAAGGAAACCGACAATGTCGGCTATCCGATCCTGCCGCTCGTCCACCAGTTGGTGAAGCAATGCGGCGAGGCCGGGCGCTACATCCACTGGGGGGCGACCACCCAGGACATCATGGACACGGCGGACGTGCTGCGGGTCCGCGCCGGGCTGCGGATCGTGGAGGATGAGATCAGGGCCCTCCGGGGCATTCTGGCCGATCTGGCGGCAAGGCACCGTGACACACCGATGGCCGGGCGCACGCATCTGCAACAGGCCCTTCCGGTCACCTTCGGCTACAAGGCAGCGATCTGGCTGGCCATGTTCGACCGGCATGCCGAACGCCTGCGGCAGCTCAAGCCACGGGTGCTTGTGGGCCAGTTCGCGGGCGCCGCGGGCACGCTCGCCTCGCTCGGCGACAAGGGGTTGGAGGTCCAGCAGGCATTCTGCGAGGAACTCGGCCTCGGTGTGCCGGCCACGACCTGGCACGTTGCCCGCGATGGATTCGCCGAGGCCGTAAACCTCCTCGGCCTGATCACCGGATCGCTGGGCAAGATCGCCTATGATATCATGCTCATGGCCTCGACCGAGTTCGGCGAGGTGTATGAGCCCTTCGTGAAGGGTCGCGGCGCTTCCTCGACCATGCCGCAGAAGCGCAACCCGATCTCATCAGAGCTGATGCTGGCCGCTTCCAAGGGGGTCCGGCAGCATGCCGGCCTGATGCTGGACGCCATGATCCATGATCTTGAACGGGCAACCGGGCCCTGGCACGCGGAATGGATGGCCATTCCCGAAAGCTTCGTCCTCACGGCCGGGTCGCTGCATCAGGCCAAGTTCGCGCTGGGCGGCCTGATCGTGGATGAGGAGCGGATGCGGCGGAACCTTGCCGTCAGCAAGGGCCTCATCGTCGCCGAAGCCGTCATGATGGGGCTGGCGCCTTTCACCGGGCGCGATGAGGCGCATGACCTCGTCTATGAGGTATGCCGCGAGGTGAACGAACAGGGTGGCACGCTGGCGGACGCTCTGGCACGCCGCCCGGAGGTGACGCGCCACCTGGACCGCGCTTCCATCGACCGGCTAACCGACCCGGGCAATTATCTCGGCATGGCGCCTGAGATGGTGGATCGTGCCATCGCCGCGTCGCGGCAGCAGGGCGCCTGAGGCCGGGGCGTCAGGCAGGGCATTCAACCACCGCCCCTGCCTTGGCGGTATCCGGCGCAACAGGGGGAGAACGGGCATGGCGGACACATCGGAGCTGCGGGGCGTCTTCCCTTATCTCGTGTCGCCGGTCGACAGCGATGGACGCGTGATGCGCGGTGTGCTGGCCGATCTGGTGGAGCATCTGATCGATGCCGGTGTCCACGGCCTGACGCCGCTCGGCAGCACCGGGGAATTTGCTTACCTGAGCACGGCGCAGCGGCTGGAGATCGTTGAGGTCGTCGTGCAGGCCGCGCGGGGGCGGGTGCCGGTTATCGCTGGCGTGGCGGCCACCACCATCCGTGATGGCGGGGCCATGGCGCGCGAGGTCATGGCCCGGGGGGCCGATGGCGTTCTTGCGATCCTGGAAGCCTATTTCCCGCTCCCGGATTCCGGTGTGGAGGCTTACTTCCGGGCCGTGGCGGAAGCGACGGACGGCCCGGTGGTGCTTTACACCAATCCGCAATTCCAGCGCGCGGACCTGTCGCTGCCGGTGATCCGGCGCCTCTCAACCGTTCCGAACATCCGCTACATCAAGGATGCCTCCACCAACACCGGCCGCCTCCTCTCCATCATCAACGAGACGGAGGGCCGCATGGGAGTATTCGCCGCATCCGCGCATATTCCCGCCTGTGTCATGATGCTTGGCGGCGTGGGCTGGATGGCGGGTCCGGGCTGCATCGTGCCGCGGCAGAGCGTGAAGCTTTATGAGCTGTGCCGGAACGGGAAGTGGGAAGCGGCCATGGCGTTGCAGCGGGAATTATGGGCCGTGAACCAGGCCTTCGCCCGGTATTCTCTGGCGGCCTGCATCAAGGGCGCGCTCGAACTCCAGGGATTTCCCGTAGGAGCACCCTTGCCGCCGCAAGCCCCCCTGGACGAGGCAGGGCGCGAGGAGATCCGGCAGCTGCTGAAGCGGATGGACCTGCTATAGCCATGTCAGGCATGCGCGCCGGCTGAGCGGAATCGCAGCGGGCGGCGTTTCGCCTGGGCCAGCATGGCTGGTTGTCTTCGCCTTCTCCCTGTGCCGGAGCCGAACGTCCTCCTTCAGCAGGCGGAAGCGTGGTCCGGATGCCTTCGGACGTTGCACCTGTGTTCCAGCCGGTTCCCGAACATGCCGGGGCTCACCCGTGGAACAACTCAGCGAAACTGGTCCAGCCAGCCCAGCAGGAACGCGCCAAGAACCGCCAGCAGAACGCAAAGCAGGATGCCGAGCGCAAGGATCGCGCGGCGGCGGCCATCGCTCCTGGGGCTGCGCTCCGACCAACGTGGCATGCCGGGGAAACGCGCGGGCAAGGCATCGGTGATCCGCTCATCCACGCCTCGCCATCTTGTGTCGTCCGGGGTGCGATGACGGGTGCCGGTTTTGGGATGGACGGATTTGGCTTCGTGGCCTCTTTCCGGAAAGCGCGAATGGCCGGACCATGCCGGCGCGGAACGATTCCGTGACGGAAAGGAGCCATCCATGATCGAGCCATCTGCCCTCGTCGCCCCTGAAGGGCGGAGGAGGGTTCCCGGTGCAAGCCATGGCAATGCCGCGCTGCCCGATCATGGCGATCCGGTGATCAAGGGGCATCCGAGACGCGGAAGGCTGGTTCCTGGTTCCGTCTCGCTTGCGGAGAGCGCAGGATGAACGGGCGGCAAGCCATTGCTATCGCTTCTCCCCTGGAAGCCGAGCATGTCGCGGCGCTGCGCGAACTCGCACCCGGCCGGCTGGAGGTGCTGCACGAGCCGGACCTGCTGCCGCCCATCCGCTACACCGCCGACCACAAAGGCGCTCCCTTCACACGCGATGCCGCGCAGGAGAAAGCCTGGCGGGCGCTGCTCGCGCGGGCCGACATCCTGTGGGACTTCCCGCCGGCCGAGCGGCTGGACGAAATACCCCGGCTGCGCTGGATCCAGGCGACGAGCACGGGCGTCGGCCCGCTGGCGGCGAAGCTGCGGCTGGGAGAGCGCGGCGTCACCGTCACCACCGCGCGCGGCGTCCATGCCGGGCCGCTGGCGGAATGGGTCTTCATGGCGCTGCTGCAGCATGTGCGCGGCCTGGATCACCTGCGGCGGGAACAGGCGGCGCGGCGCTGGGTCCGCTATTGCGGGGAGGACATGGCCGGCCGCACCCTGCTGCTGATCGGAGCGGGGGATCTGGCGCGCGGCTGCGCCCGCATCGGCAAGGCCATGGACATGCGGGTGGTCGCCCTCGCGCGCCGGCCCGACCGGGAGCGCGCCCATGCCGCGCTGTTCGACCACGTGGCGCCCGCCTCCGAGTTGCTGGAGCGGCTGCCGGAGGCGGATGCCGTGGTCGTCACGGTGCCGCACACACCGGAAACGGAAGGCATGTTCGGCGCCGCCGCATTCGCCGCCATGCGGCCGGGCGCCGCCTTCGTGAACATCGGCCGCGGCGCGGCGGTGGATCATGATGCGCTCCGTGCCGCGCTCGGCAGCGGGCGGGTCGGCTTCGCCGCGCTGGATGTGACGGAGCCGGAGCCGCTGCCGCCGGAGGACCCGCTCTGGGCCATGCCCAATGTGCTGATCAGCCCGCATTCGGCCAGCACCGTCTCGCGCGAGAATGCGCGCATCGTGGCGATCTTCCGCGAGAACCTGCTGTGCTGGCTCGATGGCCGGCCGGAGGCCATGCGCAATATCCTGCCGCCCGGCCAGTTCTACTGACCCGCGAGGCTTCGCACCCCGGCCGGCGGCGCCGGGGCCAACAAGGAGATGACGGCATGAAGCTCCTGCCCCGACTGGCCCTTGGCCTGTCCCTGCTGGCGGCCGGCCCGGCGATGGCGCAGAATCTGCGGATCGGCATCCAGTCCCCGCCCAGCACGCTGGACCCGCACTGGCTGCTGAACCTTCCCAACACCGGCGCGCTCCGCAACATCTACGAGACGCTGGTGACGCGCGATGCGCAGATGCAGCTCCGCCCGGGCCTCGCCGAATCCTGGCGTGTGGTGGACGAGACCACCTGGGAGTTCCGGCTGCGCCCCGGGGTGCGCTTCCATGACGGGGCGCCCCTCACCTCGGCCGATATCGCCGCCTCGTTCCAGCGGGTGCCGAATGTGCCGGGCAACCCGAACCCCTACACCATCTACCTCGCCGGCGTTGCGGCGGTGGAGCCGGTGGACGAGCTCACCTTTCGCATCCGCACCAACGGGCCGTTGCCGATCCTGCCGACCAACCTGACGCAGATCTTCATCGTCCCGCGCTCCGTCGCGGAAAAAGGCAATGCGGAGTTCAACGCGGGCACGGCCGCCATCGGCACCGGCCCCTTCAGGGTCGCGAGCTGGTCCACCAACCAGCCGCTGGTAATGAACCGCAACGATCATTGGTGGGGCGGCAGCGTGCCCTGGGAGACGGCGAGTCTCGTGCCGATCCCCGTGGACAGCGCGCGCGTCGCCGCGCTGCTGGCGGGTGATGTCGATTTCATCAACAACCTGCCCTTGCAGGATGCGGGGCGCATTCGCGAGGACCGCCGCTTCGCCCTGTTCGACGGCCCTTCCGTCTATGCCGCCAACCTCTACCTCGATGTCGAGCGGCCGAACCCGCCCGGCGTGGAGGCCGAGGGCCGCAACCCGATGAAGGATGCGCGGGTGCGCCGCGCCATGTCGCTTGCGCTGAACCGCGAGGGCATCGCGCGCCAGATCATGGAAGGCTATGCCGACCCGACGGACCAGCCCGCGCCACCCTTCATCTTCGGCGCCCTGCCCAACCGTCCCGTGCCGGGACAGGACATCAACGCCGCCCGCGCGCTGCTGGCGGAAGCGGGCTTCCCGCAGGGCTTCGGCCTGAACCTTTTCTGCTCGCCAAGCCGGACGCCGCGCATCTGCCAGGCCATGGCGGCCGCCTGGACGCGCATCGGCATTCGCACCACGGTCGAGATCGTGCCGCAGGCCACCTTCCTCACCCGGCGCAACAAGCGGGAATATGGCGCCTTTGTCACGGCCTTCGGCTCGCTGACGGGCGAGACCTCCTATCTGCTCGGCTCCCAGCTCCATTCCGCCGGCACGGTGCCTGGCCTCGGCACGCTGAACTTCACGGGGCTGGGCAGCCCCGAGACGGACGCGCTCATCCAGCGTGCCCGCGCGACACTGGACGATGCCTCGCGTGCACAGCAATTGCGCGCGCTGATGCAACGCAGCGTGGATGAAAGCCTGATCATCGGCGTCGGGCTGCTGCGTTCCGTCAATGCTGGGCAAGCGCGGCTGAACTTCCAGGCACGGGCCGATGAGGAGGTCCTGGCCGTCGAGATCAAGCCGCGCTGACAGGGCAAAGATGCCGGGGAGGTGCCTGCGTTTGTGACTGTGGCGGCGGGGACAAGGCTGCCGGCCTTTGCACGCCTGGGGCTTCCACCATGCGCGGGCTTGCGGAGCCTCTCCGATGCTCAACGGCATCCTGGCCCCAACACCACGGCCGCCAGCATCATGGCGCCAGTTGATCCAGCCCGGCGCCTCATAGCCCGGGATGTGCGGTGGCCAAGGCTTGCACCAGGGCTGCCGGCTTCGGGCTGCTGACGCGCCGGATTCCTTCAATGATCCGGTGCCCTGGCACCCCAGTATCCTTTCCCTTTTCGTGATGGTCCTGGACCAGACTTGGAATCCAGGACGTTGATTCCGGCGCACCATCCTGGGCGGCGCCATCCATGGCAGCCTCGATGGCCTGTCCTACCGCGCCACCTCCCAGAACTGGCGGGCGGCCAGAAGCTGCTGGGCGTCGTCTCCTTCGTCAACGACATCCACACCCTGGGCCTGGACACGGCGCAGGGCCTGCTGATGACCGAGAGCTTCTACTGGGACCTCAACGACCACAGCCGCGCCTTCACGGAGCGCATTCTGCCCAAGGCGCCGGACAACTATTCCAACCAGTGCCAGGCGGGCGCCTATTCGGCGGCGCTGCACTACCTTAAGGCCTTGGGCGAGGTGGGGCTGGAACGCGCCAAGGCCTCGGACCGCAAGATAGTGGAGCTGATGAAGCGCATGCTCACCGATGACGATGCCTTCGGTCCCGGCAGTATCCGTGCCGACGGGCGCAAGTTGCATGACGTCCATCTTTTCGAGGTGAAGAAGCCTGAGGAGTCACGTGGGCCCTGGGATTACCTGAAGCTGGCCCGCACCACCCCGGCGGCCGGGGCGTTCCGCCCCCTCGCCGAAGGTGGCTGCCCGCTAGTGAAGGCCCGAAGGCCGGGGAGCGCCGCCGCCCTCTCGCACTGAAGCACGCCTCGGCGGCAGCCTGCCGGCCGCCCACCAATGCAAACCCTTTCGCCGCGGGAGGCGCACCTTGCCTTCACCGGCTCGCGCGCTGCGCTGCAACCCGGCCCCGCCCCGGTGGCCGAGGTGGAGGACCTATCCTGCCCCGGGCCGGCGGGCGAGATCCGCCTGCGGCATTACCGTGGCCAGGGCAGCGCGCCCGGAGCCGTGTTGTGCCCGATGGGGCGCAAAGGCACGGTGCCCCATCGGACTTCCAGATGCTGCTTTATCCGGCCACCGACCTGCGGGCGAACACATCGTCTTACAGGCGCTTCACCGAAGGCTATCCCCTCACGGCCGCGACCATGCATTGGTTCATCGATCATTACCTGCCCATGCTGGAGCAGCGTCATGACTGGCGCGCCTCCCCCTTATGCGCGCCGACCTTGTCCGGGGCGGCTCCGGCCTTTGTCAGCACAGCAGGACATGATCCTTTGGTGGACGAAGGCATCGCCTTTGCCCAGCGTCTGGATCGCGAGGGCGTGCATGTCACGCATCTGCATGTGGCGGACCAGATGCATGGTTACCTGACCATGGGCCGCTTCGTTCCTGCGGCAGACCTGACGCTGCGCCAAGCGACAGCGGCGCTCCGGGCGCATTGGAGCATGGAGCAAGCGTAGCCGGCGGGGAAGCCCGGAGGTGGCGCGGACAGCGCGAGGAGCGAGCGATTCAGCCGACTGCGTCCAGATTCCGGTCCATGTGTCCCGAAATGACCAAGGCCAAGCTGCAACAATGAGCCCCGTGGAATGTTGGCCTCCCATGATCGGCCTTGAGGCCATAACCACAAGGAGGCTTTTCCATGCTCCGCCTGTTCCGCAACCTTGCCATCCTCCGCGGCCTATGGGGCATCTACAAGCGGAGCCGCCGCCGCTAAGCGGCGGCAATCCTTCAGGAGGGCGTCTCCGTTTGCGGCGCGGTGGAGCGGAATGCGGATTGCCATTGCCGTTGCACATCCTCATTCACATCACTGGCGGACTGGCCGGGGTGAACCACCGTTGTCGCTCCGTTTAAGCTGAAGCGGTAGGGCCGCTGGTCCCGTTCCGCCTTCTCCAGGCAGCGGGCGATGATGTGGGGCAGGTAGTCGCCTGCCTGGGTGGGATAATCAACAATGTCGTTGCCCATCGGTCGGCCTCCCGTTGCGACACAACAGCTTGGGCTTTCGGAACGCAGGAAGGCAAGGCCGTTTCGGATGCAGGAGCGGCCTGAGATATCGCCGCCTGCCGGGAAAGTTGGCGAGCTTCCGTTCCTTATCCGCAGCTGGGCCACCGCCGGGATACCGCCCAATCGGTTGCGATCACTGCGTCCGGCATCCGGGCGCATCCATTGGAAAGCGGCTCTGAGCGCATCGGCATGATGCATCTGGGCAAGCTCCCGCAGGAAATCAGCTTTGCGGCGAAGCCGGCAAGGTCACTCTCGCAATCAGTCCGGCAGGGACCCGGAACTGGATAATCCCAGTGACCTCCAAGGGCGGTACCGTCGGGGAACCTCCAGATACTCATGGCCCGCCTCGCTGTGCACTGCAACAACGTGCTGGGCAGATGGATCGTCGGCGCGATGCTCTCCAAGCGCGGCAAATGATGCTTGAGTTCCTGGGCCATTGAGGCTTTGGTGGAGCGAAATGGCTCAGCTTCCCGATCCCCGGCCTTCTTCGACCCCGCTCCCCTGGGCAGGGCTGTTTGACCTTTTCCGCATCGGGATCGGCCCCTCCAGTTCTCACACGGTCGGACCCATGATGGCCGCCGGGCGCTTCATCGCGGAGCTGCCGCCGCTCCAGTACAGGTCCATCACAGTGGATCTTTACGGCTCGCTTGCGCTGACCGGGAAGGGGCACGCCACAGATACCGCCCTGGCCCTGGGACTGCTGGGGCAGAAGCCCGATACTGTTGATCCGGATGCTGTCCCGGTCCTGCTGGAGGGGTTGCGCGCCTCGGGTTGCCTGACCCTCCGGCACGGTGTCCAAGTGCCGTTCCATCCCGAAACCGATGTGATCTTCCGCAAGCGGGAGGTGCTGCCGCGGCACGCGAACGGCATGGCCTTCACCGCCATGGGACAAGGCAATGACTGTGTTCGCCGGGTCTTCTACTCCATTGGCGGCGGCTTCATTGTCGAGGACGGGGAGGACGGCGAGGCGAATGGCTTTGTCGCGCCCGCGATTCCGTATCCGTTCGGAACGTCCGCGGATCTGCTCTCCATGGCCAGCGCCGCTGGCCTGACCATTGCGGAGTTGCAGCGCCAGAATGAGCGCGCCATCCGCAGCGACCGTGAGATCACCGAAGGCATCGCCCGGATTTGGGCCGCCATGCGCAGCTGCGTTGAACGCGGCCTGCACCAGCGGGGCGAGCTTCCGGGCGGGCTGAAGGTGCGGCGGCGCGCGCCTGGGCTGCATGAGCGGCTGCTGGCGCGCGCCCGGACAAACGAAGCCGATCCGATGCGCGGCATGGACTGGGTCAATCTCTATGCCCTGGCTGTCAACGAGGAGAACGCCTCAGGCGGCCGCGTGGTGACGGCGCCCACGAATGGCGCGGCCGGCATTGTTCCGGCTGTGCTGCATTACTACGTCAATTTCGTTCCGGGTTCTGATGACCAGGGCATTGAAACCTTTCTCCTGGCGGCCTCGGCGGTCGGATCCCTGATCAAGCGCAACGCGTCGATCTCCGGCGCGGAAGTCGGCTGCCAAGGGGAAGTTGGCTCGGCTTCAGCCATGGCCGCCGCTGGACTGGCTGCCGCGCTTGGAGGCAACAACATGCAGGTGGAGAATGCAGCCGAAATCGGGCTGGAGCATAATCTCGGGCTGACCTGCGACCCCATCGGCGGATTGGTGCAGATTCCCTGTATCGAGCGCAATGCCATTGGCGCCGTGAAGGCCATCAATGCCGCGAGGCTGGCCCTGCATGGTGACGGCGCGCATCATGTGAGCCTGGATCAGGTAATTCGTACCATGCGCGAAACAGGACATGACATGCTGTCCAAGTACAAGGAAACGTCCGAGGGTGGATTGGCGGTAAACGCCATCGAATGTTGACGCGCTGCATTGTCGCGATGGCAGGGGCATCTGGCAGGCAGGAGGAGGAAAGCTGCCGGCGCAGCGAAGCTGCGTTTCTCAATCTATCATGGCCGCATTGACAGGTTTCAGCAGATCGTTCTCGGCCCGCCCCTGCTCCATTGGGCGCCTCTGATGGGAGGCGCCCAAACCCCTCCTGCCGGTAAGATCGCCCTGCCTTAGGTAAAACCGGCAGGCCCTGCGGTCAGCCGATCAAGATATGATTATAGTATGCGCCAGGCGCGCTATCATAAGTATTGTCGAAATACAGTTTTTCGACTCCGACAAGATCGACCGTATATCTGTTCTCCTGAACAATCAGTTCAGGATTAGATCCCGTCGTATCAATGTCCACCTTGCTGCCATCATAGTAAACCTTGACGGTGTCGTAATGGCCCCTGCCGAGGTCGATGACGGCGTTGCTGTCGAGGGTGAGAAAGAATTCCTCATCCAGAATAAGGGTCTGGTTGCCTTTGTCGCCAGAAACGACGTTTTCAACATTGCTGATCACGCCGCGGTAGTCGAAGGTGCCATCCCCATCAAGCTTGACAACATCCTTGCCGTCGCCGCCGTCTAGCACCTTGTCGTGCTTGTCAGCCACCAGGACGTCATCGCCCTTTCCGCCATAAAGCTTGTCCTTGCCGTCGCCGCCTTTCAGCCAGTCACGGCCTTCTTCGCCATAAAGGCGATCGTCGCCCTTATCCCCGTTCAGGCCGTCATGGCCACGACCACCATACATGTGGTCATGGCCCTTGCCTCCATGCAGGTAATCGTCACCACCCTCGCCGTAGATCTTGTCATCGCCTTTGCCGCCATAGATCACGTCGTCGCCGTCGTCTTTATACTTGCCGTTTCCGTGGCCGTGGTACCAGTCGTTCTTGTCCTTCGCGTAATCCCGATCGGCTTCCTTATCGTCCTCCATGTCGTCCTTGTCTTTATGATGATCGTCGTGCCGGTCTCCTTTATCGTAATATTTTCCCCGGTCGGGGCCATTGTCGCCATAGAGCTTGTCGTCGCCCTTTCCACCGAAGATCTTGTCGTCGCCTTTGCCGCCCTCGACATAGTCATCGCCAGCGCGGGCATCGATCTTGTCGTCGCCGCCCTTTCCGAAGATGAAGTCGTCCCTCCTTGTGCCTTCGAGATCGTCTTTCCTGTTGGTTCCAACGACGAATGCCATTTTGGCTTCCTCCCTGTTCCGGTTGAACGGATCCAGCTTCAACGACACGGAAGCCATTTCGCTTCCGTTCCATATTGAATGCTCCCTGGATGAAGTTGCATCCATGCAACATCCCGTGAAACGAATGACAGTTAATTCAGAATACTCGATACCATGAGCTAGGGATTAATTGAATCGACTTCCCTGAATATTGCAGAGATGAAGTATACATCTCAACTGGAGGGGAATCTCGACCGGATGGCAAACAACACCCTTTGGAACATTGCCTTTCACCATTTGCCGGATGGTTCCTGTCACAGGCTTCCTGTTGTCCCTTGGTCGCCGCGGCGGCAGACGCTGGAGGAGGCGTGCCGGTTCTGCCGTTGTTGCGCGGCCTGTCGCTGAGCCAGATCCCGGAGTCATTGTCCGAAAATCAGGGACAAGGCGGAACGCTGATGGACGGCCTGGCCGAGGGCGCGCATCCTTCCGCCCAACAACCAATCCAGGAAACATCCATGCGCCTCGCCCGCCGCGGCTTCGTCTTCGCCCTTGCCAGCCTCCCCTTTGCGCGCCTGCCTCAGGCTCACGCCCAGGTGGCCGCTCCCATCCTGCTGGACAATGTCCGCTACTTCGACGGCCGTGCCATGGCAGCCCCCACCCGCCTGCTGATGGCCAACGGCATCCTCCGCATCCTCAACTCCGATGCGGCGCCGGAAGGCGCGCAGCGCGTGGATCTTTCCGGCCGCTACGTCATTCCCGCGATGATCGCGGCTCATTCCCATGTCGGCCACACCGCCGGCGGCACCTCCGGGCGGCAATACTACACGCGGGAAAATGTCGAGGCGCAGCTTCGGCAGTATCAGGCCTTCGGCATCGGCGCCGCCGCCTCGCTCGGCCTCAACGCGCCGCTTTTCCATGCCCTGCGGGCGGAAAGCCGCGCCGGGCGCCTCGCTGGTGCGCTGTTCCTGGGCGCGGGCCCGGGCCTCGGCATGCCCGAAGGGGCACCGCCCGCCGGCCCGATGAACCTCGCCGATGACCAGGTCATCCGCCCCGCCGATCCAGCCGCCATGCGCCAGGGCATCAACGACCTCGCCGACAAGGGCATCGATCTCGTCAAGGTCTGGATCGACGGCCTGGGCGACACTGTGCCCCAGATGACGCCGGAGATGGCCCGCGCCGCCGTGGAGGCCGCGCATGGGCGCGGGCTGAAGGTCGCGGCCCATATCCACGACCTTTCCCAGGCCCAGCTTGCCGTGGAAGCTGGCGTGGACATCCTGGCCCATGGCATCCGCGACAAGGAGATCGATGGCGGCCTCCTCGCCCTCATGCGCGAGCGCGGCACCTGGTACATCCCGACCATCCAGATCGATGAGGCCGAATACCTCTATGCGGACGATCCCGCGATCACCGAGGACCCCTTTCTCCGCGCCGCACTGAACCCGGCGATGATCGCGCGCATGCAAGACCCTTCCTGGCGCGCGGCGCAACTCGGCCGCGCCGCCCCGCGCCGCTCCGATGTGCGGATCAACAAGCTGAACCTGAAGCGCATCCATGACGCGGGCATTCCGGTCGCCTTTGGCACGGATTCCGGCGGCACGCCGCTTCGCGTCCAGGGCTTCGCCGAGCACCGGGAGTTGGAGCTGATGGTGGAGGCCGGCCTCACCCCCGCCCAGGCCCTCGACATCGCCACGGCCCGCTCCGCCCAGCTCCTCGGCCTCGCCGACCGTGGCAGCGTGCGGGATGGGCTGCGCGCGGACCTCGTGGTGCTGGAGGGCGATCCGCTGGCCAATATCCGCAACACGCGCCGCATCGCCCGCGTCTACCAGGCGGGGCGGGAGGTGGCGGGGCCCATCACCTGATCCTCAGGCCAGTGGCATCCGGAAAGGGCTTC
>NZ_VUKA01000084.1 GCF_008386565.1 Teichococcus oryzae | reverse complement strand
CCTCGCGGATGGCGGAGCGGGCGCGGTAGCGGATCACGGTGCCGGCGATCGCCGCCCGGTGTCGGCCATAGCGCTGGTAGATGGACTGGATCACCTCCTCGCGCCGCTCATGCTCGAAATCGACATCGATGTCCGGCGGCTCGCCTCTAGAGGCCGAGACGAAGCGCTCGAACAGCAGGTCGTGCTTGGCCGGGTCGACGGCGGTGATGCCCAGCACATAGCAGCAGGTGGAGTTGGCGGCCGAGCCGCGCCCCTGGCAGAGGATCCCCTTGTCCCGGGCAAAGCGCACCACCTCATGCACGGTGAGGAAGTAGGGGGCATAGCCGAGCTGGGCGATCAGTTGCAGCTCATGGTCGATGCGGGCCTGGATGTCCTCCGGGACGCCGCGCGGCCAACGCTCGGCCGCCGCCTCGGCCATGCGCCGCGCGAAGGTCTGCTGCGGCGTGCGGCCGGGCTCGAGGATCTCGTCCGGATATTCGTGGCGCAGCTGGTCCAGGGAAAAGCCCCGCGTCGCCTCCAGCACACGCAGCGTGCTGTCCAGCGCCTCGGGATGGTGGGCAAACAGCCGCGCCAT
>NZ_VUKA01000083.1 GCF_008386565.1 Teichococcus oryzae | reverse complement strand
GTCGTATTTTGTAAATTTTTTCTTGTCGTTTGAATCAGTCCACGCTAAATCTTCATTTACTAAATAAACATTTGATGTACCCATTTTTAGTACACTCAAAAATCCGTTCTCTTCAAGTACTTTGATTCCTCTATAAATAGTCATTTTTGATTTTCCAAAGTAATCTTCAAAAGTTGAATATGAGCATGCTAATGCATTCTTGTTATCCATGTGTTCGATTATGAAAAATAAAAGAGAACTAGCGAAATTGTGGTTTGCCATTAACCATCTTAGTTCTGGCATGTTATCTCGATAAAGTTGAATGAAATTAAGATTCTTTTTTTCACTTTCTTTTTTCTGTTGATCTTGTTCATTTTTTTCATCTAGTTCTAATAATTTTTGAAGTTTTTTAAATTCATCCGCGTTTAATTCTATAGTGATTTTTTCTTGGGAGTTCTTGTCCATTTTTCCACCCCTTTTTTGCAAGAAGGTATCACACTATGATACCTATATGTATAATCTTTGTTATATCCTATAACATGACCTGATATATGTAAAGACAAATTTGTTATATTCTTCTACAAATAGGTATCACAAGCTA
>NZ_VUKA01000082.1 GCF_008386565.1 Teichococcus oryzae | reverse complement strand
GCCTTTGACCAGTGCGTCGGCGTACCGCCCTCGCGAATGGTGGCTTTCTCCTCAATGGTGAGCTTCTGGCGTGGCGCCGCGATCAGGGTCGCGTCGATGATCTGCCCACCCATGGCCAAATAGCCTTGCTCGGCCAGCACCGCGTCGAAGCGGCGGAACAGCCCCTCGATGGCACCCGCCTGCTTGAGCTGCTCGCGATAGAGCCAGATCGTCCTGGCGTCCGGCACTGCCTGGTGCAGGCCGAGACCTGCGAAGCGCATGAAGGACAGCCGGTCCCGCAATTGGAACTCGGTCTGCTCGTCGGAGAGGCTGTAGAGCGCCTGCAGCACCAGAATGCGGAACATCAGCACGGCATCATAGGGCGGGCGTCCACCACGGCTGCGATCCGACCGTGCCAGCGCCGCCTCCAGCACGGGCCGGAAGACCTCGAAGTTGACCGCGGCCGCAAGACGTTCCAGCGGATCGCCGGCGGCAGAGAGGGCCGCATACCGCTCATCGACATCGAAGATGCCAGGCTGATTCGCCATCGCCACTGCCTCCGCTGACCGGAGCCAGTGAATCACCTCAGCGCCCGAACAGCGAGGCATTTCGA
>NZ_VUKA01000011.1 GCF_008386565.1 Teichococcus oryzae | reverse complement strand
GGCCGAGGCCAGCGGAGAGCATTATGCCGACGGCACGCCCAAGACCCGGCTGGCCCTGGTTTACGAGGCCGCTTTCGACGCGAAGGGGCAGGAACTGGGCGTGACCTCGCCGGAACAGTTCCGGGACGGCTGACCCCGCAGCGCCCAACAAGGCGCCGCAACATTTCCGCGTCCCGCCGTTCATGTCTGAGTGGCGGAAAAGCGGAAGGAGCGGCGGAATGCGGGATGCCATGCGGCGGATGGAAGCACGCCCGGCCGGGGAGCACCTGCGCCATCCGGGCCTCCCGGAAATCGGCCCACCCTCCGCGGGCCGGATGCGGACCTTCCAAATGCTAGGCGCGTGCGGTGCCGCGCTGGGGCTTCTGGCATGGGCGAATGCGCGTGCGGCGCGGCGGGCGGAGCGGAATTGGCCGCCCCGAGGACATGTTCTTAAGGTTCATGGCGTACCGCTGCATGTGCTGGAGCAGGGCGGCGGCACGCGAAGCATCGTGCTGCTGCACGGCAATGGCGCGATGGCCGAGGACTTCGCCATCAGCGGGGTGATGGAACGACTGGCGCGGCGGCATCATGTCCTGGCCTTTGACCGGCCAGGCTTCGGCCATAGCGGCCGGCCCTCCCGGATGTGCTGGGATGCGCCGCATCAGGCGGCGTTGTTGTGGGAGGCCCTCGGGCGCCTCGGCCTGTCCCGGCCGGTTCTGGTGGGACATTCCTGGGGCGCGCTCGTGGCGCTGCACATGGCCCTGCAGGCACCGGAGGGAACCGGTGCGCTGGTTCTTCTGTCTGGGTATGTGCGGCCCGAGCGGCGCCTGGATGCCGCCATGGCGTCGATCCCCGCCTTGCCGGGGCTCGGGAAGCTGCTGCGCCATACCGTGCTGCCGCCCCTGGCGCATCTGCTGGGAGGGTGCCTTGTTCGCCGGATCTTCGCCCCGCAAGCCGTGCCGCCGCGCTTCCGCCACGCCTTTCCCTGGCCGCTGTCCTTGCGTCCCTCGGCCCTGGGAGCCAGCGCCGCCGAAACGGCCTGCATGCACGCCGATGCCGCCCGGCTGGTGGGGCGGGAGGAAGCATTGAACATGCCGGTCATGATCCTGGCCGGGCTCGCAGACCGCATGGTGGCCGCCAGGCGCCATGCGGTGCGGCTGCACCACGCCCTCCCCGGCAGCAGGCTGCGCCTGTTCCCCGGCGGCGGGCACATGCTGCATCACAGCCATCCCGATGCGGTTGTGGACGCCATCGAGGCCGTGCTGGCGGAAGCCGGATCGCACGCCTGAAGCCCTGGCCGATACCATCGCGGCGATCGCCACGCTGAAGTCGCGCCGCCTGCGGGCAAGGGAAGCACAGGGCAAGGCGCCGGCTTGGCCACTGAAGCGTAACACCGCCAAGGAGGCCCAATTCTTCCCAACGAAATCGTGAAAATCATCAATAGCGGGACGCGGTACCGTCACGCAGGCCGACTGCCATGCTCAAGAGCGAGACTTCCTGGCAAAGCCTCAATCACGATCTGATTTGCTAAATTATTATTGAATGGCGCAGATCCAGCGAAAAAGAAGAAACTTGCCGATGGGCCGGCAGGACGTTAGATCAGCCGGACCAAAAATGCGCCAGGAAAACGTGCAAATGGATGAGCCGCGTTTCTGGTGGTGATTTTTCCGAGGAGTTTGCGCCATGTCTCGCTTGCCGCTCCGCTCGCATGACGATGCCCCGGCCGAGGCCAGGCCGACCCTGGCCGCCGCCGAGAAGAACAATGGCTTCCTGCCGAACCTGTTGCGCGTGCTGGCCAATGCACCGGTCGCGCTGGAAACCTATCTGACCGTTTCCGGCATCAATGCGCGGGCAAGCCTCACCCTGGCGGAGCGTGAAGTGGTGCAGATCACGGCGGCCGCCACCCATGGCTGCGGCTTCTGCGTTGCCGGGCACACCGCCATCGCCACCAAGAAGGCCGGCCTGGATGCCGACACCATCGAGGCGCTGCGGCAGCGGCAGCCGGTGGGCGATGCACGCCTCGCAGCCGTGGCGGCCTTCACCAGCGCCGTGATCGCGATGCGTGGCCAAGTGGCCGATGCCGATCTCGCCGCCTTCAAATCCGCCGGCTTCAACGACCAGCAGGCGCTGGAAGTGGTGCTGGGCGTCAGCCTGGCGACCTTGTGCAACTTCGCGAACAATCTCGGCCAGCCACCGCTGAACCCGCAGCTTGAGGCATTCCGCTGGGACGGCCCGGCCAGCGTCGCTGCGGAATAAAGGCCCTCGACATGCCTGTCCCGATCGGAAGCGCCCTCAACGAATGGCTGGACGGCAATGCGGCCGGCCTTGATGATGGCCGGGCGGACCCTGCCTCGCTGCTGCCCCGGCTCGCCGCGGCGGGCTTGTTCGGCATCGGCGTTCCCGCGGCCTGGGGCGGGCAGGGCGGCGAGGTCGCCGAGGCGGTGGAGGCCATTGCCGCCATTTCCAGCAGGTCCCTGGCCGCCGGCTTCGTGTTCTGGAGCCAACGGACCTATATCGAGTTCCTGTTGCAAAGCCCGAATGAAGGGCTGCGGTCGCGGCTGCTGCCGGATCTCCTGACCGGCGCCCTGGCCGGCGCAACCGGCCTTTCCAACGCCATGAAGTTCCTGGCGGGGCTGGAAGCGCTGCAGATCACGGCCGCCCCGCAAGGGGCGGGATACAGCCTGGATGGCCGGATGCCGTGGGTGACCAATCTGCGGCCGCAGGGCTTCCACGTCGCCGCCGCCATCGCGCATGCGGATGGAAGCGGGGCCATGGTCGCGTCCCTGCCATCCGATGCGCCCGGATTGCGCCGCACTGAGGATTTGTCGCTGCTGGGCCTGCGCGGCACCAACACCGCCGCCATCGACCTGCATGGCGTGAAGCTTTCGCCGGACGACATCATCCATCCCCAGGCGGGCCTGTGGCTGCCCCAGGTGCGCCCGGCGTTTCTGGGCCTGCAATGCGGCATGTCCATTGGCCTGGCGCGGCGGGCGTTGCAGGAGGCGACGGAACGGGGCGGTGCCGCGCGGGAGGTGCTGCGCCTGCCGCTCGGAGAATTGTCCGCCCGCCTTGCCGCCGAGGAGAAGGCGCTGCGCGACGGCTTGCGGGCGCTGCATTTCCAGGCCCGGCCCGCGCCGCTTTTCGAGTTGCGCATCCGCCTCGCCGACATCGTCGCCGAAGCGGTGGGGCTGGAGTTGCAGGCATCCGGCGGCCGCGCCTATCTCCAGCCGCAGGGCGAGGATTTCGCCCGGCGCTGGCGGGAAGCCGCTTTTATCCCGGTGATCACGCCGAGCCTCGTGCAGTTGAAGGCGGTCCTGGCGGCGCGGCCCGAAGCTGTCGCCGGCTGCGCCGCATGAGCGCCAGCTTCTCCGCCCGTCACCTGACGCTGCGCTTCCCCGGGGCGGCGCAGCCGGTGCTGGCCGGTTTCGACATCGACCTGCATCCGGGGGAGGTCGTCGCGCTGCTGGGCCCGAGCGGCGTCGGCAAGTCCAGCCTGTTGCGGACGCTGGCCGGGCTGGAAACCCCCAGCGGCGGCGAGATCCGCATCCATGGCGCCCCGCTCAGCGGCACCCATCCCCGGATCGCGCTGGCCTTTCAGGACCCGGCGCTGCTGCCATGGCTGACCTTGGAAAAGAATGTCGGCTTTGGGCTGGATTTCCGCCATCAGCCGGCGCTGTCACCGGCGGAGCGGCAGGCGCGGGTGGATGATGCCATCGCCGCGGTCGGGTTGCGCCATGCGCGGCAACTGCATCCGGCCCAGCTTTCCGGCGGCATGGCCAGCCGGGCGGGGCTGGCGCGCTGTCTGGCACGGCGGCCCGAGGTGCTGCTGCTGGACGAGCCCTTCGGCGCGCTGGACGAGGTGACACGGGCCGAGATGCAGCGCCTGCTGCTGCAGGTGGTGGCGGAGCGCCGCCCGGCCACCCTGCTGATCACCCACGACATCGACGAGGCGCTGCTTCTGGCGCACCGCGTGGTTCTGCTCGGCGGCAGCCCCGCCGGACTGGTCGGGGACTGGCGCATCGACCTGCCGCATCCCCGCCACGACCTGCTGGCGGAACTGGGCGCGCTACGCGTCGAGATCCTGCAGGCCCTGCACGCCACCTTGCGCCGCCACTGACGGAGCCGTCCCCATGGACAGCGAGTTCTTCTCCCGCCGCGACACCTTGCGCCTGGCCGGCCTGTTCACAGCCGCCGGCGCGGCGCCGTTGCTGCGGGCCCGTGCCGCCCGCGCGCAACCCGGGCCGGATGCCCCCGTCCGCATCGGCTACCTGCCCATCACCGACGCCACGCCGCTGCTGGTGGCCCATGCGCGCGGCATGTTCGAGGCCGAGGGGCTGCGCGCGGAGAAGCCGGTGCTGCTGCGCTCCTGGGCGCAGGTGATCGAGGCCTTTCTGTCCGGCCAGGTGGATGTGGTGCATCTGCTTTCGCCGATGACCATCTGGGCCCGTTTCGGCGGCCAGGCGCCGCTGAAGGTCGTGGCGTGGAACCATCTCGACGGCTCGGGGCTGACGGTGCAGCCCGGGATCCAGGATGTGCGCGCGCTGGGCGGCCAGACCGTGGCCATTCCGTTCTGGTATTCCATCCACAACGTGGTGCTGGGCGCCCTGCTGCGGGCCAATGGGCTGAAGCCCGTGGTGACGCGCGGCGGCGCGGCGCCGGCGGCGGACGAGGTGGCGCTGGTGGTGATGCCGCCGGCCGACATGGTGCCCGCCCTCGCCACGAAGCGCATCGCCGGATACATCGTGGCCGAGCCCTTCAACGCCGCCGCCGAGGCGCAGGGCGTCGGCAAGGTCCTGCGCTTCACCGGCGATGTGTGGCGCGACCACGCCTGCTGCGTGGTGGCGATGCAGGAAAGCGATTTGCAGCGCCGCCCCGAATGGTCGCAGAAGGTGGTCAACGCGGTGGTCAAGGCACAGGCCTGGATCCGCGACAACCGCGCCGAAACGGCGCAGATCCTGTCCCGCGAGAACCCCAACCGCTACACGCCGCATCCGGCCGCCGTGCTGGCCAAGGTGCTGGCCCCCGCCGAGGCCGACCGCGCCACCTATCTGGCCTCGGGCGCCATCCGGCACGCGGAATGGAGCAATCGGCGCATCGACTTCCAGCCCTATCCCTTTCCTTCCTACACGGAGGAACTGGTGCGGCTGCTGAAGCACACGCTCATCGAGGGCAACCGCGCCTTCCTCGACGCGCTGGACCCGGCCCGGGCCGCGCGGGAACTGGTGGATGACCGCTTCGTGCGGGCCGCCATCGCATCCGCCGGCGGGCCTGGCATGTTCGGCATCCCCGACAGCTTTACCCGCAGCGAGGTGGTTTCGGCATGAGCATCACCACCAGCCCGCCTTCCCTGGCCGCCCACCTGGGGGCGCGGCCTGCCGCCGGGGGCTTCGGCTGGCAGCGTGGCGCGCTGGGGGCCGCCGGCCTGCTGCTGCTGCTGGCCTTGTGGTGGCTGGGCACAGGCCCGCTGGCCGAGCCGGATGGCTTCGCCCGCCGCTTCGCGCCCGGTGCGGCGCTGGGCAGCCTGGTGGAGCTGACGCGGCATGGCGACCTGTTCCTGCATGTCTGGCTCAGCCTGAAGCGCGTCCTGGTGGGGCTGGGCGCGGCATTGCTGGTGGGCGTGCCGCTGGGGCTGGCGGTCGGCGGCCTGCGGGTGGTGGAGGCCGCGACCTCCCCCGCCTTCCAGTTCCTGCGGATGATCTCGCCCCTGTCCTGGATGCCGCTGGCGGTGATGCTGTTCGGCGTCGGCGATGCGCCCATCTATTTCCTGCTGGCCTTCGCGGCGGTGTGGCCGGTGCTGCTCAGCACCGCCGAAGGCGTGCGGCGGCTGGACCGGCGCTGGCTGCTGCTGGCCCGTAGCCTCGCGGCGACGCGGTGGGAAACCCTCAGCCGCATCATCCTGCCCGGCATCCTGGCACCGGTCCTGACCGGCACGCGTCTGGCCATTGGCATCCTCTGGATCGTGCTGGTACCGGCCGAGATGCTGGGCGTTTCCGGGGGCCTTGGCTATCTGGTGCTCGATACACGCGACCGGCTGGCTTATTCCGAGCTGATGGGCGTCGTTGTGCTGATCGGGCTTCTGGGCTTCCTGCTCGATGCCCTGGCGCGTGCGCTGTATCGCTGGCACGCGGCGGAAGCGCCATCCCGCTGACAGGGGCGGAGGCGGAATGTCCGCCTCCACCGCCTGAAGGCGCGGCCCAGGAGCCATCGTCAGCTCGCTTCTTGCCGGTGTGAGCTTCCTTGCATCATGGAACCGCTTCAGGTTCTGGGCGCGACAAATGCTTCGGAAGCCTGAAGCCAGCAATGTGGCGCAAGAAGGCGGCTTTGATCGACTTGTCAGCCAAAAGAAGAAGAACAGGCCTTTGACAAGGGCGATTTGTACGATGTTTTGCCCAATCTCCGAGCCATTACATCCGAAACAATCTTTCTGGTTCGGGCCAGGATCAGTGTCCAGGAAGTCCGTTAATTTCCTTCCGCAGTGTTGGAAAGCAGGAAATATTAAAATATATACCCCGTGGTCCGGAAATGGCCCGGCAGGCGCCGCGGTGCCTCCAAAGCGCCTCTTCCGGCGTTGTGCTCGCATCCCGGACAGGGCAGGCATGGCGATCATCGGGGACGCTGCGCCCTGAGCAAGGCGTGCCCGGAGCAAATGGTTGGAGGAGCAGATGGCACTAGCGGACCTGTTTCCACGCGAGGAAGGCGTTCTCAGGCTTCATCCGGCGGACAAGGCCGAGCTGCTCGAAATGCTGGCCACGGAAGCGGCTGAGCGCCTCAACCATCCCGGCAAGGATATCCTGGAAGCGTTGCAAGGGCGGGAGAAACTCGGCTCCACCGCGCTGGGCCGGGGCATCGCCCTGCCGCATGCGCGGATGGCAGGGCTGGAGCAGCCCCTGGCCATCCTGGCCCGCCTGGAAACCCCCATCGAATTCGAGGCGCGGGACGGGGAAAGGGTCGACCTGGTCTTTCTGGTGCTTTGGCCGGAGGAAACCTCGGAAGGCTTCCTGCCCGCCTTGTCGGATATCTGCCGCTCCCTCCGTGGCAGCCAGCTTCCGCGCCGGCTCCGCAAGGCCGCTTCCGCCAGCGAGGCGCTGGCGCTGTTGCAGGGCGCCAATCAGGACAATGACGAGCCCGAAGAGTTCTGACACACGCGAGCGCCCCGCCGGGGTGCGGCCCCTTCACGACCTGACGGAGAGCACGGCGCCTGATGCCTGACGCCCTTTACCTCTCGGCCGCGATCCTTCTTCCCTATCTGGGTGCCGCCATTGCCGCGCTGTTGCCGAACAATGCCCGCCACCTGGAAGCCTGGCTGGCCGGCGGCGTTGCGCTGTTGTCGCTGTGCATGGTGTGGCTCTGCTACGCCTCCATCGCCAATGGCGCCGTGCCGCGCTTCGAAATTCCCTGGGTGCCGGAACTTGGCCTCAATCTGATCCTGCGGATGGACGGCTTCGCCTCCGTCTTCGCCGTGATGATCGCTGGCATCGGCTTCCTGGTGGTGCTCTACGCCCGCTACTACATGTCGCAGGAAGATCCGATCCCGCGGTTCTTCGCCTTTCTGTTGGCTTTCATGGGCTCGATGATGGGGTTGGTGCTGTCGGGCAACCTGATCCAGCTCGTTTTCTTCTGGGAACTGACCAGCCTCTTCTCTTTCCTGTTGATCGGTTATTGGCAGCATTCGGCGTCGGCGCGGGACGGCGCGCGCATGGCGTTGACCGTCACCTCGGCGGGCGGGCTCGCATTGCTGGCGGGCATGCTGCTGCTCGGCCACATCGTCGGTTCCTATGATCTGGAGCGGGTGCTGGCCTCGGGGGATGTCATCCGTTCGCATTCCCTCTACCTGCCGACGCTGATCCTGATCCTGATGGGCGCCCTGACGAAAAGTGCCCAGTTCCCTTTCCATTTCTGGCTGCCGCAGGCGATGGCGGCGCCGACGCCGGTTTCCGCTTATCTTCATTCGGCGACGCTGGTGAAGGCCGGAATCTTCCTGATGGCGCGGCTGTGGCCGGTGATGGCGGGCACGGAGGCGTGGTTCTGGATCCTGGGCGCCTCAGGGATGATCACGCTGCTGGTGGGCGCCTATGTTGCCATCTTCCAGCATGACCTGAAGGGATTGCTGGCCTACTCCACCATCAGCCATCTCGGGCTGATCACCTTGCTGCTCAGCCTGAGCAGCCCGTTGGCGATGGTGGCGGCCATCTTCCACACCATGAACCACGCCACCTTCAAGGCGTCGCTGTTCATGGCCGCCGGCATCATCGACCATGAAACGGGCACGCGCGACATCCGGCGCCTCAGCGGCCTCAACGAAAGCATGCCCTTCACCGCGCGCCTCGCCCTTGTGGCGGCGGCGGCCATGGCCGGCGTGCCGCTGCTCAACGGCTTCATCTCCAAGGAAATGTTCTTCACAGAGGCGCTGACCGCCGCCAGCGCCCCGACCCTGATGCACAGCATGCTGCCGCTGGTGGCCACCGTGGCCGGCATCTTCGCCGTGACCTATTCGCTCCGCTTCATCCATGGCGCCTTCTTCGGCCCGCCGACCGACGACCTGCCGCGCAAGCCGCATGAGCCACCGCAATGGATGCGCGTGCCGGTCGAGATCCTGGTGTTGGGCTGCATGGTGGTGGGCGTGCTGCCCGCGGCGACGATCGGCCCCTATCTCGATGTCGCCGTGCGCTCGGTGCTGGGCGACGCGACGCCGGAATACAGCCTGGCGGTGTGGCACGGCTTCAACCTGCCGCTGGTGATGAGCCTGTTCGCCCTGGCCGGCGGCGTGCTGCTCTACCATCTGCTGCAGCCCCATCTGAGGAGCGGTGTCGAGGGCACGCCCTTGCTGCGCGGCCTCGATGGTCGACGCATCTTCGATCAGGCGATGGTGTTCCTGTCCTGGCGCTTCGCCCGCACGCTGGAACGGCTGATGGGCACCAGCCGGCTGCAGATGCAGCTGCGCCTGATGGTGTGCGTGACCATTCTCGCCGCCACCCTGGCCCTGCTTCCTTATGGCCTTTCCCCCGGCGAGGTGGCCCTGACCAGCATCGACCCGGTGGTGGCGCTGATCTGGATCGTTGGCGGCGGCTGCGCCATCGGGGCCGCCTACCAAGCGAAATACCATCGTCTGGCGGCGCTGATCCTGCTGGGCGGCGCGGGCCTGGTCACCTGCATGACCTTTGTCTGGTTCTCCGCGCCGGACTTGGCATTGACGCAGCTCATGGTGGAGGTCGTGACCACCGTTCTGCTGCTGCTGGGCCTGCGCTGGCTGCCGAAGCGCATGGAGGAGCGTGGCTCGGGCAGCTTCAAGGCACGGGCGCGGCGCCTGCGCGACCTGGGCGTCGCGGTAGCTGCCGGCGCCGGGCTGACTGCCCTGTCCTACGCCACCATGACCCGCGTCTCACCCGACGGCATTTCCCGTCATTTCCTGGAGCGGGCCTATACGGAAGGCGGCGGAACCAATGTGGTGAACGTGATCCTGGTGGATTTCCGCGGCTTCGACACGATGGGCGAGATCGCCGTTCTCGGCATCGTGGCGCTGACGGTTTATGCCTTGCTGCGCCGCTTCCGCCCCGCGGCCGAGAGCATCGGCGTGCCGGAGCAGCAGCAGGGCGATGCCGGCGCCTGGCTGCTGGCCCCGGGCGTGCTGATGCGGCTGATGTTTCCGGTGATCGGCGTGGTTTCCATCTTCCTGCTGCTGCGCGGCCATGACCTGCCGGGCGGCGGCTTCGCGGCCGGCCTGATGATGTCCGTGGCCATCCTGCTGCAATACATGGTGGCCGGCACGCGCTGGGTGGAGGACCATCTGCGGGTCCGCCCGCTGCGCTGGATGGGCGGCGGGCTGCTTCTGGCCGCCGGAACCGGCCTTGGCGCCATGGTGGTGGGGCGGCCCTTCCTGACCTCCTACTTCGCCTATGCCGATCTTGGCTGGCTGGGGAAGCTGCCGATGGCCAGCGCGATGCTGTTCGACCTCGGCGTCTTCTGCCTGGTCTTCGGTGCCACGGTGCTGATGCTCATCGCCATTGCGCACCAGTCGGTGCGCAGCCAGCGCGCCGCGCCTCCACCCGTTGTGTCCCCCAGCCTTCCCGCCATGGCCGCCGGAGACGATTGATGGAACTGATCCTTGCCCTCGCCATCGGCGTGCTCGGCGGCTCCGGCGTATGGCTGCTGATGCGGCCGCGCACCTTCCAGGTCATCATCGGCCTGTCGCTGCTGTCCTATGCCGTCAACCTGTTCATCTTCAGCATGGGCCGCTTCCCCGTCGGCCGCCCGCCGGTGCTGGAGCCCGGCACCATGGGCGACCCGGCGGTGTTCGCCGATCCGCTGCCGCAGGCGCTGGTGCTGACCGCCATCGTGATCGGCTTCGCCACCACCGCCCTGTTCCTGGTGGTGATGATGGCGGCCCGCGGCCTGACCGGCGGCGACCATGTGGATGGCCGGGCGCGCGACCGGTGAGCGGGTTGATGCAACATCTGGCCATCCTGCCGATCCTGCTGCCGCTGCTGGCGGGCGCCGCGATGATCCCGCTGGAGGAGAAGCGGTCGCGCCTCCGCGCCACCATCGGCATCGGCTCCACCCTGCTGCTGCTGGCGATCGCCATTTCCCTCGCCGTCCAGGCGCATGCCGATGGCGGCGCCGGCGTTGTCACCGTGTACCGGCTGGGCGACTGGCCCGCGAGCTTCGGCATCGTGCTGGTGGCCGACCGGCTGGCGGCATTGATGCTGCTGGTGACGGCGCTGCTGGGGCTCGCCGCCCTGGTGTTCTCGCTCACGCGCTGGCAGCGGATGGGGGTGCACTTCCACGCCCTGTTCCAGTTCCAGCTGATGGGCCTGAACGGCGCCTTCCTGACCGGCGACCTGTTCAACCTGTTCGTCTTCTTCGAGGTCCTGCTGGCGGCCTCCTATGGCCTGGCGCTGCACGGCTCCGGGGTCGCGCGCGTCAAGGCGGGGCTGCACTACATCGCCATCAACCTGGCGGCCTCCCTTCTGTTCCTGATCGGCGTTTCCATGATCTATGGTGTCGCCGGAACGCTGAACATGGCCGACCTCGCCGAGCGGATCGCGGCGGTGCCGGCGGAGAACCGGTCGATCCTGGAGGCCGGGGCGGCGATCCTCGGCATGGCCTTCCTGGTGAAGGCGGCCATGTGGCCGGTCGGCTTCTGGCTGGCGCCGACCTATTCCGTGGTCAGCCCGCCAGCGGCGGCCATCTTCTCCATGATGAGCAAGGTCGGCATCTATGCCGTGATGCGGCTGTGGCTGCTTCTGTTCGGCGCGGAGGCGGGGATTTCGGAAGGCTTCGGTGGCGACTGGCTGCTGGCCGGAGGCATCGTCACCATCGCTTTCGGCGCCGTTTCGGTGCTGGCCACCCAGGATCTGGCGCGGCTGGCCGGTGCCAGCGTGCTTATCTCCTCCGGCACGCTGCTGGCGGCGGTGGGGGCGGGACAGTTGCCTGTCACCGGTGGAGCCCTGTTCTACCTGGCCAGCTCGGCACTCGGCATTGGCGCCCTGTTCCTGTTGATCGAGCTGATCGAGCGGGAGCGCGATGTTGGCGCCGACGTTCTGGCCGTGACCCTGGAAGCCTTCGGCGATGGCGAGGATGACGATGACCAGCTGGATGACGAGATCGGCGTGGCGATCCCCGCCACCATGGCGGTGCTGGGACTCTGCTTCCTGTGCTGTGCCCTTGTGCTGGCCGGGCTGCCGCCGCTTTCCGGTTTCATCGCCAAATTCGCCATGCTGACCGGCATCCTCAATCCGGCCGGGCTGGGGGAAGGACCGGTGGAGGTTTCCACGGCCGGCTGGGCACTGCTGGCCGCGCTGGTGCTGTCGGGCTTCGCGACCGTGCTGGCGATGACGCGCGCCGGCATCCGCAGCCTTTGGGCCACCACGGGCCGGACCGTGCCGCGGGTCGGAATCATCGAGATCGCCCCGGTGATCCTGCTGCTGGCCACCTGCCTTGCCATGACGGCGGCGGCGGGGCCGGTGATGCGCTACATGCAGGCCACGGCCGCTGAGCTGCATGCCCCGCAGGGCTACATGATGCAGGTTATCGGGCGCGCGCCATGAGCCGGATCCTGCCCCATCCCGTTGTTTCGGCCGCCCTGTTCATCATGTGGCTGCTGATGAACCAGACTGTTTCACCCGGTCCCGCGCTGGTGGGGGCGGTGCTGGCGCTGCTCGGTGGCTGGGCGCTGGCCTTGTTGCGGCCGGGCCGGCCCCGCCTGGGCCCGGCTCGGGCCGTGCTGCGCCTCACAGGCGTTGTGCTGGTTGACATTGCCCGGTCCAACCTCGCCGTGGCCAGGGTGATCCTGAGCCGGCAGAAGAGCCATTATTCCAGCTTTGTGCATGTTCAGCTGCGGCTTCGCAATCCGCAGGCTCTGGCCATCCTGGCCTGCATTCTGACGGCGGCGCCCGGCACGGCCTGGATCGAGTTCGACCCGGAGGAAGGCTGGCTGCTGTTGCATGTGCTTGACCTGCCCGACCAGGATAGCTGGGCCCACATCATCCAGAACCGGTACGAGAAGCCGCTGATGGAGATCTTTCCATGACGGAAGCCCTGCTGTCCTGGTCACTGCTGGCCGCGCAGATCCTTCTGGGTCTGGCGATGTTCTGCGCCGCCTGGCGGGTGCTGCGCGGCCCGCGCGCGCAGGACCGCGTCATTGGCCTGGATACGCTCTACGTCAACGGCATGATGCTGTTGCTGACCTTCGGTATGCGCTCAGGCACCGCCCTTTATTTCGAGGCGGCGCTGGTCATCGCGCTGCTGGGCTTTGTCAGCACTGCGGCGCTGGCCAAGTTCCTGATGCGTGGGGAAGTGATCGAATGAGCCATGCCGCCGACCTTCCGTTGTTTGTGGCCATTCCGGTCGCGCTGCTGGTGCTGGCCGGGGCGGTGCTGACGCTGATCGGCTCGCTTGGGCTGATCCGGCTGAAAAGCTTCTATGAGCGGCTGCATGCGCCCACCCTGGGCACCTCCTTCGGCATCGCCTGCACCTTGCTGGCCTCGATCCTGTTCTTTTCCGTGCAACAGTCGCGGCTGGTGGTGCATGAGGTGCTGATCGGCATCCTTGTGGTGATCACCACCCCGGTGACGCTGATGCTGGTCGGGCGGGCGGCGCTGCATCGCGACCGGCAGGAAGGCCAGCAGGAGGTGCCGCCCTCCGCTGCTCCAACCTCTCCGCCGGAATGAGTCGGGCCGTGGCCAAAGCCTTGCGGGGCAGGGATCAGCCTTGCGACAGGGCAGCCCAGGCGGCCGTGAAGTCGCGGGCGCGCCCGGCCACTTCCATGGCCGACATGCCAGGCTTGTAGAGGGCGGAGCCCAGGCCGAAGCCAGCGGCGCCCGCCGCCCGGAATGGTGCCATGCCGTCCGGCGCGATGCCGCCCACCGGCAGCAGCCGCGTGCCGCGCGGCAGCACGGCGAGAAGCGCCTTGACCACCGGCGGCCCCACCATCTCGGCCGGAAAGATCTTCAGCGCAGCGGCGCCGGCCGCCAGTGCAGCGAATGCCTCGGTTGGCGTCGCGACACCGGGCACGCAAAGCAGCCCCGCCTGCGCGGCCGCCCGGATCACGGCGGCATCGGCATGCGGCATGACCACCAGCTCGGCACCGATGGCGGCGAGGCGGTCCACATCCTCCGGACGCAGCACCGTGCCGGCGCCCACAAGCGCATCCTGCGGCAACAGGCGCCGGATGGCGGCGATGCTTTGGAAAGGCTCCGGCGAGTTCAGCGGCACCTCGATCAGCCGGAACCCGGCCTCGTACAGCGCCGAAGCGATCGGTTCCGCATCGCCGGGCGGCAGGCCGCGCAGAATGGCCACCAGCGGCAAGCGGGCGAAGGCGGCTTCGAGCCGTGGCGCATGGGAAGACGAAGTCATCGGGGAAACTCCTGTGGCGGGGCGAGCAGTCCCGCCTCGACCGCGAAATGAAACAGCCCGGGCGGCGCCGTGTTGCCCAGTTGCAGAAAGGCAGCATGGCCCAGGGCCTGCAGGACGCCGGCATAGCGGCGGCACAGGCCTTCTTCCCCGATCAGCGCCAGGCGCGCGCCATCGGCGGCACCATCCAGTGCGGAAATCACCTCCTGCCCGATCAGCAGGCCGGACAGGAAATCCTGCAGCGCAGAACCAGGCACTTCCCCGGTCAGGCCCAGTGTCCGGGCGGCAAAAATCCGGTGCGCCAGATCGCCGGCCCGGGCCTCCTGCGCCATGGCGACGCCGCGCGCGAAGCCGGCCTCCGCCTGATCCGGCGCGGCGGCTGGGTCGGTCATCAGCCGGCCCAGCAGTGAGTGGCGGCTGAGCACGGCAAACAACTCGCCGGTCATGTAGGTGCGGAAGCCGATGATGCAGCCTTCCCGCACCTCGACCCATTTGGAATGCGTCCCCGGCATCAGGAACAGACTGCGGACGGACAGTTCGGGATGCAGGATCAGGGCGCCGGCGATCTGGATCTCCTCGCCACGCATCACGTCCGGCGCGGCGCCGGGAGGCCTGGACAGGACGCCGGGCGCGATCAGGACTCGCACGCCCCGCCGCGTCACCACCTCCACCGCTGCGGCCGCAAGCCGGCGCGCATCGGCGGGACATGGCGCATAGGGTGCCTCGCGCCAGCCCTGGGCACTGCCGACCATGCCGCCGGCCACCACCGGCAGTTCCTGCCACTGCTCGAGCCAGGCGCCGCAGAGTGCCTCAAAGGCGGCCTCGAATCCGGCCGGGCCCGGCTCGGGCAGGTTGGTGATGCCCTGCCTGCTGCCGCGCTGTTCCAGCACCCGTCCCGCGGCATCCATCAGGAAGCCCCGGAGGCTCGACGTTCCCCAGTCCAGGGCGATCAGGGCAGGCTTCACGCCGTTCATTCCTCCATTCGCATCACATGATGCCCGCGCCCCTATTGCCCTACAGGAGCGGAGTGGCGCCGGCCCCGAAACCCGGGGCACCGCCAGGATTCGGCAGGAGGGCCATGCGGTCCACATCCAGCATGCCGCGGTCGGTGATCTTCAGATGGGGTATCACCGGCAATGGCAGGAAAGCCAGCTGAAGGAAGGGGTCCGCGAGCGCGCTGCCAAGGGCCAGCGCCGCATCGCGAAGATCCTGCAGCCCGTCGGCCACCTCCTCGAAGGAGCGGTCGCTCATCAAGCCGGCGATCGGCAAGGGAAGCTCGGCGAGGACCGCTCCCTCCGCGACCACGGCGAAGCCGCCGCCGATGGCGCCGAGCCGGTTGACGGCCAGCGCCATGTCGTCATCGTTCTGCCCCACGACGCAGATGTTGTGGCTGTCATGACCGACCGAGGACGCGATCGCTCCCCGCGTCATGCCGAAGCCCCGTACGAAGCCGCGGCCGATGTTGTTGTTCCTGCCATGCCGCGCGACGACGCAGACCTTGCAAACATCCTGGGCCGGATCGGCGAGAACCTCGCCGGCGCGGCAAGGCAGGGTGAGGTTCAGGTGGTCGGTGATGATCTTGCCGGGAATGACGCCGATCACCGGCTGCTCGGCCCCGCCCCGCACGGCCATGTCGCCGCCTTGCACCCTTGCCGCCTTCATGCTGTCCAGGCCCACGGCCGGAACCAAGCTGCGCGCGGCGAACAGCGCTTCGTTCACCGGCCTTCCGCCCACCATCACCTGCGCAACGGCACAGCGTTCCAGATCATCCAGCAGCACGATATCCGCCCGCCTGCCCGGCGCGATCATGCCCCTGTCCCGGAGCCCGAAGGCCTGGGCCGCGCTGAGGGAGGCCGCGCGATAGGCCGCCAGCGGCTCCACGCCCTGTGCGATGGCGCTGCGGATCATGAAATCAAGATGCCCCTCATGCGCGATCTCCAGCGGATTCCGGTCATCGGTGCAGAAGGCCAGGAAGGATGATGCCGCGGGCGTCAGCAGGGGCGCCAGCGCCGCCAGGTCCTTGCACACGGAGCCCTCGCGGATCAGCACGGTGACGCCCTTCCGGATCTTCTCCAGGGCCTCCTCCGCGCTTGTCGCCTCATGCTCGGTGGCAATCCCGGCGGAAAGATAGCCGTTCAGCGCCTTGCCGCGCAGCAATGGGGCATGGCCGTCGATGTGGCGGCCGGCAAAGGCTTCCAGCTTGTCCAGGCAGTGCGGATCATTGGCCAGCACGCCCGGGAAGTTCATGAACTCGGCCAGGCCGATCACCTTGGGATGGCCGGCATAGGGAAGAAGGTCGGCCGCCGAAAGCCGCGCCCCCGCTGTTTCGAGATCGGTCGCGGGCACGCAGGAGGACAGGTTGACGCGGAGATCCATCACCATGTTCCCGGCCGAGGCCAGAAAATAATCGAAGGCCTCCGTGCCCAGCACATTGGCCATTTCGTGCGGATCGCAAATGGCCGTGGTGACGCCGTGCGGCAGCACGCAGCGTTCGAATTCCTGCGGCGAGATCAGGGAGGATTCCACGTGCAGATGCGTGTCGATGAAGCCGGGCACCGCGATGCGCCCTTGTCCGTCCAGGATCTCGGCGCCCTCATATCGCCCATAGGTGCCGACGACGCGGCTCCCGCAGATGGCGATATCCGTCCGCTCCAGGGCGCCGGTCACAAGGTCCAGCAGCCTGACGTCGCGCAGCACGAGATCCGCCGCCTCGGCGCCCTGGCCCTGCGCCACGCTCCGCTCGATCTGGCGTCTGGTCATCATGGCCGGCTGTCCTGCTTGCCCAAGCCGCCAGATTGCGGCCGATGCCAGGGCCGGATCAAGCCATGCGCTCCAGTTCCGCGCCGCCGGCCTCCGCCATCATCCCAAAACCGGCACACCGGTCGCGGCATCGCCCTTCCTCACGCCGGTGCGCCGGGAGGCAGGCATCCTGGCGGCGAGGCCGCTTTCATCCACAGAATTGGTGGATGAAGCTGTGGATAAGAGAGGGGGCAATCCACGAGGTTCCAGATCTGCCCGCATGGCCTTCTCAGACGGTGACTTCCTCCGGCGAGGCCGGCCGGTAATGCGTGGCGGCCAGAAGAGCCTGGCTATAGGGCTGCGTGGCCCGGCCGGCCCGCAAATCCCCGACGCTCAGCTCCTCGACGAATTTTCCGCCATTCATGATGGCGATGCGTTCGCAAAGATGGGCGACAACCGCGAGGTCATGGCTCACCATGACATAGGTCAGGCGGCGCTCCGACCTCAGGCGGTGCAGCAGATTCAGGATCTCCGCCTGCACCGACACATCCAGCGCACTGGTCGGCTCATCCAGCAGAAGGATTTCCGGCTCCAGGATCAGGCAGCGGGCGATGGCCACCCGCTGGCGCTGCCCGCCGGACAGCTGATGCGGATAGCGGAAGCGGAAGCTGGGATCGAGGCCCACGGCGTCCAGCACCTCGTCCACGCGCTGCTGCGGGCGGCCCAGCTTGTGAATGATCAGGGGTTCCAGCAGGACTTGGTTGACCATCTTGCGCGGATGCAGCGACGCATACGGGTCCTGGAACACCATCTGGGTGCGGCGGAAGAAGCCCTTGTCGCGCACGGGCGGCAGAACCTGCCGATGCAGCAGGATGTCCCCATGATAATGGGTGTTGAGGCCGGAAACGGCACGGAGCACGGTGGATTTGCCGGAACCGGATTCGCCGATCAGCCCGAAGGCGCCGCCGCTCTCGACGCGGAACGACACGTCCTGAACGGCATGATTGGCCTTGGCGCCATGGCCGAAGATGATGTCCAGGCCGGCCACTTCCAGCGCCGGCGGCGCGACCATCTTCATGACGATGCTTCCAGGCGATAGGTGGGTCCGTCACGCCACGCGGGATCACGCGTCGGCACCGCGAGCTGCGATACGGGCGCCTCCAGGCGCGGCAGGCTGCGCAGCAGGGCCTGGGTGTAGGGATGACGCGCAGCATGCAGGTCGCGGGCATGCAACTCCTCGACGATCCGGCCGGCATACATCACCAGCACCCGGTCGCAGAATTCGGCAACCAGGTTGAGGTCGTGGCTGATGAAGATCAGCCCGGCGCCCTGTTGCGTCACCAGCTCGTCCAGGATCGACAGCACCTGGCGCCGCACCGTCACATCCAGTGCCGATGTCGGCTCATCGGCGATGATCAGGTCGGGGCCGGTGACCAGCATCATGGCGATCATGATGCGCTGTCCCATGCCGCCCGAAACCTCATGCGGGTAAAGGTCGAACACCCGCTTCGGCTCACGGATATGGACGGCTTCCAGCATGGCGAGGGACTTGGCCGCGGCTTCGCGCGCGCCCACCCGCTGATGCAGCCGGCATGCCTCCGCGATCTGTGAGCCCACGCGCATCAGCGGATTCAACGAATATTTCGGGTCCTGCATGATCATGGAGATGCGGCCGCCGCGAATGCCGCGCATCCGGCGCTCCGAAGCGGCATTCAGGTCGATGCCGGCGAAATCGAGCCGCGCCGCCGTTACCTGCGCCGCCTTGGGAGTGAGCTTCAGCAAGGCGCGCCCGGTCATCGATTTGCCGGAACCGCTTTCCCCGACAATGCCGAGCTTCTCCCGCCCCACATTGAAGGACACGCCGCGCACCGCCTCGACCAGCCCGGCGGGGGAAGGGAATGCGATGCGCAGGTCCCGCACGCTCAACAATGGTTCAGCCATGCCGCGGATCCAGCACGTCGCGGAGTCCGTCGCCGAACAGGTTGAAGGCCAGGCTGGTCAGCAGGATGGCTGTGCCGGGAATGGCGGCGATCCACCAGCTGGTCATCACGAATTGCCGTCCGGTGGACAGCATGGCGCCCCATTCGGGGCTTGGCGGCTGCGCGCCCAGGCCAAGGAAGCCGAGGCCGGCCGCCGTCAGGATGATGGCCGCCATGTTCAGCGTGATGCGGACCACCACGGAAGGAATGCACATGGGCATGACGTGATGCACGATGATCCGCATCCGCGATGCGCCCTGCAGCCGCACGGCGGCGATGTAGTCGGATTTGCGCACGGTGAGCGTTTCGGCCCTGGCCAGCCTCGCGATCGGCGGCCAGGCCGCGAGCGAGATGGCGATGATGGCGTTCTCGATGCCGGGACCAAGCGCCGCGACGAAGGCAAGGGCCAGGATCAGGCTGGGGAAGGACAGGAAGATGTCCACCAGCCGCATCAGCACCGTATCCGTCCAGCCGCCGAGATAGCCGGCCGTCGCGCCGATGACGAGCCCGAGCGGCGCGGCGATCAGCGCGGCCAGAAAGGCGATGTAGAGGGTGATGCGGGCGCCGAACACAAGGCGGCTGTAGATATCGCGCCCAAGATCATCGGTGCCAAGCCAGTGTGCCGCCGAGGGAGGCTGCAGGCGGGAAGAAAGATCCTGCGCATAGATGTCATGCGTAGCGATCAGCGGCGCGAAGAGGGCGATCGCGATCAGCAGCAGCAGCATGACGGCGCCGGCCAAGGCGGGCGGGTTGCCGCGCAGCCGCCGCCAGCCCAGCCAGAATGCCTGCATCCGTGCCTGGAAGGGCGAGTTGGGAACCGGCGCGCGCAGCCACGCACCCAGGGATGTCGCGCCGGGCATCAGCGGGTCCGCGGATCAAAGATGCGGTAAAGCAGGTCTGACAGCAGGTTCAGCCCGACAAAGATGATGCCCACCACCAGCGTGCATCCCACCACGGCGTTCATGTCGCCGCCGAGCAGCGCATTGGTGAGATACCGGCCGAAGCCGGGCCAGGCGAACACCGTTTCCGTCAGCACCGCGCCTTCCAACAGGAAGGCGTAGGCGAGCGCCACAACGGTGACCACCTGCACGGCGACATTGCGGAAGGCATGCACCCAAACCGTGCGCCCCCAGGAAAGGCCCTTGACCCGCGCGGCGATCACATATTCCTGCGCCAGCTGCTCCAGCATGAAGGACCGCGTCATGCGGCTAATATAGGCCATCGCGCCGAAGCCGAGAATGGACGCCGGCAGGATGATGTGGCCGAACGCGTTCCAGAAGATGTCCCACTGGCCCGCCATCGCTGTGTCCAGCAACAGAAGATCCGTGACCGGCTCGATATCCCATTGGTAAGCCGTGTCGATGCGCCCGGGGCCCTCGACCCAGCCGAGCGTGGCATAGAACAACACCAATCCCATCAGGCCCAGCCAGAAATTCGGCATCGAGTAGCCCAGCAGGCCGAAGATCCGCACGAAGTAATCAATGGCGGTGTCGCGATAGGCCGCCGCGAGCACGCCAAGCGGGATGCCCAGTCCGGTTCCGATCACGATGCCCACGGTCGCGAGCTCGATCGTGGCGGGGAAGACCCGGCGGATATCCTCCAGCACAGGTTTTCCGGTCATCAGCGCGGTGCCGAAATCCAGCCGCACGATGTCGTACACATAGCGCAGGAACTGGATGTGGAGCGGCTGGTCGAGGCCCAGCTGCCGTTGCATCGCCTCATAGGCTTCCTGGCTCGCATTGTCGCCGAGAATGGCGGCAACCGGGTCCAGCGGCAGCAAGCGGCCAATAAAGAACGTCAGTGCCATCAGGCCGAACAGGGTCACGGCGATCGAGACAACCAGCCGTACCATTGTGCTTACCCGGCCGGGCAGCGCGGCGGCTCTGCCGCGCCCGCTCCGGCTGACCGGAATCGCCGCCACATCTGCCATGCAGGCGTTACTCCTTGTAAGCCAGTTCGTAGTAGCTTCCGAACCCGTGCCAAGTCCAGTTCTTGACCGTGTTGCGGACCCCTGCCAGATGCACGCTCTGGAACATGATCGCGGTCGGCCCGCTTTGCATCATGTCCCGCTGCAATTGCTTATAAAGGGCGACGCGCCTGTCCTCGTCCCGCTCCAGCAGCGCCTCGGCGGCGATCCTGTTGGCGGCCTCGGACGCAAAGGAATGCCGCCATGATGGATACTGCGTCAGCTTCGCTTCAGCGCGATTGTCCGGGTTCAGGATCAGGCGCGCGGCATTGCCCTGGGCATCGGGCACGCTGGTCTGCCAGGCCGCGATGACGGACTCAAACTCGCGCCCGCGATGCCGCGCGAAAAGCTGCGCATTCGCCATCTGCTCGAGCCGCAGGCGCACGCCAACCTTGGCGGCATTGGCCTGGATGTGCTGCGCGATGGGCGCCGCATAGGGCAGGGTGGAGAAGATCATGCTTGCCTCGAAGCCATCGGGGTATCCCCCCTCGGCCAGCAATTGCTTCGCCTTGGCCAGGTCGAGGCTGAAGGGCTGCCCTTCCTTGGCGTCCAGCGCACCAAAGGCGCCGAGCTGCACGAAGCTGGCGCGCGGCACGCCATTATAGGCCATCACCGTCTTGCCGAGGGCTTCGTAGTCAATGAGGTAGCGCATCGCCAGCCGCACCTTCTCATTGGCGAAGGCGGGATGGGCATTGTTGAAGCCCCAGTAGACGAGTTGCGGCTTCAGGGTGCGCGCCAGGGTGATGCCGGGCATCTTCTCGATGGCCTGCATGTCTTCCGGCGTCAGGTCGCGCGCCACGTCCACATCGCCTTTTTCCAGCAGCAGGCGCTGCGTTCCGGCCTCGGCGACGTGGCGGATGATGACGCGCCGCAACTTTGGCTGGCCGCCCCAGTATTTCTCATTGGCCTCCAGCACCACGGCCTCGCCGGAATTCCATTGCCGCAGCCGGTAGGGACCGATGCAGGCGGTGTTGGTGGCGAGATACCGGTTGCCGAGGTCGCCATTGACCTCATGCGCCATGATGGTCTTGCGGTCCTGCATCGTCGCCACGCGATTGGCGGCAATGGCCTGCAGGATCAGGCTGGTCGGATAGGGCTTGTCCAGCTTCAGGACCAACGTCCGGTCATCGGGGGCGCTGATCATCTGCTCCACATTGGCCTTGGTGAAGCCGTATTCCGTCAATGTCGCCGCATTGCCGAGGCCGAGCCGCACCACGCGCTGCATCGACCAGGCCAGATCCTTGGCCGAGCCAGGGTTGCCGGAGGGAAACACCAGCTTGTCGCGCAGACGGAAGGTGATCTGCCGGCCATCCTCCGCGACATCCCAGCCTTCGGCCAAGGCCGGCACCACCTTGGCTTCGTCCTTGGGGTCGAAGCTGACCAGGGCGTCGCAGGTGTTCTGGATCAGTTCGCTGGTCACCACTTCGCCGATCTGGGCCGGGTCGAAGGTGCTGATCGCATCGATGTTCCAGGCCATGACAAGCGCATTGCCCGGGGTCGCCGCCTGCGCCGCGCCGCCCAGGGCAGACCCCGCCAGCAAGGCCAGGGCAAGGCGCCATGTTTGGCCGCGTCGATATGTCATGTCCCTGGTTCCCCCTCCGGTGACGATCCACGGCATGGTAAGCAACAGATGTGCCATCTGTCTCCCCTTTGCCGGGCATCCATCGGCCCGATTGTTGCGGCGGGAGGAGCCTGCGGGCCCTGGCGCGCAGCACGGGCCGGGCTTAAGCCAGGCCGGGTGAAGGAGAACCGGACGCCATGCCCACCGATCTGCTGAGCAACATCCTGCCTACCGGCGCCCCGGGTGAGGCCGAACCCGGCGACTGGCCCGGCTGGGACAGCCCCGAAGCCGCCGGCTGGTCTTCATCCCGACTGCGGGATGCGCTGGCATTCGCCGCGGGAATGGACAGCGCGGCATTGATGGTGGTGGTGCGCGGCCGGCTCCTGCTGTCCTCGGGACGGGTCGCCGCGCGCTTCAACACGCATTCCATCCGCAAAAGCATCCTGTCCGCGCTGATCGGCATCCATGAGGCCGAAGGCAGGATCGACCTCGATGCCACGCTGGAAGGCCTCGGCATCGACGACAAGCTTGGCCTGTCCGAGCGCGAGAAACTGGCCACGGTGTATGACCTGCTCTGCGCCCGCTCCGGCGTGTACCACCCGAGCGGCTATGAATCGCCTTGGATGATGTCGATCAAGCCGCAGCGCCACAGCGCGGGGCCTGGCACCACCTGGTGCTACAACAACTGGGACTTCAACGCCCTGGGCACCATCTTCCGGCGGGTGACGGGCGCGGACATCTTCGCCGATTTCGCGGCGCGCATCGCGGGCCCCTGCGGCATGCAGGATTTCCGCGCCGGGCAGGATGGCAGCTATGTGGCGTTGCCGGAATCCCGGCACCCCGCCTACCCCTTCCGCATGACGGCGCGCGACCTGGCGCGGTTTGGCCAGATGTTCCTCGATGGCGGCCGGGCGGGAGGGCGGCAGGTCGTGCCGGAGGATTGGGTGCGTCTCAGCACATCGCCGCATTCGGAAGCGGGCCATCGCGGCGCCTATGGGTATATGTGGTGGCTGGAACGGGCAGGGGTTATGTTCCCCGGCGTGCTCACCCCGCCGGGCAGCTACGCCGCCTTCGGCACGCGTGGCCACAAGGTGCTTGTTATGCCGACCCTGGAAACCGTGGTGGTGCACCGGGTGGATACCGACCAGCCGGATACCGCGGTGTCGAACCTGCAATTCGGCCGGTTGCTCAACCGCCTGCTGCAGGCCGCGCCCCGGTCCTGAGGCCGCTTCTTTGGTTCCGGCATGGATGGCGCATGGCCATCCATGCATAATGCCCGTGGCTTGGCCGTTTCGAGCGACGGCGCCTGATTTTGAAAGCTGACCACCGTGCAGATCAATTCCGAGCAGATCCGCCACGCCGAAGCTCACGGCTGCCGCTTCCAGCCGGCCTCCGACACCCAGGTGCAGGCCCTGTCCATGCAGCGCCGCATCTTCTGGCACGGCACGCAGGCGCTGGTGGCGCTGCGGGAGGATGGCTTCCTGGAAACCGCGGCAACCCTGCAGCAATTGCTGGAGCAGGCGGCGGATGTCCCGCAAGGCAGCCCACCGGCCGCCCCCGCCGCCATGCCGGAGCCGGCCCCCTTGCCGAAAGAACCGGTTCCCATGGAAGCCGCAGATGCTCCATCCGCGAACCCCGCGCCATCTGGCACCATCATGACGGCCACGGCACAGCTTGTGGCCGCGATTGCCGCCGCCCGCGCCCTGGATGCAAACGAGTTGCCGGATCTGATCCGCAGCGTTCATGCCAGTGTCAGCCGCCTCAAACAGACGGCCAGGGACTCCTGAAGGCGGCAATACGCTTCCGCATCGCCCCGGCACCCACGAAAATGTGTATCCCGTCTCAGCGGAGCTTCGCCGGTGCGGCATGCCGCACCCTCCCGGACCAGGGTGATGAAAGCCCGTGCGAAGATGGCGCGGCGGGAGCTCTGAACATCGCGAACATGTCCCAGGATGCTGCTTCCGCATTCCAGGGCTGTTGAAGCTGCCGCATCGCCGGACAGGGCATCCTTTCCGGATCACGATGGACGCGGGCGACCCCTCCCGGGACAGGCCATGGGAACAGCCTTCCGCGTTGATTGAGCGCTTTTCTTCCCGTGCCGGACACGGCTTGATGGCGATCGGCCGGCTGGCCAGACGCCTGTCCGGGGAGAGCACAACAGTGACAAACACCCTCCACCGCGTCCTCCACGCCCTTAATGGCACGCGGCGCCGCGGCCTCCCGCCATTCAACGGCCGAACGTCCGGCCCTGGCCGTTCTGGCTCCGGTCGCTGCTGATCCCGCAAGCCTGCAGGAGATGATCGTGGCGGACATGTCCCGGCTTCCCCCCTCCGCAGAATTTCATTTCGACGGCGCGCCCAGCTTCCTGTCCGGCATCCAGGCGCTGGTGCGGCTTCCGATGTTGCAGCAAATCCGCGACGCGGCCGCCGGGCTGAACACTGCCGGCTTCATCTCCGGCTATCGCGGCTCGCCTTTGGGTGGCTTCGACCAGGCCTTGTGGAAGGCGCGCGAGGAGCTGGCCTCCCACCGCATCCACTTCCAGCCGGGCCTGAACGAGGAACTGGCCGCAACGGCCGTGTGGGGCACGCAGCAGGTCAACCTGTTCCCCCGCGCGCGGCATGATGGTGTCTTCGCCCTCTGGTACGGCAAGGGCCCCGGCGCGGATCGCAGCGTCGATGTGTTCAAGCATGCGAATGCCGCCGGCACGTCGCGGCATGGCGGCGTGCTCGCCATTGTCGGGGATGATCACGGCGCCAAATCTTCCTCGCTGCCGCATCAAAGCGATCATGTCTTCGCCGCTTCGATGATCCCGGTGCTGAACCCCTCGGGCGTGCAGGAGTTCATCGATTTCGGACTGCATGGCTGGGCGATGTCGCGCTTCTCCGGCTGCTGGATTGGTATCCGGGCCATCGCGGACACGGTGGAAACCTCCTCCGCCGTGGTGCTGGACCCGCATCGCATCGAGAGCCGGCTTCCCGCGGATTTCATCATGCCGCCGGATGGGCTGTCGATCCGCTGGCCGGACCCGCCCCTGGCGCAGGAAAGGCGCCTGCAGCAGTTCAAGGTCTATGCCGCCATGGCGTATGCGCACGCCAACGGCCTGAACCGGATCGTGCTGGACAGCGACAAGGCGCGCCTCGGCATCATCACCACGGGCAAGTCTTACCTGGACCTGCGCCAGGCGCTTGCCTCCCTGGGCATTGACGAGGCCAAGGCACACCGGATCGGGCTCCGCATCTTCAAGGTGGGCATGACCTGGCCCCTGGACGCGGAAGGCGTCCGGCATTTCGCCGAGGGGCTGGAAGAAATCCTGGTGGTCGAGGAAAAGCGCCAGGTCATCGAGTATCAGCTGAAGGAGCAGCTCTACAACTGGCGCGAGGACGTTCGGCCACGCGTCACCGGCAAATATGACGAAACCGGCGAATGGGAGCTTCGGGCGCATCACTGGCAATTGCCGGCCGCCGGGGAGCTGACCCCGGCCATGATCGCCCGCGTGCTGGCCCGACGCATCCGGCGTTTCCACCAGGACCCGCAGATCGATGAACGGCTTGCCTTCCTGGACGCACGCGAGGCCGCGGCGGCGCCCACCCTGCCGGGCCTGATGCTGCGCGTGCCGCATTACTGTTCCGGCTGCCCGCACAACACGTCCACGCGGGTGCCCGAGGGCAGCCGTGCCCTGGCCGGAATCGGCTGCCACTACATGGCCCTGTGGCTGAACCCGGAGCAGACCCAGACCTTCAGCCAGATGGGCGGGGAGGGGGTGGCCTGGATCGGCCAGGCACCCTTCACCGACACGCCGCATGTCTTCGCCAATCTTGGCGACGGCACCTATTCGCATTCCGGCATCCTGGCCATCCGCCAGGCCGTGGCCGCCGGGGTGCCGATCACCTACAAGATCCTGTTCAACGACGCTGTGGCGATGACCGGCGGCCAGCCCGTGGAAGGCACGCTCACCGTGCTGCAAATCGTCCGGCAGGTTCTGGCGGAAGGGGTGGAGCGCGTGGTGGTGGTGGCGGACGATCCCGCCCGCCATGCTTCCACGGCCTTTCCGTCCGGCGTGGCGCTGCGGCACCGCCGGGAGCTGGATGCGGTGCAGCGGGAGCTGCGCGAGATCGGCGGCGTCACCGTCCTGGTTTACGACCAGACCTGCGCCGCCGAGAAACGGCGCCGCCGGAAGCGGGGTTTGATGCCTGATCCGCCCCGCCGCGTGGTGATCAATGACCGGGTCTGCGAAGGCTGCGGCGATTGCAGCGACAAATCCAACTGCATGTCCGTGGTGCCGCTGGAAACCGAGTTCGGGCGCAAGCGCGCCATCGACCAGTCATCCTGCAACAAGGATTTCTCCTGCCTGGAAGGCTTCTGTCCCAGCTTCGTCACCGTTGAAGGCGGCAGCCTGCGCAAAAGCGTTGCGGCCACGATGTTTCCGGCGGATGCCGATGCACTGCCGGAGCCACCCCGGCCCAGCACCGCCAGCCCCTATGGCATCCTCGTCACCGGCGTGGGCGGCACCGGCGTGGTGACGATCGGCGCCCTGCTCGGCACGGCGGCCACGCTGGAAGGGAAAGGGGCGCTGGTGCTGGACATGGCCGGGCTGGCGCAGAAGGGAGGGCCTGTCTGGTCGCATGTGCGGATCGCCGATCGGCAGGACATGCTGCATGCCTCGCGCATCGCCACGGGCGAGGCGAATCTGCTTCTTGCCTGCGACATGGTGGTGGCCGCCGCAGAGGACAGCCTGTCGAAGCTGAACCTCGGAACATCCCGGGCTGTGGTGAACAGCGACGTCGCCGTCACCAGCGACGTGGTGCGTGCCCTGGCGGCGCAGGCGCGCAGTGGGGATATCGGGCATTCCCCGGATCCTTCCGTTCCCGTGCCGGCCATGGCGGCACGCATCGCGAAGGCGGTGGGGGCGGAGGGCATCAGCCTGGTGGAAGCCAGCCGGCTGGCCACGGCCCTGCTCGGCGACTCCATCGCCACCAATCTGTTCATGGTGGGCTATGCAAGCCAGAAGGGCTGGCTGCCTGTTGCGCCCCGCTCGATCCTGCAGGCCATCGAGATGAACGGGGCCGCGGTGCGCATGAACCAGGACGCGTTCTACTGGGGCCGCAAGGCGGCGCTGGACCTGGCCTCGGTGGAACAGGCCGCCGCTCCGGCGCAGCCGCGGCCGCCACACCACCGGCTTTCGACCTCCCTGGACGAGACCGTCGCGCGGCGGGTCGAGGAGCTGACAGCCTATCAGAACCGCCGCTACGCCGAGCGCTATGCCAGCCTTCTGCGCCGCATCCAGGAGGCGGAGCTCCGTCAGGTGCCGCAACAATCGGCGCTGACCGAGGCGGTCGCACACGGCTATTACAAGCTGCTGGCCGTCAAGGACGAGTACGAGGTGGCGCGCCTATTCTGTGAAACCGGCTTCCTGGACCGCCTTTCGGCCCAGTTCGAGGGCGATTACCGGCTGGTGCTGCATCTGGCGCCGCCACTCTGGGCGAAGGCCGGGCCTGGCAGGGATGCGCCCCGCAAGCGTCCCTATGGGCCATGGGCGTTGCGGGCCATGGCGGTTCTGGCGAAGCTGCGGCCGCTTCGCGGAACGGTCCTGGACCCCTTCCGCTTCAGCGAGGACCGCCGCCTCGACCGGGCCCTGCTGGCCGAATACGAGACGGCGCTCGAGGAAGTCGCGACAGGGCTGACGCCGGCCAACCATGCCGTGGCGGTGGAGATCGCCCGGCTGCCGGACCATGTTCGCGGCTACGGCCCCATCCGCCAGCGCCATGCGCGCCATGCCAGACGCAGAGGCGAGAGTCTGTTGGCGGCGTTCCGGAAGGGAGAGGCTGCCGAACCGGCTTCGCGCATGGTGGAACTGTCCTGACGAGCCACACCGAAGGGAGCCATCGCCACCGGAATACTTTTCGTATAAGTATTATTATGTAAAATATTTGTCATGCACGTTGGAACCGCAGCATCCGACTGCGCTGTGAAACCAGCACCAGCGAGTTGGGCTGTTCCAGCCAGATCGCGAAGCGGTAGGCACCCGGCGGGTTCGGGCGCTCGGCCAGGGCCTTCCCGGGGCCCAGTGAACGCAGGGCGAGGCGCCGCGATGACACGCCCGGCAGATGCAGTTCCGGGCCATTCTCCCCGGATTTGATGTCAAGCCTTGCCATGTCTCCGAAGGCATGGCCCGTCCAGCTTCCCAGAAGCCTGCCATCCAGCGGAGCATCGGCGGCAACCGGCTCCAGCCGTGCGTGGCGGTGACCGAGGCGCCCTTCCAGCCCACCGGCCTCCACCCGCAGCCGGAATGGCAGATGCGGTTGCAGGCCCTGCACTGTGCCGTCCGGCGCGGCATGCAGCGGCTCCGGCGCCCCGAGCAGCTGAAGGGCATCCCCTGATGATTCAACCCAGAACGGTCCATCCTCCTCGGCGAAAACCCCGATGGGAAGCCGCCCGGCGGAGGGCAGGTCAAGGCCAGCCAAGGCCGCCATCACCTCCAGGCTCATCCGGTAGGCGCCAGTGTCTTCCCGGTTGCTGAGCACGATCACTCCGGCTCCGGCGCCAGGGAGCATCAGGATGTGGTCCTTGTAGCCTGGCAAGGAGCCGCCATGCCCCCATAGCGGAGGCCCAGGCAGCGGCGCGCGTGACAGGCCAAGGCCATAGCCGGTTTCGGTGCCGTCCCGCAGCCGGCCCTGGCAGGCCAGCGCTTCCCAAAGCCGTGCCGTTCCACCCTCGCCCGCCATCAGGCGCAGCGCCCAGCGCATCAGCGTGTCGGCGGAACAAGCAAGGCCACCGGAGGCCGAGAAGTTCAGCCCGTAGCGGCCACGCCGCCATCCCCGTGCGGGATCGCGCCAGTAACCCGTTGCAAGCCCGGGCACCGGCTCGGCTTCATCCTCGGGATAGGCAAATCCATGCTCCGGGAAATGCCGGGACAGCAGGTCGGGAAACGGCGCCTGCAAGGCGGATTCCGCGAGGCGGTAGCCGGTATTGGAATAAGCAATGCTGCTCCCCGGGGCGAAGTTGAGGCCCGGCAGGCTCCGTGCCAGATCCAGCAGCGTCGGACGGTCCAGGGATGCGCTGCCTGGTATCCCGATCAGGCCAAAGCTTTCACCCAGATCCGGCAGGCCGCCGGTCATGTCGAGCGCCCGCCGCATCGGCACCGCGGCGATGGGCGGGGCCAGTCCAGGAACCAGCGCGCCGAGCGGGGCCCGCAGATCCATCCCCTCCCGCAGCACCGCCGCGCAGAACACATGCTTGGTGATCGATGCAAGGCGTGTCGGGGTCGCTGTGGTGAAGGGCAGCCGATGCTCCAGGCTTGCCAGGCCGGCGGCATGGGCGAAGCGCGGGCCGCGCCGGTCGAAGCCCAGCACCACGCCGCCCGGCTCTCCGGCGTTCCAGCCGGCGACGAGGTCCGCCGCCTTCTCCGCCGCCTGTTGCCACGAAAGCTTCATCCTGGACCCGCCCTTGCCGCCGCCGCGGCCGAAGCGCCGCCCTTCCGCAGCACCGCATCCCGCCGCCGCTGTCAACCAGGCGCTCCGTTTGGAGGGGGCGGGGCGCCCGCGCTATGGTCCCGCCTCCGCGAGACAGGAGCGCCAGAATGGCCCGGATCCTCCCCGTAGCTTCCTTTGACGGCGTGGTGTTCGGCGCGACCGGCGACCTGACCATGCGGAAATTGCTGCCTGCCCTGTATCACCGCTTCCGGGACCGGCAGTTCCCCGCCAGCAGCCGCATCATCGCGGCGGCACGGACCGAACTGGACAGCGATGCCTTCCGCAGCCGCGCCGAGGCGGCGCTGCGCCAGCATGTGGACCCCGCCAGCCTGGACGGGGAATTGCTGCAGGACTTCCTGGGCCTGGTCCAGTACCAGACGGTGGACGCGCTCGGGCCCCAGGGCTGGCCGGAGCTGGTGGCAACCCTGCGGGAGCGGCCGGACCAGGTGCAGGCTTTCTATCTCGCCACATCGCCGGATCTGTACGGGCCCATCTGCCACAGGCTGGCGGAGCATGGCGGCTTGAACGCGCTGTCCCGCGTGGTCCTGGAAAAGCCGATCGGCCGCGACCTCGCCTCCGCGCGGGCCATCAACAATGCGGTCGGCGAGGTGCTGCCTGAACGGCAGATCTTCCGCATCGATCACTATCTCGGCAAGGAAACGGTGCAGAACCTGATGGCGCTGCGCTTCGCCAATCCGATTTTCGAGCGGTTGTGGCACGCGGACATCATCGACCATGTGCAGATCACCGTGGCCGAGACCGTCGGCGTCGAGGGCCGCGGCGGCTATTATGACCGGTCCGGCGCGCTGCGGGACATGGTGCAGAACCACATGCTGCAGCTCCTCTGCCTGCTGGCCATGGAAAGCCCGATCTCGCTCGACACGGATGCGGTGCGCGACGAGAAGCTGAAGGTCCTGCGGGCCCTGCAAAGGGTCGAGCCGCATGAGGTGAACGCTTGCACCGTGCGCGGCCAGTATGCCGCCGGCGTGGCGGAAGGGCGTCCGGTCGCTAGCTACCTGACCGATCTGGGTGCGCCGGAAAGCCTGACCGAAACCTTTGTTGCGCTGAAGATGCAGGTCAATTCCTGGCGCTGGGCGGGGGTTCCCTTCTATCTGCGCACCGGCAAGCGGCTGCCGCGCAAGATGAGCGAGATCGTGGTGCAGTTCCGCACCCCGCCCTTTTCCATCTTCCCGCGCGACCAGCACGACCTGCAGCCGAACCGCCTGTTGATCCGCCTGCAGCCGGCCGAGGGCATGCGGCTGGAGATGATGACCAAGGAGCCCGGCCCGGGTGGATTGCATCTCCGGCCAACCGGCCTCGACATCTCCTTCGAGAAGGCCTTCGGCCAGCGCTACCCGGACGCCTATGAACGCCTCCTCATGGATGTGGTGCGCGGCAACACCACCCTGTTCATGCGCCGCGACGAGGTGGAGGCCGCCTGGAACTGGGTGGAGCCGATCCTGCAGGGCTGGAGCGAGCGGCGCGACGCCCCTCGCCCTTATCTGGCCGGCAGCTGGGGCCCGACCGCCGCCATCGCCATGATCGAGCGCGACGGCCGCACCTGGTACGAAAGCTTCGATTGAAGGGTCAGCCCTCGATCACCGGCGGCGCCGGGGAAGGCAGGGCCGGCTGGTCATCCTTCAAGCCAGTCCCGGTGAGGCGCAGCCGCAGCGCCTCCGTCATCAGCCAGGCGAGCTTTTCCGCCGCCTGTTCCGGCGGTAGGCCGCCGGAACGATGAATGTTGGAGATGCAGTTGCGTTCCGCATCCCGCCGTCCGCGGCGTGGCGCATGGGTGAGGTAGACGCCCAGGCTATCGGCCACGGACAGGCCGGGCCGCTCCCCGATCAGCACGGCGCACAGGCTGGCGCCCAGCGCCTCGCCGATCTCGTCGCCCAGCGCGACCCGCGCCTGGGTGGCGATCACCACCGGAGCGATGCGCCAGCCCGGCAGCCGCCGCAATGTCGCGCGCAGCAGCGAGGCTGCATGGCGCTGCACCGCTGTGGCCGACAGCCCGTCGGCGAGCACGAACACGGCATCCCACATGCCAGGTGGCAGTTCCGCCCGGCAGTCAGGGTGCAGCCTGCGGCCCAGATCCGGGCGGCGCAGATAGGTGGCGCGGTCCGGCGCCTGGCTTCGGACGCGGCAAAGCGGCAAGCCTGCCAGATCGGCACGCAGCGCTTCCAAATCGAGAGGCGCGTGGACGGCATCGCGGGCCCGCGCATGCGCCAGCTGGAAATCCAGCACGGCGCCAAGGGGCGGCGCATCGCCGGTGCGGCCGAGGCCGATGCGCGCGGGGGTGAAACGGCGCAGGGACGCCCAAGGGTCCAAGAGCGGGTCGATGGAACGACCTCCGGCCGCGGGCTTCGCGTCAGTGTTCTGCGCGTCAGTGTTCACCGGCATCGCTCCCTTCCGCCAGGAGACGCCGCATCGTGGCATGCTGCGGAGCCAGCGCGCGGACCCGCCCCTGCCGGTCGGTCATCTCCATGCGTTCGAGCCATTCCTCGAATTCCGGCGCGGCCCGGAGGCCGAGGGTGGAGCGGAGATACAGCGCATCGTGGAAGGCGCCGCTCTGGTAGCCGAGCATCACGTCATCGGCGCCCGGCACGGTGATGATGAAGTTCACCCCGGCAACGCCCAGCAGGGTGAACAGCGTGTCCATGTCGTCCTGGTCCGCCTCCGCATGGTTGGTGTAGCAGACATCGACCCCCATCGGCACGCCGAGCAGCTTGGCGCAGAAATGGTCTTCCAGCCCGGCGCGGATGATCTGCTTGCCGTCATACAGGTATTCCGGCCCGATGAAGCCGACTACCGTGTTCACCAGCAGCGGCCGGAAGGCACGCGCCACGGCATAGGCGCGCGCCTCCACGGTCTGCTGGTCGATGCCGTGATGCGCATCCGCGGAAAGCGCGGCGCCCTGCCCCGTCTCGAAATACATCACATTGTCGCCGACCGTCCCCCGCCCAAGGGACAGCGCCGCCTCCTGCGCCTCGCGCAGCACGGAGAGGCTGACGCCGAAGCCGGCATTGGCGGCCTCCGTCCCGGCGATGGACTGGAAGACAAGGTCCACCGGCGCCCCGCGCTCGATCATGCGGATGGTGTTGGTCACATGCGCCAGCACACAGCTCTGGGCGGGAATGCCATGCCGCGCGCGCAGCCCATCCAGCATGTCCAGCAGCGCCATGCCATTGGCCACGCTGTCGGTCGCGGGATTGACCCCGATCACCGCATCCCCGGCCCCGTGCAGCAGGCCGTCCAGGGTGGCGGCGGCGATGCCGCGCAGATCATCGGCCGGATGGTTCGGCTGCAGGCGGGTGGAAAGCCGCCCCGGCAGGCCGATGGTGGAGCGGAAGCCGGTCACCACCCGGCAGCGCCGCGCAACCGAGATGAGGTCCTGGTTGCGCATCAGCTTGGAAATGGCGGCCACCATCTCTGGCGTCAGGCCAGGGGCGATGGCCGCCAGGGCGCCCGGCGTGGCGTCATAGGACAGGAGCCAGTCGCGGAAGCCGCCGACCGTCAGGTGGCGGAGCGGCGCGAAGGCGGCGGCGTCATGCGTGTCCTGGATCAGCCGCGTCACCTCGTCCGCTTCATAGGGAATGAGCGGCTCCTCCAGGAAGCGGGTGAGCGGCAGGTCGGCCAGCACGGCGCGCGCCGCCACGCGTTGCGCGTCGCTTTCCGCCGCCAGCCCGGCCAGTTCATCCCCGGAACGGCGGGGGGAGGCCTTGGCGAGCACCTCGCGCAGATCCGCGAAGCGATGGCGCTCGCCCTGGAAGTCGCTGTGGTACCGGCCCATGCCCAGCCTCCTGCCTTCCCGCGCCCTGGCCACCACGGCGCTTGACGGGTTCCTGCCCCCCTCCTACCCATTCCGGCGAACCATAACCGGCCCCGCCCGCGGGCCTGGGGGAGAGCGATCCGCATGCAGTATGTCATCGAGGCGCCGGAGCCGGCCACCGTGCCCGTGGAAGGGGAGGCTGGCGTTTTTCCCGTTCGCCGCATCTGGTGCGTCGGCCGCAACTATGCCGAACACGCCCGGGAAATGGGCCATGACCCGGATCGGGAGCCGCCCTTCTTCTTCGCCAAGCCGGCGACAGCCGTGGTGCCGGGCGGCGGCACCCTGCCCTTCCCCGTGCAGACGCAGGACCTGCATCACGAGATCGAGCTGGTGGTGGCGATCGGCAAGGGCGGCAAGGACATCGCCGAATCCGAGGCGCTGAACCATGTCTATGGCTATGCCATCGGCCTCGACATGACGCGGCGGGACATCCAGGCGGTGGCCAAGAAGATGGGCCGGCCCTGGGAGTTGTCGAAGGGCTTCGACCAGTCCGCGCCGATCAGCGCCATCGTGCCCGCGGCCAGGATCGGCCACCCGACCAAGGGCAAGATCGAGGTTTCGGTGAACGGCAAGGTGCAGCAGACCGGCGACATGAACCAGATGATCTGGTCCGTGCCGGAAAGCATCGCCTTTCTTTCCCGCTATGTGGAACTGCTGCCGGGCGACCTGATCATGACCGGCACGCCCGCCGGCGTCAGCGCCGTGAAGCCCGGCGACAGCCTGCACGGCACCTGCGAAGGCGTGGGCGAGATCCGCGTCACCTACACCGCCTGATGGAACGGGAGCGGCGGCAGGCCGCCGCTCCCCCCGGCTGGATCAGCCCAGCAGAACAGACGGCAACAGGCTGACAATGCCCGGCGCCATCACCAGCAGGAAGACGAACGCCACCATGATCAGCAGGTAGGGCAACGTCACCCGCGCGATGGTGCTGAGCGGTTCTCCCGTCAGGCCCTGGATCACGAACAGGTTGAAGCCCACCGGCGGCGTGATCTGCGCCATCTCCACCGCGATCACCAGGTAGATGCCGAACCACAGCTTGTCGAAGCCCGCCGCCAGCACCAGCGGCAGCACCACCGGCAGCGTCATGACGATCATCGAGAAGCCGTCCAGGAAGCAGCCCAGCACCAGGTAGAGCAGCGTCAGCGCCACGATCAGCATCAGCGGGGACAGGCCCCAGGAGGTGACGATTTCCGCCACCTGACGCGGCACGCCCAGGACGGCGGCGACATTGCCCAGGATCGAGGCGCCCAGGACGATCAGCCCGATCATGCCGCAGGTCTGCGCCGCGCCAAGCCCCACGGCGCGCAGGGTCGGCCAGTTCAGCTCCCCCTGCAATCCGCTGACCAGCACGGCGCCCAGCACGCCCACCGCCGCCGCCTCCGACGGCGTGGCGATGCCGGCATACATCGAGCCCAGCACGCACAGGATCAGGAACAGCGTCGGCGCCAGCTCGCGCAGCGCGGCGAGGCGCTGGCCGAAGGTCATGCCGCGCTCCTCCGCCGAGCGCGCGGGCAACAAGGCTGGATTGATGGTGCTGTGGATCATCACCCAGGCCATGAAGCAGGCCGCCAGCAGCAGGCCGGGCAGCACGCCGGCCGTGAACAGGCGCAGCACCGATTCATCGGCCAGCACGCCATAGATGATCATGACGCTGGAAGGCGGGATCAGGAAGCCCAGCGTTCCGGCGCCCGCCAGGCTGCCGATGGCGATCCGCTTGTCATAGCCGCGCGCGTTCAGCTCGTTGAGCGCGATGCGCCCGACCACCTGCGTGGTCGCCGCGGAGGAGCCGGAGATCGCCGCGAAGATGGTGCAGCCGACGACGTTGACATGCAGCAGCCGCCCCGGCAGCAGCGCCGCCCAGGGCGACAAGCCGTTGAACAGCGAGCGCGACAGCCGCGTGCGGAACAGGAACTCGCCCATCAGGATGAACAGGGGCAGGGCCACCAGCTCGGGCGTGGTCAGAATGTTGAAGGTGTACTGCGCCAGCAGCCGGTCAACCGGCAGGTTGCGGAAGGTGTAGAGCAGCACCAGCGAGGTGGCGATCAGCGCGATCCCCACCCAGGCTCCGACCGCCAGCATGCCGAACAATGCGCCGAACAAGGCGCCCATCACGCTGGTCATTCCGTGACGCTCCCGGCCTTGAGGCGTTCATCCTCGGTCGGCAGGCCCAGCATCAATCGCACCAGCCGCACCGCCATCTGCAGGGTCAGCAGGAATGCGCCGGCCGCCAGCAGCGCATCCGGGATCCATAGGGGCGTAAGGCTGCCGCTCGAGAGCTGGTCCGTGTTCCAGGCGCGCATGGTGAAGTTGAACAGCGACCATGTCAGGAAGCCGGACACCAGCAGGCCGATCAGGGTGGAGGCCGTCTCCAGCAGCAAGGTCATCCCGCGCCCGGCCCGGGCGAGCAGGATCGAGACACGCACATGCGACCCGGCGCGCAATCCGGCGGCGGCACCGAACATGAACACCGCGCCCATGAGGTATGCGCTGTATTCCCAGGCGATGGTGATCTCGCCGCCCCAATCGGGCGAGATCTTGCCCAGGATGCTGCGCCCGACCCCGGCCAGGATCAGGATCAGCAAGGTCACGAGGCAAAGGGTGGCAAAGACGCCGCTGAGGGCGGCGATGTGGTCGGAGGCCCGCAGCAGGGCGGCGGCGCCGCCCCGCTCAGTTCTGCCCGTGCTCAGGGCATGGCTGCGCAACTCAGGCCCTCCCGAGCTCGGCGAGATAGGCCTGGACGATCGGCCTGGCGGCCGGGACGCGCTTGATGAAGTCATCCTTCATGCTGGCTGTCCGCTTGCGCATCTCGGCCATGAGCGCGGGATCGACGTCCCGCACCTGCATGCCATTCTCGGTCAGCTTCTTGACGCTGTTGGTGTCGTCCATCTGCGCCACGTTCCAGAACTCGGGCTGCAGCTTCTTCGCCACGGCCTCGATCTTCTCGCGGTTGGCGGCGGACAGCTCGTTCCAGCTATCGAGATTGATGCTCACCAACTGGGAATTGTTGGTGTGGTTCGTCCGGTAGGCAACCTTCAGGAACTCCCAGAAGCGCCCATCCACCCCCGACGTGGCGGAGGTGCAGACGCCATCGATGCGTCCCGATGCCAACGCCGGCACCACCTCGCCCCATGGCATCATGGTGCCGGAAGCGCCCATCAGGTTGCACATGTCGGCGGTGTTCTTGTCGGAAGCGCGAATGCGAACGCCGCGGAGATCATCGATGGTGGAGATCGGATTCCGCAGATGCGTGTATTGCGTGGGCCAGGGCACGATGTAGAGGAACTTCTGGTTGTTCGCCTTCGCCACCCGCTCATATTCGGGCATGAGGTGCTTGTGCAGCACCTTCAGCTCGTCGAAAGAGCCAATCAGGAAGGAGATGCCCTCGATGGCCAGGGTCGGCGCGTCGCCGATCTGCTGGTTGTTGAGCACATCGGCCATCGGCACGAGCCCGTCGCGCACCGCGCGCAGCAGTTCCGGGCCCTTGAAGCCCAGCGCGCCGCCCGCATGGACGTTGATGGTGACGGCGTTGTCCGTGGCCTTGGCGACCTCGGCGGCGAAGCGCTTGGCATTCTGGGTGTGGAAATTGCCATCCGGCCAGACCGTCGCAAGGTCGAATTGCGTGGCGGCCCGCGCGGAGCGGATCAGGGCGGGGGCGGCGAGTGAGCCAAAGGCCGCCGTCATCAGGATGCGACGTGTCGTCATCGGGTTATCTCCTGTGAAACCATGGCGGCTGGGCCAGCGCGGCCCAGCCTTTCTGTTCCGATTATGGATTATTCCGCAGCCTGCGCCACGCCATACAGCCGCGTGGCGGCCTCGTCCGACACCAGCCCGTTGCGCCGGTCGGCCGCCAGCTTCGCGTCAGAGCGTGCCTGGGGATCGCCGAGGCCCCCGCCGCCGGGGGTCAGCACAACCAGCCTTTCCCCGGGGGGAATGGTTTGCAGGCCCTTCCCGCGCAACACCGCGCCCGAGGCCAGGCCGACATAGCCCGGCGCGCCATCGCTGCCGCCGTCGCGGCCGCGCGGCGGGAACTGGATGCGGTCAAAGGCCGCCAGCAACTCGAAGGGGGCATCGTCATTGTTGGCAATCTCCATGATCTGCCCCAGCCCGCCACGGCTCTGGCCCGCGCCGCCGCTGTCGGGACGGAGCTCCTTGCGCCAGAACATCAGCGGGGACTGGATCTCGGAGATCTCCACCGGCGTGCCCATGACGCCGGACGGGAAGGCGGTGGCCGAAAGCCCGTCCTGCCCCGGCCGCCCGCCGGTTCCGCCATTGGTGGTGATGGTCAGCGCGAAGACGGGATTGGCCTTGCCGGGGTTCCTGCGCTCGCCCCTGACGGTGATGTTCCAGAGGCAGGACGTGCCCTCGGCCGGCACGCGGTCGGGAAGCGCCTGGCGGAGGCAGCCAAACACCATGTCCGGCAGCATCTGCCCCAGCACATGGCGCGACGAGACCGGCGCCGGCTTCGGCGCGTTCAGCACCGATCCCAGAGGCGCCGAAACCGTCAGCGGCGCCAGGGAACCGGCATTGTTCGGGATGTCGGAGGCCACAACACAGCCCAGGCCGAACACGGTATAGGCGGTGGTGTAGGAGATCGGCACATTGATGCCGCGCCGCACCATCTCCGAGGTGCCGCTGTAGTCCACATGGATGCCGCTGTCGGAAATGGTCAGCGTGGCTTCCAGCGTCAGCGGGTGGTCATAGCCATCCACCGTCATGGCGTGGTGCCAGCTTCCCTTCGGCAGCTTCGCCACCTCGGCCAGCACCGCCGCGCGCGACTTCTCGATGATGTGCTCGGCCAGAGGATCCAGGCTGTCGATGCCGAACTCCTGCATCATCGCCGACAGGGCCTTGACGCCGACATCGTTGCAGGCGGCCAGCGAGTAGGTGTCGCCTTCGGTATCCACCGGCAGCCGGGTGTTGGCGCGGATCATCGCCATCAGCGTCTCGTTGACGCGGCCCTGGTCGATGAGCTTCAGCATCGGGATGTAGAGGCCTTCCATGTAGACGTCGGAAGCCTCGGGCCCGTTTCCCAGGCCGCCGATATCCATCAGGTGGCTGGTGCAGGAGAACAGGCCGACCAGCTTGCCCTTGTGGAAGGCGGGCGTGGTGATGACGAAGTCGTTCAGGTGGCCCGTGCCCATCCACGGATCGTTGGTGATGTAGGCGTCGCCTTCCTTCATCGTCTCGATGGGGAAGTGGCGGATGAAGTGCTTCACCGCCTCCGCCATGGAATTGACGTGGCCCGGCGTGCCGGTCACCGCCTGGGCCAGCATGCGGCCCTTCAGGTCGAAGATGCCGGCCGAGATGTCGCCGCATTCGCGCACGATCGGGCTGAAGGCGGTGCGGATCAGCACCTGCGCCTGCTCGCCGACCACGGCGATCAGGCGGTTCCACATGATCTGCAGGTCGATCAGGCCAACCTTGGGGCTGGTGTCGGTCATGTTGCTGCTCATGCCGCCTTCTGCTCCATCACGATGCAGCCGCTGCCATCGATATGGGCATCGAAGCTGCCAGAAATGTAGGTGGTTGTCTCGTCCTCGGCGATCAGCGCGGGGCCGGCGATGCGGGCGCCAGGTGGCATCGCCTCGCGGCGGTACAGCGGCACCTCGATCTTCTTCTCGGCGCGGCCGTCGAAGATCAGGCGCAAACCGGCGGGCTGTGGCGACGCGGCGGATGTCACGGGCGCCGCGGCTTCCGGATGGTGCGCATTGGTGGAAACCAGCACCGACCAGTTCAGCACCTCGATCGCCGCCGCGGGGATCGCACGGGCGAATTGCGCGGCGTATTCCGCTTCGAAGATGCGGCGCAGTTCCGCGACATCGGCCATGCCCAGTTCCTTGTTCGGCAGTTCCACGGTGATCTCGTGGCCCTGGCCGACATAGCGCATGAAGGCGGTGCGGCGCTCAAACAAAGGCGCGCCGCGCGCGCCGGGCTCCACAAGGGCGCGCGCCGCCTCGGTCATCTCCGCGAACAGGGCGGAAATCGAGGCTCCGTCGAAATCCTCGTCCAGGCGGGCGGGGCGGGACCGCACGATCTCGTAGGCGACGGGTGCGGCCAGGAATCCGACAGCCGAGCCGACGCCGGCATTGGGGGGCACCACGACGCGCGGCACCCCCACCTTCTCGGCCACGCGGGCGGCGTGCAATGGCGCCGCTCCGCCAAAGGCGATCATGGTGTGCTGCCCGATCACCGCGCCGCGCTCGGCCGCATGGACGCGGGCCGCGCTGGCCATGTTCTCGCAGACCATTTCATACACCGCATAGGCGGACATTTCCGGCGACAGGTGCAGCTTCTCGCCGATCTCGCGCCCCAGCGCGCGGAGCGACAATTCCGGCCTCAGGTCCATGCTGCCGCCCGCGAAGCCTTCCGGCTTGATCAGGCCCAGCGCCACATCGGCGTCCGTCACCGCCGGCCGCTCCCCGCCCAGCCCGTAGCAGGCAGGCCCTGGCACGGAGGACGCGCTTTCTGGCCCCACCGTGACACGTTGCAGCGCGTCAACCTGGGCGATGGAACCGCCGCCGGCGCCGATCTCGACCATTTCAATGACCGGGATACGCAGCGGCAGGCCCGAGCCTTTCAGGAAACGCGCCGTGCGGTCCACCTCGAAGAAGCGGGAGGTCGCGGGCTCGCCATTCTCGATCAGGCAGATCTTGGCCGTGGTGCCGCCCATGTCGAAGGACAGCACCTTCTGCTCGCCGGCACGCAGGGCCACCTGCGCGGCGAAGATGGCGCCGCCGGCCGGGCCGGACTCAACCAGCCGCACCGGGAATTTCTGCGCCGTCTCCAGCGAGGTCAGGCCGCCGCCCGAGGTCACCAGATAGGTCGCGCCGCGATACTGCCGTCCGCGCAGCGCGGCCGCCATGCGGCCGAGATAGCCTTCCATCTGGGGCTGCACATAGGCGTTGGCGACGGCGGTGGAGGTGCGCTCATATTCCCGCACCTCCGGGCAAACCTCGCTGGCCAGGGTGATGGACAGGTCCGGCATGGCCGCCTTCAGGATCGCGGCGGCACGCTGCTCATGGTCGGGGTTGGCGTAGCCGTGCAGGAAGGCGAAGGCGACGCTTTGCACCGCATGCTCGCGCAGCTGCGGAACCAGGGCGGCGACCGCGGCCTCGTCCAGCGGCAGGCGGACCTGGCCGGCCGCGTCCATGCGCTCGGGCACGGTGAAGCGCAACTCGCGCGGCACCAGTGGCACCGGCTTCTCCAGCGTCAGGTCATATTGGTCGTAGCGGCTTTCGGTGCCGATCTCCAGGACGTCGCGGAAGCCCTGCGTCGTGATGAGCGCCGTTTTCGCACCGCGCCGCTCGATGATGGCGTTGGTGGCCAAAGTCGTGCCATGGACGAACACATCGATATCGGAAAAGCGCAGCCCGGCATCGTCCAGCACCAGGCCAACGCCGGCGAGCACGCCTTCCTCCGGCGCGGCCGGGGTGGTCAGGACCTTGCGCGTGCGGCGCAGGCCACCGGCATCCAGCACAATATCCGTGAAAGTGCCGCCAATATCGGCCGCCAGCCGCACATCAGTCGTGGATAGCAAGTCAAGTGCTCCCTTCACCCAGGCACCGTGCCTGTGCAAATCATTGGTCCTCTGCGGCCATGGACGGGCCGCAAATCACGCCTGGCCAGCTGCCTGCCCCGGCGACCCGGCGGAGCCTCAGCAACAGCCGTGCCACATAGGCCGGCCGAACCGGTCTGGAGGACCAGAATGCGCGTCGCGGTATTCAGCGCCAAGCCCTACGACCGCCGTTTTCTCCAGATGGCGAACGAAGCCGTTGGATCGCCGTATCATTTCGAATGGATAGAGGCGCAGCTCGGCCCCCGCAGCGCGTTGCAGGCGGCAGGGGCGCGGGCGGCGTGCCTGTTCGTCAATGACCGTGCCGATGCCACAGCCCTGGCGGCCCTGCATGAGCAGGGCGTGCGGCTGGTGGCACTGCGTTGCGCGGGGTTCAACAATGTGGATCTGGCGGCGGCCTCACGCCTCGGAATCGCGGTGGCCCGCGTCCCGGCCTATGCACCGGAGGCTGTTGCCGAACACGCTGCGGCTCTTGTGCTGTCCCTCAGCCGGCGGATGCACAAGGCCTATGCCCGGGTGCGGGAAGGCAATTTCGCGCTTGATGGGCTGCTCGGCCTTGATCTGCACGGGCGGTGCGTCGGCATCATCGGTACGGGACAGATCGGGCTCGCTTTTGCCCGGATCATGCATGGCTTCGGCTGCCGGCTGCTGGCTCATGACCCGGCTCCGAGCCAGGATGCCATCCGCCGGCTGGGGATCGAATACCGGCCGCTTGCGGAATTGCTGGCCGACGCAGACATCATCAGCCTGCACTGCCCGCTGACCCCCGCCACCAACCGGCTGATCGACGCCGCGGCCCTGACCCGGATGAAGCGGGGCGCCATGCTGATCAACACCAGCCGGGGCGCCATGCTCGACACCACCGCCGTGATCGCGGCGCTGAAAAGCGGCCATCTCGGCCATCTCGGCCTCGACGTCTATGAGGAGGAAGCGGACCTGTTCTTCGAGGACCTGTCGGGCACAGTGCTGCAGGATGACGTTTTTGCCCGCCTGCTGACCTTTCCCAATGTTCTGATCACCGGCCATCAGGGCTTTTTCACCGAAGGCGCCATGCGGGCCATCGCCGCGACCACCCTGGCCAACCTGGATGCCTTCGCGGCGGGAAGGGCGCCGTTGCATGCCGTTCCGCTGCCGGAAGGCTGAACCACAACTATTACCCGATTTGTTCCTTGCCGCCTTTGCCGGTATGCGATCACTTCCACATACCGGCCTGACCGGAGCGTCCAGGGCCATGCCCTTCCCTCAGGAGGATCTCCCCCATGCGCAGCGCCTCGGCCCATCATGACACGTTCAACCACTCCCCGAGCCGCGCCCGCAGCCCCGCTTTGCTTCTGAAGGGCGTCCGGGTCCTGTTCTGGGGCCTCATCATCTTCGCGCTGACCTTTGTGGAACTGGTGGCGGAGCTGGCGGGGCCATTGCTCCTGATCGCGGGCGCCTTGTGGTGGCTCGGGCTGCATGTGCTGGCCGGCATCCAGCTGGAACCCGAACTGCAACAATATCTGAGCTACGTGCCCGGCACGCTGCGCGCCGGTGGCTACAGCTTCACCCCGGCCGGGATGATCCGGCAGGGGCTTCTGCTGCTCGCGGTTGTGGCCGCCTGCCGCACGATCAACGGCATCATCGCCCGCGAAAGCTGAGCCGCCTATTTGGCAAGCCGGGCCCATATGGCTATCACCCGCTCCTCCCGCAGCAGAGGCCGATCATGAGCGACACTCCGCCCGACCGCCTGTCGAGCAATCCCAAGAGTCCCTTTTACGATGCTGCCGCGCTGGAACGGGGCGTCGGGATCCGCTTCAAGGGCGTCGAGAAGACCAATGTGGACGAGTATTGCGTGAGCGAGGGATGGGTGCGCCTGACGGTGGGCACCACCCTGGACCGCAAGGGCAACCCGATGACCATGAAGGTGCAAGGCACGGTAGAGCCTTATTTCAAGGACACGGCGCCCCAGGGCTGAGCATAGAGCCGGGCCGGACGGCACCGAACCGCTCCGCGCCTGGCCCCCCCAGGCATCCACAGCCTGGCGGCGGCTCACGCAAGCCGCTTCCGCATGCCCCACCTGTGAAACAGCTTCGCCCGATCAGATGATGTCATCTGATCGGGCGAAGCTGTTTTGGCAGCTCCCGCAGGTTTCGTGGCCATGCCTTCCAGAACCGGGCGCCGGCATCATGGTGGGGTACCTCCAGCAAGGTGGTCGTTGGCACCACCTGCTCTTGGGGCGCGAGCCTTCTTCCAGTGTCACAAGCCCGCGCAGCAGCCCGCCATGGAATATCAACCTCTCCTGTCGGTCCGGCTCTGCCGTCAGATAACCAACAGGAAGGCAGTCCAGCCATGGAGAGGAGAATCCGGTACGGCTGAGAATGATCTCACAGGTAGATATATTTCAAGGATTCACACCCATTAATGTCACTGGTTTGTGATTCTCCTTGCGCATCTTCATCGCTGACACTGCCAAGTTCATGCTATAAACTCTTACGCGAAATTCCTATGTTAATTTTGCCGTAAACATTGAGTTAGCAAACCCCCACTAAGGAGATGATGCAGAGTTCAGAGAGCGCAGCACGATGCAGAAGGCCCCGGCAGAGCCACCCCAGCAGAGTTGTGCCGTCGCCTTTGAGGCACGGCAGATGAACCCTTGCGCTGACGGTTCCGCTTGCCGGAACGGCCCAGCCCCCTCCACCCTTCCATCCAAAGTCTTTCCATGAGCGCAGAAAAAGTCCGGCGCGGCAGCGGCCAGGGACGCCTGGTCATCGAGTTGCGGGCCGGCGACAAGCTGCTGGTGAATGGTGCGTCGCTGCAGTTCAAGACGCGCACCACCATGCTGGTGTCCAACCATGTCCGGTTCCTGTTCGGCCGCCAGATCATGGAAGCGGAGGATGCGACCACCCCGGCGCGGCGGATCTACCTGGCGATGCAAGGTGCCTATGTCTGCGAGGAGCAGGAGCGGGCCGCGCTGGTCCAGGCCGCCCGCGCCCTGACAGAAGCCTATATCGCCGCCACCACCACGGAAGCGGTGCGGCAGGTGCTGCGCCTCGCGCTGGCGGAAATGGAGGCCGGCGAGTTCTGGAATGCCATGCGGCGCGTGCGCACCCTGTTCGCCCATGATGATGCTTTGCTGCAACACTCCGAGGAGGAGGGGGCATAAGCGCCCCCTATTGTTGATAAAAGCTTGATTATCACGATCACGTGATCTACCCAGCCTGAACCACGAACCCTCCGGCCGTGTGGCCAGCGAAAATCGCAAGGACTGGGTATGCATATTCTTCTCGCAAGCAGCCTTGGTGCCGTTTCCACCCTGTTCGACACGCTGCGGCGGCACGGGCATGGCTGTGACTTGGCCGAGCCATTCCTGGACGCGCCGTCCATCGCGCAGCACAGCGGGGACTACGACTGCATCCTGGTCGAAACCGCCAATATCAGCCGTGATGGCGTGGGCATGGTGCGGGATATCCGGCGAAAGGGTGTGCGCTGCCCCGTGCTGGTGCTCGGCGCCCGCGTCAGCGCCGAGGAAGAACAGGCCGTTCTGGAAGCCGGCGCCGATCAGGTCCTGACCGGTCCGTTGCACATGCCGCTGCTGCAGGCCCGCATGCAGGCGGTGCTGCGCCGCTGCCTCGGCCATGCCAGCCCGGAACTGCGCTGTGGCAATGTGGTGCTGGATCAGGCACGCCGCACCGTCACCGTGGATGGCGCTCCCGTCAGGATCACCTGCCGCGAGTTTGACGTGCTGGAAATGCTGATGCTGCGGCCGGGCGCGATGCTCACCAAGGAGCATTTCATGGCGCGTGCCTACGGGCTGGAAGATGGGCCGGACCAGCGCATCCTGGACGTCTTCATCTGCAAGCTGCGGCGCAAGCTGGCGGCCGCGGGCTCGGCCGAGATCGTGCGCACCATCTGGGGCCGCGGCTATGTGCTGGAAGAGCCCGGCGCCAGCGAGGTCATCGCCGCCCGCGCCCGGCTGGCGGCGGCGCATCCCCGCATGCAGCGGGCGCATCTTGTGCGGCAGCCGCCGCATCTCGCCATCGCCGTTTGATTGTCGCAGCGGCGGGTGGTCTCCACCCGCCATGGATGACCGTGCCCTGCGCCATCTCCTTGTGGTCGCTCCTGGCCCGCTCCGGGCGCCGCCGCGACCTTGATCGTGGAGCGGAACCGCTGCCGGAGCACTGGGCTGAGGGAAAACGGCGCCGGAGCGGTTGCGCAGGGCGGCCATTGGGCGGAAACCCTGCCCTGTTGCCGTGCCTGACTGAGAGCCTGCCCGTGCCGGACCAACCGCCGCCGCCTTGTCGGCCCGCCCCGCGTCCTGCCTGCATGCCCCGGTGAGGGCGCGCGCGCCGCGACGTCTGGGAAGGAGCATTCCATACATGACCGACACTTCCACCCGTGAGGGCGTCATCGCCTCGGCCGTTGCGCTGATGGATGACGGCCGTTTCCGCGCCTTGATGGAGCGCCGCGTCGCCTTCCGGACCGAAAGCCAGGTTCCGGAACAGATGCCGGAACTGCACCGCTACCTGACGGAGGAAATCATCCCCGGCGTGGAAGCCATGGGCTTCTCCAGCCAGATCCTTGAGAACCCCGTTGCCGACAGGGGGCCCTTCCTGGTGGCGCGGCGGATCGAGGACGAGGCGCGGCCCACCGTGCTGATCTACGGCCATGGCGACGTGACGCGCGGCCAGGACAATGAATGGCGCGAAGGCCTGGCTCCCTTCCGCATCACCGAGGAAGGTGATCGCTGGTACGGCCGCGGCACGGCGGACAACAAAGGCCAGCACAGCATCAATCTTGCGGCGCTGGAGCAGGTGCTTCAGGCACGGGGCGGAAAGCTTGGCTTCAACACCGTGCTGCTGCTGGAAATGGGCGAGGAAACCGGCTCCCCCGGCTTGTCGGAGATCTGTGCGCGGCACCGGGATCTGCTGCGGGCCGATGTGCTGATTGCCTCGGACGGGCCGCGCCTCGCGGCGGACCGGCCGACCCTGTTCCTTGGCTCCCGCGGCGCCTTCAACGTGGAATTGCGCGTGGCGGCGCGCGAGCGCGGCTACCATTCCGGCAATTGGGGCGGCGTCATCAGCAATCCGGCGACCCTTCTCGCCAATGCCATCGCCTCCATGGTGGATGCGCGGGGCCGGCTGCTGGTCGAGGGCCTGCGCCCGCCAGCCATCCCGAACTCGGTGCGCGCGGTGCTGGCAGGGATCACAGTGGGCGGCGGCCCGACCGATCCGGCGGTGGATGAAGCCTGGGGCGAGCCGGGGCTGACGCCGGCGGAACGCCTTTTCGCCTGGAACACGCTGGAGGTTCTGGCCTTCAAGGCGGCCAATGCCGAGGCGCCGGTGAACGCCGTGCCACCCGCCGCCCTGGCCGTGATGCAGCTTCGATTCGTGGTTGGCACCGATCCCGTGCAGATCCTGCCGGCATTGCGGGCCCACCTGGACGCGCATGGCTTCGGCGCGGTCGAGGTGGTTTCCACCCGCCACGAGGCATCCCCCGCCACGCGGCTGGATCCCGACTCACCCTGGGTTCGCTGGGCCGCCGCCTCGATGCAACGAACCACCGGCACGCCCCCGGCCATCCTGCCCAACATCGGCGGCACATTGCCCAACCATGTATTCGCTGACCTGCTTGGCCTGCCGACCCTCTGGATCCCGCATTCCTACGCGGCCTGCGCCCAGCATGCTCCTGATGAACACATGCTTGTTCCATTGACGCGACAGGCCCTGGCTCTGATGGCCGGCATCTTCTGGGATCTCGGCGAGAGGCCTTCATCCAACTAATCGTTAATGTTCTCGTTAATGTGGCACCGCGCCGGTGCTTACCGGTTTCGGTGCCGCAATAATTTTTTCGCGAGATCGCGCGTTTATTGTTTGCCTGCGATGCATATCAATCAGACCGGATATTTGACGCGTAGTTGCACAATCGCGCGATCTGCATCAGCGCGTGAGGGATGTCTCTTTCTGCAATGAAAGACTGGGTTATGTTCGGCCATCCAGTTGGCGTGTCTTTCAGCGGAGGTTTATCCCATGCCTGTTGTTGTGGTTCCGAGTTCCCTGCGTCGCTATACGGAACAGCAGGCCAGGGTGAGTGTCTCCGGCGGCACAGTGTCTGATATTCTGGACAATCTGACGGGCGGCGCGCCGGAAATGCGCAGCCACCTTTTCGCGTCCGACAAGCTGCGGCATTTCGTGGTGATCTCCAAGAACGGCCAGGACATCCGCCTGCTGCAGGGGCTGGACACCCCCGTCGCAGCGAATGACGAGATCCGCATCCTGGCCAGCATCGCGGGAGGCTGAGGACATGCGTGACCTCAACGCCTGCCCCGAACTGAACGATGCGGAGATCCGCCGCTTCGGCCGCCACCTGATCATGCCAGAATTCGGCATCGAGGGTCAGCGGCGGTTGAAGGCCGGCAGCGTGCTGCTGATCGGCGCCGGCGGCCTCGGCTGCCCCGCCGCGCTCTACCTGGCTGCCGCCGGCGTGGGCCGCATTGGCCTGGTTGATCCCGACAAGGTCGAGGAAACCAACCTGCAGCGGCAGGTGGCGCATGGCTATTCCACCATCGGCGTGTCCAAGACGGAAAGCGCGGCACGGCGCATGCTGGACCTCAACCCCGATCTGGTGATCGAGCACCACAACGTTTTCCTGTCCGTGGAGAACGCGCTGGAGTTGATCTCCCGCTACGACGTGGTGATCGACGGAACGGACAATTTCCCGACCCGCTATCTGGTCAACGACGCCTGCACCAAGCTCGGCAAGCCCAATGTCTTCGGCGGCGTGCTGCGCTTCGACGGCCAGCTCAGCGTGTTCGATGCCCGCTTCGGCCCCTGCTACCGCTGCCTGTTCCCCGAGCCCCCGCCCGTGGAACTGGCGCCGAACTGCGCCGAGGCCGGCGTTCTGGGCGTTCTTCCCGGCACAATCGGCGCCCTGCAGGCGACCGAGGCGGTCAAGCTGTTGTCCGGCATCGGCCGCCCGATGATCGGTCGCATGCTGGTTTATGACGGCCTCGACATGTCGTTCGACACCATTTCGATCGCCAAGAATCCGGCCTGCCCCTGCTGCAGCAAGCCGGCTTCCGAGATTGTGCTGAAGACCGAGCAGATGGTTTGCTCCGCCCCCCAGGTCGGCAACAGCGTCACCGCCGAGGCCCTTCAGGCGCGGCTGGACGCCGGCGAGGATCTGGTGGTGATCGACGTGCGCAACCCGGCCGAATGGGCCGGCGGCGTGATCCCGGGTGCCCGCTTGCTGTCCAAGCCCGATATCGAGGCGGCATTGCGGGAGGTGACCCATGGATCCGCTCCCCCAGAAGGCTCGCCCTTGGCGGTGATCCCGCGGGCGGAGGAGGTGGTCATCTACTGCCAGGGCGGTGTTCGCAGCGCGGCAGTGATCCGTGCCCTCGCCGCGGCGGGCTATCCGGCCAGGAACCTGACCGATCTCACCGGCGGCTTTGCCGTTTGGCGTGGTCCGGTGGCCAGCCCATCCGTTCTCGCTGAGGTTCCTGGCTGATCAGCCCCTGCCCTTCCCTGGTCCTTCCCCTGAAGACTACCTGCAAGTGGGCCCCTGACATGCCGACTTTGACCAGCACCGACCTCATTCGCAGCATTGCGGACCTTTCGCACCCGCTGCCGGGACAAAGCAACGAGACCGAGCTGCGGCGCCTCACCCGCGCCTTGATCGGCACCATGCAGGCGGAAGGGCGGCTGGCGGAGAGCCCCATGGAGCTCGCCCTCACCCGCACGGTTGACCTCCACCGTGAATCTGCCGAACAGCGGCTGCGCGGCAGGCGGGTGCTGGTCACGGGTGGCTCCGGCTGCGTCGGCACCCGGCTGCGGGAATTGCTGGCGGGCTTCGCCCCCGCGGCCTTGCTCAATCTTGACCTGGTGCCGCATGACAGTGGCGAGGGGAGCTGGATCAAGGCCGATATCCGCGACATGGCCGCGCTGGATGCCGCCTTTGCGGCGGCGCGGCCGGAAGTCGTGTTCCACCTTGCCAGCATCCGCGAGCCCGGCAAGGCGGAACTGGTGGTGCATGAGGCGGTGGATACCAATGTCTTCGGCACGGCCAACATCATCGAGGCCTGCCGGGCCCATGGCGTCCGCCATGCCGTCTATTCATCCACCGGCAAGTGTTACGCCTATCTGACGGACCACGTTTACACCGCCAGCAAGAAGCTGGCCGAGGCGCAGTGGATGGCTGCCGCCCGCGAGGCGCGGGGCCCCACGGCCTTCGCCATGACGCGCTTCACCCATGTGCTGGAAAACGGCATCGTTGCCCGCGACATCGCTGATGGCATCGAACATGGCATGGTCGGCCTGCACGGGCCGGACCGTCATTTCAACATCCAGAATCTGCGTCAGGCAACGCATCTGCTGCTCAACGCCCTGGCCTTGTGCGGCACGGAGGCGCCGGACAGCTTCTGGAGCGCGGTGGATCTGGGCTGGCCGGTCAATACGCTGGAACTGGCGCTGTTCCAGATCGCGCGCAGCGGCCGCGATGTCGGGGTGTATTTCCTTGGCGTGCCCAAAGGCTATGACGAAAGCTTCTTCCGGGGCCAGTTCGACTGGAGCGGCGACCATGACTACCATCCGCTGGTCAACGCGCTGGAAGCGCCGGGGGTGTTCACTGACAGCACGGGCACCATGATCGGCGCCCGCATCCTGGCCTGCCCGCCCGAGGTGCTGCAACAGGAACTGCGCCAGCTGCGCGCCCGCCTGGATAGCGAGATCCAGGATGGGGCGGTGAAGCAGGCATTGCTGCACGCCGTGACGCAGGTGACGGCCGGCATCTTCAGCCAGGTGGAAGCCGGCAAGCTGCTCGACATCCTCTGGTGGGGAGCAGCCCCGGAATGGGCCGGCACGGGGGACGGTGCTTCCCGCTATCGCCAGCTCATGACCCTGCTGGCCGATCAGGTGCTGCCGAAGCTGGAACAGCCGGGCGTGGCGCTGGATAGCTCGGCGCGCGGCAAGTTCACCGATATCGCCGCGACCTTCGGGATCGTGCCGGGGCTGGAAGGGCGCGCGGCGCGCTTCTCTACCCTCGCCAAATCCCGTCAGGCGGCCTGAACCCTCGCCGGCGTGTCAATAGGCGCGCCGGCCCCGCCCGGCACCGCGCCGGAAGGGCCGCATCAGGGCGCGGCCTAGGCGGCGGAAGCCGGCAGATTGCTGTTGCAGCCAGCTTCCTGTCGCCATCTCCTCGGGCAGCCTCGGATCTCCGGTTTCCGGAAACAGGTCGCGGCGGAAATCGGCCGTGCCGAACAGCCAGTCCCAAACCGGCAGCAGCACGCCGTAATTCTTGCCGTCGCGCCCTGCACCCAGTTCGCCATGATGCAACCGGTGGAAACGGGGCGATACCAGAAGCCGCTCGCCGACCGGGCCGAAGGACAGGCGCACATTGGCGTGGCTCATGGCCTCGGCCACCCGCAGGATCACCACCACGATGGGAAACTGGCCAGGCGGAACGCCGATCAGCAGGGCGATGGCACCAAACCAGAAGGCGCCGATCAGGTCATCCAGGATGTGGTTGCGGTCATCGGTCCAGAAGGTCATCTGCCGCTGCGCATGATGGATCGCATGCAGCGACCACCACCAGGAAAAGCGGTGCTGGAAGCGGTGCCGCCAATATTCGCCGAAATCCAGCGCCACCACGTAAAGCGCGAGGGCCAGCAGCGGCCAGTCCCGCAAGATCGGGAACAGGGTTTCCAGCGTGGGCGGCACCCAGCCGCTGCCCGCGAGCAGGCCCGAAAGGCGCGATTCCAGTGCCGAGAAGGCAATAAAGGCCAGCAACGGCAACAAACCGAGGCGTGTCAGGCAGGTGTACAGGATGTCCGTACGGATACTGCGGGAATCGGTGCGCGGCTCAACCGGCTTCCAGGCCTCGAGCGGGCGGCAGATGACGTACACCACCAGCACCTGCAGCAGGCCGAACAGGGCGAAGTCGATCCATTCAAAGGCATCCTCCGCCCAGGCCATCAAGCCCAGCGCGTAAAGGGCCGGCTGCACCAGCATTTCGAAGATCCAGCCATTCATGCTGTCCCAGGCATCCTGCAGCCAGTTGATCATGCGCCCCGCTCCGTCATGCCCCGACACCTTGCGCCGGCAGCAGGGCAAAGCAGAAACCCTTGGCCTGCAGGCCGGCGATCAGTTCCTCGAAGACCATCCCGAAAGGTTCGCGCCGGCTGCGCACGCCCCAATGCATCATCAGCACCTCGCCATCGCTGATGCGCGTCAGGGCCCGGCGCAGCAATGCCGCATTGGAATGGGCGGCGCTGTCCAGTTCGTCACCCAGGAATCCCTGGGCCGTCCAGCCCTGGTGCCGCAGGCCGCAGGCCTCCGCCAGCTTCAAGGCATTCGGGGTAGTGCGGCCACCGGGCGCCCGCCAAAGCGGCAGGATGCGCGCATCCGGCACCAGGCTGCGCAAATGTTCCACTGGGCGGGCGAGTTCGTCGCAGAAGGCGTCCCCATCCAGCACCTCGGCGCCCTCGCCGCGGCGTGAAACATAGCGAAGTTTCCCCGCCCCTGGATCGGCGGCGAAATACCAGTGCCGCCAGGTGTGGCTGGCAAAGGCATGGCCCTCCGCGGCCCGCGCCAGCCAGAAGCTGGCCCATCCGGCGCCGAGGGAGGAATCGCCGCGATAGGTCGGCTCATTCGCCAGGAACAGGGTGGCCTTCACATCGCGGCGCCGCATGGCCGCGGCGATCGCCTCCGCCTCCCGGCCCCAGCCCGTGTCGATGGTGAGATAGAGCGTGCCGGTCCGGCATTGCGGCAGGCCCGGCGTCGTAGGGCGCGACGCCTGGGCCGGTTGGCCCGCCGGCGGCAGCAGGGTGCCAGTGGCGGCGGCCAGCAAGGCACGACGGCTTGGCCGGGCCATGCTCAGTTCGTCACGGCGGCTTGTGGTGGCGTGACGGCGAACAGGATTCCATGCGGTGAGCGGCCCACCCGCTGCGTTTCCATGGCGCCGGTGACCGGATCGACGATGCCGATCCGTCCCTTCCAGCGCAACGTCACCCAAAGGCGGCCCTGCGGATCAAAGGTCACGCAGTCCGGCCCCCCCGGCACGTTCAGGGTGCGGGTGGCCTCGAGGCTGTTCGGGTCCAGCAGGGTGATGCGGCTGTCCACCCGGCTGGTGACATAGATGGTCTTGCCATCCGGCGCCGGAAACAGGGCATGCGCGCCGCGCCCCACGGAAATCCGCCGCTCCACAGCCTGCGTGTCCGGGTCCAGCACCGCGACATGGTCACTGCCCATGATGCCCACCAGCAACCGGTCCTTGTGCCAGACGATGCCGGCAGGCTCGGGGCCCACATCGGCCGTCCAGAGCGGCTCCAGCGTTTCCAGGCTGATGGCCACCACCGTTCCGCTGGCCTGCAACGTGACATAAACCACCTTGTTGTCCGGGCGGTAGGCGAGATGGCTCGGCATGTCAGGCAGATCCAGCCGCTTGGCGAGCTGCAGCGCCTGCCCGTCCCAGCGATAAATATCCACCTGGTCGCGGCGCAGGCTGGTGATGGTCAGCGTGCGGCCATCCGGGCTGAAGCCGAGATGGTAGGGATTTGAAAGCGTTTCGCGCTTCAGCAACTCGCCAGTGGCGGGATTGATGAACAGCATCTCGTTGGCTCCGGAATCGCCGACCATCAAGGTCGAGCCATCCGGGGTCAGCGCCAGGTGATGCACTTCGCGCAGAACCGGAATGCGGGATTTCTGCTGCCGCGTGGATGCATCCAAGACCTGGATGTTGGCGTCGCCGGAGTTGAGGACATAAACCAGCCCCTGCCCCTCGGCCGCGCCCGCCAGCGGCAGCAACATCGCCAGGGCGCCCAGCAGAGGCCGCAGAATGGTCGCGGAACGAAGCTTCATGGGCGTTGCCTTCCAAGTCATGCCGCACCGATGCGGGCCGGGACCCGCCTTCTAGCAAACCCGCAGGCACCGCTTCCAGCATCCAGGGCATCTCGCCGGGCTGGCAAGGTTCACAAAGCTGATTTCTTCTCCTGGTGGACGAGGAGGCTGCCGATGGAATTGCCGCCATCGACCGCCAGCGACGTGCCAGTGACATAGGAGGCGGCGCTGCTGGCCAGGAACAGCGCCGCATGGCCGACATCCTCCGCGGAGGACACGCGGCCGAGCGGAATGCCGGCGGCAGTGGCCTGGACATGCGCCTCCGTCAGCGGGCTCGCCGTGCTGCCCGCCGCGAAACCCGGCTCCAGGGCATTCACCCGGATGCCGTATTCGGCCAGTTCCAGCGCGAAGCCCTTGGTCAGCCGGTCCAGCGCGGTCTTGGAGGTGCAGTAAGGCACGACACTGCGCCGCATCTTCCGTGAGGCCCCGGAGGATATGTTGATCACATTGCCCTTCACCCCTGCCGCGATCATCTGCCGGGCGATGCCACGGGTCAGCAGAAAGGGGCCGCGCAGATTGATGTCGAAGATGCGGTCCCATTCCTCGGCATCAATGTCGAGCAGAAAGCCGCTGGGATAGACACCAGCATTGTTCACCAGCACATCCGCCGCGCCCCAGCGGGCGCCGATCGCTGCCACCAGAGCATCGATGGATGCAGCGTCCCGCAGGTCGGCCGGCTCGGTGAAGCTGCCTTCCGGAAGGGCGGCGGACAGCCGCGCCAGCCCGGCGGCGTCCGCATCGGTCAGGCAGAGGCGAGCCCCGGCCTTGCCGAACGCTTCCGCCAGCCAGCCGCCGATAATGCCGCAGGCGCCGGTGATCACCACCCGCTTGCCTGCCAGATCTTGCGCAAGGTTCATGCCTCAGCCCTCCGAAAATGAAAGAAAAGCGCGGCCCGTCCTTCCAGGCCAGGACTTCCCGCGAAAGGATGACAATCCGGGCTGGCGCATCCATATATGCTGCACTGCAACATGAGCCGGCCCGCAGCCGGCAACAGGAGCGCGCCATGGGCAATACGCATCCAGGGCTGGATGAACTGGTGCGGCTCAGGCAGCGCTGGGGCCGCCTGCTGCGCCGTGATCGCCGGCCCTCGCCGGAAGATCGGGCGCGGCTGGCCGAAGCCCGGGCACGGCTCATAAAGATCCCGGACTTCGGGCCCAATCCAGGCGAGTTGCGGATGCTGTGCTTCGTGCCCTCCGGCCTGCCCGCCGGTGCCCCGCTGGTGGTGGCCCTGCATGGCTGCACGCAGGATGCCGCGGGCTATGACCTTGGCTGCGGATGGTCGGCCATGGCCGAGCGGCTGGGCTTCGTGCTGTTGCTGCCGGAGCAGCGGCGGGAGAACAATCCCAATCTTTGCTTCAACTGGTTCAACCCGGGTGACACGACGCGGAACAGCGGCGAGGTTGCCTCGATCCGCCAGATGATCGCCATCCTCCAGCGCGAGCACCGGCTCGACCCCACTCGCATCTTCATCAGCGGCCTGTCTGCCGGCGGCGGCATGAGTTCGGCCATGCTGGCCTGCTATCCGGAGGTTTTCGCGGGCGGCGCCATTCTCGCCGGCTTGCCCCATGGGGCCGCAGACACGGTGCGGGGAGCCTTTCAAGCCATGTACCACCCCGCCGCCCTTCCCGCGCGGGAGCGGGGCAATGCGGTGCGCACCGCCTCGGCCCATCAGGGTCCCTGGCCCCGCCTGTCGGTCTGGCAAGGCGATGCCGATGTAACGGTGAAGCCGCAGAATGCCGAGGAAATCCTGAAGCAATGGCTCGACCTCCACGGCCTGCGCCTCGACGCCCCTTCGGAACAGCGGCAGGCGGGTGCCGCCACGGTGCGGCGCTGGCGCAACGGCACCGGCGAGGTGGTGGTGGAAAGCCACAACATCCCCGGCCTGGACCACGGCGTGCCGCTCGCCCCCGGCGATGGCGATGGCCGGATCGGCCGTGCCGGGCCCTATCTGCTGGATGCCGGCCTTTCCTCGACCCATGGCATTCTGCGTTTCTGGGGCCTGGGCACCGACCAGCCCGACTTGCCACGGCGTTTCGTGGTCAACGGGCAAGGCTCGGCGCGGGAGGTCACCCCGCGCTTCATGGGGCTGGTGGACAAGGCCCTGCGAATGGCCGGGCTGCGTTCCCGCCGCTGAGAAAGGGTCACCCTGCCTTCAGGCTGCGTTCGGCGATGCGGGCATAAAGCGCCGCGCCATAGGGAATGGCCGCGTCATTGAAATTGTAGTGCGGGTTGTGCGGGGCGGCGCCGGGTCCGTTGCCGACATGGATATAGGCTCCGGTGGATCGCTCCAGCATGAAGGAGAAATCCTCCGAGCCCATCAGCGGCGCCCGGTCCCTGGTGACCCGCGCATCGCCCACCAGATCGGCCGCGGCATCGGCGATGGCAGTGCTGCATTCCGGATCATTCAGCAGCGGCGCGAAGATCAGCCGGTAATCCAGCTCCGCCGTGGCGCCGAAGCCGGCGGCCACACCCTCCGCCACGCGGCGCATCGCCGCCTCGATCTGCTCCGACACCTCGTTGGAGAAGAAGCGCGCCGTGCCCGACAATGTCGCCGATTGCGGAATGACGTTGTAGGCATCGCCGCCGGTGATCCGGGTGACGCTGACAACGGCGGTGTCGCGCGGCGACAGGTTGCGCGCCACGACGGATTGCAAGGCGCTGCCGATGTGGCAGGCGGTCAGAACAGGATCGATGCTGACTTCCGGCCGCGCGCCATGCGAGCCTTTCCCATGGATGGTGATGTCAAAGAAGGCGCCGCCCGCCATGAAGGCACCACTGCCGATCGCGTATTCGCCGATTTCGAGATCGGTCGCGTTGTGCATGCCGTACAGGGCATCACAGGGGAAGCGGTCCAGCAGCCCGTCCTCCAGCATCGCCAGCGCGCCGCCGCAGCCTTCCTCGCCCGGCTGGAAGATCAGGTGGACAGTGCCGTTGAAGTTGCGCGTTTCCGCGAGGTAGCGCGCGGCGCCGAGCAGCATGGTGGTGTGGCCGTCATGGCCGCAGGCATGCATCTTGCCCGGAATGGTGGAAGCATAGGGCAGCCCCGTCATCTCGCTCATCGGCAATGCGTCCATGTCGGCGCGCAGGCCGATGGCGCGGTTGCCGCTTCCTGCGCGCAGCACGCCGACCACCCCGGTGCGCCCCACGCCGCGATGCACCTCGTCCACCCCGTATTCCTCCAGCAGGCGCGCAACGATGCCAGCGGTGCGATGCTCCTCCAGGCCGAGTTCGGGATGGGCATGCAGGTCACGGCGGATGGCGGTCAGGCCATCATGGTAGCGACGGATATGGTCGAGGGCGGACATGGTCATTCCTTGATTCAGGCGCGGCGCGCATTCCAGAACACGAACAGGCCGCCCACGACGTCGCGCAGGTCCTGGCGATAGGCGGTCTTGTAGAAATACTGGCCAAGCGGCAGGAACGGCACTTCCCGGATGGCCACTGCCTGGATTTCCCGGGCGAGAAACCTTTGCGCGTCGAGATCCGGGGCATCGAGCCATTCCTCGCGCAGTTCCTCAAGGCGCGGAATGTCGGCCCAGCCGAAGAAGCCGCTTTCCCCGCCGGCACGCAGCACCTGGGCCGTCACCGGGTTGATCATGTCGAGGCCCGCCCAGGTCGTGTTGAACATGCTCCACCCGCCCTGATCCGGCGGCGCCTTGCTGGCGCGGCGCTGCACCAGCGAGCCCCAGTCGCTGACAACATAATCCACATTCATGCCAAGCTTCTTCAGCATGTCGTGGCAGACATCGCCAAGCGCCGCCAGCACGGGCTGGTCCGAAGGTGACAGCAGCACCACCTTCTCGCCCTTGTAGCCGGCTTCCCGCAGCGCCTGTCGGGAGCGCTCCAGCCCCGGCGGCGTGCCGAACACATCGAGCGAGGCGCGCGTGGCCATTGGCGTTTCCGGCGTGAAGATGCCGATGGGCGCGCGCCACAGGCTGCGATCCGTGCCGGCGGCGGCCGTCATGTAGTCCGCCTGGTTGACCGCGCCGAGCACGGCGCGGCGGATCGCCGGATTGTTGAAGGGCGGATGCAGGTGGTTGAACACGCCAGTGCCCACGGTGCCCAGCGGGGTGGCGCGCTGGGTGGCGATGCCACGATTGCCTTCCAGCAATGGCAGCAGGTCGTTTGGCGGGTTTTCCCACCAATCCACCTCGCCATTCTGCAGGGCCGCCGTCGCGGTGCCGGGGTCCGGCATGACGTGCCATTCCACGCGGTCGAACTGCGCGCGCTTCGGGCCCGCGGCCCAGGACACCGTGCCGCTGTCGCGCGGCCTGTAGCGGGCGAACTTCTCGTAAACCACGCGGGCCCCGACCACGCGCTCGTCGCCCTTCCAGCGGAACGGGCCGGAACCGATCATTTCCTGGATAGGTTGGTTCGGCGGCGTGTTGGCGAGGCGCTCCGGCATGATGAAAAGGGCGGAAGGGCCGACCTTGCCCAGGGCTTCCAGCATGGCCGCGAAAGGCCGCCTCAGGCGGATCGTGAAGGTGCGGTCATCCGGTGCCGCCATCTCCTCGATGCGGGCCAGCAAAGCCCGGCCGAGCGCGTCGCGCTGCGCCCATCGCCGGACGGAGGCGATGCAATCCCGGCCGCGGACCGGCTCACCGTCATGAAAAAGCAGGCCTTCCCGCAGGCGAAAGGTCCAGAGCCTGCCATCATCCCCGACGGCATGGCGTTCCACCATCTGCGGCTGCGGGCGCAACTCGGCATCCAGCCCATAAAGCTGGTCCCAGATCAGCAGCCCATGGGTCCGGGTGATGTAGGCGGTGGTCAGCACCGGATCGGTGACGGTGAGATCGGATTGCGGCACATATCTCAGCACGCGCCCTCTGGCCGGCTGCGCCAAGGAAGGCCGGGCCAGGGCGGAGGCCGCGGCGGCGGCCAGCAGGGTGCGGCGATGCATGGAACCTGTCTCCGATCAAGGGAACCAGGACTGGCGATGGCCTCTCCTGGGCCCTTTTTCCAGAGAACACGGCCATGGCTGGCCGGGCAAGGGTTTACCCAGCCCTTGCCGCCTCAGCCGTGCTGCAACTCCAGTGGCCGCACCGGAGCCTGGGCGGTATCCAGCTGCGCCAGCAAGGCGCCGAAGGGTGGCAGCATGGCAATGCCGCCGGCATCCTCCATCCCGATCCGGGCGCCCAGCCCGGCTACGTCCGGCAGCGGCGTCGCGCCCGACAATTCATGCAACTTCAGCCGCACCGGCTCGGCCGACAGGTTGAAGACCGCGAGCACGCTCTGGCCGGCATAGTCCCGCACCAGGCCCACCAGCGGCGCCGGAAGATCGAGCCGGCGCTGCGTGCCACGCACAAGGGCCGGGCAGGCCCGCCGCAAGCCAAGGGCACGGCGCCACATCTGCAACAAGCTACCGGCATCGGCCTCCTGGCGGTCCACCGCGAGGGCGCGATGCGCTTCCGGAACCGGAAGCCAGGGCTTTCCCGCGGAAAAGCCGGCATTCGGCATCGCGGCTTCCCATGGCATGGGCGTGCGGCTGCCGTCGCGGCCACGGAATTCAGGCCAGTAGGTCAGGCCAAAGGGATCCCGGATGTCCTCCAGCGCCAATTCGGCTTCCGGCAGGCCAAGCTCTTCGCCCTGGTAAAGGCAGACGCTGCCGCGGAGCGACAACAGCAGCATGGCGAGAAGCCGCAAGAAGCGCGGGTCGCGCTCCTTCGCTCCGACCGGCTTCCAGCGGCTCGCAGCCCGTTCCACGTCGTGGTTGGAGAAAGACCAGCAAGGCCACCCCTCCCCGGCCGTGTCGGCCGACGCAGCGTCGATCAGTCCTTCCACCGTGGCATGGTCGAAGCCGCCCCGCAGTGGCCGCAGGGTATAGGCCATGTGCAGCCGCCCTTCCCCCGATGTGTAGCGGCGGATGCGATCAAAGGCGCCGTCCTGGCTGGAGATCTCGCCGAGGGTGGCGGTTCCCGGATAGCGGTCGGTCAGTGCCCGGATGCGGCCCAGGATCGCCAGCGTATCCGGATGCATCATGTCGTGATCATGACTTTGCAGGCCGAACAGCTTGGCCGGCGTGCGGCCATCGGCCGTGGGACGTGCCGGGTTGTTGCGCAGCGCCGGATCGTGCGCCAGGAAATCGATGGCATCCAGGCGGAAACCATCCACGCCCCGCTTCAACCAGAACTCGCCCACCTCCAGCATCGCATCAAGCGCGCCGGGGCTGGCAAGGTTCAGACTGGGCTGGCTGTCGAGGAAATGGTGCAGGTAGTACTGGCGGCGAAGCGGGTCCCACTTCCAGGCGGGGCCGCCGAAAACGCTCAGCCAGTTGTTTGGTGGGGTTCCATCAGGCGATGGGTCCGCCCAGACATACCAATCGGCTTCAACCGAATCGCGCGACATCCGGCTGCGCTGGAACCAGGGGTGCCGATCCGAGGTGTGGCCGCCGACCAGGTCGAGCAGGACCCGCAGGCCCAGCCGGTGCGCCTTGGCAAGGACACGGTCGAAATCCTCCAGGGAGCCGAATTGCGGATCAATCGCCACATGATCGGAGATGTCGTACCCGAAATCCTTTCCCGGAGAAGCATAGAAAGGGCAGATCCAGATCGCGTCCACACCAAGGCCGGCCACATATTCCAGCCGGGCCTCGATGCCTTTCAGATCGCCGATCCCATCGCCATTGCTGTCCGCGAAGCTGCGCGGATAGATCTGATACAGCACTGCGCCGCGCCACCACTCCGCGCCAGTCACCATGTTGCGCCTCCTGTTCTTGGGTGATCAGGCGCCGTTTGACCGGCGATTCCCGATCGGGCATTTCTAGCCCTCGCAGCTATTACTCGCGCTTTTGTGATTTCAGGGCAACAGAAAAGCCTTGCGAGGTGGCTATTTCCGAAATGCAGCAGGCCAGATCTGCCTTCTCCGGAGTTGCACCAGGAAGCTTGCCCAGTCCTTTTCTTTTTGAATGCGCATCAATCCGCAACTCAAGATTGTGATGAAGCAAAAATTCAGAAAGTATGCCACCTAGATGCGCCGCTTCGCTCAACCCTGAAGTGTGTTCAGCGAACAAGCAGGCCTATTTGGAGTAAATCACCTTGGGCCAAGCCCTGCCGTTCGAGCAGCCTCGATCCGCTGCTCCGACCCCATTGCTCGCGCGAAGCTCGGATCTGGCGGTCCTCGGCATCCGCTCGGGTGGGAGCCGCCAGCGGCCGCGAACGGAAATGGGGCGGAGCATCGAGCAGGTGGCCGATCTGGCCTGCGCCGCCTTCGGCGTGACAACGGCCTTTGCCTGCCTCACATCGCCGTTGCCGCAGGGCCAGGAGGTGGGCTGGCCGCTGGAGGAGTGCGACAGGGCGGCATGGCGTTGGCTGGCCCGGCAGGAAAGGCCGATGGTGATAGAGGATAAGGGACACATCCCTGGCCAGGCCGCCGCGTTGCCGCGGCTGCGCGGCTTCACGACCCGCTTCTGTGCCTCGGCCCCTCTCATTGTTCGGGATGAGCAGCGCGGCGCCCTGATAATCCTGTCCGCGGAGCCACCTGCCCCCGGCTTCTCGGAAGATGACCACCAGAGGCTGCAATCCCTGGCCGGGATGCTGGCGGCCCATTGGGAGCTTCGGCTCCGGCAGGAGGAGCTGGCGGCACAGCAACAAAGCCTGCTGGCGGCACGGCGCGAAACAGACCGCATCCAGGCACGCTATCAGCGATTGCTGCGTGAACGGGACCAGGTGATCCAGATGATGGACCACCGGGTCGGGAACGGGCTGCAGATGGTCAATGACGCCCTGTGCCTCCAGGCCTTGGCCGTGGAAGACAAGGAGTTGGCGGACCGCCTGGCCGCCGCGGCGGGACGCATCCAGGCAGTGGCCGACCTCCACACCCGCCTTCGCGGCCAGCCGATGAGCCGGCGGATTTCCGCCGGGGATTATCTGGGAACCCTGGTGGACAGCTTTCGCCGGCTGTTGCCAGGAAACGCGCGGCGGGTCCGGGCCGATCTTGGCCCGTCTTTCATGTTGAGCGCCCTCGATGCGCCACGCCTTGGCATGGTTGTGTGGGAATTGTTGTCCAACGCCGTTCGGCACGGGGCCGGCGACGTGGCCCTTTCCCTGCAACATGACCCTGTGGCGGGTTCCCTCCGGGTGCTTGTCACGGATCAGGGCCCTGGCTTCAGACTGCCGGCTGAGGCCGCAAGGCGGAGCGGGGAGAACGGTCAGTCCGGCCTGGCCCTGATCCGCCTGATCGGCGGCGGCGAGCCGGTCGTGGTGGAATGCGGCCCACCGACCACCGTCAGCCTGACGTTGGATATTTCCCTGGAGAGTTGAAAGACCGAGTGGATTTTCCCGGCCGGCAATCCGGAAATCGCTTGAAGCGGAGGGCTCCAACTCTTTACGCATAATGAGGTTTCAAGAGGAACGGCCCCAGCATGCGCCATGATTTTCCGTTCGTTGGTGCACCGTCCCGATGATGGATGCCCCGGTCCCGATGGTGGCGGCGGAAGATAATACGGAGCCACAAAACAGCCATGCCATGACCCTCAAGCATGGCGAAAGCTTTGCCGTGTCAGGCCCGGATGGTGAGCTGGGCGGCGGTTCCCAGGGCTTTTTCCACCGCGATACCCGGCATTTGTCATTCCTTTGCCTGCGTCTGAACGGCGCCCGGCCAATGCAGCTCAGCGCCGGATTGCAGGCGGACAACTCCGTGCTCACCGCCGACCTGACCAACCCGGCGCTACCGGATAATGGCTTTGGCGCGCCCCTCGGCCGCGGGCAACTGCATCTGCGCCGCACGCGCTTTCTTTGGGGCGGCACCTGGCATGAGCGGCTAGCGATCCGCAATTTCTCCGGAGCGCCATGCCGGTTGCGGCTGGAATTCCACTTCGCTGCCGATTTCGCGGATCTGTTCGAGGTTCGTGGGCGCCGCCGAGCCCTGCATGGCGAGCATCACCGGCCTGACTTCAAGGACAATGGTGTTCATCTGTCCTATACGGGCCTCGACGGCATCCGGCGCCAGACCGCCCTGTGCTTCGATCCTCCGCCACGCCTTCTCGAAGCGCAGCGCGCGGTGCATGAGCTGGTCCTCGGAGCAAATGGCCGCACGACCCTTTTCCTGTCCGTGCGCTGCGGCGAAGGGCAGGAATTGCCGCCACGGCGTGGGTTCGGCGTGGCCTTGCACCAGTCACGCGCGGCCCGCCACCTGTCCAACGCGAAATTGGCAAGGGTGGACAGCAACGACACCCTGCTGAATGCGGTCTTGCGCCGCTCCGTGGCCGATCTTTCGATGTTGGTGACGGACACGCCGCATGGCCCCTACCCTTACGCCGGCACGCCCTGGTACAGCACGCCGTTCGGCCGTGACGCCTTGATCACGGCATGGCAGACCTTGTGGCTCGACCCCGGCCTGGCGCATGGCGTCCTGCACTTCCTTGCCGCGCATCAGGCGCGGGAAGTGAATGCTGAGAATGATGCCGAGCCCGGCAAGATCCTGCACGAGATGCGGCAGGGGGAGATGGCGCTGCTGGGGGAGATCCCGTTCCGCCATTATTACGGCAGCGTGGATTCCACGCCTCTCTTTATCATGCTGGCCGGTGCCTATCTGGACCGCACCGGCGACACTGACACCTTGCAGGGCTTGTGGCCCCATATCGAGGCGGCGCTGGGCTGGATCGATCAGCATGGTGACAGCGACGGCGACGGCTTTGTCGAGTACCTCCGCAAGACGCCGAACGGGCTGGTCAACCAGGGCTGGAAGGACAGCCACGACGCCATCTTCCATGATGATGGCAGCATCGCCGAGGGCCCGATCGCGCTGGTGGAATTGCAGGCCTATGTGCATGCGGCCTGGCTGGCCGCGGCCCGGATCGCCCGTGCCCTTGGTCAGGCTACGCGCGCCATTCAGCTCGAAACACGCGCGACGGAGCTTCAGGAGCGCTTCGACGCCGCTTTCTGGGATGCGGAGCTTGGCAGCTACGTGTTGGCGCTGGATGGGCGCAAGCGGCCCTGCCGCATACGCAGTTCCAATGCGGGCCATGCGCTGTTCGGCGGGATCGCGCGGCCGGATCGAGCGGCGCAAATGGTGCGGGCCCTTCTGGAGCCGGACGCGTTCTGTGGCTGGGGCATTCGCACCGTGACGTCCCGCGCGGCACGCTTCAACCCGATGAGCTACCACAACGGCTCCGTCTGGCCCCATGACAACGCACTGATCGCGGAAGGCTTCGCCCGCTACGGTTATCGCCAGGCCGCGATGCAGGTCTTCTCCGGCCTGTTGGGGGCAGCGGGACATGATCCCGCCCACCGCTTGCCGGAACTGTTCTGCGGCTTCCGGCGTCGCCAAGGCGAGGGACCGACGCTTTATCCGGTGGCCTGTTCGCCGCAGGCCTGGGCGGCGGGCACGCCGATCGCCCTGCTCGGCGTCTGCCTCGGACTTCGCTTTGATCCCGCTCGCCGCACCATCCTGCTGGATTCCCCGTTGTTGCCGCCCTCGGTGGATCACCTGGCTTTGCACAATCTGCAGCTGGGCGGCGGGCGAGCGGACATTCTGCTCCGACGCGGCGGCAATGGCGTGCAGATGGAGGTCCTGGAACAAACCGGCGGCGTTCAGGTGCGGATGCTGCCCGCCGCCTGATGGGTCAGCCGGCGGCGGGATCCTTGTGGATCGGGTCCACCCAGGCCACGTCCTCCGGCTTCTCCACCGGCTCGATGTCAAGGTTCACCACCACGGCCTCGTTGTCGCTGCGCACAAGGACGCATTCAAGCGTTTCATCGGAAGACGCGTTGATCTCCTGATGCGGCACAAAGGGCGGCACATAGATGAAGTCGCCCGGCCCCGCCTCGGCGGTGAATTCCAGCTTCTCGCCCCAGCGCATCCGGGCCTTGCCCTTGATGACATAGATCACGCTTTCCAGCGGTCCATGGTGATGCGCGCCGGTCTTGGCGTTGGCATGGATGTGAACTGTGCCAGCCCAGATCTTCTGGGCCCCGACGCGTGCCAGATTGATGGCGGCGGCCCGGTTCATCCCCTGCGTCTGGGCAGTTCCGGTATCGAAGCTCCCAGCGGGGATCACCCGCACACCGCTATGCTTCCAGCCATCCTCCGGCGCCGATGCAGGAAGATCATGGTGCTCATGGCCATCATGCGGCATGGCAATTTCCCCTTTTTTCTCGTGGTTCAAAAATTTTGCGAGCTACCTGCCTTACCGTCAAGCAGCGGTCATGACGGGCTGCCAAGGTTCACAAGGCCAGGTCCCACTTCTGCGAAGGATCGACGAAAAGCGGGCGTGCAGTCCTCTCATATCCAAGCTGCGCCTTTTCCATCGAGGCGAGCAGTTCTGCCGGGGGCCATCTCAGATAGCGTGCCAGCAGTTGCGCATACAATCCCATGAAAACCGCCCCGTGCCCATCGGTCTTGCCATCCGCTGTCGAGCTCAGGACATGCGCCAATTCGTGCAGCAGCACCCAGGAGGGAATCTCGGCCGCTACACGGATGCAAAGGCGGGATGCATCGGCGATCCGGCGGGAGAACCGGGGAGGCAGTCGTTCGACCTTAGGTGGGTATTCGAGCTCCAGTTCCAGCCAGATCGCGTCCACCATTGGCTGCAAGATCCCGAAGGACAGGAGAGTCAGGTCGCGGGGGGCAACTTCCCGATCCTCCCACTGGTAAACACGGCTCCGCTGCCGGTCAGGCGTCATCTAAGCAGTGAGGCATCTTGTTGCCTGAGAGGGCGGTTCAGGTTGACCCGATCTCCCGCTGCATAGCCATCCCTGTAGGCATGATCGGCCCGGATGACCTGCCCCCGCCCCTTCACCAGCCGGATAGTGGTGGCCTTGAACGCCGCTTCCACCGTCTGATCCTTGGCAAGAATCAGGGTCCTGCCCTGCGAATGCTGCCGGTGGAGTTCGTCATGAAGTGTTCGCCGCAATGCTTCCAGGCGCTCCGCAACGCGCGTTGCCATTCCCGCCTGATAGCGTCGCTGCGCTCCGGCCAAGGCCGCGCCCTGCAAGTGGCGATGATTTTTGCGAAACATCAGGCTCTCGCTGGTGATGCTGCGAAGGATCACATCGTGAAGGTAGAGCGCCAGGGAAACATCCTGCTCCATGCCAAAGAAGACATAGGCCGCCTTGCCATCCTCCCGCTGGATCCAGACCTTGCAATCGCAGAACCGGGCCAGTGCCGGAATGCAGCAATCAATCGGCCGCCGCCGGATGCCAGGCCAGGCCACGCTTTGCTGGACGCAAGGTGTCTGCCTCAGGGCTACCTCGTCCATGGTCAGGGCGTAATGCTGCAGCAGGCGGCCCACCATTTCCGCCGCCGCCAGCGCCTCGGCCTCCGTGCAGCCATTCTGGGTCGTTCTGGCAAGCAGGGCGCGGATGCGGGCCTTCACCCGCTCCCGCTCAGCAAGCTGCTTCATGCTGTCTCCTAGAAGTTGGATGCATCCAATCAGCGCCGCAGATGGGGGGGCATGGATTGGATGCATCCAATCGAGATTGACTATGAAGGGTAATTACGCGAAGGAAAACCTGTATGGCAATGTCTTAGGAACCCTCGGGAGCACGATGAGCACACATCGCATTTTTGGCCATGTGGCCGAGGTCCTGCAAGCCGCACAGCGAACCGCCATCGAAGTCGAGAACGCGCCCGACAAGCGCAAGCGCCTGCGCCAGTTTTCCGTTCAGGAAGCCGCCTCGCTGATGGGATTGACGCCCCGGCAGGTTCGCCAGGTGGCAAAACTGGAAAGCAGCGGCAAAGGCATCGCGCCAAGGGCGCGCATGAGTTTTCAGGAACTCCTGGATGCAAGGCAGGCCGCCGCCCTGAAGCTGAAACGGCTAGATCTTTGGCCAAAGCGCAGGGCCGATGAGCCTATGGCATCCATTGTGTTCACCAATTTCAAGGGCGGCTCCGCGAAGACGACCACCAGCGTGCATTTTGCCCAGTATCTTGCCCTCGCGGGCTACCATGTCCTGTTTATCGATCTGGATAGCCAGGGCAGTGCCACTGCCCAGTTCGGCCTTGATCCGGTGCATGAAGTTCAAGGAAAGGATTGCTTCACCGCTTGGCTTCAGCGGCCAACGCTGGATGCCCCGGAACTTCTGCAACGGCTTTGCCGAAGGACCTATTGGCCGTCGATCGACCTGCTCCCCGCAGGACCGGCCTTAGGTGAAGCGGAAGATATCCTCTCGAGCCGGGCCGCCAGCGGCAAGGCAGAGGGAACCCTGTATTTCGATGAGCTGGCCGCCCTGCGGGAACAGCTCCAGGAGCGCTATGATGTCATGGTGGTGGACACCCGCCCCGATGTGAACATGCTGATGACGACGGCACTGCATGCTGCGACAGGATTGGTGATTCCGACGCGGGCAACCATGACCGACCTTGCATCGACGGGTGCGTTCTTCTCGCATCTCGCTGGATATACGGCGGATTTCGAGGCCGCCTTCGGCCAAAGCCTCGGTTTTGGCTTTAGCCAAATTCTGCTCACGGATTTCGATCCTGCGGACCGGAGCCAGGAAGCCCTCGCTGCGCTGCTGCGGGACCGCTTCGGCGATCTGGTGCTGCCTGGGGCATTTCTTCATTCCCGTGTCGTCGGCACGGCGGGGTTCGGCAAGGAAACCTTGTACGAATACGAGCCGAGCACGGACCGGGCCGCCTATAACCGGGTGCTGGCCAGCGTGAACGGCGTCAATCAGGCGCTGGTGGAGCAGATGCGGCTGGGCTGGGGCCGCGCCATGAAGAAGGGATCGGCATGAGCAAGCGCAATTCCCGCTTTGGCGCCCTGGCCCAGGCCGTGCTCGAAAGCACGGCGCAGCTAGCGCCAGTTGCCGAGGCGGCGGAACCCACTCCGCACCGGCCAAGCTTGGCGCTTGGCCTTGCTTCGGAAAGCTTGAAGGAGCGCATCGCGAGGCTGGAAGCGGATCTGGCGGCTGCGGGCTCGGCCAACCAGGCTCTGGAAAAAGAGCTGACCCAGGCTCGCTCCGTGGCCGGGACAGCAGGCGACAGCGCGGACGAATTCCTTTTTCTTGATCCTGGGCTGGTGAACGACACGCTGCCACGTGACCGTTTGCCGGGCGCATTCGACGGGCCGGAATTCCTGGCGCTGCTGGAGGATATCCGCGCCAATGGCCAGAACGACGCCATCACTGTGCGTCACAACGGGCAGGGTTACGAGATTGCCGCGGGGCGGCGGCGTCTGGAAGCCTGTCGCCGCTTGGGCATTTCCGTGCTGGCGCGCCGGCGCGACCTCGATGAGGCCGCGATGCTGCGTGTGCAGTTCTCGGAAAATGAACGGCGGGAAGACATCTCGGCGCTAGAGCGGGCACGCTGGTTTGCCGAGGTTCGCACGCGGATGAAGCTTCAGGGACGGGATCTCGCGGCACAGTTTGGTCTGGATCCATCGACTTTCAGCCTTTACCTCCGGCTATCGCGCTTTCCGCCAGAGATCACGGAGCGCCTGCGCGCGCCTCGCAGGCTCGCCATGCTGCGTGCGCGGCGGGTCATGGAGGCCATTGACGCCGATGCCGGGATGCTGCCTCGCATCCTGGCGGCGCTCGACCGGCAAGCCCAAGCGGCAGGTCCGGAGGAGGGTGGGGTCGATCCGGATGAGCAGATCGCATTGCTGATGCGGGTCGCCGAGGGGAGGGGGGTCCCCTCGCCGGGACAATCCGGCAACCCGAAACGGCGCCACGTTGTTCACCAGGGGCAGCGCATCGGCACCCTGACGCGGAATGGCGGGCAGTGGGTGTTCCGCTTCGCGACATCCTTGCCGGACGGCACCGTCCAGCGTCTGGCCGATCGCCTGCCTTCCCTGCTGCAGGATGACTGACTTCCGTGGCGATGCGAACCTTGCAAGCCGGTCCGCCACGTCCGGCGGTCAGGGGCTGATGGGGGGTGGGGAAGGTTCCAGCAGGAGGCCACGATCCGTCACCCGGACGCGGGCATTCTTGTAGGCGGAAAGCGCCAGGTGCAGCGGCCCCTCGAACTGCGTCTTGAAATTCTTCAAGGCCCCCACGCGAGAACCGAATTGCCGCCACAGGCGGTCCCACCCGATCGGCGTCTCCTTGGGCAGGGAATGCAGGCGGTAGGCAAGCCAGAGATAAATGTCGATGGCCAGCGGAGATGTGGTCAGGTCACGAACGGCGGCCCGGTCCACGAGCACCGGGTGCCGTCGCAATTCGTTGAAGAAGGCCTCCGACAGCATCACGCGCTCAACCAGACGGGCGGTGCGCTTGGAGCGGGGGTCCCGCTCGCCGACATAGCTGAAAGCGTCCACAAGCCGCTGATTGACGATGACGCCCTTCTTGTCACTGCCAAAGCTAAAATCGACGGTGCAGGTCGCCAGCCGCTCAAGCTGGTCCGCGACCTTGCCATTGCTGGGACCGCCCCGGTTGATACCCAGCCTGGCCACCACCGCGCTGGCCGAGCGCCCCATATGGATCTCGCGGCTGCCGCGCTCCAGCGCCTCGGTCTGCCAGTCGATCATCAGCAGCCGGGCATAGCTGCCGAAGGGCGTGCCGATGAATTCCTGACTGTTGTCGTCGCGAAGGCGGACCCCTGGCCGGACAAGAAGGCGGGCGAAATCGGTCTCGATCAGCCAGTTCTGGTCCTTCGGCTGGTCCCGATGCGGCAGGCCCGCGAGGCACCAGGCCGAATAGCTGTAAGCGATCTCGCTGCCGCCCTCGAACTCCCGAACAATGGCCGATGAAGCCGTGTCCGCGATCTGCCGGCCCATGCGGCCGGCCAATACTTTGGGGAGGCTGGCGGCCTTGCCATCCAGCACTGCGACCTGGGCGGCCTGCACGGCGCCTCTGGCTCCCCGTGCCTCGACCACGTCATGCACAGTGGCCGCCGCTGGAAACAGCTCGCCCTGCTCCTGTGCCGTGCTGCCGGGAGATTTCGCTTTCGCGTCGACCATGGGGCGCACCCTGCACGGCAAAGATTGGCCCGTCGATGCGAACCTTGCCAGCGCCGCTGTGAACCTTGCCATCACCGGGCAATGCTTCAGGAATAAGGGTTATTGTTATTGTAAAGGGCTGGCAGGGTTCCTGTGAGTAACTGAATAGAGTGATGTTTTTAATCAGAAATAGGCCTGTGCTTCCTGCTGGCAAGGTTCACAGCGTCTAGGCTCTACCCTCGGCTATTTCGCTGGCAAGGTTCACAAGGTAGTTGTCCAAGGAGGCTGGCAAGGTTCACGAATCGGGGGCGGCGGAAGCTTTCCGGCTGCTGGCAAGGTTCACACCTGGATGTCAGGGCAAGAATGAAGCATTCCGGCTTCACGGCGGCATAGCTTTTGCCTGAGGTCATCATTGGGCGAGTCATTTGAAGCTTGGACCTGGCGCCCTGAAGAACCGGAAGCGGACGAGCCCAGCACTGCTCCTGGACAGTGCATCGTCCGGCCCGGCTGCCGGCAGGTACCTGAAACCCTTGAAGCAACGTCGCACCGCATCACAGCCAAGGAAGGCGCGTCCCATCGGTCCGCCACAACCAAAGCACCAGCCGACCATTGCATCCTTCGCATGCCAGACCAGCAGGCTGATGGAGGTCCGCCACTCGGATGACGGATCGTGACTGGGCGATGACGGTTTTTAAGCCGCTAGGTCATCTTCTGTGATGCAAAGATGCCCAACCTTCTGGCATATGGCGTCCCTTCGATCGAGGCGAGGCGCTTGGGCAAGGCTGTCATGACACAAAGGATGGTTGCCGAGGGGTGTTTCCGGTCGTTTGAAATTCCTATGTAACGCGTGGCCACACGCGAGTGGCATCCAGTCCCGTTCTGCGCCCCAGCCCGCATGTCCCTTGCGACGTGTCGGGCCGGTTCGTGTCAAAGGCGGAGCAGGGCCGGGTCCAGGGATCTTCCAGGTCCCCCAGAAGACGAAAGAAGCACGGGTGAATCGCATGGACGGGATGTTTAACTACGGCGCGCCGGATCAGGGTGAGAGCGAGAACGGCGCGAGCCTCAAGCCGCGTGTGGCGTTCGGCGGCATCCTGCGGCGTGACGGCCAGGAGAACGGCGACCGCATGGAGCAGGACCTGTCCGCCGATCCCGACTGGCGCCCCGAATTCGCCGAAGGCTTTGTTGATCCCGATCAGGAAGGGCATGCCCCCGCCTCGGCTTCCGATCAGGAGGAAGAGGAGCGGCCGGCCGAGGAGGAGGGTGAAACCTCCGGCGAAGAGCAGGGCGAGGAGGGCGGCAACGTCAACGAGGCCACCATGGCCCGTTCCGACGACCCCGTCCGCATGTTCCTGCGTGAGATGAGCGGCACCGACCTGCTGACCCGTGAGCAGGAAATCGCCCTCGCCCAGCGCATTGAGGCGGGCCGGGACGCCATGCTGGCGGGCCTTTGCGAAAGCCCGCTGAGCTTCAACCACCTTCGCGAGTGGCGCGCGGCTCTGGAACAGGGGCAGATGCCGCTGCGTGACGTGGTGGAGCTGGAAGCCATGGCGGCCGATGCCGCCAGCCCCGCCGCCGCCGAGGCGGAGGAGGTCGAGGAAGGCGAGCCGGCACCGCACGCCACCCTCGACGAAAAGATGAAGCCCGAGGTGCTGGCGGCCTTCACCGCGGCCATCGAGGCGCATGACGCCCTGCGCAAGCTGCCGATGAACAGCGAGGCCGCCCTGGCCTTCCGGGTCGAGATGGTGGGGCTTTTCGGGGCACTGCGGCTGCGCCCGGCGCGGCTCGACCTGCTGGTCGGGCAGATGCGGGACGTGAACCGCCGGCTTCTGAGCCTGGATGGCCGCGCCCTGCGCATGGCCACCGCGGCCCGCATGGATCGCGAGCTGGTGCTGCGCCTTTGGGATGGCAGCGAGAAGGGCATGCAGGCCCTGCTGGCCGCCGCCGCCGCGCAGAAGACCAGCTCCGCCCGCCGGGAGGCGGCCCTGGCCGAGCTGCGCGAAGGTTTGCCGCAACTGCGTGCCGCCATTGCCGGTCTGGAGCAGGAGGCCAGCCTTCCCGCCGCCGAACTGCGCCGCGTCTGCGCCGAGGTCGGTCAGGGCGAGCGCGACATGCGCAAGGCGAAGGAAGAGCTGACCCGGGCAAATCTGCGCCTCGTGGTGCACATCGCCAAGCGTTACCGCAACCGTGGCCTGATGTTCGGCGACCTGATCCAGGAAGGCAACATTGGCCTGATGCGCGCGGTCGACAAGTTCGACTGGCGGCGCGGCTTCAAATTCGCCACCTACGCCACCTGGTGGGTGCGCCAGGCGATCACCCGCTCGCTGGCCGATCAGGCACGCACCATCCGCGTTCCCGTCCACATGACGGAAACCGTGGGCAAGGTGGCGCGCATGAGCCGCCGCTTCGCCCAGAAGGCCGGCCGGGAGCCGACGCCGGAGGAACTGGCGGGCGAGCTCGGCATGTCCGTGGACAAGGTGCGCGCCGTGCAGCGCTTGGCGCGGGAGCCGGTGTCGCTGGAGAATCCGGTGGGCGAGGATGACGATGGCCGCCTCGGCGACTTCATCGAGGATGAGAACGCCGTGGTGCCGTTCGAGGCGGCGGCCCGTTCCTCGATGCGCGATGCCACCATGCGCATCCTGTCCGACCTGACCCCGCGCGAGGAGCGCATCCTGCGCATGCGCTTCGGCATCGGCGGCGAAAGCGACCATACGCTGGAGGAGGTCGGCAAGACCTTCAACGTGACGCGTGAGCGCATCCGCCAGATCGAGGCCAAGGCCCTGAAGAAGCTTCAGGTTTCGAAGCGCGGCAAGTCGTTGCGCTCCTTCCTGGCCTGACATGGGAATGGCGGGTGGCCCGTCACGGGCCGCCCGCCATTGCCTCACAGAACGGCGGTTTCCACCGCGCCGACCCCGGCGAACTCCGCGCGGGCCCGGATTCCGGGCTGCACCATCAGCATCCCCGTGCAACTGCCCGTCGTGATCACCATTCCTGCCTTGAGCCCGCCATGGGCGCGTGCGCCCTTGTTGGCCAGCCATTGAAGAAGCCTGATCGGCTCGCCGGCGGAATTGCCGCCCACATGCTCAACGACGACCTGGCCGTTGAAGCTGAGCCGGACCGGCAGGGCAGGGGGGGTGATGTGCCGCCATTCCGTGACCGCCGGCCCGATGACCAGGGCGCCATGGCTGCCCTGATCCGCCGCATGACTCAGCTTGTCAGGACCCATGGCCTTGAAGCGGCTATCCACGACCTCGATCGTCGGATGAAGCGTGGCGATCGCAGCCAGCACCTCCTCCCGCGTGTAAGGCGTCTCACGCGGCGGCAGGTCGGCGCCGAGGCTATAGCCGATCTCGGCCTCGATGCCGATCAGGTTGAACTCGGCGGCGTCGAACGGGGTGTTGTCCCAGCGCAAGGTGGCGGCGTGCAGGGGCGCGCCGGCCGGTTCGGCCTCGGGGCTGGCCGCGCCCACCTTCCAGCCCGCGACCGGTCCCAGTTCCGCGGCAACCGCGGCCTGGATGGCCGCGACATCCTCCAGGCTGTGTGGCCGCCCTTCCTCGGGCAAGGCATCCAGCCATTGGCGGCTGCGGCGCGCCTGCAGCAAAGCCTGGGCGGCGACGGCGATGTTGGTGGCCATTGGGCGATCGATCCTCCTCGCGAGGCATCCATCCTGCCGCGCGGGGATCGTGCCGTCGAGGCGATGGCTGGATGGCCGCCTGGCGGGATGATAACCAGGCCATCTTCATGCGAGGAGCATCCAAGCTGAGCCAGGCAGCCGGTTCATCCCCGTCCTTCGAGACCTACCTGTTGCTGCGCATCGGCACCCGCCGATGTGCCCTGCCGCGGGCCGCCGTGCGCGAGGTGCTGCCCTTGCCGCGCCTGTGGCGCCCCCCCGGCCTGCCCCGGCCCTTGGCTGGCTTCATCAATCTGGGCGGCGAGGCAATGCCGGTGCTGGATCTGGCACGCTTGTTCGGCCTCGGCAGCGAAGCGGGCGACGCCGAGGCCGCGCTGTACCGGCATGTGATCCTTGCCAGCCCGGCGCTGGGGACCTCCATGCCGGGATTGCTGGTGGATCGCGTGCTGGATCTGGTGCGCCTGTCCGTCGCGCAAGGCCGGCCCCTGCCGCCCGAGGCGACACTGAATGGCTGCGCCACGGCCGAACTGCCGCTCGATGACGGCTTCGCGCACCTTCTCGATCCCGGGCGCATCCTGCTGGCCCAGGAGCAGGCGGCGCTGGCCACGCTGCGGGATGCGGCACAGGCGCGGCTGAGCGAGTGGGCCGTGCCGGGGTGAGGGCCGTGGCGCGCCACGCCTCGATCCCGCCGGCCTCCCTGCCCGATGCGGAGTTCCCGGCGCTGAAGCGGCTCATCATGGCGCAGACCGGGCATTTCTATTACCAGGACAAGGATACGCTGCTGTGGGAGCGCCTGTGCCGCCGCTTCCGGCAGACCGGCCTCTCCGGCAGCGCCGCCTATCTGCAACGCCTGCGCGATCCATTGCTGTGCGAGGCCGAGTGGGATGCCCTGGCGGCGGAGATCACCGTCGGGGAAACATTCTTCTTTCGCTATGCTGAGCAGTTTGCCGCATTGCGCGAGACCATCCTGCCTGAGTTGCTGCGCCTGAACGGCTCCGCGAGGCAGCTTCGGCTGTGGAGCGCCGGCTGCGCCAATGGCGCGGAACCTTACTCCCTGGCCATCCTGCTGCGGCAGCTGCTGGGCGATGCCCTGCCGGAATGGCGGCTGGCCTTGCTGGGCACCGACCTGAATGAGGCGGCGCTGCAACAGGCGCGTCTGGGTATTTACAGCCGCTGGACCCTGCGCGGGCAGCCTGCGGATCTTCTGGAGCACGATTTCCATTCCGTGGATGGTGGCCGCCGCTGGCAGCTCCGTTCCCACCATCGGGCGCTGGCGCGGTTCAGGAGCCACAACCTGCTCAGCCTGCTGGATGGCAGCTCACCGCTGGAGCTGAACGATTTCGACCTGATCCTGTGCCGGAACGTGCTGATCTACTTCCATCCGGATGTGGTGCGGCAGGTGGTGCGGGCGCTTGCGGAGCGCCTGCGGCCGGGCGGATGGCTGCTGCTGGGCCATGCCGAGCCGAATCCGGCCTTCGCGGAATTCCTGCAATTGGTGGAACTGCCCGGCACCGTGGCCTATCGCCGCCCGGTGGAGGGCAAGGCGCCCCCGCTTCCCACCAATCCCCCGGATGCGCCGGTGCCCATGATGCCGCCGCCGCCCGCGACCCGGCTCCCTTTGCCGGCAATGCGGCACCGGCCGGCGCCGGAGCCGCTCCCGCAGCGGCCGGAGCCTGGAGCGGGGGCGGCCGGTTTCCTGCGGCAGGCACGCGAGGCCGCGGATCGCGATGACCTCGCCGCCGCCGCCGCGGCCTGCAATGCTGGACTCAAGGCCGCGCCCACCGATCCGCTGCTGCACCATCTCGATGGGCTGGTGGCCCGCGCGCAGGGCCAACCCGCAGCGGCCGAGGCGGCCTTCCGGCGGGCCATCTATCTGCGGCGTGACTTTGCCATGGCCCATTACCAGCTTGGCTTGTTGTTGCTAGACGAGGGCCGGCGCCTGGAAGGACGGCGCGCGCTGGCCAATGCGGCACGAATCGTCGCGGCCTGGCCCGGGGAGACTCTGGTGGAAGAAGGGGATGGCATGACCGCGCAACAACTGCGCGCCGGAATCCGGCTGCAGCTGAACGCGCCGGCTGGCCGCAGCACCTGATGCCGCAAAGCTCCTCCGCCTTCCACGTTCCACCAGCCCGCGCCCAGCGCATCCTGGAGCAGCGCACCCGCGATCTGGCGGAACGCGGCCAGGTCGTGGCGGAGCGGCCATTGCCGCCGATGCTGATCTGCGCCCTGGGCGAGGAGCTTTGTGGCCTGTCCCTGGAGGACGTGGCGCGGGTGGTGCCGGATGGCCCCTGCGCCCCCTTGCCAGGCGCCCCGCCGGCGCTGCTCGGCCTGATGGGTGCCCGGGGGCAGGCCTTTCTGCTGCTTGATCTCGCCCTGGCCCTTGGCCGGGGCCAGCCGGCCAGGCCCGGCGGCCATGTGCTGCTGTTGCGCCATGCGGCGCCTCGCTTCGCGATCCGGGTCGACCGCGTCACCGGCGTGCAGGCGCCGCAAAGCCTGCCGCCGGACCCCCATGCGGGTCCGGGCCCGCTTTCCGGCCATGCGCTGTTGCCATCCGCCGCGCCGCGGCCCGTCCTGCTGGGGCTGATCGACACCGCCCGCCTGCTGCACCCCTTCCTGCCCGCCGCCCAAACCCTCGGAGCGTGATGCCTTGACGATCGCCAACCGCATTCTCATCGGTTTCATGGCCATCACCCTGCTGCTGCTCGGGCTCGGCCTGTACGGGCTGAACCAGATCAGCGTGGTGACCGCGGCGACGGACACCATTGTCACGCGCGACACGAGCACCCTGCGCCAGCTGACGGATCTGCGCAAAACCGAGGCGGCGATGCAGGACAACCGCGCCCGCCACCTCATGCGCTTCATGCTGCGCAGCATCGCACCCGCCGGCAGCAGCCCTGATGAGATGGCCGTCCAGTGGTCGCGCGGGGCCGAGGCGCTGGAACGGCTGGAGCGGGAGATGCTGGCGGCGGCGCAGCAGAACCTGGCCACCGCCGTTTCGCCGGACCGGCGCCAGTCATGGCAGCGCATCGTCCGGCTTCTGGAAGGAACATCGGGCCAGCTGCAGCGCATCCGTGGTCAAACCCAGCTTCAGTTCGAGGCGGTCCGCAACCAGGATCTCACCGCGGCCCTCGCCGCGAGCGAGGCGGTCACGGCGGTCAGGGCCGAATTCGACCAGTCCAGCGAGGCCCTGCAGGAAGCGTTGAACGGCCTTCTTGTCGCCGGTCAGCAGCGCGGCCAGGAGATCTACGCCGAAAGCCGCTTGTCGGTCATCGCCGTGCTGCTCGGCGCCCTGACGCTGGGCATCGTCATCACCTTGCTTATCCGCCGTTCCATCACCGCGCCGCTCGCCACCTTCTCGGAATTTGTCGGGCGTGTCGGGCGCGGCGACCTCAGCGGCCCGCCCGCGGTCACCGGCCGGGATGAGCTGGGCCAGCTCGGCGTCACGCTGAATGCCATGGTGGAGGGCCTGCGGCAGCTCGCCCGGCAAAGCCGCGAGGCGACGGAGAACCTCAATGCCGCCGCCGCCGAGATCCGCGCCAGCACGCAGGAGCAGGCCGCCAGCGTCGAGGAACAGCTCGCCGCGGTGCAGGAAACCGCCGCCACGGTGGACGAAATCACCCATTCCGGCACCCAGATCGGCAAGCGCGCGCAGGAGGTGATCGCTTCCGCCCAGGCCACGGCGCAAACCTCCAATGCCGGGCTGAAGGCCGTGGATGAAACGGTGCGTGCCATGGACCTGATCCGGGAGCAGGGCGAGGCGGTCGCGGCCAACATCGTCAGCCTGTCGGAGAAGACCCAGGCGATCAGCGAGATCATCGCCTCCGTCAACGACATTTCCGAGCGCTCGCACCTCCTGGCGCTGAACGCCGCCATCGAGGCGGCTGCGGCAGGCGAGCAGGGCCGGTCCTTCGCCGTGGTGGCGGCGGAGATGAAGACCCTGGCGGACCAGGCCAAGGAGGCAACCTCCCAGGTGCGCTCCATCCTCGGCGACATCCAGCGCGGCATCAATTCCTCGGTGATGCTGACGGAGGAAGCTGTGAAGCGCGTCGCCGCCGGACGCGAGCGGACCGACACCACCCACGCCACGATCACGGAGATCACCAGCCGCATCCAGGAAAGCGTGCAAACCTTTCAGCAGATCGTCGCCTCCACCAACCAGCAGCAGCTCGGCATCGAGCAGGTGATGAGCGCGCTGCAGAACATCCGGCAGGCCAGCCAGCAGACGGCGGTCGGGACGCGGCAGCTCGACACGGCGGCGGTCAACCTGTCGCAATTGTCGCAGCAGCTGGTCACGCTCGCCGACCGTTACCGAATCTGAAGCGCCGCCGCGCCCATGAATGAATTGCGGCAGGAACTGCTCGCCGCCTTCGAGGTCGAGCATCGCGAGCATCTGGAGGCGATGCGCGCCGCGCTCGCGGCGGTGGAGGCCGGCAGGCCCTTCGAGCAGCGCGAAGCGTTTCGCCGCGCCCACAGCCTGAAGGGCGCCGCCCGCGCGGTGGACCTGCCGGCGGTCGAGGAACGGGCCCACCGGCTCGAAGCCACCTTTGCCCGCCTCGGCGAGGGGCAGGCCGCCCTTGACGCCGCCATGGTCGAGGCCCTCCGCCGCGAGCTGGACGGCATCGAGGATGAGGTGGCCGGCTTGTCCACGCCGCCCGCGGTCCAGGCCGAGGCTCCCTCGCCTGAGGCGCCTGCCGCTCCGGCAGCCGAATATCTCCGCGTGCAGACCCCGCAGGTGGAAGCCCTGGCCGAAGCGGCGCGGCTGGTTTCCGAGGCGCTGTTGCAGCAGAGCCGCCTCGGCGCCGGGATGCTGGAGGTGGAAGCGGCGCTGCGCGGCCTGCGCCGCCGCTGGCCGGCGCTGGGCCAGGCTGGCGCCGCAGGCCAGGGCTTCGCCGCCGACATGGATGGCCTGCTGCGGCAGGTCGGGCGGCTGGTGCGGGAGCAGCGTGCGGCCGCCGCGGGGTCGGATGCGGCGGTGGCCATGCTGCGGCAGCGGGTCGAGCGCATCACCCTGGTTCCCGCCGAAGCCGTGCTGGGCAGCCTGGCGCCGATGCTGCGCGAGCTGGTGCGGGAAGCCGGCCGCAGCGCGACGCTGGAGATCCAGGGGCTGGATGTGCAGGCCGACCGCGCCGTGCTGCAGGCGCTGAAGGACCCGGTGACCCATCTTCTGCGCAATGCCGTCAGCCACGGGCTGGAGCCCGCTTCCGAGCGGCTGGCGCGTGGCAAGCCGGCGGAAGGCACCATCGCACTTCGCCTTGCCACCAGCGGGGGGATGTTGCGCTTGTTTGTCGCCGATGATGGGCCGGGCCCAAGCCTTGACCGCATCGAGGCGACGGCCATCGCCCAGGGCCTGCTGCCGCCCCGCCGCCCGGACCAGCCGCCTCCGCCACAGGACCAGCTTCTGTCCCTGGTGTTCGAGCCGGGCTTCACGACCGCGGCGGCCGTGGATCGCCTGTCCGGGCGCGGCATCGGATTGTCCGTTGTGGCGGAAGCCGCGCGGCGGCTGCGCGGCAGCGTGGTGATGCGCCCGCGGCGCCCGGCCGGTACCGAGATCGAGCTCGCCGTCCCGCTGGCCGCGGCGCGGCAGCCCGTTTTGCTGGTGGAGGCCGCGGGGCAGAACTGGGGCCTGCCGGGCCGGGCGGTGGAACGGCTGATGCGCTTGCGGCCCGAAACGCTGGAAAGTGTCGAGGGGCGCCCGGTGCTGCGCATCGAAAGCGAAGGCCGCGACGTTATCGTGCCCGTGGTGAATCTGGCGTCCCTTCTTCAGCAAAGCGCGGCCCCGGCAGGCCGCTTCGTTCAGGCCGTGCTGCTGCGAAGCGACACGCGCCGGCTGGCATTGGTGGTGGACCGCCTGCGGGAGGTGCAGGTGCTTGATGTCGAGGCGGTGGAGGTGCCGCTGGCGGAGGCGGGGCTGGTTGTCGGCGCCGCTCCCCTGATGGGCGAGGCGCCGGCCGTGGTGCTGAGCCCGGAAGCCCTGGTCGGCCGCTGGCTGCGCCAGGAAGGGCAGCTGGCCGCCGCCGGCTTTGGCCTTGCCCCTCCGGCTGAAGCGGAGCAGGCGGCCACCATCCTGGTGGTGGATGATTCGATCACCACCCGAACGCTGGAAAAGAGCATCCTGGAGGCTCAGGGATTTCGCGTGCTGCTCAGCGTCGACGGGGTGGACGCCTTGAACCGCCTGCGCAGCGGGGATGTCCTGGTTGACCTGATCGTTGCCGATGTGGAGATGCCCCGCATGGATGGCTTCGCGCTGCTGCAGGCGCTGAAGAACGATTCGCGGCTGGCATCCATTCCGGTGATCCTGATGACCTCCCGCGCCGATCCGGAGGATGTGCGGCGTGGACTGGAGCTGGGTGCCGGCGCCTACATCACCAAGCAGAAATTCGACCAGCGGGAATTGCTGGCCACCATTGGGCAGTTGCTGTGAACCCTGCCAGCCGAGCCGTGCCCGAGGCGGTGCGCGTGATGATCGTCGAGGACTCCCTCGTGGTGCGCCGCCTTCTGGCCCATATCGTTTCGCGCGATCCGCGGCTGCAGCTGGTGGCGGCCGTGGCGTCCGCCGAGGACGCATTGCAGGAATTGCCGCGCATACGGCCCGATGTGATCTCGATGGATATCCGCCTACCTGGCATGGACGGGCTGGAGGCGACGCGCCGGATCATGGCCGAGCAGCCCACCCCGATCGTGGTGATCGCTGACAGCGTCGAGGATGCGGCGCTGCGCATTTCCATGAATGCGCTCCGAGCCGGCGCCCTTTCGGTTGTGGAAAAACCGGTCGGCACCGAGACCGGTGGCTATGACCGCATCGCCAAGACGATCTGCACGCAATTGTTCATCATGAGCCAGGTGCCGGTGATACGGCGCCGCGGCCCGGGAATCTCCCGCCCCGTCGCGTCCTCGCCCCTGCCGGCCGTGCCGCGCATGCCGCCCTCCATCCTCGCGATCGCCGCATCCACGGGAGGGCCGCCCGCCCTTGCGCAGGTGCTCGGCGCCCTGCCGGCGGATTTTCCGCTTCCGGTGCTGCTGGTGCAGCACATGGGAAGCCCCTTCATGGAAGGCTTCGCTTCCTGGCTTGATGGCCTGGTCCCGTTGCGGGTGGCGCTGGCGCAGGATGGCGAGCGCCCGCGTCCCGGCCGTGTCCATGTGGCGCCCGGCGATCGCCATCTGCTTCTCGCGCCCGGCGGCATCCTGCGCATCAGCGGCGAGCCGCCGCTTGGCAGCCAGCGCCCTTCCGCCACGCGCTTGTTCGAATCCGTCGCGGAAACGGCCGGGCCGCAGGGCCTCGGCGTGCTGCTGACCGGCATGGGCGAGGATGGTGCCGCTGGGCTGCTGGCCATGCGCAGGGCGGGCGCCGTGACCGTGACCGAGCATGAAAGCACCACCGTGGTGTACGGGATGCCCGCCGCCGCGGTCCGCATGGGCGGGTCCTCCATGAGCCTGCCCTTGCCGCTGATCGGGCCGAGGCTCCTCAGCCTGGCGCAGGAGGGTGGGCGATGACCGGGCCGCCCGTTCCGCCCGGCACCTCGCTGCTGCTGGTGGAGGATTCCGAAACCCAGGCCCTGCAGATGCGCCGCCTGCTGGAACGGGAAGGGTTCAGCGTCGCCTGCGCCGGCACGGCCGAACTGGCGCTGGAGGCCTTGAACGAGGCGCTGCCTGCCTTGGTGATCGTGGACTTCCACCTGCCGGGTATGAATGGGGATGAGTTAGCGCGGCAGATCCGGCTGAACAGCCGGACCCGCGCCATCCCGGTTCTGATGCTGACCGAGGCGCGGGAGGGCGATCTGGAACTGCAGGGGCTGGAAAGCGGCGCCGACGCCTATGTGCCGAAATCTGCTGACCGCGACCTGCTGCTGTTGCGCATCAAGGCCCTGCTGCGCCGCCGTGCCGCCACTTCGGCCGGGGAACATGGCGGCGGCAGCACGGCGTTCCGCCGCGCCAACATCCTGGTGATCGATGACAGCGCCACGTTCCGCGCCTATCTGACCGGCCTGCTGGCACGCGAAGGCTATGTGGTCCGTGCCGAGCCGGATGCGGAAGCGGGCCTGGAACTGGCTGGAGTCCGGCCGCTTGAATGGGACTGCGTGCTGGTCAACGTGCTGAGCACCACCTATGACGGAACGGCGGTTTGCGCCCGCCTAAACGCGTTGCGCGGCGCGACGGCGACGCTGGCCACCGGCTCGGCGGGTTTCCAGATCATCGCGATCGGCACTGACAGCGCGGCTGAGCGGGAAACCTTGTCGCACGTCTTCGAGGCCGGTGCCGATGACATGGTGCCCGGCGTCGCCGAGCCCAAATTGCTGACGATGCGCATCCGCGCCGCGCTGCGCCGCAAGATGCTGCAGGACGAGGATCGCCGTCTCGCGGAGGAGATCCGCGAACGCGAAAACTCCATTCAGCGGGCCCGGGCCGAGGCCGCGGCCGCGCAAGCCAAGGCCGCCCTGGCCGAGGCGCTGGCGCGGGCCAATGCCGAGCTGGAGGATGCCAATCGCCAGCTCCTCGATACCCAGACCAAGCTTGTGCAATCGGCCAAGATGGCCTCGCTGGGCGAACTGGTGGCCGGGATCGCGCATGAGATCAACAATCCCCTGGCTTTCATCCTGGCGCATCAACGCACCGTGGAGCGCCTGCTCGACCAGATGCAGTCGGTGCTGCCTTCCGAAGCGGCGGCGCAGCCCCTGCTCGACAAGGCACTGAACCGCTCACGGTCGATGAGGCTGGGCCTGCGGCGGATCGAGGAGCTGGTGGCGGGGCTGCGCAAATTCTCCCGCACCGATGACGTGTTCCAGCGGGTCAACGTCCCCGACGCGGTGGAAACGGTTCTGGCCCTGCTGGCCCACAAGATGGGCGAGCGCATCGTGGTGGAGCGCCGTTTCGAGGCTGTGGCCGACCTGCATTGCTCGCCCGCCCTGCTCAATCAGGTGGTGATGAACATCCTGAGCAACGCGGCCGACGCCATCGAAGGGCGTGGCCGGATCATCATCCACACCGAGAGCGATGCCGACACTTACCGGATCGCCATCAGCGACAGCGGCCCCGGGATTCCCGCCGAGATGCGGGACCGTGTCTTCGAGCCCTTCTTTACCACGAAGCCGGTGGGCGCGGGCACCGGCCTCGGCCTGGCCATTGCCTACAATGTCATTCAGGCCCATGGCGGCACCATTGCCGTGGGCGAGGGCGCTGACGGCGGTGCCTGTTTCATGATAACCATTCCCGTCAATCTGAAGATCTGAATGGTGCAGACCCTGTCCGACCACCGCGCGACGCTTTTGCTCGTCGATGACGAGGCGGAAATCCTGGTAGCTCTCGCGGATCTGCTGGAAGACGAGTTCCGCGTGCTGACCGCGCATTCGGGCGCCGAGGCGCTGGCGATGCTGCCTGGCGAGCCGCAGGTCGAGGTGATCATCTCCGACCAGCGCATGCCCGGCATGACGGGAGATGCCTTTCTGGCACAGGCGCGGGAGGTCTGCGCGGCCGAGGCGCTGCTGCTGACCGGCTATGCCGATCTGGAGGCGGTGATCAGCGCGGTGAACCGGGGCCGCATCGCGGGCTACGCGCCGAAGCCCTGGGAGCCGATGGCCCTGCTGAGCATGGTGCGCAGCGCTGTGCAACGCTTCCGCCTGGCCCGTGCGCTGGACATGGAACGGGCGCTGTTGCGCGGCCTGATGGATTCCACTAGCGACGTGGTGTTCTTCAAGGATCTGGAAGGCCGCTTCACACGCATGAACGCGGCCAAGGCGGCATTGCTGGGCGGCACCCCGGAAGCCCTCATGGGTCATGTCGAGGCGCTTTCGGCGGAGGAACAAGCGGCGGTCGATGAGGGCCGTCAGGTCGAGCAGGTGGAGCAACGTTCCCATGCTGGCGGCCTGCACTGGCTGCGCGTCGTGCGCATCCCGATCCGCGATGCCGGTGGCCGCATCACCCATCTCGCCACCCTTGAGCATGACATCACCGAACAGCGCCAGATGCAGGAAAGGCTGCATCAGGCGGAGAAGATGCAGGCCCTCGGCACCATGGCGGGCGGGGTGGCGCATGACTTCAACAACCTGCTCACCGCCATCCTGGGCAGCCTGGAATTGCTGGCGGCCAGCGATCTGCCGCATCCGCGCCAAAGCCGGATGATCAGCAACGCCGTGGCCGCGGCCGAGCGTGGCTCTGCGCTGACGAAGCGGCTGCTGAGTTTCAGCCGCAAGCGCCAGCTGCAGCCCCGCCCGAGCGATGTGAACCGGCTGGTCACCGAGATGGAGGATCTGCTGCTGCGCAGCCTGGGAGACCATGTTGTGCTGCATCAGCAGCTCGATCCCGGCCTTCATGCGGCCATGGCCGATCCCGAGCAACTCGGGCTTGCCTTGCTGAATCTGTGCATCAACAGCCGCGATGCCATGCCGGAGGGTGGCCGGATCACCCTGACCACCCGGAACCTGACGCTGGCGCAGGATGAGCTGCCGGACCTTCCCGCCGGCGACTATGTGGCCGTGGCCGTGGCCGACACCGGAACCGGCATGCCGCCCGAGGTCGTGTCGCAAGCCTTCGAGCCCTTCTTCACCACCAAGGAAGTCGGACGTGGGACGGGGCTGGGCCTGTCGATGGTCTATGGCCTGACACGGCAATCCGGCGGCACCACCATCATCCGCAGCCGCGAAGGCGAGGGAACCACGGTTGAGATGTTGCTGCCCCGCGCGCTGGCGCCAGCGGAAGCCACGCCGCCCATGCGGGAGCCGGCAAGGCAGCCTGCCCGGCCGTTGCAGATCCTGGTGGTGGATGACGACGCCGATGTTCGCGGGATCACCGTGACCATCCTGGGTGAACTGGGCCACCAGAGCCTTGCGGCGCCCGATGCGCAATCCGCCCTGGCTTTGCTGGAAGCGCAGCCCGGCATCGACCTGATGATCACTGATGTGATGATGCCAGGGATGGATGGACGGAAGCTGGCCGACCATGCCCGCATGCGGCGGCCCGGTTTGCCGATCCTGCTATTGAGCGGCTATGCCGATGCCGGCGGCCTGCCGGCGAACTATCCGCTGCTGCGCAAGCCGTTCCGGCGGGGTGAGCTGGCGGAACAGATTGCCCTGCTCCTGCCAGCCCGCTGAGGCCTGCCGGCTCAGCCGCCCTTCGCGGCCTTGCGCTTGCTCTTCTTCAGCGCGGCATGGGCGGCTTCACGCAGCGCAGGGGAAGGCTTGAAGCGCACCGTGGCGCCGGCCTTCACCGCCACCTTCTCGCCGGTGCGCGGGTTCATCGCCGTGCGCTTCGGGGTTTCCCGCACCGAGAAAGCGCCGAATTCCGGGATGGTGAAGCGACCGGTCTGAACGATCTCGGCTTTGATGGCCTCGATGATGTCGCCGGCCAGGGCGGTCGCGCCAACGCCGGTGATCTCGATGGACTTCTGGATGGTGTCGGCCAGGAACTTTTTCGACATGGTCTCGCCTTTCGGAGTCTGCGCCGTAGCCAAAGCACAGCCGGTGGCCGCCGTGAAGTCCTTCCTGAAGGCAAGCCCGTGGAAATTGCTTGCTGTGGCGAGAACGCATCGTCAGGCTTGCCGAGATCGCTGCACCCAGGCCGCATCGGCAGCATGCCTTGTCGCCGTAAACCCGCCAAACTTACCGGGATGCGGGCCGTTACGCCGGTGACGGGGAAGTTCGCCGCGACTGCGTTTCTGCACCGCAGCAAATCGCGCCACGGCCCTGCGGGAGTGCTGTTCATGATGACTTCGAATCGCCGCATGTCTGATATCCGGTGGCTGGCCCTGCTGGCCCTGCCGCTGGTGGCGGCGGCGCCAGCCCCGTCCACCGAGGAAGCGCCGGCGGAGGCTCCGCCGCCTGTGGAGGCACCGCCCGCCAGTGAGGCTCCGCTGCCGCCCGCGGGCCGCGAGATCGTGCCGCGCGATACAGTGCGGCGGATCCTGGGCGCGGATGTGAAGGGCGTCAGTGGCATGGTTGTCGGCCAGATCGTCAATGTTCTGGTGGATACCGAAGGCAAGGCGGTGGGCATCGTGCTGGACTATGGCGGCTTTCTCGGCGTCGGGAAGCGCCGCCTCGGCGTCTCCTGGTCCATGCTGAGCTTCAACAAGGGGAGCATCACCCTGGGCCTTACCCGGGATCAGCTCAAGAACTTCCCCGAGCACCGTGACGGGGAAGATGCCGTGCTGGCCACCGCGCCCGCGCCCCCTGGATGACAACCGCATGATTCCCTCCCGGCGCAGTCGCCGCAGCCTGGATTGGCTCAACTTCTTCGTGGCCGATGTGCAAACAGGCTTCGGCCCTTTTGTCGCGGTTTACCTCACCACGCAGGCCTGGACCGAGGTGCAGATCGGCTTCGCCCTCAGCCTCGGCACCCTGACCACCATGCTGAGCCAGGTGCCGGCCGGCATGCTGGTGGATGCGGTCCGCGACAAGCGCCGCATGGCGCTGCTGGCGCTGTCCGCCATCGCCCTGTCCGCCGTGCTTCTGGCGGCCTTTCCTTCCCGGCTGCCGGTGCTGGCCTCCGAGGTTCTGCATGGCTTTGCCAGCTGCGTGCTCAATCCTTCCATTGCGGCCATCAGCCTGGCGCTGGTGGGGCGGGAGGCGCTGGGCGAAAGGCTGGGGCGGAACGCCCGCTACGCTTCGCTGGGTGGCGCCGTCGCCGCCGGGGTGATGGGGCTGATCGGCACCTATGTCTCGCCGGCCTCGGTGTTCTGGCTGACGGCGGCCCTGACCTTGCCGAGCCTGGTCTCTTTGATGCGCATCCGGGCCGAGGACATGCATGTGGTGCGGCCGCAGAAGAAGGCCGTGGACGGACGGCTGCTCGACCTGCTGAAGGAGCGGGGCATTCTGGTGTTCGCAGGGTGCGCCATGCTGTTCACCCTTTCCAACGCCGCCATGCTGCCGCTCGCCGGGGTGGCCGTCACCCGTGCGGCGGGCGAGGAAGCCAATCTGATCATCGCCGCCTGCCTGGTTGTGCCGCAGCTGGTGGTGGCCACGATCTCGCCCTGGGTCGGGAGGCTCGCGCAACAGCGCGGGCGGCGTATCGTCCTGATCCTGGGCTTCAGCATGCTGCCGCTGCGCGGTGCGCTGCTGGCCCTGGTGGAGGAGCCTTACACCTTGATCCTGATCCAGGCGCTGGACGGGCTGAGCGCCGCCACGTTGAACGTCATGCTGCCACTGCTGGCTTCCGACCTGACGCGCCGCAACAACCGGTTCAATCTTTGCATGGGCCTGTTCGGGCTGGCCGTCGGTGTCGGCGCGACGATCAGCAACAGCCTGGCCGGGTTGGTGTCGTCCCTGAGCAGCCCTGCCGCGGCCTTTGCCTTGCTGGGCGGGATCGGCCTGCTTTGCACTCTGCTGGCGGCGTTTGCCATGCCCGAAACCCGCCTCGAACATGAGCAGAATGATAAACACTAGAATACACCGCGTTTATCCTTTTAAACCATGTCAAAACGTGCTGAATTGCCGTCTCCAAGACGAGTGATGGTCACTCCGCGGGGATTTGAATGATGCAGCTTGCACCGCGACACCAAACGCTAAAGCGCCATGGCCTGGTGCCTTGTCCGGCCGACGATGGGCCGGATGCTCCTTTCACGAACCGAATGCGGAACTGTTGATGCGCCCAGACACTCAGCATCCTCATTCAGATTGACGATTTGGCGGTGTAGAATGCCGCCTGGAGTATCCGGAACATGATCGCTTCCCGTCCCGTCGACATTGGCGGCCGCTTTGTCGGGGTTGCCGTGGCAGGCCCCCAGGGCTGGCACTTCAAGGCCATCGACCCTGTGGTGGATGATCTTGACGGCGCCAGCTTCCCCACCCCTGCCGAGGCCACGCGGGTGGCCCGGCTGGTGGTTGAGCGCGCCCGGCAGCACAACCAGATCCCTTCCACGCACTAGGCAGCGCCGCCATGAGCATCCGAACCGCCCTTCCGCTGCCGCGAAGGGCAGTGCTGCGCCTTGGCGCCACGGCCGCAACGCTTCTGGCCGCTCCCGCCCTGCATGCGGAAGCCGCCTGGCCGAACCGCCCCATCCGCATGGTGGTGCCCTACACGCCAGGGGCCGCGACCGATGCCATGGCGCGCCTCGCGGCCCAGGTGCTGCAGGAGCGGCTAGGGGTCACGGTTGTGGTCGAGAACCGCTCCGGCGGGTCCGGCACCGTGGGCGGGCACGCTGTGCTGCAGGCCCCAGCGGACGGTTATACCATCATGGGATCGGCCTCGATCCATCCGATGGCGCGGCAGGTCATGCGCTCGGTGCCCTATGATCCGGTGGCCGATTTCCTGCCCATTGCCCGCACCGCGCGCGGGCCTTGCGTTCTGGTGCTGGACAAGAGGCGGCCGCAGAACAGCGTCGCGGAGGTGATTGCCGCCGCCAAGGCCGATCCCCTGCGCTGGTCCTTCGCCACCTCCTCCCTGGGGGCGGCTGGCCATCTCGCATCCATCGAGTTCAACCGGCTGGCAGGCACGCAGATCGAGGTAGTGCCGTATCGCGGCTCCGCGCCGGCGTTGACCGACGTGGCCGCCGGCAATGTGCCCCTGATGTTCGATCCGGTCCTCGCAACGCTGCCGATGATCCGGGGCGGGCAGGTCAAGGGCCTCGGTATCGCGACCGCTAGGCGCAGCCCCTTGGCCCCGGAGCTTCCAACGCTGGCAGAATCCGGCCTGCCGGACTTCGCCTTTGAATCCTGGTATGGCGTCTGGGCGCCGCGCGGCGTGCCGCCGGACATCGCCGCCCGGCTGAACGCCGCCATTGTCGAGGGGCTGCACCAGCCGGCGGCGTTGCACCGCCTCGCCGATCAGGGCTTCGAGCCGGTGCGCGAAACCATTCCCGAGATCGAAAGCTTCATTGCCGCCGATGTGGCCCGCAACGCCGCGTTGCTGAAGCTGGCTAATTTCGAGCCGCAATAGACAGCACGACTGAGCCCGGCCGTGCCGCGAGCGGGCTGACGCGCTGTCGCCATGGTGGCGTCGGCCGTCAACGGCGCGCTCAACGACACGCCATCATGTCCCGGCCGGCGATCATGGCGGGGCATTCTTGTCCTGAGCGGCACGTCGTGCATGATCCGCCGGTGCAGCGCGGCCATTTGCCGCAATTCCTTTTCTTGCCCCCAGAACACAGGACTCCGTGATGAGCATCAAGGCCACAGCTTCCGTTGATCCCGCGGACCAGCAGAAGGTCGTGGACTGGTTCCGCGAGCTGGCGGAACATGTGCGGGCCGTCGACTTCGCCGCCGCGCGGCACCTGTTCGCCGAAGATTTCCTGGCCTTCGGCACCTTCAGCGACTTCGTGTATGGCCGCGAGCACACGGAACAGAATCAGTGGCGCAAGGTTTGGGGCACCATTGACGGCTTTACCTACCGCCTGGACGATGTGAAGGCGCTGGTATCGCCCGACCGGCTTTTCGCGGTCGGCCTCGCCATCTGGGACTCGACGGGCTTCACGCCCGATGGCAAGCCCTTTGACCGCAAGGGCCGCACCACCGTGTCGCTGGCCCGCACTGCCATCGGCGAGCCCTGGGTCGCGACCCATACCCACATGTCGCTGTTCCGCGGCACGCCCGACGTTTCGCATGGGAGCAAGCCGGCACGCAGCTGAAACGGCGTGGTGCAGCGGCTCTCCGAAGAATGAGAGGAGCAACGATGCGCCCCGCAACACAAGCCATCCACGCCGCCGCCCCGGAGCGGCGGCCTGGCGCGCCGCTGACGCCATCCCTGGTCGCCGCCACCAGCTTCCATACCGATCCGGATGCCATCGGCTTCTCGGCGGCGGATCTCGGAGCCGAGGCGCCCCCCTTCTACACGCGCTGGGGCAATCCCACCGTGGCGCTGCTGGAACAGCGCCTCGCGGCACTGGAAGGCGGGGAAGCGGGACTGGCCTTCGCCAGCGGCATGGCGGCGGCATCCGGGTTGATGCTGCACAGGCTTGGCGCCGGCGGTCACCTCGTGGTCAGCGATGTCTGCTACGCGGGCATCGCCGAGTTCGCGCATGACACCCTGCGGCGCTACGGCGTTGGCGTCACCGCGGTGGACATGTCCGATCCAGGTGCGGTGGCTGCCGCCATGCGGCCCGAAACTCGGCTTGTTCATGTGGAAACCCCGGCCAACCCGACCCTGCGCCTGGCCGACATCGCCGCCCTGGCCGAGATCGCCCATCGCGGCGGCGCCGAGCTTTCCGTCGATTCCACCATGGCGACACCGGTCGCCACGCGGCCCCTGGAGCTGGGCGCGGACTGGGTGATCCATTCCCTGACGAAATATGCCTGCGGCCATGGCGATGCGCTGGGCGGCGCGGTGATCGGCCGCGCGGCCGCCATTGCCGCGCTGCGCCAGGAAGCGCTGATCCATGTTGGCGGCGCGATCAATCCCTTTGCCGCCTGGCTGATCCTGCGCGGACTGGAAACCCTGCCGGCCCGCATGGCGCTGCATCAGCACAATGCCGGGGAGGTGGCGCGATATCTGGAAACGCATCCACGCATCCGGCGCGTCTACTGGCCCGGGCTCGCCAGCCATCCGCAGCATGATCTGGCGCGGCGCCAGATGCAGAACTTCTCCGGCATGGTTTCCTTTGTCGCCGATGGCAGCAAGGATCTGGCGCGGCAGCTGGCGCGCCGGCTGAAGGTGATCACCTACGCCGTGTCGCTCGGCAAGACGCAAAGCCTGGTCTTCCACATCCCCGCCGAGGACATCCTGCGCTCCTCCTTCCACCTGGAAGGCGCACAGGCGGAGGCCTATCGTGCCTGGACGGGGGAGGGGACGTTCCGCTTCTCGGTCGGCCTGGAAGATCCGGCCGACCTGATCGCCGATCTGGAGCAGGCCCTGGCCTGAGGCTTCCCGCGCCTTCCTGGCGGCCGCGCGGCCGCCCGGAAGGCGGAATGCTTCAGCGAAGCGCCCGCAGCAGGGCTGCCGTCAGTTCCACCCGTGCCGCCCGCGCCTTTGACAGAAAAGCGGTTTGGGCGATGAAGCCATGTGGCATGCCTTCATAAACGGTCAGGGCATGCGGCACTCCGGCCTGCTCCAGCCGTTCATCCAGCGCCAGGCTGTCATCCAGCAGCGGGTCGAGCGCCGCCGCCTGCAACAGCAGGGGTGGTAGGCCGGACAGCTCGGCATGCAGCGGCACCGCCTCCGCCGCCTGCCACAGCGCGGCATCGGGAAGGTAATGGCTCCAGAACCGCTCCAGCTTGGCGGTGGAAAGGCCAAAGGCGCCGCTGCCGAATTGCTGGTGGGACGACGTCTGGTGCCGCGCCGACAGCATGCCGTAGATGATGGCGCCCAGGCGCGGCATGGGCATGCCGGCGTCGCGCAGGCGCAGCAGGGCGCCCAGGGCCAGATTGCCGCCGGCGGAATCGCCCCCCACCGCCAGCCGCGTGCCATCCACGCCGAAGCTCGCCGCGTCCTCACGCAGCCAGCGCAGCGCCGCCATCACCTGTTCGATCGCGGCGGGATAAGGATGCTCCGGCGCCAGGGCGTATTCCAGGCCAACAACGATGATGCCGGCTTCGCTGGCGATCTCGCGTTTCCAGCGGTCCAGGGAATCCAGCTCGCCGAAGGCGAAGCCGCCGCCATGAATGTGCAGATAAGCCGGCAGCGGCCCTTCCCCGGGCGGGCGGTAGAGCCGCAGGCGCAATGCGGGCGTGGTGTCCAGGCGGTGCTCCACCACCGGCACCTCGGGGCCGCCTTCGTTCAGGAAGGCCTGATAGCGGCGCGTGGCGGCGCGTGCCTCGGAAAGGTCCGGCGCCAGGATGTCGCCATTGGCGACCCCTGCCTCGCGCAGGCGGGCCTGGGCGGCGAGCACCTCGGGATCCAGGGTGGGCGGCGTCTCGGGCATCGGCGAACTCCTTTGCGCGGGATTCAGAGGACGCCGTTACAGCGTCCCTGGCCGCTCCTGGAAAGGGGCGAAGGGCTCGTCCCACGCAAAAGGCTCGGAGATGCGCTCCGCCAGATGCTCGATCAGGGCGCGTGTCTTCAGCGGCAGGGACGGGGTGGGGGGATAGACCAGCTGGATGCTGTCCGGCACAGGCTCCCAGCCCGGAATGGAGATCGGGCGCAGCGTTCCGTCGCGCACGGCATGGGACAGCAGAAAGGTCGGCAGCACCACCAGCCCCAATCCGGCGCGCGCCGCATCCAGCAGAGCCTCGCCGCTATTCGCCGCCAGGCGCCCGCGCAGCGACAGTGAACGCTCCTCGCGCGTGCCGGTGCGGCCGAAGCGCCACAGATGTCCGCTGGTGGTGTTGGTGTAGCCAAGGCAGGAATGCCCGGGCAGCGCTTCCAGCCGGTCCGGCAGGCCGTGCCGCGCCGCATAGGCCGGGCTGCAGCACAGCGCCCTGCGGCTGGTGCCGAGGCGGCGGGCACGCAACTCTGAATCGCCGAGGCGGCCGCTGCGCAGCGCCAGGTCGTAGCTGCCGGACATCAGGTCCACATGCCGGTCATCGAAATCCAGTGTCACCTCCATCCGCTCATAGCGCTGCATGAAGTCGGCGATGACCGGACCGAGATAGCGGATGCCGAAGGAAAGCGGCGCCGCCAGGCGCACGACGCCCTGCAAGGCTCCTGAACGGGCCAGCACCTCGTCGGCGACGCTGTCGAGCTGTGCCAGCAGGGCCCGGGCACGCTCATACAACAGCGTGCCGCTTTCGGTGGGGGAGACATGGCGCGCCGCGCGGTGCAGCAACCGTGTGGCCAGCTGCGCCTCCAGCTGTGCCACCCGCTTGCTGACGGCCGATTTGGCGAGGCCAAGCCGGGCGGCGGCACCGGTGATGCTGCCGCTGTCCACAACCTGCACAAAGGTCGCCAGGGCCTCGGGATCTGGTCTCATTGTTCGCGATTAACGAACGCTCCGTTTCCGTGCAAGCCGTTGCCGATCACCGTAGCCGAACGCAACTTAGACGGTGACAGACGCCTTCTCTTTTTTTGCCAGGAGCCTCCGAATGCCTAAGATCCTTGTTCTTTATTACTCCTCCTATGGCCACATCGAGACCATGGCCAACGCCATTGCGGAGGGGGCCCGCTCCGTTCCCGGTGCCGAGGTGGCGGTGAAGCGCGTGCCGGAAACGGCGCCGTTGGAGGTCGCCAAGGCGGCTCATTTCAAGCTGGAGCAGGCGGCGCCGGTCGCGACGGTGCAGGAACTGCCGGAATATGATGCCATCATCATCGGCACGCCGACCCGTTATGGCCGCATGAGCTCGCAGATGGCCAGCTTCCTCGACCAGACCGGTGGGCTGTGGTTCCAGAACAAGCTGGTGGGCAAGGTCGGCTCGGTGTTTTCCTCCACCGCCAGCCAGCATGGCGGGCAGGAGACAACCATCACCTCCACCATCGTCAACCTCATGCATTTCGGCATGATCATCGTTGGCCTGCCTTATACCGAGAAGCGCCTGAGCGACATCAGCACGGTCAATGGGGGCACGCCCTATGGCGCCACCACCATCGCCAATGGCGACGGCTCGCGCCAGCCATCGGCGGATGAGCTGGAGATGGCGAAGTTCCAGGGCCGCCACGTGGCCGAGGTCACCGCCGCCCTGGTCAAGGGTCGCGGCTGAAGCCTGGAAAAGGGGGAGGGCGGGCGCCCGGCCCCCGCCGGCCTGGTTCCGCATGGCGCCCACGAGTTCAAGGAGGCCACGATGCAGTTGCATGGAATCCACCACCTGACCGCCGTGACGGCGAATGCCAGCGGCAATCACGATTTCTATACCCGCGCGCTGGGCATGCGGCTGGTGAAGAAAACGGTCAACCAGGACGATACCAGCGCCTACCATCTGTTCTACGCCGATGGACAGGGCAGCCCCGGCACGGACCTGACCTTCTTCGACTGGCCTGTGGAGCGTGAAACGCGCGGCACCCACAGCATCACCCGCACGGGACTGCGCGTTGCGGGACGGGAGGCGCTGGAGCACTGGGCCGCGCGGCTGGCCGAACACAAGATCGCAGCCCAGCCGATCCGCACGCTGGATGGGCGCCTGACGCTGGAATTCGAGGACCCGGAAGGCCAGCGCCTGGCGCTGGTGGATGATGGCGGTGCCGGCGAGGCGCATGCCTGGACGCGCAGCCCGGTTCCTCCCGCGATGCAGATCCGCGGCCTCGGCCCGATCACCATGAGCGTGCCGGATCTTCGCCGCACCGATGCCTTCGCCACGGAGGTCATGGCGATGCGGCGCGGCCGCCGCTACGAAACGGACGATGCCAAGCCCGTCCAGGTGCAGGTCTATGAGATGGGCGAGGGCGGCCCGGCGGCCGAGTTGCATGTGCGTGTCGAGCCACATCTGCCGCCCCACCGCCCTGGCGCGGGCAGCGTGCATCACGTCGCCTTCCGCATCCCGGATGAGGCCTATGGCGCCTGGGTGGACCGCTTCAACCAGTTCCGCCTGCGGTCCAGCGGCCCCGTGGACCGCTACTACTTCCGCTCCCTTTATGTGCGGGAGCCCGGCGGCATCCTGTTCGAGATCGCGACGGACGGACCCGGCTTCGCGGCTGACGAGCCCCAGGAAAGCCTTGGCGAACGCCTCGCCTTGCCGCCTTTCCTGGAGCCGAAGCGGGCGGAAATCGAGCGCGATCTGAAGCCGCTCTGACGCGCGCATCAGCAGGCCCCTGAGAAAAGCGGCATGGCCTGATTCTGGAGGCTGAGGAGCCTCGGATTCAGGCCATCAGGGACTTTGGCAAGGCTCGGGCCCTGCCATCCGGGCCGGCAGGGTGGGTAGCGGCCAGACCGGCTCCGGGGCGGCGCAGGCCTTGCCGTTCCGCAGCATCCGCTCCGGCAGCCGGATCGAGCAGCACAGGCCGTCCGCTCCCCATCGCAGCTCCACCGTGCCCGCCAGCTGCCAGCGCACGGTGTTCTCCACCACGCGAAGGCCGAAACCCGGGCGGGGCGGGGCATCCACTCCAGGACCGGCACTTTCGCGCCACAGCAGCGACAGGCCGCTGCCGTCCCGCCGCCACAGCAGGCTGGCATGGCCGTCCGGGCCGGACAGGGCGCCGTGCCGGCGGGCATTGTCCGCGATCTCGTGCAGCACCTGGGCCAAAGGCTGCACCGCGGCCATGGCGAGGGCCATTGGCGGACCTTGCAGCGTGACCAAGCCGGCGATTCCGTGCGGCCCAAGGGTTTCGGCCACCAGCTCATGCAGGTCAGCGCCGTTCCAGCGGTTGCGCGACAACAGCGTGTGTGCCCGCGCCAGCACATCCACCCGTCCCTTCACCGCGGCGAGGAAGGCTTCCGAATCTTCATTGCGGCTCAGGCGCAGCACCGACTGAACGACCGTCAGGATGTTGCGGGCGCGGTGATCGACCTCCCGCGTCAGGCGCCGCTCGCGCTCCGCGGCGTGCTGTGCCTGGGTGACATCCATCACCACACCGCTCAGCCTCGACGCGCTGCCGTCCGGGCCGCGGCGCACCACGGCCCCCTGGCTTTGCAGCCAGCGCTCACCGCCAGCCGGGTCCAACACCCGGAACTGGGCCTCATAGAGGCCGGGCCCGCAGGGATCGAGCGCGGCTTCCATGGCCGCGCGCACCTGGATGCGGTCTTCCGGCAGGATGACATTCATCACCGCGCCAAAGGTACGGAGGCTCCCCCTTGCCGCGTTGTACAGGTTTTCCCGCTCCGGCGAGCCACTCAGGCGATCCGTTCCGCAATCCCATTCCCAGGTCGCCATGCGCGCGGCGCTCACGGCACGGCTCAGCTGCGCCTCGCTGTCGGCCAATTCGCGGGCGCGGGCCTGCATCCTGCGTCCCGCCTCGGACAGGGCGGCGCTCACCGCCGACAATTCCCGCACCGGCGTCGCGAGAGGCGGCAGGCTTTCTCCCTGGCCCAGCCGCCGTGCCGCCAGGGCGGCCTGCCGCACGGAGTGGGCGATCCGCCGCGTGAAAAGAAAGGCGAGGCCGATTACCAGCGCCACCACCAGCGTGGAACCGATGCCGAAGCCCAGCAGGGACCGCCGCAAGGGTGCCTCGGCCACTCGGCTCGGCACCATAATGCCGACCCCCAGGCCGGAGGCAGGGGAGCGCGCATGGGCCAGGGCCACCTCCTCCCCCGCGCTGCCGAGCGTTTTCCAGAAGCTGGCGGAAGCGGCATCGGCCTGCCGGGCCACTTCCGACAGCTGCCGCTCCAGCAAGGTGTCGGCCGGCCCGGACAAGGCGATGACCTGGCGGTTGTCGTCGATCACCACCGCGGTCCAGCCTTCGGGAAGGCCGGCATCCAGCAGGCTGCGCTGAAGCACCTGGGGGCTCATGGTCAGGCTCAGCAACTGCGCCGCCATGCCGTTCCCGGCCACCGGCAAGGTAAGCCGCAACAACGGAGCCTGCCCGCGATCTTCCGGCTGAGCGGGGCCGGACAGAACGGAAACAGCGGGAGCCGGCTCGGCGCCCTGCGCGCGCTGCAATGTGATCTGGCCCTTGAGATGCGTCTCCGCCTGCCGGATCAGGCTTGTGAAATCGGCCGGCTTCAGGTCCTGGATCAGGGACATGGCGGCCAGCAGCTGCAGCATCGTGGAACGGCCACCGATTTCCTGGTCCACGGACCGCAGGATGCTTCGAGCATGCTGCAGGGCAAGGTCCTGCAGCGCTTCCCGCCGCGCCTCCACATAAGCAAGGGTCAGGGCGGCCGATAGCAGCAGGATCGGCAACAGGAGCGCGGTGCATAGCAGGGCAAGGTGAACAGCCAGGGGAGCATCCTCCCGCCGCCGCCAGCGCCGGAACCAGGCCTGCCACCTGCCGGGCAGAGCCCTCCAACCACGACCTGCCCGGACTGTTTTTGCGCGGGGATCGGGGATCTGCGCCAAACACGCCTCCTCATATCCACACAGCCGGGCAAGAACCGCCTGTGTCGTCAGCCTCCCCGCGCAGTTTCGAGCCAGCGGAATGCTTCCAATCTGTCTGACCGAAGCATCCCCGATGAGCCACCCGTAATGGTTGTTGTTCTCCAGGTCGTGATCGTTAAGAGAGCGATCAGACCGAAATACTCGCCCTTCCGGCCTGAATGGCCTCGCGCATCCGCCTGAGCGTGGCGGGCAGGCCCTCGAAAACCGCCTGGCTGATCAGGAAGTGGCCGATGCTGACCTCCACCACCTGCGGCAGGGCCGCGATGTCCTGCACCGTGGTGAAGTCGAGGCCATGCCCGGCATGGCAGGCAAGGCGCGCGGAAGCCGCGGCCCCCGCCGCATCCCGCAGCCGCGCGAGCAGGGGGGGGCGCATCTCCGGTAGGGCATCGGCGAAGCCGCCGGTGTGCAACTCGACGGCGTGGGCACCCAGCGCGGCGGCAGCCTCGATCTGCGCCGGGTCCGGCTCCACGAAGACCGAGACCTCGATGCCGGCGGCAGCCAGCCGGGCGATCGCATCGCGCAGATGCGGCCCGGCGCCGCGGACGTCGAGGCCCCCTTCGGTGGTCAGTTCCGCCCGCTTCTCGGGCACCAGGCAGCAGGCGGCGGGCCGCAGGGAGGTGGCGATGCCCACCATCTCCTCCGTGGCCGCCATCTCGAAGTTCAGGCGCAGCCCGGGTTCGGCGGCCATGCGCCGGACATCGGCATCACGGATATGCCGCCGGTCTTCCCGGAGATGCACCGTGATCCCGTCGGCGCCCGATCGCAGGCAAAGCCGCGCCGCCTCAAGCGGGTCCGGAAAATGGCCGCCGCGCGCGTTGCGCAGGGTGGCGACGTGATCGACATTGACCGAAAGGCGCATCGGGGGCGGGGTCATGGCGGCTCCTGGCGGGCTTGGTGGTGCCGCCGGTGCGCGGCAAGGGTGGCGGCGAGCCGCAGCGCGGCGACGAGGCTGCCGGGATCGGCCCGGCCCTGCCCGGCGATGTCGAGCGCGGTGCCATGGTCGGGGCTGGTGCGAACCAGCGAAAGGCCCAGGGTGACGTTGACGCCGCCGGCCATGTCCAGCGTCTTCACCGGGATCAGGGCCTGGTCGTGATACATGCCGAGGGCGACGTCGTAGCCTTGGCGGGCATGGGGCGTGAACAGCGTGTCGGCGGGGAAGGGGCCGCGGGCATCGATGCCTTCCTGGCGGAGAGCGGCGATGGCCGGAGCAATGATGTCACGCTCCTCGGTGCCCATG
>NZ_VUKA01000081.1 GCF_008386565.1 Teichococcus oryzae | reverse complement strand
TGTACAGCATGACCTCGAGCCAGCAGGCGATTCGCGCGCTGATGCAGGTGATGGATGACCGCACCGGCAATCTGCCGCCGCTGCCCGCCATCTACCCCGACAGCCTGGCGCCGGTGGTGCGTCAGGCGGAGAAGGGCGGGCGGGAGCTGGCCATGCTGCGCTGGGGCATGCCGGGTCCGGCGCAGTTCGGCGGGCATCCTGTCACCAACATCCGCAACACCCGCAGCCCGCATTGGCGCCGCTGGCTGGGGCCCCCGCACCGCTGCCTGGTGCCGGTCACCGCCTTCTGCGAGTGGCAGGACACCAAGCCGAAGAAAACGCCGGTGTGGTTCGCGCTCGATGAGCAGCGGCCGCTCTTTGCCTTTGCCGGGATCTGGACCCGATGGACCGGCATCCGCGGCACCAAGGCCAACCCAGTGGAGGGGGAGCACCAGCTTTATGGCTTCCTGACCACCGAGGCCAACGACGTGGTGGGCTCGATCCACCCCAAGGCCATGCCGGTGCTGCTGACCACGCCGGAGGAGATGAACACCTGGATGGAGGCGCCGTGGGAGATTGCGAGGGAGCTGCAGCGGCCATTGCCGGACGGGCAGATGCAGATCGTGGCCA
>NZ_VUKA01000080.1 GCF_008386565.1 Teichococcus oryzae | reverse complement strand
CTCGTCATCCGCGCAACCCGCATCGCCGCCGGCGTGCGGATCGCCGACAACATGCCTGACGAGACCCGGCTGCGGGCGATCCTTTCCGACGAGAACGTCCGGCGGCTTCAGGACCGGCTGCGGGCGGGAGGCGGCATGGAAGGTCCGACGGAGCAGTGGACCAGCGAGCCGCCGCCTGGCGCCGATCCGGGGCATACCACCTCCTTCTCCATCGCCGACCACGAGGGCAACTTCGTCTGCATCACCCAGAGCCTGGGCTCGGTCTTCGGCAGCGGGGTGGCCGTGCCGGGCACCGGGGTCCTGCTCAACAATTTCCTGTACTGGGCGGACGTGCAGCCCGGCAGCCCCAACCTGGCCAAGCCCGGCCAGCCGCTCGCCATGTGCATGGCGCCCAGCATCTCGACCCGGGATGGCGAGCCCTGCCTCGCCCTGGGGACGCCGGGCAGCTACGGGATCTTGCAGACCCAGGCGCAGGCGCTCGTCAGCCATCTGGATTTCGGACTGGGGTTGCAGACGGCGATCGATGCGCCGCGTGCCCGGCTTTGGGACGGGCGGCTGGTGGAGATCGAGAACCGGGTGGCGCCCGAAGTGCTGGTCGCCCTTCGCGAGCA
>NZ_VUKA01000079.1 GCF_008386565.1 Teichococcus oryzae | reverse complement strand
CTCGTCATCCGCGCAACCCGCATCGCCGCCGGCGTGCGGATCGCCGACAACATGCCTGACGAGACCCGGCTGCGGGCAATCCTTTCTGACGAGAACGTCCGGCGGCTTCAGGACCGGCTGCGGGCGGGAGGCGGCATGGAGGGTCCGACGGAGCAGTGGACCAGCGAGCCGCCGCCTGGTGCCGATCCGGGGCATACCACCTCCTTCTCCATCGCCGACCACGAGGGCAACCTCGTCTGCATTACCCAGAGCCTGGGCTCGGTCTTCGGCAGCGGGGTGGCCGTGCCGGGCACCGGGGTCCTGCTCAACAACTTCCTGTACTGGGCGGACGTGCAGCCCGGCAGCCCCAACCTGGCCAAGCCCGGCCTGCCGCTCGCCATGTGCATGGCGCCCAGCATCTCGACCCGGGATGGCGAGCCCTGCCTCGCCCTGGGGACGCCGGGCAGCTACGGGATCTTGCAGACCCAGGCGCAGGCGCTCGTCAGCCATCTGGATTTCGGGCTGGGGTTGCAGGCGGCGATCGATGCGCCGCGCGCCCGGCTTTGGGACGGGCGGCTGGTGGAGATCGAGAACCGGGTGGCGCCCGAAGTGCTGGTCGCCCTTCGCGAGCA
>NZ_VUKA01000078.1 GCF_008386565.1 Teichococcus oryzae | reverse complement strand
TCTTTCTGAACAAGATATTTATTTTCGTCAGACCTTGAATAATCTATGTGCGAATTTTGCTCTTTTTCCTTCTCGCTCATTGTCCTGTTATTGTGTCTAATGTTGGTTTTGTTCGTTGCCTTCTTGAGAGAAACTGACATACTCATAACGAATCAACTCCTTGGTTCCACTATACCAAAAGCTTTGTTACCTTGGCAAAGTAACCTTTTCTGTATTGTGACATTCCGCTACGCTCCATGTACACAATGAAAAGGCTCTGCGAGGCTGTTTTGGCTATCGCCAAGCCATGCTTTGCATGACAAAAAACAAAACCTTGGACTCTGTCCAAACCTGCTGGGGAACTCTTCCCCAGACCCCCTTAATCCAACTCCCCAACCCCTCAATCCTTGAGGGGCTCCCTCGCCGGTTGGCAGAGTCAAAAGGGTACCTTTTGACAACCACAAGAGGGTTGCATAGTGAGTGTGTCAACTCCTTATCCTCCCGCCCCCTTACGGGTTCGGTCCGGTACCGTTGACACACGCTATGCAGCTACCTCTACCTAATTAAAAACCTAATTTTCTACTCAAGTAGCACTACATAGGTTCCCCTCTCTTTTGATTTATAAAATCAACATTCTATGAAC
>NZ_VUKA01000077.1 GCF_008386565.1 Teichococcus oryzae | reverse complement strand
GCCTTGGCCAGCCGGGCGGTGACATCCTCCGACAGGCCCATGGCCTTGCCCACCTCGCGGATGGCGGAGCGGGCGCGAAAGCGGATCACGGTGCCGGCGATCGCCGCGCGGTCGCGGCCATAGCGCTGGTAGATGGACTGGATCACCTCCTCGCGCCGTTCGTGCTCGAAGTCGACATCGATGTCCGGCGGCTCGCGGCGGTTGGCGGAGACGAAGCGCTCGAACAGCAGGTCGTGCTGGGCCGGATCGACGGCGGTGATGCCCAGCACATAGCAGCAGGTGGAGTTGGCGGCCGAGCCGCGGCCCTGGCAGAGGATCCCCTTGCCCCGGGCAAAGCGCACCACCTCATGCACGGTGAGGAAGTAGGGCGCGTAGCCGAGCTGGTCGATCAGCCGCAGCTCATGGTCGATGCGGGCCTGGATATCGGGCGGCACGCCCGCCGGCCAGCGCTCGGCCGCGGCCTCGGCGACGCGCCGCGCGAAGGTCTGCTGCGGGGTGCGGCCGGGCTCGAGGATCTCGTCCGGGTATTCGTGCCGCAGCTGGTCCAGCGAAAAGCCCCGCGTCGCCTCCAGCACACGCAGCGTGCTGTCCAGCGCCTCGGGATGGTGGGCAAACAGCCGCGCCAT
>NZ_VUKA01000076.1 GCF_008386565.1 Teichococcus oryzae | reverse complement strand
GAAATTCCTTGTCGGGTAAGTTCCGACCCGCACGAAAGGTGTAACGATTTGGGCACTGTCTCAACCAGAGACTCGGTGAAATTATAGTACCTGTGAAGATGCAGGTTACCCGCGACAGGACGGAAAGACCCCGTGGAGCTTTACTGTAGCCTGATATTGAATTTTGGTACAGTTTGTACAGGATAGGCGGGAGCCTTTGAAACCGGAGCGCTAGCTTCGGTGGAGGCGCTGGTGGGATACCGCCCTGACTGTATTGAAATTCTAACCTACGGGTCTTATCGACCCGGGAGACAGTGTCAGGTGGGCAGTTTGACTGGGGCGGTCGCCTCCTAAAGTGTAACGGAGGCGCCCAAAGGTTCCCTCAGAATGGTTGGAAATCATTCGTAGAGTGCAAAGGCATAAGGGAGCTTGACTGCGAGACCTACAAGTCGAGCAGGGACGAAAGTCGGGCTTAGTGATCCGGTGGTTCCGCATGGAAGGGCCATCGCTCAACGGATAAAAGCTACCCCGGGGATAACAGGCTTATCTCCCCCAAGAGTCCACATCGACGGGGAGGTTTGGCACCTCGATGTCGGCTCATCGCATCCTGGGGCTGTAGTCGGTCCCAAGGGTTGGGCTGTTCGCCCA
>NZ_VUKA01000010.1 GCF_008386565.1 Teichococcus oryzae | reverse complement strand
ATGACAGAGATCAGCGTAGAATCACGCCAGTGTCCGGCTGGGAAGCCCCAAATCGCCGGTTTGTCCACGAGGCCTAGTGGACTTCCTTCCGCCATGCAGGCGCTCCATGCTCTCTGAGGGAGCATTCTCATGCCAAACGCAACGGTTGTGTAGCCAGGGCAGAAATATTTGCCGGCGATCCCCACCCGATATGCCCGGCGAGGAATAGATGTCCTGCCTGAGGTCCGGCCGCTCGGCTCGATGCCGCTACATCGCTCCCGGATGGGATGGACGCCCGGTCAGGTCGCCGCACTCCCAAGGTGTCCGATCACTGCCTTGACAGCATCCGATGTTCCTGCACTCCCGGCGATGTCGGGTGTGCGCAGGCCCCCGGCGAAGGCGGCGTCGATGGCGGCCTGCAACTCGGCGGCCGCCTCGGCCCATCCCGCACCCGCACCGCGGCAGGCCAGCCAGTCCAGCATCATGGCGGCGGAAAGCAGCATGGCGGTCGGGTTGGCGAGGCCCTTGCCGGCGATGTCCGGCGCCGTGCCGTGGCTCGGCTGGAACACGGCGTGCCGCTCGCCAAGATCGGCTGACGGGGCGAAGCCCATGCCGCCCACCAGCCCCGCGCCGAGATCGGACAGGATGTCGCCGAACATGTTCTCCGTCGGCAGCACGTCGAAATCCCATGGCCGGCGGACCATGTCGAGCGCCATGGCGTCGATGTAGTGGTGCGCCGCCTCCACATCCGGATGCCGCGCCGCCACCTCGTGGAACACCTTGCGCATGAAGGCGAAGCCGGTGAACACGTTGGCCTTGTCCACCAGCGTCACCAGGCCACGCCTGCCCCGCTGCGCAGCCCTGCGTCGCGCCAGGCCGAAGGCGAAGTCCGACAGGCGCTCGGTCGTGGCGCGGGTGATCACCATGGTGTCGCGCGCCTCGCGGTCGTCGATGACCTCGCCGCGGCCGCGGGCGGCGAACAACCCCTCGGTGCTTTCACGCAGGATCACCAGATCGATCCCTGCCGCGCGCGGATCGGCCAGAACCGCCGGCACGCCGGGCAGGGCGCGGATCGGCCGCACCCCGGCATAGAGCCCGAGCCGGAAGCGCAGGTCGAGCTGCGGCGCGATCTCGGTGCCATCCGGGTAGCGGATGCCTGGCCAGCCCATGGCGCCGAGCAGGATGGCATCCGCGGCCTCGGCACGCTTGAAGGTTTCCTCGTCCATGGCGCTGCCGGTGTCGCGATAGGCCATGGCGCCGGCGCGCAGCGTGTCGAAGCGCAGGCCGAGGTCATGCCTGCGGGCCAGCGGCTCCAGCACCGCCAGGCAGGCCTCGGTGACCTCCGGGCCGATGTCGTCCCCGGGCATCAGCGCGACCCGCACCGTGTTGCTGTTCACAGCCATGTCACGCCACTCCGTTCGATGATGGACACCAATTCCTCGCCGCTGCGGCGGCGATGCCACCGAAAGGCGATGGGCTGGTCCGGCCTGTTGGCGCCGGCAGCACCGCCGCCCTGTATCATCCGCCGGATCAATGCCGACGCCGTGGCGATCCTGCGCGATCCGGCGGTGGCCGCCCGCATGGTGGAGCTGGGCGGCTTTGCCGATCCGGACATGCCGGAACAGTTCGCGCGCTTCATCCGGAGCGAGATCAGCAAAAGGCACAAGATTGCCCGGGCGGTCAGGCGTGCGCCTGGAGGGGTAGGCATGGCGGCATGCCGCTCCCCGGCCGGGCCGCGATGATCAGCGCCAGGCAGAGGAACGGTCATGACCGGCGGGAGGTTCCGCGTGCCCGGCGGCGCGCGGAACCCTGGATTCAGCCGCCTCAGCGCGGCTCCACGCCACACCAATCCGCGATGAACCGGGCCATCGTCAGGGTGCAGCGGCGTAGATCTTCAAGGGATGTGCGTTCGTCGAAGCCGTGGTTGCCCTCGCCCTTCGGGCCATAGCACAAAGCCGGAATGTTGTAGTAGCGGCCATAGTAGCGCGTGTCGTTCACCGCGGTCGTGCGGCGCTCCTGCATCGGCCCGCCATGCACTTCCGCATGCGCTGCGGCAAGCACAGCCTCCGCCTCGCTGCCCGGATCAAGCACGAAGCCATCGGCCTGAAAGCCGTGCCAGACGACTTCCGGCGGGTTGTTCGAAAGAAAGCGGTCTCCACGGGACGCTTCCTTTACGACACGCTCCACAGCCGCCATCGCATCCTTCACCTCCATCGACGGAAGGAGCCCGATGCGGCAATCCACCTCGCACCAGGCAGGCGTGCTGCTGGCCCAGTCGCCGCCGCGGATGATGCCGGGATTGAATTTGATGGGGTCCCGGACGGCCGCATAGACCGCGTCGGACGCCGCCGCCTGGTTCAGCTCCCTGGTATGCGCCACAAGAGCCTGGATGAGGTGATAGGCGGACATGATGGCATTGGTGCCATCCTGCGCGACCGCGACATGGACGGGAACGCCCCGCACGCGCAGCCGGAACCACAGCGTGCCTGTATGCGACCGGGTGATGGTATGGCCGGTCGGTTCCGGAATCAGCACGGCATCCGCGCGGTAGCCGCGCAACAAGGTCGCCAGGGCGCCGTTGCCTGTGCTCTCCTCCTCCGTCACAGTCTGCAGATAAACATCCCCGGCCGGTTGGTAACCGGCTTCGCGCAGCACATCCATGGCGGCGATCATGCAGGAAACGCCGGCCTTCATGTCATTCGCGCCGCGGCCGTAAAGCCAGCCGTCACGCACCACCCCGGCATAAGGTGGATGGGTCCACATGTCCTCGGGGCCCTCGGGCACCACGTCGATATGGCCTTGCATGATCAGGCTGCGGCCGGTCGGGTTCTTCGCGCGATAGGTGCCGACGACCTGGAGGGAGCCTGACGGCTCCACCCCGACCATGGGAGCCGACTTCTCATGGGACTGAAGGCCCACATCGGCCAGCGTGAAGCGATCCACCGCATAGCCGCGCCCCGCCAGCTCACGCGCGATCCAGTCCTGGAGCGGGCCCTCCTCCCCGCGTCGCGAGGGGAAGCGCACCAGATTCTGCAGCAGATCGACCTGTTTCTCGAACAGCGCGTCAACCGCGCGACTCAGGCGCTCCTGCATGGCAGCGTCGGACATCGTGTGAATTTCCCCATGGATTCAGTTGGCTCGGCCCGCATCGACGGGCGCCGCGAAGAGTGCGTTGGTGTACCAGGCCGGCGAAGGGTCATAGCTGACGCGCGCCTTCAGCCCGGCCCAGATGGCTTTCGGATAGAAGATCGGGATCACGCCCACATCGTCGATGGCGATCCGCATGGCTTCCGCCGTCAGCGCGTTGCGCTTCGTCTCGTCCATTGTCTGCATCGCCTCCAGCAGGGCCTCGTCCATCCGGGGATTCGAGTAGTGCTGGCGGTTGAAAGGTCCCATCCGCGTCTCGGGATTGCGGGTGGCAAGGACCTGCTGAAGCGTGATCGCCGCGAGATTGGAGGCGTAGGTGGTCATGAACATCGCGAAGTCGCGATTTGTCGCGCGCGAGAAGAAGGTGGCCGTCGGCAGCACTTCAACCCGGGTTTCCACGCCGATCCGGGTGAAGCCTTGCGCAATGGCCTGAAGCACCTCGGTATCGCCCGGGAACCAGCCATTCGGGCCATGGAGGGTCATGCGGAAGCCATCCGGGTAACCGGCCTCGGCGAGCAGGGCCCGGGCGCGTGCCACATCATAGGGAATGGGTGCCTGATCCGGAATCCGGCCAATCGCGACCGGCGAGGCGAACTGCTCGGCCGCCCTTCCCTGCCCGGCAAGAAGCCGGTCCACGATGCCCTGGCGGTTCATCGACATGGACAGGGCGCGGCGGACGCGAACATCGCGCAAGGGATTCCTGGCCAGGGGCCTGCCCTCCCGATCCGTGATGAAGGGCGCCTGATCGCGCGCCGTATCCGGAAAAAGGTAGGCGGTGCCATTGCTTTCGGTGCTGAAGATCTCGATGCGCGGATCGGCGTCCAGCCGCGCGACGTCCTGCGTCGGAACTCCGTCGATGAGGTCGACGTCACCTGAAAGAAGCGCCGCCACGCGGGAACCGGGACTGCTGACGAAGCGGATCTGGACCCGGTCCCATGGCGCCTTGTCGCCCCAGAAGCCCCGGTTCTTCTCCACTTCCAGCCGGTTGCCCTGCTCATAGGAGACGTGGCGGTAGGCACCCGTGCCGATCATCGCGCGGCCATTGTTGAAATCGGCCGTTGTGGCGTTCTCGTGCAGCTGACGGGAAAGAATCATCACCGCGGTCAGCTCTGCGTCCAGGAACGGTGTCGGCTCGCTCGTGACGATGCGGATCGTTCGATCGTCGAGGATGTCGACGCTCTTGACCGTGCGGACCGTCGAGGCGAAGGAGCCGGGGCTGTTCGGGACCAGCGGAAGGCGGGCGAAGGAAAAGGCGATATCCTCGGCCTTCAGGGGCGTGCCGTCATGGAAGCGAACGCCTTCGCGAAGCCGGAACTCCCATGTCAGATCGTCGACGGCGCGCCATGATTCGGCGAGGCGGGGTACGATCCGGCCGTCATTGTCGAAATCGACCAGGGGGTCGAAGATCTGGCGGAGGATCGCATTGTTGCTGTTTGCGCGGTGGAAATGCGGGTCCATCGCGGTCGGCGCCGACTGCGCCGCGATGGTCAGGGTGTTCTGCGCCGCAACGGCACATGGGAGGAAACAAGAAGCAATCGCCAGCAGAAAGCCGCGCATGTGTGAGTTCCTCCCCTTTTCGGGAGCAACCCTGCCATCGGCTGCGGCGATGTCAAGCCGCGCGCAAAGGAACGTGCGGCGTTTGATCCATCGGAGTCAGACGCAGGCCTTTCCGCGCTGGATGGCGCCGCGATGCTTCCGGAATGTTCCCGTCAAAACACAAGCAGGCATCACAGCGCCATCCGCTGCCTGAAAGCCCGCGCGCTGCGGCGAATGGTCGTTATCAGGAGCAAGGCGGGGCGCGACAAGGCCGCATTCCTGGGAACCAGGGCCTGGGCGCTGACCCGGGTGGAGGGGCGCAGGCGCAACCGCGCCACGCGGTGGTCACGGTCATCGAGCAGCAGGAACGGGTCGATCACCGCCACGCCGATACCGGCCCGCGCCAGGGCGCAGGCCACCGAGGACTGGTTCACCTCCAGCGCGATCCGCCGCGGCACGCCCGCCGCGCGGAAGGTTTGTTCCACCAGATGGCCCAACGGCAGGCTGCGACTGAAGGAGATCAGCGGGTAAGGCGCCAGGTCGGCCGGCTCCACAGCCCCCTGCCCGGCAAGAGGATGATCCGGCTGCACGACGCAGATCAGCTCGCCCGCGCAAAGCTCGACCAGTCGCGCATCCGGCTCGCCGAGCGGCGTCAGCACCAGCCCGAAATCGACCCGCTCCTGCATCACCGTGTCGACGACGCTCAGATTGTCCATGGTATGGATCGTGATCTGGATGCGGGGCCGCATCCGCTGGAACACGGCAAGCGCCGGCGGCAGGAAATTGTCGGCCAGGGTCGGTGTCGCCGCGACATGGACTGAGCCGATGCTGGCATCGCGCATGTCCTCGACCAGCCGGTTGATGCGCTCGACCCCCTCGAATACCCGCTCGAGGTCGGCCAGCAGCACGCGCGTCTCGGCCGTCGCCTGCAACCGCCCCTGTTTGCGCAGGAACAACGGGAAGCCGGCGGTTGCACTGCATTCCCGCAGCATCATGCTGACCGCGGGCTGCGAGATACCGAGCGCCGCCGCGGCCGCCGTCACCGAGCCATGCCGGCTGACGGCGTGCACGATCTCCATCTGGCGGAACGAGAGCGACATCAGTTCAGCTTATACAGAATTAAGCCCTGCACAATTGAGGTTATCTTCCGCGAAACTTAACGTTTCGCTCACGTCGTGATGCGCGGCGCACGAGCCAGCCCGGTCGGCCGGCACAGCCGGAAGGTCCGCGAGCCCGATGCAGATTGCAGCCATTGAAACCTCGGTCGTGTCGCTGCCCTTCACCATGGGCGGCCCGCATCCCCTGTTCGCCGGCCAGCCCTGGAACCGGCTGGAAATCCTGCTGGTCAAGGTGGAAACCGAGGACGGGCTGGTGGGCTGGGGCGAAGCCTTCGGCCACACGGCCATTCCCGCGACGCGCGCCGCGATCGACACCATCGTTGCGCCGCTGATGGTCGGGCGCGATGCCGGGGACATCCAGGCGCTGCGGCGGCAGATCCTGCATGGCGTGCATCTGCTCGGCCGCAACGGCCCCTTCGTCTACGCCTTCTCCGGTATCGAGATCGCCCTGTGGGACCTGCTCGGCAAGCGCAGCGGCCAGCCCCTCTGGCGCCTGCTGGGCGGCAGCGAGCCCTCGCCGATGCCGGCCTATGCCAGCCTGCTGAACTATGGCGACACGGCCCTGGTGGCCCGGAACACGGCGGATGCCTGCGCCGCCGGCTATCGCGCCATCAAGCTGCATGAAGTGACGCGCGAGGCGGTGCTGGCCGCCAGAACGGCGCCCGGCGCGGCGGAAGCCGCGATCATGCTGGACGTCAACTGCGCCTGGTCGGCGCCGGAAGCCCGGGCCATGGCGGCCTCCCTGGCCAAGGACGGCCTGTTCTGGCTCGAGGAGCCGGTCTGGCCGCCTGAGGACGCGCGTGGCCTCGCCCGCATCCGGGAATCCGGCATCCCGGTCTCGGCGGGGGAGAATGTCGCGGGGCTGTTCGGCTTCAAGACGCTGATCGAGGCCGGCGCCATCGACATCGCCCAGCCCAGCGTCACCAAGGTCGGCGGCATCGCCGAGATGCAGCAGGTCATCCAGCTTTGCCAGGCCCATGGCGTGGAGGTCGCACCGCACAGTCCGTATTTCGGCCCCGGCTTCGTCGCCACCCTGCACCTGGCCTCCGCCCTGCTGGAGAAGCCGCTGATCGAGGTGCTTTGGCTGGAGATGGAGGCCAACCCCTTCGATCCCTGGGTACGCGCGGTGGACGGGATGATGCGGGTGCCAGGCGGCCCCGGCCTTGGCTGCGACCCCGACCCCGAAACACTGGCTCGCTATGCCATTGGCGCCCCGCATCGCACGGAACGGAGACAATCCCCATGAAGGTCAGCCGCATCGAAACCCGCCCGGTGCTGGTGCCGCTGGACCAGCCGATCGGCAGCGCCCTGGGCGAGATCGCCGGCTTCGGCTGCATCCTGGTCACCCTGCGCACCGATGCCGGCATCACCGGCGAGAACCTGATCTTCACGCTCAACAACCGCCGCACCCGGGTGCTGCGGCAGATGGTGGACGAGCTGGCCGATCTGGTGGTGGGCCGCGATGCCGGGCATATCGCCAATTTCTGGGCGCGGGCCTGGAAGGACATCAACTTCCTCGGCCACAAAGGCGTGCCCGTCGCCGGCATCTCCGCCATTGACGGCGCCTTGTGGGACGCGCTGGGCAAGGCGACCGGCCAGCCGATCTACCGGCTGCTGGGCGGGGCCCAGAACCGGGTGCCCGTCTACCACAGCGGCGGCCTCTGGCTTTCCCGCTCCACCGCCGAACTGGTGGCGGAAGCGGAAAGCTTCGCGGCGCAGGGCTTCACCGCGATGAAGATGCGGCTCGGCCTCGGCGCCGCCGCCGACCTCGCCCGCGTGCGGGCCGTGCGGCAGGCCATCGGGCCCGGCATCCGGCTGATGGCGGACGCCAATCAGGGCCTGAACGAGGCCGAGGCCATCCGGCTGGGCCGGGGTCTTGAGGAATTTGACCTGACCTGGTTCGAGGAGCCGCTGCCGGCCTGGGACCTGGAAGGGCTGGCACGGGTTTCCGCCGCCCTCGACACACCCATCGCCAGCGGCGAGACGGAATACACCCGCTACGGCTTCCGCCGCATGCTGGAGCTGCGTTCCGCCGACATTCTGATGCCGGATCTCCAGAGAGTGGGAGGCGTCAGCGAATTCATTCGCGTCGGGCACATGGCGGAAAGCTATGATGTACCGGTATCGAGCCACCTTTTCCCGGAAACCAGCCTGCAGCTTCTGGGCGCGCTGAGCAACGCCCGTTTCCTGGAATATATGCCATGGTTCTCGCGGCTTTACCGGGAGCGGCTGGAATTTGCCGGGGATCAGGTTCTGGTTCCCGAGCGGCCCGGCTGGGGCTTCACCTTCGACGAAGGCTACATCGCGCATCTGCAAGACTGACGGCTTCCCGGCGCGCGCCAGGACGGGCCGGCGCCGGACAGGAATGCCGCAAGAAAACATCGGGAGAAAACGTCATGACCATCACACGCCGCGACCTGGCCCTGGGCAGCCTCAGCGCTCTGGCCGCCTCCTCCCTCGCCCGGCCGGCGCTGGCGCAGGGCGAGCCGATCCGCATCGGCTGGCTGGCGGCGCTGACCGGACCCAGCTCCGCGCCCGGCGTCGGCTTCAACCGCGGCGTGATCTATGCCGCCGAAGCCATCAATGCCGCCGGCGGCGTCAAGGGGCGCAAGGTCGAGATCATCACGCGCGACACCCAGGGCGATCCAACCAAGGCGGTGAACGCCACGCAGGAGATGATCAGCCAGGCCAAGGTGCACGCGATCTGGGGCCCGACCAATTCCGGGGAGTCCCTCGCGGTGACGGCGATCATGGCGCGCGCCAAGATGCCCAACATCCATCCCTGCGTGGTGGACAGCCTGATCGACACGAAGCGCTACCCGAATGCCTTCCGCATCGCGCCTTCCAACAGCCAGTGGGACGACGCGGTGCGCGGCTACTGCCTGAACATCCTGAAGACGAAGAAGGTGGCCGTGATCGGCGACACCACAGGCTACGGCGTCAGCGCGCTGAAGGCCTCGGTCGCCGCCTTCCAGAAGGATGGCGCGCAGGTCGTCTATCAGTCGAACATCGATTCCACGCAGCCGGACATGACGCCCGACATGCTGCGCGCGCGCAATGCCGGCGCCGAGGCCATCGTGGTCTGGAGCGTCTCGACCGGCATGGATGCGCGGCTGTTCAACACCCGCGCTTCCCTGGGATGGGACGTGCCCTTTGTCGGCCATCCCTCCATGGCCTCCGGTGAGATCGCCGGGCTGCTCGCCAGGCCCGCGAACTGGGAGAAGGTTTATGCGATCGGCTACCGCAGTTGCAGCTATGACGACAAGGGCGCCCTGCCGCCCCATACGCAGGAGCTGGTGGACCGGCTGGCCGGAAAGGTGCAGCTGGACGACACGCTGCTCTGGTGGGTGGCCGCCGCGGTCGATGCCGTGAACCTCGTGGCGGAAGCCGTCGCGGCCGGCGGCTCCTCGGGCGAGGCCATCATCCGGCACTGGAACGGGCTGACGAAGCACCAGGGCTATTACGGCACCTACACCTTCACGCCCGAAAACCATGACGGCTACCCGACGGAGGATGTGGTGATGTCCGCCGCCAACACCGCGAAAAACGGCACCTTCGCCCTCGCGCCCGGTTACGTCTGAAGCACCGGGCGCGGCATCATGCTGGCTTCCATCCTGGCCTCGGGCCTCGCGGTGGGCGCGGTCTACGCGCTCATCGGCATCACCTACAATACCATGTTCGCCACCTCGCGCGTGATGAGCTTCACCGCCGGGCAGCTCGGCATGCTCGGCGGCGTCCTCGGCTCGCTGTTCATGTTGGAGCTGGACCTGCCCCTGGTTCTGGCCCTGCCGCTGACACTGGCCGCCTGCGCGTTGATCGGCGTCGCGACCGAGTTCGTCGCCGTGCGGCCGGTGCTGAAAAGCTTGGACCAGCACCTTTATGTCCTCTCCACCCTGGCCGTGGCGCTGATCATCCAGCAGCTCACGGCCCTCGGGTGGGGTACGGAGCCGCGCCCCTTCCCGCGCCTGCTCGATCTCGGCTCCGGCATGGGGGACGAGAAATACTGGCTGCCCGTGGCCACCTGCGCCGTGACCATCTTTGGCCTCGAATATCTCTATCGCCGGACGCTGGTGGGGCGCGCCTTCATCGCCGTGGCGGAGGACAATTTCGCCGCTTGCGCCCTCGGGCTGCCGGAGCGGAACCTGCGGATCGCCAGCTATGCCCTGGCGGGCGCGGTCGGCGCGCTGGCAGGCTTTTCCGGCGGCCAGCTCCTGCTCGCCTTCTTCGCCAATGGCCCGCTGCTGAACTTCTACGGCTTCATTCCCGTGGCGCTCGGCGGCCTCGGCAACAACCGCGGCGCCGTCATCGGCGGGCTGGCGCTCGGCCTGTTCCAGCAGGCGGCGAACTTCACCGTGGGCGGCATCTTCTCCTCTGTCATGGTGTTCACGATGTTCATCGCCATCCTGCTGGTCGCGCCGCAAGGCCTGTTCGGCTCGCCATCGACCCGGAGGGTGTGAGATGGACGCCGCCAAGGACCACCTCGCCCTGCCCGGGGGGCGTGCCGCCCTCCGCCCCCAGGCCCTGCCCACGGCCCTCCTTCCCTTCCTCGGCCTGCTCGCCCTGGCGTTGCTCCTGCCGCTGACGGGCAATGAGTACTGGGCCATGATCGCGACGCGCGCCGCGATCTACTGGGTGCTGGTGGCCGGCCTCAACCTGATCGTGGGCTTCGCCGGGCAGCTCGCCATCGGCTATGTCGCGCTGCTGACACTCGGCGCCTACACCACCAGCGTTCTGGCCACGGGCAATGTGCTGCCGCCGCTGCCCGCCTTCGCGGCGCTGGGCTGCGCCGCGGTGGTGGGCGCGGTGTTCGGCGTGGTGGTGGGCCTGCCCGCCCTGCGGCTGCGCACCTTCTACTTCGCGATGACCACGCTGGGCTTCGCCACCATCGTCACCCAGATCGCGCTGGCCTGGCAGGATGTGACGGGCGGCGGCATCGGCATCACCGGGCCGCAGATGCCGGCGCCCTTCGACACCGCCTGGGGCTTCTATTACTTCTGCCTCGGCATCGCCGTCCTGTGCACCTGGGCCACCGGCAACATCGCCCGCAGCCGGTTCGGCCGCGCCCTGATCGCCATCCGCGACGCCGAGGTGGCAGCCGAAGCCACCGGCATCTCGAAGCCGGCCCTGCTCGTCAGCGTCTTCATCTTCGCCGGCGCCATGGCGGCCGTGGCGGGCGGCCTTTTCGCCGGGCTGCAGACCTATATCACGCCGGAAGCCTTCACCTTCGAATTGTCGCTGCTGTTCTTCATCGCCATCCTGATCGGCGGGCGCGGCTCGATCCTCGGGCCTCTGCTTGGTACCATTCTGCTCACGCTGCTGCCGGAGATCGCAGCACCGCTCGCCGCATGGTCCACCTTCCTTTATGCGGTCCTGCTGCTCGTGATCGTGCTGGCCATGCCCGGCGGCATCGCGGCCCTGCTGGATTTCGCCAGCCGCCGCCCGCTTCCCGCCAACCGCGCGATCCTGCCGCGCCCCGCCGCGCTGGAGACGCTGATGCGGCGCCGCCCGGCGCCAGGTCGCCTGCGGCTGGATAACATCATGCTGGCCTTCGGCGGGGTGCGCGCCATCGACGGCGTCGATCTGGAGGTCGCGCCGGGTGAGGTGCATGGCCTGATCGGCCCCAATGGCAGCGGCAAGACCACCACGCTTAATGTGGTCTCCGGCTATTACCAGCCGCAGCAGGGGCGGATGACACTGGGGGATGATCCACTGGTGTCCGGGCGGCCGCAGGCGCGCGCCGCCTTCGGCATCGCCCGCACCTTCCAGACGCCGCGCATCATCGGCGAGGCCACGGTGCTGCAGAACGTCATGATCGGCGGCACCATCGATGGCCGGGCGACCTTTCTGGAAACCCTGCTCGCCCTGCCGCGCCACCACCGCGACGAACGCCATCTGGAACAGGCGGCGCGGCTGGCGCTGGAAGCGGTGGGGCTGGAGATGCTGGCCAGTGCCCGCGCCGACCGCCTGCAGCACAGCGAGCTGCGCTTTGTCGAAATCGCCCGCGCCCTGATGCTGCGCCCGGCCTACCTTCTGCTGGACGAGCCCGCCGCCGGGCTGTCATCCGAGGAGATCAAGCGGTTGGGCAGCCTGATCCAGGCCATCAGCCGGCAAGGCACGGGTGTGCTGCTGGTCGAGCACCATGCCGACCTGATCTTCGACATCTGCGACCACGTCACCGTGCTCAATCTGGGGCGGGTGCTGGCCAGCGGGACCCCTGCGGAGATCCGCGTTCACAAGGAGGTTGTCAGTGCCTATCTCGGCGCCTGAGGCTTTGCTCACCGTCCGCGGCCTGGAAGCCGGCTATGGCAAGATCGGGGTCCTGCATGGCGTCGATCTGCACATCGCCGCCGGCGAGGTGGTGACCCTGCTTGGCCCCAATGGCGCCGGCAAGACCAGCCTGCTGCGCGCCTTGTCGGGTCTGCTGCCCTGGAGCGGCGGCAGCGCACGGTTCGGTGGGCTGGAGCTGCGCGGCGTCGGCCCGCGCGAGGCGGCGCAGGCCGGGCTTGTCCATGTGATCGAGGGGCACCGGGTGTTCACCCAGATCTCCGTCACCGACAATCTGCTGCTGGCGGGCTATGATCTTCCACGCGCGGAGCGCATGGCGCGTGTCGAGGAGGCCTTGTCCTTCTTCCCGGAGATCGCGGCCAAGCGGCATGAAAAGGGCGGCGCCCTCAGCGGCGGGCAGCAGCAGATGCTGGCCGTCGCCCAGGGATTGGTGCGCCGCCCCCGGCTGCTGATGCTGGACGAGCCTTCCGCCGGCCTGTCCCCGGTTCTGGTGGACCGCGTGCTCAACGTCGTCCGCGAGCTGCAGGCCCGGGGCACGGCGGTGCTGCTGGTTGAGCAGCTGATCGAGAAGGCGCTGGGTGCCGCCGACCGGGTCTATGCCCTGGCCCAGGGCCGCATCGTGCTGGAGGCCGCCACCAGCGAAGCGGATCTGCCGCGGCGCCTGGAGCGCGCTTATTTCGGAGACGATGCCGTGTCGCCGCTGGAAGCGTGATGCGGCCCCAACGTCTTCTGGTGTGAGCGGCTGGCGAACAGGGGTACCGGCGCGGCCCGGCTCCGGCCAGGCCCACCGGGCCAGCCATGCCGCAAAGGCCGCGACCGGCAGCAGCGCGGCTCAGCGCGTCGAGAACCGGCGGGATGCGCAGGTTCGTACGGGAAGCCGGGTTGCTGCCGTCAGAGTGGCGAAGCTAGAAGTCGAAGGAGGCCGAAACAAGAACAGTTCGCGGGGCGCCCACGGTGACGAAATTGCCGGTTGTGAGCCAGTAATCCTCCCCGAACGCGTTCTCCAGGCTGGCCCGCAGCGTGACCGGCTTGTTGGCGATCTCCGTCCTGTAGCGGGCGCCGAAATCCACCCGCGTCCAGCCATCGAAGCGCAGGGTGTTGGCGGTGGTCAGGTAGGCCCCTGAAGTATAGATCACGCGGCCATTGAGGGCGAGGCCGCGCACGCCCGGCACGTCCCAGTCGAGGGCGCCGGAGAAGGTCCTGTCCGGCACACCCTGCGCGTCGTTGCCACGCTCCTCGGGGTTGGTGGGGCTGGTCAGCTCGGGCTTCAGGAAGGTCACGCTGGCCAGGCCGCGCAGCCCGGGCAGGACCTCGCCATAGGCCGAAAGCTCCAGGCCCCGGTTCCGCTGCTCGCCATCATAGGCGAGGGTCTCATCGGCCGTGCGGACGGCGTTCGGCCGCGTGATCTGGAACACCGAGGCGGCGGTGGTGATCCGGCCCCAGTCCACTCTCACGCCCGCCTCATATTGCTCAGACTTGTAGGGGGCAAGAATGTCCCCGGTGTTCCTGTAGCCGGCACCGACGATCTGGCCGCGGGTCAGGCCCTGGGCGTAATTCGCGTAGAGGGAGACGTTCTGCCAGGGCTTCACCACCAGCCCGAAGAGCGGCGTCGTCGCATCGGCGTCGTACCGGCTCGTCCGCGCGCCATCCACCGTGCTGTAGCTGTTGACGACCACGTTCTGGAATCGCACGCCGCCGGTCAGCAGCACCCGGTCATCCAGGAAGGACAGCGTGTCGGCCAGTGCGAAACTTGAGAACTCCGTCACGGAAGCCCGCCGCGGATCGGTGCGCGCGGCGGTGACGGGCGGAAGCGGGGATGGGCGGTAGATGTTCGAGGGATAGCTGATGGCCGAGGCGACATAAGCATTTCCTGCCTCCTGCTGGAGGCCCGAATAGCCGATATTGAGGGTATGACCGACGCCCAGTGTGTTGAACCGGAAATTCGCCCCGACGGTCCCGCTCAAAGTCTCGCTGTAGGAATCGTAATAAGCGTTGGTGACCCTGAAATTGCCGAGCGCGTCGGCGCCCCCTGGGCGGGAATCGGGAAAGGTCTGCTCGTTCCATCCGTCGCGGTAGCCGAAGGCGGCGTAGGCGGTCATCCAGTCCGTCACGTCATACTCGACGCGCGTGGCGACCGTGCTGTCCTGCTGGCGCAGATTGGTCCCGGGGTACCAGTTGCCGCGCGCGTCTGGCGGGGATGGGATGTAGGGGATGGTGGGGGAAAGGGTGAGCTGCGGACGGAAGTTCTTCGTGTCGTCGCGCTGGAAGATGCCATCGGCCGACCAGCGCAGCCGGTCCCCGCGGTAGTCCAGCCCCAGCGCGGCGAGGCCGCTGCGCAGGTTGCCATCCTCGATCGAGGCCTCGCCGTCGCGATACAGGCCGTTGAAGCGCACGCCCCACTCGTTGTTCGCGCCGTAGCGGCGCGCCACATCGGCATGGATGCCGAAATTGCCGTCGCTCATGAAGGTGGGCGTCAGGCGGGTCAGGGGCAGGTCGCCAGCCCGCTTGGTGATGATGTTGATGCCGCCGCCAATGCTGCCGCCGGGCGCGATGCCATTGATCAGGGCGCCGGGACCGCGCAGCAGTTCAATCCGCTCGATATACTGCGCCTGGGCGCGGTTCGAGGAAAGCAGGCCGTACAGCCCGTTCAGGCCGACATCCTGGCTGCCGACCTGGAAGCCGCGGATCTGGAAGGTGTCGTCGAAGCCGTTGCTGCCGGTCGTGAGGCGGACGGAGGAATCGTTGATCAGCGTGTCGGCCGCGGTGCGCCCCTGCTGATCCTCGATCAGCTGGGAGGTGTAGCTGGTCGTGCTGAAGGGCGAGTCCATCACGCTCCTCCCCCCAAGCAAGCCCAGCGACCCGCCTTGTGCCACCTGGCCGCCGGCATAAGGCGGCGGCAATGCCGCGGGCACGGCGTCAGCGGTGACATCCACGGCTGGCAAGGTGACCACGCCGGGCATGGCGCCGGTTCCCCTTGTTGGCGGCGCGGCATCAGGCCCCGCCGCCTGCTGCGCGTGAGCGACCGGCGCGAGGGAAAGGCCGAGGAGCAGCACGGCTCCGGCCGCATGCCTGGTCAATGCATCGGAGCCGGCTCCGGCCGGCATTCCAGCCGGGTCGCTGGCGTGGTCGCCATGATGGGCAACCGGCCATGCACTGGCCCGGCAGTTGGTTCGAGTCATCGCGGCAGCCTCATTGATGATTCAGGATATATACAAAATGAGAATGGTTCTCATTAGCATCATGCGCGAACATCGGACAAGATGGCTGGACGCAGTCCCCGGCCTGGAAAACCAGGATCGCTCAACCGGCCGGAGGTGGCCCGTCGAGGTTCAAGGCGGTGCGTGTTCTGGATGCATGTGGCCGGGGAAAGGCGAACGCCCTTTGCGAACGCCGAGGCCCGGCAGGTTCCAGGTTGGGCTTGGTGAACCGCGTTCCTCGAAGCCGACCCGTGGAGTTCGGCGGGCTCCTGTTGTTCCGCGATGCGCACATCCCAGGATGCGCGGTCATGCCCGAAAGCAAACGATGGCGCCCGTGCCGCCGTGAGGACACCCTTCGGGCGGCGATCCATAAGGGAATGTTCCGGCACGACCGTGAAATCCGGCCCCAGTGATCTTCCTTCGATCTGCGGGCGGGCTGCGCCATCGCCAGCATCGCCGCCAGCGCTCCCATGATCATCGTCTTGTTCATCGTCGTCCTGCTCCATACTGGATGAGGCCGCGTGTCGCGTTCCCTGGTCTTCTTGTTGCCGCCGGCTCGTTGAATGGCCGCGCCCATCACCGTGCGCGGCATGGTCAGTCGCGCGCGGTGCCGCCGTGGAAGGGTTCGCCGAGGGCGGCTTCCTCGTCATCTGCGCAAACGGCCCTGGCATGCTCCGCCGTGACCAGGCCGATGCGGTGATTGCACTTTTCCGGCACGGTCAGCGGGACGCGCATCCGCGCCGCAAGCTCCTCAAGGGCCGCCGCCTGATCGATGCGGGTGGGCGCGCCGTCCCGCAGGACGACCGCGCCCGCGATCATCACGATGCGAAGGTGGCGGGGCCGCCCGCCAGCTGCGCGTCGCGCACAGCACGGTCGCGCGGCGCCTCGACGCGGCGCCGCCGTTGGCGCGGGCGGCGGCGCTATCCGGGCTGGACGGAAACCTGCCTTTCCTGTCCGTCATCGAGGAGCACGAGGAGCTCCCCGAGATCCAGTGGATCCATGGGCTGTTTCCGCGCCGCTGCCCTGCGCTGCGGCTCAGCACCACGCTGGCGCTCCGCGCTGCGGCGATGGCGGGGATGGGGATCGCCGCCCTGCCACGCTATGTCGGGCTTGGCGCCCCCGGCCTCAATGAGATCATGCCGCCTTCTCCCGCGCCCTTGGAAAGCCTGTTCCTGGTGACCCATCGGGAACAATGCGGCCTGGCCCGCCTGCGCGTCCTCATTGATGACCTGCCCCAGGTTGTCGCGGCGGATCAGGCGCTGTTCGGCGGCAATGCCTGAGAAACGGTTCCTCGCGAGGAAGGCCTTCAGGGGGTGCTCACCCCTCCCTGGATCAATCCCGCCACGCCGCCTCCGGCAGTCCGCAGGATGGCGGAGATCAGGTTGACGATGCTTCTCGCCAGCCCCGGCTGGTCGGGCGCCTGGCTTACCTGCTCCTGCGTTGTCCGCGATGCGCTGCCCCAGGCATCGATGAAGCGGTTGAAGTCCCCCAAGGCATGACGGGAGATGTCCAGGCCGGCGACGTGGATGCCGCCGTCATCGGGTATGACCATGAGCAGGAACGGCCCGGGGCCGGACAACCGGCCCTCGCTCAGCCGCAGCGCTCCCATAAGGCGGGCCGCGCGGGCATAGTCATAGGCTCCCGCCAGGAAATCGCAATCCGACACGCGCTCGGCGGGCATGTCCGGCAATTGCACGAGCCAGCGCGCCAGGATCAGGTTCGGCGCGAGCCGGGATGCCGGGCGCGCCGTCGGAGGCTGTGCATCCGGCAAGCGCAAGGGCGCAAAGCAGCCCGCCAGCGGCGTTACGTTTCATCGCGTTCCTCCCGCTGGCCGGCAACCGGTTCACTGCCTAGGATTTCCGGACGTTCCAGAACTTGATGAAGCCCGGCAGCACCCCGGAAACATTCTGCCGGAGCACGGTGGGCAGGAACACCTGCCCCACCGGAATCCAGGTCACGTCCTTCAGCGTCTGCAGCTGCAGGTCACGCGCGATGGCCTTTCGCTGCTCCTGGCCGGGCGCCAGGAACCAGTCGCGGTACAGGGCCTCGATCGCCGGGCTGTCCGGCCAGCCGATCCAGGCATCCTTGCCATTGGCGCGGATGGAGGGCACCACCGTCGGGTCGACGAAATAATCGCCATCGGCGCTGACGGCGAAAAGATTCCAACCGCCCTTGTCCGGCGGCTGCTGGCTGGTGCGGCGCTGCACCACGCTGCCCCAGTCCATGGCACGGTAATCGACGTTGAAGCCCATCTTGCGCAGCAGGTCGGCCGTTACCTCGCTCGCCGCGTTGTTCACCGGGCTGTCGGTGCCGACCAGCATCACCACCGGCTCGTTCTTGTAGCCGGCCTCGGCCAGCTCGCGGCGAAGCTGGTCGAAATCGGTGCGCCGGGCCATCGCCTCCAGCCCCGCCTCGGTGGCCATGGGGCCGCCCGGCAGGAAGATGCCGACCTTGCCGCCCTGGAGGGACGTGTCGGAACCGCCCATCGCCGCGGCATAGTCGTCCTGGTTGATGGCCGAGAGGACCAGCCGGCGGATCGCCACATTGTTGAAGGGCGGGTGGAGATGGTTGAACTGCAGAAAGGCCATCGTGCCCGACCGGTTGGTGATCTCCACCTTCAGGGAACGGTCGCGGCGCAGGAGGGGGAGCAGGTCGGGGATCGGCCTTTCCCACCAATCCATCTCGCCCTGCTGCATCGCGGCCTGGGCGGTCGAGGCATCGGGGACGATGTTCCACTCGACACGCTCGACATGGACCACCTTCGGGCCGGCGGAAATCCCCGGCGTGCCTTCGCCGCGCGGGACATAGCCATCGAACCGGGAATAGGCCACCCGCGCGCCCGGAAGCCGCTCCTCCGGCAGGAAGCGGAAGGGGCCGGAGCCGACCATCTCGGTGATGGCGGCATTCGGATCAGCCGGCAGGATCCGCGCCGGCATGATGAAGGGCGTGTAGGGCGTCGTCTTGGCCAGGGCCTGGGGCAGCAGCGGGAAGGCGCGCTTCAGGCGGAAGCGGAGCGTGCGGTCATCCACGGCCGAGAGCTCGTCCGTCACCGCCATCAGCGTCTTGCCGAAGGGGTCCCGGCGGGCCCAGCGCCGCAGGCTGGCCACGCAATCCTCGGCCCGCACCGGCTCGCCATCGTGGAAGCGCAGGCCCTCGCGCAGGCGCAGGGTCCAGGTCTTGCCGTCCTCGGAGACCTCCTGCGCGCCCACCATCTCCGGCACCGGCTCGCCGGCCGCGTTCATGCCGTAGAGCGTGTCGAAGACCATGAAGCCATGGTTGCGGGTCACGGTCGCAGTGGTGATGCCGGGGTCCAGCACCGCCAGGTCCGCCTGCGGGATGACCCGCAGCACCGTACGGCCCTGGGCGAGGGAAAGGCGCGGCGCGGACAGCATTCCGGCGCCCAGGCCGGCACCGGCCAACATAAACTGACGCCTCTTCATTGCGCTTCCTCCTGCCGCCGGCCCAGGCCGACCGGCCAATTCCATAAACCGGCCCCCATCTAGAGCAGGCTGCCGGCGGGCGCCAAGCCCGGCTTCCCGGCCCCCGCCGCCTCGGCGCATGATCCGGCACGGCAGCGGAAGGGGTGGCAAAGGGTGATGCAGGGTGTTCAGGCGGATTGGGTGACGCTGCGGCTGTTCCTGGCGGCGGTGGAACTGGGCAGCATCACCCGTGCCGCGCTGCGCTGCGGCATCGCCAGCTCGGCGGCCGCCAAGCGCATCCGCCTGCTGGAGGAGGCCTGTGGGCTGCCTCTGCTCCAGCGGGGCGCGCGTGGCGTGCGCCCGACCGTGGCGGGCGAGGCGGTCGCGCAGCATGCGCGGGCCTTATTCGACCTTTCGGCGCGCATGGCGGATGACCTGCGGGCCTTCGCCGCCGGGGGGCAGGGGCATGTCCGCCTCCATGCCACCTCCTCCGTGATCGGCGGCCCGGACCTCGGCCCCCTTCTCGCCGCCTTTCTCGGGGAGCGGCCCGGCATCCGCGTGGAACTGCGCGAGGAAGCCAGCTCCACCGTGCTGCACGACCTCATGGAAGGAAGGGCCGACCTTGGCCTTGTCACCGGCGCGGGGGAGATTCCGGCGCCGCTGCAAAGCTGGCCCTGGCGACGGGACCAGCTCGTGGTCCTCCTGCCGCGTGGGCATGCCCTGGAGGCCCGCCCTGGCCTGCGCTTCGCGGAGGTGCTGGACCACCCCCTCATCGGCGTGCAGGAGGGCGGGGCGCTTTCCCTCCTGCTGGAGGAACAGGCCCGGAAGCTCGGCCGAAGCCTAACCTTCCGCTTCCATGTGGTGGGCACGGATGCGGCGCGCAGCCTCGTGGCGGCCGGGCTCGGGCTCACCATCATGCCGGATGGGCTGGTGCGCCATGGGCTTGAACAGGCCGGGCTGAGGGCGATCCCCCTGCGGGAAGCCTGGGCGCGACGCAGCCTGCGGCTGGTCACCCGGCCTGCCGAGACGCTTCCCCCACCTGCCCGGCTGTTGCGGGACCACCTCCTAGCCAGCGTGCGCCAACCGCGCACGCTGGGGCCGCGAAATGGCGCTTCTGCCACGCGATCTGCGGGGGCATGATGGCGGCATGAGGAATATGCCGGAAAGGCTCGCCGTGCTGGTGCGCGAGGTGGGGCCGCGTGACGGGCTGCAGAACAGCCGCGCCATCATGCCGACCGAGGCGAAGTTGCGCTGGATCGCCGCCATGGCGGAAGCCGGGCTGCGGGAGATCGACGTGGCGAGCTTCGTGCCCTCCGCCGCCATGCCGCAGATGGCCGATGCCGCCGAACTGGTGCGCGCCGTGCGCCAGAGCCACCCTTCGGTGCATGCCGTGGCGCTCGCCCCTAACCTGCGCGGGGCGCAGAATGCCGCCGCCGCCGGGGCGCAGACCCTGGTGATCCCGGTATCCGCCAGCGAGGCGCATAGCCGCTCCAATGTCCGGCGCAGCCGGGCCGAGCAGGTGGAAGCCTTCCGCGGCATCACCGCCTGGGCGCGCTCCCTGGATGGGGCGGCGCCGCGCATCGAGGCCGGCATCTCCACCGCCTTCGGCTGTTCGCTGCAAGGCGTGGTGCCGGAGGATGAGGTGGTGGCCCTCGCGGCGGAGCTGGCGGAGGCCGGGGCCGATGTCATCGCCCTGGCGGATACGCTGGGCTATGCCAACCCGGCCAAGGTCCGGCGGCTGGTGCGGGCGGTGCGTGGCGTGGTCGGTGCCGAGCGCTTCGGCAACCTCCACCTGCACGACACCATGGGCACCGGCCTCGCGAATGTGCTTGCCGCGTTGGAGGAAGGCGTGCGCGGCTTCGACGCCGCGCTGGGCGGGCTGGGCGGCTGCCCCTTCGCCCCCGGCTCGGTGGGCAATATCAACACCGAGGACCTCGTCTACCTGCTGGAATCCGAGGGCTTCGACACCGGCATCGACCTTGCGGCCCTGATCGCGGCGCGCGAGCCCCTGCGCGCCGGCCTGCCCGATGAGCCTCTCTCCGGCCGCGTGGCCGCAGCCGGCATTCCCCGCACCTTCCAACCCGCGCACCACGCTGCTGCCTGACGGAGCCGATCATGAGCGAGACCACGAAGCCTGGCCCCCTGAGCGGCATCCGCGTGCTGGAATTCACCCACATGATCATGGGGCCGAGCTGCGCCATGGTGCTGGCCGATCTCGGCGCCGATGTGGTGAAGGTGGAGCCCGGGCCAGATGGCGACAATACGCGCCGCCTGATGGGGGCCGCCATCGGCTTCTTCCCCTCCTTCAACCGCAACAAGCGCAGCCTCAGCCTGGACCTGAAGCAGCCGGCCAGCCTGGAGCTCGTCCGCAAGCTGGCGGCGCAGGCGGATGTGGTGGTGGAGAACTTCCGGCCCGGCGCCATGGACAAGCTGGGCCTGAGTTATGAGGCGCTCTCGGCACTGAACCCGAGGCTGGTCTATTGCTCCTGCAAGGGCTTCCTGCCCGGTCCCTACGAGCACCGCGCCGCGCTGGACGAGGTGGTGCAGATGATGGGCGGCCTCGCCTACATGACCGGCCCGCCGGGCCAGCCGCTGCGGGCCGGCGCCTCGGTCAACGACATCATGGGCGGGCTTTTCGGCGTCATCGGCATCCTGGCCGCGCTGCGGGAGCGGGCGGCGACGGGCCGTGGTGCCCATGTGCAGTCCGGCCTCTTCGAGACCAACATGGTGATGATGGCGCAGCACATGGCCGGCGCCGCCATCACCGGCCGCAACCCGCCGCCCTTCGCCGACCCCGCGATGCAGAAGCCCTGGTCGGTCTATGATGTCTTCGACAGTGCCGATCCGGGCGAGCAGGTCTTTGTCGGCGTGGTGACGGAGACGCAGTGGCGCGGCTTCTGCGAGGCTTTCGGGCTGGAGGAGCTGCTGTCCGACCCATCGCTGGCCACCCAGTCCAAGCGCGTGGCCGACCGCTCCCGCTACCTGCCGCGCGTGGCGGCTGTGTTCCGCAGCCTTCCCAAGGCCACGCTGATGGCGCGCTGCGAGGCGCTGGGCCTGCCTTTCGCGCCCATCGCCCGGCCCGCCGACCTCTTCGAGGACCCGCATCTGCGCGCCTCCGGCGGCCTGCTCGAGACCGAGCTGACCAGCGCCCAGGGCGCGCCCGGCGGCGTGCCGGTGCAGCCTGCCGCCGGCCTGCCTGGGCTCCCCATCTCGCTCGACGGGCGCCGCATGGGCATCCGCCGCCAGCCGCCCCGCAGCGGTGAGCACAGCGCGGATATCGCGCGGGAGGCCGGGCTCAGCGAGGCGGAGATCGACGCCATGGTGGCCGGGGGCACGCTCTGGGCCTCCACCAGCCTGCCTCAGGCGGCCGAATGACCACGCTGCCCCTGCCCGGCCGGGTTCTCATCCTCTCCGCCGATCCTGCCGTGATCGCGGACCAGCTCGGCGGGCGGGATCTGGATCTGCGCTCGGCCGGGCCGCTGAGAGCCGAGGTCTCCACCGACGAGATCACCCCCCTGCCTTCCCTCGTTTATTTCGACGAACGGCTGGCGGATCATGCCTATACCGGGGTGAAGGCCGGCGATGCGCTGCCCGTCGGGGTGGGCGCGGTGCGGCAGGGCGGCTTTTCCGTCACGGTCGCGGGGGGGCGCTACGGCAAGGGTTCCTCGCGCGAGCATTCGCCATTGGCGGAACGCATGGCGGGCATCCGCCTTGTCATCGCCGAGAGCTTCGAGCGCATCTACCGCCAGAATGCCGACAATCTCGGCCTCTTCACCTCCACCGATCTCGGCCTGGTCGAGCGCATCCGCCGTGGCGAGGCCATCGAGGTGGAGGAGCTGGTCGCGGATCGCGACCCCGTGGCCGCAGCGGTGTTGCGTGCCGGCGGGCTGCTGAATTACGGGCGCGAGCGGCTGGGTACGGCCGCGCTGACAGGGGCGGCGCCGCAGGGGCGGCTGACCCTGGCCGAGAAGATCCTGGCGCGGCATGCCCTCGCCGTTCCCGGCATCGCCACGGGACTCGCGCCAGGGCAGAGCGCCTTCGTGCGGCCGGATCTCCGCTTCATCCACGACATCTACACGGCCATGTGCCGCTTCATGCTGCGCGAAGCCTTCGGAGAGGCCCTGGCGCTGCGCGAACCGGAGAGCATCCTCACCTTCGAGGACCATTATTCCTACGCGCATCGCAGCGCCGCCCATGTGGCGCGCGGTCTGCTGCCGCAGGTCCGGGCACTGTCCGAGGCGCACCGCGCCTTCGTCGCCGAGCATGGTCTGCGCGATCATGGCTACCTGCCCGGCGGCGAGGGCTCCGAGGGCATTTCTCACGCGCTCATGGCGGAGCAATACGCCCTGCCCGGCCAGCTCATCGCCGGCACGGATTCCCACACGCCGCACAGCGGCGCGCTGGGTTGCCTGGCCTTCGGCGTCGGCACCACGGACATGGCGAATGCCATGACGACGGGCGCCGTCCGGCTCGCCGTGCCCGCCGTGTTGCGGATCGAGTTGCAGGGCAGCCTGCCGCGCGGCGTCACGGCAAAGGACCTGGTTCTGCATCTCCTGGCGCTGCCCTCCCTGCGCGCCGGCGAGGGCGTGGGCAAGATCTTCGAGTTCGGCGGCCCCGGCATCGCGGGGCTGAACACGGATGAGCGCACCACCCTCACCAACATGACCGCCGAGCTTGGCGGCTTCAGCGGTATCGTGGAGCCTGACGAGGAAACCCGGCGCTTCCTGCGTGAGCGGCGCGGCATCGATGTCCCGATCGAACCCTGGATGCGCAGCGATCCGGGCGCGCATTACGCCGGCTGGATCACAGTGGATCAGTCCAGCCTCTCCCCGATGGTGGCGGCGCCGGGAGACCCCGGACGCGGGCTGGACCTCGGCGCTCTCGCCGCTCCCGTGCGGGTCGACATCGCCTATGGCGGTTCCTGCACCGCCGGCAAGCGGGAGGATTTCGACCGTTATCACGAGGTGCTGGCCTGGGCGGCGGAGCGCGGGATGCGCGTGGCGCCGGGCGTGGAACTGTATCTCCAGTTCGGCACGGTGGCGGTGCGTGATTATTGCGAGGCCAAGGGATATCTGGAGGCCTTCAGGAAGGTGGGCGCCCAGATCCTCCAGCCTGCCTGCGGGGCCTGCGCCAATTGCGGCCCCGGCACATCCACCCGCCCTGATCAGGTGACCGTCAGCGCCATCAACCGCAACTTCCCTGGCCGCGGCGGGCCGGGCGGTGTCTGGCTGGCCAGTCCACCAACCGTTGCCGCAAGTGCGATCGCAGGGGAGCTGATCTCCTTCGAGGGCTTGCAGGAAGGCGCGGCGGGCATTCAGGCGGAAGGGCTGCGCGCCCCCAGGGTTGACCGCAGCCTTTCCTGACTGGCGCCAACCGCGGACCGCAACAGGGTCGGCCAATAATGGCCCTGCTGCTGCGACGTCCGGAAGAACGAAGGGTCAACAGCGGCTTCCGGTGAAGCCGGCCCTGTTCCGGGCCGGCTTCACCGGCCGATTGCTTCCAGCCTTGCCAGCAACTGCGGATGTGGCGCCTGCTCCTGCATGACCTCGATCGCCATGCAGGCTTCCAGGATCAGCCGCTCGCCGTATTTCGGACCGACCACCTGCAGGCCGATGGGCAGGCCCGCAGCCGACACGCCGCAGGGGATGGAGGCGGCGGGCTGCCCCGTCAGGTTGAAGGGCAGCGTATAGGCCACGCCATCGCGCCAGCGGTCATAATTCGGGGAATGGTACACCGTCTCGGCGGGCGGCGCGACATGCGGCGCCGTCGGGGTGAGCAGCAGGTCGTGGCGCTCATACAGCTCCGCGAAGTGCCGGTGGAGCCGCGCGCGCGCCGCTTCGCCAGCCAGCAGCCGCTCGGCGCTGATATCGAGTCCCTGTTCGGCGATCCGGCGGAAGCCGGGATCGAGCTCGTCCCAACGCTCTCGCGGCACGCCCCGCAGCAGATGCGCGAAGCCCGCCATCCAGAAATCCTCGAAGATGGGGCGCAGCGGCGGAACGACCGGCCCGACCTCCTCGACCTCCGCGCCGGCCTCGCGCAGGCGGGCGATGGCCTGCTCCACGCAGGCGCGGATCTCCGCGTCCGGCTCCACCTCGCCGAGATCGGGCGCGTAGGCCAGGCGCAGGCCCCGCAGGCACGGGCGCAACCCGGCCAGCCAATCCTCGGAAGGCTGCGGCAGGGCATACCAGTCGCGGCGGTCGGGCCGCGCCATGACCTGCAATGCCAGCGCCGCGTCGGCCACGCTGCGCGCCAGCGGCCCGCCCGCATTCACCGTCGCGAAGACGCCTTCCATCGGATGGTGCGGCACCCGCCCGAAGGTCGGCTTGATGCCGAACACGCCGCAGAAGCTCGCAGGGATGCGGATGGAGCCGCCCGCGTCATTGCCATGGGCGATGGTGCCGATGCCGGCCGCCAGGGCCGCCGCCGCCCCGCCGGAGGAGCCGCCGGAGGAACGGCCGCTGTCCCACGGATTGCGCGTGAAGCCCTTGAGCGGGCTATCCGTGATGCCCTTCCAGGCGAATTCCGGCGTGGTGGTCTTGCCGAGAAACACCGCCCCCGCCTCGCGCAGGCGCGCGACCACGGGGGCATCCCCGGCGGCGGGCGCGGTGGAGGAGGTGAGCGACCCGTTGCGGGTCGGCAGCCCCCGCATGTCCACATTGTCCTTGATGGTGACGGGAACGCCATCCAGCGGGCTCAGGGCCGCGCCCCGCCGCCAGCGCGCGGTGGCCTCCCCGGCGGCCAGGAGCGCGCCGTCGCGGTCCACCAGCTGGAAGGCGTTCAGCGCCGGCTCCAGCGCCTCGATCCGCGCCAGGTGGCGCTCTGTCACCTCCACCGGCGACAGGTCGCCCGCCGCGTAGCGCTGGCCCAGCGCGGCGGCCGTCAGAAAGCAGATCTTGTCCAATTCAGGCACTCCCGCCCTGTGCTTCGCCGCGCGGGGAGCCCGCGCGGCCTTCTCCGCCGGCGCCGCTCAGGCCGGGCGGACGTTCCAGAACTTGGCGAAGCCGCCGAGGACGCCGGTGATGTTGCTGCGCCACGCGCTCGGCTGCCGCATCTGGCCCAGCGGATAGAAGGGCACATCCGTCATGCACTGGCGCTGGATGTCCTGGCAGACCCGGGCCCGCCCGGCATCGTCGGCCGCCTCATACCAGGACTCATAGAGTTCTTCCGTGCGCGGGCTGGTGGACCAGCCGGCATAGCCGGCCTCACCGGTGCCGCGCATGGCGATATGCGTGGCCGGCGTCATCCAGTCCGTGCCGTTCCAGTTGGTCACGAAGGCACTCCAGCCGCCCTGCTCCACCGGCCCCTTGTTGGTGCGGCGCTGCAACAGCGTGCCCCAGTCGGTGGAAACATATTCGACGTTCATGCCGATCTTGGTGAACATGTCGGCCGCGACATCGCCCAGCGGCTTGATGACGGCGTAGTCGCTCGGCACCAGCAGCACGACCTTCTCGCCCTTGTAGCCGGCGGCCCTGAGATCGGCCTTGACCTTGTCGTAGTCGCGCGGCCCGCGCAGCGGCTCCAGCCCCGCATCGCTCGCCATCGGCGTGCCCGGGCAGAACACGCCGATGGGCGTGTGGTACATGGAGGGATCGTCACCGACGATCGCCTGCATGTAGGATTCCTGGTCGATCGCGCGCATCACGATGCGGCGGATCTCCGGGTTGTTGAAAGGCGGCTGGAGATGGTTGGGCCGCATCATCGACAGGATGCCGGCCGGGTCCACCACCTCCACCTTGATGTTGCGGCTGCGCCGCAGCACGGGCAGCAGGTCGTGATTGGCGTGTTCCCACCAATCCTGCTCGCCCGATTGCAGCGCCGCGGCGGCGGTGGAGGCATCGGGGATAGTGGTCCATTCGACCCGGTCGAAATAGGCGACCTTGGGGCCGGCGGTGCCGCTCGGTGTGCCGTTCTCGCGCGGCTTGTAGCCGGCGAAGCGCTCATACACGTTGCGCGAGCCCTGCAGCCGCTCATCCATCTTGTAGCGGAACGGGCCGCTGCCGACGATCTCGGTGATCTGCTGCATGGCGTCGGTCTTGGCCAGGCGCTCGGGCATCATCGCCGGCATGTAGACGGGCGACTTGCCGAGCGCGTCGGGCAGCAGGGGAAAGGGCTTCTTCAGGCGGAAGCGGATGGTCCGGTCATCGGGCGCCGACAATTCGTCGGTCGCGCGCATCAGCGCGCCGCCAAAGGCGTCCCGCTGCGCCCAGCGGCGGATGCTGGCGACGCAGTCCCGCGCCAACACCTTCTCGCCATCATGCCAGAGCAGCCCCTCCCGCAGGCGCAGCGCCCAAAGCTTGCCGTCATTCTCCACCACATGGCCTTCGACCATCTGCGGGGCGGCCGCGTAGTTCTCGTCCTGGCCGTAGAGGGTGTCGAAGACCATGAAGGCATGGTTGCGGGTGACGTTGGCCGTGGTCCAGTGCGGGTCAAGGAAGGCGAGGTCGACATGCGGAACATGGCGCAGGGTGCGGGCATCGGCGCCGCGCGAGACACCCGGCATGGCAAGGGACAGCGCGGCCGTTCCGGCCCCCTGCAGAAGCAAGCGTCGACGCATCAACTATCCTCCGGCTTTTACTTCATCGTGTTCCGGCGGAAAGTTGCAGTTGCGTGGGAAGGGCGCAACCATGCCCCGCCGAAAAATTTTCTTCCCGTGCCGCCGGTCTGGCGCAAGGCTGCCGGCGGCTGGAGGGAAAGGATGGGAATGGATCGGACCGGATCTCCCGTCTTCGGACGGCTGGCCGCGGGCGGTCCAAGGCCTTCGCCGGGAGAGGAATGCTTCCTCGACCTGCTGGCCGCGCCGAGCGGCGCCCGGGTCGAGCGCATCCTTTCGCTCGGCGCATCGAGCAGCCCGGATTTCTGGTATGAACAGGGCTGGGACGAGTTCGTGCTGCTGGTTTCCGGTGCCGCCAGGCTGGTTTTCCAGGATGGCGGCGAATGCCGGCTGGAGGCGGGGGACTACGTCATCCTGCCTGCCTTCTGCCGCCACAGGGTGGCCTGGACGGACCCGGATCGGGAAACGCTCTGGCTCGCCGTCCACATGCCGGCATCTCCACCCCATGATGGGGGTACGGCCTGAAGCCACCGGGCTCCGGCCGGCCCCGGCTTCAAAAGGTGATCCCGCCGGTGCGGATCACCTGGGCCGGCACGCTTCGCAGATTGTCCAGAAAGGCGGCGAAGGCGTCCGGCCCCTGCCCCATGATTTCGGCCAAGCGGCACGAGCCGCTGCGGCCCGGCCGGGCTGCGGATCGGGGCGCTGGGGCGGGGCGAACGGCCCGATGCCGTTTTCGCAGTGAACGACATCATGGCCATGGGGCTCATGGACGCGCTGCGGCAGGCCGGGCTGGACGTGCCCGGCGATATGTCGGTTGTCGGCTTCGATGATATCGGACCATCCGCGCGGGCCATCTACAACCTGACCATCGTGGCGCAGCCGGTTTCAGTCATGCTCCGCCGCGGTCTGGACCTGCTGGCCGGCCGGATCGCGGATCCCGGCCTGCCCTATGAAACCGCCGTGCCGCGCGGCTAGCTCGTGATCCGGGGATCGGCCAGGCTGCCGGGCTGATGGCTGGCGCCCAGGGAGGTCGCCGCGGCGGCATCCGCTTCACGCGGTCACCTTCGGTACCAGGACCCGGACGTCGAATCAGCCCTCCCGTCCGATAAGATCGGTCCCGTGTTTCTTTCCAATTCGGAGCGAGATCGCGGTAGATCGACCGGCTTCGCCCGCTCTTTCCATGGCCGCGCGTCCATGGCCCCGTCATGGCGCGGGATCGCGGCGAGCGGATTGCAGTGACGCGAGCCGCGAGCGTCCGCAGGTCTCCGGGGAGGTGGCGATGCCGGCATGCGTTCCGAGGATCATCGGGCCTGTCACCAGCTGGAGCCGAGCCCCGCTGGTGGAGGGGGCCCTGCCCGCCGGCCCGAGATGGGGAGTGCCGGTGTCGATGTTCCTCGCCGCTGCCAAGGCGGAAGGGCCGAACAAGGCGATTCTCGCCAAGGGCTACAAGGCCGAGGACGAGGATACGACCACGGGCCTTCAGCCAGACTGGCGGGAACCCGCGCAATGGAACCAGGTCCTGAATGCGGATGCCGCCTTCACCTGAGCCGTGGCGATCTGGACCTTTCCTGAAACTGAGGCTGACGATGCCGAGGACAAAGAAAACGGCAGGCCGCCGCCCAGCCCGTGACGGGCAGGACCGTATCAGGATGGCGCATGGCGCACAAAGCGCTGCACGCGCTGGCCATTATCGACCTCCGTGATGTAGAGGCTGCCTTCGCTGTCCTGCGCGATGTTGTGCGGCACATGGAATTGCCCGGCCCATCGGCCGGGACGCCCGAAGGTGGAAAGCACCTCGCCATCCCGCCGCCGGATCACCCGCGCCACGCCGTTGGAATTGTCCACGCTGAACAGGAATTCCTGCGACGGATCGAGCGAGGGGATGAGATCGGCCACCGAGCCGTTCAGCCGCGTTTGCGGCGCGATGAAGTATTCCGCGACAAAGCTGCCATCCCGGCGGAACACCTGGTAGCGGTCATTCGTCCGGTCGCAGACATAGACCTGCCGGTCCTTCGTCAGCCGCACGCAATGGACCGGGCTGGCGAACTGGCGTGAAGGTGGCTGGCCGGGCGTATAGGCCGCGGTGCCGCCATAAGCCTCGGGCCCGCCATCTACCGGCGCCTGGCCATAGGCGCCCCAATGGCGCTTATAGGCTCCGGTCTCGCTGTCGAACACGATGACGCGGCGATTGCCATAGCCATCGGCGACATACACTTCCTGCGCCTCGGTATCCACCTCGACATCGGCGGGGCGGTTCAGGTTGGCGGTGTCACTGTTGCCCTTGGACTGGCCGGAACGGCCGATCTGCATCACGAACTGCCCGTCCAGGGTGAATTTCAGCAGCTGGTGGTCCTTCGGCCCGCTTCCGGCCAGCCAAACGAAATCCTTGGCATCGACATAGATGCCGTGCTCCACCTCCGGCCATTCATAGCCCTGCCCTGGGCCACCCCAATGGCGCAGCACATTGCCCTGCTTGTCGAAAACCAGCACGGAAGGCGCGCGGACGCAGCAGCTTGTTTCCGGCGGGCTGCGTTCCGCCATGAGCTGGCGCTGCGCGATGGTTCCGGGGCGCTGAACGATCCAGATGTGATCGCGCTTGTCGACCGCGACGCCGGCGACGGCGCCGATCATCCAGTTGTTGGGCAGTGGCTTCGGCCAGAAGGGATCGACCCTGAATTCGGGGATCGCGGTCGCGGCGACCCCTCCCACCTTCGGGACGGCGGCAGGTCCGCCCTGGCTCAAGGCAGGCCGCGCCAGGAGCGGAGCCAGCCCCAGCGCCGTTCCCATTCCCAGGGCACCACGCAGCATGGCGCGCCGCATCGTATCAGGCATGCCGATTCCTCCCGTTCTTCTTGGGGAAGCAGGCTAACGGAAACGAACCGGAAAGAAAGCATTCGCGACCAACGGCAAAGCCAGCTCCATCATTGGACAGGCCAGCGGCAGCTGGGCTTTCAGCGCATGGCCGATGGAGCCTTCCTGCCGGCTTCCGGAGGAGAGTGGCGTTTGACGTGGTCGATCAAGGCCCGGAGCTTGGGGTCCAGGTTACGGCGGGTCGGATAGTAAAGGTAGAAGCCGGGAAAGGGTGCGCTGAATTCCTGCAACAGGGATACCAGCTCGCCGCGCTCCAGCAAGGCGCGGAACGTTTCGGCCATGCCGAAGGTGATCCCGGCGCCGTTGAGGGCCATCCGGATCATCAGCCCCATGTCGTTCGTGGTGACCTCGGGCGCGACATCGACGGTGAATTCACGCCCTCCCTCGCTGAACTCCCAACGATAAGGTGGGCGGTGGGGCGCCGGGCGCCAGCCGATGCAGCGGTGTTCCGCGAGATCCCGGGGATGCCTCGGCTCTCCCCGTTCCGCACGATAGGAGGGCGAGCAAACGGCGAGCTGGTGCTGGTCGCCCGAAACAGGAATGGCGATCATGTCCTGCTCGATCACCTCGCCGAGCCGCACCCCCGCGTCGAAGCCCATCTGGACGATGTCGCCTTCCTCGTCGGTAACAAGAACATCGAGCTGTACCTCGGGAAAGGCCCGCCCGAAGCCGGCGAGGAGCGGGCCGGACAGAAAGCTTTCCGCGATGGAGGAAACCGCCAGGCGCAGCCGCCCCCGCGGCGCTCCGCCAAGGTCACGCACATGATCCATGGCCAGGCCAAGCTCGGCAATCGCGGGCGCGATGTCGATGCGCAGCTTCTCGCCCGCCTCGGTCAGCCCGACGCTGCGTGTTGTCCGGCGGAACAGGGCGGTGCCGAGCTTCTCCTCCAGCCGCCGGATGGACTGGCTGACGGCGGATCGCGTGACGCCGAGGCGGTCGGCGGCAGCCCGGAAGCTCCGCTCCTCGGCCACCGTGGCAAAGATGGCGAGGGCGTTCAGATCATGAAGCATTGTCCAGTTATACTGAACACGGCATCGCGCATAGCGGCGGTTATCGTGCCGCGCCTGCCCTCCTAGCTTTCCCGTGTCGGGCAGTGCCTGGGCCGAATGCCCCGCATACCCGCCCGATCATGCCAGAAAGGAAAGGAAGCCATGTCCCTCGACAAGGTCGTTCTCATCACCGGCGCCTCCAGCGGCATTGGCGCCGGAATCGCCCGCGAACTCGCGGCATCCGGCGCGAGCCTGATGCTCGGCGCCCGCCGCACGGACCGCCTCGATGCCCTCGCCGACGAGTTGCTCGGCACTCGCGTGGCGACCTGCCATCTCGACGTGACGGAGCGGGGCAGCGTTGCCGCCTTCGTGGCCGCCGCGCGCGACACTTTCGGCCGGGTGGACGCCATCGTCAACAATGCAGGGATCATGCCGCTTTCCCTCATGGCCTCGATGAAGGTCGATGAATGGGACAGGATGGTCGACGTCAACATCAAGGGCGTTCTCCATGGCATCGCGGCTGTGTTGCCGGAGATGACCGCGCGCGGCTCGGGCCACATCATCAACATCGCATCGATTGGCGCACTCACCGTTTCGCCGGCAGCGGCAGTGTATTGCGCGACGAAATTCGCCGTGCGCGCGATCTCGGACGGCCTGCGCCAGGAACGCGACGATATCCGCGTCACCTGCATCCATCCGGGCGTGGTCGAAAGCGAGCTGGCTGAAACCATCACCGATCCGGCGGCGGCCAGCGCCATGCGGCATTATCGCGCCATCGCCCTCCAGCCCGATGCCATCGGCCGCGCCGTGCGCTTCGCGCTGGAGCAGCCGGAGGAGGTGGATGTCAGCGAGATCGTGGTGCGTCCGACGCGGGCGGCGCATTGATGCGCATTGCTCTTGCATCCCTGGCGGCCCTGGCCGTCGGCATCGTCAATCCCGGCCTCGCGGAGGTGACCTTGGCGCAAGCAACGCATCCTTATGCCGGCCTGTGGGTCACCGATGACGGGCATGTCCGCCACCAGCTCCTGCCGAATGGCCGCTATGACGAGGCGCGGGGCGCCCGGGAAAGCGCGTATCGGGGCCGCTACGAGGTCACCGGAACCCATATCGAATACTGGGACGACACCGGCTTCACAGCCGATGGCGACTTCGTCGATGCCAACACCCTGCATCACGGCGGCATGGTGCTGCGCCGGCGGCCCGCGCATGGTGGAGCCGGTTCATCTCCCTGATCGCGCCTTTCCCTCCACAGGCCCGGCGATCAGGCGTGCTGCCGCTTCCCGGGAGTCATCCAGAAGGAATCATCCTATGGCCCCGCCGCCTTTCCCCCGATGCTTCATGGTCATGTCGCGCGCCATCGCCGCAGCATGCGCGCTCGCGCTGATCACGGCCTCCACGCAGCCCAGCGCCATGCCCGCAGACGCTGGCGCATCCGGCCGGAATCAGGCGATCGTCGTCGAGGCCTTCGAGGCCTGGGCGGCGGGCAGCAACGTTTTCGCGGACCTTCTCGCGCCCGACGTGGCCTGGACGGTCCATGGCTCGGGTCCCGCGGCGAGAAGCTATCGCGGCCGCGACGATTTCGTGAGGCAGGCTTCGCAGCCTCTCACGAGCCGTCTCGCAACCCCCCTCGTCCCCAAAATCCATAACATCTGGGCCGGCGGCGACACCGTCGTGGTCCGCTTTGAGGCCTCGGCCACCACAACCTCGGGAAGACCTTACAGCAACCAGTTCGTGTGGATCTTCCGGATGAAGGATGGCTCCGTGACGGAGGCCGAGGCATTCCTCGACCTCGCCGCCTATCAGGAGGTTATCGAGCAGAACGAGCCGCGCAAGCCATGACGCGCCGGGCGGACCGGATGGCGGGCGCCACCTTGAGCGCCCGCCATCCTTATCACTGAGGCCCGCCGGTGCGGTAGCCGAATTCTAGGTCGGCCTTGTCCTGGACCCTGGTTCTTTCCGCCACGGAACCGTGCCCGCCCCCGCCCGGCGTGGCCATCAGCACCGTGTCGCCCTTCGCCAGCACATATTGCTTCTTGGGGTCCACCGCCTCGCCATTGATGCGCAGCATCCCCGGGGCTCCGGCTTCGCCTCCTTCGATTCCGAAGGCCGGGAAGCGCGTGCGCTCCGCCAGAAAGGAAACGGCGATCGGCGTCTCGGAACGACTTTCCAGCAGGACTTCCTGGCCAAGCCCGCCGCGATGCCGGCCGCGGCCGCCGCTATCCGGGCGCAGGCGTTTGTGATGCACGCGCAGCGGCGCGATGTGCTCGGTGATCTCGACCGGCGTGGAGGACACGTTGGATGGCCAGGACAGGCAGGAAAGGCCGTCCCCCCGCATGTTTCCGCCCATGCCGCCGTTGAAGAAGAACATGTTGGCGTATGGCTTGCCCTGCGCGTTCACGCCGGACTGGTTCATGCCCCACATCGGCGAGCCGCAGGCCGCCATCACCCGGTCCGGCACCACCTGACCGAGGCAGCCGAAGACCAGCATCGGGATGTAGTGCCCGATCAGCATGCGCGAGCCGCCGGAAGCCGGGAAAACGGGGTTCACGATGCAGCCTTCCGGCGCCTTGACCGAGATGGGCCGCCAGGCGCCCTCGTTGTTCGGCAGGTTGGGGCTGGTGCAGACCTTCACCCCATACATCGTCATGGCATAGGTGTAGCAGAGGGCGCAGTTGATGGCCCGGTCCACCTGCGGGTCGGTGCCACTGAAATTGGCGGTGATGCTGTCGCCCTTGATCGTCAGCGCCAGGCGCAGCGTGATCGGCTTGTCCATCACCCCGTCGGTCTGGAGGGAACTGGTATAGGTGCCATCCGGCAAGGCGGCGATGGCGGCGCGCATGGCGGTTTCGCAGCGCACATGGATCTCCGCCGCCAGATCGCGCAGATGCTCGAGCTCCGCCTGCTCCATGAGGATGAGCAGGCGCTCCTCCATCAGGTCGAGCGCCACGAGCTGGGCCCATAGATCGCCCATGGTCTGGTCGGGCGTGCGGACATTCTTGCGGATCAGGGCGACCAGCGTGTCATCCTGCTGCCCCGCGCGCAGCAGCTTCATCGGCGGGATCTGCAGGCCTTCCTCGAACACCTCGCGCGGCTCGGGGCTGCGGATCTTGCCGCCAATGTCGGGCGCGTGCGCGGTGGAGGCGCTGAAGGCCACCAGCCTGCCATTGCGGAAGATCGGCTTGGCCACGGTGATGTCGGGCAGATGCCCGGTGCCGAGCCAGATGTCGTTGGTGATCAGTACATCGCCCGGTTGCAGCGTGTCCTCGGGGAAGTGGCGGATGAAATGCTTCACCGTCTCCGGCAGCGTGCCGATGAAGCTCGGGATGCTTTCCGTCGCCTGCACGAGGGACTGGCCCTCGGCATCCGTCACCACGCAGGAGAAGTCGTAGCTTTCCCGCACCAGGGTGGAGAAACTGGTGCGCACCAGCGCCGCCGCCGCCTCGTCCACGAGGGAGATGAGGCGCCGCCAGAGCAGCTCGATCTCCACGGCGTCGAAGCGCCGCGCCGTTTCCGTCATGCTCATGCCACGCGCTCCGCCAGGATGGAGCCGTCGGGCAGCACGCCGATGCGCGCGCCCGGCCCGACGACAAAAGTGCTTTCGTTTTCTTCAAACACGGCCGGGCCATCGAGCTCCACGCCGGGGGCCAGGGCGTAGCGGTCATAAACCGGGGTCTCGACCTCGCCGGTTTCGGGGAAGTGGACACGGCGATAGCCCTTCAGCACCTCCCGCCCGGCAGTGCCGCCGCCGATGCGCAGGGTTTCGCCGGCGCCGGGCATGGGGGCCGAGGCGGAAAGGCGCAACGCCACGAACTGAACATTGGCGCCCGGCGGCGTGCGGCCGAAAAGCTGGCGGTAGGCCACCTCGAAGGCGGCCAGCACGCTTTCCGCGTCCAGCGTCTCGGGCAGGGGCACGGTGATCTCCGATCCCTGGCCGACATAGCGCATATCCGCCAGCCGCCGCACGTTGCGGCGGTCCAGATCGGCGCCCGTTCCGCTGACGATTTCCAGCGCCTCCTTTTCCAGGGCCTCGAAGGTGGCGCCGATCTCCGCCCAGTTCGCCGCGCCCAGCGCCTCGTTGCGGGAAGCGACGCGGTCGATGCGGGCCGGCGCCATCAGCATGCCGATGGTGCTGCCTGCCCCCGCCCCGGGCGGGCAGATGACGCGGGAGACGCCAAGCTTGGTTCCCACATTCCAGGCATGCACGGGTGCCGCGCCGCCCGTGGCGAGCAGGGCGTAGTCGCGCGGGATGCGCCCCCGCTCGGCGATGGCGACCCGCGCCGCGCCGGCCATGTTCTCGTTCACCAGATCGTGGATGCCAGGGGCGCCGCGCCCCGCCTCCAGCCCCAGCCGGGTGGAAAGGCTTTCCAGCGCGGCCGCAGCCGGGCCGGGGTCGATCTGCATCGTGCCGCCGAGAAAGAAATCCGGGTTCAGATAGCCCAGTGTCAGGTCGCTATCCGTGACCGTGGGCTCCGTTCCGCCACGGCCGTAGCAGACAGGCCCGGGCTGCGCGCCCGCGCTTTCCGGCCCGACATGCAGCGTGCCGAGCTCGGAAGGCCGGGCGATGGAGCCGCCGCCGGCGCCGATCTCGATCAGTTCCACCGTCGCGATCTGGATGGGCAGGCCGGAGCCGCGCAGGAAACGCTTGGTGCGCGCCGCCTCGAAGCCCCAGGCCACCAGCGGCTCGCCGTCATCCACCAGGGCCAGCTTGGCGGTGGTGCCGCCCATGTCGAAGGCGAGCACGCGTTCCAGCCCCGCATGGCGGCCGAACCAGGCGCCTGCCAGGGCGCCGGCGGCCGGGCCGCTTTCCAGCAACTGCACGGGCGCGCGCTTGGCCTCGGCGACATGGGTCAGGCCGCCATTGGACAGCATGAGGAACAAACCGCCCGGAATGCCGGCCTGCTTCAGCGCGCGCTCCAGCGTGTCGAGATAGGTTTCGGCGATCGGCCGGACATAGGCGTTGGCTGCCGTGGTCACGGTGCGCGGGTATTCGCGGATCTCCGGCGCGATGTCGCAGGACAGGGACAGCGAAAGCTGCGGAAAGCGCGCCGCGATGGCCTCCGCCGCCATGCGCTCATGCACCGGATTGGCATAGGAATGCAGAAAGCAGATGGCGAGGCTGGTCACCCCCTGCTCCACGAGGCCGGCGACCTTGGCGAGAACCCCGTCCAGATCCAGCGGCACCTCCACGCTGCCATCCGGCGCCAGCCGCTCCTTCACCTCGTGCCGCCAGGGGCGCGGGACGAGGGGCTGCGGCATGTCGAGGAACAGGTCGTAGAGCTCGTATTTCCGCTCCCGCCCGATCTCCATCACGTCGGCGAAGCCGGCGGTGGTCAGCAGGCCGGTCGGCGCGCCCTTCCGCTCGATCAGGGCGTTGGTGAACAGGGTGGTGGCATGCACCACCCGCCCGATCGAGGAGGCCGCGGTGCCGCTGCGCGACAACAGCCGCTGCAGGCCCGTGATGGCGCCGCGCGACGGGTCGTCGGGCGTGGTGCTTTCCTTCCAGATGGCGGCGCGGCCATCCGCCGGGTCGAGGATGACAAGATCGGTGAAGGTGCCGCCGATGTCGATGCCCAGCGAAAGAGAGGCGGAGGTTGGACGTGACGCTGTCATGGGCTTCCTTGATGCGCGAGACGGAGCGGACCGTCAGTCGCCGCGGATGTTGTTGGCCTGCGCGACCTCCTTCCAGCGCGCGCGGTCCCGCAGGATGCGCTGGCTGAAGGCGGGGCCTGATTCGCCGAGTGGCAGGAGGCCGCGCTCGGTGAGGATCTTCGAGGTTTGCGGATCGTGAACAACCGAGTGGAACAACCGGCCCAGCCCGTCGCGCACCTCGGCCGGCATGTTCGCGGGGCCGGCCAAGCCGAACCAGTTGTTGATTTCCATGGCCGGGATGCGCGCCGCCAGCGGCGGCAGCGCCGGCGCCAGCGGCGTCGGCTCCACCGCGGTGACGCCGAAGCCCTTGAGCTGGCCGGCATTGATCTGCTGCGCCACCTCGGCGACATTGGCCACCATCATGTCCACGCGGCCGGCGGATACGTCGAGCGTCGCCGGCGCGCCGCCGCGATAGGGCACATGGGTCATTTCCACACCCGTCGCGCCGCAGAAAAGCGCGCCACCAAGATGGTTGATCGAGCCATTGCCCGAGGAAGCGTAGGTGGCGGCACCCTTCCGCGACCTGGCATAGGCGATCAGGCCGTCGATGTCGTTGAAGGGCGCGTTCGGCCGCACCACCAGCGCCATGGGCGTGCCGGCCAGGGCGGAAACAGGCGTCAATTCGTGGTCGAGGTCGAGCGGAACCGGAATGCCCGGAATGGCGGGAAGCACGCTCATCATGCCCATGATGGCGCTGCACAGGGTGTAGCCATCCGGTGCGGCGCGAGCGGCGGCCTGGGCGGCGATGAAGCCATAGGCGCCGCTGCGGGTTTCCGCCATCACCTGCAAGCCATGCAGCCGGTGCGCGCCCTCGGCCACCACCCGCACCAGGATGTCCACGGCTCCGCCCGGCGGATAGCCGACCAGCACATGGATCGGCTGGGATGGCGTCCAGGCCGCCTGGGCGGCCAGCGGCGAAAGGGTGGCAGCGGCGGCGCCAGCCAATGCGGCGCGGCGCGGAAGCCGGACAAGCGTCATCGAACTCACTCCCTGCTGAGCCGGGTGAGGCGTGCAGCGTTTCCTCAGCCGCCCGGTTCGATGCCGGACGGTCCATTTCCCAGCGTGTTCATGCCTTTGGTTCGCTTCGGTTGCCCTCAGGTTCCGCGCTATTTGCCCTCGGAGCAACTGAAACTCCGGCATGCATTCATGAGCAAACGGAATAAAGTCAGGCCATGCGACGCCATGTCCCGCCCACAGCCGCACTTCAGGCCTTTGAAGCCTGCGCACGCCATCTCAGCGTTTCCCGCGCCGCGGAGGAGCTGCGGCTGACCCAGAGCGCGGTCAGCCGCCAGCTCGCCGGGCTTGAAGCCATGCTGGGGCTCCGGCTCTTTCAGCGGGTACGGCAACGTCTGGTGCTCACCCCCGCCGGCGCCGCCTACGCGCCGCGCGTGCGCACCACCCTCGCCCGGCTGGAGGGAGCGACGCGGGACCTGCTGGCGCATCGCGGCGCCGGCGGCACGCTGAACATCGCCGTGTCCCCCACCTTCGGGACACGCTGGCTGGTGCCATGCCTGCCGAGCTTCCGCGCGGCCTATCCCGGCGTGATCGTGAACTTCATGAACTATACGACCCGCCTCACGCCGCTGGACTTCGCGGCGGAGGATGTGGACGCCGCCATCATGCTTTCGGAGGATGCGGTGCCGGGCGTCATCCGCCACCGGTTGATGCGGGATGCGCGCCTGCCCGTCTGCGCGCCAGCCATCGCGGCGCGGCTGCACGGGCCGGCCGACCTGGCGCGGGAAGTGCTGATCCAGCAGACCACGCGGCCGCGCGGCTGGGTCGACTGGCTGGATCAGGTCGGGGCCGAGGGCGTGGACGGGCTGCGTGGCCCATTGATGCAGCATACCGCCATGGTGGCCGCCGCCTGTGTCGCGGGCCTCGGCGTCGCGCTGCTGCCGCGGTTCCTGGTCCGTCGGGAAATCGAGGAAGGGCTGTTGGCGACACCCTTCGAGCAGCCGCTGCATGGTGATGCCGCTTATTGCCTCGCCTATCCCGAGGCGGCGGAGGACATTCCCGCCCTCCGCGCCTTCCGGGACTGGATCAAGAACCAGGCGCTGGACGCATGAAGGCCGCCGGGGGAACAGGCGGCGGCTCCTGCCGCCGCGGTGTGGCAGGAGGCTGGGGCGGCACGGCCGCTAGGCCGGGCGGCGCAGCGCCAGCCTTTCCGGTGTTGCGCCCGGCGTGGCGGCACCGAAGGCGGCCCTCACCGGCTCCGGCCAGGGCGCGACCCGGCGCGCGGCGAGGTCGACGCACAGAAACAGCAACTCGCAACGCGCGCTCTCGAACCCCGCCTCCGCATGGAACAGCCGGTGGCGGATCAGCAGACGCTTCTCGTCATGGGCGAGCACCGCGCTGCTGGCGGAAAGCGGATCATCCAGGCGCACCTCCCGGCGATACGACACCCAGTTTTCCGCCGCGAAGGTGCCGAAGCCCTGTCCGCGAAACGTCCGGCCGAGGTTGAGCGAGGGCCAGAACACATCGGTCGCCATGTCGAACACGGTGACATAATGTGCAAGGTTCATATGGCCGTAATGATCCACCCATTCCGGCCGCACGCGCGCCAGGGCCGGCGCTGCGGCGTCCCATTGCTCACCCTCGGTCACTTCGCTTTCCTTTCCGTTCATGGACCCGCATCGCTGGCCATCGATGGCGGCTCGCCTTTCAGCGGCCGGTGAAAACCGGGCTCCGCTTTCCAGCCCGGCGCGGCGCCCTTTGGCATAGCCGGCAGGACCAGGGCGGTCATGCGGCCTTACTGGATGGCATTCCGGTTGCGTGAGAAACACCAACAACGTCGCCGGCTGGCCTCCCGGATCTTCGGCTGGGCTCAGGCATCAAAGTGCCGGCAAGAGATTTCAAGCAGCTTTATCCCTGCAGCCTCACATCTGTGCCCTAATCCCCCTGTTGTTAGCCGATGAGCAAAACAGGCTTTCAGCAAAGTAGCCCTTTACCCGGCAGATCGTAGCAGGTCACTTCCGGATCGCGCCATCGATGGCCATCCCCCTTTTCCTGAGGCCGACATGCCTTCAGGCGGGCCCGCTATCGTTCCCCTCCGGCAGTCCGTAGGATCGGCAAACCTCCTTTCCACAAGATCCACAACGGATAAAGGCCACCTCATGAGTTCCGCCATATTGCAGCCGGCCAGGGCCAAGACCCATGTGGCAGTGCTTCTCGTTCTCGGTGTGACCCACCTGCTGAACGACCTGATGCAGTCGTTGATCCCGGCCATCTACCCGATCATCCAAGGCGCCTATGGGCTGGACTTCGTGCAGATCGGCCTGATCACGCTGACCTTCCAGATTGCCGGGTCGCTCTTCCAGCCTGTGATCGGATATTACACGGACCACCGGCCCGCGCCCTATTCGCCGGTGCTGGGCATGGTCTTCACGCTGGCTGGGATTCTGACTCTCGCCTTCGCCACGAGCTATTCGCTCATCCTGGTCGCGGTTGCCCTGATCGGCACGGGGTCCTCGATCTTTCACCCTGAGGCGACGCGGATGGCACGCTATGCCGCGGGCGGGCGGCAGGGGCTGGCGCAGGGCATCTTCCAGGTCGGTGGCCAGGCGGGTGGCGCGCTCGGTCCGGTGTTCGCCGCCCTCGTCATCGTGCCATGGGGCCAGCCGAGCCTGGCCTGGTTCTCTGTCGCGGCCCTGGCCGCGATGATGCTGCTGACCTGGATTGGGCGGCAGCAGGCCCGGATCAGCGAGCACTTCGCGGCCCTGCGCTCCTCCATCGCCAAATCCCGCGCCGGATCGCCCGCCCACACGCAGGCCACGATCGTGCTGGGGCTCGTGGTGTTGACGCTGCTCATGTTCTCGAAGAATGCGTATGGCGAGAGCTTCCGGTCCTTCTACACCTTCTACCTGATCGATCGCTTCGGGCTGTCGATCCCCGCCGCCCAGATGATGCTGTTCATCTTCCTGCTCGCATCCGCGGCCGGCGCGCTGGCCGGCGGCATCCTCGGCGACCGCATCGGCCGCTACCGGATGATCTGGTTCTCGGTGCTAGGGCCCTTGCCGCTGACGCTTGTGCTTCCCTATGCGGATCTCTTTTGGACGGGCGTGCTCACCGTGTCGATCAACCTGATCATGGCAAGTGCCTTTGCCTCGATCCTGATCTACGCCATGGAACTGCTGCCGAACCGGGTCGGGCTCGTCGGTGGCCTGTTCTACGGCCTGAACTTCGGTCTCGGCGGCATCGCCGCGGCTTTGCTGGGCATGATGGCTGAGGCCCAGGGCATCGAGGCCGTCTACCGGCTGTGTTCCTTTCTTCCCCTGATGGGCTTGCTGGCCTGGTTCTTGCCAAAGGTGGAGTAGCGGAACGATAGCCTTATCATCGATCACCCACCGGTCATGCACACCCAATCCCCGGCGGGCAGTTATCCGCTGAAGATTCTTGAGCTCACCGGGCCCGAGCAGGCCTTATGGATAAAGCGGCGTCTCAGGCCTGCGGGAATTTTGCGGCCCGTCACTCCAGGAACGGCGCCATCCTCGCCTCCCTCTGCATCGTTCAGCAGGGGGAGGTGCTTCAGCCCCGAAATGCCCAGGTCGTGCTAGCCGGTGGTGATGTTGTTCTTCCGCGCGACCTCGCCCCACCGCGCATGGTCGGCGCGGACGCGGCGATCGAAGGCCTCGGCCGTGCCGCCGCTGACAACAGCGCCCTGCGCCTCGATGCGCTCGCGGACAACCGGATCAGCCAGGGCCTCGTTCACGGCGGCATTCATGCGCGCGACGATCTCCAATGGCGTGCCCTGCGGGGCCGAGATGCCGGTCCAGGCACCGACAACGAAATCATCGATCCCCTGCTCGCCGCCGGTCGGGATGTCGGGGAAGGCGGCGACGCGTTGCATGCTCGTCGCCATCACGCCGCGGATCTGGCGGCCATTCAGCGCCGGGGCCATGACGGAAAGGGAGTCGGTCATCACCGGGAAGCGGCCGGCCAGGAAGTCCTGCAGGGCAGGACCGCTGCCGCGATACGGAATGGGCTGCAACTCCGGCAGGCCCATGCGCGAGCGGAAGAGTTCCATCGCCAGATGGGGCAGGCTGCCGGAGGCCGGGATGCCGTAATCGATCATGCTGGGCTGAGCCTTGATCCACGCCACCAGTTCGGTGGCATTCGCCACGGGAACCGAGGGGTGCACGCAATAGGCCAGCGGCGCGTCCAGGATCATGCAGACATTGATCAGGTCGAGCGGGTTGAGGCCCGTCGGCGGGAAGGTGTGCGGGTTGATCACCATCGGGCTCGAATTCGAGGCCAGGAAGGTGTAGCCGTCCGGGCGCGCTCGCAGCACGGCCTCAAGCCCGAGATTGCCGCCAGCGCCGCCGCGGTTCTCGATCACGACGGGCTGGCCAAGCGCCTTGCTGATGCCGGCCTGCACGATGCGGGCGGCGAAATCCGTCTGCCCGCCGGGCGGGTAGCCGACCACCAGCGTGATCGGGCGGCCCGGCCATGCCTGGGCAAGGGCTGGCCTGGCCAATGCAGACGCGGCGGCGGCGCCGAGCAGCAGGCGCCGGGACAATGTGGTGCGCGAGGTCATTCTGGCGTCCTTCCCTGTTCTTCTGGGCGGGTCACAGGCCGGCAGCCGCCAGGATGGCCTCGCCATCCGGCATCGGGCCACCGAGATCCGGGCTGGCCGCGCCCGCGGCAACTGCGGCCGCGCGGCGGGCGGGATCGGTGGTCAGCAGGGTGACCTCCGTCGGCGCGGCGCCGAACAGCGCCGCGAGGCGGGGTACGAGTTCCGGTTCCCGCGTGATGGCCTCGGCGGGAAGGCGGCGTCCGGGTTGGTCGCCCGGAGGCAGGTAGATGCACAGCGCATCGGCCTGACGGGTGCCCGCCGGCAGATCCTGGAAAAACGCGTCATGGGCGTATTGCACGCCACGCCAGCTGGCCGCGTCGGTCTCCGGAGCATGCCAGGGGGAGGCAATGGCGAGATGCCCCCGGGTGGCGAGCCCGGCCAGGATCCGGCCCGTATCGGGGCGTGGCGTCAGGCGGCCTGCGCCATCGGTTGCCGGCGGCAATGTCAGCAGGCCAGGGCGGTCCAGGATGGTCAGGCGGGTGCCGGGTGCGAAGGAAGCGCCGAGCGCCTCCTCCTGCATGGACACCGGCTGCCCCGGCTCGATACGGAAGACGCGGTAGCGGTGCGGCGGCTCGCAGAAGGCGGGGCAGCCGCCCATCAGCGCGTTGCCGATCTGCACCATCGGCGTGCCTTCATGCCAATGGCCGGAAAGCAGCAGGCGGCGGCCGGGCGCCTCAGCCACGCGCCGGGCGATGTCGTCGGCATCCCCGTAGAGCAGCGGATAGTGGTAATCGACATGCGGCCGGATCAGGAAATGCTGGAGGTGGACCTCATCGGTTGCCTCCGTCGCCGCGGCGATCACCTGCTCGAAATGCCGACGTGGCGGGCCGATGCGCAGGGCCTGGTTGCCGGCCTGCTCCCAGTCATGGAAGGCATGGACCGTAAGCGGGCCGAAGCGCCGGGTGGTGGGCTCCGAGCCGAAGACCACGTCGAAGGTGGGGCCATGGTCGTGGTTGCCAGGCAGCACCATCCAGGGCCGCCCCAGGGATTCGAGCCAGCGGCGCACCAGCCCGTAATCTGCCAGCGCGCCCTGGGTGAGCGCCCGCAGGTCGTAGCCCGGCTCGCGGTCAAGCAGCGCGTGGGGAACGTCGAGCAGATCGCCCGTGACCGCCACCAGATCCGGCGCCATGGCCCCGATGCGCTCGGCCAGTTGGGCGAGCAGCGAGGGCATGTGGCGCGACAGCCGGTGGACATGGCCGTTATGGCCGGGCAGAGCCTGACGCAGATGCAGGTCGGTGACGTGGAATATGGTGATCATGCTGTTCCTGGCCACGGTGATTAGCATGGCGAAGTCTTGGCTTGCATGACAAAGCCATGAAATATTGTCCTAGTGAAGATGCAAAATCTCATATTCAAGGCGATGCGATGCGATCCGACAGGGAATTGAAGCTGTGGGTTGGCTGGCTCCATCTGGTGGAGGGCGCGACCCAGGATTCCATCGCCCAGCGGCTCGGCATGACGCGGGCCAAGGTGAACCGCTACGTCGCGGCCTGCCGGGAGGAGGGGCTGATCCGTGTCTCGATCGATACGGAGCTGCGCTTCTGCTTCGAGGCGGAAGCGGCGCTCATGGCACGCTACGGGCTTTCGGCCGCCTATATCGTGCCGACGCCTGCCGAAGGCGAGGCGGTGGCTTCAGTGGTCGGCGCCGCCGCGGGAGCCTTTGTTTCGGCGCAGTTGCAGCCTGGGCAGACGCTGGCGCTCGGCTGGGGCCGGACGCTCGATGCCTCGGTGCGGGGGCTGGAGCCACGTGGCCCGGCCGGAAACGTGATTGTCGGACTGATGGGAGGCCTGTCCCGCGCCGGCAGCATCAATCCCTATGACATCGCGGCGCGCTTCGCGCGGAAGCTGAATGCGGCCTGCTATTACCTGATCGCCCCCATCGTCGCGGAATCCGTTCAGGCAGCCGGGAGTTTCCGTTCCATGCAGATGGTGCGGGAGGTGCTGGCGCGCGCCGCTGCCGCCGAACACGCGCTGGTCGGCGCGGGGGATCTCCGCGAGGCATCGATCGACCTCGCCGCGGGCGTTCTGGAGCAGCGGGACCAGAAGCGGCTGGAGCGGGCCGGCGTGGTGGGCAATGTTTTCGGGATCTATCTTTCCGCCGACGGCCAAGTGGTCGATGACGAGGTGAATACGCGGCGCGTGCAGCTCGACCCGGCGGCGATCCGCCGCATCCCCAACAGGATGGTGGCCGCGGGTGGCCCGGAGAAGGGGGCGATCCTGCGCGCTGCGCTGCTGTCGGGGCTTTGCACCAGCCTCATCACCGATCTGGAGACGGCCAGGCAACTTCTCGACTGATCAGCCAGCGCTTGCGGAAGCCCTTGCCCCCTTCCGTTCCGGGACGATCATCCGGCTCCGCCATCCAGATCGGCCCCGATGAAAGCGCCGGTGCGCTCATAATGCTGCGCCAGAAGGGCAACAGCCTGTTCGGCGTCGCGGTCCAGTGTGGCGCGGGCAAGCGCGACATGCTCGGCCGCCACGTCGCGGCCCGGATAGGCGAGGATGTTGGAAAGCGCCCGGTAGCGCTGCGCTTCCTCCCGCAGCCGGTCGCAGAAGGAAAGCAGGGGCGGCGCATCGCAGGCGGAAAGCAAGGCTTGGTGGAAGCGCAGATGGCAGGCCTCCCATTCCGGATTGCTGACAAAGCGGTGCGGGTCGAGCGAGCGGGCGGCCCGGCTCAGCCGATGCTCGGCCAGGAGCAGCGCTTCCTCCCAGGCGGCATCGCCCCGCCGGATCGACTCCCGAAGCGCCGCGCATTCGGCCAGCACGCGGCTGCGGATCAGGCCATGAAGCTGGCCGGGCGCCGCCGTCGCGACGCGGAAACCGCGATGCTCAAGCTGTTCCGCCAGCCCTTCGGCGGCGAGCCTGGAAAGCGCTTCCCGCATGGGGGAGGCACCGGCGCCGTAATTCTGCGCCAGATCGCGCAGCTTCAGCTTCTGCCCAGGAGGCAGGCGCCCGGACAGAATGTCCTCGCGCAAGCGGCGGTGAACAGCAGTGGCGAGGGTTGGATGGGGTGCGTCGCTAAGGGAATGGGCCTGGGGCATGGCACATGCACCATCCCTCTACCCTTCCAAGCATGCAAGGTTTTCCGGAATTCCTGCTTGACGGCCCCGGATTTTCGATAAAACCTTTTTGAAAATCTCGGAGGAAATGGCGAGTGCGCCTGATCGCGTTTCAGCATGAGGGGCATGCCGCCCTCGGCGCCCGCCTGGGCGAAGATGTGGTTGCTTTGGCCGATGTGGTGCCAGGCCTGCCGCAAGACCCTGTTCAGGCCCTGGCGGCGCTCGGTCTCCCCGCCGCCGCGCCCGGCCTGGCGGCGAAGCTCGAAGCGGCCCCTCGCCGGCCGCTGCGCAGCGTGACGCTGCTGCCGGCGGTGCCGCGCCCCGGCAAGATCATCTGCATCGGCCTGAACTATGCGCTGCATGCCAAGGAAGGGAACAACCCGATCCCCGACTACCCGGCCGTGTTTTTCCGCGGCGCCACGTCGCTTGCCGCGCATGGCGAAGCGCTGCTCCGCCCGAAGGCTTCCGACAAGTTCGACTACGAAGCGGAACTGGCCATCGTCATCGGCCAGCGGGCGCGGCACCTGACGGAAGCGGAGGCCCTCACCTGCGTCGCCGGCTACACCTGCATGAACGAAGGCTCCGTGCGCGACTACCAGCGCAAATCGGGGCAATGGACGATCGGCAAGAACTTTGATCGCACCGGCGGCCTCGGCCCCGAGATCGTCACGCCGGACGAGCTGCCGCAGGGGCCGAACGCGCTCCGCATCACCTCGCGCCTGAATGACGAGACGATGCAGGACAGCCATACCTCGGACATGATCTTCTCCGTTCCGCGCATTCTCGCGATCCTGTCCGAGGTGATGACGCTGGAGCCGGGCGACGTGATCGCCACCGGCACGCCAAGCGGCGTCGGCTATGCCCGCAAGCCGCCGGTCTTCATGAAGGATGGCGACGTGATGGAGATCGAGATCGAGGGCATCGGCGTTCTTTCCAACCCGGTGCGGGACGAGGCCTGAAGGCGATGCACGGGGCGGCGGCAGGACACGGCCCGGCTGCCGCACGTGACAACCTCTTCCCTTTCCCGAGAAAGGAAGCGGGGCGGCCATGACCGGAACGCCCCGCATCACCCTTTCCTTCGACAACGGGCCTGAGCCGGAGGTGACACCCGAGGTGCTGGAGGTGCTGCGGCGGCGCGCTCTGTCCGCCACCTTCTTCGTGCTCGGGCATAAGCTGGCGGCGCATCGTGACCTGGCCGTGCGGGCGCATGCCGAAGGCCACTGGATCGGCAACCACACCTGGAGCCATTCCGGGCCGCTCGGCGAAGCGCCGGGCGGAGCCATGACGGCCGAAGCGGAGATCGCCCGCACCCAGGAACTGATCGGGGATCTCTCGCATCCCGACCGGCTGTTCCGCCCGCAGGGTGGCGGCGGGGCGCTGGGCCCTCATCTGCTGAGCCCCGCCGCACTCGACCTCCTCACGCGGGGCGGCTTCACCTGCGTCCTGTGGAATGCCGTGCCGGGCGACTTCCGCGATCCCGATGGCTGGGTGGAGCGGGCCCTGGAACTGTGCCGCGGCCCCGGGCCGGTGACGCTGGTCCTGCATGACCTGCCGAATGGCGCCATGCGCCACCTGGACCGCTTCCTGGGCCGCCTTGCCGAGCAGGGTGCCCGCTTCACGCAGGATTTTCCTCCCTGCTGCGTTCCCCTGCGCCGGGGCGCGGCCACGGGACCCATCGCCGATTACGTCAACCCTCGCGCCGGAGCCTCCGCATGACCTTCGCCACGCGCCGCGTTCTGCTGGGTAGCCTGGCCGCCATGCCATTGCTGGCCCGCTCCGCCCCTGCCCAATCGCCTGCCGGCTGGCCGGACCGCCCGATCCGCCTGGTGATCCCCTTTGGCGCCGGCACCACCACGGACGCGCTTGGCCGCATCCTGGCAAGCGCCCTCGCGAAGGCGGCGGGCCAACCCGTTGTGGTGGAAAACCGCGTCGGCGCCGGCGGCAATGTCGGGGCGCAGGCGGTCGCGCAGGCGCGGGGCGATGGCTACACCCTGCTACTCGGCACCAATGGCACGCATGGCATCAATGCCAGCCTCTTTGCCGATCCGGGCTTCGATGCGGTGAAAGATTTCACCCCCATCGCACCCTTCGTCACGACGCCATCGGTGCTGGGCATTCCGGCTTCCCTGAAGGTCGCCTCGGTCGCGGAGCTTGTGGCACTGGCGAAGGCAAGGCCGCTGTCCTTCGCCTCAGCGGGGAACGGCACCACCGGGCACCTTTCCCAGGCGCTTCTGAACCTGCGGGCAGGGCTGGAAACGCAACACGTGCCCTACCGCAACGCTGGCCAGGCAATCACCGATCTGCTGGCCGGGCGCGTGGATGCGATGTTCTACCATCCGCTCGGCCTCAAGCCGCATCTGGATGCCGGCACACTGAAGGCCCTGGCCGTGACCTCGGCGCGGCGGGTCGCCATTCTGCCCGATGCGCCGACCATGCAGGAGGCGGGCGTGCAGGACTTCGTGGTGGAAGGGCGCTGGTCGCTCTATGGTCCCGCCGGGATGCCTGCGGACATCGTGGCCCGGCTGAACCAGGCCACCAATGCCCTGCTCGCCGATCCGCCGTCCCTCGCGAATCTGCGTGCCCAGGGCGTGGAGCCGGTCGGCGGTTCCCCGAACCAGCTTGCCGTGATGACGCGGGAGGAGATCGCGAAATGGCGACCCGTCATCACGGCCGCCAACATCAAGCCTGACTGACAAAGCGGCTTGGGAGGCGACCTGGCGCATCATAAGCGCTGCCGGCGTGGCAGCGCCGCTAAGGCAGGGCCCGGGTGGGGCGCTCCTCAGATAACGCGCGCCTGACGCAATGCCTCGATGCGCGCCGCATCAAAGCCGAGTTCCCGCAGGATTTCCGCGCTGTCCTCACCCTTCTCGCGCGCTGCGGTGCGGAGGCGGCTCGGCGTGCGGGACAGCCGCACCGCCTGCCCCACCAGCTCGATTTCACCCAGGGCCGGATGATGCACGGGTGTGGCGATGCCGAGATGGCGCACCTGCTCATCGGCGAAAACCTCGTCGATGCTGTTGATGGGACCGGATGGCACGCCGGCCTCGTTCAGCAACGCGACCCATTCGGCGGTGGTGCGGCTGGCCAGCACCTCGCCGATCTCGCGGTTCAGCGCCACCCGGTTCTGCGAGCGCAGTGGCGCCGTGGCATAATCCGGATTGTCCAGGATGTGGCGGGCGCCGACCGCTTCGCAGAAGCGGGTGAAAATGATCTTGCCTGTCGCGGCGAGGTTCATCAGCCCGTCCTTGGTGCGGAAAACGCCGGTCGGAATGCCGGTTGGGTGGTCGTTGCCAGCCTGGCCTGGCACTTCCCGGGAAACGAGCCACCGAGCCGCCTGGAAATCGAGCATGGCGATCTGTGCTTCGAGAAGTGAGGATTGCACCCACTGCCCCTGGCCGCTTTCCTCCCGTTCGAGCAGCGCGATCAGGATGCCCATGGCGCAGAAGATGCCGGCGGTGAGATCGGCGATGGGAATGCCGACGCGCACCGGCCCCTGCCCTGGCAAGCCGGTGATGGACATGAGCCCCCCCATGCCCTGGGCGATCTGGTCGAAGCCGGGGCGGCCCGCATAGGGGCCACTCTGCCCGAACCCTGAAATGGAGCCATAAACCAGCCGCGGGTTGATGGCGCTGAGCGCCTCGTAATCGATGCCAAGGCGCCGCTTTACGTCGGGACGGAAATTCTCCACCACCACATCGGCCTGCGCCACCAGCTGCTTCAGAACGGCAATTCCGTCCGGTGATTTCAGGTCCAGCGTCAGGCTGCGCTTGTTGCGGTGCAGGTTCTGGAAATCCGGACCATGGCGCGCGCCGCCGAACCCGCCATCAGCGCCTTCCATCCCTTCCGGAGCCTCGATCTGGATCACGTCGGCGCCCCAGTCGGCGAGTTGCCGAACGCAGGTGGGGCCGGAACGGACACGGGTGAGATCGATGACCTTGAAGCGGGAAAGGGGTCCGGTGGCCATGTGCTGTTCCGTCCTATGATGGGGTGGGGCTATGGCGGAGGCGCATCACGTCGCGGGCAGGAATTCTGCTGCCAGAGCCAAAGAGGGAGGCTGGCACCCGCGGGGCCTGCCAAAACCGGGCTGGTTCTTCAAGACCGCGAAGAAACCGGCCGCGCCTATTCGGCGGAGCCTTGGGCCATGGCGGACGCATGGGATTTCAGGGCCGGGATCATGATTTCCGTTGCTCCCTCCGCTTCTGAAGAAGCCTGGCAGCGGTTTCGAGGATTGCCAACACTTTTGTGGTGGAAAAGGCAGCCGCAGCAAGGCACGATGTCATGCCGGCGTTCATGAGGGCTTGATGCAGAAGAGATTGCTGACAAAAGTTCCGGAGGCGACGGGGAGCGCTCTTGCCAATTGTGTTGAAGCCGAGTTGGAAGCCATGATCACCCGGGGAGAGCTCGCTCCGGGCGAACATATCAACGAGCTTGCACTGGCACGGCGGCTCGGGGTCAGCCGGGGGCCGGTCCGTGAGGCCGCGCGGACCTTGGAACGCATGGGACTTGTCACCGTTATCCTCAACCGAGGCGCCTTTGTCCGTGAATTGCAACTGGATGAGGCGCTGGCCATCTACGATCTCAACGCGCTGCTGATCGGCTATGCCGCCGGCCGCCTTGCCGCCACCATCACCGCGGCCCAGGCCCTGGAATTGCAGGCCTATGTCGGCGAGATGGAGGCGGCCGCGCGCGCTGAACGGAAAGACCAGTTCTTCGACCTCAATGTCCGCTTCCACAAGCGGCAGCTCGCATTGGCGGGCAACGCCCCGGCGGAGGCGGTCTATCTGGATCATACGCGAAAGCTGCTCCTGCTCCGGAGGCGTTCGTTCGACGACACGCCGAACATGGTCGATGCGAATGCCGAGCATCGGGCCTTGATGGATGCGATCCTGTCCGGCGATGTGGAGCATGCGCGGCAACTGGGCGAGCGGCATGCCAGAGCAGGCCGTGCCAGGCTTCTGGCATCCATCGCCTATACCAATAACTGAAGGCGCTGACTGTGCCGCCATAGGGAGGAAGCTGCGATATGTCCGTTGTGGAAACCGAGCGTCATGGGCAGGTGCTGGTGGTGCGGATGAACCGCCCTGAGCGGCTGAACGCGCTCAATCACGAACTGCGCACGGAACTGGCGCGCACCTGGACAGAGTTCCGCCACGACGATTCGCTGGAGGTTGCCATCCTCACCGGCACCGGCCGGGCCTTTTGTGCCGGCGAGGACATGAAGGAATCCCTCGCGGAAAAGAATCCCGGCGGGCGGCGCGCCGCGATCGAGGACCCCTTCAATGCGGGAACGCTGGAGAAGCCGGTCATTGCCGCTGTGAACGGCTTTGCCATGGGCGGCGGCTTCATGCTTGTCGAACGGACCGACCTGCGCGTCGCCGCAACCACCGCCGTTTTCGAAGTGTCCGAGGCCAAGCGCTGGCTTCTCGGCGGCTACAATCATGGGCAGATCGCCAATCTGGCCTTTCCGGTTGCCATGGAAATGGCGCTCGGCTTCCGCTTCACCGCGGAACGCTTCTTCCAGCTCGGCTTCGTCAACCGCCTCGTGGAACCGGAGGGCGTCCTGGACAGCGCGCTGGAAATGGCGCGCCACTTGCTGACACTACCGCCGGCCTCGCGCGTGAACACCATTCACATGATGCGGTGCATGCGTCCGCGGGTCGAACCGGTTCAGCAGCGCCTTGCGGATGCACTGCATGAGCACGGCGCCAAGAGCGATCTGCTGGAAAGCCGCGCAGCCTTCGCCGAGAAGCGGGCGCCCAACTTCAAGGGCTGGGACGACCCTCAGGACCGCTACCGCCTGCCGCAGATGGAAGAAGGCTGATCTCCATCCGTGCGAAGGGCCTTCTATGCGCTTGATCCTGAAGCAGGCCTGTCGATATTCGCCAAGCTGGCGATCCATCATGACGTGACTAGGAGTCGGTATGAATATGAGGCTTACCAGGCGCGCCTGCGCGGCGATGCTGCCTTTGCTGGCGTTTCCTCAACTGGGTTCGGCGCAGAGCGCTTATCCGGCGCGCAGTGTCACGCTGGTGGAAGGATTTGTTCCTGGCGGCGGCAGCGACATCGTCGCACGGCTTCTTGCCTCCCGGCTGAGGGATGATTTCGGCCAGCCGGTGGTGGTGGAGAACAAGCCGGGCGCCAGTGGCACGATTGCTGCCCAGGGCGTTATCCGGGCCGCCGCCGATGGCTACACCATGATGATCGCGTCGCCGAGCACTTTGGTTGTTGTTCCGAAGGCAACCGCGAACCCGCCCTATGATTCGTTGCGGGATATGACACCCATCCTGCAAGTGGCCAGTGTGCCGCAAGTGGTGGTCGTGCCGGCCAAGTCGCCTTTCCGCACCCTGGGCGAACTGATCACCTACGCACGCGCCAACCCCGGCAAATTGAACTACGCCTCCTCCGGCATCGGTGCCGCGCAGCATCTGGCTGCGGAACTTCTGTCGCGCGCGGCCGGCGTCAAGATGACCCATGTTCCGTACAGGGGAAGCGGCCAGGCGATGACTGACCTGATCGCCGGCCAGGTCGACCTCAATGTCGATACCCTTCCAAGCAATCTTCCTCACATCAAGTCGGGTGCCATGCGTGCCCTGGCGGTGACGACACCGGAGCGCGTGGAATGGTTGCCTGATGTTCCTACTGTGGCCGAATCCGGCTTTCCTGGATTCGAAAGGACGCTCTGGTACATGATCGTGGCGCCTGCTGGCCTGCCGGCGCCCATCGTCGAACGCTGGGTCTCAGCCTTGAACAAGGCATTGGCGCATCCGGAAACCCGTCAGCGCCTCAGGGAAGCTGGATTCATGCTGGGGGGCGGAACGGCCGGAGACGCGGCGGCCCTGCTGAACCGCGAAACGGAAGCAACCGTCAAGCTGCTGCGCGAAGCCAATATCCGCATGGAATAGCTTGGATAAGCTTCCAGCGGAGCCTGGGCTCGCCCACCGGGGCACCTGCATTTTCAAAGTGCCTCCATTCGACGGATGCGGGGCGGAGTTGGGGAAAGATGATTCGCTGATTTCCGCCCTGCTTTCGTAAGTCTGGCCTTGTTTGTCCGCTTGCGGAGGCAAGGATGGCTTCGTGTCCGGATCGCGATCCGAGAACACTGCTGATTCGCATTGTTTGTGTTGAACACAGCGTTGAAAGCATGTTGGCGCGACACTGGGCAGATCGCGTTGGCGCCGTGAATCGGCGTTGACGGCTGTTCCACAGGGCCATACCGTTTCGGTGGTGCTTGTTTGACAATCGATCCGGAGATTCGCATGCAGGATTTCTTCAGCCTCAGTGCCAGCGATCTCCGGCGTCAATTGGCAAGCCGTGCGGCTTCCCCGCGCGAGGTGCTGAGCGCGTTCAGGTCCCGCATAGAACAACTCAATCCCCACCTCAACGCGTTCGTGGAGATGTGCTGGGACCGGGCGGAGCGCGAGGCCGTCGCAGCCGAGGCTGTGCAGATGCGGGGGGGCGACCTGCCTCCACTTTTCGGCCTGCCCGTGGCCGTCAAGGAATCAACGAATGTCGAGGGGCTGCACACGACCCTCGGCAGCCGGCTTTTCGCTGACCGGATCGCAACGGAGGATGCCCCCACCGTTGCGGCGATCCGGGCCGCCGGCGGCATCATCATCGGCAAGACGAACGTGCCGGAACTGTTGCAGGGCGGCACCTCACAGAACACGCTCTATGGGCTGACGCGCAACGCCTATGATCCCTCCCTGTCCTGCCTCGGCTCCTCCGGCGGATCGGCGGTTGCGCTTTCCGCCTCCATGGTGCCGCTTGCAACAGGGTCTGATATGGGCGGCAGCATCCGCGGCCCATCGGCGGGCAATGGAACGGCTGGCCTTCGGCCCAGCCCGGGTCTGGTCGCATATCCGAGCCTGCCACTTGCCTTCGATGTTTCCTCCGTGGTCGGCCCAATGGCGCGATCGACCGAGGATGTCATGCTGCTGCTGGCCGGGATGATCTGCTCCAGCCCCTTCGATCCTTTCGACTGGAACCCGGACATCTCCCCCCTCCTGACGCCCGTTCCGCTGGAAGCCAGGAAACTGCGGGTGGCCGTCTCGCCTGACCTGGGCTGCATCCAGGTCGATGGCGGCATCCGCGGCCGGTTCGAGGAGGTGATCGCCGCCATCACGCCGGAAGTCAGCCGGATCGAATGGGTCACGCCCGATCTGGGGCCCATCAATCATGCCTTCTACATGCTGCGCACCTTGGCTTATCTGGTAGCCTATGGCGAGGTTCATGCAAGCGCACCCGAGCGGCTGACCGCCGCGAAGAATGTGGATCTTCGGCGCGGCTTCGCAGCCTCGGCTCGCATGATCGCGGAGGCGCAGCGTGTCCAGACCCAGGCCTTCCGCGCGCTGGCCGGCTTCATGCAAGGCTTCGATGTGCTGATCACGCCCGGAGCATCCGAACCTTTGCCGTCCTTGGAGGAAGTGAATCGCCGTGAAGCGGCACTGAAGGCCGACAATGCCCGGTTCGCGCCGGATGAATATGATTTCGACAGGATGCCGAAGCCGAGCATCAACACGCCGATCACCTGGACTGCGCATCCGGTGGCAACCATCACGGCCGGCCTCGGCCACGACGGCCTGCCCTTCGGGATCAATCTGATCGGCCGCTACCGGGATGACATCCGGCTGCTTCGGATCGCCCTCGCCCTGGAGCAGGTGCTGAACGGATTGGAAGAGTTTGGCCGCCCCGTGCCGGACCTGTCCCGCTATCTGGCGGAGCGCCGGGCATGATCGGGCGCCGGCCTCTTTTCGCCGCCGCTGCTGCCACGCTCGTCGCCCCCAGCATCCGGGCACAGGCGGCCAAGGTTCTGCGCTTCGTTCCGCGCAACGATCTGGACATCACCGATCCCGTCTGGACCTCCACCTACGTCACGCGCAATCACGGCTACCTTGTCTATGACACGCTTTACGGACTGGACGAGCATCTCCGGCCACATCCGCAGATGGTGGAAGGGCATGTCGTGGAGGAGGGTGGCAAGCTCTGGAACCTGACCCTGCGCGAAGGCCTGCGCTTCCATGACGGCGAGCCGGTCCTGGCCCGGGACTGCGTTGCCTCGATCCGTCGCTGGGGTGCCCGGGACCCGCTCGGCTCGACCTTGATGGACGTGACCGCCGAGCTGAGCGCACCATCGGACCGCGTGATCCGCTTCCGCCTGCGCAAGCCCTTCCCGATGCTGCCCGAAGCCCTTGGCAAGGCGGCATCCCACATGCCCTGCATCATGCCGGAGCGCCTGGCCCAGACCTCCCCCAACACGCCGGTGCGGGAGGTGATCGGCAGCGGCCCCTTCATGTTCGCCGCGGAGGAGCGCGTCCCCGGCGCAAGGAACATCTACAAGCGCTTCGCGGATTATCGCCCGCGGCCCGGCGGCACGCCCAGCTTCACCGCCGGTCCCAAGATCGTCAAGGTCGACAGGGTGGAGTGGACCACGATGCCGGATGCAGGCACCGCGGCCAGCGCCCTGCTTTCGGGTGAGGTCGATTGGTTCGAGCGCCCTTCCGGCGATCTTCTCGACCTGATGCGGCGGAACCGGGATGTTGTGATCGAGGTCAGCGATCCCACCGGACAGATCAGCATCATGCGGCTGAACCACCTGCATCCGCCCTTCGACAATGCCGCGATCCGGCGCATCGTGCTGAATTCGGTGGTCCAGTCCGACTTCATGCGGACCATGATGGGCGATGATACCAGCCTGTGGCGCGACGGCATCGGCTTCTTCGCGCCTGGCCCGATGGCGAGCGACGCCGGAATGGACAGCATCACCGGAGCCCGGGACATCGACCGGTCGCGCCGTGACCTGCTGGCCGCCGGCTACGCCAACGAGCCTGTCGTGGTTATCCAGAACGCCGCATCCGCGGCAAGCGGCGTTGCGGAAGTTGGGGTGGATCTCCTGAAGCGCATCGGCTTCAATGTGCAGCCGATGCTCATGGACAACGCCGCCATGAACCAGCGCCGGGTGAAGCGTGAGCCCCCGACGCAGGGTGGCTGGAGCGCGTTCTTCACCTCCTTTGGCGGGCTTGATCAGATGAGCCCGGCCGGCCACCTCGTGTTGCGCGGCCATGGCGACCAAGCCTTTGCCGGCTGGCCCCGGAGCCCGAGGATCGAGGCGCTGCGGGACGCCTGGTTCGATGCGCCGGACGAAGCGACCCAGAAGGCGCTGTGTGCTGACATGCAGCGCCAGGCCATGCTGGACGTTCCTTATATCCCTCTGGGTCAGTCCCTGGACCCTACCGCCTACCGGCGGAACGTGACTGGAATTCCAAGGGGCTTTTGCTTGTTCTGGAATCTTGACAAGACCTGATCCCCTTCCTGCCGGTGGATCGGCTCCGGAGCGGCAGCTTGGAGTGGAGGTCCAGGCTGCTCCGGCGTTCCTGAATGTTCTGGCTGGTTGATGGTGATTTCTTCTGGCGCGTGCCGCTGCGGTCCACCGGCTCCGTGAGCAATGCCCTGGCTTGCAAGCGGCTCAGAAGGATAGGCGATAAAGGAGACGTGCCGGGAGGCGCTTCGGGTCTGCCGGGAGTATCCCTTGATCATGAAGGGGCGCATGGCGCACCCGCCATCTTACCCGCGTTGCGTGGATCCTGCCGGCGCCTCCACGCAGCGCCGGGCCGCCCTGGCATCGCGTGCCGGAGGCAGGCCGAACATCCGGCTATATTCCCGGGCAAATTGCGGAGCGCTCTCATAGCCCACCGCGAAGGCCGCGCCGCTGGGCGAGTGGCCCTCCGCCATCATGAGCCTGCGGGCCTCGATGAGGCACAGCTGTTTCTGGAAATGCAGCGGCGAGAATGAGGTGACGCTTCGGAAATGCTGGTGGAAGCAGGACAGGCTCATCCCTGCGGTTGCCGCCAGGCTTTCGACCCGCAGGGGTTCGGCGAAACGGGCGCGCAGCATCGCCACGGCGCGGGATACCTGCTGGACATGCCCTCCCGGCCAGCCTAGCTGGCGGATCGCCGCTCCATGGCGTCCCGCGAGGAACCAGAAATGCAGCTCGCGCGTCAAGGAAGCCTACAGCGCCGCCGGCCGGCTGAGCAATTGCATCAGGCTGGTCGCCGCCTCGGTGACTTCGATCCCGGTTGGGTCCACCTGCACCGCAGCGCTTTCCGCCATGGTTGGCTTCTCTATCTGCATGCCGGATTCGGCGATGATACCGGGACCGAGCTCAACCATCAGTAAGAGGTAAAGCTCGGCCGTGCCGGCCCAGGTGACCTGGCTTATGGTGGGCACATCGGCGGTGATCAGCAGCGAGTCACCGGCGCCAAAAGCGAGATCCCGCCGGCCCGTGGCGACGCGCTTGCCGCCCTGCACCATCAGGCAGGCCAGAGGGCATGAGATATCATGCAGCAGCTCGCTGGGTGCTGTCGCGTAGATGGTGGTCAGCCCGGGAACGCCGCAGCGGGCGATGCCGTGGCCATCGGCATGCACCTCGCCATGGCGGCTGATGATGGTGGCCGCATCGTCAACCTGGCCTCCGGACTGACACGGGCGTCGGCTCCGGGCTGGGCATCCTGTTCGGCGGTGAAGGGCGCTGTGGAAGTGCTTTCGGCCTACATGGCCAGAGAACTGGGGGCATGGCATCACGGTGAACACGGTGGCCCCTGGCGCGATCGAAACCAACGTCTTCGGCGGTGCGGTGCGCGACATACCCGAGGTCAGCAGGTTCTTTGCCGAGATGACGGCGCGTGGCCGCGTGAGCGTCGCCGATGATATCGGTCCGATGATCGCCAGCCTGCTCGAGCCGGACAATCGCTGGGTCACCGCGCAGCGTATCAAGGCATCGGGCGGCCATGGAGTCTGACCACCCCCAAGCTGCGGGCCCGCCGCTGCCCTGACAAGGGCGCCCAAGGCCAGGAAGTTTTGCATGCGCGGCCAAAGGATCTTCGACCCCCCTGCCGTGGCGCCGGCGCGCGGCCTCCTCCCTCGCCGGGAACATCGGCAGGATCTCCCGCCCTTCCGGCGGCGCTGCTACCCTCCTCGCAAGCAATCCGGAGGGACAACGTTGAAGCACCATCTGACCATCCTCGCCTTCGCCCTTGGCATCACCGCGGCGCAGGCCCAGGCACCTGCCTCCGCCCCGCCCTTACAGGTGCGCGAGATCGGCAGCATGCATGTTGGCGGGCAGGTCCGGGCCCTGGATGGCATGCCGATGCGCGAAATGGTCCCCTCCCCGGGTGCGCCTCCCATCCGGATGGATCCCAATGGGGAGTTCATGGTGGAGGGGATGTACGCGCAATATGTGAAGCTGGCGGAGCCGCGCGCCCGCTATCCCCTGCTGCTGTGGCATGGCGGCGGCCTGACCGGTGTGACCTGGGAAACAACGCCCGATGGCAGGCCTGGCTGGCAGATGTACTTCCTGCGCCAGGGCCACGACGTTTATGTCAGCGACGCGGTTGAGCGCGGCCGGGCCGGCTGGGCCCGCTTCCCCGAGATCTTCGCCGGGGAGCCGGTGTTCCGCACCATGGGAGAGGGCTGGGGCCTGTTTCGTGTGGGTCCGCAGGAAGGCTGGAACGCCGATCCGGCCCGCCGCCGGGCATTTCCGGAAACGCTTTTTCCGGTTGCCGCCTGGAATGATTTCACGCGGCAATCGGTGCCGCGCTGGCCGACCACCGACCGCCAGATCCAGGCGGCTTACAACGAATACGTCCGGAAGGTCTGCCCCTGCGTCATCATCGTGCACAGCCAGGGCGGCAACTTCGCTTTCAACGCCGCCCTGGCTGCGCCCGACAAGGTGCGCGCGATCATCGCGATCGAACCTTCGGGAACACCTGCCGCGGCGACGGACGCATCGCCCCTGCGGAACGTGCCGCATCTGGTTGTGTGGGGCGACTACTTCGCCGAATCGCCTTTCTGGCAAAGGATCCGGGGCAATGTGGAGCGCTGGGTGGGCTCCATCCGGGAAGCAGGCGGAACGGCCGACATCATGGATCTTCCGGCGGAGGGCGTGCGCGGCAACAGCCATATGCTGATGATGGACCGCAACAGCGATGAGGTCGCCAGCCGCATCCAGGCCTGGATGGAGCGCCAGGGCTTGATGCGCTGAACCGCATCGAAGCCGCGATCCGCCCCCGCCATCAACAAGCGGAAGGTTGATGGCGGCAAAAATGGACCACATCCGCGCTGAGGGACCATGTGGTCAGCAGCACAAGCTTAAGCTCATGCTTTCAGGAAGCTTTTCCATGACAGGTAGCCGCCAATATAGTTTCGTATTCGAAAGAATCATCAAGAAGTTCTGATTTGAACTGGTAGGCTGGCTACGTGCTCATGGGTCAGGAGTTTGGGGTCACAAGCGATGGCATTCAGCAGGGTTCCTGGATCGTCCCTTGAACAGGCCAAGCAACGCGTCCGAATCGGTGAAGGCTTTATCGCCCGCCAGACAGCCGTGATCCGAAGCCTGGTCGAGGAAGGCCATCAACGCGAGGCATGGGTGGCTTCCCGGGTTCTCGGCACGCTCCGCAATGACCTCGCGGCGGCCCATGACGACCTGCTCATCGAGCAATGGATACAGGATCTCGATTCATAAGGATCGGCCTGATCATTGCACCCTGGCATGGCGATATTTAGCCATCTCAAACATCTTCACCCGATCAGGTGGCTTCGCCTGATCGGGTGAAGATTCCTAGAAACAACAGACTATAGCGCTGGACGTGAGCCAGTGCGAAGGGAGAAATCTCCAGGGCCATCATACGCGCCTCAGCGGTCCGCCTGCCTATATAAGGCCTTCAATACCCGACCATTGTGTCGGGGCGAAACACCACCGCAGCTTGGGCTGCTCGCCTCTCCTCCAGCCTCTGGCTGCGGCGATTGTCGGCCTTGAGGAGTTTTGCCGGACGACGGCAACAAGCCGGCCCTTTCAGTCAGCCAGTCCCTCCAACATCCCGGCCATAGCAGCCCTGGCCACAACTCCGCCGCTGGTGAAATTGGCGAAGATCAACGCGCAAGAGCGCGTTGATCCGCACTGACACCCAATCTCCACTAGCGTAAAGGGTAGAAACTTAAAATATTCGTGAGAGCAGGGTACCGCCGCTCATTTCAGAGGAACGCCCCAAAGGCTGTGCCTTGAATAGAGGCCGCAAAATTTAGAGACATTCCTCGATGAATGCGCCACTTCTGCATTTCGGGTTTCTTTAGTTCTCTGCCGCCCTAAGAAACGGCATCGCTGACTACTCTACATTCTGCTGAACGAGGTCAAGAAGTATTACGATATTTCTGCTTTTCGCGACGATATGGCGGCATCTGCACCGGATGGCGTCATTGTCCACGATCAGCGCCAAGCCTTTCGCCACATCGCGGACGACACATGCCCTGCACCAGATAGGCAACAATGGCGGCCACGTCTTCGTCCTGCGCGCATTGCGGCAGTTCCCGGGCCTGACCACGATCCACGATATCGGCCTGTTCTATCTTTATGAACTGGAGCAGCCGGGAATGGACGCCATGCTGGCGGAAATGGCGCACTCCGCCCCGCTGCTGGCACCCCGCTTCGGGCAGCATTGGAAGCGCCTGGGGATAAAGACGAAGGCCAACTACGCGCTGTTCGACATGCAACGCGAGTTGCTGGCCCGCTCATCGGGCGTTGTAGTGCATTCGCTTTTCGCCAAGGCCAAATTGGCTGCCATCTATGGCGAGGCCGCAACCCGCCACGTTTCCGTCATTCCCCACTTTGCCCCCCCCCCGGTCGAGATGGCGGGCCAGCAGCAGGCGAGGGAATGGCTTGGCCTTCCGCAAGACAGCTTCATTGTCACCACTTCGGGCTTCGCAACCAATGCCAAGCGCTTCGACTGGCTGATGCAGGGACTGAAACAGGTCCTGGCGCAAGGCATCGAGCTGCGGTGGATTCATGCCGGGGAGGAGCGGGCGGAAGAATACAATCTTTCCGCGGAGCTTGAGCGATTTCCCCTGCTCCGGCAAAGAGCCGAGATCACCGGCTATGTCGATGAGGCGACGCTCAACGCGCATGTCTCCGCCTGCGACGTTCTGGTCAATCTCCGCTTCCCCTCGGTGGGCGAAAGCTCGGGATCGCTGGCCCGCGCTTTCTCCGCCGGCCGTTGCTGCCTTGTCACCGACACCGCCTCCTACCGCGAATTGCCGCGCGAGGCGGTGGTGCACCTGCCATTGATGTCGCCCGTGCCGTCGCTGGTGGCGGCGCTGGTGGCGCTTTACCGCGATCCGGCGCTGTTGCGCGCGATCGGCGAGAACGCCCGCCGCTTCGCCGAGACCACCCTTTCCCTGGAAACCGTGGGACGGCAATACCGCGACGCCATCGAAGCCGCCGCAGAGATCCCGCTGGAACGCCCTGGCCTGCAACCCCAGCCTCGCCGCGCAGCCCGGCCGCCCTGCCTGACGCTGAACGGCAGCGGAGTGACCGACCGGGGTGAAGTCGCGAGGCTGCTGCGAAAGCAGCAGGGCCGGTGCCAGGTGTTGCTGAAGTTCAAGGACATGCACGACCTCGCCCGCGCCAGCCGCGAGCAAGCACCGCTTCTAGGCAATCTCCTTCCGGAGCATGTTCGGCTCGTTGACACGCGGATCCTTTCCGGCTCGGCGCCGGACGGAAGGGGCGAGGCCCTTCTTCCGCCCGAAGCCGCTGGCGCCTGCGGCATCCTGCTCCATCTCGACATCGCGGGAGAGGCCGCATGAGCGCTGTGCTCGAACGGCCCCGTCAGGGCAGCTTCGCGCTGCAGGCCAACCGTGTCGCGGCATCCTGGCTGAAGCAGGCTTTCGGCGCCTTCGCGCTGCTGGACCTTTCCTTTCCCTGTTCCGCCCTGGCCGCGGCGCTGCCCGGCAATCTCATCGGCATCGCCGATACAGGGACGCTGCCCCGCGCCGAAGCCGGATTTCTGCAACGTTTCCGCGCCGCCGGCGGGCATATGCCGCTGTTCGGCCTTTCCACGGTTCATGAGGTGCCGACCGACAATGCCTGGCACCGGCCGGACATGACGCGCATCGTCTACACAGAGGCACAGCCGGAGCCGGCCCTGCTGCGGCATCTTCTGTCCGACAGGGCCATGCCATGGTTCCTGCTGCTCGCCCGGGAGGAAATGAACGAAACGGAGGCTGCGCTGCAGGCGGCGGGATACGCGGCCGCCGAATTGCACATCACGGCTGGCCAGGAGACGGAGCTCTACCGGCTCCTGCTGCCCCTCGCGGCTCTCGCCGGCGCCATGTCGGCCCTGGGCAGCGCCGGGCGCGAGCTCGGCCTTGGCGTGGCGATGGAAGAAGGAAAGGTTCCCTCGATCCGGATCGAGGCCGCGCCCGCGGAAAAGCGGCCGCAGCAGCCATTGCTGGCGGCGATCCCCGCGGCGGACCTGATGCATGACGGCGGCTACAGGAGCGAGGCGGACGGGACCTATACCTGGCTCTGGAGCGGACCGGAACGGCACCTGCGCATGGCGCTCGGCAGCCTGCCGCCGCTCAGCCGCTGGCTGAAGGTCGCCATCATCGGCGTGCCGAAGGCGGCGCTCCTCGACAACATGGCGGCCTCCCTGAACGGCGCCCGGGCGCCGCTGCGGCTGGAGCGGTGGTCCTCGACCAGCGCCGGCGTCATCGTGGACCTGCCACCGGCCCTCGGCACCGACCTGGTTCTCGGCCTTTCCGTCCCGCAGACGGTGAAGGAAGACCAGGGCGAGCGGCGCCTTGGCTTCTGCGTCCACAAGATCGAGGTTTTCTCCTGATGGCGGCGCCCCGCATCCTTATCGTCTCGCCGATCCCGTCCCATCCCGCCGACCAGGGCAATTCCGCCCGGATCCAGGCTTTCGGCCACCAGCTCAAGCAGCGCGGGGCGCTGGTTGATTTCTTCTATTACGGCATGGAAGGCCTGTCGGGCGATCAGCGGGTGGCGATGACGGGCTTCTGGAACCGCTTCCATTTCATGCCATCCCTGGCGCTGGCCCGGCCGAGCTTCGCCGAATGCTGGGGGGTGGATGATTGGTGCCCGGCCGAGTTGGTGGACGCCGTGCAGAAGGTCTGGCGCGAAGGGCGACACGACGCCGTCATCGTGAACTATGTCTGGATGTCGCGCGTGCTGACCGGCATCGACGGCGCGCTGCGCATCCTCGACACGCATGACCTGTTCGGCGACCGGCACCTGATCTCGCGCCAGACCGGGCTGGAGCCGCGCTGGTTCTTCACGTCGCAGGCGGAGGAGGACCGCGGCTTCGGCCGGGCCGACATCGTCATCGGCATCCAGGACGAGGAAGCGGCGGCGATCCGCAGGCGCTTCCCGGGCGAGGTGCTGACCGTCGGCCATGCCATGGAGCCACGCTTCCTGACGGAGGAACTTCCGGCGGACCCGCCGCTGATGTTCGGCTATCTTGGCAGCACCAATCCCTGGAATGTCCGCTCCATCGCGGCGATGGATGCGCAGCTTGAGGAAGCGGACCTGGAATGGGCCATCGCAGGCACGATCCTGCGCCGCAATCCCGTGCTCCGATCCAATCCGGTGCGGCTTGGCGTCCTGCCGACGGTTGATCAATTCTATCGGCAGGTACGCTGCGTGCTGAACCCGATGCTGGGAGGCACGGGGCTGAAGATCAAGACCGTGGAGGCACTGGCCTATGGCCGCGCCACCATCGGCACACGCGACGCCTTTGTGGGCCTGCCGACGCGGCACCCCGCCCATGGCCTGGAAGGCGTGGCGGAGATGACAAGCTTCATGCGCGACTACCGGCGCTCCCTCGCGCTGCGCCAGGAACTGCTGGAAGCCTCGCTCGGGCTCTACCTCGATTACCTGGCCAAGGTCGGCGATGAGTATGACCGGCTTGTGCAGAGCGCGGGCCTGCCCAGGGCCTTCCCCAATGCCGCAGCGAAGGTGGCCTGACCGCCTCCCGCACCTTTTCTTCCCATGCTTGTAGTGATTGGATCCATGACCAACAGCAGCGAGACTGAACCTCCCTTCCAACTCGAGGGCAGCCTCTTCCAGCAGCTGACCCTACGTTGCGTCAGGGATTGCCAGGTGGATGACGTGGTCTCTGCCTACATCCTTGGTATCCAGATTGGTCAGCTCACGCTGCAGGGCGGTTTCCGTGCCGGCGAACTGGTTTCCATTCCCGTCAGCTACCTTCCCATGGTCGACCTGCCCGCGACGATCCGCCTTGGCAGCACCAGGGGCAGCGTGCGCGAGGGGGATGGCCTGGTGCTGAAAACGCCCGACGCTGCCGAGCAGCTTGTCGGCCCTGGCGAGGTGAAGGTCGAGCAGTTCGACTTCAATCAGGGCATGTTGCGCGGCTTCGCCATCAACCGGATCAATGGCCTGCGCAGCCCGGTGATGTTTGTGCGCATCAACGGCCTGTTCACACGGCAGGTCGCCGTGGACCGCCCGAGGCTGCTGGATGAGGGCGGATGCTCGTTCAGCTTCGCGGTGCAACTGTACCTGACGGATTTCGGCAGCAGCGGCTTCCATGCCGACCTGTACGTCGTGGGCCAGGAGGCTCCGGTCGCCAGCTTCCAGTATGTTCGTGCCGAAAGCGGCGCATTGACGCGGCAGATGCTGGAGCTGGAAGGTAAGCTGGCGCAGGTCCAGCAAATGGCCAGCCTGCAGATCGCCAACCTTGGCGCGGATTTCCGCCAGCAGGTGGCGGCCCAGCAGCAGCGCGTCGATGCCTTCATCGACTACGCCTCGTGTCTGTTGTTCGATCAGGTCGCGAGCGACGCCATCCTGGGCGCCGGCGAACCCGTCCTTGAGCCTGATCCGGAGATGAGCAGAAAGATCGCGGATTTCCGGGCATTGATCGCCTCTGCGACGCAGGAGGCCGATGCGGCGGTGCCGGAGGCGGGCGGCGGCAACGCACCGCGTGGGCTGCGCCTGAGCGTCCGCTCCAACCGCCTGAATTTTGGCTGGTATGACGCGGAAACGGATGCCCATGGCGATTTCCGCTGGATGGGCCAGAGCGGCATGGTGTTGAATCCGGCGCCCAACCGTCCCCTCCACGGATTCACGATCCAGTTGCGGCATCTTTTCAAGGCCGACAAGCCGATGCTGCGGCTTTTCCTGGATTCCCGGGAAGTGGAGGCCGTCATCGTTCCGGGCAGCGCCCCGAATGTCGCCTGCGTCACGGCGACCTTGCCGCCGGATGAACTGCCGCGCGAAGGCTTCCAGACCTTGCGTATCGACAGCTTCATCGCGGGCCGTCCCGCCGATGAGGAGAATGGCGGCGCGGATCAGCGCCTCCTTTCCATTGCCGTCAGCGAGATTGTCTTCAACTATGCCAGCGGCGAGGATGCCGTTCAGACCATCGTGGACTGACCGGGACCTCAGCCGCCGGAATGCGCCAGCCACGGCATGGGCACCGGAATGTCTCATGCCGTGGAAAGGACGTTCTCAGGGTCCGGCCCGCCCGTCACTCCTGGGCGGGCGGTCCATCTCCTTCGCTGGACCATGGCGGCGCCGGGCCGCGGCAGCGGCTGGCAGGCTTTCTTTCCCGGTGTAGGCTTCAGTTTACCGTGGCACCGGAGATTCGTACCAGTTCCTTCACCCGCGGCAGTTCGCCGGCATAGAAGGTCGCGAACTCCTCCGGCGTGCTGCCGACCGGCTGGTAGCCGAACTGCTCCATCTGCGTCCGCACCTCAGGCCGGCGCATCGCCGCCGCGACCTCCTCCGAAATACGCCGGATGGCAGGCGCGGGGGTGCCCGCCGGGGCAAACAAGCCGAGCCAGCTGTTGAACTGGTAGCCCGGCAGGCTTTCGGCGATGGCCGGCATGTCGGGCAGGCGGGGCGAGCGGTCCTGCCGCGTAACACCGAGGCCCCGCACCTGCCCCGCCTGCAATTGCTGCAACACCTCCGCCGTCGGCGAGAACATGACGTCGATCTGCCCGCTGATCAGATCGGTCATGGCCGGTGCGCCGCCGCGATAGGAAACATGGGTGAAGCGGACATCCGCCTTCTGTTCAAACAGCACGGCCGCGAAATGCTGGGAGCTGCCAGCGCCGGCGATGCCGCAATTCAACGCGCCGGGCTTTGCCTTGGCCAGCGCCACCAGTTCCGCCACGCTCCTGGCTGGCACCGAGGGATGCACGGCGAGCAGGCAGGCGCTCAGCGAGATCAGCGTGACGGGCGCGAAGTCGCGCACCACATCGAAGGGCAGGTCATTGTACAAGGCAGCATTGGTCGCATGCGAGCCAAGCGAGGCAACGACCAGTGTATGCCCGTCCGGCGCGCTGCGCGCGACATGCTCGGTCGCGAGATTACCGGCGGCGCCGGTGCGGTTCTCGACCACCACCGGCTGGCCCAGCCCGGCGGTGATCCCCTGCGCCACCACCCGCGCGGCGGTATCGGTGCTGCCGCCCGGGGCGAAGCCAACAATCAGGCGGACGGGTCGGTCAGGCTTCCATTCTGCGGCGGCCTGCGCTTGGCCCGGCACTGTGGCCGCCAGGCCTGCGGGAAGAGCGGCGAGGAGCGAGAGGCAGTGACGGCGCTGCATCGGAGCCTCCCTCAATCCTGCGCGCGGAAGCGGCGGATATTCTCGGCCGCGCCCTGGATCAGGGTGCGCATGTCGCTGCCGCAGGTCACGAAATCCCAGCCCTGGCCCGCCATGCGGCGTGCGTGGTCCGGCGTCAGGTTGTGCAGGGCGGCGATCTTTCCGGCGGCCTGGGCCTTCTGCCGGACCCCGGCGATGGCGGCGATGGCGCGCTCATCCTCTGATTCCGAATCCGGATCGCCGAACAAGGAAAGACCCAGATCCGCCGGCCCGACGTAAATCCCGTCCAGGCCCTCCACTGCCAGGATCTCGTCCAGGTTGTCGAGCGCCCGGCGCGTCTCGATCATCGCCAGAACCAGGATCGTCTCATTCGCCGACGCCCAGTAGCCAGGCCCGTGCACCAGGCTGGCCCGCACCGGGCCGAAGCTGCGTTCGCCCAGCGGCGCGTAGCGGCAGGCGGCGACCAGGCGGCGTGCTTCCTCGGCCGTGTTGACCATCGGGCAGATGATGCCCATGGCGCCGGCATCCAGCAGCTTCATGATCTGTCCCGGCTCGTTCCAGGCAGGACGGGCCAGCGGCAGGGTCTTGTCGGTGCCGATGGCCTGCAGCATCTGGATCGCGCATTGCAGGTCGATCAGCCCGTGCTGGAGGTCGATCGTGAGGGTGTCCCATCCCGCATGGGCCATGACCTCGGCGGTGACGCCGGATGGAATGCTCAGCCAGCCATTGAGCACGGCGCGCCCTTCGGACCGGCGGCGCCGGATGATGTCGTTCATCGGTTTTCCTCCCGCGGACCTGTTGGCGGCCGCTGATTAAAGGTTTAATCAACCAATGCATCGGGTCCGCCCGGTGTCAAGCCGCAAAGCGTGGGCTTTGCCTTTCGAGGAGGTTCGCACTGCCCAGGCCGCCCAGTCCACACGCAACCATCACCGATCTCGCGCGGCATTGCGGCCTGTCCGTCGCATCGGTCTCGAACGCGCTGGCCGGAACGGGACGCATCGGCGAGGAAACGCGGCAGCGTGTTCTCGAAGCCGCCGACCGGCTCGGCTACAGCGCGTCTCCCGCCGCGCGGGCGCTCCGGACCCGGCGGAGCTGGTCGATCGGGTTGATCATCCCCGACATCGCCAATCCGATGTTCGGCGAGATCGCGCGCGGCGCCTCCGACATGCTGGAGGACGCCGGATACCACCTGCTGGTGCTCAGTCACGATGCCCGGCCCGACCGGCAGGCCAGCCAGATCCGCAACCTGCTGCGGCAGCGTGTGGACGGCGTGATCCTGCAGCCCTTCTCCTCGCGGGATGATGCTGTCCCGCAGCTGACGGAAGCTGGGATGCCGATTGTTCTGCTCGCGCGGCGGCATCTGGAGCAGCCCTCGGATCACGTGACGATCGACCTGTGCACACCTCTGCTGGAGGGATTGACGCACCTGGCCGCGCTCGGTCATCGCCGGATCGCCATCACGCTGATGGGTGGCCGCCCCTCGACCAGCGCCGATGCGCGGTTCGAAACCTATTGCAGATTCATGCGGGACAGATTTGGCGAAGTGGATGAAGCGCTGATCGTCAGGCTGGAGCGCACGGAGCTGGAGTCGGGCCGCATGGCGACGCCCGCGCTTCTTGCCGCGCAACCCAGCGCGGTGATCGCTAGCAACGACCTGTTGGCACTTGGCATCCGTGAAGGGCTGCGCGATGCGGGGTTGCTGGTGCCGCGCGACCTGTCGCTTCTGGCACTGGATGACACCTTTCTTTCCGCCTTGCCCGGCATCGACCTGACCAGCCCGACCTTGCCCAAGCGGGAGATCGGGATGGCCGCGGCCCGGCTGATCCTGGAGCGCATCGCGGAACCGGACCGGCCTTTTGAGACCGTCACCCTTCCGGCGCGGCTCGTGGTGCGCCACTCGACCGCGGCACGGCCAGCGCTGCGGTAGAACCGCTGAAGCGGCTTTGGTCCAGCCAAACAACGGCGCGGCAGGGCCATGACGGGCACTGATCAGAAGCTGGCCGCCGTGAACGGCTTCCGCCCGTCTCGATCATCCCGCCGAGGTTCTACCTCGCCGTCACTCTCCAGACCGTGTTCGACAGGTCGTCGGCAACGATCAAGGCGCCGCGCGGATCTATTGTCACCCCGACCGGGCGTCCGCGCGTGTTGCCACTTCCGTCCAGGAAGCCGGACACGAAATCGACCGGGTCTCCCGCCGGACGCCCGTCGCGAAACGGAACGAAAACCACCTTGTAGCCGACCGGCACGTTGCGGTTCCAGCTGCCATGCTGGCCAACAAACACGCCTTCGGCGAAGTTCCCACCCATTGCCGGAACCGAGAAGGCCAGTCCAAGCGCCGCGACATGCGATCCCAGGCTGTAGTCGGGGCGAATGGCTGAGGCGACCTTTTGCGGATCCTGCGGTTGCGCGCGGGGATCGACGATCTGCCCCCAATAGCTGTAGGGCCAGCCGTAGAAGCCGCCCTCACGCACGGTGGTCAGATAGTCCGGAACAAGATTGGGCCCAATTTCATCCCGCTCGTTCACAACGGCCCAGAGCTGCTCCGTTCCCGGCTGGATCGCGAGCGCCGTGGGATTGCGGAGACCGGTGGCATAGGGCTTGTGCGCTCCCGTTTCCGCATCGACCCGCCATACCATGGCCCGGTCAACCTCGGCCTCCATGCCTCGTTCGGTGATGTTGCTGTTGGAGCCTATGCCGACATACAGGAACCGACCGTCAGGGCTGGCGGTCAGCGCCTTTGTCCAATGGTGGTTGATTGCCGACGGCAGGTCCGTGACCTTTGCCGGAGGCCCGGCTGCCTCGGTTTGTCCGTCGCGGTAATCGAAGCGCACCAGCGAATCCTGGTTGGCGACGTAAATCGCGCCATTGACGAAGGCGAGGCCATAGGGCGCGTTGAGATGATCGGCGAAGACGCCCTGCACTTCATAGGTTCCGTCGCCATCGCCGTCCCGCAGAAGCGTGAGGCGGTTTCCGCCCTCAACCGAGCTTTTTCCCAGGCCCTTGATATAGCTCGCGATGATGTCCTTGGGGCGGAGGGCCGGCGCGTTGCCGCCCGATCCCTCGGCAACCAGAATGTCGCCATTGGGCAACATCAGGGTCTGGCGCGGGATTTTGAGGTTCGTGGCGATGGCTTCGATCTTGTATCCTTGCGGCACCGTCGGGCGATCATTGCCCCAATTGGCCGGCTTGGGGATCGTCATGTCCGGCAAAAGACCGCGCTGCGGCTCGGCCAGGTCGGGGCTGGGCCCATATTGCGCCGGGTCAACCTCTCCGTCGCAGGCAGCCAGGGTGATCGCCAGGGCACCGGCCAGCAGGAACGGGCGCATCATCCAACCTTTCCGGTACGAAAGCCCGAATAGCCGATCCAGGCCGCGACAAGTGCCAGGAACGCCGATGCCGCCGACAGGTAAAGGCCTTCCGGCATTGTGGCCCATGCATCCTTCGCGTGGACAAAGGCATTGACGAGGCCCACCACCCACATCGCGAGCAGCACGGAGAAATAAACGATTGGCCGCTTCCTGGGTGCCATCTTGTTGCGAAACAAGTTGATCAGCGACCAGAGCAGCGTAAGCGCCCCAGCAAGCAGCCCCCCGGCGATGAGCCACGCCGAGAAATTGGCCCACTGGATCTGGAAGCTTGAAGAATAAGCGAGGTCGCTGAGCAGGGCGCCCAGGAACAAAGGAAACGGAAAGGCCAGAAGAATGGCGTGTAGAGGATGAATCGACCTTCGCGGACCGGGATCGGATCTCGCAGCCACAAAGTCCTCGTGCACGTCCGAGCCCATCCGCATGACTCGTATCCTGTAAAGATGTCGATGGCTCAATGCAGCAGCCAGTTGAGAAGTTGCGCGCGGGGCGCGGCAGCAGCTTTATGGGTCTCCCGGCCAGCAGGCCAGGGCCGTGTTTCGGGCCCATGAACTGCGATGTCGCTTCGAAGAATGCGGAAACCTTCGGCTGGAATGTCTGGCCCAGGCCGGCGCGACGATGACAGCGATCCGCCCTGCGGCCGAACGGGACAGGTGATCAGCGCGACCCGGCGCTGCCCGGAGGTGGTGTCATGATGCCGCGCTCCTGCAGCAGGGCAACCATGGCATGCAGATGCGCAACAATGGCGCGCAGAGCCGGTGTCATGCCCCGCGCAGGATTGAGCGCAATCATCAGCCGCGCGCGCAGCGGCGGCATGCCGAGGCCATGCAGGATGTAGCGCCTGTCCACCGCCTCTCGCGTCAGCGCGGCGCGGGGCAGCACGCTCCAGCCCATGCCGCGCTCAACAAGCGTGCGGATGGCGGCCAAGCTGTCCACCTCCAGCAGGCATGCCGGATCGGGCCGCGCCCCAGCCTGATGCAAGGCACGGCGAAGGCCATGCTGACGGTCCGGCAGGATCAGTTCAAGCCGCGCCAGGGCCGAAACCGGCACCGGGCCTTCTCCTGGCCCTTTTCCGGTCAGGTCGCGCGCCCGGCGCCGGCGGGCGAAAAGCAGCAGGTCATCCTCAGCCAGCAATTCCGCGATGATCGCCCGGCTGCGCCGGCTGTCATAAAGGATGGCGATGTCGAGCCGGCCTTCGGTCAGCCATTGATTTATGAAGCCGCTGAATCCATCGACGAGGCGGATATGCAGATGCGGGTAGCGTTGCCGCAACTCCCCGAAAATCGATTCCGCCAGATGCACGGACATGAAGGTGGGCACGCCGAGCACCACCTGGCCGCGCGGCACCGGGTCGTCCAGCACCGAGGCGAGGTTCGCCAGCCCCGCGAGCAGCGGGCGCGCAGCCTCGGCCAGGCGCTGGCCGTCCTCGGTCAGCCGGGCGCCGCGGCCATGGCGGTAGAGCAGCGGCCGGCCCACCTCCTGCTCCAGCAGCGCGATCTGCCGCGACAGGCTGGGCTGGGAAAGGCCGAGCGCCGCCGCCGCCCGGCCGAAGCCGCCATGCTCGGCGATCGACAGCAGGGAACGAAGCCGGGTGTGATCCATAGCCTGTAACTATAGCTGCTACTGCGAGCCGGCACAGGCCCGGCCGCGCTATCCATCCGGCATGGGAAACGCCAAGACCGCCGCCGAGATCCTCCTCGACACCCTGGCCGCGCGCGGGGCCGACCGCGCCTTCTGCGTGCCGGGGGAGTCCTACATCGCGCTGCTCGACGCGCTGCACGCGCACCCCTCGGTCGACCTCGTGACCTGCCGCCATGAGGGCGGCGCGGGCTTCATGGCGGTGGCCGACGCGAAGCTCACCGGCCGGCCCGGCATTGTGCTGGTTTCGCGGGGCCCCGGCGCCTGCAACGCCGCCATCGCGCTGCACACCGCCGAGCAGGACGCCGTGCCGCTGATCCTGCTGATCGGGCAGGTGGAGAAGCGCGACCTGCGCCGCCGCGCCTTCCAGGAGATCGACTACGGGGCGATGTTCGGCGGCATCGCCAAATGGGTGGGCGAGGCCACGCATCCGGACGAGGTGCCGGAGCTGGCCGCCCGCGCCTGGAACATGGCGACCCAGGGCGTGCCGGGGCCCGTGGTGCTGTCCCTGCCCGAGGACGTGCTGGCCGCGCCCTGCGCCGCGCCGGCCCTGCCGCCCACCCGCCTCGCCCCCGCCGCGCCGCCGGTCGGAACCGCCGCCGAACTGGCCGGCCTGCTGCGCCGCGCCGGGCGGCCGATCCTGCTGGCCGGGCACGGGCTGGACGTGCCGGGCGGGCGCGAGGCGCTGCTGGCCTTCGCCGAAGCCTGGCGGCTTCCCGTGGCGGTGTCCTTCCGCCGGCAGGACCTGTTCCCCAACGACCACCCGCTCTACGCGGGCGATCTCGGCCTGCGCAACCCGGACGCGCAGCGGGACGCCTTCGCCGAGGCCGATCTCGTGCTCGCCCTCGGCACGCGGCTGGCCGATATCACCACTCAAGGGTATAGCTGGCCGGCGCCGGGGCAGCGGCTGGTGCATGTCTGCGCCGATCCACGCTTCCTCGGCTGGCTGTTCCCGGCGGAGCTGGCCATCGCCGCCGACGCCCTCGCCGTGCTGGCTTCCCTCGCGCCCGAAGCGCCCGCCGCCCCACCCGGCCGCGACGCCTGGAACCGCCGCCTGCGCCAGCTCCAGGAGGCGGACAGCCGCGCCACGCCCGGGTGCTTCCCCGACGGGCTGCCCTTCCTGCGTGTCGCCCAGCTCATCGGCGAATGCGCGCCGGCGGACGCCATCGTCACGCTCGACGCCGGCACCTTTGCCGCGCCCTTCTACCGCAAGCTCCACTGGCGACCGCCGCAGCGCCTGCTGGCGCCGATCTCGGGCGCCATGGGCTTCGGCGTGCCGGCGGCGGTGGCCGCGGCGCTGCGCCACCCGGAGCGCGCTGTGATCTGCGCGGTTGGCGATGGCGGCGCGCTGATGACCGGCAACGAACTGGCCGTCGGCATGGCGCGCCGCCTGCCGATCAAGCTGCTGCTGTCCGACAATGGCAGCTACGCCTCCATCCGCATCCACCAGGAGCGGCAGCATCCGAGCCGCGTTTCCGGCACCACTCTCGCCAATCCTGATCTCGGCGCCTGGTGCGCTGCCTTCGGAGCTCCGCTGCTGCGGGTGGACACGGAGGCGGGGCTGCCGGCGCTGGAGGCGGCGCTGCGCGCACCGGGGCCGCTTGTTGCCGTCATCCGCACATCGCTGCAGGCGGTGCTGCCGCATGGCGCAAGGCGGCCCACGCTTGAAGCCGCGTCGGATTGAAGCCTCGCGACACGCATCGCCATGGCCCGCGGCGCTCGATATCTATGTCTGGCTGACATACAGGCTGCACCATCTCGACAAGCGGGCCCCGATCGGCTGACGGGACCTGCATCAGCAATTCGGCGGCAGTTACAAGAAGCTTTTCCAGTTCAAGCCGCGCTTCCTCGCCTCCCTCGCCGAGGCGGTGGCTGCTTATCCAGAGGCGCGGGTCGACGTGGAGGACACTCATACCGTGCTCCATCCCAGCCCTCCCCCGATCCGGAAAATCACCTGATCTCAAGGGCAGGATCAGGGGGTGTGAGGCTTTGCGATCACCTTGGAACCGGCCGATCCCAATGCTCTCGACCAGCGCTTGAAGCCTTCCTTTGCCGAAGGTCGCAGAGTGCGAAGAAGCCTGTTCCGCCCTCCCTTCACCGGCTTCTCGAACGTCACGCAAACAGGTGGCCCGAGCCTCCGAGGTGGAGCGTGAGGTCCAGCGCCGCTTTCCGAACCACCTCACGATGCGATGGATGGCTGCGGGACAGCGGCATGATGAGCGTCAGCGCGCCGAGCAGGTGGCCTGCCGCATCGAAGACCGGCGAGGACACGCCGGCGAGATCCGGCACCCGGTCGGCGCTCAGCACGGCGACCTTTTCGCGGCGGATCCGGTCATAGATATCGCCTTCTGCACCGCTGAAAGCCAGCAACACGCGGCCTCCTGACCCTTTCTCGAGGGGGAACAGGTCGCCCTCCCGGCCGTGGTCGCGCAATGGCTGCGGTGAATCGACACGGTAAAGGCAAAGTCGCTGGTCACCCTGCCGAACATGGAAGGCGGCGCTTTCGCGGGTTGCCTCGGCAAGCTGCCTCAACACCGGGATGACCGCCTCGCCGAGATTGAAGGATGCGGCGTGTACCGCCTGAAGGCGGCTGATTTCGCTGCCGAGCGCATAGCCATCCTCCCGGCGTTGCAGCAGGCCCGCATGGACCAGGGAGGCCAACAGGCGCAGGGCGGTGCTTTTGACCAGTCCTGCGCGTTCGGCGAGGACCGTCAAGGTCAGTGTTTTGTCTCCCTGGCGAAAAGCGCGGAGCAGCAGCAATGCTCGGTCAACAGCGGCAACGCCGCCATCGGCCGCGGCCTCGGACAATGGACGGGTCTTGTAGCGGGGCAAGAGGCGACCTCCCGGGTCAATTCCCGTTGACAAGCACAGTAGCAGTTGGTTCCATATAATAGAATAAAATTCTGCACAATAGAACTGCGAGGAACGATAGCGGATGGATGTTCTGGTGAGCGAGGTGGGGCCCCGGGATGGCCTGCAAAGCATCGGCCGGACCATGCCGACGCCCGCCAAGCAGCGATGGATCCGGACGCTGGCCGCTGCCGGGCTGCGGGAGATCGAGGTGGGCTCCTTTGTTCATCCGAAGCTGCTGCCGCAGATGGCCGATGCGGCCGACGTGGTGCGCGATGCACTCTCCATCGACGGCCTGACGGTGCTGGCGCTGGCGCCGAACATGAAAGGCGTCATGCGCGCGGTGGAGGCCGGAACGCCAAAGATCACCATGCCCGTCTCGGCCTCTCACGCGCACAGCCTGGCCAACATCCGCATGAGTTGTGACGAGGCGATTGCCGAGGTCGCCAAGGTTTGCGCCTGGCGCGACACCCTGCCCGTGGCGAAGCGGCCGCAGATCGAGATCGGCATTTCCACCGCCTTCGGCTGCACCATCCAGGGTGTGGTCGATGAGGGCTGGGTGTTCATCATGGCGGAGCGCCTGGCGCGCGCCGGAGCGGACAGCATCGGCTTGTCGGATGGTGTCGGCTACGCCAATCCCGCGCAGGTGAAGCGCATGTTCACTAGGCTCCGGGCAGAGCTCGGCGATCGCGCCGGCGGCGCGCATCTGCACAATACGCGCGGGCAGGGATTGGCGAATGTGGTCGCAGCGCTGGAAGCCGGCGTCAGGACCTTCGACTCATCCCAGGGCGGCATCGGTGGCTGCCCTTATTCGCCGGGGGCCACGGGCAACATCGTCACCGAGGATCTGGTCTGGATGCTGGAAGCGATGGGCCTTGATACCGGCATCGATCTGGACCGGCTGGCCCAGGCACGGCATGTGCTGGCAGAAGGCCTGCCGGGCGAGCCGCTCTACGGCCACCTGCCGGATGTGGGCGTGGAAAAAGGATTCCACTATGCCGCGCGCGGAGCCGCGGCGGAAGGCACCGGCAGGGCGCATCGCGGCGCGGTGTGCCAGCCGGCCGGAACGGAAGGCGCGCTGGCCAAGTAGGACGGCCAGCCAGGATACCGGCCAGCCATCCCGATGAGAGGATGGCAGCCAGAAGGAGGAAACAAGATGATGTGGTGGCGCACGGCGCTTTCGCGCCGATTGGCGTTGATGCTGGCCGCGGCTGGCATGGCGGCGGCTCCGGCCCTGGCCGGGGCGGCGGAATTGCCGAACAAGCCGGTGAAGATGCTGGTTATCGCCTCGGCGGGGGGGCCAACCGATCTGGTGGCGCGGTTGCTCGCGGACGGATTGAGCAAGCGGCTGCCTCAACGCTTCGTTGTGGAGAACCGGACCGGCGCGGGCGGCAACATCGCCGCCTCCGCCGTGGCGCATGCCGAACCGGATGGCACGACGCTGCTGTTCACCAACACCAGCCATGCGGTGAACCGGGCGCTTTACGCCAAGCTGGACTATGATCCGGTCAAGGATCTGGTGCCGGTGACGGTGGTCGCGGAAAGCCCCATGGTGCTCCTGGTCCCGCCTTCCTCGCCCGACCGCAGCGTCGCTGACCTTGTGGCGCGGGCGCGGCGGGAACCAGGGCGGCTGCGCTACGCCAGCGCCGGCAATGGCGGCGCGCTGCAACTGGTCAGCCTGTTGTTCCTGAAGGCGGCCGGGCTGAAGATGGAAGAGGTCGCCTATCGCGGCAGCGCGCCCGCCGTTCTGGACCTCGCCGCCGGGCGCATCGACATGTTGTATGATGCCGGGATCACCGGCTTCGCCACGGCGCAGGGTGGCCAGGGCCGGGCCCTGGCGGTTTCCGCGCCGGCGCGCAGCCCGGTGATGCCGGACGTGCCCACCGTGGCCGAGGCCGGCTTCCCCGATGCCACCTTCAGTGTCTGGCAGGTGCTGATGGCGCCGCGTGGCACGCCTCCGGGCGTGATCGCGACCTTGCAGAAGGAGGCTGCCGCCGTCCTGGGAGATGAGGCGGTGCGCCAGCAGCTCACCAGGCTGGGCGTTGACCGCATCGTCGGCAACGATCCCGCCGCGGCGCAGAGCTACGTTGCCGGGGAGATCGCGCGCTGGGAATCCGTCCTGCGCGAAGCCGGGATCGCCCCGCAATGATGGGCCTCTTTCCGCCGCCGGTTATCACCCTCACCAGCGTGTTCAGCGAGATGCCGGCGGAACTTCGCCGCCCGGTCGTCACCGAATGGTCGCGCGCCAACAAGCGCGGCCAGGTGGTGGACAGCTTCATCGAAGGCCCGTGCCACGATTCTCATGGTCGGCTCTTTGTCACCGACATCCCGCATGGCCGTGTGTTCCGCGTGGAAGGTGACGAATGGCACTGTGTCGCGGATTACGATGGCGAACCGAACGGGCTGGCCCTGGCGCCGGATGGCCGCCTCTTCATCACCGACTACAAGAACGGCATCCTGGCCCTGGATACGGAATCCGGCTACATCGAGCCGGTGCTGGCCCGCTGCAACAGCGAGCGCTTCAAGGGCGTCAACGACCTCACCTTCGCCCGCAACGGCGACCTCTACTTCACCGACCAGGGCCAGACCGGGCTGCATGATCCGACCGGTCGGGTGTTCCGCCTGACACGTAACGGGCGGCTCGATTGCCTCATCGCCAATGGGCCAAGCCCCAATGGCCTGGCCCTCTCGCCGGAGGAGGATGTGCTGTTTGTCGCCATGACGCGCGACAACGCCGTCTGGCGCGTGCCGCTGCTGCCGCAGGGCGGCACCGCCAAGGTGCACCGCTTCGCCAGCTTCCATGGCGCGACCGGGCCGGATGGCATGGCGGTGGACGCGAGGGGCAACCTGCTCGTCGCGCATGCGGGGCTCGGGCATGTTCTGGTGCTGGGCGCGCAGGGGCAACTGGTTGCCGCGCTGCGTTCCTGCCGCGGCAGCTTCACCACCAATGTCGCGTTCCGCCCTGAAGGCGGTGTTGTCATCACGGATTCCACCACGGGAACCATTCTGCAGGCGGCGTGGGACCATCCCGCCGCAACCTCGGGAGAGCATTCAGCATGAGCGACCTGCCCAAGAGCGTCGACATCACCGAGGAAGGCCCCCGGGAAGGCTTCCAGATCGAGCCAGGCCCAATCCCGACGGAACGCAAGGTCGCGCTGATCCACGCGCTTTCGGAAACCGGGCTCAGGCGCATCCAAGTGGCCTCCTTCGTCAATCCGAAGATGGTACCCGGCTGGGCCGATGCGGAGGATGTGGTGGCCGGCTTCACCCCGCGTCCTGGCGTCGAATACATCGCCCTTTGGTTCAATCCGGCCGGGCTGAGGCGCACCCTGGCCTTCCGTGACCGCCTGACGGTGAAAGGCTCCATCACCGTCAGCGCCTCGGAAGCTTTCTCGCAGCGCAACCTCAATCGCGACCATGCCGGACAGCTGGAAGCCATGCGCAAGCATGTGGCGGTGCATCAGGCGGAAGGGGTTCCGGTCACCCGAATCAGCCTGATGGCCTCCTTTGGCTGCAATTTCTCGGGCGATGTCACCGTGCCGCAGGCGCTTTCGGCGCTGGCGGATGCCATGGCGCTGGCCGATGAAACCGGCTGCGCCATCGAGAAGATCTCCATCGCCGATTCCATGGGCTGGGCCAATGCCGCCCATGTGGAGCGGCTGGTGGGCGCGGTGCGGGAGCGATACCCGGCGCAGCGCATCGGCTTGCACCTGCACGACACGCGCGGAATGGCGGTCGCCTGCGCTTATGCAGGCCTCAGGCTCGGCGTGCGCGAGTTCGATGCGGCGGTGGGCGGCCTGGGCGGCTGCCCCTTCGCGGCGCATCCCGGCGCCCCCGGCAACATCGCGACCGAGGAACTGGTCTTCCTCTGCGAGGAACTGGGCGTCCCCACCGGCGTCGATGTGGAGGCGCTGCTCGCGGCCTCGGCCCTGGCCGAGGAGATCGTCGGCCACCGCCTGCCCAGCGCCATGCTGCGCGGCGGCGGGCTCGGCTCCTATCGGGCAAAGGCGCGGGCGGCATGAGCGCGGTGCAACAACCCCTGCCCCTTGACGGCATCCGCGTTGTCGAATTCTCCCACATGGTGATGGGGCCGAGCTGCGGTCTGGTGCTGGCCGATCTGGGCGCCGAGGTCATCAAGGTGGAGCCGCCCGGCACGGGGGACCGCACGCGGGTCCTGACCAGCTCCGGCACCGGCTTCTTCGCCGCCTTCTCGCGCAACAAGAAAAGCGTGCAGGTGGACATCAAGGACCCGGAGGAGCTGGCGGCGCTGCTGCGGCTGATCGACACGGCCGATGTGCTGATCGAGAACTTCCGCCCCGGCGGGCTGGAGGCCCAGGGGCTGGGCTATGCCGCCCTTTCCGCGCGCAATCCACGCCTCGTCTATTGTTCCTTGAAGGGCTTTCTTTCCGGGCCTTACGAGAACCGGACCGCGCTGGACGAGGTGGTACAGATGATGACCGGCCTTGCCTATATGACAGGGCCGCAGGGGCGGCCGCTGCGGGCGGGCGCCCCGGTCAATGACATGATGGGTGGCCTGTTCGGCGCCGTCGCCATCATGGCCGCGCTGCGGCAGCGGGAGATGACGGGCCAGGGGCAGCATGTGCAATCCGGCCTGTTCGAGACCTCGGCCTATCTTGTGTCCACGCACATGCTGCAACAGGCGATCTCGGGCCAGGAGCCGCCTCCGATGCCTGCGGGCAAGCGGGCCTGGGGGGTGTATGACGTTTTCGAATCAAGCGATGGGGCGCAGCTTTTCATCGGCGTGGTGACGGACCGGCAATGGCAGATCTTCACCGCCCGGCTGGACGCGCCGGAACTGCGTGATTCCCGCTGGGCCACGAACACGCTGCGGTCCCAGGGGCGGGGCGAGCTGATCCCGCTGGTTGCCCGCCTCCTGCGCAGGCATTCCATCGCGGAGCTTGAGGCGATGTGCGAGGCCGCCGGCCTGCCCTTCGCGCGCATCACCCGGCCCTGGGATCTTTATGACGACCCGCACCTCAATCATGCCGGAGGCATGGTGCCACTTCGCCTGCCGGATGGAACGGAAACGGCGGCGCCCGCCCTCCCCATCCAGTTCGGCGCCAAGCGGCTTGGGCGGCGCAGCGATCCGCCGGCGGCAGGGGCACAGACGGAAGACATTCTCGGCCCGTTCCGGCCTGTGCCGCGCGCGGCGGAATAAGGCGGCCGGCTGCAACAGGATCGAACGACCCGCCGGACATGGCTCGGCGGGCAAAGGGAGAAGCATTCGATGAACATCACTCTCAGGCGCCGTGGCCTGCTTGGCGCGGGGCTGGGGCTAGCGGCGCCGTTCCTGGTGGGACGGGCATCGGCGGCGGCCTGGCCGCTGCGGCCGATCCGCCTGATCGTCCCCTATCCACCCGCGGGTGGGACCGATGTCATCTCGCGGGAGGTCGCGCATCGCCTGGCGGAAGTCGCCGGCTGGACGGTTGTGGCGGAGAACCGCCCCGGCGCGGGTGGCAATGTCGGGCTGGACCTTGTCGCCAAGTCGCAGCCGGATGGCTATACCATCGGCATGGGACAGACAGCCAACCTGGCTATCAATCCCAGCCTCTATCCTTCCATGCCCTTCGATCCGCTGCGGGATCTTTCCCCTGTTTCCACCGTGGCGCAGCAGCCGAACCTGCTTGTGGTCCGCAAGGATGCGCCCTGGAAGGACCTGGACGCGCTGGTCGCCGATGCGCGGAAGCAGCCGGGGGTGCTGAATGTCGGCCATTCCGGCGCCGGCACCACTGGGCATCTGTCCGGCGAGATGTTCGCCGTGCAGGCGGGGATCGAGATGGTGGTGGTGCCCTATGTCGGCGCGGCACCCGTGCTGACCGACCTGCTGGCCGGCCGCATCGATTTGTTCTTCGCCAATCCGCTGGCGGCCAGGGGTGTTCTGGAGTCCGGGGCGGTGCGGGCATTGGCGGTGACATCGCCGCAGCGCATGAAGGCAATGCCGGAGGTGCCGACCGTGGCCGAGCTGGGTTTCCCTGGCTATGAGGCGGTGAACTGGACCGGGGTGGTCGTGCCCGCCGGCACGCCGCCCGAGACCATCCTGGCCCTGAACAAGGCGATCCGCCAAGTGCTGCGCCATCCCACTGTCGCCACCAAGCTGGCCGCCGAAGGCAGTGAGCCGCTGGGCTCCACGCCAGAGGAGTTCGCGACTTTCCTGCATGCCGAGAACGCCAAATGGGGGCGCGTCGTCAAGGAGGCCCGGGTTGTCGTGAACTAAGGCGGCAGGCAGGTTCCGCGCGCTCAGGATGGATGCCGGTCATGCGCGGATTCCGGCCCCGGCGGCGGAGCGGCATCCTTCCTCGGGCCGATAGTCTTCCGGATGCCGCCGCGGCAATCATTGGCAGCGCGGCTCCCGGAAGCCGGCGCGGCGCTGCCAGGCATTGTTGGCCTTTCGGAGCCCTGATAGCGCGGAGGCAACCCGGCCATGCCTGAAGGTCAGGTGGAGAAGCGGCCCTCCTGAAGCGGGCTCATCCCGGCAAACAGCCAGGACGTTCCCCGCCGCTCAGCTTTTCAGCCATTATCCGGAGATGAGCCGCTGCGCGCCCTGCTTCTGGCGGATCGCGGCCAGCCGGTCGCCGAGATTGACCGGCGCCGGCAGCCGGCCCGCCGCCGCATCCATGGCCGCGGCGATGTTCGGGTCGTCTTTCTCCGGCTGGGTTGGCGTCAGCAGCTTGGCCTTGGCATTGGCGGCCTCGGCCTGCGCCAGGTCCCGAGCGGCCGCCTCCTGCATCGTTTTCAGCGCGACGCTCAGTCCGCTGGTGGCTCCGGTCAGCCCGGCGGCCTGCCGGGCGGCCTCGGCCCGGCGTTCCGCGGCATCGCGCTGCGCTTCCGCGCGCGTCATGTCCCGTTGCGCGCGCGCCAGCTCCGAGCGGGCGGATTTCAGCTTGCTGCCCGCCTGCTCATAGGTCTGCTGCAAGGTATTCAGGAAATCCTGCGCATCGACGGCATCCTGCTTTTCCCGCTCCACCTCGGGGGCCATCTCCTCAAGCATCGTGAGAAGCGTCCCAAGGGAGCGTTCCAGCTCGCTCTTCTGGGCGGGATCTGTCGCGGCCTCCGCCCGGCGCTGCAACTGCTCGGCAGCGGCGAGGCGCTGTTGCGACAGGGCCTGGATGGTGTCGGCCTCGCGCTTCTCGCGCTCATAGGCTTGCCGCGCTTCGGCGACCTGCAGGCCAAGCTGGTCCAGGTGCTGCTCCATGGTCCGCAGCTCCGCCTCGGTCGCGGATTTCGGATCCCACCGGACAATGGCCTCGACAGCGTTGTTGACAGCCTGATCGGTCTTCACGCCGACAAGGTTGCGAATGAAGGCGAGCATGGTCATCTCCCTTTCCGTTGTTCCGCTAGCCGGCCATGGCGCCGGCATTGAGCAGCGCCACGGCGATCTGCACGCCCATCAGCAACCAGGCGGCGGCAACATTGCCGGCCTCGATCATGGCGCGCAGGCCCCGGATCAGCAGCGTGGCAATCACGAAGGTAAGCAGTTGCAGCACCAGCGCGACCAGGCCCCAGATCAGGATGTCGAGCGTGAAGCGGCTGGTCGCGAGGGTGGCCGCCAGCGGGATGGCCAGCGCCACCATGCTGCCCGCCAGCACGATGCCGGCGGCAGGGTTGCCGGCGCGGATCAGCCGCATCTCGTGAAAGGGCGTGATGGCCATGTAGGCCGCCACGCCCAGGGCGAACAGGCCCAGTGTCAATGCGAGTTGCGTGACGAGAACGGGCAGGCCCGCCTGCAAGGTGCCGAGGATCAAATCCATGATTGTCGCTTCGTCCTTCGCGCTGCGGGTGGTTCAGGCCAGTGACAGGGAGGCCGGGTTGATGTCGAGACCGGCGCGGATCTCGACCCAGGCCTGCCCGCCATCCTCGATGGCGGAGACAATGATGTATTCCGTTTGCGGCGCGGGGGCAGCCAGGCCTGTGGGGGCGGCGTAGAGCATGGCCTGGCTGCTGACAGTCCGGCGCCCCGAGGTGGATTCGACTTCCTCCGTCAGTTGGCGCGGCTGGATGCGGGACTGGCCGGGCGACCAGGCGCGGGCATAAAGCCTGCCGTCCCGCGTCTGGAACTCAGGCCAGCCGATCATGCCCTCCCGCGGGTCCAGCCACGCGCCCCATTCCGCCTCATCGGCCGGGGTCACCTCGTCCAGCGGCGCGAAATAACGGCACTCATCCGGTTCATTATGATGGCCAAGGTGAAGCTGCAGCATGGCCCTGCTTCCCGGGAGGTAGAGGCGCACCATCCCGCCCGGAACATCGCCGCCGATCCGGCCGACCTCCTCGACGCTGACCGTGCCTCCGGCGCCAGGGGGATTGGAAACATGGGTGGACCCGGCCGCCAGCAGGAATGGCGCCGGATCCAGTGTAAGGGTCATGCCGACCCGGAAGCGGGAAGGCGCGTAGCCCTGACCAGATGCCTTGTGGCGCAGCATGCCGGCCGCGCTGGCGAGTGTGCCACCTGTTCCCATCCCGCCTGCGCCTCCTGCTGCCCCGCCCCGCCCCCCGCCACGGCGGCGCCAGGCCAGCACGGCCAGGAGGCCGCCGCCGATCAACACCACGCCGCCAACCGTGGCCAGCCCGCCATCGCCACCCGCCCGCCCCGCTTCGGCCAAGCTGGGAGTGCGGCGATCGGGCAGGCCCGCTCCCTCGCTGCCCGTGGCGATCTCGGCCGGGATGCCAGGGGGCAGGTAATCGGGATCGCGAGGCTGATCGCCGCCTTCGGCGATCCGGCGGTCCAGTTCCTCGAGCCGGGCGCGGGTCTCGGCATCGTTCTGGGCGCGGCGCTCGGCTTCCTGCCGCCATTCCCGGTAGCCGGGGTCATCCTGATGGTTGCGGAAGAAGTCGGAATGGCCGGGGCGGTTCAGCGTGCTGAACAGGAACCACAGGAAGGCCGCATCCCAGACGCCAAAGTTGCGTGGGCCGGTGAGAACCGGGCCTGGAACGCTCCAGCCCCGGTCCCGGTACCATCCGCCGTAGCTGGTGCCCGGGGCCGTGCTGTACCCCCCGCCATAGGAGCCGCCTCCCCTGGATGGAACCGGGGCCGGTGCCGGGCGTGCCGCGCGCTCGGTCGCTGCCTGGCTTTCCCGCATCCGGCGCAGGGCGTCCGCAGCCTGGGAACGATTGTAGCTGCGATCCCCGGCCGACGCTCCGCCACCATGAGGCATGTTTGCCCCGCCGGAGCGGGGCAAGGCATAGCCGCCGGAAGAAGGGGTGCGCGGCCTCGAATAACCGCCTGACCCGCCAACGGATGGCGTCCGATAGGAACCGCCCGGACGCGAATACCCGCCGCTGGAGCGGGGACGTGCCTCCGCCGGGGTGCTGAACGCGGCAGTGGCGGCCGACAAAACCAGTGTCGCCGGCAACAACGGAGCCACGCCCGATCCTTGCAACAGCGTCAGGCCCAACAGGCAGGCCGGCAGACGTGTGCTCATCGGCGACAGGATCCTATCGATCTACGGGCTTCGGGCAGCCAGGCCGAACTTCACAGAAACGGCCGGGCTTCTGGAACCACCCTCGCTGGATGGAACCCTACAGGCCGGTTGCCGGTTTCGGGAAGACCGGAGGCAGATGGCACCTTCATGCCGGGGTTCACAACAAGGCTTCGCACTGCCTTACGCAACCCAGCCACCTTTGATCGGTTGACAAAGTCTCGTTCGGGACATAATCCATTTCAAGACGAATGGGGGGGCCACAATGTCCGAAGCTTCGCGTGTCGTGGGCCAGCCTGCCGCCGAGGGGCTTGCCCGCCTTGACCGGGGCAGGTTCCTGCCAGGGAACCGGAAGCGTCTGAGCGCGCCCGGGATGCGCACCTTCCTAGCTATCGCCGACCTGTGGGGCCTCGATGAAGGCCAGCGGCTCCTGATCCTGGGCTGCCCTGCTCGCTCGACCTTCCACAAATGGGCCAAGACCGCCCGGGAGCATGGTGAGCTGACCCTGGATGTGGACATCCTGACCCGCATCTCAGCCCTGCTCGGCATCCACCAGGCTCTCGTTCTTCTGCATGGCAGCGAGCGGGAAGGGATCGCCTGGCTCAAGACACCCCATCATGCCACCATCTTCGGAGGGCACCGGCCACTCGATCTGGTGACGAGCGGCACCCAGGATGGGCTGATGGCGGTCCGGCGCTTCCTCGATGCGGCGCGCGGCGGCATCTACATGGAATCGATGGCGGCGCTGGACGGGGATTTCCAGCCATACCGGGACGAGGACCTCGTCATCTCTTGAGTGACATGTTCTCGGCGGCACCGGCGCCGACCTACCGGCTCATCCCTTCCAAATTCCCGCCGATCGGCCTTTTTGACAGCGTGGCGACCGCCGCCGATGTCGCGGCTGTCATGGAGCTTGTCGGATGGACCAATGATCGGCTGGTGGAGGAGCGGCTACGGCGGCTCCCCGAGAAGGAGTGGGTCTACGGACGACCGAATTCCAGCGTCGTGATGGCAACGTTTCTGCATGCTCCGCCTGCGGGCGCGCGCTTCAACGGGCCGGATCTGGGTGCCTGGTACGCCGCGGCCGCCCTGCGCACGGCTGCCTTCGAGGTCGCCCACCATCTGCGCCGCGAGGCCGTGGCGACCGGCAGGGCCGTCCTGGCGCGCGACTATCGCACCTACACGGCGGAACTCGCGGGTTCCTATCTCGACATCCGCCGCCGACAGGATGACCGGGCCGATATCTACCATCCCGGCAGCTATGTGGCGTCCCAGGCCCTGGGGGAGCATATCCGCGCCTCCGGTGGAGCAGGCATCATCTATGACAGCGTGCGGCACCGGGGCGGCGTCAACATCGTTGCCCACCGGCCCCGGAATGTCCTCAAGGTGATCCAGACCGATCACTGGCGGATCGCGGTCCAGGCCACCTCGCCCCAGATCCGGATGGTGAAGCTGAACGACCGATAGGCGCCCCGAACAACCCGCCGCCTAGGCTGCCTGCCTGCCTGCCCCCGCGCCTTGTTCCTCAAGGCGGCCGCGGTAAAGCGCGGCGATAAGATCCGCCTGGGAAATGATCCCCGCCAGCCGTTGTTGTTGGTCGACAACCACAACATGACGCAGCCCCTTATCGGCCATCAACGGCACCAACTCCACGGCATGCATGCCTTCCGTCACGGTGGGGATGCCACGTGGCATGACCTGCCCCACGACCCGCGGCGGTCCCGCGGAGAACTTCCCGGGCCGGACCAGGCGGAGAAACCAGGCCTCCCTTCCCTCAAGCTTGCCGTTTTCCACTACGGCCAGAAGGTCAGCTTCGGAAATCATGCCGGTCACCCGCTGATCCGCGTCAATCACGGGAAGGGCCCTGATGTCATGCCGGCGCAACAGCGCCCAGGCTTCCCGCAGGGGCATGTCGGGTCGCGCGGTGACAACATCGCGCGACATGATGTCTGCGCAGGTGATCTGGCCGAAGCGGCGGCGGTAAGCCCGCATCTCCGCTTCCTGCACCAGTTCTCCAAGATCGTCGCGGCTGATGTCTAGGAATTCATCATGCTGCCGCAGGGCAGCATCCAGATCCTCCGCACTGACGCCGAGGCGCTCCGTGGGCTTTCCGTCCGTGGTGAGGTGTGAATGAGAGGGACGGGCCTGGTGAGAATGCGGATAAGGCCGCCGGGTCGCATTGTTGAAGACCAGCGCCGTCGCCATCAGCAGCAATGAGCCAAGCCCCACGGGAAGAAGAACGAACTCGTACCCGGCCGAGGTCACCGCCGGCCCGCCAAGAACGGCGGTCAAGGCAATGGCTCCTCCCGGTGGGTGCAGGCACCGCAGGGCGAACATTGCACCGATCGCGAGGGACACTGCGAGAGGGGCGGCGAAAAGCGGATCGCCTATCAGCTGTGCGCAAGTCACCCCGATCAGCGCAGAAACGGTGTTGCCGCCAACAATGGACCAGGGTTGCGCGAGCGGACTGGCCGGCACCGCGAACAGCAGGACGGCCGATGCGCCCAGCGGAGCAATGAGCATGGACGGTGTGGACCAGTTTCCGTTGATGGCGGCTGAGGCAAGGCCGGTCAGCAGAAGGCCGCTCACAGCTCCCAAACAGCCGCGCAGCCTTTCCGTTATGCTGACGGTCATCGGCGTGGGCCAGAAGCCACGTAGCCAAACGGGCGCCCGCATCTTCACGGGCTTGCCTTGCAGTTGCTCAAGAAGTTTGCCTCCTGGCCCAGGTCGTGTTGCGGTTGTCGCAAAGCCAGGCCGCTTCACCATCTCGGATTGTTCGGGCCGCAAATAGATCCAGCAGGGCGCGGCTGTCCAGCCAGTCGGTATGATGGTGGGCCTGTGCGCCGGATGCGCCAGGCAACAGGTGGAACGGCAACGATGCCAGCTGCCGCGCCCTGTCGGTCCCGAAACCCAACGAACAAAGGGGGAGACTTCGCGCCAGCTGTTTTACTGCTTGAACTTCAGACAGGGGCGCCATCGGCGAGATTACAGATAATTAAAAATATCAATCTCATCCATGTGAAGTTCTGCATGATTGCTTCAACCTGAAACATCTTTTAGACATTTTGGTACGCACCCCGGACCCGGTGAAAACCCGGGTGGCTCTTCCGGCCGCCGATCCGCCGGACAACGCCTGAGACATGGAGCTCTACTGCAACACGTGAATGCAGTATGCCATGCGTGACTGTGGTTGACCTGATTTGAAGTCGTCCCGGTCTCCTGCCCGGTTCGCCCGAGATTTCCGTTGTGTTGTACAGAAAGGAATTTCTGGCGCGCTTCATCATCGGCATTCTCTGCAATCGGGATGTGCTGATCGTTGAAGCCAGGGGCTTGAGGCAAGCGTCTTTGCTGGAAAGGCGAGACGCGGCTGCCCGGGACCATTTCTGAGGCTGCCGACACAGCTTCAGGGCCTGCCAAAGTCACAGCAGATGTCTGGACGATAGGACGTCTCCAGTATGCTGTTCAATTCTGCCATCTTCATCACCGGCTTCCTGCCCATAGTGCTCCTCGGATTTTTTCTGTTCGCCGGCAACGGACGGCAAAGGCTGGCCGGGCTGTGGCTGACCCTGGCGTCCCTGGTCTTCTATGGCTGGTGGGATCCCCAGTACCTGCCGCTCCTGTTGGGCAGCATCGCCTTCAACTATCTGCTGGGCGGATACCTGCTGAAGCGCCCGTCACGGCTGGTTCTGGGCCTCGGCATCGCTGCCAACCTGCTGCTGCTGGGTTTCTACAAGTACACCGGCTTCCTGATCGGCGCAGCGGAGGATGCCTTCGGGCTGGGCTGGGAAGCGCCGAGCATCGTCCTGCCCTTGGCCATCTCCTTCTTCACCTTTCAGCAGATCGCCTATCTTTCGGATGCGCATGATGGCGCGGTGGTGGAGCATGACTTTCTCAATTACTGCCTGTTCATCACCTTCTTTCCGCATCTGATAGCGGGGCCGATCACCCATCATCGCGAGATGCTGTCCCAGTTCGGCGATCCGGAAAACTTCCGGCCCCGGTCCGACAACATTTCCGTCGGCGTCACGCTTTTCGTGCTCGGCCTGTTCAAGAAGGTGGTTTTCGCCGACCCGATGGGCGTCGAGGCAGCGCCGGTTTTCGCCGCAGCGCAGGCAGGGGCCGCGCTGCCCTTCCTGGATGCCTGGGGCGGTGCCCTGGCCTATGCGCTACAGCTTTACTTCGATTTTTCCGGCTACACCGACATGGCGATCGGGCTGGGGCTGCTGTTCGGCATCAGCCTGCCGTCAAATTTCAACAGCCCTTACAAGGCGCACAACGTCATCGATTACTGGTCGCGCTGGCACATGACGTTGACGCGCTTCCTGACGGCTTATGTATACAATCCGATCGTTCTGGGTGTGACACGCCGGCGGGTGGCGGCAGGCAGGCCTTTGCCCAAGCGCGGCCGGATGGACCCTGGTACCTTCCTCGCCCTTGTCGCCTATCCGACATTGCTGACCATGTTCATATCCGGCGTGTGGCACGGTGCCGGCTGGCAATTCGTTGCCTTCGGTCTGCTGCATGGCTTCTATCTCGTCGTCGCGCATGGTTGGCGGGCATTGAAGGCCCAGTGGGGATGGAAGCTCGATAGCGAAAAGGCCATCCACAAGGTGCCGGCCGTCGCGCTCACCTTCTTCTGCGTGGTGATCGGCGCTGTGTTCTTCCGTGCGCCAAGCCTGGAAGCCGCCTTCACCATGCTGCAGGGAATGGCGGGACTGAACGGCGTGATGCTGCCGACTTCCTTTGCCCGGATTCCGGGCGTGGAGCCGATGGCCGGATTGCTGGGTATCGCCTTGGAGCCAGGACCATTCTTCCGCCCGGTGCTGGGCCTGCAAATTGCGCTGTTGCTGGCATTCTGCTGGCTTCTTCCGAACACGCAGCAATTCATGGGGCATTACCGCACCGCCCTGGGCTGGCGGCCAAGCATGGCCTGGGCGCAGCGCGCCCTGCCCTTCGCCACCTGGAAGCCGGGTGTCGGATTTGCCGTGGCCATCGGTGTGCTCGGCTTCTTCGCCATGGCCAAGGCGATGTCCGCCGCGCCGACCGAATTCCTTTATTTCCAGTTCTGAGGCAAGGACCATGGAACAGCTCGCTTGGTTGCCTGCGCATCCCGAACTCGGCGCCGCCATCGGCGCGGCGCGCAAGCTACCCGATGCCGGCGAGCGGCTGGCGGAGGCGATCCGCCTCGCTGGCTTCCGCCGCGACTTCACTGCCACGGGGCGGATTGACAAGCTGGCTCAACTCGCCCGGCAGGAGGGCGCCGGCGCAGGGCTGACCACCCTGCGGCTGGCGATCCTGGCTTCGCACACGGTGGATCATCTGGTGCCCGCGCTCCGCGTGGGTGGCCTGGGGCGGCGCCTCGCATTGAATGTGCATGTGGCGCCCTATGGCATGTACCGGCAGGTGCTGCTGGGCGAGGACGCGGCGCTGGCAGGCTTCGCGCCGCACCTCATCCTGCTGGCGCTGGACGCGGAGGATGCGCGCATCGAGCTTTCGCCGGATGCCAGCGAGGCCGATGTTGCCGCCGCAGTGGCCCTGCGCACCGAGGAGTTGCGCAGGCTCTGGCGCCGCGCCAGGGCACGCTATGGCGCACAGGTGGTGCAGCAGACATTGGTGCCTGCCGAGCCGCTACTCTTTGGAAGCTTCGAGGCCCTGGTGCCCGCTGCCCCTTATGCGGTGACGGAGCGTCTGAATGCCGCCATCCGCAGCGCCGCGCGGGAGGAGGGCGTGCTGCTGCTCGACCTCGCTTGGCAGGCGGCGCGCTCGGGGCTGGCGGCGGGCTTCGCCGATCCGGTGCGCTGGCACCAGGCGAAGCAGCTTGTGAGCCCCCTCCTCGCTCCGTCCTACGGGGAGGCGCTGGCGGCCATCTGCGGCGCGGTCGCGGGCACGTCGCGCAAATGCCTGGTGCTGGATCTGGACAATACCCTGTGGGGCGGCGTCATCGGTGACGACGGGCTGGAGGGCATCCGGCTTGGCCAGGGAAATGCGACGGGCGAGGCCTTCCTTGCCATGCAGCGCTATGCGGCGGCGCTGGGGCGGCGTGGCGTCATCCTGGCGGTGTGCAGCAAGAACACGGCGGAGGTCGCCGAGGACGCTTTCGCCCACCATCCCGAGATGGCGCTGAAGCGCAGCGACATCGCCTGCTTCGTCGCCAACTGGAACGACAAGGCCGGCAATCTGCGCCACATCGCCAGGACGCTGAACATCGGGCTCGACAGCCTGGTCTTCGTGGATGACAACCCGGCCGAGCGCGAGATCATCCGCCGCGAGCTACCCGATGTGGCAGTGCCGGAACTGCCGGAGGATGTGGCGAACTACCCCGAGGTCATCGCGGCGGCGGCCTATTTCGAAACGGCCTCCTTCACCGCTGACGATGCCGTGCGGAGCCGCGCCTATGCGCTGAATGCCGAGCGCGCCGCAGCGTTGGAGCAGGCGACAGACTTGCCCGGCTATCTCAGAAGCCTCGAAATGACCATGACGGCCAAGCCGGTGGGCCCGGCCGAACTGCCGCGCGCGACGCAGCTGATCAACAAGACCAACCAATTCAACCTGACCACGCGCCGCTATACCGCGGCAGAAGCGGAGCGTCTCGCGGCCGACCCCGCCGCGGTGATGCTGTCGCTCCGGCTGCGGGATCGCTTTGGCGACAACGGGCTGATCAGCGTCATCATCGCGCGGCCGGATGCCGCGCTGCCGCCGGGCGAGATGCTGATCGATACCTGGCTGATGTCCTGCCGCGTGCTGGGCCGGCAGGTGGAGGAAGCGACGCTCGGCATCCTGGCCGGACAGGCCAGGTTACGCGGCGCGACCGCGCTGATTGGCGAATACCGGCCCACCGCGAAAAACACCATGGTCGCCGGACATTACGAGAAGCTGGGCTTCCGGCACATGAAGCCCCCGGCTGGCGCGGAGCCCGGAGCGGCCTTCTGGCGCTGCGACATCAGTGACGTGCAAATCCCGAAACATTTTATCGAGGTGGAAGCCGCATGAGCCAGTCCGAGATCTATATCGCCCTTACCGAGGTGTTCCAGGAGGTTTTCGACGATGACAGCATTGTCCTCACGCCGGAGACCACCGCCGATGACATCGAGGGCTGGGACAGCCAGGCGCATGTGAGTCTGGTTGTCGCCGCGGAAAGCCAGTTTGGCGTGCGCTTCCGCACTGCGGATCTGGAAACGCTGCACAATGTCGGAGATTTCGTTGCGCTGATCGAGGCGAAGCGCGAGGCGGTGGGCCATGGCTGAAGCACCCAAACGCGGCAAGACGGAGGCTCCGCCGCTTCCGCCGGTACGCCCCCTCTACCTTGCCACGCTGCTGGGCAGCGCCGCCGCAGCGTTGGCCCTGTTCTATGCCACGCTCGGGGTGTTGGGGGCCACCGGCAACCTGCCGCCGCCCGCCTTCTCGAACTCCCTTTGCGTTGACGAGAAGCTGGCCTTTCATCGCAACAACGCCGCGGAACAGCCGGATCTTCTGGTGATCGGATCTTCCGTCGCATGGCGGCACTTCGATGGCGCACAACTGGTGCAGGATGTGCCGCAGGTGAAGCCGCTGAACGGCGCGTTCTGTGGGTTGGCCGCGAATCAGAGTGTTTACGCCGCCAACTGGTTCCTGGACCGCACGCCCAGCATCCGCGACGTGATGATGATCACGTCGCCGCAGGATTTCGAAAACTGCACCACCAACCGGACCGCCATCTTCGACCACAAGGATGCGACCGACTACGTCTCGGCCAAGGCCTCTCCCTGGGCCTACTACATGCGCTATTTCGACCCGTTCTCCCTGGCGCGAAATGCCAGCAGCATCGCAGCGCAGCGCAGTGGCGCAGATTTCGTCGATCCCCTGGTGTTCGACCGCTATGGCAGCGGGCCGCTGGATACCAGCCGAAACCGCGAGACGCTGCTCTATGGGATGGTGAAGTCGCTGGATCAGGAATGCTTTGATGCGGTGCAGGCGCTGGCGCACCGGTTGAGGGCGGAGGGGCGCCGCCTGCTGGTGGCCACCACGCCGTTGCATCCTGATTGGAAGGCGGATGATGCAGCCGCCCCACTCCTGGCGGAGTTCAACAGCCGCATCCGGGCCGCGCTGGCGGAGGATCCGGCGGCGCGCTTCTGGGATGGCGACGCGGCCCAGGTGGTGGAGAGTGGCGCCTTCTTCGACGCGATCCATCTGCGCTGGTCCGCTGCCGCCACCTATACGCAGGCCCTGGGGACGGCTTTCTACTCGGATCATCCCACCAAGCAACTTCATGCCGCCGGCCCATGAAATTGGCCCTGTGGCACGCGGATTTCGTGTCACGGCAGTCCGGCGCCGGCCTGTCTGGCCGCGCGGATCAACAAAGGTGTTGGGCCGGAAATCCGTTGATCCAGAGGAGGATGATGGTGCAGCCAATGGATGAAAGGAAGGCGTGAACCTGGCGGATAGCCTGACCCGGTTCTCAGCCTCGGGCTGAACTGCGGACAGGAAGGGCCTGTGCGAGGGCCAGACCAGCGAGGCGGGCGGTGGCAAGGAGGCGGTCCAGGCCATGCCCGTCGCGGGCTTTGGCGGAAAGGCCTGACATGATGGTGCTGACGAAATCCGCCATACGTTCCGCTTCCTCAGGGTGGCGGGCAGCGATGTAGCGGCGGATCACCTCCTCCGCGGCCAGGTTCGCGGCGCGGGCGGCTTCGCGCGCTTCGGGATCGTTGGAGCGGGTGCCTTCGAGCACAAGGCAGCCCGTGGCGGCAGGGTTGGCGGCGTAGTTACGGGCAGCCTCCTCGAGCAGCAAGGCGAGGCATTCGGCCACAGGACGATCAGGGCGCAGGATCTCGGGCAAGGGAACGGCCCCGGTCTCGTTGTAATGCTCGACAGCGCGGATGTAGAGGCCGGCCTTGCTGCCGAAGGCGGCGTAGAAGCTGGGCGGATTGATGCCGAGCGCCTCGGTCAGATCGGCGACGCTGACCGCATCGTAGCCGCGGGCGTGAAAAAGGCGCTGAGCGATGGCCACAGCCTCTTCCGGATCGAAGCGACGAGGGCGGCCACGTGGGCGCGGTCTATTTGTAGTCAATGTTACAAAATACCTTGACAGGGCTCTCCAGGAGTTCGATGTAGCAACCACTACATTAAATCTCAAGGAGGACCGTATGGCTGGATTTCAGGGCAAGTCCGTTCTCGTGCTCGGTGGCAGCCGGGGGATCGGGGCGGCGATCGTGCGGCGCTTCGCGGGAGAGGGCGCTGCGGTAAGCTTCACCTATGCGGGCTCCCGCGATGCGGCTGAGCGGCTGGCAACCGAGACGGGAAGCATGGCGGTGCAGGCGGACAGCGCGGACCGGGATGCGATGATCGCGCGGGTGCGGGAAAGCGGACCACTGGATGTGCTGGTGGTGAATGCCGGAGTTGGGGCCTTCGGTGATCCGCTGGAGCAGGACCCGGACGCGGTGGACCGGCTGATCCGCATCAATGTGAACGCGCCCTACCATGCGGCGGTGGAAGCGGCGCGGCGGATGCCGGAAGGTGGGCGGATCATCGTGATCGGCTCTGTCAACGGGGACCGGATCCCCTTCCCCGGCCTGGCGGCCTACGCGATGAGCAAAGCCGCATTGCAGGGAATGGCGCGGGGGCTGGCGCGGGATTTCGGGCCGCGCGGAATCACGGTGAACGTTGTGCAGCCAGGTCCCATCGACACGGAGCTGAACCCGGCGGACGGGCCGATGAAGGATATCCAGCACGCCGTCATGGCTATCAAGCGCCATGGGCGGCCTGAGGAGGTGGCAGCGATGGTGGCCTGGCTGGCGGGGCCGGAAGCAGGCTTCGTGACCGGAGCGATGCACACCATCGATGGTGGCTTCGGCGCCTGATCCGGCGAGCCCTGGACGAGCCTGGATATCGGCGTGCCCGGGTTAGGAGCGCCACAGCGATGTCATCCGCCGATGAGGCACCGCCGCGATCTGGTGGTGATGCTCACCCTGATCAGCCACGTCGCCGATCAGGCCGCCGGATTCTACGCTCCGGCGGGCATCTCATCGTGTTCGACGGGGACTATGCTCTCCTCACCTTTGCCACCGAGGCCACGGATGGCGGTGCAGCCTCGGACGCCCTGATGCACCGGACGATTGTGGCGAATTCCCGCATGATGCGGACCATACCCCGCTCACTAGCCGGGATCGGGTTCGATCTTGTCTGGTCGCGCGGCTACCTGGTTGCCGATATCGGGCGCATGGATTTCTGGGCGCCGGGGATCACTTCATTCCGGGTATTGCTGCCAAAGGCCAGTGCGATGTCCGAAACCAAGGCTGGAGCCTTCAACGACAGCCTGGAGCGCGCTTCAGCCGAGAGCCGCTTCTTTAGGCCAGCAACTTCTACACCTCCATCGCGCAACGGCGCGATTAGGCAACAGGATCAGGAGCCCGGACTGTGGCAGCCGGACTGCGCGGCACGGCTTTGACCCAGGCATGGCTTGCATGTTCAGGATCGTCGCGGGAAGTTCGCGCTCGGACAGGTCAAGGACCTGCCCAAAGCTGCTGAAAGGGCGCGTGGCAGCCACCAGGCCCGCTCGAAGGGGCCGTTCGAGGCTGCTTCCCGCCGCCAAGGCAGGCGGGTGAAGGCCTGGCGAGGTTCAGCCAAAGACGATATCGCCCGCGCGCACGCCGCTCACGCCTTCGAGCAGGATCTCGCCGGTTTCATAGACGGCCGGGAAGCTCAGCAGCAGGCCCCTGGCGGTCTGGGTGAAGGTCAGGTCGGCCGGAGCGATGAAATAGCCGCTGAGGTCGATCTTGTCGGTGCCGGACTGGAAATCGCGAATAACGTCGCGGCCACCATTCGCGTCCGAGGCGGCGCCGTTGTAGCTGTAGGCGTAGGCGAAGATATCGCTGCCGGCACCGCCGCGCAGGTAATCGGTGCCATAGCCACCCGAGATGATGTCGTTGCCGTCACCGCCATTGATGCCATCGGTGCCAAACTCGCCGTGCAGAACATCGTCGCCGGCGCCGCCCAGCAGCTGGTCGTTGCCGCCGCCGCCAAAGATGGTGTCATTGCCGGCCCCGCCATCCAGCAGATCGTCGCCGTCATGCTCAGCATAGGCGGAGCTGGCGCCGCCCGTCAGGCCATCGGCGCCATAGCCGAAGATGGTATCGTTGCCGCCGCCGCTTTGCACGAAGTCGCTGCCATAGCCGGCATAGATCGTGTCATGGCCGGAGCCGGAACGGATCGTGTTGTTGGCTGGCTGCGCCGAATAGTCATGCAGGCCGTCGCCATAGATTGTGTAGTCCGCGGTGCGCGTGGAAAGGTTGATGTTGTCCGCTTTGGCAGAACCGTAGACGATCGGCATGGCCTGGTTTCTCTCGGTACAGAAGGAACGCTCTGTGCCGAGATCTACAGAACAGCCCTGATCAATGCTTGCACCAAATGCTGCTTATGCACGCGTTAGTAGTAAACAGCCCGTGATAACACAGCTTACGATTTATGATCTGTTCATATTTGTTGCTGGGACGTTACCAGGCGCCCAGCATCTCTCCGCCCCCGGCGTGCCATTCATCCTTTCGCCAAACGGCGGTCCAGGAATTCCAGGCGATCCTGCCCCCAGAAGATTTCCTCGCCGATCACGTAGCTTGGGGCGCCGAACACACCCCGTGCGAGCGCCGCTTGCGTGTCAGAGGCGCGCAGCTCCGCCCACCGTTCTTGCGCAGCCAATGTGAGCAGGGAGGTGGCGTCGAGGCCCACCTCGCCGATAAGCGTTGCCAGGACTTCCCGGTCGCCGGTATCGCGCTCCTGTTCCCAAAGGGCTGTCAGCACGCGATGTGCGAGGGCGACGGCCGGACCGTCTCCGATGGTCTCGCGGGCGGCAATGACGCACCGGGCGGCGAGTTTCTCGTCGGCTGGGAAGAAACGAGGCTGGAGGTGGATGGGAATGCCCAGATGGTCCCGCCATCGGCCCAGCTCCTGCATACGGTAGGCCTGGCGCTGGGGCGACCTCTTAGGTAGCGGCAGCCCGCCCGAGGCGGAGAAGATGGTGCCAAACTCTACCGGATAGATCCTTAGCGTGGCGCCATGGCGTGCCACCATCGCTTCCAGCCGTGCGGCGCCCAGGTGAGTCCAGGGCGAGTTCAGCGAAACGAAGTAGTCGATGTGCAAGCCCACAGCCATTCCTCCTTGCCCAAGCCCGCTACTGGCGTGCCCGCTCCCCTGAAAGGTCGGTAGCGCCGGTTGCCGTTGCCCGTCAAACCGCCCGCGCCAAGACCTTGTCCTCTGGGGAGCGCCCGGCTACCGGATTCCGCCTTCGACAACGCGGCCCAGGTTCTGGCGATCCGGTGCCACGGTGGTTTCTCAAGATGAAAGGGGGGTGGGTTTGTCCATCCCACCCGCTCCCTATCTGACACAGGTCAACAGGATGATTGGAGAAACAGGATGGATGACATCTCCGGCTATTCCCCGCCCAAGGTCTGGACCTGGGACGAAAAGAACGGCGGGGCTTTCGCCAGCATCAACCGCCCCACGGCCGGCGCGCGGCATGAGAAGGCCCTGCCGGTCGGGCGGCACCCGCTGCAGCTCTATTCCCTGGGCACGCCGAACGGCGTGAAGGTCACCATCATGCTTGAGGAGCTGCTGGCGGCGGGTCATGGCGGTGCCGAGTACGATGCCTGGCTGATCGAGATCGGCAAGGGCGACCAGTTCGGCAGCGGCTTCGTGGAGGTGAACCCCAACTCCAAGATCCCGGCGCTCATGGACCGCAGCGGCCTGGAGCCGGTGCGGATCTTTGAATCGGGCGCCATCCTGGTCTACCTGGCGGAGAAGTTCGGCGCCTTCCTCCCGCAGGAGGGCGCGGCCCGGGCGGAGTGCCTGTCCTGGCTGTTCTGGCAGGTGGGAAGTGGTCCTTTCCTGGGCGGCGGCTTCGGGCATTTCTATGTCTACGCGCCCGAGAAGCTTGAATACCCGATCAACCGCTTCGCCATGGAAGCCAAGCGGCAGCTTGATGTTCTTGATCAGCGGCTGGCTGTCAGCGAATACATCGCGGGCCCGGAGTTCACGGTGGCCGATATGGCCATCTGGCCCTGGTATGGCCTGCTCGCCAAGGGAGAGCTTTATGGCGCCGGGGAGTTCCTGCAGGTGCAGGAATACCGCAACCTCCAGCGCTGGACGGCGCAGGTGGGGTCCAGGCCGGCAGTGCAACGTGGCGCCCTGGTGAACCGTGTCAGCGGCGATCCCACCCGCCAGCTCCGCGAAAGGCACGATGCCGCCGACATCACGGCTGTCATGGCCCAGGCAAGCCCACCATCATCCTGAAGCCAAGGGAAGGCGGGCAGGCTGCAAGCTTGCCCGTATGACGATCCTCCCGTCTGCTCCGCCGCGCTCACTCCGATGGGCGTGGGCGGCAGCGGGCACTGGCCGGATCAAGCCGAAAGCAACAGGGGTCAGAGAATCCGCTTCCTGTGAAGCTTCCGGGGAGCCCCGCGATTGGGCCCTGGATCGGCAAGAACCGTCCGGTTACTCCATCCGGGCGCCGGAAAGCTCCACCATCTCCTTCCACATCGGCCGTTCCCGGTCCATGCGCGCGCGTGCTTCGGCGGGCGTGGTGGCCAATGCCTGTCCACCAGCGGTCAGGAACCGCTGGCGAACGGCCTCATCCTGGGCGACGCCCTTCATCGCTGCGACGAGCCGTTCCTGGATGGGCTCCGGAAGTCCGGCCGGGCCGATCAGGGCCGACCAGGCCGTCACCACGAAGTCCGGAACGCCTGCCTCTGCCATTGTGGGGATCTGCGGCATGGTGGGCCAGCGCTGGGCCGTTGTCATGCCAAGCGCCGTCATCTGCCCCTGCTGGATGATCCCTGCATAGGAGGCCAGGTTGTCGATGGCGAAATCCACATCGCCCGACAGCATGGCTGGGATCACCTGGGCGGCGCTCCGGAAAGGAACATGCGTGCACGGAACGCCGGCGCGCTTGAACAGCAACTCTGAACAAAGATGAGCCGAGGTGCCCACGCC
>NZ_VUKA01000001.1 GCF_008386565.1 Teichococcus oryzae | reverse complement strand
CCAGTACGACATGGAAGCCTATTACAACGCCGTCCGAAACAAGCTCTTCGGCACCAGCGATATCACGCAAAGAAGGTAGGCCATGGCCGCGAACACGCCACCGGAAGGCCCTAAGGAGCCTTCTATGGACGAGATCCTCGCCTCCATCCGGCAATCCCTGAACGAGGATGAGGAGGTGGGCGACCTACCTCTGGAACTGACGGAATCCATGCTGGTGGAGGAGGCGCCGGGAAGCGAGCCGCCACCGCCGCAACCGGCGGAGGATGCGGAGCCGGCGCAGGGATTGCTCGGGCCCGTTGCGGCGGCGGCCACGGCGGCGGCCTTGGCGCAGCTGGCGCGCACCGTCTCCTCCAACCGGGCCGCGCCGGTTCTGCGGCAATCCGGCCCCAGCATCGAGGACGTGGTGCGGGAGGAATTGCGGCCGCTGCTCCGCGAATGGCTGGACCAGCACCTTCCGGCCCTGGTGAAGACCCTGGTGGAAGCCGAGATCCGCCGGCTGATGGGCCAGTCCGGCCGGGATGGCGGCGCGGCGGGCTGATCCGCGCCAGCTTCCTCTTGACGCGGGGGCGGCACCCGACCAAGCGTGCGCCCATGCTCGACAAGACCCTCTCGCCCGCCTCCTTTGAACAACGCCTCTATGAGGGGTGGGAGGCTTCGGGCGCCTTCAGTGCCGATCCCGCCAGCGGGGCCGCGCCCTTCACCATCATGATCCCGCCGCCCAATGTCACGGGCAGCCTCCATATCGGCCACGCGCTGACCTTCACCATTCAGGACACGCTGATCCGCTGGCGCCGGATGCAGGGGCGGGACGCGCTGTGGCAGCCGGGCACGGACCATGCCGGAATCGCCACCCAGATGGTGGTGGAGCGCCTGCTTGGCAGCCAGGGCGTTAATCGCCGCGACATCGGGCGCGAGAAGTTCCTGGAACATGTTTGGGAATGGAAGGCCCAGTCGGGCGGCAGCATCACCCGCCAGCTGCGCAGCCTCGGCGCCAGCCTGGACTGGCCGCGCGAACGCTTCACCATGGATGCCGGCTTGTCCGATGCGGTGCGGGAGGTGTTCGTCACCCTGCACGAGCAGGGGCTGATCTACCGCGACAAGCGCCTGGTGAACTGGGATTCCAAGTTCCAGACCGCCATCTCCGACCTTGAGGTCGAGAACCGGGAGATGAAGGGTAGCCTGTGGCACCTGCGCTATCCGGTGGAGGGCGAGCCCGGCCGCTTCCTGGTGGTGGCCACGACGCGCCCGGAAACCATGCTGGGCGACACCGCCGTCGCCGTGCATCCGGATGACGAGCGCTTCCGGGACCTGGTCGGAAGGCACGTCATCCTGCCGCTCACCGGCCGTCGCATCCCGGTGGTGGCCGACGAGTATTCCGACCCCGAGAAGGGCTCGGGCGCGGTGAAGATCACCCCGGCGCATGACTTCAACGACTTCGCCGTGGGCAAGCGCCATGGCGTGGCCATGCCCTCCATCCTGGATGCGCAGGGCGCCGTCTGGCTTGAGGAGATCGAGGCCAGCTTGCAGGCCGTGCCGGGCGTCGCCGATCCGGCCTTTGTCCGCTCCCTCGCGGGACAGGACCGCTTCGCCGCCCGCAAGGCCATCGTCGCGGAGCTGGAGCGGCTGGAACTGCTCGAGAAGATCGAGCCGCATAACAACGCCGTGCCGCATGGCGACCGCTCGGGCGTGCCGATCGAGCCGCGCCTGACCATGCAGTGGTATTGCGATGCCGCGACCCTGGCCAAGCCGGCCATCGAGGCCGTGGAAACCGGCCGCACCGAGTTCGTACCGAAGCACTTCGAGAACGTCTTCTTCTCCTGGATGCGCGACATCCAGCCCTGGTGCATCAGCCGCCAGCTCTGGTGGGGCCACCAGATCCCGGCCTGGTACGCGCCGGATGGCAGCGTCTTTGTCGCCCGCACCGAGGAGGAAGCCTATGCCCAGGCGCGCGCCAAGCTGGGCGATGGCGTGACCCTGACGCGCGACGAGGATGTGCTGGACACCTGGTTCAGCTCCGCCCTCTGGCCTTTCAGCACCCTGGGATGGCCGCGGAAGACGCCGGAACTGGAGAAGTATTATCCCGGCGACGTGCTGGTGACGGGCTGGGACATCATCTTCTTCTGGGTCGCCCGGATGATGATGATGGGCCACCACTTCATGGGGGATGCGCCCTTCAAGACCGTCTACATCCATGGCCTCGTCCGCGACGAGAAGGGCCAGAAGATGTCGAAGTCGAAGGGCAACGTCATTGATCCGCTGGAGCTGGTGGACAGCTTCGGCGCCGATGCGCTGCGCTTCACCATCGCCTCCCTCGCCACGCCGGGCCGTGACGTGAAGCTGGGCCGCAAGCGGGTGGAGGATTTCCGCTCCTTCGGCACCAAGCTCTGGAACGCCGCCCGCTTCTGCGAGATGAACGGCATCGCGCCCAATGCCTCCTTCGATCCCTCGAAGGTGCAGACGCCGCTGGCGCGCTGGATCCTGGACGCGGCCAATAGCGCCATCGCTGAGGCGACGGCGGCGCTGGAAGCCTACCGCATGGATGACTATGCGGGCGCCTGCTACCGCTTTGTCTGGAACAGCTTCTGCGACTGGTTCCTGGAATTCGCCAAGCCGGCGCTGAACGGGCCAGACGGCGCGGAGAAGGCGGAGGTGAAGGGAGCCGCGCAGCATGTGCTGGGCACCATCCTGCGCCTGCTGCACCCGGTGATGCCCTATCTCACCGAGGAGTTGTGGGACCGCTTCGGCTATGGCGCCGAGTTCAGCCTGATCCGCGCCGCATGGCCCGAGCCGGTGGCCGTGCCCGGCGCCGAGGAGGCGCGTGCCGAGCTGGACTGGCTGGTCAGCCTGATCTCCACCGTCCGCGGCGTGCGGTCCGAGATGAACGTGCCGCCTTCCGTCACGGTGCCGCTGCTGCTTCAGGGTGCCAGCGCCGGGACCCTGGCGCGCGGCGAGCGCTGGATCGAGGCGATCCGCCGCCTCGGCCGCGCGACCGAGTTCCGCGCCCTGGCGGAGGGCGAGGCGCCGAAGGGTGTGGCGCAGGCCGTGGTTGGCGAGGCGACGGTGCTGCTGCCGCTGGCGGAGGTCATCGACCTTGGCGCCGAACGGGCACGCCTCGCCCGCGAGCAGGACAAGGTGAAGGCCGAGATGGCGAAGATCACCGCCAAGCTGTCGAATGCCGATTTCGTCAGCCGGGCAAAGCCCGAGGTGGTCGAGGAAAACCGGGAGCGGCTGGCCGCCTCGGAAGCGGAACTGGCTCGGCTGCAGGCCGCGCTGGCGCGGATCAGCGATTGAAGGGACGGGGCGCCACGGCGGAAACCCCGCCGCGGCGCCTCAGGCCAGCTCGATCACGAGAGGCGTGTGGTCCGAGGGCTGTTCCTCGGCCCGGGGGCCGATCTCCACCTGGGCGGAGACGAGGCGCTCCGCAAGTTCCGGCGAAAGCAGGGCGTGGTCGATCCGCAGCCCACGATTGGCCTCGAAGGACGGCCCATAATCCCAGTAGGTGTAGATCCGGTTCCCGGGATGCAGGGCACGGACAGCGTCGGTCAAGCCGATATGGCATAGCGCCTGGAAAGCGGCGCGGGTTTTCGGCCGCACCAGGGCATCGGTCGGAGGCAGCGCCCCCGGCGCCAGGTCAAGCGCAGTCGGGCAAACGTTGAAGTCGCCCAGGATGGCCAAGGGCTGGAAGCGGTCCAGCAATCCGGCGGCCCGACGGCGCAGGCGCTCCATCCAGCGCAGCTTGTAGGCATAGCCTTCCGCGCCGCCGGAATTGCCGTTCGGCAGATAGATCCCGGCCAAGTGGGCACCGCCGGCGACCACCTCGATATAGCGCGCATGGTCGTCCGCGGCCTCGCCCTCAAGCGCCTCGCAGACCACCTCGAAGGGAATGCGCGACAGCACGGCCACCCCGTTCCGGCCGCCCGGCTGGCCCACGGCATGCACCTGGTAGCCGAGGTCGCGGAACTCGGCCGTCGGGCATTCCTCCGTCTTGCATTTCAGCTCCTGCAGGAACAGCAGGTCGGGCTGAACCTTTTGCAGGAAGCGGCCGATATGCGGAACGCGCTTCCGCACGGAATTCACGTTGAAGCTGGCGATGCGCACGGGGTTGGTGTCGGATCAGCCGATGGAGAAGGACGCGCCGCAGCCGCAGCCCGACGCCGCCTGCGGATTGCGAACGGTGAAATGCGCACCGATCAGTTCATCGGCCCAGTCCAGCTGCGCGCCCTGCAGCAGGTCCAGGCTGACCGGGTCGATCATCACCCGTGCCTCGCCGGATTGCAGCACAAGGTCGTCCTCCGCCACCGCGTCGTCCAGGTCGAAGGAATACTGGAAGCCGGAGCAGCCGCCGGCCAGCACCGCCAGCCGCAGGCCGGCGGCGGGGCGTCCCGCCCGCTCGGCGATCTCGCGGATCTGGGCGAAGGCGCGGGGCGTGACGCTGAAAGCAGCGGAAGGCGACGAGCCGTCGGGCATGGGCATGAAACTCCTCGAAGGGCGAACATAGGCGCCAGGGAGGCGGTTTCCAACCATGCCGGCGGCGTTGCGGCAGGGCAGGGCGGCTGGTAAGCCGCCGCGACCATGCCCGACCTCGCCCCCTACGCCGTCCGACCGGAAACGTCGCGCGGCCGCCTCCATCCGGAGCCGGCGGGCGGGGCGCGGTCCCCATTCCAGCGGGACCGCGACCGGATCATCCACAGCGCGGCCTTTCGCCGGCTGCAATACAAGACGCAGGTCTTCATCTACCACGAGGGCGACGCGTTCCGCACCCGGCTGACCCACAGCATCGAGGTGGCGCAGATCGCCCGCTCCATCGCCCGGCGGCTGCGGGTGGACGAGGATCTGGCGGAAGCGCTGGCACTCGCGCATGACCTCGGCCATCCACCCTTCGGCCATGCGGGAGAGGATGCGCTGAACGGCGCCATGCGCCCTTATGGCGGCTTCGACCACAATGCCCAGAGCCTGAAGGCGGTGACCACGCTGGAATGGCGCTATGCCGAGTTCGACGGGCTGAACCTGACCTGGGAAACGCTGGAAGGCCTGGCCAAGCACAATGGCCCGCTGCGCCGCCCGCCGCCCTTCACTGCCGAATATGACCGGCTGCATCCGCTGGAGCTGGGCACCCATGCCTCGGTGGAGGCGCAGGTGGCGGCGCTCGCCGACGACATCGCCTACAACAACCACGACCTGGATGACGGGCTGCGCGCCCGCATCTTCACCCTGGACGAGGCCGCCGCCCTGCCGCTGTTCGGCACCGCCCTGGCGGAGGCGCGCGCCGCCTATCCGGCGGCGGCGCCCCCGCGGCTCGCCAGCGAGGCGATCCGCCGCGTCATCAACATGATGGTCGAGGATGTGGTGGCGGAAACGAGCCGGCGCCTGGCTGCCCTTGCGCCGGTGGATGCCGCCGCGGTGCGTGCCGCCGGGCAGCCCATGGTGGTGTTCAGCCCCACCATGCAGGAAGCGAACCAGCAGGTGCGCGAATTCCTGTTCGGCCGCATGTACAGGCACTGGCGAGTGAACCGCACAACCCAGAAATGCCGCCGCGTGGTGCAGGTGCTGTTCAGCCTTCTGCATGGCGGCCCCGACATGCTGCCGCCGGAATGGCGGGAGCGAGCCGGCAATGCCGGCAGTGCCGAATGCGCCGCCGCCGTGTGCGACTACATCGCCGGCATGACCGACCGCTTCGCGCTGGAAGAGCACCGGCGCCTGACCGACCCTCATCTTCCAGGCTGAATGGACCCCATGGAACAGCATCCGGACGCCCCGCAGGATATCTTCGCCGCACTGCGCACCGAGGTCCTGGCCTGCCTGCGACGCATCCTGCCGGATCTGCCCGAGGAGGCCCTGGCACGCGTCACGATGGAGCCGCCGCGCGACCCGTCGCATGGCGACATGTCCACCAACGCGGCCATGGTGGTGGCCAAGCCCGCGCGGCAGCCGCCGGCGAAGATCGCCGCGCAGCTGGCCGAGGCGCTGGCGCAGCTGCCCATGGTGTCCGGGGCGGCCCCAGCCGGCCCTGGCTTCGTGAACCTTCGGCTGGCGGAGGATTACCTCCATGGCCAGGTTCCGCTCATCCTGCGTGTCGGAGAGGCCTATGGCGATGGCCAGGCCGGGAGCGACGTGCCGGTGAACGTGGAATATGTTTCCGCCAATCCGACCGGCCCGATGCATGTCGGCCATTGCCGGGGCGCCGTGGTGGGCGATGCGCTGGCGAATCTGCTGGCCAAGGCGGGCGCGCGCGTCACCAAGGAATACTACATCAACGACGCGGGCGCGCAGGTCCAGGCGCTCGGCTACGCTGCTTACTGGCGCTACCTCCAGGCGATCGGCACGACGCTGACGGAGGAGGAATACTCGGCCTCCATCCCTGGCGGCCTGCAATATCGCGGCGAGTACCTGATCCCCGTGGGAGAGGCGCTCCGTGACCGGCACGGCGAAGCCCTGGCGCCCGGCAAGCTTCCCGCCGATCCCGCCCTCTGGCTGGACACGGTGCGCGAATTTGCCGTGGCGCGGATGATGGAGGCGATCCGCGAGGATCTGGCCGCCCTCGGTGTGGCGCACGATGTCTTTATCAGCGAGGCCGACCTGGTGCGTCGCGGCGTGGCGGACCGCGCCATCGCCGATCTGTCCGCCAAGGGCTTGGTGTATGAGGGCGTGCTGGAGCCGCCCAAGGGCAAGCTGCCCGAGGATTGGGAGCCGCGCCCGCAGACGCTGTTCGCCTCGACCCGCTTCGGCGACGACGTCGATCGCCCACTGCGCAAGAGCGATGGCAGCAACACCTATTTCGCCAACGACATCGGCAACCACGCCGACAAGATCGCCCGTGGCTTCGGTGAGCTGGTGCAGGTCTGGGGCGCCGATCATGGCGGTTATGTTCCACGCATGAAGGCGGCGGTCGCGGCGCTGTCCGGCGAGAAGCGTGTCGGCTTCACGGTTGTTCTGACGCAGATCGTGAAGGTGCTGAAGGGCGGCGAGCCGGTTCGCATGTCCAAGCGCGCCGGCACCTACATCACCCTTCGCGACCTCATCGACGAGGTGGGGCGCGATGCGGTGCGCTTCACCATGCTGACGCGCAAATCTGACGCGCAGATGGATTTCGACCTCGACAAGGTGGTCGAGCAATCGCGCGAGAACCCTGTCTTCTATGTCCAGTACGCCCACGCCCGCTGCCGCTCCGTGCTGCGGCAGGCGGGGGAACCGGCGCAGTCCGATCTCGCCGCCGCGCCGCTTGGCCACCTGAAAGACGAGGCGGAATTGGCGCTGATCCGCCGCCTCAGCCTCTGGCCGCGTGTGGTGGAGGGCGCTGCTGCGGCGCGGGAGCCACACCGGATTGCCTTTTATCTCGGGGACTTGGCCGCCGACTTTCATATTTTGTGGAACCGTGGGCGCGATGATGCGACACTGCGTTTTATCCGGGCCGAGGAGCCGGACGCCACGCGGGCCCGCCTCGCGCTGGTGGCCGCCACGGCCATCGTTATCCGCTCTGGCCTTGCGGTCATGGGTGTCGCGCCGGTTGAGGAGATGAGGTGAGGGAAGCTCAGATCCCGTCTTATCGGGTGAGGGAAACCGCGGAGGATGGCGCGTCCCGCCGCCTTCTGCTGATGGCTGCCGGCGTTGTCGGCACCCTGGCATTGGGTGGTGTGGTCGGCTGGGCGATCACGCACTACACCGACAACACCATTCCGGTGATCCAAGCGGATTCGCGCCCCATCAAGGTGCGGCCGGAAGATCGCGGCGGCCTGCGCGTCGCCAACCAGGACGAAATCATCTTCGAGCGCCGGACGGCCAGCGGCACCTATGAGCCATCCGGCCGGCTGGGCCCGGCGGCTGAGGCGCCGAACCTGGATGCGCTGCGCGCGGCGACCGCTCCCCCCGTGGCGCATACACCGCCGGCCGCCATCGCACAGCCCTCGGTCCCCGCGTTGCCATTGGCGGCCCAGGAAGTCCCGGAGCCGGCCGTGCCCCTCGCATTGGATTCCGCGCGGCAGGCGCCGCCCCCGGCGGCGGCCATCGTGCCGGAGCCCGCCCCTGTGGTGCAGGCCAGGCCGGAGGAAAGCCGTCCGCCGGCACCGGCGCCCCGGCCGCCGGCGGCTACCAGCGGCTCGGTCGTGGTGCAACTGGGCGCGCTGCCCTCCGAAGCCGGCGCCCGCGCCGAATGGGACCGCCTGGGCCGTCGCGTTCCCGAGCTTGGCGGCTTCACGCCGCAGATCATCCGTTTCGATCAGGATGGCAAGCCAACCATGTGGCGCCTGCGCACCGGCGGCTTCCAGAGCCGTCAGGCGGCCGGGGCCTTCTGCGATGCCGTGCGCAGCCGCGGCGGCGCTTGCGCGGTGATCGGCGGTTAAGGCATCCCTTGGTCATGAAAGATCCTCGCGCAGCCATCATCGGGCTGTCGGGCCACAGCCTCACGGCGGAAGAAGCCGCCATGCTGCGGCAATGGCGGCCGCTTGGCGCCATCCTGTTCGCCCGCAACATCCGGGATGCGGAACAGGTCCGGGCCCTGACGGACGCCATCCGGGAGGAATTGGGCGGGGACGCCCCCATTCTCGTGGACCAGGAAGGCGGACGGGTGGCGCGGCTGCGGCCGCCGCACTGGCCGGACTTCCCACCCGCCGCCCGCTTCGAAGGGTTGCCGGAGGAAGCCGCCTCGGCCAATGCCACGCTGCTTGGCCTGGACTGTCTGGCCCTTGGCCTCGACGTGGTGTGCGCTCCCGTGCTGGACCTGCGGCTGCCAGGAGCACATGGCATCATTGGCGACCGCTCCTTCTCGGCGGAACCGGCTGAGGTCGCCCGGCTCGGCGGCGCATGGATTCGCGGGCTGCAACGCGCTGGCACCATTCCGGTGATCAAGCACATCCCCGGCCATGGGCGGGCCTCGGTGGACAGCCATCTGGAACTGCCCCGCGTCACCGCCGGGGCGGCTGCCCTGGCGGACGACATCGCGCCCTTCGCCGCCCTGGCGGCGGACGGCGCATGGGCGATGACCGCCCATATCCTCTACAGCGCCTGGGATGACCAGCGGCCGGCCACGCTTTCGCCCAAGGTGATCCAGAACATCATCCGGGGCGAGATCGGCTTCGATGGTCCCCTGGTTTCCGACGACCTGGCGATGCACGCCTTGAAGGGCGAGCCGGGGGCGCTGGCCGGCGATGCGCTGGCGGCCGGATGCGACGTCGTCCTGCATTGCACAGGCGTGCTGGAGGAAAGCCTCGCGGTGTTGCGCGGCAGCGCCCCGGTGCATGACAAGGCCGCCGAGCGCCTGACGGCATCCCGCAGCCGAAGCCTTCCGGGCCGTGCTGCCAGCCATGACCTTCAGGCCATGGCCAGGCAACGGGATGATGCGTTGCGGAATGTCGCGTGACTGAGTGGCTGCCCGAGCTTCTGGCGGCCATTCTCGCCACGGTTCTGGCCATCACGCTGCACGAGGCGGCGCATGGCTATGCCGCGCTGGCGCTGGGTGACGACACGGCGGAGCGGGCAGGGCGGCTGAGCCTGAACCCCCTGCGCCATGTGGACCGGGTCGGGACGGTGATCGTGCCGGGGCTTCTGGTGCTGTTCCAGCTGCTGACCATTGGCCGGGTGGAGGTGATGTTCGGCTGGGCGAAGCCGGTCCCGGTCGATATCCGCCGTCTGCGCAACCCCCGCTACGGCATGGTGCTGGTGGCGGCTGCGGGGCCGGCCATGAACGTGTTCCTGGCCTGGTGCGCGGCCATGCTGGCGCATCCGCTGGACAGCGTCTCGGCCGGGCTGCCGCCGGCGGCGGTGGAACTCGGCATTCGCTTTATCGTGTTATCTATCCTGGTCAATCTGTTGCTGGGGCTGTTCAACCTATTGCCGATCCCGCCGCTCGACGGTGGCCGCATCCTGGTCGGCCTTCTGCCAATGCGGCCAGCCATGGCCCTGGCCCGGCTGGAGCCGGCGGGCCTGGTGATCGTGCTTCTGCTGTTGTTCGTGTTGCCGCGCCTCGCCCCCTCCCTGGATGTGATGGGGGGGCTGGTTTCGCTGGTTTCCGGTCCCGGCTTCCGGCTGATCCTGCAGCTTTCCGGGCATGTCGTGTGATGGCGGATGGGAAGGCACCGGAAACGCTGCACCTCACCCTGGACGGGTATGAAGGGCCGCTCGATCTGCTGCTGGAACTGGCGCGCGCCCAGAAGGTGGACATTGCGCGCATTTCCATCCTCGATCTGGTGGACCAGTACCTCACGGTCATCGAAGGGGCGCGTCGCATCCGGCTGGAGCTGGCGGCCGACTGGCTGGTGATGGCCGCGTGGCTCGCCTGGCTCAAATCCCGCCTCCTGCTGCCCGAGGACCCACAGCAGGAGGACGATGCCGAGGCTCTGGCGGGCCAACTGGCCGAAAGGTTGGCGGAGCTGGAGCGCATGCGGGAAGCGGCGCGCTGGCTGTCGCGGCGTCCCTTGATGGGGGTGGATGTTCTGGCGCGCGGCGCTCCGGAAAGCTTGCTGAGGGAAGACCGCAGCGGCCTGCTGGCCGACCTTCCGGCGCTGCTCCGCGCCTATGTTGAGGCGCTGCGCCGTTCCGCGGCGAAACGGCCCTACCGGCCGCAGCCGCGCCGCCTTTGGACCGTCCAGGAAGCGCTCGACCGATTGGCGCGGCTGGTGGGCGGCCTCCCGGAATGGGGGGAACTGCGGCGCTTCCTGCCCGACACCCTGACCGATCCGGTGGAGAAGCGGGCCGCGTTGGCGGCCACCCTGATCGCCGGCCTGGAGATGGCCCGGGGCGGAGGCATCGAGCTGCGCCAGGAGGCGGCTTTCGGGCCGATCCTGCTGCGCAGGGCGCCGGCCGCCCCCAACACCATGATCGTTGAGGATCTGCCCGATGCAGCTGCCGCCTGATCCCGCTGCGCCGGCGGCCGGCGCGCCCGATGACGGCGACCGGGCGGGCATCGCGCCGCTTGAGCACGCGCTGCGCCTGGCCGAGGCGCTGGTCTTCGCCTCCGATCGGCCCGTGCCCGCGGAGCGGCTCCAGGCCCTGCTGCCGGAAGGCCTGCGGGCGGATGCGGTGCTGACCTTGCTCGCTTCCCGTTATGCTGGCCGCGGCGTTGAGCTGACCGAGGTGGCCGGAGGCTACGCCTTCCGCACCGCGCTCGATCTGGCGCCGCTGCTGACCAGGGTGGTGGAAACACCCCGGCGCCTGCCGCGCGTCGCCATGGAGGCCTTGGCCATCATTGCCTATCACCAGCCCGTAACCCGCTCCGAGATCGAGGAGATCCGCGGCGCCAGCCTGTCCCAGGCCACCCTTGAGACGCTGCTGGAGCAGGCCCTGATCGCGCCCCGGGGCCGAAAGGAGGTTCCCGGACGCCCGACCCTGTGGGCCACCACGCCGCGCTTCCTGGAGCAATTCGGCCTCCGGGTGCTGTCCGACCTGCCGCGGCGGGAGGAGCTGCTGGCGGGCGACTCGCAGCCGGCGGCGGCACGAGGTTGATTCCGCTTCATCTGCCCCGCCGCTTCGTTTTTCCCGGAAGAAGCGCCTAGATAGGGGGCAGGGTTCATCAGCTGGTGGCGGCCACATTGGCGCTGCCCGCCGTTCCTGCTAACGGAAGCGGCCCCCGCGGGGGAAATGGGAAGCACATGTTTGATCTCGCCTGGTCTGAGTTGGCGCTTATCGCCGTGGTGGCGGTCGTGGTGATCGGACCGAAGGACCTGCCGGATGCCATCCGCAAGATGGCCAAGGGCATCCAGAAGCTGCGGCGCATGGCCGCGGAGTTTCAGACCCACGCCGATGAACTGGTGCGGGAGGCGAAGCTTGAGGATGTCCGGGATCAGATCCGCGACATCCGCAACTTCGACCTCAAGAGCACGATCGAGCGCAATCTCGACTCCGACGGCGAGATCCGCCGCACCTTCAACGACAATCCCCTGCGGGATGACTGGAAGCCTGATGCCGGCAGCGGCACCACGACGCCAGCAGCGCCGCCGGTTTCCGCCTCGGCCGGGTCTGCTCCGTCTGAGTCTGCTCCGGCGGTTGACGCTGCGCCGGCGGCGCCCGCCTTTGTGCCGCCGGACATCGCCGCGGCGGCACCCGGCTCCGCTCCCCATGGCCATCCGCCCGCACCGGCCGAGGCCGCGGCGGCCAAGCCCGCAACCCCGAACGCCTGAGCACCCGATCCGTGGCCCAACCGCAGGAAGACATCATCGACGACAAGCCGATGCCGCTGATCGAGCATCTGCTCGAACTGCGCACAAGGCTGCTCTGGTCCATCGGCGCGTTCATCGTCGCCTTCGGCATCTGCTACTACTTCTCGGCGCAGATCTACGGCTTCCTGGCGCGCCCGCTGGCGGATATCCTGCAGCAGCAGAGCGGCGGCGAGCGGCGGATGATCTTCACCGCGCTCTATGAAGCCTTCTTCACCTACCTGAAGGTGGCCTTCTTCGGCGCGACCTTCCTGAGCTTCCCGATGTGGGCGACGCAGCTCTGGCTGTTCATCGCGCCGGGCCTGTATCGCAGCGAGAAGCGGGCGATCCTGCCCTTCCTGCTGGCCTCGCCGGTGTTGTTCGTCCTGGGTGCCGCGCTGGCCTACTACTTCATCTTCCCGCTGGCCTGGAAATTCTTCATCTCCTTCGAAACGCCGCCCGGCGCGGACGCCCTTCCGGTGCAGCTGGAAGCGAAGGTCAGCGAATATCTCAGCCTGGTCATGCACATGATCCTGGCCTTCGGTGCGGCGTTCCAGCTTCCGGTGGCGCTGACGCTGATGGCCAAGGTCGGCATCGTCACGGTGGACGGGCTGAAGAAAAGCCGCCGCTACGCGATTGTCGGGATGTTCGTGGTGGCGGCCATCGTGACGCCCCCCGACATCATCAGCCAGATCGGCCTCGCTGTGCCGCTGATCGCCCTTTACGAGCTGTCCATCCTTGCCGCCGGGTGGGTCGCCCCCAAGCGGGATGACGATACCGAGAACTGAGCCGCGCCATGCATGATATCCGCACCTTGAGAGCCGATCCGGCTGCCTTTGACGCCGCCTTGGCCCGGCGGGGCCTGCCGCCCATCGCGGAGGCCGTGCTGACGCAGGACGCGGCCCGCAGGGCAGGCCAGACGGCGGCGCAGGAGGCACAATCCCGCCGCAACCAGCTTTCCAAGGAAATCGGCCAGGCCAAGCGCCAGGGCGGCGACACGGCCGCCCTGGAAGCCGAGGCGGTAAGCCTCCGCAATCGCATGGAAGCCCTGGAAGCGGAGGCCAAGGCCGCAGAGCAGGCGCAGACCGCGGTGCTTGAGGCCCTGCCGAACTTGCTCGACGACACTGTGCCCGACGGGGCGGATGAAAGCGCCAATGTGGTGCTGCACCAGGAAGGGCAGCCGGCGGCGTTCGACTTCCCGGCGAAGCAGCATTTCGAGCTGGGCGAAGCCTGGGGATTGATGGACTTCGCCGCCGCCGCGAAGCTGGCCGGCGCCCGCTTCACCGTGCTGCGGGGGCAATTGGCGCGGCTGGAGCGCGCGCTGGGCCAGTACATGCTGTCACTGCATGTGGACGAGCATGGCTACACGGAAAGCTCGGTTCCGCTGCTGGTCAACAGTGCCACCATGTACGGCACCGGCCAGTTGCCGAAATTCGAGGAAGACCTGTTCCGTACCACGGATGGCCGCTGGCTGATCCCGACCGCCGAGGTGCCGCTGACCAATCTGGCGGCCGGCGAGATCCTGCCCGAGGATGCCTTGCCGCTGCGCTATGCCGCATTGTCTCCCTGCTTCCGCTCGGAAGCCGGCAGCGCCGGGCGGGACACGCGGGGCATGCTGCGCCAGCACCAGTTCGCCAAGGTCGAGATGGTGGCCGTCACCACGCCGGAGCAGTCCGAGGCCGAGCATGAGCGGATGACCCGGTGCGCGGAGCGGGTGCTGACGGAACTCGGCCTGACATGGCGGCGCATCGTGCTTTGCGCCGGCGATACTGGCTTCGCCGCTTCCAAGACCTATGATCTGGAAGTGTGGCTGCCGGGGCAGGGCGCCTGGCGGGAGATCTCCTCCTGCTCCAATTGCCGCGATTTCCAGGCCCGCCGCATGGGCGCCCGCTACCGCCCCAAGGAGACCAAGGGCACGGCCTATCTCCACACGCTGAACGGCTCCGGCGTGGCAGTCGGGCGCGCGCTGATCGCGGTGCTGGAGACCCATCAGCAGGCCGATGGCAGCGTCCGGGTGCCCGAGGTGCTGCTGCCCTGGATGGGCGGCGTGACGCAGATCGGATGAAGCGACAAGGGCGGTTGCTTAATGCGGCGTCCGCCCATATTTTCCGGTTCGACGGGGCGTAGCGCAGCCTGGTAGCGCATCTGCTTTGGGAGCAGAGGGCCGGAGGTTCGAATCCTCTCGCCCCGAAACCTGTTTCCGGTGGCCGGGCCACCCAGCATGAGGCCGAGACATCACCACCATGAGCCGTGATCGCGCCATTGCCCGCATTCATTGCCCGCCGCGTTCCGCGATGCAGTCGGGGAAGGCCAAGAGCGGCGGCTGGGTGCTGTCCTTCGCGCCGGCCGAGCCGCGCCGGCTCGACCCGCTGACGGGCTGGACCGGGTCTGGCGACACGCGCTCCCAGCTTCGCCTGAGCTTCTCCACGCGCGAGGCGGCGGAGGCCTATGCCAAGGCCCAGGGCCTCCGCTATGAGGTGGAAGCCGCTCCCGCCCAGCGGGAGATCAAGCCGAAATCCTATGCGGAAAACTTCCGCTATGGCCGTGCCGAGAACTGGACGCACTAGGCAGGCTTTTCCGCGCCCTTAGCTCAACTGGATAGAGCAACCGGCTTCTACCCGGTTGGTTGGGGGTTCGAGTCCCTCAGGGCGCGCCAGATTTCCGCAAGCTCAGGCTTCCTCGGGCACCCTGGCCGGGAAGGCGGCTTGGCCGGCTTTCCCCTCCCGCGCCTGCGGCATGTGCAGCTCGGCGATGACGGGCAGATGGTCCGATGCGGCCTGCGCTGCCGGGTCGCGCCAGTTTCGGCCCAGCAATCCGATGGGCCGGCAAAAAATTTCATCCAGTCGCAGGAGGGGGAAGCGCGCCGGAAAGGTCCGGTGTCCCGTCCGCGCCGGAAGCAGCGGCGACAGGCTGCGCCAAACCGGACCCCGCCAAGTCCAGTCGTTGAAATCCCCCATGACGATGAGCGGTCCGGGCATGTTTCGCACCAGCCGGGCCAGCCTGTTGGCTTGGGCTTGCCGCTCGCGCTGCTTCAGGCCCAGATGGGTCGCGATCACGCTCAGGAAGCCGTAGGGCGTGCGGACGCGGGCGGTGATGGCTGTGCGCGGCTCCCGCCCGTCGACCGACAGGTCATGCAGCTTTTCCTCCTCCATGGGCCAGCGGCTCAGCAGCATGTGGCCATAGGCGCCATCGGAGCTGCGCAGGGTCTCGGCATCGACATTGTGCCCGAAATGGTCCCGCAGCAGCAGAAAGGGCGATTCGCGGGTGCCGCGATTGCGCGCCTCGACCTCCTGCACGGCAAGGATGTCAGGCCGGTGACGGCGGATCAGGCCAAGCACGCGCTGGATGTCGTAGCGCCCGTCAGGCCCGATCGCGGAATGGATGTTCCAGGTCATGGCCCGCAGGATCATGCCGCCTCCTCCTGGCCGGCAGGCATGCCGCTGCGCCGCCTTATCCACGCCACCAGGCTCTGCAGCCCGTAGGACAACGCGCCCCAGGCCACCAGAACCAGGGTGAAGCCCAGAATATCGGACCAGGAGGGATCGGTCATGATCCGCAGCAGCCGATCGCCAAGGGCCGTCATCAGCACCAGCCCCGGCGCCAGCCCAAGTGCCGTGCCGACCATGTAGTCCAGGAGGGGGATGCGAACCGCCCCGGCAACCAGATTGACCACGGTGAAGGGTGCGATGGGCATCAGGCGCACCATCGTCACCGCCATGATGCCGTTGCGGGCGATGCCACGGCTGATCCGGTTGATACGGGGACCGATGATCTTGCGCAGCAGCGCGGGTCCGACCTTGCGGCCGACCAGATAGGTCAGCAGCGCGCTGACCATGGCCCCGACGGCGGCATAGGCCAGCCCAGGCCAGATCCCGAAGGCGGCCGCCGTGGCCACGATCAGCACATTCACCGGGAAGGCGAGGAGGCCCAGCAGCATGAACAGGCCAAGGGCCAGGGCCGGGCCCCAGGCCCCGTTGGCCTGCTGCATGGAGGAACTGAAGGTTTCCGGGTTCAGGAAGCCCGAAAGGGGGGTGTATTGCCAAGCCAGGCCTAGCAGGACGATGGGCAGCGCCACCAGGGCGATGCGGGTCCAGAGTGGCATGCCGTGCGGTGTCCCATCTTCTGAGGTGAAATCAGCCAGCAGCATGGCCGAGCCCAGGGAGCGCGCCGGGTCGGCCACAGCCTCGATCTGCGGAATGGCCTCGCCCTCGGCGAGGTGGCCATCCTGGATCGGCAACAAGCGGCGGCGCCCCCGGTTCAGCTGATCCAGCGCCCTGAACAGGGAGCCATCGCGCGTCGCCGCCGCGACCTGTTCCGGCCTGGCACCTAGGTGCTCGGCCAGGAACCTGTTTCGGACGGCACGGATGGCGGTCCGCGTGGCGTCGTCCTCCGCCTCGATCACCAGGTCGCACTCGCTGTCGGTCCCCATCGAGCGGCGGCAGATGTTCGATGATCCGACCCGCAGCAGTCGGTCATCGACGATCATCACCTTGGCATGGACCATGACGTCCGCCCGGGATTCGGAACGGGCGCCCACGCGGGGGAAAAGAAGGCGGACCTGACTTTCCACACCCTCGGCGCGGATCACCTCCATGAAGCGGATGCGGCCGGCCAGCATGCTGCGATGCTCAAGCCAGGTGTGGTGGGTGCGTGGAGCCAGGATCACCACTTCCAGTTCCGGCCGCTCCTTCAGGCGCTGCGCCAGGCGGTTGGCGAGGCCAAGATGGGTCAGGAACTGGTTCTCGATATAGATGCCGCGCTCGGCGCGATCGATCATGTCCTCGTAGAGGCGCTCGACCTCACGCACTTCTGGCTCCCCGTCGAAGCTTCCCTGGGTGCGCGCGATGCCGATGCGCAGGTTCCGGAAATCGGGGATCAGCCCCTCGGGCCATGGATCGTTGGCCGCTTCCCGTGGCGGCGGCGGAAGGTCCTCGCAGGCGCCACGGCGCCACCGTTCGCGCACCAGATCATCCAGGGCCCGGGCGGCCGGGCCGTCCACCACCATCTGGACATCGTGGAAGGGCGGATAGCTTTCATCCCGCGGATCGACACGGTGCGGGTGCACCGGCCGATGCTCGGGCGTGTCCCAGCGCCGGATGGTCAGGTCGAGACCGCCGGCGAAGGCCAGGACCCCATCGATCACCGCGATCTTCTGATGGTGGGACGCGCCAAAGGAAACCTGGTCATCGAGGCAAAGCTCGATCTGCTCAGGCATGTTCCAGTGCAGCTTCAACGCCGGAAGAAGTTCACGTTCAAGGGCATACAGGACGGAGTAATCCCAAAGCAGCAGCTTGATCCGCAGCTCCGGCTGCCGAGAAACCAGGCTGCACAGGAATGGCCCCAGTTCCCTCGGGAAGCCATCATCGGCCTCCCCGTCAGCGCCGACCAACGGCGTACGACTATCGATGTCCCATCCAACAATAACAATGGATCGCTGCGCTTTCTTCAGTGCCTCTCGAAGGGCACCATAATAGTTGGCGGCATCCACCAGCACGCTGGCGCGATGCGCCTCTTCCAGCCGCCAGACATTGCGGCCGGGGTGCAGGAGAGGCGGCGCTGAGGATATGGCCGCGGCGACGGGCCGCGGGTCCAGGGTCGCTTGGCTGCTGACATTGCCCATCACCCTGCTGCAACGCCGCAAAGCGCGAATGGTGTCAGAAGCGCAACAGCGTGAACCTGTTCGCATGGGACGTGGGCCAAGCCCGCGGCCAGTCAACCAGCCAAAGGCCCGGAAGCGCGCGGGAAACTTGACGTGGCGCTCCCTGCGCGAGATCACGCCTGCCTGCCCAGGCGCGAAAGGTTCGATGATGCAGCGCGTTTTCTCCGGAATTCAGCCTTCCGGTATTCCCACCCTCGGCAACTACCTGGGCGCGATCCGCAACTGGGTGCCGATGATGCGTGACCACGAATGCATCTACAGCGTCGTGGACCTGCATGCGATCACCCAGCCCTTCGATCCGAAGACCCTGGCGCGGCAGACGCGAGAAATGGCGGCGGCGCTGATGGCCTGCGGCGTGACGCCTGACAAATGCGTCCTGTTTGTCCAGAGCCATGTGCATGCCCATGCCCGGCTGGCCTGGATCTTCAACTGCGTGGCCCGGCTTGGCTGGCTCAACCGCATGACCCAGTTCAAGGACAAGGCCGGCAAGGACCGGGAGAATGTCGGCGCTGGTCTTTATGTTTATCCCAACCTGATGGCCGCCGACATCCTGGTCTATCACGCCACCCGGGTTCCGGTGGGGGAGGACCAGAAGCAGCATCTGGAACTGGCCAACGACATCGCGCAGAAATTCAATCACGACTTCGGCGAGGATTTCTTTCCCCCGATCGAGCCCATCATCCAGGGTGTCGCAGCAAGGGTGATGTCACTGCGCGATGGCACCAGGAAGATGTCGAAGTCGGACCCTTCCGACCAGTCGCGCATCAACCTGACTGATGACGCGGACACCATCGCCCTGAAGATCCGCCGGGCCAAGACCGATGCCGAGCCGCTTCCGGCGGAGCTTTCGGCGCTGGAAGGCCGGCCGGAGGCGCGCAACTTGGTGGGCATCCTGGCCGCCATCACCGGCGAGGAGCCGCAGCAGGTGCTGCGGGCCCATGAAGGGCAGGGCTTCGGCACCTTCAAGGGCGTGTTGACGGAGGCGCTGGTGGCGCATCTCAGCCCCATCCAGGGGGAGATGCAGCGGCTGCTGAACGATCCGGCCGCGGTGGACGCGGCCCTCCGGCAGGGCGCCGACAAGGCCGCCGCCATCGCCGAGCCGATCGTGGCGCGCGCGGAGGAACTGGTGGGCTTCCTGCCGCGCCGCTGACGTTCAGCCGGGGAGCAACAGCGTCGCCGCCGCCTGGGCGGCGATGCCTTCGCCACGGCCGGTGAAGCCCAGCCGTTCCGTGGTGGTTGCCTTCACCGAAACCCGGCCGATGTCGATGCCCAGCAGCTCGGCCAGGCGCTGGCGCATGCCATCCGCATGCGGTGCGATCTTCGGGCGCTCGCAGATCAGGGTCACATCCACATGGGTCAGGATGCCGCCCCGCGCCGCCACCCGTCCGACGGCGTGGCGCAGGAAGGCGGTGCTGTCCGCATCCTTCCAGCGCTCCTCGCTGGGGGGGAAATGCCGGCCGATATCCCCTTCCGCCAGGGCACCATAGATGGCGTCGCACAGCGCATGCAGGCCAACATCCGCATCGGAATGGCCATCCAGCCCCAGCGGGTGCGGGATGGTGACGCCGCAAAGGATCAGGGGACGACCCTCGACCAGCCGATGAACGTCGAAGCCCGTGCCCATGGCGGGCATCAGGCGGGGCAGCAGGGTGGCCTCGGCGCGGGCCAGGTCCTCGGGATAGGTCACTTTCAGGTTGTTCTCCGATCCGGCCACCAAGGCGACCGGCAAGTTGGCGGCTTCCAGCAGGGCGGCATCATCCGTGGCTTCATCGCGCGCCGCGCGATGGGCGTCCAGCAGCACCGCGAAGCGGAAGGCCTGGGGTGTCTGCGCGCGGAACAATCCTTCGCGCGGATGCGTCCCCAGGACCCGTCCATCCCTGGCCAGCTTCAGCGTATCGCTGACCGGTTGGGCCGGAATGGCGCCGGGGGCGGCCTCGAGGGCCTGCAGCAGCGCTTGCACCGTCCCCGCCGGCACGCAGGGCCGCGCGGCATCGTGCACCAGCACCACATCCGGCGCCTCGTCCGCCAGGGCTTCGAGGCCGGCCCGCACGCTTTGCTGGCGCGTGGCGCCGCCCATGACGGGCGTGAGCACAGGCAGTCCCTGAAGCGCCGCGGCAACCGCCTCCGCCTCGGACGGGGAAGCGACGACGGGCAGCAGGGCCTCGACCTTTCCGTCGCGGAGCAGGGCTTCCGCGGCATGGCGCAGTACCGCGCGGCCGAGAAGCGGCAGGAATTGTTTGGGGCGACCGGCGCCAAAGCGGGTGCCCTGGCCGGCCGCCATGAGAAGAGCAATGACACGCATGGCGAGGCAGGCTAGCGCCCCGGGCAGCCTTAGCCCAGGGACGCTCCCGCGAGGTCTGGGCCAGCACCGAAAAATTCGGTTGCACATGGACGCAAGGGGGGCGCTGCGGCTAACTTGCCCAAATCATGAGCATCCTTCCGAACCGTCCGACGGCATCCGAGCCGCGCCTGCGACCGATCATGGTCGGGCCGATCCGGATTGAGGCGCCGGTGATCCTGGCCCCCATGTCGGGCGTGACGGATCTGCCCTTCCGGCGCATCTGCCGCGAGTTGCAGGCACCCATGGTGGTGAGCGAGATGATCGCCAGCCAGGCCATGGTCCGGGAGAACCGGCAAACTTTGAAGATGGCCGAGGTCGATGGCTTCGGCGGCCCGGCCAGCGTGCAGCTGGCGGGCTGCGATCCGGCGGTGATGGCCGAGGCGGCGCGCCTGGCCGTGGACCATGGTGCCGCCATCGTGGACATCAATTTCGGCTGCCCCGTGAAGAAGGTGGCGGTTGGGCAGCAGGCCGGCAGCGCCCTGATGCGGGACGAGATCGGTGCCGCCCGCATCCTGGAGGCGGTGGTCAAGGCCGTGGATGTCCCGGTGACCCTGAAGATGCGGATGGGCTGGGACCACAACAGCCTCAACGCCCCCCGGCTGGCGCAGATCGCGGAATCCTCCGGCATCCGGATGGTGACGGTGCATGGCCGCACGCGGCAGATGTTCTACACCGGCACCGCCGACTGGGCCTTCATCGCGAAGGTGAAGCAGGCGGTCGGCATCCCTGTGATCGCCAATGGCGACATCCTGACGCCGGAGCATGCCGCGGAGGCCTTGCGGCAATCCGGGGCCGACGGCGTGATGATCGGACGCGGCTGCTATGGCCGCCCCTGGCTGCTGGCGCGCACGGCCGCCTATCTGACTGGCCAGGAGGATCTGCCCGAACCCGAGCTGGCAACCCAGTACGATATCCTGCTGCGCCATTACCACGCCATGCTGGAGCACCACGGCACCAATCCCGGCATCCGCCTGGCGCGCAAGCATCTTGCTTGGTATTCCAGAGGCTTGCCGGGCTCAGCGGAGTTCAGGGTTCAAATCAACCGCGCGGACACGGTGCCGGCGGTCGAGGCCTTGCTGGAAGGGTTCTACCGTCCCCTCATCGAGAATGGTGTGGAGGCCGTCCGGGACGCATTCCGCGAAGTTGAATCGGCTTCGCTGGCGGCATGAACGCTCCCGCTCTGGGCCGGCGCGTGGGAGCGGGCGACAGCTCCTTCGTGCCTGATGCCGTTGCGCTTCTTTCGGCGCTGCCGGTTCCGGTGGTGGTGCTGGATCTGGAGAACCGCTTTCGTTTCGCCAATTCCGCGGCCGAGCAGTTCTTCCAGCTTTCGGCCAGCTCCCTTTCGCAGATCGGCCTTGATGAACTCATTCCGTCCGATAGCCGGTTGTTTTCCCTCGTCAGCCAGGTTCGCGGCCAGGATGCTCCGGTGTCCGACCATAACATGACGCTGGAAAGCCCGCGGCTGCACCGGAGCGGCGTCGCGGCGCATGGCGCGCCCTTTCCCGAATTGCCGGGTGCCGTTGTGCTCAGCCTTCAGGACGGAAGCAAGGCGCAAAGCCTTGAGCGGCAACTGGATTTCCGCGGCGCGGCCCGCGGAGCCTCGGCCATGGCGGCGATGCTGGCCCATGAGGTGAAGAATCCGCTTTCGGGCATCCGGGGCGCCGCGCAGTTGCTGGAGCAATCCGCCAACGAGGCCGACCGCGAGCTCTGCGTCCTGATCCAGGATGAAGCGGATCGCATCCGTTCCCTGGTGGAGCGCATGGAGATGTTCTCGGAACAGCCGGTGGAGCGGACATCGGTCAACATCCACGAGGTGCTGGACCATGTTCGCCGCATCGCGATGCGTGGCTTCGCCAGCGGCCTGCGTGTTGTCCAGGATTATGATCCGTCGCTGCCGCCAGTGTTCGGCAACCGGGATTTCCTGATCCAGATCCTGCTGAATTTGGTGAAGAACGCAGCGGAAGCCGTTGATCCACAAAATGGTGAGATCCATCTTTCCACGGCCTATCACCATGGAGTCAGGATCGCCGTTCCCGGCTCGCCGGAACGCGTTCACCTGCCGCTCCGTGTCAGCGTCCGCGACAACGGGCCCGGCATTCCCGAGGAGGTCGAGGCAACGATCTGGGAGCCTTTCATCAGCACCAAGAGGGGCGGGCAGGGCCTTGGCCTTGCCCTGGTGGCCAAGCTGGTGGCCGATATGGGTGCCCTGATCGAATGTGACAGCCGCCCCGGCCGCACCGTGTTCCGCCTTTCCCTGCCAATGATCCCGGCCGGCTCCATGCCGACGCTCAAGACCCGAGACGAATGAACGAATCCCGCACCATTCTTGTGGCCGATGACGACCGTGCCATCCGAACCGTTCTGTCGCAGGCCCTGGCGCGGGCCGGCTACACGGTGCGTGCCACTTCCTCCGCCTCGACCTTGTGGCGCTGGGTGGAGGAAGGGACCGGTGATCTGGTGATCACCGATGTGGTGATGCCCGACGAGAACGGCCTGGACCTGGTGCCGCGGATCAAGCGCATCCGGCCCGATCTGCGCGTGATCGTCATGTCGGCGCAATCGACCTTCGTGACGGCCGTGAAGGCAGCCCAGCGCGGCGCCTTCGAATACCTGCCGAAGCCGTTCGATCTCAAGGAGCTGCTGGCTGTTGTTGCGCGCGCCCTGTCAGCGCCGGCCAGCCCGGTTGCGCAGGAGGGCGGAGAGGCGGAGGGAGAGCGCCTGCCCCTGATCGGGCGGTCTCCGGCCATGCAGGAAATCTACCGGACCGTGGCGCGCCTCACGACCACCGACCTGACGGTGATGATCACCGGCGAAAGCGGCACCGGAAAGGAACTGGTGTCCCGCGCCCTGCATGATTACGGCCGCCGCCGCTCCGGGCCCTTTGTCGCCATCAACATGGCGGCCATCCCGCGTGAGTTGATCGAAAGCGAATTGTTCGGCCATGAACGGGGCGCCTTCACTGGCGCCCTGGCGCGCGGCGTCGGCCGCTTCGAGCAGGCGGCCGGTGGCACGCTGTTCCTGGACGAGATCGGCGACATGCCGCCGGAGGCCCAGACCCGCCTGCTGCGCGTGCTGCAGGAAGGCGAGTTCACCACCGTCGGCGGGCGCAATCCGATCAAGGCCAATGTCCGCATCATCGCGGCGACGCATCGCGATCTGCGGCAGGCGATCCGGCAGGGGCTGTTCCGCGAGGATCTGTTTTATCGCCTGAACGTCGTTCCCATCCGCCTGCCGCCCTTGCGCGAAAGGGCGGAGGACATTCCCCTCCTGGCGCGGCACTTCCTGGACCGCGCCAGGGCCTCGGGGCTGCCGGCCAAGCAGCTCGACCAGAGTGCCATGGACCGGCTGCGGCAGCATTCCTGGCCGGGCAATGCGCGCGAACTGGAGAACCTCATGCGGCGCCTGGCCGCGCTATATCCACAGGAGGTGATCGGCGGCGATTCCGTTCATGCCGAGCTGGCGGAGGCCGAGCCATTGGCAGATCCGGAAACCCGCACATCTGAAACGCTGGAACAGGCCGTGGAGCGACACCTGACCACCTTCGTGGCCGCGCAGAAGGACGGCCTTCCCGTCCGCGACTTGTATGAGCGGGTGTTGTCCGAGGTGGAGCGCCCGCTGCTGCGGCTGGCATTGGCGGCCACCCGCGGCAACCAGATCAAGGCGGCCGCCATGCTCGGCCTGAACCGGAACACGCTGCGCAAGAAGATCCGTGAACTGGATCTTCCCGTGGTGCGCGGGTTGTCGTGAGCCGAGCGCCGCGCCTGGCGACAGGTCGCCTGCCTTCCGGCCGGCGCATCCTTGACCTCCTGCTGGGCCGCGGCGTCACCCTGGCGCTGGCCGTGGGCGCGCTGCTGCTCGGCCTCGGCACCTTCACGCTGCTGTCCGGCGGCAGCCCGTTCGGCCCCACCCGGCCTGGGCAGGTCGTGGCGATGGTGCTGATCAACGCCCTGTTCCTGCTGCTGCTTCTGGTTTCCCTGATTGCCCGTCTGGTGCGTGTCTGGGCCGAGCGGCGCAGCGGCTCAGCCGGGTCGCGGCTCCATGTGCGGCTGGTGATGCTGTTCAGCGTCGTCGCGGTGGTGCCCGCGCTGCTGGTGGCGGTGTTCGCCGCCGTGTTCTTCAACCTCGGCATCCAGGCCTGGTTCAGCGACCGCGTGCGCAGCACGCTGGAAGCCAGCCTGGTCGCCTCGCGCGCCTATCTGGACGAACACCGCAACACCATCCGGGCCGACGCGCTGGCCATGGCGGCCGACCTGAACCGCGCCGGGCGGCTGCTGGACACCAACCAGTATGGCTTCGCGCAGATCCTGGCCACGCATACGGCCCTGCGGGGGCTGACCGAATCCGTGGTGTTCGAGCCGACCCTACACCGCGTCATATCCCATGCCGGGCTGACCACCAGCGCCGTGCTGGACCCGCTTCCCGCCTGGGCCATGGAACTGGCGAGAAGCGGCGAGGTGGCTGTGCTGCCAGGCGAGTCCGAGGAGGGCAGGGTGCGTGCCCTGGTTGAGCTCGATATCGGTCAGGGATTGATGCTGCTGATCGGCCGTCCGGTTGATCCAGGCGTTATCGAGCACATGCAACGGACGGAACGCGCCTTCCGGCAATACGACCAGCTCGATCGCAACCGTTCAGGCCTGCAGATCACCTTTGCCATGATCTTCGCCATCGCCGCCCTGCTGGTACTGATGGCGGCGGTGCTGGTGGGGCTGGTCATGGCCAACCAGATCGCCAGGCCGCTGGCCCGCCTCATCGTGGCGGCGGACCGGGTGCGCGGCGGTGACCTCACGGTGCGCGTGGCCGAGGGCGAGCCGAATGACGAGGTCGGCACCCTGTCCCGCGCCTTCAACCGAATGACCAACCAGCTGGCGGCGCAGCGCAGCGAGTTGATGGAAGCCTATCGCCAGATCGATGAGCGCCGGCGCTTCACCGAAACGGTGCTGTCCGGCGTGTCGGCCGGCGTGATCGGGCTGGATGCGGAAGGCCACATCAACCTGCCGAACCGCTCGGCCAGCGAATTGCTGGGCCTGGATCTTGAGGCCGAACTGGGCCGGAAGCTTTCGGAGGTTGTTCCGGAGTTTTCCGAGGCGCTCGGCCAGGCCAGGGCCGCGCCGGACCGGCTGCGCACCGCGGAGATCCGCATCGGCCCCGCTTCCGCCCGCCGCACATTGCTGGCCCAGATCGGCGCCGAGATGCAGGGCGGTCAGGTCACGGGCTATGTCGTGACCTTCGACGACATCACGGAATTGCTGTCGGCCCAGCGCAAGGCTGCCTGGGCCGACGTGGCCCGCCGCATCGCGCATGAGATCAAGAACCCGCTGACACCCATCCAACTATCGGCCGAGCGGCTCAAGCGGCGCTACCTGAAGGAGATCCAGTCCGATCCAGATACCTTCCGGGCCTGCACGGACACCATTGTGCGGCAGGTGGAAGACATCGGGCGCATGGTCGATGAATTCTCGGCCTTCGCCCGCATGCCGCAGCCGGTGATCCGGCCAGAGCCCATCGGCCAGCTCGCCCGGGAAGCCTTGATCCTGCAACAGCATGCCCATCCCGATATTGTTTATGAGACCCGCATCCCCGCCGACTGCCCGCGCATAGCCTGTGATCGCCGCCTGATCGGGCAGGCCTTGACCAATCTGCTGACCAACGCCGCCGATGCGGTTGCCATGCGCCGCCAGGCGGAGCCGGAGGGCGGCGCCGGGCGTATCATCCTGGCGGTGGAACTGCTGGACGACAGCGTGGTCCTGGCGGTGGAGGATGACGGCATCGGCCTCCCCGGAGGGGAGGAGCGGGAGCGGCTGACGGAGCCATATGTGACCCATAAGCCGAAAGGAACCGGCCTTGGTCTTGCCATTGTTAAGAAGATCATGGAGGACCATGGCGGAAAGCTGGTGCTGACCGAGCGGCAGACGCCGGAGGGAACTGTTCTGCCCGGCACACGCGCCACATTGATCCTGCTCCGCCGCCCGGTGGAAGCTGAAGCCACGGAACAAGCTACGGAGATGCAGCGTCATGGCGCATGAGATCCTGATCGTCGATGACGAGCCGGACATCCGTGCGCTGATCGAAGGCATCCTGTCCGATGAAGGCTATGAAACCCGGGTTGCGCAGAATTCGGATACCGCCCTCGCGGCCTTCCGCGCCCGCCGCCCAAGCCTGGTGATCCTTGACATCTGGCTGCAGAATTCGCGGCTGGACGGCCTCGGCATCCTGGAAGCCATGCATCGTGAGGAACCCCAGGTTCCCGTGGTGATGATCTCCGGCCATGGCACCATCGAGACCGCCGTGCAGGCCATCCAGCAGGGCGCCTACGACTTCATCGAGAAGCCCTTCAAGTCGGACCGCCTGCTGCTGATCGCGGAGCGGGCCCTGGAAGCCGCGCGGCTGAAGCGCGAGAACAGCGAGCTGAAGCTGCGGGCCGGTGCCGAAACGGAGCTGATCGGCCATTCCTCGCAGATCAGCCAGTTGCGCTCGGCCATCGAGCGCGTGGCGCCGACCGGAAGCCGTGTGCTGATTTCCGGCCCCGCGGGCGTCGGCAAGGAGGTGGCGGCTCGGATGATCCATGCGCGGTCCCGGCGCAGCCACGAGCCCTTCGTGGCGCTGAACTGCGCCACCCTGAATCCGGCTCGCTTCGAGGAGGAGCTTTTCGGCGTCGAGTCCAGTTCGGACCCCCAGGCGCCGCCCCGCCGGGCGGGTGTGCTGGAGCGCGCGCATGGCGGCACCCTTTTGCTGGACGAGGTGGCGGACATGCCGCTCGAAACCCAGGGCAAGATCGTCCGTGCATTGCAGGAACAGGGCTTCGAGCGGGTGGGTGGCGCCACGCGGGTGAAGGTGGATGTTCGCGTCATCGCCACCACGAATCGCGACCTTTCGGCCGAGATCGCCGCCGGACGGTTCCGCGAGGACCTGTATTACCGTCTCGCCGTGGTCCCGCTGAGGGTGCCGCCGCTGCGCGAGCGGCGGGAGGACGTGCCGGTGCTGGCGCGGTATTTCATGGCCCGTTCCGCGGGCACGTCGGGCGTGCCGGCGCGCGAATTGTCCGAGGACGTGCTGGCGGCCATGCAGGCCTATGACTGGCCGGGCAATGTCCGCCAGCTCCGCAACCTCGTGGACTGGCTGCTGATCATGGCGCCCGGCGGCCCGGGGGAGCCGATCCGGCCGGAGATGCTGCCGCCGGAAGTCGGCTCCGCCGCGCCGGCCGCGCTGAAGCTTGACCGTTCCTCGGAGATCATGACCCTGCCGCTGCGCGAGGCGCGTGAACTGTTCGAGCGGCAATACCTGGAAGCGCAGCTTCTGCGGTTCGGCGGCAACATCAGCCGCACCGCCAATTTCGTCGGCATGGAGCGCAGCGCCCTGCACCGGAAGCTGAAATTCCTCGGCGTGCAGGCTGAGGACCGGGCATCCCTGGCCTGATCCCGGCGCGGCATTGCCGGGGCGGAGCTTTGGCGCCAAGGTCACGCCTTCTTCCACTCGCCGCAAAAGAGATCAGGGCATGTCCCGCATCGCCTATGTGAATGGCCGTTACCTGCCGCAGCGCGAGGCCAGCGTGAACATCGAGGATCGCGGCTACCAGTTCGGGGATGGCATCTACGAGGTCGTCCACCTCTACAAGGGGCGCTTCATCGATGAGAAGCGCCATCTGGACCGGCTGGAGCGTTCGCTGGGCGAGATCCGGCTGCCCATGCCCATGAGCCGCGAGGCGCTGCTGCATGTGCTGCATGAGGTGGCGCGGCGCAATCGCGTCACCGAAGGCCTTCTCTACATGCAGGTCACGCGCGGCGTCGCGCGGCGCGACCATGCCTTTCCGCAGATGCCCGTGCCGCCAGCCTTTGTGGTCACGGTGAAGCGTATCAAGCCTTATCCCAGCAGTATCGAGACCTGGGGCGGCGACGCGGTCACCCTGCCGGACCTCCGTTGGGCGCGGCGGGACATCAAGACCACCAACCTCCTGCCGAACGTGCTGGCCCGCCAGGCGGCCCGCGAAAAGGGCGCCATCGAGGCGATCCTGTTCGACGAGGCCACCGGCTTGGTGACCGAGGGCGCCGCCACCAGCTTCTGGATCGTGGACGAGGCTGGCGCTCTCCGTACCCGGAACCTGTCGCAGGACATCCTGCCGGGCTGCACGCGCGACGCGCTGATGGCGGAACTGCGCGAGGCTGGCCTCGCCTTCGCGGAAACGCCCTTCAGCCTGGACGATCTGTCCCGCGCGCGGGAAGCGTTCCTGACCTCCGCCACCTCTTTCGTGAAGCCCATCCTGCGGATCGATGGAACACCGCTGGGCGATGGCCGCCCCGGGCCGGTGACCCGCCAGCTCTTTGACATCTTCGCCCGCCATGTGAAGGGCGCCACGGCGAACGCCGCATGAGGCCGACGCCGCTCAACCCTCCCGCCGCCATCCTGTGGGACTGGGACAACACGCTGGTGGATGCCTGGAAGGGGGTCCAGGCCGGCATGAACGCGGCCCTGCGCGCCTTCGACCTGCCGGAATGGTCTGTCGAGGAAGTGCGGGCCCGCGCAAGGCTTTCGCTGCGCGACGCTTTCCCCGCCATCTTCGGTTCCGAATGGGAACGGGCCAAGGATCTCTTCTATGCCGAGGTCCGTGCCCGCCATCTGGAAACGCTGACGCCGCTGCCCGGAACGATCGAGGCCCTCGACGCGGCGGCCGCCTGGAGCCTCGGTCTCGTTTCCAACAAGCAGGGGCCGATCCTGCGGGCCGAGGCCGAGCATCTCGGCTGGACAGGCCGCTTCACGGCCATCATCGGGGCGGGTGACGCCGAAGCCGACAAGCCATCCGCCGCGCCCGTGCTGCTGGCGCTGCGGCGCATGGGCGTGCGGCCTGGGCCGGATGTCTGGTTTGTCGGCGATACAGGGGTGGATCTTCAGGCGGCGCGCGCCGCGGGCTGCCGTGCGGTCCTTCTGGGTGACGCGGCGCATGATGGCGGCGTTGCATCACTGGCGCCGGATGTGGCCTTCGCGGATGGTCATGAATTGGCAAACTGCCTGCGCGGACTTGCCAAGACACCCCTGCATGCATGATCTTGCGGCCGAACCGGTGGGCATCCCCGCCCACCGGGGCGTAGCCATGTGACCTGCCCGGCGTTGTCCCGTAACGGGAGGATCGCACCGGTTCGCCAAGAAAAAGAAGGACCGAGCCTATGGCCGCCGAGAAGTCCCAGAATGTTCAGGACGTGTTCCTGAACCATGTCCGCAAGAGCAAGACGCCGGTTACCATCTTCCTGGTCAATGGCGTGAAGTTGCAGGGCATCATCACCTGGTTCGACAATTTTTCCGTTCTTCTCCGCCGCGACGGGCATACGCAGCTGGTCTATAAGCATGCAATCAGCACGGTGATGCCGGGCGCGCCCATCATGCTGTTCGACGCTGCGGCGGCCGGGCAGGGGGCAGCACCGCCGGCGGGCGCCACCGTGTCGGTGACGCGTGAGGGAACGATGACATTGCAACGCGAGGCCAATCCTGTCGGCACCTCCGACTAATTCCGGCGCGGCGACCCACGGCAAGCCACAGCTTGCCGCGGTTCTGCTGCCCCATGAACGCCTCCTTCGTGCCGGCGCGGCCGGCGAAGGGGTGCTTTCCTTTTCCGATGGGCGGGCCGCCATGCGCGCCGCCGATGCCCGCTTGGCGGAAGCGGTCGGCCTGGCCGCTTCCATCGGCCTGACCATTGTTCACAGCGCGGTTCTTCCGCTTCGCGCCCGGCGGCCGGCGACGTTGCTGGGCGAGGGCCAGGTCGAGATGGCGGCTGACGCCATCGAGGAGCACGGCATCGGTGTCGTGGTAGTCGATGCCGCCCTTTCACCGGTGCAACAGCGCAACCTGGAACGCGCCTGGAACTGCAAGGTCATCGACCGGACAGGCCTGATCCTGGAGATCTTCGGCGAGCGGGCCCGCACGCGCGAGGGCGCGCTGCAGGTGGAACTCGCGCATCTCGACTATCAGCGCACCCGGCTGGTGCGCTCCTGGACACACCTTGAGCGCCAGCGCGGCGGCTTCGGCTTCCTGGGTGGACCTGGCGAAAGCCAGATCGAGATCGACCGACGGCTGATCGGCGAGCGCATCGTGAAGCTGAAGCGCGAGCTTGAGCAGGTCCGCCGGACCCGCGGCCTGCATCGCTCCGCGCGTTCCAAGGTCCCATTCCCGATGGTTGCGCTGGTCGGCTATACCAACGCCGGCAAATCCACGCTGTTCAATGCCCTGACCGGCGCCGGCGTTTATGCGCAGGACCAGCTTTTCGCGACGCTGGACCCGACCATGCGGGCGATTCGCCTGCCCAGTGGCCGCACGGTCATCCTGTCGGATACGGTGGGCTTCATCAGCGACCTGCCCACCCAGCTGATCGAGGCGTTCCGCGCCACTCTGGAGGAGGTGGCGGCAGCGGACATCATCCTGCATGTGCGCGATGTCGCGCACCCGGATACTGGAGCGCAGCGGAGCGACGTGATCTCGGTGCTGAACGAGATGACAACGGGGCCGGACCCGGCGCTGGATGAGAACTGGCAAAGGCGCACCATCGAGGTTCTCAACAAGGCGGACCTGCTGGGCGGTGCCGCCTCGGTCGCCGGCACTGATGACGCCTTTTCCATCGCCGTCTCGGCCCTGACGGGTGAGGGGCTGGACCCTCTGCGGGCCGCGCTGGATGCGCGGCTGGCCGCGGGGATGGAAACCGTGGAATACGCCCTGGCGGTGGAGGATGGCGCCCGCATGGCGTGGCTTTACCAGCATGGCGAGGTCCTGAGCCGGGAGGATACCGATGCCGGCATCCTGCTGACGGTGCGCCTGGCGCCGGCCGACCGCGCCCGCTTCGAACAAAGCTGAAAGGCCGCTATCTTGCGCTTCAATCATCAGGCGGCCTCCGACATCGCCGCCATGCTGCGGGATGTCGCCGCCGCCGAGATCAAGCCGCGCTTCCGGCGCCTGGCCGCCGGCGCCATTCGCATCAAGAGCAGCGCCACCGACCTTGTTACCGATGCCGATGAGGCGGCGGAACATCGGATCGCGGCCGAGTTGCGGCGCCGCTTCCCCAACGCCGCGGTCATTGGTGAGGAAGCCTGCGCGGCCGACCCGGCGCTACTGTCCGGCTGGACCAGGGCGGAGCTTGCGTTCGTCGTGGACCCCGTCGATGGCACCGCCAATTTTGCTGCGGGGGTGCCGCTGTTCGGCTGCATGGTGGCGGCCATCTGGAAGGGCGAGGTCGTGGCGTCCTGGATCCACGACCCGATGGGCGACGACACCGCCATCGCCCTGCGTGGCGAAGGCGCCTGGATCGAGGCGCCGGATGGTCACCGCGCCGCGCTGCGGGTGGCGCCGCCTGTGCCGCTGGAACAGATGATCGCCGGCATCAGCTGGACCTATATGCGGGAACCTGTGCGCTCACGCCTGACGGGGCGGATGGCCCAGCTGGCCGGAGGGGTCCATTTCCGCTGCGCGGCGCATGAATATCGCCTTGTCGCCTCCGGTGGCGCCCATGCCGTCGCGTATCACCGGCTGATGCCGTGGGACCATCTTCCGGGCTGGCTGCTGCACCGGGAAGCCGGCGGCTACAGCGCGTGCTTCGATGGCAGCGACTATCGGCCGGAACACACGGATGGCGGCCTTCTGGCGGCGCCGGACCGGCAGAGCTGGCAGATGCTGCATGCGGCGCTGCTGGCCGATTGAGCATCAGGCGCCGCGTTCGGCCTCCTTCACGCGGCGCCAGTAATCTTCCATTCCGTCCAGCTCATGGTCGGCCAGGGTCTTGCCCTCGGCCGCCGCCAGGGCCTCCATGGCCTTGAAGCGGCGTTCGAACTTGGCATTGGCATGCCGGAGGCTGGCCTCGGCGTCGATCTCAAGCTTGCGCGCGAGGTTGGCCAGAACAAAGAACATGTCGCCCAGTTCGTCGGCCAGCCTTTCCCGATGCCTGGTGGCCAATTCGGCCCGCAACTCCGCCGTTTCCTCGGCCAGCTTCGCCAGGATGGCGTCGGCATCGGGCCAGTCGAAGCCGACCCGGGCGGCACGCCGCGTAAGCTTCACGGCACGGACCAGGGCAGGGAGGTTGCGGGGAAGCCCGGCCAGGGTGCCAATTTCCTGTCGGGCGGAACGCTCGGCTTCCTTTTGACGCTCCCAGGCCTCGTTCTGTTCCGCCGTGTCGCGGCTCGCGGCCTCGCCAAACACATGGGGATGCCGCCGGATCATCTTCTGGCTGATGGAGCGTGCCACGGCCGCGAAGTCGAAGGCGCCTTGTTCCTCCGCCATCCGGGCATGGAACACCACCTGGAGCAGAAGATCCCCAAGCTCATCCTGCAGGCCGGGCAGGTCGTGGCGCTCGATCGCATCCGCCACCTCAAAGGCTTCCTCGATGGTGTAGGGAGCGATGGAGGCGAAATCCTGCTCGCGGTCCCAGGGGCAGCCATCGGGAGCGCGGAGCCTCGCCATGATGGAAAGCAGATCGCGCAGGGCGGCGGTGGCATCATCCATGACAAGAAGGCTCCGGCGGACAGGTGGATCTGAATGCCGCATAAGGAATATTATGTAAAATCAGTGCGTAGTGAACGCCATGCCGTCATAGGCGGCCTCGACACCCGCAGGCAGATGCGCTTGCAACCAGGCCCAGTCCATGTCGTGCCCCATATGGGTCAGGATCGTGCGGCGTGGCCGCAGCCGCTCCACCCATTGCAACACCTGATCCACATGGGCATGCACCGAATGCGGGTGGCGCTGGAAGCAACCGACGATCCAGGTGTCCAGATCCCGCAGGCTGGCCAGGCTGGCTTCCGGCATGGCCACCACATCCGTGGAATAGGCAAAGCTGCCGATCCGTAGGCCCAGCGTTTCCATGACCTTGTGGTCCTGGCGGAACAACAGGGTCTGGTGGCCAGCCAGATTTACCTGCTCCCCCGGCGCCACGGTGATCGGCGTCAGCGCGGGGCGAAAGAACACGGGCGGCGTCGGCGGCCGGAAGATGTAGTCGAAGCGCATCTGCAACGCGGCCATGGTTTCCGCCGTCGCATAAACCGGAATGGCGGCGCCAACGGCCCGATTCAGCGGCCGGATCTCGTCCAGGCCCATGATGTGATCCGCATGGCCATGAGTGATCAGCAAGGCATCGATCCGGCCGATCTGGTTGGCCAGCAGCTGCGCCCGCAGGTCCGGCCCTGCATCCACCAGCAAACGCCGCCCCTCGTCATCCTCGATCAGGATCGAGGATCGCATGCGGCGGTTCCGTGGCTCCCGCGGGTCGCACTGTCCCCATTCCCCGGCGCCGTCCGGGCCACCCAGCATCGGAACGCCGGCCGAGCCCCCACAGCCGAGGATGGTCACCTTCAGCATTACGGCCGGGCAGCCCGGGGAAACAGGCGGCGGAAATTGGCGGTGGTCAGCTTCGCCATGGTGTCCGGTGCCATGTCATGCAGTTCCGCCAGAACCCGGGCCGTGTGCGGCACGTAGGATGGCTCGTTCCGCTTGCCGCGGAAAGGCACGGGCGCCAGGTAAGGCGCATCCGTTTCCACCAGCAGGCGGTCCACCGGCGCAGCGCGGGCGATCTCGCGAAGCTCCCCGGATTTCGGGAATGTTACGATTCCGGAAAAGGACAGGTAGCCGCCCAGATCGACGGCCATTTCCGCGAGCTTCGGACCCGAGCTGAAGCAATGCAGCAGGAACGGAAAGGCCCCGGCCGCATGTTCTTCCCGGAGCATGGTGGCGATGTCGTCATCGGCATCCCGCGCATGGATCACGAGCGGGAGTCCGGTTTGCCGCGCGGCGTGGATATGCCGCCGGAAGCCGTCCCGCTGCACCTCATGCGGCGCCTTGTCATAGAAGTAATCGAGGCCGCTCTCGCCGATGCCGATGATCCTGGGATGATCGGCCGCCTGGACGATCTCCTCCACGCTTGGCAACGGCCCCTCGCCCACATTCTGCGGATGCACCCCCACCGTGCCCCAGACGGACGGGAAGCGGTCCGCCAGCGCCTTCACGGCCGCGGCCTGGGACATGCGGACGCCGATGGTCACCATCTCGGCGACACCGGCCTGATGGGCCCGCTCCAGGATGGTTTCGATCTCCGCCTCGGTGAAGTAGTCGAGATGGCAGTGACTATCGACCAGCATCAGGCGGGTTCGTCCTGGATCTTCTGGAACAAGGGGCTTGGCGGCGGCAGCGCCAGCCCGTCCGGAAGCGCGGTGGACAGGGCCGCGAGGCTCCTGGCTTCCTCCGGCACCCCAAGCTGATCGAGCATCCGGCGCATCGTGTCCGGCATGAAGGGCTGCAGCACCGTGGCCAGCGTGCGCAGGGCGGTGTGCAGATGGCGCAACACGGTTGCCATGCGGGGCAGATCAGTCTTGCGCAAGGCCCAGGGCTTCTGCGCGTCGATCCAGGAATTGCCGAGGCGCGACAGCGTCCAGATCCGCTCCAGCGCCTCGTGGAAGGCCTGGCGGCTGAGCGCCTCCTCCACCTGTTCCGGCAGGGCGGCGGCGAGATCCAGGATGGCTTGGTCGCTGACATCCAGTGGACCGGCCGCCGGCAGCCGTCCCTCGCAATTCTTCTGGATCAGCGTCAGCGTCCGCTGCGCCAGATTGCCGAGGTCATTGGCCAGGTCGCTGTTCAGGCGCCCCATCAGCGCCCGCCGGCTGAAATCGCCGTCATTGCCGAAGGGAACCTCCCGCAGCAGGAAGAAGCGGACCGGGTCCAGGCCGAACTCATCCACCAGCGCCAGGGGATCGATGACGTTGCCGAGGGATTTGGAGATCTTCTGGCCTTCATTGGTCCACCAGCCATGGGCGAAGACCCGCCTTGGCGTCGGCAGTCCGGCCGCCATCAGGAAAGCCGGCCAGTAGATGGCATGGAAGCGCAGGATGTCCTTGCCGACAAAATGCACATCGGCCGGCCAGAACTTCCACAAGGGCGCGGCTTCATCGGGATAGCCGAGCGCGGTGATGTAGTTGGTCAGCGCATCGAGCCACACATACATCACATGGCTCTCATCGCCCGGCACCTTCACGCCCCAGGTGAAGGAGGTGCGGGAGATGGACAAGTCGGTGAGGCCGGATTTGACGAAGCTGATCACCTCGTTCCGGCGTGTCGCCGGCGCGATGAAGTCTGGATTGGCCTCGTAGAAATCCAGCAGCTTCTGCTGCCAGCCGGACAGGCGGAAGAAGTAGGAAGGCTCCCTCACCCACTCCACCGGAGCCCCGGTCGGCGCGAATTTCCGGCCGTCCTTCTCGGTGATCTCGTCCGGCCCGTAGAAGGCTTCGTCGCGCACGGCATACCAGCCTTCGTAATGGCCGAGATAGATCTCGCCCTTTTCCTTCAGCCGGAGCCACAGCGCGGCGCAGGCGGCCTTGTGGCGTTCCTCCGTGGTACGGATGAAGGCATCGTTGGAGAAGTTCATGCGGAGCGCGAGGTCGCGGAAAGCCTGGCTCACCTGATCCGTGAAGGCCTGCGGCTCCATGCCGCGCGTCTCGGCGGCCTTCTCCACCTTCTGGCCGTGCTCGTCCGTGCCGGTCAGGAAGAACACCTCGTCGCCGGCAAGGCGGCGCCAGCGCGCCAGCACATCGGTCGCCAGGGAGGTGTAGGCATGCCCGATATGCGGCTTGTCGTTCACGTAATAGATCGGCGTGGTCAGGTAGGTGCGCCGCTCGGTGTTCATGCTCTTGGTCCTCAACGTGAGGCCAGCTGCGAAAGGCCGCTCAGGACCGCCTGCTTGCGGTCGAGGTTCAGGGCTTCGGTTTCGATGGCCAGATGCCCCAGGGTGTCCCACAGGGTGGCCCACTCGGCAAGCGGGCGGGCGGACAGGAAGGAAGGTGCCGGGATGCCCCGCGCCGCCTGCCGGATCGCGGTGCCCAGCCGGTCGCGCAGCAATTCCACAAAGGTCACGAAGGCAGTGCCGTCCCGCTTGGCAGCCAGGGCGTCGGCCAGCTGGTGCAGCCGCCGCGGATCGGGCCGCGGAAGCTCGGCGAGGAAACCTTGCACCTGCTCATGCAGCGCCAGGCCATCGCCTTCCGCGAGGCGCAGCAGGCGGCCCGGTGCCCCGGCGGAGATTTCCGTCAGCACCGCGCGCTGCTGTGCCGACAGATCGGGAAGCCATTCCTCCGCGAGGCCGAGCATCTCGGCTTCCGCCAGGGGGAAAAGGTCGATCCGCCGGCACCGGCTGCGGATGGTCGGCAGCAGCCGGTCAGGGGCGGATGTGGTCAGCAGCAAAAGGGCGCGGGCCGGCGGCTCCTCCAGCGTCTTCAGCAGCGCATTCTGCGCCTCGGCGTTCATCGCCTCCGCCTGCTCCACCACGACGATGCGCCAGCCCCCCTCGGCCGCGGTCAGGCCCAGGAAGCGGGGCACCTGCCGCACCTCGTCCACGCGGATCATCAGCTTGACGCCGCTGCCCGAGGTTGGCGCCAGGCCTTTCAGATCGGCATGCGTGCCGGCGGCAACGCGGCGGAACACGGTGTTGTCCTGCGCCAATGCCAGGGGCTCAGCCGCCTCCGGCCGTCCCGCCAGGAGCCAGCGGGCGAAGCGATAGGCCAGCGTTGCCTTGCCAACGCCCAGGGGACCAGTGAACAGCCAGGCATGGTGAAGACGCCCGTCCCCGGCCGTGGCGGCCAGCATCCTCGCCGCCGCCTCATGGCCGAACAACAGCGGGTTGCCGGGAGGCTCGGGGGGCATCACGGCGGTGCGCCCAGAGTTCGGCGAAGCGCCAGCAGGGCGTCGCTCAGGATGTCCTGTTCGGCCCGGGCCGCATCCAGCACCACGCAGCGCCCCGGCTCCCGCCGCGCGATCTCCAGGAAGGCATCTCGGACCCTCCGATGAAAGGTGCCGTCGAGTTGCTCGAAACGATCCGGGCCGCTGCGCCGCATGGCGCGCGCCATGCCAAGCCCAGGGTCCACATCAAGGATCAGCGTCGCATCCGGCGCGATCCCCGGCAGGGACAGGTCGCGCAGGGCGCGCCATATCCCCTGGTCCAGGCCCCGCCCCGCGCATTGATAGGCCAGGGTTGAATCGAAGAACCGGTCGCAGATCACCCAGGCCCCGGCCTCCAGGGCCGGATGGATGGTCTTGATCCAGTGCTCCCGCCGGGACGCGAACATCAGCATGGCTTCCGCCACCGGGTCCCAGTCGAGGCCCGGCGTCAGCAACAGGGCCCGCAACGCCTCGGCCCCGGGCGCGCCGCCTGGCTCCCGCGTCCGCAGCACGGCATGCCCATGGCCGGCGAGATGCCGCGCCAGGCCCCGGGCCAGCGTTGTCTTGCCCGCCCCCTCGCCGCCTTCCAGGGTGATGAAACAGCCGCGCGTCACTTCAGCCCGAGACCATGCGGCTGATCACGGCGGGGATGCGCTGCACCAGGCCCAGGCGGGGCACATCGGCGCCCGCGTAGAGCGGCAGGGTCATGGGAGGCACGCCGTCACCTGAGACTTCCAGTTGTCCAAGCTCCTGGCCCTTGGCCACCGGCGCCGGAACCGGCGCGTTGTAGCGCAGCTTCACCGCCAGGTTGCGCCGCCATTGCCGCGGCAGGGTCAGCACCAGATCCCGGCCGCCAACCAGCGGCACGGCGGCCTGTTCGCCCAGATAAACCGGTGCCGCCTCGATCGTGTCGGCCGTGCGGAACAGGGTGACGTTCTCGAACTCGCGGAAGCCCCATTCCAGCAGCCGCTCGGATTCCTCGCCGCGCGCGCGCATGGAGTTGAGGCCGTTCACCACCAGGATCAGGCGACGGCCGCCACGCTCGGCCGTGCCGGTCAGGCCATAGCCGGCATCCTCGGTATGGCCGGTCTTCAGGCCATCCGCGCCGGCAACGCGGCCCAGCAGCGGATTGCGGTTCTCCTGGGTGATGCCATGCCAGGTGAAGGAACGCTGGTTGTAGATTTTGTAGTATTGCGGGAAGTCGGCGATGATCCGCTGCGCCAGCGTGGCGAGGTCACGGCACGTCATCCGGTGCTCCGGATCGGGCCAGCCAGTCGCATTCCGGAAGGTGCTGCCCTTCAGGCCAAGGCGCGCGCCATACTCGTTCAGCAGCTCGGCGAATTGACGCTCGCTGCCGCTGATGCCTTCCGCCAGCACCACGCAGGCGTCGTTCCCCGACTGCACGATGACGCCATGCGCCAGGTTCTCGACGCTGATGCTGCTGCCCAGCTCGACAAACATCTTGGAGCCGCCCATGCGCCAGGCTGTCTCGCTGACCGGCAGTTCCTGGTCCAGCCGAAGCCGCCCCTGCTTCAGCATGTCGAACACGACATACATCGTCATCAGCTTCGACATGGAGGAAGGCGGCATGCGTTCGTCCGCGTTCTTCTCCAGCAGCACGGCGCCGGTTTCGGCATCGATCAGGAAAGCCTGCCGCGCCTGGGTGTCCACCGGCCCAAGAGGGGTCGTCGCCGGCGTCGTGGGCGGCGCGGCGGGGGCGGCGCGCTGGGCCGGCCGCCGCTGGGCCAGGGCCGGGCCGGCAAGCATCCCCCCGGCCAGCATCCAGGCGGCGCCACAAAGGAGTTCACGGCGGAGCGGCATCGCTGATGTCTCCATGGTCCGGCGCTTCTAGTCGATGACGATACGGGCATCGGATACGCCCGATCTCAGTACCGCCTCAAGAGCGGAATCAGCTTGCGGCGCGGAGGCGAACGGCCCGAGCCGGACCCGGTGCTCCGCGCGCCGCCCCTGCCCCAGCGTCTCGACACGGCCGCCGATCCGCGCGGCCTGACGCTGGGCATCCGCCCTGTTGTTGAAGCTGCTGGCCTGGATCATCAGGCGGCCCGGCCGCGCGGCGACGCGCCAGGGCTGCTCCGGCAGCGAGATGTCGGCACTTCCCGAAGCCGTGGGCAGATCCGCCACCGCCCGCGAAGGGCGTGCATCGTGGTTCAAGGCAACCACGCGGGTGCCCGGCAGGTCCGGCAGCCGCTCGGCGTTCAATGCTTCCCGGGGTGCGGCATCGATCTTCAGGGCACGTGTCTCAACTGCCGGCAGCGCGCCGGCGAGCGCCCGCGATGGCCCGGATTCCACGGCAATGGCGATCTGCGTGCCGCCGGATGGCGGAATCTGCAGCAACTCGCCCGCGCGGCGGGAGAGTTCCAGGAGCCGCCCGGGTTGCGAGGGGCCGCGATCATTGACGCGCACCAGCAGTTCCAGCCCGTTTTCCAGATTGGTCACCCGCACGATGGACGGCAGTTGCAGGGTGCGGTGGGCGGCCGAGATGCGCGCGGGGTCATGGATCTCCCCGTTGAGGGTGCGCCGCCCTGCCCTCCGGTCCAGCGCCACCGCGGCGAGGCCGGAATCGCGCAGCGCGAAATCCTCCCTGGGGTAGGACCACTGGCTGCCCATCTGATAGGGTTCGCCGACGATATAGCGCGCCTCGGGCATGGATGGCGAAGGCGAAGGTCCGCAGCCCCAGGCCAGCATGCAGCCGCCCCAGGCGGCGGCATGCCGGCGCCATCCCCGCATCATGCCAGCTGGTCGGAAAGCAGCCCGATCACCAGGGCGTAATAGTCGGACGGGTTGTAGCGCCGGATCACGTTGAAGTTCTGGTACACCATGAAGGCCTGCCCGGAAGGGCCGCCGGGCAGCAGGATGGAGGCCTCCATGTCGAAAACCTGCAACTCGCTGCCATCGGCGGCGCGTACGCCCTGGCGCAGCCATTCGCGAAGCGGGCGCCGCGTGCTGCGGCCAGCCAGGCCAGGGTCGAAGCCGGAAGGCAGAAGCACCTCCCTGCCCCAGCGTTCATCCTCGCGCCAGCCGCTGCGGCTCAGATAATTGGCGATGGAAGCCAGGGAGTCAGCGCGGCTGCCCCAGATGTCGCGATGCCCGTCGCCGTCGAAATCCACGGCGAGCCGCTCGAAGCTGGTGGGCATGAACTGGGGATTGCCCATGGCGCCGGCATAGCTGCCACGCATGCGGTCGGGGGTAACGTCGCGGGCTTCCAGGATGCGCAGCGCGGCCAGCAATTCCTTGCGGAAGAACTCACTGCGCCGGCCATCCCAGGCCAGCGTCGCCAAGGCCTCGATGACGTTGAAATTGCCGGTGAAGCCGCCGTAATTGGTTTCCAGGCCCCAGATCGCCATGATGATGCGCGGGGAAACCTGGAAGCGCTGCCAGATCGCGTCGAGCAGCATCTGGTTTTCGGTGAAGAGCTGACGCCCCCGCTCGATGCGCTGGGTCGAAAGCCTACCGTCCCGGTATTGCGCCCAGGTCAGGGTGAATTCCGGCTGCCTGCGATCCAGTTCCAGCACCTTGTTGTTGGGCTGGATGATGGAAAAGGCCTGCCGCAGGGTGCTGTCCGACACGCCGCCACGGCGGGCCTCCGCCGCCACGCCTTCCAGGAAGGCACTGAAGCTTGTGGAGGCGGCGCTGGCGCTGCCACCGGCCAGAAGGGGCAGAGCGGCGAATCGCAGGAGGTTACGGCGATGAAGCATGGCCGCAGTGGTTGCCATGACCGCCACCCCTCCCGCAACAGGCATCCGTGGTTCCTTTTCAACTCCTAGAAGCGAAAGGACACGCTCAGCGAGCCGAAGCTCTGGGTGCCGGCCTGGCCGTAGAACTCCTCGCTGCGCCAGACCTGGGTATAGGACAGCCGGACACCCCGCCACAGCACGGCAACCCCTGCCTGCAGGTCTCCGACCAGGATGCGCTTGTCCACGCTGCGGCTTTCGCGCCAGGTATTGCCATCGAGGAAGATGTCCCGGGCGATCGCGCGCCCATCCACCCCCGCGAAGACATACCAGCCGAAATCCTGTCGCGGCTGGATCCAGGTCGACCCGGCCAGGGCGGGGCGGATGCGCGGCGGGCCGTAATCCGCGTCCAGGCCCTGGCCGAAGCGCGCCAGGGCGCCAATCCCGCCATAGGTCTGCACGTTGCCCAGGCTGACCGATGCGGCGGGAATGACCTCCGTCTCGATGCCCGAAACGGTGCCCAACGGGACGCGCCACTTCTTTTCGTACAAGGCCGTGAACGCCGGCTCATCCTTGAGCTGCGACTTCCAGCCATTGGTTTGGTCGATGTTGATGATGTCGTGGTAATTGTTCTGCACGAACTCGCCCAGTGCGGAGGGGCCCACCACGCCGGCCTGCAGCTCGAACAGGTTGGAGGTGCGCTCCGACGTCCGGGTCAGCGACAATGCACCGTAAAGATAACCGGCATAGGGCCGGTCCCGCGGGTCGGGCCAGATCGTTTCGGTATCCTGCGGCGTGTAGATGCTTTGGCCGAGAGCCCAGCCCCAGCGTAGGGTACCCGGGCCCATCAGCCAGTCCAGGCGCTGGTTGAGCCAGTCCAACGGGCCCGGGAGATCCGCCGACGGAGAACGGTAGGCGAATTGAAACCCGCTCGTGTAGTACCGATCGCTGCCGCCGAACATGTCGTTCTCAAGCGAGAAGGCAAAGGTCCCGTTCAGGTCTGGGGGTGGTTCCATGTCGGTCGTGCCCTGGGCCAGAGCCGGCTGGATCAGCAGCATGCCGGCCATCAGGGTGGCAGGAAGAAACAAGCAGGCGCGCATCAGTCTTTCCTTTTCGCGGCGGGGACGCTAACGCCGCAAGTGATGATCGTGTCCGACGTGATGGCCATGGATCGAGGACACTTCCGCGGGATGGGTGGCCGAGTGGTTTAAGGCAGCGGTCTTGAAAACCGCCGTAGGGGTAACTCTACCGTGGGTTCGAATCCCACCCCATCCGCCAGCAAAAATCCATTGCTGGCGGATGGCCCACAACCCATCAGCGTGCTTGCGCCAACTGCCACCACTGGTCGAGCGACGTCTTTCCCCCAAGCAGCGCACGCAGCGCGGGGAGCATCGTGCCGTCATCGCAGAGACGGAGCCATTCCACCCCTGCGAGATGATAGCCCCCGCACCATTGCAGGCCTGCCGGCGCGGAGCCCCAGGCCGCGGAAAGCGCCACCGCCACAACCAGGGGCTCGAAAGGCGATCCCGTGCGGCAGAGCGGAAAGGCGAAGCTGCGCCTGAGCGGCCAAGCTAGCCGCAGGCCTCCCGGCGTCAGCAGATCCGCGATGAGATGCGAAAGATAGCCCACGACCAGGGGTGCGGCGAACCCGAAGGGCACATCCTGCCATAGCAGGAGGGCAATGCAGCCCGCCACCGCCACAAGCGAATGCGTGATGCCACGATGGCCGAGAAACATCGCCAGGATGGTTGAAAGCGGGCGAAGGCGGCGGCCGACCCAGGATTTCGGGTGGTCGATATCGGGCAGCAAGGCACCCAGGACCGACAGGCCCAGCAAGGCGGGATCCAGCGCCGGCAGGTCAAGCCTGGGACCGGCCACGAACCAGGCGGCAGCGCCCAACGCAATGTGCGACCCCGCCATCATATGGTCTTGACTGGCCTTTCAAACAGGAAGCTGAACCTAGGATTCAGAAGCTCTCCCTACAAGATTGATTCTGAACTTTTCATTGAGGAAGGCCATGGTCGGGAGGCCGGAGTCCATCCTCCCCATGCCGGGGATGCGATCCGGTGCATCTGCGCTTATGATGGCGGGGTGAACCTGCTTTCCCCTTCCGGCCATCAACTCGAAATCGAGGTGGTCTTCGACCTGGTATGTCCCTGGTGCTTCCTGGGCACCCGCCGGCTGCGCCGGGCCCTCGATGCGCGGGGGGACATCCTGGCGCAGATCCGCTGGCGGCCCTTCCTGCTCAATCCCGACCTGGGAATGGGAGGAGCCGCGCGGCAGGACTACATGGCCCGGAAGTTCGGCGGCGAGGAACGCGCCCGGCGTCTTCATGCGACCATGGCGGATCTTGGCCGCGCGGAAGGGATCGAATTCCACTTCGAGCGGATCCGCCGCGTGCCATCCTCGATCGATGGGCACCGCCTTGTCCGTTTCGCGGAACAGCACGGGCTCGCAGAGCTCATGGTTGACGCGTTGTTCACCGCGCATTTCTGCGAAGGCGCCGATATCGGGCATTCTGGGACGCTAGCCTCCATCGCTGCCCAGCAGGGCCTGGACTACCGCGCCGCCCAGCGCTTCCTGGCCAGCGGGCTGGAAACGGACGCGATCCATGCGGAAAACCTGCGGGCTCACCGTTTGGGCATTAATGGCGTGCCATGCTTCGTGGTGAATGGGCGCCAGGGGGTCAGCGCCGGCCATGCCATCGCCGGAGCGCAGGAGCCCGAGGTGCTGGAGCGGTTGATGGACGTCGCCATCGCCGAAGCCGGCGAGTTCTGACGCCTCAGGCCGCCTTGGCCTGACGCGAGAGCTTGGCCAGCGCCGCCAACATATCCTTGGCCGCCCGCACCCGGGTCGGCAGATCCATCTCCCGCACCATGGCGAGCTTGTGGTCCGGCCGCAGCTTCACCACGCCCTTCTGTGCCGCGACCCAGCCCACCAACCCGGCCGGATTGGCGAAGTGGTTGCCACGGAAGCTGGCGACGATCCCCTTTGGTCCCGCATCCAGCTTCTCCACCCCCGACTGGCGGCAGAAATGCTTGATGGAGACCACCTGAAGCAGGTTCTCGACCTCGGGCGGGAGCGGGCCGAAGCGGTCGCTCAGTTCGGCGGCCATGGCATCGACCTCCTGGTCGCCGGCCAGGGCGCCGATGCGGCGGTACAATCCCAGGCGCACCGGCAGGTCGGCGACATAGCTTTCCGGGATCAGCACCGGCAAGCCCAGATTGATCTGCGGCGTCCAGTCCCGATCCGCCGCCTCCCCCTCGCGGCCCTGCCCCGCCTTGATGTCCGCCACCGCGTCTTCCAGCATCTGCTGGTAGAGTTCGATGCCGACCTCACGGATATGGCCTGACTGCTCGTCGCCCAGCAGGTTGCCGGCGCCACGGATATCGAGGTCATGGCTTGCCAGGGTGAAGCCGGCGCCGAGGTTGTCGAGCGTCTGCATCACCGCCAGCCGCTTTTCCGCCGCGGCCGAGAGGCGCTGAGAGGCCGGCCAGCTCAGATAGGCATAGCCGCGCAGCTTGCCGCGCCCCACCCGGCCACGCAGCTGGTAAAGCTGCGCCAGGCCGAACATGTCCGCCCGGTAGATGACCAGCGTGTTCACCGCCGGCATGTCCAGGCCGCTTTCGACGATGTTGGTGGCGAGGAGGATGTCGTACTTGCCATCCCCGAACTCGGTCATCACCCGCTCCAGCTCGCCGGGTGTCAGGCGGCCATGCGCCTGCACGGTGCGCGCCTCGGGCACGATTTCCGCCAGCCGGGCCGCCATCTTCGGAAGATCCTCCAGCCGCGGCACCACGCAGAAGATCTGGCCGCCCCGGAAGCGCTCGCGCTGGATCGCCTCCCGGATCACCACGGCATCGAAGGGCATGATGAAGGTGCGGACCGCCAGCCGGTCCACCGGCGGCGTTGCGATGACGCTCATCTCCCGCACTCCCGTCAGCGCCAGCTGCAGCGTGCGCGGGATCGGTGTGGCCGTCAGCGTCAGCACATGCACATCGGCCTTGAGCGACTTCAGCCGCTCCTTGTGGGCCACGCCGAAATGCTGCTCCTCATCGACGATGACCAGGCCGAGATCCGCGAACTCGATGCCCTTGGCCAACAGGGCGTGGGTGCCGACCACGATGTTGATCGAGCCATCGGCGAGCCCGGCCTTCACCTGCGCCGCCTCCTTCGCCGTCACCATGCGGGAGAGCTGGGCCACCTTGATCGGCAGCCCCTCGAAGCGCGCGGTGAAGGTGCGGAAATGCTGGCGGGACAGCAAGGTGGTGGGCACCACCACCGCCACCTGCACACCGGTCATCGCCACCACGAAGGCGGCGCGCAGGGCGATCTCGGTCTTGCCGAAGCCGACATCGCCGCAGATCAGCCGGTCCATCGGCCGACCGGAGGCGAGATCCTCCAGCACATCGGCGATCGCGCGCTGCTGGTCATCCGTCTCGGCGAAGGGGAAGCGGGCGCAGAACTCGTCCCACGCGCCTTCCGGCGGGATGGCGGAGGGCGCATCCTTGACCCGGCGCTCCGCCGCGATGCGGATCAGCCGCTCCGCCATGTCGGCGATGCGCTGCTTGGCCTTGGCCTTCCTGTTCTGCCAGGAGGTGCCGCCGAGCTTGTCGAGCGTCGCCCCGGCCGTCTCGCTGCCGAAGCGGGACAGCAGCTCGATGTTCTCCACCGGCAGGAACAGCTTGTCGCCGCCATCATAGACCAGGCGCAGGCAGTCATGCGGCGCGCCGGAAACCTCGATGGTGGCGAGGCCGTCATAACGGCCGATGCCGTGATCCTGGTGCACCACGAGGTCGCCTTCCGCGATCTCCGTGGCGTCGGCGATGAACTGGTCCGCGCGCTTGCGGCGGCGCGGCGGGCGGGCGATGCGCTCACCCAGCAGGTCCTGCTCACCGGTGACGGCGATCCCCGCCTGCCGCGCGGCGCCGGGCGGGGCGGTGAAGCCGCGCTCCACCCCGAAGGTGACCAGCGCGATGACGCCTTCCGGCAGGCGGTTGGCCGCACGCCAGTCATCCGCCACCTGCGCGGTGATGCCGTTCTCGCGCAGCAGGTTGCCAAGCCGCTCGCGCGAGCCTTTGGTCCAGGCCGCAAGTATGGGCTTCAATCCGAGCCGGGACTGGCTTTGCGCCTGTTCCTTGAAGGCCGCGAAAACATTGTGCCCGGCGGCGCGCGCTTCCGAGTAAAGCCGCCCCGGACGCCCCCCGGCGTCCAGCCCCTCGGCTCCATCGACCTGGGGAAACGGGCTGAACCGCAGCAATGGCCCGCCCGACAGCATGCCGTCCCAGTCGCGCCGCGTCAGGTAAAGCCGGGCGGGCGGCACGGGGCGGTAGGGCACCTCCCCCTCGCGTGTCGGGTTGCGACGCGCCTGGTAATGGTCCTCGATCATCTCCAGCCGCGCTTCCAGCGCGTCTTCGGCCTGATGGTCGAGGCTGACGGAAGCGCCCGGCAGGTAATCGAGCAGCGTTGCCATGCTGTCATGGAACAGCGCCGCGTAATGCTCCATCCCTGGATGGCGGCGGCCGGCGGAAACCGAGACGTAAAGCGGGTCGTCGCCCGCGGCGGGGCCGAACAGCTCCCGGTAGCCGGTGCGGAAGCGGGCGATCGATTCCTGATCCAGGAAGACCTCACCCACCGGGCGCAGCCACAGCTCCTTGAGTTGCGCGCCGCTGCGCTGCGTTTCCGTGGAGAAGCTGCGGAGGCTCTCGATCTCGTCGCCGAACAGGTCGATCCGCACGGGCTCGGGCTGCCCGGCCGGGTACAGGTCGATGATGCCGCCGCGCACCGCGTATTCCCCGGGTTCCATCACCGTGGCCACCCGGCCATAGCCGCTGGCCTCCAGAAAGGCCGACAACTTCTCCGGCGCGACGCGGCCGCCACGCCGCAGGTGCAGCGTCGCGCCTTCGAAAACCGCTTGCGGGGGGACGCGCTGCACCAGCGCGTTGACCGTGGTCAGCACGATGCAGCGTCGCGCCCCGGCTTCCCCCAGCCGCGCCAGCGTCGCCATGCGCTCGGCCACAAGTTCGGCATGCGGCGAGATCCGGTCATAGGGCAGCACGTCCCAGGCGGGGAAGCGCAGCACCTCGACATCCGGGGCGAAGAAGGACAACCCGTCCTGCATCCGTGCGACGCGGGCGTCATCCCGGCAGACATGCAGCACGAAGCCTTCCGCCTCGGCCCGGCGGCGGGCCAGCAGGAGGGCGTCGAAACCTTCCGGCGCGCCGAAGACGGTCAGGGCCGTCATGCGCGGCGCACGCTCTCCGGCACGCCCGCCCCCAGGGCGGAGCAGGCCTCGGCCATGCGGGCCAGCATCGGCGTCATCGCCTCCGGCGGGATCGGTCTGCGGCCGGACAGCCATTCCGCCAGATCCACATCCAGGTGCTCCAGCACCGCTTCAAGCTCATCCAGCTCGGCCTCGGTGAAGGCGGCGATGTTTCGCGCCACGAAGCCACCGATCATCAGGTCGGCTTCCTTTGTGCCGCGATGCGTCGCGCGGAACAGCAAGCGCCGGCGGCGTGGGGAAAGGTCAGGGCAGGTGTGATCGGTCTGGGACATGTCGGCGCCTCTCAAGGCTGGCATATAGAGGCGGATGGGAATCATGTCAGCCCGAGGAACGATCGCCGGAAGCCATATGGCGCTTCTGGCTCCGCTGGACAGCCTGCCACTGGGCGAGGACAAGGCCGCGCGCGTGCTGCGGGCGATTGATGGCGACCGCGTCATAGACCTGCTGTTCCATTTGCCGGAACGCTACCAGGATCGCCGCTTGGCCGATCTGCGGGATGGCGAGGTTGCCACACGTCCCGTCCGCGTTCGCCACATCGCCGCGCCGCGCACGCCACAGCAGCCCTGGGTGGTATGCTGCGAGGATCCTTCCGGCCCGATCGACCTGATCTATTTCGGGCGGCGGTCCTGGCTCGGCGCCTGGCTGTCCAGGACCTTTCCCGAAGGCGCCGACCGCCGCGTGTCCGGGCGGGTGAAGCGGTTCCGCGACCGCTGGCAGATGGACGCCCCGGATTTCGTGGAGCCGCCGGACATCATCCCGGAGATCCAGCCGGTCTGGGGCCTCGCCAAGGGCGTCGGGCAGCGCGACATCGCCCGGGCCATGGCCGAGGCCCTGAAGCTGCTGCCGGACCAGCCGGAATGGCATGACCCGACCCTGCTGTCGCGGCGCCGCTGGCCTGGCTTCGTGGCCGCCCTTCGGATGTTGCAGGACCCCGCAACCATTCCCGACGAGGCGCCGCGGGACCGCCTGGCCTATGACGAGTTGCTGGCGGGCCAGCTGGCCGTCGGTCTGGTGCGGCGCACGGTGTTGCAGCGCCCGGGACGCGCGCTTTCCGGCGATGGCGGCCTGCGCCGCGCCGCGCTTGCCGCCTTCGGCCACCCGCCGACCGCGGCCCAGGAGCAGGTGCTGCGCGAGATCGATGCGGACCTGGCCGCCCCGCGCCGCATGCTGCGCCTGTTGCAGGGCGATGTCGGGGCCGGCAAGACACTGGTGGCGATCCTCGCCATGCTGCGGGCGGTGGAAAGCGGTACCCAGGCCGCCCTGATGGCGCCCACGGAACTGCTGGCGCGGCAACATCTCAGAACTTTGCAGAAGCTGGCCGGGGCGGCGGGCGTCGAATGCGTGCTGCTGGCCGGATCGGTGAAGGGCAAGGAGCGGCGCCGGGTGCTGGCCGGGCTGGCTGATGGCAGCATCCCGATGGTGGTCGGAACCCATGCGCTGATCGAGGACGGCGTGGCGTTCCGCGACCTGGGGCTTGTTGTGGTGGACGAACAGCACCGCTTCGGCGTCGCGCAGCGGCTGGCCCTGACGGAAAAGGGCCTGACCGACGTGCTGGTGATGACCGCGACGCCGATCCCCCGCACGCTGCTGCTGACGCAATGGGGCGACATGGCGGTCAGCCGCCTGGAAGGGCGCCCGGCCGGCCGGCAGCCCATCGTCACCCGCATCGTCAGCCGGGAACGCCGGGACGAGCTGGTGGCCCGCCTGCGCGCCGCCTTCACCAGGGGGCATCGTGCCTATTGGGTTGTTCGGGCGGTGGAGGAAGGCGAGAAGCACGACAACGTCGCCGCCGAAACCACCTTCGCCGAGCTTTCAGCGATCTTCGGTCCCCTGGTCCGGTTGGCCCATGGGGCGCAGAAGCTGGAGGTGCGCGAAGCTGCGTTGCAGGATTTCGCCGCCGGCCGGGCACAGCTCCTGGTCGCCACCACCGTGGTCGAGGTCGGCGTGGATGTGCCGGAGGCCACCATCATGATCATCGAGCAGGCCGAGCGCTTCGGCCTCGCCGCCCTGCACCAGTTGCGCGGCCGGGTCGGCCGGGGGAGCGCGCAATCCTTCTGCCTGCTGCTCCCGTCGGGGGAGCTGAACGAAGCGGAACAGCGCCGCCTGGCGGTGCTGCGCGACACGGAGGATGGGTTCATCATCGCGGATGCCGACCTCGATCACCGGGGCGGAGGCGATGCCCTTGGTGTCCGGCAGGCAGGCCGCATCGGCCGGCGCCTGGCCGACCCTGCGCGCCATGGCGGGCTGATCCGCATGGCGCATCAGGATGCGTCACTTCTGCTGGAGCGTGACCCGGAGCTTTCCGCCACGCCGCGCGGTCGGGCCGCGCGCGGCCTTCTGGCGCTGTTCAGCCACGACCTCAGCCTCGCTCCGCTGGCGGCCGGCTGATGACCGGCCTTCCCCCCGCCCCGCCGCCTTCGCGCGAATATCCCGACCGCCCCTGGGTCGGCATCGGCGTCATCGTCTTCCGCGGGGAGGAGGTGCTGCTGGTCCGGCGGGCGCGGCCACCTCGCCAGGGTGAATGGTCGATTCCCGGAGGCGCGCAGCATCTCGGCGAAACGGTGGAGGAAGCCGCCCGCCGTGAATTGCTGGAGGAAACCGGGGTGGCGGCCGGCCCGTTGCACATCGCCCTGGCCGTCGATGCCATCAACCATGATGAGGAAGGCCGGCCGCGCTTCCACTACACCATCATCGACTTCGCGGCCCGGTGGCTGGCGGGAACGCCACAGGCCGGAGATGACGCCAGCGAAGCCGCCTGGTTCACGCGGAAGCAGCTCAGCTCGCTCGGGCTGCGGGCCGAGGTCCTGCGCGCCATCGCCGAGGGGCGGAGGCGCCTCGATGCCGAGGAACCTCCGTTCCGGAACCCGGCCTAGAGGAACAGCGGCTCCTTCTCCAGGCCGGCATAGAGCGGCGCCACGAACTCGCCATAGCCGTTGAAGATCTGGGTGGGAACGCGCTCCCGGCTGCCCAGCAGGCGCTCAGTCTCCTGGCTCCAGCGCGGATGCGGCACGGCCGGGTTCACATTCGCCCAGAAGCCGTATTCGGTGGGCTGCAGCTTTTCCCAGAAGCTCACCGGTCTGGTGTCGGTGAAGTGGATCCGCGTGATGGCCTTGCCGCTCTTGAAGCCGTATTTCCACGGGAACAGCACGCGGATCGGGCCGCCATTCTGCGCCGGCACCGGCTTGCCATAAAGACCGACCGCCATGAAGCACAGCTCGTTCATCGCTTCGGCCAGGGTGCAGCCTTCCTGGTAGGGCCAGGGGTACCAGCTTTGCCGCAGCCCCGGCATGCGTGCCCGGTCCTGGACGGTCTCAAACATCACGTAGCGCGCCGCCGAGGTGGGGGCGGCCATCTTCACCAGCTCGGCCATCGGGAAGCCGGTCCAGGGCACGATCATGGACCAGGCTTCGACGCAGCGATGCCGCAGAACCCTTTCCTCCAGCGAAACCCGCTTCAGCAGGTCACTGAGGTCGATCTCCTGCGGCTTGTCCACCAGCCCGTCCAGCTTCAGGGTCCAGGGCGATTGGGGCAGCTTCTGCGCCGCCGCGGCCACGGATTTGCTGGAACCGAACTCGTAATAGTTGTTGTAGCTCGTTGCGTCCTTTTCCGGCGTAAGGTCCCGCCCGGCCCGGAAGCGCTCGCTGCGCGGTGCGTTCATCGCCGGCATGGCCGACTGCGCACCGGCCAGGCGCGGCAGCGACATGGCTGCCCCCGCCACGCCAGCCAGACGCATCAACGAACGGCGCTGCAGAACCATGGATTCCGGCGTTGCCGCCGTTTCAGGAAGCTCCCAGCCGCGACGAATCCGAATGAGCATGACGCGCTCTCCCACCTGTTTTCCGCATGTAGGACGGCGTATCGGAGCTAAAAGAGGACAGCCTCAGCGGCGCTGGGGCAACAGGACGCGAGTCAGGCCGTCATCGGAAAGGCTGACGTCGTAAAGGCGATAGCGTTCCGCCTCGATCCCCTTGCGCTGGCGGGCGACCTCGCCACCTGGCGCTGCCTCCGGCCAGAGCGGGGCCGCCTCGCCCCGCCGGGTACTGCGCACCAGAAGACCCTGGCCGTCCAGCGGAGGCTCCGGCAGGTCGAACAGGTCCCAGCGATCTCCCAACGCGATGACAGGCGTGCCACGAGGCAGATGCAGGGCCAGCTCGCTGGCGAGGCCATATTCCTCCGCGGCCACGAAGCTGGCGTTCCGGCTGCGGCGGATCTGCTCGATCTCGGCTGCGAAGTCATGCCATCCGCCGAGCCGCGCCAGGGTAGGATCGCTGCGGCGGGGCAGAGGCAGGGGCGAGAATATGCCCTGCACCAACACCACAAGCGTCAGCCCGAGGCCCAGTACCACCCCCCATTTCCGCCAGCCCTGCCAGCGCGGCCCAAGGTAGCCGGCCGCGGCAAGGCAGGCGGAGGGATACAGAATGGCGGGCCAGTTGCCCTGGACGCGGCTGCCGGTCGCCTGCCACAGAAAGATCAGGGCCGGAGGAAGCGTGACCAGGGCCAGCAAGGTGGCAACTGCATCGCGCCGACCGGCCCGGCGGCAAGCCACGACGATGCCGGCGACGCAAAGCACGAAGATGATGGGGGTGGCGAGGCCCAGCTGCCCACCCACCAGCTCACCGAGATAGCGCAGCGATGAAGCCGTGCCGACATTGCCGGCCCTGCCGCCCTGCTTGGCGAGGCTGATCCAATCATGCTCGGCATTCCAGACAAGCACCGGCGAAAACACCAGCAGCGCGAGCAGCCCGCCCATCCAGAGCCGCCAGTCCCGGAACCAGTGACGCGCGCCCGGCTCGATCACCAGCCACAGAACAACGGCGAAGCCCAGGAACACGGCGGTGTATTTGGACAACAGGGCGCAGCCCGCCAGCACGCCGAAGGCCAGCCACCACCATCCATCCTGCCGAAGGTGAACCTGCACCCAGGCCCAGAGTGCGGCGCACCAGAACACCAGCAATGGTGTGTCCGGCGTCATCAGGACCGAGCCCGCGCTGAACAGTAAGGTTCCGTTCAACAGGGCCGCCGCCCAGTATCCGGCGCCGGAACCTGGAAACAGCCCGTTCCCTGTTCGCGCGATGAGGATCGACGCCAGGGCGACCCCGATGGGTCCCAATAGCCGCAGGCCGAATGCGGTGTCCCCACCCAAGGCCGAGCCGGCGGCCGTCCACAGGGCCACCATGGGAGGATGGTCGTAATAGCTGAGCGCCAGGGCACGGCCCCAGACCCAGTAATACGCCTCATCCGGCGCGGGAGGCAGAAGCAGCGCCGCGAGGAGGCGCAGTGCCGTGAGCAGCCCGAGTGCGATCAGCCACGGGCGCGGGGACAGGCTCATCGCGCCCGCCAGACCAGCGTCGCGGACACGGCGTAATTCCACACCAGCGTGATCAGGGCCCCGGCCGCGCCGGCCAGGCCCCAGTTCAGGTGATCATCATGCAGCAGCAATCCGGCGACGCCGACATTGGCCGCCACCCCGATGCCGCACACGACGTAGAAGATCAGCAGGCCCCGCCACAATGCCCGGCCCTTGAGCCTCACATCGCTGTAGGTCAGCCGGTTGTTCAACCAGAAATTGGCGGTCATGGCGGCAAAGCTGGCCACCCACTGCGCCGTGGCGAAATCCAGCTGGTGGATGGCCAGGGTCAGCACCAGCAGATGCACCAGAAGCCCGAAGCCGCCGACGGCCGCGAAGGACAGGAAGCGCATCGGCAACACGCCGCCGGACACCTTGTCGAGCAGCAGGGTCAGGAACTCGATCAGGACAATGGTGTCGAGCTTCGATTCCCCCGCCTCGCGCGGCCGGAAGACATAGGGGAGTTCCTTCACCTTCAGGGTCTGCGGGCTGGTGAGCAGGAGGTCCAGCAGGATTTTGAAGCCACGGCCGGTCAGCTGCGGCGCCAGCTGGTCCACCGTTTCCCGGCGCAGCATGAAGAAGCCGCTCATCGGGTCGGCCACCGGAACGGGAAGAACAAGCCGGGCGAGGCCTGTGCCGCCGTCACTGATCATCTGCCGCAGGCGGGAAAAGCCCTTGCTGGCTTCCCCTCCGCTGATGTGCCGGCTGCCGATCACCACATCGGCTTCATCCGCCTCCAGCGTCCGGAGCATGGCCGGCAGAAGGCGCTCATCATGCTGCAGGTCGCCATCGATCACCGCCACGTAACGGGCGGACGAGGCCAGCATGCCTTCCACGCAGGCCGAGGAAAGGCCTTTCCGGCCAACGCGACGGATGCAGCGGATGCGGGCATCCTCGGCGGCGAACTGCTTGGCCACCGCCGCCGTTCCGTCGGGGCTGTCGTCATCGACAAATAGAACTTCCCAGTCGAGCCCTTCCAGCACCGTGCGCAGCCGCGACACCATGGCGGGGACATTGGCGGCTTCATTGTAGCAGGGGACCACGACGGTCAGAATCGGCGGCGACATTGTCGCCGTGCTTAGCGCCCCTGGGCGGGCTGTGCCAGGGCGACGCGGCATAAGGGCGGCATGTGCCCGCAGGGACTCGAACCCTGGACCCCAAGATTAAAAGTCTCGTGCTCTACCAACTGAGCTACGGGCACATAAGCGAGGGCCGGAGCGGGCAAAGCCGATCCGGCCCCCTTCTGTCAAGGGAGGGTGCTGTTTCCCGCACCTTCCGGCAGCAGCCTCAGGCCGCGTCGGCGGCCAGCTGGGCCTTCAGCAGGCGGTCCGGCTCCCGCACCATGCCGCTCTGGCCGGCGCCGCGCTTGATCTTGTCCACGAACTCCATGCCCGAGGTCACCTGGCCCCAGATGGTGTACTGGCCATCGAGGCTGGAAGCCGGCGCGAACATGATGAAGAACTGGCTGTTCGCGCTGTTGGGCGCCGCCGTCCGGGCCATGCCGCAGACGCCGCGCAGGAAGCGCGCCTTGGCCGGCGGGCTGAACTCGGCGGGCAGGTCCGGCATCTGGCTGCCGCCCGTTCCGGTCCCTGTCGGGTCGCCGCCCTGGGCCATGAAGCCCTCGATCACGCGATGGAACGGCGTGCCGTCATAGAAGCCCTGGCGAACCAGCGCCTTGATCCGCTCAACATGCTGGGGCGCGAGGTCCGGCCGCAGCTTGATCACGACGCGGCCATCCTTCAGGTCGAAGAACAGGGTGTTCTCGCGATCGTCCTGGGCGGCGGCGTCGTTGGTGGTGGCTTCGCTCATCATGATCCCCGTGGCGGCAATGGTGCTGGCAAGCAAAGTGCGTCGGTGCATGCCGTGGTTACTCCCTTGGATCCGCAGGGCGGAGCTGCGCGAGCGTCCGCTCCAGCGTCATCCGCGGCACGAAGGAGGAAATGTCCCCCCCGAGCCGCGCGATTTCCTTCACTAAACGCGAAGCGATGAATTGGTTCCCTTCGCTGGCCATCAGATACAACTCCTCGATTCCTGGATCGAGGCGCCGGTTCATGCCCGCCATCTGGAACTCGTAATCGAAATCCGTACCGCTGCGCAGGCCCCGGATGATGCATTGGGCGCCGACATCGCGGGCCAGGCTCACCAGCAGGCCATCGAACGGCACCACCTCGATGGTGCAGCCGCTGCCCGAGGCAACGGCCGCCGCTTCGGCGCGGACCAGTTCCACCCGCTCATCCAGCGCAAAGAGAGGCCCCTTCCCACCGCTGCGGGCGACGCCGATCACCAGGCGATCCAGCAGTCGGGCGGCACGGCCGATGATGTCCAGATGGCCATTGGTGACCGGATCGAAGGTGCCGGGATAAACGCCGGCGCGCTCAGGCATCCGGAGCATCCTCGATGGCCACCTCGGCATCCGTGCCCTGCTCCTCCACGACGGTGAAGCAGGAGGTCACCCGTTCGCCATCATCGAGCCGGAGCAGCATGACGCCCATGGCCTGCCGCCCGGTGACCCGCACCTGATCCACGGGAACCCGGATCAGCCTGCCACTGTCGGTCACCAGCATCACGTCATCACCGCCGCGCACGGGGAAGGTGGCGACCACCTCGCGGCCGGTGCGGCTTGTCAGGTTGATGTTGGTGATCCCCTGCCCGCCGCGCCCGGTGACGCGGTACTCATAGGCGGAGGAGCGCTTGCCGAAGCCGCCATCCGTGACGGTCAGCAGGATGTCCTCCAGCTCCTCCAGTTCGGCGAACCGCTCCGACGACAGCGCGATATCGCTATGGGCAGCCTCGTCGCTTTCCTCGGCCAGCGCGGCTTCCGACTCGGCTGCGGCTTCGGCGGCCTCGTCCACGCTGCGGCGGCGCTGCGCGGCCTGCTTGAGATAAGCCGCGCGCTCCTCGACGCTGGCCTCGGCATGACGCAGGACGGACAGCGCGATCACGCTGTCGCCCTTGCCCAGCCGGATGCCACGGACGCCGGTGGAGTCGCGGCCCGCGAAAACCCTCAGGGTGTCCACATCGGCGACAAAGCGGATGGCACGGCCGGCGCGTGTCGCCAGCAGCACATTGTCCCCTTCGCGGCATGTGGAGACGCCGATCAGGCTGTCGCCCTCATCGAGCTTCATGGCGATCAGGCCGGAAGATCGGACATTCTTGAAGTCGGACAGGCGATTGCGGCGCACATTGCCCTCCGCCGTGGCGAAGACCAGGTGCAGGTTCTCCCAAAGGGTCTCGTCCTGCGGCAACGGCAGCACGGCGGTGACCGATTCATTCTCCTGCAACTGCAGCAATTGCCGCAGGGAGCGCCCGCGCGCCGTCGGACCGGCTTCCGGCAGCTTCCAGACCTTCTCGCGGAAAGCGATGCCGCGGCTGGTGAAGAACAGCACCCATTGATGGGTGTGCGCGTTGAAGGACCGGATGACCACGTCATCCTGCCGCATCGACGCGCTGCTGCGGCCGCGGCCGCCCCGGTTCTGCGCCCGGAAGGTTTCCAGCGGCGTGCGCTTGACGTAGCCGTCCCGCGTCAGCGTCACCACCATCAGGCCGGGCTCGACCAGGCTTTCATCGTCCTGGTCGGCGATGCCATCGACGATCTCGGACAGGCGCGGGGAAGCGATCTGGGCGCGCACGGCGCGCAATTCGTCGCTCATCAGCTCCATGCGGCGCGGGCGGGACGACAGGATCTCCAGCAATTCACGGATCCGCCCGGACACCTCATCCAGCTCGGCGTTGATCTTCTCGCGCTCCAGGCCGGTCAGGCGCTGCAGGCGCAGCTCCAGGATGCCGCGGGCCTGTGCCTCGGTCAGCTTCACCGTATTGTCGACGATGACGTTGCCGGCATCATCGACCAGCGCCAGCAGCGGCCCCACATCGGCCACCGGCCAGTCCCGCGCCATCAGCGCCGTGCGCGCCGTCGCCGCATCGGGGCTCACGCGGATCAGCCGGATGACCTCGTCGATATTGGCCACCGCGATGGCCAGGCCAACCAGGAGGTGCCCACGGTCGCGCGCCTTGCTCAGGCGATGGCGCGAACGGCGGAGGATCACCTCCTCGCGGAAGTCGATGAAGGCGCGCAGCGCCTGCCGCAGGCCCATCTGCTGCGGCCGCCCCTCATGCAGGGCGAGGAAGTTGACCGCGAAGGATGTCTGGAGGTTGGTGTAGCGGTAGAGGTGGTTCAGCACCACTTCCGGCGTGGCGTCCTTCTTCAGCTCTACGACGATGCGCAGGCCGGAGCGGTCGCTTTCGTCGCGCAGGTCGCTGACGCCCTCGAGCTGCTTGGTGCGCACAAGGTCGGCGATCCGCTCGATCAGGACGGATTTGTTGACCTGATAAGGGATCTCCGAGATGGCGATGGCGCTGCGGCCGCCGCGCATTTCCTCGATCTCGGCCCGGGCGCGCAGAACGACGCTGCCGCGCCCGGTCTCAAATGCGGAGCGGATGCCGGCACGGCCCAGGATCAGCGCCCCGGTCGGGAAGTCCGGTCCCGGGATGATCTGCATCAGATCTTCCAGCGAGGTATCGGGCTCCGCGATCAGCTTCAGCGTGGCGTCGATCACCTCGCCCGGATTGTGCGTCGGGATGTTGGTCGCCATGCCGACGGCGATGCCATTCGCACCATTCACCAGCAGGTTGGGGAATGCGGCGGGCAGAACCTTGGGCTCATGCGCGCTTTCGTCGTAGTTCGGGCTGAAATCGACAGTGTCCTCGTCGATGCCTTCCAGCAGCGCCGTGGCGGATTTCGCGAGGCGCGCCTCGGTGTAGCGCATGGCCGCCGGCGGATCGCCGTCCATAGAGCCGAAATTGCCCTGACCATCGATCAGCGGCACGCGCAGCGAAAAGGTCTGCGCCATGCGCACCATGGCATCATAGATCGCGCTGTCGCCATGCGGGTGGTATTTACCCATCACGTCGCCGACGACACGGGCCGACTTCTTGTAGGGCTTGTCCGCCGTGAAGCCGTTCTCCTGCATGGAGAACAGGATGCGGCGGTGCACCGGCTTCAGGCCATCCCGCACGTCCGGCAAGGCGCGCGAAACAATGACGCTCATCGCATAATCGAGGTAGGAGCGGCGCATCTCCTCCTCGAGCGCGATCGGCAGCGTTCCCTCAGGCGGAATATGGCCGGACGGCCCGGTGCCGTTATCGCTCTCGCTCACGCGGTCTTCCCATGCAGCAGAATAGCGGGCAGCCGCCAGGCTCGCCCGGAGCCCGGCGGAGGGGCGCGGCCGGCGCCCCCTGCCCTGTTGATTTCCCAGTCCTTATACCGCGTTCGGCGCCCGGCGCCAAACGGGACCGGGGTGCGGCAAGCGCTGGCAAGAAGCCGTTGAGGACCGATCCGGCGAGGCCGGGCGCCAGGGCCTCCAACCGGATGATCCGCCCGGACGGGCCCGTCAGCGGAGGAAGGGCGCACCGGGTGGACGGCGCCGGAAGCCCTGGTCAAGCACAGTTCCCAGGCCGGACCCGCATACCCCCCGTTCAGAACGGGATGTCGTCGTCGAGGTCGCTGCCGCCGCCCTTGGGCGCATCCCAGCCGCCCCGCTGCGGCCGCGCCGCGCCGCCACGGTCGCCATAGCCCCCGCCCTGCCGGGCTCCGCCGCTGCCCGAACGCTCCCCGGCCTCGAAGCCGCCGCCACCGCCGGCCTCACCGCCGCGACCGTCGAGAAGGGTCAGTTCGCCGCCGAAATTGCGGATCACCACTTCGGTGGAATAGCGATCCTGGCCGGACTGGTCCTGCCACTTGCGGGTTTCCAGCTTGCCTTCGATGTAGACCTTGCTGCCCTTGCGGAGATACTTCTCCGCGATTTCGCCCACGCGCTCGTTGAAGATGGCAACCGAATGCCATTCAGTGCGCTCCTGGCGGTTGCCTTCACGGTCCTTGTAGGAATCCGTGGTGGCGAGGCGCAGATTCACCACGCGTCCGCCATTCTGGAAGTTGCGAACCTCGGGGTCCCGCCCCAGATTTCCGATCAGAATGACTTTGTTGACACTGCCGGCCATGCCGCCCGGTTCCTCATCCGCTGCCGTTCAGCCGCGCCAGCCATGCCCGGCGGCGAGCCTGGGCAGGAGATGGGGCGGCATGGCAAATTTTCAAATCTGCGCGCGCCCTGATGGGCACTCCACAACAAACTAGCCACCCGCCCGCCTTCCCACCAGTCCCCCCCTGCCGCGGCCAGGCTTCGTCGCCTTATCGGCTCTTCCCCTGCCTGGCGGATGCTGGCATGAGGAGGAGCCCAGAACACAAGGCGAACGCAGGGCCGCAGGAGCTCCCTTTGAACAAGCTGTCCAAGCAGAACCTCCCCGCCGCCGCAGGCCAGAACGACCTGATCCGCATCCGTGGCGCCCGCCAGCACAACCTCAAGAATGTCGATATCGACATCCCCAAGCATGCGCTCACGGTGATCACGGGCCTTTCGGGTTCGGGCAAGTCGTCCCTCGCCTTCGATACCATCTATGCCGAGGGCCAGCGCCGCTACGTGGAAAGCCTGTCGGCTTATGCGCGGCAGTTCCTGGAGCTGCAACAGAAGCCGGATGTGGACAGCATCGAGGGGCTGTCGCCCGCCATCTCGATCGAGCAGAAGACCACCAGCCACAATCCCCGCTCCACCGTGGGCACCGTCACGGAAATCCACGATTACATGCGCCTGCTGTGGGCCCGGGCCGGCGTGCCCTATTCCCCCGCGACAGGGCTGCCGATCGAAGCGCAGACCGTGAGCCAGATGGTGGACCGCGTGCTCGCCATGCCGGAGGGCACGCGGCTTCTGCTGCTGGCCCCGGTGGTGCGCGGCAAGAAGGGCGAGTTCCGCAAGGAACTGGCCGAATACCAGCGCCGCGGCTTCGAGCGCGTGAAGATCAATGGCGAGCTGATGCGGATCGAGGAGGCCCCCGCCCTCGACAAGCGCCGCAAGCACGACATCGAGGTGGTGGTGGACCGCGTTGTGGTCGGCAATGAGGGGCTGGCCCAGCGCCTGGCGGATTCATTCGAGACCGCCCTCGGCCTGGCCGATGGCGTCGCCTATGCCGAGAACGCCGACAGTGCCGAGCGCACCGTCTTCAGCAGCCGCTATGCCTGCCCGGTTTCCGGCTTCACGCTGGAGGAGGTCGAACCGCGGCTGTTCTCCTTCAACTCTCCCCAGGGCGCCTGCCCCGCCTGCGACGGGCTGGGAACCGAAAGCTTCTTCGACCCCGCCCTGGTGGTGCCGGATGAAGAGCGCAGTCTTTCGGACGGCGCCATCGCCGCCTGGTCCGGCAACAGCGCCCCTTATTACGACCAGACGCTGGAGAGCCTGGCCAAGCACTTCAAGGTCAAGACCAGCACCCCGTGGAGCGATCTGCCCACCGCCTTCCGGGATGCGGTGCTGAATGGCACGGGTTCGGAGGTGGTGGCGCTGCGCTACAAGGACGGGCTGCGCGCCTATGAGGTGAAGAAGCCCTTCGAGGGCGTGCTGCCGAACCTGGCCCGGCGCCTGCGCGAAACCGACAATCCCTGGGTGCGGGAGGATCTCGCCCGCTATCAGGCCGATCGCCCCTGCCATGCCTGCTGCGGCGCCCGCCTGAAGCCGGAAGCGTTGTCGGTGAAGATCGCTGGACGGCATATCGCCGAAACCAGCGAGCTGTCGATCCGCAACGCCTTGCCCTGGTTCGAGGGGGTCGAGGCCACGCTGACGCCTCAGCGGGCCGAGATCGCCCGCCGCATTCTCAAGGAAATCGTCGAGCGGCTGCGCTTCCTGCTGGATGTGGGGCTCGACTACCTGTCGCTGTCCCGTTCCTCCGCCACGTTGTCGGGCGGAGAGAGCCAGCGCATCCGGCTGGCCTCGCAGATCGGCTCAGGTCTGACCGGGGTGCTGTATGTGCTGGATGAGCCCTCCATCGGCCTGCACCAGCGCGACAATGAGCGGCTGCTGACCACGCTGCGGCGGCTGCGCGACCTCGGCAACACCGTCCTGGTGGTGGAGCATGACGAGGACGCGATCCGCACGGCGGACCACCTGATCGACATCGGCCCCGCCGCCGGCGCCGGCGGCGGCCGCGTCATCGCCCAGGGCACGCCGGAGGAAGTGGCGCGCCATCCGGACAGCGTGACGGGGGCGTATCTGTCGGGCCGGCGCAGCATTCCCGTGCCTTCCAAGCGCCGCCCCGCCGATCCTGATCGAACGCTGCGGGTCGTGGGCGCGCGGGGCAACAATCTGCGCGATGTTTCGGCCGACATACCGCTCGGCACCTTCACCTGCGTCACGGGCGTATCGGGCGGCGGCAAGAGCACCTTCACGGTGGAAACCCTGTACAAGGCCACCGCCCGCCGCCTGATGGGCGCCGGCACCGTGCCGGCACCGCATGACCGGATCGAGGGGCTGGAGCATCTCGACAAGATCATCGACATCGACCAGTCGCCGATCGGCCGCACGCCGCGCTCCAACCCTGCCACCTATACCGGGCTGTTCGCGCCGATCCGCGACTGGTTCGCGGAGCTGCCGGACAGCCGCTCGCGCGGCTACAAGCCGGGGCGCTTCTCCTTCAACGTCAAGGGCGGGCGCTGCGAGGCCTGCCAGGGCGATGGCGTGCTGAAGATCGAGATGCACTTCCTGCCCGATGTCTACGTCACTTGCGACACCTGCAAGGGCAAGCGCTACAACCGCGAAACGCTGGAGGTGCGGTTCCGCGGCAAGTCCATCGCCGACGTGCTGGAAATGACGGTGGACGAGGCGGTGGAGTTCTTTTCCGCCGTGCCGGCCATCCGGGAGAAGCTGCGGGTGCTGAAGGAAGTGGGCCTCGGCTACATCCATCTCGGGCAGCAGGCCACCACCCTGTCGGGCGGCGAGGCGCAGCGCATCAAGCTGTCCAAGGAACTGTCCCGCCGTGCCACCGGCCGCACGCTCTACATCCTCGACGAGCCGACCACCGGCTTGCATTTCGAGGATGTGCGCAAGCTGCTGGAGGTGCTCCACCAACTCGTGGACCAGGGCAACACCGTTGTGGTGATCGAGCACAATCTGGAGGTGATCAAGACCGCCGACTGGATCCTGGATCTTGGTCCGGAAGGCGGCGATGGCGGCGGCCAGATCGTGGCCGAGGGAACGCCGGAGCAAGTCGCCGCCGTGGCGGCCAGCCACACGGGTCGCTTCCTGGCGCCACTGTTGCCGGCCAAGCCGGCGGCCCGCCGCAAACGCGCCTGATGCGGCACGAAGCGGCGGCGCCGGGATATCCTGACGCCGCCGCATCCATCCTGAGGCATTTCAGCGCAAGCTGAAGTTGACGGGCACCGCCAGTTCCACCGTGCTGCCAGGCAGATCGTCAGGCGGGGGCGGCAGCGGGGATGCGCGCTCGATCATCTCGCCAACGGCTCGGTCTAGCTCCGCATGGCCGGTGCTGCGCACGACCTGCCAGCTCAGCACACGGCCACCGCGGTCCAGGTGGAAGTTCAGAACCGCCGTGCCTTCCTGCCGCCGGATCCGGGCCGAATTGGGATAACGCTTGGCGCGGGCCAGAGCCGCATTGAGGCGGCTGATGTAGCTCGCCGGCGGCGCCGCCATGCGGCCGGGCGGCGCCGGGGCAGCGGCGGCCGATGGCGCGGAAGGCGCGGGAGCAGGGGCGGCATCCGCCCGCCGCGGGGCGTCGGATGAAGGGGAAGGACGGGCGACCGGGCGCGGCGGCGCGGGCCTGGGCGGCGGCGGCGCGGCCTGCACGGGTGGCGGAGGCGCGGCCGGCGGCGGCGGCGGAAGCTCCGCTTCCAGGATGGGGGCGGTTTCGGGTTCGGCCGCCGGCACGGGTTCGGGTGGAATGGGGGTCGGCTCGGGCGGGGCCTCCGCCATGATGGCCTCGGGCGGCGCCACTTGCGTCATGTCCGGCGGCGGAACCGTCTCCAGCGGCGGCGGCTGTGCCTCCACGCGCTCGGCCGGCACCGGCTCCGCCGTGACGGGCTCCGCCGCCACCGGCTCGGCGGCTTCCACCAGTTCGCTGGGGTCCGACACGTCGTTGGTGGGCGCCGCCGGAAGCGCCGCGACTTCCAACGGGATGATCACGGGCGGGGGCGGCGGATGTGAAGGCAGGCCGAACACCAGGAAAGCGGCCGCCCCGCCATGCAGCAACACGGAAGCGCCCCAGCCGATGGAGCGGAAACGCGGCATCCCTGGCGCGGTGACGCTGTATCCGCTCATCAGCGCGCCTGCACGGCCGGACCGGGCTCGGCCTCCGCGATCAGGGAAACGCGGCTGATGCCGGCCTGGGTCACCAGGCCCATCACCTTCAGAACTTCGCCATAGGGAGCCGAACGGTCGCCGCGGACATAAACCGGCGCATCCGGGTCTTCCTCATGAAGGCTGCGCAGCCGGCTGGTGAGCTCCGTGCGGGCGATCTCATCCTGGCGAAGAAAGACCCGGCCATCCGCCGCCACCGTCAGAACCGTGGGCGGGCGCTGCGCGGCAGCCCGGGGCGCGGCGGTCTTGGGCAGTTCCACCGGAACGCCAACCACCATCATCGGGGCCGCGACCATGAAGATGATCAGCAGCACCAGCATGACGTCGACCAGGGGCGTGACGTTCATGTCAGCCATTGGCAGCAGGCCATCGTCATCGCCCCCGCCCCCGCCCATACCGGAGAATGCCATGGCTGATTACTCGGCTGCGGCGCTGGCGCGGTGATGGCCCAGCTGCGGCGGCCGGCGGGACAGGTTGGAGGCCAGGTCGCCCAGCGCCGCCTGCCCTTCCTGCCGCAGGCGGTTCAGGCGAACCAGCAGGCGGTTATAGGCCATCACGGCCGGGATCGCCGCAACCAGGCCGATGGCCGTGGCGAACAGCGCCTCCGCGATGCCGGGCGCCACCACGGCCAGGGAGGTATCATTGCTCTGCGCGATGCCAGCGAAGCTGTTCATGATGCCCCAGACGGTGCCGAACAGGCCGATGAAGGGTGCCACGGCGCCGGTGGTGGCCAGGAAAGGCAACCCCGGTTCAGCCCGGCGCAGCGAGGCGGCAAGGGCATGGCGCATGGCATGCTCCATCCGGTGCCGGTACTCGAAGCGGCTTTCGCCCGCCTCGCGCCCGTCGCGCCATTCCCGGGTGCCGGCACGCAGAACCTGGGAAGCCAGTTCCTCCCCCTGCGGCTGCTGCGGAGCGGCCGCGCCCGGGACAGACGCGGCGGCCAGGACCCGGATCTCCCGCGCCAGGCGCGTGAGCAGCATCGACTTCTCGACAATGATGGCCCAGCAGATCACCGACGCCAAAGCCAGGGCGATCATCACACCCTTGACCACCCAGTCCGCCTGGAGAAACAGGCCCAGCATCGACAGATCGGGATGCGCCGGAAGGATCACGTCATTCACGGGAGGCATCGCGGCGGTGCCTGGGATGGCGTCGGTCGGGTTCATCGCGATGTTCTCACTTCTCGAAAGGTACGCCGCTGACGCGGGAGGCGAGGTTGAGGCGCGGCAGGCAAGCGGCCCGCCCTTCCGCCTCCGGCCCGCAGGCCAGCAGGTCGTTCAGCAGGATGGAGCCGATGCCGTCGCAATTCTGGCCGCTCAGGTCGAAGATGCGTGCCATCGTCTTTTCCCCAGGCAGGGGTCCGACATCCAGCGCCAGGCGACGTGCCACCACCCCGTCCTTGCCGAAGACCAGGAGGTCCAGGCGGAGCGGATCGACCGCCTCGGCCGCCGGGTTGCGCAACACCAGCCATACGCGGCAGCCTTCCTGCCGCGCTTCCAGGCGGTTCAGCTCAAGCCCGATCGGTGACCTGGCTGGCTGAGCCATCGGCGATTGCGGCAGCAGCATCGAGGCTGCGGCGATTCCGAGAGCAACAAGCGTCCGGCGAACCAGCATGACGGCATCCTTCGCAGATGCGGGCGCTTATGCCGTCATTGCGACGCGCTTGCAATGCGAATGACTCGCAATCATGAGCCATCAGGGATGCAGCACGGTCAAATCGACGCGTGATGGCGCCCTGCCTTCAGGAAGCATGCACCAGATTGTGTGGGGAAAGGCTGGTGCCGACGCCCGGGATTGAACCGGGGACCTACTGATTACGAATCAGTTGCTCTACCGCTGAGCTACGTCGGCGCCTGCGCCGCGCTATCTAACGGCCCCGCGCGGCCAGGGCAACGGCTGCGAAGGCCGGAGATGCAAGAAAACGCCCGGAATCCGCCTGGCCATCCTGGCAGAGTGCTTGTCAGTGGACGAGCACCGGCACCATTTCGTGCTGCAGGATCGCAGCCGTCGCCAGGCCGGTATCGGGCGCGGCGCCAATCTGCGTGCCGTCGGCGGCATGAATGGCCACAACGGCCTGCCCATCGACGATGATGGGCCGGATATAGGCGATCTGGTCTGCCCCGAAGCGGGCCCAATCCGCAGCGGTCAACTGGCGCAGCGCGTCAGAAGCAGCGAATGGGCGGGTAGCATTCTCCTTGATCATGAACTGATCTCCTTTTTGTCCCCGTTACGGCGGACGAAACCCGGATCGACCCGGGTGATCATCAGGATTGACGCTCGGGCTCAGAATGGGACCCAAGCAAGCCACTGCCCATCAACGACCGACCAGGCTGGCTGCCGCGCGTGCCGATCTGGATGGCCTTGACCCGGACCTCGGGCTGCGGGCGCTTCAGGTCGATATGCAGCAGGCCGTTGTCGAGCCATGCCCCCTCCACCTCGATACCTTCCGCCAGGACGAAGGCGCGCTGAAACTGCCTGGCGGCAATACCTCTGTGAAGGAATATACGCCCTTCGGCCTCCTCGCGTTGCTTCCCCCGGACAACAAGCTGATTGTCTTCCTGCGTGATCTGCAGGTCGTCCATGCTGAAGCCGGCAACCGCCAGGGTGATCCGTAGCCGGTTATCGCCAGTTTGTTCGATGTTGTAGGGGGGATAGCCGTCCGAGTTCTTGGCCACCCGGTCGAGCATCTGCTCAAGGTGGTCGAAGCCAAGAAACAGCGGCGAGCCGAAAAGCGAGCGGGACATCGGTCTGGCAAACTCCTCAGGGGTGAGCGAGTCATGCCGGAGGCCCGTGGCACCTCCGGCCACACCAGATGTGTCATTTTTGCCAGGCAATGCAAGGGGCGACACCAACAAGCCACGCCTCCGTATCCCGGTTGAAGCCGGCCCTGCCGGGCGGTAGAGCAACCTTCCCATGCCCGATCCCGACCTCCTGCCGATCCTTTTCGTTCCCGCCCCCCAGCTGCGCGCCAAGGCGCGGGCGGTGACCCCCGATGACATGGACACCGTGCGCGCCCTCGCCCCGCGAATGCTGGCCACCATGTATAAGGCGCCCGGCATCGGCCTGGCCGCGCCGCAGATCGGCTCCCTGCTGCGCCTGGTGGTGATCGACCTGCAGCCCGACGACAAGCCCGAGCCGCTGGTCATGGTGAACCCTGAGATCGTCGCGGCCAGCGCCGAAACGGCGCTGCGGGAGGAAGGCTGCCTTTCCCTTCCGAACCAGTATGCCGAGGTCGAGCGTCCGGCCGAGGTCAAGGTGCGTTGGCTGGACCTGGAAGGCCGCCGGCAGGAAATGGAGGCGGACGGCCTGCTGGCCACCTGCATCCAGCACGAGATCGACCATCTGAATGGCGTCCTGTTCGTGGATTACCTTTCGGCGCTGAAGCGCAACATGCTCCTTCGCAAGCTCGCCAAGGAACTGAAGCTGCAGGAGCGGGACAAGGCATGAGCCCCCTCCGGCTCGCCTTCATGGGGAGCCCCGACTTCGCCGTGCCCGCGCTGGAAGCGCTGCATCAGGCGGGCCACGACATCGCCGTGGTTTATACGCAGCCGCCACGCCCCGCGGGCCGGGGTCAGCGCGAGACCCCCTGCCCGGTTCATCGCAAGGCCCTCGAACTCGGCCTGCCGACCCGCCATCCCGTTCGCCTGCGGCGGGACGAGGCCGAACACCGGGCCTTCGCCGACCTTGGCCTGGATGCGGCCGTGGTTGCCGCCTATGGGCTGATCCTGCCCTCCGCCATGCTGTCGGCGCCCCGGCGCGGCTGTCTGAACATCCATGCCTCGCTGCTGCCGCGCTGGCGGGGCGCCGCCCCCATCCAGGCCGCGATCCTGGCGGGAGACACGGAAACGGGCATCACCATCATGCAGATGGATGAAGGGCTGGACACCGGCCCGATGCTGCTTTCAGGGCGGGTTCCCATCCGGGAAACGGATGGAGTGCAGGTTGTCCATGACGCTCTCGCCGGGCTTGGGTGCGAGCTGATCCTGCGGGCGCTGGAAGAAGATCCGCCGCCGGTTCCGCAGCCGGAGGATGGCGCCACCTACGCGCCGAAGCTCAGTAAGGCCGATGGGCAGATGCCCTGGTCCGAGGACGCCACAGCCCTTGCCCGCCGTGTCCGCGCGCTGAACCCGTGGCCGGGCACCTTCTTCCTGCATCAGGGGCAGCCGGTTCGCGTGACCGAAGCCGTGGCGGATGACGCCGCCGGCGACGTCCCGCCAGGGACGGTGCTGGATGGCCTTCCGCGCATCGCCTGCGGCAGGGGCGCCCTCCGGCTTCTCCAACTCCAGCGGCCAGGCCGGGCCAGCCAGCCGGCGGATGCCTTTCTGCGCGGCTATGCGCTGCCGCCTGGAACGATTCTGGGCTGAACCATGCCCCGCTATGCCCTTCTCGTCGAATATGACGGCACCCCTTTCGTGGGCTGGCAACGCCAATCCAGCGGCCTTTCGGTGCAGCAGGTGCTGGAGGAGGCGGCCGCCTCCCTGAATGGTGGCGTGCCGGCGCCCACCATGGCCTCCGGCCGCACCGATGCCGGGGTGCATGCCGCCGGGCAGGTGGTGCAGATCAGCATCACACTGGACCTGGCGCCGGAACGGCTGCGTGAGGCCTTGAACTTCCACAGCCGGCCGCATCCCGTCAGCATCCTCCGGGCCGCCCGCGCCCCTGATGGCTGGTCAGCCCGCTTTTCCTGCGTGGGACGGGGCTATCGCTATCGCATCCTCAACCGGCGCGCGCGCCCTGCCCTGGATGCCGGCCGCGTCTGGCATGTCCAGGCTGCGCTGGATGCCGAGGCCATGCATCGCGCGGCCCAGGCACTGCTCGGCAGGCATGACTTCTCGGCTTTCCGGGCCGCCGCCTGCCAGGCCAAGGACGCCCTTCGCACCCTCGACAGGCTGGATGTCACGCGGCAGGGCGACGAGGTGGTGGTGCAGACCGAAGCCCGCTCCTTTCTGCACCATCAGGTCCGCAACATGGTGGGAACCCTTGCGCAGGTCGGCCTTGGCCGCCGCCCCGTGGAATGGCCGCAGCAATTGCTGGAAGGGCGCGACCGCACATTGGCCGGACAGAATGCGCCGGCCGAGGGGCTGACATTCCTGTTTGCCCGCTACCGGGAGCCATTGGATTGGCGGTGAAGCAGGATTGATGTTGGGAAGATGGCGGAGGGGATGGGATTCGAACCCACGAAACGGGTTATCCCCGTTTAACGGTTTAGCAAACCGCCGCCTTCGGCCACTCGGCCACCCCTCCGCAGGGTTTTGAAGTTACACGGCGTATGCAGGCGTGCTTCTAGCGGCGGCCGAAGGCTTCGTCAAATGGCAAAGGGCCGTGCTTAAGCCAGCGCAACCTCGAAACCACGCGCCACCGCCGGCCGCGCCATCATCCGCTCATACCAGGCACGCACATTGGGATAATCCGCGAGATCCACCTGGTGCCGCTCATGCCGCCAGGCCCAGCCGATCACGGCATAATCGGCGATGCTCGGCTCTCCTTCGGTGGCCAGGAAGGTCCGGCCCGCCAGATGCTTGTCCATGACCCCGTAGAGCCGGCGCGTTTCCTTGCCGTAGCGCTCCAGGCCGAAGTCGCGGGCCGGGCCTTCCGGCTGGCCGAGGAAGAAATGCACCTGCCCTGGCATGGGGCCGAAGCCGCCCATCTGCCACATAAGCCATTCATGAACGGCGGTGCGGCTGCGCGCATCGGCAGGCATGCCCTTGCCGGTCTTCTCGGCCAGATAAAGCAGGATGGCGCCGGATTCGAAGACGCTGATCGGCTTCCCGCCCGGCCCCTCCGAATCGACAATGGCCGGGATCTTGTTGTTGGGTGCGATCTTCAGGAACTCAGGGTCGAATTGCTCGCCCTTGGTGATGTTGATGACCTTCACCTCGTAAGGCAGGCCCATCTCCTCCAGCGCCACGCTGATCTTGCGGCCGTTGGGGGTGTTGTAGGTGTAGAGGGTGATCATGCCGTGGCGCTTCCATTCCTGCGGTTCCCAGGAACGGAAGCGTGGCACGGCATGGCCGGTCAGGCCAGCTTGCGCTTGAGGATCTCGTTCACCAGCGCCGGGTTGCCCTTGCCCTGCATGGCCTTCATGGTCTGGCCGACAAAGAAGCCGAAAAGCTTGTCCTTGCCGCTGCGGTATTCGGCCACCTTGTCGGCGTTCTTGGCCATGACCTCGTCGATCATCGCCTCGATGGCGCCGGTATCGGTCACCTGCTTCAGCCCGCGCTCCTCGACAATGGCGGCGGGCGGCTTGCCCGTCTCGAACATCGCTTCCAGAACTTCCTTGGCCAGCTTGCCGGACAGCGTGCCGTCCTTGATCAGGTCCAGCAGCCCGCCAAGGTTCTCGGCGGAAACCGGCGAATCGCCGATGCTGTGGCCGGTGCGGTTCAGGCCCGCGAAGAAATCGCCGGTGACCCAGTTGGCCGCCATCTTCGGGTCGCGGCCAGCGGCCACGGTTTCGTAGAAAGCCGCCGTTTCCTTTTCCAGCGTCAGCACATGGGCATCGTAGGGCGTCAGGCCGTATTCGCCGACATAGCGGGCACGCCGCTCATCCGGCAGTTCCGGCAGGCCGGCCTTGACCTGGTCCACCCAATCCTGCTGCAGCACCAGCGGCGGCAGGTCGGGGTCGGGGAAGTAGCGGTAGTCATGCGCGTCCTCCTTGGAGCGCATGGAGCGCGTTTCGCCGCGGGTGGTGTCGAACAGGCGGGTTTCCTGCACCACCTCCTCGCCCGCTTCCCACACCTCGATCTGGCGCCGCGCCTCGGCCTCCACCGCCTGCATGACGAAGCGGATGGAGTTGACGTTCTTCACCTCGCAGCGCGTGCGGAACCCCTCGCCCGGCTTGCGGACGGAGACGTTCACGTCCGCGCGCAGCGAGCCCTGCTCCATGTTGCCGTCGCAGGTGCCGAGATAGCGCAGGATCTGGCGCAGCTTGGTCAGGTAGGCGCCGGCCTCCTCCGGGGAGCGCATGTCAGGCTCGGAGACGATCTCCATCAGCGCGACGCCGGACCGGTTCAGGTCGATATACGACTTGTTCGGGTGCTGGTCGTGCAGCGACTTGCCGGCATCCTGCTCCAGGTGCAGGCGGGTGATGCCGATCATCTTGGTGCTGCCATCCGGCAGCTCGATCTGGATCTCGCCCTGGCCGATCACCGGGAACTGGTACTGGCTGATCTGGTAGCCCTGCGGCAGGTCGGCATAGAAGTAGTTCTTGCGGTCGAAGCGCGACCACAGATTGACCTGGGCCTTCAGCCCCAGCCCGGTCCGCACCGCCTGGGCCACGCATTCGCGGTTGATCACCGGCAGCATGCCGGGGAAGCCCGCATCGATGAACGACACCTGCGTGTTCGGCTCGGCGCCGAACTCCGTCGCGGCGCCGCTGAACAGCTTGGCCTCGGAGGTGACCTGGGCATGCACTTCCAGCCCGATCACCACTTCCCAGGCGCCGGTCGCGCCCTCGATCGTGTAGCTCATGCCGCGGCCCTCAGCGCCGGAAGGGCGGAAAAGCCGGCATTGCGCTCGATGGCACGGCCGACAGCGAACACCGTTTCCTCGTCGAAGCGGCGGCCGAGGATCTGCAAGCCCAGCGGCAGGCCCTTGGCATCCTGGCCGGCCGGCACGGATAGGCCAGGGATGCCGGCCAGGTTGGCCGTCACGGTGAAGACGTCATTCAGGTACATGGCCACAGGATCATCCTGCTTCTCGTCACGTCCGAAGGCTGCGGAAGGCGTGGTGGGGGCGAGGATGGCGTCCACCTGTTCCCAGGCATGGTCGAAATCCTGGCGGATCAGCGCCCGCACCTGCTGCGCCTTGACGTAATAGGCGTCGTAATAGCCGGCGCTCAGCACATAGGTGCCGATCAGGATGCGGCGCTTCACTTCCTCGCCGAAGCCGGCGGCGCGGGTGCGCTCATACAGGTCCTTCAGATCCTCGCCATTCTCGCGCAGGCCGAAGCGCACGCCGTCATAGCGCGCGAGGTTGGAGGAAGCCTCGGCCGGCGCCACGATGTAGTAGGTCGGCAGGGCGTATTTCGTGTGCGGCAGGCTGATCTCCACCAGCGTGGCGCCCTCGGCCTTCAGCCAGGCCATACCCTGCTCCCACAGCGCGGCGATCTCGGCCGGCAGGCCGTCCAGGCGGTATTCGCGCGGGATGCCGATGCGCAGGCCCTTCACGCCCCGCTCGCAGGCGGCGGCGAAATCGGGCACCGGCAGGTCGGCGCTGGTGGAATCCCGCGGGTCGAAGCCCGCCATGGAGTTCAGCAGGATGGCGCAATCCTCGACCGTGCGCGCCACCGGCCCCGCCTGGTCGAGCGAGGAGGCATAGGCGATGATGCCGAAGCGCGAGCAGCGGCCATAGGTCGGCTTGATGCCGGCGACGCCGCAGAAGGCGGCCGGTTGGCGGATCGAGCCGCCCGTGTCGGTCGCCGTGGCGCCAAGCGCCAGCCGTGCCGCCACCGCCGCGGCCGAGCCGCCGGAGGAGCCGCCGGGCACCAGCACCGTGCCTTCCTCGCCCTGGCGCTTCCACGGGTTCTCCACCGCGCCGAAGGCGGAGGAGGTGTTGGATGAGCCCATGGCGAATTCGTCGAGATTCGCCTTGCCGAGGAACACCGCGCCGTCGCGCAGAAGCTGGGACGTCACCGTGCTTTCATAGGGCGGCACGAAATCGCCCAGGATCCTGCTGGCCGCCGTGGTGCGCGTGCCGGCGGTGCAGAACAGGTCCTTGATGGCCAGCGGCAGGCCGGTCAGCGGCTTGGCCTCACCACGGGCCAGCGCCGCGTCGGCGGCCTCGGCCTGGGCCAGCGCCTGCTCCGGCGTCACGGTGATGAAGGCGTTGAGGCGCGGGTTCAGGGCCTCGATCGCCTCCAGATGGGCGCGCGTCAGCTCCACGGCGCTGATCTCGCGCCGCGCCAGGGCGGCGCGGGCGCCGGCCAGGGTCAGGTCGGTGGCTGCGGTCATGCCGGTCACTCCACCACCTTGGGCACGGCGAAGAAGGCGCCGGCGCGGTCCGGCGCGTTGGCCAGCACCTCCTCCTGGACGCCGCCATCGGTGACGCGGTCCTCCCGCATGCGAAGGGCCTCGGCGCCGCCGCCGGCCACGGGCTCGACGCCGGTCGTGTCCACGGCCTGCAACTGCTCGATCCAGCCCAGGATTCCGTTCAGTTCGGCTTCAAGGCGCGGCAGGTCATCCTCCTCGACCCTGAGGCGGGCGAGCGAGGCGACGCGCCGGACTGTGGCGGTGTCGAGCGACATTCTTTTTCTTCCGGAAGTGATCAGGTCGGGTTTGCGCGCAAACGGGACCGGACCATAAACACCGCCATGCCCCTCATCAACCTGACCGAGCTTCGCGCCGCCCTGCCCCCAGGTCAAAGGCTGATCGGGCTCGACCCCGGCAAGAAGACCATCGGCATCGCCCTGACGGACGTGATGCTGATGCTGGCCAGCCCATATCAGGGCCTTCCGCGCGGAAAGCTGACCGCGAATGCCGCCGCCATCGCCGCGATCGCCCGCAAGGAAGGCGCCGGGGGGCTGGTGGTGGGCCTTCCGCTCGGGCTCGACGGCTCCTTCGGCCCGGCCGCGCAGGCGGCGAAGGACTGGGCCATCGCCGTCTCGGAGGCGGTGAACCTGCCGGCGGCGCTGTGGGACGAGCGGCTGTCCTCCTCCGCCGTGAACCGCATGCTGGTGGAGGAAGCCGACATGACCCGCGCCCGGCGCGCCAAGGTCGTGGACGCGGCGGCGGCCGCGTACATGCTCCAGGCCGCCCTGGATGCCACCGGCCGTTGAGGGGACACCCCTCTTCCGGCACCGGGCATGCGCCGTTATGGTCGCCCACCTCCTAGCCGGACTGGTATTCGATGCTGCCCTTCCCTCACCGGCACCTCCTCGCCCTGCAGGGTCTGGAGCCGCCCTACATCGCCGACCTCCTGGACCTCGCCGAGTCCTATGCGCTGCTCAACCGCAGCGGCAAGACGCAGCGCGATCTCCTCAAGGGGCGGACGCTGATCAACCTGTTCTTCGAGGACAGCACCCGCACCCGCACCTCCTTTGAACTGGCCGGCAAGCGGCTGGGGGCGGACGTGATCAACATGTCCGTCTCCACCAGCAGCGTGAACAAGGGGGAAACGCTGCTCGACACCGCCTCCACCCTGAACGCGATGCATTGCGACCTGCTGGTGGTGCGGCACGCGCAGTCCGGCGCGCCGGCCCTGCTCAGCCAGAAGGTCGATGCCGCGGTGATCAATGCCGGCGACGGCACGCATGAGCATCCCACCCAGGCCCTGCTGGACGCCCTGACCATCCGCCGCCGCAAGGGCCGGCTGGAGAACCTGACGGTCGCCATCTGCGGCGACGTGCTGCACAGCCGGGTCGCGCGCTCCAACATCCACCTGCTCTCGGCCATGAATTGCCGCGTCCGGGTGGTGGGCCCGCCCACCCTGATCCCGGCCGAGGCCGCCCGTCTCGGCGTCGAGGTGTTCCACGACATGAAGGCCGGGCTGCGCGACGCCGATGTGGTGATGATGCTGCGCCTGCAGAAGGAGCGCATGGCCGGCGGCCTGGTGCCGTCCGCGCGGGAGTTCTTCCGCTTCTACGGCCTGGATGCCGCCAAGCTCGCGGTGGCCCGGCCTGATGCCATCATCATGCATCCGGGCCCTATGAACCGCGGCGTGGAGATCGACAGCGCGGTCGCCGATGATCCCGAGCGCAGCGTGATCGGGGAGCAGGTGGAGATGGGCGTGGCCGTGCGGATGGCCGTGCTCGACATTCTCGCCCGTAACCTTCGCCGGGGTGCCCGGCTGTGACCGCCCCCGCGACCTTTCCGATGAACCCGATGACCGACACCATCTTCGTCAATGCGCGGCTGATCGATCCTGCCGCTGGCCTTGACGCCCCAGGCAGCCTGCTGGTGAGCCGCGGCGTCATCGCGGATCATGGCGGCGCCCTGGCCATCCCGGAGGGGGCGGAGGTCGTGGATTGCGGCGGCGCCGTGCTGGCCCCCGGCCTGGTGGACCTCCGGGCCGCCCTTGGCGAACCGGGGGCCGAGTATCGGGAAACCATCGACAGCGCCGCCCAGGCCGCGGCGGCGGGCGGCATCACCACGCTTTGCGCCCTGCCCGACACCCAGCCAGCCCTCGACGACGCGGCCCTGGTACAGTTCGTCGTCCGCCGCGGCGAGGCGACCGGAAGCCTGTCCATCCTGCCCTATGGCGCCGCCACCAAGGGGTGCCAGGGCAAGGAAATCGCGGAATACGGGTTGCTGCGGGAAGCCGGCGCGGTGGCCTTCACCGACGGCACGCGCGCCATCGCCAACGCCCGGACCATGCGCTTGGCGCTTTCCTATGCCCGCGCCTTCGGCAGCTTCGTGGTGCAGCATCCGGAGGAGCCGGCCCTGGCCGCCGGCGGTGCCGCGACCGAAGGCGAGCTGGCGACACGGCTGGGGCTTCCCGGCATCACGCCCGCCGCCGAATCGATCATGGTGGCGCGTGACATCGCCCTGGCCCGGATCACCGGCGGCCATGTTCACTTCGCGCATGTCTCGACGGCGGATGCGTTGAGCCTGATCCGGAAGGCCAAGCAGGAAGGCATCCGCGTCACCTGCGACACGGCGCCCCCTTATTTCGACCTGAACGAGACGGCCATCGGCGATTTCCGCACCTATGCCAAGCTGTCGCCCCCGCTGCGGCGGGAGGAAGACCGGCTCGCCGTGGTGGCGGCGCTGGCCGACGGCACCATCGACGCCGTTGCTTCCGACCACCAGCCGGCCGATCCGGACGACAAGCGCCTGCCCTTCGCCCAGGCCTCGGCCGGCGGTGTGGGGCTGGCGACCCTGTTCGGGATCACGCTGGCCCGGGTTCATGCCGGCGACCTCGCCCTGCCGCAGGCCCTGGAGCTTCTCACCGTGAAGCCGGCCAGGTTGCTCGGGCTGGAGGCCGGGACGCTCGGTCATGGCAGGCCCGCCGACCTGGTGCTGTTCCATCCGGAGCGTGCCTGGAAGGTTGAAGCCGGCAAGCTGCCCGGAAAGGCGCAGAATTCGCCATTCGACGGCCGCGCCCTGGAAGGACGGGTGATCGGCACCTGGAAAGCCGGGCGGCGCGTTTACGGATGAGCGCTCTGCTCGCCGCCTTGATCGGCTACCTGTCCGGCTCCGTTCCTTATGGGCTGTTGTTGAGCCGGATGGCTGGCCTCGGCGACATACGCAAAATCGGCAGCGGCAATATCGGCGCCACCAACGTGCTGCGCACCGGCAACAAGAAGGTCGCGGCCGCGACGCTGTTGCTGGATGCCCTGAAGGGCGTGGTCCCGGTCCTGGCCTTTGGCGCGTTGCTGGGCCGGGAGGCGGGGCTTGTCGCCGGCATCGCGGCCCTGATCGGGCATGTGTTTCCTGTCTGGCTCGGCTTCCGTGGCGGCAAGGGCGTGGCTACCGGCGCTGGCGTGCTGCTGGCCGCGGCCTGGTGGCTGGGGCTGGCCTGCGCCCTCATCTGGCTGGTCATGGCCAAGGTGACCCGCATTTCCTCCGCTTCGGCGCTGACCGCCTGCTTCGCGGCACCACTCATCGCCTGGCTGGCCGGGGACAGCCAGCTCGCCATCTTCGCCCTGGCTTTGGCGCTGCTGATCGCCTGGCGCCACCAGGCCAATATTCGCCGTCTCCTCGCCGGAACCGAGCCGCGGATCGGCCAGAAATCATGACGCCGCGGGAGGTGCTGGCCCGGCTGCGCCTCATCCGCACGGATGGCGTCGGGCCCGTGACCCTCCGGCGCCTGCTGGAGCGCTACGGCAGTTCCGAGGCGGCACTGGACGCGCTCCCCGCATTGTCCGCCCGGCGCGCTGTGCCATTCGCGCCGCCCCCGCTGTCCGTGATCCGGCGAGAGGTGGACGAGGTGGCGGAAATGGGCGGCCGCTTCCTGTTCTGGGGCGAGGATGACTACCCGCCCCTGCTGGCGCTGCTGGAGGATCCGCCCTCGGCCGTCGCCGTGATCGGCGATGCCACCCTGCTGCATCGCCGCCAGGTGGCCGTGGTGGGCGCCCGCAACGCGTCCGGCCTAGGGCGGCGCCTGGCTGGCGAACTGGCCGCGGGGCTGGCCGGACGCGAGGTGGTGGTCACTTCCGGCCTGGCGCGCGGCATCGACGCCGCCGCCCATCTAGGGGCATTGCGCGCCGGCCGGACCATCGCCGTAATCCCGGGCGGGCTGGACCGCGCCTATCCGCCTGAGCATGCGGAACTGCAATCCGCCATTGCCGAGGGCGGAGCGGTCGTGGCGGAGGCACCGCTCGGCACCGCGCCGATCGCGCGGCACTTCCCGCGCCGCAACCGCATCATCGCCGGGCTGTCGCTCGGCGTCGTGGTTGTGGAGGCAGCGCTGCAATCCGGCACATTGATGACGGCCCGGCTGGCGCTGGAAGCCGGGCGGGAAGTCTTCGCGGTGCCCGGAAGCCCGCTGGACCCCCGCTGCGCCGGCTCCAACGACCTGATCCGCCAGGGCGCCCATCTGACGGAACGGGTGGAGGATGTACTGGACCACCTTCCCGCCGCCCCCGGCGAATTCAAGCCCTTCGCCCGCTTCGCCGCGGCGGTTCCGGCGGCCTCGCCGATGGCCTCGCAGGCCGCCGAAGTGCTGCCGGACGGGGCCGCCCGCGTCCTCGATCTGATCGGGGCGTCGCCCGTCACGGTTGACGAGGTGATGCGACACTGCCACCTCTCTGCCGCTGCGGTGCAGGTTATTCTACTGGACCTGGAACTCGACGGGCGGATAGAGACGCTGCCCGGCAACCGCGTGATCCGCAGCGGCTTGCGATAGTTCCCGCCCAGCGCCCCTGCTGCCGGCGGCCAGGAGAGAGCGCTCGATACCCGCCATGACCGACGTCGTCGTCGTCGAATCGCCGGCCAAGGCGAAGACCATCAACAAGTATCTGGGCCAGGACTTCACCGTTCTCGCCAGCTTCGGCCATGTCCGCGACCTGCCCGCCAAGGATGGCAGCGTCCGACCGGACGAGGATTTCGCCATGGACTGGTCCTCTGAGGACCGTGGCGAGAAGCAGGTGGCCGCCATCGCCAAGGCGGTGAAGGGCGCGCGCAACCTTTACCTCGCCACCGACCCGGACCGGGAGGGCGAGGCGATCTCCTGGCACGTCCAGGAGATGCTGCGGCAGAAGGGCGCGCTGAAGGGCGTGCAGGTCCACCGCATCACCTTCAACGAGATCACCAAGCGCGCGGTGCAGCATGCGCTGGCTCATCCCCGGGATCTCGACACCCCGCTGATCGAGGCCTATCTGGCCCGCCGCGCGCTGGACTACCTGGTGGGCTTCACCCTGTCCCCCGTGCTGTGGCGCAAGCTGCCGGGCAGCCGCTCCGCCGGGCGGGTGCAGTCGGTGGCCCTGCGGCTGATCTGCGAGCGCGAAGCCGAGATCGAGGCCTTCAAGGCCCGGGAATACTGGACGGTCGAGGGACGCTTCCTGACCCTGGACCAGGCGCCCTTCACGGCCCGCCTGACCTATCTCGACGGCAGGAAGCTGGAGCAGTTCGACCTGCCGGACGCAGCCAGTGCCCAGCACGCCAAGGCGGCGGTCGAGGCCGGCCAGTTCAGCATCGCGTCGATCGAGCGGAAGCGCGTCCGCCGCAATCCGCCGCCGCCCTTCACCACCTCCACCCTGCAGCAGGAAAGCTCCCGCAAGCTGGGCTTCGGCGCGCAGCAGACCATGCGCCTGGCGCAGCAGCTCTACGAAGGCGTGGACATCCGGGGCGAGACGGTCGGCCTGATCACCTATATGCGGACGGATGGCGTCCAGATGGCGCGCGAGGCCATCGGCGCCATCCGTGACCATGTGAAAGGTGCCTTCGGCGCCAACTACCTGCCGGCCGCGCCGCGCGAATACGCCTCCAAGGCCAAGAACGCCCAGGAAGCCCACGAGGCGGTCCGGCCCACCGATGTCAGCCGGACGCCGGAGGAAGTCGCCCGCTACCTCTCGCCCGAGCAGCGGCGGCTCTATGAGCTGGTCTGGAAGCGCGCCGTGGCCAGCCAGATGCAATCGGCCGAACTGGACCAGACGGCGGTGGACCTGGCTGATGCCTCCGGCCAGACCCGCCTGCGGGCCACCGGCAGCGTCATCGCCTTTGATGGCTTCCTGAAGCTCTACCGCGAGGATGTGGATGACGCGGCGGGCGCCGAGGACGAGGATTCCCGCACCCTTCCCCCGATGCGGGAAAAGGACCCCGCGAGGCTGACCGCCGCCCAGGCCGACCAGCACTTCACCCAGCCGCCGCCGCGTTACTCGGAGGCGTCGCTGGTCAAGAAGATGGAGGAGCTGGGCATCGGTCGCCCTTCCACCTACGCTTCCATCCTGCAAACCCTGCAGGACCGTGACTATGTGAAGCTGGAGAAGCGCCGCTTCATGCCGGAGGATCGTGGCCGCCTGGTCACCGCCTTCCTGGTCAATTTCTTCGAGCGCTACGTCGATACCGGCTTCACCGCCTCCCTGGAGGAGCAGCTGGACGACATCTCCGGCGGCCGCGCGGAATGGCGCGACGTGATGCGGGCCTTCTGGGACGATTTCAACGCCGCCGTCGCCGCGACGAAGGACCTCACCATCAGCGCCGTCATCGACGCGCTGGACGAGGAGCTGGGCCCGCACTTCTTCCCGCAGCCGGCCGATGGAGGCGATCCGCGCGCCTGCCCGGCCTGCGGCAATGGAAGGCTGGGCCTTCGCCTGGGGCGGAACGGCGCCTTCATCGGCTGTTCCAACTATCCTGAATGCCGCCATACCCGACCCTTGTCCGTCGCCGGCGAAGGAGAGGGCGAGGCAGCCCTCGCGGGCGGCATCAAGGAACTGGGCCAGGACCCCGTGACAGGCGCGCCCATCACCCTGCGGCGCGGCCCCTATGGCCTTTATGTGCAGCTGGGCGATGGCGACACGGATGCGAAGGGGAAGGCCATCAAGCCCAAGCGGGCCAGCCTCGCCCGTGGCATGGACCCTGAAACCCTGACGCTGGAGCGGGCCCTCGCCTTGCTGGCCTTGCCAAGGGTTGTGGGGCTGCATCCGGAAACGGGCGACGAGATCACGGCGGCCATCGGGCGCTTCGGCCCCTATGTGAAGATGGGCAGCATCTACAAATCGCTGGATCGCGATGACGATGTGCTGTCGGTCGGCATCAACCGCGCCGTGGCGCTGCTGGCCGACGCCAAGGCCAAGGTGCGCAGTCTCGGCCCGCATCCCAAGGATGGCGAGCCCGTCGAAGTCAAGCGTGGGCGTTTCGGGCCTTATGCGCAGCATGCCGGCATGGTCGCCAACCTGCCCCGTGGCACCCAGATGGAGGATGTCACTCTGGAGCAGGCGGTGATCCTCCTCGCCGAGAAGGGCAAGAAGCTGGCGCCGGCGGGTGCCAGGAAGGGCGCCAAGAAGGCCCCGGCGCCTAGAAAGACAAAGGCAGAGGCAGGCGCCCCGGCGGCGGCTGCCACGGCGAAGGCCGCCAAGCCCGCCCCGCGCAAGGCGCCCGCCAAGAAGGCCGGCACGACCGCGGCCAGCCGCTCCAGGACCAAGGCCAAGGCCTGAGCAATGTGTCGCGGGGCAGTGTCCACTGCCCCGCGACGCAACCTGTTGCGCGGATTGCACCGGTGCGGTCCGGATAACCATCTTTCCAGGGAATGCGGCAATTCCCGCGTGACAGCCAAGCCCCCCTCCGTCACCCTGATCGATGTGGCGAATAGCCGGACCTGCTTCTCTACCGTTTCGGATGTTCCATGGCGGCTCACGGAAGACACGCGGCGACCTGGTGGATCTTCTGACCCGCTTTCCGCCACCCCGAATATGCTGCGCCAATTTGCTTGACGGTCACCCCGCTCAGGCCGGCAACATGACCTTTCTGTTTCGTGTTCAGCGGCATGGTCACCGTTGCTTTCGGCTGGGCAGGCCAATGTCGGCATTCCCCCTGTTGAGATGGCTGCTCAAGGTGGCCATCATCGCCGGATTCAGCTTCGGGGCGGTTGCGCCCCTGAATGAGGGCCGGGCGCAGGAAAGCCGTGCCTCAGCGCGGCAGGATCGCAGCCTTTCCGATTCGTCTACCCGCGCGGTCCTGAGGGTGGCGTTTGCCAACATCCTTGAGCGCCAGATCGAGCCCGCCAGCCCCGCCGATCTAGCGCTCTGGTCCCTGCGCGGCCTTGCTGCGCTCGACACCGCTTTTGCCATCCAGGCGGTGAATGGCAGGCTGCATCTCAGCCATCGCGATGAGCTTCTGGCAGCCAGGCCCCTGGCGGAACTGACGCAAGCCTCGCTTCTTCAGCGGGGAAGCGGCGCGGCGGCCGACCTCGTCGCCGCCATCGTGACCGAATATTACGGCGCGGCCTGGGCCGCCTCGGCGGCGGTCCGGTCGGCGGGAAGCGAGCGCCTGCTCCAGGCCGGCTTCGACGAGGTCTTCAACCATCTCGACCCCTACAGCCGGTATGTCACGGCGACGGAGGCGCAGCAGTTGCGACAGCGCCGCATCGGGCAGTCGGCGCTGGGCTTCCGCATTGCCACCGGCTCCCGCAATGCAGTTCTGGTGGTGGCCGTGTCGCCTGAAGGGCCGGCCCAGCGGGCCGGCATGCGGGAAGGCGACATCGTGCTCGCCATCAATGGCCAGGCCGTGGCCGCCACCCGGATCGCCGAGGCCGCGGAACTGCTTGAAGGCCCTCCCGGCACAACGCTGCAACTGACGCTCAGGCGCGGTGGGCGGCGCATTTTGCTGACATTGGTCCGCGACGGCAGGTCCGGCTCCGCGCTTCAGGCGGAGCTGCGCGACGGGTTGCTGTGGCTGCGGCTCGGAATGTTCTCGTCCCACACGGCAACGGAGGTGGCGGAGGCGCTGGATGAGGCGTTAACCGCGTCGCCGCGGCTCGCGGGCGTCATCCTCGATCTCCGGGGCAACCGTGGCGGGTTGTTGCAGCAGGCCATGAGCGTGGCCGATGCCTTCCTGTCCGGCGGAACCATTGCCCAAAGCCAGGGGCGCCACCCCGCGGCCCAGCGGATCTGGCAGGCCGTAGGCGGCGACCTGGCCCAGGGCCGGCCTGTGGTCGCCCTGGTGGACGGCCGCACGGCCTCGGCGGCCGAAATCGTCGCGGCGGCGCTTTCGGATCGCGGACGGGCCGTGGTTGTCGGCAGTTCCACCCTGGGCAAAGGGTTGATCCAGGTGGTGGTGCCACTGCCAAACGATGCGGAGATCCTGATTTCCTGGGCGCGCCTCCTGGCGCCCCATGGCTGGCCTGTGCAGGGCTTGGGCGTGCTGCCCGCGCTTTGCACCAGCCTCGGCCAGGAGGCGATGCAACGTGATCTTCAATCGATCACCCAGGGAGTGTTCCCCAGGGGGCCGCTGCTGGGGCGGATGCGGAGCCTGCGTGCCCCGGTGCCGGCCAGCGAGGTTTCCGCCCTGCGCGGCACATGTCCGCCTGCCGAGGGACGGACTCTCGATCAAGTGGCGGCGCGCTTCATCCTGGAGCACCCCGCCGCCTACCAGAATATGCTGGCCCGCTGAACCACCAGGGGCAGGTTTGCCTTGACTGAACAGGCCATTGCATTAGGTTGCGGCATCTCGCGTCGCACCCAGGTGCGCGGCTCAGGGCCGCCTTGCTTGTGGTGCCAGACAGGCGCCCACGGAAGAACATCATGGCCAAGTCGAACACCATTCTGATCAAGCTCGTTAGCACAGCTGACACCGGCTACTTCTATGTGACCAAGAAGAACACGCGGAACACCACCGGCAAGCTGGAGATGCGGAAATACGATCCCGTCGCCCGGAAGCATGTCGCGTTCCGCGAATCGAAGATCAAGTAAGCCGCATCAGCGCTGCTTGCGTCGGAACGCCGCATCCCCCGGGATGCGGCGTTTCCATTTCCGGGTGCTGATACCCCGCGGCGCTGCCTGTCAGGCGACGCCCATGCTGCGGGGCTTCCAATCCCGGTCATCCGCCATTTCGACCCTGTTGCGGCCCCCGGCCTTGGCCCGGTAGAGCGCCCCATCAGCCGCGCGCATCAGGGTCGGCAGCGTCTCGTTAGGCTGGGCCATCGCCACCCCGATGCTGACGCTGATCCGCAACAGGTCCCCGGACCCGGTAGGAATGGCCTGGCGGACCACCATCTGCCTCAGCCGTTCGGCGGCCTGCAACGCTTCTTCCTGCGTCACATCCGCCATGGCGACCACGAATTCCTCGCCGCCGAACCGCGCCACCACGTCCACGGCGCGCATCTCCTGCCTGATGCGGTTGGCGACCTCCTTCAGCACCAGGTCGCCGACAGCATGGCCATAGGTGTCGTTGACGGCCTTGAACCGGTCCACATCCATCAGCAGCAAGGCCGGCCGGCCGGCCCGCAGCAGGCCTTCCAGATGCCGCGTGACGTACCGTCGGTTGCGCAGCCCCGTCAGGCTGTCGGTGACGGCCAGTTCGAGGGAACGGTCCAGCTCCATGCGGAGGTGGTCCTGATACCGCTTCCGCCGCACCTGGTTGAGCAGGCGCGCCCGCAACTCGTTGGGGTCCACGGGCCGCAGAACATGGTCATTGGCGCCCAGGTCGAAGCCCCGCAAAACCAGGGAACGCTGGTCAAGATCCGCGATCAGCAGCACGGGGATCTCGCGCGTCGCATCATGGGCCCGCAGGCGGGACGCCAGGCGCAAGCCCTCCCCCCCATCGAGCGACAAACTCAGCAGGGCCACGTCGTGCTGGCCGAGGGACAGAAAATGCCACGCCTCGGCCGCCGTTTTCGCCAGATGAAGCTCGACCTTCTCCTCATGCATCAGGGCGGTGATCAGCTCCGCCTCGTTGACGTCCTCGGTCGCCAGCAGAACGGACGCGCTGGCCAGATCCTCGGCGGGCGCCGGATGCGGCTCGAAGCCGAGATCCGCGACGGTTGCCGTTCGCAGCCTGAAGGCATCCATGACCTGCTTGGTCCGCAGCAGGGCACGAAGCCGGGCAAACAGGGTCGGGTGATCGACGGGCTTGGACAGGAAGTCGTCGGCACCCGCTTCCAGCCCGCGCACTCGTTCCACCGGGTCCACCAGGGCCGTTATCATCACCACCGGGATATGCGCCGTGACCGGATTGGCCTTCAGGCGCCGGCTGACCTCATACCCGTCCATTCCGGGCATCATCACGTCCAGCAGGATGACATCCGGCAACCATTCCTCGGCGCGGCACAGCGCCTCCTGCCCCGAGGCGGCCAGGGCGACATCGTAGTATTCGGCGTTCAGCCTCGCCTCCAGCAGGCGGAGATTCGCCGCAATGTCGTCGACCACCAGAATACGCGCACTCATGCCATTTAGGTCTTTCGCCACCAGCAATGGGATCGGGGCTACGTCACAACCCAGGATAGTCCCAGATCGGGGTTTCTACGAAGATCAAATCGTGCTCAGGCGGGGCATCGCGTCGAAGCTGGATTGCTCCGCCCATCGGCGGAAGGCGACGTTCCATCCGGAACGATCGCGGCGCTCCTTCAACCCCTGGAAAGGTCCGCCACCACCCCGGACAGCAGCAGGCTGACCATCAGGTCGAGCATTACGAAGGCCGCTGCCTGGAACCCGGTCACCTCCAGCGCCGCGCGCGCCGAAAACCACTGGAGCCACAGCACGTAGCCGATGACCATCAGGCTTCCCGCTTCCAGGACCCATCCTTCCGGCACCAGCAGGCCAAAGGCCAGCAAGGTGACCATCAGGATGTACTGGGCCAGGTTGGTCCAGTTCCAGACAGCGATCCAACGCGGCCAGAGCGCCTCCCTGCCCATAAAGCGGCACAGGACAAGGGCAGCCAGGGCGTAGGCCGGCCAGGACGCGACGAAGCCCGTGATCTCGGCGGTCAGGAAGCGGGCGGAGGCCTCCTCCGGCCGCGCGATCAGGCGCGCAACCAGAAACATCGGCGCGCACAGGATCGCGACCCGGAAGGAGCGCAAGGCGGCCTCACGGGTCGGCGCGAAGCAGGCCGCGCCGGCCGCGTTGCCCCGCAGCAGCATGAGCAGCCCCACCATGCCACCGATCCAGTCCCGCGGCTTGTTGTGCTCGGTCAGGAAACGGATTCCATGTGCTGCAGTGAATGGATCACCCGGGCATACAGGTCTCGCAGCCGGTGCAGTTCCTCGACAGGTGTCGCCTCGTTGACCTTGTGCATCGTGGTGCCGACGGCACCCAGTTCGGCCACGGGGCAGAAATGCGTGATGAAGCGGGCGTCGGAGGTGCCGCCGCCAGTGTCCAGCGTCGGCTCGACGCCGGTCGCTTCCCGTGTGGCCCTGGCCAGGACCTCCACGAAGCTTCCCGGCTGCGTCAGAAAGGACTCACCGGAACAGTTGACCTCCAGCTCGTGGCGGGCGCCTTCCTGCTCCAGCGCGTCCCGTATCCTCGCGGCAAGGGAAGCGGAGGAATGCAGGTCGTTGAAGCGGATGTTCAGCCGCGCCATTGCCGAGGCCGGGATCACATTGGTCGCGGCATTGCCCACATCGATGCTGGTCACCTGCAGGGTGGATGGCTCGAACCATTGGCTGCCAGCATCGAGCGGAGCGGCGGTCAGCCGCCCCAGGACCCTGATCAGCCGATGCACCGGGTTGTCGGCCCGCTGCGGATAGGCGCTGTGGCCCTGCACCCCATGCACGACGATCATGGCGTTCAGGCTGCCGCGCCGCCCGATCTTGATGGTGTCGCCAAGCACTGCCTTGCCGGTCGGCTCGCCCACCACGCACATGTCTGGGGTATGGCCATGCGCCGCCATCCAGTCGAGCACCTTCACCGTGCCGTCCAGCGCCGGGCCTTCCTCGTCACCGGTGATCAGCAGGGACAAGGTGCCGGGCAGGTCCGGCGGCAGGCTGGCGATGGCGGCGATCCAGGCGGCAATGCCACCCTTCATGTCCGTTGCCCCGCGCCCCATCACCAGGCCGTCCCGGATCTCGCCCGAGAACGGGTCTGCCAGCCATTGCGCCGCGTCGCCGGCCGGCACGACATCCGTGTGGCCGGCGAAGCACAGATGGGGCGACCCGGTGCCGCGCCGCGCGAACAGGTTTTCGACCTCGCCGAAGCGGAGCCTCGCGCAGGTGAAGCCCAGCGCGGCGAGGGCCGTTTCCAGCACTGCCATGGCCCCGTCATCCGCAGGCGTGACGCTGCGGCAGCGGATCAGGGCCTGAAGCAGCGGAACCGGATCGCGCACCGCCCTCAGTCCCGCAGCAGCTCGTTGATCGAGGTCTTCTCGCGCGTCCGGGCATCCACCCGCTTCACGATCACGGCGCAGTACAGGCTGGGGCCCGGCGAGCCGTCCAGCAGCGGCTTGCCCGGCAGGCTGCCCGGAACCACCACCGAGTAGGGCGGCACATGGCCCATGAAGACCTCGCCCGTGGCGCGATCGACGATCTTGGTGGAGGCGCCCAGGAACACGCCCATGGAAAGGACGCTGCCTTCCCCGACGATGACGCCTTCCGCCACTTCGGACCGGGCGCCGATGAAGCAGTTGTCGCCGATCACCACCGGATTGGCCTGCAGCGGCTCCAGCACGCCGCCGATGCCGGCGCCGCCGGAGATATGGCAGTTCTTGCCGATCTGCGCGCAGGACCCGATGGTGGCCCAGGTGTCCACCATGGTGTTGGCGTCCACATAGGCGCCAAGATTGACGAAGGAGGGCATCAGCACCACGCCCGGGGCGATATAGGCGGAGCGCCGCACCACCGCGCCCGGCACCGCGCGGAAGCCCGCCTCCTTGAAGCGGTTCTCGCCCCAGTCGGCGAACTTCAGCGGCACCTTGTCATAGGCGCCGAAGCCGGTCGGGATGATTGCTGAATCTTCCAGGCGGAAGGACAGCAGCACCGCCTGCTTCAGCCATTGGTTGACCTTCCAACCGCCCTGCCCGTCCGGCTCCGCCACACGGGCCTTGCCGCTGTCGAGAAGCTCCAGCGCGCTTTCGATGGCCTCCCGTTCAGCTCCACGGGTGGAGGACGAGATCTCCGTGCGGCGGGCCCAAAGCCCCTCGATGGTGGCGGCAAGATCCATGGCGGCAGCTCCGGCAAAAGGCGAACATCGCTGCCTGCGGTATCCGAGGCACGGCCGAGCCTGTCAACGCCTGCCGCCGCTTAGGGGCGGATCAGCGTTCCCGCCCCGCCATTGGTGAACAGCTCGATCAACACGGCATGCGGTACGCGGCCATCCACGATGACGGCACCCTTCACGCCCTGCTCAATGGCGTAGATGCAGGTTTCGACCTTGGGGATCATGCCGCCGGAGATCCAGCCTGCCTCGATCCCCGCCTTTGCCTCGGCCACGGTCATCTCCGGGATCAGGGTCTTGGCGGGATCCAGAACACCCGGCACATCGGTCAGCATCAGCAGGCGGGACGCGCTCAGCGCGCCGGCGATGGCGCCCGCGGCGGTGTCCGCGTTGATGTTGTAGGTCTGGCCGTCAGCGGATGCCCCCACCGGGGCGATCACCGGAACGATATCAGCCGCGATCAGCAATTCCAGGACCTGCGGATCCACATATTCCGGCTCGCCCACGAAGCCGAGATCCAGGATCCTCTCGATGTTGCTGTCCGGGTCGCGATAGGTGCGTTCAAGCTTGCGGGCACGGATCAGGCCGCCATCCTTGCCGGAGATGCCGACCGCGATGGCGCCGGCGCGGGTGATGCACCCGGCCACCTGCTTGTTGACCGTGCCGGACAGCACCATCTCGACAACGTCGACCATCTGCGCATCGGTGACGCGCAGCCCGTTGACGAAGGTGGATTGGACGTTCAGGCGCTTCAGCATGGCGTTGATCTGCGGACCGCCGCCATGCACCACAACGGGGTTGACGCCCATCTGCTCCAGCAGGGCGATGTCGCGGCCGAAGCGAAGGGCGGTTTCCTCCTCCCCCATGGCGTGGCCGCCATACTTCACCACCACGACCTGGTCGTCATATCGCTTCAGGAACGGAAGCGCGGCCGCAAGGATTTCCATCTGGTTGCGCGCGCTCTCGGTCATCCCCGCCCCTTTTCCGCGATAAAAGCAAGTCCGGCGCGTCTACGGGCGACATTCCCGGGGGTCAAGAGACGGCGAGGGCCTTCGGGCAGAGCTTTCCAATGATGCCGACCGGAAGCCGATGCTGGGCAAGTCGTCCGACATGCCCCGGACCCTGGCGCTGCCGGAGGTTCCGAGGCAGTCGGCCATGCAGCCATATCGGCATCGAAGGTGCCGGCCCACCTTCCAACGCCGAACATCATTCCCGACCGTGAACTGCACCGCTTGCGTGAACGGTCCCTGGCTTTCCGCCGGGCAAAATGCGGGATGGGAAGCCCCGGCCCGGCCTTCTCAGGCCGGTTCGGCCAGGGCCGTCAACTCGGCCCGGAGATCCGGAAGGCCAATTCCCTGCTCGCTGCTGGTGGTGATCACCAGTGGATGGGCGGGGGTATGCGCCTTCACCAATGCCGCGGCTTCTTCCTGGCGCTGGCGCAGCCAATAGGGCTTCGGGCTATCGGCCTTGGTCAGCACGATCTGGAACGTCACCGCGGCCTCGGTCAGCAGCTTCATCGCCGCCCGGTCGCTTTCCTTGGTTTCGATCCGCGCATCCAGCAGCAGGATCACCCGCCGCAAGGTGGGGCGGCCGCGCAGGAAGTTGAACATCAGCCCCTGCCAGTCTTCCTTCACACTCTTGGAAGCCTGGGCGTAGCCATAGCCTGGCATATCCACCAGGGTGAGCCTGTTGCCGAGGTTGAAGAAGTTCAACTGCCTAGTACGGCCTGGCGTGTTGGAAACACGCGCCAGGCCATGATGCCCCGTCAGCGCATTGATCAGCGACGACTTGCCAACATTGGAGCGGCCGCAGAAAGCAACCTCCGGGCGCTCCGCGGGGGGAAGCTGGTCCAGGCGCTGCGCGGCGAAGAAGAACTCGCAGGGCTGGCAGAATAACAGGCGGCCCTGTTCAACCAGGGCCTCCCGCTCTGCCTCGTCGCGCGCCTCCAGAAGGCCGCCCTTCACCCTTTTGCCTTTGCGGCAGCTTTGCCGACCATCTTCTCCTGCCGCCGCGCAGCGCGCTCATGCCGCATGATGTACCACTGCTGGATGATCGAGAGCAGGTTGTTCCAGGACCAGTAGATCACCAGGCCGGCCGGGAAGCTGGCCAGCATGAAGGTGAAGATCACCGGCATCCAGGTGAAGATCTTGGCCTGGATCGGGTCCGGCGGGGCCGGGTTCAGCTTCTGCTGCACGAACATCGTGACGCCCATGATGATCGCCCAGATCGGCATGTGCAGCATCTGCGGCGGATCCCAGGGGATCAGCCCGAACAAGGTGAACAGGTTGGTCGGGTCGGGCGCCGACAGGTCGCGGATCCAGCCGAAGAACGGCGCGTGCCGCATCTCGATGGTGACGAAGAGCACCTTGTAGAGCGCGAAGAACACCGGGATCTGGATCAGGATCGGCAGGCAGCCCGAGGCCGGGTTGATCTTCTCCGTCCGGTACAGCGCCATCATCTCCGACTGCGCCTTGGCCGGATCGCCCTTATAGCGCTCCCGGATCTCCTGCATCTTCGGCGCCAGATTCTTCATCCGCGCCATCGACTTGTAGGCCTTGTTGGCCAGCGGGAAGAACAGCGCCTTCAGCACAACCGTGAACAGCAGGATGGCAACGCCGAAGTTGCCGAACATCTTGAACAGGAAATCCAGGGCATAGAAGAACGGCTTGGTCATGAAGTAGAACCAGCCGAAGTCGATCGCCTTGTCGAAATCCGTGATGCCCAGATTGTCCTGATAGGCATCCAGCAGATGCACTTCCTTGGCGCCCGCGAAGACGCGCATGGAGTGGCTCGACGTCGCGCCAGGAGCAACCGCCATGGCGGCGGGCGTGGCGAAGTCGACCTGCCAGCGGTCCTGGCCGTTCTCCTGCGTGTGGCGCCAGCTGGACTTCATGGGCTGCGCCGCGTCCACGGGCGCGATCGCGGCCAACCAGTACTTGTCGGTGAAGCCGGCCCAACCACCATTCGTGTCCTGCGCCAGGGCCAGGCCGCCACGGCCTTCGCCCTCATCCTTCGCGGCCTTGTAGGTCTGCTCGTTCAGCCGGCCGTTCAGCACGCCGACAAAGCCTTCATGCAGGATGTAGTAGCCGGCGACCTGCGGCGTCTGCTCACGGCGGATGCGGGTCCAGGGCAGCAGCTGCACCGGCTCGCCGCCATTGTTGATGACACGCTGCTCGGCCAGGAACATGTAGTTGCGGTCCAGGCTCAGCACGATCTGGAAGGTCTGGCCCTGGCCATTCTCCCAGGACAGCGTCACCGGCCGGTCGGGGCCCAGCGGGCCGCCGGTCGCGGTCCAGTCGGTTTCGCTGTCGGGCACCCGCGTCCGGCCATCGGCGGCGGACCAGCCCCACTGGGCGAAGTATGGCTGCGTTTCCTCGCGCGGCGCGAACATCCGCACCAGGGCCGAACCAGGGGCGGTGGTTTCGCGATAATCCTTCAGCACAAGGTCATCCAGCCGCGCGCCGCGCAGCAGGACGCTGCCGGACAAGCGCGGGCTGTCGATCTGCAGACGCTGCGGCGGGGGGCGGTTGGCGGCACTGGCCGTCGCCTCGCCGCCCATGACGGGCGATGATGGCAGGGCGGGAGCAGTGGCCGACGGCGCCTGCTGCGTAATGGCGGCTGGCGCCGGCTCAACCGGAGGCGTCGTTTCGCGCTTCCACAGGTCGAAGGCCAGCAAAATGCCGATCGAGATTGCGATTGCCGCGAAAAGTCGCTTCTGGTCCATCGGATACGTGCCGTCAGGCCCTGTTCTGGCCCACCCTGCCCCGACGGGACCTGGTGGGAGGCGCCTGTTGCGGCGCCGCGGATGGTGCTTCCGGTCCAGCTTCCGGCACGGGGTCATACCCGCCGGGATGCCACGGATGGCAGCGAAGGATTCGTCGTGTGGCGAGCCAAGTTCCCCTGGCGGCGCCATGCGACCTCAGCGCCTCTATTGCATAGGCGCTGCAATGGGGATGAAACCGGCAATGGCTGCCGATCACCCCCCGCAAGGTCAACTGGTAGGTGCGAACACCGCCCATCAGCAGCCATGCGATGGGTCCCGGCGAGGGGCCATCGCTCCGCCGTGTCATGGCGGGTGGGCGCCTACCTGGCGCAGGGCGCCGCGCAGATCAGCCTTCAGCTGATGGAACGGGCGCGAACGGCTGCCTTCCCGGCCCACCAGGACCAGATTCCAGCCGGGTGGCGCCTGATCCGCCAGCACCAGCCGCGCCGCTTCCCGCAGGCGCCGCTTGGTGCGGTTGCGGATCACGGCGTTGCCCAGCTTCTTGGTTGCCGTGAAGCCGATGCGCAACGGACCCTCCGTGCCCGGCAGGGCCTGCAGCAGCAAGCCTGGCCTCGCCGCCCTGGTGCCCTTCCCGGCGACGCGCAGAAATTCGCGGCGCTTCTTCAGGCGTGGCGGCGAAGGCATGGGGCGCCCCCTTGCGCGGCGGAAATCAGGCCGAAAGCTTCTTGCGGCCCTTGGCGCGGCGATTGGCCAGCACATTGCGGCCACCGACCGTCGCCATACGGGTGCGGAAACCGTGCCGGCGCTTCCGGACAAGCTTGGACGGCTGATAGGTACGCTTCACGACGGGCTACTCCGTATGATCTTCAACTGTGGCACAGGCCCGGATCCCGGAGCCCTGCATGAATCGCACCGGCCCCCCCAAGGAGAGGCCGGTGAAGGTGGCGACGTATAGGAACCCGCCTCCCTGTCCGTCAACCATTCTTGGCCCTCCGTCATGAGGGCCGGATGCTTCAAACCATTGATGCGGGAGGAGATCGGGTCCGGCGGCCCCTTTCGCCGCCGGGCACTTCATGGCAACGCGGTACCTCCGACCGGCGCCGGGCCGGATCATCGCGATGCAAGGAGACGCTGGCATGCCGAATCATGATGTGGCCGTGATCGGAGGAGGTCCCTGCGGGATCAGCGTCGCCATGCGGGCAGCCTCGCGTGGCTTGAAGGTCGTGCTGTTCGAACGCAGCCGGCTGGGTGGCGCCCGCCACCTCGCCGAAACCGTGCCGTTGCGGGTGCTGGGAAGGCTTGCCGCCATGGCCGCGCTGGGAAGCCGGCGCGATCAGGGCGTGCGGTGGGAAGGCGTGGCGGTGGAGTGGGCAGGCATACGCCGTGCGCTTGACGATGCCCAGGCGGCGGTCGCCGAAACCTATTCCCTCGCCCGTCTCCAGAAGCTCGGCATCACGGTGGTCCGCGCCAGCGCTCATTTCACCGCCCATGACCGCATCGAGGCTGGCGGGCAGTTCCATGATTTCCGCAAGGCCGTTGTTGCGATCGGCACCACGCCGGTCATCCCGGACATCCCCGGATTGGCGGGATGCTCCTGGCTGACGCCGGACCGCCTCCTGGCCTTGGCCGAGCAGCCGCGCCACCTGCTGATTCTGGGGGGCGACGCGCAGGCCGTCGAACTGGCCCAGGCATTCGCACGCCTCGGCTCCCAGGTGAGCATCATCACTGACCGGCCCAACATTCTCAATTCCGCCGAGCCGGAGATCAGGCTCCAGCTGCGCGACAGGCTAAGGGCGGATGGTGTTGTTTTTCATGAAAACACTACGGTAACGGACATCATCGGAGGGAGCGTCGGCGTCGGGCTGCGCACATCGGACGGAGCCCGCATCGAGGGAACCCACCTGGTGCTGGCTGCGGGAACGGTGCCGGACCTGCAACCGCTCGACCTTCGCGCCGCCGGAGTGGAGGCCCCGGAAGCCGAATGCGGCCCCGGCGATTCCTGGAAATCCACCCCTAATTCCCGGATCTGGATGCTTGGCCCTCGCTGGCGGGTCGGCGACAGCCAGGCTGAGCCCTGGCTGGCCGGCACCGGGCCCATGAATATCGGGCGCCTTGCCGCATCCTGGTCGCCGAAGGCAACGGAGCAGCGCGGCATGCGGGTCCGCATGGTCCGCTCTGATCCTGCGCTGCTGCAGTTCGGCCAGACCGAGGCGGAGGCCCGCGCCGGGGGCCCACCGCCTCGCGTAATCCGGCTTTCCTATTCGGAAGGACATACAGGAACGGACTTCAATCCGTTGTTCCTGAAAGTTATTCAGGATTCCAGGGGCGCAGTAGCCGGGGTGAGCCTGCTGCGGCAGGAAGCCTGGCGCGATCAGGCCATCCTTGAGCACCTGCTGGCCACCGGCACGGCCACGCCCACGCAGGTCGGGGCTGCTTTGGAGGTGCCACTGTTATTGGACGCCGAGGAGGCATGAGGACACTCTAGCCACCCTCCCGAAAAAGGCCGGGCATCGCAGCCCCGCCATCGATAACGATCAGGCTGAGGATCAGGAACATGGATCAAACGCTGTCAGGCCGCACCGCCCTTGTCACCGGCTCCACCAGCGGGATCGGGCTGGGCATCGCCAAGATGCTGGCCGCCGCGGGAGCCCGCGTGATGCTGAACGGCTTCGGTTCCGCGGATGACATCACCACTGCCCAGCGCGAGGTGGCCAAGGCTGGCAACACCGCCGAGCCGCCACATTCCGCAGCCGATCTCTCGGACCCGGCGCAAATCCGCGACATGTGCGCGGAGGCCGAGCAGCGCCTCGGCCAGGTGGACATCCTGGTGAACAATGCCGGCATCCAGTTCACCAGCCCCATCGCCGAGTTCCCGGACAACAAGTGGGACGCCATCATCGCCCTCAACCTGTCGGCCAATTTCCACGCCATCAAGGCGTTGCTTCCCGGCATGACGGCGCGGAACTGGGGCCGCATCGTCAACATCGCCTCCATCCACGGCATCGTGGCTTCTCCCGAGAAGGTCGCCTATGTGGCCGCCAAGCATGGCGTCATCGGCATGACGCGGACCGTGGCGCTGGAGCTGGCGCAGGGTCAGGTGACCTGCAACGCGATCTGCCCCGGCTTTGTCCGCACCCCCCTGGCCGAGAAGCAGGTCACGGCCCTGGCCGCGAAGCATGGCATCACGGAGGAAGCGGCGCTGAAGGACTTCCTGCTGGCGCGCCAGCCCAGCAAGCGCTGGGTAGAGGTGGAGGAAGTGGCGCGCATGGCGCTCTATCTATGCGGCCCCGATAGCGGCAGCGTGAATGGCGCCGCGCTCTCCATCGATGGCGGCTGGTCCGCCGCCTGATTTCTGCCGCAACAACAATGATCCGGGCTGCCCGGCTGAGTTGCCGCGGCAGCGCCTTTCAAGGGGAGGTCTGATTGCAGAACCCGCAATGGGATGCGGAGCAATATCTGTGCTTCGGTCATGAAAGGCTGCGCCCGGTGCAGGATCTGATCACCCGCATCGCGCATCCGGGCGGTCAGTCCGTGGTGGATCTCGGCTGTGGGACAGGCAATGCCCTGCCCCTCCTCGCCGCCCGCTTCCCGGGCGCCACGGTGTCGGGCGTGGATGAATCGCCGGACATGCAGGCGCAGGCCCGCCAGGAAGGCATCCGCGTAGAGCGCGACGACATCGCCACCTGGGCACCGCGGGAGCCGGTGGATGTCCTGTTCTCCAACGCGGCGCTGCATTGGCTGCCCGACCATGCGGCGCTGTTTCCGCGCCTGCTCGGCTTCCTGGCGCCGGGCGGAACCCTGGCTGTCCAGATGCCCGCCATGCATGACGCGCCGCTGCGTGCCGAGCAGGACCGGATCGCCCGGGAAGGCCCCTGGCGCGACCGGTTGAGCGGCATCACCTCCGCGCCCCCCATCCTGACGGCGGACGAATATTACGCGCTGCTCGCCCCCCGCGTCCGCGTGATCGACCTTTGGTACACCGAATACATCCATGTCCTGCGGGGCGAGGATGCGGTGGTGCAATGGGCATCCGGCAGCAGCCTGCGTCCCTATCTCGCGGCCCTCGATGCGGAGGCGCGGGCGGGCTTCAGGGCCGCCTATGGCGATGCCATGCGCGAAGCCTATCCGCCCCTGGCGGATGGCACGGTGCTGTTGCCCTTCCGCCGCTTCTTCATCCTCGCCAGCCTGTAGTCTGGACCTTGCCGCCCCGGCCGCTCTGCGCATGATGCCTGCTGCATTGTGTACAAGGAGCGACCGATGTCAGCCACCAACCAGCGCATAGACGCCAAGCGTCTTTGGGACAGCCTGATGAGCATGGCGGAGATCGGCGCCACGCCGAAGGGCGGGGTCCGACGCCTGACGCTGACGGAGGTGGATCGCGCCGGCCGCCAGCGCTTCACAGAGTGGTGCGAGGCCCTGGGGCTCCAGGTGCGGGTCGATGCCATCGGCAACATGTTCGCCCGGCGGGAAGGGCGCGACCCGTCCCGCCCGCCGGTGCTGATGGGCAGCCACCTCGACAGCCAGCCCTCCGGCGGCAAGTTCGACGGGGCGCTGGGGGTGATCGCCGGGCTGGAGGTGATGCGCACCCTGCACGACCTCAACATCACCACCGAGGCGCCGATCGAGGTGGTGAACTGGACCGATGAGGAAGGCAGCCGCTTCGGCCATTCCCTGATGGGCAGCGGTGTCTGGAGCGGTGTCTACTCGCAGGACAAGGCTTATGCCCTGAAGGACGTGGACGGCGTCGCGGTGGGCGAGGCGCTGGAGGCGATCGGCTATCGCGGCCCGCATCCCGCCCGCCCCTTCAAGGCGGACGCCTATTTCGAGCTGCATATCGAGCAGGGCCCGATCCTGGAGCGGGAAGCCAAGCAGATCGGCATCGTCACCGGCGCCCAGGCCCAGGTGTGGTATGACGCCGTGATCACCGGGCAGGACGCCCATGCCGGCACCACCCCGCCCTCCACGCGCAAGGATGCCCTGCTGGCGGCGGCGCGGGTGATCGAGCTGGTGGACGCCACCATGCGCCAGCGTGGGGAGGATGGCCGCGGCACCGTCGGCTTCCTGCAGGTGCATCCCAACAGCCGCAACGTGGTGCCCGGCGAGGTTCGCTTCTCGGTCGAGTTCCGGCACCCGCTCGAAGCCGAGGTGGAGGTCATCGCCGGCAGCTTCCCGGCCGCCGCCGAGGCCGCCGCGCGTGCCAATGGCTGTTCCCTGCAACTGACGGAGCTTTTCCGCATCCCCGCCCAGCCCTTCGACCAATCCTGCGTCGCACTGGTGAGGGACGCGGCGGCGCGCCTCGGCTATTCGGCGCGCGAGATCGTCTCCGGCGCCGGGCATGACGCGGTCTATGTGGCGCGCCATGTTCCGACAGCCATGATCTTCACGCCCTGCAAGGACGGGCTGTCGCACAATGAGGAGGAGAGCATCCTGCCGGAGGAAGCGGCCGCCGGCTGCCAGGTGTTGTTCGAGGCCGTGCTGGCCCGCGCCAACCGCGAAATCTGAGCGTGACCGATGGCTGCCTCTGGCGGCCATCCTGGCCTTGCCAAGCGCGAAACAGGATAAGGTGGGAATTGGAAGTGGTAGCGGCGGGCGGACTTGAACCGCCGACCCCGGCATTATGAGTGCCGTGCTCTAACCAGCTGAGCTACACCGCCCCGAACTTCCGGCCTGCCGTGGCGACCGGGTGGCGGGCGTTTAAGCGGCCCGGCCGGCGCTGTCAACCACCCGCTGCGGGCGGCGGATGAAGCCGCCGCCCAGGACCCGGTCCCCGTCATAAAGCACGCAGCCCTGGCCCGGCGCGGCGATGGCCGGCTCCCCCAGCACCACCCGCAACATGGCCGCTTCCGCGTCCCAGAAGGCCGTGGCCGGCTGCGGCATCTCCCGCGCGCGCAGCTTGACCTGGCAGGCGAGCGGAGCCTCCGGCGGAGGGATCAGCCAGTTCACCTCGCCCACAAGCACCTCAGTGTCGGCCAGGCCGGAGCGCGGGGCCACGATGACGCGCCGCCGGGACGCATCCAGGCCCGTGACGTAGAGCGGCGTCTCGCCATCCCGTGACGCGCTGCCGAGCCCACGCCCCTGCCCCACCGTATAGCGGCCGATGCCATGATGGGTGCCCAGCACGCGGCCATCGGCATGCTCGATCACGCCCGGCTCCCCGGCCTCCGGGCGGAGGCGCCCGACCAGCTCGTGGTAGCGCCCCTCGGGCACGAAGCAGATGTCTTGGCTGTCGGGCTTCTCCGCCACCGCGAGGCCGAGACGGACGGCCTCGGCGCGCACTTCCGCCTTGGTGCGGTAATCGCCCAGAGGAAAGCGGGTGAATGCCAGCTGCTCTGCCGTGGTGGCGAACAGGAAATAGGACTGATCCCGGGTCAGATCGGCGGCGCGGCGCAGTTCGGCGCCATCCGACCCCTCCACGCGGCGGGCGTAATGCCCTGTCGCCAACGCGTCGGCGCCAAGGTCATGCGCCAGCATCACCAGGTCCTGGAACTTCACCGTCTGGTTGCAGCGCACGCAGGGGATGGGCGTTTCGCCGCGCGCATAGGAGGCGGCGAAATCCTCGATCACCGCGTCGCGGAAACGGCTTTCACGATCGAGCACGTAATGCGGGATGCCAAGCCGGTCGGCCACGTTCCGCGCATCATGGATATCCTGCCCCGCGCAGCAGGCGCCCTTCTTCTGGACGGCGGCGCCATGGTCATAAAGCTGCAACGTGGCGCCGATGACCTCGTGCCCCTGCTCCTTCAGCAGGCCCGCGACCACCGAGGAATCGACGCCCCCGGACATGGCGACCAGAATCCTCATGCGCCGGCGTTCCATCCCATCTGCCAGAAGGCCGCCTCCAGCCGCGCGGCCTCCGAGAAGGTGGCGGACAGGGTGGCGAAGCGCGCCCCGCCGCCATGAGTCACGCCCAGGCGGTCGATCCGCTCCGCCGAGCCGCGCGCCAGGGCTTGATACTCATCGCCCGAATAGGCGGCGATCCAGCTCGCATAAGGATTGCCCACGTCGCGGCGTCCCGGATGCGCCGCGATGCGGCAGGCGATCTCGCCATAGCCGATCGCGCAGGGCGCCAGCGCCACCTCCAGGTCCAGGATGTCTCCGGCCATGCCGCGATCCAGCACCCAGCGCGTATAGGCCACCGTTTCCGGCGCCTCGGTTTCCGCCAGCACCTCGGCTTCGCTCAGGCCCCATTCCGCGCAATAGGCGAGATGGATGTTCATCTCCGCCAGCAGGGTGTTCAGCGCGGCCGCCTTGTCGCGCAGGGCGGAAAGGCTTTCCGCCTTGAAGGCGGCAAGGGCGTTGGCGCGCGCGAAATGGACCAGGAACAGCCAGTCCTGCACCAGGTAGCGGCGAAAGGCCGGCAAGGGCAGCGTGCCCTCCGCCAGCCCCTGCACGAAGGGGTGCCAGCAATAGGCATCCCACCGCGCCGCGGCCGCATACCGCAGCGAATGGAACAGGCCGCCCGGCGAGCCATAAGGGGATGGGAACATGGCCGGGTTCAGCTGGCGTTCCGGGTGCCGGCCGGCAGCTTCACCACCAGGCCGTCCAGCTCGTCGCTCATGATGAGCTGGCAGCCCAGGCGCGAGGTTTCCTGCAGGTCGAAGGCCAGGTCGAGCATGTCCTCCTCGTCCTCGGTCGGCTGCTCCAGCTTCTCGAACCATGCGGCATCGACGATGACATGGCAGGTGGAGCAGGCCAGGCTACCCTCGCACGCGCCCTCGATGTCGATATCGTGGCGATGCGCGATCTCCAGCACGGAAAGGCCGAGCGGCGCTTCAACCTCGCGCCGGGTGCCGTCGCGCTCGATAAAGGTCATCTTCGGCATGGCCGTTTGTTCTACTCCGCCGCATCTCGGGTTGCAGGAAGGGCCTGGCGCCATGCGCCGATAAGAAGGGCGGCGGCGCGCTCCACATCCTCCGGCGAAGTAAAGCGCCCGATGCCGATCCGCAAGCTCGCCGAGGCCCGCTCGGCGCCAATCCCCAGTGCGCGCAGCACATGGGAGGGTTCCACCGCCGCCGAGGAACAGGCCGACCCGGTGGAAACGCACAGCCCGTCCAGATGTTCCAGCATCGCCTGGGCGGTCACGCCGGGGAATGCCAGGTTGAGGTTGCCCGCCACCACGTCCCGTGCATCGCCATTGCGCAGCAGGCCGGGAATGGCGTCCCGCAACCGCAGGTGCAGCCTGTCCCGCAACGCCGCGATGCGCGGCTGCTCCGCCAGCCCTTCCCCGCTGGCCAGTTGCGCCGCCTTGCCCAGGCCCACCAGCAGCGGCGTCGGCAAGGTGCCGGAACGCAGGCCCCGCTCCTGCCCGCCGCCCGAGAACAGCGGCGCCAGCCGCACCCGGGGGCGCCGGCGCACAAACAAGGCGCCGATGCCCTTGGGGCCGTAGATCTTGTGCCCCGAGACCGACAGCAGGTCGATGCCCATGGCCTCCACATCCAGCGGCACCCGGCCCACCGCCTGTGCGGCATCGGTATGGAACAAGGCGCCGGCCGCATGGGCCAGTGCCGCCACGCGCGCCACGTCCTGGACCACGCCGATCTCGTTGTTCACGGCCATGACCGAAACCAGAAGGGCCGGAGCCGCGGCCAGGGCCTCCCGCAGCGCTCCCATCTCCAGCAGTCCGCCCGCATCCACCGGCAGCAGCACCGGATCGAAGCCTTCCCGGGCGAGGTCGAGCGCGCTTTGCAGGACGCAGGGATGCTCGGTCCGTGGCAGGAGGATGCGGCGCCGTTCGTCGCCATGGGCCGCGGCAAAGCGGGCGCAGCCCTTGATCGCCAGGTTGTTGGCCTCCGTGGCGCCCGAGGTGAAGATGATCTCCCTCCCCTCCGCGCCAATCAGGGTAGCCACCTGGTCCCGCGCCCGCTCCACCGCTGCTTCGGCATCACGCCCCATGGCATGCTCGACGCTGTGGGGATTGGCGAAATTCGCTTCCCACCATGGCCGCATGGCGTCCAGCACCCGTGGATCGATCGCGGTGGTGGCGTGGTTGTCGAGGTAGATCGGCTGAAGCTGCTGTTCGGTCATCGGCGCAGACGGGCGTGGAGCTGGCTGTAGGCGGCCAGGAAGCCCTCCGCCGCATCGGCCGGCGCGTTCCAGGGCAGCGAAACCCGGATGGCACAGGCCGCCGCCTCGCCAAGCCCCATGGCCTGCAGCGTGGCGCTGGCCGCGACCTTGCCCGAGGAACAAGCCGCGCCGGCAGAAACGGCGATGCCCATCAGGTCCAGCGCGATGACCTGGGTTTCCGCCTTCAGGCCCGGAAGCATGAGGCAGGCCGTGTTGGGCAGCCGGGGCGCGCCCCGCCCCGCTGTCGCGGCGCCGGCGCCCTGCTCGATCGCATCCCGCAGCGCCCCAAGCTTCCGGGCGGCTTCCAGGTTCAGGTCATCGAGGGCGGCGGCGAACCCTGCGATGGCCGGCAAGGCTTCCGTGCCGCCACGCCGCCCGCGTTCCTGCCCCCCGCCCCGCCAGAGCGGCGCGACATCCGCGCCCGGCTTGACGAGCAAGGCACCCACGCCCTTGGGCCCGCCGATCTTGTGGGCCGATATGGCGATGCTGTCGGCTCCGATCGCCGCCCAGTCCATCGCGACGCGGCCCAGCACCTGAACGGCGTCCACATGCAGCAATGCGCCATGGCGGCGGCACAATCCAGCGGCCTCCATCAAAGGATGCAGAACGCCCGTCTCGTTGTTGGCGGCCATCAGGCAAACCAGGCTCGGCGGCCCGGCCCCCAGCATGGCGTCCAGGGCCGCGAGATCGAGCCGGCCATCCATCGCCACCGGCAGCCGCGGGGCTTCCGGCACAGCCTGCAGAATAGCCGGATGTTCCGTTGCGCCCACCAAAACACGGCGGTTCCGGCCCAGCGCATGGAGCGCCAGCGCGTTCGCTTCGGTGGCGCCGGAGGTGAACACCACATCCTGCGCCCGCCCCTGAAGATGGCGCGCGACCGTGCCCCGGGCTTCCTCCAGCAGCTTCCGCGCCATCCGGCCTTCCGCATGGACCGAGGACGGATTTCCCGCCACATCCAGGGCTGCCAGCATGGCCGCGCGCGCGGCCGGCCGCAGCGGTTCGGACGCGTTGGCGTCCAGGTAAAGGCGGCTCATCGCGCAGATCTGGGTGGCCGGGCGCGCCCGAGCACCTGGCCATCCACCACATCGGCCAGGGTGACATGGGTCAGGAACAACGCGATCTGCGAGCCCAGCTCGTGCCAAAGGTCATGGGTCAGGCAGCGCTGCCCCGCCAGGCAGCCGGCATCGGCGGCGTCGCAGCGGGTCGCGGTGATGGGCTCATCCACCGCCTCGATCACCGCGCCCACGCTGATCATCTCCGCCGGCATGGCCAGCCGGTAGCCGCCGCCCGGCCCACGCGCCGAGGCCACCAGCCCCGCCCGTCGCAGCCTTGCGAAAAGCTGCTCCAGATACGCAATGGAAAGCTGCTGCGCCTGGGCGATCTCGGACAAGCTGACAGGAGCGCAGGAAACAGTCACGAGCTCTGCGTTATGGGCATCCCTGCCATCCTTCGCCTGCTGGCCTCGTGACCGGGCCGCCAGCTCGACCAGGGCCATGACGGCATAGCGGCCCCGTGTGGACAAGCGCATGCTTGAGCTTTCTGTTCCTCGGCCGCCCAGGGGCGGCCCCATTGTTTCAGAAGCGAAAACCGAGTTCCACAGTCGGTCTCGCCATAATTCCGTTATGAAGCTGGCGTTCTGTCGCCTATATTAAAAGAGTCGCGGGGAGCGGAAGCCTGCCCCGCGATCGGAAGCGTGACGTGAGACGGGTGGCAACACCTCCTGTGGCTTCCTGAACGCTATTAAACCCGACTGGTATGGTCAACCAATCGGCGCGGCGTTCGGGGATGATCCAGATCACAGAATGCCTTGCCGGCGTGCCGCGCCAGAATGGTTGTCGGCCTCATGGTTTCCCAACCGGGCGCTGCCGCGCCCACCGCACTGGATGCAAGGGGACGATGCCTGAAGTCATGTTCGCCGGGCCAGATGGCCGGCTAGAGGGTCGTTACCACCACGCGAAGCAGCCTAATGCCCCAGTGGCCTTGGTGTTGCACCCGCACCCGCTGCATGGCGGGACGATGAACAACCGGGTGGTTCACGCGCTTTACACGCGCTTCCAGAATATGGGTTTTTCTACCCTTCGGTTCAATTTCCGAGGGGTCGGCCGCAGCCAGGGGCGCTATGATGGCGGCATCGGGGAGATTTCCGACGCCGCGGCGGCGCTGGACTTCCTGCAGGCCGTCAACCCCAACGCATCCATGCTCTGGGTGGCGGGCTATTCCTTTGGCTCCTATGTCGGCATGCAGTTGCTGATGCGGCGACCGGAGATGGGCGGCTTCGTGTCCATCTCGGCGCCGGCCAGCCATTATGATTTCGGCTTCCTAGCCCCTTGCCCCTGCTCCGGCCTCATCCTGCACGGATCGGATGACGAGCTGGTGCCGGAAGCCTCGGTGCGGAAGCTGGTGGACAAGCTCAACACGCAGCGTGGCATCAGCATCGATTATCGCGTGGAGGAAGGTGCCGGGCACGTCTTCACCGCGGAACAGACCGAGCGCGTCGCGGATGCCACCGAGGACCATGTCCGCACCATGCTCAACAGGACCCGCATGGCGATGGCCGCCGACTGATCCTGCCTGAGGCAGGAACAGCAGCAGAGGGGCCGGGGACAGCGTTCTCCGGCCCCTCTGCCATTCGTACCTCGGATCAGGGCGCGGTGATGCGGCCGCCGGTGATGGGCTCCGGCACCCCTGTGGTGCCGGGATAGGTCAGCGGCAGGCCGGCGGCGCTTCGCGCGGCCAGCACGCCAAAGGCCTGCGCTTCAAGGGCATCGCCATCCCAGCCGACGATCTCGACGGGCCGGACCGGCTCCGGCAGGGCGGCGGCCAGGGCGCGCATGATGGCCGCGTTGCGCCGCCCGCCCCCGGTGACCAGCCATTGCAGCGGCGGCTCGGGGAAATGCCGCGCGGCGGCCGCCACCGTGCAGGCGCAAAAGGCCACCAGCGTCGCCGCGCCATCAGCAGGGGAGAGCGCATCGGCGCCCGCTTCCCGCAGGGCACGGTCGAAATCGAGCCGGTCGAGCGATTTGGGCGGCGGCTGCGTCAGGAATGGATGGCGCAGCAGGGATGCCATCACGGCTCCATCCACCTGCCCGGCAAGGGCGAGCCGTCCGTCCACGTCGTAATCGGCACCGGTCGAGCGGCGGGCCCAGTCGTCCAGCGGGCCATTGGCCGGCCCGGTGTCGAAAGCGAGCAACTGGCCGTCGGAACCGATCCAGGTCACGTTCCCCACGCCGCCAAGATTCAGGATCGCGACTGGCTTCGGCAGCCCCGCCGCCAGGACGGCCTGGAAAACCGGGACCAGCGGCGCGCCCTGGCCACCCGCGGCAACGTCCGCAGTACGGAAATCATGCGCCACCGGCACGCGCGTCAGGCGAGCCAGAAGGGTGGCGTCGCCGATCTGCCAGGTCCGGCCCTTGCCAGGCTGGCCCGCGGCGGGGCGGTGCAGGATGGTCTGGCCATGGAAGCCGATCAGGTCGGCCGGCTGCCCAAGCTTCAGCACCGCCTCCGCGTGCCACTCCGTGAGGCGCCGTTCGCAATCCAGCAGGAACGGGTCATCGGCCGGCAGATCGGCGGCCAGGTCCAGCAGCTTCCGCAGATCGCGCCGCAACTCCGCGTCATAAGGCAAGGTCAGGCTGGGGCCCAGCCGCCCGATCGCCTGCCCATCCGTTTCAATCCATGCGGCATCCACGCCATCCAGCGAGGTGCCACTCATCAGCCCAATGGTTCGCAGCATGGCCCCCACTGTGCTAGGGCGGACGCACCGGCGGAAGTCCCCCGGACCAACTGCGGACAGAAAGAAGCGATGGACGAGTTCCTGCACGCCGCCCGCGAGCGCGGCTACATCCACCAGGTGACGGACGAGGCGGCGATGGCCGCGCGGATGAAGCAGGGCGTCCTTCCAGGCTATATCGGCTTCGACTGCACGGCGGACAGCCTGCATGTCGGCCATCTTGTTTCCATCATGCTGCTGCGCCTGATGCAGCGGACGGGACACAAGCCTGTGGTGCTGATGGGCGGCGGCACCAGCAAGGTCGGCGATCCCTCATTCCGCGATGAAGCCCGCCCGCTGCTGACCAACGAGCAGATCGAGACCAACAAGGCCGGCATCCGCCGCGCCTTCGACAGCTTCCTGCGCTTCGGCGATGGCGCCACCGACGCGGTGATGCTGGACAACGCCGCCTGGCTGGACGAACTGCGCTACATTCCTTTCCTGCGGGATGTCGGCCGCCACTTCAGCGTCAACCGCATGCTGTCCATGGACAGCGTGAAGCTGCGGCTGGAGCGGGAGCAGTCCTTCTCCTTCCTCGAATTCAACTACATGCTGCTGCAATCCTATGACTTCCTGGAATTGTCGCGGCGGCTCGGGGTCGGGTTGCAGATGGGCGGCTCCGACCAGTGGGGCAACATCATCATGGGTGCCGACCTGGTGCGCCGCATGGAAGGCAAGGAGGTCTTCGGACTGACCACGCCTCTGCTGACCACGGCCTCCGGCGCCAAGATGGGCAAGACCGCGTCGGGCGCCGTTTGGCTGAACGCCGACCGGCTGTCGCCCTATGACTACTGGCAGTTCTGGCGCAACACGGATGATGCGGATGTGGGCCGCTTCCTGGCGCTGTTCACCGAGCTTCCGATGGATGAGATCGCCCGCCTCGCGGCGCTGAGCGGCTCCGAGGTGAACGAGGCCAAGAAGCGCCTCGCCACCGAGGCCACTGCCCTGCTGCATGGCCGCGCCGCGGCCGAGACCGCCGCGGAAACCGCGCGCCGCGCCTTCGAGGAAGGCGAGGCCACCGACTCGCTGCCCGGCATCGAAGCGGCCTTTCCGGCCGCCCTGGTCGATCTCGCCGTTCAGGCCGGCTTTGCCGCCAGCAAGGGGGAGGCCCGCCGGCTCATGCGGCAGGGCGGCCTCAGGCTCAATGACGAGCCGGTGTCGGATGAGGGCCGGGCGGTGACGGAGGCGGATCTGGCGGGAGGCGCGGCCAAGCTTTCCGCTGGCCGCAAGCGGCACGTCCTGGTCCGCCCGCTGTCCTGAACCGTGGCACGGCCTTCAGGGCCGTGCCTCTCCCGCCGGAGCGTCGCCGAAAACGCCCCGCAGGAAGCCCGGCGTGAGGGCCGCCAGGGGATTGATCGAAACGGCCGGATCGGCCAGCGCGCCCTGCATGCGCCATGTGGCGGCGAAAAGCCCGCCGCCCTGTTCCGGACTGAACAGGCGACCCAGCAGCGGGATGTAGCCAAGCAGGGAGTTCAGGGCATAGGCGGGCACAATGGTGCCTTGCAGGTCCATGCTGCGCTGCCGCCGCAGGATCACGCCCTTGGCGGTGACGCCGAGGGAGGAGGAAAAGGCGCGGGCATTCTCCACGTTCAAGGTGGCCGGCGTCAGGGTGAAGGGCGCGACCATTCGCGAGAAGGCAAGGCCCGGCCCGCGCACGGCATCGAACACGCCATAGACGGTGAGCGCCTGCAGCAGCTTCCCGGCCGCCGCCGCGTCCTGGAAGCGGAAATCCGACATGTCCGCTGTTCCGTTCAGCGGCGCGCCGGGTGCGTTGCCGGACCAATGCGCCTCCAGCTTGAGGCGGCCCCCTTCAACCTGCCGCAGCAGATCGAAGGCGCGAAGCAGAGCCCCCGCATCGGCCGCGTTCAGCCGAAGGTCACGGCCCGCGCCACGCGGCACAATGGAAAGGTCGAAGCCCCCCTGTTCCCCGGTTGTGCCGGAAAGCCGCGCTTCCCGGAATATGCCGCGCCGGTCGGTGAGCGCCCGCCCCTGCACGGATGAGAGGCTTCGCCCCTCGCCCAGCAGCACGGTATCGAAATGCCCGTCCAGAGCCAGCGCCGCACCGCTGGAATCGTCACTGGCCGCGTCATCCCCGTCGGAGGCGGCCATCAGGGGGCCGAGATCCAGCACCCTTCCAGAAGCGCGCAGCCGCCAGGACCCGACCTCGTTGGATGGCGGCCAGGCTTCGCCGCTGAAACGGCCTGCGAAGATGCGGACATCCTGCAACTCCACCCGGTCCAGCTTGCTGCCAGGCGCGAAGCTTGCCCGCCCGTTCACCGCCAGCTGCGGCGCGCGGATCTGGAAGGAAGACACGGATTGAAGCTGGTCGCCGGCAATCTCCAGCTGCCCCTGGGCTGTTGCCGCGATGCCGGGCTGCTTGCGCCAGGCCAGCGCGGACAATTCCATCAGGCTGTCGCGGAGATCCCCCGCCAGATCCACCTTTGCCTGGCCATCTCGCCGCTTCTCCATGATGACCTGAACGCCAACAGGGCCGCTGACCATGCCCTTCAGATCCAGGCCGAACTCGGCGATCCGCGCGGCGTCCGGCCTGGCGGTGGCCTGCACGCGTTCCACCACCTGACTGGCAGGGCCGGGGCGGAAATCCATCTCCAGCGTCAAATTCGTGGGAATCCCCGAAAGCTGCGCGCGTCCGGTTGCCTTGAGGCGGGCATTGTCCACCGACATCTCGGCCGTGCCGCGGTCCAGCGTCTTGCCCATGACCACATCGGCCAGCCGCAGCTGGTTCAGACGCGCCTGGAACTGGACCTTGAACACCTCGGCCGGGATGTCCTCCTTCAAGGGAAAGGCGAGTTGCAGGCGTCCTTCCAACTGGCCGCCCGGCTCGGTCAGCTGGAGTGGCCGCTTCTCGAAAAGCCGCAGCCGGGGATGCTGGATCAGCGTCACGGCATCGGGGATCGGCCCCTGGAGCTTCGCGTCGATCTCGACCTGTTCCTGGTTGGTGTCCAGGTCGAAGAAGCGGATCGTGGCCTCGGGGCTGGTCATCGCCGTGCCCGCCTGCCGCGCCGCCGCGACCTGCACCAGGATCTCCTTCAATCCGAACCGCGCCGATGCCGAGATACCTTCCAGCGGAGCGATCGGGCGGAGCCAGTGGACCACGCCGCCCGTCAGCCGCAGACTTCCATCGAGATCGGTAAGCCTGAGACCGGAAAGGTCCTCCGCGGCTTCGGCCCGTAGCGTGAAATGGCCGTTGTCCAGCGCGCCGGCGGTGACGTTCTGCACCAGCCAGCGGCGTGCCCCCGGGGCAATCTCGGCCGGCCACACATCGTTGAGCTGGGCGGCCTCCACCTTGCTGAGCCGCAAGCCGAGGCGCATCCGCCAACTGCCCGAGGTCAGGGCGGCCTCTCCTTCCGCGACCAGCGTCGGCCCGACAGTCCTGGAGGCGCCCGGCATTGGCGATGCGCCGCCCAGCACGGCGCGGAGCTGCGACAGGCGAAGCGCCTGCGGCGTTCCGGCCGCCTGAAGGTCAAGCCGTTCCAGAGCCACGCGGTGGCCATTCAGGTTCAGGGTGCCGCGGCCGACATCCAGCGACAGGTTGAGCTGGGGAAGCGCATCCGGCTGGCGGCCATCGAACCTGGCCGCCAGCTCGATCCCGACCGGTGCGTCCAGCAGCGCCACCGGCGCAAGCGCCGGCATCAGCCCGGCCAGCCGCTCGGGTTGCAGGGAGGGGATGGACAGCGAACCCTCCATCACCGCGCCGCCGCCGGACAACTGCCCCTTGAGAAAGACGGGCAGGTCCGGCCCCGCGCCCGGCAATCGAAGCTGCCCATGGCCCCAGCCATCGATGACGGTGTTGTCCGGGCGCCGGCGAAGGGTCAGCGAAACCTGCTCCATGCGCCATGTCATGCCGAGCTGCCGGTCCAGGATCGTCAGCGTGCCGTCATCCAGCGTCAGGTCGATCAAGGAGGCAAGCGGGCTTGAGGAGCGGCCGGCGCCGAAGATATCGGCCAGGATGTTGTCCTCGCCGGCGGGTTTCGTTGGCGGCGTGGGATCGGACAAGCGGCCCAGCGCCATGCCGATCTGCCCATCCTGGCCCCGCTCCAGCACAACGTTCGGGCCACGCAGGCGCACCGTCAGGGGCGCAATCCTGCCGCGCAGCAACCAGCCGGAGGAAAGATGCACGGCCGCATCTGGCAATTCCTGCCGCACCGCGCCGGCTTCGTCGCGCAGCTGGAGGCCGGCGACGCGCAGCTCCAGCGGCGAGGCATCGCCATCGTGGAAGCCGTTCCAGGCGAGCGAGATGCTCCGCACCTCCAGACCGGGTGCCAGGCTTTCAACAGCGCCGCTGCGATGCAGCAGCGTCACCAGCAGCGGCATCTCGAGGGGGCCGTGACTCAGGCGCCAGGCCAGGGCCAGAAGGGCCAGCCCGGCAACCAGGCCGCAGCCAAGAGCCAGCCGCGCCAGCAAGCGGCCGAGACGCAGGGCTTGACCTCTCACACCGCGCATGGGTTCGCTATCCTCCCATGAGCCCGCCACGCCAACTGCCACCGCCTCCGTTCGATTCTGCCGCCGCCGAGGCCCTCATCGAGAGTTTCCGCCAGCGGGGTGCCGCCGAGCAAGCCTTTGCCACGAGTGGGCGAGGAAGGGACCTGCTGGCGGCGCTGGGCGGCCACAGCCCTTATCTGACGCAACTGGCCGGGCAGGAAAGTGGCGTTCTGCTGCGCTTCACCGAGCGGGGTCCGGACGACGCCCTCAAGCTGGCGACCGACCCGCTTCGCCGCGCCGACGCCACGGCGACCCGCCCGGCCGTGGCGCAGGCGCTGCGCCGGGCAAAGCGGCAGGCGGCACTGATCGTTGCCGCCGCCGACATCACGGGCATATGGACGCAGGACCGCGCCACCGCCGCTCTTTCCACGCTCGCCGAGGCCGCCCTGGATTATGCCTGCGCTCATCTGCTGACCGAGACGGCGCGCCGCGGGGAACTGCGCCTGCCGCGCGGCGGCGCGCGCGATCCGCGCCTCGTCGCGCGGGGCTCCGGCCTGACCATCCTCGGCATGGGCAAGCTTGGCGGCGGGGAGCTGAACTACTCGTCTGATATCGACCTCATGGTGCTCTACGAACCCTCGGCCGCAGCCTATCACATGGAGCAGGCGGGCCCTCTCTATGTGCGGCTGGCCCGGGATCTCGTGCGGCTCATGGAGGAGCGCACATCCGATGGCTATGTTTTCCGGACCGACCTGCGGCTGCGGCCCGATCCGGCGGCGACGCCGCTGGCCGTCAGCATCCCGACCGCCATCGCCTATTATGAATCGACCGGGCTGAACTGGGAACGCGCCGCCATGATCAAGGCGCGTCCGGTGGGCGGCGACCGCGCGCTGGGCGAGGCATTCCTGACGGAGATCCGCCCCTTCACCTGGCGCCGTCACCTGGACTTCGCCACGATCACGGATTTCCACGCCATCAAGGGCCAGATCCATGCCACCCATGAGGCCAAGGGCGCGCACAAGACGGTCCAGGTGGAGGGGCACAACGTCAAGCTCGGGCGCGGCGGCATCCGGGAAATCGAGTTCATCGCGCAGGTTCTGCAACTGATCTGGGGGGGACGCGATCCGGCGCTGCGCGACCCGACCACGCTTGGGGCCCTGGCGGCTCTGGCCGCGGCGGAGCGGCTGGACCACCAGGCGGCGGCGGATCTGGCCAAGGCCTATGGCTTCCTGCGCGATGTCGAGCACCGGCTGCAAATGGTCGATGACCGGCAAACCCACCAGCTGCCGGATGATGAAAGCGGCCTGGCGCGGATCGCCAGCTTCATGGGCTACCCGGATCTTGCGGAGTTCACCTGCATCCTGACCTCCCACCTGTCCCGGGTGGAGATGCATTACGCCAGCCTGTTCGAACGGGTACCCAGCGCACCGGCGGGAAATGTCCAGGAGCAGGATTCCGCCCTGGCCCTGTCCTTCCCGGCCGAGCAGGACGACCCGCAGACGCTGAAGCACCTCGCCGCCATGGGCTTCAACGATCCTGCGCGGGTTTCCGCAATGATCCGAGGATGGCGGAGCGGCCAGGCGCGCGCCGGTCGCAGCGAGCGCGCACGGGAATTGCTGCGCCTGATCCTTCCTTCCCTGCTGCAGGCCTTTGCCGCGCAACGCGAACCCGACCTCGCCCTCGGTCGGTTCGATGCCGTACTGTCGAGGCTCTCGGCCGGGGTCCAGGTTCTGTCGCTGTTTCACCGCAACCCTGCGCTGCTGCGGCGCGTGGCCGGAATCCTGGGTGCCGCGCCGGCCCTTGCCAACCATCTGGCGCAAAGCCCTGCGTCGCTGGAAGGGTTGCTGACAGGCAGCGGCGCGGGCAGCGCCGCTTCGGTCCTTCCGTCGCTGGTCAAGAGCGCGCGGCATTTCGAGGAAGCCCTGGACAATGCCCGCCGCCTCGTGACGGAAGGCCGTTTCGAGATCGACGCCGCGGCGCTGGAGGGCTTGGTCGATGTCGACACGGCCGGGCTCGACCGCAGCGCCCTGGCCGATGCCGCCATTGGCGCGCTGCTGCCGCAGGTCACGCAGGAATTCGCCGCCCGCTTTGGCCGCATCAAGGGCGCCAGCCTTGGCGTCATGGCGCTGGGCAAGCTGGGAGGGCGGGAGATGCTGCCGGCCTCCGACCTTGATCTGGTGCTGATCTATGACCACCCGGACGGCGTGCCGGACAGTTCCGGCGGCCCGCGCGCCCTGCCGCCCAGCACCTATTTCAGCCGGCTGGCGCAGCAGATGGTGGCGGCGATCACCGCACCCGGCGCGGAAGGCAAGCTCTACGAAGTGGATATGCGGCTGCGGCCATCCGGCAACAAAGGCCCGGTCGCGACCTCGCTGTCCAGCTTCCGGCGCTACCACCAGGAAAGCGCCTGGACCTGGGAGCGGATGGCCCTGACGCGGTCACGCTGCGTCGCGGCGCCGCCGGCGCTGCGGCGGCGCATCCAGGCTGCGGTCCGCGATGCCATCACCACCCATGCCGGGGAAAAGGCGCTGGCCGATGCCGTGGCCATGCGCAGCCGCATGTTGCGCGACCTTCCACCGGAAGGGCCCTGGGACGTGAAGGCCATCCCGGGCGGCCTGGTGGAAGTCGAGTTCGTGGCCCAGGCGCTGCAACTGGCGCATGCCAAGGATCATCCGCGCATCCTCTCGCCCACCACGCGGGTGGCGCTGGCCAACCTGGCAAAGGCGCGGCTGCTCCCTCGCGACGAGGCCAAACAGTTGATCGGGGCGGACCGGCTGTTCCGAACAGTGATCGGCCTGCTGCGACTGACCGTGGGCCGCTGGCGTGCCGATTCCCTGCCGGCCCCGGTCGGTGCGGTGCTGCTGCGCGGCACGGCCGGGCTGATCCCGCCAAGCGTTGTTGACGTGGCCGAGCTGCGGCAGGAGATCGAGGCGTCAGCCGAACGGGTCCGGCGGATCTTCGAGCGGCGGCTCGGTCGCCTGAATGGAGAACATGGATGAATGTCGAGGAAGGGGCCCCTGCCCCGGATTTTGAACTGCCGGCCATTGGCGGCAACACCGTTTCCCTGGCCAGCCTGCGGGGCCGGCCCTTCGTGCTCTACTTCTATCCCAAGGCCGACACGTCAGGCTGCACCAAGGAAGCCTGCGATTTCCAGGAAGCCTTGCCGGCCCTGGGGCAGAGCGGCGTGACCGTGATCGGCGTGTCGCCCGACCCCCTGCCGCCGATCGAGAAGTTCGCCGCGAAATACGGGCTGACCTTTCCGCTCGCCTCTGATGCTCAAAAGGAGGCGGCCGCCAGCTATGGCACCTGGGTGCAGAAATCCATGTATGGCCGCAGCTACATGGGCATGGAGCGCTCGACCTTCCTGATCGACCGGGAGGGACGGATCGCCCGCATCTGGCGCAAGGTCAAGGTTCCCGGCCACGCCAGGGACGTGGCGGAAGCGGTCCGGCAACTCGGCTGAACCGCGGGAGGCGGAACGCCCATCGCGCCCGCCCCCCATCATCACTCCGGCTTCGGCGTCACGCGGGCGCCGGCCTTACTCCGGGTCGCCGGTGTCCGGGATCATGCCGGCGGCCTCGATCCCCGCCACCGCGCAGACCTCATCCTGATCCGAGGCATCGCCGGAAATGCCAACGGCACCCAGCACGTTGCCGGAAGCATCGCGCACCAGCACGCCGCCCGGCACCGGAACCGCCCGCCCGGCGCAAAGGTCGGAAAAGGCGTTCATGAAGCCCGGCATCTTGGCGGCGCGACGGGCCATCTCCCGCCCGCCGAAGCCGAGGGCGAGGCAGCCAAAGGCCTTGCCCGCCGCGACATCGAACCGCAGCAGGCTCGCCCCGTCCTCACGCATCACCAGTTTCGGCTGGGCCGCCTGGTCGAGCACCACCACGGTCAGCGGCGCGAGGTTCAGGGCGCGGCCCTTGGCCAGGGCGGCCTCGGCGATTTGCTGCGCGCTGGCAAGATTGATCCCCGGCACGAACCCGGTGGGCGGATTGGGCATTTCAGACGATCCTCGTTTTGTTCAGGCCGCTTCCGGGTGCAGGGCGCGCCAGATCACCTCCGGCGTCGCCGGCATGTCGATGTGCTGGATGCCCCGCGCCGAAAGCGCGTCCACCACGGCATTCATGACGGCAGGCAGGGAGCCGGCGCAACCCGCCTCCCCGCAGCCCTTGGCGCCCAGCGGATTGGTCAGCGCCGGCACGGCATGGCTGGAGAAGCCGAGACTCGGCACATCGCTCGCGCGCGGCAGCGCATAGTCGGAATAGGAGCCTGACAGAAGCTGCCCGTCCTCGCTGTAGGAGGTGCGCTCCATCAGCGCCTGGCCGATTCCCTGGACAATGCCGCCATGAGCCTGCCCCTGGACGAGCATCGGGTTCACCAGCGTGCCGAAGTCATTCACGGTGACATAGCGGTCGATGGTGACAACACCGGTTTCCGGGTCGACCTCCAGCTCCACGATGTGGCAGCCATTGGGGAAGGCCATCGGCGCTTCGTCGAAGATGTGCTTCACGTCCAGCGTATCGGGCACGCCCTCCGGGCGTGAGGGCATGTCCCGCAGCTGCGCCGCCAGGCTGAGCAGGTCGATGCCGCGATCCGTGCCGGCGATGCTGAGGCGGGGCCCACCCTCGGCGTGCGGCTCGAACTCGATATCGGCTTCGGCGGCTTCCAGCACATGCGCCGCGGCCTGCCGGGCCTTCTCGATCACCAGCGCCGAAGCCTCGATGATGGCGGCGCCCGATGCCATGATCGACTTGGACCCGCCCGTGCCGCCACCGGCGATCAGCTGGTCCGAATCGCCTTGCACCAGCCTGATCCTGTTGAACGGGATGCCCAGTGACTGGTGCAGGACCTGGGCGAAGGGCGTCCAATGGCCCTGCCCGTAATCCAGCGTTCCGGTGACGATGGTGACGCCGCCATCCGGCTCGAAGCGGATGCCGCCCATCTCCTTGGTGGGCGGCGCGGTGCATTCCAGAAAGTTGCCGACGCCGCGCCCGCGCAACAGGCCCTTGGCCTCGCTTGCGGCCTTGCGGGCGGCGTAGCCGTCCCAATCCGCCTCGGCCATCGCCTGTTCCAGAACGGCGGTGAACTCGCCGCTGTCGTATTTGGTGCCGGCCGCGCCGGTGAACGGCATCTGCTCCGGGCGGATGTGGTTGCGGCGGCGCAACTCGATCGCATCGATGCCGGTCCTGACCGCGGCGGCCTCGATCAGCCGCTCCATGAAGTAATTGCCCTCGGGCCGCCCCGCGCCGCGATAAGCGGAGATCGGCGTGGTGTTGGTCATCAGGCAGCGGGTCGAGATCTCGACGAGCGGCGTGGCGTAGTTGCTCTGCACGTTGCGCAGGAAGCCCATCGTGCCCATCAGGGGCCCGACATTGACCAGGAAGGCGCCCATATTGGCGAAGGAGGTCAGGCGCACGGCCAGGAACCGCCCCTCGGCATCCAGCGCCAGCTCGCCCACCACCTCATGGTCGCGGCCATGCGTGTCGGACAGGAAGCTGCCGCTGCGCTCGTCGGTCCACTTCACCGGCCGGCCCAGCTGCTTCGCCGCATGCAGCAGGCAGACATATTCGGGATAGGCGGGCGCCTTCATGCCGAAGCTGCCGCCGACATGCCCGGTCAGGATGCGGACCTTCTCCACCGGAACCTTCAACAGGTCCTTGATCTGGTTGCGCAGCCCGAACACGCCCTGGCAGCCGACATGCAGCGTGTACCGCCCGGATGCCGGGTCATGCTCCGCGATGGCGCTGCGCGGCTCCATGGGGCAGACGACGACGCGGTTGTTCCGCATCTCCAGCCGCACCGTTGCCGCGGCGCCCGCGAAGGCCGCCGCCACCTTCTCCCGGTCGCCATGATGGAAGTCGAGGACCTGGTTGCCCGGCACGTCCTCGTAAAGCTGCGGCGCGCCCTCGGCGGCGGCGGCGGAAGCTTCCGTGACAGCGGGCAGCGGATCGATGTCCGGCATCACGGCTTCCGCGCCGTCCCGCGCCGCTTCCTTGGTTTCCGCCACAACAAAGGCAATCGGGTCGCCGACAAAGCGCACCTTGTCCGTCGCGAGTGCCGACCGCTCGATGTTGTTCAGCCCCTCCAACGGCAGGGCGCAGCGGAACCCGCCATAGCCGGCCTGCTGCAGATCGGCGCCTGTGAAAACGGCCAGCACCCCTGGCACCTCGCGCGCCGCGGCGGTGTCGATGCCGCGCAGGATGCCATGGGCATAGGGGCTGCGCACCATGACGCACCATGCCTGGCCGGGCAGCTGCAGGTCATCGGTATAGGAGCCCCGCCCCTGCAGCAGCACCGGATCTTCGTTGCGTGGTACCGCCTGCCCGACGCCAAATTTCAGCCGGCTTGGATCGAGGGACATGGTGTCAGGCATGCGAGGCACTCCGCTCGGGCAGGATGAATGCCGGCAAGCCTAGAAGCATCTCGGGAGAGTGGCGACCCCCGCATCGTCAGCGAGGAAGCTGCCTCAGCAGAAGAAGGGGCAATGCCCTTCGTCTGCTCGCAGAGGTTGTATATCAGAATTCACGAAAACGTGAATTTAGCCGGCCTTACGAGTGGCGTTCTCAGAGTTGGCTGCCTCTGACAGAGCGAGCGTACGCGTCGCCTTATCCGCCTCCACCAACATGCCGCGGATCTCCCGCACGAAGCCATTGCCCTTGGCGGTGCGCTGCACGAGGACGCTGCGGCGATCCTGCGGATCCGTCTTGCGCCGAGCGAGGTCCAGCTCGCCAAGGCGGTCGAGCGCCCGCGTGATGGCAGGCTTCGAAACGTTCAAGGTGGCCGCCAGCCCACGCACCGTGTGAGGTCCCTCGCTCATGTACACGGTGAGGAAGACCGCCAGCTGCCGCGCGGAAAGGTCATGGCCATCGCGCCGAACAAGAGCGACAATGGTTTCCCGCAAAATGCCGAGCAGCTGATCAGGAGCGTTGGGGACGGGCATACAATTCGATCCTTAAGCAGTGCGTGTTCCGATAGGCGAGCGAATCGCCCTTGGCGGTAATTTCCCTGCCCGCCTTTAGGCCGACAGTTTGGTTTATGTCCTAATTAGATAGTCAAGGCACGGTTTCTATCCAGATCCGTTATTTTTTTGATTCCGAATTGGTCAGAGATCTGGCGCCTTGAGTCACAGGCCTTGCTTCCCTCCTGTCGGGACCGTTCAAACTTGCTGTGCCTTCGCAGCTTCAGGCGCTGAAAGGCATCCTGAGAAGCGCAGGCGGGACACAATGTTAGGGGCGGTTTTTGATTTATTGGTGAAGCTTGTCGAGCTACGAATCGTAACCTTCAGGCAAGAAAACGAAGTCGCAACGGTAAGACGTTTGAGCAGGGAGAACGTTTCCAACGAATTTTCAATATTGTGCCGCTTCAGCCTGTCGTCGCCAGATGTTTTTGCGGGCCTGCCTCCCTGCTCCATGGCTTGCGGCACGCCCGGCCAAGGGCTTAAGGACGCTTTCCCCCTCCCTCCCTTCAGGATTCCATGATCGATTTCGGCGAGCCCCTTGAGGTTCTGCATCGCGTCTTTGGCCATGCCGGATTTCGCGGTTTGCAAGAAGAGGTCGTTCGTCATCTCGTCAATGGCGGCTCCGGCCTGGTGCTGATGCCGACGGGCGGGGGCAAGAGCCTGTGCTTCCAGGTTCCGGCACTTTGCCGCCCGGGTCTCGGCGTCGTGGTGTCGCCCCTCATCGCGCTGATGGAAGACCAAGTGGCGGCGCTGCGGCAGCAGGACGTTCCTGCCGCCGCCCTGCATTCCGAACTGGCACCGGACGAAGCGCGCGCCGTCTGGCGCAGCCTGGACGCGGGCCAGCTGAAGCTCCTGTATGTTTCCCCCGAAAGGCTGACCAGCGAAGGCACCCTGGCCAGGCTTGACGAGATGCGAATCGCGCTGTTTGCCATCGACGAGGCGCATTGCGTCAGCCAGTGGGGCCATCACTTCCGCCCGGAATACCGTGCCCTTCCGGTGCTGGCGGAACGCTTTCCCCGCGTGCCCCGCCTGGCGCTGACCGCCACCGCCGACCAGCGCACGGTGCTGGACATCCAGCGGCAGCTCGGGCTTGAGCAGAGCCCGCTGTTCCGCGCCAGCTTCGACCGCCCCAACATCCACATCGCGGCCTCCCCCCGGGAACAGGAGCGCGCGCAACTCCGACGCTTCATCAAGGGTGCCTCGGATGGAACGGGCGCCGGGCTGATCTATTGTGGAACGCGCCGCAAGGCGGAGCAGACCGCCGACTGGCTGCGGCAGGACGGCCAGGATTCCCTGGTCTTTCATGCCGGCCTCGATCCGGCGGAGAAGCGTGAAGCCCACAGGCGCTTCGCCCGCGGCGATGCGGTTGTGATGGCGGCGACCATTGCCTTCGGCATGGGCATCGATCGTCCGGATGTGCGCTATGTCGCGCATACCGATCTGCCACGCAGCCCGGAGAGCTGGTACCAGGAGATCGGCCGGGCCGGCCGCGACGGCCTGCCGGCCCAGGCGCTGTTGCTGTACGGCGCCGGCGACATTGCGCTCGCCCGCCACCGGATCGGCGAAAGCGCCGCACCGGAGGAACAGAAGCGGGTCGAGCGTCAGCGGCTCGAAGCCATGGTGGCGATCGCGGAAGCCGCCGCCTGCCGGCGCCAGATCCTGCTCCACTGCTTCGGCGAGGCTGCCCAGGAACCTTGCGGCAATTGCGACATCTGCAAGACGCCCCCTCGCCTGTTCGATGGCACGGTGGCGGCGCAGAAGCTGCTTTCGGCGGTGCTCCGGACCGGGCGCCGCTTCGGGCTGGGCCATGTGGTGGATGTTCTGCAAGGCAAGATGACGCCGAAGATCACCCAATTCGGCCATGACCAGCTGCCGACCTTCGGCGTTGGGCGGGACCTGTCGGAAACCGCCTGGCGTGGCGTGGCGCGGCAGCTTGTGGCGCAGGGCGCGCTCGACGTGGCGATCGACAATCATGGCGAGTTGCTGCCCACGGATGCGGCACGGCCCATCCTGAAAGGCGAGCAGCAGGTGATGTTGCGGGAGGAGCTCGTCCTGCCGGGCGCGATGGGGCGCGGTGCGCTGCGTGGCCGCCCTGCCGAGGAAGGCAACACCGACCCTTGCTTCCTCGCCCTGCGGGACTGGAGGCGGCGCACGGCGCTCGCCCAGGGCGTCCCGGCCTATGTCATCTTCCAGGACCGCACCCTGGCGGAAATCGCCGCGCTGCGCCCCATGGACCAATCCGCGCTGAGCACCGTTCCGGGAGTAGGAACAACCAAGCTGGAGCGCTACGGCGCCGCGGTTCTGGAGATCACCCGCAGCTGCGCCGGCTGACAGGCGCGGCATCTGCCGGATAGCGGCGAGCCAGCGCGGGCACGCCGCCGGACCATGTCACCGGACCCTTGCGATGCAGAAGGCGACGATGTCGATCAGGGCGCGGCGGTAGGGCGAGTCCGGGAAGCCCCTCAGGCTCTCGATCGCCCTTTCGCCATATTCGCGGGCACGCGCCACTGTTTCCTCGATCACGCCGTGCCGCCGCATCAGCTGCAGGGCAAAGGCAAGATCCTCGTCGGTCTGCTCACGATCCTCGATGACGCGGCGCCAGAACGCCTTTTCCTCATCGTCACCCCGCGCGAAGGCCAGCAGCACAGGCAGCGTGATCTTGCCTTCGCGGAAATCATCGCCGACTGTCTTGCCGAGCTGCTCCTGCACCGCCGAATAATCCAGCGCATCGTCGATCAGCTGGAAGGCGATGCCCAGATTGCGCCCATAGCTGTCGAGAGCCTCGGCGTCCTCCAACGGGCGGTCCGCCACCACCGCGCCCACCCGGGTAGCGGCGGCGAACAGGGCGGCGGTCTTGCCTTCGATCACTTCCAGATACTGCGCCTCGGTGGAGGCCATGTCGTTCTGGATGACAAGCTGCAGCACCTCGCCCTCGGCGATGGTGGCGGCGGCGCTGCAGAGGATGCGCAGCACCTCCAGGGAGCCATCATCCACCATCAGCTGGAAGGCGCGGGCGAACAGGAAGTCGCCCACCAGCACGCTCGCATTGTTGCCGAAGATGGCGTTGGCGCTGGCCTGGCCCCGCCGCAGCGCACTTTCATCAACCACGTCATCATGCAGCAGCGTCGCCGTGTGGATGAATTCCACGCAGGCCGCCAGTCCAGTATGCCGCTCACCCTGATACCCGCAGAGCCTCGCCGCGGACAGCGTCAGCAGGGGGCGCAGGCGCTTGCCGCCGGCCGCGATCAGATGCGCCGCCAGCTGGGGAATTAGCTGAACCGGGCTTTGCATCCGGTCGATGATAAGCTGGTTGCAGGTGGCCAGATCGTCGTGGACGAGCCTGACCAGGGCGGTCAGCGCATCCTCGGCATCTGAAGGCGCGCCAGATGGGGCGTCGGTCTCCAAACGCCCTTGCGCAGCAGGGGAAATCACGCGTTCATCAACCTCTTATCTGCGGGCCGCACCATACCGATCCAGCCAGATGGCAGCAAGGCGCGGCCCGCCTGCCCTGCCCGCTCCCCCCCCCCCCCCCCCCCCCCCCCGCCCGCCGGCGGGTTGAGGTATGGCGCGGAACGCGGCACATCTCGTGTGGCCTGTGGGATCGTCCCGGGCATCCTCGGCAGAACCGGCTTCGTGAGCACCTTTCCAAACCTCGCCCTGACGCATGACCGGCTGCTGAAGGGTCGGGTCCAGTTCCGGCAGGCCCGCCACGGGCTTCGCGCGGGGCTGGATGCCGTGCTGCTCGCCGCTGCCATTCCCGCGCAACCGGGGGACAGGGTGCTTGAAGCGGGCTGCGGCAGCGGCGCGGTTTTTCTCTGCCTGCTCGCCCGCGTGCCCGATCTGCATGTCACGGCTGTGGAGCGCGACCCTCACATGGCGGAGCTGGCGCGGCAGAACGCGGCCCTGAATGGATGGGCCGACCGGGTCACGGTGATCACGGGGGACGTGGCCGACCGCCTGCTGCTGGCGCAGGAGCCGGCCTTCCACCATGCCTTCGCCAACCCGCCCTTCTGGACCGGCGGAACTGCGCCACCCCTGGACCTGCGGGCGGAAGCAACGCACAGCCTGCAAGGGCCCGACCTGTCGCTTTGGGCCGGCATGCTGGCGCGCCGGCTGCGCCACAAGGGAAGCGTGACCCTTGTGCTTCCCGCCTCCCGCCACTCGGACGGAACGGCGGCCCTGCGGGGCGCCGGCTGCGGCGCCGTTTCGCTGAAGCCGCTCTGGTCCCGTACGGGAAGCCCTGCCAAGCGCGTTCTGGTTCGCGGCCGGCGCGGATCGCGCGGCCCCGACCAGCTTGATGCGGGCCTTGTGCTGCACGACGAAACAGGCTGGACGGAAGCTGCCCGCCAGGTGCTGGAAAATGGCGAAGCCCTGCCATGGCCATAAAACCTTAAAGCGATTGCCCTGGCAAAATCTCTCCTATACCAGTTGGCCATGAGCCAAGAGTCCGCCAGCGCATTCCACACCCAGGATCATGCGGAAGATCCGGAAGCCCTGCTCCGCGACGCGGATGCACGCCGCGGCGAAGGGCGCTGGGCCGAGGCGGCCGGCCTTTACCGCCGCGTCGTCGGGTTGTGGCCGGAATCCTGGGCGCTCATGGTCCAGGAGGGTCATTGCCTAAAGGAATCGGGCCGGGTTCAGGAAGCGCTCGCCCGCTATCGCGACGCCGAGAACCTAGCTCCGGATGATGCCGACCTGCAGCTCCAGATCGGCCATGCCCATAAGCTCCTGGGCGAATGGCAGAACGCCGCGCTGGCCTATGCCCGCGCCGTTTCGCTCGATCCGGGCAATGCCGATGCGTGGCGTGAGGCCTCGGCCACCGCGGAATGGCTGGTGAGGCAGGCACCGGCACAGGCGCCGGACGATGAACTGCCACCGCTTGAGGGTTTCCCGACGCCTTCGCCGATCGCACTTTCCCCTTCGGATGACCGGCCGGAACCGGCGCCACGGCGCGACAACGCGGCCGTGCTGCAGATGGTCCTCGATGTCACGGACCTGCTGGACTACTTCAACAACGCCCGGACGCCGACCGGCATCCAGCGCGTGCAGATGGGCATCGTCAGCCGCGCGATGGCCGAGCCGTCGCATCCCGAGCTTGAGCTCTGCTTCGCCGCCTATGACCCGGCCGACCTTGCCTGGCATGAGGTGGACAGCGCGGGCTTCAACCATCTGACCTATCTAGCGACCATCGGGTCGGATACCGAGGACCCGTCCTGGGTGATGGCCAGGGACAGCCTTCGGCAGCTTGCCGCCAATTCGCCCGGCTTTGCCTTCCGGCAGGACGCGCTGCTGGTCAATCTGGGCAATTCCTGGGGCTTCCCGGATTATTTCCGGGCGCTGCGGGCCGTGCAGCACAGCCATGGCGTCCGCTACATTCCCTTTATTCATGATTGCGTGCCCCTTGTGGTGCCGGAGCATTGCCTGCTCTCCATGGTGCAGGATTATTCGCGCTGGTTCGCGGCGGTCGGGCTCCACGCCCATGGCATCCTCTGCAATTCCGAGAATACGATGCGGGATGTGCGGCAGCATCTGAACGCATTGCTGCCGGATCTCGATCTTCCCGGCCATGTCATCCGCCTGGATGCCGATCCCCGCAGCGTGGCCGTCCCGTCGGGCGACCCGGGCCTCGCCGCGCTGAGGGCGCTGCGGCATGGCGAACGCTTTGTGCTTTTCGTGGCCACCATCGAAAGCCGGAAGGACCATCTCCTGGTGTTCCAGGCCTGGCTCCAGCTGCTGCGCCGCCATGGTCCGCTGAAGGTGCCGAGGCTGGTTTGCGTCGGCAAGGCAGGATGGCACTCGGAAGCCGCGCTGAACCTCCTGCACAATGCGCCGGAATTGCAGCGCCATGTCGTGCTGCTGTCGCGCATCTCTGATCAGGAACTGGGCGCGCTCTACAGCCGCTGCCTGTTCACGGTCTACAACAGCCACTACGAGGGCTGGGGCCTGCCGATCACCGAGGCGCTGGCGCATGGCAAGGTGGTGCTCACCGCGCAGCATTCCGCGCTGACCGAGGCGGGCGGCGAGGCCGCGATCTACTTCACGCCCCAAAGCCAGCCTGACCTTCAGCAGAAGCTGGAACACCTGATCTTCAACGACGAGGCCCGCCACGAGCAGGAAGCCGTGGTGCGCGAAAAGGGCCGGCCGCGCAGCTGGAGCGCGGTCAAGAACCAGACCCTGACCGCCGTGCTGGACCTCGCGAGGCGGCCCGCCCGGCCGCTGGCCGAGCGCAGGGCGATCCGCTTCGGGCAGCGCTATGAAACCCGCCGCTTCCTGCGCAACAGGCCGGACATGGCCGTGGCCCTGGCGGAATCGGTGCGGGATGGCTTGTGCTGGCATCCTGCCGAGGAATGGGGCGTCTGGTGCCGGGGCGGCACCGCGACATTGCGCATCCCGCTGCCCGCCGCGCCCGAAGGATCGGCGCTCCGGCTTTACCTGGAACTGCGCGCGCCGCCGGTTGCCATCACCCTGCCGGTGCGGTGCAGCAGCGCCGATGGCCCTGCCCTGATCTATGAACTGCCCCTGGAGGCCACCACCGACCGGACCTTCATGCTCGACCTTCCGCCACTGGGCTCCGCGAGCCTGCTGGAGATCGAGCTGGAGAACGGCAATGGCGTCGATCTCGGCGCCCTGGGATTGCCGGACCCGCGCAGGCTTGGTGTGGGCCTGCGCGGCTTCATGATCTGCCGCCTGGATGACCATGCGGCGCGGCTCGATTTCCTGGAACAGCAAGGCTTCTACCAGGCCACGCTCCCTTAAGGGGGGCGGCTTTCCTCAGGCAGCGCTCTCAGGTTCCAGCGAAGTGGCTGTGGGACGGGCGGGCATTCCAGCGCCGCCCGCGAACCGCCTTCAGCCGGCGAGCACAGCCCGGATCGCGGCCAGTGCCGCCTCGGCCTTCTCCGCCTCCGGGCCACCGGCCTGGGCCATGTCCGGGCGTCCACCGCCACCCTTCCCGCCAACCGCCGCGCTGCCGGCCCGCACCAGGGCAACAGCATCCGCGCGCCCCTTCGCCGCCTCGCCCACGCCGACCACGATGCTGGCCTTGCCTTCCGCCGTGGAAAGCAGCGCCACCACGTCGGTGGTGCCGGACTTCAGGATGGCCTCGGCCAGCCCCTTCAGGTCGCGCGGCGGCACCTCGCCCAGGTCGCGCCCCGAGAAGCGCAGCCCCGCCACCTCCTCGATGGCGGCGTCGGAGCCGCCGGTGGCCAGCTTCTTGCGAAGGTCGGCCACGTCGCGCTCCAGCTTGCGCCGCTCCTCCACCAGGGCGGCGATGCGCGCCGGCAGCTCGGCGGGGGCGATCTTCAGCGCCGCGGCGGCCTCGCGCAGCGTGCGCTGCTCCGCCTCGATCAGCGCCAGGGCGGCGGCGCCGGTCACGGCCTCCACGCGCCGCACGCCGGCCGAGACGGCGCTCTCGCCCACGATCTTGAACAGGCCGATATCGCCCGTGCGCCGCACATGCGTGCCGCCGCACAGCTCCAGCGAATAAACGCCGTGCTTCTCGGTGGCCTCGGGGTCATGCCCCATGCCGACCACCCGCACCTCGTCGCCATACTTCTCGCCGAACAGCGCCATGGCGCCGGCCTCGACGGCGGCCTCCGGCGTCATCAGCCGCGTCACCACCTCGGCGTTCTCGCGGATGCGGGCATTCACCTCGGCTTCCACCCAGGCGAGGTCGGCAGGGTTCATCGGCGTCGGCTGGCTGACGTCGAAGCGCAGCCGCTCCGGTGCGTTCAGCGAGCCCTTCTGCGCCACATGGGTGCCGAGCTGGCGGCGCAGCGCCTCGTGCAGCAGGTGGGTGGCGGAGTGGTGGGCGCGGATGGCGCCACGGCGGGCATGGTCCAGCTCGGCCAGCACCGCCTTGCCCGGCGCCGCCTCGCCCGCCTCCACCGTGCCGAGATGCACGAACAGGCCGAGCTTCTTCTGGGTGTCCCGCACGGCGATGCGCAGGCCGTCGGCGGCCGTGATGGTGCCGGTGTCGCCCACCTGGCCGCCGCTCTCGGCGTAGAAGGGGGTCTGGTTCAGCACCACGGCCACCTCGGTGCCGGGGCCGGCCTTCTCCGCCACCGCCCCATTGGCCACCACGGCCAGGATCTCGCCCTCCGCGCTCTCAGTCGAGTAGCCGAGGAACTCGGTGGCGCCGATGCGGTCCTTGAGGTCGAACCACAGCGTCTCGGTGGCCGCCTCGCCGGAGCCGGCCCAGGCGGCGCGGGCGCGCTTCTTCTGCTCGGCCATGGCGGCCTCGAAGCCGGCGACATCCACCGCCTTGCCCTCGCCGCGCAGCGCGTCCTGCGTCAGGTCGAGCGGGAAGCCGTAGGTGTCGTAGAGCCTGAAGGCGACGTCGCCCGGCAGGGTGCCACGGTCGCCCAGCTTGCCGCTTTCCTCCGCCAGCAGGCCGAGGCCGCGCTCCAGCAGGCTGCGGAAGCGGTTCTCCTCCAGCTTCAGCGTCTCGCTGATCAGCGATTCGGCGCGCACCAGCTCGGGATAGGCGGCGCCCATCTGGCGCACCAGGGCGGGCAGCAGGCGGTAGAGCAGCGGCTCCTTGGCGCCCATCATGTGGGCGTGGCGCATGGCGCGGCGCAGGATGCGGCGCAGCACGTAACCGCGCCCTTCATTGGAGGGCATAACGCCATCGGCGATCAGGAAGGCGCCGGAGCGGAGATGGTCCGCCACCACGCGGTGGGACACCTTGAAGGGCCCGTCCGCCTCCTGCCCCGTCGCCTCGGCCGAGGCCAGGATCAGCGCGCGGAAGGTGTCGATGTCGTAGTTGTCGTGCTTGCCCTGCAGGATGGCGGCAAAGCGCTCCAGCCCCATGCCGGTGTCGATCGAGGGGCGCGGCAGCGGGTTGCGGGTCCCCGCCGGCTCCTCCAGGTACTGCATGAACACCAGGTTCCAGATCTCGATGAACCGGTCGCCATCCTCGTCCGGCGAGCCGGGCGGGCCGCCGGGGATCTTGTCGCCATGGTCGTAGAAGATCTCGGAGCACGGGCCGCAGGGGCCGGTGTCGCCCATCCGCCAGAAATTGTCGGAGGTCGGGATGCGGATGATCTTCTCATCCGTCAGCCCGGCGATCTTCTTCCACAGCACCGCCGCGTCCTCGTCCTCCGAGAACACGGTGACGAGCAGCTTCTCCTTCGGCAGCGCGAAGTCGCGGGTCAGCAGGGTCCAGGCGTGCTCGATCGCCTGTTCCTTGAAGTAGTCGCCGAAGGAGAAGTTCCCCAGCATCTCGAAGAAGGTGTGGTGGCGCGCCGTGTAGCCGACATTGTCGAGGTCGTTGTGCTTGCCGCCGGCGCGCACGCTCTTCTGGGCGGTGGTGGCGCGGGAATAGGGCCGCTTCTCCTGCCCGGTGAAGACGTTCTTGAACTGAACCATGCCGCTGTTGGTGAACATCAGCGTCGGGTCGTTGCGCGGCACCAGCGGCGAGGATTCCACCACCGTGTGGCCATTGCGGGCGAAGTAGTCGAGGAAGGTGGCCCGGATATCGTTGCTGCTGGTCATCGTCCGCTGTCTTGCCCTGGAGCCGGCGAAAAGGTTGGCGGATGACGTAGCGCGCTCTTTCCATCCTTGGAAGGGCCGCCTTGGAAGGGCCGGATTGGCCTGGGCGGTGGTGGGCAGGTGCAGCCGACGCGCCGAAGCCGCTATATTGCCCCCATGCCGCCGCGCAAAACCACACCCACCGCCGACCTGTTCGCCCCCGAGCCGTCCGTCGCCGGCGACGACGTTCCCGGCGCCACCACGCCCCGCCCGCTGGCCGATCGCCTGCGCCCGGCGGTGGTGGGAGAGGTGGTGGGCCAGGGCCACCTGCTGGGACCTCAGGGCAGCATCAGCCGCATGCTGGAACGGGGTGCCCTTGCCTCGCTGATCCTCTGGGGCCCGCCCGGGGTGGGCAAGACCACCATCGCCCGCCTTCTGGCGGAGGCATCCGGGCTGCGCTTCGCGCCGCTCTCGGCCGTGTTCTCCGGCGTCGCCGACCTGAAGCGGGCCTTCGACGAGGCACGGACCCGGCGCTCCAACGGCCAGGGCACCTTGCTGTTCGTGGATGAGATCCATCGCTTCAACCGCGCCCAGCAGGATGGCTTCCTGCCGGTGGTGGAGGATGGAACGGTGGTCCTGGTCGGCGCCACCACGGAAAACCCGTCCTTCGCCCTGAACGGCGCCTTGCTGTCCCGCTGCCAGGTCATGGTGCTGAAGCGCCTCGACGACGAGGCCCTGGAACAATTGCTGACCCGCGCCGAGGCAGAGGCCGGGCGCGCCCTGCCGGTCGACCGGCAGGCACGGGACGTGCTGCGCGCCATGGCGGATGGCGATGGACGCTACCTCCTGAACATGGCGGAGCAGCTCCTCGCCTTGCCGGCAGATGCCCGGGAACTCGATTCCGCGGGCCTTGCTGCCTTGCTGGCCAAGCGCGCGGCGCTTTACGACAAGGACCGGGAGGAGCATTACAACCTGATCTCCGCCCTGCACAAATCGCTGCGCGGCAGCGACCCCGATGCGGCGCTGTACTGGTTCGCGCGCATGCTAGAAGGCGGCGAGGACCCCCGCTACATCGCCCGCCGCCTGACGCGCTTCGCGGCGGAGGATGTGGGCCTGGCCGACCCGACCGCCCTGCCCGCCGCCATCGCGGCCTGGGAAACCTACGAGCGGCTGGGCACCCCCGAGGGCGAGCTGGCCCTGGCGCAGCTCGTGGTGCATCTCGGCACCGCGCCGAAGTCGAATGCGGTCTACGCCGCCTATAACGAGGCCCGGCGGGCTGCGCGAGAAACCGGCAGCCTGATGCCGCCCGCCCATATCCTGAACGCGCCGACGAAGCTGATGAAGCAATTGGGCTATGGTCGGGGCTACGACTACGACCACAATGCCGAGGACGCGTTCAGCGGCCAGAACTATTTCCCGGACGGCATGGAGCGGCAGGCCTTCTATCGGCCTGCCGGGCGCGGCCGGGAAGCCGCGATCCTGGAGCGGTTGCAGCACTGGGCGGAGCTTCGAACCCGAAGGGCGGACCGGAAGGAACGATGACCTCGCCAGGCGGACCATGGGCGCCGCATCTGCTCGGCCTGGTGGCGGCGGGCGGCGCCGCCGGATCGGTGCTGCGCTATGCTGTCGGCATCTGGTGCGCGCAGCGCTTCGGCGCGGAACTGCCCTGGGGCACCCTGGCGGTCAATGTCGCCGGCAGCGCCACGATCGGCCTGTTGGGTGGGCTGATGATCGGCGGCATGTCCATAACCAACGAGACACGCCTTTTGCTCATCACCGGGGTGCTGGGCGGCTTCACGACCTTTTCGGCTTTTTCCCTGGATGTCGGCCTGCTTGCCCAGCGTTCCGCGCCCACGGCTTTTCTTTACCTGATGGCCACGCTGGTGCTGGGACTTGGCGCCTTTGCGTTGTGTTTCTGGCTGGGACGGCAAGTGTAGGCGATGAGTCCCCACGCTACCCCTGCTAGAAGCCCGTTCAGAATGACAATGAGAGCGCCATGACCATTCAGCACCGCACGGTGCATGCCGCCGATGCCGAATCCCGGCTGGACCGCTGGTTTCGCCGGCACTTCCCGCAGGTGACTCAGGGCGCCCTGCAGAAGATGCTTCGCACCGGACAGATCCGCGTCGATGGCAAGCGGGCCGAGGCCAGCACCCGCCTGGAACGCGGCCAGGAAATCCGCATCCCACCCCTGCCGGAAGGTCCCGCGCCGGAGCCCGTGCAGCGTGAACGCCGAGTGTCGGAGGAGGATGCGCGCGCGCTGGAGCAGATGGTGCTGTACCGCGACGAGCACATCATCGCCCTCAACAAGCCGCATGGCCTGCCGGTGCAGGGCGGGCCGAACATCCGCAAGCATCTCGACGGCATGCTGGATGCGCTGATCTTCGACGCTGAGGAGCGCCCGAAGCTGGTGCACCGGCTCGACCGGGACACGTCCGGCGTGTTGCTGCTGGGGCGCAGCGCCTTCGCCGCCAACCGGCTGGCTTCCGCCTTCCGGGGCCGCGATGCGGAAAAGACCTACTGGGCGATCGTCGTGGGGCAGCCGCAATACCAGGGCGGCCGCATTGACATGCGCCTGACCAAGCAGGGCGGTCCCCGTGGCGAGCGCATCGTCCCCGCGGAAGGCCGTGACGGCACCCATGCCGTGACGGAGTTCAGCACGGTCGATGTGGCGCGGCGCCATGCCACATGGCTGGAACTGAAGCCGCTGACGGGCCGGACCCATCAGTTGCGCGTCCACTGCGCCTCGGCCCTGGAATGCCCGATCCTGGGCGATGGCAAGTATGGCGGGCAGGCCGCGCATCTGGAGGGGATGTCGCATGCCCTGCACCTGCACGCGCGCTCCATCCGGGTGCCGCATCCCGATGGCGGCACGCTGGAGGTCACCGCCCCCCTGCCGCCGCATATGGCGGAAAGCTTCACATTCCTGGGCTTCGAGAAGCCCCGCACGCCCCCTGCCCGCCGCCTGGGCTGACGGACATGAAAAAGGCGCCGGTCGATCCGGCGCCTTTCTCGCATTCCGCGGAAGGTGGCCTTACTCCGCCGCCGCCGCTTCCTCGCTGTCCGGGGTGGTCATCATGCTGTTGGTCACGATGCCCGCCTGTTCGCGAATGCGCTTCTCGATGCTGTCAGCCATTGCGGGATTGTCGCGCAGGAACTGCTTGGCGTTCTCGCGCCCCTGCCCGATGCGCTGGCTGTCGCAGGAAAACCAGGCGCCCGACTTCTCGACCACGCCGGCCTTGACGCCGAGGTCGATCAGCTCGCCCACCTTGGAGACGCCCTCGCCATACATGATGTCGAACTCGACCTGCCGGAACGGCGGGGCCATCTTGTTCTTCACCACCTTCACGCGCGTCTGGTTGCCCGTGACCTCCTCGCGGTCCTTGATCTGGCCGATGCGCCGGATCTCCATCCGCACGGAGGCGTAGAACTTCAGCGCGTTGCCGCCCGTGGTCGTTTCCGGATTGCCGAACATGACGCCGATCTTGAGCCGGATCTGGTTCAGGAAGATCAGCAGCGTGTTCGAGCGGGAAACGGAGCCGGTCAGCTTGCGGAGCGCCTGGGACATCAGGCGGGCATGCAGGCCGACATGGCTGTCGCCCATCTCGCCTTCCAGCTCGGCGCGCGGCACCAGGGCGGCGACGGAGTCGACCACCAGCACGTCCACGGCGCCGGAGCGCACCAGCGTATCGGCGATCTCAAGCGCCTGCTCGCCGGCATCGGGCTGCGAGATCAGCAGGTTGTCCACGTCCACGCCCAGCTTGCGGGCATAGCCGGGGTCCATCGCATGCTCGGCGTCGATGAAGGCGCAGGTGCCGCCGCGCTTCTGCGCCTCGGCGATGGCATGCAGCGCCAGCGTGGTCTTGCCGGAGCTTTCCGGACCGTAGATCTCGATGATGCGGCCCTTCGGCAGTCCGCCAATGCCCAGCGCCAGATCGAGGCCAAGGGAGCCGGTCGGCACCACATCCACCTCATCGGATTGCTGCTTGGCGCCCATCCGCATGATGGAGCCCTTGCCGAAGGCCCTCTCGATCTGGCTGAGCGCGGCGTCCAGCGCCTTGTTCTTGTCCATTCTGGAATCCCCTATGCCCGAAGGCGACTGTGCTGCGCGGCTGCCGCCGGCTGGCGCCCCGATGCGCAATGCCGAAAACGCCGATCCGTTTCGCTATGATCACATTATCGCGACAGGAACCCCTTTCCCAGCACCTTGAAAGGGTATTCGTCCCGCTGTCAGATGTTCCTTATATGTTCTTTAAGGCTCCGCATGCAAGAACTCTGTCACCCCTTTACGCACCGCCCTACGGCCTCCACCAGTTCGGCAGGACGATAGGGTTTTGAAAGATAGTCGGTGCTGCTTTTCACGTTTCCCTCTCGCACCATGGCAGGGGCGTAACCGCTCACCAAGAGCACCGGCGTCCGGGGCAGCCGCCGATGGAGTTCCGCCGCGAGTTCGGTTCCAGCCATTCCTGGCATGACCACGTCGGAAACCAGGATGGCGGGCTTGAGACCCTGATCCAGCAGCGCCAGGGCGTCTTCCGCGTCCTCTGCCGCCACCACCTCCCAGCCGGCCCGCTTCAGCGCCCGCTCGGCAAGCTGCCGCAGCGGCGCCTCGTCTTCCACCAGCAGGATCGGCTGGCCAGCCGGGTCGGCGTTTCTGGAAGCCGCCTCCGCCTCCGGAGCCGGCATGGGTACCCAGGCGGGTGGAGCGTCCTCGATCCGGGGAAGCAGGATGCGGATGCGGGTTCCCCGCCCTACCTCGCTTTCCACCAGAAGATACCCGCCCGACTGGCGCACGATGCCATGCACCGTCGCCAGCCCCATGCCCGTGCCGCCCTGCTGCGCCCGGCTGGTGAAGAAAGGCTGGAAGATGCGGGGCAGCAACCCGGCCGGAATGCCATGGCCTGTGTCGGCCACCTCCAACATGGTCCAGCGTCCCGGCGGCACGTCCTCAGGCTCGGCCCGCAGCGGCTCCAGAAGGAGGGCGCGGCCCGTCATCAGGGTCAGGGTTCCTCCATCGGGCATGGCCTGCCGGGCATTCATGGCCAGGTTCATCAGAACGCGGTCGAGCTGTGACGGATCGATCCGCACCTGCCGTTCCGGTTCATCAAGCTTCAGTTCCAGATCGATCCGCTGCCCCAGCAAGGGCTGCAACAGTCCGGCGATGCCCCGAACGGCCTGATTGAGGGGCACGAGGCGTGGGGTCAACACCTGCTGCCGAGCATAGGCCAGCAACTGCCGAACCAGGGCCGCGCCCCGTTCCGCCGCCTGGCTGACCTGCCGGAGATCGGCCCGGATCGCTTCCTCAGCCATTGGCCCATTCTGCTGCAGGGCCTGATCCGCGGCACTCACGATAACAGCCAGGAGGTTGTTGAAGTCATGCGCGATCCCGCCGGCAAGCGTGCCGAGGGCCTGAAGCCGGTCGGCTTCCGCCAGCTGCGCCGCCATGGCCTGCCTTTGCGTCACATCCCGCAGCAGCAGGACGCATGCACCATCTTCCAGGACGATCCGGACCGGTGTCATCAAAGGCGCCTGATGGCCGTCCGGCGCGGCTAGGGAAAGCTCCACCTCCGGCACGCGATCCGCCCACCAGGCCTGAAAGGCCGGCCGGCTGGCGGCAGCGAAGATGCGATCGGCTGCCATGCCACGCCGGACCGGCATGGTGGGCCCCAGGGCGCGCTTCAGCGCGAGGTTGGCGGCAACGGCGCAACCCGTCCCATCCAGCAGCAGGGCCGCATCCGGCAGCTGATTGAAAAGCTCGCCCTGGCGCTCATTCGTGTCGGGCACCTTTCCGCGGCGGCGCAGCAGGCCATTGATCAAGCGCATGCCGTTTCAGGGCGCATGGCCTGGGTCATGATCCCGGGAAAGACAGGCAAGGGCATCGGACAGCAGGGCGTGGCCTGCCGCCAGGGCCACGACGCTCGCCGGGGTCATCACCCCTCCCCTTCGGCGCGGAGCCGGCAGGTCTTGCGAGGCATGCCGGATTTCGCGGGCGAGAGCCGCACGCTGCGTGGCGGCATGAGCCTCGACCTGCCGCAGGCTTTCCTCAAGTGCTTCATGCATCTCCACGCGGCCGGTCCCTTTCGCGAGGCGCCAGGATGCCGCGGGGACATGAAGGAACCATTAACCGGCGCGGTTCACCTTTGCTCAACCCCATCCTTCTAAGCTGGCGGGATGAGACACGATGCCCAGGCTGTCCTTGCCACCGCGCAGCACCTTGAGGGCCTGCTGACTGTCGCCCTCGGGCTGGCGGAAGGCGGGCGGCGCATCGACCTCAGTGGCCTGGATCGGGAAATCGCCGCCCTGTGCCTCGCGGCGCTTGGCCTGCGGGGGGCGGAACGGCGCCAATGCCGCCTCCCCCTGCTGTCCCTGCAACGGCGCGTGGAAGTGTTGCAGGCCCTGGCGCCCCAGGACGCCGCGCGCAGGAAGCGCGGCGGCTGAGGCTTCAGCCCTGCGGCAGGTGCCGGCTGATGTAGGGCGGCAGGTTGAAGGCGCCGGCATGGATCTCCGGCGTCCAGTATTCGGTGCTGCCCAGGATGCCGGCCGCCTTGGCGCGGCTGCGGATGGTTTCAACATCCACCTTCCGAAGGTCGGCATCCTTGGCCGCCCAGCCCAGCGTCATGAAGCCGCCGACATAGGTCGGAACCGCCGCCACATAGGCCCAGATGTCCGGAAAGGACTTGCCGCGGCGCAGGCTGGTTTCGGCCAGTTCCTCGGCCTGCATGATGGGAACGCCACATTGGTTGACGATCAGCCCGCGGCCAGACAGCAGGCGAGCGGCATTGCTGTAGAACTCGTCGGTGAACAGCACCTCGCCGACGCCGATCGGGTCGGTCGAATCAACGATCACCACGTCGAAGCTGCCGGCTTCCGCCTTGCGGACATATTCGATTCCGTCACCGACGATCACCTCGGCACGCGGGTCGTTCCAGGCACCAGCGGCAATGTCGGGCATGTGCTCCTTGCACAGACGGATCACCTCGCCGTCGATCTCGACCATGACGGCCTTCTCGACATTGCGGTGCTGGAGCACGCGCCGCAGCACGCCACCGTCGCCGGCGCCGATGATCAGCACGCGCTTCGCGTCCCCATGCGCCAGCAGCGGCACATGGGTCAGCATCTCCTGGTAAACGAACTCGTCCTTCTCCGTGATCTGCACCACGCCATCGAGCAGCATCACGCGACCATGGCTGTAGCTTTCGAACAGCATGATGTCCTGAAAGGCACTCTGCACGCGGGCCAGCTCGCGCTTCACCAGGAAGCGCTGCCCCCACTCGGGATAAAGGGTTTCGTTGACCCAGGAGTCGGTCGGCATCGGCGTTTATCCTCAATCCATAACAAGAAGGCGGGATCCTAGGATCCCGCCCCCGGTCGCGTCACATGAAGGGCTGCGGTCAGCCGATCAGGCCGCGCTTGTGCTCGGCGAGCTGCACGCGCTCGGGCTCGAAGCCCTTCTTCAGGATCGGCACCGCCTTGTACGGGTTGCAGATGCCACAAACGAAGATGTCGAGCGCGGCATAGGCCCGCTCCGGCCAGGTGTGGATCGAGACGTGGCTCTCGGCCAGCACCAGCACACCGCTCACGCCACCATTCGGGGAGAAGTGGTGGAAGTGGCCGTGCAGGATGGTCGCGCCGGTCTCGATGGCGGCCTCACGCAGCACGGAATCGATATGCGCAGGGTCGTCGAGATTCGTGGCACCCCACAGATCGACGATCAGATGCGTGCCCGCAAAGCGCACACCGTCACGTTCGACGAAGTAATCCTTCGCCTCGCCGTGAGTATCAACAGACTGGGCTTCGCTCGGGCTGCAATCCGAAACCATCCCCAGCGGAGAAACGAGAGCGTCCATGGCTCGGGGGCTCCTTCCCACCAGAAGATGACCAGGGTGATCGTGGATCGATCAGGTCAACGGGAGCGGCTTATGGGCCATAGGGGGGCCGGGCCGCAAGGAAAATCGGGACTTGAAGGCCGAAAAAATCGCGGGTCCTCCCCGCGTGGAGCGCGGATCTCGTCGTGTGGATGGCGAAACTGCCCGCAAATGCCCCCCGTATCGCCGCTTCTTCCTCGGAAAACCTACGGTCCGCTTTTATTCAAGGCCCAAGGCACGCAAAACCCCTTGCCGGCCTGCTCAAGCCTGCTATACCCCGCCGCCTGCGCTGGATGGGTGGCCGAGTGGTCGAAGGCGCACGCCTGGAAAGTGTGTATACCTCAAAAGGGTATCGTGGGTTCGAATCCCACCCCATCCGCCATCAACCTCTCCGGTTGCCTTCGCATTTTTCGTAGCCAAGCGTAACGCCGCATGGCGCGTTTCCGATGGCGGGCCATATATGGTCCATGCCCATCGCCGATCCGTCACGTCGCCGCAGCCTGCTGGGCCTTGCCGCGGCATCGCCGCTCGTCCTGGCAGCGGCGCCGCGGAACGATGGGCGGCTGGATCCCGCGCTGGCGGCGGCGGAAGCACTGGAGCCGCTGCATGCGGTGATTGTCGCGCAGCATGGCGAAGTTCTGGCGGAGCGACGCTTCCGGGGTCCGGCCACCGACCGGCCCGCGAACGTCAAATCCGTTTCCAAGTCGATCATCGCGGCCCTGGTCGGCATTGCCATCGAGCGTGGCCATCTGGAAGGCACAGGGCAGCGCATCGCGCCGCTTCTGCGTGACAAGCTGCCATCCGATCCGGACCCCCGTTTGGCGCAGGTCACCATTGGCCACCTTCTGGCCATGCGGGCGGGGCTGGAACGCACCTCGGGCAGCTTCTACGGAAGCTGGGTTTCAAGTTCGGATTGGGTTCGCGCCGCGCTTGGCCGGCCCTTTGTCGCCGATCCGGGCGGCCCGATGCTGTATTCCACCGGGAACACGCATCTGCTGTCGGCGATCCTGACGCGCCGCACCGGCCGCACGACGCTGGATCTGGCGCGCGACTGGCTGGGCAACCCGCTGGGCATCCGCATTCCGCCCTGGCCGCGTGATCCGCAGGGGATCTATTTCGGCGGCAACGACATGCTGTTGTCACCCCATGCCTTGCTGCGCTTTGCCGAGATGATCCGGCAGGGCGGCCGCTCCGGCGGCCGGCAGGTCGTTCCCGAAGCCTGGATCAGGGCAAGCTGGGAGCCGCAGGCACCTTCCTTCTTCACCGGCGACTTCTATGGCTATGGCTGGTTCCTGCGCCGCGACCAGGCGCATCCACGCTTCTATGCCTGGGGATTTGGCGGGCAGATGGTGCATGTGGTGCCAACGCTGGGCCTGAGCATCGTCGTGACCTCCGACCCGACGCAGCGCTCCGGTGGCGCGGGCGGGCATGCCGCTGCCCTGCACCGACTGGTGGAGCACGATATCATCCCCGCCCTCGCCGGCTGAGGCGGACCGCCGAAACCGCGGGACGACCTTGGTACTTCCCCGGGGTACTTCCCCGGCTGGAGAAGGAGAAAAGCCGATGCGTTTCCTGGGCGAATGGATGGCCGATTCGATCCGCCTCGGCCTGGCTCTGGCCCTGGCCCTGCTCGCCATGCAGATCCCGGCGGTGGCGCAATCCTACCGCGCGGCGCTGTCACAGGTGGTGGCGGCCACCGAGCGGGACATCGCCGAGCGGCACCGCATCGCCCGCGATTACTACCGCCTGCCGCAGGAAGCTCCCCCTTCGGAAATCCTGGAATCCCTGCGGCGTTCCGAACCGGCCAATGCCGCCGGCCTTGTCGCATCGGCCGAGCAGGCGGCGCTGCTGCGCAACACGGCGGAACGGCTGGACAGTGCCTCCCCCCTCACCCGCCCGCTCCTGGCGCTCTGGGATGGCATGGTGGATGAGCGCGCCGGCAAGCAGGCCATCCTGCACCGCGCCTGGGAAGATCATGTGCCGAGCGTGCTGCTCAGCGCGGCGCCTGCCAGCTATGGCCTGGGCGGGCTGATCCTGGGCCTGCTGCTGGCCCGCCTGCTGCTCGCGCCGTTCATCGCCCGCCATTATCGCCACGCCTGAACCCTTGCCATCGGATCGCCGCCGGATGTCGTTGCTGAAGCCTGGATTGATTCTGTTCCTGATCTTCTTCGTGCTGCCCTTGTCCGTTTCCGCCGCGCTCTACTACGCCAGCGGCACCGGGACCGGCTGGCGCACTGCGGATCGCTCAAGCGCCGGATTGCTGCCCCCGGCGGCGAGCCACCATCCCGCCGTGGTCCGCGTCTTCGCCGCGCAAACCGTGCGCTGGCGCGGGATCTTCGCGACCCATTGCTGGATCGTGTTCAAGCCGGAAGGCGCGGCGTCCTACAGCCGCTACGACTACACGGCCTGGGGCGAGCCGATCCGGCTGAACGGCTTCGAGCCGGATGGCCGCTGGTTCGGTGCCCGCCCCGAAACGGTGTATGCCGCGGATGGCGCGGCCGCGGCGGCGCTGATCCCGGCCATGCAGCAGGCGATCGAGACCTATGCTTGGCGCAACCGGGGCGATTACCGTGCCTGGCCGGGGCCCAACTCGAACACCTTTGTCGCCGCCGTGCTGGACACCTTGCCAGGACTGGCGGCGGCGCTGCCCCCGACCGCCATTGGCAAGGATTTCCCTTATGATGGGCGCTGGCTGCGCTTCACCCAGTCCGGCACGGGATTTCGGCTCAGCCTTGGCGGCTATGCGGGGCTGACGCTGGGCTGGGTCGAAGGGATCGAGGTCAACATCCTGGGCGCGGTGGCGGGGCTGGATGTCCGCCGGCCGGCCATCAAGTTGCCGGGTCTGGGACGCATCGGCATGCGTGGCCATGATGGGCCGGCAACACCCCTGCCCGGCGCGCTGGCCTCTGGCTGAGGCGCCGTTCCCTCAGTCTACGATGAACAGCCGGGCCCCGTTCTCGCTTGAGGACCGGTGGGCCGCATCCCCGAAATCGGACACGGTGTAGCCCTGGCCGGCACTGAAGGTGAAGCAGCGGCCATCCTTCAGCTCGGTCTTCAACTCGCCATCCAGCACGTAGAGCACATGGCCCCGGTCGCACCAGTGATCGGCGAGATAGCCAGGCGAATACTCGACCACGCGCATGCGCACATCGCCGTTCATCAGGGTGCGCCACAATGCGCTGCCCTGCTCCCCCGCATGCTCGGTGGCCGGCAGGGCATCCCAGTGGACGCTGGTGAAAGGCAGTGGCGGCAGCTTCAAGGCGGTCCCTCCAATGGTGGCAGCACCATGCAGAATGCAACAAGCCGGCGCAACCCGGCAGGCATCAGGGCAGGCGCGCGAGCCGTTCCAGCAACAGGTCGAAGAAGCCCTCGGCATCCGCCTGGTTCAGCCAGGTGGCGTTCGGCTCGCGCCCGGTCACGCCGAACCAATCGGCTACCGTCATGCCCAGCGACAGCGGGCTGACGATTTCCACCGCAACATTGATGCGGCGGCCGACGAACAATCCGGGCCGCAGCAGATGCGCGATCACGCAGGGATCGTGCAGGGGTATGCCCTCCTGTTCCCGCTCCCGCTGCGGGCTACCATCCGCATCCGAGAACATCCTCGCCACCGCCCGCGCCGCGGCGGCATCGATCGAACGCAGCCGCGTCAGGCGTTCCCGTGTCAGCCGCACCTGATGCGTCAGGTCCAGCGGCAGCAAGGTCAGCGCGATGCCGCTGTTCAGCAGCACTTCCGCCGCATCGGGATCGGCATGGACGTTGTATTCGGCGGCTGGCGTCACATTGCCGCCTTCGCTGCGCGCGCCCGCCATCCAGATCACCTCGGCGATGCGCGAGGCGATATCGGGCGCCTTCACCAGAGCCAGGGCAAGGTTAGTCGCGGGGCCGAGCAGGCACAGCGTGATCTCCCCCGCTGCCGCGCCGCGCAGAATGCCAACCAGCATGTCCACCGCGTGTTCGGGTCGTGCCGGGACCGAGGGTTCTGGAAGGATCAGACCCTGGAGGCCAGTGTCGCCATGCACATGCTCCGCCGTGACTGGCGGCCGCACCAGCGGGCGCGCGCAGCCGCCATAAACAGGGATGTCAGGCCGTCCGGCCAGTTCCAGCAGCCGGCGCGCGTTCCCCTCGGTGCGCGCCAGGGGCACGTTGCCCGCCACCGCCGTGAGCGCCAGCACCTCAAGCTCCGGGGAAGCCAGGGCCAGCAGGATGGCAACGGCATCGTCCTTGCCAGGATCGGTATCGATAATGATCTTGCGGGCCATGGCGGGTGCCTCGTCGATGGGTTCAGGCAAGGCCGAGACGGCGTGCCGCCAGGGCAACGCAGGCCTCGAACATGTCCAGGGAGTCGAAAGGCCGGTCGCGCCCATCGGGAGGGATCAGCATGGGGTGGCCGCCGGCCTGCACCAACGCGCCCTCGATCATCAGGTTGTCGGGCAGGCCGAAACCTTCCACCGTCACACCCGGGATCGGGTCAGGCAGGACGGAACCGTGCTGGCGGCAGCGTTCCGAGAACGGCGCCGCGCTGTTGGAATAGCCGAAAACCGGCCGTCCTCGGCCAAGGAACCAGCCGATCTCCACCAGCGTGCCGCTATCGGCGGAAACGCCGCGAAAGGGCGTCAGATTGGCGATGACAAGGTCGCACCCGTCCATCATGCCGATGTCCTTGCGGTAAAGGGTGGCCCACGCCTCCTCCGCCGGCAGGGTGCCAAGACTCGCCAGGTCCTCGTTCAATGGTGGGCGCCCGTCGATGCCATGCCGGGCGCAGATTGCCACCTTGCGGGCGGCATGGGACGGCGCGTCGGGCAGGAACACGTCCGGGCCGGCGAGATAGGCGCGTGGCTTCATGACGGGCTTCCGCCCAGATGGCCGGGACCGAAGAAGTGCGGCAGCAACTCCGCCAGGGTGGTGGCCAGCAGCATGCGTCCTTCCGCGTTGACCATGCGCAGGGGAGTCGCCGGGGCGGCAAATTCGCGGATCTTCTGGCGGCAGCCGCCGCAAGGGCTGCAGGGCCTGTCGCCATCGCCGGCCACCACAACTTCGGCGATGCGGCGCCCCCCGGCCAGCGCCATGGCCGCGATCGCCCCAGCCTCGGCGCAGCTGCCTTCCGGGAAAGCGGCGTTCTCGACATTGCAGCCGGAGAAGATCGCGCCTTCCTCCGTGCGCAGCGCGGCCCCGACGGTGAAGCGTGAATAAGGCGCGTAGGCATTGGCCCGGGCGGCCAGCGCGGCTGCGATCAAGGGATCGGACATGGCTCAGCGCTCCTTCACATAGGGCTGGCCGCTGGCCTTGGGCGGCAGGGCGCGCCCCATGAAGCCCGCCAGCAGCACCACCGTCAGCAGATAGGGCAAGGCCTGGATCGCCTGCACCGGAAAGGCGCCGATGCCCGGCAGAACCACGCCCTGCAGGCGGATGGCGGCGGCATCCAGGGCACCGAACAGCAGGCAGGTGAGCAGGATGCGCCCCGGCTGCCATCCCCCCAGGATCATCGCGGCCAGCGCGATATAGCCCCGCCCGGCGATCATGTCCCGCTGGAATCCCGCCCCCTGAGCCGTGGCGACATAGGCGCCCGCCACGCCGCACAGCACCGAGGCGATCAGCACCCCCGCGTAACGCAGCCGCGTGACGGAAACGCCCGCTGTGTCCACCGCGGCGGGATGCTCCCCCGCCGCGCGCAGGCGAAGCCCGAAGCGCGTCCGCGCCAGCACGAATGCACTCACCGGCACCAGCAGCAGCGCCAGATAAACCAGCGCCGTCTGCCCGCCGACCAAGGACGCATAAAGCCGGCCCAGAACCGGTATCCCGGCCAGGATTTCCGCCCCAGGCATGGAAAGCGGCAGGAAGCGCGCGGCGGCGGATAATGGCGGCGTTTGCCCGCCCAGGCCGAACCAGGCCAGGGCCAGCGTCGCCGTCAGGCCCGAGGCGATGATGTTGATCGCCATGCCGGACACCACCTGGCTGCCACGCAGGGTTATGCAGCCAAAGGCATGCACCAGCCCGAGGCCGCAGGAAGCGGCCACGGCCGCCAGCAGGCCCAGCATCACCTCCCCCGTCACCGCGGCGGCGGCGGCGGCGGCGAAGGCGCCCACCAGCATCTTTCCTTCCAGCCCGACATCGACAATGCCGGCGCGCTCGGAAAACAACCCGGCCAGCGCGGCCAGCAGCAGGGGCGTGGCCAGCCGCAGCGTCGCCGCCAGGATCGGCAACAGGATGTCCAGCGCCTCCGTCATGCACGCGCCGGAACCAGCAGGCGCATCAGTGCCGGGCGCAGCATCAGTCCCAGCGCCCCGGTGAACAGGATCACCAGTCCCTGGATCAGCACGACGATTTCCGAAGGCACGTCCGGCACCTCGAACGCCATTTCGGCGCCGCCCTGCGTCAGGGCCCCGAACAGCAGCGCCGCCAGCAGCACGCCGAGCGGGTGGTTGCGCCCCATGAGCGCCACGGCGATGCCGGTGAAGCCATATCCCCCCGTGAAGCTCAGCAGCAGCTTGTGCTGCGCTCCCAGCAGCTCATTCACCGCGACGCCGGCGGCCAGCGCGCCCGACAGGGCCATGGCGGCAATGATCACCCGCCCTTCATCGATGCCGGCATAGCGCGCGACATCCGGGCTCTGTCCCGCCACGCGCAGCCCATAGCCCCAGGGCGTCCGCCAGATCAGCAGCCAGACGCCCAGCGCCGCCAGCAGCGCCAGCACCAGCGCCAGGTTCAGCGGCGTGGAGGCGGCGAAGCCGAGGAACGACAGGGAAGGCAGCGACGCCGCATCGGCGAAGCTGCGCGATTCGGGCGACATCGAGCCGGGCGCGATCAGCACGTTGACGACCAGATGGACCATCAATGAGGCCGCGAGGAAGTTGAACATGATGGTGGTGATGACGATGTGGCTGCCGCGCCGCGCCTGCAGCCAGCCCGGGATGGCTCCCCAGGCCGCGCCGAACAGCGCGCCGCCCGCGATCGCCAGCGGCACCAGCAGCGGGGCGGGCAGCCCTTCCAGGTTCAACGCCACCAATGCCACCCCCAGCCCGCCGATATAGGCCTGGCCTTCAGCGCCGATGTTGAACAAGCCGGCCTGGAAGGCCACAGCGACCGCCAGGCCCGTGAAGGCCATGTTGGTGGCGTAGTACAGCGTGTATCCAATGGCGTCGGCCGAGCCGAAGCTGCCCACCACCAGCGCCCGCAGCGCCACCACCGGATCGCCGCCAGTCAGCAGCACCAGCAGCGCCGTCACCGCCAGGGCCAGAAACAGGTTCAGCGCCGGCAGAACCGCCAGATCCACCCAGCGTGGCAATGCCGCGGATGGCGCGCTCATGCCGCATCCTCCTGGGCAATGCCAGCCATCAGCAGGCCGAGCTTGCGCTCATCGGCCTCGGCAGCCGCCAGCTCGCCCATGATCCGGCCGCCGCACATCACCAGGATCCGGTCGCTCAAGGCCAGGATCTCCTCGATCTCCACCGACACCATCAACACCGCCCTGCCCGCCGCGCGGTGCGCCAGCAGCCGCTGGTGGATGGCGTCGATGCCGCCGATGTCAACGCCCCTGGTCGGCTGCCCCACCAGCAGGACTTTGGGGTCGCGCTCGATCTCCCGCCCCAGGATCAGCTTCTGCTGGTTGCCGCCCGAGAACAGCGCGGAGCGCAGGGCCGGATCAGGCGGCCGCACGTCGTAGTCGCGCATCAGGCGCCGCGCATGCGCCGCCATGGCACGGGGCGACAACAATCCGCCACGCCGCCAGCGCGGATCGTCCTGATGGCCAAGGATGGCGGTGGCGGCGGCATTGTCCTGGCGCAGCAGGCCGCTGCGCAGGCGATCCTCCGGCACATGGCCAATGCCCTTGCGCCGCAGCAGGGCCGCATCGAAGCGACCGGCGGGAAAGACGGTTTCGCCGGCCAGCCGGATCTCCCCGGCGGCGGGGCGCCGCATTCCGGCCAGGGCTTCCAGCAGTTCCCCCTGCCCGTTCCCGGCGACGCCGGCGATGCCCAGGATCTCGCCGCCGCGCAGCGCGAGATCCACGCGGCTTACCCGCTCCACGCCGGCCTTATCCCGCACCGAAAGACCCCGCGCCTCCAGCAACAGCGGCCCTGCCGGCATGGGCGGCAATGGCGTCGGCGCCGCAAGCCGGCGGCCGATCATCAGTTCGCCCAGTTCCGCAGGAGTGGTGGCACCCGTGTCGCGATGCGCCACCATCCGCCCGGCGCGCATCACGGAAACGCGGTCCGTGACGGCCATGATCTCGCGGAGCTTGTGGGTGATCAGCAGCACGGTTCGGCCCTGGTCGCGCAGGGCGCGCAGCACGCGGAACAGGTCGTCCGCTTCCTGCGGCGTCAGGACGCCGGTGGGCTCGTCCAGGATCAGCACCCCGGCACCGCGATACAGCGCCTTCAGGATCTCGACCCGCTGCTGCGCGCCGACCGGGAGATCCGCGACACGCGCATCGGGATCGACGCCGAGGCCGTATTCCGCGCCGAGCCGCCTGAGTTCCGCCCGCGCCCGGGCCGCGCCTCGCGCCAGCAGCGGCCCTCCCTCAGCGCCGAGCATGACGTTCTCCAGCACGGTGAAGCGCTCAACCAGCATGAAGTGCTGATGCACCATCTCGATGCCCAGGCGGATTGCGTCACGGCTGTCGCGGATGGTGGCTTCCTGGCCGTTCACCAGGATGGTGCCGGCATCGGCCTGGTAGAAGCCGTGCAGGATGGCCATCAGGGTGGATTTGCCGGCGCCGTTCTCGCCGACGATGCCGTGGATGTGCCCGCGCCGGACCACGAGGTCGATGGCGCGATTGGCGTGCACGGCGCCGAAGCGCTTGTCGATGCCGCGCAGCTCGATGGCGGCCGGAGCGCGATCCGGGAGCGCCATCAGTTCGGGCAGGAGCCGGTGCTCATGTAGTCATGCACAGTGATGCGGCCGGCGATGATGTCGGCCTTGGCCTGATCGACGCGGCGGCGCATCTCGGGCGTCACGATGGCGGCGTTGTTCTCGTCGAAGGCGAGGCCCACGCCGTCCTCGGCCAGTCCCAGCACCTGCGTTCCCGGCTTCCACTGGCCGGTGCGTGCTTCCTCCAGGGAGGTTTGCGTGGCGATGTCGAGCTGCTTCACCATGCTGGTCAGCACGCTGCCCGGATGCAGGTGGTTCTGGTTGGAATCGACGCCGATGCCGAACTTGCCCGCATCGGCTGCCGCCTGCAGCACGCCGTTGCCGGTGGCGCCGGCCGCATGGAAGATGATATCGGCGCCGCGTTCGATCTGCGAGCGCGCCAGTTCCGCGCCGCGCACGGGATCGTTCCAGGCGGTTGGCGTCGAGCCTGTCATGTTCTGCAGCACCTCGATCCGCGGATTGGCGGCCTTGGCGCCCTGCACATAGCCGCAGGCGAATTTCCGGATCAGCGGCACATCCATGCCGCCGACAAAGCCGACCTTGCCGGTGTCGCTCTTGAGCGCCGCGACCAGGCCTGCGAGGTAGCTGCCCTGTTCCTCCCGGAACAGCACGGATTCGACATTCGGCGCCTCCACCACGGCATCGATGATGATGAAGCGGACCTGCGGGAACTCGGCCGCCACGGTTTTCACCGCGCTGGCCTGGTTGAAGCCAACCGCGATGATCGGATTCTGCCCACGGCGGGCGAAGTTGCGCAGCGCCTGCTCGCGCTGGGTATCGTTCTGCGGCTCGAACTCGCGCACCGTGACGCCGCTGGACCGGGCAAAGGCCTGCCCGCCTTTGTGCACGCCCTCATTGAAGGATTTGTCGAACTTCCCGCCCATATCATAGACGATGGCGGGGGTGATCTCCGCGGCGCGCGCCGCGCCGAAGCTGACCAGCACGGACAATGCGGTGGCAAGCAGGACCTTCATGGTGGAACCCCCGTCGTGTTGCGTTGAAGGGCAGGCGAGCCTCTCAGCCGGCATGGCGGAGGCGGTATCGCGTGAAGCCATCCGGCGTGCTGCCGAGCGGCTCGGCATGGAAGCCGGGCGGGTGGAACCTCGCGGCGCCCGGCCCAGTGGCGAGAGTCACCCGCGCCGACGCCGGCCAGGGTGCCAGTGACCAGTTGTTGTCGGCGCCGGGGTCGATCGTCTTCTGCCCGACGATATAGCGCAGCACCACGTCGCGGTTCAGGTCGGGCGCTTCCAGCACGATGGTGCTGCCATCGGCGCCCGGGAAATTGCCGCCGCCGCCCGCGCGGTAATTGTTGGTGGCGACCAGAAAGATCTGCTCCGCCTCCACCGGCTTTCCGTGATGGGCCAGGTCCAGGATGCGGCGCGCCCCGGGTGCCGCCAGCCTGCCTTCGCCATCATAGCGGGAAGGCTGGGTGACATCGATGCGGTAGGTGACGCCATCGATGACATCGAAATTATAGGACGGGAAGCGCGGGTCGATCAGCGGCTGCTCCTCCGCCGAGGCCGGGTCAATCCGGTTGAACAGCCCGGCCGAGCGTTCCAGCCATTCACGCAGTTGCAGGCCGGTGATCCGCACCACGCGCAGCGTGTTCGGATACAGGTAGATATCCGCGACATCCTTGATGGCGAGCGGCCCAGGCCTGACATCGGTGTAGTAGTCCGGCCCACCGCGGCCGCCGGCCTTGAAGGGCGCCGCCGCCGACAGCAGCGGCAGATCGCCCATCCCGGCATTCCTGGCAAGGTCCCGCACATACCAGAGTTGGGCGTTGGAAACGATCTGAACAGAGGGGTCGTCCGCCACCAGGGCCCAGTAGCTGGTGATCGGCGCGCGTGTCTTACCCACCGGCTGGCGCACATAGGCCAGCGCCGCCTCGTGCTCCGCCCGTGCCGCCGCCAGCACCGGCTCGCTGGCGGGAACCGTGGGCACGATCCTGCGGTCCGCCATGCGCTCATAGATGGGCCGCGCCTCGGTGGCGAAGCCCGTCACCTTCCAGCCGCCCCCGCGCCGTTCCAGGGCCAGGTCGATGACGCCGAGATGGCTGCCCCAGAACCCGGCCATCACCGCCGGCACGCCATGCAGGGTGCCGCGCTGCGCATCCACCCCAGGGATGCCGGCGAAGTCCTTGCCCGGAAACACCAGGTGCTGATGGCCGGCGAAGATGGCGTCGATGCCGGGCACCTCGGCCAGTTGAAGCGCGGCATTCTCCGCGCCGGGCTTGGCTTCGCCGCCCGCAATGCCGGAATGGCACAGCGCCACCACGATGTCGGATTGTGCCCGCAGCGCCGGCAGGTGCTGGCGGGCGGCGTCCACGATGTCGGTGGCGGTGAGCCGCCCCTGAAGATGCGCCCGGTCCCATTGCAGGATCTGCGGGGGCACGAAGCCGATCACGCCGATGCGCAGCCTGTGGCTCCGCCCGGCCTCGTCCACCAGTTCCCGCGGGAGGACATTGGCCGGCGGCAGCAGCGGCGACCCGTCGGCCTTCAGCACATTGGCGCAGACGCTCGGGAAGTTCTGGCCGGCCAGGGCATGGCCAAGATAGTCCAGGCCGTAATTGAACTCGTGATTGCCCAGCGTGCCACAAGCATAACCGAGGCTGTTCATCGCCGCGATCACCGGATGCACCTGCCCCGGCCCGAGCCCGCGTGAATAGGCCATGTAGTCGCCGAGCGGGTTGCCCTGGATCAGGTCGCCATTGTCGAACAACAGCGTGTTGGGCACCTCCGCCCGCGCGGCCGCGATCAGGCTGGCGGTCCTGGCGAGCCCCACCGTGTCATCCGCACGGTCACGGTAATAATCATAGGGAAACACGTTCACATGAAGATCGGTGGTTCCCAGCAGTCGCAGCCGCATCCGGTCCGGGGATGCCTGCGCGGCCAGGGGCCAGGGCGCCGCCAGGGCGACGCTACCCAGCAGCAGGGCACGGCGGGAGAAGGAGATGCGCGACATGGGCGGCCTCCGCCAGGATGCGGCTGCATCTTCGGCGGCGGCGCGACGCCGATCAACCCTGACGCCGCGGCACGGCCCGGCCTTCCAGAGCGGGCCGCCCCTCCCCATATCCGCCCGCCAACCAGCCCACCGGGAACCGATCATGCGCGCCGTGCCTGCCAGCCTTCTCCTGCCCTTGCGCCAGATCGGCGATCCGGGTTTCCGGCGTCCCTTGCTGAAGGGAGTCGGCGCCGCCTTGCTGGCCTTCGCGGGCCTGGCCTGGCTGGCCGATTGGGGCGCCGGCGCCCTGGCGGGTGGCCAGGGATGGATGGCCACCGCGGCCGGGCTGCTTGGCGGGGCGCTGGTGCTGATCGGTGCCATCTGGCTGTTCGTGCCTGTGATGCTGGTCATCACCGGCCTTTTTCTCGACGATGTCGCGGATGCGGTGGAGCGGCGCTTCTATCCCGGCCTGCCCGAGGCGCAGGGCGCGCCCCTGGCGGCGCAGATCCGCGCCAACCTCGCGATGTCTGTGCGGCTGCTGTTGCTCAGCCTGCTGATCCTGCCGCTCGCCATCGCATTGCCGCCGGTCGGGGTGCTGCTGTTCTGGGCGGTGGCGACGGTGTCGCTGGGCTATGGGCTGTTCGAGGGGGTGGCGCAGCGCCGCATGTCGGTGCCCGAGTCGCGCCGTCTGCGCCGCCACCGCCGTTCGGAGGTTCTGGCGGTGGGTGGCGTGCTCGCGGCGCTGGCGGTGGTGCCGTTCGGCAATCTTCTGGTGCCGGTGCTGGGCACCGCGGCCATGACCCACCTGCTGCACCGTCGCGGCGCGGCCACCGCCGCGAAGGCCTGAGGCGGGCGGCACCGCCTGCCGGCTGGGCCGTTGCGCTGTTCCCGGGTTCCGTGCTCCGCTTCCGATGCGCTGCAATACCGGCGCGAACCCGCCGCAGAAGCGCATGGGGAGGAAAGAATGACCGCATTGAACCGCCGCGCCTTGCTCGGAGGCGCTGCTGCCATGGCCGGCGCCTTGTCGCTCGGGGGCATGCCTGCCCGGGCCGGGGCGCCCTTCCGCAACAGCCTGCCGCCAGCTTGGCACCGCTTCCGCCTGGGCGAGTACGAGGCGACCATTGTGTCGGACGGCCGCCTGCCGCTGGGCCAGCCGGAGCCGGCCTTTCCCGCTTCCCCGCCCGCCGAGCTTCGCAGCCTGCTGGAAGCCGCCTTTCTTCCGCCAGATGCGGCGACCCTGGAACAGAACGCCCTGATCCTGAACACGGGGCGCCAGCTGATCCTGTTCGACACCGGCATGGGAGAAAGCATGGGGGCGGACAGCAAGATGTTCGGCCCCACCACCGGGCAGTTGCTGAACAACATGCGCGCCGCCGGCATCGAGCCCGAGCAGATCGACTTGGTGGTGCTGACCCACGCCCATAACGACCATTGCTGGGGCCTGACGGATGCCAAGGGGCAGCGCGTGTTTCCCAACGCCCAGGTGGCGGTGTCGGAGGCGGACCTGAAATACTGGACCGACGACAACAACAAGCGCGGCCCGGACTTCATGAAGGTCTTCGTCGAAGGGGCCAAGAAGAACCTGTCCGCCTATCGCGATCGCCTGGTGATGGTCCGCAACGAGCAGGAGGTGGCGCCCGGCGTGGTGGCGCTGGCGACGCCGGGCCACACGGTCGGGCATCATTGCTATGCCATCACCTCCGGCAACCAGGTGATGGTGAACACGGGCGACCTGGCGCACCACCACATCCTGCTGCTCCGCAAGCCGATGTGGGAATTCGCCTATGACACTGATCCCAAACTGTCCGCGCAGTCCCGCAGCCGCATGCTGGACCGGCTCGCCACGGACCGGCTGCCGTTGCTGTCCTACCACTTCCCCTGGCCGGGCCTGGGCCATGTCGCCCGTGCCGGCGACGGCTATGACTGGGTGCCGGCGCCGATGAATCTGTCCTCGCTGGGCTGACACCCCCGCGCGCCGCGGTTGACCGGGCGGCGCTGGCGCCGGATAGGAGGCGGGGCGGCCGCAACAGGCGGCCCCGCCCACCTTGTCCCGGCCAGGATACCCTTCGATGCTGCGGCGCTTTTTCAGCTATTACCGGCCCCATCGCGGGCTGTTCATGCTCGATTTCTCCTGCGCCGTGCTGTCGGGGCTGCTGGAGCTGGGCTTTCCCGTCGCCGTCAAGCTGTTCGTGGACGAGTTGCTGCCGCAACAGGACTGGATGCTGATCCTGCTGGCGGCCGCCGGGCTGCTCGCCATCTACCTGATGAACACGGGGCTGATGGCGGTGGTGACCTATTGGGGCCACGCCCTGGGCATCAACATCGAGACCGAGATGCGCCGCAAGGCGTTCGACCATCTCCAGAAGCTTTCCTTCCGCTTCTACGACAACCAGAAGACCGGCCATCTCGTCGCCCGCGTCACCAAGGACCTGGAGGAGGTGGGCGAGGTCGCGCATCACGGCCCCGAGGATCTGTTCATCGCGGTGATGACCTTCCTGGGCGCCTTCGCGCTGATGTTCACGGTCAATGTGCCGCTGGCGCTGATGACCGCCGTGATCGTTCCCATTATCGCCGTGGGATCGACGCATTACGGCAGCCGCATGACCGCGACCTGGCGCAACCTGTTCGGCCGCGTCGGCGCCTTCAACGCCCGCATCGAGGAAGCGGTGGGCGGCATCCGCGTGGTGCAGGCCTTCGGCAACGAGGACCACGAGCGCACCCTGTTCGCGCGCGACAATGCCCGCTACCGCTCCACCAAGCTGGAAGCGTACCGCATCATGGCGGCCAGCATGTCGCTGAACTATCTCGGCATGCGGCTGACCCAGATGGTGGTGATGCTGGCCGGAAGCTGGTTCGTGCTGAACGGCCAGCTTTCCAACGGCGAGTTCGTCGGCTTCCTGCTGCTGGTCGGCGTGTTCTTCCGTCCCGTCGAGAAGATCAGCGCGGTCATCGAGACCTATCCCAAGGGCATCGCCGGCTTCCGCCGCTACACCGAGCTGCTGGACACCCGGCCCGATATCGCCGACGCGCCGGATGCCACGCCCGCACCGAAGCTGCGGGGCGAAATCCGCTACGAGAAGGTCCGCTTCGGCTATGGCGAGAACCGCCCGGTCCTGGACGGTATCGACCTCGCCATCCCGGCCGGCAAGACCATTGCCTTTGTTGGTCCCTCGGGCGCCGGCAAGACCACCCTCTGCTCCCTGCTGCCGCGCTTCTACGAGGTGCAGGGCGGCCGCATCACCATCGACGGCATCGACATCCGCAAGATGACGCTGGCCTCGCTGCGCGCGCAGATCGGCATCGTGCAGCAGGACGTGTTCCTGTTCGCCGGAACGCTGCGGGAAAACATCGCCTATGGCCGCCTCGGCGCGTCAGAGGCGGACATCCTGGATGCCGCCCGCCGTGCCCGGCTGGACGGCATGATCGCGCAGCTGCCGGAAGGGCTGGACACGCTGATCGGCGAACGGGGCGTGAAGCTGTCCGGCGGGCAGAAGCAGCGCCTGGCCATTGCCCGCATCTTCCTGAAGAACCCGCCCATCCTGATCCTGGACGAAGCCACCTCCGCCCTCGACACGGAAACGGAGCGCGCCATCCAGCAATCCCTGACGGAACTGGCGGAAGGCCGCACCACCCTGGTGATCGCCCATCGCCTGGGCACCGTGCGCAATGCCGACCGGATCGTCGTGGTGGACCGCGACGGCATCGAGGCGCAGGGCACGCATGAGGAGCTGTTGCGTCAGGACGGGCTGTATCGCCGCCTGAGCGGGGCGCAGGCCGAATTGCTGGCCTGATCGGCACGGCGGCGCATCGACAACCCGCCGGAAACAGGATTAGCCTGGGCGCCATGCGCGCTTTTGCCCATCCCGATCAGTCGCGGCACCAGCCGCAATTCTTCCTCCAGCGCGGCCAGGTCCGGCAGCATTTCGAGGTCGCGGCACGCGCCGAGGCCCTGCTCGGCGCCCTGCGGCAGCTGGGGGCCGAGGTCACGACCCCGGCCCTGGTGGCGCCGGACGCGCTGCTGACGGTCCATGCGCCAGACTATGTCGCGTTCCTGCGGGAAGCCGCGGAGGAATGGGCCACCATGCCGGATAGCGGGCCGGAGGTGGTGGCCAACATGCACCCCTCGCCCGAGATGCTGGCTCAAGGCGCGACGCTGTCCCGCCCGATCATTGGCCGCACCGGCTGGTTCACCGCCGACACGGCCTGCCCGATCGGGCCAGGCACGTGGGAATCGGTCCTGTCTGCGGCCAGCTGCGCCCTGGCCGCGGCGGAAGTGGCGAGCCAGGGGGGCAGCGCCTATGCCCTTGCCCGCCCACCGGGGCACCACGCCTATGCGGCCCGCGCCGGCGGCCATTGCTACGTCAACAACAGCGCCCTGGCGGCGGAAGCCCTGCGCGGGTCCGGCGCGGCGCGGGTCGCGGTGATCGACATCGACGCGCATCACGGCAACGGCACGCAGGGCATCTTCTGGGAACGGCCGGACGTGCTGACGGTATCGGTGCATGGCGATCCCTCCGCTTATTACCCCTGGTATGTCGGCCATGCCTCGGAGCATGGCGGCGGCGCTGGTGAAGGCTTCAACCGGAACCTGCCCCTGCCGCGCGGCACCGGGGATGAGGAATGGCTGGAAGCCGTCTCCATGGCGGCGAAGGAAGCACGCCAATTCGGCGCCGAGGCGCTGGTGGTGCCCCTCGGATTCGATGCTTCCGACCAGGAGCCGCTCAGCTTCCTGCGCGTCACTGCGGATGGCTTCGCACGCGCCGCGGAAATCCTGTCGGGGCTGGGACTGCCGACGGTGCTGGTTCAGGAAGGCGGCTACAACACCGAGGCCATTGGCGGGCTGCTGCAACGCTTCCTGACGAGCTGGAAGCCACGATAGAACCTATCAGTTGAAAATTACTCCGCCGAACATTACCAATTCGGCATGACCGTCACCCGCATCACCACCTTTGCCTTTTCCGGCATCGATACGCTGCCCGTCGAGGTGCAGGTGCAGATCGCCAGCGGCCTGCCGGCCTTCACGGTGGTGGGCCTGCCCGACAAGGCCGTGGCGGAAAGCCGGGAACGGGTGCGCGCCGCCCTGGCGGGCATGGGCCTCGCCCTGCCGCCGAAGCGGGTTTTGGTGAACCTGGCACCAGCGGACATCCAGAAGGAAGGATCGCATTTCGACCTGCCCATCGCCCTGGCCCTGCTGGCGGCGATGGGCCTGATCCCGGCGGATGAGCTGACCGGCTTCGCGGCGTTGGGAGAGCTGGCCCTGGATGGCGCCATCGGTCCCGTGGCCGGAATCCTGCCGGCGGCCCTTGGCGCGGCTTCTCGCGGCCTCGGCCTCATCTGTCCGGTTCAGCAGGGCGGCGAGGCTACTTGGGCCAGCGGGATCGAGATCCTCGCCGCCGCCGATCTGCAGCAATTGATGGCGCATCTGACCGGGCGTCAGTTGCTGGCACCACCCGCCGCGCCAGGACTGATCCGGGAGAAGGCGCCCGGCGCCTGCCTGTCCGAAGTCCGTGGCCAGGAAAGCGGCAAACGCGCCCTGGAGATCGCGGCCGCGGGCCGGCACAACCTGCTGCTGATAGGCCCGCCAGGGGCCGGGAAATCGATGCTCGCCAGCCGCCTGCCCGGCCTCTTGCCGGACCTGACGCCGAGGGAAGCGCTGGAAGTCAGCCTGGTGCGCAGCGTGGCAGGGCTGATCGAGGGCGGGCGCATCTCCGCGCGGCCGCCTTTCCGCAACCCGCATCATTCGGCCAGCCAGGCCGCGCTGGTGGGCGGAGGGCCGAAGGCCCGGCCAGGCGAGATCAGCCTGGCGCATCAGGGCGTCCTGTTCCTGGATGAATTGCCGGAATTTCCCCGCCCCGCGCTGGAAGCCTTGCGCCAGCCACTGGAAAGTGGCGAATGCGTCATCAGCCGGGCGGCGGCCCATGTCACCTATCCGGCGCGGGTCCAGCTGATCGCCGCGATGAATTCCTGCCGCTGCGGGCATCTCGGTCAATCGCTGCGGGAATGCGGCTCGGCGCCGCGATGCGGCGAAACCTATCAGGCACGGATCTCGGGTCCGCTCCTGGATCGGATGGATCTTGTTCTTGCCATGTCCCCGATTTCACCTGGGGAACTGGCACGGGCGCCGCGCGGCGAAAGCAGCGGGGCCATCGCGGAGCGCGTGGCCGGAGCGCGGATGCGGCAGGCAAGCCGCCAACAGGATGGCGGAGCCGTCAGCAATGCGGATGCCCCGCTGGAGGGCCTGACCCAAGGCTGCGAGGCGGACGCGCTGAACCTGGCGGAACGGGCGGCCCAGCAGCTGGGCCTCACCAATCGCGGCTTTACGCGCTGCTTCCGCGTGGCACGAACCATTGCCGATCTGGCTGGTGACGAGCGCATCCGGCGCCCCCACATGGCTGAGGCGCTGAGCTACCGCCAGCGCCTTTCCCAGGCCGCGATCGCCCTTCCCGCCTAGCGGCGCATCCCCATCGTGAAAACCCGCGTGCCGGCACCGGCACGCCGCGCGCGCCACCACAGGCTTCCGAAGGCGATCAAGCCCGCGAGCAGCGCCACCGGAACAGCGATGGCGAAGAAGGCAACGGCCAGGGCAGCCACCACTACACCCACGGCCAGGATGGTGACCAGGGCAGCGGCACCACCCAGGCGGACCAGCAAACGGTCCAGCCAGGTCGTGGGGCGCGGCGTTGGCCCTCGGAACTCGCCCTCCGGGGTCATGTCGAGAACGGGGCGGTCATCAGATCGCGGGTTCATGGACGGTATGTCGCCGCACGCCATGTCAACTTCAAGAGGGAATCACCGCGGCGCCCGCCGCTGCCATGCATGGTAGAACAGTGAGATGCCGCGCCTCCTGCCCCTGCTGATCCTGCCGCTGCTGCTGGCCTCCGGAGCGCCCATGGCCGAGCCCTATCGGAGGCCCAGCGCCGCGGAGCTGGAATCGATCCGCCGCTGGCTTTGCCCGAATGGCGGCACGCCGGTGCGCGGCAAGCCAGGACGCTGCGATGGCGCATCGTCCCGCCAGAAGCCATGGGACACGGGGCTGGCGCCACCGCGGCGCGATGCGCCCGCCGCCTGCCCCACCGGCACGAAGCCCGTGCTGGCGCGCGGCCACAGCGACATCATGCGCTGCCTGCCCAGCTAGCGATCCTGCTTCGAAATGGGCGGACCTTGGCAGGGGCGCATTGCAAGGCTGGGAGGAACGGGGGCGCCTGAACGCAAACGACGCAGGCGATGGACTCGCCCGCGTCGTCAAAAACCAGCCGTTCCAACGACCGGTGCGGCATTGCCGCGCCGGCCTGGATGAACGGAAAGCCTCAGGCGCTCTGCTTCATGATCTCGTCGGCCACGTTGCGCGGCACCGGATCGTAGTGGTGGAACTGCATCGAGAAGGACGCACGGCCCTTGGTCATGCCACGCAGGTTGGAGATGTAGCCGAACATCTCCTTCAGCGGGACATGCGCACGAACGATGACCGAGGTGCCGGCCATGTCCTGCGACTGGATCACGCCACGGCGGCGGTTCAGGTCGCCCACCACGTCACCGACATGGTCCTGCGGGGTGGTCACCTCGACATCCATGATCGGCTCAAGGATCACCGGGCCAGCCAGCTTCATGCCCTCACGGAAGCAGGCCTTGGCGGCGATCTCGAAGGCCAGGGCCGATGAGTCGACGTCGTGGTACTTGCCGTCCGTCAGGGTGTACTTGAAGTCCACCGTCGGGAAGCCGGCCAGCACGCCGGTGTCGGCCTGGACCTTGATGCCCTTCTCAACCGCCGGGATGTATTCCTTCGGCACCGTGCCGCCGACCACGGCGTTGACGAACTCGATGCCCTCGTTCCGCTCCTTAGGCTCGAAGGTGATCTTCACCTCAGCGAACTGACCGGAACCACCCGACTGCTTCTTGTGCGTGTAGGTGTGGGTGTAGGGCTTCGTGATCGTCTCGCGATAAGCCACCTGCGGGGCGCCGATATTGGCGTCCACGCCATACTCGCGGCGCAGGCGGTCGATGATGATCTCGAGATGCAGCTCGCCCATGCCGGACAGAATGGTCTGGCCGGTTTCCTGGTCGGTCTTCAGGCGCAGCGAGGGGTCCTCGCCGGCCAGCTTCTGCAGGCCGAGCGTCATCTTCTCGACGCCGTCCTTGGTCTTCGGCTCGACGGAGATGTCGATGACCGGGATCGGGAAGGCCATGCGCTCGAGCACGACGGGGTCCGCCGGGTCGGCCAGGGTGTCACCCGTCAGAGTGTCCTTCAGGCCCACGATGGCGACGATGTCGCCGGCGAACACTTCCTTCACTTCCTCACGCTTGTCGGCGTGCATCTGGAACATGCGGCCGATGCGTTCCTTGTTGCCCTTAGCCGTGTTCAGGACCGTGTCGCCCTGGCGCACGACGCCGGCATAAACGCGGATGAAGGTCAGGTTGCCGTACTTGTCGTTGATCATCTTGAAGGCAAGCGCGGAGAAGGGCGCGGTCTCGCTCACTTCGATAATGCGGCGCGGGGTCGTCTCATCCTGGCCTTCCTCGGGGGCGACCATGATGCCCTCGACTTCCACCGGGCTCGGCAGGTAGTCGCAGACGGCGTCCAGCAGCGGCTGCACGCCCTTGTTCTTGAAGGAGGAGCCGCAGACCACCGGGCGGAAGGTGCCGGCGATCGTGCCCTTCTTGATGCACTTCTTCAGGGTCTCGACCGAGACGTCGCCCTTGTCGAAATACTCTTCCATCGCCGCGTCATCCATCGACAGGGCGGTGTCGAGCAGGGTCTGGCGGAACTCGGCGGCCTTGTCCTTCAGGTCGTCGGGGATCGGGGCCTCGTGGTACTTGGCGCCGAGCTCGTCGCCTTCCCAGATCAGGGCCTTCATCTCGACCAGGTCGACGATGCCCTTCAGGTTGTCCTCAATGCCGATCGGCAGCTGCAGCGCGACCCAGTTGATGCCGAGCTTCTCGGTCAGGGTCGCGGCGGCGCGATAGAAGTCGGCGCCCGTGCGGTCCAGCTTGTTGATGTAGATGATACGCGGCACATGGTAGCGGTCGGCCAGGCGCCAGTTGGTTTCGGACTGCGGCTGCACGCCGGCCACGCCCTCGATCACGAACACCGCGCCATCGAGCACGCGCAGGGAGCGGTTCACCTCGATGTTGAAGTCGATGTGGCCCGGGGTGTCGATGACGTTGATCCGGTGGCCCTTCCACTCGGCCGTCACGGCAGCGGAGGTGATCGTGATGCCACGCTCACGCTCCTGGTCCATGTAGTCGGTGGTGGTGTTGCCCTCGTGGACCTCACCGATCTTGTGGGACTTACCGGTGTAATACAGGATCCGCTCGGTCGTCGTCGTCTTGCCGGCGTCGATATGCGCCGTAATGCCGATATTGCGGATCTTCTCGAGCGGGGTGCGCGCCACGGGGGGCCTCCAATACGCATCGCGGCGGCAGCCGCGCGGAAATGAAACGCGGCAAGAACCGCGCCAAGAACAAAAACGCGGCCAGGGCCGCGCGGGAAAATGAAACAACCCTGGCGCGGCTTCCCGCCCCGCGCGCCCGCCTGATCGGTTTCACCAACCGGGCCGGTGCCTCAAGAAACCAGGACCCCTCCGGATCAGGCGCATCGCCTTTTCCGATGGAGCCGATCTGCAAGGCCCTCTGGAACGAACGAACCTGGCCTCGCACGCGGCGATTCTCAAGGGCCATCCATCGCGGCGGCAGATGCACCGGATCGAACCGAATTGCAAGGGCAATCGGTCCCCGCGCACCAGGCGCCAGGCTCAGTCGTCGCGGTGGACACGCTCCATCCGTTCGTGACGTTCCTGGGCCTCGATCGACAGCGTCGCGATGGGGCGGGCCTCAAGCCGGCGCAGGCCGATCGGCTCGCCGGTTTCCTCGCAATAGCCATAGGTGCCGTTGTCGATGCGCTCCAGCGCCTGGTCGATCTTGGCGATCAGCTTGCGGGCGCGGTCGCGGGTCCGCAGCTCCAGCGCACGGTCGGTTTCAACGCTGGCCCTGTCCGTCAGATCGGCCTCGGCGATGCCGCCTTCGCTCAAGCTGGCCAGGGTGTCTCCGGCTTCACGCAGCAGGTCCTGACGCCAACGCAGCAGCTTTTGCCGGAAATAGGCCTGCTGCAGGGGGCTCATGAACTCCTCGGTTTCCGAGGGCCGGTAGTCCGGCGGCACAGTGATCAGCATTTCTTCGATCCCCCAGCCTGCGGAGTTGGGCCGCAAGAAGACCCCCCCACGAAGCGGGCGGACCATACAGGCGGCGCCACCCCCACGCCAAGGTCAGGTATGTCGCTTCCGGCATGAAATTTTGGAGCGCGCCCGGAACGGTGCCAGTTTCTGCGGCAGTTCGGCTTCCGCACCGCCCCCGATGCAGGCGGGAGCCCTTTTGCCCGCAGGCCTACCGGGTCAGCAGCAATGCCAGCATCGCCACTGGCACCAGAAGGAGAATGGCGGCCTTGAGGAGGCTAAGCCAGTCGGAACGGTCCGCCGACCCTTCCTCGGGGTGATAGGCGGGGCGCGAACGGCGCCAGGATTCGCGCCCAGCCGCTGGCGTCAGGAGAGCCTGTGGAACATCCTGGGACATGGGGGCATCCTCGTCTCGGCATCAAAATGGCCAAGCGCCATTTCAGCCCGGAACGCCGCCTGAGGAAAATAGTTTCAGATTCAGGAACAGCCGCGCCAGTTCTTCAAAAACGGGCGAGCGCCGCACCCCATGTTAACCCGCCGCCAATCGCTTCCATCAACACCAGGTCGCCCCGATTGATGCGCCCATCCCGCGCCGCTTCGGCCAAGGCCAGAGGGATCGAGGCCGCCGAGGTATTGGCGTGCCGGTCCACCGCCACCACGACCCGCTCCGCCGGCAGGCCCAGCTTGCGGCCCATGGCGTCGATGATGCGCAGATTGGCCTGATGCGGCACCAGCCAGGCCACGTCGCTGGTGGACAGGTTGTTGGCGGCCAGAGCTTCGTCCACCACGGCAGCCAGCTTGGACACGGCATGGCGGAACACGTCGCGGCCGGCCATGCGCAACAGGCCCGGAGTGCCCTCCACCTGGAGGATGTCGCCATGCCGTCCATCGGCATGCAGATGACAGGACAGCACGCCGCGGTCACCGGCTTCGGCCGCCTCGGCAGCGCGCAGCAGCACGGCGCCCGCGCCATCGCCGAACAACACGCAGGTCCCGCGATCGGTCCAGTCCATGAGGCGGGAGAACACCTCGGCTCCCACCACCAGGACGCAGCGGGCCTGCCCGGCCCGGATCATCGCATCCGCCACCGACAGGGCGTAAACAAAGCCCGTGCAGGCCGCCGCCACGTCGAAGGCAAAGCCCTGGGTGATGCCCAGCTTGGCCTGCAACCGCGCCGCGGTGGATGGAAACACCGCATCGGGCGTGGCGGTGGCGACGATGATGCCATCCACAGCACCGGCATCGATCCCGGCCTGCTCCAGCGCTTCCCGCGCGGCGAAGGCGCCAAGATCGCTCGCCATCTGCCCCGGCGCCGCCAGATGCCGCTGTCGGATTCCGGTGCGCTCCTGGATCCAGGCATCCGAGGTGTCGAGGCCATAGCGCTCGGCCAGCGCATCATTGTCCAGCACGGTGTCGGGAAGGTAGCCGCCGGTTCCGGCGATCAGCGAGCGCAGGGTCATGGCAAGGGGTTCCGGTGCGCGCGTCAGCCGAGATCGGCGCCGGAGATCGCCGGCCCGGCTTCGCCGGCGCTGGCCTCCAGCGCCTGCCCCTTGGGCGGCAGGGTGGCAAGCTTCTCGCGGATACGCTGGTTGAAGCGGTGTTTCACCATGTCCATGGCCACATCCACGGCATGGGCGAAGCCGACGCCATCGGTGCCGCCATGGCTTTTCACCACCACGCCGTTCAGGCCGATCAGCACGGCGCCATTGTAGCGGCGCGGGTCCATGAAGTCGCGCAGCCGCTCCAGCGCCGGCTTGGCCAGCAGATAGCCCAGCTTGGCCAGAAGGGAGGAGGTGAACACCTGCTTCAGCAGCCCCCCCATCAGCTTGAAGGCGCCTTCGCCGGTCTTCAGAGCGATGTTGCCGGTGAAGCCATCCGTCACCACCACATCCACCGTGCCGGCCGTGATGTCATGCCCCTCCACGAAGCCGTGGAAATTGGCGGCCAGCACCGAATCCCGCAGCATCTCGGCGGCCTGGCGGACGCGGTCGTCGCCCTTCAGCTCCTCGCTGCCGACATTCAGCAGCCCGATGGAGGGCTCGGGCAGGCCGAGCACGACGCGGGCGAAAGCATCGCCCATCACCGCGAACTCGACGAGGTTGCGCGGGTCGCACGTCACATTGGCGCCCAGGTCCAGCAGCACGACGTCGCCGCGCGCCGACGGACCGATGGCGGCGAGCGCCGGCCGGTCGATCTCCGGCAGCGTCTTCACCACGATCTTGCCCAGCGCCATGAGCGCCCCGGTGTTGCCGGCGGACACCACGCCGGCCGCCTCCCCCGCCGCCACCGCGTCGATGGCGATTCGCATGGAGGATTGCCGCATCCGCAGCGCGGCGGTGGGCTTCATGTCCCCCGGAACGGCATCCGGCGCATGGCGCAGGGAACAGATGCGCGCCGCTCCCGGCCGGCGCGACAACAGCGCGCCAAGCCGGACCTCGTCACCGACCAGGAGGATGCGGGCCTTGGGATGGCGTTCCGCGACCTTTTCCAGGCCATCGAGCACCGCTTCGGGAGCGTTGTCGCCCCCCATGGCGTCGATGGCGAGGTCAAAGCTCGACGCTGGCGGCACCGAAGCGATACCGTCCTCTGGCGTGCTCGCCTGCGACAAGATGGCGTGTTCCCCGGCCAGTTGGGACTGCGTCAGACGCGGACGGCTGCCTTCAGGGGCTTGCCAGCGGACACAACCTCACGGCCGTCGTAATGGCCGCAGGACGCGCAGACATGGTGCGGGCGCTTCAGCTCGCCGCAGTTCGGGCACTCATGGTGCGCCTGCGTGGACAGAGCCTCGTGGCTGCGACGCATGCCGCGGCGGGAGGGCGAAACCTTTTTCTTCGGAACGGCCATGGCGCCGGGCCTCTCTTTTCAACGATGCGCTGTTCAGTGCAGCGGTCAAACAGGAAGGCGCGGCCATTACCACCCTGCCCCCCTCGGTGCAAGCAGAACGCCGTCCGCGCGCGCCTCAGTCCAGGTGCACGGCGTAGCGATGGCGCTCCGTGTCGATCATGGACAGCCGAACCTCCACCGGCCGGTCGGCGACGTCATAGGCGATTCGCTGCACCATCAGCAGGGGCGTGCCGGCCGGCTTGCCAAGGGCCTCGGCAGTTTCGGCATCGGCGGCGGAAGCGGACAGCTCCTCCTCGGCACGGCGGATCGTCACCTGATGCACCTGCTGCAGGTGAACATAGAGTTCCTGCGCCAGCTCCCCCGGCGGCAGCCTGAAGCCGGGCACCAGGGCAGCGGACAGGGTGCAGCGCTCGAAGATCCGCGGGGAGCCGTCCAGCAGGCGGATTCGCCGGAGGTGATGCACCGGCGCGCCTTCTCCGATTCCCAGAGCCGCCGCTTCCCACGGCTCCGCCTGGCCATGGCCGCAGGACACCACCAGGATGCGGGACACCACGGAGCGGCCGGTCAGGTCGCGCAGGCGGAAGAAATGGTACCGTGCCGTTTCGCTGTTGTGCTGCGCCACCGTGGTGCCGCGCCCCTGGCGGCGCTCGATGACATGACGCTGCTCCAGCGCGGTCATGGCCTTGCGGACGGTGCCTTGCGACACGCCAAGCTCGGCTGCCAGCTCGGGCTCGGACGGCAGGGCATGGCCGGGCGGCCATTCTCCCCCCGCGATGCGCCCGAGCAGGATTTCTTCCACCTGACGGTACAGGGGACGGGCGTCCAGCCGGGCGGCGGCGGGCGGGGCGGCAATGGGCATGGTGGGACGCGAAGCTCCGGCGGCAGGCTTTGTTAGCACCTGCATCATAAACTGTGTTCACCTATTCGCGCAGCGCAATCAAGGCCCGCAACTGCAGACTTGTGTCTTATACAAGACCTGCTAGAAAGAGGTCCTCGGGATTGCAACGCAGGCCGAGTTTGGGGAGGAAGAGTTCCGCCAAGGAACTTCCAGAGAGTAGCGTTTGACGGCGCCCGGCACTGCCCAGGGCGCCGTCCGCCTTTTGGCCCCCTGGATCAGGCCGCCTGGGGCTTCAGCCGCGCGGCGAAGCTTTTGCGGAACTTGCCCACCTTCGGCGCCACCACCACGCGGCAATAGCCGGCCCAGGGATTGCGGTTGAAATAATCCTGGTGCTCCGGCTCGGCGGGCCAGAAGGTTCCGGCGGGCTCCAGCTGCGTCACCAGCGTGCCCGGCCAGATGCCGGCCTTCTCGATCTCCCGCATCACTCCCCGCGCCGTTTCAGCCTGCGCCTCCGAGGTGAACTGGATGATGCTGCGATATTGCGGGCCCACATCGGCGCCCTGGCGGTCTGGCGTGGTCGGGTCATGCAGGGTGAAGAACATCCGCAGCAGGTCGGCATAGGACAGCACGGACGGGTCGAAGGCGACGCGCACCACCTCGGCATGGCCAGTTCCCTTGCCGCAGACCTGCTCATAGGTCGGATTCGCGACATGGCCGCCGGCATAGCCGGACACCACCTCGGTGACGCCCTGGACCTCGCGCAGCGCGGCATCGATGCACCAGAAGCAGCCGCCGCCCAGGATGGCGATCTCCGTTTTGGGGGTATCTGACATGAAATTCCTCCTTGTTCGCCCCGATAAATAGGGTCGCGCATGCCGGCCCGCATCCCCATGGCTTGCCGAGGCCACGCGTGAACGGCACCGTGGCGCTCATGGACACACGCTTCCCCTTCGAACCCCAGGATCCGGCCGAGGCCGGCTTCAATCCCCACCTCCTGCAGGAGGCCGTCACCTTCGCCGAGGCGCAGGACAGCCCCTTCCCGCGCGACCTGCTGCGGCACCTCGAATCGGGCCATTTCGAGGCGCCGCCGGACAATGAGGTGCTTGGCAACACGGCGCCGCGCGGCGCGCCGAACGGGCTGATCCTGCGGCGCGGCCGGCTTGTCACCCGCTGGGGCGACACGCGGCAGGTGGACATGACCTTCAGCGTGGCCAAGAGCTACCTCGCGCTGCTGGCCGGGCTGGCGCTGGGCGACGGGCTGATCGGCAGCCTGGATGACCGGATATCCGACACGGTATCCGACCCCGCCTTCGCCGGATCCCGCAACGGCCAGATCACCTGGCGCATGCTGCTGGAGCAGACCAGCGAATGGGAAGGCACGCTGTTCGGCAAGGCCGACCGGATCGACCGCGGCCGCGACCTGAAGCGCGAGGGCGGAAGCACCAAGCGCATGGACCGGCCGCTCCAGGCGCCGGGCACCTACTGGGAATACAATGACATCCGGGTGAACGCGCTGTCGCTGGCGCTGCTGCACCGCTTCCGCCGCCCCCTGCCCGAGGTGTTCGCCGAGCGGATCGCCGGCCCGGTCGGCGGCAGCGCCGATGGCCGCTGGGAAGGCTACCGCACCAGCTTCGTGGAGATCGACGGGCGGCAGATCCAGTCCGTGTCCGGCGGCGGCCACTGGGGCGGCGGCGTGTTCACCCATGCCGAGGACCAGGCACGGATCGGCCAGCTGATGCTGCAGGACGGCACCTGGAATGGCCAGCGCGTGCTGCCGGAAGGCTGGGTCACCGCCTGCACCACACCCTGCCGGCTGAACGCGGATTACGGCCTGCTGTGGTGGCTGAACGGCCAGGGGCGCTATCCCGCCGCCAGCCGGGAAAGCTTCTTCGCGCAGGGCGCGGGCGGCAACGTGATCTGGATCGATCCGCGCAACGAGCTGGTGGGGGTGTTCCGCTGGCTGAATCCGGCGGCGCTGCCGGCGACGCTGGAGAAGGTCACGGCGGCGCTGGCAGCCGGTTGACGCCGGGCGCCGGGGGGCGGACGCTGCGCCGCCCTCCAACGCCGCGGACGATTCATGACAGACAGCCTTCCCGCCACAACCGTCCATGCCGCGACGCTGACGCTCGACACGCATGTGGACATTCCCTGGCCCGACACGCCAGACCCGCGCGATGCCACGGAACGTTGCGTTGACTTCCCCAAGATGCGCGCGGGCGGCCTCCGGGCGGTGGTGTTCGCCGCCTACCTTCCGCAAGGCCCCCGCACGCCGGAGCAGCACGCCCAGGCCACCCTGCGCGCCGAGGCTATGCTGCGCGTCATCCGCTCCACCGGCGCCGGGGCGGATTGCCGCATCGTCACCCGCGCCGCGGAGCTGGAGGCGCTGGCGGGCAACCGCAACCTCGGCGTGCTGCTCGCGGTGGAGAACGGCTATGGCATGGGTGAGGACCTGTCGCGGCTGGCGCTCTGGCGGGGCCTCGGCGCCTGCTATGTCACCATCACCCATAACGGCCACAACGCCCTGGCCGATGCCGCCATTCCCCGGCCGGACCTGGGGGACGGCCCTTCCCTGCATGGCGGGCTGTCCGAGCTCGGCCGCGCCGCCATCGCCGAGATGAACGCCCTGGGCCTGATGGTGGATGTTTCCCATTCCGCCAAGAGCACCATGATGCAGGCGGTGGAGCTGTCCCGCGCGCCGGTTGTCGCCACCCATGCCTGCTGCCGCACCCTGCGCGACCATCCGCGCAACCTGGATGACGAGCAGATGGACGCGCTGCGCGCCTCGGGCGGGCTGATGCAGATCACCGCGGTGGGCGGCTTCCTCCGCGGCCCCGGCGCCGATGGCAAGGTTCACGCCACCGTGGCCGACATGGCCGATCACGTTGACTACGCCGTGGACCGCATGGGCATTGCCCATGTTGGCCTGTCCTCCGATTTCGATGGCGGGGGCGGCGTGACGGGCTGGATGCATGCGGGCGAGAGCGCCGGCCTCACCGCCGAGCTGCTGCGGCGGGGCTACGACGCGCAGGCGATCGCCCTGCTGTGGTCAGGGAACTTCCTGCGCGTCATGCGGGCTGCCGAGGCGGTGGCCGCCGGCGGCTGAACACGCCACCGCCGGCCGGGGTCATGCCGCCAGCCTTCGCATCGCCGCGCGGAAACGCCGGGCGATGGCCTCGGCCGCGACGTGCCGCCCGTCCCGCACCACCACCCGACCGCCGGCCACCACCTGCCGCACCGGATTGTTCTGGCCGCTGAACACCCAGGCATCCAGCAACTCATCGCAACGCCGGCCGCACAGCGAGGGATGCTCCGGGTCCAGCACCACAAGGTCGCAGCGCTGGCCGGGCGCGATGCCGGCGACGGGCCGGCCGCTGGCCTGCGCGCCGCCCGCGACCGCCGCTTCCAGCAGGTTGCGGCCGGGATGCGGGCGGGCCTCCTCCGTCGCCACCGAGCGGCGCTGCAGCATCAGGCGCTGGCTGGTTTCCAGCTGGCGCATCTCGTCGCGTGGCGAGGTGCCGACATGGCTGTCCGTGCCGAAGCCGATCCGCCCGCCCGCCGCCAGGAAGGGCGGCAGGCTGAAGATGCCATCGCCCAGCGACGCCTCGGTGCTGGGGCACAGGCCAGCCACGGCGCCTGAGCGGGCAAGGCCAGCGGCTTCCGCCTCCGTCATGTGGGTGCAGTGGATCAGGCACCAGCGCCGGTCCAACGGCAGGTTCGCCAGCAGCCACTGCACCGGCCGCGCGCCGGTAGCGGCCAGGCATTCCGCCACCTCGCGCTGCTGCTCGGCGGCATGGATGTGGATCGGGCCATCGAAGCGCGACAGCTCCGCCAGCATGGCGGGCGTCACGGCGCGCAGGGAATGGGGCGCGAGGCCGAGCCCGGCCTGCGGGTCATCCACGGTGGCGGCACGGATTCCCTCGACAATGCGGAAATAGCCTTCGGGATCGTTGAGGAAGCGGCGCTGACCCGGCGCCGGATCGCGCCCGAAGATGCCGCCATGGCGATACAGGCTGGGCAACAGGGTGATGCCGATGCCCGCCTGCCGCGCCGCCGCCAGGTGCCGCAACGCCATCTCCGCGGGCTCGGCATACCGGGCGCCATCCGGCTGGTGGTGCAGGTAGTGGAACTCGGCGATGCTGGTGAAGCCCCATTCCAGGCATTCGGCGTAAAGCTGGGCCGCCACCACCTCGGCATCCTCGGGCGTGAACCGCTCGACGAAGCGGTACATGGTGGTCCGCCAGGTCCAGAAGGAATCCTGGCCTCCCTCGGCAGTGCGCGCATCGAGGGGCGACCGGCGCTCGGCATGGCCGGCCATGGCGCGCTGGAAGGCATGGGAGTGCAGGTTGGGGATGCCGGGAAGCACCACGCCCGGCAGGATCTCCGCCTCCTCGGGCCTGACATCCGGCGTGACGGCGCTGATGCTGCCGGTGCGATCCGCCTTGATCGCCACATCCCGCGCCCAGCCCGTCGGCAGCAGAGCATCGCGGGCGAAGAAACGTGGCATGGCAGATGGCTCCCTGGAACGGGAAGATCGTCTTCCTGGTTGACGAGGCTTGTCAAGACAACCCATGCTGCTGTCATGTCGTCTCCTGGAATCCTGGCGCCGCATCCGGCGCCCTCCCCCGCCACGCCGCGCTATCAGCAGATCAAGGCCATGATCCTGCGCCGCGTTGCCAGCGGCGAATGGGGCGGAGCCGAGCGCCTGCCCTCCGAGAACGAGCTGGTGAAGCTGACCGGCGTGTCCCGCGTCACGGTGAACCGTGCCCTGCGCGAACTGGCCGATGCCGGGCTGCTGGTGCGGGTGCAGGGCGTGGGCACCTTTGTCGCCGACGCCAAGCCGCAATCCCCCCTGCTGGAGCTGCGCGACATCGCCGAGGAAATGGCCTCGCGGGGCAGTCGCCATTCCGCGCGCGTGCTGGACCAGGGCCGCTGCCGCGCCGATGCCGCCCTCGCCGCCGCCTTCGGACTGCCCGAGGATGCCGAGCTGTTCCGCTGCCGCCTGGTACACAGCGAGAACGGCGTGCCGGTGCAGTTCGAGGACCGCTACGCCAACCCGGTGATCGCGCCGCGCTTCCTGGAGCAGGATTTCACCCGCATCACGCCTTATCGCTACCTCACCGCCTGCGCGCCGCCGGAACGGCTGGAGCATGTGGTGGAAGCGGTGCGGCCCAATGCCTTCATCGCTCAGGCGCTGGACATCCCACCCGACGAGCCCTGCCTGCTGGTGCATCGCCGCACCTGGTCCTGGCAGGTGGTGGCGACGCGCGCCTTCCTCACCCATCCCGGTTCGCGCTACCGCCTCGGCGGCGCGCTCGACTGAACCATCGGAAGAGAACGTCCATGTCGCACAGCCGCTTCCGCAACGCCCCCGCGATCCGCGCCCCGCGCGGCAGCACCCTCACCGCCCGCCACTGGACCACCGAGGCGGCGATGCGGATGCTGATGAACAACCTCGACGACGAAGTGGCCGAGCGCCCCGGCGAGTTGGTCGTCTATGGCGGCATCGGCCGCGCCGCGCGGGACTGGCAAAGCTACGAGGCCATCCTGTCCGTGCTGAAGCGGCTGGAGGAGAACCAGACGCTGCTGGTGCAATCCGGCAAGCCCGTCGGCGTCTTCGAGACGCACAAGGACGCGCCGCGCGTGCTGATCGCCAACAGTAACCTGGTGCCGAAATGGGCGAACTGGGAGCATTTCAACGCGCTCGATCGCGCCGGGCTGATGATGTACGGCCAGATGACGGCCGGCTCCTGGATCTATATCGGCAGCCAGGGCATCGTGCAGGGCACCTATGAGACCTTCGCCGAGGCCGGGCGGCAGCATTTCGGCGGCGACCTGTCCGGGCGCTGGATCCTCACCGCCGGCCTTGGCGGCATGGGCGGCGCGCAGCCGCTGGCGGGGGTCTTCGCCGGCGCATCGGTGCTGGCGGTGGAGTGCCAGCCCTCGCGCATCGAGAAGCGGCTGCAGACCGGCTATCTGGATCACGGAGCCACCTCGGTCGATCAGGCGCTGGCGATGATCGGTGCCGCCTGCATCGAGAGGAAGCCGGTCAGCGTCGGCCTGCTCGGCAACGCGGCGGAGATCTTCCCCGAGCTGGTCAGGCGCGGCGTGGTGCCCGACATCGTGACCGACCAGACCAGCGCGCACGATCCCGCCAATGGCTACCTGCCCGCCGGATGGTCGCTGGCCGAATGGGAAGCGAAGCGCGAGAGCGACCCCCAGGCCGTGGCCGCCGCCGCGAGGCGCAGCATGGTGGCGCATGTGCAGGCCATGCTGGACTTCAAGAAGATGGGCAGCGCCGTGCTCGACTACGGCAACAACATCCGCCAGATGGCCAGGGATGAAGGCCTGGCCAATGCCTTCGACTTCCCGGGCTTCGTGCCCGCCTATATCCGCCCGCTGTTCTGCCGCGGCATCGGCCCCTTCCGCTGGGCTGCGCTGTCGGGCGACCCCGAGGATATCCTCAAGACCGACGACAAGGTGCGCGAGCTGATCCCTAACGATCCGCACCTGCACCGCTGGCTCGACATGGCGCGCGAGCGCATCCGGTTCCAGGGCCTGCCGGCGCGCATCTGCTGGGTCGGGCTGGGGCAGCGGCACCGCCTCGGCCTCGCCTTCAACGAGATGGTGGCGAAAGGCGAGCTTTCGGCGCCGGTCGTGATCGGGCGCGACCATCTGGATTCCGGCTCCGTCGCCTCCCCCAACCGCGAGACAGAAGCGATGCGCGACGGATCGGATGCAGTGAGCGACTGGCCTTTGCTGAACGCGCTGCTGAACACGGCGTCCGGCGCGACCTGGGTTTCCCTGCATCATGGCGGCGGCGTCGGCATGGGCTATTCGCAGCATGCCGGCATGGTGATCGTGGCCGACGGCACGGAGGATGCGGCGCGCCGCCTGAAGCGCGTGCTGTGGAATGATCCCGCCACCGGCGTGATGCGCCATGCCGATGCCGGCTACGACATCGCCATTGATTGCGCGCGGCAGCAGGGCCTCGACCTGCCGATGCTGGAGACCAGCCGATGATCATTGCCCCTGGCGGCGCCACGCTGCACGAATTGCGCCTTGTCATGGAAGGGGAACCCCTGGCCTTGCCGCAAGGCTGGGATGGGCCGGTGCAGGCATCCGTCGACGCGCTGGCCGCGCGCATCCAGGGCGGCGAGGCGCTGTATGGCGTCAACACCGGCTTCGGCAAGCTGGCCAGCCAGCGCATCAACCACGATGACCTGCGGAAGCTGCAACGCAACCTGCTGCGCTCGCACGCCGCCGGCATCGGGCCGTTTTTGCCGGCACCAGTGGTCCGGCTGATCCTGGCCCTGAAGGCCCTGTCCCTGGCGCGCGGCGCATCGGCGGTGCGCCCGGAAGTGGTCACGCAACTCCTGGCGTTGCTGAACCTCGGCGTGCTGCCCGCCATCCCGGCGCGCGGCTCCGTCGGCGCCTCCGGGGACCTGGCGCCTCTCGCGCATCTTTCGCTGGTGCTGATCGGCGAAGGCGAGGCCATGCTGGGCGATGACGTGCTGCCGGGCGCCGAGGCGCTGAAGCGCGCCGGCCTGCGGCCGCTGGAACTGGGCCCCAAGGAAGGGCTGGCGCTGCTGAACGGCACGCAGGTTTCCACGGCGCTGGCGCTGGCCGGGTTGTTCGCCGCGCAATCGCTGTGGCGCAGCGCGCTGGTGGCGGGCGCGCTCAGCACCGACGCCGCGCGCGGCTCCGACACGCCCTTCGACCCGCGCATCCACGCCCTGCGCGGCCAGCCGGGGCAGATCCGTGCCGCCGCCATCCTGCGGCGGTTGCTGGAAGGCAGCGCGATCCGCGACAGCCACCGCCAGGGCGATGCGCGCGTGCAGGACCCGTATTGCCTGCGCTGCCAGCCGCAGGTGATGGGCGCCTGCCTCGACATCCTCGACAACGCCGCCGAGGTGCTGCGGCGGGAGGCCAATGCCGTCACTGACAATCCGCTCGTCACCGCCGAGGGCGAGGTGCTGTCGGGCGGCAATTTCCACGCCGAGCCGGTGGCCTTCGCAGCCGACACCATCGCCCTGGCACTCGCCGAGATCGGCGCCCTGTCCGAGCGGCGCATCGCCCTGCTGACGGATCCCGCCCTCTCCGGCCTGCCGGCTTTCCTGGTGCGGGAGGGCGGGCTGAATTCGGGCTTCATGATCGCCCAGGTGACGGCCGCGGCGCTGGCGAGCGAGAACAAGGCCCTGGCCGCGCCGCGCTCGGTGGACAGCCTGCCCACCAGCGCCAACCAGGAGGATCATGTGTCCATGGCCACCGGCGCGGCCCTTCGCCTGCCCGACATGGCGGAGAACACCGCCGGCATCCTGGCGGTGGAGTTCCTGGCCGCCGCTCAGGGCATCGGCTTTCACGCGCCGCTTGCCACCTCCCCGGTTCTGCAAAGCGTGCTGGCACGCATCCGGGACGTGGCCGCCCCCTGGGACGAGGACCGGCTCATGGCCCCCGACATCGCCGCCGCCAAGCGCCTGGTGGAGCGGGGCGAACTGGCCGTGACTCCAGAGGGCTGAGCCGGTGTTCGACCGGGTCTGGGCGAATGCCAGCCTTGCCACCATGGACGGCCCCGCCGATGCGCCGCTGGGCCTGATCGAGGATGGCGCGGTGGCGGCAAGGGGCGGACGCATCGCCTGGGTCGGGCCGCGCCGCGCCCTGCCCGGCCCGGCCGGCGAAACCATCGATTGCGGCGGCGCCTGGATCCTGCCGGGCCTGATCGACTGCCACACCCATCTGGTGTTCGGCGGCAACCGCGCCGCGGAGTTCGAGCAGCGCCTGGAAGGCGCCACCTATGAGCAGATCGCCCGCGCCGGCGGCGGCATCTTCTCCACGGTGCGGGCCACCCGCGCCGCTTCCGAGGCGGAACTGCTGGAAAGCGCGGCGCCACGCCTGCTCGGGCTGATGGCGGAGGGCGTGACCACGGTGGAGATCAAGTCCGGCTACGGGCTCGATCTGGCCAGCGAGATGAAGATGCTGCGCGTGGTCCGGCGGCTGGGCGCCGGGCATCCGGTGGAGGTGGTCACGTCGCTGCTCGCGGCCCATGCCGTGCCGCCGGATTGTCCGGGCGGTGCCGATGCATACACGGATTTCGTCGTGCGGGAGGCCATTCCCATCGCGGCCGCCTCCGGCCTTGCCGACGCGGTGGATGCCTTTTGCGAGCGCATCGCCTTTTCGCCGGCGCAGACCGCGCGGGTGTTTGAGGCGGCGCGGCAGGCCGGCCTGCCGGTGAAGCTGCATGCCGACCAGCTTTGCGACCTTGATGGGGCGGCGCTGGCGGCGCGCTTCGGCGCGCTGTCGGCCGACCATCTGGAGCACGCCAATCCGGAGGGACTGCGCGCCATGGCGGCGGCCGGCAGCGTCGCGGTGCTGTTGCCCGGCGCCACCTATTTCCTGCGGGAAGCGAAGCAGCCTGATATCGCCGCCATGCGGGAGGCGGGACTTCGGCTGGCATTGTCCACCGACATGAACCCGGGTTCCTCCCCGGCGCGCTCCTTGCTGCTGATGCTGAATCTGGGCTGCACATTGTTTCGGCTGACGGTGGCGGAAGCATTGCTGGGCGTGACGCGCCATGCCGCCGCGGCGCTTGGACTGGGAGATCGCGGCGTGCTGCGCCCGGGGCTGCGCGCCGACCTCGCGCTGTTCCGGGTCGGGCGCCCGGCGGAGCTGTGCTACTGGATGGCCGGCAATCCTTGCATCGGGCGTGTTGTGGCGGGGCGATGACACCGGGAAGGCTCATCAACCTGGTGCCCCGCCGGCTGCAACTCACCGCCGGCGGGAGGAATTAGGCTTCCGAGCGGTGGAAAGCCGTTTCCTGTCGTGTCTTTCGTCCGGCCCATTCCTGAATGGAACTGGCGGATGGCGTGGCATGGTGCATTCAGGATGGCTTCAGGCGGAAGATTCATGCCGAAGGCCCTGGAAACGGGCGCTCCGTCAGGTTCCATGACACGCGGGCGGCGCGGAGCGGCCAAGCCTCTTTAACTACAATTCGGTTAATATCTATATTGCACCGCAGCATCAGTGACTTAGCAAGACCCTGCGGCTTGCAGGACGCCGCTGCGCCTCGTATTTCGGCTATGCGCCTCCGCCAATTCCGTGCGGGCGGCGGGCAGAATGGAGCAGCCGGATGGTCCAAGCCGCCAAAGCGGGCCCCACCAAGCGTCGCGGCAAGGCGACGGCAACGCCCACCCCTGCCGGAACACGCAACAGCACCGGGGCCATGACCCAGGACCAGCTGCTGCAGGCCTACCGGGACATGTTGCTGATCCGCCGTTTCGAGGAGAAGGCCGGCCAGCTTTACGGCATGGGGCTGATCGGCGGCTTCTGCCACCTCTACATCGGTCAGGAAGCTGTGGTGGTCGGCATGCAGATGTGCCTGCAGCCGGGTGACCAGGTGATCACCTCCTACCGCGACCATGGCCACATGCTGGCCACGGGCATGGAGTCGCGCGGCGTCATGGCGGAGCTGACCGGGCGCTCGGGCGGCTACTCCAAGGGCAAGGGCGGCTCGATGCACATGTTCAGCCGCGAGAAGGGCTTCTATGGCGGCCATGGCATCGTCGGCGCCCAGGTCAGCCTCGGGACCGGGCTCGCCTTCGCCAACATGTACCGCGACGACGGCGCCGTCTGCCTGACCTATTACGGCGATGGCGCCGCCAATCAGGGCCAGGTGTTCGAGAGCTACAACCTCGCGGCGCTGATGAAGCTGCCCGTCGTGTATGTGATCGAGAACAACAAATACGGCATGGGCACCTCGGCCGAGCGGGCCTCCGCCTCCAAGGACCGCTCCAAGGACGGTGCGCCCTGGGGCATCCCGGGCGAGCAGGTGGATGGCATGGACGTGCAGGCGGTGCGCCAGGCCGGGATGCGCGCCGTGGCCCACTGCCGCGAAGGCAAGGGCCCCTACATCCTGGAGATGAAGACCTACCGCTATCGCGGCCATTCCATGTCCGACCCGGCGAAGTACCGCACCCGCGAAGAAGTCCAGAAGATGCGCGAGCAGCACGATCCGATCGAAACGCTGCGCAGGCTCCTGCTTGAGGGCGGCCTTGACGAGGCCAAGATCAAGACCGTCGATGACGAGGTGAAGAGCATCGTCGCCGATGCCGCCGAATTCGCCCAAACCTCGCCGGAGCCCGACGAAAGCGAGTTGTGGACCGACATCCTGCTGGAGGCCCGCTGAGACGATGGGTGCCACGATCCTGATGCCCGCCCTCTCCCCGACCATGACGGAGGGGAAGCTGGCGCGCTGGCTGAAAAAGGAAGGCGACACCGTCGCCGCCGGCGACGTGATCGCCGAGATCGAGACCGACAAGGCGACCATGGAAGTGGAAGCCGTCGATGAGGGCCAGATCACCAAGATCCTGGTGCCCGAGGGCACCGAGGGCGTGCAGGTCAACTCGGTGATCGCCGAGCTCGACGGCGGCGATGGCGAGAATGCCTCGCATGGGCCGGAGCAGCCGGTTTCCAACGCCGTGCAGGCCGGCGGCGAGACCGCCAAGGTGGCCAAGGAAGCCGAGGATTACGGCGCCGTCGCCGCCCGTGGCGCCGCCCGCAAGGAAGGCGCCGCCGCCGAGCATCAGCCCGCCGCGCCGGAGCCGGAAAAGGAATGGGGCGAGACCCGGAGCATCACCGTGCGCGAGGCGCTGCGCGATGCCATGGCCGCCGAGATGCGCCTCGACGACAAGGTGTTCCTGCTGGGCGAGGAAGTCGCGCAGTACCAGGGCGCCTACAAGGTTTCGCAAGGGCTGCTCGACGAGTTCGGCCCGAAGCGCGTGGTGGACACCCCGATCACCGAGCATGGCTTCACCGGCATGGCGGTGGGCGCGGCCTTCACCGGCCTGCGCCCGATCGTCGAGTTCATGACCTTCAACTTCTCCATGCAGGCGATCGACCAGATCGTGAACAGCGCCGCCAAGACGCTGTACATGTCCGGCGGCCAGCTTGGCTGCCCGATCGTCTTCCGCGGGCCGAACGGCGCCGCCGCGCGCGTGGCGGCGCAGCACTCCCAGTGCTACGCCTCCTGGTACGCGCATGTTCCCGGCCTCAAGGTCGTGGCGCCGTGGTCCTCGGCCGATGCCAAGGGCCTGCTGCGCGCCGCCATCCGCGACCCGAACCCGGTGGTGTTCCTGGAGAACGAGATCCTCTACGGGCAGAGCTTCGAATGCCCGGTGGATGACGACTTCATCCTGCCCATCGGCAAGGCCAAGATCGAGCGGAAGGGCAAGGATGTCACCATCGTCGCCTTCTCCATCGAGGTCGGTCTGGCGCTGAAGGCTGCCGAGAAGCTGGCCGAGGACGGCATCGACGCGGAGGTCATCAACCTCCGCACAATCCGCCCGCTCGACACCGACACCATCGTCGCCTCGGTGAAGAAGACCAACCGGCTGGTCACGGTGGAGGAAGGCTGGGCTTTCTCCGGCATTGGCTGCGAGGTGGCGATGCAGGTCATCGAGCACGCCTTCGACCATCTCGACGCGCCGCCCGTCCGGGTGGCCGGCCTGGACGTGCCGATGCCCTACGCGGCCAATCTTGAGAAGCTGGCGCTGCCGACCATCGAGCATGTGGTGGACGCCGCCAAAAGCGTGACCTACCGGAAGTAAGGGGAAGCGGGATCATGGCCACCAACATCCTGATGCCCGCCCTGTCCCCCACCATGACCGAGGGGAACTTGGCGCGCTGGCTGAAAAAGGAAGGCGAGGCGGTGAAGGCCGGCGACGTGATCGCCGAGATCGAGACCGACAAGGCCACCATGGAATTCGAGGCTGTCGATGAGGGCATCCTCGGCAAGATCCTGGTGCCGGACGGCACCGAGGGGGTGAAGGTCAATGCCCCCATCGGCATCCTGGTCGAGGAAGGCGAGGAGGTTCCGGCCGATGCCGGCGCCGCCCCCAAGCCCGCGCCGAAGCAGGAAGCCGCGCCGGAAGCCAAGCCCGCGTCCAGCCCGGCCGAGCAGCAGCCCAAGGCTGCCGCCCCTGCCCCCGAGCAGAAGCCCGCTCCTTCCGCCGGCACGGATGGCCGCGTCTTCGCCTCGCCGCTGGCGCGGCGCATGGCGCAGCAGGCGGGGATCGACCTGTCCGGCATCCAGGGTTCCGGCCCGAATGGCCGCATCGTGAAAGCCGATATCGAAGGCGCCGCCGGCAAGCCGCAGCCCGCCAAAGCGGAAGCGGGGGCCGCCCCCGCCACCGCGCCGGCGGCCCCCGCGGCGGCAGCACCCAAGGCCCCGGCACCCACGATCACGGCGCCGCACACCGCCGTGCCGAACAGCTCGATGCGCAAGGTCATCGCGCGCCGGTTGAGCGAGAGCAAGCAGACCGTTCCGCATTTCTACGTCTCGATGGACATCGAGCTGGATGCGTTGCTGAAGCTGCGCGCCGACCTCAACGCCCGCGCGCCGAAGGAAGGCCCCGGCGCCTTCAAGCTTTCGGTCAACGACCTGGTGATCAAGGCGGTGGCGCGGGTGCTGCGGCAATATCCCAACGTCAACGCCACCTGGACCGATGACGCGATCATCCAGTACCACGATGTCGACATCTCGGTGGCGGTGTCGATCCCCGACGGGCTGATCACGCCGATCATCCGCAAGGCCGACCAGAAGGGCCTGGCCGCCATCTCCAACGAGATGAAGGACCTCGCCGCCCGCGCCAAGTCGGGCAAGCTGAAGCCCGAGGAGTTCCAGGGCGGCGGCTTCTCCATCTCCAACATGGGGATGTTCGGGGTGCGCGACTTCTCGGCCATCATCAACCCGCCGCAGGCCGGCATCCTGGCGGTTTCCGCCGGGGAGCAGCGGCCGGTGGTGAAGGATGGCGCGCTCGCCATCGCGACGGTGATGACCTGCACCCTGTCGGTCGACCACCGCGTGGTGGATGGCGCCCTGGCCGCCGAGTTCATCGCTGCCTTCAAGAAGGTGGTCGAGGACCCTCTGAGCCTGATGTTGTGAGCGGCGACCCCGGCTTTACCCTTCGCGAGGCACGGCCGCGCGATGCCGAAACGGTGGCGCGGCTGGTGGTCGCGCTGGCGGAATACGAGAAGCTGGGGCACGAGGCGAAGGCCAGCGCGCAGGATTTCTACGCCGCGCTGGCCACCAGGCGCGTCCGCGGCCTGATCGCGGAAGTGGATGGCGAGGCGGTGGGCTTCTGCCTCTGGTACGAGACCTTCTCCACCTTCACCGGCAAGGCCGGCTTCTGGATCGAGGATGTGTTCGTCGGGCCGGAGCACCGCCGCCTTGGCATCGGCACCGCCTTCTTCCGGGCCGTGGCGCAGCAGGCGGTGGAGGGCGGCTATGCCCGCGTGGAATGGGCGGTGCTGGACTGGAATGAGCCGGCCATCGCCTTCTACCGGCGGATCGGCGCGGTGGCGCAGGATGAATGGACCGATCAACGGCTTTCGGGCGAGGCGCTGACCGCCTTCGCCGCCGGGGCCTGACGAGGACAAGCAGAACATGGCCGAGCAGTTCGACCTGGTGGTGGTGGGTGGCGGCCCCGGTGGCTATGTCGCCGCCATCCGCGCGGCGCAGCTGAAGATGAAGGTCGCGCTGGTGGAGCGCGAGCATCTGGGCGGCATCTGCCTCAACTGGGGCTGTATCCCGACCAAGGCGCTGCTGCGCGCCTCCGAGATCAACCACCTGCTGCACAGCCTCGACCAGTACGGCTTCGCCGCCGACAATCCGCGCTTCGACTTCGCCAAGGTGGTGAAGCGGTCCCGTCAGGTATCGGGACAGCTTTCCGCCGGCGTGAAGGGGCTGCTGAAGAAGAACAAGGTCACGGTGTTCGACGGCCACGGCAAGCTGGCCGGCCCGGGCAAGCTGTCCGTCACCAAGGACAGCAAGCCGGTGGCCGAGATCGCGGCCAAGCATATCATCCTGGCCACCGGCGCCCGCGCCCGCGTGATCCCCGGCATCGAGCCGGACGGCAAGCTGATCTGGTCCTACCGCGAGGCGCTGGTGCCCGACACCATGCCGAAGAAGCTGGTGGTGATCGGCTCCGGCGCCATCGGCTCCGAATTCGCCTCCTTCTTCCTGAACATGGGCGCCGAGGTGACGCTGATCGAGGCGATGGACCGCATCCTCCCCGTGGAGGACGCCGAGGTTTCGGCCTTTGTCCGCAAGTCCTTCGAGAAGCAGAAGATGAAGGTGCTGACCTCGGCCAAGGTGCAGGGCGTCCGCAAGACCGGCGACGGCGTGGCCGTGGTGGTCGAGGTGGACAACAAGGTCCAGGAGATCCAGGCGGACCGCCTGATCTCGGCTGTGGGCATCGTCGGCAATGTCGAGAATATCGGCATCGAGGGGACCAAGGTGAAGGTCGAGAAGACCCACATCGTCACCGACGAGTTCGGCCGCACCGGTGAGGACGGGGTCTATGCCATCGGCGACCTGACCGGCGCGCCCTGGCTGGCACACAAGGCCAGCCATGAGGGCATCGTGGTGGTGGAGGCCATCGCCGGTAACCACCCGCACCCGATGGACGTGTCGAACATCCCGGGCTGCACCTATTGCCGGCCGCAGGTCGCGTCCGTGGGGCTGACCGAGGCCCGCGCCAAGGAAGCCGGGCACGAGGTCCGGGTCGGCCGCTTCCCCTTCATCGGCAATGGCAAGGCCATCGCGCTGGGCGAGCCGGAAGGCTTCGTCAAGACGGTGTTCGATGCCAAGACCGGCGCGCTGCTCGGCGCCCACATGGTCGGGCCGGAAGTGACCGAGATGATCCAGGGCTACACCATCGCCCGCACCCTGGAAACCACGGAAGCGGAGCTGATGCACACCGTCTTCCCCCACCCCACCGTCTCGGAAGCCATGCATGAGTCGGTGCTTGATGCCTATGGCCGGGTGATCCACATCTGAGCCCATTCGGCGCGGAAGCCTCGCATCCGCGCGCGGATTGCTCATATAGAGGGGAAATGGCGGCGGCTTCGCCGCCATTGGCACTGCACCGGGGTTCCCGAATGGCCACGCGTATCCTGATCGACCACCGGGCCGGCGGCGCGGTTTCCAATGCGGATGGCACCGCCAGGTTGCCGGACGAGGCTCCGGCCGCCGCCCTGCCCGCGCATCTGCAAGCCGCCGCCGCGCCTGACGCCAAGAAGCTGCGCCACCCGGAAAAGGCGCACCGTCCCGACAATCCCATCAAGCGCAAGCCGGACTGGATCCGGGTCAAGGCCCCCACGCACCCGATCTACCACGAGACGCGCAACCTGATGCGCGACAACAAGCTGGTGACGGTGTGCGAGGAAGCGGCCTGCCCCAATATCGGCGAATGCTGGTCGCAGCGCCACGCCACCATGATGATCATGGGTGAGATCTGCACCCGTGCCTGTTCCTTCTGCAACATCACCACCGGCCAGCCCAAGCACCTGGATGCCGATGAGCCGCGCCGCGTCGCCGATGCGGTGGCCAAGCTCGGCCTGCGCCATGTGGTGATCACCAGCGTCGACCGCGACGACCTGAAGGATGGCGGCGCCCGCCACTTCGCGGAGGTGATCGCCGCGATCCGCGCCGCCGCGCCGGATACCACGGTGGAGATCCTGACCCCTGACTTCCTGCGCAAGGATGGCGCGCTGGAAGTGGTGGTGGAAGCGCGGCCGGACGTGTTCAACCACAACCTGGAAACGGTGCCCAAGCTCTACCCCACCATCCGGCCTGGCGCGCGCTACTACCATTCGCTGCGGCTGCTCGACCGGGTGAAGGCGCTCGATCCCTCGATCTTCACCAAATCCGGCCTGATGGTGGGCCTGGGTGAAACCCGGATGGAGGTGTTGCAGGTTATGGACGACATGCGCAGCGCCGAAATCGACTTCCTGACCATTGGCCAATACCTGCAACCCACGGTGAAGCACGCGGCGGTGGACCGCTTCGTGGAGCCGGTGGAGTTCGAGGATTATGCCCGGATGGCACGCGGCAAGGGCTTCCTGCTGGTGTCCGCGACGCCGCTGACCCGCTCCTCCTACCATGCCGACCGTGACTTCGCGGCCCTGCGGGATGCCCGCAACGCGCAGCTTCGCGCCATCGCGGCCGACTGATGCCGACCCACGCCGAGAAGCGCATCCTCCGCTACACGCCGGAGCAGATGTTCAACCTGGTGGCGGATGTGCGCCGCTACCCCGAATTCCTGCCCTGGTGCGTGGGCGCGCGCATCGTGTCGCACACGGAAACGGAGCTGCTGGCGGACCTGACCATCGGCTTCAAGATGTTCCGGGAAACCTTCCGGTCCCGCGTTTCGCTGGACCGGCCGCATGGCATCCGCGTGCAATATGAGAACGGCCCCTTCCGCTACCTGAACAACACCTGGAAATTCATTCCGATCGAGGGCGGCACCGAGGTCGATTTCTTTGTGGATTTCGAGTTCAAGTCCCGCCTCCTCCAGGCGGTCATCGGCACCGTCTTCAACGAGGCGGTGCGGCTGATGGTCCGTGCCTTCGAGCGCCGGGCCATGGTGCTGTATGGCCGCAACGGCCAGGCCACCGCCACCGCTTCGGCGCAGCCGGCGGCGGGCGGGACGCCGGCGGCCGAGTAGGCACCGCGAAAGGCAGGATGACGGCAGGCACCTGGCCTGCCATCCTGCCTTCGGCAATGCTGAAGTTCATCGTTCTCCTGCTCATCTTCGGGGCGCTGGCCCTTTGGCGAGACTCCGGCCCGGCCTGGCTCCAGGAATTGCCTGGATGGCTGATGCCGGCGCTGGCCGCGCTGTGCGCGGTCCTGCTGCTGCGCCGCATCATCCGCAGCCTCCGCGCCAGCATTGCCGACATGTCGGATTGATCCCAGGCCCGAAAGGTTCCGCCCATGGTGCATGCCCCGCCCCGCCCGCCTGCCGGGGCTCCGCCCGTCCGCATCAACCTGTATTCCGACACCCAGACCCGCCCCACCGCCGCCATGAAGGAGGCGATGATGCGGGCCGAGGTGGGGGACGAGCAGTATGGCGACGATCCCACCGTCCATGCCCTGTGCGACCGCATGGCGGCGCTGCTGGGCAAGGAGGCGGCGGTGTTCCTGCCTTCCGGCACCATGTGCAACGTCATCGCCATCCGCACCCATTGCCGCCATGGCGATGAGGTCCTGGCGCATGAAACCGCGCATATCCTGGCCAGCGAGGGCGGCACCCACGCTTCCCTGTCCGGCGTGCAGATCCATCCCCTGCGGGGTGAGCGCGGCATGTTCACGGAGGAGGCGCTGCGCGCCGCGATCCGGCACCGCAGCCGCTATTCGCCCCCGCAGCGCCTGCTGGAGGTGGAGCAGACCGCCAATATCGGCGGCGGCGCGGTGTGGCCTCAGGCCAGGCTGGAGGCGCTGGTCGGCGTGGCGCGGGAACAGGGCTGGGCCACCCACATGGATGGCGCCCGGCTGATGAACGCCGTGGTCGCCAGCGGCATCCCGGCCGCCGAGATGGTGGCGGGCTTCGACTCCGTGTGGCTCGACTTCACCAAGGGCCTGGGCGCGCCGCTTGGCGCGGTGCTGGCGGGGTCCGCCGAGTTCATCGACAAGGCTTGGCACTGGAAGCAGCGCCTCGGCGGCTCGATGCGGCAAGCCGGGATCTGCGCCGCCGCGTGCCTCTACGCCCTCGACCACAATGTGGAGCGGCTGGCTGAGGATCACGCCAATGCCCGCGCCTTCGCCCGTGGCCTGCGGCAGATCCCGGGCATGACGGTGGAGGAGCCCGACACCAACCTGGTGTTCTTCGACCCCTCCGGCGCCGGCGTCGCATCCGGGGCGCTGGTCGCCGCGCTGCGCCTGGAGGGCGTGCAGGTGTCGAGCCTCGGGGGCCGGCTGCGCGCCTGCTTCCACCTCGACGTCACGGCGGCGATGGTGGAGGAAAGCCTCGGCCTGATCCGCGCCATCACGGCACGCGCCTGAACCAGGGTCCTGCGCCGGGATGGCTCAACACCATCCCGGCGCATCGTTCACCGGCCGCCGAGCCTGCCCAGCAGCCGCACATGGCTGCGGGCGCCGGAATGCAGGCAGCTCAGCTCGAACTTCTCGTTCGGGCTGTGCACCTGGTCGTCATCCAGGCCAAAGCCCATCATCAGGCAATCCAGGCCCAGAATGCTTTTCAGGCTGGACGCCACGGGGATCGAGCCGCCGCCGCCGGCCCGCACCGCGGGGCGGCCGAACTCCTCCGCCAGAACCGCCTCCGCCGCGGCCAGCCAGGGCGAGTCCGGCGGCACCGCCACGGCGGGAGCCTCGCCAAAGACCTGCAGGGTGAAGCTGGCATCGGGCGGCAGGCGGGACTGCACGAATTGCCGGATGCCCTCCACGATCTTCGCGGGGTCCTGCCCCGGCACCAGGCGGCAGGACAGCTTGGCATGGCCCTCGCAGGCGATCACCGTCTTGGTGCCCTCCCCCATATAGCCGCCCCAGATGCCGTTGATGTCGGCGGTCGGGCGTGCCCAAAGGCGCTCCGGCGCGCTGCGCCCCTTCTCGCCGCCCGGCGTGGACATGCCCTGATTGCCAAGGAAGGCCGCCTCGTCGAAGCCCAGCGCATCCCAGGCGGCGCGTTGTTCGGCGGTCGGCTCGGGAATGTTGTCGTAGAATCCGGGAATCCGCACGCGGCCATTCTCGTCCTTCAGCTCACCCAGGATCTTCGTGAGCAGATTCAGGACATTGAGGGCCGATCCTCCGAACAGGCCGGAATGCAGGTCGCGGTCGCCGAGCCGCAGGTCGATCTGGGTGTAGACCATGCCCCGCAGGCTGACGGTGAGCGCCGGCACGCCGGGCGCCCACATGTTGGTGTCGCTGATCAGCGCGACATCGGCCGAAAGCGCCGCCTTCTCCGCCTCCAGCACCGGATCGAGGCTGGGGCTGCCGATCTCCTCCTCGCCTTCCACCAGCACGGTGACGCGCACCGGCGGGCCGCCGGCCACCTTGTGCCAGGCGCGCAGCGCGGCGAGCCAGGTCATCACCTGCCCCTTGTCGTCCACCGCGCCACGCGCCGTGATGCGCGGGCCGCGCGGCCCCTCGGTGAGAGTCGGCTCGAAGGGCGGGCTGTTCCACAGCTCCAGCGGCTCCGGCGGCTGCACGTCGTAATGGCCGTAGATCAGCACATGCGGCACCTCCTTCCCCGGGCTTGCCTGGGGGCCGGGATGGCTGGCGATCACCACCGGATGTCCCGCCGTTTCGCGCAGCCGGGCCTCGAAGCCGAGGGCGGCCAGCTCGCGCACCAGCCATTCGGCGGCATGGCGGCAATCCGCGGCATGGGCGGGCTGGGCGCTGACGCTCGGAATGCGCAGCCACTCGATCAGGCTGGCTTCCGTGTCGGCGCGGGCGGAATCGAGCGCGTCCAGGACGCGCACGGTCAGGTCGTTCGGCATGGCGCCATCCTCGCGCCATGCCCGGCCACGGGCAAGCCGGGCGGCACGCCGGCAGCCCTCAAAGGCGCTTCTCGAAGAACAGGTCCGGATATGGATCGTCGTTGAAGCGCTCGATCTCGGTCCAGCCCGAACGGCGATAAAGCTGCAGCGCTTCCGGCAGGGCCGAGTTGGTATCGAGCCGCAGCACCTGGATCGACAATGCGCGGGCCGCCTGTTCCGCCGCCTCCATCAACTGGCGCGCCAGGCCCAGCCCACGCGCCGCCGGCGAGACCCACAGGCGCTTGATCTCCGCCACCTCCCCGCCGCTGCCCTTCAGCCCGACGCAGCCGAGCGGCATGCCGTCCGACAGGCCCACCAGGAAGACGCCGCGCGGGCGGATCATGTCGGAGGCTTCCGGATCGCGGGACAAGGAAACGTCGAAGCCGCGCTCGAAGCGGCGTGCCAACTCCGCGTAATATTCCGACAGGCAGTGGCGCGCCTCCGGGCCGCGCGGGTCCATCTCCCGCAGCGCGAGGCGGTCGCGGCCAAGGGCGGACGCCACCAGATCCATCGCCGCCAGCAGCGCCTCCGGCTTCGGATGGCGCGCCAGCAACGCCTCGGCACGCGCGTTGGACAGATCCTCGTAGGCCTGGAACTCCTGCTGGCCAGCCGGGGTCAGCCGCGCCACGCGGCGCCGGGCATCGCCGGGATGCGGGGCGGTGGCGATGAGGTCTTCTTCCTCCAGGCCGCGGAGCAGCCGGCTCATCAGCCCTGAATCCAGCGCCAGGTAATCCCGGATCTCCGCGACATCGGAGCGTCCATGGCCGATGGCGTTCAGCACCCGCGCGGCGCCCAGCGGGCGGCCACGGCCCAGAAAGGATGTGTCGAGGGCGCCCACCTCGGAGGTGACGGCGCGGCTGAAGCGGCGAAAGCGCGAAACAGGATCGAACGACATTTTATCTGACTTAAGTCAGATAAATTTCGTGATCAACCTGCTTCGATGGGGGTGGGCCGCCCGTGGCTCCGGCGGCCCCCTTTCCTCAAACGGCGCTGGCGATGGCCAGGAAATCCTCCGCCACCAGGCTGGCGCCGCCCACCAGCGCGCCGTCCACATGCGGCAGGGCCAGGATGGCCTTGGCGTTGCCCGGCTTCACCGACCCGCCATACAGGATGCGCAGCGTCTCCCCCGCCGCGCCGAAGCGGCCGACCAGCTCGGCGCGGATGCGGGCATGCATGGCGGCGATGTCGGCCTCGGTCGGCGTGCGGCCGGTGCCGATGGCCCAGACCGGCTCATAGGCCACCACGCCGCCGGCGGCCGCGAAGCCGTCCGGCAGGCTGCCGGCCAGTTGCCCGGCCACCACCGCCTCGGCCTCGCCGGCGACGCGCTGGGCTTCGCTTTCCCCGACGCAGACCACCGGAACCAGGCCTTCGCCCAGTACCGCCTCCGCCTTGGCGCGCACCGCGGCATCGCTTTCGCCATGGTCGGCGCGGCGCTCGGAATGGCCGAGGATCACGAAGCGCGCCCCGCAATCCTTCAGCATCGGCACTGAGACGTCACCCGTATGGGCACCCTTGGCCGCCGCGTGGCAATCCTGCGCGCCCAGCGCCACGTCGCTGCCGGCCAGCGCGCCCTGCACGGGCAGCAGGTAGGGATAGGGCGGGCAGACCAGCAGGTCGGCTTGCCCCTGGGCCTTTCCCTGAGCCACGGCGCCGGCCAGGGAGCGGGCCTCGCTCAGGCTGCCATGCATCTTCCAATTGCCGGCGATCAGCGGGCGCACGCCTGGGGTCATGGTTTGCTCTTCCTTTGCCGAACTCAAACAGGTGCTGCGGCTATAAGCCGCCCTGGCGTTTGGCAACAGCCCGGCTTTTGCCTATGGTCCGCGCCACTTCACCGTCGCGGGCCAGCCTGTGGGCCGCGCCACCCCATCGTCGCGGAACATCATGCTCACTGCGCTGCGCCGTCTTGCCGGCACCTGGTTCGCCAAGATCCTTTTCGTGCTGCTGATCCTGTCCTTCGCGATTTGGGGGATCGAGGACATCGTCCGGAATTTCGGCCGGGATTCCGCCGTGGCCCGTGTCGGTGGCGAGCCGATCGAGCTGCCGGAAGCGCAACAGGCGGCGCGGCGCGAAATCAGCCGCGTGCAGCGGCAGCTGGGCGGCGCCATGGAGATCACGCCGCAGATGAGCAACGCCATCGCCCGCCAGGCGGTGGAAAGCCTGGTGATGGACCGGGTGCAGCGGCAGGAGGCGGCACGCCTCCGCCTCGCCGCGCCGGAAGGGGCGGTGCGGGACTACGTTTTCGGCATTCCCGCCTTCCAGGGCCTGGATGGCCGCTTCAGCCGCCCCACCTTCGATGGCTTCCTGCGCAACAACGGCCTGACGGAGCAGGCGTTCCTGGCCCTGTTGCGGGCCGACCTGGAACGGCAGCAGATGGTGGGCGCGGTGCGCGCCGGCGCCGCCGGGCCGGATGCCCTCACCCGCCCGCTGCTGGCCTGGGAACGCGAGCGCCGCGTGGCCGACATCGTGGCGCTTTCCCTGGCCGCCGCGCCGGAGCCGCCTGCGCCGACCGAGGAACAGCTCACCCGCTACCACGAAAACAATCCGGACCGCTTCTCCGCCCCGGAATACCGCCGCTACACGGTGGCGGTGCTGTCGCCCGAGACGCTGGCCGGCGAGATCGAGCCCAGCGAAGACGAATTGCGCGCCGCCTATGAGGCCCGGCAGGGCCAGTTCGAAACCCCGGAACGCCGGACGCTGGAGCAGGCCGTGCTGCAAAGCGAGGAAGCCGCCCGCGCCATCGCCGAACAATGGCGCGGAGGGGCGGATTTCGCGGCCATCACCGAGGCCGCGCAGCAGGCCGGCGGACAGGCCCTGCCGCTTGGCACGACGGACCGGTCGAGCCTGCCCGTGCCGGAACTCGCCAACGCGGCCTTCTCCCTCGCCGAGGGCGGCGTCAGCGCCCCGGTGCAGACCCCGTTCGGCTGGCATGTGCTGAAGGTCACCGGCATCGAGCCCGGCTCCAGCCGCGGCTTTGAGGCGGTGAAGAACGAAGTGGCCGCCCTGGTGCGCCAGGAGCGGGCAGCCGACATCGCCTATGAGCGCGCCAACCAGGTGGAGGACGCGCTGGCCGGCGGCGCCACCCTGGCCGAGGTCGCGCCGCGCTTCGGGCTGGCGCTGGCCGAGGTGACCACCGACAGCGCCGGTCGCGCGCCGGACGGCGCAGAGGCCGGACTGCCGCTGAGCGGCGAGCCACGCAACATCGCGCTGCGCGCCATCTTCGCCGCGCAGCAGGGCGAGGCCCCGCGCCTCGCCGAAGCCGGGCAGGCCGCCCTGTTCGCCTTCAACATCGCCGAGATCACGCCCCCCACCCTGCGCCCCTTCGCCGAGGTGGCCGACAATGTCCGCGCGGCCTGGACCGCCGATGCCCGGCGCCGTGCGCAGGAAGAACGCGCAGGCGCGCTGCTCGCCGCGGTGAAGGCCGGCAAGGGCCTGCCCGAGGCGGCGCGCGAGGCCGGGCTGCAAGCCCGCCGCACCCAGCCCTTCGGCCGCAACCCCGCCCCGCAGGGCCAGCCCCAGCCGGTGCCGCCCGAATTGCTGCAACCGGTCTTCGCCACCAATCCCGGCGAAGCCACCATGGCCGAAACGCTGGAAGGCTTCGCGGTCGCCCAGGTGGTCGAGGTGCTGCCCTTCGACCCGGGGTCCGATGCGCTGGCCCTGGGCCAGGTGCGCGGCGCCGTGGAGCAGGCCATGCTCGGCGATCTGGAGCAGCAATACCTGGCCGCCCTGCGCGCCCGGGCCGATGTCACCTACAATGCCGAGATGCTCGGCCAGGTGACAGCCCGGTGAACGCATTTCGGAAGGGGAAGGACATCATGCAAGCCACTGTCTTTGCGGCATTCCCCGGGGGAGTGGCATGAATTCCCTGAAGCCGCTTCTGGGCCGCCTCGCGACCGGCGAGACGCTGACGGAGGCCGAGGCGGAATCCGCCTTCGGCATCATCATGGAAGGCGAGGCGACACCCGCCCAGATCGCCGGCCTGCTGATGGCGATGCGCCTGCGCGGCGAGACAGTGGCGGAAATGACCGGCGCCGTGCGCGCCATGCTCGCTCGCATGACCCCGGCCGAGGCACCTCCGGGCGCGGTGGACATCGTCGGCACCGGCGGCGACGGGGCGGGAACGCTGAACATCTCCACCGCCGCCGCCATGGTGGTGGCCGGCGCCGGCGTGCCGGTGGCCAAGCATGGCAACCGGGCGCTGTCCTCGAGATCGGGCGCGTCCGACGCGCTGACGGCGCTGGGCGTCAATCTGGACCTGCCGCTCGGCGAGTTGCCGCGGGTGATGCGGGAGGCCGGCATGATGTTCCTGGCCGCGCCGCGCCACCACGCCGCCTTGCGCCATGCCTCCGGCCCGCGGGTGGAACTGGGCACGCGCACCATCTTCAACCTGCTGGGCCCGCTGACCAACCCGGCCCGGGTGAAGCGGCAGATGACCGGCGCCTTCGCCGCGCAATGGCTGCGCCCGATGGCCGAGACCCTGGGCCGCATCGGCACGGAACGCGCCTGGCTTGTGCATGGCCAGGGGCTGGACGAGCTGACCGTCGCAGGTCCGAGCGAGGTGGTCGAGCTGCGCGATGGCCAGATTCGCGCCTTCACCGTTTCCCCGGCCGATGCGGGCCTGCCGGAGTCCCCGGCGGAAACGCTGCGCGGCGGCGATCCGGCCCACAACGCGGAACGGCTCGAAGCGTTGTTGAGGGGTGAGCGCAGCCCTTATCGCGACTGCGTCATCCTGAACGCCGCCGCCGCCCTGGTGGTGGCGGGAAACACCGACGACCTGCGCGGCGCGGCCGGGCGGGCGGCGCGTTCCATCGATGAAGGCGCGGCGCTGGCCGTGCTGGAGCGCCTGCGCCGCGCCACCCAGTCCGACACCTCCGCGAATTGATCAGAGAGACCGCCTTGAACGCAGAAGCCCTGTCCGACACCCTGCTGCGCATCCTGGCCGACAAGGAAAAGGAAGTCAGCGCCCGCAAGGAAGCGACGCCGCTGGAGGAGATGGAGGCCCGCGCCCGGGATCTCGGCCCGCCGCGCGACTTCACCGGGGCGCTGTGCGACGCCGTGGCGGATGGGCGCATCGGCCTGATCGCCGAGATCAAGCGGGCCTCGCCCTCGGGCGGCCTTATCCGCGATCCGTTCGACCCCGCCGCCCTCGCCCGGGCCTATTGCGACGCCGGCGCGGCCTGCCTGTCCGTGCTGACCGACAAGCCGTATTTCCAGGGCACGCCGGCCGACCTGGTGACCGCCCGCGCCGCCTGCCCGCTGCCGGCGCTGCGCAAGGATTTCATGATCGACCCCTACCAGGTGTTCGAGGCGCGGGCGATGGGCGCCGACTGCATCCTGCTGATCCTGGCCGCGCTGTCGGATGCGCAGGCACGGGAGCTGGAGGATATCGCGCGCAGCCTGGACATGTCGGTGCTGGCCGAGGTGCATGACCAGCGCGAGCTGGACCGCGCGCTGGGCCTCAACACCCGGCTGATCGGCGTCAACAACCGCAACCTGCGCACCCTGCGGACCGATCTCGCCACCGCCGAGGCGCTGGTGCCGCAGATCCCGGCCGACCGCATCCCGGTGGCCGAGAGCGGCCTTCGGACTCCCGACGACGTGCGCCGCATGGCCGCCGTTGGCGCGCGCTGCATCCTGGTGGGCGAGCATCTTCTGCGCCAGCCGGACGTCACCGAGGCCGCCCGCGCCATGGTGCAGGCCGGATGAGCGAAGGCGGCGAAGGCTTCGACCCGCCGCGCGCCGCGCCAGCCGCGCCCGCTCCCACCCCTGGCGGCTTCACGCATTTCGACGCGGAAGGCCGGGCGGTGATGGTGGATGTCTCGGCCAAGCCTGCCACCGAGCGGCTGGCGATCGCCCGCGGCCGGGTGGAGATGGCGCCGGCCACGCTGGACGCCATCCGGGCCGGCTCGCTCGGCAAGGGCGACGTGCTGGGCGTGGCGCGCATCGCCGGCATCATGGCGGCGAAGCGCACCGCCGAGCTGATCCCGCTCTGCCACCCGCTGGCCCTGACTTCGGTGAAGCTGGAACTGGTGCCGGAGGCGCCCGGCGCCGTGCGGATCGAGGCGCGGGTCAAGACCACCGGCCCCACCGGGGTTGAGATGGAGGCCCTGACCGCCGTGTCGGTCGCGGCGCTGACAGTGTACGACATGTGCAAGGCAATCGACCGCGGCATGCGGATCGACGGCATCCACCTCGCCCGCAAGGAAGGCGGCAAGTCGGGCCTGTGGGAAGCGGCCACGCCATGATCCCGGTGGAGGAGGCCCGTTCCCGCATCCTGGGCAGCCTGAGCGCCACCGGCCCTGAGACGGTGTCGCTGCAGGAAGGCTGGGGGCGCGTGCTGGCCGCGCCGGTGGCGGCAAGACTGACCCAGCCCCCCTCCGACATGTCCGCCATGGATGGATATGCGGTGCGCGCCGCCGACGCGGCGGAAGGCGCGGTGCTGCGCGTGATCGGCGCCGCCCCGGCCGGCCATCCCTTCGGGGGCGGCGTCGGCCCTGGGGAAGCGGTGCGCATCTTCACCGGCGCCCCTGTTCCCGCCGGCGCCGATGGCATCCTGTTGCAGGAGGACGCGGAAGCCGGCGACGTCACCGTGACGGTGCGTGAAACGGTGCGCCCCGGCCGGTGGATCCGCCCCGCCGGGCTGGATTTCCGCCTGGGCGACGTGCTGCTCCCGGCTGGGAAGCGGCTGACCGCGCGCGACATCGGCCTCGCCGCCGCCGCCAACCATGCCTGGCTGACCGTGCATCGCCGCCCGCGCATCGGCATCCTGGCCACGGGCGACGAGATCCGCCTGCCCGGCGAGCCATTGCCGCCCGGCGGCATCGTGTCCTCCAACGCCCATGCGCTGGCGGCGCTGGTTCGCGCGGGCGGCGGCGTGCCCCTGGTGCTGCCGATCGCCGCCGACGACGCCGGCGCCATCGCCGCCGCCGCCGAATCCGCCCGCTCCTGCGACCTGATGCTGACCACGGGCGGCGCCAGCGTGGGCGAGCATGACCTGGTGCAGCAGGCTCTGGGGCCGCAGGGCTTTGTGCTGGATTTCTGGAAGATCGCCATGCGGCCGGGCAAGCCGCTGATCTGGGGGCGGCTGGGCACGACGCCGTTGCTGGGCCTGCCAGGCAATCCGGTGTCGGCGCTGGTTTGCGGGGTGCTGTTCCTGCAGCCGGCCCTGGCGGTGCTTTCCGGCCTGCCGGCCGGGGCGCCGGCCCTGCATGCGGCACGGCTCGCGGCGCCCCTGCCCGCCAATGACCGGCGGGAGGATTATCTGCGGGCGCGGCTGGAGCGGGGCCCGCAGGGCCAACTCCTGGCTACCCCGGCCGACCGGCAGGACAGTTCCATGCTGCGCATCCTGGCGGGTTGCGACGCGCTGATCCGGCGCCTGCCGCACGCGCCGGCCGCCGCGCCGGGCGATATGGTGGAAGTGATGGAGCTGGAGCAGCTTGGCCTTTGAGGCTCCCTGGACCACTGGAACATGGTTGACCGACGCCCTGGAACTTTCGTAGAACATTGAGCGGGTTGCCGGTTTGTTCGCAGCCTCGTCGCGACTGGCCGGGATCCTGGCCAGATGTTCACAGGGAGTCGCGCATGCTGACGCGCAAGCAACATGAGTTGCTGGTTTTCATCGATAAGCACCTGCGCGACACGGGGTTCTCTCCCTCCTTCGAGGAGATGAAGGAAGCCCTGAGCCTGCGCTCCAAATCCGGCATTCACCGGCTGATCACCGCGCTGGAGGAACGGGGCTTTCTGCGCCGCCGCGCCCATCGCGCCCGCGCGCTGGAAGTGATCCGGCTGCCGGACAATGTGGCGCCAGCCGCCGAGATCCGTCCCGCGCTGGCGCCCGGTTTCGCACCCAATGTCATCCGCGGCAATTTCGCGTCCAATCTGCCGGGTGCCAGCCGCAGCGCGGCCGATGCGGCGGCGGTTCATCTGCCGCTTTATGGCCGGATCGCCGCCGGCCAGCCGATCGAGGCGCTGCGCGACAGCGGCGGCACGGTGGAAGTGCCCGCGGCACTGCTCGGCGGTGGGGATCATTACGCGCTGGAGGTTTCCGGCGACTCCATGGAAGGTGCCGGCATCCTGGATGGCGACACGGTGATCATCCGCCGCGACGAGGTGGCGGAGAATGGCTCTGTGGTTGTCGCCCTGGTGGACGAGAACGAGGTGACGCTGAAGCGGCTGCGGCGGAAGGGCAATTCCATCGCCCTGGAAGCCGCCAATCCGCGCTATGAGACCCGCATCTTCGGCCCCGATCGCGTCAAGGTGCAGGGCCGGCTGGTCGGGCTGCTGCGCCGCTACTGAGAGGGCGGGCCGCATCGGCACGCCGGGCGGCCGGCACGGGCGGCGGCGGCACCCAGGGGCGGCTGCCCCGCCAGTCGCGATCGGACAGGATGCGCATCCCCCCGGGCCGCAGCCAGATGGCATGCGGCCCGTTGCGCCAGACGCTGAAGCGATCCACCACGCGCGCGCCGGGGCAGCGGCCACGGATCGGCTCCGACGACACCAGCAGGCCAGCCTCCCCGCAAAACGGTTCGGCCCGGATTTCAGGCGCCTGCTCGCCGCGCTTCGGCTTCGCGGCCCGCAGCAGCAGGGCCACCGGGCCTCCGGCGTCGGGCTGGAAGCGGCAGCTTGCCCCCTCGCAGTTCAGGGCGGCATCCCGCCGCTCGGCGCTGGCGGGCAGCGCCTCGGCGTCATCCTCGCCCAGCCCGCGCAGCCAGCTGGCGCGGATGAAGCCGGAGGCGCCGCTGTTCCGTTGCAGCACCAGCCCATCCTCCAGGCGCAGCGCCACCAGCTTGCCGTCACCGGACACCAGCATGTCGGGCGGCGTCACCAATGCGGCGCTGCCCAGCCCCGCCATCAGCATCGGCACGCCCAGCAGGCGCCAGCGGGCCCGCCACAGGCACAGCCACAACAGGCCGAAGCTGGCCAGGGCCAAGCCCGCCGGGGGTATCGGCATGGCCGACAAGGCGGCGCCCGGCCAGTCCGCCACGCTGCGCGCGACCCAGAGCGTGGCATCCACCCCCAGCCCCATGAGCCGCAGCGGCCAGTCCTCGAGGCCGAAGGGCATGGCCGCCACCGCCAGCAGGCCCGCCGGCATGACCAGGAATGAGGTGATCGGCACCGCCACCATGTTGGCCGCCACGCCGTAAAGCTGCAGGCGGCCGAAATGATGCAGGCCATAGGGCGTGGTGGCCAGCCCGGCCAGGAGGGAGGTCAGCACCATGCCGGCCAGCAGCACCAGGGGCCGCCGCCACCATTCATCCCCCAGCCGCCAGCGCCCCATCCGGGCTGTGCTCGCCTCCGCCCAGGCGATCAGCACCAGCACCGCCGCGAAGCTCATCTGGAAGGATGGTCCCAGCAGCGCGGCGGGCTGCATCGCCAGCACCACCACCGCCGCGACCGCCAGCACCCGCAACGAAAGGGCGCGGCGGCCCAGCATGACGCCCAGCGTCACCACGGCAGCCATGGCGAAGGAGCGCAGCATCGGCACCTGCAGGCCAGTCAGCAGCAGATAGCCGAAGCCCAGCAGCAATCCGGCGGGTGCCGCCGCCACCTTGCTGTCGAAGCGCAGCGCCAGAGCCGGAACCATGGCGATGCCGAAGCGCAGCAGCCCGAAGCCCAGCCCCATCACGATGGCGATGTGCAGCCCCGATACCGAGAGCAGATGCGCCAGCCCCGAATCCCGCATGGCCTGCATGTTCTCCGCCGGGATGCCGCTTTGCCCCCCGGTCAGCAATGCCGCCGCCACGGCCCCTGTGCCGCCGGGCAGCACGGCCGTCACCCTGCGTTCCAGTTCCCGCCGCAGGCGCGCGAAGGGGCGCGGGCCGGCCATCTCCCCTACCCGCTCCGCAGGGCCAAGGGCGAAGCCGGAGCCGCCCAGGCCGCTGAAAAAGGCATCGCGCTGGAAATCCCAGCCCCCGGGGTAGGCCGGGGCGGATGGCTCCCGCACCAGGGCGCGCACCCGCAGGCGCTCCCCCGGTACCGGCTGCAAGGGATCATCGGCCTTGAGGCGGATGCGCAGGCTGCGGGGCAGCGCCGGCTCGCCAGGGCCGAGTTGCGCGGCGCCGAGCGTGACGCGCAGCCCTTTCGGCAGCATCTCGACCTTGTCCACGACCCCTTCCAGCACCACGGCACGGCGCGGCAGCTCAAGGGGGGCGGGCATGCGGGCGGCGTGCCACCCGGCCAGCGCGAAGCCGAGCAGCGCCGTGCCGAGGAGCCCCGCCATCCATGCCAGCGCCGGGCGGCCACGCAACAGCGGCGCCAGCGCCAGGACCGGGCCGGGAAGCACCCACCACCAGGCGGACGGCTCGCCGCGCAGGCCGAAATAGAACAGGATGCCGGCCCCGAGGGCCACAGGCAGCCAAAGCGGCAGGCGGTGCCAGTCGGAAGCCAGTGAGGCACCCAGGGCGGCGGCCATGGCGGATGGCGCGGCGCGCCACCTGGGCAGGAAGCGAAGGGACGGCACGCGGAAAGGGCCTTTTTGCCCTGCGGCAAGATCGGACATGCTTTCTCAACCGTTGCGCGCACTCTACAGCAGGCGCCAGGGATGTTAGAAGCACCGGCTCGAAGGAAGACGCCGAGCCATGACCGTACGCACCCGCTTCGCCCCCTCGCCCACGGGCTACCTGCACATTGGCGGGGTCCGCACGGCCCTGTTCAATTTCCTTTTCGCGCGCCATCACCGTGGCCAGTACCTGCTGCGGATCGAGGACACGGACCGCGCCCGCTCCACGCCCGAAGCGGTGCGGCAGATCATCGAGAGCCTGGACTGGCTGGGCTTGGCGCCGGACGAGCCACCGGTGATGCAGAGCACCCGGGAAGCCCGCCATGCCGAGGTGGCGCGGGAACTGCTCGCCCAGGGCAAGGCGTATCAGTGCTTCTGCACGCCGGAAGAACTGGCCGCCATGCGCGAGACGGCGATGAAGGAAGGCCGCCCGCCCCGCTATGACGGGCGCTGGCGCGACCGCGACCCGTCCGAGGCACCCGTTGGCGTCAAGCCGGTGATCCGCATCAAGGCCCCGCGCGAGGGCGAGACGGTGATCCATGACCTCGTCCAGGGCGAGGTCCGCGTCCAGAACAGCGAGCTGGATGACATGATCATCCTGCGTTCAGACGGCACGCCCACCTATCTCCATGCGGTGGTGGTGGATGATCACGACATGCGCATCACCCATGTGATCCGCGGCGACGATCACCTGACCAACACCTTCCGCCAGGTGATGGTGTATGACGCGATGGGCTGGGCACGGCCGCATTTCGCGCATATCCCGCTGATCCACGGGGCGGACGGCGCCAAGCTGTCGAAGCGGCACGGCGCCGTGGGCGCGCTGGAATTCCGCGAACAGGGCTTCCTGCCGGAAGCGGTGTGCAACTACCTCCTCCGCCTTGGCTGGGGCCATGGCGACGAGGAATTCGTCCCGCGCGACCGCGCCATCCAGTTGTTCGATCTGAAGGATGTGGGCCGCGCCGCCAGCCGCATGGACTATGCCAAGCTGACGCATCTGAATGCCCAGTACCTGCGCCAGAAGGACCCGGACGCGGTGACGGGCGAGGTGCTGGAGATCCTGCGCCGGAACGGCCCGCTGCCGCATGGCGCCGCCACCACCATCCGCGCCCTGATGCCGGACATCCAGCCGCGCGCCCGCACCCTGCTGGAAGCCGCCTCCATGTGCGGCTTCGCCATCGCCTCGATCCCCCTCGCCTTCGAGCCCAAGGCGGCGGCGCAGCTGAACGAGGAGGCCAAGGCAAGGCTGCTCGACCTCGCCGACTTCCTGTCGGAAGCGCCGTGGGAACGGGCCGACCTGGACAAGTGGCTGCGCGACTATGCCGAGGTGAAGGAGATGAAGCTCGGCGCCGTGGCACAGCCGCTGCGCGCGGCACTGACCGGCAGCACCCAGTCGCCGCCGATCGACGCGGTGCTGTTCGCGCTGGGCCGCGAGGAAGCGCTGGCGCGGATGCGCGCCGCCGCCGGCGCTTGATCCGGAAGCCCGGCGGCGCGCCGCCGGGCCTCAGCCGAAGCCCGCGAACACCTTTCGGTCGCGGCCGTCCTGCATCAGCTTCGTGATGCTCGGCACCTTCTCGAAGCCCAGGCCGGTGGGCAGGGCGTCCTCGTCATCCTCCGGCAGGGCAACCTTGGCGTAGCTGTCCCCGCCGACCTTTTCCCACTTGCCGGCCGGCTTCTTCACTTCGAGGTTGACCACCGTGGCCTTGAAGACCAGCCGCACAATGGCTTCCTTCGGCGCGGTCGGCTTGGCCAGGCTGGGATGGCCGCCGATCATCACCCAGCCATTGCGCAGTGCCCATGCGGTCAGCGCATCCTTGTCCATCTTCGCGTCCTTTGCTGCCGCGCCAGCTATGCGCTACCGGGCGATGGATGGCCAGATCCCCGGCATGCCCGCCCGGAGCGCTTTCCTTCTGAGGCGCGCTGGTCCATGAGAGGGCCTTCCCGAGGCAGGCACGGCCCGGCCGCCCTGCTTCGGCATCCGGGAGCATATCGTGAACGACACCCTTCTCGCCGAGCTGCGCAGCATTCAGCCGGATCTCGCCGCCATCCGGCAGGACATCCACGCCCACCCCGAAATGGGAATGGAGGAAAAGCGGACCTCCGCCCTGGTCGCCGCGAAGCTGCGGGAATACGGGCTGGAGGTGGCGGAAGGCGTCGGCCGGTTCGGCGTGGTCGGCACGCTGAAGGGCCGCCTTCCCGGCCAGCGTGCCATCGGGCTGCGCGCCGACATGGACGCGCTGCTGATCACCGAGGCGACCGGCCTGCCCTACGCTTCCACCAACACCGGCACCATGCATGCCTGCGGGCATGACGGCCACACCACCATGCTGCTGGGCGCCGCGCGGTACCTGTCGCAGCACCGCGATTTCGGCGGCACCGTCCACTTCATCTTCCAGCCGGCCGAGGAAGGCCGCGGCGGCGCCAAGGCGATGCTGGCCGACGGGCTGTTCGAGCGCTTTCCGGTGGACGCCGTCTATGGCCTGCACAACGAGCCGGGCCTGCCGCTCGGCCAGTTCGCCATCCGGCCGGGCCCCTTCATGGCGGCCCCCGACCGCTGGGTGGTGACGTTCCGCGGCACGGGCGGCCATGGCGGCGCGGCGGCGCACCTGTCCACCGACGTCACCGTGCTGCAGGCGCAGTTCATCCTGGCGCTGCAGACGATCGTCAGCCGCAACATCGCGGCGATCGAGGCGGGCGTAATCAGCGTCGGCGCGATCGAGGGCGGCTCCTTCGGCTCCACCAACGTGATGCCGGCGGAGATCCGCCTCGGCGGCACCGCCCGCTCCTTTCTGCCGCATGTGCGCGACACCATCGAGCGGCGCATGAACGAGCTGGCGCAGGGCCTGGCGGCAAGCTTCGGCTGCTCGGCCGAGGTGAAGTACATCCGCAACGGCACCCCGCTGGTGAACCATGCCGAGCAGACCGCCACCGCGCTGGAGGCCGCCGCCGCGCTGGTCGGCCAGGACAACACCGAGGCCGAGGCACAGCCGGTCACCGGCGGGGAGGATTTCGCCTACATGCTGGAAGCGCGCCCCGGCGCCTTCATCTTCATGGGCCAGGGTGCCGGCGGCGCCACCTCCGAAGGACTGCACACGCCGACCTACAACTTCAACGACGACGCCATTCCCTTTGGCGCCGGCTACTGGGTCAGCCTGGTGCGGGAAGAACTGAAGCTCGCCTGAGCACAGCCGGCCTCAGGCCGGCAGGGTCACCAGGGCGGACAGGCCGCCGCCCTGGCGGTTCATCAGCATCACGTCGCCGCCATGGGCGCGCAGGATGTTGCGGGCGATCGGCAGGCCCAGCCCGGTGCCGCCGGTTTCCCGGTTGCGGCTGGTTTCCAGGCGCCGGAAGGGCTGGAACACCACTTCCAGGCAGTCATCCGGGATGCCGGGCCCTTCATCCTCGATCAACAGCCGCACCAGCCCGCCTTCGACCTTCGGGCCCTGCCCGTCCAGCCGGAGGCGGACGCGGCCGCCATAGTTCAGCGCGTTGCCCACCAGATTGGCCAGGGCCCGCTTCAGGGCCACGGGGCGCGCACTGATGCGCAACCGCTCAGGCCCCGTATAGGTCACGGCCTCGGCGGTGAGCCCGGGGCGGGCATCCATGGCCTCGTCCAGCACGGTGCGGCACAGCGCGGCGAGGTCGAGCGGCACGGAAGGCTCGGTCGCCGCGTCGTCGCGGGCGAAGGCCAGGGTGGCGTTGACCATGGTTTCCATCTCGTCGAGATCGGCCAGCATCTTCCGCCGCTGCTCGTCATCCTCCAGGAACTCGGCCCGCAGGCGGAGGCGCGTGATGGGAGTGCGCAGGTCATGGCCGATCGCCGCCAGCATCTGGGTGCGGTCGCCGACAAAGCGGCGGATGCGCTCGGCCATGGTGTTGAAGGCGCGGGCGGCGGTGGCGACCTCGCGCGGGCCATCCTCAGGCAGGGGGGGCGAATTGACATCGCGGCCCAACTGCTCTGCGGCGCGCGCCAGCGCGGAAACCGGACGGGTCAGCCGCCGCGTGGCCCACACGATCAGCGCCAGCGCCGCCCCCGTCATCATCAGGAAGGCCACCAGGAAGGCGCCGGAATGCCATGGCCGCATCACCGGCACTGTCAGCCAGAGATTCACCCACTGCCCGTCGGGCAACTGGCTCGCCACGATCAGGTCGCGCGGCCCCTCGCCCCCCGCGACCAACAGGGCCCGCGGGCGGAGATTGGGCGGCAGGGCGCGCCACCGCTTGACCTGGAACATTTCCACCAGCGGCGGCGGCGGCCGCGGCATGCCGGGGCGGACGGCCGGGGTGTCGGATAGGTCGGCCCGCAGCCCGCGCATCAGGTCGATCTCGTACAGCATGGTCTGCCGCCGGTCGGGATTGGCCAGCACGGCGGTGCGCCAGAAGATGAAGGCCCGGCTGCTGATCTCGCGCGACAGGATGATACGCTGGAGGTCCAGCCGGTCCAGCGCGTGGATCAGCAATCCCGCCGTCTGCACCAGCATCAGCGCCAGGGTCAGGAACAGGGCTGTGCGCCCCGCGAGGCTGCGCGGCCGCAGGCGGCGGATCATGTCAGCGCCCCATCAGGGCGTGGCGCCGCCTGCATGGGCAAGGCTCGCCGGCAACTCGGCCGCTTTCTCCACCGTCGCGGCCAGCACATAGCCACCGCCACGGACGGTCTTGATCAGGCTGGGGTTGCGTCCGTCATCTTCCAGCTTCCGCCGCAGCCGGGACACGGCAACGTCGATGGCGCGGTCGAACGGGCCGGCCTGCCGCCCGCGCAGCAGGTCCATCAGCATGTCGCGGGTGAGGACGCGGTTCGGGCGCTCCACCAGCACCATCAGCAACTCGTATTCGCCGCCGGTCAGCGGCACTTCCACACCGTCCTGGTTCAGCAGGCGGCGGCGGGCAGGCTCCAGCGTCCAGCCGGCGAAGCGGATCGCCTTGGCGGGCGGCTCCTGGCTGGCATTGCCCTCGCCATTGGCGCGGCGCAGAACGGCGCGGATGCGGGCCAGCAATTCACGGGGATTGAACGGCTTGGCGACATAATCATCAGCGCCAAGTTCCAGGCCGACGATGCGGTCCGTTTCCTCGCTCATCGCCGTCAGCATGACGATGGGCACATCCGACTGGGTGCGCAGCCAGCGCGCGAACTCCAGGCCGGACTCGCCGGGAAGCATCAGGTCCAGAACCACCAGGTGGTAGCGCCCGAGCGGCCAGAGCCGCCTTGCTTCCCGCGCGTCCCGGGCTGCGGACACCCGGCAGGATTGCCGTTCCAGGAACTTCGACAGGAGGTCACGGATTTCCCTGTCATCATCAACGACAAGGATATGCGGAGGGGGTTCCATGCTCTCGACCATAAAGTGGATATGGCAATGACGCCCGATCACCATGTTACAGGATTTTGCGCCCGGACGCGTGGTTGCATTTCGTTGCACTGGGAACCTCAACGAGACGCGGCATGCCGATGACGCGGCCCGCCTGGGTGCAGGCCGCCCTGCCGGAACTGTTTTCCGCCGATCCGGATTTCAGCGCCATCGAGGCCAATGCCGGGCCATTGCCATGGCGCAGTCGGCCGCGTGGCTTCGGCGGCCTGGCGCGCACCGTGCTGGGCCAGCAGATCAGCAACCTCGCGGCGGAGGCGATCTGGCGCCGCTTCGCCGCCCTTCCCGGCGCATTGGAGCCGGACGGATTGCTGTTGCTGTCGGACGAGCAGTTCCGGGCCGCTGGCCTGTCGCGTCCCAAGGTGGCGCATCTTCGCGGGCTCGCGCTTGCCTGCCTCGAAGGCCGGCTTCGCCTCGATGCACTCCGCGACATGACGGACCAGGTGGCGATCGACCATCTGGCGGCGCAGCGCGGCCTCGGCCCCTGGACGGCCCAGGTGCATCTGATGTTCGCCGAAGGGCGGCCCGACATCTTCCCTTATGCGGATGTGGCGCTGGCCGCTTCCGTGCAGCACCTGAAGCGGCTTCCGGCGCGGCCCTCCGCGAAGGCGCTGATCACCCTGTCCGAGGCGTGGCGGCCCTGGCGGTCCCTGGCGGCGCGCCTGCTGTGGCACCATTGGCGGCATGCAACCGGCCGCCCGACCGGCGAATCCGAATAGCCGGGTAGCGGGGCTGGAAATCCCGTGACACTCTCCGCCGCCATGCCCAACCCGCCACTTTCCGCCCGTGTCCATGCCACCGCCACCCCGCCCATCCCGACGGCCCGGGCCTGGGCCGCGCGCTATGACGGGGCGGCGGGCCCGATGCTCGACCTGACCCAGGCAGTGCCGGGCTATCCGCCGCATCCGCAAATTCTGGCGCGGCTGGCGGAGGCAGCCGGCTCGGCCGCCGCCGCCAGCTACGGCCCGATCGATGGCGATCCCGCCTTCCGCGAGGCAGTGGCCGAGGATGTATCGCGTTTCTACGGCACCTCGTTCCACGCGGCGGATGTGGCGATCACGGCGGGCTGCAATCTGGCCTTCACCATGGCCATCACGGTCCTGGCTGGGACAGGAGATGAGGTTCTTCTTCCAACGCCTTGGTATTTCAACCATCGCATGGCACTGGAACTGCTGGGCATTCGGACGCTTCCTTTCGCCACCCATGCGGAAAACGGCTTCATCCCGGATCCGGCGCGACTGGAAGAAGCCCTGACCCCCCATACGCGGGCGGTGGTGCTGGTCACTCCCAACAATCCTACCGGGGCCGTGACGCCGCCCGCCACCATCGCCGCCATCGCGGAGATCTGCCGCCGGCGCGGCGTGTGGCTGGTTCTGGACGAAACCTATCGCGACTTCCTGCCCGCGGACGCAGGCGCACCACATCGGCTTTTCTCTGACCGTGGATGGCAAGATAACGTCGTACAACTCTATTCTTTCAGCAAATCTTACTGCGTCCCAGGTCATCGCGTAGGGGCCGTCCTAGGTGGCGGCGCCTTCCGGGCGGAATTGCTGAAGGTGATGGACAGCCTGCAGATCTGCGCCCCTCGGGCGGCTCAGACAGCCTTGAGCTGGGCAATCCCCGGACTGGTGGAATGGCGCAATGCGAACCGTGCCCTGATGCAGGCGCGCGCCAATGCGTTCCAGCATGGCATGCGCGTCGCGCCCGGATGGACCATCGAGGCGATCGGTACCTATTTTGCCTATCTTCGCATTCCGGACAGCCTGGGCGATGCCCTGAGCGCCGCCGAACGCCTCGCGGCGCAACATGGCGTCCTGACCTTGCCGGGGCCGTTCTTCGGGCCCGGGCAGGAGCGCCATCTCCGCCTGGCCTTCGCCAACGCGCCGGAACCGGCGCTCGCGATCTTGCCTGACCGGCTGAATGCCTTACAGCGGGCGAACGCTTAGGCACAGCTTGCCGACGACCCAGAAAAGGACTGCTTCGCCATGGACCTGCGCAACCCATCCTTCCGTCTCGGCCGGCGGGGATTGCTGACCGGCACGGCGCTGGGGCTTGCCGCGCCCGCCATGCTGAGGGCGCAGGGAACGGCGCCGATCCGGATCGGCGAGATCAACTCCTACACGGCGCAGCCCGCCTTTCTGGGCCCTTACCGCAATGGCTGGCTCCTGGCGCAGGAGCGCGTTAACGCCGAGGGCGGCATCCATGGCCGCCCGCTGGAAACCTTGTTCCGGGACGATGCCGGACGGCCGGAAGACGCCGTGCGCATCGCGGGGGAACTGGTTGCCTCCGAACGGGTGGCGCTGCTGGGCGGCGGATACCTGTCCCATGTGGGCCTGGCCCTTGGCGATTTCGCGTTGCAGAACAAGGTCCTCTATGTCGCTTCTGAACCTTTGACGGATGCGCTGGTCTGGTCCAAGGGCAACCACTACACCTTCCGCCTGCGGCCCAGCACCTACATGCAGGCCGCCATGCTGGTGGAGGAAGCGGCGAAGCTGCCCGCCAAGCGCTGGGCAACCATCGCGCCCAACTACGAATATGGCCAGTCCGCTGTCCGCTGGTTCAAGGAGTTGCTGGCCAAGGCTCGGCCGGATGTCGAGTTCGTCGGAGAGCAGTTTCCCGCCCTCGGCCGCATTGATGCCGGCGCCACGGTCCAGGCACTGGAACGGCTGCGGCCGGAAGGCATCTTCAACGTGACCTTCAGCACCGACCTGCTGAACTTTGTTCGGCAAGGAAACACGCGCGGATTGTTCGAGAACCGCGTTGTGGCCTCCATGCTGACCGGCGAGCCGGAGTATCTGGAACCCCTCGGCGAGGAATGCCCGGATGGATGGATCGTCACCGGCTATCCGCGCGACGCGCTGAACAACCCCGTCCACATCGCCCTGCGCGATGCCTACCGCGCCCGCTTCGGCGAATTGCCGCGTTGCGGCTCCATCGTGGGCTATGACACGGCGCTGGCCATCGCGACCATGCTGCGCAAGGTCGGCAGCACCGATACCGAGGCAATGGTCGCGGGTTTCAAGGGCCTCCGCTACCAGACCGGCTATGGCACGGGGGAGGTCGAGTTCCGGGCGCTGGACCACCAGGCGACGCTGGGCGCCTTTGTCGGCCGGACCAGGTTGCAGGGCCGCACCGGCGTGATGGTGGACTGGCGCTACGCCGACGGAGCGAACTACCTGCCGCCGGATGAGCAGGTGCGGCGCTGGCGTCCGCAGCCGGGCTGATCCGGCCTTGGACACGCTGGTCATCCAGGCGCTGAACGGCCTCGCCAGCGCTTCCTCGCTGTTTCTGGTCGCGTCCGGGCTGACGGTGATCTTTGGCGTCAGCCGCATCGTCAACTTCGCCCATGGCAGCTTCTACATGCTGGGCGCCTATCTGGCCTGGACCCTGGTCAGCCATGGTCCCCTGGCCGGGCTGGGCGGCTTCTGGGGCTTCTGGGGCGGCATCCTGCTGGCCGCGCTGGCCATCGGGCTGATCGGCGCCCTGGCCGAGATGACCATCCTGCGCCGCATCTACCGCGCGCCGGAACTGTTTCAGCTTCTCGCCACCTTTGCCCTGGTGCTGGTGGTGCAGGATCTCGTGCTGCTGTTCTGGGGTCCCGATGACAAGTTCGGCCCCAGGGCGCCGCTGCTGCGCGGCGCCGTGGAGATCCTGGGGCTGCGCTTCCCGCGCTACGAATTGTTCCTGATCGCCATCGGACCGGTGATGCTGGGATTGCTGTGGCTGCTGTTCCACCGCACCCGCTTCGGCATCCTGCTGCGCGCCGCCACCCAGGACCGGGAAATGGTGGCCGCCCTCGGCGTGGACCAGCGGCTGTTGTTCACCGGCGTGTTCTTCCTGGGCTCCGCCCTGGCCGGGCTGGGCGGCGCGTTGCAGTTGCCGCGCGAGGCGGTGACCATCCACATGGACATGGCCATCATCGTCCAGGTCTTCGTGGTGGTGGTGGTGGGTGGCCTCGGCAGCCTGCCCGGTGCCTTCCTGGCGGCGCTGCTGATTAGCGAATTGCACGCCTTCGGCATCCTGGCCTTTCCGCGCATCACCCTGGTGCTGGTGTTCCTGGTGATGGCCGTGGTGCTGGTGCTGCGGCCGCACGGGCTGCTCGGGCGCGAGCCGGAAGGCGCGCCGCCCGCTTCCGAGGCCGGGCAGCCGCTTCCGGGACCTGCCCCGCGCTGGCTGCGCGGCCTGGGCTGGGCGGCGCTGGCCCTTCTGCTGGCCTTGCCGCCCTTCCTGGGCGAATACCCGCTGATCCTGCTCGCCGACTTCGCCGCGCTGGTGCTGTTCGCCGCCTCCCTGCACTTCATCATGGGGCCGGGCGGCATGGCGAGCTTCGGCCACGCCGCCTATTTCGGCGCCGGCGCCTATGCCGCCGCCCTTCTGGCGCGCCACCTCGCGGCGCCGATGGAGGCGGGGCTGATCGCCGCGCCCTTCTTCGCCGGGCTGGTCGGGCTGGCCTTTGGCTGGTTCTGCGTGCGCCTTTCCGGCGTTTATTCCGCCATGCTGACCCTGGCCTTCGCGCAGATCGCCTGGAGCCTGGCTTTCCAGTGGATCGAGGTCACGGGCGGCGACAATGGCATCCTTGGCGTGTGGCCAAGCGAATGGGCGCGTGGGCGGCTGGCCTTCTGGTACCTGTCCCTGGCCTTGTGCGGCCTTGGCGTGTGGCTGCTGCGGCGCGCCATCCATGCGCCGTTCGGCATGGCCTTGCGGGCCCAGCGCGATTCACCGCTGCGGGCCGAGGCCATCGGCATCGACGCCTTTCGCATCCGCTGGCTGGCCTTCGCCCTGGCGGCGGCGGCGGCCGGCGTCGCGGGGTCGCTCTTCGCCTATGGCAAGGGCAGCGTGTTCCCGTCCTCGCTCGATATTCCGCGCAGCGTGGATGCCCTGCTGATGGTGCTGCTGGGCGGCGTGCAGACATTGTCCGGCCCGGTGCTGGGCGCCATCGCCTATGCCGGGCTGCAGGAGCAGCTGGCGCGGCTGACCGATCTGTGGCGGCTGGTCCTTGGGCTGGTGATCCTGGCCCTGGTGCTGTTCTTTCCGTCCGGCCTGGCCGGTGCCCTGCAAAGGCGGCGCGGCGCATGACCCCGGTGTTGCAGGCGCAAGGCTTGGTGAAGGCCTGGGGCGGCAACCGTGCTGTGGACGGCGTGTCCTTCGAGCTGGCGCCGGGTGAGATGCTGGCCCTGATCGGCCCCAATGGCGCCGGCAAGAGCACCTGCTTCAACATGCTGAACGGCCAGTTGCGCCCTGATGCCGGAACGGTCCGCCTGGGCGGCCGCGACATCACCGGCTGGGCGCCACGCGCCATCTGGCGCCAGGGGGTCGGGCGGACCTTCCAGGTTACCGCCACCTTCGGCTCCCTGACCGTGCTGGACAATGTGCGGATGGCGCTGCTGTCCCATGCACGGCGGCTTCTGGGGCTGTGGCAGCCGGCCGCGGGACTGATGACGCGGGAGGCGGAGGAGCTGCTGGAGCGGGTCGGCATGGCCGATCAGGCGGATCGTCCCTGCGGCATCCTCGCCTATGGCGACCTGAAGCGGCTGGAACTGGCCATGGCGCTGGCCAACCGGCCGCGCCTCCTGCTGATGGATGAGCCGACAGCGGGCATGGCTCCGGCGGGGCGGCTGGCCCTGATGTCGCAGACCGCCGCCATTGCGCGCGCCGCCGGCATCGCCGTGCTGTTCACCGAGCATGACATGGACGTGGTGTTCAACCATGCCGACCGGGTGCTGGTGCTGGACCGCGGGCGGCTGGTCGCGGGCGGCGCCCCGGCGGCGGTGCGGGCCAACCCGCTGGTCCGGCAGATCTATCTGGGAGGAATGGCGGACTGATGCTGCGGGTCGAAGGGCTGCACGCGCATTACGGCCGCGCGCATATCCTGCACGGCGTTTCGCTGGCGCTGGCGAAGGGCGAAGTGCTGTGCCTGCTCGGCCGTAATGGCGCCGGCAAGAGCACCACCATGAAGGCTATCATGGGCCTGGTGCCGCCCAGCGCGGGCGCGGTCCTGCTGGATGAGCGGGAATTGGCGGGGCAGCCGCCCCATGCCATCGCCCGCTTGGGACTCGGCTATGTGCCGGAGGAACGGCGGATCTTTGCCGGCTTGACCGTGTCGGAAAACCTGGAGGTCGGCCGCCGCCCGCCCCGCGCGGGATTGCAGCCCTGGTCGGCGGATCGCATCTTCGCCCTGTTCCCGGCGCTCGCCACCATGCGGCAGCGCGCCGCCAGCCGGATGAGCGGCGGCGAGCAGCAGATGCTCGCCATTGCCCGCACGCTGATGGGCAACCCGACCCTGCTGCTGCTGGACGAGCCTTCCGAAGGCCTGGCCCCGGTGGTGGTGGAACGCATGGCGGTGGCCGTTGCCAAGCTGAAGGCCGAAGGCTTGTCGATCCTGCTGTCGGAACAGAATCTGGGCTTCGCCGCTGCCGTTGCGGATCAGGCGGTGGTGCTGGAATCCGGCTCGGTTCGCCACACCGGCCCCATGGCCGAGCTGATGCGGGACGCGGAATTGCGGGCGAAGTTCCTGTCAGTCTAACCGGAACACCGTTCATCGCAGCCATATGGCGGAGGATAAAATAGGCCAGGGCCGAGGGGCTGCACATCCACCCTTTGCATTGCGGCATCTCCCCAATGCCATCCGGTAAACGATCAGCCTAGCAGCCAGAACGCCAGATGGCCCGCGACCCAACCGCCCAGGATGCCCAGCACCGCCCCCAGCATCAGCTCCCTCGCCAAGGCCCAAAGACGGGGGAGTGACGCGGACAGGGGAACATCCCCTGCCCGCGCCCTGCCATGCCGCTCCAGGCGAGGCACGCCCCGAGGGTCGCACCTGTCGGGGGAGCTCCCCGGGGGATACGGGGTGGCCCAGGTGGCCGGAGCGCAGGAGGTCGGGAACGGCATCGGCATGGCCACATGCGAACATAAACAGAACATCAACACAAGTGTTCTGCGCGGCCGGGAACAAAATGTGAAAGCGGCCCGTGGGTGATGGCCGCCCTCAGCCTTCAGCCAATCGTCATCGCTTCCAGCTCGGCCGCCACGGCATCCAGGAACAGGTCGGCATGTTCCTGTTGGAACACCAAGGGCGGCCGGATCTTCAGCACATTGGCATGTGGCCCGGCCGCGCTGATCAGCACCCGCCGTTCCCGCAACCCGTTCACCAGGCGTGCCGTCTCGGCGGTGGCCGGGATCTTGCGGTCACGGTCGGTGACCAGTTCGACGCCGACAAACAGGCCGGCTCCCCGCACATCGCCGATGATCGGGAAGCGCTGGGCCAGCGCCTCGAACCCGGCGCGCAGATAGGCGCCGGTTTCCCGTGCATTGGCGACCAGCCCTTCCTGCTCGATCACCTCCAGCACCGCCTGCCCCACGGCGCAGGACACGGGATTGCCGCCAAAGGTGTTGAAGTAGCGGGTGCGGCTGCCGAAGCGCTCCAGGATCTCGGGCTTGGCGACCATGCCGGCGATCGGGTGGCCGTTCCCCATCGGCTTGCCCATGGTCACCATGTCCGGCACCAGACCGTGCCGGGTGAAGCCCCACATCCCCTCGCCCGTGCGGCCGAAGCCTGGCTGCACCTCATCGGCGATGAACAACCCGCCCGCTTCGCGGATGGCGGCGACGGCGGGCGCCAGGAAACCGGCCGGATCGGAGAACACGCCATCCGAGGAGAAGATGGTGTCCACCAGCAGCGCCGCCGGCCGGATGCCATGCGCCTGCATGTCCTCGATGGCGGCACGGACATGCCGTGCCATCGCCGTCCCCACATCCTCCCCGCCGGAACGGTACAGGTCCGGCGCCGGCACGGTGCGCACATGCTTGCCCAGGGTGATGCCGTCGCCGAGGGAGGGCGACATCTCCGAGATCGCGACGGTGACGCCGTGATAGGCCAGCCGCGTCACGATCATGCCGGTTCCGCCGGTGAAGGAGCATGCGGCGCGGAAGGCGAGGTCATTGGCCTCGCTGCCGGTGCAAGTGAACATCACATGCGACAATTCCGGCGGGAAATACGTCAGCAGCTTCTCGGCATAGTCGAGGATGGTGTCGTTCAGGTAGCGCGTGTGGGTGTTCAGCACCGCCGCCTGCCGCGACAGCGCGGCGACAACGTGCGGGTGGCAATGCCCGACCGAGGCGACGTTGTTGTAGACGTCGAGATAGCGGTTGCCATCCGGGTCGTAGAGCCACACCCCTTCCCCGCGCACCAGATGCACCGGATTGCCGTAGAACAGCCGGTAGGCCGGGCCGAGCAGCTTCTGCCGCCGGGCGATCATGGCCTGCTCACGCAGGGCGACGCCATTGGTGGCGCGCGGGTCGAAGGCGTTGATCATGGTGCTGCTCATGCGGCAAGCCTTTCCTTCAGGAAGCGTTGCGCTTCGTCGCGCGGCAGCACGCCGAGGCGCCGCAGGCCGGACAAGGCGCGGTTGTAGTTGCGCAGGATGTAGCTGGCATTTTCCGGCTGCCGCGCCGCGCGCCAGCTGCTGATGGCCACCGAAACGGTAAGACGCGTGCCGATCAGGTCGGCCAGGATCGCGATTTCCTCGGGCTGCAAGGGACAATGGGCGTGGAAGGCCTGCGCCAGCTCGGCGGCGGCGGCCAGGGGGTGGCCCTCGGGCTGCATCTGGTAGGCGCAGGCGGTCGCGAGGTCCTGCACCAGCGGCGCGCGCACCATGTCGCCGAAATCGATGATCCCAGCGATCGCGGCATCGTCCGCCGGGTCGGCCAGGATGTTGTGCGGGTTGAAGTCGTTGTGGATGACCTGCATGCGCAGCCGCGGCAGCACCGGCAGGACATGGCGCTCGAAACGGTCCAGCATGGCGGCGGCCACCCCCCGGTCCCCCACCTGCGGCAGATGCGCCAGGAATCCGCGGAGCCGCAGCGCATGCTGGATGTCCCACATCAGCGGATGGCGCTCGGCGGGATGGGTGAAGCCCTGGAAGGCCAGGTCCAGCCGCGCCAAGCAGGCACCGACGGCCCGCCGCTGGGCCGGGCCCGGCGCCGTCAGGTGGAGAGGCCGGCCGGGGAGGTAGTCAAGCAGGCGCAGGCGGCAGGCCGGACGGCCCTCCGGCTGCCAGATCGCCTCGGTTCCCGGCCCGGCGACAGGCCTGTGCAGGCGCGGCACCGGCAGCGAGGGGTCGCTTCGCGCCAGATGCTCCAGCGCCAGGCTGTGGAAGGCGGAAACCGCGGCGTCCTCGGCCGGGTGGATCACCTTCAGCACGAAGCCGGCCTCATCCCCGGCCCGTAGATGAAAGTTGCGGTCGCGCTCGCCGCCCAGCGGCACGGCTTGGCCCTGCTGGCCGAAATGCTGTTCGGCCAGGGCTTCCGCCTCGGCCTCCGTCACCGGCAGGGGTGGCGCGTCCAGCAGCGCCCCCAGCCTGTCCTGATCCCAGTTCAACGTGCCATCCTCATCCGGCAGCATCAGCGGCAGAATTCCTCCCGCTATCTTGCGACGCGGATCGGCATTCCACCAGCCGGAGGCGCCTCGCCAACCCCGCACCGAGGCGGTAACTCAACCCGCGAACCCATCTGGCCGCCCGGCGGCATCAGGAGAACTGGCATGACAGCAGGCGGCGGCCGCATCCGATCCATGTTGCGAAACTTCCTCGACAACGAGGCGGCGGGCGGGCTGGTCCTGATGGCGGCGGCGGTGCTGGCGCTGGTCGTGGCCAACTCGCCCCTGGCCCCCGGCTATTTCGCGGCGCTGGCGGCTTATCTCGGGCCGCTCAGCCTGCTGCACTGGATCAATGACGCGCTGATGGCCGCCTTCTTCCTGATGGTGGGGCTGGAGATCAAGCGGGAGATGCTGGATGGCCAGCTTTCCACCTGGAGCCGCCGCGTGCTGCCGGGCGTCGCCGCCCTGGGCGGCATGGCGGCGCCGGCGCTGATCTATATCGCCTTCAACGCCGGCGATGCGCAGGCGCTGCGCGGCTGGGCCATCCCTTCCGCCACCGACATCGCCTTCGCGCTGGGCGTGTTGTCGCTGCTCGGGCCGCGTGTCCCGGCTTCCTTGAAGGTGTTCCTGGCGGCGCTCGCCATCATCGACGACCTGGGCGCCGTGGTGATCATCGCGCTGTTCTACACCACCGGCCTGTCCCTGCCGGATCTCGGCCTCGCCGCGCTGGTGGTGGCGGTGCTGTACGGCATGAACCGCCTCGGCGTGCGCAGCCTGTGGCCCTACATGGTGCTCGGCGTCGCGCTATGGCTGTTCGTGTTCCGCTCCGGCGTGCATGCGACGGTGGCCGGCGTGCTGCTGGCGCTGTGCATCCCGATCACGACGACGCCTGGCGCGCCCGAGGCACGGACGGACGAAAGCCCGCTCCACCGGCTGGAACACGCGCTGAGCTGGCCCGTCGCCTTTGTTATTGTGCCGATCTTCGGCTTCGCCAATGCGGGCGTTTCCTTCGCTGGCGTCGGACCGGAGGTGCTGCTGGAACCTTTGACGCTGGGCGTCGCAGTCGGGTTGCTGGCGGGCAAGGTCATCGGCGTGTTCGGCGCCTCCACCCTGCTGATCCGCTGCGGCCTGGCCGATCTGCCGGCCGGCGCGAGCTGGAGCCAGTTCTTTGGCGTCGCCCTGTTGTGCGGCATCGGCTTCACCATGAGCCTGTTCATCGGCCTGCTGGCCTTTGACGGCCTGCCGCTTCTTCAGGAGGAGGTGAAGTTCGGCATCCTGTGCGGCTCGATCATATCCGGCCTGCTGGGCTATGGCGTGCTGCGCGTGGCCCCGCGGGAGCGGCACCAGCTCGCCTGATGCAAGATCCGGCCGGGCCACGGCGCCCGGCCGGCAAAGCGGAAAAGGCGGCCCCTGTGGCGGTTGTCAGCCGCCGACGGGCGCGCCGCTGATGCTCGACAAGGCGATCAGCGTGGTGCGCGGCGGCAGCGTCGGATCAAAGGCCGGCCAGCGCGTCGCGGGCGCCACGAAGCTTGCGCCCGGCGTCGCGCCCGGGGTGCGCACGATGGCGAACAACGTGGCCGCGTCCGGCGTCATCGCCGAGCCGCCGATCGCCGCGCCCACCGGCGCCGCGTAGATCGGCAAGGCAAGGCCACGGCCGGGGCCTGCCGTGTCGGCGCCGAACAACGCATTCGGGGCCTCGAAGCCACGCCCCCGGTGATCGCTGCCGATCCACAGGCGCCCCGCCCCGTCCACGGACAGCACCGTCGGGGCCGCGGGCCAGCTGCGCGCCAGCCGGGCCAGATGCGCATCCGGCATGCCGCCCGTCAGCAGCACGTTCACCGCGGCCTCCCCGGAAGCCGGGTCCCCGCCTTCCGGCGCCAGTTCAAGCACGCGCCCCATGCCTCCACCCGGCCCTAGGCCGGGCGAAGGCGCTCCGGCCATGCCCCGGCAGGCGAGGTAGACCACGCCATTGCCGGGATCGACAGTGACATCCCTGGGCCCATCGAAGCTGGAGGCGCCGGCGGCGCGGGCGGCCGGCGCGGGGTTCATCAGCACCGCCGGCGTCGGCGGCAGGGGCAGCCAGGTCAGGCGCCCGGGCGCGAGGCGCGCAACCGAAAGCCAGCCACGGTCCATCGCATCCGGCGCTTCCGCCGGTCCCGCCGACACGAAGCGGTACAGGTAGCCCAGATTGCCGCCATCGGGCAGATACACCACCGCGCGGCCATCGCGGGACCGCGTGGCGGCGGCACCGGAATGGGCGAAGCGCCCAAGGGCGGTCCGCTTCATCGGCAGCGCGCCCGGGTCCAGCGGGTTCAGCTCCGCCACCCAGCCGAAACGGCCAGATTCGGAGAAGCGCGCATCCAGCCCCGACAGGCGGGCCAGCCAGGCGGTGGGGTCGCCTTCCGCCAGAAGAATGGTGCCCCAGGGGGTGGCGCATCCGCCGCGCGGACCCAGGATGCCCTGGGCGAGGCTGCCCAGGGCTTCGGTGGCGGGGCCGGTCATGCGGCAAAGCGAGGCCGCGGTCAGCCGGCGGGACTGATAGCCGCCATCCACCACCGTCCAGCGCCCGTTCAGGCGGGCGATGTTGAGCAGCGAGGCGCCCTGCATCATCGCCGCCACCGCCGGCCGGTCGCGGCCGTCGGGGAAGGCCATGGCCGGGTCCACCGTCGGGTGCGCCACCGCCAGGAGGGCGCGCGGCACGCCATCGCTGCCCATGGGCTGCACGACCATGCCGCAGATGCAGCCATCCCAGCCGAACTGGGTCGCCGCCGCGGCCGGGTTGGGTGCCAGCGGGTTCCACACGGCGGCGTCATAGGTGACGCGGTCGCCCCAGCGCACCAGCACATCGCGCCGATAGCCGGAGGCCACCGTGTCATCCAGCTTCAGCGGCAGGAACTGGGGCGGCATGTCGAGGGTGGAAAGCCGGCCCGCCTGGGCCTGGGCCGCCCCGCCCTTTCCAGCCAGCAGCGCCGCCGCGCCGGCGGCCAGCAGGCTGCGTCGTCCGTTGCGGATCAAACCGGGCGCTCCGATGGGCGTTCCAGCGGACGCGGCGCGCGATGCACCGTCACCGGAGGCGCGGCGGCCCGATGCGCCTCCACCTGCACCAGGCAGGACTGGGCGGCGCAGCCCTGCCCCAGCCGGGAGGTGCCGACATCCTGGGTCAGCACATTGGGGTTGCCATGCAGGTCCAGCCCTCCTTCCTCCGGCAGCGGGTCCCACCAGGCGCCGGTGGCCATGGCGACGACGCCTGGGCGCAAGCCCTCATCCAGCCGGAGCCCGGCGAGGCACGCGCCCCGCTCATTGAACACCCGGACCAGCATGCCATCCTCCAGCCCGCGCCCGGCCGCATCCCCGGGATGCATCAGCAGCGGCTCGCGGCCCTGGATCTTGCTGGCCGCCGAAACGGGACCGGGATCGAGCTGGCCGTGCAGGCGCGTGGCGGGCTGGACCGACAGCAGGTGGAGCGGGAAGCGCGCCGCCAGCGGCGCGCCGAGATATTCCGCCGGCTCCTGCCAACGTGGATGGCCGCCGCTCTCGGAATAGCCGAAGCCGGCGATGGTGTCGGAAAACAACTCCACCTTGCCGGAGGGCGTGTTCAGCGGATGCGCCTCCGGATCGGCGGCGAAATCGGCGAACAGCACGAAATCCTCATCGGGCGGGGGAACCTCCACATGGCCTTCCGCCCAGAAGCGGTCGAAACCGGGCGCGTCGAAGCCATGCTTGCCCGCCACCTGCCGCCAGCGTTCGTAAAGATGGCGCAGCCAGACGCCCTCGTCCCGCTGCTCGGTGAAGCGGTCGCGATAGCCGAGCGCGTCGGCGACATCCGCCAGCATGGAATGGTCATTGCGGGCCTGACCCTGCGGCGGGATGGCCTGGTGCATGGCGCGCACGAACCGGTCGGAGGATGACGAGCCGATGTCGTTGCGCTCCAGCGTGGTGGTGGCGGGCAGCACGATGTCGGCATGACGCGCGGCAGCGGTCCACCAGGGCTCCTGCACGATGATCGTCTCCGCACGGTTCCAGCCGCGCCGCAGCCGGTTAAGGTCCTGATGGTGGTGGAACGGGTTGCCACCTGCCCACCAGATCATCCGGATGTCGGGCAGCAGGATGTCACGACCATTGTATTGCAGGATCTCGCCTGGCCGCTCGAACAACTCCGTGACCCGGGAAACGGGGATGCCGATGCCGCCCGGATTGCGCGTCGCCGGCAACCCCACCGAGGGCAGCTTCCGCCGTGGCGTGCCCATGCCGTTCAGCGAGCCATAGCCGAACGCCACCCCTTCCCCCGGCCTGCCGATGCCGCCCAGCATGGCGGCGAGCGCCACCAGCATCCACCAGGGCTGCTCCCCGTGCTCGGCGCGCTGCAGCGACCAGGTGGCGGTCAGCATGGCCGGCTGCCGCGCGGCCTCCCACGCAAGGGCGCGGATCGTTTCCGCCGGCACGCCGGTGAGGCTGGCGGCCCATTCGGGGGTTTTCGGCTGGCCATCCGATTCGCCCAGGATATAGGGGCGCAGGCGGTCCCAGCCGGTGCAATGGGTGGCAAGGAAGCCGCGATCCTCCATTCCCTCGGACAACAGGGCGTGGGCCATGCCCAGCATCAGCGCGGTGTCCGTGTTGGGGCGGATCGGCACCCATTCGGCCTTCAGGAACTCCGGCGCGTCCCCGCGGAAGGGCGAGATGTTGACGAAGCGCACGCCGGCCGCGGCCGCCTGCTTCAGCCAGGGCACGTATTCATGCGCGCCGGCGCCGCCGGCGGTGACAAGCGCGTTCTTCAGCGGCAACCCGCCGAAGCACAGCATCACGCGCGTATGCCTGGCAATGCTGGGCCAATCAGTGACCGGCCCCTGCAACACGTCATTGGTGCCGAGGATGTGCGGCATCAGCGTCATGCCGGCGCCATAGGAATAATTGGTCAGCTGGGTGGTGAAGCCGCCGCCGAGGCCGAGGAAGCGGTGCAGCTGGCTGCGCGCATGGTGGAAGCGCCCGGCCGAGGACCAGCCATAGGAACCGCCCAGGATGCTGGCATGGCCATGCTCGGCCCGCACCCGTGCGGTTTCCTCCGCCACCAGCCGGATCGCCTCATCCCAGGGCAGCGGCACGAAGTCCCGGTCACCGCGCTGCGCGCCGCGGCGCTCGCCGCGCAGCCAGCCGGCGCGTGCGTAAGGGCGGTCGATGCGGCTTTCCGCATGCACGGTGGCGGGGATGGATTGAAGCAGGGCGCCGGGATTGGGATCGGCGGCGAAGGGGCGCACGCCGACGACGCGGCCTTGCTCGACAACGGCGTCGAAGCTGCCCCAATGGGCTGAATGCGGCCTGAACGCGGTCATCGCCCCCTCCTCGATCCTGACGGGGGGCGGAGAATGCGACGCCGGGCGGCGCAGGGCAACCGAGCCCGGCGCCGCCCGGCGGAAAAGTCTTAGCGGGTGATGGTCGCGTCCAGATTCAGGCCGCGCAGGGCTTCGCTCAGATGCGCCGCATGCGGCGCCGCGCCGGCGGGTGCTTCCGCCAGTTCCTCAAGCCCCACATCGCCGCCGGCCATCATGGGCTGGCTGGGCGGGCGGCTGCCCGGGGCGCGGTTGTAGATGAAGCCGTTGGTCGGATAGATGCGGCCATAAGCCTCATCACTGCGGCCGACCTGAACCCGGACGGCGGTCCAGTCATTGCGGTCCGACACGTCGATGACCGAGACGTCCTCCATGATGGTGCCCTTGCGGATCCCGGGGCCTTCCCAGTTGGAGTGGTCGATCAGCACCTCGCGCTTGTCCACCACCCGCGACACCACCGCGACATGGCCGAGCCGCATGCCGCCCGAGGAACGGAAGCTCAGCACCGAGCCTGACTCGGGCCGCTGGCCGCGCGCATAGAGGCCGGCGGCGCCGTCCCACCAGGTGTGGGCATTGCCGGTGATGCCCATACCGGTGACGGCGCGCACATAAGGAACGCAGGAGATCGGGCCGGGCGAAACCAGCGCCGCCCGGGACGCTTCGACAGCCGCCCGTCGGACGGGATTGAGCTTGACGTTCTGAGGCTTGGCGCTGCGGCTGGCGGTCTGCTGCAGCGTGATGCGCGGCTGCTTCGTGGCCTCGCGGGTGCTTCGGCCCGTGGTTGCATCGGCCTGCGCCGACCCCAGACCCCAACTTCCCATCAGAACGGCCAAAGCCAGCGCCCTGCTGCCTACCCGCATGCGACCCCCAATCACTGTCCCCCACCCGGCGTTCGCCGTGGCAAGGCTGCGGTAGCAAAGTCGTGAGTGGAGCGACAATCCCGCAGCTGCGCACAGAAGCGGCGCGAGCAACGATTCGCAGGATCGGAAGCGGTTCAGAAGCCGTTAATGTGACTGGAATCCTAATATCACAGATTAGCGAAGTTAAAGTCACAGTGTTGCGGTAAATATGCAACAACGCAATCCAAGTCTCTGATCCGGCTCGGGAATCGGCGCCGCACCCTTAAGGTGACGGCGCCGAAGCCATGGCTTGACTTTTACGCTATCGTAATCAGCGGCAAGCCGTGACCATGATCTCAACCAAGTGGCGCGGGTCGGCCATGTTGGCCTCGACACAGGCCCGCACCGGAGCGCCGCCTTCCGGCAGCCAAGCGGACCAGATCTTGTTCATCGCGTCGCGGTCACGAATGTCCTTCAACCAGATCTGGGCCTGCAGGAGGCGTGTCTTGTCGGTGCCATGGCCTTCCAGGGCGGCGTCGATCTTGGCCAGGACCTGCTTGGTCTGGCCCACCACGTCCTGCGACAGGTCGTCGGCGGTCAGGCCGGCGAGAAAGACGAAGTTGTGGTATTCGACGGCGCCGGACAGGACCGGGTTGCTGTTGTGGCGGGTGATCTTGGCCATCGGTTCGGGCTCCCTGCGATAAGCCGCCCGCCGCAGGGAACATCCCATCGGCGGCGGCATCAGCTCAGCGCTTCTAGGATGCACCCGGCGGGGCCGCAAGGCAGTCCAGGCTCAGGCCACCACCCGCCCCGCGCCGCCCGCCGCCGCCGAGGCGATCATCGCCTCGTACACCGCGACGCCATGCACCGCCTGATCCAGGGGCAGCGGATAGGCCGCGCCGCCCGCCACCGCAGCGGCGAAGGCGGCCAGTTCGGCGCGCTCGATGTCGTGGGGAGGGAAGTCACGCCTGAAGCCTTCGCCTTCACGCGGGCGGAAGGTCATGTGCACGTGGTCCACCAGCTCCACCCAGCCTTCCGAGCCATACAGCGCGATGCGCCAGCAGCGCGGCGCCGCGGCCAGCGTCGCGAAGGTGCCCGTCGCGCCACTGCCGAAGCAGCACAACATGGCGGTGGTGTCGTCGAGGCCGTTGGCCAGCACGCGCGCCGTGCTGTGCACCGACACCTCCGCGATCGGCCCGGCGAGATTGATCATCATGTCGATCATGTGGATGCCCATGCCGCCCATGCCGCCGAGCGGGCTTTCCTTCCGCTCCGCCCGCCACATGCCAGGCTGGTAGGCCAGGGCGGAAGGCCCGCTGAACTGCCCCTCCACATGCATCAGCGTGCCGATCCGGCCATCCGCCAGCATGGACCGGATCTCCGCCACCGCCGGCAGGAAGCGCCGGTTGTGCCCGAGCGCCAGCACCACCCCCGCATCGCGGCAGGCGGCCACGGCGGCCTCCGCGCTGGCCTTGCTCAGCGTGAAGGGCTTTTCGGTGAAGACCGGCTTGCCGGCCCTGGCAGCGGCGATGATCTGCTGCGCGTGCAGCTGGTGCGGCGTGGCCAGCACCACGGCCTCCACATCAGGGTCGGCCAGCACCGCGTCGTAGCTGTCGAGCAGGCGGATCCCCTGCGTCCTCGCCCAGTCGCTCACCTTCTCCGGGCTGCGCGTCTGTCCCGCGGTGAAGCGGATCCCGCTCCCGGGATGGTTCTGCACGCTTTCCACCAGGGTCCGGCCCCAGCGGCCCATGCCGATGATCGCTGCCTTCAGCATCCGTCTTTCCTTCCGGTTCCTCGCGCGGGCTTTCCAGCACCGCTTCAATTCCAGCCTTGCGCCGCATGCCCCAGGCGAACACCAGCAATGCCAGGACACACAGGATGAGGATCGGCCATTTCAGCCCAAAGGCCTCGCCGGATGCGCCCAGCAGCAGCGCACCCAGGGCCGGGCAGGCCCGCGTGATCTGGCCCCACAACGCCAGCACCCGGCCGCGCATCGCCGGCGCCGCTGCCATCTGCGCCAATTGCTGCACCGAGATGCCGTGCAGCGAGGCGCTGGCGCCGATCAGCGCGGCGCAAAGCAGGCCCACCGAGAACCAGTCGGTCGCGATAAAGGCCGCCGTGGCCAGGGCCTGCCACAGCCCCGCCAGAATGGCGAGCCGCGTCGCCCCCTGCACCCGGCCGCGCGCCGCGAGCCACAGCCCTGCCACCAATGCGCCGATGCCGAAGCAGGCGGTGAGCATGGCCAGGGATTCGGCGCCGCGATGGAAATGCCGCTCCACCAGGGGTGGCAGCATCTCCTGCACGCTGCGCAGCAACACCCCGATGATCGCCGCATAGGCCAGCAGCGGGCCAAGGCCGGGATGGCGGATGATGTAGGCGAAGCCTTCCCGGATCTCGCCCAGCAGGCTGGCCGTCGCCGGGTGTCCACGCCGGTGCGCGGCATCGACCTTCAGCAGCGGCATGGTGAGCACCGCGCTGCCATAGGCCAGGGCGTTGCAGGCAATGGCAGGCGCCACGCCGAACCCCGCGATCACCGGCCCCGCCAGGGCCGGGCCGATGAAACGCGCCACGTTGAACATCAGGGAGTTGCAGGCCACCGCCGCCGGCAGGTCGGCGGCGCCGACAATGCCCGACATCAGCGTCTGCCGTGCCGGCTGGGCGAAGCTGGCCGCCGTGCCGGCGAGCAATTCCAGCACCAGCAGGTATTCGATGCGCATATGGCCGGTGGCGATCAGCGTGGCCACCGTGGCGGCCTCGATCCCGATCACGGCCTGGGAAATGGTGGCCAGCCGCAGCCGGTCCACCCGGTCGGCAATGGCCCCGGCGAAGGGGCTGATCACCGCGGCCGGCGCGAGGTCGGCAAAGGCCACAAGCCCGACCCAGAGGGCGCTGTGCGTCAATTCCCAGGTCAGCCAGGCGACCGCGATGCGGTGCATCCACAGCCCGGTCCAGGATGCCAGGCTGGCGGCGAAGAAGATGCGGGCGTTGCGGGTCGCCAGGGCGCGGGTCAGCGCCCCGAATGGCGACCGGAAGGCAGGCAGCTCAGGAGCCCCGCCCGCCTCCCCCCGGCTGTGGCGCGGCGTTGCCCGGCTGCAGGCCGCGCAGGCAGTCCTGCACCATCCGGTCCTGCTCGTAGCGGGCGCCGAGCTGCTCGTTGCGGAGGGAGCTGCCCATGAAGCCGCCCGCGCCGATGCGCGACTCGGCCTCATCCCAGCGCATGGTCTGGCCGCGCTCGCGGAACCGCATGGTGCGCTCCGCATCCTGCCGGCAGGCCGCCGCGGCGGCGTCCTGCTGGGCCGAGTCAGGGCCGCGCGGCGCCGGGGCGGCACAGGCAGAAACCAGCAGCAACAAGGGGAGAAGGCGTTTCATGGGGCGCTCCGGCAGGATCTCGGGCCAGCGCCGAAAGCGGGTGGGCATCGCGCCGGGCCGTTACCCCGCAACCGTTTTCCCCGCCGCGCCGCCGGCGCCGGCGATGCGGTTCGACAATAGACGCTTCATGCCGACTTCGTCGAACCGTGCGCCACCATCCAGGGGCTCGGCTGCGGCCGCGGACAGCAAGGCGGGATGCAACTCGATGCCATCGGCGGCGATGGCGAACAACCCGCTCATCCAGCGCGCCCGGCCAAGCAGTTCCACCAGCGCCAGCAGCCGCAGGCAAAGAGCAAGGCCGGCCAGGCTTTCGAGCCCGACGGCGCGGTCCACCGCCTCCGCCCAGCAGGCGGCATCGGCGTCGGCGAGCACCAGCACAGGCCCATCACGGAACGCCAGGGTACGATGCGGGCCCCAGGCCTCGGCGGCTGCGGCGGCCCGCGCGGCATCCCAGGCGAGGCTCAGGGCCTGTGGGGCGACGGGCGGCAGGGATTCGGGGCGGCAGGGAATGGCGTAGTGCAGCGCGCCCTCGGCCGACACCACGATCCGGATGCCGTCCTGCGCGCCCGCCTGAGAGGGGAACGGCATGACCGCCCAGATGGGGCCGGCCGCCGCCCAATGCCAGGGTTTTCCGCATTGTGTCCGATGAGGGAAGCAGCCCGCCAGGCGGGATGCAGCCGCTCCGGCCGTTCCAGCAGGGCGGCAACCACGCCGTTGGCCTGAAGCGGGCGGATGAGGTGGTGGCGGTGTTCCGCGGCTCAAGAAAAGCCCGGCCGGCGGCATCCTGATGCCAAGATCCTGTTCGCCGGGCAGGCGGCCGGGCTGGTGGTGCTGCCGCTGATGCTGTTCCACCAGATCCAGCTTTTCGCCTGCGCCATCCTGGCGCGTCGCTATACCCAGAAAACGGTCGGGCCGGCGGCCGGGGCTGAGAGCGAGATGCAGCCGGCGGCCTGAGCGAGGTCGCCGGCCCTCCCCTTCAGCCGGCGGTCAGCACCACGCGGCCGCGCACCTGGCCGTCCCGCAGGCGGTTCAGCACGCTGTTCACCGCCGAAGCCGGCTCGGTGGTGACGGGCAGCGGGGAAAGCTTGCCCTGCTGCGCCAGCCCGATCACGTCGCGCAGATCCTGCGGATTGCCGACATAGCTGCCCTGGACGGTCAGCGCCTTGGTGGCCATCAGCGGCAGCGGCAGGTTCAGCTCGCCGCCGAACAGACCGACCTGAATCAGCTTGCCGCCCTTTGTCAGCGCGTCAAAGGCGGAGCGCGCGGTCGAGGTGCCGTTCACCAGGTCGATCACCGCTTCCACGGGACCGCCACAGGCTTCCAGCAGGCGGGCGGTGGTGTTGTCGCCCTCGGCCAGCACCGTGTCGGTGGCACCGGCGGCGCGGGCGCCTTCCAGCTTGGCTTCCGACACGTCCACCACCACGATCCGCTTGTGGCCGAGCGCCTTCAGGATCTCCACCGCGTTCAGCCCGAGGCCGCCGGCGCCGACGATGACGATCGGCTTCTCGGGCGGCAGCGGCATGACCTTCTGGATGGCGGAATAAACCGTGACGCCGGAACAGGCATAGGTCGCCGCCACGGCCGGGTCGATGCCATCGAAGGCAGCCAGATGGCGTGGGCTGCGCGCCAGCACATGGGTGGCGTAACCGCCATGCTGGTAGATGCCGATGGAACGCGGCACCACGGCGCACATGTTGTCCTGCCCGGCCTCGCAGCGCTCGCACTTGCCGCAGCCGAGCCAGGGGAACACCACGCGGTGGTCGCCGACCGCGACGCCCTTGGCATCCGGCCCCAGCTTCACCACGCGGCCCACCACCTCATGCCCCATCGCCAAAGGCAGCACCACACCGCGATCCTTCAGCGACAGCCGGCCACGGCTGCCAAGATCATAGCCACCTTCCCAGATGTGCAGGTCGGAATGGCAGACGCCGCAATGCGTCACTTCCAGCAGCACTTCCTCGCCCTGCGGCTCGGGCGTCGGCAGCTCGATATCCTGCAGCGGCGCCCCGGTCTCAACAACGGCCCAGCCTCGCATGGCGATCCTCCTGTCTTGCTCGTCGGGAGGAGGGGAAACCCAGTCGCCTTCGCGGTCAAGGCTTGACGTCGCGCTTTTTCAGGCCGTTGCCGCGAAGTGGGCCGACGGGGCCGCGGCCCCGCCCCGGCCGTACCACGCGGCCCGGCGGATCACGCGTTGGCAGAGCTGAGGGCCCGCCGGATCTGTGCTTCCGCCTTGGCCAGTTCCTGGGTCGCCTGCCGGCGCGCGGCGCGGCCTTCCTCGGCGATGCGCACGCTGTCCTCCAGGGTGGCCACCAGCGCGGCATTGGCCTGCTGCACGGCGGCGAGGTCGAACACGCCGCGCTCCAGCTCCACCCGCGCCTCGGCGTTGCCCCGCCGCAGCGTCTCGGCATTGGCGGTGAGCAGTTGGTTGGTCAGTTCGGTCGCGGCGCGCACCGCGTCGCTGGCTTCCCGCATGTTCTGGATCGCCAGGGCCTGCGCCAACTGGGTGCGCCAGAGCGGCACGGTGTTGGCCAGCACCGAGTGGATCTTGGCGGCCAGTGCCTTGTCGTTCTCCTGGATCAGCCGCAGACCGGGCAGCGATTGCATCGCCACCTGCCGCGTCAGGCGCAGATCATGCACCCGCCGGTCCAGCTCGTCCCGCGCGGCGCGCAGGTCGCGCAGCTTCTGCGGCGCCAGGTCGTCCTTCGGGTCGGCGGCGGCGCGCTCGGCGGCGGGAATCACCTCCGCATCGGTGCGGGCCAGCACCGCCTCCCCGGCGGCGATGTGCTCGGCCAGGGCATGGAACCATTCCAGCGTGGCGCCATAAAGCCGTTCCAGCCGCTCCACATCCTCCAGCAGCCGGGTGCGGTGGGTGTCGAGCCGGTCGCCGATCACCTCCACCTGCCCCCGCACGCCCTCATAGCGCTGAAGGATCGCGACGGCCTGGGTCTGCCCCCGCCCGGCCAGCCGCGCTAGGCGGCCCATCAGCCCCGGCTTCTCGGAAAGCTGCGTCACGTCGAAGCCGCGCAGGGTGGTGAGCAGGCCGGACAGCGCCTCCCCCGCCTCGCCCGTCGCCTGGTTGCGGGCGGCGCCCAGCATCGCATCGGCGGCGGCGGCGGCACGGTTCTGCGCCTCGGCGCCGAAGCGCAGGATGGTGGACGGATCGCGCAGGTCGATGGCGGCGGCGAGCTCGTCCACCCGCTCCCCCGCCACCGGGATTCCCTGCATCGTGTCGTCGGTGGTGGTGCCGGTGGCGCTCATGCGTAACCCTCCTCGCGCAGGCGGTCGGCCAGGACCTTCACCTGGATCTCCAATGCTTCCTTTTCTTCCCGCCGCAGCCGCTCGCGCAGCGCCTGGCTGCCCCGCGCCATCTCCGCCACCAGGGGCACCAAGCCGTGTGGCGGCTCGGCGCCGAGGCGCAGACGTGACTCGATGCGCTCCAGCCCATCAAGCTGCAGGTTCAGGAAGCGGCGGGCCTCCGGCACGCCATTGGCGGCGCCGCCGGACCGCAGGGACAGGTCCGCCACCAGGTCGCGCAGCGCCACCAGCGCCGGCCCAAGGCGTGGATCGGCCTTCTCCAGCGTGCTGAGGCGCTGGCGGACCGGGGTGAGCGCGTCCGGCGGCGGCGGCGCCTCCTCGGCCGGGAGGGTATCGGTGTAGAGCAGCGTCGTGCCGAACCACGCCATCAGCCCGAACACCGCGGCACCGAGTGGCGCGACGCCCGCCGCCATGGCAGCGGCCAGGCCCGTCGCCACCCCCACCAGGATGGCGCCCTGCCTGACCCTGCCGCGACGCAGCCGCAGCACGCCCAGCCCGATCAGGCCCATCCCCAGCAGCAGCCCCAGGATCGGCTGCTGCTCGCCACCGAACAGCGACAGGAACAACGCCGGCAGCAAGGGCGAGGCCAGCAGCACCAGCAGCGTGCCCCGCAGCTTCCGCAGCCGCAGGGCAAGGCGGCCGAGCAGGTCGCGTTCTGTCATGAGAACAGTTCCACCAGGGCGCGGAACATCGCGATGATCGCCACCAGCCAGACCGAGGCGCCGAGCAGCGCGAAGCCACCCAGGCGCCGCAGCGCGTCCGGCACGGGATTGGCGCCGGCACGTGGGGCCGGCGCGGAGGAAAGCGGGTCCATGCCCCTCAGATTGCCCCGCCGGCCTTGCCAATCAAGCAGCGCCAACGGGACACTTCAGGCGGTTTTTCCGCCTTCTCAGCTGCCGATGACGCCACCGCCGCGACGGGTGATGGCGATGATCGACGGGCGCGGCGGCATGCCGTCCCGGAAGTCCGGCCAGCGGGTCGAGGGATTCTCGAAGGAGCTGCCCTTGTCGTCGCCCGGGTGCTGGATGGCCAGGAACATGGTCTGGTCGTCGGGCGTCAGGCAGGGCCCGCACACCTCCGCCCCCGTCGGCGCCTGGTAGAACAGCCGGGTCAGGGCACGTCCCTCCCCCTCGGTGTCGGCGGCATACAGGCCATCCGCCACCTTCGAGGTGCCGGGGGCGCCGTCGGTGGAGATCCAGACACGGCCCTTGGCGTCGAAGGTGCAGTTGTCGGGGCAGGACAGCCAGCCCTCGGCGCTGGTGTTCTGGTGGTATTGCGCCCCGGCATCGACGCCCGGGCGGCCGGCAACCAGGAAGATCTCCCACCGCCCCTCGGTCGCCGCATGGTCCACCTTGTCCGTCCCTGCGCCGGGCGGGATCATCTCAATCACATGGCCATGCGCGTTGGCGGCGCGCGGGTTGATGCGGTCCACCTGCTCGGGCTTGCGGCGAGTGTTGTTGGTCAGCATCGCATAGACGCGGCCATTCACCGGGTTGGGCTGCACGTCTTCCGGCCGGTCCATCGGCGTCGCCTTCAGCAGGTCGGCGGCGCGGCGGGTCTCGATCAGCACATCGGCCTGGCTGTTGAAGCCGTTGGCAGCGGTCAGCGGGCCCTGGCCATGCACCAGCGGCAGCCAGTTCATGGTGCCGTCCTCGTTGAACCGGGCGACGTAGAGCGTGCCCTCATCCAGCAGGTCGCGGTTGGCGGCCGGGTCATCCGGGTTCCAGGCGCGGGCGGTGACGAATTTGTAGACATAGTCGAAGCGCTCGTCGTCGCCGGAATAGAAGGCTACGCGGCCATCGGCGGAGATGGCATGGGTGCAGCCTTCATGCTTGACGCGGCCGAGCGCGGTGCGCTTCACCGGCACGCTGTCCGGGTCATAGGGATCGAACTCGACGATCCAGCCGAAGCGGTTCGGCTCGTTCGGCTCCTTGTCGAGGTTGAAGCGATCTTCGTGCTGCGGCCAGGAATAGCTGGCCTTCTCGACGATGCCGTAGCGCTTGTACATCGCCGCCTGCCCGCCGGTCCTGGCCGCGGCGCCGCCGAAATACTGGTTGAAGTTCTCTTCCGCCGTCAGCACCGTGCCCCAGGGGGTGTTGCCGCCGGCGCAATTGTTCAGCGTGCCGAGGACGCGCGTTCCGGTCGGATCAGCGCTGGTCTTCATCCGGTCATGCCCCGCCGCGGGGCCGGACACGCGCATCGGCGTGAAGGCGGTGATGCGGCGGTTCAGGCGGCCGCCGCGCACCGGCGCCCAGCGCCCGTTCTCCCGCCGGATCTCCACCACCGAAAGGCCATGCGCCGCCATCTCGATCGCCGCCTGCTCGCGGGAGGAGCGCAGGCGGGCCGTTTCGTCATCGCCCATGCCCGGGAACATCAGCTGGGTGTCGGCATATTCGTGGTTCACCGCCAGCAGGCCATGCTCGGCATTGCGGCTGCCGCGCGGCAGCGGAAAGAAATCCACGTAGTCATTGTTGTAGCCGAACTGCGCCGCCTGCGCCTCGGCGGTCTGGTTGAGCGGGTCGAAGGCGGGCGCGTCCGGCAGCACCGCATCGCCCCAGCGGATCACCGTCTGGACCTCGTAGCCTTCGGGCACCGCGTCGCGGGGCCCCATCTGGTGGGGGATCTCGCGGAAGCCGAGGCTGGAGGAACCGTTGCCCTGTGCCAGGGCACGGCCACCGGAGGCCAGCAGTTGGTCCGACAGCGTCGCCACCGCCGCGACGCCGAACAGGCCGCCCAGCGCGGCGCGGCGCGACAGGCGGCGCTGCACCAGTTCGCCGATGGTGTCACGCGGGCTGGGGTTGCTGCCGATATCCTCGATCTCGACGGGCGGGGCTGGATGACGGGGCGGATTGGTGTCGGGCATGGGCGCGGCGTTTTCCGTTCATGCGGCAGGGTGATGCAGGGGCATCACGGAAAGCCCGCAAGGAAGCCGCCGCGGGCTGCGCGCCGATGACGATTCGATGACCGTTTGATGATGACCGTCCCCCCAGTGCCGGTCATGGCCTGGACGACCTGTCCCGCAGGGCGAAAAAGCGGGCCGTGTCCCGGGCGGCGCCCGCGATATGCGCCTCCAGCACGGCCACGGCCTTGTCCACCTCCCGCTTACGGGCCGCCTCCAGCATGGCGCGGTGCTCGTTCTGGCCCATCCGGCCCGGTCCCTGCGCCGCCAGGTGGAAGCGGAGATAGCGGTCGAAGGCGGTGAGCTGTTGCACCACCAGCGCCATCAGCCGCCGGTGCCGCGTGCCGGCGTAAAGGGCGCAATGGAACTGGCGGTTCAGATGCCCCATGCGCCCGGCATCGGCCTCCGCATCCATTTCGGCGATCAGGCTTTCGGCGCGGTCGAGATCGGCCTGCTTCAAACAAGGAATGGACAGGCGGAATGCGGCCGGCTCCAGCGCCAGGCGGATGGCATAGATGTCGGCCGCATCGTCCGCAGTGATCGCCGCCACCACGGCGCCCCGGTGCGGCATGGTTTCCACCAGCGCCTGCGCTTCCAGCCGTGCCAGGGCTTCGCGCACCGGCATGCGGCTGACACCCAGATGGCGGGCCAGTTCCTCCTGGCCCAGCTTCGTGCCGGCGCGCAGCCGGCCTTCGAGGATGGCCGATTTCAGCACCGCCTCGGCGAATTCAACGGCGGTCTGCCAGCGGCGCGGCGGCAGAAGCGTCAGGGCGGAGAGTGTCTCGTCATCCTGCGCGGCTTCCATTCCATGGATCCCTTCCATCCCGGAATTGATTGGATCCAAGATTACAGCCACCATGGCGCTGGTGCCATCGCTTTCATGGAAGCCCATTCCCATGACCTTCCCCGCTGCGACGTCTTCCGGATTGCGGCAGCCTGGCCTGGTGCAGCCGATCGTGGCCGGGATGCTGGCGGCGGTGGTGGGCTTCGCTTCCACCTTCGCGGTGGTGCTGCACGGCTTTTCCAGCATGGGTGCCACGCCCGGACAGGCGGCCTCCGGCCTGACGGCGCTGTGCCTGGCTCAGGGCCTGTTGAGCGTGGGGCTCAGCCTCAGGCGGCGGATGCCGATCGTGCTGGCCTGGTCCACGCCGGGATCGGCGCTGCTTGCGTCCACCGGAATGCCAGAAGGCGGCTTCGCGGTGGCGACGGGGGCCTTCCTGGTGGCGGGCCTGCTGATCCTTCTCGCTGGCCTCTGGAGGCCCTTTGGCCGCGCGGTTTCCGCCATTCCGCCGGTGTTGGCCAACGCCATGCTGGCGGGCGTTCTGCTGGAGATCTGCCTGGCCCCGATGCGCGCGGTGGGCGTCATGCCGGCGCTGGCCCTTCCGGTGGTGCTGGCATGGGCGGTGACCTGGCGCTTCGCGCGGCTTTACGCGGTGCCGGCGGCGGTGGCCGTGGCGGCGCTGCTGATCCTGCTGGCGACGCCCCTGCCTGCGCTGGGCGATGTGGCGCCGCATCTGGAATGGGTGCTGCCCCAGGCCGAGATCGGTGCCGCCATCGGCATTGGCCTGCCGCTGTTCCTGGTCACCATGGCGTCGCAGAACGTGCCGGGCCTGGCGGTGCTGCACAGCCAGGGCTACCGCCCGCAGCCGGGGCCGATCTTCGCCGTGACCGGCGCCGCCTCGGCCCTGATCGCGCCGCTGGGCGCGCATTCGGTCAACCTGGCCGCCATCACCGCCGCGCTCTGCGCCGGGCCGGACGCGCATCCCGAAACAGGACGGCGGTGGGTGGCGGCCGTGAGCGCCGGGCTGACCTATGTGCTCCTTGGGCTGGGTACCGCCTTCGCGGCGGCCTTCATCGCCGCCTCCCCGCCGCTGCTGATCACCGCCGTCGCCGGGCTGGCGCTGCTGGGCAGCCTGGGGAGTGCCCTGATGGCCGCCATGGCGAATGAGCGCGACCGGCTGGCCGCCACCCTCACCTTCGCCACCACGGCGTCGGGGCTGGCGCTGTTCGGGATCGGCGCAGCGTTCTGGGGATTGCTGGCGGGCAGCGGATTGATGCTGCTGGACCGGCTGCGGAGAAGCTGAGGGGAAAGGCGGATGGGCGACCTACGGGACTCGAACCCGTGACATCCACGACCACAACGTGGCGCTCTACCAACTGAGCTAAGGCCGCCATACCAGTGCCGCGCGCCATTCGGCGGCGCGGAGCCGGGAAATAAGCCGCGCGTGGCCGCTCGTCAACAGGCAGCGAGGGGCTACAGGATGATCTCGCCCGCCAGCAGCGCCAGCAGCACAACCACCACGAAAAGCAGCAGGAAGATGCCGAACAGGATCTTGGCGATCCGGCCCATCGTGGCGGACACGCCAGTGAAGCCGAGCGCGCCGGCCACCACCGAGATCACCAGAAAGATCACCGCCCATTTCAACATAACCGTTCTCCGCCTCGCCTCGCGCCGGGACTCGCGGCCCTTGGCCGGCCTGTCGCATCCAGTGACGGGGCCAACGCTCCGGACGCGGCCGAGTTCCCGCTCGCGCCGGGTTTATTGCGGGCGGTTCTCCACCATGGCCATCAGGGCTTCCAGCCGGTCCGCCTCGGCCGCGGGCTTGTCCGGCCGCAGGCGGCTGATGCGGGGGAAGCGCATGGCCACGCCGGATTTGTGGCGGCTGGAAAGCTGCGCGGCGTCGAACACCACCTCCAGCACCAGTTCCTTTTCCACCTCCCGCACCGGTCCGAAGCGGGACAGGGTGTGGTTGCGGATCCAGCGATCGAGCCAGACCAGTTCCTGGTCCGTGTATCCGGAATAGGCCTTGCCGACCGGCACCAATTCCTCGCCGCCCGCACCGTCAGGGCGCCACAGCCCGAAGGTGTAGTCGCTGTAGGTGCTGGACCGCTTGCCGTGGCCGCGCTGGGCATACATCAGCACCGCATCGACGCTGAGCGGCGCCCGCTTCCATTTCCACCACAGCCCCTTGGGCCGGCCGGCGATATAGGGCGCGTCGCCGCGCTTCAGCATCAGCCCCTCGATGCCGGCGGCGCGGGCGCCATCCCGCAGGGCGGCCAGTTGTTCCATGGATGCGAAGGCGACCTGCGGCGACAAATCCATCCGCGCCGGCTTCACGCAGGCGAACCAAGCTTCCAGACGCTCCCGCCGTGTGTCGAAAGGCAGCGGGCGCAGATCCTCCCCAGCCTCGAACAACAGATCGTAAAGGCGGAGACCGGCGGGATGATCCCTCAGCATCTTCGGCCCGACCACCTTGCGGTTCAGGCGCTGCTGCAGGTCGGCAAAGGGCGCCACCTCACCGTCACGGATCACCAGCAGCTCGCCATCGACCACGGCATGGAAGTCGAGTGCCTCCAGGATCTCCGGGAAGGCGCCCGACAGGTCCTCCCCGGTGCGGGTCCAGAGGCGCCGGCCGCCCGGCCCCGCCGAAGCCTGCACCCGCACGCCGTCCCACTTCCATTCGGCGCGGAAGGCGGTGTGGTCCAGCGCCGCGATGTCCGGCGCCTCCAGCGGCTGCGCCAGCATGGGGGAGCGGAACACTGGCGCGTCGCGCGGGTCCGGGCGTTCCGCCCTGCCCTCCAGCCAGGCGAACAGCGGCAGGTAGGGCGGTGGGACGCCGTGCCAGACTTCCTCGATCTCCTCCACCGGATGGCCGGACCAGTCGGCCAGGGCCTGCCGCGCCAGCCGGCCGGACGCGCCGACGCGCAGGCCCCCGGTCACCAGCTTGATCAGGGCCAGCCTCCCGCCCGGGTCGAGCAGGTCCAGCCATTCGGCCAGCATGGCGGGGATCTCGGCCTTGGCGGCCAGCTCCAGCGCCTCGACGACCTCGGACAATTCGGGTGGCGGGCGGTTCGGGCGGTGCGTGGGCTCCGGCCAGATCAGCGCCACCGTTTCGGCCAGGTCGCCCACATAGTCATGGCTCCAGGCCAGCAGCACCGGATCGGTCCGGCTCGCCACCAGTTCCCGCACCAGGGCGGGCTTGGCGGCGGTGAAGGAGAGTTCACCGCTGATGGCCGCCAGAGCCACGCCGCGGTCTGGGTCGCGCTCCGTGGCGAAGAAGCGCTTCAGCAAGGCCAGCTTGGCGTTGCGACCGGGGGTGAAGACCAGCCGCTCCAGCAATTCGGCGAAAGCGGGCAGGCTCATGCCGCGGCCTCCTCCTCCGCGAGGAGCGGGTCGCCGCCCTCATCCTCCTCGCGGCCGATCAGGTGCAGGGCGCGGCCGCGCACGCCACGCGCCGCCAGGGCGTGAATCAGCGCCTCCTCCCGTCCATGCGTGACCCAGACCTCGGGCGCCTCCACCTCGGCGCAGGTGGCCAGCAGGTCGTCCCAGTCGGCATGGTCGCTAATCACCAGCGGCAGCTCGACACCCCGCGCCTTGGCGCGCTGCCGCACCCGCATCCAGCCCGAGGCCAGCGCCGTCACCGGGTCCGTGAGGCGCCGGGCCCAGGGATTGGCCTCGGCCGAGGGAGGCGCCAGCACGATCTCGCCGGCCAGCACTGTTTCGCCACGCTTCTGGGGGCATGGCACCGGCCGCAACTCGCCAAGCGCGATGCCGTGGCTCTCGTAGAGGCGGCACATCGCCGCCTGCGCCCCGTGCAGATAGAGCGGCCGGTCCCAGCCGGCCTCCCGCAGCCCGGCGATCAGCCGCTGGCACTTGCCAAGGGCGTAGCACCCGACCAGGTGCGCCCGCTGCGGAAACAGCGCGACGCTTTCCAGCAGGCGCTGCACCTCGTGCCGGAGCGGCGGATGGCGGAACACCGGCAGTGCGAAGGTCGCCTCGGTCACGAACACGTCGCAGGGCACCGGCTCGAATGGCGCGCAGGTCGGGTCGGGCTGGCGCTTGTAGTCGCCGGAGACCACCAGCCGGCTGCCCTGCCATTCCAGCACCACCTGCGCCGAGCCCAGCACATGCCCGGCCGGAACCAGCGTGACGCGGACGCCGTTCTGCACCAGGGTCTGGTGGTAGGGCAGTGCCTGTTGCTGCCGGCCGGCCCGGCCTTCCCCCAGCCGCGCGGTCATGATGGCCAGGGTTTCCGGCGTCGCCAGAACGGCATCGTGGTCGGGCCGGGCATGGTCCGAATGGCCGTGGCTGATGATGGCGCGCGGGACTGGCCGGGCGGGGTCGATGTGGAAGCCGCCAGGCTCGCAATACAGCCCCTCGGGCGTGATGCGGGTCCAGCTTTCGGGATGCGGCGCGGCCATGGCCGTTCAATGCATGACGCGGCGATTGGCTGCGCCGCGCCGCCAGAATGGCCTAGCGGTCGCGCAGGATCTGCGCTGGCTGGCCCGGGCGCGGGCAGAAAGCCTGGCGGAAGGCGGCTTCCGTGGCAGGCCAGCGACCGGCCGACAGGTCGCCCTCGTAATCCGCGTCATGGTTCCAGTAGTTGGTGTAGAGGACATTGGGATGGGCGGCGATCCAATCCCGCACCAGCTTGATGAAGGGGCCGGCATTGTCGCTCTGCACGCCCCATTCGGAATAGGCGGTCGGCTTGCCCTTGGCCTTCGCCAGATCCTCCAGCCAGCGCAGGCCGACACGGTCGTCGCGGATCTTCTCGAAGGCCCGCACCGGGTCACGGCCGAGATATTCCGGCTTCCAGTAAAAATCCATGCCCAGGATGTCGACGTAATTGTCGCCCGGATAGGCCTTCATCACATCCATGCGCTGGCCGTAATTGACGTTCCATTCAAAGCGGAACTTGTCGGACACGGAGCGGAAGGAATCGACGATATGGCGGAAGGTCCTGACGAAGTCCTCCTCCTTGCCCGACGCCGACCAGGGGAACCAGTTGCCGTTCATCTCCCAGCCCAGGCGAACCCGGATGGTGCCATCGGGAAAGGGCTTGGTCTTGGCCAGGGCACGCGCCGCCGAGACGTAGTACCGGTTGTACTTCCCGGTGGCGGCCTCCTTCAGGGAGGATTGCCTGGGGATCATCGCCACCGACCACAGGGTCGGCTTGTCCAGCATCTTGAACTGGTCGATGAACCATTGCGGCCAGCCGATGCCCTCCCAGCTGGCCTGGTCCGTGAACACCATCAGGAAGTCCACGGGGCAGCCGAGCCACTTCTCGAACCGGTCCACCAGCTTCGGGTCATTGGCGGCATAGGTGCTGAGCGGCGTGGCCGAGGCGGGGGCGGCCAGCAGCGGCAAGGTGGCCAGCGCGGCGGCCAGCATGCCCAGCCGGCGAGAGCGGAAAGGCCGCCGGGCGATGGGCGCCACGGGCTGGGCCTGGGCGGGCTTGGCTGCGTCACGCATCTGGGTCTGGCCTTTCCTGCTGCGGGGCGACCCCGCGGAGGTAGGGGATGGCACCCCATGATGTCAGCCACCGGATGCGGCGAAAGCACTGGCCTGACGCGGACGTGACGGCCATGCCCACGCCGCCGCTTCCGGCTGCCGGGCAGGATCGCAGGAAGCCGGCGGGCGTTAGAGCCAGTCCGGCGCCGGCATCCGGCGGTAAGCATCGCGCAGCGCCGCCGACCAGGCTTCCCGCAGGTGGCGGAAATACGGATCATCCTCGGTGACGCGCCTTTGCTGGCGGACGCGCAGGGCCCCGGTCTCATAGACCAGCAGGTCCAGCGGCAGGCCGACCGTCAGGTTGGAGCGCAGCGTGCTGTCCATGCTGACCAGCACCAGCTTCACCCCATCCTCCAGCGGCGTCGCGCGGGTCACGGCGCGGTCCAGGATCGGCTTGCCGTATTTGTGCTCGCCGATCTGCAGAAAGGGCGTCTCGGGTGTCGCCTCGATGAAATTGCCGGCCGAGTAGATCAGATACAGCTTCACCGGCCCGCCGGCGATCTGCCCGCCCAGCAAGAGGGACACGGAGAAGCGCACATCCTGCTTCTCCATCATCGCCCCGTCCGCCTCATAGACCGCGCGCACCGCGGCCCCCACAAGCTGGGCGGCGCGGAACATGCTGCCGATGGTGGACAGGGTATGCGTCTCGCCCTCCAGCGCGACGCCTTCCTGCAGCCGGTTCCAGACTGCCTGGGTGATGGCTAGGTTGCCCGCCGCCATCAGGCAGAGCATGCGCTCCCCCGGCACGGCGGCGGTGTACATCTTGGAATAAACCGAGATGTGGTCGATGCCCGCATTGGTGCGGGTGTCGGCCAGCATCACCAGCCCCTGCTCCAGCCACAAGCCGACGCAATAGGTCATGCCGGCGCGTCCTCCTGATCCGGCGCGCGAGCATGAACCCGGCATGATCGCGCGTCAGGCGTTCTTGCCGTTCAGATAGCGCGCCGCGATCTCCTGGCCCAGGGTGATATTCTCGTCGATGATGCCGGTGAGGAAGCCGTGCAGCCCGCCATCGAGGATGCTGTCGAGCCGGCCGAAGCGGAGCTTGGCATGCAGGGCGCCGGCCAGGCGCTGGCATTCCCCCGGATTGCCGCCATTGGCGTTGGCGATGGTCTGGAGCGTCCGCTCGACACGGGCATAGCAGGACAGCAGCGACCGGGGCAGCTCGGTGCGCATCAGCAGCAGTTCCGCCACCCGCCTCGGGTCCAGCCGGGCGTGATAAACATGCTGATAGGCCCGCAGCGCGCCCACCGAGCGGAGCACGGCCTGCCAATGGGCGTAGCACGCCGCATCCGCCGACACGTCGGGCGCGAAGGCGCCATGCCGGGAATCCAGCAGCCTCGCCGTGTTGTCCGCCCGCTCCAGGATGGTTCCGAGCTGGGTGAAGCGCCAGGCATCGTCGCGCAGCATGGTGTCGGCGGCGGCGCCGTTGAACAGCAGCGTGCGTGACTTCACCCAGTCGAGGAAACCGGGAAGCCTGTCTCCCTTGATGGCGCCGGAATCCAGGCGGCGGAATTCGAGCCAGGTGTCGTTGATCGCCTCCCACATGTCCACGGTCAGCGCCGTCCGGACGGAGCGGGCGTTGCGCCGCGCGGATTCCACGCTTGCGGCGATGCCGGAAGGATTGGCCGGATCCAGTGTCAGCCAGTGGATGGCGGCCTCATGCGCCGCGGCTTCGTGGCGCTCGCGAAAGCCGTGCTCGCATCCGGCAGCGACCATCAAGGCCCGCCATTCGCGTTCCGCCCCATCGGCCGGTTCCGCCAGAAGCGCCATGCGCAGCGTGGCGCCAAGGCCGCGGGCGACGTTGCCGGCGCGTTCGGAATAACGGCCGAGCCAGAACAGGCTGTCGGCGGTGCGGGACAGCATCAGCGGAATCCCCGCCCGGGATCATTGGCCGCATCCGGAAGGGGTGGCAGGGGCGGCATGCTTTGCGTCATGCCGTCCATGGTTTGCGCCAGGCCCCGCGGCCCCGCGGATTGCGCCTGGCCCGGCTTCGGCGGGTCATCCAGCACCCAGGTGTCCTTGGTGCCGCCGCCTTGGCTGGAATTGACCACCAGGGAACCCTCGCGCAGCGCCACCCGGGTCAGCCCCCCCGGCACCATGCGGATGCTGCGGCCGAACAGGATGAAGGGGCGCAGGTCCACATGGCGCGACGCCACCTTACCTTCGCACAAGGTGGGCACGGTCGAGAGCGCCAGGGTCGGCTGCGCGATGTAGTCGCCCGGGCGGGCGCGGATGCGGTCAGCGAACTCGGCCCGCTGCTCCTCCGTCGCATGCGGCCCCACCAGCATGCCATAGCCGCCGGAGCCGCGCGCCAGCTTCACCACCAGCTTGTCGAGATTGGCCAGAACATGCTCCCGATCCGCCTCGCGCTCACACATGAAGGTGGGCACGTTCTGCAGGATCGGCTCCTCCTTCAGGTAGAAGCGCACCATCTCCGGCACAAAGGGATAAACCGCCTTGTCGTCGGCGATGCCCGCCCCGGGCGCGTTGGCGAGCGCCACATTGCCGGCGCGGTAGGCCTCCATCAGCCCGGCGACGCCAAGCGCGCTGTCGGGCCGGAACGCCTCCGGGTCCAGGTACTCATCGTCGATGCGGCGGTAGATCACGTCCACCCGCCGGGGCCCGGCCGTGGTGCGCATGTACACCACCTTGTCGCGGACAAAGAGATCGGCGCCTTCCACCAGTTCGACGCCCATCTCGTCGGCCAGGAAGGAATGCTCGTAATAGGCGCTGTTGTAGGGGCCGGGAGTCAGCACCACCACGCAGGGCTCCCCCTGGCAGCTGGACGGGGCGATGCTTTTCAGGGTTTCCAGCAATTCCTCGGGGTAATGGGACACGGGCGCGATCCGGTGGCGCGTGAAGGCCTCGGGGAACAGCCGCAGCATCGCTTCCCGGTTCTCCAGCATGTAGGACACGCCGGAGGGGGTGCGGCAATTATCCTCCAGCACATAGAACTGGTCGGGGCCTGTGCGCACTAGGTCGATGCCGGAGATCACGGTGTAGACGCCCCCGGGCGGGGTGAAGCCCACCATCTGCGGCAAATAGCCCTCGTTCCGCAGCACCAGATCGGCCGGGATGCGGCCCGCCTTGATGATCTCCTGCGGGCCATAAACGTCGGCCAGGAACGCGTTGAGCGCCCGCACCCGCTGTTCCAGTCCCTGGCTGAGCCTTTCCCATTCCATGCGCGACAGGATGCGGGGAATGACGTCGAAGGGGATCAGCCGCTCCGGGTCGCCGCCCTCGGTATAGACGGCGAAGGTGACGCCGATGCGGCGGAACAGCACCTCCGCCTCCCGGCGCTTCTGCTCCAGGGCGGCCTGCCCGCCTGCCTCCAGGAACCGGGCTATCTCCAGATAGGGAGGGCGGATGCCGCCATCGGCATGCATCTCATCGAAGGCGGGAGCAGGGCGATCAGCCACGTTTCTTCCGGCGTCCTCAGGGGTTGCGCAGCGCAGTGCCATCCCTCCCTTCGGCGTCCCGCATGCGGGGGACGCCCATGGCGGCGGTGACATGGAAGTTGAACGCGCCAGAGTGGCTCCGCGCAAGCGGAGTTCACGCAACATTATGCCCCGTCGGCGTGGCGGAAGCCGCGCCATGCCCAAGCCGGCGCCAGAACTGACCATCCCTTCGGCGTTTCGCGCCGCTTTCCCGCCTTGCGGGCGCGCCGGGCGGGCCCAACTCCGCCGCAGCAGGAACGCCGCAACAGCCGGGGAACACCATGCTCCGACGCCCTCTGATTGCCTCCGCCTTGTTGACCGCGCTGCCGTTGCGGCCATTCGCCGGGTCCAGGGCGGCGAGCGGAAGCCCGGCGGTCGATGTGGCGCTGGTGCTGGCGGTGGATGCCTCGGGCAGCATCGGGCCGGAGGAGTTCCGCCTGCAGCGCGAGGGCTGCGCCGAGGCGGTGACGCATCCCGCGGTGCTGGCGGCCATCGCCGGCGGCCTGCTGGGTGGCGTCGCCATCGCCATGGTGGAATGGGGCGCGCCCGGCGGCGCCGAAACCGTGGTGCCGTGGCAATTGGTGCGCGATGCCGCCGGGGCCGAGGCCCTGGCAGGGCGGTTCCGCGACGCCCCCCGCTCCCCCCAGAGCTGGAACGCCATCGGCGATGCGCTGGACCATGCCGCCGTGCTGATCGGCGCCTGCCCCTTTGAGGCCACGCGGGCGGTGATCGACCTTTCGGGCGATGCGCCGGACATGCGAGGCAATCGCCCGGCTGCCCACGCACGCGATGACGCCGTGGCGGGCGGCATCACCATCAATGCCCTGGCCATCGAGCGCGAGGGAGGCGGCCTTGCCCGCCGTTACGAGGCGGAGGTGATCGGTGGCCCCGGTGCCTTCGTGATGACCGCCGCCGGGCGGGACGACTTCGCCCGCGCCTTGCGGGCCAAGCTGGTGCGGGAGATCGCCGCCGGACCACCGGAGGCCGCGCCCGCGGCTTAAGACCCGGTTTCCATAGATCAAGCCTGGCCTCCCCCGGGTGGAATTTTGTTCCACCCGCGCCGGGCGCGTGGTAGCCCCGCTGGATGACGTCCGCGATCTGCAGGATGGCGGCTTCCCGCCGTCCAAGCCCCGCGGCGTTCCACTGCCAAGAGGCAAGGAGCGCCTTCCCGCCTCGCCCGAGAGGCCTAACCGCCCCCCGCAGAAGCCGCCCGACAGGGTGGAAGGGGCTTTTCCTGGGTGCCGCACTGCTGGCGGCGCCTTTGCTGCATGGAACGCCGGCTGAAGCCAGCCCCCGTTCCGCCTGCCTGGACGCGGTTCGCGCGGCCGAGGCGAAGTATGACCTGCCTGACGGGTTGCTGGTGGCCTTGGCCCTGGCAGAGTCCGGGCTGCACGCCCATGCCATCAGTGTGGGGGGCCGCGCCTTTTATCCCGATTCCCGCGCTGAAGCCCGGACCTTGCTTGCCCGGTCCTCGGCCAGGGGATCGGTCATGGCCGGTTGTGTCCAGGTGAACACCAAGGTGCATGCCAGCAATGGCAGCGACTGGCCGCTGGACCCCCGGCGCGCCGCGGACTGGGCCGCGCGCTACCTGCGCCAGCATTACGACAGCTCGGGCAACTGGGCCGCCGCCATCCGCCGCTGGAACGGGGCGGGGCCCAAGGACAACAAGCTGGTCTGCCGCGTGCAGGCCAAGCTGCAGGTCACGAGCCCCAACAGCACCGCGCTCGGCCGGCCGAATTGCGGCGGCAGCCACATGGCCCGGATGCGCCGCGACGGCCAGGCCCTGCTGGAACTGGCGGAAGCGCCGGAATGAGCCCCCTGGACTGATTTGCCCCGGGAGCGGCCGGACCGGATGCCGGCCGCCCCTTCAATCAGCTTTGCAGCCAGAACTTCACCGCCGAGGCGGCGGCGATCACCCACACCGCGCCGCCCACCTGCCCTGCCCGGCCCGCCACCACCTTCACCAGCGCATAGGCGATGAAGCCCAGGCCGATGCCGGTGGCGATGGAGAAGGTGAAGGGCATGGCCAGGGCGGTGACGATGGCCGGCATGTATTCCGTCGCATCCTCCCACTCGATGTCGCGCAGGCTCTGCGCCATCAGGCAGGCCACCAGCACCAGGGCCGGCGCCGTGGCGAAGGCCGGGATGGAGGTCGCGAGCGGTGCCAGGAACAGCGTCAGCAGGAACAGGGCCGCCACCGTCAGTGCCGTCAGCCCCGTGCGGCCGCCCGCCTGCACCCCCGCCGCGCTTTCGATGTAGGACACGGTGGTGGAGGTGCCGAGGGCGGCGCCGATCATGGCCCCTCCCGAATCCGCCATCAGCGCCCGCCCGAGCCGCGGCACCGAGCCATCCTTCCGCATCAGCCCCGCGCGGTGCGTGGTCGCGATCAGCGTGCCGGCATTGTCCAGCAGGTCGACGATGAAGAAGGTGAAGACGATGCCGAGCAGCCCGAGCCCGATGGCGCCGGCCAGATCCATCTGCAGGAAGGTCGGCTCCAGCGAGGGCGGCATGGAGAAGACGCCGTTGAACTGCGTCAGCCCGAAGGGCAGCCCGAGCAGCGCCGTCACCAGGATACCGATGACAATGCCGCCCGTGATGCCGCGCGCCACCAGCCCGGCCGTCAGCACGAAGCCGATGCAGGACAACAAGGTCGCCGTTTCCTTGAGCGAGCCCAGCGACACCAGCGTGGCCGGGTTGTCCGCCACCAGCCCCATGCCGCGCAGCCCGATCAGCCCGAGGAAGAAGCCGATGCCGGCGGCGATGCCGAGCTTCAGCGAAATGGGGATGGAGTTGATCAGCCATTCGCGGAAGCCGGAGATCGACACGGCGAAGAAGATCATGCCGGACAGGAACACGGCGCCCAGCGCCACCTGCCAGGGCACGCCCATGCCGCCCACCACGGCGAAGGCGAAATAGGCGTTCAGCCCCATGCCCGGCGCCAGCGCCACGGGATAGTTGGCCAGCAGGCCCATCAGCGCGGAGCCGATCGCGGCGGCGAGGCAGGTGGCGACGAAGGCCGCGCCGTGGTCAATGCCCGCGCTTGCCATCATGCCTGGATTGACCACCACGATGTAGGCCATGGTGAGAAAGGTGGCGAGGCCTGCGAGCATTTCCCGGCGCGGATTGGTGCCGCGCTCGGTGAGGCCAAAAAAACGATCCAAAGCGGCGTCTCCCGCGGTTGCTGTGCTGCAACAAGAGTAGGGGCGGCGTGGCTGTTCCAGCAATCGGCATCAGGTTGCCGCCTGCCCTCCCGTGGCCCGGCGTATGAAGGCCAAGAAATGAAGGCAGGCGAAGCCGAGTGCCTGGCGTGCTCTGGATGCGAAACCGGACATGCATGGCGGCACGCGCCGCGCAGGCAAGCGAATGGTGATCGGTGCCCATGCGCGCCGGCCGCGCACGCTGCCGGCGGCGATGGACCGCGCGCTGGTGGGCCATCCCGAAAGCTGGATGCCGGTGGGGATGGTGCTGCTGGACATCCTCGGGACATGCGCGGAGATAGGAGATAAGCGTGGCGCACCTGCTCGGCGGGCGGGTTCGGGACGCCGCTCCCCTTTCCTTCTCCCTCGCCGACCCCGATTTCGCCGCCGACCTGGAACGGATGAAAGCCATGGTCGCGGCCGGCAACCGCCTGTTCAAGGCGAAGACCGGCGTGCAGCCGCATGCCGACGACATGGCGCATCCGGAAGCCATCCGAGACGGCTTCGGAAACGGCATCGGTCTTGGCCTGGACTACATGGAGCCGTTCCGCGCCAGGACAGTGCTGCGCGACGTGGACCGTTTCCGGCCCACCTTCATCGAGCAGCCGGCAGCTGATCGCGGCGACGCCCAGCATCTCGCTCGGCTGCGAGTTCCACCTGCCGCACCATGTGCTGACCGGGAATGTGCCGGAAGGACGGATCGCCCATCGCGGCGGCGTCATGGTGGTGCCGGATGCGCGCGGCACCTGTTCGCCGTCGGGCAACGAAAAAGGCCGGGGAGGTTTCCCTCCCCGGCCGGCATCCGATCGCGCCGCGATCAGACGGAGTAGTACATCTCGAACTCGACCGGGTGCGGGGTGTGCTCGAAGCGATACACGTCCTGCCACTTCAGCTCGATATAGGACTCGATCTGGTCCTTCGAGAACACGTCGCCCGCGAGCAGGAACTCGTGGTCGGCGGCCAGGGCTTCCAGCGCCTCGCGCAGCGAGCCGCACACCGTCGGGATGCCCTTCAGCTCCTCGGGCGGCAGGTCATACAGATCCTTGTCCATGGCTTCGCCCGGATGGATCTTGTTCTTGATGCCGTCGAGGCCGGCCATCAGCATCGCCGAGAAGGCCAGGTAGGGGTTCGCCGTCGGGTCCGGGAAGCGCACCTCGACGCGCTTGGCCTTCGGGCTCGTCGCATAGGGGATGCGGCAGGAGGCCGAGCGGTTGCGGGCGGAATAAGCCAGCAGCACCGGCGCCTCGAAGCCCGGGATCAGGCGCTTGTAGGAGTTGGTGGACGGGTTGGTGAAGGCGTTCAGCGCCTTGGCGTGCTTGATGATGCCGCCGATGTAGTAAAGCGCTTCGTTCGACAGGTCGGCATAGCCGTTGCCCGCGAAGACCGGCTTGCCGTTCTTCCAGATCGACTGGTGGACATGCATGCCCGAGCCATTGTCGCCATAGATCGGCTTCGGCATGAAGGTGGCGGTCTTGCCGTAGCTGTGCGCGACGTTGTGGATCACATACTTGTAGATCTGCATGTGGTCGGCGTGCTGCACCAGCGGGCCGAACTTGGTGCCCAGCTCGTGCTGCGACTGCGCCACCTCATGGTGGTGCTTCTCGCCGGCCACGCCCATCTCGATCATGGTGGACAGCATCTCGGCGCGCAGGTCGACCTCGCTGTCGACCGGGTTCACCGGGAAGTAGCCGCCCTTCACCAGCGGGCGGTGGCCCATGTTGCCCTCGGGGAAGTCCTTCAGGCTGGCGCCCGGGCCCTCGATGCTGTCGAGCTGGTAGATGCCGTAATTGCCGCCCGTGCCGAACTTCACGTTGTCGAAGATGAAGAACTCGGCCTCGGCGCCGAACAGCGCGGCATCGCCGATGCCGGTGGAGGCGACATAGGCCTCGGCCTTCTTGGCGGTGGAGCGCGGGTCGCGGCTATAGGCCTGGCCGGTCGAGGGCTCGATGATGTCGCAGAACAGGATCAGCTGCGGCTTCGCGGCGAACGGGTCCATGCAGGCGGACGCAGCGTCCGGCAACAGGATCATGTCGGACTCGTTGATGGCCTTCCAGCCGCCGATCGAGGAACCGTCGAACATGATGCCGTCGGTGAACATGTCCTCCTCCATGGTGGAGACGTGCTGGGCCGTGTGGTGCCACTTGCCCTTCGGGTCCGTGAACCGGAAGTCCACGTACTCGACGCTGTTCTCCTTGATCATCTCCATGACCTTGGAAACCGCGTTGGACGCTGCGGCTGCGGGCTTCTTCGCCATCGTGTGTGGTCCTGTTCCCTAACAACACTTAATCCATGTCACGGCGCCGGTTTTCCCCGGCGCCATGGCGGCTGCGAAACGGCGAAGCTGACGCCATTCCTGGGGCCGCGCCCATGCGCGCCGTGCACCTTGTGCCGGCGACGGCGGCGGAAACCTCAGGCTGCGATCAGACCGCGTCCTCGCCCCGCTCCCCGGTGCGGATGCGGATCACTTCCTGCACGTCGGAAACGAAGATCTTGCCATCGCCAATGCGCCCGGTGCGGGCGGCGGCCTGGATGGCCTCGATGGCGCGTTCGGCCAGATCGTCGGCGCAGACCACCTCGATCTTCACCTTGGGCAGGAAGTCGACGACATATTCGGCGCCGCGGTACAACTCGGTATGGCCTTTCTGCCGGCCAAATCCCTTGGCCTCGACCACGGTCAGGCCTTGCAGCCCGATCTCGTGCAGGGCGTCCTTCACCTCGTCGAGCTTGAAGGGCTTGATGATCGCCTCGATCTTCTTCATCGGCTCCATTCACGGTCCCCATCCCGTCGCGGCGCCGCCGCCAAGAGATGCGTTCCGTCCTTCCTTCCCCCCAGGTCCTCCGCTCCGAATTCCGCCCGGCTATGGCCGTCCGGGGCTTGGAGCGGCTCGGTTGCTGTGTCGCATGGGGCAGCCGGGCGCGGCAATGGGATGCTGCGGGGTTTTTCCGGCTCCCAGGCAGGCCGAAGCCCGTCCGGCAGGCAGGCTGCCTGCGGAAAAGGCAGCCATGCGGCGGATGCGGTTGCATCCTGGCCCCCATCCCCGCATGATCCCCCCTCGCCCGAGGCCGGGGCGGGGGTTTCCAGCAGCCCCGGAGAAGCGGGCCGCGCCATGCCCCGGCGGATGCTCCCGCGGGGCCATCACGGGACCGGTTCAAAGCCCATCATGAAGCCGCAGAACGACTTGCTTTCCGCCACCGGCACCACCGTATTCACGGTCATGTCGGCGCTCGCCACGCAGCATGGCGCCATCAACCTCGGCCAGGGCTTCCCCGACTATGAGGGGCCCGAGGATGTGGTGCGCGCCGCCGCCGACGCATTGCTCGACAGCCGCAACCAGTATCCGCCGCTGACCGGCCTGCCGGAGCTTCGCCGCGCCGTGGCGGAGGCCAACCGCCGGTTCTACGGGCTGTCGGTCGATCCGGAAGCCGAGGTGGTGGTCACCTCCGGCGCCACGGAGGCCATCACCGCCTCGCTGATGGCGGTGCTGAACCCGGGCGACGAGGTGGTGCTGCTGGAACCGCTCTACGACATCTACCTTCCGGTGGTGAAGCTGCTCGGCGCCGTACCGCGCATAGTGCGCCTTTCGCCGCCGAAATGGGAGCTGCCGCGCGCCGAGCTGGCCGCCGCCTTCGGCCCGAAGACCAAGGCGATCCTGCTCAACACCCCGATGAACCCGGCCGGCAAGGTGTTCACCGCCGCCGAACTGGCCTTCATCGCCGAGCTTTGCCAGCGCCACGACACCTATGCCGTGTGCGACGAGGTGTATGAGCACCTGACCTTCGATGGCTGGAAGCACATTCCGCTGATGACGCTGCCGGGGATGCGGGAGCGCTGCATGCGCATCGGCTCCGCCGGCAAGACCTTCAGCCTGACCGGCTGGAAGGTCGGCTACATCACCTGCGACCGCTCCCTGGCGCCCAATGTGGCCAAGGCGCACCAGAACCTGACCTTCACCACGCCGCCCAACCTGCAGCGCGCCGTGGCGGTGGGCCTGTCGAAGGATGATGCCTATTTCGCGGGGCTTTCGGAAAGCCTGCAGGAGCGCCGCGACTTCCTCGCGGCCGGGCTGGCGAAGCTTGGCTTCACGCTGCTGCCGTGCCAGGGCAGCTACTTCATCACCGCCGACTTCACGCCGCTGGGCTTCGCCGGCGATGACGTGGCCTTCTGCCGCCACCTCACCGAGGTGGCCAAGGTCACCGCCGTTCCCGTCTCGGCCTTCTATGCCGGCGCCGACGCGCCGCGGCACTTCATCCGCTTCGCCTTCTGCAAGCGGCTCGAAGTGCTGGAGGAAGCGCTGCGGCGGCTGTCGGCCTGGAAGGCGTCGCATGGTCCCTCGGCCCTGGCGCAGGCCGGCTGAACATTGGCGCCCGTCCGTTTGGCGGGCGCCATCCGCTTTGCCTTCTTCCTGCCACAGTGCGGCCGAACATTCCGCGGCCAAGGCAAGGATTGCCGGGTAGCACTGCGTCGAAAATGATCGCGTGCCAAAGGTTCAAGCACAGGCAAGACGAGTCAAAGACACAATGTCCAAGGCTTTCATCACCCAGGTCATCCAGGATGCGACCGGCTGCACCGGCGTGGCCGCCAGCCGCGCCGCGGGCGAACTGATTTCCGCCATCGTCGAGGAAATGAAGAAGAACGGCGGCTTCACACTGCCGAGCTTCGGCACGTTCTCCGTGCGCAAGACCAAGGCCCGCAAGGCCATGAACCCGCGCACAGGGGAACCTGTGAAGGTGAAGGCCAGCAAGACCGTGCGCTTCAAGCCTTCGCCCAACCTGCGCAAGGCCGTTTGATCGAACGGGGTGGCGCCGCCTGCCTGGAGGCGGCGCCACGCCATCACCTCACTGGTCGCGCCAGGGCTTGCGTGACCACATCTGCTGCAACCGCGCATCCAGGCCCAGAACGGCCTTGCGGTAATCCTCCCCCAGCATCGGCTTCAGCGGCAACTGCACCTTCTGCGCTTCCGCGCGGAATTGCGGGTCCGCCAGGGCCGCCCCGAAGGCCGCGAGCAATGCCTGGCGCGCTTCCGCCGGCATGCCGGGAGGTCCGACAATGCCGCGTTGCGCGCCGGCGATCACCTCGACGCCCTGCTCAGTCAGCGTTGCCACCTCCGGCAGTGCCGGGTCGCGCTGCGCGCCCGCCTGGCCGAGGCAGCGGAAGCGGCCATCGCGGAAGCCCGGATTGCCTTCGCTGACATTGAAGCAGCCCACATCCAGATGCCCGCCCAGCACCGCCGTCTGCAACGGAGCGGCGCCGTTGAACGGCACATGGCTGAACTTCACGCCCGGCACCGCCTGCTCCAGTTCCAGCATCAGCAGATGGTCGTCGGAGCCGATGCCGGTGGTGCCGAGGGTGAGGCCCCCCGACGTGGTCTTCGCCCGCTGCAGCATGTCGGCGAGGTCGCGGATCGGCGAATCCTGCTTCACCCACAAGCCGCCCGGATCATCCACCACATTCGCCAGATACTCGAACTCCGCCACCCGGTAGCGCACGGGGCGCTCATAAGGGATGGTCATCATCGCCGGCGAGGTCACGGCGCACAGGGTGTAGCCGTCCGGCCGCGCGGTGAAGGCGTATTCCATGCCGATCTGGCTGCCGGCACCCGGCCGGTTCTCGACCACGAAGGTGCTGTTGGGCAGATGCCGCTGCGCCGCCTGGGCGATCAGCCGGGCCATCTGGTCCACTCCGCCCCCCGGCGGAAAGGGAACCACCACCGTGATTGGCCGCTCGGGCCAGGCGGTCGCGGCATGCGCGCCGCGGATCAAGGCGGGGCGGCCCAGCGCCGCGAGGGCACCGAGGGCAGCCCCGCCCGCGACGAATTGGCGGCGGGATATGGCCATCTTTCCTGTCTCCATCTTCTCCCTCGTACCCGCAGGGCCCGCCCCTCTCACCTGGGGGCGTGAAACCCTGCGGGCGGGTCGGCTTACTTGTTGCGGCTGGCTTCGTAGCGTGCCTTGTTCTCGGCATTCGGCGGATACAGGCCTGGCAGCGAGGCACCGCCCTCGACCTCGGACATGATCCAGCTTTCCAGCGCCTCCTGCTCCGCGGCCATCTCGACCACGGTGGAAAGCAGGGCCTGCGGGATCAGCACCGCGCCATCATCATCCACCACCACGACGTCGTTCGGGAACACGGCGACGCCGCCGCAGCCCACCGGCTCCTGCCAGTTCACGAAGGTCAGGCCGGCGACGGAGGGCGGCGCGGCGGCGCCCTGGCACCACACCGGCAGCCCTGTGCCGATCACGCCCGACGCATCGCGCACCACGCCGTCGGTGATCAGCGCCGCGACCTGCTTCTTCGCCATGCGGGCGCACAGGATGTCGCCGAAGATGCCGGCATCGGTAACACCCATGGCGTCGGCCACCACGATCACGCCTTCCGGCATCGCCTCGATGGCGGCGCGGGTGGAGATCGGGTTGGACCAGGATTCGGGGGTCGCCAGATCCTCGCGGGCCGGCACGAAGCGCAGCGTGAAGACGCGGCCGACCAGGCGCGGCTGGCCCGGCTTCAGCGGGCGGGTGCCGCGCATCCACACATTGCGCAGGCCCTTCTTCAGCAGCACCGTGGTCAGCGTCGCGGTGGAGATGGCGGACAGGGTGTCCTTCACCTTGGGATCGAGCGGCTGGATTTCGACAGGCATGGTCTGGTCTTCCTGATGGTCGCGTCGCTGCCATCCTGCGGCAACCGGCCAGGATCGGAAAAGCCTTTCTTTCCTGCTTTCATTCGATAGTTTTTCCGATTCATGGACACACGCTTCCTGGAAAGCTTCGTCGCCGTGGTCGAGGAAGGCTCGATCGCCGGCGCGGCCCGCCGCCTGCACCTGACGCCGGCGGCGCTGGCGCAGCGCATCCAGACGCTGGAAGCCGATCTCGGCGCCCCGCTGCTGCAGCGCGCCGGCCGAGCCGTGGTGCCGGCGGAAGCGGGGCTGGCCATCCTTCCGCGCGCCCGCGCCCTTCTGCGCGACCTGCGGGACCTGCGCGACAGCGCCTCGGAAAGCGGCGTTTCCGGCGAGTTGCGCCTGGGCGCCATCGCCACCGGCCTGACCGGGCTGCTGCCATCGCTGCTGGCCGGGCTGGCCGCCCGCTTTCCGCAGTTGGAAGTGCATGTGTCACCCGGCATCTCCTCCGAGCTGTATCAGCGCGTGGTGGCCGGCGACCTCGACATCGCGCTGATCGTCCAGCCGGAATTCGCCCTGCCGAAAAGCTGCGACTGGCGCCTGCTGCGGGAGGAGCCCCTGGTTGCCCTCGCACCCGCCGTCCTGGCCGGCCAGGACCCGCACATCCTGCTAAGCGCCGCGCCCTTTATCCGCTACGACCGCAACCAATGGGGCGGCCGTATCGCCGACCGCTACCTGCGCGAGGCCCGCCTGCGGCCACGCGAACGCTTCGAGCTGGATGCGCTGGATGCCATTGCGGTGATGGTGGACCGGGGGCTCGGCGTGTCCCTTGTGCCGGACTGGGCACCGCCCTGGCCGGCGGGATTGTCGCTGGTCAAGCTGCCCCTCCCCTTGCCGGTGCCGCCGCGGCGGGTCGGCTTGATATGGACGCGCAACCCGGCGCGGGCTCGGGTGGTGCGGGCATTCCTTGACCAGCCGGCGGAAAGCGGAAACGCCGTGGCCCCGCCCCTTCCGCCGGGATGACAGTGCCGCGGGGCGCGGCCTTCAGGCGGCCTCGCGCTCGCGCTCCATGGGAAGGGGCGCTTCCCGCAGCCGCAGAAGCAGCGCCTGCACCGGATGCCGCAGCGTGACGCCATCGAACCGCTTAACCTGGGAGCGGCAGGAATAGCCGCTGGCCAGCAGACGCTCGCCTTCGCGGGCCACATGCGCCTTCCAGCTCAGGCCGTAGAGCCTTTCCGAGAGATCGCGATGCTCCGCTTCATGCCCGAAGGTGCCGGCCATGCCGCAGCAGCCAGATGCGAGCACGGCGAGCGGCGCGCCCAGATGCGCGAACACCGCCTGCCAGTCCTTCACCGAGGCGGCCGCGTTGGTCCGCTCCGTGCAATGCGGCAGCAGGGCGAAGCTCTCGCCCCGGGCCCGCGCCGGGATCAGGTGCAGGCGCTTGGCCAGCCATTCCTGCGGCAGCAGCACCGGCGCCACCTCCCCCCGCATGGCATCGCGATACTCGCCGCGATAGGTCAGGGTGATGGAGGGATCGACGCCCACCAGCCCGACGCCGCTGCGCGCCAGGTCGCGCAGCATGGCCGCGTTGCGCTCAGCCTGCCGGCCGAAGCGGGCCAGGAAGCCATGCACATGCAGCGGCTTGCCGTTGGGCCGGAAGGGCGCGATCCAGGGCGTGAAGCCCATCAGCCACAGCGCCTCGGCCAGGTCCAGCACCAGCCCGGTCTCGAAATGGCTGGTGAAGGCGTCCTGCACGATGACCACGTGCCGCTCCCGCTCGGCCTCGGGCAGGGCGGCCAGGGCCTCGGGCGTGGCGCGGGCGATGCCGCGCCGGGCCGCCTCCGCCATCAGGTCCAGGCCGGAGAACAGCGGCGCATCCACCAGCCCGGCCTTGGCCGCCAGGGCGCGGCCGATGCCGCTGCCCATCACCGCGTTGGCCAGCCTCGGCATCTGCGCCCCGAGCGGCAGCAGCACCTCAAGCTGGCCGATCAGGTGGTCCTTCAGCGGCCGCAGATAACGACCATGATAGAGCTCCAGGAACTTCGCCCGGAAGCTCGGCACATCCACCTTGATCGGGCACTGGCCGGAACAGGATTTGCAGGCGAGGCAGCCATCCATGGCCTCCTTCACCTCATGCGAGAAATCCGCCTCCCCCCGCCGCCAGGCCAGGGTGTTGCGGATGCGCCCGGCCAATCCCGCGAAAGGCGAGCCGGCGCGCAGCCGCTTCGCCTCCGCCGCCGGATCGACGCCCTGCGCCGAAAGCTGCCGCAGCCATTCACGGAACAGCATGGCGCGGCCTTTCGGCGAATGCCGGCGGTCCCCCGTCCCCTTGTAGGAGGGGCACATCGCGTCCTGCGGGTCGTAGTTGAAGCAGGCGCCATTGCCGTTGCAGTGCAGTGCCTCCTCATAGGCGGCGCGCACCGGGGCGGGCACGGTGCGGTCCAACTGGCCGCGCATCGGGACGGCGTCAATGGCCAGCAGCGCTTCGCCATTCGGGGCCGCGATCTTGCCGGGGTTGAGCTGGTTGCGTGGATCGAAGGCCGCCTTCAGCGCCTGAAGCGAGGGGTAGAGCGGCCCGAACACCTCCGGCACGTATTCCGAGCGCACGCCTTTGCCATGCTCGCCCCAGAGCAGGCCGTTATACTTGCGCGTCAGCGCGAAAACCTCGTCGGAGATGGCGCGGATGCGGGCCTCGGCGCCTTCCTCCTTCATGTCGATGGCCGGGCGGACATGCAGCACGCCGGCATCGACATGGCCGAACATGCCGTATTCCAGCCCGCGCCGGTCCAGCGCCGCGCGGAACTCGGCGATGAAATCGGCGAGGTTCTCGGGCGGGACGGCGGTGTCCTCGACAAAGGGGATGGGCCGCTTCTCGCCCTGCATGTTGCCGAGCAGGCCCACGCCGCGCTTGCGCATGCCCTGGATACGCTCCCCCGCCGCGTCCCAGGCCACGGTGTAGCCGCGGCGGCCGAACTGCTTGCCTTCCTCCGCCAGCCGCGCCTCCACCGGGGAAAGCTTGGCGCGCACTTCCTCCTCATCATCGCCGACGAACTCGATGAGGTTGATGCCGGCAGCGACGCCTTCGGGATCGTCGGGGAAGAATTCCTTGATGCCCTCCCACACGATGTCGCCGCGCGCCAGCCCGAGCACCTTGCTGTCCACCGTCTCGACCGAGGCGGCGCCGAGCGCCATCAGCACCCGCGCATCGCGCAGCGCCGCGTCGAAGGAGCCGTAGCGCAGATTCACCAGCGCGCTGCGCTTCGGGATCGGCAGGACGCGGATCTTGGCCTCGGCGATCATCGCCAGCGTGCCCTCGGAGCCGCACAGCACGGAATTGAGGTTGAACCGCCCCTCCCCGTCCCGCAGATGGGCTAGGTCATAGCCGGTGAGGCAGCGATTGAGCTTGGGGAAACGCTCGGCGATCAGCGATGCCTGTTCCCGCGCGATGCCGTCGGCGACGCGGTGGATGGCGCCCACCATGTCCTGCCGGCGGGTGACGGCGGACAGCTCCGCGTCATCCATCGGCGCCGAGTTCCACACCGTGCCGTCGAGCAGCACGACCTTCAGTTCCAGCACATGGTCGCGCGTCTTGCCATACAGGCAGGAGCCCTGCCCGCAGGCATCGGTGGAGATCATGCCCCCCATGGTCGCACGGTTGCTGGTGGAGCATTCCGGGGCGAAGAACAGGCCGAGCGGCTTGAGCGCCGCGTTCAGCGCGTCCTTCACCACGCCCGGCTCGACACGGACCCACCCTTCGGCCTCGTTGATCTCCAGGATGCGGTTCATGTGGCGGGACATGTCCACCACCACCCCATCCGTGAGCGACTGTCCGTTGGTGCCGGTGCCGCCGCCACGGGGCGCGAAATGCACCCCGTGGAAGCGCGGATCGGCCGACACCCTGGCGATCCGCACCAGGTCATCCAGGGTGCGCGGGAAGCACACCGCCTGGGGCCAGCGCTGGTAGATGGAATTGTCCGTCGCCAGCACCGTCCGGTCGTCGTCCCGCGCCGAAAGATCCCCGGCGAAGCCCCTCAGCCGCAGTTCCTCCAGGAAAGCGAGGGCGGGCGTGGCCGGGGGCAGAAGGCCGGCGAGACGTGGGATCATCGGGCGGACAGTCTTTCGCTGGCGGTCAGCGCCCCTTCCACTGGGGCGGCCGCTTGTTCAGGAAGGCATCCATGCCTTCGCGGAAATCCTCGCTCATGTAGCACATGAGAACGAGGTCCTCGCCTTCCTCGGCCGAGATCTTCTGGCCCAGGCGGCGGATCGCCTCCTTGGTGGCTCGCAGGGTCAGCGGCGCGTTGCCGGCGATGGTGCGGGCGACCTCCAGCGCGCGGGCCTGCACGTCGCCGCCCTCGGGCACCACCTCATGCAGCAGTCCGGCCTGGAGAGCCTCCTCGGCGCCGATCAGGCGGGCGGTGAAGATCATCTCCTTGGCGCGCGAAGGCCCGACCAGCGTCACCAGCCGGGAGAAGGACGCCATGGACAGGATGTTGCCCAGCGTCTTGGCGATCGGGAAGCCGTAGCGCGAATGGGCCGAGGCGATGCGGATGTCCGACACCGCCGCGATGGCGCCACCGCCGCCGGTGCAGGCGCCGTTGATGGCCGCGATCACCGGCTTCGGGCAGGCCTCGATGGCGGACAGGATCTTGCTGATCCGCGCCTCGTACTCGATGGCGTCCTGCGGCGTCTTGAAGGCGCGGAACTGGTTGATGTCCGTGCCGGCGGCGAAGGCCTTGTCGCCCGCCCCGGTCAGGATGATGGCGCGGACCTCCGGGTCCTCCCCGGCCTGGCCGCAGAACTCGCCGAGCCGCTCATACATGGAGAAGGTGAAGGCGTTGCGGGCCTGGGGCCGGTTGAAGATGACGCGGGCGATGCCGCCCTCCAGCCGTTCGAACAGGATCTCGTCCTGGGTATCCACCTTGGCGTCCATAATCATTTCCTTCCCGGTCACAGGGTTCAAGCTGCCCTGAGCGGTCTTACGGATGCGCCGGGAGGCTGTAAACTGGGCGCGGCGATGCAGCACTTCATCGAAAATTCATCCGCCCCCCCTGCCCCCGTGGCGCGGCCCCGGCTAGGGCAGGCGCGACTCCTGCCTGAGGACATCCCGATGCGGCGCGCAAGCTTCCTGCTTCTTGGCCTTTCCGTCCTGGCCGCCCCCTTTGGCGCCACACCGGCGCGGGCCGAACCCACCGGCCGGTTGGTGCTCTACACCAGCCAGCTGGAGCCGGACGCCGCCCGCACCGTGGAGCTGTTCCGGCAGAAGCACCCCAAGGTCCAGGTCGAATGGATCCGCGGCGGCACCAACCAGATCATGCCGCGGCTGCGGGCGGAGATCGCGGCCGGGGCGCCGCGCGCCGACCTGCTGCTGCTGGCCGACAGCCTGACCTTCGAGGGATTGAAGAAGGAAGGTCTGCTGCGCCCGAGCCCGGAAGTGCAGACCGGCAACACCCCCGCCACCGTGCATGACCCGGACCGCACCTATTTCGGCACCAAGCTGCTGACCACCGGCATCGTGGTGAACACCCGCGCGCCCTTCACCCCCAAGGGCTGGGCCGACCTGCTGCGGCCCGAGGCGCGCAACATGACGGCCATGCCGTCGCCCTCGGTTTCCGGTGCCGCCGCCATCCATGTGCAGGCCGTCGCTCAGGCCACTGGCCTTGGCTGGAACTACTGGGAAAAGCTGGCCGGCGCCGGACTGCAGCCGCGCGGCGGCAATGGCGCGGTGATGCAGGCTGTCGCCGGGGGGGAGCGCGCCTTCGGCATCGTCGTGGACTACATGCCGATTCGCGAGGCGGCGAAGGGCGCCCCGGTGAAGTTCATCTTCCCCGAGGAAGGGGCCAGCGCCATCACCGAGCCGGTCGCCATCCTGAAATCCAGCCAGAACCCGGAAGCCGCCGCCGCCTTCGTCACCTTCCTGCTTTCGCGCGAAGGCCAGCAGCTCGCCGCCACCCAGGGCTTCCTGCCGGCCGATCCCGAGGTGGCGCCGCCCGCCGGCTTCCCCGACCCCAAGACGATCAAGCTGCTGCCCTTCGACGCCGCCCGGGCCGCGGCCGAAGGCGAGCAGGACCTGCGCCGCTTCAACCAGCTTGTCAGCCAGTAAGCTTTCCGCGCCGCGGGCTGTTCTCGCGGCGCGGGCCCGTTTCCGGCCAGGGCGGTCCTGGACGCGCCCGCCGCTGCTGGGCGTGGTCGCCATCCTGTGGCTGGCCGTCATCGGCCTGGCCCCGGCGGTCCGCCTGCTGGCCGAGGCCGTCGGCCCCGCCTTTCCTTCCCTGCTGCAGGATGCCTCCTTGTGGCGGGCGACCTGGCGCAGCCTGCTGGTCGCCTCAGGCGCCACCCTGCTCGCCACCGCCATCGGCACCACGCTGGCGGGGTTGCTGCTGTTGCGGGCCGTGCCGGGGCGGCGGGTCCTGATCTTTCTGTGCATCCTGCCGCTCCTGGTGCCGCCGCAGATCCTGGCGCTGGCCTTCACGCAGATGGCGGGGCCTTCCTCGCCCCTGCTGGTGTCGCTGGACCTGGCGCCGCCGCTTGGCAGTTCCAACCCGTTCCATGGGCCGGGCGGGATGATGCTGCTGCTGGGCATCCAGGGCGCGCCCCTGGTGTTCCTGGCGGTTGCCGCCCTGGTGCGCCGCCTTCCGGGCGAGCTGATCACGGCTGCGCGCGGCATGGGCGCCTCGCCGGGAATGGCCATGCGGCAGGTGGTGTGGCCCCTCCTGCTGCCGGGGGTGCTGGCGGGGGCTGGCCTCGCCTATGTGGCGGCGCTGGGCAATTTTGGCATTGCCGCGATGCTGGGCATCCCCGGGCGCTACACGGTGCTGACCGTGCTGATCTGGCAGCGCCTTTCGGCCACCGGGCCCGCCGCCCTGTCGCAGGTGGCGGCATTGTCGCTGTTGCTGGCGGCAATCGCCCTGCCTGGGCTTCTGGCGCAATTCCTGGCGGCGCGGCAGGACGGCTGGCGCGGCGGCCAGCCCTTCGAGCCGCTGGCGCCGACCGCCTGGTCCCGCCTGGCCCTGCTGCCGCTCGGCCTTTACCTTTTCGCGGTTCTGCTGCTGCCGCTGGCGGCGCTGCTGGCCTCGGCGCTGGTGCCCGCCATGGGTATGGCGTTGACGCCGGACACCGCGACCCTGCGGCATTTTGCCGCCACCATGGCACCCGGCGCCCACACCCTGGCGGCCTTCGGCAATTCCCTGCTGCTGTCCGGTGGCGCGGCGCTGCTGCTTTCGCTGGCGGCATTGCCGGTTGCCCTGGCGCTGCGGCACCGCCTAGTGCGCTGGGCAACGCTGGGCGCCGACCTCCCCTACGCCCTGCCAGGAGCCTGCACCGCCGTGTCGGTGATCCTTCTGGTGCTGGGCCTACCCGGCGGAGGAGCGGTTTATGGAACGATCGGGCTGATCCTGTTCGCCTATCTGGCGCGATTCCAGGCCCTCGCCCTGCGTCCGGTGACCGCGGCGGCCGGGCGCCTCGATCCGGCGCTGGACGATGCGGCGCGTGGCCTGGGCGCCGGAACGCTGCGCCGGCTTCTGGCGGTGCACCTGCCGCCATTGGCGCCTTCGCTGGCGGCAGGCGCCATCCTGGTGATGCTGCTGGCGGTGAACGAGGTGACGGTGAGCAGCCTGCTGCACGGCCCCGGCACCCAGACCCTCGGCGTACTGGTGTTCAACCTGCAGGATGGGGGGCAGTCGCCGCAGGCCGCGGCGGTGTCCTGCCTTTCGCTGCTTCTCGTGGCAGGGCTGATCGGGGTGGCGACATTGCTGGGCCGCCGCCTGCCGGCCGGAACGCTGCCCTGGCGGCCATGAACGGAAAAGGCCAGGGAAGCTTCCCTGGCCTTTCATCGGGGCGAAGCCGCCTCAGTGGGGTTCCAGATCCAGCGCATAGCCGGCGCTGCGCACGGTGCGGATGATATCCACCTCGTTCTCGGCGTTCACCGCCTTGCGCAGCCGGCGGATATGCACATCCACCGTCCGTGGCTCCACATGGATATCACGCCCCCAGACGGCATCGAGCAACTGTTCCCGCGAGAAGACGCGGCCCGGATGCTGCAGAAAGAACTCCAGCAGCCGGTACTCGGTGGGGCCAAGATGCAGGGGGCGCCCATTGCGGGTGACGCGATGGGCATCCTGGTCCATGGACACGTCGTGCCAGGTCAGCATGCCCTTGGTGGCGACGCCGCCCGAGCGCCGCAGCAGGGCCCGGATGCGCGCCAGCAGTGCATCCATCACAAAGGGCTTGGCGATGTAATCATCCGCGCCGGTGTCCAGCGCGCGCACCGCATCCTGGTCTTCCGTGCGGGCGGTGACCATGATGATCGGCATGTCGCGCGTGTCGGGGCGGCGGCGAAGCTGGCGGCAGACCTCCAGCCCCGAAAGGGCCGGCAGCATCCAGTCCAGCAGCACCAGGTCGGGCGGCGCCTCGGCCACGCGCATCAGCGCTTCCTGGCCATCGGCGGCCTCGTCCACGCGGAAGCCCTGCTTTTCCAGGTTGTAGCGCAGCAGGGTCAGCAGCGGCGCCTCGTCCTCCACCACCAGGATGGTGGGACGCGACATGCCGTTGTTCAGATCAGCCATCGGACGGGTCCCTCGCCGCTCAGGAGGGTGGGCGGGCGATGGTGTAGGCGGAAGCATCGGATTTCGGCCTGTCATCGGGCAGGTTGCGGCCGAGCACAGCGTAATGCACCGTTTCCGCGATGTTGGTGGCGTGGTCGCCGATGCGCTCGAAGTTCTTTGCGATGAACAGCAGATGGGTCGCCGCGGTGATGTTGCGCGGGTCCTCCATCATATGCGTCAGCATTTCCCGGAAGATGCCGTTGTAGATGTCGTCCACCGGCGCATCGGAGGCCCAGACGCGCTCGGCCACCGCGGCGTCCTCCCGGACCAGGGCGTCCATCGCGTCCTTCAGGTTTTCCTGAACCAGCTTGGCCATCCACTGGAAGCCGTTGAGGCTGCCGATCTGCGGCTGCTGCGACACCACGATGGCGCGCTTCGCCGCGTTGCGCGCGTAGTCGCCGATCCGTTCGATATTGGTCGAGATCTTCAGCGCGCCGACAACCACCCGCAGGTCGCCCGCCATGGGCTGCCGCAGCGCCAGCAGGCGGACGCAGAAATTCTCGATCTCCACCTCCAGCGCGTCGATCTCGCCATCCCGGCCAATCACCTCGCTGGCGAGATCGACATTGCGGGTGATAAGGGCCTTGGCGGCATCGGCCACCTGGCGCTCGGCCAGGCCGCCCATCCGCGCCAGCAATTCCCGCAAACGCTTCAACTGCTCCTCGAAGGAGCGGACGATGTGCTCGTTGGGCATCTGTTCCGCCTCCATGCCTCAGCCGAAACGGCCGGTGATGTAGTCCTGGGTGCGCCGCTGCTTCGGCGCCGTGAACAGCTCGTCAGCCGGCGCCACCTCCACCAGCTCGCCCAGATAGAAGAAGGCGACCTGGTCGGCGCAACGCGCCGCCTGCTGCATGTTGTGGGTGACGATGGCGATGGTGAAATCGCGCTTCAGCTCGTCGATCAGCTCCTCGATCTTGAGCGTGCTGATCGGGTCGAGCGCCGAGGTCGGCTCGTCCAGCAGCACCACCTCGGGCCGCACCGCGATGGTGCGGGCGATGCAGAGGCGCTGCTGCTGGCCGCCGGAAAGCCCCATGGCCGAGCTGTGCAGCCGGTCCTTCACCTCGCCCCAGATGGCGGTGCGGGTCAGCGCCCATTCCACACGCTCATCCATGGCGGCCTTGGACAGCTTCTCATGCAGGCGCACGCCGAAGGCGATGTTCTCGTAGATGGTCATCGGGAACGGCGTCGGCTTTTGGAACACCATGCCGATGCGGGAACGCAGCGCGTTGATGTCGATCCTGTTGTCCAGGATGTTCTCCCCATCCATCAGCACCTGCCCCGTGGCGCGCTGCCCCGGATAAAGGCTGTACATGCGGTTCAGCACGCGCAGCAGCGTGGACTTGCCGCAGCCGGAGGGGCCGATCATGCCGGTGACCTGCCGCTCCGGCAGGTCGAGCTCGATCTTCTTCAGCGCCTTGTTGCTGCCGTAATAGAAATCGAGGTCGCGGACGGCGATGCGGGGCTCGTTCAGCGCGGAGTTGGAGCGCGCCTGGAACGCCGCGCGCTGCGGCGAGGAGGACGCGTTGGCCGTGGTCATGGAATCAGCCATGTGAACCTCACTTCCTGCCGCGCAGCAGGCTGCGCGCGACGATGTTGAGCATCAGGACGCCGAGCGTGATGATCAGGGCGCCCGCCCAGGCAAGCCCGATCCAGTCCGGATAAGGCGACCCGGCATAGGAGTAGATGGTGATCGGCAGGCTGGACATGGGCGCCGAAAGGCTGAGCGACCAGTTCAGGTTGCCGAGGGAGGTGAACAGCAGCGGCGCCGTCTCGCCCGCCACGCGGGCGATGGCCAGCAGCACGCCGGTCAGGATGCCGCTGGCCGCGGCACGCCAGCAGACCAGCGTCACCATCTTCCATTTCGGCGCGCCGAGGCCGATCACCGCTTCCCGCAGCGTATCGGGCAGCAGGCGCAGCATGTCCTCCGTGGTGCGGACCACCACGGGAATGACGATGATGGCCAGCGCCGCCGAACCGGCCCAGCCGGAGAACCCGCCCATTGGCACCACCATCGACTGGTAGACGAACAGGCCGATCAGGATGGAAGGGGCGGACAGCAGGATGTCGGACACGAAGCGGACAGCATGGCCGAGGGCCGAGTTCTTCGCGTATTCGGCGAGGTAGGTGCCGACCAGCAGGCCGATCGGGGTTCCCACCAGCGTCGCGATAAAGGTCTGGATCAGGCTGCCGACGATCGGGTTCAGCAGGCCGCCCCCGGACCCCGGCGGGCGGGTGACGTCGGTGAACACATTGATCGAAATGGCGGAAGCGCCATTCCAGAACAAGGTGCCCAGGATGAGCAGCAGCAGCAGCAGGCCAAGGGCGGTCGCCGCGTAGCAAGCCACCTTCACGATCAGGGCGGCGCGGCGGCGGCGGGCGCCAAGCGCGGCGCTGACCCGCGGGTCGCGGGCGGGGCCGCTGCTGGGGGAGGCGATTGTCGCGCTCATGATCTCAGGCCTTCAAGCTCGAGCGCAACAGCCAGCGCGACGCAGCGAGCACGATAAAGGAGATGACGAACAGGATGAAGCCGAGGCCGAGCAGGGCGGACAGCTTCAGGCTGCCCATCGTCGCCTCGCCGAACTCCAGCGCGATGACCGAGGCGATGGTGTTGCCCGGCCCGAAAAGGCTGGCGGAAATGCGGTTGGCGTTGCCGATCACAAAGGTCACCGCCATCGTCTCGCCCAGCGCGCGGCCCAGCCCCAGCATGATGCCGCCGACCACCGAGACCCGGGTGTAAGGCAGCACGACATTGCGCACCACTTCCCACTGCGTCGCGCCCAGGCCATAGGCGCTTTCCTTGAACACCGCGGGCACCGTCTCGAACACGTCGCGCATGGTGGCGGCGATGAAGGGCAGCACCATGATGGCCAGGATGATGGAGGCCGTCAGGATGCCCGTGCCGAAGGGCGGGCCGGCGAACAGATCCCCCACCAGCGGCAAGGTGCCGATCGTGTCGATAACCGCGGGCTGGATGTAGCGCGACATCAGCGGCACGATGATGAAGAAGCCCCACATGCCGTAGATGATCGAGGGGATGGCGGCCAGCAGCTCGATGGCGATCCCTACCGGCCGGCGCAGCCAGGCGGGCGCCAGCTCCGTCAGATAGAAGGCGATGCCGAAGGCAACCGGCACGGCGAAGAGCAGGGCCAGGATGGCGGTGATGACGGTGCCATAGATCGACACCCCGGCACCGAACACCTCCTTCACCGGGTCCCACTCCGTGCTGGTGACGAAGCTGAGGCCGAAGGTGCGGAAGGCATCCAGGCCGCCGATGAACAGCTGCACGATGATGGCGCCGAGCAGCAGCAGGACGAGGATCCCCGCGGCCTTGCAGGCGCCGGCGAAGATCGCATCGCCCAGGGCGCCGGAGCCGCCGCGGCGGAGAATGGCGGGCGAAGCGCCGCCGGGCTCCTGCCGCGGGGCGTTGTCAGCGGAAATCGGCACGGCCTGCTGCAAGGTCCTACTCCATGGTCCAGGCGGGTTTCGTCGCGGAATGGACGAAACGGGCGGTGCCTTCCGACCCGCCCGTCCCGCCTTCTAGCACCAAGTCCGGATCAGCGGGCGGGCCAAACGGCCTTGCCGTCGACCGTGATGCTGCTCCAGGCGGCGCGGACCGCGCCCTCGACCTGCTCCGGCAGCGGGATGTAGTCGAGGCCGGTGGCGATGGCATCACCGTCGCGGTAGGCCCAGTCGAAGAACTTCATCACGGCCTGCGCCTTGCCCGCATCCTGCGGGTTCTTCGGCAGCAGGATGAAGGTCGGGGTGACGATGGGCCAGGAATTCGCGCCATGGGTATCGACCAGGGAGGCGGCGAAGTTCGGCGCGCTCCAATCGGCATTGGCGGCGGCGGCCTGGAAGTTCTCGGCCGTCGCGGACACGAAGTTGCCGGCCTTGTTGCGCAGCTGCGTGGTGGTCAGGTTGTTCTGCGCCGCGTAGGCATGCTCGACATAGCCGATCGCGCCGCGGACATTGCGCACGGTTCCCGCCACGCCCTCATTGCCGCGCGCGCCGGTGCCGGTCGACCACCGGACCGAGTTGCCGACGCCCACATCCTTATTGAAGGTCTCGGACACGGCGGAAAGGTATGACACCCAGACATAGGTGGTGCCGGAGCTATCGGCCCGATAGACCGGGGCGATCGCGAAGCTGGGCAGCGACACGTCGCGGTTCAGCTCGGCGATGCGGGGATCGTTCCACTTGGTGATCTTGCCGAGATAGATGTCGGCCACGATCTCGCCGGTCAGGCGCAGCTTGTGGTTCTCGATGCCGGGCAGGTTCACGATGGGAACCACGCTGCCCATCACGGCGGGGAACTGCAGCAGCTTGTGCTGTTCCAGGTCTTCGGCCTTCATCGGGGAGTCGGAGGCGCCGAAATCCACCGTGCGATTGCGGATCTGGGTCTGGCCGGCCCCGGAGCCGATCGACTGGTAGTTGAGCTGGATGCCCGTCGCGGCCTTCGTGGCCTCGCCCCATTTCTGATAAAGCGGTGCGGGGAAGCTGGCGCCGGCCCCGGTGATGTTGGTGTTCTGCGCGGAAGCCGCCGCGCTCAGCCCAAAGGTCGCCACAACGCCAGCAGCCAGTGCTAGAAGCCGATTGCTCACCATCTTTCTCCGGTTTTGGGCCCTGCGGCCATCCTGGATGGATGAGCCGCCGGTCCCGGTTCGGTTGACGGCGTTCTAGGACAAAGGCAGGACTCTTCGATTGCAGTTTTATGAAGCTGAGATGACAGTAGCGGCCGGCTGTCCCATCCTGGGGCGTTCCGGCCGCGCCCGGTCATTTCTTCTTGGCGTCGCCTTCATCCTCCGGAGCGCTCCAGCCCACGGAGGTCCCGGGCTCTGACTGGGCCGGCGGGTCGCTGGCGGGAAACGTGTCCTCGACACTCTTGTCCAGCGCCTGCTCCTGCTTCTGCCTGCCGCTGGGCGCGGGAGAGCCGGATTTGGGCACGGAGTTGTCCTGCCGCGCCGCCTGGTCCGCTTCCGTCCCTTTCTGCGTCGTCATGGCGTGGTTCTCCTGATTCTCGCAGCGGCCGGGGTGCCGCCGCCTGTCTCCTCAACCAGTGGCGATCGGCAGGGTTGCACCACCGGGCGGGTGAGCGTGAGCGCAGGCATGGCAGGTTGCACTCCCGACCGGTCGGCGTAGTCTGAAGTTTCCCGTTGTTGCTGGATGAATCGCCATGACCCCACCGCCCCCCGCCTCCCCCGCCGCCGGCGCCAATTCCGCAGCCGAGCGGGATGTGGCCCACGTTCTTCATCCCTATACCGACCACAAGGCGCACCGCGCCAAGGGCCCTCTGATCATCACCGGCGGCAAGGGCGTGCGGGTGACGGATCAGAACGGGCGCGAATACATCGAGACGGTCGCCGGCCTCTGGTGCGCCGCGCTCGGCTTCAACAATGAGCGGCTGGTGCAGGCTGCCGCCGACCAGATGCGCAAGCTGCCCTTCTACCACGCCTTCACCGGCCGCTCCCACCTGCCGCTGATCGAACTGGCGGAAATGCTGGTGGAACGCGCGCCCGTGCCGATGAGCAAGGCGTTCTTCGCCAATTCCGGGTCGGAAGCGAACGACACGGCGCTCAAGATGGTCTGGTACATGAACAATGCGCTGGGCCGGCCGCAGAAGAAGAAGGTGATCTCCCGCATCGGCGGCTATCACGGCGTCACCATCGCCTCCGCCAGCCTGACCGGCCTGCCGGTCAACCACAAGCTGTTCGACCTGCCGATCGCCGGCATCCTGCACACCTCCCGCCCGCACCACTACCACCATGCCCTGCCCGGCGAGTCGGAGGAGGATTTCGCGACCCGCCTCGCTTCCGAGCTGGAGGCGATGATCGTCGCGGAAGGGCCGGACACCGTGGCCGCCTTCTTCGCCGAGCCCATCATGGGCGCCGGTGGCGTGATCGTGCCGCCCGCCACCTATTTCGAGAAGATCCAGGCCGTTCTGCGCAAGTACGACGTGCTGCTGGTGGCGGATGAGGTGATCTGCGGCTTCGGGCGCACCGGCAATTACTGGGGCAGCCAGACCATGGGCATGCAGCCGGATATCCTGACCTGCGCCAAGGCCCTGTCCTCCTCCTACCTGCCGATCTCGGCGGTGCTGGTGAATGAGCGGGTCTATGAGGCGATGTCCGAAGGCGCCAGCCAGATCGGCACCTGGGGCCATGGCTACACCTATTCCGGCCACCCGGTCGCCGCCGCCGTCGCGGTCGAGACGCTGAAGATCTATGACGAGATGGACATCGCGGCCCATGCCGCCGAGGTCGGCGCGGTGATGCAGAAGCGCCTGCGGGAACGCGTCGCCAGCCATCCGCTGGTGGGCGAGGTGCGCGGCGTCGGCCTGATCGGGGCCGTGGAGCTGGTCGAGGACAAGGCCGAGCACCGCAACTTCGACCCCGCCCGCAAGATTGCGCCGCGGCTGGTCGGCATCGCCGAGAACCATGGCCTGATCCTGCGTGCCCTGCCGAATGACAGCATCGCCTTCTCGCCGCCGCAGATCATCACCGCGGCCGAGGTGGAGGAAATGGTGGAGCGCTTCGGCCATGCGCTGGACGACCTTTCGGCCCAGCTGAAGCGCGAAGGGCTGACGGTCGTTTGAAGGCAGCGCCACCGCGCGCCGCCACGGCGCGCGCTTCGCCTGGCTGGGGCGCGCCATGCGTGCCCCTGTGCGCGGCGGCGCTCCTGGCGCCGCCGCTCGCCGTTCTGCAGTCCAAGGCCATGGCACCCTTGGCGTTGCTGGCGCTGCTGGCCACGGTGCTGCTGGCGCGGCGGGCGCAGGGGCGCTGGCCCTGGCCTTCCGCCCCCGCCTTCTGGGCCGGCTTGGCCCTCGCCGCCTGGGGTTGCCTTTCCGCCCTGTGGGCCATCGAGCCGGGCCGCGCCCTTTCCAACGGGCTGAGCCTCGGCGGGCTCGTGCTGCTCGCCGGCGCCGCCGCGCGCGCGGCGATGGAGGATTTGGGGGCAGCCCGCCGCCAGCTGGGCTTCGCCATCCTGGCCGGCCTGGCCATCGGCCTCGCCGCGGCCCTGTTCGATCATCTGACCGGCTCCACGCTGCGCGCGGCCGTGCGAGGCCTGGACCAGATCCCGCCCAGCCTTGCCTTTGGCCTGAAGCCAGCGGCCTCGGTGATGGCATTGCTGCTGCCGCTGCTGGCGGGGATCGCCCTGCCGCCGGCGGCGCGGGCGCTCCTGCTGGTCGCCGGATGCGTTCTTTTGCTGTTCATCCCCGGCGACACGGCCCGGCTGGCGGCGCTGGCCGGCATCGTGGCGGTGGCCCTTGTCGCGGCGGAGCAGCGCTGGCGGCGGCAATCCGCGCCCCGCCTGCCCGTGGTGCTGGGGGCGGCCCTGGGCACCGCCATGCTGCTGACGCCGCTGATGCTAGGCCCGGCGATGCAGGCCATGGCACCGATGGTCGAGCGGCTGCCGCCCTCGGCAATCCACCGCCTGGCGATCTGGGATTTCGGCCTGGAAAAGGCGGCCGAACATCCCCTTCTGGGCTGGGGCATGGAATCCGCCCGCGCCCTGCCGGGCGGCAAGGACCGCCCCGAGCCCGAAAGGCTGGCGGAACTGGGCGTCCACAGCGCGGCCGTCCGGGCGTGGTTCGAAGCGCCCCATCTCGAATTGATGCCCCTTCATCCGCATAACGGCCCCCTGCAGATCCGGCTGGAACTGGGATGGATCGGCAGCGGGCTGGCGGCTTTGGCCTTCCTGGCGCTTGGCTGCTCCGCAGCCCGGAGCGCGGCACCGGCCGCCGCGTCGGGGGTGCTGGCATCCGCCTTTGTCACCTTTTTCGCCAGCTTCGGGACTTGGCAGATCTGGTGGCTTTGCTCGGCGGCCATGGCGCTGGCCTTTGCCGCCGCGCTTCGCAGAACAATGCCTGGTCGGTAGTGACACCACGTCCACATTCTGCGCGCGAAATGTTGTTCGACTCCTCACCTCTTAAGATCGCAATTTTCTGGCACAAGGTTCCAAGGAATTTTGAGCCAGGAGTTGTAAATGCCGGCCGGACTCGCGCGGCGCAGCCTGCTCGGATGGACGGCCGCCCTGGTGACTCTGCCTGCGGGGGCCACCAGGGAAGCCGAGGTGACGGCCACTCCCCCTATTGATGGCATCGAGGAGTGGCAGGATTTCCTCCGCCTCTATGTCACGGAGGAAGGCCGGGTCGTGGACACCGCCAATCACGGCACCTCCCATTCCGAGGGTCAGGGATGGGGTCTGCTTCTCGCCGAAGCATTCGATGACGAGCGAAGCTTCAACCGGATGCTGGGCTGGGCCCGCCGTGAGCTGCGGCGGCCCAGCGACAACCTGATGGCCTGGGCTTGGCGGCCGGATCGCGCCGTGCCGGTAGAAGACCACAACAACGCAACCGATGGCGACATCTTCGTGGCCTGGGCCCTGCAACGCGCTGCCCGGCGCTGGCAGCGGCCCGAGCTTCTCGAGCTCGGCATCAGGGTGGCGCAGGACCTGCACTCGGCCTGCGTGCGGGAACTGCGCGGCCGCATGGTGCTGCTGCCGGCGGCCTTCGGCTTCGAGCACCGCGACCATGTGGTGCTCAACCCATCCTATTATGTGATCCCGGCCTTCGGCGCCCTGGCGCAGTTGATGCCGGATGGGCGCTGGCTGGCACTGCGGCAGGATGGGCTGGCGCTGCTGCGCGAGGCCCGCTTCGGGCGATGGGGCCTGCCCGCCGACTGGATCAGCCTGTCCCGCCACGAAGCCTCGCCGCCATCCCTTCCTTCGGGCTGGCCACCACGCTTTTCCTATGATGCGGTGCGGGTGCCGCTCTACCTCGCCTGGGCGGGGCTGGAGGCCGAGCCAGCGGCGCAGGCCGCGGCACGCTTCTGGAGCAGCAGTCCTGTGACACCGGCCTGGACCGACCTGGTTCAGAACAATACCGCCCCTTACCCGGCGGATAGCGGTTTCCTCGCCGTGGCCAAGCTGGTTCACGATCCGGCCGCCGGGCCGGAATTTCTGCCGCGCGTCCGCCAGGCCCCGCATTATTATGCCGCCGCGCTGACCCTGCTGGCACGCCTCGCCGCGTTTGAGCGCCCCTATGCCCAGGCGGATGCCAGCAGGCAACGCAGGCTCTGATCCTCCCGCGTGGAAGACGGCTGTTGCGATGCCGCTACCGCATCAGGCCCTGCAGCAAGGCGGGCGGCAGGGTCACTGGGGTGAATCCGGGCGGGATGGCGAAGCGGGAGGCATCCTGCGGGCCGTAGCTGACGGCCTTGGCCTCGATCCGTCCGCTGCGGCCGCGATGCTGCCCGGCGGCCCGCAGCATGACCCCGTCCGCGGTCAGGCAAACCGTGCCTTCCGTGTCAGGACGCACGACGCGCCAATTGGTGCAGCGATGTCCCGCCACCGTGGCGCTGCCGGCAGCGGAAAGCTTGGTGCCAGGTGGAACGCCGCCCAGCAGCGGTGACAGGTCCCCGGCCGGCAGCTGCACCACCATGCTCTGGGCTTCCAGCACCATCTGCGCGCTGTTCCGCGGCAGATCGAGCAGAAGCCAGCCCGGCACGCCGTCCGGCTCCGCCCGCGCCCGCTGCGTGGCGGCCTGCCACGCCACCGGGATCCGGCGCGTTCCCTGCCCTTCCGCCTGCACCTCGTAGGTGATCCTGACATCCCGCGTCGGGCGCAGGTTCTGGGGCGATGCCTGGGCCTGCCCAGCCTGGGGCGACAGGGCGCCGAGGCCCAGAACAAACAGGGCCAGGCGGAATGGGCGGGGCATGGGTTTCCTCCCTCGCGAAGTGGCAGGCGGGCGCTTGCGCTGTAGCGCACCGGGCCGCACCTTGTCGCCCCAAGACACCCGAGGAGGACGTCATATGAGCAAGATCGCAGTGGTGACCGGCGCCGGCAGCGGCGTGGGCCGCGCCGCCGCCCTGGCGCTGCTGGGCGCTGGCTGGAGCGTGGCATTGGCCGGGCGCCGCGCCGACGCGCTGCAAGGGACCATCGATGCCGCGGGCGAAGCCGGCGCGCGTTGTCTGGCGGTGCCGACCGATGTGGGCGACGCGGATTCGGTCGCCGCCCTGTTCGCCGCGGTGGCCCAGAAATGGGGCCGCTGCGACATGCTGTTCAACAATGCCGGGCGTGGCAGCCCATCCGTGGATATCGGCGAAACCAGCCTGGAGGACTGGTATGGCGTGGTTGCCGCCAATCTCCACGGCGCCTTCCTGTGCGCCCGCGAGGCATTCCGGATGATGAAGCAGCAATCGCCGCAGGGCGGCCGCATCATCAACAACGGCTCGATCAGCGCGCATGCTCCCCGGCCGGGCTCCGCGCCCTACACGGCGACCAAGCACGCCATCACCGGCCTGACCAAGTCGATCAGCCTGGATGGCCGGAAATGGGACATCTGCTGCGGCCAGATCGACATCGGCAACGCCGCCACCGAGATGACGGAGCGCATGACCGGCGGCGTGCCCCAGGCCAACGGAACCACCATGGTGGAGCCCCGCATGGATGCACGGCATGTGGGCGAGGCCGTGCTGCACATGGCATCCCTTCCCCTGGATGCCAATGTGCAGTTCATGACGGTCATGGCCACCAAGATGCCGTTCATCGGCCGGGGCTGAGGCCCCCTTCGGACCTGGCGCTCAGTCCACCTGGGCGCCGGATTTGCGCACCACCTCGCCCCACCGCTCGATGTCGCGGATCTGCACGGCGCGGAATTCCTCCGGCGTGCGGATGGTGCTGGGCGTGATGCCCTGGGTTTCGATCAGCCACTTGCGGAAATCCGGCGCGGTGATGATGCGCTGGATCTCGGCGTTCATGCGCGTTTGGATCGCTTCCGGCAATCCCGGCGGCGCGAAGATGCCGTACCAGGTGGAACTGTCGAAGCCGGGAAGACCGCAGGCCTCGGCCACGGTTGGAACATCCGGCAAGGCCGGCAGGCGCTGCGCCGTGGTCACGGCCAGGCCCTTCACCTGCCCCTGCTGGATATAGCCGATGGCAGGGCCGGACTGGTTGAAGAACACGTCCACATCGCCCGCGAGCAAGGCCGTCTGCGCCCCGGGCTGGCCGCGAAACGGCACATGCACCATGTCGAGGCCCGCCACCTGGATGAACTGCGCCCCGGCCAGATGGGTGGAGGCGCCATTGCCGGTGGAAGCATAGTTCAGCCTGCCCGGCGCCGCCTTCGCGGCCGCGACCACGGCGGCGCAACTGTTGAACTGCGGCCGCTTCTCGGGACTGACCGTCATCACGTTCGGCACATCCCCAAGATGGGTGATGGCCGTGCTGTCCTTCACCGGGTCGAAGGGCAGGTTCCGGTACAGCGTCGCGTTGATGGCATGGGTGCCGGCCGTGCCGAACAGGAAAGTGTAGCCATCCGGCCGCGCCTTGGCCACGAAGTCGCTGGCGATGTTGCCGCCGGCGCCGCTGCGGTTATCCACCACCACCGGCACGCCCAGCACCCTCGACAGGGGCTCCGCCAGCTTGCGGGCGTAAATGTCCACGCCAGAACCGTTGGGGAAACCGCCCATCAGCGTGATGGGACGGTTGGGCCAGGAAGCGTCCTGCGCAAGGGCGGACAAGGGCGACAGCAATCCAGCCAGTGCCAGGGCAAGCAGCGGTCGGCGCATCATCAAGGTTTCCTCTCAGGTCAAGCAAGGATTCCAGCTTGGCCGCACCCGTCAACACGCCGCAACCGGGTTGCGCATGTCGCGCCGCCCGATCCGCCTTCCTCAGCCCGGCGACCTGCCGCCTGTCAGCAGGACGCCGCGCCAAGCCGCGTTCCGCAGGCCGGCAGCGTCCATTCCGGGGCACCGGCCGGCCTGTCGCAATCTGTCACGGCCGGGATATCCCGCAGGCAATCCGGCAGCAGGCGGGCGAGGCCCAGGGCCTGTCCATCCAGGCTTTGCCGCAATTGCAGCGCGCGCAGCCGGCCGGCTTCATGTTCCAGATCGGCGGCCGACAGGGAGGCGGGCAAATGGCCGATCCGGTCGATCGCCCCCTGTGCCAGGGCCAGCTGGCCGCGCAGCGACTCGCCGAGGCGGCGCAGCGCGCCGGCCGCCACCGCAAGGCGCGGGATCATCCCGGCTTCGCCGCCGGCGAGGGCGGCCCCGGCCTGATCCAGGGAATGCAGCACGCCCGACAGGCCCGGCCGGTCCGTGAGTTGGGTGGAACACAGGGCCCAGGCGGCCCGCCAAAGGGCTAGCGCCTCCGCCATGGCATGACGGGCACGGGCGGGGTGGCTGGTCCGCGGCAGGGTATCGTGCTCTTCCAGCCGCTCCATGGCCTGGCTCAACAGCCCGGCGGCCAGATCGGACAGCCGGGCCGCTTCGCGCAGCCGGCCACATTGGCTGACCGCCTCCGTGAGGCGGGCCGCCCCAGCTTGGGCATGGCCAGAGGACATGGTGCCGGGTGCGAACTGGGATAGCATGGAATTCTTCCCCTTCTGCCGGAATGCTGCCCGGTCTGTGCCAGCACTTTGCGGCAAAGGGATGAAGATCCGGCTAACAAAAAGCCCCGGCGCCTCGCGGTGCCGGGGCATGCTGCCCACCAGAAGTCTCGCCGGCGGGCGGGTCCGTTATTCGCCCTTCAGCACCACGGCCTGCCGGCCGCGCTGACCGTCACGAACCTCAAGGCTCAGCTTCTCGCCCTGCTGCACGTCCTGCTTGCCGGCGCGCTGCAACACGGAGGAATGCAGAAACACATCCTGGCCGCCATCGTCCGGCGTCACGAAGCCGAAGCCACGGACCTGGTCGAACCACTTGACGGTGCCGCCCACGGCATAGGTCGGCCCACCCTCATCGCGGCCACCACCGAAGTCGCGGCGCGGCGGGCGGTCACCGAAGGAGCGAGGGGCGCCAAAGCCGCCACCGCCACCACCGAAGTCGCGACGGGGGGGGCGATCGCCGAAGCCGCCACCACCGAAGCCACCGCCGCCACCGAAGTCGCGGCGCGGGGGACGATCGCCAAAGCCACCGCCACCACCGAAGCCACCACGATCGCCAAAGTCACGGCGCGGCGGACGGTCACCGAAGTCGCGGCGCGGCGGGCGGTCGCCAAAGCCACCGCCACCAAAGTCGCGGCGCGGCGGGCGGTCACCACCGGCAGGCGCGCCCGGGCCGAGCTTGCGCTCATGAATCCGGGTCACCAGGCGGCGGCCTTGCCGGTCCGAGCCAATCTCGCAAACCAGCTTGTCGCCGGTCTCAGGCGGCTCGATTCCCGCTTCAGTCAGGGCCGAGGCGTGAAAGAACACGTCCTGGCCATCAGGGCCGAGCACGAAGCCGAAACCCTTGCGGCCGTTGTACCACTTGACCTCGGCCTCGATCGGCTCATTGCCGCCCTGCGAATCACTATCCGGAAACACTGCGTCTCAAACCTGTAAGTTTACGCGGCCCGACGGGATGCAGGGCCGGCATGTTTCATCCTCGCACCCCCGCGCCCTGATTGCTAGTCGAAACAGAGCAGCCAGGACGGGGGAAATGATGGCTTTTCCGGCGCCTCAGCCAGCATCCGCCACGGCGCGCTTGGCCATCACCGTCACCAGATTGGCGCGGTAGGCGGCGCTGCCATGGATGTCGCTGTTCAGATCATCCGGCGATTGCTTCACATTGGCCACGGCATCAACCGACCAGTTCGCGCTCAGCGCCGCCTCCATCTCCGCCTGCCGGAAGGCGCAGGGACCGGCGCCGTTGACGCCGACGCCGACGCCGTGCGGCCCCTTGGCCACGAAAACGCCGGTCATGGAATAGCGGCTGGCCGGGTTGCGCAGCTTGGCATAGCCGGCCTTCTCCGGGATCGGGAAGGAGATGCCGGTGACCAGTTCATCGGCTTCCAGCGCCGTGGTGAACATGCCGAGGAAGAACTCGTCGGCCGGGATGCGGCGCCGATCGGTGATGATGGTGGCCCGCAGCGCCAGCGCCGCCGCCGGGTAGTCGGCCGCCGGATCGTTGTTGGCCAGGCTGCCGCCGATGGTGCCGCGGTTACGCACCTGGGTGTCGCCGATGGTGGCTGCCATGCGCGCCAGGGCCGGAATGGCGGCCAGGATCTGCGGATGGGTGGCGACCTCATAATGCGTGGTCATGCCGCCGATCACGATGGCATCCCCTTCGCGCCGCACACCGCGCAGCTCGGCGATTCCCGACAGGTCGATCAGCGAGGTGGGCTTGTTCAGCCGGTGCTTCAGGGCCGGCAGCAGAGTCATGCCGCCGGAAACCGGGCGGGCTTCCGGATCGGCGGCCAGCAGCTTCACCGCGTCCGCGATGGTGGCAGGCTTATGGTATTGGAAATCGTACATCGCGGCTCTCCCCTTATTCGGCGGCCTGGGGCAGCGCGTCGCCGCCCCCATGGATGATGGACCAGATCTTCAGCGGTGTCGCGGGCATCTCGACATGCCGCACGCCATAGTCGCGCAGCGCGTCCACCACGGCATTCATCACGGCGGGCGGAGAGCCGATGGCGCCGACCTCCCCGCAGCCCTTCACCCCCAACGGATTGTGGGTGCACAGCGTGGTGCTGGTCAGCACGGTGAAGTCCGGCACGGTGGCGGCGCGCGGCATGGCATAGTCGTTGAAGCTGGCGGTCAGCAGCTGCCCTTCCCCGTCATAAACGGTGTTCTCGATCAGCGCCTGGCCGATGCCCTGGGCGACGCCGCCCTGGATCTGGCCTTCAACGATCATCGGATTGATGACGCGGCCGACATCGTCGCAGGCGGTGAACTTCACCACCTCGACCCCGCCGGTTTCCGGGTCGATTTCCACCTCGCAGATGTGGCAACCGCCCGGATAGGTGAAGTTCTTGGGGTCGTAGAAGGCGGTTTCCTCCAGCCCCGGCTCCAGCTCCTCGATCGGGTAATCATGCGGGACATAGGCCGCCATGCTGATCTCGGCGAAGGCTTTGCTGCGGTCGGTGCCGGCGACGCGGAAGCGGCCATCGGCGAACTCGATGTCCTCCACCGAGGCTTCCATCAGATGCGCGGCGATCTTCTTGCCCTTGGCAATGATCTTGTCCATCGCGCGGACCATGGCGGAGCCGCCCACCGCGAGGGAGCGCGAGCCATAGGTTCCCATGCCGAACGGGATCTTGCCGGTGTCGCCATGGACGATCTCCACCATGTCGATCGGCACGCCGAGCTGCTCCGCCACAAGCTGCGCGAAGCTGGTCTCATGGCCCTGGCCATGGCTGTGGGTGCCGGTGAACACCGTCACGCTGCCGGTCGGATGCACGCGGATATTGGCGACCTCGTACAACCCCGCCCGGGCGCCGAGCTGGCCCACCAGCTTGGAAGGCGCGATGCCACAGGCTTCCAGATAGGTGGAAACACCGATACCGCGCAGCATCCCCCTCCCCTTCGCCTCGGCGCGGCGGGCCTCGAAGCCGGCATAGTCCGCCGCCTCCAGCGCCTGCCGCAGCGTCGCCTCGTAGTCGCCGCTGTCATATTGCAGGGCCACCGGCGTCTGGTACGGGAACTGGTCGGGCTGGATGAAATTGCGCCGGCGGATCTCCAGCCGGTCCATGCCCATCTCGCGGGCCGCGACATCCACCAGCCGCTCCAGCAGGTAGGTGGTTTCCGGACGGCCGGCCCCCCGATAGGCATCCACCGGCACGGTGGAGGTGAACACCGCCTTCACCTGCCCGTGGATCGCCGGCGTGGTATAGACCCCGGCCAACAGCGTGGCGGACAGATAGGTCGGCACGGCCGGCGCGAAGGTGGAGAGATAGGCGCCCATATTGGCCAGCGTCTCGACCCGCAGGCCCAGGAAGCGGCCATCCGAATCGAGCGCCAGCTCGGCCGTGGTGACGTGGTCCCGGCCATGCGCATCGGACAGGAAGCTTTCGCTCCGCTCGCAGGTCCAGCGCACCGGGCGCTTCAGCTGCGCCGCGGCCCAGGTGACGAGGGCCTCCTCCGCGTAATGGTAGATCTTGCTGCCGAAGCCACCGCCGACATCCGGCGCCACAACGCGCAGCTTGTGTTCCGGCACCTTCAGCACGAAGGCGCCCATCAGCAGCCGGATGACATGCGGGTTCTGGCTGGTGGTGAACAGCGTGTGCTCGCCGCTGTTCGGATCATAGTCGCCGATCGCCGCGCGCGGCTCCATGGCGTTGGGCACCAGGCGGTTGTTGGTGGTCTCGAACCGGACCACCTTGTGCGCCCGGGCGAAGGCGGCGTCGGTCGCCGCCTTGTCGCCGATCTCCCAGTCGAAGCAGATATTGTCCGGCGCCTCGTCATGCAGCGACGGAGCGCCCGGCGCCGTCGCCGCGCGAAGATCCGGCAGCGCGGGCAAGGACGTATAGCCGACTTCCACCGCTTCCGCCGCGTCCCGCGCCTGCGCCCGGGTTTCCGCCACGATAAAGGCGACCGGATCGCCCACATGGCGGACCTTGCCGCTGGCGAGCACCGGATGCGCGGGCTCGGCCATCACCTTGCCGCCCTTGCCCGTTACCTGCCAGCCGCAGGGAACGCCGCCCAGCCCAGCCGCCTCGATGTCGCGCGCCGTGTAGATGGCGACAACACCGGGCATGGCCATGGCGGCGGCGGTGTCGATCGAGTTGATGCGGGCATGCGCATGCGGGCTGCGCAGGATCCAGGAATGGAGCTGGTTCGGTCGCACCAGGTCATCGGTGTACTGGCCGCGCCCGGACAGGAAGCGAAGATCCTCCTTGCGGCGGACCCGCGCGCCGATGCCCCCGGAGGACACCGCAGAGGGTAGCGTGACGTTCATGGATGCTCGCCTCCCCGGCGACATTCTGCTTGTTGCGCCGGCCTGTTCCGGCCGGTCGTCCGTCAGCCTCCGGCCTTATTCGGCCGCGCGCGCCAGCTCAGTGCGCTTGCCGTTCATCACATCCGCCGCGGCGGCGATGGCCTTCACGATGTTGTGGTAGCCGGTGCAGCGGCAGATGTTGCCTTCCAGCCCTTCCCGGATCTCCTGCTCGGACAGGCCGGAAGGATGCTTCTTCACCAGGTCGATGGCGCTCATCACCATGCCCGGCGTGCAGAAGCCGCATTGCAGCGCGTGATATTCCCGGAAGGCTTCCTGCATCGGGTGCAGCGTGCCGTCGGCGGCGGCGATTCCCTCGATCGTGGTGATCTGCGCCCCGTCCGCCTGCACCGCCAGGATGGTGCAGGACTTCACGCTGTTCTCACCGATATGCACCACGCAGGCGCCGCACTGGCTGGTATCGCAGCCGACATGCGTGCCGGTCAGGCGCAGCTTTTCACGCAGCACTTCGACCAGCAGGGTGCGCCCTTCGACATCCACCGTGTGGGACTTGCCATTCACCGTCAGGCTGACTTGCGGCATGCCGTCTCTCCCCCATGCGCAGGAGGCGGCGCGCTGAAAACGGCCGCCCTTTGAGGAGCAAGCGTCATCCAAGCAAGCAGGAGCCGTCAAGCGGCGGAATGCAGGAGATTTTACGCAATTGAGAGGCATTTGCAAGTAACGGACTGAAGTGCCCCCTGTTTTCGGACGCGAAAGTCACAGAACCGGGCGATCCCCGCGGTCGGTGAAAAGACAAGGGCGCCCAGGGGAGCATTCCTCCCCTGGGCAGATCGGGAAGCGGCGCCTTTCCTCAGGCTGCCGCCGGCAGGCTCCGCGCCAGCGGATTGCTGGCTTCCGGCAGGTCATGCAGGTGGCAGGCCGCCCATTGACCTGGCTGGGTCTGCTTGAGTTCCGGCTCGTCCGTGCGGCAGCGATCAAAGGCGTAGGGGCAGCGCGTGTGGAAACGGCAGCCCTTGGGCGGATTGATCGGGCTTGGCACATCGCCCTTCAGCACGATGCGCTGGCGGCTTGCCCCCGGCTCCGGCACCGGCACGGCCGACAGCAGCGCCTCGGTGTAGGGATGCTTCGGCGCGCCGAACAGGGAGCGCCGCGGCGCGATCTCGACGATCTTGCCGAGATACATCACCGCCACGCGGTGCGTCATGTGCTCCACGATGGCGAGGTCATGGCTGATGAACAGCATCGCCAGGCCCAGCTGCGTCTGGAGGTCCTGCAGCAGGTTGACGATCTGCGCCTTCACCGAAACGTCGAGCGCCGAGACGGCCTCGTCGCAGATGATCAGGTCGGGCTCGCCGGCCAGAGCGCGGGCGATGCAGATTCGCTGCCGCTGGCCGCCGGAGAATTCATGCGGCCAGCGCGTCACGGCATCGCGCGGCAGCCGCACCAGATCCATCAGCTTGGCCAGCCGCTCATCCAGCTCGGCGCCGTTCTTCGCCAGCCCATAGTTCCGAATCGGCTCCGCCAGCAGATCCTTGACCCGCATGCGCGGATTGAGGCTGCTGAATGGGTCCTGGAACACCACGCCGACGCGGCGGCGGATGGGGCGCAACTGCCCCTGGGAAAGGTCGTCGATGCGCTTGCCATCCAGCACCACCTGCCCGGCGGTCGGCGGGAACAACCGCAGCAGGGCCTTGCCGACCGTGGACTTTCCGCAGCCGGATTCGCCCACCAGCGACAGGGTCTCGCCCTTCTCGATGTGGAAGGACACGCCGTCCACGGCATAAACATGGCCGGTGGTGTTGCCGAAGAAGCCGGCCTTGATGGGGAAGTGCTTCTTGAGGTCGTTCACCTCCAGAAGCGGTGGCAGGCCGCGATGGGCGGATCTGTCCGTCATGCTCGTGCTCATGCCGCGATAGCCTCCCGCTCCGCATAGTGGCAGGCCGCGACATGGCGCGGGGCCTTCTCCTCCAGGGCTGGCGCCACCTCGCGGCACAGCTCGGTCACCTTGGGGCAGCGACTGGCGAACACGCAGCCCTGGATCTTCTGCTTCAGGCTCGGGACAAGGCCCGGGATCTCGGCCAGCCGCTCGGTCTCGCCTTCCAGCGAGGAGCCGAGCTTCGGCACCGCGCCCAGCAGGCCCTGGGTGTAGGGATGCCTGGGGTTGCGGAACAGGTCAGCCACATTGGCTTCCTCGACCTTGCGGCCGGCATACATGACGATCACCCGCTCCGCGACCTCGGCCACCACGCCGAGGTCATGGGTGATCAGCACGATGGCGGCGCCGACGCGGTGCTTCAGGTCCCGCATCAGGTCCAGGATCTGCGCCTGGATCGTCACGTCGAGCGCGGTGGTCGGCTCGTCGGCGATCAGCAGCTTCGGGTTGCAGGCCAGCGCGATGGCGATCATGACGCGCTGCCGCATGCCGCCGGAAAGCTGGTGCGGGTATTCCTTCACCCGCTTGTCCGGCGCCGGGATGCCGACGAGTGTCAGCATCTCGACCGCTTTGGCTTCCGCCTGCTGCTTGGACAGACCCTGATGCAGCCGCAGCGCCTCGCCGATCTGCTGGCCAATGGACAGCACCGGGTTCAACGAGGTCATCGGCTCCTGGAAGATCATGCTGATCTCGTTGCCGCGGATAGCGCGCATCTCGCGCTCCGTCAGCTTCAGCAGGTCCTTGCCCTGGAACCGGATGGAGCCGGCCAGCTGCCCGGGCGGCTCGGGGATCAGCCGCAGGATCGACATGGAGGTGACCGACTTGCCGCAGCCGGACTCCCCCACGATGGCGACGGTCTCGCCCGCCTCGACGCTGAAGCTCAGGCCATCGACGGCGCGGTTCACGCCGCCATCCGGGGTGCGGAAATGCGTTTGCAGGTTTTCGACTTCGAGCAATGCCATGCGCTTACACCCGCTTCGCGGCGCGCGGGTCGAGCGAATCCCGCAGGCCGTCGCCCAGCAGGTTCACCGCCAGCACGGTGATGGAAAGAAAGATCGCCGGGAAGAAGACGATATAGGGCTTCACCTGCCACAGCGCCCGCCCCTCGGCCATGATGTTGCCCCAGGACGGAATGATCGGCGGGGTGCCCGCGCCGATGAAGCTCAGGCCGGCCTCGATCAGCATGGCGGCGGCGCAGATATAGGTCGCCTGCACGGTCATTGGCGCGAGGGTGTTGGGCAGGATGTGGCGCCAGATGATCACCGGGGTGCTCGTGCCGGAGGCGATGGCCGCATCCACATAGGGCTGCTCGCGCAGCGACAGCACGACGCCGCGCACCAGGCGCGACACGCGCGGGATCTCGGCGATGGTGATGGCCAGGATGACGTTGCCGACGGAGCCGCGGGTCAGCGCCATGAGGGCGATGGCCAGCAGGATCGACGGGATCGACATCAGCCCGTCCATGATGCGCATGATGATGCTGTCAGCCCAGCGCACGAAGCCGGACACCAGCCCGATCGCCAGGCCAATGACGGAGGCGAAGAAGGCGACGCCGAAGCCCACCATCAGCGAAACGCGGGTACCATACAGCACGCGCGAATACACGTCGCGCCCCAGCATGTCCGTGCCGAACCAGGCGGCGGCGGACGGGTTGCGCGTGCGCATGACCGGAGCCAGGGCCGTCGGGTCCTTGGTCCAGAGAAAAGGCGCGAAGATGGCGATGGCGAAGATGATCAGCAGCAGGAAGCCGCCGATCGCGATCGTCGGATGACGGAGCATGTAGCCGATGGCGCCCTTGCGGCGTGTCTTGGGCTGCATGACATCCGGCAAGGGCGCCGCCGCAGCGACGTCCTTTGCGGTGAGCGCGGCGCGCCCAGCCAGGGGGGCTGTGGTGGAGCTCAATACCGGATCCTCGGGTCGAACAGTGTGTAGCTGAGATCAATCAGGAGGTTGACCAGCACGTAAACGAAGGAGAACAGCAGCACGACGCCCTGGATCACCGGGTAGTCGCGCCGCAGGATGGCATCGATGGTCAGGCGGCCCAGGCCGGGAATGGCGAAGACGCTTTCGGTGATCACCGCGCCGCCGATCAGCAGTGCGATGCCGATGCCGATCACCGTCACGATGGGAACCGCCGCGTTCTTCAGCGCATGCAGGAACAGGATGGTGCGCTGCCCGGCGCCCTTGGCGCGTGCGGTGCGGATGTAATCCTGCTGCAGCACCTCCAGCATGGTGGCGCGGGTGATGCGGGCGATCAGCGCAATATAGGCGGAGGACAGCGCCACGGCCGGCAGGACCAGGTTGGACAGCCACGGCCCGAAGCCCTGCGACAGCGGCGTGTAACCCTGCACCGGAAACCAATCGAGACCCAGCGCGAAGTAATAGGCCAGCACATAGCCCACCACGAAGACGGGCACGGAGAAGCCGAGAACGGCGAAGGCCATTACCGCCCGGTCAATCCAGGAACCGGCCTTCCACGCCGCCACCACGCCCATCGGCACGGCGATGACCACCGCCAGCACCAGCGTGACCACCATCAGGGACAGGGTCGGCTCGATGCGCTGCGCGATCATTCGCGACACCGGCAGGTTGGTGAAGATGGATATGCCCAGGTCACCCCGGATGATGTGCCAGGCCCATTCGCTGAAGCGCACAACGAAGGGACGGTCCAGGCCGAGGCTGGCGCGGATGCGCTCCACATCGGCTGGCGTTGCCTGATCGCCCGCGATAACCGCCGCCGGATCGCCCGGTGCGAGATAAAGCAGACTGAACACGAAGAGGGCAACGACCACCATCACGGGGATCGTCGCCAGGACGCGGCGTATGATATAAGCGAACATAGATCTCGATCAGCTCTTGGTGACGTTCCAGAAGAACGGAATCGGCGCCTTGACAACGCCGTCCACGTTCTTCCGCCATGCCTGATAAGACATGAAAAATCCGGTCGGGCCCCAGATTGCATCTTCCATGGCGAGGCGGTTCATCTCTGCCATGGCAGCCCTTTCGGCGGCTAGGTCGGGGGCAGCAAACCACTTGTCGCGCGCTGCCTCCACCGCACTGTTGTTGGGCCAGCCGAACCACGCCTGATCACCATTGGTGCGCATCGCGGTGTAGCTGGCCGGGTTCACGCAGTCGGCGCCGGCATGCCAGCTGTGGAAGATGTGCCAGCCGCCTTGCGAGGGCGGCGCCTTGCTGGCGCGCCGGCTGCCCACCGTGCCCCAGTCCGTGGCCACGAAATCCACATTCATGCCGATCCGCTTCAGCAGATCCGCGCTGACATCGCCGAATGCCTTGGTGATGGCCTGGTCCTGCGCGACCACAAGGGTGATCGGCTCCCCGGCATAGCCGGCTTCCTTCAACAGGCGCTTGGCACCGTCATAGTCCCGCTTGCCCTTCAGGATGTCGCCGCCCTCCTCGGTGTAGAGCGGCGTGCCGGGCGTGAAGAAGGAAGGCAGCAGCTTGTACAGGTCGGCTTCATCGCCCACCAGCGCGCGCATGTAATCCTCCTGGCTCATCGCCATCAACACCGCGCGGCGGGCCCGCCGGTCGTTGAACGGCTTGTGCAGGTGGTTCATGCGGAAGGTGCCGATATTGCCCAGCGGATCGGCGATATCCACGTTCAGGTTGCGGTTCGACTTCAGGACCGGCACCAGATCGCTGATCGGGTTCTCCCACCAGTCAACCTCGCCATTCTGCAGCGCGGCGGCGGCGGTCGCGGGGTCGGGCATCACCACCCATTCGACGCGGTCCACCATCACGCGCTTGCCGCCCGACATCCAGTCGGGCTTCTCATCGCGGGACACATAGCCGTCGAACTTCGCGAAGACGGCGCGCGCGCCGGGGATCCACTCGTCGCGCACGAAGCGGAACGGTCCGGAGCCGACGAACTCGGTGATCTGGGTGAAGGGGTCGGTCTTGGCGATGCGCTCCGGCATGATGAAGGAGCAGGGCGAGTTGGTCTTCGCTAGCGCCAGCAGCATCTTCGAGTAAGGCTGCTTCAGGGACCAGCGGAAGGTGGCGTCGTCCACGGCCACCAGCTCGTTCTGGATGGCGCGGATCATCTGGCCCATCGGGTCGCGCACGGCCCAGCGATTGAGGCTGGCAACCACATCCTTCGCGAGGACGGGGCTGTTGTCATGAAACTTCAGGCCCGGCCGCAGCTTGAAGGTCCAAACTAATCCGTCGCTTGATACCTCTTCGCTTTCAACCATCTGGCGCCGAGGCTCGAATTTCGAATCCACGCCATAAAGCGTGTCCCACACCAGCATCCCGGCGTTGCGGACCACGTACTGGGTGCCCCAGATCGGGTCGAAATTGGCCAGGTTCGCCTGCGGCACGAAGCGCAGCGTGCGTGCCGCGCCCTGCGCGAGGGCCGGCCGGCCAAGGGCGGGCAATGAAAGAACTCCGCCAGCGGTGCCGGCGGCGAGCGTCAACAAGGAACGGCGGTGCAGCATGGTCACCCTTTCTCCTCATCCGGCGCTGGGCCGGCCCTGCCTGAAACCGGCCTGTGCCGGCATTCAAGGAACATGCCCCCGAATACCGGCCATTTTGGCCGTCAGCGGTGGCGATGAAGGCAAAGCCTAAGCACGGAATGTGCCAATGCCGGTCGGGCGACGGTTGTCGCCCGATCGGTCACCGGCCGCTGATCCGGCCTGCTCATTTCAGCAGCATTCGCTGGTTTCATCGCCACTGCAAGCAGGAACCCGCAACCGGACGTCAGCTGCGTTGAACGTTCCAGAAGATCGGCAGTCCCTTGACGATGCCGGTCAGGCCCCGCCGATAAGCCCAAGCCTGGAAATACTGGCCGAGCGGCAGGTAGGGAACGTCCTGGAAAGCCTGCAACTGGATCTGCTTCGCGATCTCCTGCTGCGCTGCCAGATCCGGCGCCGAGAACCAGGCATTGCGCAGTTCCTCCAGCTTCGGCGCGGTGGGCCAGCCGAACCATGCAGCCTGACCATGCCCGCGGAGCGCCTGCTGCACCCCCGGATTGACCATGTCCACGCCGGCAAAGAACGTGAAGAACATGCTCCAGCCGCCCTTCTCCGGCGCTTCCTTGCTGGCGCGGCGCTGTACCACGGTCCCCCAGTCGGCCGACACGAACTCAACGTTCAGGCCGCATTTCCGCAGCATGTCATGCCCGACCTGCGCCAGCGCGTTCAGGTTGGCGAAGTCGGAGGCGGCGATCAGCACCACCTTCTCGCCCTTGTAGCCGGCGGCCTGCAGGTCTCGCTTGACCTTGTCGTAATCGCGCGGAGAGGTCAGCACCTCCATCCCCGCTTCATTCGCCAGCGGCGTCTCGGGCGTGAAGATGCCGACCCGGTCGCGCCACAGGCTCTTGTCGGTGCCAATCACCGCGGTCATGAAGTCGGACTGGTTGATGGCGCCGAGCAGGGCGCGGCGGATCGCCGGGTTGTTGAAGGGCGGATGCAGGTGGTTGAACCGGGCCATCGCCACCAGCCCGGTCGGGTCCTGGATTTCCAGCGTCAGGTTGCGGTTGCGGCGCAGCAGGTCCTGCAGGTCGCCGGGCGGCTGCTCATACCAGTCGGCCTCGCCATTCTGCATGGCATTCGCCGCCGTGGCGGCATCGGGCATGACGTTCCACTCGATCCGGTCGAAATGCACCCGCTTCGGACCGGCGGTCCAGCTCACCGGGCCATCGGCGCGCGGCACGTAATCGGCGTTGCGCTCGTAAACGAGGCGGGCTCCGGGAACGCGCTCATCCGCCTTCCAGCGGAACGGGCCGGAGCCGATCATCTCCTTCACCGCGACGGCAGGATCGGTTTTCGCAAGCCGTTCCGGCATGATGAAGCAGACCGGCGTGGCCGGCTTGCCCAGCGCCTCGAACAGCAGTGGGAAAGGCTGCTTGAAACGGAACAGGATCGTCTTGTCGTCGGGCGCGGACAATTCGTCCACCACCGTCATCATCACCTGGCCAAGCGCGTCCCGTGTCGCCCAGCGGCGGATCGAGGCCACGCAATCCAGCGCCCGCACCGGCTCACCATCGTGGAATTTCAGGCCATCGCGCAGCACCAGAGTGACGCGCCGGCCATCCTCCTCAACACGATGGCCTTCCACCATCTGCGGCTGCGGCCGGTAATCCTGGTCGAAGCCGTAGAGCGTGTCCCAGATCATGTAGCCATGGTTGCGGCTGACATAGGCCGTGGTGATGATCGGGTCGGCAACGGCGAGGTCGGCTTGCGGGATGAATTTCAGCACGCGCGAGGAGCTGCCGCCCGTCCCCTGGGCGATGGCGAAACGCGGCAACGCGGCGGCACCGGCGATGCCCGCGGCACCCCCGAGCCATTGACGGCGGTTGATCATGCTTGGTCTCCCGTAGAGGCCTTCCTGGTGCGCAGAGGGAAGCCGAGCCTTCGGCATAGCGCAAGGGGGCAGCCGGGGATTGGCAGCAGGCAGGCCGCGGCCTATTGCCTCCCGCATGCTGTCCCATGCCCGTCATTGTTCCGGACCGTTAACAAACCAACGGCCCCTGCTGGGCCAGCTGATGCGGTTCGGCACCGTTGGCGGCATCGGCTTCCTGGTGGACACTGCGGTGCTTTACACCGCGCTGGGGCTGGGCAGCGGCCTTTATGCCGGGCGCGTGCTGTCCTATCTGGTGGCGGCGAGCGGCAACTGGTTCCTGAACCGCCTCTGGACCTTCCGCGACGCCAGCCCGGAACGCCCCGGCCGGCAATGGGCACTGTTTCTCGTGGTAAATATTTGTGGCTTCGTCATCAACTATGGGGTTTATGCCGCGTTGGTATCAAGCGTTGCCATTGTTGCAGCCCACCCGGTTCTGGGGGTCGCGGCAGGAGCATTGGCCGGCATGACCGGGAACTTCTTCTTGAACCGCTCACTGGTATTTCGGCAAGACAACAGAACAGATACGACCACGCTGTAATCAACTTCAAGTCGGGCCATCAGGGGCGATGAATTCTGCTGGCCTCCAGCTCGGCCGTGATGCCCGCGTCAAATCGACGAATACGTATCAAAAGACTGAACGGTAAATTTCCTGTGCTTTCTTTCGTCAGATCATTATGGTGCGGAGCCACAACCTTCGCTTTCGTCATCGTTCATGGAGTTTCGGCCATTATGACCGCAACGCCCGTTCCGAGGCTTCCGGCGCCGCCATGTGCCTGGCCGGCGCTGTTCGGCGATGCCGATTGCATTTCTTCGGCCCGGCGCCCCCAGCCCGGCCCGAACCGTCCTTCCCCGAAACTTCCGGGCTGATCGTCTATGTTCTTCACATCGCGCGTCCCAGGTGCCGAGCGGGCCTCTGACACCCCCCTTGCCCGCGCCATGGCCACCTGCCGCCGCGACTTTGTCGCCGTTGGTTTGTTTTCCGGCGTGGTCAACCTGCTTCAGCTGACCGTCTCGCTGTACATGATGCAGGTGTTCGACCGGGTGCTCGCCACCCGCAGCACCGACACGCTGTTGTTCCTGACCCTGATCGCCGTCAGCGCCCTCCTGCTTCTCGCCATCCTGGAGGCGGTCCGCGGCAGCGTGATGCAGCGCGCCGCGGGCTGGATCGAGGCGCGCGTGGCGCCCGAAGGGTTCGAGCGCGCCCTGGAAGCGCAGCTGCGCGGCCGCCCTTACCGCATGGAAGCGCTGCGGGACCTCGGTTTCTGCCGCTCCTGGCTTGGCTCCCCGGGGGCCCTCGCCGTTTACGACGTGCCTTGGGTGCCGATCTATCTCGCCGCGATCTTCCTGCTGCATCCGGTGATGGGCTTCATCGCCCTTGGCGGCGCGGTGCTGCTGTTCATCCTGACCATGCTGAACGAGTACACCACCTCCGCCCTGCTGAAGCAGGCCAGCAACGCGGTGATGATGAGCCAGCGGCGTGCCGATGCGGTGGCCCGCAATGCCGAGGTCATCGACAGCATGGGCATGACGCCGGCTGTTATGACCCGCTGGCGCCGCAGCGTGGCCGAAACGATGGTGCCGCAGGAAAAGGCTGCGGCGCGCGCCGCGGTGCTGCTTTCGCTCACCAAGTTCCTGCGCCTCGTGGTGCAGATCGCCATTCTCGGCGCCGGCGCCTATCTGGTGCTGAACCAGCAGTTGACCGCCGGCGCCTCCATTGCCGGCTCCATCATCATGGGCCGCGCCCTGGCCCCGGTGGAACAGCTGATCGGCGGCTGGAAGGGGCTGGTGCAGGCGCGCCAGGCGCTGAAGCGGCTGCAGGTGTTCCTGGCGCTGCCGCGGCTGCGCCCCCCTGGCCTTCCGCTGCCGACGCCGACCGGCCTCCTGACCGCCGAGCGCGTGTCCTACGCCCTCCCCGGCCAGAACGTGCCGATCATCAAGGGCGTCGCCTTTGGCCTCAAGCCCGGCGAAAGCCTGGCCGTCATTGGCCCCTCGGCCGCCGGCAAGACCACGCTGATCCGGCTGCTGATCGGCACGCTGCAGCCCACCGCCGGCTCCGTCCGGCTCGATGGGGCGGATGTCTATACCTGGAAGCGCGACGATTTCGGCCGCCATGTCGGCTACCTGCCGCAGGATGTGGAATTGTTCGACGGCACCGTGTTCTCGAACATCGCCCGCATGGGCGAGGCCGAACCGGAGGCGGTGTTCGCCGCCGCCAAGCTGGCCGGCTGCCATGACATGATCCTGCGGCTGCGGGATGGCTACGACACCGAGATCGGCGATGGCGGCCAGCACCTGTCCGGCGGCCAGCGCCAGATGATCGGCCTGGCGCGCGCCCTGTTCGGCGAGCCGAAGCTGGTTGTGCTGGATGAGCCCAACTCTAACCTGGACGGGGATTCCGAGGCCGCGCTGCAACGCGCCCTGGAGGGGCTGAAGGCGCGTGGCTGCACCGTGGTGCTGGTGTCGCACCGGCCACAACTGGTGCAGGGCGTGGACAAGGTGCTGTTGCTCAAGGACGGCGCGGTGGAAATGTTCGGCCCCCGCGCCGAGGTGCTGAAGCGGCTGATGGGTCCGCGCCCGGCGCCGGAACCGGCCAAGGTGGCTGCCGCGGCCGCGCCGCCACGACTTGACAACACCCAGCCGGGAGATGCGGCATGAGCGTTACGACCCTTTCTTCCGGCGGCGCCCTCGACAAGATGCGCGATGCCGGCCTGCCGCCGCTGACCCCGCCCGAGGCGGCGCTCGACACGCCCCGGCCGCGCACCAGCCGGGCCCTCGCGCTGGGCATGATCTCGATCGGCGTTTTCTTCGGCGGCTTCACCGCGTGGTCGCTCATGGCCCCACTGGCGGAGGCGGCCATCGCGCCCGGCGAGATCCGCGCCGAAGGCCAGCGCCGCGTCATCCAGCACCTGGAAGGCGGCATCGTGAGCGAGATCGTGGCGCGGGACGGCGACAAGGTGAAGGCCGGGCAAGTCCTGATGCGCCTCGACGAGGTGCAGTCGGATGTCGGCCTGGGCACCATCCGCGCGCAGCGCTGGGCCTTGATGGCGCAGGATGCCCGGCTCGCGGCCGAGGCCAAGGGCGCCACCGGCATCACCTTCCCCGACGAGTTGCTGAACAGCGACGACCCGCGTGCCCTTGAGGCCATGACGGGGCAGCGCACCCTGTTCGCGGCGCGCCAGACCAGCCTGAACAGCCAGATCCAGGTTCTGGAAGCACGCATCGCCCAGCATGAGGCGACGGCGGCCTCCGCCCATGGTCAGATCGCCAGCCAGCAAAGGCAGCTGGAGCTGATCCAGCGCGAAGCGCGCGATGTCGAGACGCTGGTGCGCCAGGGCCTGGAACGCATGCCGCGCCTGCTCGGCCTGCAGCGCAACATGGCGTCGCTTGAAGGCAACATGGTCGATCTGCGCGGCCAAGTGGAGCGTGCCGAGGCCTCTGTGGCCGAGGCCCGCAACCAGATCCGCCAGACCCAGCACCAGCGCCTGGCGGAAATCTCCACCGAGGCGCGCGAGGTGCGCGGCCGCCTGAACGAGGCCGAGGAAAAGCTGCGCGGCGCCCGCGACATGGTGACGCGGCGCGAGATCCTGGCGCCCGAGGACGGCACGATCGTCGCCAGCAAGTTCTTCAACGTCGGCGCCGTGGTCCGGCCGGGCGAGCCGGTGATGGAACTGGTGCCCGCCGCCGACCGGCTGGTGGCCGAGGTGCATCTGGCGGCCCATGACATCGACGTGGTGTATCCGGGCCTGCAATCCGAGATCCGGCTGCCGGCCTTCAAGCAGCGGCTGGTGCCCTATGTGCATGGTCACGTCACCTATGTCGCCAGCGACGTGTCGATGGATGAGCGGACGCGGCAGAGCTATTACCGCGTGCAGATCCTGGTGGACCAGGACCAGCTGGCGAAGCTGGAGAATGTGCGGCTTGTTCCCGGCATGCCGGTGGAAGCCCAGATCCAGATCGGTGAGCGGTCCTTCTTCCACTACATGATGCAGCCGCTTATCGACAGCTTCCACCGCGCCTTCCGCGAACAATAAGACCTGCGCGCTTCAGGAGAATACCAAGCATGAGTCATTCCGTTCTGTTCGCCGATGGGGTGCTGGAGGCTGCGGTGCATGCGGGCGTCGCCCGCCTCACGCTGGGCCAGACCGGCGCCGACGGGCAGCCGGTGGCCGCGGGCCAGTTGGTCATTCCCGTGATGCAGCTTGCCGCCTTCACCAGGAGCCTGCATTCCCTGTTGCAGCAATTCGAGGCCAAGCGGCAGCAGGCGCAGCAGCAGGAGGCACCGGCCCAGCCCGCGGATGCGTTCCGCTTCTCCGGCTGAGGCGGGCCGCCCGGGTCCGCGCCGCCGCGCGGGCTCAGGCGCCCTGCCGCATCCGCAGCGCCAGGACCGGGTCGTCCGTGGCCATCATGTCCACGCGCAGGGAAAGCGCCTTGCCGATCTCCGCGGCATGGTTGGCGCCCCACACGCCGACCCGCAGGCCGGCCCGGCGCAGCCCGCCCAGCAACTCGGCATCCAGGGCGCCGATCTCGGTTTCCACGGTGTCGAGGCCATGCGCCTGCGCCACGCCCACGACGCCGGCGGCGCCGATCATGCGCAGCGTGTCGCGGCCGAACAGCCAGACCGTGCCGGCCAGCCCGCCCGCCGCCCTGGCAGCCGCCGCCAGATCGGCCTCGAAGGCGATGATGCGGGCCCGGCGGCGCAGGCCGGCCGCATCCAGCACGGCGAGGCTCCTTTCCAAGAGAACCGGGTCCGGCATCCGGCCCGGCGCCGCCTTCAGCTCGACCTGCAATTCCTGCGGCATGTCGCGCAGCAGCGCCGCCAGATCGGACAACAACGGCAGGCGCTGCTCCCCGGCCCCGCGCAGCCGCAGCCGCGCCAGCTCCGCCGCCTCCCGTTCAGCCACCGGCCCCTGTCCCTCGGTGGTGCGTTCGAGCCGCGCGTCATGGATCACCACTGGAACGCCATCGGCACTCAGGTGGACATCGCATTCCAGTTGCTCGATCGCCAGCTTGCCGCTGTTGCGGAAGGCCAGCAGGCTGTTTTCCGGCCACAGAAAGGCACCGCCGCGGTGGCTGACGATGGCGGTGTGCTGGGAAGCGGCATGCATGGCTCTTGCCTTGCCGTGGAAACGCCGCTGGCGCAAGCTGCGCCGAGGTTCCGTGCCGTCCCTGCCCCGGGGGCGACTTGCTTGATGAGGTTGCGACATGTCGTTGCTCTTGGTTTCCCACGACCAGGATACCCCGGGCGCCCAGCTTCTCGAGGATGCGGTCTGGCAACTGGCCGAATCCCACCTGACGCTGCCGGGCTCGCTGATCGTGGAAAGCGCGGTTTCCGCCCATTACCTGCTGGAGCACCTGCGGGGCGCGCTGCGCCGGGCCGGCCGCGAGGGCACGCTGCTGATCACGCCGATCGCCTCGGCCGAATGGGCAGGCTTGTCGGCCGAGGCGGAAGCCTGGATCCGCAGCCGCATCGCGTGACCCAGGCACATTGCGGCGGGGCTGGCCACGTGGCGGGGCCGGCCTGATGTTCCGGTCCCGGCCCAGCCCGAAAGCCCTGCTCCCCAAAGCCCTGCTTCCGCTGCTGGCCCTCTTGTTTTCCGGACCGGGGCTGGCCGGGAACACGGAAAGCCCGATCGAGTTGAAGGTGGTCGGCGGGCTTGGCGGCGTGTCCCAGTACACCCGCTACGAGGAACCCTTCTGGCGCCGCCGCGTCGGGGAGCTGACCGATGGGCGGGTCCGGGCCGAGATCGCACCCTTCGACCGCGCGGGGCTGCGGGCCGAGGAGATCCTGCCGCTGATGCGCCTGGGTGTCGTGCCCTTCGGGACCGCCCTGCTCGCCGTGGTGTCCAGCGAGGAGCCGGAGTTCAACGCCGTCGACCTGCCGGCCCTGAACCCCGATATCGGCACATTGCGCGACACGGTGCAGCGCTACCGGCCGCATCTGCGGAACCTCCTGCTGGAGCGCTACAATGTGGAGCTGCTGTCGGTGTACACCTATCCGGCGCAGGTGATCTGGTGCTCGCGGCCCTTCACCGGGCTGGGCGATCTGGCGGGCCGCCGGATCCGCACCTCCTCGGTCGGGCAGGCGGAGATGGTGGAGGCGTTGGGGGCAACCTCGGTGGTGATCCCCTTCGCGGAAATCGTCAATGCGATGCGCGCGGGCGTGGTGGAATGCGCCATCACCGGGACGATGTCCGGCAACAGCATCGGCCTGACCGCCGTCACCACCCATGTGCATGCCATGGCCATCACCTGGGGCGTGTCGGTGTTCGGCGCCAACGCCCAGGCCTGGCACGCCTTGCCGGAAGCGGTGCGGAGCGGCATCCGTTCCGGGCTGGCGGAGCTGGAAACGGCCATCTGGAACGGTGCCGACCGCGAAACCGGGGATGGCCTTCGCTGCAGCGCCGGCCATGCCGATTGCAGCGATGGCCGCCCCGGCCACATGACGGTGGTGCCGGTCAGTCCCGGCGACATCCAGCGGCGACGCCAGCTTCTGACCTCTACCGTGCTGCCACGCTGGGTCGAGCGCTGCGGCGATGAATGCGCCGATGCCTGGAATGCCTATCTGGGGCCCTCGCTTGGCATTTCGGCGCGGCATCCGTGAGATGACGCAGTTCCGCCGCATCCGCATCGCGATCCTGCTGGCCGCCGCGGCGCTGCTCGGCGCCCAGTGGCTGGCCATGTCAATGCTGCTGGGCCGCGCGCGGAGCGCCGCGCTTGAAACGGCGTCCGACACGGTGCAGCGGGCGGCACGGGCCGTGGAAGCATCGTTGAACCGCAATTTCGTCCAGCTGGACGCCATGCTGGTCGGCCTGCCGGGCATCCTCGCTCCCATGGCGGAGGGCGGGCCGATGTCGGCGGCGCAGATCAACCGGGTGCTGCGCGAGCTGAACAACCAGAACTTCACCTTCCGCGACGTCCTGTTGATCGGGGAAAACAACATGCCGGTTGCCACCGGCCTCCCCCTGTCACGCAGGCGGCCCTTCTCCGAGGCGGTGCTGCGGTCCTTCTTTGAGGGCACGCCGCAGGCCGGCGCCATGCTGATCGGTGGCCCGCTGCGCAACCCGGCCAGTGGCGAATGGTCGCTCTACGCGGCGCGCCGCATCTCCCTGCCCGGGTTCGGCGCGTTGCTGGCCGTGGCCGAAATGCCGATACCGGTGCTGTCCACGCTGCTGTCGGTGGGCGCGGACGGCGCCGGGCTGCGCATTTCCCTGGAACGCTCCGACGGCACGCTGCTGGCCAGCCAGCCGCATGACGAGGCCCGCATCGGCACCCGCTTCCCCGTCCTCGCCAGCGGACCGGCCAGCGGCACAGCCGGCGGCACAGCGGCAGGCACGGACGATTCGCAGAACCCGGTCAGCGTCTTCGACGGCAGGCCGGTGATCGCCTTCAAGCGGCCGCTGCTTTATCCGGCCCTGGCGCTGACGGCCAGCATGGACCGGGATCTCGCGCTGCGGGACTGGGAACAGGAACGTATCCGCGCCCTTGTGGTCTCCACCGGCTTCGCCCTTCTGGTGGCCGCCCTTGCCGGGGCGCTGATGCTGGCGATGCGACAGCGCGAGCGGGTGGAAACCGAGCGCAACCGGTGGCGCGCCATGCTGGAGAACGCGCTGGATTCCATGACGGATGGCTTCGTCATGTGGGATGCGCAGGACCGCCTCGTCGCCTGCAATGCGCGCTACAAGGATTTCTACCAGGTCAGCGCGCCCTTCATCCAGCCGGGCGCGCATTTCGACGACATCATGCGCGAAGGCTTCATCCGCGGGCAGTATCCGCAGGCCGGGACGGATCTGGACACGTTCCTCGCGGAGATGCGCCGCTGGCATCGGGGCAACAGCCCGCCGATGGAGCGGCTGCTGCCGGATGGCCGCTGGATGCTGGTGACGGAACGGGCGACGCCCGGCGGCGGCACCGTCGGCATCCGCACCGACATCACCGAGCTGAAGCGGACAATGGATGAGCTGGCGGAGGCGCGCGACGCCGCCGCCGCGGCGGCCGAGGCGAAAAGCCAGTTCCTGGCCCGCATGAGCCACGAGTTGCGCACCCCGCTGAACGGCATTCTGGGGTTTGCCCAGGTGCTGATGGATGACCAGCGCATGGCATCCGATCAGCGCGAGCAGCTGCGCATCCTGCACGAGGCGGCGCGCCACCTGCTGGAACTGGTGAACGGGCTGCTCGATCTGTCCAAGATCGCGGCCGGCCGGCTGGAGTTGCGCCCGGAGCCCGTCGCCCTAACCCCGCTGCTGGAACGCGCCGCGGCGCTGCTGGCGCCCGAGATCAGCCGCAAGGCCCTGCGCTTCACGCTGGATGTACAGCCCGGCACGCCGGATGCGGTGCAGGCTGACCCCACGCGGCTGCTGCAGCTGCTGCTCAACCTGTTGTCCAACGCGGTGAAGTTCACGCCTCCTGCCGGCCAGATTTCGCTGCGGGCGCAGCCGGCCCTGATCGGCCAGGGGCTGCGGCTGGAAGTGCAGGATAGCGGGCCCGGCATCGCGCCGGAGCAGCGCCACCTGTTGTTCCGCGATTTCGTCCAACTGGCCACGCCGGGCGGCGGGGGCGGGGAAATCCCCTTCGGGACCGGGCTCGGCCTGTCCATCGCCGCGCAGCTCGCGGAACTGATGGGGGGCCGCATCGGCTGCGAAAGCCATCCCGGCAATGGCGCGCTGTTCTGGGTCGAATTGCCGCTGCCGCTGGCAGGGCCGCAGACGCGGGCGGCCGCGCCAGGGCCGGATGCGGTGTCGGCCGCGGCGGTTCCGGCCAGGCCCATGCGCATCCTGGTCGCGGACGACGTGCCGGCCAACCGGCTGGTGGCCCGGGCGATGTTGACCAGCGCCGGGCATCACGTCACCTGCGTCGAGGATGGCGCCATGGCGTTGCAGGCCATGCGACAAGGCGATTTCGACCTGGTGCTGATGGATCTGCAGATGCCGGTGATGGATGGGCTGCAGGCGACCCGCGCGATCCGCGCCCTGGAGGCGCCGCGCAACAAGGTGCCGGTGATCGCCGTCACCGCCTCGGTCATGCCGGAACAGGTCGAGGCCTGCCGGGAGGCAGGGATGGATTCGCATCTGGCGAAGCCGATCGACCGCGACACGCTGTTGAACATGGTGGCGCATTTCGCCCACCTTTCGCATCCGGACCACGATGCCGCGCCGCCCCCTGCCCCAAAGGCCGATCCCGGCATGGCCCGCGAAGCCGAAATGCCGCTGCTTGACCGATCCGCCCTGCACGCCTTGCTCACCGATCTCGGCCAGTCCGCCCCTTCCGTGCTGGACGAGTTCTGCCGCGAGCTAGAGCAGGGAGCCGAGACGCTGTTGGCGCTGGAAGCCGGCTCCGCGGCGCCGATGGAGCCGTTGCGCGCCGTCACCCACCGGCTTCAGGGTGTCAGCCGCACCCTCGGCGCCCGCGCGCTGAGCGAGGCGCTGGAATGGCTGCAGGCCAGCCTCGCCCAGGGCGCCGATCCCATGCCGGCGCTGCGCGGCGTGCATGGGTGCCTGACGCAGACGCTTCCCCTGCTGCGCGCGGTGGCCGACGACACCCGCGACCTTTCGGCGAGCCTCCGCCACCCGAGCTGACTCCGGCGGGCAGCCCTGGCTGCGCCATGCCGCGGCAACTCCCGCCGATCCGGTGACGTTTGCCCGCCGAAGTTGCGCCGGCGAGGCCTTTTCTGCCCTTCGGCGTCCCATGAAGGGAGTGATGCCGGATGCCCAACGAACAACGCCAGGCGGAAAGGCGGGATGCGGATGCCGGCCCGCCTCCCGCGTCGAAGCGCTGGAAGATGGTCGGGCCTGGGATCGTGGTGGCGGTGACCGGCGTCGGGGCGGGAGATCTTGTCGCCACGCTGATCGCCGGCAACCGCTTCGGCTACACGCTGCTCTGGGCCGCCGTGCTCGGCTGCGTGGTGAAGATCGCGCTGTCGGAGGCGGTCGGGCGCTGGCACCTCGCCACCGGCCGGACGATGTTCGAGGGCTGGCGGGACCTGGGTTCGTGGACCTCGGTTTATTTCCTGATCTATGTCGTCATCTGGGGCTTCGTTTACGGCGCCACGGTGATGTCTTCCACCGGCCTCGCCATGTCGGCCCTGGTGCCGGTCATGGACACCACCGGCTGGGGCATCGTCGCGGGCCTGATCGGCTTTGTTTTCGTCGCCTTCAACCGCTACGCCCTGTTCGAGCGGGTGATGAAGTTCTTCATCGCCCTGATGTTCGTCACGGTGGTGACGCTGGCCTTCCTGGTGGCGCCCAATCTCGGCAATGCGATGGGCGGGCTGGTGCCCCGCCTGCCGGAAGGCTCGGCCATCTACACGCTGGGGCTGATCGGCGGCGTCGGCGGCACCATCACCCTCGCCTCCTATGGCTACTGGGTCAACGCCAAGGGCTGGCGCACCCCGGCCTGGATGCCGATGATGCGCTTCGACAACACGGTGGGTTATGTCACCACCGGCATCTTCGTCATCGCCATGATGATCGTGGGCGCCGAGCTGCTGTTCAACAGCGGCGTCGTGCTGGCTGGCGGTGATCGTGGCCTGCTCGACCTCGACGCCGTGCTGCGGGAGCGCCTGGGCGATTTCGTTGCCACCCTGTTCCTGGTGGGCTTCGCCGCCACCACCTTTTCCTCCCTCCTGGGCGTCTGGCACGGCGTCAGCATGCTGTTCGCCGATTTCGTCACCCGGATGCGGGGGCAGGACATCGACCGGGACGGCCTGGAAGGCAGCATGGCCTTCCGCTTCTACCTGTTCTGGCTCACCTTTCCGCCGATCTCCCTGTTGTTCCTGGGCCGCCCCTTCGCCCTGGTCGTGGCCTTCGGCGCGCTCGGGGCGCTGTTCATGCCCTTCCTGGCCATCACCCTGCTCTGGCTGCTGAACTCGAAGCGCGTGGCACAGGAATGGCGCAGCGGCTGGCTGAGCAACTGCCTGCTGATCGCTTCGGCGGCGATGTTCGCCGTGCTGGCCTTCAGCGAGCTGATGAACCTGCTCGGCTGATCCGCCCCGCCGGCATGGGCCGCTTGACGCCATCATGACGCACGGCCTAACTCGTCCTATGACCCGACGGCGCTGAGCGCGGAAGGCCGAGGGAGGACCCCGACTGATGGACGGACGCAATAGTGGCGCCATGCCGCACGGCATCGAACTGGCGCCACTCGCCCCGCCGGCCAACCTGACCGCCGAGCTGGTGCGCCGGCTGGCCGCCGAGATCCGGGCCGGCCGGCTGAAGCCCGGCGACCGCCTGCCCACCGAACAGGCGCTGATGCGGCAGGCCGGCGTTTCCCGGACCGTGGTGCGGGAAGCGGTGGCGGCGCTGCGGGCGGAAGGGCTGGTGCTGACACGCCAGGGGGTCGGTGCCTTCGTGGCGGACCCGTCGGGGCGTGGCCAGGTGCGCATCGACCCTGGCGAGATGCGCTCCCTGCAGGATGTGCTGCAGGTCATCGAGCTCCGTATCGCGCTGGAAACGGAAGCGGCGGGCCTTGCCGCCGAGCGACGCGACGCGGAAGCGCTGCAGCGCGTCCAGCAGGCGGCGGCGGATTTCGATGCCGCGGTGGAGGCCGGCGAAGCGGCCGTGACGCAGGATCTCGACTTCCACCGCGCCATCTTCGCCGCCACCGGCAACAGCTTCTTTCCCCGTTTCCTGGAATTCCTCGGGCCGATGCTGATCCCGCGGCAGACCGTGCGCCCGCCCCTGGAAGACCCCGAGGCGCGCACGGCCTATCTGCGCCGGGTGCGGGAAGAACATGCCCGCATCACCGCGGCGATCACCGCGGCGAACGCGGCTGCGGCGCGGGATGCGATGCGGCGGCATCTGAGCGCCAGCCGCGACCGTTATGCCGGGCTGGCCGGCAGGCTGGAAGCGCTCGACGCCGCAGCCTCCGCCTCCGGGCGCTGAACAACGATCCCCACCCCGGGGGAACATCGTTCCTCAGGTGTAGTCGGGGATCTGCGGCACATCGGCCAGATAGGCGAGGATGGCCCGCGAAAGGGCTTCCACATCCTCGACCGTGGTGTGCTCGTCCGGGCTGTGCAGGCGCTGGCCGCGCCGCAGCAGGCCGCCCGCCAGGATCTCGCGGATGCCCGCCTGCTGCATGAAGCCGATGGCCGAGCCGCCGGCGCCGCCCCAGCGGCGGAAGCTGGTGGGGGCGAATCCGAAGCCCCAGCTCAAGGCCCGCAGCCAGCGTGACCAGTTCGGGCCATGGTCGGGGTCCACCACCGGCTCCAGCCGCCGCGCCACGCAGCTTTCCACCTTGCAGCCCGGCACCTCCCCCGCCGCGCTGGCCACGGCCGCGCGCAGTTCCGCCAAGGCCGAGGCATAGCCTTCCTCCGCCGTGAAGCTGCGCTGGAGCAGCAGGGTGCAGCCCGGCAACTCGTCGCCCTCGGCCGGGGCACGCACCGACACCACGGACAGGCGCGGCCGCAACATGCCGCCGCCCGCTTCCGGCGGCGCCGGCAGGCGGGACGTGCGGCGGCGCAGATCCGTCTGCAGCCGGGCAAGGGAGGACAGGATCGGCTTGGCCACGGCGGCGGCGTTGGCGCCGCACTGGCCGGAGCAACCGGTGACCCGGACCTCCAGCTCGAAGCTGCCCAGGCTGCCGGCCCAGATGCGGGGTGCCACCGGTCCGTTCAGCCAAAGGACATGCCCTTCGGCCACGCGCTGCTCCGCAAGGTGGCGCAGGCCTGGCCAACGGCGCGCCGCGCCGTCGGTGGTGAACAACAGCAGCGGGTCGAAACGCAGCTTCAGCCCCACCGCGTCCGCCGCGCGCAGCGCGGCCCAGACGGCGGCGATGGCGCCCTTCATGCTGACCGTGCCGAGGCCGTACAAACGGTTGCCCTGCCGCGTCAGCGTCAGCGGCGGGCGGGTCCAGTGCGGGTTGGCGGGGGCCGTGTCCATCAACAGAGGAATGGTGCAGACGGGCCGGCCATTGCGGCGCGCCGCGATCAGGTGCAGGCGCGGCCCATCCACCGGGCCAGCTTCCAGCGGAATGCGGCGCATGTCGAAGCCAAGGGGGGCGAACTGATCCTGCAACAGCGCCGCCAGGGCGTCGCACCCCTTCACTTCTGGCCCCGATGTGTCCACCGCGACCAGTTGCGCCAGCTCATCGATCCAGCCGGTCGCCCCCAAGAGAGGGCCTGCCATGCTCAGCCGGTCGATCGACGCCTCCGCATAGGGCGCCAACGCTTCCTGCTCATCCCATGGCATGACAACCAACCCCTCCGCCCGTGCTGATCGGGCCGCCTTTTTCTCGGCCACCATTCGCACCTTCAAGCTTGCAAAGGGGCCATAACAGTCAATGTCATGGCCCGCAGCGCACGAGCGCGCTGCCCACAGCATCTTGAAGGCGGCGGGACGGAGAGGTCGAGGAAGCCGCCCTCGTTTCACGCCATGCGTTGGCGGGGCGCTTCCCGTCGGGGGCGCGCGCCGGGAGGCGGCCCGGAACGGCCACCGCCCGTGACCGGCTCCACCCGGATGTTCGGATCATCCGCGTCGGGGCGCCGGGCGGCGACGGCGAAGCGGCTGGCGGCGCCGGGCGCAACCTCGAACTGGGTTTCACGGCCCAGGATGCGGATGCGGCCGATCTCGTCCCGCCGCACCTGGCCCCGCCGGCACAGCAAAGGCAGGATCCAGCGCGGGTCCGCGCGGCCGTCACGGCCGACATTGATGCGGAACCACACGCCCTCGCCCTCGCCGGACGCCCGCTCATAGGTTGGGCGACGCGGCGGCGCGGCCTCGACCGGCGCCAGATCCTCCGGCGCCGGCAGGGGCGCGCGCAGCACCTTCACCAGAACCGCGGCCAGGTCCTCGGCACCATGGCTGGCGGCCAGGATGCGCGCCACGGCGCGGTCCTCGGCTTCCGGGTCCTCCTCCAGCAGCGCCCTGGCCTGGGCGGCGAGGCGCTCGGCATCGCGGGCGCGAATCGCATCGGCGGTGGGCGGCACACCCCATTCCGCCTGCACGCGGGCGCCCATCAGCAAGCGCTCCGCCATGCGACGGCGGTTCATCGGCACCACCAGCACCGACACGCCCTTGCGGCCCGCGCGGCCGGTGCGGCCGGAACGGTGCAGCATCACCTCCGGCTCCTTCGGCAGCTCGGCATGGATGACGAGGCCGAGGTCGGGCAGGTCGATGCCGCGCGCTGCCACATCGGTGGCGACGCAGACCTGGGCGCGGCCATCGCGCAATGCCTGCAAGGCGCGGGAACGCTCGGACTGCGTCAGCTCGCCCGAGATGGCGACGGCGGAGAAGCCGCGCTCCGTCAGGTTGCCATGCAGGCGCGCCACCGCCGCGCGGGTCGAACAGAACACAATGGCGCGCGGGCTGTCGGACGCACGCAGCAGGTTCACCACCGCGCGCTCGATTCCCTGCGGCGCGACCACCACGGCGCGATGCTCGATGTCGCCATGCTGCCCGCCCTCGCCCTTCGCCTCGATGCGCAGCGCATCGGTCTGGAAGGAACGCGCCAGGCGTTCGATCTCGCGCGGCACGGTGGCGGAGAACAGCAGGGTGCGGCGATCCTCGGGCGCGGCGCCGAGAATGGCTTCCAGCTCCTCGCGGAAGCCGAGGTCGAGCATCTCGTCCGCCTCGTCCAGCACCACGGCGCGCAGCGCCTCGGGGCGCAGGTTACCACGCTCCAGATGATCCCGCAGGCGTCCGGGGGTGCCCACCACGATATGCGCGCCGCCGCCCAGGGCGCGGCGCTCGGCCAGCGGGTCCATGCCGCCGACACAGCTGACGACACGGCCGCCGATCTGCGCGTAAAGCCAAGACAATTCGGCCTTGACCTGCAGCGCCAGCTCGCGCGTGGGCGCCACCACCAGGGCGAGGGGCGCGCCGGCCTGCGGCAGCCGCTCGGCATCGCCCACCAGTTCCGGCGCGATCGCAAGGCCGAAGGCCACCGTCTTGCCGGAGCCGGTCTGGGCGGAGACCAGCAGGTCGCGGCCCCTCGTCTCGGGCTCCAGCACCGCCGCCTGCACAGCGGTCGGCTCGGTGTAGCCACGCTCGGTCAGGGCGCGCAGCAGGGCTTCGGGTATCATAGGAAAAGGCATGTGTCGGGAAAGTTCCGCCGTGTTCGGGTGGGGGGCGCCCATCATGCGGGCGTCGCCAAAGGCAGTTCGCCCTCACGACGGAGCATCCAGGCTCCAGGACGGCGGTTCTGCTGATCGGGGGTCCCTTTAGCTGATCTGTGGATGAATTGCACGAGATCCGCAGCGCTGGTGGGTAGCCATGCGCCAAGCGCATAGATCATGGGAAGGGAACGGTGGTTGCGGAAATGTTGTGGTTTGTCCATTCTCCGCTTCGGAAGGGGATAATGCCTTCCCGCGGGGATTTGACGGATGCAGCTTGCGCCGCGACACCAAGGGCTAAAGCGCCGGGAAGCCGGGCAGCGGAAGGGCTCAGTTCAGCCTGCGGGGCACAGCTCCGCCGCCGGTCGCTTCGTGGGTCATCCGACCATGTTGGGGATCTGCCGAGGACCGATGACCTGCCGAATGCGAAGCCGCTAAACCCATATTCCGTTCCGCCGCGTCCCGAGCGGCGTGCCCTTCCCGTTGTTGCACGGAACCGCCATGTCCCAGACCACCTCCCACCGGCCCGCTCCGGCCGCGCCCGATTGTGCCATCCGCCTGTCAGGCCTCCATCGCCGCTTTCCCGGACGTGGCGGGGTTTCCACGAAGGCCCTGGATGGCGTTTCGCTGGACGTGGCGGCGGGCGAGATCTTCGGGATTGTCGGCCGGTCGGGCGCCGGGAAGTCGACCCTGATCCGCTGCGTCAACCTGCTTGAACGGCCGGACAGCGGCGAGGTGTTCGTGCTGGGCGAGGACATGCTCATGCTGGGCGACCGCGCGCTGCGCGAGCGGCGGCGTGGCATCGGCATGGTGTTCCAGCACTTCAACCTGCTGTCTTCCCGCACCGTGGCCGACAACGTGGCCTATCCGCTGGAAATCGCGGGCATCCCCGCCGCCGAGCGCGCGCCGCGCGTGGCGGAGGCGCTGTCCCTGGTCGGGCTGTCGGAAAAGGCCGGCGCCTATCCGGCGCAGCTTTCGGGCGGGCAGAAGCAGCGCGTCGGCATCGCCCGCGCCCTCGCCCCCCGGCCCCGCATCCTGTTGTGCGACGAGGCGACCAGCGCGCTCGATCCCGAGACGACGCAGGAGATCCTCGGCCTGATCAAGCGCCTGCGCGACAAGCTGGACCTGACGGTGCTGCTGATCACCCATGAGATGGCGGTGGTGAAGGAGATCTGCGACCAGGTGGCGGTGATGGAGGCCGGCCAGGTCGTGGAACAGGGCCGGGTGTTCGAGGTGTTCACCCGCCCTCAGCATCCGACGACGCGCCGCTTCATCGCCGACACCATCGGCTATGCCGTGCCGCCCGGCACCGTGTCCCGCCTGCCCGCCGCCCGCCCGGGCGAGGAGCGGCGGCTGTTGCAGGTGCTGTTCGCCGGCCCCAACAGCACGCGCGCCGTGATCAGCGAGGCATCACGCCGCTTCGAGCTGGATCTCGACATCATCTCCGGCCGCATCGACGCCATCGGGGAGGAGCCTTTCGGCCTGATGGCGCTGGCGGCCTATGGCGCGACCGCGCAGATCGATGCCGCCATTGCCTGGTTCGGCGAGCTGGGCCTCACCGTGACGCCCGTGAATGAAGGGGCCTGAGCCATGATCCCCTGGATGACCCCGATGCTGCAGCAGCTTTTCATCGAATCGGCGCTCGAAACGCTGATGATGGTCAGCGGCGCCGCCGTGATCGCCATCGTGATCGGCCTGCCGCTGGCGGTGCTGCTGCACGCCACCGACCGTGGCGGGCTGGCGCAGAACGGCCTGGTGAACCGCCCGCTCGGGCTGCTGATCAACGCCGTGCGCTCGACGCCCTTCATCATCCTGATGGTGGCCATCGTGCCCTTCACGCGCCTCGTCGCGGGGACATCGATCGGCACGGGCGCCGCCATCGTGCCGCTGGCGCTGGCTTCCACCGCCTTCATCGCCCGCCTGTTCGAAACCGCCTTCCGCGAGGTGGATCGCGGCGTCGTGGAAGCGGCGCGCGCCATGGGCTCCACCCGCATGCAGATCCTGTGGAAGGTGATCGTGCCCGAGGCGTTGCCGGGGCTGATCGCCGCCGTCACCGTGACCCTGGTCAGCCTGGTCGGCTATTCCGCCATGGCCGGCGCCGTGGGCGGCGGCGGGCTGGGCGACCTCGGCATCCGCTTCGGCTACCAGCGCTTCATGCCCGAGGTGATGGCCAGCGTCGTCATCGTGCTGATCCTGTTCGTGCAGGGGCTGCAATCCTTCGGCGACTGGCTGGTCCGCCGCGTCCGCCGCCGCTGATCCCGATCCGAACCCACGCCAAGCAAGGGAACATGCCAATGTCCGCCAATCGCCGCCTGCTGCTGGGCAGCATCCTCGCCCTGCCCTTCGCCGCCACCCTGCCCGCCATCCCCGCCGCCCTGGCGCAGGATGCCGCCATCGGCACGGAAGCGCGCCCGATCACCGTCGGCGCCACGGCCGGCCCGCACAGCGAGGTGATGGAGAAGGTCCAGGAGATCGCCCGCAAGAACGGGCTGTTCATCCGCGTCGTGCCCTTCACCGACTACATCACGCCCAACGCCGCCCTGGCGGCGAAGGATCTCGACGCCAATTCCTACCAGCACCTGCCCTTCCTGGAGCAGACGCTGAAGGATCGCGGCTACAAGCTCGCCGTGGCGGGCAAGACGCTGGTCTTCCCGATGGGCGTGTATTCGCGCAAGCACAAGGCGATCGGCGACATCCCGAACGGCGCCCGGATCGCCATCCCCAACGATCCCACCAATGGCGGCCGCGCGCTGGCGCTGCTGGCGGCGAACGGCGCCTTCAAGCTGACCGAGGGGGCCGATTTCCGCGCCACCATCGCCGATGTGGTTGAGAACCCGAAGCGGCTGCGCATCCTGGAACTGGAAGCGCCTCAGATCCCCCGCGTGCTGGACGAGGTCGAGGCCGCGGCGATCAACACCAACTTCGCCATTCCCGCCGGGCTGAACCCGGTGCGCGACGCCATCGCGCTGGAAAGCGCCGACAGCCCCTACGCCAACCTGATCGTGGTCCACCAGGACAACAAGGACGCGCCCTGGGTGAAGCGCCTTGTCGCCGCCTACCAGAATGACGAGATCAAGGCCTTCGTGAAGGAGACCTTCCAGGGCTCCGTCGTTCCCGCCTTCTGAGGAGCAAGCGCACCATGCTGACGCGGCGTTCCCTGATCCTGGCCGGCGGCGCCCTGCTGGTTCCGGCGATGCTCCGCTCCCCCGCCCTGGCGCAGGGCGCGGAGATCGGCACGGCGGCGCGGCCCTTGCGCGCCGGCGTCACCTCGGGCGTGCACGCCCAGGTGCTGGAGGTGGTCCGCGACGTGCTGGCGAAGGAGAACTTCGCCGTGCGCATCACGGAATTCGCCGATTTCATCCAGCCCAACGCGGCACTGGCGGCGGGTGAGATCGACATCAACACCTACCAGCACCTGCCCTTCCTGGAGACGCAGAAGCAGCAGCGGGGCTACGACTTCGTGCCTGTCGGCAAGACGGTGCTGACGGTGATGGGCGTGTTCAGCCGCAAGCACAAATCGCTGTCGGACCTGCCGAATGGCGCCCGGATCGCCATCCCCAACGACCCGACCAATGGCGGCCGCGCCTTGCTGCTGCTCGCCAAGGCCGGGGTGATCGGGCTGACGCCGGGCGCCGACTACCGCGCCACCGTCGCCGACATCACGGAGAACCCGAAGCGCATCCGCATCATCGAGCTGGAAGCGGCCTCCATCGCGCGCGGCCTCGATGACGTGGACGCGGCGGCGATCACCGGCAACTACGCCGTGCCGGCCGGGCTCAATCCCCTGAAGGACGGCATCGCGGTGGAAGGCACCGACAGCGCCTACACCGTGCTGGTGGTGGCGCGGCGCGGCGACGAGAACAAGCCCTGGGCGCGGAAGCTGGCGCGCGCCTATGCCGACCCGTCGGTGAAGGCCTTTGTCGAGCAGACCTTCGGCGGCGCGGTGATCGTCGGCGCCTGAGGCGGGGTCAACCCGCCGCGGGCAGGACGCCGAACGCGGTCCAGGCGTGCCGCGTGTCGCGCGACCAAGCCGCCACCGCCGGGCGAAGCGCCTCGGGCATGGCGGCCAGCAGCGCGTCGTCCCGCAGGTCCGGGGCACGCAGCACGGCGCGGGCGGCCAGCATGCCCGCTTCGTCCGCGGCCACCGCGCTGCCCAGCGCCGGCGCGGCGAGCCAGCCCGGCGTGCAGGCTTCCGCCAGATGCCGGTTCAGCGCCCATGACGTTTGCGGCGCCGCCGGGGCCGCCGCGACCGGATGCGCGCATGCGCTCCAGATCAGCATCTGCACCGCCTGGTTCAGCATGGCCGGATGCGGCGCGCCGCCATGCAGGGCAGCCAGTTCGGCCACGCGGCGGGGCCGGCCACGCAATCCCCGCAACAACGGATCGAACAGCGCGGCGTCGCCTTCCACCTCGCCACCCGGGGTGCCGAAGCGCAGCCCGCCCGAGGCCGGCGCGCCCGGCAGCGCGGCCAGCCGCAGGGCAGCCACCGCGTCCCGGTGCGCGGATGGCGGCAGGGCGGGAACGCCGCGGCCATAAAGATCGCGCCGGAGGGACTGGTTGCGCGCCAGGTCGCGAACCGTCTCGGCCTCGGCCGGGTCGTCGAGGCCTTCCAGCAGCGGGCGCACCCCGGCGGGCAACGAAACGGCATCGATGTTGTCGATCGGCGTGGCGCTGCCGAGATAGCCACATCCAGCGCCGGCGAAATCCCGCATCATCTCGCCGACATGGAAGGGCTGCCAATGCGCCGGCAGCAGCTCATGCGCCAACGCGGCCGGTGCTTGGCGCGACGCCCATTCGAGCCGCTGGCGCTCCTGCGGATGCGCCACGAACACCCCCGCGCCCCCTTCCGCCAGCTGCCGCAGGAAGCCCAGCGCCTCGCTCGCCCGCCGCGCCGCGTCGCCCTGCCCCCTCGCCGCGCGGCGGCGCAGCAATTGCTGGCTGGCGGCCGCGGCGGAAAGGCCTGGATGCGTCATGTAATGGGCGTAGGCGATGCCGCCCGGCTTCAGGAAGCGGCGGATGAAATCCAGCATGGCGGCGCGCTGTTCGTCCGGCACCCAGGACAGCACGCCATGCGTCACGATGACGTCGAAGGGCTCCCACGCTTCCCCGTCAAGCGCCGCGAAATCCGCGCGCCGCAGGAGCAGGTTGCCGAGGCCGCCGGCGCTGGCCATGGCTCCCGCCTCGGCCAGATGCGCCGCGCTCAGGTCGATGCCGGTGAAGTGGCCCTGCGGATGCGTCGCCGCCGAGATGGCGAGGTTCAGCCCGGGACCGCAGCCCAGTTCGCACCACCGGAACGGCCGCGCGAAATCCGGCCCCTGGCGGCCCAGCCCGCGCAGCACGGCATCCAGCCAGGGCGGCGTCATCTCCCTGTGGAACACCGGCGGGTATGAAATGTCGGCTGGATACGGGTCCAGGGTCATGCGCGGCTTATCCGGATCAGGGCTGGCGCGCCGGATGCGATCCGGCGCGCTAGCAAAAGCGGCTGTTCAGAAGAACGCCGTCAGGCTGACAAAGTAGGCCCGGCCGGGCTCGTTATAGGTGTTGGCGCCGGCCTGGCTCGACACCGCCTCGCGGAACAGTTGCTCGTCGAACAGGTTGCTGATGCCGGCGGTCAGGCGCGTGTTCTCGTTGATGTCGTAGGTGGCGCTGATATCGACCACCGAATAAGGCTCGCGGTCCCACAGGGCGCGGCCGCTTTGCGGATTGCCAGTGATGGAGGTGCTGCGCGCCTCCTGCTTCCCGTAATGGGTCAGGCCCAGCAACACGGAAAGCTGCTCGGTCGGGAACCAGCTCAGGCTGGAGTTGATGGTGTATTCCGGGATGATCGACAGCGGCTCGCCGGTGGACTTGTCCTCGCTGGTGATCATGTAGGTGAAGTTGGTGTTCCACGACCAGCGCTCCGCCAGCGGCACCAGCAGGTTGCCCTCGATGCCTTCGACCAGCGCTTCCGGCGTGTTCTCCCAGCGGAAGACGCGGCCATTCGCGCCTGTCTGGCTGCGCTGGATCAGCCCAGCCTGGATCTTGTCCTTATAGTCGTTGTGGAAATAGGTCAGGCTGGCATTCCAGCCATTCTTGTCATAGACGACGCCGATTTCCTTGTTCAGGCTGGTTTCCGGCTTCAGGTCGGGGTTGCCCTGCACATAGCAGCCGGCACCGAGGCTCGGGAAACCGATCGGGCAGCCATTGCCCATGGTGAAGTACAGGTAGTTCGGGTTGGACTGGTACAGGTTCGGCGCCTTGTACGCCTTGGCGATGCCGCCCTTGATCGAGAAGCCGTCGAACAGCTCATAGGACGCGTTCAGCGACGGGCTGGCATTGCCGCCATACTTGCTGTGCTGGTCGAAGCGGATGCCGGGCGTCAGGGTGAAGCGGTCGGTGACGTAGATGTTGTCCTCGACAAAGGCGGCATAGGTTTCCGCCTGCGCCTTTCCGGTGCGGTTGCTCGGATCGAGGCCGGAGGGCACGCCCCCGATGCCTGTGCTCTGCGTCACCGCGAAGGGGTCGCTGAGGTTTTCCTTCAGGTACTCGGCACCCAGCGTGATGCGCTGCTGCGCCAGCCAGTCGAGCGGCACCGAGATCTCGCCGCTGACGGAATAATTGTTCAGCACCGAGGTGGAGCGTGCGCCCGCCGTGTTGATGCTGCCCTCGGTGCTGCCGGCCAGCCCCTCGTTCAGCCGCTTATTCTCCGTGCCCTCGTAGTAGAACAACAGGCTGGACTCGATCCCGTCCCATTCGCCGCGGTGCTGCAACGAGACGGTGTTGCGGTCGAGCACATTGGTTTCGGCGCCCTCATTCGCCAGCTGCTCCAGCAGGGCCGAGCCTTCGGAGGACACCGCGCGGTCGCCGGCATAGATGTTGCCCTGGCGGCTGTAGCCGAGTTCCAGCTCCAGCACCTGCTGCGGCGTCACGTCCCAGCGCAGCAGGCCGCTGATGTCGCGGTTCTCCACGCCTTCCCGGCCGGCCGGCGGAACAGCGTCCGGACCGCTGCCGGCAGCCTCCCGGTTCAGGTCCAGGCTGTCGGCATCGGTGCGGGCGAAGTTACCGTAAAGGCGGAAGGCGAAATCCTGCGCCAGCGGGCCGGACAGGGTGAAGCCCACGCGCTTGGTGTCGCCCTCGTCCCGGTCCTCGGGCTGGTTGGTGTAGAGGGTGACGGAGCCGCTGACCTCGTCGGTCGGCGCCTTGGTGATGATGTTCACCACGCCGCCCGCGGCACCCGAGCCGTAACGCGCGGCGGCCGGGCCCCGGATCACCTCGATGCGATCGATGGCGTTGGCCGGCACCCAGTTCGAATCGCCGCGCGTGTTGCGCTCGCCACTGCGGCCCATGCGAGTCGAGTTGCGGGAGCGCACCGGCTTGCCGTCGATCAGGATCAGCGTGTTCTCCGGCCCCATGCCGCGCAGGTCGATCTGCCGGTTGTTGCCATACTGGCCGGAGGAGGAATTGCCGGTGAGGTTCACGCCCGGCATCTGCCGCACGATCTCGGCGATGTCGTTGGCGGGCGGCTGGCGCTCGATATCCTGGCGCGTGATCACCGAAACGCCGGGTGCCTGCTTCAGTTCCTGCTCCGCCGTCGCCACCACGTTGACGTCGGGCAGCACGATGGCGTCCCCGCTCTGCGCCCGCAGCGGCGTGGGCATCAACCCGACCAGGGCACCACCCAGCAGAATGGCGAAGGGCGATGTGGTCGCGACAAGGAAAGAACGTCTGCTCACGGCATGTCTCGGATGATATTAAGAATAATTCGCATTCCTAGCGCGAAGTTACAGCTTGGCAACCCTTGGACAGGAATGTTCCTCCTCAGTTACGAAATGCCGTGCCCCCGGAACGCCGAACGCCCGGCGGTGGCCGGGCGTGGGGTCAGGGTGGGAAGCTTGTCAGCGTCTGCCCTAGTCGCGTCCGCGCCGCCTCAGGCGGCGTAGCGGGACAGCGCCAGGTCGGCATGCTCGATGTTGGGGCGGTTGCCGGTGACCAGGTCGGCGGCCAGCCGGCCGCTGCCGCAGGACATGGTCCAGCCCAGCGTGCCATGACCGGTGTTCAGGAACAGGCGCGGGAACTTCGTCGGGCCGATGATGGGCGGGCCGTCCGGCGTCATCGGCCGCAATCCGCACCAGAACACGGCGCGGGCTGGATCGCCGCCGCCAGGGTAAAGGTCCATCACCGAATGCAGCAGGGTCTGCCGGCGCTCCTCATGCAGGCGCGTGTCATAGCCGGCGATCTCCGCCGTGCCGCCAACCCGGATGCGGTCGCCGAGGCGCGTTATGGCGATCTTGTAGGTCTCGTCCATCACCGTCGAGACCGGGGCGGCGGCGTCATCCGTGACCGGCAGGGTGAGCGAATAGCCCTTCACCGGGAACACCGGGATGTTCAGGCCGAGCGGGCCCAGCAGCTTCGGCGAGTAGCTGCCCAGCGCCAGCAGGTAACGATCCGCCGTCAGGATGCCCGCGCTGGTGGCGACGCCGCTGATGTCGCCGCCCTCGGTCAGCACGCGGTCGATGCTGGTGTCGTAGCGGAAGGCGACGCCCATCGCCTCGCAGATGGCGGCCAGCCGCTGGGTGAACAGGTGCGCGTCGCCCGTCTCGTCCTGCGGCAGGCGCAGGCCGCCGACGAACTTTTCCCGCACGGCGGCAAGCGCCGGCTCGGCGGCGACGCAGCCCTCCCGGTCCAGCACCTCGAACGGCACCTCGTATTGGCGGAGCACCTTCAGGTCGCCTTCGATGCCGTCGAGCTGCGCCTGGGTGCGGAACAGCTGCAGCGTGCCGCGTTCCCGACCGTCATACTCGATGCCGGTTTCGGCGCGCAGGTCGGCCAGGGCGGTGCGGCTGTAATCGGCCACGCGCACCATGCGGGACTTGTTGATGCGGTAGGCATCCTCCGTGCAGTTCCGCAGCATCTGCCACATCCAGGACCATTGCACGGGGTCGAGGCGCGGCCGCACCACCAGCGGGCTGTGCTTCTGGAACATCCACTTGACGGCCTTGAGCGGAATGCCGGGGCCGGCCCAGGGCGAGGAATAGCCAAAGGAAACCTGGCCGGCATTGGCGAAGCTGGTTTCCAGCCCGGCGCCGTTCTGGCGGTCCACCACCTCCACCTCATGTCCGGCGCGGGCCAGATAATACGCCGAGGTGACGCCGACCACGCCGGCGCCGAGAATGAGGACCTTCATCGCAGCACGCACTCCGACAGGCCGCGGCAAAGGCGGCGGCACCGCTTGATGCTAGGCTGGATCGCGGCGCAGGTGCTTGCGATTGGCGCATGAACATAGGATTGATGGGCAGGATCCTCGAATTTCCTGCGAAAGCTTGGTTGATCATGCCGCTCGCCACCCTGGACGCGCTGGACCGCAAGATGCTGCGCCTGTTGCGGGCCGATGGCCGCATGAGCAACGCCGACCTGGCCGCCGCCATCGGCCTGTCGCCCTCCGCCTGCCTGCGCCGCCTGCGGCTGCTGGAAGCCAGCGGCGCCATCCGCGGCTACACCGCGATCCTGGCCGATCCAGGCCCGCAATCGCGCACGGTGGTGATCGTGCAGATCACCCTGGAGAAGCAGACCGAGGATGCCTTCAACCGGTTCGAGGCGGCGGTGCAGCAATGCCCGGAAGTCTGCGAATGCTACCTGATGACCGGCGCATCGGATTACCTGATCCGCGTGGAGGCGCGCGACGCGGCGGATTACGAGCGCATCCACAAGGAGCAGCTGTCCCGCATGCCGGGGGTCGCGCGCATCCACTCGGCCTTCGCCATCCGCACCGTGGTGCGGGGAACCTCACCGGCCTGGGTCGAGGAATAGGCCGTCCCGGCGACCGTGGCACGCCCGCGACAGGGTCAGCCCCGCCAGCCCGCCCACATCACCGCCAGCCGGTCGCCCAGCCCACGCTCCGGCGGCGGCTGCCCCGGATTCCAGCCAGGCGAGGCCATCCGTCGCAGGTCCCGCCGCGCCAGCACCGCCGGCAGCGCCGCCGCTCCGGTGCCGCGAGGCAGCCGGATGCTGCCCTGCCGCAGCAGCCCCTCCCCTTCCTCAGCCAGTTGCCGCGCCACCGCGGCAACGCCCGGCTGGCGTGGGTCATGCGCGGCATCGGCGGGCGCCAGCCCGTGCTCGCCCAGCAGGTCGGCGGGCAGCAGGGAGCGGCCCCGCCTCGCCTGAGCCGGGATGGAGCGGAGCAGCCCGGCCAGCCCATAGGCGGCGCCCAACGATTGCAGGGCCGGCAGCGCATCGGCCGGCGCACCCAGCGCGTGGCCGGCGGCCACGGCGAATCCGCCCGCCGTGCCGCGCAAATAGGCCAGCAGCGCGGCGCGGCTCGGGATTTCCTCCTCCGTTTCGACCTCGCGGGCATCCACCATGCCGAGCAGGTCGGCGGGATCGAGCCTGCCCGCGGTGATCGCCTCCGAGAGCGGGCCGGCCACCTCATGGCGGCGCGGTGGCTGCCCTGCGCGCGCTTCCTCCACCGTGTCGCGCCACCATTGCAGGCGGATCAGGGCCGCCATCGGGTTGCTGGCGGCTTCCCGCGCGCGGGCCAGTTCATGGTTGAAGGCGATCAGCAGGAACTGCGTTTCGCGCTTCGCGGGTGGGGCGAACAGCGCGCACAGGAAACGGTCGGGATCGTGCTGGCGGGCGATCCGGGCGATGGGTGAAAGGTCGGCCATGCGGCCGGTTATGGCGCCGCCGCCGGCAAAGCAAGAGAACGGCGGATTGCGCCGGGCCCCGGTTGACGCTCCAGGGGCACACGCCTAGCTCTGATCGGCCCGGCGCCATTCGGCGCCGCTGCTGAATCGATGACCACCGATTCTTATCCAACGGGAGTAAAGCCTCATGGCCTTCAGCCTTCCGCCGCTTCCCTATGACGCCTCCGCCCTGGCAGGTTCCGGCATGTGCCAGGAAACGCTGGAGCTGCACCACGGCAAGCACCATCAGGCCTATGTCACCGCGCTGAACGGCCTGGTGGAAAGCAAGGGCCTGGCCGGCAAGTCGCTGGAGCAGATCGTGGCCGAGGCCGGAAAGGCCGGCGCCGATGGCCTGCCGGTGCTCAACCAGGCCGGCCAGCACTGGAACCACATCCTGTTCTGGCAGGTGATGAAGCCGAATGGCGGCGGCGAGAGCCTGCCCGGTAAGATCGGCGCCAAGATCAACGAGGATTTCGGCGGTCTGGCGCAGTTCAAGGAAGCCTTCAAGCAGGCTGGCGTGACGCAGTTCGGCTCCGGCTGGGCCTGGCTGGTGATGGACCAGAGCGGCAAGCTGAAGGTCACCAAGACCCCGAACGGCGCCAACCCGCTCTCCACCGGCGAGGGCACGCCGATCCTGGGGGCCGATGTGTGGGAGCACGCCTACTACCTGGACTTCCGCAATGTGCGCCCGAACTACCTCGACAATTTCCTGAACAAGCTCGTCAACTGGGAAAAGGTCGAGGAGCTGATGCTGGCCGGTGGCCTGAAGTCCGGCCAGAGCGCCTGATTTCGGCGGATCGGGCGCGCCCCGGCGCGCCCGGAACAGAAAGGGCGCCGGGAAGTGTTCTTCCCGACGCCCTTTCCTTATGCCCGCATGACGTCGTCAGGCAGGCTTGCTGTCATTGGCCGCAACCGGCTTCACCAGGGTGGAGATGGTGCTGCGCACCACCGTGACGCGCACATTCGGCGCGATCTCGACCTCGACCTCCTCCGAGCCTTCCTTCACCTTGGTGACGGTGCCAAGGATGCCGCCCGAGGTGATCACGCGGTCATTGCGCTTCAGCTGGCCGAGCATGGTGCGGTGCTCCTTGGCGCGCTTCTGCTGCGGGCGGATCAGCAGGAAGTAGAACACCACGAAGATCAGGATCAGCGGCGCGAGCTGCATGATCATGGCGGTGGCGCCACCGGCCGCCGCGGCGTCCTGGGCATAGGCGGGGGAGATCAACATTGGATAGGGCTTCCGTCTTGCCGTGTCTTGCGCGCGAAACTAGCCTCCCCCACCCCGCCGTCAACCCGGCCTGCCGGAGCCCGCCTCTTGTCCTTCCCTGCCGACGACCATCCCTTGCTTCCCACCCTGAGCCGCATTGCCGCCGCCCTGGAAAGGCTGGCGCCGCCCCCGGCGGTCACCCCGGCCCCCAAAGGGGCCGATGCCTTCGTGTGGCATCCGGCCCAGGCTGGCCTGCCGGCCCGGCTCGCTCCGGTGGCCCGCGTCGCGGCGGTGGAGATCGGGCTGCTCCAGGGTGTCGAGCGGCAGAAATCCCTGCTGCTGGAGAACACGCTGCGCTTCGCCCGCGGCCTGCCGGCCAACAACGCCATGCTCTGGGGCGCCCGCGGCATGGGCAAATCCTCGCTGGTGAAGGCCGCGCATGCCGCCGCCAACGAGGCGCATCCCGGCAGCCTGGCGCTGATCGAGATCCACCGGGAGGACATCCGCACCCTGCCCGAGCTGCTGAACATCCTGCGCGCCGACGCCTCTGGCTCCGGTGGCGGCGGGCGCCGCTGCCTGGTGTTCTGCGACGACCTGTCCTTCGAGCGGGAGGATGCCGACTACAAGGCCCTGAAATCGGTGCTGGATGGCGGCATCGAGGGGCGCCCGGCCAATGTGCTGTTCTACGCCACCAGCAATCGCCGCCACCTGATGCCGCGCGACATGATCGAGAATGAGCGCGGCTCCGCCATCAATCCTGGCGAGGCGGTGGAGGAGAAGGTGTCCCTCTCCGACCGCTTCGGCCTGTGGATCGGCTTCCACAATGCCGACCAGTCCACCTTCTTCGCCATGGTGGAAGGCTATGCCCAGGCCCTGGGCCTGCCGATCGAGCCGGATGCGCTGCGGCGCGAGGCGGTGGAATGGTCCGTCACACGCGGCGGCCGCTCGGGCCGCGTCGCCTGGCAGTTCATCACCGATCTGGCGGGGCGGCTCGGCGTGGCGCTGCCGGGCTGAGGGGGGCCGGGGGCCGGGTGACGGACCTGCCGCCACCCAGGGGCGCGGCCCGCCGGGGGAAGGTGTTCCTGAACCCCGACGGATCGCTTCCGGGCCAGCCGCTTTCCGCCGTGTGGCGGATGATGCGGGAAGGCCGGGGCACGCCCTGGCCCGGCCGGGTCGAGAACCCGCCTTTCCCGCCGCCGCCCGAGCCGTCACCTGGAGAGGTCGTTGTCACCTTTATCGGTCATGCCAGCTTCCTGATCCGCTATCCCGGCGGCCCGGCGCTGCTGACCGACCCGATCTGGAGCGAGCGCTGCTCGCCCTTCCGCTTCGCCGGGCCGAAGCGGGTGCGGGCCCCCGGCCTGGCCTTCGAGGCGCTGCCGAAGATCGACACGGTTCTGCTCAGCCACAACCACTACGACCATTGCGACATCCCGACGCTGAAGCGGTTGCAGCAGCGGGATGCGCCGCGCATCGTCACGGGGCTCGGCAATGGCCGGCTCCTGGCGCGGCACGGCATGCGCGACGTGGTGGAATTGGATTGGTGGCAGGAGGCGCGGCTGCCCGGCGGCGTCACCGCATGCTTCACCCCGGCCCGGCATTTCGCGGCGCGCGGGCTGCATGACCGGGCACATGCGCTATGGGGCGGATTCGCGCTGCGCGACGCGGCCGGAACCTCGCTCTGCTTCACGGGCGATTCCGGCTGGGGTGCCCATTTCGAGGAAATCGGCCAGCGCCGTGGCCCCTTCGACATGGCGCTGATCCCGATCGGCGCCTATGAGCCACGCTGGTTCATGCAGGCGGTCCACATCAACCCGGAGGAAGCGGTGCGCGCCTTCCAGGACCTGCGCGCCAAGCGGGCGCTGGCGATGCATTTCGGCACCTTCAAGCTGACGCAGGAAGCCATCGACGCGCCGGCCGAAGCGCTGTCATCGGCACTGCGCGCGGCCGGCTTGGCCCCGGAGGCCTTCCGCGTGCCCGGCCATGGCGAAAGCGTCCTCATCAGGCCGGCACCGGGCTGAAGGCGCCATCGCCCGAGGGGCTCCGGTTGAACTCCCGCTCCATGGCGCCTTCTTCAGGGCGTCCCGCGCGGGGCCTGGCCGAAGATGCGGTTCTCGACGCGGTCGCCCACGCGCAGGCCCAGCCGTTCCGCGGTGCCGGCCGCCAGTTCCAGCGTCGCGCGCACCGGGCCGCGGCTTTCCACCGTGGCGAGGCTCAGCGGCACGGTGCGCTCAGCGATGCGGTGGATGCGGCCATCGGCGGCGATGAACACCATGTCGAGCGATACCAGGGTGTTGCGCATCCACATGGCGCTGTCGCGTGGCGTGCCCCAGTCGAACAGCATGCCCTCATCCGGCTTCACCTCCCGGCGGAACATCAGGCCGACCGTCTGCTGCTCCGGCGTCAAGGCCATCTCCACGGTGAAGGCGTGGCGCCGGCCATCGCGCGTGGTGATGAACAGGGGCTCGGTCGGCAGGCGGGGCTGCGCGGCATCCTGCGCAGCGGCTGGGGGGATCATGATGGCGAGGGCCGGCAGGGCCAGCAGGGTTCGGCGATGCATGGCGGCGTTTATGCCACGGCGGCCGGGGGTTCGGGCAGGCCTTCCAGCGTGGCGGCGGCGAGGTGGCGGATCTCCCCGCGCACCGGGCCGGGGCGCGGTGCGTCGGCTAGGGTGGTGAACCAGTGCTCCGGTGGGTTGCGGCCGGCGGCACGGTGGAAGGTAAGGCCGCGCAGCACCGCCTCCGCCTCTGGCGGCAGCCGCTCAGGCGGCCGCAAACCGTTCAGGACGCCCCAGATGCCAGCCCAGCACCGCCCCACCGACCAGGGATTGTAGCCGCCGCCGCCCAACACGATCAGCCGGGGCGCCTGAAACATCACGCTGCGCACCGCCTCCCAATAGGCGTTGTTGGACAGCGACAGCCGCGCCAAAGGGTCTTCCTCCAGCGCGTCGGCGCCGCATTGCAGCATGATCGCCTGCGGCCGCAGGTGGCGCACCACCGGCAGCACGGCCTGCCGCCAGAGATAGGCGAATTCATGGTCGTTCAGCCCCTGGGGCACCGGGATGTTGCGGGCATGGCCGCCCGCCCGGTCCTCCAGCGCGCCGGTGAAGGGCCAGCGATTCGCCTCATGGACCGACAGGGTGAAGACGCGCGGATCGTCATGAAAGGCGTCCTGCACCCCATCGCCATGATGCGCGTCGATGTCGAGGTACAGGATGTTGTCCAGGCCGAGGTCGAGCCAGGTCAGCAGGCCCAGCACGGCATCGTTCAGGTAGCAGAAGCCGCTGGCGCGATCCGCCCGCCCGTGATGCGTGCCGCCGCCCGGCACATGGACGATGCCGCCTTCCGCCGCCGTCAGCCGTGCCGCCAGCATGGTTCCGCCGGCGCCGGTGGCGGGGCGGCGGAACACCTCCCGGTAAACAGGGTTGCCATGGGCGCCGATATGGAAGCGGGCGCGCACCGCATCCGGCACGGCCTGCTCCGCCTCGGCGGCGATCAGCGCGGCGATGTAGTCAGGGTGGTGGAAGCGGGCGAGCTGTTCCGGTGTGGCACGCGGGCTGTCGCGGTAGCGGGCGAGGTCGAGCCAGCCCAGGGCACGGATCAGGTCCAGAGCGGTGGAGACGCGCGGGATGGCGAGAGGGTGCTTGGGGCCGTAGGTGGAACGGCGGTAGATCTCGGAGCCGATGAGGAGAGGCTGAAGCATCACAACTCCGCAACGATCCTGAAGCGCCGCAGATGCCACCGGGCATCGCGGACCGCTCCGGGAAACCCTCGGCCACCTTGCTCCGTACCCGTAAGGGCAGGCCCGCTGCTCCTACGGCCTCACAGGCCCCTTAGCCAGTTGGACAGGTTGGGGCTGCGCGCCCAGTCGACCTTTCGGGCGAAAAACGCGCCGGAGCCATGCTGGAGCCGCTCCAGCCAGGAATCGTCGATCTGCTGGGCGGTGCCATCCGCGAGATGCAGGCTGCGATCGGCCGTTTCCTGGCGGTGGGGGCAGGCCGGGTGGAAGCAGGCCGTCTGGAAAAAAGCTTCGTCGGCCACGAAGACATGCTGCATGACCTGCCAGATGCCGTGCGCCAGATCGGAGGACACAAGCCACTCGCACATGCTCCGGTGCAGCATCACCCATTGCCGCCCATGCCGGTATCCTCCGGCCTGGAAAAAGGCCTGCCGGTCCGATCGCTCCCCGGGGGAAAGCGTGCGGAAGCGGAGTTCCGCCTTGTCGCCATCCTCATCGAGAAACAATCCAGGGCGCAGTGCCGCGATACCGAGCGGCGATTTCTCCCAGTTCGCGAACAGATCCTTCAGCACCGGCTGCACGAAGATCCGCACGTCGTTGCGCCAGTAGACGGGGTGGCTCGCCGCCTCGCCGCTCTGCTGCGGCGGGAATTCCGGAGCCTTTTCCCCGTAGTTGAAGACGAAGTTGCGGACGTTCCGGGCCGCCGAGGCGCGGAGAAACGCCTGCAGGTCCGGGATCGGGCGGATCACGGCATCGGTGAAGGACAGGTTCGCCAGGTATTCCCAGCTGGAACTGCTGGCGAGGGCATGCCGGATGCCGCGCAGCAGGCACTCGACCTGGCTGGCGCCGCTCCAGGTGATGGGACGGCTGCCCGGCACGATTTGCGCCGGCAGGTCAGCCAGGATGGCCTGGCGCTCGGCGTCCAGGCTCAGCTTGGCGTCGAGGTTCAGGCCCACCTCGCAGCCATTCTTGGCCAGCATCCCGCACAGGAAGGGCAAGCGGGCGAAGTCGGGCGCGCCCTGGAGATGGAAGTAGATCATCGCGGTCCCTCGACCCCATGCGGCTCCGTCACTGCGCCTTGGGCATGCGGACGTGCGGACGTGCGGACGTGCGGACGTGCGGGAAGTAGTTCTTGATGCTGTGTTCGTAAATGGCCGCGTTCTTGCCGTAGGAATTGTCCATCAGCTCGCAGGTCTTGTTGAGGATGGCGGCCACGATGCCGATATGGAGCCGGTCCGTCCGCACCGCCCTGGCCAGCCGGATGGCGTGGATGAAGCACCAGGTCGCGCGCTCGGCATTGCCCGGACCGCAGCCATAGGCATAGGCGTCGGAGATGTCGATGGTTCCGTCCTGGAGCTGGCCGGTGCTTTCCCCGTCCCGCCGGGCGAAAACGGCGACCTCCGGATCGGTGATCCGGTTGCGCGTCACCTTGTAGTCCAGCAGGCGCTTGTTGAAGGTATCCTCCAGGGCCCTGACGTCGCTGATGCTGCGCGTGATCTCCTCGGGGTCGAGGTGGAAGGCCATGTCATGGCCCAGCGCGACATTGCAGCGGGCGGTGTTCTGGACCATGTGCCGGTAGCTCTCGATCTCGCGGCAGATGATGGTCACGTTGGATCCGAGCTTCCCCAGGATGTCCTCGTTCCCGCGTACGATGTGCGGCAGCAGGATCACTTCCTTCGCGCGCTGGTGCACGTCGCCCATGGCCCATTGCATGCCGGTATAAAGGGGAATGAAGTTGCCGCCACCGCCGAGGAAGACCACCTCGCCATCTACCGGCGAGTCGCTCTTCATTTCCTCGAAGGTGATGCCGTTGCGGCGGAAGGCCTGCATCGTTGCAGCAGCGATAACTGAATCGCCAGCATTCCCAGGATTGGGGAAGTAAAAGACCCGCTTGTTCTGGTAAGGGCGCAGCAGTTCATCAATCAACATAGTCTGCATGCGGTGCAAGGGCTGTACTCCGGTCACAAGGCTCCACAAAGAAAAACATTTACTGGCATCCCTGTCGGGTGGTTGTGAATTTCTGACTCTGCACACCCGACGCGTGTCCGGCCGAGCCTTGCCAGAACCGTTGATCTGCTGCATGCTTCGCCCATCCGTGGGGGAGCCCTTTGCTTGGGCTGAGAGGCAGGGATGGGCCCTGCGACCCCTTGAACCTGATCCGGGTCATGCCGGCGAAGGGATCGGTGGTTTCGCATGGCGTCCTCAATCGGCCTGCTTCTACCTGGAATGCGCCTTGGCGGGCGTGATGTCCTGGGCGCGGCCCATTTCCATTTTCCCATAGGGCGGATCACCGCCCTGCTCGGCCCCTCCGGCGTTGGCAAGTCCACGCTGCTGCGGCTCCTGGCCGGCCTGTTGCCGCTGCCGCCGGGGGCCCGGCTGGACGCGCCGCCCGGCGCCCGCATCGCCTGGATGGGCCAGCAGGACCTGCTGCTGCCATGGCTCGACCTGCTCGGCAATGTCACGCTCGGCGCCCGCCTGCGCGGCGCGCGGCCCGACATGGCCCGCGCCCGGGCCCTGATCGCCGAGGTGGGGCTGAAGGGCCATGAAGCGGCGCGTCCGGCCGAGTTGTCCGGTGGCATGCGGCAGCGCGCCGCCCTCGCCCGCACCTTAATGGAAGACCGCCCGCTGGTGCTGATGGACGAGCCCTTCTCGGCCGTTGACGCGCCGACGCGGCACCGCCTGCAAACCCTGGCCGCCACCCTGCTGCGCGGCCGCACCGTGGTGCTGGTGACGCATGATCCGCTGGAAGCGCTGCGTCTGGCCGATCAGGTCCTGGTGCTGCGCCCTGCCCCCGGTGGCGCCCTTCCGGAAGCCCATCCTGTGCCGGCGGCGCCGGTTCCTCGCCCCGCCCAGGACCCGGCCGTGATGGCGGCGCAGGCCGCTCTGCTGGAACGCCTGGCGGAGGCCGCATGAGGCCGCTGCTGGCCGCCTTCGGCCTGATCCTGCTGTGGGAAGGCTTTGTCCGCCTGAGCGGCGTGCCGCCCTTTCTGCTACCCGCCCCCCTGCGCGTCGCCGAGGTGCTGTGGCTGCGCTGGCACATCCTGTGGGGCCACGCGCTGACCACGGGGGCGGAGATCCTGCTGGGCCTCCTGCTCGGCACGCTGCTGGGCGTCGCCGTGGCCCTCGCCCTGGCGTTGTGGCGCGGCGGGCGGCGCTGGCTGCTGCCCCTGCTGGTGGCCAGCCAGGCGATCCCGGTTTTCGCCATTGCGCCGCTGCTGACGCTGTGGCTCGGCTTCGGGCTGGCCAGCAAGATCGCCATGGCCACCATCATCATCTTCTTTCCGGTGGCCACCGCCTTCTATGACGGGCTGCGGCGGACCGAGCCCGGCTGGCTCGACCTCGCCGCCACCATGGGCGCGTCGCGCTTCGCGGTGCTGTGGCGCATCCGGGTGCCGGCGGCGCTGCCCGGCCTTGCCTCCGGCCTGCGCGTCGCGGCCGCCGTGGCGCCGATCGGCGCGGTGGTGGGCGAATGGGTCGGCGCCTCGGCGGGGCTCGGCTATGTGATGCTGCAGGCCAATGGCCGCAGCCAGACCGACATGATGTTCGCCGCCCTGGCGGTGCTGGCGGCCATGGCCATGGCGCTGTGGTTCGCCACCGACCGCCTGTTGCGGGCCCTGCTGCCCTGGCAGCCCGACGCGCTGCGCGACGATGACATTCCCAAGGCTCTCCCTGGAGGAACCGCATGACCGAGATCAGCCGCCGCACCCTGCCGGCGCTTGCCGCTCCCTTGTTGTCGGCCTTGGCCATGCCGGGCGCCGCCCGCGCCCAGGCACCCGCCGCCGCGCCGACCACCCCGGCGGCGCCCGGCACGCCCACCGCCCTGACCCTGATGCTCGACTGGTTCGTCAATCCGGACCACGCGCCGATCATCGTGGCGCGGGAAGGCGGGCATTTCGCCCAGGCCGGGCTGGATGTGCGCATCATCGCGCCCGCCGACCCGAACGACCCGCCCCGCCTGGTGGCGGCGAAGCAGGCGGATCTCGGCGTGTATTACCAGAAGAACCTGTATCTCGCCGTGGATCAGGGACTGCCGCTGGCCCGCGTCGGCACGCTGGTGGCGACGCCCCTTTCCACGCTTTCCGTGCTGCGCGACGGCCCGATCCGGCAGCTTGCCGACCTGAAGGGGCAGAAGATCGGCTTCTCCACCGCGGGCTTCGAGGAACTGGCGATCGACACCATCCTCGGCTCCGCCGGGCTGTCGTCCAGGGACGTGACGCTGGTGAACGTCAATTTCGGCCTGTCCTCGGCGCTGATGTCGGGCCAGGTGCAGGCGATCCTCGGCGGCTTCCGCAACTTCGAGCTGCATCAGCTGGAGCTGGAAGGCCGTCCCGGCCGCGCCTTCTTCCCCGAGCAGCACGGCATCCCGATCTATGACGAGCTGATCTATGTCGCCCATTCGGAGCGCGTGAAGGACTCCGCTCTGCGCCGCTTCATGGATGCGGTGGAAACCGCCACCGCCTTCCTGGTGAACAACCCGGAGGAATCCTGGCGCATGTTCATCGATGGTCCGCGCAAGGAACTGGACAACGAGCTGAACCGGCGTGCCTTCCGCGACACGCTGAACCGTTTCGCGCTGAGCCCCGCGGCGCTGGATGCCAACCGCTACGCCCGGTTCGCGCGCTTCCTGCATGAGCGGAAGATGATCCGCGCCGTGCCGCCCCTGGCGCGCTACGCGGTGGAATTGCCTGCGGCGGTCTGACCGTCAAACACGAAAGGAATAAAATCCTTTTCTTTCTAATACATCATGGATATAGGATCAAAAGCCTATATCCATGATGGAGCCGCACATGCTCACCTTGTCCCAACTCCGCCAGCTCTACCCCTCGGCGCGGCATGACCATGTGCAGGCTTTCACCGACCAGTCCGGCCCGCTGTTCCGCCGCGCGGGGCTGGATGCGACGGCGCTGCGCTGCCATTTCTTTCTTGCCCAGACAGGGCATGAATCGGATGGGCTGCGTGCCCGGGCCGAGAACCTGTCCTATTCGGCGGCCCGCCTGATGCAGGTCTGGCCCGGCCGCTTCCCCAGCCTGCAAGCGGCCCTCCCCTTCGCCGGCGACCCGGAGAAGCTCGCCGAGAAGGTTTATGGCGGCCGGATGGGCAATGACCGCCCCGGCGATGGCTTCCGCTTCCGCGGGCGCGGCTACATCCAGATCACCGGGCGGGACGCCTACCGGGAAATCGGCCTGCGGACCGGCCTGGACCTGGAAGCGGAGCCCGATCTCGCCAATGAGCCGGCGCACGCCCTGGCCGTGGCCTGCGGCTACTGGGCATGGAAGCGCCTCAACGCGGTGGCCGATGCCGGCGACTATGCGGGGCTGACGCGGCGGATCAATGGCGGACTGGTTGGGCTACAGGACCGTTTCGCCTGGCTGGAGCGGGTGCAGCGCTGCATGCCCTGGCCGGCCCCCGCCGCTTTGTCCATCGCCACGCTGAAGGCCGTGCAATCGGCGCTGAAGGCGCGTGGCCTGTATGATGGCTCGGTTGATGGGGTGATCGGCCGCCGCAGCCTCGCTGCGATCGCCACCTTCCGGGCCGAGGCCGCGTTGGCTCCGGGCACGGAGCTGGATGACAGGGTTCTGGAGGCCCTCGGGGTGGTGCAAGCGGTGCCGCTTCCGGGACACTGACGATTCCTTGAAGAAAGCCGGCAAAACGGCGCCTGCCTTTGTGCCGTTCCTCCAGCAGGCGCCGGCCGTGCCGTCGCGCCGGATGTTCCGCCGAAAACCCGCTGAACCGCCACATGAAGGTGCCACCCGATGCAGGAAAGCCGCCGCGATCTTTATGTCACCGGCCTCGTCAATGCCCGTGCGCTGGAAACCCAGGCCATCGAATTGCTGTCCCGGCAGGTGGAGCGGGTGCAGAGCTATCCCGAGGTCGAGGAGGCGCTGCGCCGCCACCTGACCGAAAGCGAGCGGCAGCGCGAGCGGCTGGACGAATTGCTCAACCGGCTGGGCACCTCGCATTCCGGCGTGAAGGACTTCATCACTGGCATGATGGGCAACATGGCCGCCATGGCGCATGTGCCGATGCAGGACGAGATCCTGAAGAATGCCCTGTCCAACTATGCTTTCGAGCATTTCGAGATCGCGTCCTACAAGTCGCTGCTGACGCTGGCGGACCTGGCCGGCGACGCCGGCGCACCGCCCGTGCTGCAGGAATCGCTGCGCGAGGAGGAGCGCATGGCGCAGTGGTGCGCCGACAACCTCGATCCGCTGGTGCGCAAATTCGCGCGGCTGAAGGAAGAAGGCGCGAAGGCCGGCATCTGAAGGACGCACCGCCATGATCCCCACCCGCCTGCACGGCATGATCGATTACGGCGTCGCCGCGCTGCTGGGCGCGCTTGCCGCTTCCCGCGCCCTGCCGCAGCCGGTGCGCGCCGTGCTGGGCGGGGCGGGAGCCTTCCACGCCAGCTATTCGGTTGCCACCGACTACGAGGCGGGCCTCACCCCCGCCATCACCATGCGCCAGCACCTGATGCTGGATGCAGCAGGCGGCGCGGCCCTGGTGGTGGCCGGCCTCTCCATGCGCCGCCAGTCCGATGAAGCCCGCGCCCTGCTCGTGGGGCTGGGCCTGGCGGAACTGGCCGTGGTGGCCCTGAGCAGCAGCCAGCCCGTGCGCGGCCCCGGCCAGGGCTCCACCGCGCAGCGCCTGCTCGGCCATGGCCACGCGGCATCGCCGGACACCGGCTATCCGCCGCTGGACACGCCGAAGCCGGTGGCCGAGGACGTCTTCGTGGTGGACAGCATCATGTCCGCCCCCCTGGATGTTCCGCTGCCGGTGCGCATGACGGTGTTCCGCCTGCCGGATGGCGACCTGCTGCTGCATTCGCCCACGCGCTTCGGCTTCCCCCTTCTTGATTCGCTGCGGCGGATCGGCCGCATCCGGCATCTGGTGGCACCCAACATCGCGCACTGGACCTTTCTGCGGGAATGGCAGCGCCATTGCCCCGACGCCGTCACCTGGGCCGCGCCCGGCCTGCGCGACCGCGGGCAGGTGCGGCGCAGCGGTGTCCGCCTGGACCATGACCTGAGCGAAACGGCGCCTCCCGACTGGGGCGGCGCGATTCAGGTGGTGGAGGTGCGCGGCGGCGCCGGCTTCTGCGAGATGGCCTTGTTCCACCAACCCTCGCGCACCCTGGCGCTCACGGATCTGGCGATGAACCTGGAAGCGCCGCGCCTGCCGGCACTGCTGCGCGGTGTCGCCCGGCTGTTCGGCACCACCGCGCCGGACGGCATGCCGCCACCCTATCTGCGCGCGGCCGTGCGGCTGCGCCACCGGGAAGCCGCCGCCGCGGCGGAGCGCCTGGTCGCGTTGCGGCCCGAGCGCGTCATTTTCGCCCATGGCCGGTGGTTCGAGCGGGACGGCACCGCCGCGCTGCGGCATTCGCTGCGCTGGCTGCTCGGCTGAGCCGCAACCTTCCGGCCCTCCCGCCCTTTCCCGTTTCCGTCATGCGTCCTAGCTTGCAGCTTCGGGCTTGGCCGTAAGGCTTCATCAGACAGGCAGGGGCCGGACAGGCCCTCCAGGGGATCCCGCCACTTCGGGATCGGGCAGAGAAAGGGAGACGCACCATGGAAATGACGGGTGAGCGCACAATCGCCGCGTCGCGGCAGGTCGTTTGGGAAGGGCTGAACGACCCCGAGGTGCTGCGGGCCTCGATCCCGGGATGCGAATCCATCGAGAAGACGGGCGATGATTCGATGCAGGCCCGCGTTGCCATCAAGATCGGCCCCATGGCCGCCCGCTTCAATGGCAAGGTGAAGCTGGAGAACCTCAATCCGCCCGCTTCCTACACCATCAGCGGCGAAGGCAATGGCGGCGCCATGGGCTTCGCCAAGGGCGGTGCCGATGTGAGCCTGGAGGAGTTGGGCCCGCAATCCACCCTGCTGAAATACGCGGTGAAGGCGCAGGTGGGCGGCAAGATGGCGCAGCTCGGCGCACGCCTGATCGACAGCACCGCCAAGCAGATGGCCGACCAGTTCTTCAACCGTTTCGCGGCCACGGTCGCGCCGGAGGCCGCCCCGGAGGCCACCGCCGAGGCGCCCCGGGGCCCGGCCGGCGAGCCCGCCGCGCCCCGTCCCTCCGGACCCGACCTGCCGGAAGGCACCGCGCCGACGCCGGCGCCCGGCACGGAGATCGGCGACACCTCCACCACCGAGCGCCTGGGCGCCGCCACGCTGATCGGCGCCGGCCTGGCGGAGCATGCCGGGGAAACCCCGCCGGGCGGCCGCCCCGCCCCCGTGACAACGCCCGGCGCCCCCACGCGGCACCGCCCCGCCCCGCCGCCGCCGCAGCCGATTTCGATCTTCGCGCTGATGCCGGACGAGATCATGGGCTTCCCGATCGTGTTCTGGATCGGCTCGGCCGTCTGGCTGGTGATCCTGTTCCTGTTGTTCGTGCTGGGCTGAGCCATGTCCCCGCTTCCGGCCCCTTCAATGCCCAGCAGCGTCGCGGAAACCGAGGCGCTGCTGGCGGCCGGCGGCTATGTGGCCGACCGCGCACTGGCCACCACCGTGCATCTGGCGCTCGCCATGGGCCGGCCGCTTTTCCTGGAAGGCGAGCCCGGCACCGGCAAGACGGAAATCGCCAAGGTGCTGGCCAAGGGCCTGGATCGGCGGCTGGTGCGGTTGCAATGCTATGACGGGCTCGACCTTTCCGCCGCCGCCTATGAGTGGAACCATGCGCGCCAGCTGATGGCGATCCGCCTGGCGGAGGCCGCGGGCGAGGCCGGCAGCGAAGCCGGCCGCGCCGCGCTGGAGGACGGCATCTATGACCGCCGCTTCCTGCAGGAGCGGCCCTTGCTGTCGGCCCTGTCCGGCTCCCCCGCCGTGCTGCTGATCGACGAGCTGGACCGCGCGGACGAGCCGTTCGAGGCGTTCCTGCTGGAGATCCTGGCCGATTTCCAGCTTTCCATCCCCGAGATCGGCACGATCCGCGCCGAGACACCACCCGTGGTGGTGCTGACCAGCAACCGCACGCGGGAGGTGCATGACGCGATCCGCCGCCGCTGCCTCTACCAATGGGTGGATTATCCCGACGCGGCGCGCGAGCGTGCCATCCTGCGCTCCCGCCTGCCGGACCTGCCGGAGCAGTTGTCGGCGCAGGTGGTGGCCTTCGTGCAGGCGGTGCGGGCGGGGGATTTCTTTAAATATCCCGGAGTCGCCGAGACCATCGACTGGGCGGCCGCCCTGAACGCCCTCGACGCGCGCGAGTTGGAGCCGGTGCTGGTGGAGGAAACCCTTGGCGCCCTGCTGAAATACCAGGACGACATCGCCAAGCTGCGCGGCGAGGAAGCGGCGAAGCTGGTCGAAACGGCCCGGGACGCCGCCACGCCGCGGCCCGCCCTGCCCTTCTGACCATGGCTTCTTCCTGGACATGAGCGAAGGGCGGCAACTAGCGGAGAACCTGCTCGGCTTCGGGCGACTCCTGCGCCGTGCCGGGCTGCCGGTCGGACCCGCCGAGTTGCTGGCCGGCGCCGAGGCTTTGCGCCGCATCGAGATCGGCGACCGCAAGCAACTTCGCGCCGCGCTACGCGCCACCATGGTGCACCGGCACGAGCATGCGGAGATCTTCGACCATGCCTTCCTGCTCTGGTGGCGCGACCCGGAGGCCGGTCGCCATGCCGCCGCCATGGATGCCCTGTCCGGGGGCAAGCCGCCGCCCAAACCCGGCCCCGGCGCCCGGCGCCTGGCGGAAGCGCTGACCGCCAACCGCCCCATCCCGCCGCCGCCACCGCGCGAGCAGCAGGAGATCGACGCGACGCTGACCGTCAGCGCCACCGAAACGCTGCGGAGGATGGATTTCGACGCCATGGACGCGGCGCAGATCGCCGCCGCCAAGACCGAGATCCGCAAGCTGACCCTGCCGCTGGACGAGCGCCCGACCCGCCGCTTCCGCCCCCATCCGGCCGGCAGCCGCGCCGACCTCCGGGCCACGATGAAGCACAGCCTGCGCCAGGGCGGGGAGATCCTGGAACTGCGCCGCATGCAGCGGGTGGTGCGCCCGCCACCGCTGGTGGTGCTGTGCGACATCTCGGGCAGCATGGGCCGCTACGCCCAGGTGCTGATGCATTTCCTGCACGCCGTCACCAATGACCGCGACCGCGTTTCCTGCTTCCTGTTCGGCACCCGGCTGACCAACATCACCAGGCAACTGCGCCACCGGGACCCGGAGGCGGCGTTCCAGATGGTAAGCCACATCGTGCCCGACTGGTCCGGCGGCACCCGCATCGGGGAGGCGCTGGAATTGTTCAACAAGCACTGGTCGCGCCGCGTGCTCGGCCAGGGCGCCGTGGTGCTGCTGATCACCGACGGGCTGGAGCGCGGTGGGCCGGAGGAGTTGGCGCGCCTCGGCGCGGCCACCGAGCGCCTGCGCCATTCCTGCCGCCGGCTGGTCTGGCTGAACCCGCTGCTGCGCTTCGCCGGCTTCCAGCCCCGCTCCCAGGGCATCCGCGTCATGCTGCCCCTGGTGCATGAGCACCGTCCGGTCCACAACATCGACAGCCTGCGCGCCCTGGTGCAGACCTTGTCGGCACGGCCGCAGGGGATGCGGCCGGGGCGCTGAGCCCGGATGGGATGGGAACAGAAGCGATGAGCGATCAGGAAGACATCCTCGCCACCGCCGCCGGCTGGCTGGCTGAAGGCGAGACGGTGGCGCTGGCGACGGTGGTGGAAACCTGGGGCAGCTCGCCCCGCCCGGCCGGCTCGCAGCTCGCGGTGACGGCGGGCGGCCGGCTGGCCGGCAGCGTGTCCGGCGGCTGCATCGAGGGCGCGGTGGCCGACGCGGCGCGCAAGACCATGGAGACCGGCGCGCCGCAGCTGCTCGATTTCGGCATCAGCGACGAGCGCGCCTGGGAAGTCGGCCTCGCCTGTGGCGGCAAGCTGAAGGTGTTCGTGGAGAAGCTGGCGTGAAGGCGGACCTGCTGGCACGGCTGCAATCGGCGCGCGCCGCCGGGCGGCCCGTGGCGCTGCTGACCCGGCTTTCCGACGGCGCGCAGCACCTCCATCCCGAGGACGCGGCCCCCACTCCCTTGCCCGCCCCTTTGACGGAAGCCGCCGAGGCGGCCCTCGCCGCCGACCGCGCCGCCAATGTCGAGCATGACGGCGCCGCCTGGTTCATCCAGCCGCACAACCCGCCGCTGCGGCTGATCGTGGTGGGCGCGGTGCATGTGGCGCAGGCGCTGGTGCCGATGGCGCGCGGCCTCGGCTTCGCCGTGGTCGTGGTGGACCCGCGGCGCGCCTTCGCCACGGAGGAACGCTTCGGCGCCGGCGTGACCCTGGTGGATGAATGGCCGGACGAGGCGATGGAACGCCTCGCGCCCGACAGCCGCACCGCCGTGGTCACCCTGACGCATGATCCGAAGCTGGACGATCCGGCGCTGGAAGTGGCGCTGCGGTCCCCCGCCTTCTATATCGGCGCCCTGGGCAGCCGCCGGACCCATGCCAAGCGGCTCGACCGGCTGGCCGGGGCCGGGCTGACCCCGGAGCAGACCGCCCGCATCGCGGCGCCGGTCGGGCTTTCCATCAATGCCGTCACCGCGCCCGAGATTGCCCTCTCGGTCATGGCGGAGATCGTGGCGAAGCGGCGCGGTGCCGCCCTGGCGGAGCGCGCATGAAGTTTGGCCCCACTCCCCTCGCCGAAGCCGAGGGCGCGATCCTGGCGCACACCATCCGCCTGCCGGAAGGCACCTCCCCGCGCGTGCTGAAGAAGGGCACGGTGCTGGACGCCGCCGCCCTGGCGGCGCTGCGGGCCACCGGCCATGGCGAGATCATCGCCGCCCGGCTGGAGCCCGGCGACATCCCGGAAGACGAGGCGGCGCAACGCCTGGGCGAGGCGCTGCTCGGGCCCCTCCTGGCCCGTTCCCGCGCCGCGACCGGCCGCGTCAACATCCTGGCCGATGCCGCCGGGCTGTTCGTGGTGGATGAGGCGCTGGTCAACCGGCTCAACCGCCTGGATGAGAGCCTGACCCTCGCCACCCTGCCGAACCATACCCCTGTCTCCGCGCGGGAGATGCTGGCGACGGTGAAGGTGATCCCCTTCTCCGCCCCCGCCGCCGCCCTGCAACTGGCCGAGGTGGTGGCGCGCGGCGGCAGGGCGCTGGCGGTGCATCCCTTCCGCCCGCTGAAGGTCGGGCTGGTGCTGAGCGAGCTGCCGGGGCTGAAGGACAGCATCCTGGAGGGCACGGTGGCGGCCACCGAGGCGCGCATCACCGCCCTGTCCGGCTCCCTGCTGCCCCCCATCCGCTGCCGGCACGAGGAAGGCGCGATTGCCGAGGCGCTGGGCCGGCTGAAGCGCATGGGCGCCGAGTTGCTGCTGGTGGCCGGCGCCTCGGCCGTGGTGGACCGGCGCGACGCCGGCCCGGCGGCCATTGTCAGGGCCGGCGGGCATATCGAGCATTTCGGCATGCCGGTGGACCCGGGCAACCTGATCTGCCTCGGCGCGCTGGGCAACATTCCGGCGCTGGTGCTGCCGGGTTGCGCCCGCTCGCCCAAGCTCAACGGCTTCGACTGGGTGCTGCAACGCCTGTTCGCCGGCCTGCCGGTGAATGGCAACAACATCGCCGGAATGGGCGTGGGCGGGCTGTTGAAGGAGATCGAGACGCGGCCGCTGCCGCGCGAACAGGCCGCGGCGCAGGCTTCCTCCGGCGTGGCGCCGCGGCGCCCGCGCCAGGTGGCGGCATTGGTGCTGGCCGCCGGCCGCTCCCGCCGCATGGCGCCGCTGAACAAGCTGATGGTGACCGACAAGGCCGGCGTCCCGATGGTGGTGCGGGTGGTGAACAACGTGCTTGAAAGCCGCGCCCGCCCGGTCATCGCCGTCACCGGCTACGAGGCGCAGCGGGTGGAGGAGGCGCTGGCCGGCCGCCCCGTGCTGATCGCCCATACGGAGGATTACGCCGAGGGCCTGTCGGGCTCCCTGAAGGCGGGCCTCGCCGCCCTGCCGCCGGAGGTCGAGGGGGTGCTGGTCTGCCTGGGCGACATGCCGCTGGTGACGGGCGCCATGCTGGACCGGCTGATGGCGGCCTTCGACCCGGAGGAAGGCCGCTCCATCGTGATGCCCACCTTCCGCGGCAAGCAGGGCAATCCGATGCTGTGGGCGCGAGAATTCATTCCCGAGATGCTGGAGATCACCGGCGATGTCGGCGCCCGGCACCTGGTCGGCAAATATGCCGAGAAGGTGGTGGAGGTGGAAATGTCGGATGACGCGGTGCTGCGCGACTTCGACACCACCGATGCCCTCAAGATGGCGCCGGACTTCAGGCAGCCGGGATGATCTGATCGCCTCATGATCCTGATAGCCCCATGATCCTGATAGCCCTGGGCGCCAACCTGCCCGGCCCCGATGGCGCGGCGCCGCTGGCCACCTGCCGCGCCGCCGCCGCCGCGCTGAACAACATCGCCGGGCTGCGCCTCGGCGCCCTGTCCGGCTGGTGGCTCACCGAACCGGACCCGCCCGGATCGGGGGCCCCCTGGTACGTCAACGGCGTCGCGCGCTGCGAGGGCATGGCGGAGCCCGCCGCCCTGCTGGCCGCCCTGCAGCACATCGAACAGGCGGCCGGCCGGCAGCGCCCTTATCCCAACGCGCCGCGCACCCTCGATCTCGACATCATCGCCATGGGCGCGGCAGTGCGGGACAGCCCCGATCCGGTGCTGCCGCATCCGCGTGCCCATCTGCGCCGCTTCGTGCTGGAGCCCCTGGCCGAGGTGGCGCCGGGATGGGTTCATCCGCGGCTCGGCGAAACGGTGGAGGCCCTGCTGGCCTGCCTGCCGCCGGCCGACATGCAGCGGCTTTGACGGCTTTCCGGCGCGCCGAATCCCCGGAAAACTTGCCTTTCGCGGGTGCGATGGCTATCTCAGGCGTTCAGCATTTTCTGCATTTGGAGGCCGCCCATGGCCCGCGTCACGGTCGAAGACTGCATCCTGAAGATCCCGAACCGCTTTGAGCTGGTGCTGATCGCCGCGCAGCGCGCGCGCAACATCAGCCGGGGCGAGGAACTGACGCTGGACCGCGACAACGACAAGAACCCCGTTGTGGCGCTGCGCGAGATCGCCGAGGAAACCGTGCAGCCGGCCGAGCTGGAGCAGGACCTGATCAAGTCCCTGCTGCGCGCGCCGGAGCCGGAGCCGGTGGAGGAGGAGGTGATCGACCTGATCGCCACCGACGAGAACATCTTCGGCGTGATGGATGTCAGCGAGGAGCCGCTGCCGGATACCGGCAACGAGGACCTCTCGGCCGACGACATCGAGGCCGCCATCGCCGCCGAGCTGGGCGGCGGCGGGCGTCGCTGAACCGATCGCCCGTGACGGGGCGCGCTTGAAAACCGGCGCCAGGATCGACCTTTTCCCCGTTATGCAGGCGCCTGACGCGGCGGTCGGCGCCGCCGCGCCCCACCATCCCCCGGCGGCGGCCCTGGCCGGGGCGCCGGTCAGCGACCCTCCCGTCATCGAGACACCGGGCACGGAACTCGCCCGGCGGGTCGCCGCCTATGACCCGCGCGCCGACAAGGCGCTGATCGAGGCGGCCTACAACATCGCCGCCACCGCCCATGCCTCCCAGTCGCGGGAGAATGGCGAGCCCTACATCACCCATCCGCTGGCCGTCGCCGGCATCCTCGCCGGCTACCGCCTCGACACCGCGACCATCGCCACCGCCCTGCTGCATGACGTGGTGGAGGACACCACCTACAGCCTGGCCGAGCTGGAACGCCGCTTCGGTGGCGACATTGCGCGACTGGTGGATGGCGTCACCAAGCTGACCCGGCTGGAGCTGCAGTCGGAGCGCACCAAGCAGGCCGAGAATTTCCGCAAGCTGGTCCTCGCCATGAGCGAGGACATCCGCGTGCTGCTGGTGAAGCTCGCGGACCGGCTGCACAACATGCGGACGCTGCATTTCAAGCCGAAGCCGGAAAGCCGCGCCCGCATCGCCCGCGAGACGATGGAGATCTACGCCCCGCTGGCGCAGCGCATCGGCATGGATGCGGTGAAGACCGAATTGCAATCGCTGTCCTTCCGCGAGTTGCAGCCGGATGCCTACCAGACCATCACCGCCCGCCTCGCCTTCCTGCGCGGCCAGGGCGCCGACCTGATCGACGAGATTTCCGCGGATCTGAGGGCGAACCTCTCGGAAGCCGGCATTCCCATCCTGGAGGTCACGGGGCGCGAAAAGTCGCCCTATTCCATCTGGATGAAGATGCACGAGAAGAAGGTGGAGTTCGAGCAGCTCTCGGACATCATGGCCTTCCGCATCGTCACCACCGACAAGGCGAATTGCTACGCGACGCTGGGCGCCATCCATTCCAGCTATCGCGTGGTGCCGGGCCGCTTCAAGGACTACATCTCCACCCCGAAGCCCAACGGCTACCAGTCCCTGCACACCGGCGTCACCGTGCCGGAGCGCCGCAACGCCAAGATCGAGGTGCAGATCCGCACCCCCGACATGCACGAGATCGCCGAATACGGCGTCGCCGCGCACTGGATGTACAAGCAGGGCGGCAATCCCGGCGCCGAGGTGCCGAAGCAGCGCCGCTATCCCTGGGTAAAGGAATTGCTGGAGATCCTGGAAACGGCCGCCGAGCCGCAGGACTTCCTGGAGCACACCAAGCTCGCCCTGCACCAGGACCAGGTGTTCTGCTTCACGCCCAAGGGCGACCTGATCGCCCTGCCGCGCGGCGCGACGCCGATCGACTTCGCCTATCAGGTGCACAGCCAGGTGGGCGATGCCTGCGTCGGCGCCAAGATCAATGGCCGCATCGTGCCACTGCGCCACCAGCTCGAGAATGGCGACCAGGTCGAGATCATCACGGCGCGCGGCGGCACGCCCAACCCGGCCTGGGAACGCTTCGTGGTCACCGGCAAGGCCAAGGCGCGCATCAAGCGCTTCGTCATGGCCCGGCAGCGCTCCGAATTCGGCGAAACCGGCCGCAGCGCCATCGCCCGCGCCTTCCGCCAGGAAGGCATCGACTTCGCCGAGAAGCTGGTAGAACCGGCGCTGAAGCCGCTGAAATACAATTCCTTCGAGGATCTCTGCGTCGCCGTCGGCAATGGCAATATCGGCGCGCGCGAAGTGCTGCACGCCGCCATCCCGGAACTGCGCGGCCCGCCTCGGCCGATGGACCACCTGCCGCTGGCCCGCGCCCGCGGCAAGCCGGGCTCCACGGTGGTGCGGACCGAGCGGCGGCGGGAAGCGAGCCATGGCATCACCGGCCTGGTCGCCGGCATGGCCGTGCAGTTCGCCGGCTGCTGCCACCCGGTGCCGGGGGACCGCATCGTCGGCATCGTTTCCACCGGCAAGGGCGTCACGGTCCACAAGCATGACTGCCACAACCTGGAAGCCCTGGCGGCGACGCCGGAACGCTTCCTCGATATCGACTGGGATTATGAGGCCGGCTCAGGCGGCGCGCATCTTGGGCGGCTGGACGTGGTGACCAGCAACGAGGATGCGGCGATCGCGGCGATGACCGTCGCCATCGCCAAGCAGAACGGCAAGCTGCACAATCTCCGCTTCGCCCATCGCGCCCCGGATTTCGCCGAGGTGGTGGTGGACCTGGAGGTTTCCGACCTGCGGCACCTGTCCAACGTGGTCGCCGCCTTGCGCGCCTGCCCCGGCATCATCCAGGTCGAGCGGTCGAAGGGATGAGGGAGCCGGCGGGGGTGACACCGGCCAGGGCGGAGGCTAGGGCTGCGGCATGATCATCGGCCTCGGCAACGACATCGTGGACATCCGCCGCATCGAGCGCTCGATCGAGCGCTATGGCGACCGCTTCCTGGAGCGCATCTTCACCGCCGCCGAGCGGCGCAAGGCGGACAGCCGCACGGAGAAGCTGCGCGCCGCGACCTATGCCAAGCGCTTCGCCGCCAAGGAGGCCGCCTCCAAGGCGCTCGGCACCGGCTTTCGCGCCGGGGTGTTCTGGCGCGACCTTGGCGTGGTGAACCTGTCCAGCGGCCAGCCCTCCCTGCGGCTGACCGGCGGGGCGGCCAAGCGGCTGGATGCCATTACCCCGGCCGGCCACGCGGCGCAGATCACCCTGACCATGACCGACGAATATCCCTATGCGCAGGCGGTGGTGATCATCGCCGGGGTTCGCATCGCCCCCGTTTGAGCCGGCCTACGGGCGCGACCTGGCGGCAGCGGCGCAACGAACCTTCCACGGCGACGGAAGCTTCGCCATAATGCGCCCCGATTGTTCCGAGGTCATGATGCGCCGCGCCTTGCTGCTCTGCTGCCTTGCCCTGGCCGGCTGCGCCACCGGGCCACGCGACCTGACCCCGGAACAACGGACGGAGCGGGCGGCCTGGCTGGCCGGCGTCAGCCGCAAGCTGGAAGCCAGCCGGTACTACCCGCGCGACCCGCGCAGCCCGGCCATCATGCCGCAAGGCACGGTGGTGCTGGACCTGACGCTGGACCGGAACGGACAGCCCTACACGCCGAAGATCCGCCAATCCTCGGGCGAGCCATTGCTGGATGCGGCCGCCCTGACCACGGTGCTGCGGGCCGCGCCCTTCGCCGCGCCGCCGCCCTTCCTGTTGGATGGTGGCTACGTCACCCTTGGCGTGCCGCTGCGGTACCAGCACCGGCCATCCGGAGGCTGAGGCTCATCCGGCGCGGATCGCGTCGATGATGCGCCGCATCCGCCCCTGCCCGTCCACCAGCACCACGTCGAAGCGGACACCCTCCACGCCATGGCCGGGATTCGCCGCCATCCAGGCCTCGGCGCCGGCCAGCAGCCGCGCCTGCTGGCGTGGGGTCACGGAAAAGGCCGCCTCCGCCAGGGCGGCGCGGGCCTTCACCTCAACAAAGGCCAGCAGCCCTTCCCGCTCGGCCACCAGGTCGATCTCGCCGCCCTGGTTGCGGAAGCGGCGCGCCAGGATGGACCAGCCGCCGGCTTCCAGCCGCGCGGCCACGCGGTCCTCGGCATGGCGGCCGCGGGCCTCGGCGGCCTGCCGGGTCATGGGATCTTTCATCGCAAGCGGCATTTAACACGGCCGGGGCTGCGTCATCCCGGAAACCGTCCTACATCGTGTGTCATGCAACGACGCCCTGGCCGGCTGCGCCGGTTCTTCCGGCGCGGCCTGGTCACGGCCGCCATCCTTGTTCCGCTGGCCCTGGGCGGCGGAGGCGCGCTGCTTTGGGCCACCTTGCCGCCGCGCGAAGGAAATATCCGCCTGCCGGGCCTGTCCGCACCCGTGACAGTGCTGGAGGACGCGCATGGCATCCCCCGCATCACCGCCGAATCCGAGCGCGACGCCATCATCGCCCTAGGATGGCTGCATGCGCGGGACCGCATGTTCCAGATGGAGCTGATGCGGCGCAACGCTTCCGGCCGCCTGGCCGAGATCGCCGGTCCCGCGGCGCTGCGGCTCGACCGCTTCAGCCGCACGCTCGGGCTGGCACGGCGGGCCGAGGCCGACTTCGCCGCCCTGCCAGCCGCCACGCGCGACATCATGGAAGCCTATGCCGGCGGCGTGAATGCCTGGATCGACGCGAAGGGGCGGCTGGCGGCCCCTGAATTCCTCGCCCTCGGCGCGCCGGAGCCGTGGCGTGCCTCGGACGCGCTGCTCTGGGCCAAGACCATGGGACTCTGGCTTTCGGGCAACTGGCGCACGGAGCTGGACCGGGCGCGCCTCGCCGCCATCCTGCCGCCGGAACGGCTGGCGGAGTTGTGGCCCGCGGATGACAGCGCCGGCGAGCCGGACCGCCGCGCCGCGCTGGATGTGGATCGCCTGTCGCGCCTCGCCGCCGCCCTGCCACGCTTCCCCGAGGCGCCGCTGCCCGAAACCGCGTCCAACGCCTGGGCGGTGGCGCCCGGCCGCTCCACGACCGGCGCGGCCCTGCTGGCATCCGATCCGCATCTCGGCTTCAACGCGCCCATCCTGTGGTACCTGGCGCGCATCGAATTGCCGGGTGGGCGGTTCCGCGCCGGCGCCACCTCTCCCGGCGTGCCGTTCATGGTCATCGGCCGCAATGAAAAGCTGGCCTGGGGCTTCACCACAACTCATTCCGACACCCAGGATGTGTTTGTCGAGCGGCTCGCCGATGGCGGCTATGAAACGCCGGACGGCCCGCGGCCCTTCACGGCGCGGGAGGAGCGCATCGCCATCCGGGGCCGGGAGCCGGAAGTGCTGTCCGTGCGCGAAACCCGGCATGGCCCGGTGGTCAGCGACCTGGCGGAAGGCGCCGTCGGCCTGGCAGGGGGCACGGTGCTGGCCGTTTCCATGGCCAATCTCGCGCCGGGGGACAGCGCCGCCGATGGCCTCCTGGCGCTGAACCGCGCGACCTCGCTCGCCGAGGCGCTGCAGGCCGCATCCCGCATCACTTCCCCGCCGCAGAACCTGATGGTGGCGGATGACGCGGGCGGGATCGGCATGTTCCTGACCGGCCGCGCGCCGCTGCGCCGGGCGGGCGATGGCTCGGTGCCCGCGCCGGGCTGGGATGGCAGCCATGACTGGAATGGCTTTGTTCCGTTCGACGCGCTTCCGCACCGGGAAGCCCCGCCCTCGGGTGTGCTGGCCAATGCCAACAACCGCGTCCAGCCCGCCGGGGCCGAGCCTTTCCTGGGCCGCGACTGGTTCGGCGACTGGCGTTTCGCCCGCATCCAGGACCTGCTCTCCGCGGCGCCGCGCCACGCGCCCGAGGATCTGGCGGCCATGCAGCACGACGCCGTCAGCCTGTTCGCGCGGGAGATGCTGCCGCTGCTGCGCGCCCTGCCCCGGCCGGAAGGCGCCGCCGGCACGGCACGCGACCTGTTGCTGGCCTGGGATGGCGCCATGGCGGTGGACCGGCCCCAGCCCCTGATCTTCAATGCCTGGTGGCCGCGCGCCGCCCAGCTGGCCCTGGCGCATGGCGGCGTGCCGGAAGGCGCCTGGGGCGCCACGCCGGAATTCCTGCGCTTCGTGCTGCATCCCGATGGCCGCGGCGCCCATTGGTGCCGCCCCCGCGCGGCGGGGGAAGATGCCGCGCCACCCTTCGCCCCGGGCGGCGCCTGCGCGGTGCTGGCCGGGCAGGCGCTGCGGGAGGCGGTGACGGCCTTGTCCGCCCGCTTCGGCGCCGATCCTTCCGCCTGGCGGTGGGGGAAGGCGCACCAGGCCCGGTTCGAGCATCCGATGCTGCGCTTCCTGCCGGTGCTGGGCGATCTCACCGCCCTGGCCGTGCCCACGGTGGGCGATGACCAGACGGTGAGCCGCGGCGGCATGCGGGGTTCCGGCGACCAGTTCACCCATGTCCAGGGCGCCGGGCTGCGGGCCGTTTTCGACCTGTCCACGCCGGAAGGCGCCTGGGCAGTGATCGCCACCGGCCAGTCCGGCCACCCCCTGTCCCGCCATTGGGGCGACCAGCTGCGGCGCTGGGCCGGGGCGGCGCCGGAGGGAGCGGCGGGCAACGCCCTGCTGCCCCTGGGCAGCGTTCCGGCCGATCGCGGGCACCGGCTTGTTCTTTCCCCGGCAGGCGGCTGAAAACAAACCGCCATCCGGCTGTTGCATCCGGGTTCCCGGATGCGGAAGATAACGGAAACATGCTGCACCGATCGGCCAAGCGCCCGCACTTCTTCTACACCACCGCTCCGCTGCCCTGCCCTTATCTGGCTGGGCGCATGGAGCGGAAGGTGGTGACCGAGCTGACCGGCCCCGAGGCCGAGACGCTGCATGACCGCCTGTCCCGCGCCGGCTTCCGCCGCAGCCACAACATCGCCTATTCGCCGGTTTGCGCCGGCTGCCAGTCCTGCATCCCGATCCGCATCGATGCGGCGCGCTTCACCCCCGACCGCACCCAGCGCCGCATCCTGCGCAGCAATGCCGGGCTGATCGGCACCGCCGCTCCGGCGCGCGCCACGGCGGAGCAGTTCACCCTGTTCCAGGCCTATCAGCGGGCACGGCACCAGGATGGCGACATGGCGGCGATGGGTTTCTACGATTACCGCGCCATGGTCGAGGACACGCCGATCACCACCGGGCTGATCGAGTTCCGCGACACGTCCGGCCAGTTGCTCGGCGGCTGCCTGACGGACTGGCTCAGCGACGGGCTTTCGGCGGTGTATTCCTTTTTCGATCCGGCGCTGGAAAAGCGCTCCCTCGGCACTTTCGCGGTGTTGTGGCTTGTGCAGCGGGCGGTCGAGATGGGCCTGCCCTATGTCTATCTCGGCTATTGGGTGCCGCAGAGCCGGAAGATGGCCTACAAGGCGCGCTTCCGCCCCAGCGAGATCCTGACCGGCGGGATGTGGCGCCTGCTTGAAACAACGGAAGCGGAGCCGGAACGGGTCTGACGCCCGGCATTCACCCCGGATAGGGCCAGCGTCCCAGCCACAGCGTGTCCGCCACCGAGGCCGCCCCCGCCGCAAGCATGGCCAGGCGGTCGAAGCCGAGGGCGATCCCGGAGGTGGCCGGCATGCCATGGCGCAGTGCCGCCAGGAAATCCGCGTCCACCGGCCAGCCTTCGCCGTAAAGCCGCTGCCGCTCGGCGACGTCGCGGGCGAAGCGCTCCGCCTGCTCCTCCGCGTCGGTCAGTTCGTCAAAGGCATTGGCCAGTTCGAGGCCGGCCACGAACAGCTCGAAGCGCAGGGCGGCGCGCGGCTCGGCCGGGTCGCGCCGGGCCAGCGCCGCCTGCGGGGCCGGCCAATGGGTCAGGAAGGTGCCCCGGTCCCGCCCGAGCTGCGGCTCCACCCGCTCCAGCAGGATGCGGAAAAACAGGTCTTCCCAGTTTTCCGCCGGCCGGGGCGCGATACCGGATGCGCCGGCGGCCTCATGCAGGGCATGGGCATCGCCTTGCCCGTCCGGGCCGAGCGTCGCCAGGATGTCGAGGCCGCCCGCATGGCGGCGGAAGGCGTCGGCCACGCTCAGCCGCTCGAAAGGCTGGGACAGGTCGGTTTCCACGCCGGCCGAGGCCACGCGTGGCGGCAGCATGGCGCGGACGTAATCCTCGGTTTCATCCATCAGCGCCGAAAGGGAAGCGCCGGGCCGGTACCATTCCAGCATGGTGAATTCGGGCGCGTGGCGCGGGCTGACCTCGCCATTGCGCCAAACGCGGGCGATCTCGAAGACCGGGCCGCAACCCGCCACCAGCAGCCGCTTGATCGCCAGCTCCGGCGAGGTGCGCAGCCAGAGTGGCATGGCCTCCCCCTCCAGCATCGGCCGGAACTCACTGCGGAAGGCAGCGAGATGAACCTCCATCCCCGGCGCCGGCACGAGAGCGGGGGTTTCCACCTCCATGTAGCCCCGCCCGGTGAAGAAGGCGCGGGTCTCGGCCAGCAGCCGGGCGCGGCGGCGCAGAGCGGGCAGGCGCGCCGCCAGCCTGTCCGGATGCCAGTCGGGAAGGAGGTTTGCGGGATCGGGCATTGCGGCGGCGGGCTTTCCAGGCGTAAGGCGCCCGACCATGCCCGATGGTTCCGCCGATACCAAGCCACGCACAATGCCGGCCGCAGAAGCGCGCACCTTGCGCAGCCCCGCCGCGCTGGTTCGGGCCGGCCTGGTGCCGCCCGGGGCCGAGCCGGAGCTGGACCGGCTGACGGCCCGCTACGCCATCGCCGTCTCGCCCACGGTTCAGGGGTTGATCGACCCGGCCGACCCGGCCGACCCCATCGCGCGGCAATACATCCCCGACATGGCGGAACTGGAAACGGCGGAACAGGAGCGCTCCGACCCCACCAGCGACGTGCCCTTCACGCCGGTGAAGGGGGTGGTCCACCGCTATCCCGATCGCGCCTTGCTCAAGCCCCTGCTGGCCTGCCCGGTTTATTGCCGCTTCTGCTTCCGGCGGGAGGTGGTGGGCCCGGATGGCGGCCTGCTTTCCGAAGCGGAGCTGGAGGCCGCGCTCGACTGGTTCGCCGCCACGCCGCAGGTGCGGGAAGCGGTGCTGACGGGGGGCGATCCCCTGATGCTGTCGCCGCGCCGCCTCGGCCACATCATCCGCCGGCTTTCGGCCATCCCGCATCTGGACATCATCCGCCTGCATTCCCGCGTGCCGGTGGCGGCGCCGGAGCGGATCACGCCAGAGATGCTCTATGCCCTGGAAACCGACAAGGCGTTGTTCCTGTGCGTCCATGCCAACCATGCGCGCGAATTCGGCACGGCCGCCCGCAGCGCCCTGCGGGCGCTGAACCGCGCGGGAACCGTCCTGCTGGGCCAGAGCGTGCTGCTGCGCGGCGTCAATGACAGCGCGGAGGCCCTGGAGGCGCTGTTTCGCGCCATGCTGGCCGCACGGGTGAAGCCCTATTACCTGCACCAGCTCGACCGCGCGCCGGGAACCGCCCGCTTCGAGGTGCCGATCGCCGAAGGCCGCGCCATCCTGCGGGCGCTGCGCGGGCAACTGACCGGACTGGCCTGGCCCACCTATGTGCTGGATCTGCCCGGTGGCGCCGGCAAGGCGCCGCTGGGGCCGGATTTCGCGGTGGCCGAGGGTGCCGACTGGCTGGTGGAAGGGCCGCTGGACGGCATGCGGCAGCGCCATGCGGAACCGCCGCGCCCGGCGCATGGGTTTCCGCCGCCGCATCCGTCGCGCTAGGCTCGCCGCATGGCGCTGACCCTTTCCATTCTCGACCAGTCCAGCATCGCCGCCGGCCGTGACGCGGCCGAGGCGATCCGCGAAACCCTGGCCCTGGCGCAGCTCGCGGATGCGCTGGGCTATCGCCGCTACTGGCTGGCCGAGCATCACAACAGCCACAGCCATGCCGGCTCCGCGCCGGAAATCCTGATCGGCGCCATCGCCGCCACGACGCGGCAGATCCGCGTGGGCTCGGCCGGGGTGATGCTGCCGCATTATTCGGCGCTGAAGGTGGCCGAGCAGTTCCGCGTGCTGGAAGCCATCGCTCCCGGCCGCATCGACCTCGGCGTCGGCCGCGCCCCCGGCAGCGATGGCCGGACGGCCTATGCGCTGAACCCGGCCGCCGCCCAGGCCGGGGCGGACCGCTTCCCGGCGCAGGTGCAGGAATTGCTCGGCTGGCTGGGCGAAGGGCTGCCGGAAAACCATCCCTTCCGCGCCGTGCGCGCCCAGCCCGAGGGGCCGACGCGTCCGGAGGTCTGGGTGCTGGGCAGTTCCGACTATGGCGCCCAGCTCGCCGCCTATTTCGGCCTGCCCTATGGCTTCGCGCATTTCATCACCGACGGTGCCGGCGCCGCCGAGGCGCTGCGGCTGTACCGGGAAGGCTTCCGCCCGGAGGCGGGGCGCCTTTCCGCGCCGCAGGCAGCCATCGCCGTGGTGGCGATGTGCGCTGAAACCGAAGCCGAGGCGGAGCGGCTGTTCCTGTCCCGCGCGGTCTGGAAGCTGTCGCGGGACCGCGGCATCTACCCCGCCCTGCCCTCGCCGGAGGAAGCCGCCGCCTATCCCGCCACGCCGGCCGAGCGCGACAAGCTGGAGCGCATGCGCGCCCGCGCCGCCATCGGCACGCCGCGGCAGGTGCGCGGCAAGCTGGAGGCCCTGGCGGCGGAGCTGGGCGCGGAGGAGGTGGCGGTGCTCAGCCCGATCCATGACCCGGAAGCGCGCCGCCGCTCCGTGCGGCTGCTGGCGGAGGCTTTCGAGCTGCGCCCGCCCGCCCCGCTTCCTTGACAGCCAGGGCCACGCCGGGCTCTACCCTCGGGGTCGCGGCCATTGGCGCGGCGGCTTCCGTACCTTCCCACCGCACCATCCCACTGCACCTTACCCATTGGGGGCCTCGCGCGATCCGACGATGACCAAGAAGACGGGCGGCTGGCTCGAAAGCATCAAGACTGTCGTGTATGCCGGGCTCATCGCCGTCGGCATCCGCACCGTTGCCTTCGAGCCGTTCAACATTCCCTCCGGCAGCATGATCCCGACCCTGCAGGTGGGCGACTACCTGTTCGTGTCGAAATACGCCTATGGCTATTCGCGGCATTCCATGCCCTTCAGCCCGGACCTGTTTTCCGGCCGCATCTTCGGCTCCCTGCCGGAGCGTGGCGACGTGGCGGTGTTCAAGCTGCCGCGCGACAACAGCACGGACTACATCAAGCGCATCATCGGCCTGCCGGGCGACCGCATCCAGCTGCGCGGCGGCCGGCTGTTCGTGAACGGGCAGGAAGCGCCGCGTGAATCACTTGGTCCCTACACCGTGGAAGGCGACGGGCCGCGCATGACGGTGCGGCTGTTCCGCGAAACCCTGCCGCCCAGCCCCGGCGGCACGGAGGCGGTGCGGCACCAGATCCTGGAACAGACCGACAACGGCCCTTATGACAACACGCCGGAATTTCTGGTTCCCGCCGACCATGTCTTCGCCATGGGCGACAACCGTGACAACAGCCTGGACAGCCGTGACATGATCGGCGGCGTCGGCTTCGTGCCGCTGGAGAATCTGGTTGGCCGGGCGGAGCGGATCTTCTTCTCCGTCGATGGCTCCGCCGCCTGGTACGAGGTCTGGGCCTGGCCCTTCGCCATCCGCTGGAGCCGCCTGTTCATGGCGGTGCGTTGACGGGACGGGAACCATGAGCAGCGGCTTCGAGTCCCGGCTTGGCCACCGCTTCCGCGACCCGGCCCTGCTGGCGCAGGCCATGACGCATCGCTCGGCGGCCGACCCGAAGCAGGGAATGCTGGATTCCAACGAGCGGCTGGAGTTCCTGGGCGACCGCGTCCTTGCCCTGGTGATGGCCGAATGGCTGAGCGAGCGCTTCCCCAGGGAACGGGAAGGGGCGCTGGGCAAGCGGCTTTCCGTGCTGGTGGCGGCGGACACGCTGGCCAAGGTGGGCGAGGCGATCGGCCTCCCCGCCGCATTGCGCATCCCGCCGGCCGAGGGCCGCACCGGCCTGCGCGGCCGCGGCACGGTGATCGCCGATGCCACCGAGGCGCTGATCGGCGCGTTGTACCTGGATGCCGGGCTGGAGGTGGCGCGGGACTTCGTCCGCCGCGAATGGTCGGTTTTCCTGGAAGCGGACCCGACGCCCCCCATGTCCGCCAAGAGCCGGTTGCAGGAATACACCCTGGGCCGGGCGGAAGGGCTGCCGGAATACCGCCTGGTTTCCAGCACCGGCCCCTCGCACAAGCCGCACTTCCTGGTGGCGGTGAAGGCGGAAGGACGGGAAGCGGAAGGCCAGGGCGATTCGAAGCGCGCGGCGGAACAGGCGGCCGCCGAGGCATGGCTCGCCCAGGTTCAGGACAAGGGCGTGAAGGACAAGACAGGCAAGTGATGAGCGAGAACACCGACACCGCCGGACCCGGGGAGCAGACCCGCTGTGGCATGGTGGCCGTGGTGGGCGCGCCGAATGCCGGCAAGTCCACCCTGGTGAACAGGCTGACCGGCAGCAAGGTCACCATCGTCTCGCCCAAGCCGCAGACCACGCGATTCCGCATCCGCGCCGTGGTGATGCAGGGCCAGACGCAGATCATCCTGACCGACACGCCGGGCATCTTCGCGCCGCGCCGGCGGCTCGACCGCGCCATGGTCGCCGCCGCCTGGGAAGGCGCGCAGGACGCCGATGTGGCGCTGCTGATGGTCGATGCCCGCGCCGGCATGACGGAGGCGGTGGAAAGCATCGTGTCCGTCCTGAAGCGGTCGAAGGTGCCGATCTGGCTGGTGCTGAACAAGTCCGACCTGATCGACACCAAGACCCTGCTGCCGCTGACCGCCACGCTGAACCAGCAGCTCTCCTTCGAGGAGACGTTCATGATCAGCGCCGAGAAGGGCGACGGGCTGGACCGGCTGATGAACGCGCTGGCGGCCCGCCTGCCCTACGGCCCCTGGCTGTTTCCGGAGGACGAGCTGTCCGACCTGCCGGAACGCATGCTGGCGGCCGAGATCGTGCGCGAGCAGATCCTGCGCCAGACGCATGAGGAAGTGCCGCACCATGCCACGGTGGAGACCGAATCCTGGCAGGAACGGCGCGACGGCTCCGTGCGGATCGACTGCACCATCTATGTCGGCCGCGCCTCGCAGAAGGCGATCCTGATCGGCGATGGCGGCAGCAAGGTGAAGGATATCGGCAAGCGGGCCCGGGCCGAGTTGGAAAAGCTGCTGGAACGCCGCGTCCATCTGTTCCTGAACGTCAAGGAACGCCAGGGCTGGGACGAGGAGCGCGCCCGGCTGCGCGCCATCGGCCTGGACGATGCCGGCTGAGGCCATCGCCTGATGGAATGGCAGGCCCCCGCCATCGTGCTGGAGGCCCGCCCGCATGGCGAGGGCGGCGCCGTGATCTCGGTGCTGACCGAGGCGCATGGCCGCCACCTGGGCCTGGCCCGGGGCGGCGCGTCCCGCGCCCAGGCCGGGTTGTGGCAGCCCGGCAATCTGGTGGAGGTCCGCTGGATCGGGCGCCTTCCCGAGCAGCTGGGGCATTTCACCGGGGAGATGGTGCACCCCTCCGCTGCCCTGGCCATGGACGATCCCCTGGCCCTCGCCCTGCTGCAATCCGCCTGCGCCCTGGCCAGTGACGCGCTGCCGGAGCGGGAATCCCAGCCGCGCGTGTTTTCCGGCCTGCTCGCGCTGATGGCGAATCTGGGCCGCGGCGCCGAGGCGCTGATGCCCGATTACATCCGCTGGGAAGCGCTGCTGCTGGAAGCGCTGGGCTATGGCCTCGATCTCGCCTCCTGCGCCGTCACCGGCACGGCCGGGCATCTGACCCATGTTTCTCCCCGCACCGGCCGCGCCGTCAGCGCCGAGGCGGCCGAGCCCTACCGGGACCGGCTGCTGCCGCTGCCTTTGTTCCTGCAAGGCGGCCAGGATGAGCGGGACCCGAGCGAATGGCTGAAGGGGCTGCGGCTGACCGGCCATTTCCTGGCGCGGGATGCCTTCGGCGCGCGCCACCATCCGGTCCCGCCCGCGCGGGAGCGGCTGGAAGCGCGCATTGCCGCCCTGCTCCCGGCTGTCCTGCCCCCGGCATGACCGCGTCCCGCCCGGAGATCCTGCCCGACCTGCTGGTGCCGGGGCTGCGGCTGGTGTTCTGCGGCTCGGCGCCTGGCGCGGTGTCGGCGGCGCGGGGTGCCTATTACGCCCATCCCGGCAACCGCTTCTGGTCGATCCTGCACCAGGCCGGGCTGACCCCGCGCAGGCTGGCGCCGGCCGAATACCCGTCCCTGCTCTGGCTTGGCATCGGGCTGACCGACATGGCGAAGCATGCCTCGGGCAATGACGACCAGCTGCCGCCCGATGCCTATGACCCGGAAGGCTTCGCCGCGCGCATCCGGGCGGTGCGCCCGCTGGCGGTGGCCTTCACCGCCAAGGCCCCCGCAGCCGCCTTTCTGGAGCGCCGCACCAGCGCCATCTCCTATGGCCGGGTCGAGGGGCCGGCGGATTTCCCGATGCTGTGGGTGATGCCGTCCACCTCTGGCCAAGCCAGCCGCTTCTGGGATGCGCGGCCCTGGATGGCGCTGGGGTCGTGGTTCCAGGCCAAGGCCGCCCCCCACCCCTGACAGCCCGCAGTGGAGAATCTCCATGAGCAAGGCACTCCATCCCGACTACGACGCCGCCGCGCAATGGTTCGGTGAGGAGGTCAGGCTGGGTGAGCCGGAGCGCCGCGCGCTGACCCGCGCATTGCAACGTCGCCCACTGAGCCAGGATACCAACGAGGCCTTCGCCGACAAGCTCAGCTTCGGGGACCGCCTGGCGGATCAGGTCGCGGCCTTCGGCGGGTCCTGGGGCTTCATCATCATCAGCGTGCTGGTGCTGGCGGGCTGGGCATTGGCGAACACGGCGTTGCTGACGCGGCCCTTCGACCCGTATCCGTTCATCTTCCTGAACCTGTTGCTGTCCATGGTGGCCGCCTTGCAGGCGCCGGTCATCATGATGAGCCAGAACCGGCAATCAGCCCGCGACCGGCTGGTGGCGGCGCATGATTACGAGGTCAACCTGAAGGCCGAGATCGAGATCATGGCGCTGCACGACAAGTTCGACCGGATGCGGGCGGAGCAGCTTCGCTCCTTAGTCGAGCAACAGCAGGAGCAGATCACGTTGCTGGCCAATCTGCTGGAGGAGATTCGGGCGCGCGGCAAACCATGAGCCGCCCCACCCCTGCAGGTCCGGGCGGAGGATGGTGCTCCCCCGCCCGCCGGTAGCGTGGCGTCAGACCAGCTTGAACACGCTGAGGCCGGTGTAGACGCCGAGCAGCACGATCGCGACGCTGCTCACCACCAGCAGCGCATTGAAGACCGAGCCGCCGCGGATCGCCGGATCGGTTTCCGTGTTCCGCAGGTACCAGACGGCGATCACCGCGGCCAGAAGGAACACGCCCGTGGCCGCGCCGCCGATCTGGATCATCAGCACGGGGGAGCGCACGAACAGATAGGCCAGCCCCCAGACGATCGGCAGGCCGATGGTGAAGCCGCGGATCCAGCGCAGCCGCTGCTCGCGGTTCTTCCAGTCCAGCACGCCCATCTCGGCCAGCAGGTTGACATACATGCGCGACCAGCTCGGCACCGCCGCCCACAGGGTGGAGCCCAGCACGGCGATGGCGCCGACGAGGAACAGCACGCCCGCCCATTCGCCCAGCGTGTCGGTGTACATGCGCGACAGCGAGGTGATCATCTCGTTGCCCTGCGGCACCACGCCCTGCGGGTTCAGCACGGCGGCGCCCATCAGGTAGAAGGCCAGCGTGCCGAAGGTGTAGATGCACCAGGACACGAAGGCATCCTTGTACATCACGCCGATCCAGCCCTTGGCGCGGCGCTTCCACGCATCGGAGCCGTCATTCGGGCCGACATGCCGGGCATAGCCCTTCTCGACGCACCAATAGGTGTAGAAGGTCAGTTCGTCCGCGCCCACGCCGGTGATGCCGAACATCGCGATGGCCGCACCGATCGCGCCCGCCGGGATGGTGAAGGCGAGGCCCGTGGCGATGTCGTCCATGTCATAGCCATAGGGCGTGAAGGGCAGGCCCAGAGCGATGGCGACGGTGACGATGGAGAACACGACGACCAGCGCGGTCGCGCCCTTCTCGATCAGGCTGTAGCTGTTGGAATACAGCAGCGCGATGCTGCCCAGCGAAACGATCGTCGTCCAGATGGTGACGGAGGTGCCGCTCATCGGCGGCCCGCCCAGCGGCATCAGGATGGAGAGAGCAATGGCGGTGCCGCCGATCACGCCACCCATCTGCAACAGCTTGGTCAGCGCCATCAGCGCCCATAGCACGTTGATCCAGCCAACGCGGCCGATGCGGGGGCCCACCTTGTTGTAGCCGGTCAGCGCTGGCTGGCCGGTGGAGATGGTCCAGCGCGCCAGCTCCACCTGCACCGCGACCTTCACGAAGGTCGAGAAGATCACCATCCACAGCAGGGCAAAGCCCGCGGTGGCGCCCAGGGTGGTGGTGGCGATCAGCTCGCCCGAGCCGACGATGGAGGCACTCAGGATCAGCCCCGGGCCCAGATGCTTGAAGGAAGCGCCCCATCCGGTCGGCGCTTCCATGACGCCTTCGGGCGTCAGGGTATAGGGATCGTCCTGTGGTGGCGCATTGCCGCCACGCGCCACGGTTTCCGCGCTTGCGCTCATCTTCCTGGCCCTTCCCGGTGTTGCCGCCAGGCCCGGAGGCAGGCGGCAGTGATCTTGTCGGACGACCATGCGCAAGCGGAGCCGGAGCGTCGAGCCCCCTCTGGCGCGCCCTCGCGTTCTTGTGAGGTGATCTGGCCGGCACCGTCGTTCCTGCTATGTTCCTATCGTAGCGGCGAAACGCTGGAAAACTGCGCCCGCCTGCGCTAGCCCCGTCCTGCCCCGACAAAGCCTGAGGTACCGATGCCCGACGACTTGAAGACCCTTCCAGAAGGCGGCGACGTGCGGCCGACCAACCTGTCGGTGGCCCTGTCGGAGCGGTATCTCGCCTATGCCATGTCCACCATCACGGCGCGTTCCTTGCCGGATGTGCGGGACGGCCTGAAGCCCGTGCACCGGCGGCTGCTCTGGGCCATGCACCAGCTGAAGCTGGACCCTGCCGCCGGCTTCAAGAAATGCGCCCGCATCGTGGGCGACGTGATGGGCAAGTACCACCCGCATGGCGACGCCTCGATCTACGAGGCGATGGTGCGGCTGGCGCAGGAATTCGCCGCCCGCTACCCGCTGGTCGAGGGCCAGGGCAATTTCGGCAATATCGACGGCGATAACGCCGCGGCCATGCGCTACACCGAGGCGCGGCTGACGGCCATCGCCCAGGCCATGCTGGAAGGCATCGAGGAGAACGCGGTCGACTTCCGCGCCACCTATGACGGGGAGGAGCGCGAGCCGGTCGTGCTTCCCGCCGCCTTCCCCAACCTGCTGGCCAACGGCGCCAATGGTATCGCGGTCGGCATGGCGACCTCGATTCCGCCGCACAATGCGGGCGAGCTCTGCTCGGCGGCGCTGGCGCTGATCGCCAATCCGAAGGCCGAGATCGACGAGCTGCTCCAGCACGTGCCGGGGCCGGATTTCCCGACCGGCGGCGTGATGATCGAGAGCCGCGAGGCGGTGCGGGAGGCCTATGCCACCGGCCGTGGCGGCTTCCGCATCCGCGCCCGCTGGGAAAAGGAGGCGCTGAAGAACGGCACCTGGCAGATCGTCGTCACCGAGATCCCCTACCAGGTCGCCAAGTCCCGCCTGATCGAGCAGATCGCGCAGCTGATGGAGGAGAAGAAGCTTCCCCTGCTGGGCGATGTGCGGGACGAAAGCACCGATGTCGTCCGCATCGTGCTGGAGCCCAAGAGCCGCGCGGTCGATCCCGCCGTGCTGATGGAAACGCTGTTCCGCGCGACGCCGCTGGAATCCCGCGTGTCGCTCAACATGAACGTGCTGGATGCCAGCCGCACGCCGCGCGTCATGGGCCTCAAGGAGGTTCTGCGCTCCTGGCTCGACCACCGGCACGAGGTGCTGGTGCGGCGCAGCCAGCACCGGCTGGATGCCATCGCCCGCCGGCTGGAGATCCTCGACGGCTACCTGATCGCGTATCTCAATCTCGATGAGGTGATCCGCATCATCCGCGAGGAGGACCATCCGAAGCCCGCGCTGATCAAGGCCTTCGACCTGACCGAGGTGCAGGCCGAGGCGATCCTGAACATGCGGCTGCGCTCCCTGCGCAAGCTGGAGGAGATGGAGATCCGGCGGGAGCACAAGAAGCTTTCGGCGGAACAGAAATCGCTCCAGGCCCTGCTGGGCAGCGAGAAGGCACGCTGGAAGAAGCTGGCCGAGCAGATCGAGGAAACCCGCCAGAAATTCGGCGAGGACAGCGGGATCGGCAAGCGCCGCACCGAGGTTGGCGGCACCGCCATCGCTGTGGTGATCGACGAGAGCGCCTTCGTGGAGCGCGAGCCGGTGACGGTGATCCTGTCGCAGAAGGGCTGGATCCGCGCACTGAAGGGCCATGTGCCGCTGGAAACGGAACACAAGTTCAAGGAAGGCGATTCGCTGCGCATCGCGCTGCATGCCAACACCGCCGACCGGCTGTGCCTGTTCGCCACCAACGGCAAGAGCTTCACCATCAAGGCCGAGGCGCTGCCGCGCGGCCGCGGCGATGGCCAGCCGGTGCGGCTGATGGTGGACCTCACCAACGAGGATGACGTGGTGGACCTGTTCGTCTGGTCGGAAGGGCGGAAATACCTTGTCGCCTCCACCGAGGGGCGCGGCTTCGTGGTGAAGTCGGAGGATCTGGTGGCCGAGAAGCGCACCGGCAAGCAGGTGCTGATGGTGGACGCGCCCGTGGAGGCGGCCGTCTGCGTGCCCGTGGATGGCGACACGATCGCGGTGATCGGCGAGAACCGCAAGCTGCTGGTCTTCCCGCTGGAGCAGGTGCCGGAGATGATGCGCGGCCGTGGCGTGACGCTGCAGGGCTACAAGGATGGCGGCATGGCCGATGTGAAGGTGTTCGACGGCAAGACCGGCCTGAGCTGGCGCATCGGCGACCGCGTGCGGCTGGAAACCGACCTCACCGCATGGCGCGGCAACCGGGCCGGCGCCGGGCGGCAGCCGCCGAACGGCTTCCCGCGCTCCAACCGCTTCGGCGACTGAGGCGGCGCCCACCGCCTCCATTGCCCGATTCGTCAGGATAATCCGGCCACAATCGGGGTGTGTTTTCCGCCCATGATGCCGGACCTCCCATCCTGATGCCGCTGCGAGCAAAGCACGGAGCCGCGTTGGGCCTGGCTCTGGGCCTCATTCTGTTGCAGGCCGGCCATCCCGCGCGGGCCCAGCCCGATGCACCACTCGACCCGCGGGCGGGCGCCGCCTCGGAGCAGCTGGCGCGGTGCGATGGCAGCAGCGCCGGCATCGCCGGCGCGCCCGGCCGCGACCTGAGCCTGTCCCTGGACGAGTTGCTGCCCTTCGCGCGGGAGATCCTGGCGAAGCGCGACGTGCAGGTCCGTCCCGGCGGGCGGGGCAAGCCCTGGCGGGTCGAGCTGCATCTGCGCAACCTGCGCGACCTGCCGGCGCCGGAAGGCAACCCCCAGACCATCTACCTTTCCGGCGAGGACGCTTCCGCCGTGCTGCTGGACCGCCGCTCGGCTATCCGCTCGCTCTGGCGCGTGGATGAGGCGACGGTGAAGGCGGCCGATATCGCCTATGACGTGCGGCACGGAAAGGGTGATGCGCCGCCTTTCCTCGACCATCTTGGGCTGGAAGTGGAACTGCCGGATTACCGCCCGCTGCGGCTTTACGCGGACCGCCATTCGGGCTTCGCCGCCGTGGCGCTGGAATCCCGCCCGTCCTCCGGCCTGCCGCCGCACCGCATCTATGCCATCGCCGGCACCCATGTGTTCGAGCACCGGGATTTCCGCTCCTGGGCATCGGGGCTGACCTTCGGGCGGGCTCAGGCCAGCTCAACCGCCGCGCTGGCAATGATCCGGGACGCCGCCGACTATGCCGGCGATCTGCGCGATGGTGGCGAGGTGTTCGTCACTGGCCAAAGCCAGGGCGGCCTGACGGCGCAGGGCGTGGGCTTCCTGCTGCAATCCTTTCTCGACACGCGCCCCGGGCCGAAGCACCTCGCGCATGTGGTGTCCTGGGGTGGTGTCGGCGCGCAGGAAGCACTGCTGCACATGATGGCGGCGCAGCGCGACGGAAAGGCACGCGGCTTCGGCGCCGAGTTGGAACGGCACTGGGCCGCCACCGATCCGCGCTACGCCGCCGCCGCCGAGGTCTGGCAGGCTGTCGCGCGCCGCTGGGCCGCCGTGCCGGCGGAAGGCGCCCTTCCTTATCTGCGTGCCACAATGGGGCGCATGCGCGTGCTCGGCTATTTTTTCGAGATCGACCTGTTCGCCCGTGCCGGCACGTTTCCCGGCACCACCCTGGCCTTTCCCACCGCCCTGATCCTGCCCGACAACTGCGACCTGACCGTGGTGGAGGCACTGTTCGGAATCGGCGCCGGGCGCTTCGGCGTCCGGCTCGAATCACATTTCCTGAAGGGCTATCGCCGCGCCGTCGAACGCGGCGCCATCGCCGTCGCCCGCCCCGCCCTGCCCGCCAAGTGGGACTGGGTGATGGACATGCTGCCGGTGGTGGAGCCGCTCGGCTATGCCTGGCTGGAAACGCTGTATCTCGACGGGCCGGCCGCCAGCCCGGCGAACTGGCAACGCTGCATGGCGGCGCCGCGATGGCTCACCCCGGCCAACCGCTTCTGCCGTGAAAGCTGGTGGCCCGGCTGCGCGCCCGAGCCCGGGGAAAACCGCTGGTGCCTGGTGCGGGACGCGCCGCCAGGGTCGGTCAGCCCGATCGGTGCCGCACCATGAAGCGGGCGGAAGGATCGCCGTAGCTGGCCAGCTTCGCGTCCAGGGCCGGGTCTTCCACTGCCACGAAGCCCAGCCGCCGCCAGAAATCCGCCGTGCCGCCCACCGCTACCAGCGAAACAGGCAGCACCCCGGCGAGCTGCTCCAGTCGGGCCAGGAGGCCGCGCGCCGCGCCGCCGCCACGCGCCTCCGCCAGCAAGGCGACATCATGCAGGTAGAAGGTGTCCGGCCTTGCCGGCAGGGCGACAAGGCGCGTGTTCAGGGCTGGTGGCGCGCCGAGGCGCCAGGGATGGCTGATGGCATAGCCTGCCGCTTCCCCGCCCCGCGCCAGGATGAGGCAGCCGGCGGGAAACAGCGCCAGCCGTTCGGCGAACACCGCATCCTCCTCCGGGAAGTCGCGATGCACGATGGTGGCGATGCGGCTGACGGCGGCGAGATCCGCCGCCCGCATCGCGCGCCACCCTTCCGTCATGCCAGCGCGGCGCCAAGCGCCTGTCGCATGGAGGCCGAATCCGGCTCCGTGGCACTGGGGAAGGCGTGCAGCAGCCGGCCATCCCGCCCCACCAGGAACTTGAAGAAATTCCAGCGCGGCACCGCGCCGCCCGGCTGCGCCGCAGCCCAGGCGAAGAAAGGATGCGCCGCCGCCCCCTTCACATGCACCGGCGCGGTCATGGGAAATTGCACGCCCCAGGTGGATTCGCAGAAATCCTTGATGGCGTTGCGGTCGGCGTTTTCCTGGTTGAAGTCGTTGGACGGGACCCCCAGCACCAGCAGGCCGCGCGGGCCATAGCGCTCGTGCAGGGCCTGCAACGCCTCGAACTGCTTGGCGAAGCCGCAGAAGCTGGCGGTGTTGACCACCAGCATCGGCTTGCCCCGCCAGTCGGCGAGGTTGATCTCGCCGCCTTCGATCGCCTCGAAACGGAAATCATGGCCGGTCTGGCGGGCCGGGGCCGCGGCGATCAGCAGCGGCAGCCCGGCCAGCATGGCGCGGCGGGACAGCTCAGCCATAGCGTTCCTCCATCCATGGGTCGCCGCGGTCGTGATAGCCGCGTTGCTCCCAGAAGCCGGGTTTATTCTGCGCCAGGAAGGTGATGCGCTTCACCCATTTCGTGCTCTTCCAGAAATACAGATGCGGCACCACCACGCGCAGCGGCCCGCCATGCTGGCGCGTCAGCCGCTCGCCTTCCCAGCTATGCGCGAGGATGTTCTCCGGCCGGGCGAAATCCTCCAGCGAAAGGTTGGTGGTGTAGCCGTCATAGGCGCCGAACTCGACAAAGCGCGCCTGGGATTTCGGCCGGACCAGCTCCAGCAGCGTGGACACCGCGATGCCGCCCCAGCGGTTGTCGTAGCGCGACCATTGCGTGACGCAGTGGATGTCATTGACGCGCTCGGCCTGTTCCAGCTCCATCAGCCAGCGCCAGTCCAGCGTCACCGGGCGCTCCACCAGCCCCTCCACGTCGAGGCGGAAGGTTTCCTCGGCCACCGCGGGCTGCACGCCGAGGTCGAGCACCGGCCAGTCCCGCACCAGTCGCTGGCTGGGCGGCAGGCGCTGTTCCGGCGGCGCGTGCTCGCCCGTCAGCAGCCGGCCCTCGCGCGCCCAGCGCTGCTTGGTGTCCACAAGCTTCTGCCGGATGCCGTCCGGCGCCTCGTCCTCAGCCAAGGAAAGTCCTCCATCCTGCGCGGATCAGAGATGGGATGCGACAACCGGATGCAAGCGCCGCGCGGCATCGACAGCGCCGCGCGGCGCATTAACCTGCTCCGGTCCAGGGAGCGACGCACATGGCCATCTCGATCCGTCCCGTCCTTCTCGCCGCACCGTTGCTGGCCGCCGCCTGGCTGACGGACGCCGCCGCGCCCGCCGCCGCGCAGGACACCCGTCCGCAGCCCGCCGCGCTGGAAGCGCCCCGCCCTCCCGCCCGCGCCACCCGGCAGATGGTGGCCGCCGCCCACCCTCTGGCGGCCGAGGCCGGGCTCGCGATGCTGCGCGCCGGCGGCACGGCGGTGGATGCCGCCGTGGCGGTTCAGGCCGTGCTGACCTTGGTGGAGCCGCAATCCTCGGGCATCGGGGGCGGCGCGCTGATGCTGCACTGGAGCGGGCTTGAGCGCCGGCTGGACGCCTGGGACGGGCGGGAAACGGCACCGGCCGCCGCTGGGGGGAACCTGTTCCTCCGCCCCGACGGCACGCCGCTTTCCTTCTACGAGGCGGTGCTGTCCGGCCGCAGCGTCGGCGCCCCCGGCGTGCTGCCGATGCTGGAAGCCGCCCATCAGGAACAGGGCCGCCTGCCCTGGGCGGACCTGTTCGGGCCCGCGATCCGCCTGGCCGAGGGGGGCTTCCCCGTTTCGGCGCGCCTGGCCGGGGCGATCGCCGAGGATGCCGAGCGGCTGAAGCGCGATCCGGCGGCGTCCGCCTATTTCTTCGCGCCCGACGGCGCGCCCTGGCCGGAGGGCCACCTGCTGCGCAACCCGGCCCTGGCCGAAACGCTGCGCCTGGTGGCGCGGCGCGGCGCCGCCGCCCTCCAGGTCGGCGCCGTGGCGCAGGGCATCGTCGAGGCCGTGGCCCGGCATGGCGATGCCGGCAACGGCATGACGGCCGATGACCTGGCCGCCTACATGCCGAAGAAGCGTGAAGCGCTTTGCACCCCTTATCGCCGATTCCGGATCTGCGGCTTCCCGCCGCCTTCCTCGGGCGGCGTCGCGGTGGCGCAGATCCTCGGCATGCTGGAGCATTTCGACATCGCCTCACTCGACCCGCGTGGCGTCGAGGCGGCGCATCTACTGGTGGAGGCCAGCCGCCTCGCCTTCGCCGACCGCAACCTGTATCTCGCCGACAGCGACTTCCAGCGCGTGCCGGTGCGGGGGCTGACGGAGGACGCCTATCTCACCCTGCGCGCCCAGCTGCTGGACCGGGACCGCGCCAATCCTTCTCCCCTCCCCGGCAAGCCGCGCTGGCGCGAGGCCGCCCTGGCCCCGCAGCCGGCGCAGCCGGAAAACGGCACCAGCCAGGTTTCCATTGTGGATGCCGCGGGCAACGCCCTGTCCATGACCACAACCGTGGAGGATGCGTTCGGCGCCCGGCTGATGGTGCATGGCTTCTTTCTCAACAATCAGCTGACGGATTTCTCCTTCCGCCCCGGGATCGATGGCCGGCCCGTGGCCAACCGGGTTGAAGGCGGCAAGCGGCCGCGCTCCTCCATGTCGCCCACCCTGGTGTTCGATGAAAAGGGGCGCCTGCTGGCATCGCTCGGATCGCCGGGCGGGGCGCGCATCATCGGCTATGTGGCGCAAACGCTGCTCGGCCTGCTGGACTGGCAGCTGGACCCGCAGGCGGCGGTGTCGCTGCCCCGCATCGGCTCGCTCGGCGGCGCGGCGGAGCTGGAGCAGGGCATGGCCGCGGCGGAGCTTGCCCCGGCATTGCAGGCGCGCGGCCACCGCGCCGATGTGCGCGCCATGGTATCCGGCCTGCAGGCCATCACCGTGACGCCGGACGGCCTGCTGGGCGGCGCCGACCCACGCCGGGAAGGCGTGGCGATCGGCGACTGAGGCGGCCGCATGGCGGGCGGCGCGGGACTGGCTCCGATGTTATCGCGGGGGGGAGGCGCGCGACGGCGCGGAACGCGGTATGCTGCGCCCCATCTCCTTCCCTAGCCGGAGCATCCGAATGGACCAGGCCGCCCCCGTCAGCAGCAAAACCCGACTGAAGCCGGGCGTCGTCACCGGCGCCGACTACCTGGCGCTGCTGGATGCCTGCCGCGAAGGCGGCTACGCCCTGCCTGCCGTCAACGTCGTCGGCACCAACAGCATCAACGCGGTGCTGGAAGCCGCGGCCAAGAACAAGTCCGACGTCATCATCCAGCTTTCCAATGGCGGCGCCCGCTTCTTCGCCGGCGAGGGCTGCCCGGACGCCAACGCCGCCCGCGTGCTTGGCGCCGTCTCGGCCGCGCAGCATGTCCACACCGTCGCCGCCGCCTACGGCATCTGCGTGGTGCTGCACACCGACCATGCCGACCGCTCGCTGATCCCCTGGGTCAACGGCATGATCGACCATGGCGAGGAATTCATGAAGCGGACCGGCAAGCCGCTCTTCTCCTCCCACATGCTGGACCTGTCGGCCGAGCCGCTGGAAGCCAACATCGCCGAATGCAAGACCGTGCTGGAGCGCATGGCCAAGCTCGGGATGAGCCTGGAGATCGAGCTGGGCGTCACCGGCGGCGAGGAAGACGGTATCGGCCACGACGTCGAGGAATCCGCCGACAACGCCCATCTCTACACCCAGCCCGAGGACGTGCTGCGCGCCTGGGAAGTGCTGTCGCCGATCGGCCATGTCACCATGGCGGCCTCCTTCGGCAACGTCCATGGCGTTTATGCGCCGGGCAACGTCAAGCTGCGGCCGGAGATCCTGAAGGCGTCGCAGGAAGCGGTGTCGGCGCGGTTTGGCGGCGGTGAGAAGCCGATGGCGCTGGTGTTCCATGGCGGCTCGGGCTCGGAAAAGAGCAAGATCACCGAGGCCGTGTCCTATGGCGTGTTCAAGATGAACATCGACACCGACACGCAGTTCGCCTTCGCCGAGCCGGTGGGCGCCTATGTGCAGGCGAACCCGGTGGCCTTCACCCACCAGATCGACCCGTCCAACGGCAAGCCGACCAAGAAGCTCTACGATCCGCGCAAGTGGCTGCGCGCGGGCGAGAAGGGCATCGTCAAGCGTCTGGACGAGGCCTTCGCCGATCTGGGCTCCACCGGCCGCACCCTGGCGGGCTGAATAAGCAACGCCGCGGCGGGATCACCGCCGCGGCCGAGGCGCCGCCGGGAACGCCCGGCGGCGCGTATCGCGGTCAGTGCTTGCTGCCGCCGGCCTGGGCGCGAAGCTCGGCAATGGTGGCGCGGTGCGTCACCTGCTCGGGGTTCACCCGCACCTCGATCACCGCCGGCTTGCCGCTGGCGAGCGCCCGCTGGAAGGCCGGCACCAGCTCCCCGTCCTTTTCTACGGTTTCGCCATGGCCGCCGAAGCTTTCGATGAACCTGGCGAAGTCCGGATTGGTCAGCCTGGTGCCGGACACGCGGCCGGGATAGGCGCGTTCCTGGTACATGCGGATGGTGCCGTACATGCCGTTGTTGAACACCAGGATGATCGGCGCCACTTCCGCCTGAAAGGCCGTGGCGATTTCCTGCCCGGTCATCAGGAAGCCGCCATCGCCCACCAGCCCGATGCAGACACGGTCGGGGAAGCTGACCTTGGCGCCGATCGCCGCCGGCACCGCATAGCCCATGGCGCCGTTCGTGGGGCCCAGGAACTCCTGCTGCTCGGTCAGGTGCATGAAGCGATTGGGCCAGGTGGCGAAATTGCCGGCGTCGCAGGTGAAGATGGCATCGGCCGGCAGCACCTTCTCCAGTGCCTGCAACTCGCGCGCGAGGTTCAGTGGGCCGGCATAGTCCGGCGCCTCGGCCTGCTTCACCCGGGCGGCATGGACGTCCCGGGTCCAGGCCGACCAGCGCGGGGCACTGGCCGGCGCCGGCAGCTTTGCCAGAGCCTCGGCGAAGGCGTTGATCTCGGCGGTGATGCCGAGCGCCGGGCGGTAGACGCGGCCGATCTCGGCCTGGTCCGGGTAAACATGGACGATCTTCTGCCCGCCCTGCCCGGCCATGTCGAACAGGGTGTAGCCCTGGCTGACCGGCTCCCCGATGCGGGTGCCGAGGGCCAGGATCAGATCCGCCTGCTTGGCCTTGGCGACCAGCCCCGCATCGGCGCCGACGCCGAGATCGCCGGCATAGTTGGGCAGGGTGCAGTCATACAGGCTCTGCCGCCGGAAGCTGACCGCCACCGGAAGGTCACGCGCCACGCAGAACTCGCGGATGACGCGCCGCGTCTCAGCGCTCCAGCGGGAGCCGCCGAGCACCACCAGCGGGCGCTCGGCCGCGTCCAGCAAAGCCAGCATCCGGTCCAGCGCGGCGGGGGACGGCGCCGCCGGCGCCACCTCTGCGGGGCCAATATCGGGCACCGCGACGCGGGCCTTCTGCATCTCCTCCGAGATCGCCACCACGACGGGTCCCGGGCGGCCGGAGGTGGCGACATCGAAGGCATGCGCCATCAGCTCGGGGATGCGGGAGGCGTCGTCGATCTGCGTCACCCACTTGGCGACGGAGCCGAACATGCGGCGGTAATCGACCTCCTGGAAGCTTTCACGGTCCGTCTCCGCAAAGGGGATCTGGCCGACGATCAGCACCAGCGGCGTGCTGTCCTGCATGGCGACATGGACACCGATGGCGGCATGGCATGCGCCGGGGCCGCGGGTGACCAGCGCCACGCCGGGACGGCCGGTCAGCTTGCCATGGGCCTCGGCCATGTTCACGGCGCCCGCCTCGAACCGGCAGGTGGTCAGGTTGATCTTGTCGCTGTTGGCGTAGAGCCCGTCCAGCAGGTCCAGATAGGATTCGCCCGGGACACAGAAAGCATGCGTGACCCCCTGCGCCACCAGCGCATCGGCCAGCAACTGGCCACCGGTGCGTGCGGTCGTGCTCATCCCATCCATGGTTCGTTCCTCTTCCCTCGATAGGGTCGTCATACAACTGGCGTGGAGGCTAGCCGAGGCTCGTGGGCTGGGCTACCCGTCGCGATGCGGAAAGCCGCACACCGTCAGGGAGATCGCCGATGCGTGCCATTTTCGTTCTGATCAAATGCGAGATGGGCCGCGCCTACCAGGTGGCCCGGGAAATGGCCGACAGCATTGAGGAGCTGTCGGAGATGCACTCCGTTTCCGGCCAGTACGACCTGCTCGGCAAGTTCTACCTGGAGCCGGACCGTGACATCGGCCTGTTCGTGGTGGAATGCGTGCAAAGCGTGGCGGGCGTGAAAGACACCTATACCATACAAACCTTCAACGCCTTCTCGGGCCGCGCCGGCTGATCCTGCGGCACTTCGTCACATCCTGCCCGGATGCCGCCTTGTTCCGGCCTCCTGTTGGCCTTGAAGGCAAACCATGTTCCGTCGCATCGGAGGTGCATCCCCCATGCGACGCTTCCTTGCTTTTCTTGCCCTGGGCACCAGCCTTCTGCTCGCCGGCTGCCAAAACCCGGACGGCTCGACCGACTGGGGCAGCACGCTGGCACTGGGCGCCGGGGCCGGCCTCGCCGCCGGCCTGATCGCCGGCTCATTGAGCGATGACGATAATCGCGGCTACCGGCGCCACCGGCATCGCCGCCAAAGCTATGGCTACGGCTATGGCCATCAGCGGTCCCATTATGGCTATGGGCGCCCCTATCGTCACCGGGGCTATGGCTGGTAGGGCGCGGCCGGGGCCGGCGAGCAAAAAGCCGGGCCGCCTCGCGGCGCCCGGCTGAGCGGTTCGCCGGGAAAATCCCGGCGTCGCCCCATCAGTCCCTCAGTTCGGCCGGCACCTGCCCGCCATTCTCCGCCAGCTTGTTCATGACCTGCTTGTGCAGCCAGATGTTCATGCTCGCGGAGTCGTTCATGTCCCCCGAATAGCCCAATTCCCGCGCCAGCTCCTTGCGGTTGTCGAGGCTGCTGTCGAGGCCCAGCAGCTTCATCAGGTCCACGATGGACTGGCGCCAGTTGAGCTGCTGCGGGTTCTTGGACGCCATCTCGGTCAGCACGGCGGCGACATCCACCTGCTGCATGGGCGCGGGCGTGGCCGCCGCGGCGCCGCTGGCGGCGGGGGCGGTGCCGGGCACCGGCGGCGTCGCCGCCCCGGCCGCGCCGGGCTGCGCGTCGGCGGCGGTGGGCTTCGGGACGTCGTCCGAAACCGGCGCGGTCGGGGACGGCGCGGCATTGGCGCCGCGCTGGCCGAAGATCTTGGACAGGATGGACCCGAAAACGCTCATGTGGCGGAACTCCCTGTGGCTGGCCCTTGAGCGGGCTGAGGATGGTGAACGCCCAGGCCCCCGCCGGGTTCCCTGCCGGCCTGATACCGGGCAAGTTGTGGCCCGCCGCCCTTGCCCCGCCCCATCAGCGATGCGATTGTCCGCCGCAGCAGCCGCCGGCCCGCCGGGCGCGATCGATTGCCCGGCCGGCGGCATATTCTGGCGTCCAGACGAGGATCAGCATGGCCAAGATCAAGGTGAAGAACCCCGTCGTCGAGCTCGACGGCGATGAGATGACCCGCATCATCTGGGGGTTCATCAAGGACAAGCTGATCAACCCCTATCTCGATGTCGACCTGAAGTATTACGACCTCGGCATCGAATACCGCGACCAGACCGACGACCAAGTGACGGTCGATGCCGCCAACGCCATCAAGCAGTACGGCGTGGGCGTGAAATGCGCCACCATCACCCCGGACGAGGCGCGGGTGAAGGAGTTCGGCCTGAAGAAGATGTGGAAGTCCCCGAACGGGACCATCCGCAACATCCTCGACGGCACCATCTTCCGCGAGCCGATCATCTGCCAGAACGTGCCCCGCCTGGTGCCGCACTGGTCGAAGCCCATCGTCGTCGGCCGCCATGCCTATGGCGACATCTACCGCGCCGTCGAGATGAAGGTGCCGGGCGCCGGCACGGTGAAGATGACCTTCACCGCCGAGAACGGCGAGACGCAGGAGATCGGCCAGTTCGACTTCAAGGGTGCCGGCGCTGCCATGATGCAGCACAACCTGAACAAGTCGATCGAAGGCTTCGCCCGCGCCTCCTTCAACTACGGCCTGGCGCGCAACTACTCGGTGTACTTCTCGCACAAGAACACCATCCTCAAGGCCTATGACGGCAACTTCAAGGACATCTTCCGCGCCATCTACGACGCCGAGTTCAAGGCGGAGTTCGAGAAGCGCGGCCTGACCTATGAGGACCGCCTGATCGACGACATGGTGGCCTCCGCCCTGAAGTGGGAAGGCGGCTATATTTGGGCCTGCAAGAACTACGATGGCGACGTGCAGTCCGATATCGTGGCGCAGGGCTTCGGCAGCCTCGGCCTGATGACCTCCGTGCTGCTGTCCCCGGATGGCAACACGGTCGAATCCGAGGCCGCCCACGGCACGGTGACGCGCCACTACCGCGAGCACCAGAAGGGCCGCGAGACCTCCACGAACCCGATCGCCTCGATCTTCGCCTGGACCCGTGGCCTGGCCTATCGCGGCAAGTTCGACGGCACACCGGACGTGGTGGATTTTGCGAACGCGCTGGAGCAGGTCTGCATCGAGACCGTTGAGAGCGGCTTCATGACCAAGGACCTGGCCGTGCTGATCGGCAAGGACCAGCCCTGGCTGAATACCCAGAACTTCCTGTCCAAGCTGGACGAGAACCTGAAGAAGAAGATGGGCTGACCGTCCTTCCTTCGACGGGACAATGTTGGGCGGGGCGCTTCGGCGCCCCGCTTTTTTCATGGGAAGCGCACTGCGCCGGCATGCGCAATCGCTTGCGCAATCGCATGGGCGGATTCTATATCGTCTGTAATGATTCCCGCCCTCAGCCGGGATCGCTTCAGGGATTAAGGATCCACCAGAATGACTTTCTGTCGCCGTGGCATGCTGCTTGGTGGGCTCGCCCTGCCCTTCATCAGCCGGGCCGCCTCGGCTCAGGCCGCCTGGCCCGCCCGCAATGTTCATATCACGGTCCCCTATTCGCCCGGAGGCGGAACCGATGTCTTCGCCCGGCTGCTCGCCGAAGGCCTGCGCAGCGTGACCGGCCAGACGATGGTGATCGAGAACCGGGCGGGCGGAAACGGCGTCATCGGCTCCCAGCAGGTCGCGCGGGCCGAGCCGGACGGCCTCAACCTCGCCGTCGTGACCAGCACCCACACGATGAACAAATACCTGATGCCCAGCGTGCCCTTCGACGCGCTGAAGGACTTCACGGCCGTCAGCCTGCTGTCGAGCTTTCCGTATGTGATCGCGGCCCCGGCCGACGCGCCCTACAAGGACATCGCCAGCCTGATCGCCTACGCCAAGGCCAATCCGGGCAAGCTGAGCTTCGGCACGTCCGACGGCACCAATTCCTTCACCAGCAACGAATTCGCCCGCATGGCGGATATCCAGATGGAGGAGGTCGCCTATCGCGGCGGCTCCCCACTCATGAACGACATCGTCGCAGGCAATCTTCCCCTGGGCTGGACCAGCATCCTCACGGCGGCGTCCTATTTCGACAATGCGCGTGTCCGCTTCCTCGCCGTGACATCGGCGGAACGCTCCCCGATGCAGCCGAACATCCCGACCGCCGCAGAGTCCGGCCTTCCGGGTTATGACTTCGCCGGCTGGTACGGCATGCTGGCCCCGGCCGGCATGAAGCCCGAGATCGCGGACGCCATCCATGAGGCCAATGTCAAAGCCTCCACCATGCCGCAATACCGCAGCCGCTTCATCGAACTGGGCGCGGATCTGCGGATGCTCGGGCCGAAGGATTTCGCCGAGCGGATGCAGCAGGAGGACCGGCGCTGGGCCGAGGCCGCGAAGGCCGGACTGATCAAGCAGCTCCAGTAGCCGGCGGGGCGGGCCGGCTCAGCCCCGCGCCAGGCCGGCCCGCGCCACCAGCAGCAACATCAGCGCGCCGACCCCGGCCAGCGCCGCCTCCAGCCCGATGATCTCGGCGGCGAAGCCGATCGCCGCCGGCCCCGCCAGCAACCCGGAATAGCCGAGGGTCGCCACCGCGGCGAGCGCGGTGCCGGGCGCCACCCCCGGCTGCCGCCCGGCCGCGCTGATCAGCAGCGGCACCGCGTTGCCCAGCCCGAAGCCCACCAGCAGGAACCCGGCCATGGTCGTGCCGCTCCAGGGCAGCAGGGAGGCCATGGCGAAGCCCAGCGCGGCCAGCGCCCCGCCGCCGCGCAGCATGGCCGTCGCCCCGAAGCGCCGGGTCATGGCATCGCCGCTCAGGCGCGCCGCCGCCATGGCGAGCGAAAAGGCGGCATAGCCACTCCCCGCCAGGGTCAAGGCCATTCCGCGCGCTTCGTGGAGCAGGATGCCGCCCCAGTCCAGCACGCTGCCTTCCGCCAGGAACGCCACCAGCGCCAGCAGGCCGATGCCAAGCACCGGCCCGCGCGGCAGCGCGAAGCCATGGCCACCCTTGCCCGGCCGGTCCGCCTCTGGCCCCAGCAAGGCCCGGCCCTGCGTCATCAGCAAAACCAGCGCGACGGCGGCGATGAGCGCCGCCGCGGCGGATGGCGGCAGCCCGGCCCGGAGCAGCCCGGCCGCCACCGCGACACCCAGCAGCCCGCCCAGGCTCCACACCCCATGGATCGAGGACATCACCGGGCGGCTGCCGCGTGCTTCCACCGCGACGGCCTGGGCATTCATCGACACATCCATCATCCCGCCCGCCGCGCCGAACAGGAACACGGTGCCCGCCAGCACCCCGGCATTCGGCGCCATGGCCAGGAATGGCAGCACCAGCGCGAAGGCCAGCCCGGCAACGAGGCTGACGGCGCGGCTGCCGAAGCGGGCAACCAGCCCTCCGGTCAGCGGCATGGCCAGGATGCCGCCCAGCCCGAGCGACAGCAGCACCAGCCCCAGCATCGCCTCCGACAGAACCAGCCTGTCCCGCATCAGGGGCACCAGCGGCGCCCAGGTGGCGAAGGTGATCGCATTGGCGAGAAAGACGAGGCGGATGGCGCGCCGCGCTGCGCGCGGATCGAAGTCTGGGGTCATGCCGCGGCTTGGCCCAGGGCCCGCCATCCGTGCAAGCCGCGCCCGATGACAAAGCCAGCGTCGGGGGGCGGCGAAACGGCGCGGCCGACTCGACCTTCGCCGCGGATGGGCATGCTATGGGCGGGCATGGACCTGCCGCTCACTTCCCTGGACTGGATCGCCCTCGCCGTCTTCGCCGCATGCTGGATGGGCTATTCCACCATCGTGGACCGCGTGCCATCGATCCGCGACCGCAGCGTCATCGCCGCGATGGACGAGCACCGCCGCCGCTGGATGCGGACGGTGCCGGCCCGCGACAACCGCATCGCGGACATTTCCATCATCGGCAATCTGATGACCTCCACCTCCTTCCTGGCCAATACCAGCATCTTCATCCTGGGCGGCTTGGTGGCGATGCTGGGCGCGCCGGAACTGGGAGAACGCGTCTTCGGCGCCGTGCCCTTCGTTCAGGCGCCAACCGACCCGGCGGCGTGGGAGCTCCGCCTGTTTCTGCTGATCTTCATTTTCATCCGCGCCTTCTTTGAGCTGACCTGGGCCTTGCGGCAGTTCAACTACGCCTCGATCTGCGTCGGCGGTCTGGGCGAGGCGCCGGATGCCTTGCCGCAGGCGGAAATGGCCGCCGAGATCGCCAACCGGGCGGCGCGCCACTTCAACACCGGGCTGCGCGCCTATTACTTCGGGCTGGCCGCCCTGGCCTGGATCCTGCACCCGGTGGCGCTGATCCTGTCTTCCCTGCTGGTGCTGAGGGAGCTTCACCGGCGCGAATTCCGCTCGGTGGTGCGCGACGCGCTGGTCGCCGGCCGCCCCGGAGGCTGATCTCGGTTCCGTGTTCGCGCAACGGCTTGTCCGATGCGAAATCCAAACATTATGATGCCGCCGCAATCTTCAGCCCGAGGAGCGACCCATGACCGACACCGTCCGGCCGGATCAGTCGCTCCCGCCTGTGGTTGATGTCCTGATGCTGCTTCACCCGGGCAGCCCGGGTCGCATCCGCCGCTAGGTCGCGGCGCCGCCAAGGCGGCCATCCTCCCCTCCCGCATTCCATCCGGCTTGCCCTGACACGCGCCTGAGCGCGTGCCGCGGGCGGCCGACCAGAAGGGACCGTCCGCGCCTGGCGTGGGCGGGCAACACATCGTGCCCCTGCTTCGTTCCCGCGCGGGCGCCGAGCCCGTGCTCGCGGTGCTCGGCTTCCTGCTGCGCCGCTGGCTGCGCCATCCCCTGCTGTTGCTGGTCATTGTCGGCGGGATGCTGCTTGCCACCCTGGCCGAGATCCTGGTTTCGCTCGCCGCCGCCTGGCTGGTGGATGCGGTGACCTCGGCCAACCGCGCGATGGCGGCCGAGGCGGCGATGCAGGCGCTGGGCCTGCTGGCGCTGCTCGGCCTTGTCGCCCTGGCCACGCGCATCGCCGCCATCATCGGCATCATCGCCCTGACCTTGCGCCAGATGACCGACACAGGCGGGGAGGTGTTCGCGCGCGTGCAACGCTTTTCCGCGGATTGGCACGCCAACAGCTTCGCCGGCTCCACCGTGCGGCGCATCAGCCGCGGCATGTGGGCGATCGACCTGCTGAACGACACGCTGCTGATCGCACTGCTGCCCTCGGCCACCGTTCTGGCCGGCGCCACGGTGCTGCTCGGGATGCGCTGGCCGCTGATGGGCGTGCTGGTTGCGCTGGGCGGGCTCGGCTATGTGGCGCTGACGGTGTCCCTGTCCTTGTTCTGGGTGGCCCCGGCCTCCCGCCTTTCGAACCAGTGGGACACGCGGATGGGCGGCGCCATGGCAGATGCCATCGGCGCCAATGCCGTGGTCAAGGCCTTTGGCGCCGAGGCGCGGGAGGATGCCCGGCTCCGGACCCTGATCAGCAAATGGCGCCGCCGCACGCAGCGCACCTGGAACCGCTCGGTGAAGGCCGAGGCCGCGCAAACCGGCACGCTGCTGGTGCTGCGGATCGCGGTAATCGGCGGCGCGCTGTGGCTGTGGTGGCGCAACGAGGCCAGCGCCGGCGACCTCGCCGGCGTGCTGACGCTGTTCTTCACCGTGCAGGGCTATCTGCGGGACGTCGGCTACCACATCAGCAACCTGCAGCGCGGCGTGAACGAGATGGAGGAACTGGTGGCGCTGCACGCCCTGCCCTTCGGCGTGACCGACCGGGCCGATGCGCGGCCGATCCGCATCACGCGGGGCGCCATCACCTTCGAGGAGGTGTTCTTTGGCTATGGCGGCCATCCCACGCCGCTCTACCAGGGCCTTTCGGTGCGGATCCGGCCCGGGGAGCGGGTTGGGCTGGTTGGCCCCTCCGGCTCCGGCAAGACCAGCTTCGTGAAGCTGATCCAGCGGCTGCACGACATCCAGGGCGGGCGCATCCTGATTGACGGGCAGGACGTGGCGCGGGCCACGCAATCCTCGCTACGGGCGCAGATCGCCATCGTGCAGCAGGAGCCGATCCTGTTCCATCGTTCCCTGGCCGAGAACATCGCCTATGCCCGCCCCGGCGCCACCCCGGCAGAGATCATCCGCGCCGCCGAGCTGGCGAACGCGCATGGCTTCATCACCCGCCTGCCGCGCGGCTACGCGACCCTGGTCGGCGAGCGTGGCGTGAAGCTTTCGGGCGGAGAGCGGCAGCGCGTGGCCCTGGCCCGTGCCTTCCTGGCCGATACGCCGCTCCTGATTCTGGATGAAGCGACCTCGGCGCTGGATTCGGAAAGCGAGGCAGCGATCCAGCAGGCCATGGAACGCCTGGTCCATGGCCGCACCGCCATCGTCATCGCCCACCGCCTGTCCACCGTTCGGGCCATGGACCGTATCCTGGTCTTCGACCGGGGCGCCGTGATCGAGGAAGGCAGCCATGACACCCTGGTCGCCCGGCCAGGGGGCCTGTATCGCCGCCTGTTCGAACGGCAGGCGCTGGAACTCACCGCTCCGCGTTGAAGGCCTGCGCCCGCCGCCCCGCCCGGAAGCCAGGAGGATGAACCATCCATGCCTTGCCTGACGCGGCACAGGGCCGAGATCTTCAAGCCAGCCAGATCACCGGAAGCCACGCCCCATGACGCACTGCCCGACCCGCTCCGCCGCCCACCGGAACAGGGCCTGATGCGCCGCCGGATGGCGCTGCTCCCGGTTCTGCTTCTGCTGGGTGCCGCCACCCCGCCGGAGGCGGAACTGCGCGTCGATCCCCCCTCCCCCTACAGGACCACGCGGATGGAGCCGACGCCGCCGCAAACCGCGCGGATCGCCGTGGCCCGCCCCGGGGCCCCGATGCCCGATTGCCAGGTGGCCTTCGTGCCCGCGCCGCCAGCGGACCAGAAGGTTGGCCAGCCGGCGCTGAACGCGCTGGCGCGCAGCCCGGCCTGGCAGAAGCTGGAACGGGCGCGGATCGCCACGGCCTATGACGTCCAGCAGGAAAGCATTGTGGAGCAGGATGGCGTCGCCGGCCTTCGGCTGGCCGGAACGCTGCGGCCGCGGCCGAGCCTCGAAGGCGGCAGCCGCGCCGCCTTCACCATCCTGGAAACGCCCCGTGGCCGCACCACCACCGTTTGCGCCGCCCCGGCCGAGGAGTTCGCGCGCCGGCAGGCCGAGTTCGACGCGGTGGCACGCGGCGTGACGCCACCCCGCTGATCGAAGCAATGCCGCCGCGCGGGAAGCCGGCGCCGCAGGTCCCTCAACCCCGGTCGGGCAGCGCCGCGGAAGCTCCGGCTCCGGCATCGACCGCGGCCTGGGCCCTGTTCAGCACCTGACCAAGCTCGTGAAAGACTTGAGCATAAGGAATGCCGCAGAGCTTAACAGCGCCGTGGCCTCAGCGGCCTTTTCCCTGCGGTCCCACCACGATGGGCGGTGTCTGCTGATGCTGGATCACCCGCCATTCCTCATGGGCATGCCGGCGGAAGGTGGTGGTGCAATGCGCCTCATAAGGGTCTTGCCCATCGCGCTGCGCCCGCGCCTTGTAGGCGATGACGATCAACCCCTCTTGCGGCCGCCGCACCTGTTGTTCCGAGAATTCCACCCTGGACCAGCGCGGCGTGCCGGACACCGCCTCCACGGCCTTGTCCGCCCCCATCACATAGGGAGGGGCCGGCAGCACCATCAGGCACTCACTGTCGATCAGTTCGCGGTAATGCCCGGGATCGCCTGTCCATAGGCTTTCCTCCAGAGGCCAGATCCGGTTGTCATCCATGCAACTGCTTCCTTTCGGGGAACCAATGGATCAACGCCGGAGATAGAGATCGGTTCTCGGACCAATTTTCGCAATATGCTATCTGCTATTGCAGTTTCTGATGGGATGCTGGTAGCATCAGGCCATGCTGACCGCTCCCACCGGTCTGACGCCTCTCGCGGCGGAAGACATCCTGTCCCTGGCGGAGCGCGCCTATCGGCGGCTGCGGGATGCCATCGCCGATGGCAGCCTTCCCGCAGGGGAACGCATCTCCGAACGCTCCCTGGCGCAGTCGCTGGGCATCTCCGCCCAGCCGGTGCGCGAGGCGCTGCGGCGACTGGAGGCGGAGGGCATGGTCGTCACCCTACCCCGCCGCGGCACGCTGGTGGCCGAGTTCGGCCCCCGCCAGCTGGCCGAGATGGGGCTGATCCGCGTGGCGCTGGAAGGCACCACAGCATCGCTGGCGGCCCGCCATGCCACCGCCGGAGACATCACCGAATTGCTGGCGCTGCTGCGCGCCATGCGCCCCTTGCTGCGGGCCAACGACATCGTCGCCCTGGCCGAGGCGAATGAACGCTTCCATGGCCATATCGACGGGCTGGCCGGCAATGCCTTCCTGCAACGATCGCTCGATGCGCTGCGGGCCTATGACCATTTCGCCCGCCTGCGCGCCCTGCGCTCCACCCCGCAGGAGCCGCGCCGCGCCTGGCGGGAACATGCCGCCATCCTGTCCGCGATCCGCCGGCGGGACCCTGGACAGGCGGAGGCGCGCATGCGCGCGCATGTCCGCCGCTCGCTGGAAGCCAGCGGCATCCTCGACGCCCTCAACACCTGAACGGAAAACGCCCCATGGCTCAAACCGAATTGCGGCCGGCGCTGAACGGCATCTCCGGCATCCTCGTCACGCCCTTCGACAGCGACGACAAGCTGGTGCCCGCGAAGCTGCAGCCGGTGGTGGACCGCGCGGTGAAGGCCGGCGTGCATGTGCTGGTGGCCAATGGCAACACCAGCGAGTTCTACGGCCTCACCACCGCCGAGGCGGAGCGCATGGTGCATGTGGCGGCCGAGCAGATCGGCGGGCGCGTGCCGCTGCTGGCCGGCATCGGCCGCTCCGTCCATGACGCGGTGGCGCTGGCCAAGGCATCCAGGGCGGCCGGCGCCACGGCGCTGATGGTGCACCAGCCGCCCGATCCGTTCGTGTCCCCGCGCGGCATCCTGGCTTATGTGCAGCGCGTGGCCGAGGCCGGCCAGGGCCTGCCGATCGTGCTGTATCTGCGCAATGACAGCATCGGCAACGACAACATCCTCGCGCTGTGCCAAGTGCCGGGCGTGATCGGCGTGAAATGGGCTGCCCCCACCCCGCTGCGCCTGGGCGAGATGATCCGCGCCACGCGCGGCATGGACATCGCCTGGGTCGGCGGCCTGGCCGAGACCTGGGCGCCGCCCTTCTACGCGGTGGGCGCGCGCGGCTACACCTCGGGCCTGATCAATGTGTGGCCGGAGCACTCGGTGGCCATCCATGCCGCGCTCGATGCAGGCGACTACGCCAGGGCCGCTGGTCTGATCGAGACCATGTCGGCCTTCGAGGCCCTGCGCGCCGAGGAGCAGAACGGCACCAACGTGTCCGTGGTGAAGGCCGCGCTGCAGATGATGGGCGAGGATTGCGGCGCCACCCGCCCGCCTTCCGCCTGGCCGCTGGTGCCCCGCGCCGAGGCCGAGCTGCGCAAGCGCCTCGGTGAATGGGGCCTGCTGCGCGCCGCCGCCAATTCGTGATTTTCCCGGCGCGGGCAGGGTTGCCCGCGCCCATCGCTACGTCCAGGCAACAAGGAAGAATGTCATGACGCTCACCCGTCGCGCAGCCCTGCTCGCCGCGCCGCTGGCCGCGCTTTCGCTCAGCGGCGCTCAGGCCCAGGCGCCCTTTCCCTCCTCCACCGTGCGCATCATCGTGCCCTACACGCCGGGCGGCGCCTCCGACATCGCGGCCCGCCTGCTGGCGGAGAAGCTGACGCCGGTGTGGAAGCAATCCGTGGTGGTGGAGAACCGCACCGGCGCGAACGGCATCGTCGGCAGCGACGCCGTGGCGAAGGCGGCGCCGGACGGCACCACGCTGGGCTTCGTGTCGGTGAACCATGCGGTGAATGCCGCGCTCTACACCACGCCCTTCGACACGCTGAAGGATTTCTCGGTTCTTTCGATCATCTATTCCGTGCCGCTGGTCGTGGTCACGGCACCGGATTTCCCGGCCAACTCGATCCAGGATCTGGTCAAGCTTGTGAAGTCGAAGCCGGGCGAGATCACCTTCGCCAGCACCGGCGGCGCCGTGCACCTGGCGGCCGAGATGTTCGCGGGCCAGGTCGGCGCGGCGATGACCAACGTTCCCTATCGCGGCTCCACCGCCGCGCACCCGGACCTGATCGGCCGCCGGGTGGACGTGATGTTCGACACCCTGCCGGCAGTGGTGGGCCATGTTCAGGCCGGCAAGCTGAAGGCCCTCGGCACCACCGCCGCGCAGCGCCTGCCGATGTTGCCGGACCTGCCCACCGTGGCTGAAAGCGGCCTGCCGGGCTTCGAGGCCGCCACCTGGGGCGCCATCATCGCCCCCGCCGGCCTGCCCGCGCCGATCGCCAACAAGATCGCCACCGATGCCGTCGCGCAGTTGCAGGAAAGCAGCATCAAGGAACGCTTCGCGGCGCTCGGCGCCACACCCGTCGGCAGCACGCCGGAACAGGCCCAGGCCTTTGTCCGTGCCGAGCTGGAGAAGTGGCAGAAGGTCGTCACGGCGGCGAAGATCGAGAAGCAGTAAGCAGCCAGTCGCGGAAGGCCGCCATGGCCGGCGTTTCCTCCCGCGACTTCAGCCGCGTCAGCCAATAGGCGCCGAGCGTCACCTCGGCGCCGAAGGGCCGCGCGAGCCGGCCTTCCCGCAGGTCGCGCCCGAACATCCGGGCCGGCAGCAGGGCGACGCCCGTGCCCTGCACTGCCGCCTCCGCCATGGTCAGCGAGGAATCGAAGACGAAGCCGCGGATATTGGGCGCGGCCATCTCCACTTTTGCGAACCAGCGCGGCCATTCATCCATCCGGTAGGAACGCAGCAGGACCTCGCGCAGCAGGTCGGCAGGCTGGGCCAGCCGCTCCGCGATCTCCGGCGCGCAGAGCGGCGTCAGCGGCGTGGCGAACAACTCCGCCGCCTCAGTGCCATGCCAGGCGCCGTCCCCGAAGCGGATGGCGAGGTCCAGCCCCTCTCCCGCCAGATCGACCCGGTTGTTGTTGGTCAGCAGCCGCAGATCGACGAAGGGATGCGCGGCACGGAAATCCGGCAGCCGTTGCAGCAGCCAGCCGGTGACGAAGGTGCCCACCGCGCCCACCGTCAGCACCTCCCGCAACCGCCCGCCGCCGAAGCGTTCCAGCGTGGCGCCGATGCGCCGGAAGGCATCGGTCAGCACGGGCAGCAGGGTCTCCGCCTCCTCGGTGAGCGCGAGGCCGCGCGGGAGGCGGCGGAACAGCCTCACCCCCAAGATATCCTCAAGCGCCTTCACCTGGTGGCTGATGGCCGCCTGGGTGACGCGCAACTCCAGGCCCGCCCGCGTGAAGCTGAGATGCCTTGCCGAGGCTTCAAAGGCGCGCAGGGCGTTGAGCGGGAGGTGCTGGGACATCGGCCACCATGCATTAGTTTTCCTTGGGCTTCGCCCGAGGATTGCCCGTTTGTCCAGCCCCTGCCCTTCCCGGCAGTCTCCGCCCCGACCGACAAGGGAGATTGTGGAATGATTGGCAGGCGACATTGGATGGGCATGGCGCTGGCGGGTGTTTTCGCGCCACGCCTCGCGCAGGCCGCCGGTCGCGGCTTCGGCGGGCTGGAAGGCGCCTTCGCCCGCATCGAGGCGGAGGTCGGCGGCAGGCTGGGCGTCGCGGTGCTGGACACGGGCGGCGGGCATTATGCCGGGCACCGCGCGGATGAACGCTTCCCCCTCACCAGCACCTTCAAGCTGCTAGCGGCCGCCGCCACGCTGGCGCGGGTGGATGCGGGCAAGGAGCGCCTGGATCGCCGCGTCCGCTTCGGGCGCGACAAGCTGGTGACCTATTCCCCCGTCACGGAGCCGCATGCGGGCGGCAATGGCATGACGGTGGCGGCGCTGTGCGAGGCCACCGTCACGCTCAGCGACAACACCGCCGGCAACCTGCTGCTGGAAGGGCTGGGCGGCCCGGCCGGGCTGACGCAGTGGCTGCGGAGCATCGGCGACAGCACCACGCGGCTGGACCGCTGGGAGACCGCGCTGAACGAGGCCAGGCCCGGCGACCCGCGCGACACCACCACGCCCGCGGCGATGCTGGGCGACCTCCAGCTCCTGCTGCTGGGCGAGGTGCTTTCGGCGGGAAGCCGCGCCCGGCTCACCCAATGGCTGCGCGACAACAAGACGGGCGATGCGCGGCTGCGGGCCGGCCTGCCGCAGGGTTGGCAGGCGGGCGAGAAAACCGGGAGCGGCGGCCTGGGCAGCACCAATGATGCCGGGCTGATCTGGCCCCCTGGCGGCGCGGCGCCGGTGCTGGTCGCGGCCTATCTCACCGGCAGCGCGGCGCCGCTCGCGGCGCGGGAGGCGGCGCTGGCCGGCGTGGCACGCGCCATCACCGCGGCCATGGCCTGATCCTTCAGGCCGCCGGGTCGCCCGGCGCGGTTTCCCAGCCCAGCCCGACCAGTGCCACGATGCGCCGCCCGCTGCCGTCCGGGCGCAGCACGATGGCGCCCTGCTCCTCCAGATAGGCCAGCAGCCGCCGCGCCCGGCTGGGGGAGCGGGTGCCATAGGCCTCGGCGATGGTGTTGTCCGAAGGGCATGGCAGCTTGTCCAGCGCGGCGCGGGCCAGCAGCAGGAAGACGCCCTGGGTGTCCTCCGGCAGGGCGGCGGCGCGGGCTTCCACCTGCTGCCAGGCCTCGCCCTCGGCGGCCTCCGCGCTGATGCCGGCGCGGGCGACGGCCAGCATGCGGCGGAAGGCCGGAATCTCGGGCGGTTTGCCCGGAATGGCGTGGATGCGCAGCCGCACCAGGAAATCCTGGTACAGCACCGAGACGCTGCGGAAGGCGGCTTCCGGCTCGGCCAGGATCTGCCGCAGGATCTCGTCCAGCCGGCGCTTGCGGGCGGCGCGCTCCTCGGGCGTCGGCTCCGGCTCGGCGCGTGGCGCGGGCATGGTGGGGCGTGCCTGCGCCAGTTGTGCCAGGATGTCGGGCGGCGGCGGCGGCGGCGCGCGGCGCGGCACCGGGCGCAGCACCGGATCGGGCTCGGCCGTCGCGGCCAGCACCAGTTCCCGGGCTTCTTCCGGCGCCGTCTGCGGCAGCGGGATCAGGCCGGGATTGGTGCCGCGCGATTCGGTTTCCACCGCGCCGATGCGGATCGGCAGCGGCCGGCGCGACAAGGCCGGGCCGAGCGCCACAAAGGCGCCGCGCGGCAGGTCGCGGAACATCTCCGCCTGGCGGCGCTCCATGCCCAGCAGGTCGGCGGCGCGGGCCATGTCGATGTCGAGGAAGGTGCGGCCCATCAGGAAGTTGGAGGCCTCGGCCGCCACGTTCTTGGCCAGCTTGGCCAGGCGCTGGGTGGCGATGATGCCGGCCAGCCCCCGCTTGCGCCCGCGCGACATCAGGTTGGCCATGGCGCCGAGCGAGGCGCGGCGGGCCTCGTCCGACACCTCGCCGGCGGCCGCGGGGGCGAAAAGCTGCGCCTCGTCCACCACCACCAGCATGGGCGACCAATGGTCGCGCTCGGCATCGAACAGCCCGCCCAGGAAGGCGGCGGCGTGGCGCATCTGGCCGTCCGCATCCAGCCCCTCCAGGTTCAGCACCACGGAAACGCGATGCGCCCGCGCCCGGTCGGCGGCGCGCTGCAAGGCGCCTTCATTGTGCTGGGCCGCATCGATGACCAGATGGCCGAAGCGCTCCGCCAGGGTAACGAAATCGCCTTCCGGGTCGATCACCGCCTGCTGCACCCAGGGGGCGGACTGTTCCAGCAGGCGGCGCAGCAGGTGCGACTTGCCCGAGCCGGAATTGCCCTGCACCAGCAGCCGCGTCGCCAGCAACTCCTCGAGGTCGAGGCTGGCCGGCTGCCCGGTGTTGGTCACGCCCATCTCGATGCCGATCGTCATTCACCACTCCGCCATGCCGGGCGGGAGCTATAGCGGATCGGGGCACCGGCACCAGCGATGGCGGCGCGGCTCAGCCTTTCACCAGCGGGCAGCCCCCTTCCTCCAGCGGCCGGAACGCTTCCTCCTGCGAGACGGTGCCGGCGAGGCGGTAATAATCCCAGGGCCCGCGACTTTCGCCCGGCGCCTTGACCTCGAACAGGTAGGAAGGATGGATCTTGCGGCCATCGGCGCGCAGGGTGCCGGGGCCGAAGCAGTCATCATCGGTCGGCATCGCCTTCATCCGCTCCACCACGGCGAGACCGCTGGCGCGTGCCGCCGGCAGCCCCATATCCGCCACCGCCTTCAGGTAGTGCAGCACGCCCGAATAGGTGCCGGCATGTTCCTGGTTCGGCCAGTTGCCGGCGACCTTGGGCTTGACGCGCTCCAGGAAGGCGCGGGTGCGGTCGTTCAGGTCCCAGTAGAACGCCTCGGACAGCAGCAGGCCCTGCGCCGTCTCCAGGCCAAGCGCGTGGATGTCGGTGACGAACATCGGCGTGCCGGCCAGCTTCACGCCGCGCCGGTTCACGCCGAACTCGCGCGCCTGCTTGATGCAGTTCACCATGTCGGCGCCCGCCATCAGCAGGCCCACCACCTTGGCCCGGCTGGCCTGCGCCTGCACCAGATAGGAGGCGAAGTCGGTGGTGCCTGGGAACGGGAAGCGGACGGAGCCGGCGATCCTGCCGCCGCTGCCGGTGACAAAGCGGGTCAGGTCGCGCTCCATCTGGTGGCCGAAGGCGTAGTCGGCGACGATCAGGAACCAGCTATCCCCGCCATTGCGCACCGTGGCGCGGCCGACAGTGTTGGCCAGCATCCAGGTGTCGGCCGTCCAGTGCACCGTGTTGGCGGAGCAGCGCTCCCCGGTCAGGATGGCCGACAGCGCGCCGGTGTTGACCTGGACCTTGTTCTTTTCCTGCACCAGCCCGGCGACGGCCAGGGCGATGGCGGAGTTGTTGACCTCGCAGATCATGTCCACGCCGTCCTGGTCGATCCAGCGGCGGGACATCGCCAGGGCCACGTCGGGCTTGTTCTGGTGGTCGCCCTGGAGGAACTCGACCGTGATTCCGCGGCTGGACAGGTTCAGGTCCTCGGCCGCCTGGCGGGCGCAGGCCAGGGCGGTGGGGCCCGAGGTATCCCTGTAGGGGCCGGAGAAATCCGCCAGCACGCCGATGCGGAGCGGCGCGGCCGCTTGGCTTCGCGCGGAGGCCCAGGGCGCCAGCAGGGCGGCGCCACCCGCCATCAAGTGCCGCCGGTTGATCTGAAACATGGCCGAACCCCCTTTCCCAGCAGCGGCTCGTCCGGCCGCTTCCGGAAAAGAGTTGTCCAGGGCCCGGCGCGGCGCAAGCACCGCCGTCCCGCCCGGGCCTGATGTCAGGCGGCGGCTACCTGATCCAGCGCCCAGTCCACCCAGGGCAGCACGGCGCGCAGATCCGCCGTTTCCACCGTGGCGCCACCCCAGAGCCGCAGCCCCGGCGGCGCGTCGCGATACGGCGCGGTGTCGAGCGCGACGCCTTCCGCTTCCAGCCGCGCCGCCAGGGCCTTCGCCGCCCCGGCCTGCCCCGCCGCATCCAGCGCGGTGAACCAGGGCGCCACGATCCGCAGGCAGATCGAGGTGCAGGAGCGGGTGCGCGGATCGTCCGCGAGAAAGGCGAAGCGGTCCTGTTCTTCCACCCATTCGGCCACCGCGGCCAGGTTCGCTTCCGAGCGGGCGATCAGCGCCGGGAGGCCGCCGATCGATTCGGCCCAGCGCAGCCCGTCCAGCGCGTCCTCGACACAAAGCATCGAGGGCGTGTTGATGGTGTCGCCCCGGAAGATGCCCTCGATCAGCTTGCCGCCCTTGGTGAGGCGGAAGATCTTCGGCAGCGGCCAGGCTGGGACATGGCTTTCCAGCCGCGCCACCGCGCGGGGCGACAGGGCCAGCATGCCATGCGCGGCCTCGCCCCCCAGCACCTTCTGCCAGGACCAGGTGACCACATCCAGCTTGTCCCAGGGCAGGTCCATGGCGAAGGCGGCCGAGGTGGCGTCGCAGATCGCCAGCCCCTCGCGGTCGTCATGGATCCAGCCGGCATCGGGCAGCCGCACGCCGGAGGTGGTGCCGTTCCAGACAAACACCAGGTCGCGCCCCGGATCGGCCGCCGACAGGTCGGGCAGACGGCCATAGGGCGCGTCGAGCAGCCGCACATCCGGCAGCCGTAGCTGCTTCAGGATGTCGGTGGCCCATTCGCCGGAAAAGCTTTCCCAGGCCAGCACATCCACCCCGCGCGGCCCGAGCAGCGACCACAGCGCCATCTCAACCGCCCCGGTATCGGAGGCCGGGACAATGCCGAGCCGCCAATCCGCCGGCATGCCGAGGATGCTCCTGGAGAGGTCGATCACCTCGGCCAGCTTTTCCTTGGGCTGCTTCGCCCGGTGGCTGCGGCCGAGCAGCGCCCCTTCCAGCGCCGCCAGCGACCAGCCGGGCCGCTTGGCGCAGGGACCGGAGGAAAAGCGCGGATTGGCGGGGCGCTGGGTGGGACGGGGATGGGCTGACGCCATGGCTCGGGGTCTCGCTGATGCTGGCGGGCGGGGTTTGCGCCCGGCGGGCGGCGCGATCAAGCCCGGCCCGCGCCTTCGGGAAGCACCGCCTCGCCCCGGCTGTAGAGGACGGCGTGGCCGCCGATGCGCACGCGATCGCCGGCCAGCGCGCACCACAGCGTGCCGCCACGGGCGCTCGCCTGGTGGCAGACCAATGTGTCGCGCTCCAGTTTCTGCGCCCAGAGCGGCATCAGCTGGAGATGCGCCGCGCCCGTCACCGGATCTTCCGGGATGCCGACGGCGGCGGCGAAATAGCGCGACACCACGTCATGCACACCGTCATCGCCGCGCGCGGTGGCGATCACGCGGGCCGGGCCGCCGGGCTGTTCACCGCCAGCCAGCGCGGCGATGCGGCCATGATCCGGCACCAGGGCCCGCACCGTCTCGGCATTGTCGAAGACGCAGATCCAGTCGCGGCCCTTCCAGACCTCGCGCGGCACGGCGCCCAGGGCGGCCGCGAGACCCGGCTGCGAGCCGGACAGGCGGCGCGGCGGATTGGCGGGGAAGTCGAGCACGAAGCGCGCCCCGTCCCGCGTGACGCCCAGCTCGCCGGAGGCGGTGCGGAACCGGAACGGCCCCGCCTCCCCCAGCTCCGTCGCCAGCACGAAGGCGGTGGCCAAGGTCGCGTGGCCGCAGATCGGCACCTCGGTGCTCGGCGTGAACCAGCGCAGATGCCATTGGCCCGGCCCGACAGGAACGAAGAAGGCGGTTTCGCTGACATTGTGCTCGGCAGCCATGCGCTGCATCAGCGCGTCCGGCAGCCAGGACCGCAGCGGCACAACAGCGGCCGGATTGCCGGAAAACAGGTCGGAGGTGAAGGCATCGACATGGAAGAACGGCACGTTCGGCATCGCGGCACCCTGTCAGGGGGGAGCCGTCCAGCTTGCCGCGCGACGGCGCGACGCGAAGGCCGCGCCGCGTCACGCCGGGTCATGCCAGGGTTGCGATCCGCGCCGGGTCCACCGTCACCGCGTGGTTCAGCGGCCCGTGCCCATGCCCGAGCCCAGGCGCGGTGCGCAGCGCCGCCAGCACATAGGCGCGCGCCCGGATCACCGCACCCTCCAGCGACAGGGCCTGCGCCAGCCCGGCGGCAATGGCGGAGGCCAGGGTGCAGCCGGTGCCATGGGTATGGGCACTTTCGATGCGGGGCGATTCGAACCACCGGCTGCCCTCGCGCGTGGCCAGGAGGTCGGTCACCGTGCCGCCCGGCAGATGCCCGCCCTTCAGCAGCACCGCCGGGACACCCATGGCCAGGATCGCCTCGGCGGCGGCCGGCATGTCTCCCACCCCGGCGACCGGGCGGCCGGACAGCAGCTCGGCTTCCGGCGCGTTGGGCGTGATCACCGCGGCCATGGGCAGCAGGCGGCGCTTCAGCGTGGCCACCGCCGTAGGGTCGAGCAGCGCATGGCCGCCCTTGGCCATCATCACCGGGTCGGCCACCAGGGGCTGGCCGGTGCCGAATTCCTCCAGCGCGTCGCACACGGCATGGATGGTGGGTGTGTCGGCCAGCATACCGGTCTTGATCGCGTCGGCGCCGATATCGGCCAGGTGCAGGCGGATCTGCATCCGGATGAAGTCGGGCGGAACGGCATGCACGCCATGCACGCCCAGCGTGTCCTGCGCCGTCAGCGCCGTGATCGCGGTGCCGGCATAGGCATCCAGCGCCATGCAGCTTTTCAGGTCGGCCTGGATGCCGGCACCGCCGCCGGAATCCGATCCGGCCACAATCAGCACACGTCCTCGCATCACTTGACCTCGATGGCGGCAGCGGTGGTCGTGGAGGCCGGCACGGCCGCGCGCGGCGGTAGCGGGCCAGCGGCGGCACGCGCGCGGATCAGCGCGGACAGGCCCATCACCGTGTCCTCCACCAATGCCTCCTCCTCGGCCTCCGCCATGACGCGGATCACCGGCTCGGTGCCGCTGGGGCGGATCAGCACGCGGCCCCGGCTGCCGAGCCGCGCCTCGGCGGCGGCAATGGCATCGGCCACCGCCGGGTCCTGCAAGGGCGAGGCGCCGGCATAGCGGACATTGACCAGGCGCTGGGGCAGAGGTTCGAAGGGGCGGCAAACGGCGCTGGCGGGGCGGCCGCTTTCGGCCAGCACGGCCAGCACCTGCAACGCCGCCACCAACCCATCCCCCGTGGTGCCGAAATCGGCCAGGATCATGTGGCCCGATTGTTCGCCGCCGATGTTGCAGCCATCCTCGCGCATCCGCTCCGACACATAGCGGTCGCCCACCTTGGTGCGCAGCAGCTTCAGACCCGCGCCTTCCAGGAAGCGCTCCAGCCCGAGATTGGACATCACCGTGGCCACCACCGCGCCGCCACGCAGCCGCCCCTGCGCCGCCCAGGAACGCGCCACCAGCGCCAGGATCTGGTCGCCATCCAGGATCTGGCCGTTCTCGTCGGCCAGCACCAGCCGGTCCGCATCGCCATCCAGGGCGATGCCCAGGTCGGCGCGGCGCTCGCGCACCAGCTCGGCCATGCGCGACGGCGCGGTGGAGCCGCATTCGCGGTTGATGTTGAAGCCGTCCGGCGCCACCCCTACCGGCACCACCTCGGCGCCCAACTCCCACAACACGGTGGGGGCGACCTTGTAGGCGGCGCCGTGGGCGCAATCGACCACGATGCGCATGCCGGCCAGGCTCAGCCCCTTCGGGAAGCTGGCCTTCACCGCCTCGATATAGCGGCCCGGCGCGTCCTCCAGCCGCGAGGCGCGGCCGAGGCGCGCGGGCGGCACGAGCTGCGCCGACAGGTCGCCGGCCATCAGCGCCTCGATCTCGGCTTCCTCATTGTCCGAGAGCTTCAGCCCGTCCGGGCCGAACAGCTTGATGCCATTGTCCTCGAACGGGTTGTGGCTGGCCGAGATCATGACGCCGAGATCGGCCCGCAGGGAGCGGGTCAGCATGGCGATGGCCGGCGTCGGCAACGGTCCCACCAGCACCACGTCCATGCCCGCGCCGACGAAGCCCGCCGTCAGCGCCGGTTCCAGCATGTAGCCGGAAAGCCTGGTGTCCTTGCCGATCACCACGCGGTGGCGGTGGCTGCCGCGGTTGAAGAAACGGCCCGCCGCCTGCCCCAGCCTGAGCGCCGTCGAGGCATCCATCGGCGCGCGGTTGGCGACCCCGCGAATGCCATCCGTGCCGAACAGGCGGCGCTCCGTTTGAGACATCACGAACATTCCTTCAGGCTCAGAAAATCGAAACTAGCGGGTCCGTGGGCCGTCGCGAAGCATCAGCCCGGCTCCGGGCTGCGCCCCTCCGCGCAGGCACGCCACATGCGCAGGGCCTGCGCGGTTTCCGCCACGTCATGCACCCGCAGGATGGCGGCACCGGCCGAGGCGGCCATCTGCGCCACGGCGAGGCTGCCGGCCAGCCGGCCGGACGCCGCCTCCACCCCCGTCACCGTGCCGACGAAGCGCTTCCGCGAGGCCCCGACGAGGACGCGGCAGCCAATGCCGGCCAGCAGCGGCAGGCGCTGGAGGATCTGCAGGTTCTGCTCCGCCGTCTTGCCGAAGCCGAGCCCGGGATCGATGGCGATGCGGCTGCGCGGGATGCCCAACGCCTCCGCCGTTTCGACGCGCTGGCGCAGGAAGCGCGCCACCTCCAGCACCACGTCGCCATAATCCGTGGCGGCGTGCATCTTCTTCAGGTCCAGCGCCGGCATGTGCATGAGCACCACCGGCGCCCGTGCCTCCGCCACGATCCGGGCCGCCCGTGGATCGTGGCGGAGCGCGGCGATGTCGTTGATGATCTCGGCTCCGGCGTCCAATGCCGCCTGCATGGTGGCGGGATGGCGGGTATCGACGCTGACCACGGCGGCCTTGGAGAGTTCCCGCACCACCGGGAGGACGCGGGCGATCTCCTCCTCCGGCGTCACGGCGGCGGCGCCGGGGCGGGTGCTTTCGCCACCCACATCCAGGATGTCCGCCCCCTGTTCCAGCATGGTGTGGCCGGCGGCGATGGCCGCGGCCGCGTCCTGGCGCTGGCCGCCATCGGAGAAGCTGTCGGGCGTGACGTTGACGATGCCCATGACCAGCGGCCGGTCGGCAGGCAGGCCGGCGAAGCGAAGGGGGCGGCGGGTCAGGGGGCCAAGCAAGGCTTCCCATTCCTCCGGCAGGTCGCGCGGCGGGTGGAGGCCGAGATCCCGGCCCTCCTCGATCAGTCGCACCAGGGCGAAGGCCGCCGGGCCGCCGGCCAGCGGCAGGGCATGCCCGTCCCGCACCGCCTGAAAGGCCGCCGTGCCATGCAGCAGGGCCACAGGCTCGATCCAACGCTCCGTCATTGCCCGCCCCGCACGAAAAAGGCCCCGTTGCCGGGGCCTTTCTATCGCATCGCCGTGACTGGTGGAACGCCGGCCGGTGTCCCGGCTCAGGTTCCCGGCTGGGGCGCCGGGTTGCCGAAGCCGCCGCCCGGGCGGGTCGGCCGGCCGGAGGTGGGCACGCTGCCGCGGCCGGAGGGCACCGGCTCATCCGGCCGATCGCGCACCACGGGCTCTCCGCGGATCACGTTGCGGATCTCGTCGCCCGAGAGGGTTTCGTGCTCCAGCAGGCCCTTGGCCAGCGCGTGCAGCTCCTCGATGTTGGTCTGCAGCGTGTGCTTGGCACGGGCATAGGCGTCGTCGATGATGGCACGGATCTCGCTGTCGATCTCGCGCGCCGTCGCCTCGGAGATGTTCTTCGACTGCGTCACCGAGTGGCCCAGGAACACCTCCTGGTCGTTCGAGCCATAGGCGATCATCCCGAGCTTCTCGCTCATGCCCCATTCGGACACCATGCGGCGGGCTTGGTCGGTCGCCATCTTGATGTCGCCCGAGGCGCCGTTGGAGACCTTGTCGGCGCCAAAGATCAGCTCCTCGGCGACGCGGCCGCCCATGGCCATGGCCAGCTCGGCCTTCAGCTTGCTCTTGTGCTTGCTGTAACGGTCGCCGGCCGGCAGGGACATCACCAGGCCCAGCGCGCGGCCGCGCGGGATGATGGTGGCCTTGTGAACCGGGTCGCATTCCGGCTCGTGCATGGCAACGAGGGCATGGCCGGCCTCGTGATAGGCCGTCATCTTCTTCTCGTCTTCCGACATCACGAGGCTGCGGCGCTCGGCGCCCATCAGCACCTTGTCCTTGGCCTGCTCGAACTCGTGCATGCCAACGGTGCGGCGGCCCGAGCGCGCGGCCAGCAGCGCCGCCTCGTTCACGAGGTTGGCGAGGTCGGCGCCGGAGAAGCCCGGCGTGCCGCGCGCGATGGTCTTGGGATCGACGTCGGAAGCCAGCGGCACCTTGCGCATATGCACGCGCAGGATCTTCTCGCGGCCGGACACGTCCGGGTTCGGCACCACCACTTGGCGGTCGAAGCGGCCGGGGCGCAGCAGGGCGGGGTCCAGCACGTCCGGGCGGTTGGTGGCGGCGATCAGGATCACGCCTTCATTCGCCTCAAAGCCGTCCATCTCGACCAGCATCTGGTTGAGGGTCTGCTCGCGCTCGTCATTGCCGCCGCCGAGGCCGGCGCCACGATGGCGGCCCACCGCGTCGATCTCATCGATGAAGATGATGCAAGGGGCGTTCTTCTTGCCCTGCTCGAACATGTCGCGCACGCGGGAGGCACCCACGCCGACGAACATCTCCACGAAGTCGGAGCCCGAGATGGTGAAGAAGGGCACGTTGGCCTCGCCAGCGATGGCGCGGGCCAGCAAGGTCTTGCCGGTGCCGGGAGGGCCGACCAGCAAGCAGCCCTTGGGGATCTTGCCGCCGAGGCGCTGGAACTTCTGCGGGTCCCGCAGGAAGTCCACGATCTCCTCCAGCTCGCCCTTGGCCTCGTCGATGCCGGCCACGTCCTCGAAGGTGACGCGGCCCTGCTTCTCGGTCAGCAGGCGGGCGCGCGACTTGCCGAAGCCCATGGCCCGGCCGCCGCCGCCCTGCATCTGGCGCATGAAGAAGATCCAGACGCCGATCAGCAGCAGCATCGGGAACCAGGAGAGCAGGTAGTGGAAGAGCGGGTTGACGTCGCTTTCCTCCGGCCGCGCCACAACGCGGACGCCCTTGTCGGTCAGCTTGCTGACCAGGGTCGGGTCTTCCGGCGTGTAGGTGGAGAAGGAGCGGCCATCCGACAGCTGCCCGGTCAGGGTGCGGCCCTGGATGGTGACATCGCGGACCCGGCCGCTGTTCACCTCGTTCAGGAAGTCGCTGTAGGCAACCTGCTGGCCGTTCTGGCGGGTGGAGGAAGACGGCTGGAACAGATTGAACAGCGCCACGAGCAGCAGCGCGACAATCACCCAGAGTGCCAGATTGCGGCCGAAATTGTTCACCTTCGGGTTCCCATCCGTGTGCCGGCCGGCGGAAAAATGCCAGCCTGCGCTTTGTGCAAGATAGGGTGCCACGCGCCGTTCTGAAACACCGCCAGCCCCGCCATCTTGCAACCTCGTCACTTTAAGCAGGAAGCGCGCCCCTTGCGGGATCAAAAAGCAGTCCAGGGCCACCTTCCAGGGCCGGCACCCCGGCCAGCGTCCCATCGCGCCAGAAGGCCGGAAGGCCGGCCAGCACCCGGGCCGGCAGGCCCCGCCTGAGCTTTCGCGGGAGCGCCGCCGCCGCCGGGCCCAGGGCGCCCAGCATCAGGCCGGGCGCCACCGCCCCGGCCACGCGCCAGCGGCCGTCCCAAACCTGCCCCGGCAGGGCCGGAACCGCCGAGGCGCAGGCGGCGGGCTCGCGGCACAGGACCTGGCCCTGCCACAATGCGCCGCCCAGCGTTCCTCCTCCACGGCACAGCATGGCGCGCACGGCCTCCGAAGGGGCCGCATGCTCCGCCCCGGCCACCAGGCGGATCAAGGCCGCCAGCGCCTCGGCCGCCAGATCATCCTGGCCGAGCGCGGCGGCATCCAGCCGCGCCCACCCTTCCGGCATTATCGACGCGGCGGCGGCCAGGCGTTCGGCCTTCTGCCGCCCGCGGATGGCGCGCCGGCCGGCGAAGGCCCGGGCGGCGGCGGCCAGCGCCGCAACCTGGGGCCCTTCCCCCCCCGCATCGCCCAGGGCATGGCGGAGGCGGACCCGGCTGAAACGGAAATCCTCGTTGGACGGATCGCGCAGCGGACACAGGCCACGCGCCGCCAGCAGGGCCTCCAGCCGGGCCGGCGGGATGGGCAGCAAGGGGCGCAGAATCAGCGCGGGGCCGGAAGCCCGCAGCGGCGCCATGCCCGCCAGCCCGCCGGGGCCGCTGCCGCGCAAGGCGCGGAACAGCACGGTTTCCGCCTGGTCGGCGCGGTGATGGCCCAGCAGCAGCCAGGGGCGCCCCAGCGACGCGCAACACCGCAGCAGCGCGTCCAGCCGCGCGGCGCGGGCGCGTTCCTGCATCGCAGCACCGGGTGCGAGGCACAGCGTGATGCGCTCCGCGGGGATACCCTGCTCCGCGAGGCAGCGCAGGGTCCAGGCAGCTTCGGCGGCGCTTTCGGCGCGCAGCCCGTGGTCCACCACGAGCCCCATCGCATCACCGCCGGCGGCATGGGCGAACTCGGCCGCCAGCAAGGCCAGGGCCAGGGAATGCGGACCGCCGGAAACCCCCACCGCCAGCCTGGGTACCGGGCCGAACGGCCCAAGCGGCGCCATCAGCGCCGCGAACTCATCCGGGCCGAGTGGCGCCGCCGTCAGCGGCAGTTGCCACGTTGCCGCGCTTCGTTGGCGCGGGTGGCGAGGTTGCCCGACAGGCGCGGGAACTCGCTGCGCAGATCCGCCAGGGTGGCGCAGGCTTCCCGGGTGGCCCCGAAGCCAAGAAAGGAATTCGCCAGTCCCAGCAGGGCCTCGGGCGCGCGGGTGGCGCTGCGGTTGCGGCGATAAGCATCGTCAAAGGCAAGGGCCGCGTTCTGGAAGTCCCGCTTGCCCAGCAGCGCCTCGCCCAGCAGCAATTGCGCATCCTGGGCGCGGGCGCTGTTGCGGGCGGCGATCACCTCGCGCGCCGCGGCCTCGGCGGCGGCATAATCCCGCCGGGCCAGGGCGGCCTGCCCGTCGGCGATGGCGCGCTCGGCCGTGCGCGGCGCGTTGCCGGCGGCAGGCTGCGGCGCGGCGGCAGGGGCTTCCCCGCGTGCCGGCTGGCGCGGCGCCTCGGCCGGACGGCCGCCGCCGCCGCCCTGCTCCACCTGCTGCAGGCGGTAATCCATGTCGCCTTGCAGCTTTTCCAGCGCCTGCTGCGTGGTGCGGCTGCGGTAATCGGCTTCCTGGAGCTGGCCGCGCAGGCGCCGCACCTCCTCCTCCAGGTTGGTGACCCGTTCCAGAAGCTGGCCGGTCAGTTCGGCCGCGCCGGCGGCCGGCCGGCCCTGCGGCGCCACCGGAACGGGGGCGCCGAAGCCACCGCTTCCGCCGGAACGGCGCAGCGCATCGACTTCCTGCCGCAGTTGCAGGATCTGGTTCTGCAGCGCGATGCCTTCACGGCTGTCCATCTGGGCCCATGCCGGCACGGCGCCGAGCAACGGCAGCAATGGCGCCATCAGGAGGATCTTGCGAAGCATGGGCGGCTCCCCTCGAAGCGGAGGTCGGGTCACTGGAACGAAAACGGCGGCGCCCGTTCCCGGATGCCGCCGCTTCTCTCAACCGGCCGGCGCCGCGTCAATGCGGGGCGGCGGGCTGATGCTCAAGGCAGGTCGTCGCGGGCCGCGTCGCCCCGAGGCTGGAGCGGCCCTGCCGGCGAAAGCCTCAGCGCACCACCGTCACGGCGCGGCGGTTCTGCGCCCACGCATCCTCGGAGGAGCCGAGAGCGGCCGGGCGGTCCTTGCCGTAGGAGATGGTGCTCAGGCGGGCCGAGGACACGCCGGAAGCCACCAGCACGTCGCGCGCGGCATTGGCGCGGCGCTGGCCCAGGGCCAGGTTGTATTCGCGGGTGCCGCGCTCGTCGGCATGGCCTTCCACGGTGGCCTGAACCTGCGGGTACTGGGCCAGCCACGCGGCCTGGCGCTCCAGCGTCGGGCGCTGGTCGCCACCGACCGAGGAGCTGTCCAGGGCGAAGAAGACGCGGTCGCCAACATTGGCGACCAGGTCTTCCTGGCTGCCGGGGCGCACGGAGCCGGCGCCCATCATGCCGGTGCCGCCCGTGGCGCCGGCGCCGGTGGCGGCGCCCGAGGTGTCCTCGCTGGCGCAGGCCGTAAGAAGAGCAGCGGCGGCAAGGGCGCCGAGAAGCTTCGTATTCATCGCGCGATTCCTGTTATTCGGGGCGAATTAAGGCCGCGGTTACGCTGTGATTGAGGCAGGTTCAAGGCAGTTAAACCAGCAGGCACGGAATGGTTACTCTGCCGAAACCGCAAGGCTCACGTCCGGTTGTGCCGCCCGCCCTCACGAGGACAGGAGCGGCGACCAGTTCGGGTCGGTCGCATCGGTCGGCGTGAGGAGCTGCCGCTCGTTGAAGCCGGCGATGTCGATCATGGACAGGCGCGCCGAATAGCCGGAGCCGCGCGAATCGCGGGCCTGGCTTTCGCGGTAGAAGGTCAGGACCCGTCCATTGGGGGCGAAGCTCGGCCCTTCCATCGACCAGCCCTCGGACAGGATGCGCTCGCCTGAGCCGTCGGGGCGCATCACGCCGATGCCGAAGCGGCCGCCGCCCATGCGGGTGAAGGCGATCAGGTCGCCGCGCGGGGACCAGACCGGGGTGGCGTAGCGCCCGTTGCCGAAGGAGATGCGGCGCACCCCGCCGCCATTGGCGTCCATCACATAGATCTGCTGGTCGCCGCCGCGGTCGGAGTTGAACACGATCTGGCTGCCATCCGGAGAGTAGCAGGGCGACACGTCCAGCCCCCCGCCGGAGGTCAGCTGCCGTTCCCGGCGGGAGGCGAGATCGACCACATAGATGTTGGCATCGCCTCCCCGCGCCGAGGACAGCACCACCGAGCGGCCATCCGGCGAGAAGCGCGGCGACAGGGTCATGCCCTGGAAGTTGCCCAGCACCTCCTGCCGGCCGCTGTTCAGGTCGAACAGGTAAACCCGGGGCTGGTTGTTGTTGTAGGACATGAAGGCGATCTGCCGCGCATTCGGGTGGAAGCGCGGCGTCAGGGCCTGGAAGGAGCCATCGGTCAGGAAGCGGTTGTTCTCCCCATCCTGGTCCATGATGGCCAGGCGGCGGACGCGGCGGTCGCGCGGGCCGGTTTCGGCGATGTAGACGATGCGGGTGTCGAAATACCCCTTCTCGCCCAGCATCCGCTCATAGATCACGTCGGAGATGACATGGGCGATCTGGCGCCAGTTGTTGGCCGCCGCGGTGTAGGCGGTGCCCTGGAGCTGCTGCTCGGAGTTCACTTCCCACAGGCGGAACTCGATGCGCGCGCGGTCGCCCTGCGGCTCGGCGCGGCCGGTGACAAGGGCCTGGGCGCCGATCACCCGCCAGTCCTGGAAGCGCGGCGCGCCGGCCGCGGCTTCGGGCGTCTGGATATAGGCCGCGCGCTCCACCGGGCGGAACAGGCCGGAATTGCGCAGGTTGTTGGTGATCACCTGGGTGATGTTGCGCCCGAGCTGCTGCGCCTGGGGCGAGCCGCCGGCGAAATCCGGCAAGGCGATCGGGATCGGATCGGTGCGCGCGCGGTTGATGTCGATCACCTGGCCGGACGCCCCGGCTGCCGGCGCCTGCGCGCGGGCCAGCGAGGATGCCCCAAGCAGCCCGGCCCCACCCAGCAGGGCGACACGGCGGGACAGAAGAAGGTTCGGCTGGTTCATCGGACGAGACCCTTCGGATTGAAGCGGAAGGTGGCGTTGGCGAGGGACGGAATCTTCTCGCGGGGGATCGGCAGCGGGCTGCATTTCGGGTCCAGCAGGGCGCGCCGCGCGCTTTCATACACGGCACGGGCCCGCGGGTCAGACGGAACACCGCTGGCCGGCCGGACGTTGCGGATCACGCCGCCGCCATCGATGTCCACCCGCATCTCCACCGTAATCTGGTCGAGTCCCAGCATCCCGGCATCAACCGACCAGCATTCGCTGATCCGGTCGGCGACGCCGCGCACCTCGCCCTGCGTCAGCAGCGCGTTGCCGGTCGGGCTGCCGCCGCCGGTCGCGGTGCGGCCGGCCTGCGGCGCCGGGCGGGCGCTTGGCGCCTGCTGCTGCTGCGCCGCGCGCAGCCGTTCCAGCGTGGACAGCACGGAGGTGGAGCGTTCCGCCGTGCGGGGCGGCGGCTCGGTGCGGCCGGTGCCGGCCTGTTCGCTGGGCTTCGGCGGCGGCGGGGTGGTGGAAGGCTGCGCGGGCGTCGAGCGCGGCGGGTTGGGCGGCGCGGCCGGCTGGGCCTGCTGCTGCGGCCGCTCCGCCTGCACCGGTTGTGGCGGGGCGGGAGGCGTCGGGGCCGGCGGCGGCGGCATGGGCAATGGCGGCGATGGCTGGGCCTGCTGCTGCGGCTGCGGGCGTTCGGCCGGCGCCGGCGTGGCATCGGGAACCGGCGCGGGCGGCGCAGGAGGGGCGGGGGGCGGCGGCGTCGGCAGGGCGGGTTCCGGCGGTGCGGGCTGCGGCGGGCGCGGCGGCGCGGGCGGCGCCGGCGTGGGTGGCGCCGGCGGTGCCGGAGTTGGCGGGACCGGCGGCGCGGGCGCCGGGGCCGGCACGGGCGGCGTCGGCGATGGCAGGGGTGCCGGCGCCGGGGGCGGCGGAGGTGGCGGCGGGGGCGGCGAAGGGGGCGTCGGTGCCAGGTCGGGCTCCGCCGGGGCGTTGGTGGTGGGGTCCGGCTCGGGCTGCGGGGCTGGCGGCGCCGGAAGCGGCAGCGCCTGCTCGGCCTGGGCGATCTGCGGCAGGGCGTCGGGCGTGACGAACTCCACCGGCACCGCTTCCTGCGGCGGCGGGATCTCCCGCCCCGGCAGCTTCAGGAGAAGCAGCAATCCGATGACCACATGCAGCGCCGCCGAAACGGTGCCCCAGAAGCGAAGGCCATGACGGGCCATGGTGATGATTTCCGTCCGGCCTCAGCGCCGCGGCTGCGATTGGGGCTGGCCGGAAGGCTGCTCGGCCAGCAGGGCGACCTTGGTGAAGCCGGCGCCATTCACCGTGCCCATCACCTCCATCACCCGGCCGTAATTGATGCCGCGGTCGCCGCGCACGAAGATGCGGCGCTCCGGCTGCCCGGCGGGCTGGGCGTCGATGATGGCGCGCAGCTGCGCCACCAGGTTCTCCAGCGGCACCTCGGTTTCCTGCAGGAATACCTTGCCTTCCGCATTGACGGAGATGGTCAGGGGCTCGGTTTCCTGGTTCAGCGCGCTGGCATTGGTTTTCGGCAGGTCGATGGGCACGCCCACCGTCATGAGCGGCGCCGCGACCATGAAGATGATCAGCAGCACCAGCATGACGTCGACCAGCGGCGTCACGTTGATCTCGGCCATGGCACGGTAGCGGCCACGCCGCCCGTTGCCGCCCCGGCCATTGCCCCCGGTGGACATGCCCATGGCGTCAGACCCGTTCCTCGGCCTGGCGGCTCAGGATGGCGCCGAACTCGGCGGCGAAGCCTTCCAGGCGGGAAGCGAAGCGCGCCAGATCCGTGGTGATCTTGTTGTAGGCCAGCACCGCCGGAATGGCGGCGACAAGGCCGATGGCGGTGGCGAACAGCGCCTCCGCGATGCCGGGAGCCACCACGGCCAGGTTGGTGTTGTTCATGCCGGCGATGGCGCTGAAGGAGTTCATGATGCCCCAGACCGTGCCGAACAGGCCGACAAAGGGCCCCACGGAGCCGACGGAGGCCAGGAACACCATCCAGCGCTCCATCCGGTCCATCTCGCGCTGGATGGCGACGTTCATCGCCCGCTCGGCGCGCTGCTGCATGCCGGCCAGCTGGATCTCGCTGCCTTCGGGGCGGCTGCCGCTGCGTTCCCATTCCCGCATGGCGGCGCCGAACACGGCGGCGATCGGGTGGGTCGGGCGCTCGCCTTCCTGCTGGTGCAGGGTTTCCAGGCTGCCGCCGGACCAGAACTTGTCCTCGAAGGCATCGGCCGCGCGGTTCACCCGGCGGATGGTGTTGACCTTCTCGAACACCACGGCCCAGACCCAGATGCTGGCGGCCAGCAGCCCCAGCATCACCAGCTTCACCACCCAGTCCGCCTGCAGAAACAGGCCCCAGAGGGAAAGGTCGTGCGCCACCTGGCCGAGGTTGGACGCACTCACGCTCTCACCCACGGCAATCTCCTTCAAAGGCCCGGCGCGATTCCGGCCGGGCGAGGCAACCACTCAGAACCAACCAATCTCAGCCGGAGGCCTGCTCCAGCGCCGCCCGCAGGGCTGCATGCCAGGGCGGTGGAATCGCCACGGGGCGCATCCCATCCGCCTTCACGCAAACCAGCCCTACCTTGAGCCGCGCCCGCATTCCACCGTCTTCCGCGACAATGTCCTGGCCCAGATCAACCGATGCGCCCCGGAGCCGGTGCACACGGGTTTCCACCACCAGCGCGTCATCAAGCCGGGCGGGGGCCACATACTCTACTTCCACGCGCCTTACCACGAGCATCGAACCGTAACGTTGAATCATAAGTTGATGCGGCAAATCTATGGCACGCAACGATTCTGTCCGACCGCGCTCGGCCCAGCGGAGATAGGTGGCGTGGTAGGCGATGCCGCCCGCATCGGTGTCCTCGAAATACACCCGCGCCGGGAAGCGGTGCGGCCAGGAGACGGCGGCAGGCATCACAGATCCCCCAGCAGGTCGGATTGCCCGCCCGAGGGCGGGGCCAGCCCCAGATGCCGCCAGCCAAGGTCGCCCAGCACCCGCCCACGCGGGGTGCGCAGCACGAAGCCTTCCTGGATCAGGTAGGGCTCCACCACTTCCTCCAGCGTGTCGCGGCCCTCGGCCAGGGCGGCGGCGAGGGTTTCCACGCCCACCGGGCCGCCATGGTGGTGCTCGGCGATGCGGCGGAGATAGCGGCGGTCCATCATGTCGAGGCCGCGCTTGTCCACCTCCAGCCGGTCCAGCGCCCCATCGGCCATGGCCCGGTCGGCCTTGTGGCCCGACACCAGGGCGAAGTCCCTCACCCGGCGCAGCAGGCGCCCGGCGATTCGCGGGGTGCCGCGCGAGCGGTTGGCGATCTCCTCCGCCCCTTCATCGGTCAGCGCGAAGCCAAGCTTCTGCGCGCCACGCCGGACAATCAGCAGCAACTCATCCGCGGTGTAGAATTGCAGCCGCAGCGGAATGCCGAAGCGGTCGCGCAGCGGGGTGGCCAGCAGCCCGGCGCGGGTAGTGGCGCCCACCAGGGTGAAAGGCGGCAGGTCGATCCGCACCGTCCGCGCCGCAGGCCCTTCGCCGATGATCAGGTCGAGCTGGAAGTCCTCCATCGCGGGATAGAGGGTTTCCTCCAGCGCCGGCTGCAGGCGGTGGATCTCGTCCACAAACAGCACGTCGCGTGGCTGAAGATTGGTCAGGATGGCGGCCAGGTCCCCTGCCCTTTGCAGCACAGGGCCGGAGGTCGCGCGGAAGCCCACCCCCATCTCGCGCGCTACGATCTGCGCCAGGGTCGTCTTGCCGAGGCCCGGCGGCCCGTGCAGCAGCACATGGTCCAGCGCGTCGCCGCGCGCGCGGGCGGCCTGGATGAAGATGGCGAGGTTCTCGCGCAGGGATTTCTGGCCGGTGAAGTCGTCCAGCGTCTGCGGGCGGAGGGTGGCCTCGGCGGCATCCTCCTCTAGCCGCGCGCCATCGGTCAGGCGGGCTTGGGGGTCACTCATGCGGGGAACATAGAGGGATCAGGGCGCCGCGTCGCGGGGGGTTCGCGCAGCCATGCGCCTGGAGCGCGCGGCGAATTCCATCGGGATCTTCTTCCCAACCGGCACGGGGATGCGGATAATCGTTGCGCACCCAAACAGAAAGGTGCGACCCAACGATCGGAGCCCATCATGCAAAGTGATACCGGGCGGCGCGTTGTCGCAGAATTCTTCGGAACCTTCTGGCTGACCTTTGGCGGCTGCGGCGCGGCCGTTCTGGCAGCCACCTTCCCGAATGGCCTTGGCATCGGCTTTCTTGGCGTGTCGCTGGCCTTCGGCCTCACCGTTCTCACCATGGCCTATGCGGTGGGCCATGTTTCCGGCGGGCATTTCAACCCGGCCGTCACGCTGGGCCTGTGGGCGGCGGGGCGCTGCGCCAACGGGCATGTGGTGCCCTACATCCTGGCGCAGGTGGTCGGCGCCGTGGCCGCCGCCGCCTGCCTGTGGTTCATCGCCTCCGGCCAGGCGGGATGGACCCCCGGCGGCTTCGCGGCGAACGGATATGCGGAGCTGAGCCCGGGGAAGTACGGCCTCGGCGCGGCCTTTCTCACCGAATTGCTGCTGACCTTCTTCTTTCTGCTGATCATCATCGGCACCACCTCCAAGGGTGCCGCCATCGGCTTCGCGGGCATCCCCATCGGGCTGGCCCTGACGCTGATCCACCTCGTGTCGATCCCGGTGACCAACACCTCGGTCAATCCGGCGCGCAGCACTGGGCCGGCCCTGTTCGCCGGCGCGGACTATGTGGGGCAGCTCTGGCTGTTCTGGGTGGCGCCGATCCTGGGCGCCATGCTCGCCGGAGCCCTGGCCCGCATGCTCTACGAGCCGCAGGAAGCACCCGCCGCGGTGGATGTCGGCGCCCGCAGGGCCGCCTGAACCCGCTGCCGCCGGTTCCCTGGCAGCGGTTCCGGCGGCCGCACCCAACCCGTGAGATCGGGCGGCCTCAGCGCGGCGCCAGTTCCTTGAGAGATTCCCGGATCAGCGGCTCCAGCCCTGCCCCCTCGCCCAGCCGTTCCGCCACGCGGGTGACGGCGGCGGCGGCTTCCGGCCGCTTCCAGCCCAGATTGGTCAGGGCCGAGATCGCCTCCGCCAACGCCTTTTCGGCCGGCGGCAGGGTGGCGGCGATGGTCACCGTGCCGGGCGAGAAGCCAGGGCCGGTCGGCATGGCGCCGACCCGCTCCCGCAACTCGGAAATCAGCCGGATCGCCAGCTTGGCGCCAACGCCGGGCGCGCGGGTCAGGGCGCCCTTGTCGCCCGCCATCAGGGCACGGGCCAGGTCGGCGGGCGCCAGGGTGGACAGCAGCGCCAGCGCCACCTTCGGCCCGACGCCCTGGATGGCGGTGAGCAGGCGGAACCAGTCGCGCTCCGCCGCATCGGCGAAGCCGTAGAGGATGATGGCATCCTCCCGCACCACCGTTTCCACCAGCAGCGCGCCGGTGGCCGGCGCCTGCGGCAGCGCCGCCAGCGTCCGGGCGGAGCAGGCCACCAGATAGCCGACGCCGTTGACGTCGAAGATGCAGCCGCCCTCGAACGGCGTGTCCAGCCGGCCCGTCAGCTTGCCGATCATGCCGGGACGTAGCCCTTCGCCAGCGCCAGCCGGCTGGAGCGGTGATGCGCGTGGCAGATGGCCACCGCCAGCGCGTCCGACGCATCGGCCCGCCGCAGCGTGGCGCCGGGCAGCAGCCGCTGCACCATGGCGGAGACCTGCGTCTTGTCGGCATGGCCGGTGCCGACCACGGCGCGCTTCACCTCCATCGCCTGATATTCGGCGACCGGCAGGCCGGCCAGCGCCGGGGCCAGCAGCACCACGCCGCGCGCCTGGCCGAGCTTCAGCGCCGCGCCGGGGTTCTTGTTGACATAGGTGTGCTCCACCGCCGCCTCCTCCGGCTTCCAAAGGTCCATCAGGGCGTTCAGGGCGCGGTGGATCTGGCAAAGCCGCTCGGCCAGCGACAATTCGGTGGTGGTGGAGATCACCCCGTCGGCGATGTGGCGCAGCCGGTTGCCCGAGCTTTCCACCACCCCCCAGCCGGTGTGCTGGAGGCCGGGATCGAGCCCGAGCAGCCGGACCGTCTGCATCGATCGGCCCCGTCAGTCCGCCAGGGCGGCGGCGACATCGTCCGACACATCGAAATTGGCGGTCACGGTCTGCACGTCGTCATGCTCGTCCAGCACGTCGATCAGCTTGAGGACGGTGCGCGCCTTTTCCTCGTCCAGCTCCACGGTGACGTTGGGGCGCCATTCCAGCTTGGCGCTCTCGGCCGGGCCGAACCGCTCCTCCAGCGCGTCGCGGACGCTGAATAGGTCCTCGACCGCGGTGCGGATCTCATGCCCTTCCCCGGTGCTTTCCACATCGGCGGCGCCGGCCTCGATGGCCGCTTCCAGCACATCATCGGCGCTGCCGACGCTGGCCGGGAAGCGCACCACGCCCAGGCGCTCGAACTGGAAGGCCACCGAATTGGTCTCGCCCAGCGCCCCGCCATATTTGGAAAAGGCCGAGCGGATGTCGGAGGCAGTGCGGTTGCGATTGTCGGTCAGCGTCTCGACGATGACGGCGACGCCGGCCGGGCCATAGCCCTCATACCGCACCTCGACATAGTCCTCGCCGCCGGCGGCGCCGGATGCCTTCTTGATGGCGCGGTCGATGGTGTCCTTGGTCATGTTGGCGACACGCGCCGCCTGCACCGCCGAACGGAGACGGGGATTGGCCGCCGGGTCGGGCAGGCCCTGCCGCGCGCTTACCGTGATCTCGCGGATCAGCTTGGCGAAGATTCGCGCCCGCTTGGCGTCCTGCGCACCCTTGCGGTGCATGATGTTCTTGAACTGGGAATGGCCGGCCACGCGGTTGCTCTCCGGGATTCTCGTGATGTTCCGGGCTGATGCGCCCCTATACCGCCCCAGGCCGCCGGATGCGAGGGGGCCAGGAAACGCGCTGCCGGCGGTGACGGAGTGCAACAGCCGCCCTGCCCCACTTCGCAATTGCAGCAAAGGTCATTACATGAACAGGACGTAATCTTCAGGGAGTTCACAATGGCCTTGAGCTGGCGCGACAACACCCAGGCCTATGGGCTGGTCACCCGCCTTCTGCACTGGAGCATGGCGACGCTGTTCGCCTGGCAGTTCGCGGGCATGGCATTTCGCGAACTGGGCGTGTGGCTGCCCCTGGCCAGCATGATCCGCTCCACCCACAGTTCGGTCGGCATGTTGCTGCTGGTTCTGGTGATGCTGCGCGGCGTGTGGGGCCTGGCCAATTTCCGCAACCGCCCGCCCGCCCCCGCCGCTGGCGCGGGGCGCCTGGCGCCGCTCGGCCATGCCATTCTCTATGCCCTGATGGCGCTGGTGCCTGCGCTGGCCCTGGCGCGCACCTATGGCGCCGGCCGGGCCTTCGCGCCCTTCGGCATTCCCCTTTTCGACGGCACGCAGGAGAAAACGTCCTGGCTGGTGTCCGCGGGCGACGCGCTGCATGGGGAGCTGGCCTGGGTGCTGCTCGCGGTGATCGGCGGCCATATCCTGATGGCCCTGGCCCATCGCTGGCTGTGGCGGGATGACGTGCTGCCGCGCATGGCCGGCTCCGCCGGGGCAAGGGCGGCCAGCCACCACTGAACGGAGGGCCGATCCATCAAACGGCGCGGGGCAGCGCCGCCAGCGGCAGCTGCCCCGATTGCTTCAGGCGCTCCAGCACGATGGATGAGCGGACCCGCGCCACGGTTCCATGCGCGAGCAGGATGTCATTGACCAGGACGGACAGGCCTTTCAGGTCCGGCACGATGGCCTTCAGCAGGTAATCCGCGTCGCCGGTCATGGCATAGGCTTCCTGGATCTCCGCCACCCTGGCCAGCAATTCGCGGAAGCGGCGGGAATTCTCCGCGTTATGCGCCGTCAGCGTCACCTGGATAAAGGCCAGCACCCGCAGGCCCAGCGCCTCGGCCGCCAGTTCGGCATGGTAGCCGGCGATCAGCCCCGCTGCCTCCAGCGCCGAACGGCGGCGGGAGCATTGCGAGGCGGACAGGCCGATCCGCTCGCCCGCCTGCTGGTTGGTCAGCCGCCCATCCTCCTGCAACGCGGCCAGCAGCCGCAGGTCGAACTGGTCCAGCGCGGCGTTTCCGTGCATCATCACGGCCCTCCATGCACAAAGCTTGCGGCATTCTTCCGGAAAGTAGCCGCTTTGCACACATGATGCAGGCGCCCCGTCCTAGCCTTCTTCCATCAGAACAGGAGGAAGCACGATGGGACCGTTTCCGCATGACGCGCCGCGTCCGTCCATCAGCGAGCACAATCCGATGGGCACCGATGGCTTCGCCTTTGTGGAATACGCCCATCCGGAGCCGGAGAAGCTGCACGCCCTGTTCCGCCGGATGGGCTTCACCGCCGTGGCGCGGCACCGCCGCCAGGCTGTCACCCTGTATCGCCAGGGGGACATCAACTACCTGCTGAACGAGGAGCCGGGCAGCCACGCCATGCGCTTCGCCGGGGCGCACGGGCCCTGCGTGCCATCCATGGGCTTCCGCGTCGTCGATGCCCGGCATGCCTATCGCCGGGCGCTGGAACTGGGTGCCGAGCCGGCCGGTCCTTCCTCCGGCCTGCCGGTGCTCGATGTCCCGGCGATCAAGGGCATCGGCGGCAGCCTGCTGTATTTCGTCGACCGCTATGGCGAAACCGGCTCGGCCTATGACGCCGAGTTCGAATGGCTGGGCGAGCGGGAGCCGAAGCCCAAGGGCGCCGGGCTGTTCTATATCGACCACCTGACGCACAATGTTTACCGCGGCCGGATGGACCATTGGTACGCGTTCTACAACAGGCTCTTCAACTTCCGGCAGATCCGCTACTTCGACATCAAGGGCGAATACACCGGCCTGTTCTCCCGCGCCCTGACCAGCCCGGATGGGCGCATCCGCATCCCGCTGAACGAAAGCGCGGATGATGAAAGCCAGATCGAGGAATACCTGCGGGAATACAAGGGCGAGGGCATCCAGCACATCGCCTGCGGCTGCAACGACATTTATGGCACGATCGAGGGGCTGCGCGCCGCCGGCCTGTCCTTCATGCCCTCCCCGCCCGACACCTATTACGAGAAGGTCGATGCCCGGCTGCCGGGCCATGGCGAAGATCTGGCGCGGCTGAAGCGAAACGGCATCCTGGTGGATGGCGAGGGCGTGGTGGAACACAAGAAGGCCCGGCTGCTGCTGCAGATCTTCTCCGCCAACGTCATCGGCCCGGTGTTCTTTGAGTTCATCGAGCGCAAGGGCGATGATGGCTTCGGCGAGGGCAATTTCCGCGCCCTGTTCGAAAGCATCGAGGAAGACCAGATCCGCCGCGGCGTGCTTGGCAAGGCAAAGGAACCGGCTCCGGCGAAATGATCGGACCTTCCCGGCACAATTCCAGATTGATGCGGCGGAGGGGCGGCGAAAGTGCCGGCGAAGCCGGCCACGCCCGCGACGGGCCGGAAGGGGGACCGGGCCTTTTCATCCGGTCCGGCCCACCATAAATTTTCCCTGCTGGCCGTCGGTGGTTCCGCAATGGAACGGGTGGCGCGGGATGGACATCAAGGAAGGCACAGCATGAACCACGCCGCCCGGCCTGGCCCCTTGGCCGCCACTCCCGCTGCCGCGGCGGGCTCCCCCGGCTACCTGTCCGGCTTCGGCAATGGCTTCGAAACGGAGGCCCTGCCCGGCGCATTGCCGGTTGGCCGCAACTCGCCGCAGAAATGCGCCTATGGCCTGTATGCCGAGCAGTTGAGCGGCTCGCCCTTCACCGCGCCACGCGCCAGCAACGAACGGAGCTGGCTGTATCGCATCCGGCCCACAGTCGCGCATTGGGGCCGCTTCGAGAAGATCGATCCCGGCCTTTGGCGGAGCGCGCCCTGCGCCGAGACCGACATGCCGCTGGCGCCGCTGCGCTGGAACCCGATCCCATTGCCCGAGGATGCGCTGTCCTTCGTGGAAGGCATCCACACCATCACCACGGCCGGCGATGCCGCGACGCAATCCGGCATGGGGGCGCATGTTTATCTCGTCACCCGCTCCATGCGGGACGAGTATTTCTACAATGCCGATGCGGAAATGCTGTTCGTGCCGCAGCAGGGCGCGCTGCGGCTGTGGACCGAGTTCGGCATCATCGACATCGCGCCCGGCGAGATCGCCGTGATCCCGCGCGGCGTGAAGCTGCGGGTGGAGCTGCCCGGGGAACCTGGGAACGAGCAGCCGGCGCGCGGCTATCTGTGCGAGAATTACGGCGGTGCCTTCACCCTGCCCGAGCGCGGCCCGATCGGCGCCAACTGCCTGGCCAATCCGCGCGACTTCCTCACCCCCGTCGCCGCCTATGAGGATCGCGACGCGCCCTCCACCATGACGGTGAAATGGGGCGGCAATCTATGGCGTGCGGAGCTGGAACATTCGCCGCTCGACGTGGTGGCGTGGCACGGCAATTACGCGCCCTACAAATACGATCTCCGCCGCTATTCCCCGGTCGGGCCGATCCTGTTCGACCATGCGGACCCCTCGATCTTCACCGTGCTCACCTCCCCCTCCGAAACGCCGGGCACGGCCAATATCGACTTCGTCATCTTCCCGGAGCGCTGGCTGGTGGCTGAGAACACCTTTCGCCCGCCCTGGTACCACATGAACGTCATGAGCGAGTTCATGGGCCTGATCGAAGGCGTGTATGATGCCAAGACGGGCGGCGGGTTCAGCCCTGGCGGCTTTTCCCTGCACAATTGCATGTTGCCGCACGGCCCCGACACCAGCGCCTTCGAGGCGGCCAGCAATGCCGAACTGAAGCCGCGCAAGCTGGAAGGCACGCTGGCCTTCATGTTCGAGACGCGCTTTCCGCAGCGCGTCACCCGCTTCGCCACCGAGGCACCGCAATTCCAGCGCGACTACATGGCCTATGGCCAGGACCTGCGCCGCCACTTCGATCCCAGCCGGCCATGACAACCATGCTCGACGCCACCCATGATCCATCGCTCCGCAGCTGGGTTCCCGGCGCGGACGGCCATCCGGACTTCCCGATCCAGAACCTGCCCTTCGGCATCTTCTCGCCGCCGGGCGGAACGCCAAGGGGAGGCGTGGCGATCGGCGATCACATCCTCGACCTGCCCGCCGCCCTGGAGGCCGAACTGTTCTCCGGCGCCGCGCGGGAGGCCGCCATCGCAGCCGGCGCCAACACGCTGAACGGCTTCATGGCGATGGGCGCCGCGCCCCGGCAGGCCTTGCGCCAGCGGCTTTCGGCCATGCTCGCCGCCGGCAGCCCGGATCGCGACGCCGCCGGCCCATGCCTGCACCGCGCCGCGGACTGCTCCATGCATCTGCCGGCGCGCATCGGCGACTACACGGATTTCTATGTCGGCATCCATCACGCCACCAATGTCGGCCGGGTGTTCCGGCCGGACGACCCGCTGCTGCCGAACTACAAGCATGTTCCGATCGGCTATCACGGGCGGGCTTCCTCGGTGCGGGTATCGGGCACGGATGTGCGCCGCCCCAGCGGCCAGTTGAAGCCGCGCGGAGCCGACGCGCCGCATTTCGCGCCCTGCCGGAGCCTCGACTACGAACTTGAGCTCGGCGTCTGGATCGGCCCCGGCAATGCGCTGGGCGATCCGGTTCCGGTGGCGGAGGCGCCTTCCCATGTGGCCGGCTTCTGCCTGTTGAACGACTGGTCGGCGCGCGACATCCAGGCCTGGGAAGCCCAGCCTCTGGGGCCGTTCCTGGCGAAGAATTTCGGCACCACCGTGTCGCCCTGGGTGGTGACGCCGGAAGCCCTGGCCCCCTTCCGCATTCCGCAGCCGGCGCGGCCCGCGGGCGACCCGGCCCCACTGCCCCATCTGCTGGATGAGGCGGACCAGCAATCCGGCGCGCTCGACCTGCTTCTGGAGGTGCTGATCCACACCCCGGCGATGCGGGAGCGGAACATGGCGCCGCACCGCCTGGCGCTGTCCAATGCGCGCCACATGTACTGGACGGTGGCGCAGATCCTGGCCCATCACAGCAGCAATGGCTGCAATCTCGGCCCCGGCGACCTGCTCGGCACCGGCACGCTGTCGGCGCCCGATCCCGCCGGCTTCGGCAGCCTGCTGGAAACCACCCGGGGCGGGCGCGAGCCGGTGGAACTGCCCTCGGGCGAAACGCGCCGCTTCCTGGAGGACGGCGACGAGGTCATCCTGCGTGCCCGCGCGGCGCGGGACGGCGCCGCTTCCATCGGATTCGGGGAATGCCGCGCCCGCATCCTGCCTGCCCGCTGAGTTCGGGCCGCCGAGCTTCGCCTTCGCCCACAAGAAAGAGAAACGTCCGATGCCCTTGATAACCCGCCGCGGCCTTGCCCTGTCAGGGTTGGCTGCAGGCCTGATGCCCTTCGCGGCGCGCGCCGCTTGGCCGGAAGCGCCGCTGAAGTGGATCGTCGCCTATCCCGCCGGGGGCGGAACCGACACCCTGGCGCGGGTGCTGGGGGCGGCGCTGTCGCGCGGCCTCGGCCAGCCGGTGGTGATCGACAACCGCCCCGGCGCCGCCACCAATATCGGTGCCGATGCCGCGGCCCATGCGGCGCCCGATGGCCTGACGCTGTTCAGCGCCGACAACGGCACGCTGGTTTTCAACCCCGCCCTGTTCAAGCGCCTGCCCTATGACCCGGAAAAGGATTTCCGCCCGGTCGGGCTGATGGGCCGCTTTCCGCTGGTGCTGGCGGTGAAGCAGGATTCCGCCGCGCGCAACATCCGCGAACTGGTCGAGGCGGCGCGCAGCGCCCCCGGCAGCGTCGATTACGGCACGCCCGGCATCGGCTCGCCCCACCACCTGACCATGGAACGGCTCGCGCGCGAAACCGGCATCCAACTGACCCATGTGCCCTATCGCGGCATGGCCCCGGCGATGAACGACCTGCTGGCCGGCCGGTTCGAGGCCGCCATCCTCGACCTGCCCTCGGGCGGCGAATACATGCGGAAGGGTCGCGGCGCACGCCCCCTGGCGGTATGCGCCGCGACCCGCCATCCCGACCTGCCCGACGTGCCAACGGTGGCGGAGGCGCTTGATCTGCGCGGCTTCCAGGCGGCGGCCTGGCAGGCGCTGGTGGTTCCGGCGCGCACGCCGGACCCGGTGGTGGAGCGGCTTTCGGCGGAGCTGGCGCGGGCGCTGGCCGAGGAAGCCTCCCAGTCCCGCCTCCGCGCCATCGGCATCGAGCCGCTGAGCGGCGGGCCAGAAGCGGTGCAGGCACTGCTGGCGGAGGAGCGCCGCGTCTGGGTGCCGCTGATCCGGGAGCTGGGCATCACCCTGGACTGATTTTCCCCGCCCTCCAAACCCTGCCGGGCGAGATGCGGCGGGCGGCAGCGGAACCGGCGCTCGGCCCCAGTTCACCGCATGGTCCCGCCCCGGCGGAGGCTGCCTAGCGCCACTCCGCCGGGGTCGCCCTGCTCGGTGCCGGGGGAGAAAGCCCGATGTCGCGCAGCAGATGGCCGTCGAGCTGCTGAAGATGCCATGCCGTCGCGCGGCGGCGCAGCCACAGGGCCAGCCAGCCCCTCCCGCCGGCACCGGCTCCCGGCAGTGGCGGATCGGCGGGAACCAGCCTTGGCAGGCCGGACAGAAGGGTGTTCATGAGCGGGGCTTCCCTTGCCTGATGGAAAGCCCGTTCTGCCGCCAGACCCGCTGCCGGCGTTTCGGTCCCGGCCGAAGCATTCGCGCGCGATCCGGGATAATCTGTCGCCATGCCAAGCACCGCCGCCTTCGCCGAAACGGCCGCATTGATGGGCGATCCCGCCCGCGCCAGCATGCTGACCGCGCTGATGGACGGGCGGGCGCTAACTGCGGGGGAACTGGCCCTGGCGGCGGGCATCACGCCGCAAACCGCCAGCGGCCATCTGGGCCGGCTGGCGACGGCCGGGCTGCTGTCGGTGGAGCGGCAAGGGCGCCATCGTTATTACCGGCTGGCATCGCCCGCCATCGCCCGCATGCTGGAGGGCATCATGGCCGTGGCCGCCGGCCCCGCCGATCCGCCCGGGCCGGTCCGGGTGGGGCCCAGGGACCACGCCCTCCGCCAAGCCCGCACCTGCTACGACCACCTGGCTGGCCGGCTGGCCGTGGCCATGGCCGACCGCATGGTGGAGCGCGGCCAGATCGAGTTGTCGCCCGATGGCGGCGCGGTGACCGAGGCGGGCGCCCGCTTCCTGCAGGAACTCGGCATCGGGCTGGAGCCGGCGGCGCGCCGCCGGGGCCGGGTGTTCTGCCGCCCCTGCCTGGACTGGAGCGAGCGGCGGCCGCACATCGCCGGCGCCGTGGGCGCCGCGCTTTGTTCCGGCTGCTTCGCCCGGGGCTGGCTGCGGCGCGTCGAGGGCTCCCGCGCCGTCGCCATCACTCCTGGCGGGCGGCTGGCGCTGGAACGCGCCTTTGGGCTGGAGCTGGGCTGAGCCGGGCGCTCAGGCCTCCGGCATGGCGGGGGCGAGCAGCCCGCCCATCCGTACCGGCTCCACCCGCAGCGCGAGGCCGGTCGCGTCATCGGTTTCCACGAACACGCCGGACAGGCTGGCAGGCCCTTCGGCGGGCGCCAGCTTCTCGCCCGGCACCTTCTTCCAGAAGCGCAGGGCGGCGCCGCCTTTCTGCATGCCGATGACGCTATCGTAATCGCCGCACATGCCGGCATCGGTCATGTAGGCGGTGCCATTCTCCAGGATGCGGTGGTCGGCGCTCGGCACATGGGTGTGGGTGCCGACCACCAGGCTGACCTTGCCGTCAAAGCTGTGCGCCAGCGCCATCTTCTCGCTGCTGGCCTCGGCATGGATGTCGATCACCGCCGCCTGCACCGTGCCGCCGGCGCCCAGGCTGTGCTGCGCCAGGGCCGCCTGCACCGCGCGGAAGGGGTCGTCCAGCGGCTCCATGTACAGCCTGCCCATGGCGTTGATCACCAGGGCGCGGCGGCCGCCCGGAACATCCACCACGGTGGCGCCCCGGCCCGGCGTTCCAGGCGGGTAGTTCAGCGGGCGGATCAGCCGTGGCTCGCCATCGATGAAGCCGATGATCTCCTTGCGGTCCCAGGAATGGTTGCCGAGCGTCAGCACATCCGCCCCGGCGGCCAGGAAGGAGCGCACCATGTCCGGCGAGACGCCGAAGCCATGGCTGGCATTCTCGGCATTCACCACCACGAGGTCGGCCTTCAGGCGGGCGCGGAGGCCCGGCAGTCCAGCGGTCAGCGCGTCGCGGCCGCTGCGGCCCACCACATCGCCCAGGAACAGGATACGCAAAGCTCGGGATTACCTTTCCAGCAGAATGAACCCGGCCTCGGTGGCGATCGCCGCCAGCGGCCGGTCATGCGGGCCGACCGGCACCGCGGGCACTTCCTGGCCCGAAAAAGCGACGCCCACCGCATGCGCCTCGGGCCATGCGGCCAGGGTCCGGTCGTAATAGCCGCCGCCATAGCCCAGACGGAAGCCGCGCCGGTCGAATGCCAGCAGCGGCACAAGCAGCCAGTCCGGCCGCACCGGCTCCCCCGGCTTCGCCGGGACGGAAGTGCCGAATCGGCCCGGCACCAGGGCCTCGCCAGGCATCCAGCGATGGAAGCTCAGCGGCAGGCCGCGCCGCGGGGTCACCGGCAGGGCCAGATGGCAGCCGGCCTGGTGAAGGGCGTGCATGGCCGGGCGCAGATCCACTTCCTCCCCCATGGGCCAGAAGCCGCCCACCAGGGTTCCGGGCGGCGGCGGGGTGGCCATCAGGCAGGAGGCCAGCGCATCGCCCGCATCCGGCGCGGCGATCAAGGCACGCCGTTGCAGCGCCAGCCGGCGCAACGCCGCCTTTTCGGCGGCCAGGGCCGGAGGGTCAGCGTCGTGCATGGGGGAAGATGAGCGCGGAGCCGCCATGGCCGTCGGCGTTTTTATCCTCCTAAGGCCTGCGTTAGCAGGTGGGCGCCAGGTAGCCGGACCACGGCCCGGCCAGAGCCAGCTCCCGGAGGATGCTTATTGGCCCCAGGGATAAATTGCCCAACGCACCGGGCAGCTCCGCGATCCAGCATTTAGGGTCGCTCAAGCGACGCTGCAATGCCCTCGATCCGCTCGGCGACGCGGCCCAGGCGCTCGGCCAGCTGCGGGTCCGGCGCCGCGGCGCCGCCCCCCATGCCGGAGCGGGCCCGCGACAGCTCGACGCGCAGATCATGGATCTCGTCCGCCAGCAGCAGCGCTGCCAGCAGCAGCAGCCGGCTTTCACCGAACTGGCCGCCCATGGCCCGGATGGAGGACACGCGGCGATCCACATCAGCCGCCAGCGCGATCAGGTGGCCTTCCTGCCCATCCTCGCAGGAAACGGGGTGCGTGTATCCGCCGACGCGGACCGTGACTTGACCCAAGCTCAGCTCCCCTTCTGGTTGTCAGGCGCCACGGCCGCTTCCGTGGCCCCATCCACCGGCTCCTCCACCGGCTCCGCTCCCTCGACGTCCGACAAAGCGCCACGCAGGCGCTCCAGCGTCTCGTCCAGGCGGGCCGACAATGCCGCCACCGCTTCCGCCGGAACGCCCGGCGCGGCGGACTGACGGGCCGCCAGCGAAGCTGCCAGCCGCTCCACCGCCCGTTCCAACCGGATCGCGGCCTCGCTCACCGCATCGCTCATGCTGCCGCCTTTGCCTGCGTCGTATCGTCCTGTCATGAGGCTTTACGCGGCGGTTGCGCCCAGGGTCAACGGCGGCGGCCTTCATGGAAGCGCTGGCAAGACAAGGTATTGATGGAATCGGTTCTGGAAATGGGCTGGACGGGGCGTGATCCGCGAGCCTGGCCGCGCGGCGTGGTGGTGCGGGACATGGCGGAGGCGGCACAGGCCCTGCGCGTGGCGGCGGATCTCCGCCTGCCCCGCCCCTTGCCGCTGGTGTCGCTCCCCGGTGCGGGGCTGTTTCTCGGCCCGGGCTGGTTTCTGGCGATGATGGAGGGCGCGGTTGCGGCGCAGGGCGGCGTGGCCATCCTTCCGGTGCTGGATTGCGCCGACGCGCCCGGCCGGGCGCTGGACGCGCTCCGCCAGGGCGTTCCCGCCGTGGTGATGTGGCCTGCCACCCCCGCCTTCGGCGCGGTGGCGGCGGCGGCGGAGGAATGTGGCGGGGTGCTGCTTGGCGCCCCTCCCCCGGCGCTCGGCCCCTTCGCCGCGGGAAGGCGCGATGCCCCGGCAAAGCTGGCGGCCTGGCTCGGCGGCGGGCCGGCGTGACAGCGCGGAGGGCCTCAGCTAAAGCCGCGGATGCGCCATCGCCCTCACGGGCCGGCGCCATGGCACGAGGGGAAAGACCCCGGGTGAAGGCCTCGGGGCAAGGAAAGGACGCACCATGAAGCTGACGCACCGCGTGAAGGAGATCCTCTCCTGGTACGAAAGCGACAATCCGGGCACCAAGGCCAACCTCGCCCGCATCCTGATGGAAGGAAAGCTCGGCGGCACCGGGCGGATGGTGATCCTGCCGGTGGACCAGGGCTTCGAGCACGGCCCGGCCCGCTCCTTCGCGCCTAACCCGGCGGCCTATGACCCGCGTTACCATTTCGAGCTGGCGATCGAGGCCGGGCTCAACGCCTATGCCGCGCCACTCGGCATGATCGAGGCCGGCGCCGCCACCTTCGCCGGCGCCATCCCCACCATCCTCAAGGTGAACTCCTCCAACAGCCTGTCCACCACCAAGGACCAGGCGGTGACCGGCAGCGTGTCCGACGCCCTGCGCCTCGGCTGCTCCGCCATCGGCTTCACCATCTATCCGAGCTCGGAATACCAGTTCGAGATGATGGAGGAGCTGCGCGAGCTGGCCGAGGAAGCGAAGGCCGCCGGCCTCGCCGTGGTGGTGTGGAGCTATCCGCGCGGGCCGATGCTGGACAAGGCGGGCGAGACGGCGCTCGACATCTGCGCCTATGCCGCCCACATGGCGGCGCTGATGGGCGCGCACATCATCAAGGTGAAGCCGCCGACCGAGGTGATCTCGCTCGACGCCGCCAAGAAGACCTATGAGAAGAACCCGGTCGACACCACCAGCCTGGCGTCCCGCATCAGGCATGTGACGGATGCCTGCTTCGGCGGGCGGCGCCTCGTGGTGTTCTCCGGCGGCGAGGCCGGCACGGCGGAATCGATCGTGGAGATGGCCAGGGGCATCTATGCCGGCGGCGGCAATGGCTCGATCATCGGCCGCAACACCTTCCAGCGCCCGAAGGCGGAAGCGCTGAAGCTGCTGGCCGACATCATCGACGTCTACAAGACGCAGGCCTGACGCCATGGCCGCCGGGGAAACCAACAGCGACAAGACTGGGAATGAAGGCTGCCAGCTTTATCTGGTGACCCTGCCGGCCCTGGACCCGCGCGCCTTCGCCGACACCCTGGCGCGGGCGCTGGACGCGGGCGATGTCGCGGCGCTGCAACTCCGGCTGAAGGATGTGGATGATGACGCGCTCCGCCGCGCCATCGACATCCTGCGGCCGGTCGCGCAATCCCGCGGCGTCGCCTTTCTGCTGAACGACCGCGCCGACCTCGCCGTCCGCCATGGCTGCGACGGGGTGCATCTGGGCCAGGGCGATGGCGACCACGCCGCCGCCCGCAAATTGCTGGGGCCGGAGCGGACGCTCGGCATCACCTGCCACAACAGCCGGCACCTGGCGATGGAGGCCGGCGAGGCCGGTGCCGATTACGTCGCCTTCGGCGCCTTCTTTCCCACCGCCACGAAGCAGGCCGAACACACCGCCACGCCGGATATCCTGGAATGGTGGACCGAGATGTTCGAACTCCCCACCGTCGCCATCGGCGGCATCAATGCGGGGAATTGCGGGCCGCTGGTGCGGGCCGGCGCCGATTTCCTGGCGGTGGTCGGGGCGGTGTGGAACCACCCCGACGGGCCTGAAGCCGGGGTGCGGGCCATGAACGCGGCGATTGCCGCCGCCTGAGGCGGCCGGAATGGCCTTATTGCCGCGTCCGCGCGGGCGTTTTCCTTTCGCACCGGCCCACTTCAAATGCTCTGCTTCTTTGTTCTGTCGAGCATCTTCACCCGATCGGGGCCTGCTCTAGCCTGCCAGGGCCGGCGTCGCCCGCGCCAGGCCGCCATGCAGGTCCAGCATCCGTTCGCGCCACGCGGCCACCGGGTCGTCCGGCGCCAGGAGGGCCAGCGGCGACACCACCCTCGCCCATTGGAAGCTGCCGAACACGGCGTAGTCGCGGTAGTCGGGCGCTTCCCCGCCCAGGAATGGCCGTTCCGCCAGCACGGCCCGCGCCGGGCCGAGGGCCTGCCGCAGTTCCGGCAGCCTGGCTTCCCGGTTCGCGGTCACCTCGGCCAAAGGTTGGCCGAAGCGGACCTCGCGGTTGGCGATGAAGTAGCGCCGGGCAGGTTCATCCAGCAGCGGCGGAATGTCGCTGACGATCAGCCGCACCAGCATCGGGTTCAGGACCTCGTCGGCCCAGCTCGCGACAAAGCGGCCCGCCGCGACGCCGCCGGGAAACAGCGATGGCCGGTCCGGGTAATGGTCTTCAAGGTAGCGGGCGATAACCCAGGAATCGGCCACCACCCGGTCTCCATCAACCAGCACCGGCACCTTGTTCTGGCCGGAAAAGGCGATGGCTTCCCCTTCCGTGAAGCGCCAGATCACGGTTTCCGCTTCCAGCCCCTTATGGGCCAGCGCCATTCGCGCGCGCCAGCAATAGGGAGAGAAGCGCCGGGCCTGATCCTGCCCGGCCAGTTCAAAGAGACGGCGCGCCAAGGCGGCTCAGCCCGCCCTGGGGGCGTGGAACGGCAGCCCGGGGTTCCCCAGGGACAGGGTGATCCCGTGGCCGTTCGGCGTGGTCCGGTGATGCGGGTCGATCATGGCATGGGCCTTTCCGGGGGCGTTTCGCGGGGCGCCTGTCCGCGACGCTAGCCATGCTCCGCCGCAGCGGCAAGCGACGCCCGGCACCAACGAGAACTGGCGTGGCGGTTCAGGCTCCGCTACACGTTGGCCGTGTATCCTGATCCGCCTTTTTCGGTCATTCCGTTGGGGCGCGGGAGAGGCGAAACTGACTGAGCGCGGATCCCGGAGTGCCATGGCCACGATCCTGATCCTCGATGACAGGACAACGAACCGGAATATTTTCGCCCGCCTGGCGATGTCCCTGGGTGAGAACATCCGCGTTGAGGCATTTGGCGAGCCCGAGGTCGCGCTTTCCTGGCTGCGCGAGAACGACGCCGACCTGATCGTCACGGATTTCCGCATGCCCGGCATGGACGGCGCGGAGTTCACCCGGCAGTTGCGGGCGATTTCCAGCGGGCCGGCCGAGGCCGACATCCCGGTTATCGTCATTACGGCCTATAATGACCGCGCCTACCGGATGCGAGCGCTGGAGGCGGGCGCCACCGACTTCCTGCTCAGCCCGGTCGATCACTACGAGTTCGTGACCAGGGCGCGCAACCTGCTGCGGATGCGCTGGCAGCAGCAGCTGATCCAGGACCGCGCCCTTAACCTGGAGCGCGAGCTCGAACACAGCACCCGCTCGCGGGAGGAATTGCTGCGGGACAGCCGCAAGGCGCTGGCCCAGGTGATCGACACCGTGCCCGCGCTGATCAGCGCATCCGACCGCGACGGCCGCTGCGTGTTCGTCAACGCATCCCAGGCCCGGTTCAGCGGCGCCGATCCGGGCACCCTGGTCGGGCATGACATCTCGCTCATGCTGGGCGCGGCGCGCGCCGCCCGCTCCCGCACGCTGGACCAGCTGGTATTCGAAACCGGGGAAGCCTTGCCGGCCCGCGAGGAAGAAGCCATGGGCCCGGACGGGACCCTGCGCTCCTTCCTGACAACCAAGGCGCCGCTGCACGACCGGGATGGCCGGGTCACGGCGGTGCTGACCACCTCCATCGAGATCACCGAGCGCAAGCAGGCCGAGCGCCGCCTCAGCCACATGGTGCATCATGACGCGCTGACCGGCCTGCCGAACCGCGCCCATCTGCGCGATCGGCTGCGGCGGGAACTGGCGCGGGGGCGACGCGGCGACCATGTGTTCGCCCTGATGTTCCTCGACCTCGACCGCTTCAAGGCCGTCAACGACGCCTATGGCCACCACCTGGGCGATGCGCTGCTGCATGACGCGGCGCAGCGCCTGACGGAGGCGATGCGGCCGGGAGACATGGTTGCGCGGCTCGGCGGCGACGAATTCGCCATCCTGCTGGCCGACATCAGCGGCCAGGAGCAGGCGGAGGAGCTGGCGGCCGAGGTCATGGCCACCCTGTCCGCCCCCTTCCAGTTCGAGGGCATGTCCCTGTCGGTGACGGCCAGCATCGGCATCACCCTGCATCCGCGCGACGGCACCGACCCGGACGAGCTGCTGCGCAATGCCGACCTGGCCATGTACCGGGCCAAGGCGGAAGGGCGGAATGGCTGGCAGTTCTTCGCCGCCACCATGGAGGCCCGGGCGCGCGAGATCATGCAGATCGAGGCCGATCTGCGCCAGGCCCTGCTGCGCCGGGAGCTGGTGCTGCACTACCAGCCGCAGATCGAGCTGCGCAGCGGCCGGGTTGTCGGGGTGGAGGCGCTGCTGCGCTGGCGGCGCAACGGCAAGCTGACCGGTCCGGGCCCGTTCCTGGCCGTGGCGGAGGAAACCGGGCTGATCGGCCCGATCAATGAATGGGTGCTGGCCGAAGCCTGCCGCCAGGCGGCGGCCTGGGCGGAAGACTGGAAGGCTGCCGGCGTGGCGCCCCTGCGGATGGGCGTCAACCTGTCCCCCGTGCAGTTCCGGCGGCAGGACGTTCCGGCGCTGGTGCTGCGCGTGCTGGGCGAAACAGGCCTGGACCCGGCCCTGCTGGACCTGGAACTGACGGAAGGCATCCTGATGGATCAGGGCGCCGAGATGGCGGCGCGGCTGCAAAGCCTGCGGGCGCGCGGAATCTGCATCTCGGTGGATGATTTCGGCACTGGCTATTCTTCCCTGAGCTATGTGAAGAACTTTCCGGTGGATCGCCTCAAGATCGACCAGTCCTTTGTGCGCGGCATGACCAGCGACGCCAATGACGCCGCCATCGTGCGCACCATCATCGAGCTGGCGCATGTGCTGCGGCTGCAGGTGGTGGCGGAGGGGGTGGAAACCGAGGCCCAGCTTGAGGCGCTAAGGGCCGAAGGCTGCGACGAGGTGCAAGGTTTCTTCTTCAGCGAGGCGGTGCCGCCTGACACCATCGCGGAATTGCTGCGCCAGGACCCCATCGGGCCGCGCCTGGCCGCCGGCGCCGCCTTGCGGAGCCCGGACAGCGGACGGTGATGAGGCCGCCATGGCGGTGAAGAGGCCGCAGGGGGTGGAATGAGCCGGGCCGGAGACGGGGAACCGGGCCGAGCGACCCCGCCGAAGCGGGGTCTGGGCCGGATCGCCGCGCGGCTGCGCGGCCGCCCCGACAGCGAACACGAGATGAGCTTCAACCGGCTGGCCTTCGCAGGGATCATCGCCCTGGTGATGCTGCTCAGCTCCTCGCCCGGCACCAACACGGCGCTGCTGGTGCTGCTCGTTCTCTACATCCCCCTCGCCTGCGCCATCCTGGTGCACATCATCCTGCGGCCGGACGCCAATCCGCGCAGGCGCATCGCCGCGCTTCTGCTGGATTGCGGCTTTCTTTCCTGGGAGCTGTATCTCGGCGGCGAACCCGCCTCGATGTTCTTCGCCATCTATCTCTGGGTCATCTTCGGCAACGGCTTCCGCTTCGGCCTGAAGGCGCTCTACGCCGCCATGGTCTGCGCCATGCTGGGCTTCGCCGCCGTGGTGGTGACGACGCCGTTCTGGTGGGACCAGATCCACCTGTCCGGCGGCCTGCTGGCCAGCCTGCTGGTGCTGCCGGCCTATTCCGGCCGGCTGATCCGGCGCCTGTCCCAGGCGCATCAGGAGGCGGAAGCGGCCAGCCAGGCCAAGTCGCTGTTCCTGGCGGCCGTCAGCCATGAGCTGCGCACGCCGCTCAACGCCATCATCGGCATGGGCGGACTGTTGCGCGAAACCCGGCTCGACGCCGATCAGCTCGAAATGGCGCGCACGGTGGACAGCGCCGCGCGCACCCTGCTGTCGCTGATCGAGGACATCCTGAACCTGTCCCGCATCGAGGCGGGGCGGATGCCGGTCAACCACGCCCCCTTCGACCTGGCCGATCTTTTGGCCGAGCTGCGCAGCCTGCTGACCGCCGAGTGCAACGCCAAGGGGCTCCGGTTCAGCCTGCATGTGACGCCGCGCACGCCGGCCTGGCTCATGGGCGACCGCCGCCATCTGCTGGAGGTTCTGATGAACCTCGCCGGCAATGCGGTGAAGTTCACCGCCGAAGGGGGCATCACCGTCGCCATCGATGTCGGGCCGGACACCGGCGGCGTGGGGCGTGGCGGGCTGCTGCTGTCGGCCGAGGTATCGGATACCGGCATCGGCATCGCCCCGGAGGCGCAGGGCCGCATCTTTGAGGACTTCACCCAGGCCGATGCCAGCATCATCAACCGCTTCGGCGGCACGGGGCTGGGCCTCGCCATCTGCCGCCGGATCGTGCGGCTGCTGGGTGGCGAGATCGGCGTCGTTTCGGCGCCAGGCACCGGCAGCACCTTCCACTTCGCCTTTCCCATCGCCGTGGCGCCGGCCGAGGCGCAGCCCGCCACTTCCCTGGACCTGCTGCCGCTGGTGGTGCTGGAGCCGGACGTGGCGCAGCGGCAGATGCTGCTGCAACGGCTGGCGCGGATGGATATCGGGCCGATCCGCGCCGCCGCCGATCCCGCCGCGGCGCTGCGGCTTTTCAACGCGCCGCAGGACACCGCAGCCCCTCCTCCCCTGTTGGTGCTGGGGCCGGGCGGGGAGGTTCCGGAGGGCATCGATCCGGCGCGCAGCCTGCGGGTGGCCGCCGATGCCCCGCCAGGATTGCCGCCGGAGCCGCGCCGGCGGGACTGCCTGGCATTGCTGCCGGCCAACCCGCCGGCGCCGCTGCTGCGCGACGCGCTGCGCTTCGGCCTGCTCCTGGCCACCGCGCGCAGCCAGGCGGTGCTGCCCCCAGCCAGAGCGGAGATGGCGGAGGACGCGCCCGCGGCGGTGCCGCACCGGCCGCTGCATGTGCTGGTCGCCGATGACAGCCCGGTCAACCGCCGCGTGCTGAACCGCATCCTGCAGCATGGCGGCCACACCGCAGTGCTGGTGGAGGATGGCGAGGCGGCGCTCGACGTCCTGGAAACCTCGGCCGACAGCTTCGACCTGGTTCTCATGGACGTGAACATGCCACGCATGGACGGGCTGGAAGCGACAAAGATGTTCCGCGTCATGGCGCTGGGCCAGGAGCATCTGCCCATTCTGGCACTCACCGCCGATGCCACCGAGCAAACCTCGGAGCGGTGCCACGCCGCCGGCATGGACGGCCACCTCACCAAGCCCGTGCGCCCCGAGGAGTTGCTGCACCTCGTGGCAACGCATGCCCGCCCGCCGCGCGGGGCGGGCGCCGAGCCCGGCCGGCCCACGGCCGCCGGCGCCACGGTGGCCGAGATGGCGGCGCATCCGCGCTTCCGCCCCGCCAACGCCGTGCTGGACCCGGAAACCATGGGCACGCTGCGGCAGCTTGGCGGCAATGGCTTCCTGCGCGAGTTGGGCGAGGACTTCCTGCAGGATGCCGGGGCGCTGGTGGACGCCATCGGGGAGGCGGCGGCGGCCGGGGATGTGGCGCGCTTCCAGGCGGAGGTGCACGCCCTCCGTTCCAGCGCCGCCAATCTCGGCGCCGTGGCGGTGACGCGGCTTTGCGGCGAATGGCGGGCGCTGGAGCGCGAGACGATGATGCGGGAATGGCACGCGCTGTCGGCCGCCGGGCACGATGCGCTGGACCGCACGCGTCGTGCCCTGCTGGAGGAAGCGCCACCGGGCTGAAGCCGCCCGGCCGGGCATCCGCGGGGCGGCGGAAGCCCGCGGGGGGATTTTCCCCCCTTTCAAGGCAGCGGCTCGTCATCGCGTCCTACTCCGCCGCGTTGGCGTAACCGGGGGAAGCCAGGCTGGCGAGGCGGCGCTCCTGCGCGGCCACCAGCCGCCCCATCTTCTTCAGGTCGGCCTCGCCCAGGTTCATCGCCGCCTCGGCCCACATCTCCACCACGTCGCGCAGCTCCTCCAGCGTCACCGGGTCCACGCGGCGGCGTGCCCGCTGCAGGGTGAAATGCGCGTTGTGCTTGCGACTGTGGCGGGCGATGTAGTCATACACAGTGGCCTCGCCCTCTCCGTCCTCGGCCAGCACGTCCACCACGCCCATGGCATGCAGTTCCTCCGCGGTATGGATCCGGCCGGAGGTGATCAGCTCCTCCGCCTGCCGGCGGCCGATGCGGCGGGACAGGAAGCTGTAGGCGCCCATGCCCGGGAACATGTTGAACAGGATCTCGGGCAGGCCGAGCTTGGCCGAGCGCTCGGCCACGATCATGTCAAAGGACAGGGCATGCTCGAAGCCGCCGCCCAGCGCGTCACCCTGCACCAGCGCCATGGTGATCAGCGGCAGGTCGAAGGCGATGCTGTTGCGGTGGATGGCCTCCACGGCGATGTGGCCGTAGCGCACGAGGGAGGCATGATCGCGCGAGCGGATGCGCTCGGCGAAGTGCGCCAGGTCGCCGCCCAGGTTGTAGATGCCCGGCACGGCCGAGTTCGTCACGAACCAGTCGGCCGGCCGCTCGCCCTTCTCGGCATGGTGGCTGGCGAAGAACTCCACGGTGGCCGCCTGCATCCGGTGCACGTCCTGCATCAGTTCCAGCGTGTAGGAGGGGCGGCCCTGCGGACGCATCGTGCACCACAGGGTGCGGGCGGGCGCGTCCAGCCGCAGTTCCAGGTTGTCGAACCGCAGGGGCAGCTGCAGCGGCGCCGGGGAAGGCACCAGCGCCTCGCGGTGGCCAGCGGACAGGGCGGCGGGAACGATGGAACGGGAAAAGAACATGAGGTTCTCCTGCGGGCGGCTTTGCCGCCGATTCGCGAAACGCCCTCCCGCCGACCATCGGCTGGGACTTGGCGGCTCCGCAGGAGCATCCTAGAGCGCGAAGATTGAAGATTGACGCCAGTGCTTTCGTGAAATCGACAATGTGCGTTGTTCTTCAACAAGCCTTGCGAGATGGCCACAGGAAGCATTCCATCTCCGAAACCAGCCCCGGCGGGCTAACGTTTCAGCTTGGCAACCTGTCCAGTCAGGTCCGATGTCCCTGATCGACCGTGAAATCCTTGCCTGCCTGCCGGATCTCCGCGCCTATGCCCGGTCCCTGACGCGTGACCGGGACGCGGCGGACGACCTTGTGCAGGAGGCGGTGCTGCGGATGCTGAGCTCCGCCAACCGTTACCAGCACGGCACGCATTTCAGGGCCTGGGCCTTCACCATCCTGCGGAACCGCTTCCTGAACGATTTCGCCACGCGGCAAAGGCAGCAACGCCATGCGGGGGAGGACGCGCTGGGGCGTGTCGCGGTGGCCGCGCAGCAGGAGGAGGGCCTGGAGGTGGTCGACCTCCGCCGCATCTTCCATGAATTGCCGGAAGAACACCGCTCGATCCTCGCCCTGGTTGCCGGGTCGGGACTTCCCTATGAGGAAGTGGCCAAGGTGCTGAGCTGCGCGGTGGGCACCGTCAAGAGCCGGGTCCACAGGGCGCGCGGGGCATTGGTCCGGCTGATCCTGGCCCAGCACATGGCGATGCAGCCGGTGCCCGTGCGCTTCAGCGCGGCCAAGCGCGCCGCCCCGGTTCGCCGGCGCACCGATCCCGCCGCCTAGAGCCCGTCGCGCGAGCCATAGGGCGATGGGCCGTAATGATCGCGCACCCTCTCGCCCCAATCATTGTCGGACCAATCCACCGGCTTGTCGGGCGCAAAGGAAGGCGCGTTGGCCAGCTGCGCCTCAGTGACGTCCACCACATAGCCGCCGAGGCCGATGTCGTAGCGCAGCCTGTTCCAGGGCAGAGGGTAGCTCGACGCGCCGAGGCCCAGAAAGCCGCCGAATGACAGCACGGCATATTCGACGGTGCCGGCGACCTTGTCGATCATCAGCGTCCGCACCGAGCCGAGGCGGTTCCCGGCCGGATCGTACACCGCCGTGCCCTCGACCCGGTCGGAAGCGATCAGCGGACTGGCGCCACGGGCGGCCGGGTCCGCGGGAGACGCGACGGGGCGGCCCGCGGCATCGTTCATCGGATGGGACATGGCCCTTTCCCCTTTGCTGGCGACGTGACGCCATTGAAACGCGCGGCGGCCCGACTGGTTCCCCGCGCGGCGGGGCAACCTCAGCGCGACCGGCGCTTTTCAACCTCAGTGAGGCCGCCGCGCTTCCGGCACGGCGTCAACCCGGAAAGGCCCCCCAATGTCCCACAGTGACAACGACAACCCACGCGAGAAGGTGATCGAGCCGCCGCCTGGCAAGCACCAGGCGCCGATGCCCGAGCATCCGGTCAACCCGCAGAACGCCCGCCAGGGCGAGACCACCGGCCGGGTGCGCTGGGTGCTCGGCGCGTCCCTGGTGCTGGTGGTGATCGCCTTCGCGCTGGCCTTTGTTTTCTCAGGCTGAACCCGGCCGGGGAGATGCAACGAAGCACTCCCGCTGACGTTTATCACGCAAGCTTGGGCGCATCCTGCCCCAGGCGGCGTGGTTTGGCAGGAACTTGGCAGGGACGGCGCGGTTGTTACTGAACCTGTCGCGGCTTGCGGCGGGTCGGCGCAACCGAACCCCGGACCAGGGGCTGGGCCGCCGCAATGTGCAAAACGCAGAGGAAGGATCTGAGAAATGGCTCCATCCCGTTCAGGCAGCGGCAAGCAGGGCTTTGCGTCGATGGACGAGGCCAAGCAGCGCAACATCGCCTCCAAGGGCGGTCAAAGCGTGCCCGCCGCCAAGCGCAGCTTCGCGCAGGACCCCGCCCTGGCCGCGGAAGCCGGCCGCAAGGGTGGCCAGGCCGTGCAGGCCAGCGACCGGTCCTTTTCCCGCGACCGCAGCCTGGCCGCCAGCGCCGGGCGAAAAGGCGGGCAGGCGACCCACAGCAAGAACCGCGGCACCGGCAGCGGAACCGACGCCGCGACCTGAGACCTGGCGTGGGCGGCCCGCCCGCGCGCCTTCATCCTCTTCGGAGACCTCCATGGCGCCCCAGCCTGATGCCAGCTTGCGCGACCGCTCCCCAGTTGACTCGCCTTCCTACGCATTGCGGGCGGATCTGGCAGACCGGCTGGCGGTGTATCGCCACGCCGCGCGTGAGGGCGGACGCGCCGTGGACGCGCTGAGTCAGCCTTCCCCGCGGCAGGCTGGCGCTCCGCTCCGGCCCGAGGGCGCAACGCCCGGCACCGTCCTCTGACGTGCCGCACACCCCACGGAAGCAGACCGCATGACCGAGAAGAACGCCGATACGGGCAAGCCAGGGCGGGCAAACGAGCCCGGCCCGCAAACCTCGGCGGACACGCCGATGGTCAAGCCTTCCGAACCGACACCGCCGCCGCCGGCCACTCCCCCGCGGCAGGACCCGGAGGAGAAGCCCGTTCCGGACAAGGCCAACAAGCACTACCCGCAGAACCACTACGCCAATGCCGCGCCGGAGGACCCGCCACCGGCGCATCGCAAGTAAGGGTTTCCGACCTCAAGGAGCACCGCCATGAACGACATCGGCCATTCCGCCGACAAGGCCCGCGCCGGCGAGATGCCCCTGCGGGCCCTGAGCGCCACGCTGCATGGCAGCCACCGGGCCTATGAACAGGCCCGGCACCTGACGGCGGACCGCTTCCTGCGGATCGAATTCGCCGAGCTGGCCGAGAAGCGCGCCAAGATGGCCCATGACCTCGATGAACTGCTGCCGGGCGGTGCCGACCAGAAGCCGGTTCCGCCGCTCAGCACGGTGCATCGCGTCTTCCTGGACCTGAAGGGCAATCTGTTCCGCCAGGGCCGTGCCCGTATCCTGCGGGAGGTGGTCCGCAACGAGGCAGCGTTGGAGGACATCTTCGACGAGGTTCTGGAGGCCGAGCTGCCCCCCACGGCACGCCCGCTTCTCCAGCGGCAGCACCGCCAGGTGCGCGCCACGCGCGACCGCTACGCCGCCATGCTCGACGAGGATGGCGATCCCCTGCCCGCACCCTCCGGCCATGGCATCATCGCCAGCTTCAACCGGCTGACCCAGCCGATCACCAGCAACCCGATCCTGTCCGCCATCGTGGTCACGGCCGTGTCGGCACTGACGGCCCGCCTGCTGCGCAGCCGCCGCTACTGAACGCCGCCAGGCAGATCGGCAGGGCGAACCGGAGGCTGGCCATGCGGCCGGCCGCCTTTCCTCCGCTTCCGCATCCGGGCGGCATGCAACCGGCGAGCGCGGCATCTCACGGGGCAGCAACCGGGCATCTTGCCGCCACCCCAAGCTCGGGCGACGCTGCCTTGAGCCGCGCAACTTTGGGCTGCGCCGGAACGTTGGCCGGTCCGAGAAACAGCCGCCTCTCCATGGACGTGCCCCAACAACACCGCCTCCCCTTCCGCCGCGACGGCTGAAGGGCCAGCTTGGCAAAAAAGGACAGAAAAGCCTTGCCTGCTGCTGCCGTCACTCCACCCTCCGCCTTCTATTACATCAACCCTGCGGCCATCGGGACGCCGGAAGCCTGGCCCGCCGAGTTCGAGCGCATCGCGGCACTCGGCTTCGACGCGGTGGTGCTGGCGCCGCCCTTTGTCGCCGTGCCGGGGCAGCCCTTCCTGGTGCGCGACCATGACAGGCTGCAGCCCTCCCTGGGCGGTGGAGAGACGCAGCCGGGCCTGCGGAAGCTGGCCGAGGCGGCGCGGGCGCAGGGGCTCGGGCTGCTGCTGGATTTTGTCGCTGATCGGGTGGCGCGCGACGCGCCGATGCTGCGTTCCGCCCGGGACTGGGCCAGTTCCATCCTGCCGCCGGATGCGCCGCCCGATCCGCGCCTGCCGGCCGGGACGGCCGATGCGGCGCAGCTCACGCTTCCGGCGCCGCCCGGGCTGATGGAGTTCTGGCGGCGGCGCATCGGGGAATGGGCGGCAGCTGGCGTCACCGGGCTGCGTTGCATCGCGCCCCAGCGGAACGGGCCCGACTTCTGGCGCGAACTGATCGGCGCCGTGCGCGCCGGCAATCCCGGGATGCGCTTCCTGGCCTGGACGCCCGGCGCCTCGCCGGACGAGGCCGCCGCCCTGGCGGGCTGTGGCTTCGACCTCGCCGCGCCATCCCTGCCATGGTGGGATTTCCACGCGGCCTGGTTCGGGGAGGAGATGCAGCGCCTCGCCGGCGTGGCCCCTTCCCTTCTCGCTCCGGAGGCACCCTTCGCCACCCGCCTGCCGGCGCATGGCGCCTACCGCGCGCACAGGGCGGCGGCGGCGCGCCGGGCGTTGCGCTTCGCGGCCCTGAGCGGCGCCGCCTGGATGCTGCCGATGGGCTTCGAGTATGGCGCGCTGCACCGGATGGGCGACGGCAGCGACGAGGCGGAAAGCTTCGCGGCCCTCCGCCACGCGCCGCGCGCCGACCTCACCGACGCCATCCGCGAAGCCAATGCGGCCCGGCGGCAGGCCTCCGCCGCCATCCCGAGGCTGGTTTCGGCACCGGGCGCCCCGGTCGCGCTGCTGCTGCAACCCGGCGGCGCGATAGGGAACCGGACCCTGGTGCTGGCCAATCCCGCCCTGAACCGGACGGCCACCATCTCGGCCGCGACGCTTCTTGGCGCCCTGCCCCGGCCCGGCAGCCTGCCGCCTGGCACACTGGACCACAAAGGGGCCTTGACCCTGGCCGCCGGAGAGGTGCGAAGCATGCCCATTCACGACGTGACGCCCGTGCGTCTGCCGGTGCGCAGCGGCGCGCGCGCGGCGCTGGCCGCCACGGAAATGCCACGCATCGCCATCGAGGCGGTCAGCCCCGCCGTGGATGGCGGCCGCTTCCCGGTGAAGCGCGCGGTCGGGCAGCCCGTCGATGTCACGGCGGACGTGTTCACGGAAGGGCATGGCAAGATCGCGGTGCGGCTGCTCTGGCGCCCGGCCGACGAGCCCGCCTGGCGCGAAACGCCGATGCGCTTCACGGTGAACGATGTTTACGCCGCGAGCTTCGTGCCGGAGCGGATCGGACGCCATCTGTATTGCATCGAGGCCTGGGTCGATCATTTCGAGGCGTTCCGCGACGAGATCCGGAAGAAGTTCGATGCCGGCGTGGAGATCGCGCTGGAGCGGATCGAGGGCACCAACCTGATGGAAGCGTCCCTCGGGAACCTGTCCGGGGAAGCCGCCGAACGGCTGCGCATGACCATCGGGGAGATCAAGGCGGCGGACGATGCCGGCGCGGTCGCGCTGTTCACCGCCGACGAGACGCGCGCATTGATGACGGAGGCCGATCCCCGCCCCTTCAGGACCCGCTCCGATCCGTTCAAGCTGGATGTGGAGCGCCGCGCGGCCGGCTTCGCTTCCTGGTACGAGATCTTCCCGCGTTCGCAGAGCGGCGACCCGAACCGGCACGGCACCTTCGACGACGTGATCCGCGCCCTACCCCGCGTGCGCGACATGGGCTTCGACGTGCTGTATTTCCCGCCCATCCACCCGATCGGCCGGAAGAACCGCAAGGGCCGCAACAACACCCTGACGCCGGGCCCGGAGGATGTGGGCAGCCCCTATGCCATCGGCTCGGAGGAAGGCGGCCATGACGCGCTGCACCCCGAGCTTGGAACGCTGGACGATTTCCGCCGCTTGGTGCGCGCGGCCGCCGAGCATGATCTGGAGCTGGCGCTGGACTTCGCCATCCAGTGCTCGCCCGACCATCCCTGGCTGACCCAGCACAAGGACTGGTTCGACTGGCGCCCTGATGGCAGCATCAAATACGCCGAGAACCCGCCCAAGAAATACCAGGACATCGTCAATGTGGATTTCTACACGGAGGGCGCGAAGCCCGCGCTGTGGATCGCGTTGCGCGACGTGGTGCTGTTCTGGGTCCGGGAAGGCGTCAAGCTGTTCCGCGTGGACAACCCGCACACCAAGCCGCTGCCGTTCTGGGAATGGATGATCGCCGAGGTCCGGGCGCGCGATCCCGAGGTGGTCTTCCTGTCCGAGGCCTTCACGCGGCCCAAGGTGATGTACCGTCTGGCCAAGGTCGGCTATTCGCAGAGCTACACCTACTTCACCTGGCGCAACTCGGCCTGGGAGATGCGCGAATATCTGGAAGAACTGAACCGCGTTCCGGTTCGCGACTTCTTCCGCCCGCATTTCTTTGTCAACACGCCGGACATCAACCCGGTCTTCCTGCAGAACTCCGGCCGCCCCGGCCACCTGATCCGCGCCGCGCTGGCGGCGACGCTGTCGGGCCTCTGGGGCGTCTATAACGGGTTCGAGCTGTGCGAGGCGCGGCCCCTTGCCCCCGGCAAGGAGGAATACATCGACAGCGAGAAATACGAGATCAAGGCGTGGGACTATGATCGTCCCGGCAACATCACCGCCGAGATCACTCTGCTGAACCGCATCCGGCGGGAGAACCCGGCCTTGCAGACCCATCTCGGGGTCACGTTCCTCGCCTCGAACCATGACGGCATCCTCACCTATGTGAAGCAGACGCCGGACGGGTCGAACGCCGTGCTGGTGGCGGTGTCCATGGACCCGCACCAGGCGCTGGAGACGCATTTCGAGCTGCCGCAGCACGCCATGGGCCTGCCGCCCGGCGCCACCCTGGCTGCCGAGAACCTGATCGCCGGAGGAGAGGAGCACTGGGGCGGCACGCACCGCCACATCCGCCTCGACCCGCACCAGAACCCCTTCGCCATCTGGCGCATCCGCGCCGCCGCCTGAGGCCCGATCCATGCCCAACGACAAGCCGGAAATGCCGGCCGATCCGCTCTGGTACAAGGATGCGGTGATCTACCAGCTGCACATCAAGTCCTTCTTCGATTCCAACAATGACGGCGTGGGCGACCTGCCGGGGCTGATCAGCAAGCTCGACTACATCCAGACACTGGGGGTGGACGCCGTCTGGCTGCTGCCCTTCTATCCCTCGCCGCGCCGCGACGACGGCTACGACATCGCCGAATACAAGGCCGTGCATCCCGAATACGGCGCGATGGAGGATATCCGGCGCTTCATCGACGAGGCGCATGCGCGCGGCATCCGCGTCATCACCGAGCTGGTCATCAACCACACCTCCGACCAGCATCCCTGGTTCCAGCGTGCCCGCTTGGCGCCGCCCGGCTCGCCGGAGCGGAACTTCTACGTCTGGTCCGACACGGACCAGAAATATGAGGGGACGCGCATCATCTTCCTCGATACCGAGAAGTCCAACTGGACCTGGGACCCCGTGGCCGGCCAGTATTTCTGGCACCGCTTCTATTCGCACCAGCCGGACCTGAACTTCGACAACCCGGCGGTGATCGAGGAAGTGCTCGACGTCATGCGCTTCTGGCTGGATGCCGGCGTGGACGGGCTGCGGCTCGACGCCATCCCCTACCTGATCGAGCGGGACGGCACCAACAACGAGAACCTGCCCGAAACGCATGTCGTCCTGAAGAAGATCCGCGCCGCGCTGGACGCTCACGCGCCCGGCAAGATGCTGCTGGCCGAGGCCAATCAGTGGCCGGAGGACACGCAGCAATATTTCGGCGATGGCGACGAATGCCACATGTCGTTCCACTTCCCCCTGATGCCGCGCATGTACATGGCAATGGCGCAGGAGGACCGCTTCCCGATCACCGACATCCTGCGGCAGACGCCGGACATCCCGCCCAACTGCCAGTGGGCCATCTTCCTGCGCAACCATGACGAACTGACGCTGGAGATGGTGACCGACAAGGAGCGGGACTATCTCTGGGAAACCTACGCATCGGAGAAGCGCGCGCGCATCAACCTCGGCATCCGCCGCCGCCTGGCGCCGCTGCTGGAGCATGACCGGCGGCGGATCGAGCTGATGAACTCGCTCCTTCTGTCCATGCCGGGAACGCCCGTCCTGTATTACGGCGACGAGATCGGCATGGGCGACAACATCCATCTCGGCGACCGGGATGGTGTGCGCACGCCGATGCAATGGTCGCCCGACCGCAATGGCGGCTTTTCCCGCGCCAACCCGGCGCAGCTGGTGCTGCCCGCCATCATGGACCCGGTCTATGGCTTCGACGCGGTGAATGTGGAGGCGCAGACCTCCGACCCGCATTCCATGCTGAACTGGACGCGGCGGATGCTGGCGGTGCGCAAGCGCCACCAGGCCTTCGGGCGCGGCAGCTTCGGCTATCTCTACCCCGGCAACCGCAAGATCCTGGCTTATCTGCGGGAATTCGAGGGGGAGACCATCCTGTGCGTGTGCAACCTGTCGCGCACGGCGCAGGCGGTTGAGCTGGATCTGGCCAACTTTGCCGGCCGCGTCCCGGTGGAGCTGCTGGGTGGCGCATCCTTCCCCCCCATCGGCCAGCTCACCTACCTGCTGACGCTGCCGCCCTACGGCTTTTACTGGTTCGTCCTTGCCACGGAGGCTGCCATGCCAGGCTGGCACATGCCGGCGCCCGAGCCGATGACCGAGCTGTCCACGCTGGTGCTGCGCGGCGGTCTGGCGGACGCCCTGCAGCCCGCGCAGCGCAAGATCATCGAGCAGGAAGCGCTGCCGAAATACCTGCCGCGCCGCCGCTGGTTCGCCGGAAAGGGCGATGCGGTGAGCGAGCCGCATCTCGCCTTCGCCGAGGCGCTGGCCGGCCGCACCACGGAGGTGCTGCTGGCGGAGGTGGAGGTCGCGGAAGGAAATGGCAAGGCACGCTACCTCCTGCCGCTGGGCATCGCCTGGGAAGACGAAACCAGCGCCGCCCTGCCCCAGCAGCTCGCGCTGGCCAGGGTGCGGCGCGGGCGTCGGGTCGGCGTGCTGACCGATGCCTTCGCGCTTGACGCCCTCCCGGCCTCGGTTCTGCGCGGATTGTCGGAAAGCGCGGTGATGAAGCTGTCGGAAGGCGAGATCCGCTTCCTGCCGACCTCGATCTTTCCTGGAGCGGAAATCCCGCCCGATGCCGAGATCCGGCGGCTTTCGGCCGAGCAATCCAATTCGTCCCTGATCATCGGCGAGCATGCGGTGCTGAAGCTGGTGCGGCGCGTTACCGAGGGCATCAGCCCCGAGACGGAAATGACGCGCCACCTGACCGAGCGCGGCTTCGGTCAGACCGCGCCGCTGCTGGGCGAGGTGGTCCGGGTGACGCCGGACGGCGTGCCGCGGACCCTCGTGGTGGTGCAGGGCTTCGTGCGCAACCAGGGCGATGGCTGGAGCTGGACCACCGAGTTCCTGTCCCGCGCCGTGGGCGAGATGGCGGTGACGGAAGCGCCCGAGGAGGAGCAGCAGGACGCCTTCACCGGCTACTCCGTCTTCGCCACGGCGCTGGGCAAGCGGCTCGCGGAAATGCACGCGCTGCTGGCCGAGCCCAGCGACGATCCCGCCTTCGCGCCGGAACCGGCCTCCGCGGGCGATGCGCGGGGCTGGGCCGCGGGCGCCCAGGATCAGCTGGAAGCCGCCTTCCGCGCCCTGGCCGCGCAGCGCGACTGGAGCAGCCCGGAGGATGCCGAGCGCGCCGAAAGGCTGCTGTCGCGGCGCGATGCGCTGGCAGCCGTTATCCAGAGCATGGCCGCCAGGACCGAGGGCGTGCTGAAGACCCGCATCCATGGCGACTTCCACCTGGGGCAGGTGCTGGTGGTGCAGGGCGATGCCTGCATCATCGACTTCGAGGGTGAGCCGGCGAAGTCGCTGGAGCAGCGCCGGGCCAAGTCGTCGCCGCTGCGCGACGTGGCGGGCCTGCTGCGCTCCATCGACTACGCCGTGGCCACGGCGCAGGCGCAGGACGGCATGTCCGAAGCCGGGGAGCGGCATGCCGCGCTGCTGGAAAGCTTCCGCGAACGTGCCGTGGGCGAATTCCTGGATGCCTATCGCGCCGTGCATTCCGCGGCGCCCCGGCGCTGGACGCCGGAAGCGGCGGAAAGCACGCTGCTCGACCTGTTCCTGCTGGAAAAGGCGGCGTACGAGGTTTGCTACGAGGTGGCCAATCGTCCGACCTGGCTGCACATCCCGCTGCGTGGCCTGGATGAACTGGCGGCGCGCCTGCTGAACAAGGAGACGCCGCATGGCTGACACCTCGCTGCACCCCGATGCCGTTGCCGCGTTGGTGGAAGGCCGCCACGGTGATCCCTTCGCGGTGCTGGGCCCCCGCGATGGCCGCGTGCGGGTGCTGCTGCCCGGCGCCCGTGGCGTGGAGGTCGTGACCCGAAAAGGCGCCGCACCGCTTTCACAGGCGCATCCGGCCGGCCTGTTCGAGGGCCCCCTGGCCGAGACGCCTTACCTGCTGCGCATCGACTGGGGCGGGACCACGCAGGAGGTGGAGGATGTGTATGCCTTCCCTCCGCTGCTCGGCGAACTGGACCTGCATCTGCTGGGGGAAGGCACGCATCAGGATATCGGCCGCTGCCTGGGCGCGCATCCCTGCGTCGTGGAAGGCGTGCGGGGCGTGCGCTTCGCCCTTTGGGCGCCGAATGCGCGGCGCGTTTCCGTGGTGGGCGACTTCAATGGCTGGGATGGCCGGCGCAACCCCATGCGGCTGCGGCACGAGGCGGGGGTGTGGGAGATCTTCATCCCCCGCCTCGGCCCGGGCGCGATCTACAAATTCGAGTTGCTGGACCCGAATGGCAGCCTTTTGCCGCTGAAGGCCGATCCCTGCGCCTGGCAGGCCGAGGTCCCGCCCGCCACCGGTTCCATCGTGGTGGACACCGCCGCCATCAGGCCGCCAAAGCCGCGTGCCCGGCCGCCGGGCATGGAGAACCAGCCCTTCTCCGTGTACGAGGTGCATGCCGGCTCCTGGATGCGCGGCCCGGACAACAGCACGCTGAGCTGGGAGGAGCTGGGGGACAAGCTGATCCCCTACGTCACCGGCATGGGCTTCACCCATGTCGAGTTCCTGCCGGTCATGGCGCATCCCTTTGGCGGTTCCTGGGGCTACCAGCCCCTCGGCCAGTTCGCGCCCCATGCTCCCTTCGGCCCGCCCGAGCACTTCCAGCGCCTTGTGGCACGCTGCCACGAGGCCGGGCTGGGGGTGATCCTGGACTGGGTGCCGGCGCATTTTCCGACCGACACCCACGGGCTCGCGCGCTTCGACGGCACCGCGCTGTACGAGCATGCGGACCCCCGCGAGGGTTTCCACCACGACTGGAACACGCTGATCTTCAACCTCGGCCGGCGGGAGGTGCGCAACTTCCTGATGGGCAGCGCGGTCCATTGGCTGGAAACCTATGGAGCGGATGCGCTGCGCGTGGATGCCGTGGCCTCGATGCTGTACCGCGACTACAGCCGGCCGCATGATCAATGGATCCCGAACATCCATGGCGGACGGGAAAACCTGGAATCGATCTCCTTTCTCCAGGAACTGTCCCGCGTCATCGCCGAGCGCTGCCCCGGCAAGCTGCTGATCGCCGAGGAATCCACCGCCTTCCCCGGCGTCACCCGCAAGGCCGATGAAGGCGGGCTGGGCTTCGACTTCAAATGGAACATGGGCTGGATGCACGACACGCTCCACTACATGGAGCGGGACCCGATCTACCGGCAATACCAGCATGGCGGCATGACCTTCGGCATGGTCTATGCCTTCACCGAGAAGTTCATGCTGCCGCTGTCCCATGACGAGGTGGTGCACGGCAAGGGATCGTTGATCGGCAAGATGCCCGGCGACGACTGGCAGAAATTCGCCAATCTTCGCGCCTATCTTTCCTTCATGTGGACGCATCCCGGGAAGAAGCTGCTCTTCATGGGCGGCGAGTTCGCGCAGTGGCGCGAATGGAACCATGACCGTTCGCTCGACTGGCACCTTCTCGACCAGGCGCCGCATGCCGGGCTGCAGCGCATGCTGCGGGACCTCAACCGCCTGTACCGCGAGATGCCCGCGCTGCACGCGCTGGACTGCGACCCGGCAGGGTTCCGCTGGGTGGTGCTGGATGACAACGCCAACAGCGTCTTCGCCTTTCTGCGCTTCGGCCCCGAAGGCACGCCGCCTGCCCTGGTGGTGTCCAACATGACGCCGGTGACGCGCCAGGGCTACCGCATCGGCCTGCCATCGGGCGGCGCGTGGCGCGAGGTGTTCAATTCTGACGCCGGCATCTATGGCGGCAGCAACAACGGCAATGGCGGCATGGTCCATGCCGTGGCCGAGCCGGCGCATGGCTTCGATGCCTCGGTGGGGCTGGAGTTGCCGGGACTGTCCACACTGGTTCTGGTGCCGGCGGAGGGCTGAGTTGCCACGCCTGCCCGATCGTATGTTGCCGGGTCGCCCCCATCCCCTGGGGGCGCACTGGGATGGCCTCGGCGTGAATTTCGCCGTCTTCTCCGCCCATGCCTCCAAGATCGAGCTGTGCATCTTCGATCCGGCCGGCCGGCGCGAATTGTCGCGGATGGAGCTGCCCGAATGCACGGATGAGGTTTTCCACGGCTATCTGCCGGAAGCCCGGCCCGGCCTTGTTTACGGTTATCGCGCCTACGGGCCGTACCAGCCCGAGCAGGGCCACCGCTTCAACCCTCACAAATTGCTGCTCGACCCTTATGGGCGGCAAATGCTGGGCAATCTGCGCTGGTCGGACGCCCTGTTCGGCCATCGCCTGGGCGCGCCGCGCGCCGACATGTCCTTTGACCGGCGGGACAGCGCCGCCGCCATGCCGAAATCCGTGGTGACGGACGACGCCTTCAACTGGGGCGACGACCGCCCGCCGGACATCCCATGGGACCGCACCGTCATCTATGAGGCGCATCTGCGTGGCCTGACCATGCAGCGCGAGGATATCTGGCCGCGCGAGCGCGGCAGCTTCGCGGCGCTGGCGACACCGCAGATGATCGAGCATTTCCATCGCATCGGCATCACGGCGGTGCAGCTGCTGCCGATCCATGCCTTTCTCCAGGACCGCTTCCTGGTGGAGAAGGGCCTGCGCAATTACTGGGGCTACTCCACCCTCTCCTTTTTCGCCCCTGAGCCGGCCTACTTCCCGACCGGCGAGCTGGACGAGATCCGCATCGCCATCCGCCGCCTGCATGCCGCCGGCATCGAGGTGATCCTGGACGTGGTCTACAACCACACCTGCGAGGGCAACGAGGTCGGGCCGACCCTGTCCTGGCGCGGGCTCGACAATGCCAGCTATTACCGCCTGGTGCCGGGCGACGAGCGCGGCTTCATCGACGAAACGGGCTGCGGCAACACCGTCAACCTCTCGCACCCCCGCGTGTTGCAGATGGTCATGGACAGCTTGCGCTACTGGGCAACCGCCTTTCGCGTCGATGGTTTCCGCTTCGATCTTTGCTCCACCCTGGGGCGGGAAGGCAATGGCTACGACCCTGGCTCGGGCTTCTTCGATGCCATTCGCCAGGACCCGGTGCTGTCACGGTTGAAGCTGATCGCCGAGCCCTGGGATGTCGGGCCTGGGGGCTATCAGCTCGGCCGCCATCCGCCGGGGTTTTCCGAATGGAATGACCGCTACCGTGACGACCTGCGGCGCTTCTGGCGGGGCGATGCCGGACGGCGGGCGGATGTCGCCGGGCGCCTTTCCGGTTCGGGCGATTTGTTCGAGCACCGGCGGCGGCGCCCCTGGGCCTCCGTCAACTTCATGGCGGCGCATGACGGGTTCACGCTGGAGGACCTCGTTTCCTATTCCGAGCGCCACAACGAGGCCAATGGCGAGGGCAACCGCGATGGCCATGGCGACAATTGCTCCAGCAACTGGGGCGTCGAGGGGCCCACGCACAATGCCAAGATCCTGGCCCTGCGTGCTTCCGTGAAGCGTGCCATGCTGCTGACGCTCTTTGCTTCCCATGGCACGCCGATGCTGCTCGCCGGGGACGAGTTCGGGCGTACGCAGGGCGGCAACAACAACGCCTACTGCCAGGACAACGAGGTGTCCTGGATCGACTGGAAGCTGGCCAGCATGCCGGCGGGCGCCGCGCTGCAACGCTTTGTCGAGCGTGCGGCGGCCCTGCGCCGGCGGCTGGCCTCGCTGCGCTCGCCCGTTTTCCTGCACGGCCGCACCGAGCCGCTGCCTGGCCTCGCCGATACGGGCTGGTTCGGCCCCGATGGGGAGCCGCTTTCCACCGCGGACTGGCATGACCCGGAAGGCCGCGTGCTGGCGCTGCGCCGCGCCTGCGCCGCGCCGGATGACGATCATGTCGAGGTTTCGCTGCTGCTGTTGAACGCTTCCGCCGCCCATCAGGATTTCACGCTCCCGGGGCCGCGCATGCCCTGGGTGTCCGCCCTCGACAGCAATCACCCGGAGGCGCACGAGGCGCCGCTCGCCGCGGGAACGGTGACGGTGGCGCCGCGCTCCGCGCGCCTGCTTTTCGCGCTTCTCCCCAAAGAGGAAAGCCTTCCATGAGCCACCGCTACAGCTTTGGCGCCCTTCCCGGGCAGGATGGCCGCACGCGCTTCCGCCTTTGGGCTCCCGGCCAGCCCGGCGTCACGCTGCAACGGCGCGACGCACCCGACCAGCCGATGCGGCAGGAGCCGGATGGCTGGTGGTCGGCGGAGGTGGAGGCGCCGCCGGGCACGCGCTACCGCTACGCCCTCGGCAACGGGCCCACGGTGCCCGACCCGGCTTCCCACGCGCAGGATGGCGATGTGGATGGCTGGAGCGTGGTGGTGGACCATGCCTTCGCCTGGAAGAACACGGACTACGCCGCGCCGCCCTGGCCGCGCGCGGTGGTGTATGAATTGCACGCCGGCGCCATGGGCGGCTTCCGCGGCATCATGAGGGAATTGCAGCGCCTGGCGACGCTGGGCGTCAACACCATCGAGATCATGCCGGTGGCGGATTTCGCCGGCACCGCCAATTGGGGCTATGACGGCGTCCTGCCCTACGCGCCCGACGAGACCTATGGCACGCCGGAGGACCTCAAGGCCCTGGTGGACGCGGCGCATGGCCATGGCATCGCCGTGATGCTGGACGTGGTGTACAACCATTTCGGCCCGGCCGGAAATTACTGGCACAGCATCGCGCCGGATTTCTTCCGCAAGGACATCCATACCCCCTGGGGCGATGCCATCGACTTCCGCGAAAAACCGGTGCGCGATTTCTTTATCGAGAACGCGCTGTTCTGGCTCACGGAATACCGCATCGACGGGCTGCGCTTCGACGCGGTCCACGCCATCGCCGACGACACTTTCCTGCAGGAGCTTTCCGCCCGCATCCGCGAAGCCACGGAAGGCCGCAATGTCTACCTGGTGCTGGAGAACGAAACCAACGACGCCGCACGGCTGGAGAAGGATTTCGATGCGCAATGGAATGACGATGTTCACCACTGCCTGCACGTTCTGCTGACCGGCGAGCACGACGCCTATTACGCCGACTATGCCGACGATCCCGCCGGGCATCTGGCGCGCGCGATGCAGTCGGGCTTCGTCTATCAGGGCGAGACCTCGCAGAATCTCGGCCATGCACGGGGCAAGCCGAGCGGCCATCTGCCGCCCTCGGCCTTTGTGAACTCGCTGCAAACACATGATCAGGTCGGCAACCGGGCGCTGGGCGAGCGGATCTATTCCCTCGCCCCGGCCGACGGGACCCGTGCGGCGATGCTGCTGCTGCTGCTGTCACCGCCCGTGCCGATGCTGTTCATGGGCGACGAATACGCCTTGCGGAAGCCGTTCCTGTTCTTCACGGGATTTCCTTCGGCGGATCTTGCCAAGGCGGTGCGGGAGGGACGGCGCAAGGAGTTCGCCCGCTTCCCCGCCTTCAACGACCCAGAAAAGCAGAAGAAGATCCCCGACCCCAACGACCCCGCCACCTTCGAGGCCAGCAAGCCCGACCCGGAGGAACACCAGTCCGAGGCCTCGCTGCACATGGAAAGCTTCGTTTCGACGCTGCTCCGGGCCCGCAACATGCGGCTCGGCCCGCATCTGGCCGGCGCGCAATCCCTGGGCGCCGGGAAGCTGGGCGAGCGCGGCCTCCGCGCCGTATGGCGCCTTGGTGACGGATCGGTGCTCACCATCGCGGCGCAGTTCGGCCCGGATGCGGTGCCCTGCGCCGGCGCCGAAGGCCATGTGCTGGCGGAATCGCGGGAAGACGTGGCGGCCAGCGTCAATGAAGGGACCCTGCCCCCCTACAGCGCCATCGCCTGGCTGAAGGCCGCGGCATGAGCGACACGGGCGAGCTGCGCCGTCTGGCCCGCGCGGTCGGGCTGATGGCCGAGTGGGAGGATGCGCATGGCAGGCAGCAGGCCGTCTCGCCCGAAACCATGCGCGTGGTGCTCGGCGCGCTCGGCTACCCGGCGGCCACCGGCAAGGAAGCGCGGGACAGCCTGGGCCGCCTGCGCGAGGCGCAGCAGGCGGCTCCGCCCCCGCTGCTGACAACCTTTCCAGGCGAGGCGCTGCGCCTTCCCGGTGCCCGCCCCGGCCGCTACCGCCTCACCGACGCCGAAGGGGTGTCCGTGGAAGGCGAGGCTGTCCCGGCGGCCGGCGGCGCCCGCATCACCGCGCCTGCCCTGCCCGGCTACTACAAGCTGGAATGCGGCGAGCGGGCATTGACCCTGGCGGTCGCGCCGCCGCATGGCCACCGGATCAGCGAGGCCTGTGGCGGCGACAAGGCCTGGGGCCTGGCGGTGCAGCTTTATTCCCTCAGGCGCGCCGGGGATGGCGGCGTGGGCGATTACCTGGCGCTGCGGGACTTCGCCGCCGGCGCCGCGGCGCAGGGCGCGGACGCGGTGGCGATCAGCCCGGTCCATGCCCAGTTCACCGCCGATCCGTCGCGCTTCAGCCCTTACGCCCCTTCCAGCCGCCTGTGGCTCGACGTGCGCCATGCCGAAGGCGAAAGCCTGATGCCCAACGCCCCTCCCTTCGTGCCGGAGCTGGCGGCGGAATGGGCGCGGCTGGAGGCGCTGGACCTCGTGGAATGGCCGGATGTGGCGCGCGCCCGCATCATCCGCGCCCGGCAGCTTTACGCCGCGCACCTGCAGGCGCCGCAAGAGGCGCTGCGCGACGCGCTGGATGCTTTCCGCACGCTGGGCGGCAGCTCGCTGGAGAACCATGCGCGGTTCGAGGCCCTGCACGCCGCGCAGCTGGCCGAGGACAAGTCCCGCTGGCATTGGCGCGACTGGCCCGTCGCGCTGCGCGACCCGGACAGCGCCGAGGTCGCCCGTTTCGCCGAGGCGCAGGCGGAGGAGATCGGCTTCCACGTCTTCCTGCAATTCCTGGCCGATCGCGGCCTCGCCACCGCCCAGTCGGCCATGCGCGACAAGGGGGGGCGCATCGGCCTGATCGCCGACCTCGCCATCGGCGTGGATGGCGGCGGCAGCGATGCCTGGGCGCGGCAGACCGAGTTCCTGTCGGGCGTCGAGATCGGCGCGCCGCCCGACATCTTCAACACGCGCGGCCAGGGCTGGGGCATCACCACCTATTCGCCGCACGGCCTGGTCGCCAATGGCTTCGCCGCCTTCCGCGAGATGCTGGGCGCCGCCTTCCGCAATGCCGGCGGCGTCCGGCTGGACCATGTTCTGGGGCTGCGGCGGCTCTGGCTCGTGCCGGAAGGCGCCTCCCCCGCCGATGGCTGCTACCTGCGCTATCCAATGGATGACCTGCTGCGGCTGGTGGCGCTGGAATCCCATCTCCACAAGGCCATCGCCATCGGGGAGGATCTCGGCACGGTGCCGGAAGGCTTCCGCCCGCGCCTGCAGGAAACCGGCCTCGCCGGCATGCGGGTGATGTGGTTCGAGCAAACCTCGCGCGGCTTCAAGGCGCCCGCCCGCTGGTCGCGGGAGGCGGTGGCCATGACCTCCACCCATGACCTGCCCACGGTGGCCGGCTGGTGGTCCGGCGCCGATCTGGCATGGCGGGAAAAGCTCGGCGGCGGGCCCAAGGACCAGGCGCAGACCCGCCTGGTGGAGCGGGGCAAGCTGTGGGCCGCCTTCCGCCAGGCGGGGGTGGCGCGTGGCGCCGCCCCGCCGCTGGAGGATACCGCCCCGGTCGCCGACGCCGCCGCCGCCTTCATCGGCCGCGCGCAATGCGACCTCGCCTTGCTGCCCCTGGAGGATGCCGTTGCGGCGGTGGAGCAACCCAACCTCCCCGGCACCGTTGATGAGCACCCGAACTGGCGTCGGCGGCTCGGTCCGCCGGTCGAGCGCCTGTTCGCGGACCCTGCCATCGAACAGCGCCTGCGCGGCTTGGCGCGGGCGCGGAGAGCACCATGACGCCGCCCGCCACCACGACGCCGCGCTCCACCTATCGCATCCAGTTCCATGCGGGGTTCACGCTGGATGATGCGGTGGCCATCGTGCCCTATCTGGCACGGCTGGGGATCAGCCACCTCTACGCCTCGCCGTTGCTGCCTGCGGCGCCCGGCTCGATGCATGGCTATGACATCACCGCGCATGACGCGATCAACCCCGCCCTGGGCGGCGAGGCGGCGCTGCGGCGGCTGGTCGCCGCGCTGCGCGCTGAGGACATGGGGCTGCTGCTCGACATCGTGCCCAACCACATGGGGGTGGATGGGCCGCACAATGCCTGGTGGCAGGACGTGCTGGCGCATGGCCGCGACAGCCGCTTCGCCCGCTTCTTCGACATCGACTGGGACAACAAGGACCCGACGCTGGCCGGCAAGATGCTGGCTCCGTTCCTGGGCAAGCCCTATGGCGAGGCCCTGGCGGATGGCGAGCTGTCGCTGGTCGCCGAGGGCCCGACCGGCCTGTCCGTTGCCTATTTCGACAACCGCTTCCCGATCGCGCCGCGCGATGCGGCGGGCATCCTCGATGACCGCGACGGGCTGAAGGCCTATGACCCGGCCTCGCTGAACGGCCTCGCCCGGCTGCACGCCCTGCTGGAGCGGCAACATTACCGCCTCGCCTGGTGGCGCACTGCGACCGACGAGATCAACTGGCGCCGCTTCTTCGACGTCACTGGCCTGGCCGGGCTGCGCGCCGAGGAGCCGGAGGTGTTCGACGCCACGCATGAGCTGATCCTGCGGCTCTACGCGGAAGGCCTGATCGACGGCGTGCGCATCGACCATGTGGACGGGCTGGCCGATCCTGGCGCCTATTGCCGCAAGCTGCGCCGGCGCATGGCTGCCGCCGGCACCCGGCGCCCGGCCGGGGCGCCGCCGGGCGAGCCCTATATCCTGGTGGAGAAGATCCTGGCCCCCGGCGAGCCGCTGCCGGCCCGCTGGCAAACCGATGGCACCACCGGCTACGACTTCATGGACCAGGTCGGCGCCCTGCTGCACGACCCGGCCGGGGAAGCGCCCTTTTCCGCGCTGTGGCGCGAGGTCAGTGGCAGCGCCCTCGACTTCCACGCGGAGGAGATCGCGGCGCGCGGGCAGATCCTGCGCGAGAGCCTGGCGGCGGAGCTGGACAATTGCGCCCGCGCCCTGCAGCACCTGGCGCGCGGCCATATCCGCTCCCGCGACTTTTCCTTCAATGCCATCCGCCGCGTGCTGCGGGCGCTGCTGCTGAACTTCCCGGTCTATCGCGTCTATGTGCGCGTCGGCGCGCCGGACGCGCAGGATGTCGCGGTGCTGCGGCAGGCGGCCGAGGCGGCACGGGCGATGCTGGCCCCCACGGACCACATGCTGCTGTCCCAGGTGTTGTTGTGGCTGGCCGAGATCTCCCCGCGCGACCTGCCGCGTGGCGATGCGCGCCATGCCCTGCTGACGGCGCGGCAGCGTTTCCAGCAGTTGTCCTCTCCCACCGCCGCCAAGTCGGTGGAGGACACGGCCTTCTACCGTTATGGCCGGCTGCTGTCCCGTAACGAGGTCGGCTCCAACCCGGGCCAGTTCAGCCTGTCGCCCGAGGACTTCCACCAGGCGGCCACCGCGCGCGCGGAAGCGACGCCGGCCGCCATGCTCGCCACCGCCACGCATGACCACAAGCGGGGCGAGGACCTGCGGATGCGGCTCGCCTTCCTGTCCGAGATGCCGGATGAATGGGCCGATGCGCTGCGCGGCTTCCTGAACCAAAGCCGTGCCCTGGTGCGGGACCTGCCCGCCGGCCCGGCGCCGGAGCCGGGCGACGCCGCCATGTTCCTGCAGATGATCCTGGCCTCCTGGCCGCTCGGCCTGTCCGTGGAGGACCGCACGGGGGTGGATGCCTGGCTGGATCGCTTGTCCGGATGGCAGCAGAAGGCGATGCGGGAAGCCAAACGCCGCTCCGGCTGGGCGATGCCTGACGAGCCTTATGAGCAGGCCAGCCAGGACTTCCTGCGCAGCGCGGTGGATGGGGCGCGCTTCCCGGAGTTGGCGCGGGGGCTGGAGCGTCTGGCCGCCCGGATGGCGCTGGGCGGCGCGGCCAAGAGCCTGTCCCAGACCGTGCTGCGCTACACTCTGCCCGGCGTGCCGGACCTGTATCAGGGCACCGAGTTCTGGGATGAATCCCTGGTTGACCCCGACAACCGCCGCCCGGTGGATTACGAGGCCCGCCGCCAGGCCCTGGAAGCCGCCGCAGCGCCCGATGCGCTGCTGCGCGGCTGGCAAACGGGTGCGGTCAAGCAGGCGGTGATCCACCGGCTGCTGGCCGAGCGCAACGCCGCCCCCGCCCTGTTCGCCGCAGGCCATTACCAGCCGCTTCCGGCGCCGGATGGGCATTTCGCCTTTCTTCGCCAGCACGGGCAGGATGCGCTTCTGGTGCTGGTCCCGCTGCGGACCTCCCCCCTTCCCGATGATGCCGCGAAAGGCCTCGCCTGTTCCCGGACGGTCGATCTCGCCTTGCCCGGGGAATGGTCCGGCCGTGCCTGGCGCTGCGTCCTGACCGGAGCGGAACTGCCGGCGGCGGCACGTCTTTCCCTTGGCGGCCCCTATCCGGTCGTGGTGTTGCGCTCCCGCTAGGGCGCCAGCCCGGCAAAGGCCGGGCCCCAGGGCCGCTATTTCCTTGGAAAGGAGAGCGCGGCCTCAATATCGGCAGTTGGCGTAGATCCCGGCATTGATGCAGCGGATCTGGTTGCCGCCCGGCCGGGCGATGGGCATCACCTGAGGGGCGACGTAGTTGTATGGAACCTGCGGACCCTGGCTGAAGGAAGCTCCGGCCTGCTGGATGGACTGGCTCAGGCTCTGCATCTCCTGCGCATGCATCTGCTGCCGCATGAGCACGAACTGCATTTCCTGCTGATTGAGGGCACGCCTCAGTTCAACCGGCCGGTCGTCGGAGGTGAAGCACTGCACCACCTCAGGGCTGACCGCGCGATACCTCGCACAATTCTCGTCTCCCATCAGGAAGGGCTGGCCATTCACGAAGTTGATGGCCGCACTTTTTGCGCATCCACCGAGCGCAAGCGCCATCAGCACCACCGCAAGCCCACGCATCCCACAAATCCCCCCCAGGAATGAAAACCTGGGCTATATTTTACTCATAAGTTGCTTTTTTGGTAAGCTTAATCTCCTTATGATTGCTCCCGCTAAGCTTGCCGGATCGGCACTGGCGATTGACAGACAGGCAGCCTCCCTCCGATAAGCCCGACAGACTCCGCGGGAGAGAGAGGCACTTGCCTCCGCCGAAGGCGCAAACTCCCATAATCGCTCAGGCATGCTGAACCGCGGAGAGGTCATGTGCCGTCTGGAGAGAGGCCGGAGCGCCAGGTTCAGCGCATCCCGGCCCACCGAAGGGGCAGGCTCCTCAAGGGGCTGAAACTCTCAGGTAAAAGGACAGCGGGAGAGGCACACCGGGATTTGCGGCGACGCGGATCCCGGCCCCCATCCGGAGCCTCTTCCATGTATTATTCCTCGGAAACCGCCCTGTTCGGCATCTACCTGATCGCCATCACCGCCGAGGCGATGTCCGGCGCGCTCGCGGCCGGGCGGCGCAACATGGACATCTTCGGCGTTGCCGTCATCGCCTTTGTCACGGCGCTGGGCGGCGGCACCATCCGGGACCTGATCCTTGGCCGATTTCCCATCGGCTGGACCCAGCATCCGGAATATGTCTACCTGGTGATCTCCGCGGGTCTGCTGACCACCGTCATCGCCTCCTTCATGCACAATCTGAAGCGCCTTTTCTTGGTGCTTGATTCGATGGGACTAGTGGCGTTCTCGCTGATCGGCAGCAATGTCGCGCTGGGGATGGGCTATCCCACCATCGTCATCATCATGTCGGGCATGATCACCGGCATCTGCGGCGGCATCCTGCGCGACGTCCTGTGCAACCAGGTTCCGGTGGTGTTCCGGCGCGAGCTTTACGCCAGCGTCTCGCTCGCCGTTTGCGGCCTTTTCCTGGGGCTCCACGCGCTTGGCGTCGATACCGACCTGAACACCGCGGTCAGTTTCGCCGCAGGCCTGACTCTGCGCCTGCTGGCGATCTGGGGGGGCTGGAGGCTGCCGATCTTCTCCTACCAGCACCGCTGGGAATAGGCCGGCGGGGCGGCGTCCCGGTCCCGGCCCACCCCGCCCGGTCCGGCATTTTGCGGCCGGGCCCTTCTTCGCGCCGGAAACCATTGGCGGCGTGAAGGCTTGATGAAACGGCTTGCCGCGGCGCCGGCGCCGGGGCATCCCCTCCGTGCCACCGGAAGCCTGGCCTTTCGGTCCAACCGGCCGGTGGCTCCGATAACCGCAAGGAACAAATCTAGATGCGGATATTCCCCTTGGCGGCGGCGCTTGCCGCCCTGGCCGCCGCGCCGGCCCTGGCGCAAACGGCACCCGCCACGGCCCCTGGCGCCATCATCACCCATGCCAACAGCGCCGGTGACCTCGCAGCCCTGTGCGATCCGGCGCCGGACAATCCCCGCCGGCTCGAATCCATCGCCTATTGCCAGGGCTACATGACGTCGGCCGGGCAATTCCACGCGGCGCTGAACCCGCCCAACTCCTCGCGCCGGCCCATGTTCTGCCTGCCGAGCCCGCCGCCGACCATCGCCGAATCCGGCCTCGGCTTCGCGGCCTGGGTGCGCCAGAACCCGCAGCATGCCAATGAATCGCCCATCGACGGGCTGTTCCGCTGGGCCCAAGCCACCTATCCCTGCCCGACGGGCACCGCCCCGCGCGGCCGCCGCTGAGATGAGGAGCACGAGCATGATCCAGCATGTCCGCCTCGCCCTGCCTCTTCTGGCCGTGCTGTCCCTGGGCGCTTGTGCGCCGGGTGGCATGAACCCGCAAACCCGCAGCATTGTCGGCGGCACTGCCGGCGGCGCTGCCCTGGGCGGTGTTGTCGGCTCGTTCAGCGGCAATGCCGGCCTCGGCGCGCTGCTTGGCGCCGGCGCGGGCGCGGGCGCGGGTTACCTTTACGACCAGTCGCAGCGCAATTCCTACAACCCGCCGCCGCGCGGCCGGGGGCGCTGGTAAGCCAGACCGCCTGGGGGAGTTGCTCCCCCGGGCCCACCGGCCGGGCGGATCAGCCCAGCGCCGTCCGCAGCGCGGCCGCCACGGCGGCTTCCACCCTCAGGGCCGCATCAAGCGCGGCCCGGCCCGCCACACCATCCGCCGCCACCGGCAGCGCATGAGGTGGGCGGCCATCCAGGCAGGCCGCGACAAAGGCCGCCTGCTCGGCTTCCAGATTGTCGTGCTCGGTCCAGGAGGTGGTTTCGATGCCGTGGCCGGGAATCTGCTCCAGCGGAATGCCCTCCCCGCCCTTGCGGACCAGCTTCATCTCGCGCGCCAGGAAATCCAGGCTGGCATAGCCTTCCGTGCCGAAGGCGCGCAGGCGGCGCTCCATCTTCAGGCTGGCCCGGCTCGCGGTGACCGTGGCCTGTGCCCCGTTGGCGAAGCGCAGCCGGGCATTGGCGATGTCCACCTTTTCCGACACCACCCGGGTTCCCGCCGCCTCCACCCCCACCAGCTCCGATCCGGCGAGGCCGATCACCAGGTCGAGATCGTGGATCATCAGGTCCAGGATCACGGTGACGTCGAGGCTGCGCGGCCGGAACGGCGCGATGCGCACCGCCTCCATGTAGAGCGGGCGGCCGATGCCCTTGCTGCCGCGTAGCGTCGCCATGCCGGCGGAAAAGCGCTCGATATGCCCGACCTGCAGCACGCGGCCGGCGGCGGCGGCGGCGGCCACCAGCGCATCGGCTTCCGCCAGGGTCGCGGCGACGGGCTTCTCCACGAACACATGGCAGCCCGCGGCGATGGCGGCGCTGGCCAGCTCATGGTGGAAGGCGGTGGGCGCGGCGATGATCACCGCATCGGCTTCCCGCATCAGCGCGGCGGCCTCCCAAACGCGGCAGCCGGCCTCAGCGGCCACCGCAGCCGCGCGGGCAGGATCGGCGTCAGCCAGGCCCAGGAATTCCAAGCGCGCCGCCTTGCCCGCCTTAAGGGCATGGAAACGCCCGAAATGCCCGGCGCCCAGGATGCCCAGCTTCAGCCGCATGGCCCACCTCTTTGCTTGTTCGATCCGGCGGCGCGTGTAGCAGAGTGTGGCGCGATGCGCATGGTGGGTTGCATCCGGCCCGCCCAGCCAGCATTTTCCGCACCCTTAAGCTTGGGGGTCCTTTGCGGCCATGCTGTATTTCGCGCGGTGGAAGGTCGCCGCAATTCTCGGCGTCATCCTGTTGGGTGCGCTGCTCTGCCTGCCCAACCTGTTTCCACGTGCCAGCATCCCGTCCTGGCTGCCGGCCCGACAGGTTTCCCTGGGCCTCGACCTGCGCGGCGGGTCCTACCTGCTGCTGGAGGTCGATCTCGCCGCCGTGGTGCGCGAGCGGCTGGAAAGCCTGGCCGATGGCGCCCGCACGCGGCTGCGCCAGGGCAATATCGGCTATCTGAACCTGGCCGCCGACCCGGCCAATGAGCGCCTGACGCTGCGGGTGCGGGACCCGGCCCAGGTGCCGGCCGCGGTTGCCGCGCTGCGCGAGATGGCCAGTCCCGGCGACGCGGCCACCCCCGCGGGCGCCACCGCCGACATCACGGTGTCCGCTGCCGAGGACGGCACGGTGACCATGGCGTTGAGCGACGCCGCGCTCCGCGCCCGCGCCAGCAGCGCGGTGGAGCAATCGCTGGAGATCGTCCGCCGCCGCATCGACGAGACCGGCACCTCGGAAGCGCTGATCGCCCGCCAGGGACAAAGCCGCATCCTGGTGCAGCTGCCCGGCGTCGAGGACCCGAACCGGATCAAGGAATTGCTCGGCCGCACCGCCCGCATGACCTTCCGTCTGCTGGACGAAACGGCGAACCCGCAGGCCGCCGCGCCGCCGCCGGGCGTCGAGTTCCTGGAAGGCGACACGCCCGGCCAGCGCTACCCTGTGCGGCGCCGCATCGAGGTGGACGGCGCCAACCTGTCCGATGCCCGGGCCGGGCAGAACGGGCAGACCGGCGAATGGGTGGTGAACTTTTCCTTTGATTCCGTCGGCACGCGCCGCTTCGCCGACATCACGCGGCAGAATGTCGGCCGCCCCTTCGCCGTGGTGCTGGACAACAAGGTCATCACCGCTCCCGTAATCCGCGAGCCGATCACCGGAGGCCAGGGCCAGATCAGCGGCAGCTTCAACGCCGCCTCGGCCAACGACCTCGCGGTGCTGCTGCGCGCCGGCGCCCTGCCCGCGCCGCTGACGGTGGTGGAGGAGCGGACGGTCGGGCCCGAGCTGGGCGCGGATGCCATCCGCGCGGGGCTGATCTCGCTCACGGTCGGCGCCGCCTTCGTGTTCCTGTATATGGGGCTGGCCTATGGGCTGTTCGGCTGGTTCGCCAACATCGCCCTGTTCGTCAATCTGCTGCTGATGTTCGCGGCGCTGTCCGTCATGCAGGCCACCATCACCTTGCCCGGCATCGCCGGGGTGGTGCTGACGCTGGGCACCGCGCTCGACGCCAACATCCTGATCAATGAACGCATCCGCGAGGAAACCCGGCTGGGCCGGCCACCGGCCAGCGCGCTGGAAGCGGGCTTCACCAAGGCGTCCGGCACCATCCTGGACAGCAACCTGACCAACCTGATCGCCATGGCCTGCCTTTACGCGCTGGGCTCCGGCCCGGTGCGCGGCTTCGCCGTCACGGTCGCCATCGGCACCATCGTGCAGATGTGGACGGCGACGACCCTGGTGCGGCTGTTTGTCGCGGGCTGGTACCGCCGCCGCCGGCCCAAGCTGCTGCCGGTCTGAGAGGAAGCCACAACCATGTTCCTCGCCCGTCCCCTGTTCCGGCTGGTGCCGGACGACACCACCATCCCCTTCATGAAGGGCCGCAAGCTCGGCCTCGCCTTTTCCGTCATCCTGTCCGTGCTGTCCGTGGTGCTGGCCTTTTATCCGGGCCTGGAAAAGGGCATCGACTTCCGCGGCGGCATCCTGATGGAGGTGCGCACCGCGCAGCCGGCCGATCTCGGGGCCATCCGCACGGGCATCGGTGACCTCGGCCTCGGCGAGGCCGGGGTGCAGGAATTCGGCGATGCCTCCACCGTGCTGGTGCGCCTGCCGGTGCAGGGCGACGAGGCGGCGACGCAGGTCGCGGTGAACCAGGTCCGTGCCACGCTGGAGCAGGTGTCGCCCGGCGCGCGCCTGCTGCGCACGGAGGCGGTCGGCAACCGGGTCAGCGACGAGCTGTTCACCGGCAGCATGATCGCCCTCGGCCTCTCGATGCTGGCGATGATGGCCTATATCTGGTTCCGCTTCGAATGGCAGTTCGCGGTGGGCGCCATTGCCACGCTGCTGCTGGAAACCACCAAGGTCATCGGCTTCCTGGCGGTGACCCGGATCGAGTTCAGCCTCACCACCGTCGCGGCGGTGCTGACCATCATCGGCTTCTCGGTGAACGACAAGGTCGTGGTTTATGACCGCATGCGCGAGAACCTGCGCAGGTACAAGACCATGCCGTTGCGGGAGCTGATCGACAAATCGATCAACGAAACGCTGAACCGCACCCTCGGCACCTCGATGACGCTGCTCCTGTCGGCGCTTCCCCTGGCGCTGTTCGGCGGCGACACCCTGGCCGGCTTTGCCTGGACCATGGTGTTCGGCATTGTCGCCACCACGACCTCCTCGATCTTCATCGCCGCGCCGATCCTGCTGTTCCTGGGCGAGAACCGGCTGCGCCGCGGCACCGAGGCGCCGAGTCCGGCCACCCGCGCCGCATCCGGCACCTGAAACGGGGACGCCGTCCGGCCTTCCCCTTCGGGGAGAAGGCCGGACGGCGTCTCAATTTTAACCATATCTTTACTTTACGCGATGCCCCACTAACATCTTCCTGGCCTTCACCGCGAAGGGGAGGAAGATGGCTTTCCGCTTTCCACCGAACCTGGACGAGGCCGATCCGCCGCTGCTGCTGGCGGATGATCCGGCGATCGTCAGCGCCGCGCAGGCCGCGATGATGGGCCTCGGCCGTCTGGCGCCGCAGCGGGTTGCCTCCGGTCGGGAAGCGTTGCACCATCTGCTCGGGGGGGACCGGCCCCGCCGGCTGGTTTGCCAGCCTTCCGCCGCGGGATCGAGCTGGCCGGCCCTGCTGGCCACCGCCCGCGACCCGCTTTCCTCCGCCGGTATCGTTGTGGTGCTGGAGGATGGCCCGCCCATCGCCGGCATCAACGCGGTGCTGCCCAGGGCCGCCGATCTCGCCGCCGCGTTGAGCCTGCCGGAGCCGGTGGCGATGGCCTCGACGGCGATGCCTTTTCCCCTCACCGATCCCGCCGAGCTGGCTTCCGGCCTTGCCCGGGGCGAGTTCATGGTGCGGTACCAGCCCATCCTGCGGGTCGCTGACCGGCGCCCCGTGCTGCTGGAGGGACTGGCGCGCTGGCACCGCCACACCACCACCCCGGTCGGGCCGGAACTGTTCATCCCGTTGGCGGAAAGCAGCGGCCAGGCCCGCGCCCTGACCGAAGCCGTGGCCTGCGCCGCCTTCCGGGAGATGGCCACGGCTCCGGCCCGGCTGGGCGCCTCCATCAGCCTCAACCTGCCGCTTGCCCTGCTGCTGGAGCGCGACGTGCTGCCCTGGCTGCGGGGAATGATGGCCGGCCAGCGCTTCCCGGCCTCGGCCCTGATCCTGGAACTGACGGAAACCACCCCGGTCCGCGACCGCCCCGCCCTGCGGCGGGCGCTGCGCCGGCTTGAGGCGGCGGGCGTGCCGGTGCTGATCGACGACATGGGGCTGGAGGATGATCGCGCCGCCCTGATGGAACTGCCCTTCGCCGGCATCAAGCTGGACAGGCACCTCGTCGGCGCCCTGCCCGGCAGCCGGCGCGCGCGCGCGGAGGTGGAGCGGCTGATCCGCCACGCCCATCGCCGCCGCATGACGGTGACCGCCGAGGGCGTGTCCGACAGCCGCCTTTGGCGCGCGGCCGCCATGGCGGGGGCCGACCATGTGCAGGGCTATGCGGTAAGCCGCCCGCTCAGCGCCGCTGCCCTGGCGGGCTGGGCCTCGGCCTGGCGTGGCAAGCGGCCCCATGGCAGCGCCGTGCCGCGCCGCAGCCACTCCGGCTGAGCCGCCAACAGCCTGCCGGCGCCGGTTTATCTTGGGCCGGTTCACCTTGGGGCAGCGGCCCGATCCCGCCGGGCTGGTGCGGACCGCCAAACGTCGGCACGGGCATGGCGGCCCCACAGGGCACGCGGCACACTGGGCGGCATGCACCGCAGCCTGTTGATCTACCTCGCCGCCGCCCTCGCCGAGATCGGCGGCTGCTTCGCCTTCTGGGCCTGGCTGCGCCTCGGCCGCACGGCGCTGTGGGTGCTGCCGGGGATGGCCAGCCTCGCCCTGTTCGCCTGGCTGCTGACGCTGGTGGAAACCGAGGCGGCGGGCCGCGCCTATGCCGCCTATGGCGGGATCTACATCCTCGCTTCCCTGTTGTGGCTCTGGCTGGCCGAAGGACTGCGGCCGGATCGCTGGGACTTGGCCGGGGCGCTGATCTGCCTGGGCGGCGCGGCGGTGATCCTGCTGGCGCCGCGGACCGGCTGAGGCTCAGCCCTTGCCGCGATCCCGCCGATGAACCGGCAGATTGTCCGCCGGCACCATCCAGGCGACGCGGCTGCCGAAGAAGACATGGTCCTCCGGCGGCACCAGGGACGGGTCGTCCAGCGTGGCGGTGGCGATGTCCACCTCGGGCAGGTCCTTGCCGTGATAGGTCACGCTGGTGCCGCAATCGGGGCAGAAGCCACGCTGCGCCCGTTCACTGGATGAATGGCAGCGCAGCCGCCCCGCCACCACGCGGAAGCCGCTGGCGAGGATGCTGAACCAGGCCATGGCCGGCGCGCCGCTGCTGCGGCGGCAATCGGTGCAATGGCACCAAGTCGCGTGAAAGGGTTCGCCCTCCGCCTCGTAGCGGAGTTGCCCGCAATGGCAGCCACCGGTGAGCATCGCCATCCTCCCCTGCCTGACCGCAAGGAACCCCGGCTCCGGCCAATCGTTGCAAGGGCAGGACACCCTTCAGGAGAACACCGCATGGCCGAGGAACGCGCGCCTGGCACCGACACCACTGGCAGCGAAAGCACGCATCGCGAGATGGGCACCCCGCCCCGCAACCCCTGGCTGGAGCGCAAGCCGCGCCCTGTCGCCGCCGGGCAGGAAGCCGAGGGCGAAACGGAGCGCACGGGGGAGATGCCGCCCCCGGTGCGTCCGGGGAAATAGCGCTGGGAGGATAGCGCCTAGGCCTGGCCGACCGGCCGCAGGCGGGACAGCCGCAGCGCCACCAGGAAGGCGACCAGCAGGATGCCGCCCAGCATCCAGCCAATGCCGCCCCACCCGCCGCGGGCCCAGGCCCAGCCGCCGGCCGCGCCGATCAGGCTGGCACCCATGTAATAGGCGAACAGGTAGAGCGAGGAAGCCTGCGCCCGCGCCGACTGCGCCCGCCGCCCGACCCAGGAGGAAGCGAGGGAATGGGCGCCGAAGAAGCCGAAGGTCATGGCCGCGATTCCCGCCACCGTCGAAGGCAGGGAGGGCGGCAGGGTCAGCCCCAGCCCGGCCAGCATCAGCAGCAGCATCACCCACAGCATGGCGCGCCGCCCGAAGCGGTCTGCCAGCCCGCCCACCAGGGTCGAGGCGCCGATGCCCACGATGTAGAGGGTGAACACCAGGGCCACCGCGCCCGGGCCGAGGCTGAAGGGCGGCGCGATCAGCCGGAAGCCGATGTAGTTGTACAGCGTCACGAAGCTGCCCATGAACAGGAAGGCTTCCAGGAACAGCCAGCGCAGCCCGGCATCGCGCAGATGCAGCGTGAAGCTGGCCATAAGCCCGTCCAGCGCCAGCGGGCGTGGGCTGAAATGGCGGGACGGCGGCAGGGCCCGCCAGAAGATGATTGCGCTGGCAAGGCCAAGCAGGCCCATGCTGCCCATCGCCCAGTGCCACCCGCCCCAATCCTGCAGCAGCCCCGTGAGGACGCGCCCGGCCATGCCGCCCGCCGCCGTGCCGCTGATATAAAGGCCCAGGGCGAAGCCGCTCGCGGAGGGCTCCATCTCCTCGGCGATATAGGCCATGGCAACCGCCGGCAGGCCACTCAACGCGATGCCCAGCAACAGGCGCAGGCCCAGGAACAGCTCCCAGCCCGGCGCCAGGGCGCAGGCCAGGGTCAGAATCGCCGAGGCCATGACGGAAACCACCATCACCGGCTTGCGCCCCCAGGCATCCGACAAGGCGCCGGCCACCAGCAGGCAGAAGGCCATCACCGCCGTGGTCAGCGACAAGGACAGGCTGCTGGCGGCGGGGCTGATCCGGAAATCCGCAACAAAGGCCGGCAGCAATGGCTGCACGCAATACAGCAGCGCGAAGGTGGCGAAGCCGGCACACAGGAAGGCGAGGTTGGCACGGCGGAACTCGGCCGTGCCGCGGCGGATGAAGGGCACCTCCCGCAGCGGCGCGCGAAGGGTCGTGGGCAGGGTATCGGGCATGAAGATCCGGGCGGTGATCTGTTCCTGCCCCGGACCATGGGCCCGCGGCGGCAGGCTGTCATTGCCCTCCGCCGGCTTTTTCATTCGGCAGATCCGAATACACTCTTATCCAGCGCGATAATGAAGCGAGGCCCCCTGCTTGGAAACTGTCCGGCTGTGAGACCTCGTTGGCGTCCGCAGCAACGAGGCGGCGCCGGCCGCGCGCGACTTCATCCGCCACCTGCGGCAGATCGCGGCGCGGCAGCAAAAGGGAAACTGGGCCCGCGCCTCAATGGCGGGCCGCGAGAGGCGCGGAGACCGATTCCAGCGATCGCCGCTCCGCCGCGAAGCCCAGCTTCCATTCGGTGAAGGCCGCCAGCAGCATCAGGAAGGCGGCAAAGGCGAAGCCGCCGGCGATGTAGATCCGCTCCCCGCCCTCGATCAGCCAGCCGAACACGGCCGGGCCGGCGATGCCGCCCACCGCCGTGCCGAAGGCATAGAACACGGCAATCGCCATGGCGCGCATTTCCAGGGGAAAGCTTTCGCCCACCGTCAGATAGGCGGCGGAAGCGGCGGGCGAGGCGAAGAAGAAGATCACCGTCCAGGCCAGGGTCTGCTCCCAGGCGGTCAGCCAGCCATGGTGGAAGGCGAAGCCCGAAACCAGCATCAGGATGCCGGAGATGGCATAGGTGGCGGTGATCATCACCCGGCGCCCGATGCTGTCGAAGAACGGCCCCAGCACGAACGGGCCGAGCAGGTTGCCGAGGGCGAAGGGCAGGATGTACCAGCCGATCTCGGCCGCCGGGATATCGTAGAACTTGGTCAGCACCAGCGCGTAGGTGAAGAAGATCGCGTTGTAGCAGAAGGCCTGGCAGGCCATCAGCGTGACACCCAGCACGGTACGTTCGCGGTGGTGGTGCATCATGATGTGCAGCACTTCCCGCATGGTCGCCTGACCACGCCGCTTCAGCCGCACAGGGCCGTATTCCAGCGGCGGCAGCGGCCTGCCATAGCGCTTGGCGACGCCTTTCTCGATCTCCTCCACCACGCGGTCGGCCTCGCCGGGCTTGCCATGGGTCATCAGCCAGCGCGGGCTTTCCGGTATCCAGCTTCGGAGGAACATGATGACCACGGCCAGCGCACCGCCGACGATGAAGGCGGCGCGCCAGCCGATCTCCGGGTCCACCACGTCAGGGTCGAGCACCACCAGGGCGGAGGCGGCGCCAAGGGCGGCACCGGCCCAGAAGGTGCCGTTCACCGCGAGGTCCACCGTGCCGCGCTTGCGCGCCGGGATCATCTCCTGGATGGCCGAGTTCACTGCCGCGTATTCGCCGCCAATACCCGCACCCGTCAGCATGCGGAAAAAGGCGAAAGACCAGAAATCCCAGGAGAAGCCCGTGGCGATGCTGGACAGGATGTAGAGGATCACCGTGACGAAGAAGATCTTCCGGCGTCCGAGCTTGTCCGTCAGCCAGCCGAAGAACAGCGCCCCGGCCACCGCGCCGATCAGGTAGGCGGAGGCGGTCAGCCCCACCTGCGTCTCGCTCAGCCGGAGGGAGGGGCTTTCATGGATGGCGGCGGCCAGGGAGCCGACCAGCGTCACCTCCAGCCCATCCAGCGTCCAGGTGATGCCGAGCGCCGCGATCACCAGCCAGTGGAAGCGGTCCCATGGCAGGCGGTCCAGCCTGGCCGGCACATGCGTCTCGAACACGTCGCCTTCCAGGGCCCTGTCCTTCGACATGCCTTTGCTCTCCCTCCCGGTCCCGGCGGTCAACGTCAGGGGCGCGGCCGCGTTGCGGCTTGGCGCCGCCGCCAATGCCCCTATCCTGCGCGGGTGAGCTGTCTATCGATTCGATCCGCCGCCCCTTCTCGCCGGGATGCCCGCTGATGCTGGCCCCCGCCGCCGCGCCGGCGCGCAGCCTGGCACCGCGCCTCGCACGCGCCCACCTGGCCAGTGACCCGGTGCTGGGACCGGTGATCCGGCAAGTCGGGCCGCTGAAGCTGAGGCCGCTGAAGCGGGAGCCCTATGAGGCACTGGTGCGCGCCATCGCCCACCAGCAGGTGCATGGCCGCGCCGCCGAGGCGATGCTGAACCGCCTGATCGCGCTGTTCCCCGGCCAGGACTTCCCCCATCCCGAAGGTGTGCTGGCCCTGCCGGAGGACGCGATCCGCGGCTGCGGCTTTTCCGGCGCCAAGCAGGCGGCGATCCGCGACATCGCGCTCAAGACGGTGGGCGGGCTGGTGCCGACCCGCCGCGCCGCCGCGCGCCTGCCCGATGAGGAGCTGATCCAGCGGCTGGTGGCGCTGCGCGGCGTCGGCCGCTGGACGGTGGAGATGCTGCTGATCTTCACCCTCGGGCGGCCGGACATCCTGCCGGTGGATGATTTCGGCGTGCGGGAGGGCTACCGCCTCGCCGCCGGCCTGGACGCGCAGCCGAAGCCCAGGGAACTGGCCGGGATCGGGCTGCGCTGGGCGCCCTTTCGCTCGGCGGCGGCGTGGTATCTGTGGCGGGCGGCGGATCTCAATAAGGAAGGGCGCTTCAAGGCGCCCGCCGCCATCTAGAGCAGATCCCGATCAGGCGGGATCGCCTGATCGGGTGAAGATGCTCGACAGAACAAGGAGCTGGAGCATTTGAAGTGAGCCAGTGCGAACGGAAAATGCTCCAGCCGGGCTTGGCTCAGCCCAGAAAGGCCGCCAGGGCGGCCAGGAACCCTTCGGGCTTCTCCGCGTGCAGCCAGTGCCCCGCCCCCTTCACCTTGCCGAAGCGGGCGGCAGGAAAACGGGCGCGGAAGACTGGCCGGTGCTCGGGCAGAACATAGTCGGACCGCTCGCCGGACAGCACCAGCGTCGGGCCGTCATAGCGCGTGCCATCAGGGAATCCCGGCGCGGCCTCGACCACTGGCAGGGCGGCGGCGATCTCCCGCAGCCCGTTGCGCCACCGGGGCGCCTCGCCATCCAGGCGGAGGTTCTGCAGCAGGAAGCCGCGCACGCCAGGATTGGGAATGGCGCCGGCCAGCGCGGCATCGGCTTCCCGCCGCGTCAGGCCCGGGCGCAGCGGGAGGGACAGCATGGCCTCGGCATAGGGGCGGAAGGCCGGCGGATAGGCAACCGGCGCGATGTCGGCCACGACCAACCGCGCAACCATGTCGGGCCGCTCAAGAGCCAGGGTCATCGCCACCTTGCCGCCCATGGAATGGCCCAGCAAGGCGACGGGCCCCGTATCCAGGTCCTGCAGCGTTTCCAGCACATCCGCCGCCATGGCGGGGTAGTCCATCTCCGCAGCGTGCGGGGAATCCCCATGGTTGCGCAGATCAAGCGCGAGGACGCGGCGCGAGCCGGCCAGCACCTTCTGCACGGAAGCGAAGTTCTGCGCCTGTCCGAACAGCCCGTGCAGCAGCACCAGCGTTTCCCCGGCGCCCTGCCCCATCTCCACCGCTTTCAGCCGCATCGAACGCCTCCGCCTATCCGCGCGTCGCCACCACGACGCTGGCCCCGATCAGCAGCCCGGCGAGTATGACATCCCATCCCAGCGGCTCGCCCAGCCAGATGGTGGACACCACCACCCCGATCACTGGCGCCAACAGAAATCCGACCGAGGCCACCGAGCCCGGCAAACGGCGCCCGGCCTCGATCACCGCCCAGGTGCCGAGGGGCGCCACCACGCCGCCGATCAGCCCCGCATGCCAGTAGGCGCCGGGACCGATGCCGCCCTGCGGTTCCAGCAGCAGCGCCAGCGGCACCAGCACCACGCCGCCGAGCAGGAAGCAGTAAGGCAGCGTTTCCAGCATGGTGCGGGTGGGCGGGAAACGCCGCGTGGCGATAATGGCGCAGGACCACAGAAAGGCGGCCAGCACCAGCATGGCATGGCCGCCCAGCACGCCGGGATGGCTCCAATCCACCGCCCAGGGCCCCGCCAGCACCGCGACGCCAGCCAGGCCCAGCCCCGCCGCCAGCCAACGCCGCGGCGACACCTTCTCGCCCAGCAGCAGCACCGACATCGGCACCAGCCAGTAGATGGTGACGTTGGCCAGCACGGCCGTCCGCCCGGCCGGCACCAGCGCCACCGCCAGATGGGTCAGGGCGAAGAAGCCCCCCAGTTGCAGCAGCCCCACCGCCAGGATCGCCGGCCAGTCCCGGAGCCCGGGCCATGCCAGGCGGCGCAGCCCGGCCAGCGCCAGGCCCACGACCAGGGCACCCAGCAGCGTGCGCGACACCGCGAACCAGAGCGGCGTCGCGTCGCTGAGGGCGGCCTTGGTCACCGGCCAGGCGCCGCCGAACAGCGTCACCGCCACCAGCAGGAGGCGCAGATCGGCCAGGCGCAGCATCAGGCGGTGCGGTCACCCACCGTGAGGATGATCTTGCCGATATGGGTGCTGCTTTCCATCAGCGCATGCGCCGCCGCCGCCTCCCCGAGCGGGAAGGTGGCATGGATGGTGGGCAGGCATTCCCCGCGCTCCAGCAGCGGCCAGACCTGCTGTTGCAGCGCGTCGGCGATGGCGCCCTTCTCGGCCGTGCTGCGCGGGCGCATGGTGCTGCCCGTCACCACGAGGCGCTTGATCATGATCGGCCGCAGATCGGCGCGCTCCACCTCGTGGCCTTCCAGGAAGGCGATGATCACCAGCCGTCCATCCTTGGCCAGCACCTTGAGGTTGCGCTGGAAATAGCCGGCGCCGACCATGTCGAGCACCACATCGACGCCGCGGCCATCGGTGTGGGCGCGCACCGCCTCGGCGAAATCCTGTTCCCGGTAGTTGATCGCCAACTCAGCACCAAAGCCTTCGCAGGCCCGGCACTTTTCCGCGCTGCCGGCGGTGGCGATGACGCGGGCGCCAAAGGCGCGGGCCAGCATGATGGCGGTGACGCCGATGCCGGAGGTGCCGCCATGCACCAGCACCGTTTCCCCCGCCGCCAGGCGCCCATGGCCGAACAGGTTGGCCCAAACGGTGAAATGGTTCTCCGGCAGGGCGGCGGCGCGCACCGCGTCGAAGCCGGCGGGCCAGGGCAGGCTCTGCGCCTCGGGGGCGGTGCAGTATTCGGCGTAGCCGCCACCATTGGTCAGGGCGCAGACGCGGTCGCCGACACGGAAGCGGCGCGCCTCGGCGCCCACCGCCACCACCTCGCCCGCCACCTCGAGGCCCAGCACCGGGCTGGCGCCGGGCGGCGGCGGATACAGGCCCTTGCGCTGCTGCACATCCGGCCGGTTCACGCCGGCGGCCATGACACGGATCAGCACCTCATCCGGCTTCGGCGCCGGGAGGGAGCCATTGGCTGGCACCAGGACAGAGGGCTCACCGCCCTTGCCATGGTCGATGAAGCGCATCTGCCGGGGCAGGTCGGTCATGCTGCTGATGATCCCTCCAGGAGCCGGCGCACAGCCTCGGGCCGCACGGGGGCGCCGTCAAGGCAATGGCCGGAAACAGACCGGGCGGGGATCGCTCCCCGCCCGCTTCCGCTCAGTCAAGCTTGATGCCGGCTTCCTTGATGATCGGCTCCCACTTGGCCATCTCGTCGGTCAGCCACTTCTTCGTGCTGTCCGGCGTGGTGTCGCTGCGGGTGGACATGGTGAGGTCGGACAGCTTCGACCTCACGCTGTCCATGGCCATCACCTTGTTGATCGCCTCGTTCAGCTTGGCGATGATCGGCTGCGGCGTGCCGGCGGGCGCCAGCACCATGTGCCAGGTATAGGCCTCGTAGCCCGGCACGCCCGCCTCCTGGAAGGTGGGGATGTTCGGCAGCTGCGGCAGGCGCTGCGCCGAGGAGATCGCCAGGCCCTTCACCTCGCCGCTCTGCACGAAGGGCATCGCGCTGTTGGCCACGTCCAGCATCATCGCGACGGTGCCGTTCAGCAGGTCCGGCATGGCGGCGGCCGAGCCGCGATACGGGATATGGTTCACCTTCAGCCCGCCCGCCTGCTTCAGGAACAGCTCGCTGGCCAGGTGCAGGGCAGCGCCGCTGCCGGTGCTGGCGTAGTCATACTGGCCCGGCTCCTTCTTGAAGAGCGCGATCAGCTCCTGAAGGTTGTTGGCCGGCACCTGCTTGTTCACCATCAGCAGCATCGGGATGGTGCCGGTCAGCGCGACGGGCTGGAAATCCTTGACCGGATCGAAGGGCAGGTTCGGGTAGATGGCGCGGATCGTCGCCTGCGAGATGGTGGTGTAGAGCAGGGTGTGCCCGTCCTTCGGCGCCTTGGCGACGGCATCGGCGCCCACCACCGTTCCGGCGCCGGTGCGGTTCTCGACGATGACGCGCTGCGGCAGCATCTTGGACAGCTCATCGGCGACCAGGCGGGCGGGAATATCCGTCGGTCCGCCCGCTGAGAACGGAACCACCATCCGGATCGGCTGGTTCGGATAGTCGCCCTGCGCCCGCGCCCCGGCAGGAAGCAGAGCCGGCGCGGACAGGGCAGCGCCCAGCGCCAGGAGGTTGCGGCGGTGCAGCATCATGAACTCACTTCCACGGACAACATGAAATGGGCGCGCTTTATCAACTTCGGACGGCCGGAAAGTCCAGTGCTCGTCACAAGGTTTAACATTGGCCGGAAAAACGCCCAGCCACATTCATGGGCGGCCTGCGGCCAGGGTCATCGCGCCGTGTTTGTCATCGCGCCGTGTTTAAGGGCCGGCCCCGGCGGAGCGGCAAGCCCGCGCGCCATGACGGCGCGCGGGCGGCGCCGGTCACGGTCGGGCCCGCCGGAGACATGCGGGCCTCCGGCACGGCCCATTCCATGCTTTGCGGCGGACGCTCAGGGCCGCGCCGCACCCCGCAGTTCCGCCGGCACCAGCTGGTCATACAGGGTGGGATCGGTGGCGCCTTCCGTGCCGAACACCAGGACGCGGCTCGTGGCCTCCAGCCGGAGCGCGTGGCGCGCGTCCGGGTCCTGGGCCGCCAGCAGCAGCCCGGCCAGTCCAGCCGTGGCGCTTTCGCCGGCCACGATGCCTTTCGGCGCCAGCAGGCGCATGGCGTCCACAGCGGCCTGATCGGGGATCGCCATGAAGGCGAAGGCGGCCCGCTCCAGCTCCTGCCATGCCAGCAGGCTCGGCTCGCCGCAGGCGAGGCCCGCCATCAGCGTGTCCAGCTCGCCGGGAACCGTGCTGGGCGCGCCGGCCTCGGCGCTGGCCAGCAGGCATGCCGCCTTGTCGGGCTCCACCACCACCAGACGCGGCGCAGGGGCATCGGGGCGGGCGGCATGGCGGGTGCGAAGCTGCACCGACACCGCCGCCGCCACACCGCCCACGCCCCCCTGCACGAACACATGGGTGGGCGGGGCCGGCAGCGCCTCCAGCGCCTCCTCCGCCATCAGGCGGTAGCCCTGCATCACGTCGCGCGGCACCTCGGTGTAGCCGGGCCAGGACGTGTCGGAGATGACGAACCAGCCTTCGCGCTCCGCCACGGCGGCGGCCTCGCGCACCGCGTCATCGTAGTGGCCAGGCACCACACGGATCTCGGCGCCATAGGCGGCGATGGCATCGCGCCGCCCCTGGCTGACATTCTCATGCACGAAGATGACGCATCGCGCGCCGAAGCGGCGGGCACCCCAGGCGACGGAGCGGCCGTGATTGCCATCGGTCGCGCAGGTCACGGTGACGGAGCGCGCGGCTTCGGCATGCCGCCCGGCTTCCAGATCGGCCAGCGGCACGGCGTTGGCCACGCCGCGCCGCGCCAGCTCCGCCGCCAGCAGCCGGCCCACCGCATAGGCGCCGCCAAGGGCCTTGAAGCTGCCAAGACCGAAGCGCCCGCCCTCGTCCTTGTAGTGCAGCGCGGCGATGCCGGCTTCCGCCGCCTGCCCCGGCAGGACGTGGAGCGGCGTCGGCGCGTAGCCGGGCCAGGACGAGATCTCGGCGGCGGCGCGCCGGAACCCGCTCTCCGGCAGCACCACCACTCCGGGCGTGCCATGGCGGGGATTGGGGAACAGCCGGAAGGGCTGGCGCGGGATCATGCCGCCTGATCCTTGCAGTGCTGCGCCAGCTCGGCATGGGTGGCGAACCAGATGCCGTCATGGCCCCTGATGTGCTCGATCAGCCTTTCCAGCAGCGCGATGCGACTGCGATGGCCGATGATGTGCGGATGCATGGTCAGCAGGAAGGTGCCTCCCTCGGCATAGGCGCCGTCGAACTCGGCGCGGAAGATCTCCTCCACAGCGGAAGGCGGGGTGTAGGGCCGGATGCCGGAAAATCGCTGCATGTTGAGATAGGGCGCGTCGTCGCGGATCCATTCCGGCGGCAGCTCGACGATGCCGGTGGGCTCGCCATCGGCCAGCAGCTCGTAGGGCTCGTCATCCGCCATCAGGGAGCTGTCGTAGAGCAGCCCCATCTCCCGGATGATGCCCAGCGTGTCTGGGGAGAAATCCCAGCTTGCCGTGCGGATCCCCACCGGGCGCCGGCCCGCGACGCGCTCCAGCGTGTCGGCGGCGCGCAGGGTCAGCTCGCGCTCCACCCCCGGCGGCAGGCTCGTATTGACCTCGTGGATCCAGGAATGGATGCCGATTTCATGCCCCTCCCCGGCCACCTCCCGCACCTCCTCCGGATGCAGGAGGGCGGAAACGGCGGGATAGAAGAAGCTGGCCTTGATGCCGTGCCGCCGCAGCAGGGCGCGGATGCGCGGCACGCCGCGGCGGCTGCCATACTGGCCCTGGCTGATGCGCATCGGACTTTCATCGGCGTCGCGCAGCGGAATGGTCTCGTGGTCGGCGTCGAAGGACAGGGCGACGCAGCAGCGCGCGCCATTCGGCCAGGCCTTCGGGGACAGGCTGCGGCCGCCATAGGCGCGGCCGACAATGCGGCGCCACTGCTCCTCCGGCCATTCCCAGGGCCTGGATGCGCTTTGGTCGGCCATGGCGGGCAAATCTCCTTGGAAGTCGCAAAACACCGATCCTGCGCCGGCTGGCGCCGCGCGGGAACCCCCCTCCCCCTGGCGTGGCGGAGCCGCACCCGCCTTGCCACGATCCGCCCACGGCGGCCCATGGGCCGCCGCCCCCTGGAGGGGACATAAGGGAATCGCCACGCGCGCCCTTTCCCCCCGGTTCGGGCGGGCGCTATTGCCGGTTCTTCGAAGACCCGCGGAGTAGCCTCATGTCCGACACCGATCCGGCGCTGATGTCCGCCGAGCAGCTTTTGTCCCTTTATGCCAGCCGGCGCCTGTCGCCGGTGGAAGCGCTGCAGGCGGTGCTGGAGCGGGTGGCGCGCTACAATCCCTGGGTCAACGCCTTCGCCATGCTGAACCCGAAGGCGCTGGTGCAGGCCGGCGAATCCGAGGCCCGCTGGGCGGCCGGCCGGCCCATCGGGCCGCTGGACGGCGTGCCGGTCACGGTGAAGGACCTGCTGAACGTCCAGGGCATGCCGACGCGGCGCGGCAGCAAGACCACCAGCAGCGCCCCCGCCACCGAGGACGCGCCGGCCGTGCTCGGCCTGAAGGCGGCCGGCGCGGTGATCTTCGGAAAGACCACCACCACTGAGTTCGGCTGGAAAACCCCCGGCGACTGCCCCCTGCACGGCATCAGCCGCAATGCCTGGAACCCGGAGCGCACTGTGGGCGGCTCCTCCTCCGGCGCCGGCGCGGCAGGCGCGGCGGGGTTCGGGCCGCTGCATGTCGGCACGGATGCCGGCGGCTCGATCCGCATCCCGGCCGCCTATTGCGGGCTGGTGGGCATGAAGCCGAGCTATGGGCGCATCCCGCAATGGCCGCACAGCGCCTTCGGGCAGGTGTCCTGCGCCGGGCCGATGACGCGCTCGGTGCGGGATGCCGCGCTGATGATGTCGGCCATGGCGCAGCCCGACATCCGCGATCCCTTCTGCCTGCATGACGAGCCGCGCGATTGGCGGAGCGGCATCGAGGCCGGCGTGGCCGGGCTGCGCGTCGCGGTGGTGCGCCGCCTCGGCTATGCGCCGCCGATCGATGCCGAGGGCGAGGCCGCCATGCTCGCCGCCGCCCGCATCCTTTCGGAGCATGGCGCCATTGTCGAGGATGCCGAGCCCGACCTGCCGGATACGCGCCAGGTGTTCGGCCGCGTCTGGGGCGTGGCGCTGGCGCGGCTGGTGAAGACCACCGCGCCGGAGAAGCGCGCCCTGCTGGACCGTGGCCTGGAGGAGGTGGCGGAGCGCGAGGGCGGCATGTCGGCGGTGGATTTCCTGGGCGCCGAGGCGCTGCGCACCGAGGCGGCGCATGCTATGGCCCGGTTCCACCTGAAATACGACCTGGTGCTGTGCCCGACCACGCCGACCGCGGCCTTCGCCGCCGATGCGCCGACGCTGAAGCCGACCGAGGCGCTGTGGCGCGACTGGGCGCCCTGGACCTTTGCCTTCAACCTGACCCGGCAGCCCGCCATCTCCGTGCCCTTCGGGCTGGATGAGCATGGCATGCCGCGGGGCGTCCAGATCGCCGCCGCGCAGCTGCGCGACGACCTGTGCTTCCGCGCCGCACGGGTTATCGAGCAGGCCGTGGCGGTTCCCGTGGCGCAGCCGGAACAGCAAAGCTGCGGCCACCACCATTGATGCCCCGCGCCCGGCGCCATGCCGGGCGCGGCGGGCTTCAGCCCCGCATCTTGCGCAGGGCGTCTTCCAGGTGGCGCATGGCATAGGGCTTGGGCAGGAAGCCCAGGCCCTGCCGCAGTTCGGGAGGCAGGTCGAGCGTATCCGCCGACTGGCCGGTGGTCAGGAGGATGGGCACCGTGGGATGCGCCTGCCGCACCGCCACGGACAGCGCCACGCCATTCATGCCCGGCAGGCGGAGATCGGTCAGCAACAGGGCCGGCGGCCCGTTCTTGTTGATCCAGTCCAGCGCCGCCTCGCCGCGCGGCACCGAAGGAGCGGCGAAGTCCAGCATCTCCAGCATCTGCACCAGGTTCATGCTGATGAGCGGATCATCCTCCACCACCAGCACGGTGCTGCCCACCGGCCACCCGGTGCGGCCCGGCTGCGCGGCCTGTGCGGAGACGCCTGCCGGCGCCGGGGGGGGTGGGTTACCTGAACTCAAGACCACTGCTCCATCATCCTGCTGGCGGTAGCCAGTTTCCATGGCGCTGTCCATGCTTGCCTGGCATCGCCCGGCGGCTTCACGCCGGGCCGCCGATCCGTCACCCTGTCCGCCTTGCGATCACAGGAGACTCCGCCCATGGCCGGTACCGAATCCCGCATCACCGAGTGGCTCGCCACCCAGCAGGACGCCATGCTGGCCGAGCTGGAAGCCATGGTGAACACCGATGGCGGCTCCTACGACAAGGCGGGCGTGGACGCGGTGGGCGAGCGCGTGAAGGCATTCTGCGCCCGCCACGGCATCCCTGTGGAAACAATTCCCGGCGCGAAGCATGGCGACTGCCTGCGCGCCACCGTGGCGGGCGGCGATGGCCTCGCTTCCGGCAATGCCCGCCAGAACATCGTGCTGATGGGCCACCGCGACACCGTGTTCCCCAAGGGGGAGCCGGAGCGCCGCCCCTTCACGGTGAAGGATGGCATCGCCACCGGCCCCGGCGTCTGCGACATGAAGGCCGGGCTGGTGCAGAACATGTTCGTGCTGGCCGCCTTCGCGCAGTTCGGCGGCGCCCCGGGACCCCTGGTCGGGCTGTTCACGGGGGACGAGGAGATCGGCTCCCCCGAGGGCCGGCCGGTGATCGAGAAGGAAGCCCGCGCCGCCCGCGTGGTGTTCAATTCCGAACCGGGCCGCCCTTCCGGCGGTGTCGTCACCGGCCGCAAGGGCGGCGTGTTCATGGTGATGGACATCGAGGGCAAGGCCGCCCATTCGGGCGGCAATTTCGAGGCCGGCATCAGCGCCATCGAGGAACTGGCGCGCAAGGTGCAGGCGATCCACGCCCTGACCGACATCCCGCGCGGCATCACGCTGAATGTCGGGCTTGTCTCGGGCGGGCAGAGCGTCAACACCGTGGCGCCCTGGGCGCAGGGCCAGATCGACCTGCGCTACATCCATCCCGAGGACCGTGACGAGGTGATGGGCCGCATCGAGGGCATCGTCGCGCAAAGCTTCGTGCCCGGCACGCGCGCGAGCCTGACCATCCGCGGCGAGTTCCTGCCGCTGGCGAAGAACGCCGGCACCGAGGCGGTTTTCGCGCTGTACCGGCAGGCGGCGGCCGAAAGCGGCCTCGACACCCAGGCGGAGTTCGCCGGCGGCTGCGCCGATAGCGGCTTCACCGCCGCGCAGGGTGCCCCCACCCTGTGCGCTGTCGGCCCGGTCGGCGGCCGCGCCCACAGCCCCGAGGAATATCTGGAGGTGGCGACGCTGGTGCCCCGCGCACAGGCCCTTGCCCGCGCTATCCTGAAGCTGGACGCAGCCGGGATCTGATCCGGTGGGGGGGCGTGGCGCCGCCGCCGCGCCGCCCCATATGGGGAACCGGACCCGAGACGGAGGCAACGGCATGGCTCTCGCCGAAAAAACCTATCCCTTCACCCTGAGCGACGCCGAGTGGCGCCAGCGCCTGACGCCGGAACAATACCAGGTGATGCGCCGCCATGGCACGGAGCGCCCCGGCAGCTGCGCACTGTTGCATGAAAAGCGCCAGGGCCGCTTCGCCTGCGCCGGCTGCGGGCAGGCGCTGTTCGCTTCCGGCGGCAAGTTCGAAAGCGGCACCGGCTGGCCGAGCTTTGGCGAACCCCTGGAGGGCGCGGTGGAAACCAGCACCGACCGCTCCTATGGCATGGTGCGGACCGAGGTGCATTGCGCCAATTGCGGCAGCCATCTGGGGCATGTCTTCCCGGACGGGCCGCCACCCTCCGGCCTGCGCTACTGCATCAACGGCGTGGCCATGGATTTCGAGCCCGCCTGACCGCGCGCCTTTCGGTCAGGCGCCCCGTCCCCGCAGCAGCGCGCGCACCCGCCGCGCCAGCTCGGTCAGGGGGAAGGGCTTGGTCAGCACCGACATGTTGGGCGGCAGCTGGGTTTCCCCCAGCGCCGCCGATGCCGCGTAGCCGGTGATGAACAGGACGGCGAGGTTTGGCCGGCTTTGCAGTCCGGCCTCGGCCATTTGCCGGCCGGTCATGCCGCCCGGCAGGCCGATATCGGAGATCACCAGGTCCACCGCCACGCCGGAGCGGAGGATCTCCAGGCCCGAAGGCCCGTCCGCGGCTTGCAGGACGCTGTAGCCGAGATCTTCCAGCTGGTCGGCGACCAGCATGCGGATCGCCGCCTCGTCCTCCACCAGCAGGATGGTCTCGCCCGCCCCTTCCGCCGGCAGGGCGGTTTCGCCCAGCGACCGCGCGGGAAGAACGGTGCCGTTGTGCCGCGGCAACAGCAGCCGGACCTCGGTGCCCTCGCCCGGGGCGGTCTCGATCACCGCCTCCCCGCCCGACTGGTGGGCGAAGCCATAGATCATCGACAAACCAAGCCCCGTGCCGGTGCCAAGCGGCTTGGTGGTGAAGAACGGGTCGAAGGCGCGCGCCGCGACTTCCGGCGTCATGCCGGTGCCGGTGTCCCGCACGGCGATGGCCACGTAATCCCCCTTCGGCTCCGCGCCGGGCGCCGATTGCCGCACATGGTTGCGCGTGCTCAGCACCAGGGTGCCGCCCTGGGGCATGGCATCGCGGGCATTGATGCAAAGGTTGAGCAGCGCGTTCTCAAGCTGGTTGGCATCGCACAGGATCGGCCAGGTGCCGTTCTCCAGCGCGGTTTCCACCTGGATGGCCGGCCCGACGGTGCGGCCGATCAGGTCCAGCATCCCGCCCACCAGCATGTCGGGCTGCACCGGCCGCGGGTCCAGCGGCTGCCGCCGGCTGAAGGCCAGCAGCCGGTGGGTGAGCGCCGCGGCCCGCTCCGCGGCGCGCTGGGCGGAATCGATGTAGCGTTCCAGGCCGTCCGACTGGCCCTGGGCCAGCCGCATCGCGATCAGGTCCAGGCTGCCGGTGATGCCGGTCAGCAGGTTGTTGAAGTCATGCGCCAGCCCGCCGGTGAGCTGGCCGACCGCCTCCATCTTCTGCGACTGGCGCAGCTGGGCTTCCGCCTCCAGCAGCGCCGCCGCCTGGTCCTTTTCCACGGTGACGTCCCGCCCCGCGGCGTGGATGAGCCCTTCGCCGGGAGAGGCGGTCCAGGTGATCCAGCGATAACCGCCATCCCGGTGGCGGTAGCGGTTGTCGAAGGAGCGCACCTGCCGCCCCGCTGCCAGCACGCCGATGGCCTCCCTCGTGCGCGGCATGTCCTCCGGATGCAGCAGGTCGAATATGTTGCTGCCGATCAGCTCGGCTTCCGTCCAGCCCAGCACCATGGTCCAGGCCGGATTGACCGCATGGATGCGGCCGTTGAAATCGGCCAGCAGCATCATGTCGCCGGACAGGCGCCACATGCGGTCCCGGTCGGCGGTCCGCTCCGCCACGCGCTGCTCCAACGTGGCATTCAGGGCATCCAGGCGTTGCCGCTCGCGCTCCAGGTTGCGCTCGGCCACCATCTTGCCGGTGGTTTCCATCACCGTGTCCATGAAGCCGGCGACCGCGCCGGTTTCATCCCGCACCGGGCTGTAGCAGAAGGTTAGAAAGACTTCCTCCAGATAGCCGTGGCGGTCGATCTCCAGGCGGAAATCCTCGACAAAGGTGGCCTTGCCAGCCAGCGCGTCGTCGCAGATCGGCCCCAGGGAGGGCCAGGCTTCCGGCCACACGTCGCGAAACGACCGGCCCAGCGCGGGCTTGTCGCCAAGGATCGGCAGGAACGCATCATTGTGGATGGCGATCAGGTCCGGCCCCCAGCACAGGCATTTGGGGAAGGTCGAGGCCAGCATCATGTCCACCACGATCCGAAGGGCGGGCGGCCAGTCCTGGATGGGGCCGAGCGGCGTTGCGGCCCAGTCATGGCAGCGCACCGCTTCGGCCATGCGGCTGCCGGGCATTGGCCAGGCCTGCTGAAGGCGGGGGGAAGTGGACATCTGGCGGTGTGGTACTGCCCCTGGAGCGGAAAATGAACTGTTCTTCACTATACCGCGAGGATGGCCTCCTGGCAGCGCCGGTTCAAGCCCCAGCTTGGCATGGCAGCCTCAGCCCATGCCTGCTGGCGTTCCGCACCCTTCGCCCTGACGGCGATAAACCTGCAACCCGTCCACAACCGCGATCTGCCGGTAGCGCGCCCAGACTGCGGCAAAGCCAGGATTGGCCTGGGCCAGGATCGCCGGGTAGTTCATGGCGTCGCCGCGCCGGTCCACCACGACGAGGTCCGGGCAGCCTTCCATGAAGTCCTGCACGACCCAGTGGCGGATCGGCCATTCCTCGGGCGCCACGCCGTCCCGCCGCGCCTTCCACAACTCGCCGCGCAACGCCCACATGCTGTCAAAGCGGGAAGCCCAGGTGACGCCGGTGTTGTTCACCACCGGAAAGCCCAGCCCGATCCATTCCGAGAATGCCACATAGGAGCGCACCTTTTCGCGCCGGATCAGCCGCTCCAGCCGCACCTCCACCGTCTGGTCAGGCTCCACCGCCAGCACCAGCCGGCCATAGAAGCGGGCTGACGTATCCTGCGCGAACAGCAGAAGCGGCAGCGCCGCGAGAGCGAGCAGGACAGGGCGGAACCGCATGGCCCGGGCGCGGTAGAGCACCGCGTCGGCGCACCAGAACAGCAGCGCGAACACCACCCCGGTCATGGCGGGGATGCGGTGGTAGAACCAGTTCTTGCCGTCCAGGAACATCGCCACCGTGGCCGCCGCCGCGAAGGCCGTCAGCACCAGCATCAGGCCCGAGGCCGGGGTGCCGCGCGGCGTGCGCCAGGTGAGCAGAACACAAACGCCCAGGCCCAGCAGCAGCATCCAGCTTTCGGCGACCAGTTCCAGCGGCGCGCTGTCCGTGCCGCCATACAGCGTCAGCGCCAGGGGCACAGCGCGCTCGATAAAGGCGGGAAACCAGAACAGGATGCTGAACGCGTACAGCCCCGCCGCCAGCAGCGCGGCCAGCAATGCCATCCGCACGCGCAGGCCGCGATGCAGCCAGCCCGCCGCCTCCACCGCCAGGATGCACAACAAGTAACGCGGCTTCAACCCGCAGGCGAGGCCGGCCAGCAGCCCACCGCCCACCGCCGCGCCCGGCCGCAGGGGCAGCCCCTCCAGGCCGCGGACTAGGATGGCCAGATGCGGCAGCATGCCCATCACCAGAAGGTGCTCGCGCTGGCCGAACTCGACGCCCGGCATCAACAGCAACACGCAGGCGATGCAGGTGAAGACCGGAACCGGGTTCCTGAAAACCGGGCTGACGCCCTGCAGCAGCCGGGCGCTCACCCAGGCGGACAGCATCGCGGCGCCGCCGAACAGGGGAATGGCGACCTGCTTGGCGGTGACGCCCAGCGCATCGGCCAGCAACACGGGAATCGCGCTGATCCACACGATCAGCGGTGGGTTGACTTCCACGATGTCGACATAAAGTTCCTCCCCGCGCAGCCATTGCCGGGCTACCCAGATGAGCCAGGCAAGGTCGTCCTTCATGGGCGCGCGGAGCAGGGTGAACATCACCACGCCCGCCGTCAGCGCGACAATGCCCAGGCACACAAGGCTGGCCTGCCAGCCGGCACGCAGCCGGCGCCTGCCGGGAACAAGGCCATGAGGCCCCCCGGGAACGCTGTAGGTCACGCGATCATCCCCCCTTCCGCCCAGGCCGGACATCAACCGGGCAGACCATCCTCACGGCTCAACAAGACTGCTCGATCCCCGCGCGAAAAGCGAGAAGGATCGTTTCAAAAAGGCGCATTTTGCGTCGAATTGCATCATGCGGCCTGATCCACCGCCAGCCCGAGCATGCTGCGCGCCACCGCCTCAGCGGTGCGGATGCCATCCACTCCCGCGGACAGGATGCCGCCCGCATAGCCGGCGCCCTCCCCGGCGGGAAACAGGCCATGCGTGTTCAGGCTGTGGCCATCGGCGCCCCGCCGCACCCGCACGGGAGAGGAGGTGCGTGTTTCCAGCCCCGTCATCACCGCATCCGGACGGGCATAGCCCTTCAACTGCCGGTCGAAGGCCGGGATCGCCTCCCGCAGGGCCGCCACGGCGAAGTCCGGCAGCAGCGCCGCCAGGTCGGTAGGTGTCACGCCCGGCTTGTAGGAGGGGATGACCTCGCCCAGCGCCGCCGAAGGTCGGCCGGCCAGGAAATCGCCCACCGTTTGGGCCGGGGCGCGGTAATCGCGACCACCGGCCTCGAACGCCGCTTCCTCCAGCCGGCGCTGGAAGTCGATGCCGGCGAGCGGGCCGCCGGGGTAATCCTCCGGCCCGACACTGACAACCAGCGCGGCATTGGCGTTCCGCTCGGCGCGCGAATACTGGCTCATGCCATTGGTTACCACGCGGCCCGGCTCGGAAGCGGCGGCGACCACCGTGCCGCCAGGGCACATGCAGAAGCTGTACACCGCCCGGCCGTTGCCGGCGTGATGCACCAGCTTGTAGTCGGCGGCGCCCAGCGTCTTGTTGCCGGCGAAGTCGCCGAAGCGGCAGCGGTCGATCATGCCCTGCGGATGCTCGATCCGCACGCCCACGGAGAACGGCTTGGCTTCCAGGTAAACGCCCCGCTTCTCCAGCATGGCGAAGGTGTCGCGGGCGCTGTGGCCCACCGCCAGCACTACATGGTCGGATTCGAGGATGGCGCCATCCTCCAGCACCACGCCCCTGATCTGCCGGGCGCCATCGGCGGCCCTGTCGATCAGCAGGTCCGCGACCTTGCTGTTGAAGCGGTATTCACCGCCCAGCGATTCGATGGTGGCCCGCATGCTTTCCACCATGGTGACCAGGCGGAAGGTGCCGATATGCGGCTTGGAGACGGTGAGGATCTCCTCCGGCGCGCCCGCCTTCACGAACTCCTCCAGCACCTTGCGGCCATGGTGCTGCGGGTCCTTGATCTGGCTGTAGAGCTTGCCGTCGGAAAAGGTGCCGGCGCCGCCCTCGCCGAACTGCACGTTGGATTCCGGGTTCAGCTCGGAGCGGCGCCACAGGCCCCAGGTGTCCTTGGTCCGCTCCCGCACCACCTTGCCGCGTTCCAAGATCACCGGACGGAAGCCCATCTGGGCCAGCACCAGCGCCGCCATCAGGCCGCAAGGGCCGGCGCCGATCACCAGCGGGCGGCGCGCCAGCCGTTCCGGCGCGCGGCCCACGAAGCGGTAGCGTGTGTCGGGTGACGGGCCGACATGCGGGTCGGCGGCGAAGCGGGCCAGCACCGCCGCCTCATCCCGCAGGACGAGATCCAGCGTGTAGATCAGCCGGATCGCGGATTTCCGGCGCGCGTCATAGCCGCGGCGGAACACCCGCATTTCCAGCAGGGCGTCATCGGGGATGCCCAGCCGCGCCAGCACGGCCGCGCGCAGCGCCGCCTCCTCATGATCGAGGGGCAGCTTCAATTCGGTCAGTCGCAGCATCGGGGGGTTGCTATCCACCTGGAAGAGCGAGGGGTAATGTGGCGCCATATAGCCCTCCCCCGCCCTCCGATCCACGACCGCTAGCGCGCTTCTGCCCGCAGCGCGGCGCAGACCGCCTCGACCTGGGCATCCGTCAGCTCGGGAAAGATCGGCAGGCTCAGCACCTCCCGCGTCGCCAGCTCGGTTTCGGCGCAGGCGGCGGGGCCGAGCGGCACCCGGCCGAGATAAGCCTCCTGCTGATGCACCGCCGCCGGGTAGTGGATGGCGGTGGCGATGCCCTGGGCGCGCAGCCGCACCGCCAGTTCCTCCCGCGCCGCGCTGCGCACGACGTATTGGTGATACACATGCTCGACATTCGGCCGGCGCACAGGGGCCGCGATCGGGCCACCGGCCAGGGCGGCGTCATAGGCGGCGGCGATCTCCCGGCGGCGGGCATTGCCGGCATCCAGCAAGGGCAGGCGCGCGCGCAGGATGGCCGCCTGCATCTCGTCGAGCCGGCTGTTCACCCCGACCGAGTCGGAAAGGTAGCGGCGCTTCCAGCCATATTGGCGGATGGCCGCGATGCGGTCAGCCAGTGCCTCGTCATCCGTGGTCAGCACGCCGGCATCGCCCAGCGCGCCAAGGTTCTTGGTGGGATACAGGCTGTAGGCTGCGGCATCGCCGAAGCAGCCGACCATGGTCCCGTCCAGCCGGGCGCCATGGGCCTGGGCGCAATCCTCGATCACCGCGACGCCGGCCGCGCGGCAGGCGGCCAGCATCGGAAGCAGGTCGCAGGGATGGCCGTAAAGATGCACGGGGATCACGGCGCGGATCGGCGGCAGGCCTGGCGGCGGGTCGTCCAGAACAGCCAGCAACTCGTCCGGGTCCATGGTGTAGGTGTCGGGATCGATGTCGAGCAGCAGCGGCGTCGCGCCCACCATCTCGATCGCGGCGACGGTCGCGACGGCGGTGTGCGACACGGTGGCGACCGTCATGCCCGGCCCGATACCGAGCCCGCGCAGGATCAGCATCAGCGCATCGGTGCCGTTGGCGCAGCCGACCGCGCGCTTCTGCCGGTTCCAGGCGGCGTATTCGCGCTCGAAGGCGGCGCATTCGCCGCCCAGGATGTACCAGCCCGAGGCCAGAACACGGCCCACCGCCGCGTCGATGGCCGGCTGCTGCGCCCGGTAGGCGGCGCCCAGGTCGGCCTGGGGAACAGTGATCGAGGGCACGTCCATCGGCCCGAACTCCTGCGGGGGTCAGAGGTATTGGTGAAGGCGTGGGCGGAACCAGTCGAGGCTGCGGCGCAGCCCCTCCTCCAGCGGCACGCGCGGCGCCCAGCCCGTGGCGGCGCGGAAGGCCGCGTCATCGGCATGGAAGCTGCCGATGTCGATCGAGGCCCGCTCGGCAGGAAATTCGCGGGTGGTGAACTCGCCGCGCCCGCCATGCGCGGCGAGCGCCGCCTCCGCCAGCTCCAGCAAGGAAACAGGCGGCGCGCCGCCCAGGTTGAAGGCCTGCCCGGCGCAGGCGGGGGTTTCCGCCGCGGCCAGGAAAGCCGCCACCACATCGTCCAGATAAGCCAGGTCGCGCAGCTGCGCGCCGCCCCAGACCTCAAAGGGCTGGCCTTCCAGCAGGCGGCGGAACCAGATGCCCAGAAAGGTCTGCCGGGCATCCTTCACCCGCAGGCGCGGGCCGTAGCAATTGGTCAGCCGCAAGGAAACCACCGGGCGGTCATGCACCCGGCCTTCCATCAGCCAGTATTGCTCGCCGGCCAGCTTCGAGACGCCATTGGCATCGGGCGGGTTGATCGGGTGTTTCTCATCCACCGGCAGGTAGTGCGGGCGCCCGTAGAACTGCCGGGTCGAGGCATGCACCACCACGGCATGGGGGGAGCCGGTCCGCAGCGCCGCCATCAGCCGCAATTGCGCCGTGGCGTTCACGGCGAGGTCGGTGAAGGGATCGGCCATGCTGCCCGCATGGCTGGTCTGGCCGGCCATGTTGAACACGGCATCCAGGCCTTCCGCATGGGGCGCGAGGTCGGCGTCGCGCAGATCGGCCACAACGAGGCGGGCGCCGCTGCCTTCCAGATTGGCCGGGTTGGCGCCGCCTTCCGGCAGCATTGCGTCAAGCGCGATGACCTCGGCTCCTGCCGCGCCCAGCGCGTGACAAAGCCCGCTGCCCAGGAAGCCCGCGCCGCCGGTGACCAGCACGCGCCGCCCGGCCCAGCCGCCATGGGGCTTCATGAGCCGCGCCCCTTCCGGGTGGGGGCGCCCGCCGCCGGACACGCCGCAAGATTCTTCATGCTGCCTCAGCCGCTCAACCGATGTTCCGGCGAAAGTTGCTTTGTTTCTGCGGCGAACTCATGGCGGGCGAGAGGCTCTTCCAAGGCGCTTCCGCGGAAGGCGGAGCATGCATGTTCACGCGGCCGAAATGAAGCGCAATCACATGTCCGAGAGATTTCGATTTCTTAATAAAATGCCGAGACCAAGCTTGTGTCCGGCAGCCCGGCGGGAACGCCGGGCTGCCGGACCGGCATGTCAGGGGCGGTGGGGGCGGGAAACCGGGCCGCCGACACAATAGGCGGAATGAAGCACCCGTCCGCTCCGCGAGGTCGCCTTCAGCGCGGCGCCAGGGCGATGCCGGTGATCTCGACCTTCCATTGCGGGTCCACCAGCTGGCCCTGGATGGTCATGCGGGCGGGCTTGTGCGCCGGGTCCAGCCAGCGGTCCCAGGCGCGGTTCATGGCCGGGGCATCCTGGATGTCCGTCAGCACGATCTGAACCTGCAGCAGCGCCCGCTTGTCGGTGCCCGCCTCAGCCAGAAGCGCGTCGATCTGCGCCAGGATGTCGGCGGTCTGCCCTTCGGCGTCGAGGCTGGCATCGTCGGCCACCTGGCCGGCCAGGAACACGAAGCCATTGGCCACGGTGGCGCCGCACAGGCGCTGCTCCTCGGCGAGGCGGCGGATAGGGTCGGTCATGCGGCAAACCTTTCTGTCGAATCGAAGGGGCGACAGGCTGCCATGGGCGGTCCGGCCGGACGAGGCCCTACCCCGCCAGATGCGGCCGGTGCAGCAGGCGGGCCAGCAGGCCATCCACCGGGCCGGCCAGCACCGACACCACCCAAAGCCCGCCCGCCACCAGCACGATGGCCGGCCCGGTCGGCAGGTCGAGGTGGTAGGACAGCAGCAGCCCTGCCACGCTGGACAGCAGCGCGATGAACACCGCGGCATAGGCCATGCCGCCGACGCTCCGCCCCCAATGCCGCGCCGCCACCGCCGGCAGCATCATCAGCCCCACCGCCATCAACGTGCCAAGCGCCTGGAAGGCCGCCAGGACGTTCAGCACCACCAGCCCCAGGAACACCATGTGCCATGCCCCGCCGCGCGCCCCGGCGGCGGCGGCGAAGCTGGGGTCGAAGCATTCCAGCGCCAGCGGCCGCCAGGCGAAGGCCAGCGCCACCAGGGTCAGGCTGGCGACGCCCGCCATCAGGAACAGCGCCGGGTCATCGACGCCCAGCACGCTGCCGAACAGCAGGTGCGACAATTCCACCGAGCCGGCGCGGGTCGAGATCAGCGTCACCCCCAGCGCCAGCGCCACAAGGTAGAGCGCCGCCAGCGCCGCATCCTCCCGCCCGCCCGTGGCGCGGGAGATCGCCCCCGCCCCCACCGCCACCACCAGCCCGGCCAGCAGCCCGCCCACCGACATGGCGGTGACCGACAGCCCGGCGACCAGGAAGCCCGCGGCGATGCCCGGCAGGATGCCATGGGCCAGCACGTCGGCGGTCAGGCTCATCCGCCGCAGCATCAGGAACACGCCCAAAGGCGGCGCCGCGAGGGACAGGGCAAGGCAGCCCACCAGCGCCCGGCGCAGGAAGCCGAACTCGACAAAGGGCGAGAACAGGAGGTCGAACACGCCGGCGCTCAGGCGGCGCGGCCGCACGCCTCGGCGGCATCGTCCCAGGCCTCGGACATCATCCGGGCCTTCAGGCGGTTGGCGGCGGTCAGCACCGTGCCGGTCGGCCCCCAGGCCACGGGCTCGCGCGCCAGCAGCAGGGTTTCGGGGAACTGCGTCCGCACCAGGTCGAGGTCATGCAGCACGGCGAGGATGGTCCGCCCTTCCCCGTGCCAGCGATGCACCAGCGCCAGCAGGTCGGCGGCGGTGCGCGCATCCACGGCGTTGAAGGGCTCATCCAGCAGGATCACCGGCGCGTCCTGCACCAGCAGCCGGGCGAACAGCACGCGCTGGAACTGCCCCACCGACAGGCTGCCCACCGGGCGGCGCTCGAAGCCTTCCAGCCCCACCGCCGCCAGGGCGTCGCGAGCCGCGCCGGTTTCCGCCGGGCGTAGGGCACGGAAGGCGCCGGCGCGCGACCAGTGGCCGAGCTGCACCACATCCAGGCAGGAGATCGGGAACTGCCGGTCGGTGGCCGCCGCCTGCGGCAGCAGGGCGATGCGCCCCCGCGCCGAAAGCCGCCCTTCATGCGCCGGGTGCAGCCCGGCGATGGCGCGCAGCAATGTGGACTTGCCGGCGCCGTTCGGCCCCACAATGGCGGTGAGGCTGCCAGCCGCGAACTCGCCCGACAGGTGGTGCACCGCAGGATGCCGCCCATGCGTCAGCGTCACATCGGCCAGGAAAATCGGCGCGCTCATGCCGCCAGCGCCCACAGCACGCCGCCCCAGAGCACGGCCAGCAACAGCGCCGCCAGCATCAGGCGGGCGCCGGCACCGGCGGACAAGGCCAGGGGGTCGGCCAAAAGGAGCGAAAGGCGGTCATGCATGATTGTTATGAAATAACATACCTTGCGGGTGGCTCAAGGGTTTGCTGGCGGACGGCATTGTTTCGCCGTCGCGCCTCCCAGGGCGGGGGGCGGCGCACTACCTTGGCGGGGATGCATGGCATGACACCTCCCACCGCTCCGACCGCCCCCTTCCCCGATCCGGAGGCCGAGCTGCGCCGCAACCTGCGGCGCCACCGCCATTTCGCCACTGGCCTGCTGGTCGTCATGGCCGCGCTGATGCTGGGCAGCTATGCCCTGCCGCCCGGCTACTGGACCGATGTGCTGCAGGCCTCGGCCAAGGCCGGGCTTGTGGGCGGCCTCGCCGACTGGTTCGCGGTGACGGCGCTGTTCCGCCATCCGCTCGGCGTGCCCATTCCACACACGGCGATCATTCCGCGGCAAAAGGCCCGGCTGGGGCGCGGCCTGGGCCGCTTCGTCGGCAACCACGTGTTGACCGAGGCTGAGCTGAGCCGGCTGATCCAGCGGATCGACATCGCCGGCATCCTCCGGCGCGTCCTGTCCGACCCGGCCACCACCCGCCCGGCGGCGGAGGCGCTGGCGGCGCAGCTGCCGCGCCTGCTGACCTCCCTGGAGGATGGCCGCGCCCGCCGGCTGCTGCTGCGGCTGCTGCCGCGCATGGTGTCGGGGCCTGCCGCGGCCCGCATGCTGGCGCGCACGCTGCGCACCATGATGGCCGGCGGCCAGCACCAGGCGGTGTTCGGCCTGGCCCTGGCGCAGATCAAGGTGCTGCTGGCCGCCAAGGAAGCCGATCTGCGCGACGCCATCCAGACCCGCGTGCGGGCGGAAGGCGGCGCGCTGGTCGGCTGGCTGGCGGGCGGCGCGGTGGCGCGGCGCATCCTGGCCAGCATCAATGCCGAGCTGGAAAAGGTCGAGCCGGGCGACAGCGAGCTTCGCGCCGCCTTCGAGGCCTGGCTGAACAGCGAGATCGACCGGCTTGAGAATGACCCCGAGCGCGCCGCCGCCATCGGCCAGGCGCTGCGCCAGGCCATGGCGCACCCCACCGTGTCGGTCTGGCTGCTGGATGTCTGGGACCGCATGAAGGGCGCCCTGGCCGCCGATTCGGCGCGGCCGGACGGGCGTGGCGCGATGCTGATCGCCGGCTTGTTCGGCAACCTTGGCAACTGGCTGAGCGAGGACGAGGCGGCGCGGGCGCGGCTGAATGCCGGGGTCGAGCGGATGCTGCGAAGCGCCCTGCCTTCAGCCCAGGCGCAGATCGCCGAGTTCATTGCCGGGGTGGTGGCGCGCTGGGACACCGCCACGGTGGTGGACAAGATCGAGCTGCGGGTCGGGCGGGACCTGCAATATGTCCGCGTGAACGGCACCCTGGTGGGCTTCCTGGCGGGGGGCGCGCTGTTCATGCTGCTGACCGCCTTGTTCGGGCGGGTCGCTCAGTAAGGCGGTCGAAAGGGCATGTTCCTGGCGCGGCCTTCCGGCCGGGGCGCAGGGCGGTTGCCATTGCTCCGTCCTGCGCCGCACGCTAAACCGCCCCGCCGGACCGCCTCCCGCCCGCCGGGCGGCGGCCTTTTCGTGTTCCTTAAAGCGTTCCGCTCAAGACAGGTGCCCCGCCCATGAAGCAGCAGGCCAACCAGATGCGCCCCGGTCAGGTCATCGAGTATGAGGGCCGGCGCTGGACGGTGCTGAAGATCCAGATCATCACCCCGGGCAAGGGTGGCGCCTTCATCCAGGTCGAGATGCGCGACATCAAGACCGGCACCAAGAAGGATGACCGCTGGCGCACCGCCGACACCGTCGAGCGGCTGATGACCGAGGACAAGGAGTTCACCTACTCCTACGCCGATGGCGAGAACCTGGTGCTGATGGACCCCGAGACCTTCGAGCAGACCATGGTTCCCGGCGCCATCCTCGGCGACCGCCTGCCCTTCCTGGCGGAGAACATGACCGTTTCCGTCAAGCTGATCGAGGGCGACCCGGTGGCCATGGAGCTGCCGCAGACCGTGACGCTGGAAGTGGCCGAGGCCGACCCGGTGGTGAAGGGGCAGACCGCCTCCTCCTCCTACAAGCCGGCCCTGCTGTCCAACGGCGTCAAGACCATGGTGCCGCCCTTCGTCACCGCCGGCGAGAAGATCGTGGTGAAGACCGAGGACGCCTCCTACGTCGAGCGCGCCAAGGGCTGACGCCCGGCGGCACGGCCAGCCCGGCCGTGCCGCGCCGACCCCGGGGCCCCGCCCCGGCCAATACGCCTGAACCGGGCCGCGCCCTCCCCCGGGGTCAAGCCCCCCCGGCGGGGCGCCCGCCCCTCCCGCACCGGAGTTCCCCCCGAAGTGGCCCCTTCCGCCCGCCTTTCCCCTGCCCTGAACGTTGTTGTCGCGGCCGCCCAGAAGGCGGGCCGCCGCCTGTTGCGCGATTTCGGCGAGGTGGAGCAGCTGCAGGTCAGCATGAAGGGCCCGGGCGATTTCGTGTCCCAGGCCGATCTCCGCGCCGAGGAAACCCTGCGCGCCGAGCTCGGCCGCGCCCGGCCCAACTTCGCCTTCTATGGCGAGGAGCAGGGCGAAACCGGCGCCGCCGACTGGGAATGGCGCTGGGTGATCGACCCGCTCGACGGCACCACCAACTTCCTGCACGGCATCCCGCACTGGTGCGTCTCGATCGGCATCGAGAAGCGCACCGGGGAGAACAGCAGCGAGATCATGGCCGGCGTCATCTACAACCCTGCCTCCGATGAGCTGTTCTGGGCGGAGAAGGGCAATGGCGCCTTCCTGAACGACCGCCGCCTGCGCGTGTCCGGCCGGCGCGACATGCTGTCCGCCGTGTTCGCCACCGGCATTCCCTTCGCCAAGGTGCAGCGCAAGGCCGAGTTCTCGGCCACCCTCGCCAAGCTGATGCCGCAGGTGGCCGGCGTGCGCCGCATGGGCTCCGCCGCGCTCGACCTCGCCTGGACCGCCGCCGGCCGCTACGAGGGCTATTGGGAGCTGGGCCTTGCCAAGTATGACATGGCGGCCGGGTTGATCGTGGTGAAGGAAGCCGGCGGCTATGTCACCGATCCCGAGGGCGGCGACCCCTACGCCAGCGGCAATGTGGTTGCCGGCAACCCCTTCCTGCAGCCGAAGCTGCGCGATGTGGTGCAGGAAGGCATCGCCCTGGTGAACCGCGCCCGCGGCGAGGGCTGACAGGCGGCGCCAACGCGGCCGGCACCTGTTCCGGCCGCCATTGCCGCCACCGTTTCCGCTGCCGTTTCCGCCCTGGCACGATCTGCTCTAGGGTGGCGCCACCATGCTGCCTCGCCTTTTCCTTGCCCGTCGCCTGCTTCCTTCCCTGTTGTTGCTGGCGGGCGCCATGCCGCTTGCGGCGCAGCCGCTGCCGGCCGATCCGGCGCCATCCGCCCCAAGCCCGCCCGACCTGACCCGCCCTCCCCGCCCCGCCACGCAACTGCCACAGCCCGGCATCAGCCTGGCCCGCGGCATGGAAGCGCTGCCCGGCGGCGGCTGGCGGCTGACCGGCGCCCTCGCTCGGGGCCGTCCGGATGCGGCGGCGCGCGGCAGCCTCGCCGAGATCGCCCGCTGGCTGGCCCAGTCCACCACCGGGCGCGTCACCGTGACGGCGCAGGTCGCGGAACCGCAGGATGATCTCTCCGTCGCAAGGCGGGAATCGCTGGCCCGCGGCCTCGCCATCCGGCAAGTCTTGGAGGAGGCGGGGCTCGACGGCACGCGCATCGATGTCCGGCCGCTGGGCCGCACCGCCGAGGCGCGCGATGCCATCGAGTTGCTGCCGCCCGGCCAGGGCCGGCGAGGTGACAACCAACAGCGGGAGCGCCAGTCCGGCGCCCGCCAACCATGAGCCAGCGCATGACCCGCCCCAATCATTTTCTCATGCGCATGGTGCTGTTCCTGGCCGCCGTGCTGCTCCTGGTGGCGGTGCTGTCGCAGGAGCTGATCCGCGCCTTCGCCGCCAACCCGATCCTGAACGGCGTCATCGTTGCCGTGCTGCTGCTCGGCATCGCCTGGAACATCCGCCAGGTGATGGGGCTGAAGCGCGAGGTGGAATGGCTGGAAGGCTTCCGCGGCCCGCGCGCCGGCGCCAGCACCCGCCCGCCGCCGAAACTGCTGGCGCCGATGGCCTCCATGTTCGCGACGCGGCGTGGCGACCGCCTCGCCCTGTCCGCCATCGCCATGCGGTCCGTGCTGGATGGCATCGGCTCGCGGCTGGACGAAGGGCGCGAATTGTCGCGCTACATGACGGGGCTGTCGATCTTCCTCGGGCTGCTCGGCACCTTCTGGGGCCTGATCCTGACCATCGGCTCGGTGGCCGAGGTGATCAACACCATGTCCGTCGGCTCCGGCGACCTGAACCAGCTGTTCAACCAGCTGAAATCCGGGCTGGCGCAGCCGCTGGGCGGCATGGGGATCGCGTTCTCCTCCTCCATGCTCGGCCTCGCCGGCGCGCTGATCCTGGGATTCATGGACCTGACCGCCGGGCAGGCGCAGGGCCGCTTCTACAACGAGCTGGAGGAATGGCTGGCCGGCGTCACCCGCCTGTCCAGCGGCGCCATCGGCGGCGATGGCGACCTCGCCGGCTCGGTGCCCGCCTATGTGCAGGCCCTGCTGGAGCAGACGGCGGAGAACCTGGACAAGCTGCAATCCATCCTGGCGCGTGGCGAGGAAGGCCGCGCCAACACCACCCAGGCCCTGAACAGCCTGAATGACCGCCTTTCCGCCATGGCGGACCAGATGCGCGCCCAGCAATTGCAGATGCAGCGCTTCGCCGAGAATCAGTCCGGCCTCGTGCCCGCGCTGCAAAGGCTGGCCGAGGCGCAGGGTCATATCCAGGCCCATGGCGCGCTGGACGAGGCGTCGCGCACGCATCTGCGCAACCTGGAAGTCTACATGGCCCGGCTGTGCGAGGACCTGGCGCATGGCCGCGCCCAGTCCACTGCCGAGATCCGCAGCGAGATCAAGATCCTGGCCCGCACCATCGCGGCGCTCGCCGAGGAGAACCCGTGATGCGGCCCGCCATGAACGGGAAAGGCTGAGCCATGGCGCTCGGCCGCCGCCGCCGCGGCGCCCAGGAGGCGCCCAATGCCTGGCCCGGCTATGTGGACGCGTTGTCCACGCTGCTGATGGTCATCATCTTCGTGCTGCTGGTTTTCGTGCTGGCGCAGGGCTTCCTGTCCGTCACCCTGTCCTCCCGCGACCAGGCGCTGGACCGGCTCGACCGGCAGGTGGCGGAGCTGACCGACCTGCTTGCGCTGGAACGAGGCCAAGGCGGCGAGCTGCGCGCCAGCGTCGCCCGACTGAGCGAGGAGCTGCGCCTGGCCACCGCCGCGCGCGAAGCCGCCCAGGCCCAGGCTGGCACCCTGCGCGAGGAGCGCGACCGGCAGGCCGCCGAGCGGGACCGGCTGAACGAGGAACGCGACCGCCTGCAGGCCCGCCTGTCCGACCTGGAACTGTCAGCGGGCAGCGCCAACGCCCGCATCGCCAGCCTGGAGGAAAGGCTGGCCCAGGCGCAGGCGCGGGCGGAATCGCTGGGTGGCGGCAACGCGCAAACGGTGCGCGAGCTGACCGAGGCGCGGCAGCAATTGCAGGCCGAGCGCGCCGGCAATGCCGAGCAGGCACGCGAGTTGTCCCGCCTCGCCGACCAGATCCGCGCCCTGACCGCGCTCCGCGACGAGCTGGAGCGCCGTGCCGCAGAGGCCCTGGCCCGGGCCGAGGGCGAGAACCGTTCCCGCCAGCAGGCCGAGGCCGGTGCCGCCGAGCAGGCGCGGCTCGCGGACAGCGCCCGCGCGCAGGTCGCCCTGCTCAACCGGCAGCTTTCCGAGTTGCGGGCCGAGCTGTCGCGCATCGCCGGGCTGCTGGAGGCCGAGGAAGATGCCGGACGCGACAAGGACGCGCAGATCACGGCCTTGGGACAGCGGCTGAACGCCGCCCTCGCCGCGCGGGTCGAGGAGCTGCAGCGCTACCGTTCCGACTTCTTCGGGCGCCTGCGCGACGTGCTGGGCGAGCGGCCGGAGATCCGCGTCGTCGGCGACCGCTTCGTGTTCCAGGGCGAGGTGCTGTTCCCCGTGGGCGGCGCCGACCTATCGGATGCCGGGCGCGCGCAGCTGCGCAGCTTGGCCGCCGTGCTGAAGGAGGTCAGTCAGCAATTCCCGCCCGACCTGCCCTGGATCCTGCGCGTCGATGGCCATGCCGACCGCAACCCGATCCGGCCGGGTGGGCGCTACGCCTCTAACTGGGAATTGTCGGCGGCGCGGGCCATCGCGGTGGGCCAGTTCCTGATCGGCGAAGGGCTGCCCGCCAACCACGTCGCGGCGGCCGCCTTCGGCGACAACCAGCCGCTGGATGCGGGCGACTCGCCTGAGGCTTATGCCCGCAACCGCCGCATCGAGCTGCGCCTGACCGATCGCTGACACCGCGGCGGCAGGTGGAAACGCGCCTGCCGCCATGCCGGCGCACCGGGTGTCCTGGTTCCGGCCATGGCGGGATGGATGGCCCGCTCAGCGATCCATCCCGAATGGCTTTCGCGGCCTGGACGGGCCGCGATCCGCTCCGGGAGGGCGCGCATGAACCCTTATCGCTTCCGCAACTGCGCCCGGCGCGATCTGCCCCTGCTGGCGCGATGGCTGCATGCGCCGCAGGTGAGGCGCTGGTGGGGCGACCCGGCCGAGCAACTGGCGCTGATCGCCGCGGATCTCGACGAAACGCTGATGCGGCAATGGATCGTCTCGCTGCGCGGCGATCCCTTCGCCTATGCGCAGGCCTATGAGGTGCATGGCTGGGGCGCGCCTCATCTCGCGGCATTGCCGCAGGGCACGATGGCCATCGACTGCTTCATCGGCGAGCCCGCGCTGCTCGGCCGGGGCCATGGCGCCGGCTTCCTGCGCGTCCTGGCACGGAAACTATTGAAGGATGGCGCGCCGCTGGTGGCCATCGATCCCGATCCCGCCAATGAACAGGCGAGGCGCGCCTGCGCGTGCGCCGGCTTCCGCGGCGATACCGTGGTCGCGGCGCCCGAGGGGCCGGCGGTGCTGATGCTGTTCGGGGATGGTGCCGGGTGGTGCGGGTGGTCGGACTCGAACCGACACTCTGTTGCCAGAAACGGATTTTGAGTCCGTCGCGTCTACCATTCCGCCACACCCGCAGTGAGGCGCGCTGCTTTTGGCACAGAAGCGCGCCCGTGTCACGGGCTCCGGCGACGCAGAAGCGTCACGGCGAGCAGCAGCAGCCCCGACAGCAGCACCAGCACCATCGCCGCCGCCATGATGGTCAGGCTGATCGAATCGTTCAGCCCGGAGAACATCTGCCGCGGCAGGGTGCGCTGCGCCGGGCCGCTGATGAACAGCGCCACCGCAACCTCGTCGAGCGAGGTGGCGAAGGCGAACACCGCCCCCGCCGCCACGCCCGGCAGGATCTGCGGCAGGCAGACGCGCAGGAAGGCGCGGATGGGCGAGGCGCCGCAGGATGCCGCGGCGCGCAGCTGCACCGCATCGAATTGCTGCAAGGCCGCCAGCACCGTGACCACCACGAAGGGCGCGCCCAGAGCCGCATGCGCCAGGATCAGGCCGGTGAAGCTGTTGGTGAGGCCGAGCGGGCCGAACACCAGAAGCAGCGCCACGGCAACGATGATGCCCGGCACCACCATCGGCGCCAGCAGCACCGCCATCACCAGGCTCTTGCCGGGAAACTCGGCGCGCCACAGGCCAAAGGCGGCCAGCGTGCCGAGGCTGCCCGCCACCAGCGCCGCCCCCGTCCCCACCTTCAGGCTGTTCCACAGCGCCGGCAGCCAGAAATCGGATGTCCAGAAATCCGCGTACCAGCGCAGCGAAAGCCCCGGCAGCGGATAGAACAGGAAGGAGCCCGAGGAAAAGGACAGCGGCAGCACCGCCAGCACCGGCGCCATCAGGAACAGGATGGCCAGCGCGCCAAAGGTCCAGAGCAGGATGCGCGACGCCCTCATGCCGTGCGCACCTTGCTGAAGCCGACAAGCCGCCCATACAGCGCCACCACCAGCACCACCGCCAGCAGCAGCAGCACGGACAAGGCGGCCGCCATGCCCCAGTTCACCGTGCGGGAGGCATAGAAGGCCACGAAATAGGGCACCATCTGGTCATTCGCGCCGCCCAGCAGCGCGGGCGTGACGTAGAAGCCCAGCGCCTGGATGAACACCAGCAGGCACCCTGCCCCCACTCCCGGCAGGGACAGCGGCAGCGACACCCGCAGGAAGCTGCGCAGGGGCGAAGCGCCGAGCGACATCGCCGCGCGCGGCAGCCGCCAGTCCAGCGCGCGCAGGCTGCCATAGATCGGCAGCACCATGAAGGGCAGCAGGATGTGAACCATGGCCAGCAGCACGGCACCGCGGTTGAACAGCAATGGCAGCGGCTCGGTGATGAGATGCGTGGCCTGCAAGGCGGCGTTGACCACGCCTTCGCGTTGCAGCAGCACCATCCAGGCGGCGGTCCGCACGATCAGGCTCGTCCAGAAGGGCAGCATCACCCCGGCCACCAGGAACGGCACCCAGCGCGGTGGTGCCGTCGCCATCAGCCAGGCCAGCGGATAGCCGATCGCCAGGCAGATCACGGTCGCCAGGGCGCCGATCCACAGGGTACGCCACAGGATGCCGCGAAAGATCGCTTCATCGGCCGGGGCGGCGGTGATGCCGCCGGCCGCATCGCGCTTCAGGTCCAGCACGGCCAGCAGGTTGAAATCCGACACCGGCCCGCCGGCGCGTCGGATGGCGCCCCAGACCGCTGGGGTGCCCCAATCCTCCGAGATGGACAGCAGCGCTTCCCGTGGCGGACCCTCGGCCGCGGCGATGCGGCGGGCGGTCATCGGCAGCAGCGAACGGAAGCCGGGCCAGTCGGCGTTCAGCCGCGCCGCCGCCCGGGCGATGGCGCCGCCGCCGGTTTCCTGGTCACGCGTCCGGGCCTCCCGCAGGTCCTTGGCCAGGGCGGTGAAGGCCGCGTCGCCCGGCATGGCGGCGCCATTCCAGTCCGCCAGGACCGAGACGGTGCGCGGCAGCACCGGCGCTACATCGGCTTCCTGCACGGCGCGGAACAGGAAGGTGCCGATGGGCGCCACAAACACGAGCAACAGAAACAACAGCAGCGGCGCCACCAGCGCCGCGGCCTTCCAGCGGGCGCTCACCAGCCCGCCATGCCCCGTGGGCGAACGGCCCGGCGCGCGTTCACCGCATTTCTTGAGTCCTGCGCGCTCATCGCGCGACCCAGGTGTTGAAGCGCTGGTTCAGCTTGTCGAGGTTGTCGAGCCAGAACTGGTCGCTGAGCTGCAGCGCGCCTTCCGCATTGGCCGGCGCCGTCGGCAGGTTGGCCAGCACGGCGGGGGGCAGGCCGTCCTGCGCGCCCTTGACGGTCGGGCCGTAGGGGATGCGCTGCGGCAACTCGGCCTGGCGCGCCGGCTGGGTGACGAAGTTGATGAATTGCAGCGCCTTGTCCTTGTTCGGCGTGCCCTTCATCACCACCCAGCTGTCGAGGGTGAACAGGTTGTTGGCCCAGGTGATGCCGAAATTGCGGCCATCGCCCTGGTTGGCGGCGGTGATGCGGCCGTTATAGCCAACCGTGGTCACTACCTCCCCCGAGGCCAGCAGCTGCGCCGGCTGGCTGCCGCGCTCCCACCAGATCAGGTCGCCCTTGATGCTGTCGAGCTTGCGGAAGGCGCGGTCCACGCCGGCATTGGTGCCCAGCACCTTGTACACCTCGCCCGGCGGAACGCCGTCCGCCAGCAGCGCGATCTCCAGCGTCGCCTTGGGACCGCGCCGCAGGCCACGCTTGCCGGGGAATTTCCGGGTGTCGAAGAACTCGGCCCAGTTCGCCGGGCCTGTCGGGGTCCGCGCCTTGTCATAGGCGAGAACGAAGGAATACAGGATGTTGCCGACGCCGCATTCATGGACGGCGGAGGGGATGAAGCGTTCCTTTCCGCCGATCGCCGACCAGTCCATCTTCTCGAACAGGCCTTCCTCGCAGCCGATCAGCAATTCCTCGCTCTCGACCTGCACCACGTCCCAGTTGTTGGCGCCGGACTGGATCTTGGCGCGCAGAACGCCGACGCCGCCATCCCAGGTTTCCTCCAGCAGGCGGCTCTTGGTGTCCTGCTGGAAGGGGCGGAAGAAGATGTCGCGCTGGGCATCCTGGTAGGCGCCGCCCCAGGACACCACCGTCAGGTCGCGCCCCTGCGCCAGGGCTCCGCCGGCAGCCAGCAAAACCGCACCCAGCGCCACCATGGCGCCCATACCCCGTCGCAGCATCGCTCCACCCTCCCCGAATGGACGCCATGACAGGGCGCCCGGTCCCAGCCTGATCCTAGAGCCGGAACAAGGGGCTTGCGAAGAGGCGTCAGCGCGGCGGCAAGGCGATGTCCAGCAGCTTCAGCCCGGTCCGCTCCAGCGAATCCGCCGCCGTGAGATGGCCCAGATAGGGCGCCGATGCATAGGCGCCCTCGATCATCATCAGCAGCGCATCGCCCAGCACCTCCGGCTCCGCGGCGCCGGCTTCGGCACAAAGCCGGTGGATGGCGCTCCGCACCTTCAGCTTGTAGGCATCCGCCACCTGGCGGGCCGGGTGCTCGGGGTCGGGAAACTCGACGATCGCCATGACCATCGGGCAGCCGCGATAGCCCTTCTCCCGCATCGCCTCGGCCGCCGCCAGCAGATAGGCGCGCGGCCGCTCGCGCGAGGGGATCGCCTCGTCGCGCACCTTGTCGAACCAGCAGGCATCAGCGTCGCAATCGTCGCGCAGGACCGAGGCGATCAGCTCGTCCTTGGAGGGATAGGCGCGGTACAGGCTGATCTTGGTGGTTCCGGCGACGCGGCAAAGCTCCTCCACGCCCGTGGCGCGGATGCCCTGCTTGTAGAACAGTTCCTTCGCCACGTCCTTGAGGCGTTCCGCGGCCGAACGGGGGTCGCGCTTCCCGGCTTTCGGGGACTCGGACACGGCTGGATTCCCACTCCTTCTGGTCTTCCCTCCGCAGAAGCATTTCCACGGGGATCTTGCAATGTGACCGACCGGTTCGTATCAATGGTACGAACCGGTCGGTATCATCCGGCCATGGAGATAGGCAATGCCGACCCCCATCCGCAAGACCCTTCTGGCTTTTCCCTTGTTATCGCTGGCGATTGCCGCCCCCGGCTTCGCCCAGCCCGCGCCTCCCGCCGTGACCGTGGAACAGCCCCAGCGCCGCGACCTGACGGAATGGGAGGAGCATATCGCCCGGCTGGAGCCCTCCGCCCGGGTCGAGCTGCGCCCCCGCGTGTCAGGACTGGTGGAGCAGGTGCATTTCCGCGACGGCCAGATCGTGCGCGCCGGCGACCTGTTGTTCACGCTGGACTGGCGCCCCTTCGAGATCGCCGTGCAGAGCGCCGAAGCGGAGCGGGATGGCGCCCGCGCCCGGCTGGAGCTGGCGCGGCAGGAGATCCGCCGCACCCTCCCCCTGATCGAGCGCCGCATCGCGCCCGAGGCGCAGCTCGACGCCCGCCGCGCCGCCGAGCGCCAGGCCGAGGCCGCGCTGGCCGATGCCGAGGCCAGGCTGCGCCAGGCCCAGCTTGAGCTGACCTGGACCGAGGTGCGCGCGCCGCAGCCCGGCCGCGCCTCCGACCGGCGCGTCGATGCCGGCAACCTGGTGCAGGCGGGACAGACCCCGCTGACCACCATCCTGACGCTCGACCCCATCTATGCCAGCTTCGATCTCAGCGAGGCCGATTACCTCCGCCTAGCGCGGGACGGCGGCGCCCGCCAGGATGCCGCCGCGCCGGAGATCCGCCTGCGGCTGGCCGACGAGACCGAATGGCATCGCACCGGCCGGCTCGACTTCCTCGACACGGAGCTGCGCCCCCGTTCCGGCACCCTCCGCGCCCGCGCGCTGCTGCCCAATCCCGGCCTGTTCCTGACGCCGGGCGTTTTCGCGCGGCTGCGCCTGCCGGCTGGCCAGGGCGAGCGGCTGCTGGTGCCGGACGCCGCCATCGCCGCCGACCAGGCCAGCCGCGTGGTGATGACCGTCGCCGAGGACGGCACGGTGGTCGCCAAGCCGGTGACGCTCGGCCCGCTGGTGGATGGTCTGCGCGTGGTGCGCGAAGGCCTGTCTCCGCGCGACCGGGTGATCACCGCCGGGCTGCACCTCGCGCGGCCGGGCGCCCGGGTCACCGCGGAGGCGAAGGCGCCGGATGGCCGCCTCGCCGCCGCGACGCGCTGAAAAGGAGCCGCGCCATGCGCTTCGCCCAGTTCTTCATCGCCCGGCCCGTCTTCGCGGCCGTGATCTCGATCGCCATCCTGATCATCGGCGCCATCGCCGGCACGCGGCTGCCGATCAGCGAATATCCCGAGATCGCGCCGCCCACCATCACCATCGCCGCGCAATATCCCGGCGCCTCCGCCTCGGTGATCGCGGAAACCGTCGCCTCCCCCATCGAGCAGGAGATCAACGGCGTCGAGCGGATGCTCTACGTGTCCTCCCAGGCGACGGGCGACGGCAAGCTGACGATCAACGTGGTGTTCGAGCAGGGCACCGACATCGACCAGGCGCAGGTGCTGGTGCAGAACCGCGTCGCCATCGCCGAGCCCCGCCTGCCGCCGGAAGTCCGCACGCTGGGGCTGATCGTGAAGAAGGCCTCGCCCGACATCATGATGGTGATCCATCTGGTGTCGCCCGACAAATCCCGCAGCGACCAGTACCTGGCCAACTACGCCACGCTGAACATCAAGGACCGCCTCGCGCGGCTTGACGGCGTGGGCGACGTGCAATTGTTCGGCGGCGGCGGCGACTACGCCATGCGCGTCTGGCTCGACCCCGCGCGGATCGCCGCGCGCGGCCTGACGCCGGGCGAGGTGCTGGCGGCCCTGCGCCGCGCCAATGTCCAGGTCGCCGCCGGCGGCCTCAACCACGCGCCAACCAGCAATGCCTCGGGCGAGGCGTTCCAGATCAACATCTCCGCCCTTGGCCGGCTGCGCTCGGTGGAGGAATTCGGCGAGATCGTCGTCGCCGCCAACGAGGACGGCGCCGCGCTGCGCCTGAAAGACGTGGCCCGGGTGGAGCTGGGCAGCCAGGACTACACGCTGCGCGCCTACCTGACCGGCGAAAGCGCCGTCGCCATGCCGGTGTTCCAGCGGCCCGGCTCCAACGCCCTGGCCACCGCCGGATTGCTGCACCAGACGCTGGAACAGGCGAAGCGCGACTTCCCGCCCGGCGTCGACTACCGCATCGTCTACGACACCACCCAGTTCATCGAGCAGTCGATGGAGGCGGTGCTCCACACCTTCGTGGAGGCCATCATCCTCGTGGTGCTGGTGGTGATCCTGTTTCTGCAATCCTGGCGCGCCTCCATCATCCCGCTGGTGGCAATCCCCATCTCCATCATCGGCACCTTCGCCTTCATGGGCGCGCTGGGCATCTCGCTGAACTCGCTGTCGATGTTCGGCCTGATCCTGGCCATCGGCATCGTGGTCGATGACGCCATCGTGGTGGTGGAGAATGTGGAGCGGCACCTGGCGAACGGGCTCGACCCCCTCACTGCTACGCGGCGCACCATGGACGAGGTCGGCTTCGCGCTGATCGCCATCGCGCTGGTGTTGTGCGCCGTGTTCGTGCCCACCGCCTTCATCGAGGGGCTGGCCGGCGCCTTCTACCAGCAATTCGCCGTCACCATCGCGGTGGCCACGCTGCTTTCGGCGCTGGTGTCGCTGACCCTCTCACCCGCCCTGGCGGCCTTGCTGCTGCGGCCGCACAGCCATCACAAGGCAAGCGGCTGGCGGGCGGTGGTCGCGGCACCCTTCGGCCTGTTCTTCCGCGGCTTCAACAAGGTGTTCGACGCGCTGTCGCTCGGCTATGGCGCGCTGACGCGGCGGCTGGTGCGGATGAGCGCCATCGTGATGATCCTGTTCGGCGGGCTGCTGCTGCTGACCGGCCAGACCATCCGCACCACGCCGGTCGGGCTGATCCCGCCGCTCGACCGTGGCTACCTGATCGCCGCCTTCCAGCTGCCGCCCGGAGCCACGCTCGGCCGCACCGACGCGGTCATGCGCGCCGCGTCGGAGCAGGTGATGCAGGTGCCCGGCGTCGCCAACACGGTGATGTTCACCGGCTTCGACGGCGCCACCTTCACCAACGCGCCGAACACCGGCGTGATCTTCGTCACGCTGGACAGCTTCGAGAAGCGGGCCGCCGCCGGCATCGCCTATCCGGAGCTGATCGGCGCCGTGCAGGCGGCTGTGGCCACCCAGCGGGAAGCGATGGGGCTGGTGATCCCGCCGCCCTCCGTTTCCGGCATCGGCACGGGCGGCGGCTTCAAGCTCTACGTGCAGGACCGGGGAGACCGTGGCGCGCGCGCGCTGGAGGCGGTGACCAACCGCATCGTCGCCGCCGCCAGCCAGCGCCCCGAGATCGCCATGGCCTTCACCCTGTTCAACACCGCGACGCCGACGCTGCGCGCCGAGGTGGACCGCAGCAAGGCGGAAATGCTGGGCGTGCCGCTCGACCGTGTGTCGGAGGCGCTGTCGGTGTATCTCGGCTCGGCCTATGTGAACGACTTCAACATCCTCGGCCGCACCTATCGCGTCACGGCCCAGGCGGAGGAAGCGCAGCGCCGCGACGCGCGCGACGTGTCCCTGCTGCGCACCCGCAACGATGCCGGGGACATGGTGCCGATCGGCTCGGTCGCCACGCTGGAGCCGGATACCGGCCCCTACCGGGTGCCGCGCTACAACCTGTTCCCGGCGGCCGAGGTGCAGGGCGCCGCGGCGCCGGGCGTTTCCACCGGCCAGGCGATCGCGGCGATGCAGGAGATCCTGGCCCGCGAGCTGCCCCCCGGCTACAGCTTCGAATGGACCGAGATCGCCTTGCAGGAAACCACCCAGGGCAACACGGCACCGGTCGCCTTCGGGCTGGCCGTGGTGTTCGTCTTCCTGCTGCTGGCGGCGCTGTATGAAAGCTGGCTGCTGCCGCTGGCGGTGGTGCTGATCGCGCCGATGTCGGTGCTGGCGGCCTTGTCCGGCGTGTTGTGGCGCGGCCTCGACAACAATGTGCTGGTGCAGATCGGGCTGGTGGTGCTGATCGGCCTCGCCGCCAAGAACGCCATCCTGATCGTCGAGTTCGCCCGCCATGCCGAGCAGGAAGGCATGAGCCGCTGGCAGGCGGCGGAAGCAGCGGCGCGGACGCGGCTGCGGCCGATCCTGATGACCTCGCTGGCCTTCATCCTGGGCGTGCTGCCGCTGGCCATCGCCACCGGCGCGGGGGCGGAGATGCGGCAAAGCCTCGGCACGGCGGTGTTCGCCGGCATGCTGGGAGTGACGATCTTCGGCCTGCTGTTTACACCCGTCTTCTATGTCGTGGCCCGCGCCATGGCGCGGCGCGACCGGCCAGCCGTCGTGCAGCCGGCCGAATGAAGGAGAAGTTCCGCATGGAAAACGCCGCCAAGCCGCCCACCCTGCGCGCCATCACGCGGGACAGCCTACGGGATGGCTCGCTGCTGGCGGCGGTGCGTTCCATGCCGGGGCTGACGCTCAGGACCGACGCGGAGATGGAGGCCACCCTGGCCGATATCCTGGCCGCGCGCCCTTCCGGCGCGCCGGTCTGGGTGTTCGGCTACGGCTCGCTGATGTGGAACCCGAGCTTCCATTTCGCCGAGCGGCGGCAAGCCACGCTGCATGGCTGGCAGCGCCGCTTCTGCCTTTGGCTGCGCGCCGGCCGCGGCTCGGTGGCGAATCCCGGGCTGATGCTGGCGCTCGACCGCGGCGGCCACACCCACGGCGTCGCCTTCCGCCTGCCCGAGGGGCTGGAGGAGGAGGAACTCCGCCTCGTCTGGATGCGCGAGATGGCGGCGGTCGGCTACCTCGCGCAATGGGTGGAGCTGGACACGGCGGAAGGGCCGCTGCCCGCCATCACCTTTGTCGCCGACCGTGCCCGGGACACCTATGCGGAAGGGCTCAGCGACGCGGACAGCGCGGCCCGGATCGCCAGGGCCACCGGCCCGATCGGCAGCTGCGCCGATTACCTGATGCAGACGGCCGCGCATCTGGACGAAATGGGCCTGCATGATGAGGGACTGGAGCGCATCCGCCGCCTCGTCGGCGGCGCCTGCCTGCCATCCGGGATGGCGGCGGAACTGCCCGGGGGCGGCTGATCCATCTGGCCGCGCCACCGCCTTCCCAGCCTTTCTCAGGCGGCTTCCCGCACCCTCCCCCGCGCCGCCAGCCGGACCAGCACCCGGTCCAGCGCCAGCATCACCAGCAGCGACAGCCCGACCAGCGGGAAGATGATGCCGCCCACCGCCAGCATCGCCACCACGCCCCGCAGCACCCGGCGCTCACGCGGCAGGGGCGGCACGCCGAGCGCCCCTTTCGGCCGCCGCTTCCACCACATCACCGTGCCGCTGACGCAAAGCACCAGGATGCCGAGGCAGAACAGCACCAGCCCGATCTGGTTGGCCAGGCCCCATTGCTGGCCAAGATGGATGTTGATGCCCCATTCCAGCGCCCGCCCCAGCGGCCCATAATCGGCATAGCCCATGTCGAGCAGCGCCTGGCCGGAATACTGGTCGAGATGCACCACGCGTTGCCGCGCCAGGTCATTGGGGTAGACCGAGCCGGTGTAGACGCCGTTGCCGCCCACCGGCAGCGACACCGCGTAGCCGGGCGCCAGCTCCAACCGGTCGAACGCCGCGACCGCCGCATCGAGGCCGATCGGCTGCGCCCCATGCCCGGTGGAATGCGGCAGCCTGGCCTGTTCCAGCGACCAGCTGGTGGGCGCGGCGTGGCCGAGATGCTCCTCCGACATCGGCAGGGCGACGCGCAGCCCGGCCGGGTAGCCGAAATTATGGCCGTTGGCCCATTGGTTGACGGTGCTGCCCCAGAACACCGACCACGGCATGCCGGTGATCGCCAGGAACAGCAGCACCACCCCTACCCCGGCGCCGGTCACCGCATGCAGGTCACGCCAGAAGATGCGCCGGCCCGGATGGCCCCGCACCGTCACCACGCCTCCCTTCTCGCGGCCCGTCTCGCCGCTGGGCCTTGGCCACCAGAGATACAGGCCGGTGCCCACCAGCAGGATGCTCCAGCCCGCTGCGATCTCGATCAGCCCATTGGCCACGGGGCCGAAAAAGGCCAGGGAATGCAGCCGCCGGACAATGCCCATGGCCGTGCCCTTGTCCGCGATGGCGCCAAGCACATGGCCGGAATGGGGATCAGCATACACCACCAGCCGCTCCCCGGCGGCGGTGCGGATGCCGATCTCGGCCGACGCATCGGGGCGTGCTGGCGGCACATAGCGGAAGGCGGTGCCGGGCTGGGCCCGCAGCGCCGCGGCCACGAGTTGCTCCGGCGCGTGGCGCGGCCCCGGCTGCGCCACGACGCGCATCACGTCGCGATGGATCAGCGTGTCGATCTCGGCGCGGAAGGCATAAAGGGCGCCGGTCACGGACAACAGGATCAGAAACGGCACCACCAGCAGGCCGGCATAGAAATGCCAGCGCCAGACGGCGCGGTACAGATCCGGCACGCCACGCGGGCGCCCGGCCTGGGGCGAAGATGAAAAGGACATGTCTGCGGGAATCCCGAAAGGGCGCGGCAAACGGCGCCCGAGGTTGAGAAGGATCGGGGTTCAGGCAGCAGGAGGTGGGGCGCGGGCGCCATAGGCGGGGCGGAGATCGCCGACCGGCGGGGGCGGCGTACCGGGCCAGGAAAAGGCCAGGGCGATGTGGCGAAGCGGCGGCAAGGCCGGCCCGTCCGCCGGAAGCGCCGGGATTCCCACGGCGCAGGCCGCGCAGGCCAGGGTGCAGCACAGGGCGTGCCGGTCCCGTTGCGGGACATCGGGCGGGGCGTCCTGCCGCGGATGAAGGCCGCACAGCACGGCCGGGTCCACCGCCTGGTGGCGCGGAAACGCCGCCTCCGCGCCCGCCATGAGCTGAAGGAACAGCGACAGGCACAGGAGGATGGACACCATCTCCCGCCCCAAGGCCCGCCAGGGTCCCCGACGCCGCATGGGCGTCACCCTACGGCTCCCCATGGCACGGGGAAAGTGGCTCATCGGCCAGACCGGGCCACGCGCCCGGGGCGGAGCGGCTCAGATCGCGAAGGCCAGGGCGTGCTTCGCGTCCCACGCCACCGCCGCCGCGCCGCCCGGCTCCGGCAGGGCACCGCCGCCCACGGATCGCTTGGCCAGGATCTCGCCACCCTGTCCGATGCTCAGCCGCAGCCGGATGTGGTCGCCCTGGAAGATCGCTTCCTGCAGCGTCGCGGGAAGCGCTCCCTCGCCGATGTCATCGGCCTCGACCGGCGCCACGGCGATGCGCTCCGGCCGGATCGCCACCATGCAGCGGTCCCCGGCGCCGCCGGTGTCGACGATGCGCGCCTCCACCACCGGGCCGCAATCCAGCGCCACACGAGTGATGTTGCCTTCCGACCCGATGATGCGGCCGGGCAGCCGGTTGTTCTCCCCCACGAAGCCGGCGACAAAGGCGTTGGCGGGCGTCTCGTAGATGCGGCGCGGCGCGGCCAGCTGCCGCACCAGCCCGCCCTCGAACACGGCGATCCGGTCGGACAGGGTCAACGCCTCGGCCTGGTCGTGGGTGACATACATCATGGTCAGGCCCAGCCGCTGGTGCAGGGCGCGGATCTCGTACTGCATCTCCTCGCGCAGCGCCTTGTCCAGCGCGCCCAGCGGCTCGTCCAGCAGCACGATGGGGGGCTCGAACACCATGGCGCGGGCAAGCGCGATTCGCTGCTGCTGCCCGCCGGAAAGCTGGGAAGGGCGGCGGCCGCCGTAATTCTCCAGCCGCACCATGGACAGGGCGCGGGCGACGCGGGCGGCGCGCTCCGCCCGGGCAATGCCGCGCACCTCCAGCGGAAAGGCGACGTTCTCGGCCACCGACATGTGCGGGAACAGCGCATAGGACTGGAACACCACGCCGATGCCGCGCTTGTGCGGCGGCAGGCGGGCGATGTCGCGGCCTTCCAGCATGATGCGGCCCTCGCTGGGCTGCTCGAAGCCGGCCAGCATCATCAGCGTGGTGGTCTTGCCGGAACCGGAAGGACCGAGCAGGGTCAACAGCTCCCCCTTCTCCACCGATAGGTCGAGCTGCTTCACCGCATAACCGGAAGCCGCGGGGCCATAAGCCTTGCGCACGCCTTCGAACCGCACCAGCGCCTCGGCCATTCCGCCTGTCTCCCGTTGAGCCCGCGCTGCGTGCATCGACGCTGGCGGGGCCGCTTGTCAACCGGGCGCTCTGCCGCGACCCTGCATTCCAGGAAAACGGAGGATCCGCATGACCGAAGCCAGCCTGGTCGCCACGCGCGAGGGTAAAGTGGGTAGCCTGCTGATGAACCGGCCCCGCGCATTGAACGCGCTGGACCTGCCGATGATCGAGGGCTTCGCGCAGGCCATCCAGGCCTGGCGGAACGATCCCGATCTGCGCCTGGTGCTGCTGGAAGGTGCCGGCGGGCGGGCATTTTGCGCCGGCGGCGATGTGCGGCGCGTCCGCGAGATGGCGCTCGCGGGGGACACGGACGGGATCGATGCCTTCTTCAGCGGCGAATACGCGGTGAACGGCGCCATCGCCAGCTTCCCCCGCCCCTGGATCAGCCTGATCGACGGCGTGTGCATGGGGGGCGGCATCGGCGTCTCGGTGCATGGCAGCCACCGGGTGGTCACCGAGCGTGCCCTGCTGGCCATGCCGGAAACCGCCATCGCGCTGTTTCCCGATGTGGGCACCAGCCATGTGCTGCCGCGCCTGCCCGACGGGCTCGGCCGCTGGCTGGCGCTGACCGGCGCGCGTCTGCATGGGGCGGAGGCGGTGGAAGCCGGCCTTGCCACGCATTTCGTGCCGTCGGAGCGCCTGCCGGAACTGCGGGCCGCGCTGCTGGCCGAAGCCGATGCCGCGATGGTGGAGCGCTTCGCCCAGCCCGTGCCGCCGGGCCGCATCGCCGCCCTGCGCCCGGCCATCGCCCGCTGCTTCGGCCATCACGACCGCGCCGCGATCGAGGCGGCGCTGGAGGCGGAAGGCGGCGAATGGGCTGCGGAACAGCTGGCCATCCTGCGCCGGGTGTCACCCACTTCCGTCGCGGTGACGCTGGAACTGCTGCGGCGGGGGGCGACGATGGACCTTCCCGCCTGCCTGGAGATGGAGCTGGCCCTCACCCGCCACATCACCCGCCATCCCGACTTCGCGGAAGGGGTGCGGGCCGTGCTGGTGGACAAGGACAACGCGCCCCGCTGGCAGGCACCGCCCGCCGACGCCGCGGCCTTCTTCGCCTGAGGCCGGTGGAACGCCCGGCCGCGCCGGGCGTTGGTCCAGCATCACTCCACAGGAAAGGGCGCATCATGTCCGGCAAGCCCAAGGAAGGTCCGAAGGCGCGGTTCTCGGCGGAGGAAGCCACGGAAGGCTACATCCCCCGCCCTCCCACCCCGGAGGAGCAGGACAGGATCAGCGCCGCGCAAGGTTTGATCACCGACGAATGGACGGGTGAGCCACCGCCCGCCAAGCCGAAAGGCTGAGGCGGCCGCGCCTCAGCCCGCCCCGCCGGGCGGGATGGGCCGCATCGCTGCCGCGGCCAGGAAGGCCAGCACCGACAAGGCCAGGGCGGCGGAGAACACCGCCAGATGCTGCTCCCCCGTGGCGCGGAACAGCGCCGCGAGGCCGAAGCCGCCCAGGGCCTGGGCGGCGGCATAGATGATCGTGGCCCGCACCCAGAGCAGGCCGGCGGCGATGCCCGCCTGTTCCCGTGCCACCGTCAGGGCCACGGCCGACACGCCGACCCCCGCGAAGCCGCAGATCGGCGCCGCCAGCAACATGCTCGCCCAGCCCGGCAGCAGGCTCGTGGCCAGGGCCAGGACCTGCACCAGCAGCCAGATCAGCATCGCCCGCCGCCCGCCAAGCCGCCCGGCGACCCGGCCGCCCGTCAGGGTGCCGGCCACGCCCCCCAGCCCGAACAGCACCCAGGGCAGCGCGTCCAGCGGCGGCGCCAGGCCATGCCCGCGCACCGCGAAATCCGCCAGATACACCATGGGCGCCACCATGCCGGCGCCGGACAAGCCATAGGCCACCAGCATCGCGGCGGCGCGCGGCACGCGCAGCCCGCGCGGCAGGCGCATCATCTCCGCCGGCGGGTCCGGCCAGTTCCGCCGCAGCGCCAGCCAGATCAGCGCCGCCAGCGCGGCCAGGCCCAGCCAGGCCATCGCCACGCCGGCCGGCAGCAGGAACGGCACCGCCAGGGCGCCCAGCACGGTGCCGGAGCCCACGCCGGAGATCACCAGCCCGCTCGCGGCGGCGCGGCGCCCGGCCGGCACGACCGCCTGCACCGCAGGGCCGGCCAGGGCCATCATCAGCCCGCCGGCCAGCCCGGCCAGGGCCCGCCAGCCCGCCATCCAGCCCAGGCCCCAAGGCAGGGCGCAGGCCAGAAAGGACAACACCACCAGCGCCATGCCCAGATCCAGGGCCAGCGGCACGCCGGTTCGCCGGCCCAGGCTGCGGCCTCCCATCGCCCCCAGCAGGTAGCCGGCGAAGTTGCAGGCGCCAAGCAGCCCCGCCCCCGCCCCGTCCACCCAGCCGGCGGATACCAGCGCCGGAAACAGCGGCACATAGGCGAAGCGCGCCAGGCCGATCCCGGCCGACAGCGTGCCCGCCCCGGCCAGGGGCACACGCCATCCGACAGGCGTCGCGGGATGGGAAACCGGCGCGCCGGGTGCGCTCATGCCGGCCATCCAGGAAAAGCCTCAGGGCCGGGCCGTGTCGGCGCCGCCCTGCGTGGCCCGCACGGCGCGGCGCAGCTTGGCCACGCCGGCACGGAAATAGCCGTCCCGGCACAGCCTTCGCCCTTCCGCGGCCAGGCCACGCGCCGGGTCCCGCCAGGCCCGCGCGTTGCGCGCCAGGCGGGCCGACAATTCCACGCATTCGGCCTCGCCAAGTGGCAGCACGCGAACCTCCTGCGCCGAGGCCGGCATGGCCAGAAGAAGCAACAGCACGACATCTCGCCGCAGCAGATCCATGCGGCACAATCTGGCGCGGTGACCCCTGCGCGCCCATGGTCGGGGGATGAAGCCTGGGTCATGCCGCCGGCTTTTCCGTTCCCGCCGACACCGGCAGGCGGAGCAGCACGGCAAGGCCGGGATGGTCCGGCGGCCCGCCGGCATCGGCGAACCACAACGCCCCGCCATGCATCTGCACCACTGCCCGCACCAGCGACAGCCCCAGCCCTGAGCCCGGCGTGGTGCGTGCGGCATCGGCCCGGAAGAAGCGTTCCCCTACCCGGGCGCGATCAGGAACGGACAGGCCCGGCCCCTGATCCGCCACCCGCACCAGGACCGCGTCCTCCTCCTGCGCCGCCGAAACGCGGATCACGGCGCCCGGCGGGCTGAACTTCACCGCGTTATCCAGCAGGTTGGCCAGCACCTGCAGCAGCAGGTCCCGGTCGCCAACCAGGGGCAGGCTTTCCGGCCATTCGGTTTCCAGCACCTGGCCATGCGCCTCGGCCGAGGCGCCGTAGAGTTCCGCCGCGTCGGCCAGCAGCAGGGCGAGGTCGAGCGGCGCGAAGGCGGCGCGGCGGGCGCCATGCTCCACCTCGGCGATGCGCAGCACGGCCTGGAAGACGCGGCTGACATTGTCGAGGTCGGTGATACCGCGCTCGATGGCGCTGCGGAGCGCCGCCGGATCATTGGCCTCGTCCAGCAGCGCCTCCTCCAGGCCGTTGCGGGCGCGGGCGATGGGGTGGCGAAGGTCATGGGCAATGGCGTCGGACACGCCGCGCACCCCATCCATCAGCTGGGCGATGCGGTCCAGCATGGTGTTCATGCTGGCACCCAGCCGGTCGAACTCGTCATCATGCGGCGACAGCGGCACGCGGGGCGAAAGGTCGCCGCCGGCGATCTGCGCCGCCGTGCCGGACGCCGCGGCCAGCCGCCGCTCCAGCGCCCGGCGCATAAGCCAGGCGCCGATGATGGCGCACACCAGCGCGGCGCCGGTGGCCCAGGCCAGGCCCTCGGTCAGCAAATCCCGAAGCTGCTGCTTCTCGCCCACTTCCCGCCCGACGCCCAGGCGGCCGCCATCCGGCAGTTCCACCACCATCAGCCGGCCTTCGCCCGGCGGGCCATCCTCATGGCTGAGCGTGACGCTGTGCCAGGCGGAATTGCCGTCCCGGCGCGGCAGCTCGGCCAGGTTGCCCGCCTGCCGCGCACCATCGGCATCCTGCAGGAGATACAGCGTCTGGCCCTCGGCATCGACGGCCAGGCGCTCCTCGATCGCCTCCGCCACGGAGGGGGCGCCGCCATCGCGCCAGCGATCGGTCAGCGCATGCACATCGGCCCGGATAGCGGCATCGGTCTGGCGTTCCAGGGCGCCCGCCGTGCCCCACCACAGCACGCTGCCGAAGGCCAGGGCGGCGAGCAGGAACACGGCCGCGAACAGCGCCGCGAAACGGAAGCCGGCGGAGGAGAACAGCCGCCAGACCGGCCCGGGATGCTGCCGGCGCAGCCGGGAATGCGGCATGGCGGCGTTGCTCAGGCCTCGCCCCGGATCATGTAGCCGGCATTGCGGACCGTGTGGATCAGCGGCTTGTCGAAGCCCTTGTCCAGCTTCTGCCGCAGGCGGGAAACATGCACGTCGATGACGTTGGTCTGCGGGTCGAAATGGTAGTCCCACACCTTCTCCAGCAGCATGGTGCGGGTGACGACCTGCCCGGCATGGCGCATCAGATGCTCCAGCAGGCGGAATTCGCGCGGCTGGATGTCGATCTTCCGGCCACCCCGCGTCACGGTGCGGGACAACAGATCCAGCTCAAGATCGGCGACACGCAGCCGGGTGGCGGGAGCATCCACCGCCGGGCGGCGGCCCAGGGCCTCGACCCGCGCCAGCAGCTCGGCGAAGGCGAAAGGCTTCACCAGGTAGTCGTCGCCGCCGGCCTTCAGGCCCTTCACGCGCTCATCCACCCCCGCCAGGGCCGACAGGAACAGCACAGGCGTGTGGTTGCCCTGGGTGCGCAGCGTTTCCACCAGCCGGACGCCATCCACGCCCCCCGGCAGCATCCGGTCCAGCACCAGGAGGTCGAAGCCCTCGCTGGCGGCCATGAACAATCCGTCACGGCCGTTCTGCGCGTGCTCCACCGTGTGGCCCGCTTCCTGAAGGCCCTTCCGCACGAAGCGGCCGACCTCGGCGTCATCTTCCACCAGCAGGATTCGCATGGTGTGCTTGCTCCATCTTCCGGGCCCCCGGGGGCCGCTGCACCCGCCGGATGCCAGGCTTTCGCCGCCGGACCGCGGGCCGGGCGGGCGGATGGCAGGATGCCCCGGCGGGGCGCCTCACGCCAGTGTCCGCGCGGCAGGGCAGAACGGCGCCATCCGCCGCTTGCCGACGCCGCGGCAAGGGTTTATCGCGCGGCACAATTGCGAATGAATCTTAATTTCCTGGTGCCCCGATGATCCAGCCCGTTGCCCGAAACGACCGCCTGCCTCAACGGTTGCGGCATCAAACGCGCCTCCGGCGCCTCACCGTGCTGGCCACGGAACGGCTGACGCCGCACATGCTGCGCGTGACGCTGGGCGGGGAGGATCTGCGCGGCTTCGCGAGCCCCGGCTTCGGCGACCACGTCAAGCTGTTCTTCCCCCTGCCCGGCCAGGATGCCTCGGTGCTGCCGGTGCAGGGGCCGGACGGGATCCTGTTCCCCCGTCCGGACCGGCCGGCGGCGCGCGACTACACGCCCCGCCGCCACGACGCGGCGGCCAACACCTTGCAGATCGACTTCGCGCTTCACGAGGCCGGCCCCGCCACGGCCTGGGCGCAGCAGGCCGCACCGGGCCAGCCCCTGCTGATGGGCGGGCCGCGAGGCTCCCTGATGCTGCCCCTGGCCTTCGACTGGCACCTGCTGGTAGGCGACGACACCGCCCTGCCCGCCATTGCGCGGCGGCTGGAGGAGCTGCCCACGGGCCACCATGCCGTGGTGATCGCCGAGGTGGATGGAAAGGAAGACGAGATCGCCTTGCAGAGCGCCGCCGAGGTGACCGTCCGTTGGGTCCACCGCCATCCCGCGCCGGCCGGCGATGCGGCGGCGCTGCTGGCCGCGCTGGAGGACACGCCATTTCCGCCCGGCGAGTTCCAGGCCTGGGTGGCGTGCGAATCCGGGGTTACCCGGGCGCTGAGGCAGGCGCTGGTGGAAAGAAAAGGCGCCGATCCGCGCTGGCTGCGCGCCGCCGGCTATTGGCAGCGTGGCGCGGCGGGGGTGCATGAAACCCTGAACGACGCGAACTGACGCCCACGAATTGATGCCTGGGCCGCCCGCGTGGCGGCCCTCCCGCCTCAGCAGCCGCCCGGCAGCGAATCGAGGCTTTGCAGCACGGCATTTACCGCGAAATCCCCGAAATCCATGTTCATCTCGTCGGCCACGCCATTGGCGTAATAGCGGAGCCCGACCTCATATTCCGGCGCGGCCGCGCCCGCGCTGCCCGCCGCGCCCTGGTTGAAGAAGGCGATGCGCATGCGGGCGCTGCCCTGGTTGGCCAGCAAAGGAAAGCGTGCCTCGGGCCGGGGCTCGGTCCAGCCGGACAGCACGGTGGTGCTGTCCTGCGCGCCATCCTCGCTGGTGCCATCGAACAGGGGCGACACCAGCAGGCGCTTGCCGGTGCGCGCCATTTCCAGGGAACGGATGGTGTGGGCCATGGGCAGAAGCGTTCCGGGCTGCAGCGCCACCTGCGCCTGCGCCGGCGCCTCGTAGCGGACAACGCCATCCTGTCCCTCGCCCTTCAGCTCCGCCTCGCCGCTGATGCGCTGGGTCACCGCGCCCTGCGCCGTTTGCGTCAGGGTGAAGCGCAGGCGCTTGCCATCCTTGCTTTCCCAGGTGGAATAATCGGAGGCGGTTTCCACCAGCGAGCCCGCGCGGTCCGCCACGGTCAGCTGCAGGCGCTGGCGGGTGGTCCAGCCGTCGCAGGCATCAAGCACCTCGAACAGCATTGCGCCCTCGGCGCCGATCACCTCGCCACCCTGCCGCACCCGGTCGAGGTTCAGCTTGTAGGCGGCGCGGTGCGACACCATCGATTGCGGAGACACCTGCGCATTTGCGGCCGGAAGGGCGGCGGGCTGCGCGGCCCGGGCCGGCGAGGCCGCCTGGCCGAGGGCCAGCGCCGCCGCCAGCGACAGCGCTGCCCAGGCTCCTGCTGCCCGGGGGCCCGCCGCCCGGCTTCCGGTCATGGTGTCGCGCAGGCGCATCGCAGGGTCCTTTTCCTGGAAAGGCTTGGCGCGCGCGGGCCGGATTGCCCGCCGCGCCTGCCGACCTTGACTTAGGAAGATTTCGGCGCCGCGGCACCCTTGGCCGGCGGCAGATCCAGCCTGATGGACAGTTCTTTAAGCCGCGCGGGCTCCACGGCCGCCGGGGCGCCCATCATCAGGTCCTGCCCCTGCTGGTTCAGCGGGAACAGGATGACCTCGCGGATGTTGGGCTCATCGGCCAGCAGCATCACCATGCGGTCGATGCCGGGGGCCGAGCCGCCATGCGGCGGCGCGCCGTAGCGGAAGGCGTTCAGCATGCCGCCGAAGCGCTCCTCGACATCCTGCGCCGTGTAGCCCGCGATCTCGAAGGCGCGGATCATGATGTCCGGGCGGTGGTTGCGGATGGCGCCGGAAGACAGCTCGATGCCGTTGCAAACGATGTCGTACTGGAAGGCCTTGATCTCCAGCGGGTCCATGGAGTTCAGCGCCTCCAGCCCACCCTGCGGCATGGAGAAGGGGTTGTGGCTGAAATCGACCTGCTTGGTTTCCTCGTTCAGCTCGTACATCGGGAAATCGACGATCCAGCAGAAGCGGAACTCGCCCTGCTCGATCAGCCCCAGCTCCTCGCCCAGCTTGGTGCGGACCTTGCCGGCGAATTTCGGCGTCTCGTCCTTCTTGCCGGCGGCGAAGAAGACCGCATCGCCCGGCTGGAGGTTGCAGGCGCTCCGGATGGCCTCGACGCGCTCGGCCTCCAGGTTCTTGGCGATGGGGCCCTTGGGCCCCTCGGCGGCGAACTGGATATAGCCCAGGCCGCCGGCGCCCTCGGCGCGGGCCCATTCGTTCAGCTTGTCGAAGAAGCCGCGCGGGTTGCCCGCCGCGCCCGGCGCCGGAATGGCGCGGACGATGCCACCCGAGGCCACCACCTTGGAGAACAGCCCGAAGCCGGAATCGCGGAAGGCTTCCGTCACATCCGTGATCTTCAGCGGGTTCCGCAGGTCCGGCTTGTCCGAGCCGTATTCCAGCATCGCCGTGTCATAGGCGATGCGCGGGAACGGGGCCGGCGTCACCTTGCGGCCATTGCCGAACTCGTTGAACACGCCTTCCATCACCGGCTCGATCGCCGCGAAGACGTCTTCCTGGGTGACGAAGCTCATCTCGAAGTCGAGCTGGTAGAACTCGCCGGGCGAGCGGTCGGCGCGGCTGGCCTCGTCGCGGAAGCAGGGGGCGATCTGGAAGTAGCGGTCGAAGCCCGCCACCATGGCCAGCTGCTTGAACTGCTGCGGCGCCTGCGGCAGGGCGTAGAAGGTACCGGGGTGGTTGCGCGACGGCACCAGGAAGTCGCGCGCGCCCTCGGGGGAGGAGGCCGTCAGGATCGGCGTCTGGAACTCGGTGAAGCCCTGCTCGATCATGCGGCGGCGGATGGAGGCGATGACGCCCGCGCGCAGCATGATGTTGCGGTGCTGCTTCTCGCGCCGCAGGTCCAGGAAGCGGTAGCGGAGCCGCAAATCCTCGGGGAATTCCTGCTCACCCGCCACCTGGATCGGCAGCACATCGGCGTGAGACTGCACCTCCAGCGCCTTCACCCGCAGCTCGATGGCGCCGGTGGGCAGCTTGTCGTTCACCGTGGCCCCCTCGCGCGCCACGACCTCGCCGGTGACGGTGATCACGCTTTCGGGACGGATTGCATCAGCCTGGGCGAACACCTCCGAACCGGCGGGAAAGACGCATTGCGTGATGCCGTAATGATCGCGCAGATCGATGAACAACAGGCCACCATGGTCGCGCTTGCGGTGCACCCAGCCGGAAAGGCGGGCGGTCTGCCCCGCGTCGCTGGCGCGCAGCGCGCCGCAGGTGTGGGTGCGGTAGGCGTGCATGGATCAGTTCAACCCCGAGGCTCGGACGGAAAGGGCCGCAGAAGGGGCGCCAGACCCGCCGCTGTCAAGGGAAACCCCCAAGGGAGGCCAGGAAAGCGGCGGAACCGCCGCACTTTGCGGCGCAGCGCGGCTTCGCTAAACCCTTCCGCATGAGCCGACGCAACCAGGCCCAGGACGCCGACCCGGTCCTGATCACCACCACCGAGGCGCTTGCCGAACTGTGCGCCCGCCTGCGCGCCGAGCCCTTCGTCACGGTCGACACCGAATTCATGCGGGAAAAGACCTATTGGCCGGAGCTGTGCGTGGTGCAGCTCGGCGGGCGGGAGGACGTCGCCGTGATCGACGCCCAGGCGGAGGGGATCGACCTTGCTCCGCTTGGGGAACTGTTCGCCGACCCGGCGGTGACCAAAGTGTTCCACGCCGCCCGCCAGGATGTGGAAATCTGCATCCTGCGCTTCGGCGCACCGCCACGCCCGCTGTTCGACACCCAGGTGGCGGCCATGGTGGCCGGCTTCGGGGACCAGGCTTCCTATGACAGCCTGGTGCGCGGCCTGGCCGGCGCCTCGATCGACAAGGCGCACCGCTTCAGCGACTGGTCGGCGCGGCCGCTTTCCGCGGCGCAGGTCGCCTATGCCGCTGCCGACGTGACCCATCTGCGCCGCGTCTACACCGCGCTGGTGGAACGGCTGACGCAGGATGGCCGCCTGTCCTGGGTGGCCGAGGAAATGGCCGAGCTGATGGACCCGGCCACCTATCGCCAGGACCCGGAAACCGCCTGGGAGCGGCTGAAGCCGCGCACCGCCAACCGCCGCTACCTCGCCGCCATCCGCGCCGCCGCCGCCTGGCGGGAACGGGAAGCGCAGCGCGTCAACATTCCCCGCCAGCGCCTGGTGCGGGATGAGACGCTGCTGGAGATCGCGGCGACGCAGCCCGCCACCGCCGCCGAGCTTTCCCGCGCCCGGGGCATCACCAAGGGCTTCGCCGAGGGCAAGGCCGGTGCCGGCCTGCTGGCCGCGCTGGCCACCGCGCGCGAATTGCCGGAGTCGGACCTGCCGGAGCCGCCGCGCCAGGCGCTCAACCAGGGCACGCCCGCCTCCCCCGCGCTGATCGCCCTGCTGAAGGTGCTGCTGGCCGCCAAGGCCGAGGAACACCATGTGGCGCCGCGCCTCATCGCCAGCTCCGACGAGCTGGAGCGGCTGGCGAGCGAATCGGAGCCGTCCGTCCCGGCGCTGCATGGCTGGCGCCGGCAGGTGTTCGGGCAATCCGCCCTGGCGCTGAAGAATGGCCGGCTGGCGCTGGGCGTCGAGGGCCGGAAGGTGAAGCTGATCCCGGGCTGAGGCCCGGGCGGGAGGTCCGGGGCGGCTTCCTTCGCGCGGAAGCCGCTTCAGCGCGCCGCTTCGGGAGCGACCTCCACCGTGGCGGCAAGGCCCAGAACGGCGGCCAGCGCCTCCACCCGGCGCTGCACGCTGTCGCCGGCGAACAGGCCGCCGCCTTCCACCAGCCGCAAGGTCAGCCTGTCTGCGCCGAGCTGCAGCTCGGTATCGCGCAGCAGCGTCGGCGTGCCGCCCGACAGGGTGTAGGCCAGCCGCAGCGCCGCCCCCAGCATCTCCGCCCGCCGCTGCGATCCACTGTCCAGCAGGGCGCGCGCGGTGCCCAGCCAGGCGGCGTCCAGCTCCGGCTCGTAACGCAGCGCCACGGCGAGGGCGAGAAAGGCGCGCTCATGGTGGTCGAGGCCGATGCCGGGCTGCCGCAGGACGCGCAGGAAGCTTTGCTCGGCACGGTAATCCGGGTGGTCATGGCTGCCGATGTCGGAAAGCCAGCAGGCCGCGTGCCGCAGCGCCGCGCTGGCCTGCGTCTCGCCCGCGAAGATCGGCGCGGTCCAGGCAGCCAGCACCGCCGGCATCGCCGGGTCGCGGGCGAAGCGCAGGGCCATCTCCCGCCCCGCCGCCAGCAGCGGGTCCTCGGCCCGCACGGCAGCATCGAGGTGCCGGGCGTACCAGCCTTCCCGCAACCCGTTGGCGCTGAACACCACGCGGCGGGCACCGGTGGCGCGCAGCAGGCGGCGCAGCGCCACGGCGGCGAAAGGCAGGTCCTGCAGGCGCTTGGAGGGGGCGCCGGGCAGTCGTTCCAGCGTGCGGCGGGTGGCGGCCGTCAGCACCCCGCAAAGATCGCGGACCTCCTCCCGCGGCATCACGTAATGATGAACGATGGACAGCGGGTAGGCCGTCTGGGCGATGTGGATCTTGGCGATCGCGCGCCAGGCGCCGCCAACCAGATACAGGTCGCGATCCTTGCCATGCGCCAGCCAGGGCTGCTTCGCCATCTCCGCCTCGGCGATGCCGCGGGCCCTGCCGACATCGCCAGCCGCCTTGTCGGCCAGCCGGATAGCGCCCAGCGACAGGGAGGCGGTGGCGCCAGGCCGCCCCTGCGTCAGTTCCACCACCTCCAGCGACCCGCCACCGAGATCACCCAGGATGCCATCCGCCTCGGGGAAGCCCAGCAGCACGCCATCGGCGGACAGCGACGCCTCCTCCTCCCCTTTCAGGATCCGGATCGGCACGCCCGGCATGCGCTCGGCGATGGCGGCGGCAAAGGCCGGACCATTCTCCGCGTCGCGCACGGCGGCGGTGGCCAGCACTTCCAACGGCGCGACGCCCATGCCGCGCGCCACGGCGGCGTAGCGTTCCAGCACCGTCAGGGCCTGCGGCACCGCCTGCTCGTTCAGCTTGCCGGTGTTCTGCAGCCCGCGCCCGAGGCCAAGGACCGCCTTCTCGTTGAAGATGGCCAGCGGATTGCGGCCGGAACCTTCGAACACCACCAGGCGAACCGAGTTGGAACCCAGATCCACGATGCCGCTGCGCCGCGGATGGGACAGATCGGCCGCGGAGGCGGGGGCATTGATGTCCAAGATGGTGATGTTCCCTGTGGTAGACGGATCAGTCCTGCGCCACGCGGTCCTGGCGGCGGCGAACCGTGGCGTTGCTCCGCTTCAGCGCGCTGCCGCGGCCGGACAGCGACGGATTGGTCATGAAATACTCGTGCGCCGAAATTGGTTGCGAGCCCGTCGGCAGCCGGCGCCAGGAACCATCGGGCCGCAGCTGCCAGGACTGCGCCGTGTCCTTCAGGTTGGTGACCATGATCTGGTCCAGGATCTGCGCGTGGACCGTGGCGTTCTCCACCGGCACCATGGTCTCGACCCGCCAGTCCATGTTGCGGGCCATCCAGTCCGCGGAGGAGATGAACACCCGCGCCCGCCGCGACGGCAGCCGGTGGCCATTGCCGAAGATGTAGATGCGCGAATGCTCCAGGAAGCGCCCGACGATGGACTTCACCCGGATGTGGTCCGAAAGGCCGGGCACACCGGGGCGCAGGCAGCAGATGCCGCGCACCACGCAGTCCACCTTCACGCCGGCTTGGCTGGCCCGGTACAGCGCATCGATCAGCGCCTCGTCGACCAGGGAGTTCATCTTCAGCCAGATGCCGCCCGCGCGGCCTTCCTGGGCATGGGCGATCTCGGCCTCGATCAGGCTGAGCAGCGCCGGGCGGATGGTCAGCGGGGAAAAGGCCAGCTTGTCCATCGCCTCCGGCCGGGCATAGCCGGTCATGTAGTTAAACAGCTTCTGCGCATCCCGCGTCAGGGCGGGCTCGGCGGTGAAGTAGCTGAGGTCGGTATAGATGCGGGCGGTGACGGGATGGTAGTTGCCGGTGCCGAAATGCGCGTAGGAGCGCAGCGAGCCCGCTTCCCGCCGCACCACCAGAGACACCTTGGCGTGGGTCTTCAGATCCACGAAGCCATAGACGACCTGGACGCCCGCCGCCTCCAGCTCGCGCGCCAGGGCGATGTTGCGCTCCTCGTCGAAGCGCGCCTTCAGCTCCACCATGGCGGTGACCGACTTGCCGAGCTCCGACGCCTCGATCAGCGCGCGGGCGATCGGGCTGTCGCGGCTGGTGCGGTAGAGGGTCTGCTTGATCGCGACCACGCTGGGGTCGCGCGCCGCCTGCCGCAGGAACTGCACCACCACGTCGAAGGATTCGTAGGGGTGGTGGACGACGATGTCCTTGGCGCGGATCGCGGCGAAGCAATCGCCGCCAAAATCCAGGATGCGCTCGGGGAAGCGCGGCGTGTAGGGCGTGAACAGCAGGTCGGGCCGGTCATCGACGATCAGCTTCTTCAGGTCGGCGAGGCCGAGCAGCCCTTCCACCACGAAGATCTCGGCACGTGGGGCATCCAGCTCCTCCACCACGAAATCCACCAGGTCGGCGGCCATGTTGGCTTCCACCGAAAGCTGGATCGCGCGGCCGCGGCGGCGGCGCTTCAAGGCGCTTTCATAGGAGCGGACGAGGTCCTCCGCTTCCTCCTCGAATTCCACATCCGTGTCGCGGATCAGCCGGAACATCCCCTGCTCCGCATTGATGTAGCCGGGGAACAGGCGGGGCAGGAACAGGGTGATCAGGTCTTCCAGGCGCAGGAAGCGGATCGGGCCGGTGCCGGGGGTGATCTGCGGCGCGTCCTCGGCGGCCGGCAGGCGGATGAAGCGCTCGATCTGCGACGGCAGGGGCAGCAGGGCGCGCATGGTGCCGCCATCCTCCTCCCGCACCAGCTTCAGCACCATGCAGAGCGCGAGGTTGCTGATGAAGGGGAATGGATGCGCTGGGTCCACCGCCAGCGGCGTCAGCACCGGGAAGATGCGCTCCAGGAAGTAGGATTCGAGCCAGGCACGGTCCATCTCGGCGAGTTCGTCGAGGCCGCAGACGATCAGCCCCGCTTCCCGCATCTGGGTGCGCAGGCTGCGCCAGGTGGCCTGCTGCTCGTCGATCAGCGCGGCGGCGCGGGCATGGATGGCGGAAAGCTGCTGGCCCGGCGTCAGCCCGTCCGGCGAGGAAGGCTGGATGCCCGCCCGCTCCTGCCCCACCAGCCCGGCGACGCGGACGGAATAGAACTCGTCCAGGTTGGAGGCGGAAATCGCCACGAAGCGCAGCCGCTCCAGCAGCGGGTGGTTCGGGTTGGCCGCCTCCTCCAGCACGCGGGCATTGAAATCGAGCCAGGATAGTTCACGGTTGATGAAGCGCTCCGGGGCGTTCATCGCGATGGCGGGGGCAGGCTCCTGCCCGCGCGCCGGCATGGGCTCGGCCGCCGCGCCGGTGCGGGCGGAAGCGGGGGCGGTGCCGCGGCTGATGGCGGCCGGAGCGTCAGTGTCCATGGCCGCAGCTTATAGCAAGGCCGGCGCACCGGGCGAGGAAAGCTCGGCGGGTTCCATTGAAACGTCATCAAAGCCCTGGAAACCGGGCCAATCGGCCAGGGCGGCACGCGCCAGGGCACGGGTCACGGCCCCGCCCGCGGCCAGGGCGGCGCGGTCCAGGCGGACGGCGGCGATGGCCACCGCCGCCGCTTCCCGCGGCAGCCGGGCGAGCAGCCATTCCTGCACCGCTTCCGGCACCCGCAGCTGGCGCTCGGCGAAGTGGCGGGCCAGCAGGGTGGCGAGCAGCGCGTCCGAAGGCTCGGCGATGCCCACGGCCGTGGTGGCCCGCAGCCGGCTTTGCAGATCCGGCAAGCGCACCGGCCAGCGGGAGGGCGGCGCGCGTCCGGCCAGCAGCAGCGGCAGGCGCTGCGCGGCGCAGGCATTGATCAGGTGGAATAGCGCCGCTTCCTCAGCCACCGCGTCGGCATCGTCCAGGGCGGTGGGCGCCGGCTCCGGCACGCCGCGCAGGGCGGGGCCGGACAGCATGCGCCAGCCATGCGCCTCGGCCTGGCGCTGCAACAGGTGGGACTTGCCCACCCCTTCCGGCCCGAACAGCGCGAGGCGGCCGACCGGCCATTCCTCCACCCGCGCCAGCCATGTCCGCGCCTCGGCATTGGAGCGGTCGGGCAGCACCTCGCCCCGGAACATCACGGGAAGGTCGAGCGGCAGGACGAGCTGGGTGGTGCCGGCAGGCATGGCCTCCCTTCTACTCACCCGTCCGTGGCGGGTCGAGGTAGAGGGGGCTCTCCAGATAGCGGCGCAGCCAGTAGCGGGCCAGCACGCCGATGGCCGCCGCCATGGGCACCGCCAGCAGCACACCCAGGAAGCCGAAGGCGACGCCGCCGGCGAACAGCGCGAAGATCACCCAGACGGCGTGCAGTTCCACCCGGTCGCCCAGCAGCCGGGGATAGATGATGTAGCCTTCCACCACCTGCCCGGTCACGAACACCGCCGCCACCATCGCCACCCCGCTCCAGGTGCCGAACTGGCCCACCGCCAGCAGCAGCGCCGTGCCCAGCCCGGTCATCGAGCCGACATAGGGGATAAAGGAAAGCAGCCCGGAGGTCAGGCCGACGATCAGGCCCAGCTCCAGCCCGACGGCCGAAAGCCCGAACGCGTAATACACGGCAAGCAGCGCGCAGCACAGCAGCTGACCGCGCAGCCAGGCGGACAGCACCCGGTCGGTATCACGCGCCAGCTGCCGCAGCGTGGCGGCATAGCGGCGCGGCAGGCAGCGTTCTATGCGGAGCATGATGCTGGGCCAGTCGCGCAGCAGGTAGAAGGCCACCACCGGCGTCACCACAACCAGGGTGAAGACGGAGAACAGCGCATAGCCGCCGCCGATCAGCCGCGTCGCCGCCGTGCCGAGGAAGCTCAGTATGGCGCCGAGCTGGCTGACGGCGAGGTCGCGCAGGCGGGTGTCGAGCACCTCCGGGCCGAAGCGCTGCTCCAGCGCCTGCACCGCCTCCTGCATCGCGGCGCCGACGCCGGCGATGTAGCTGGGCAGCCGCGCCAGCAGCGTGCCGACCTGGGAAATGATCAGCGGGTAGAGCAGCAGCAGCGCCAGCAGCGCCAGGGCCATCAGCGTGGTGATCAGCAGCAGCGAGCCCAACCCGCGCGGCAGGCCGAGGCGCTGCAGCCGCGTCGCCACCGGGTCCAGGAAATAGGCGACGCAGGCCGCCAGCACGAAGGGCGTCAGGATCGCCGAGAACAGCCAGAGCAGAAACAGGATTGCGGCCAGCAGGCCCAGCACCAGTGCGATGCGCTGACCCCGCGTGGCGGTGCGCGGCGGCGGGCCAGGTGGCCGCACCGGCCGGGCGGGCGCCGCGATCGGCGGCGCCGCGGTCCGGGTGGCGGGCAGCAGGGGATCATGGCTGCCGGAGGGCGCCGTCGGCATGGTCACGGCGCCGCCCCCCGCCGCAGGGCCTGGGCGAAATAGGCCAGGCCCGACAGGGTCGTGGTGACCGCCACAACCACGATCAGCAGCCCGAGCAGCCCGGCATCCGGCAGGCCGAAGCCGGCTGTCGCCAGGGCCAGGGCGGCCAGCAGGATCTGCGCCACCGTGTTGCACTTGGACAGCATGGAGGGCGCCATGCGCGGCGGCTGGCCCAGCACCGCCAGCAGCCCCACGCCGCCCACGATCACCACGTCGCGGAACACCACCAGAATGGCCAGCCAGTCCGGCAGGACGTCCCGCCAGCCGAGGCAAAGGTAGCTGCAAACCAGCAAGGCCTTGTCGGCCACGGGATCCAGCATCGCGCCCAGGGGCGACTGGGCGTTCCACCGCCGCGCCAGCCAGCCATCCAGCGCATCGGACAGGCCGGCGGCGGCGAACAGGAAAAAGGCGAGGTCCAGGCTGTCATGCAGGATCAGCCAGACCGTGGCCGGCACCGCGCAAAGCCGCGCCAGGGTGATGGCGTTGGGGATCAGGCGCAGCATGCCGCCCGCCGTGACCCCCTCAGACGCCACCCGTCAGCCCGAGTTGCCAGGGGCCGGGAACAGGGCCGGAGCCAGGACCGGCCTCGGACGGCGCGGCGGAAACCGGGGCGGCCGGCGCCGGGGCGCCCCAGGGAACCGGCGGCGCCAGCCGGCCCGGAACCGGTGCCGGCGCGGCCCGCGGCGCCAGCCCGGGCGCCATGGACAATCCGCTGGCCGGCAGAGCCTGGGCCGCCGCCTGCGGGTCCTGCCGCAGGCCGAGCCGCAGCCGCGCGCCATCCACCGCGATCGCCTCCACATCGAAGGAGGCGATCTCCGGGCTGGCGGCGAGCCGGCGGCGGACCTCCAGCCATTCGCGCAGGCCGCTGTAGCGCACCTCGGCCTGGATGAAGCCCGTGGCGGGCTGGCGCGGCATGACCGGCGGGGCCGCGGCATCGCCCGGCCGCAAGGCGGGGGCGGCGCCGGCGACGCCACGGCCGGCGCCCGGCAGGCGATCCGGACTGAAGTTGACGGTCAGCCGGCCATTGTAGCCGGTGCGGCTGGTGCGCTCCTCCTCCACGATGATGGAGGACACCATGCCGTCGATCTGCGAATCGCTCAGCCCCTTGGGCAGCCCGAGCTCGGTGGCCATGCGCTCATAGGCAATGCGCTGGGCGGAGGCGATGGCGCGGGTGCGGGCGATCACCGCATTCGCCGCCGTCGCCTCGGCGGGCACGCCTCGCTGGGTGTAGCTGCTGGACGCTGCATCCGGGACCATGGCATCGCCCAGCGGCGGCAGGGCCTGCGCCATCGCCGGCGCCATCATCCCTGCCCCGCTGCCCAGGCCGACCAGGCTTCCCACGACAATGGTTGCGGCGAGACGCCGAAAATGTTGCATTCCGCCCCCTTGGACACCCGGCCCCGCGAAACACTTGCGCCCGGGTCTTTTGCGCATAGCCGATTGGGCCCCCTGATGACCAGTCTCACCTACCGCGACGCCGGCGTTGACATCGAAACCGGAGACGCCCTTGTCGATGCCATCAAGCCGCTGGCCCGCGCCACGAGCCGCAGCGGCAGCATGGGCTCCCTTGGCGGCTTCGGCGCGCTGTTCGACCTGAAGGCCGCCGGCTACACGGACCCGGTGCTGGTGTCCTCCACGGATGGCGTCGGCACCAAGCTCCGGCTCGCGATCGACACCGGGATGCATGACGCGGTGGGCATCGACCTGGTTGCGATGTGCGTCAACGATCTTGTCGTGCAGGGCGCGGAGCCGCTGTTCTTCCTCGACTATTTCGCCACCGGCAAGTTGCGGCTGGAACAGGCGCGCTCCGTGGTCGCCGGCATCGCCGAGGGCTGCAAGCTCGCCGGCTGCGCCCTCGTGGGCGGCGAAACGGCCGAGATGCCGGGCATGTACAGCAAGGATGATTACGACCTCGCCGGCTTCTCCGTCGGTGCCGCCGAGCGCGATGGGCTGCTGCCGAAGCCGGATGTCGGCGCCGGCGACGTGGTGCTGGGCCTGGCCTCCTCCGGCGTGCATTCCAACGGCTTCTCCCTGGTGCGCCGGGTGCTGGAGGCCGCCGGGCAGGACATCGCCGGCCCGGCGCCCTTTGGCGCCGCCGGGCAGACGCTGGGCCAGGCGCTGCTGGCGCCGACGCGGATCTATGTGAAGTCGGTGCTGGCGCTGCACCGCGCCGGGCTGGTGAAGGCGGCGGCGCACATCACCGGCGGCGGCCTGCCCGGCAACCTGCCGCGCGTGCTGCCGGCGGGCAGCATCGCCGTGCTGGATGCCGGCGCCTGGACCCTGCCGCCGGTCTTCGGCTGGCTGGCCCGCAGCGGCAACATCGCGGCGGAGGAGATGCTGCGGGTGTTCAACTGCGGCATCGGCATGTGCGTGGTGGTCAAGGACGCCGACGCGGATGCCGCTGCCGCGCTGCTGTCGGAACATGGCGAGACGGTGTTCCGCCTCGGCCGCATCGAGGCTGGCGCGGAAGGCGCCGTGCCCGAGGTGCGGGTCGAGAACCTTTCGCCGGGCTGGCCGGCCGCATGAGCCTGCGGCGACGCACCGCCATCCTGATCTCGGGGCGGGGCAGCAACATGCGCGCCCTGCTCGCCGCCGCCGCCGATCCCGCCTTTCCGGCGGAGATCGCGCTGGTGCTGTCGAACCGCGCCGACGCGGCCGGGCTCCTCCACGCGGCGGAGGCCGGCATCGCGACGGCGGTGGTGGAATCGCGCCCCTTCGGCAAGGACCGCGCTGCCTTCGAGGCGGCGATGGAAAAAGAACTGGCGGCGCATGGCATCGGGCTGATCGCGCTGGCCGGCTTCATGCGCGTGCTGACGGAGGGCTTCACCGCCCGCTGGTCGGGGCGGATGCTGAACATCCATCCTTCCCTGCTGCCCGCCTTCCCCGGGCTCGACACGCATGAGCGCGCCCTGGCCGCCGGGGTGCGGCTGCATGGCTGCACCGTGCATCTGGTGACGCCCGGCGTGGATGAAGGCCCGATCGTGGCGCAGGCCGCCGTGCCGGTGCTGCCGGGCGACACGGCCGAAGCCCTGGCCGCGCGCGTGCTGGCTGAGGAACACCGCCTTTATCCCGCCGCCCTGGCCTGGCTGGCGGCGGGAACGCTGCGGCTGGAAGATGGCCGCGTCCTGCTGGAGGACGCCCCGCTGCCCAGTGCCACCGCCCTGCGCAACCCGGGCTGAGCCCGGGGCCTCAGCGCAGCGAGGCGGTCCGCGGCAGGGGACAGGCCTCGACGGCGAATTCCACCCGCCGGTCCAGCGCATCCGTCAGGTCGTCGGTGCCGGTGCCGACCAGCGGCGCCGCCGCTCCCGCCCCTTCCGCGTCGGTCCGCAGGGCCAGCGACGCTTCCTCGGCCATCAGCGCCTGGCGGACCGATTGCGCCCGGCCGAGGGACAGGCGCTGGTTCCAGGCCGGGCTGCCGGTCGGGCTGGCATGGCCGGTGATCCCCAGGCAAATGTCGCGCGGCGCGCTCCGGCGCGCGATCTGCCGCAGCCACATGGGATAGTCGCCGCTGATCTCGGGGTTCGGCCAGAAGCTCGTGGTGCCCGGGCGGAACAGGAACTTCACCGCCAGCAGGCCACGATCCAGGCCGTGGTCCACCACATCGCCAAAGGCCTGCTCGGCCGCCTCGGCCCGGCCCAGGGCGCGGTTGCTGAGATAGATGCCGTTGCGCGCCTTCAGTTGCTCGCCATCCGGCTCCCGCAGCGCCGCCTGGTAAAAGGAAAGGGCCTGTTGCGGCTCGCCTTCCTCATAGGCGCGGATGCCATCCGCGATCAGGGCCTGGGCTTGCAGCGCTTCCAGGTAGCGTGGGTCGATGGGATCGCCAGGATTGCCGGCGCAGGTCTGCAGATAGGCGGTTGTGATGGTTTCGGCCGCCCAGGCGGGGCTGTCGCGGAAGAAACCGGTCGGAGCCGCGTCAACCGCGCCCGCCTGCACCCAGGCGGTTTCGTGCGACACCACCTGGCCGCTGCGCAAATCGCCCAGCACCGCCCAGATCCGGTAAACGCCGGGGCGCGGCTCGCGGCTGGGCGGGATGATGCCCTCCCCCGCCACGGGCGTGATGGCGCCCAGCAGGATGATCGGCTTCCGCGCCAGGCTGGCGCTGCTGAACGGCCGCAGCTCGAAATCGGGATAGCGCTCCCGCACAATGGCGGCCATGCGCTGTTCCATGCCGCGCGTAGCGGCTGTCTGGCTTCCGGTGGCGCGGTCGATCAGCGGGTCGATCACCAGATCATAGCGGTCGGACGGCCCCGGCGGATCGATCCGCGCCCGGTCGAACAGCGCCACCGTCATGTCCCGAACCGCCGCGTCCAGGCTTTGCGCGGTTGTTGGCGGGGTTGGCGCGCCTGGAACGCGCATCGGCAACGTGTTGCCCTGCCGTGTCATTGGCGGGACCGCGCAGGCAGACAACACCCCCAGGCCGCCCAGAACCATCAGGGCCCGGCGGGGCAGGACCTCAGCGGCACCCTTCCTGCAGAAAATCATGTTCGGCACGCGATGGCTCCTCCCCAAGCTGCGCCCTGAGAATGATCGCGCGGCAGCGTCGTTGCAGCGGCCCCCCCATAGCCACGGGCTGCACCCTGGCCGGAAGCGGCCGCGCGGCGGCACGGGCCGGCGCGCGCGAAGGGACCGCGGCAGCCATGCGCGGCGGAGCGGTGGGGCGGGTCGCCTCGATTGGCGCTTCCGCCGTGACCAGGGGTGCCGGCGGAAGCATCGCCGCCAGGGCCCTAGGCGGTGGCTGGGCCTGAAGGGTCTCCGGCGGGGCCGGCAAGGTGGCGGCAAGCTGAGGCGGCTGCGGTGTCATGGCGGTGGGCGCGGGCAAGGCGGCCAGGGCGTCCGGCGGGGGCAGCAGCGCCGTCACGGCGGGCAGCGTCGCCGCCGGCGCCAGCTGGGCGGCGACCGAGGCAAGGGCCTCGCTGTCCGGCCAGGCCGGGCGTCCCTGATCCAGCCGATCCAATGCCGCCTGCATGGCATCGGCCTGACGCAGCAATTCCTCGACCTCGGCCAGCAAGGCGGCCGTTTCGCTTTCCGGTGCGGGGGCGGCTTCGGCCAGAACAGGCGGCTGCTGGGGCAGCGGCCTTCCTTGCGGCTGCTTCTGGTTCTGTTGCTCGCTCTGCTTCTCGCTGGCCAGGGTCGGCAGATGCGGCATCGGTTGCTGCACCGACCAGACCAGGGTGCCAAGCGTCGTGGCCAGGCCGATTGCCAGGCCCGGAATGGCGAGCCGACCGGCCAAGCTGTCCCAGCGCCATGTTGGCCTCGGTGGTTTGGCTGTCATGCTCTGCTCCAACAGGTCGCGAGGGGTTTTCGCTCCGCGGATCCTAGCTAAGGTGGATGGCCGTCCTGTCGCACCCTTATCACGAAGCTGTCATACCCCTGGGATTGACAGGACAGCCAATCCCGAGAACGTTCTCAGTCAACAAGAAGACTCGTTCGGAGCTATTTTCAGGAGAACGTCATGGCCATGGGCAGCGCCCCGGTCGCGGCCGTGGGAAGCCATGCCTCCTAGGCCGTCCCAACGCATCACCATCAAGGATCTGGCGCGCGAGCTTGGCATGTCGGTGGCCACGGTCGCCCGTGCCTTCCACCCGGAAGCCGATATTGCCGTGGCGACGCGGGAGGCCGTGCTGCGCCTGGCGCGGGAACGGGGCTACCAGCCGGATGCCCTCGCGCGCAGCATGATCACCGGCCGCACCGGCATCGTGGGCGTGCTGGTGGCGGATCTACACAACCCCTTCTACCCGCAGGCGCTGGCCCTGCTGACCGCCGCGCTGCAGGCCGCGGGCTTCAACACCATGCTGGTCGTGGCCGAGCCCGGCGGAACCGTGGATGCGGCGATCCGGCTGCTGCTGTCCTATCGGCCCGAATATGCGGTTGTTCTGGCCACCGACCTGACCACCGAGGCCACCGCCACCTGCTCCGCCGCCGGCGTGCCGCTGTTGTTCTTCAACCGCGTCCCGGACGCGCCGGATGCGCGCGGCGTCGTTTGCGACAACCAGGGCGGCGCCGCGGCACTGGCGGCGCATATGATCGCCGGTGGCATGCGACGCCCGGGCTTCATTGGCGGGCTCGAAGGCACCTCCACCCACCGCGAGCGCCGCGACGGCTTCATCGGCCACTGCACGGCCGGCGGCCTGACGGTGCGGGAGGAGCCGGGCGGCGCCTTCACCTATGCCGGCGGCCAGGACGCGGCCCGCCGCCTCCTTCGGGGGCCCGACCGGCCCGACGGGCTGTTCTGCGCCGGCGACATCATGGCCCTCGGCGCCCTCGACACGGCACGGCACGAATTCGGCCTGCGCGTGCCGGAGGATCTCGCCATCGCCGGCTTCGACGACATTCCCATGGCCGCCTGGCCGGCGCATGACCTGAGCACGGTGCGCCAGCCGCTGGAGGCCATGGTCGAGAAGACGCTGGCCTGGGTGCGCGGCAGGCCGGCCGCCGGGGCGGAGGCCGGCTGCATCCTGCGCCTTCCCGGGCAACTCATGGAGCGCGGCACCACCAGGCCCGTGCCGTCCCTTCCGTTCAAGGAGATCTGCCGATGAGCATGCACAAGCTGAACACCGTGGCCATTGTCGGCTCCGGGCTGGTTGGCTCCGGCTGGGCGCTGGTTTTCGCCCGCGCCGGCGCCACCGTGCGCATCTTCGATGGCGATGCGGCGCTGCGCGCCCGCGCGCCCGCCCGCATCCGGCAGATGCTGCTGGACATGCAGGGCGCCGGCCTGGTGCAGGATGTGGAGGAACCGTTGTCCCGCATCACCGTCTGCGACACCCTGGCCGAGGCGGTGGGCCCGGCCGATTATATCCAGGAATCCGTGCTGGAACGGGTCGAGGTGAAGCAGGCGGTCTGCGCCGAAATCGACGCGGCGATGCGGCCGGAGGCGATCTGCGGCTCCTCCTCCTCCGGCATTCCGGCATCCGCCTTCACCGAGGCGCTGCGCAACAGGTCGCGCTTCCTGATTGCCCATCCGGTGAACCCGCCGCACCTGGTGCCGCTGGTGGAGCTGGTGCCGGCGCCCTGGACCGATCCCGCCATCCTGCCCGCCCTGCGCGCAGCCATGGAGGAATGGGGCCAGGCGCCGATCGTGGTGAAGGCGGAGATCGAGGGCTTCATCCTCAACCGCCTGCAAGGCGCGCTGTTGAACGAGGCCTGGGCGCTGTACGAGGCCGGGCTCGCCTCCGCCGCCGATATCGACCTGACGGTGAGCCAGGGCCTCGGCCTGCGCTGGGCCTTCATGGGACCGTTCGAAACCATCGACCTCAACGCGCCGGGCGGCATCGCGGATTATTCGGCCCGGCTGGCGCCGCTCTACCACAACATCGCCGTCTCCCGCGCCAATCCCCGCCCCTGGTCGGACGCGGCGATCCGCGGCGCCGAGAAGGAACGGCGCGAGGTGTTGCCGACCGATCAACTGCAGGAACGCACCGACTGGCGCAACCGCCGCCTGATGGCCCTGGTGGCGCATCTGCGAAGCCAGCCCAAGTAGCGTCCTGATCTTTCACTAACGAGGAGACGTTCCTTTGGGAACTCTTGCCATTGTCCTGTCGCTCGCGGGGCTGATGTACTTCGCCTATCGCGGCGTCAACGTGCTGATCCTGGCGCCGATCATGGCCGCCTTCGCCGTGCTTCTGGCGCAGGGCGGCCCGGTGCTGGCAACCTATACCCAGATCTTCATGACCAGCCTCGGCCGCTATGTCGTGCTGTTCTTCCCGATCTTCATGCTGGGCGCCATCTTCGGCAAGCTGATGGCCGATAGCGGCGCCTCCACCACCATCGCGCACACCATCGTGCAGAAGCTGGGGGCGAAGCATGCCATCGCGGCAGTGACGCTGGCCTGCGGCATCCTGACCTATGGCGGCGTGTCGCTGTTCGTCGTCGCCTTCGCCATCTACCCGATCGCCGCCGCGCTGTTCCGCGAGGCGGGGCTGCCGAAGCGCCTGATCGCCGGCGCCATCGCGCTCGGCTCCTTCACCTTCACCATGACCGCCTTCCCCGGCACGCCGGCGATCCAGAACGCGATCCCGACGCGCTTCTTCGGCACCACCACCTTCGCGGCCCCGGGCCTCGGCCTGATCGCGGGCTGCATCATGCTGTTCGGCGGCCTGGCCTGGCTGCACTACCAGGCGCGTCGCGCGAAGCTGGCGAATGAAGGCTACGGCAACCACGTCGAGAACCTGCCGAACTTCGACGATGGCGAGCGCCCCGGCTTCGCGCTTTCCCTGCTGCCGATCGTGGTGGTGATCGGGCTGAACGCGCTGTTCTCGCTCTGGGTCTTCCCGAGCATGGATCTCGGCTACCTGTCGCAGCAGATCTACGGCAACGTGTCGCCCACCGCGGTGATCGGCACCTGGGCGCTGGTGGTGGCGCTGGTCGGCGCCATCCTCACCGTGCTGGTGCTCCAGTGGCGCTACTTCCGGGACCCGCAGAAAACGCTGAACGAAGGCACCATGGGCTCCATGCTGCCAATCTTCAACACGGCCAGCGAGGTCGGCTACGGCGCGGTCATCGCCTCCCTCGCCGCCTTCATCGTGGTGCGCGACTTCGTGGTGGGCATCGCGCCGGGCACGCCCACCATCTCGCTGGCCATCGCGGTCAACGCGCTGGCGGGCATCACCGGCTCGGCCTCGGGTGGGCTCTCGATCGCGCTGGACACGCTGGGCAGCACCTATCTGGCCCGCGCCAATGAACTCGGCATCAGCCCCGACCTGCTGCACCGCATCGCCGCGATCGCCTCGGGCGGCTTCGACTCGCTGCCGCACAACGGCGCGGTGATCTCGCTGCTGACCATCACCGGGCTGACGCACCGCGAATCCTACAAGGACATCTTCGTAGTGAACCTGCTGATCCCGGTGACGGCACTGATCGTCATCATCGTGCTTGGCACCATGTTCGGCGCTTTCTGATCGGGTGGGAAAGGCTGGGGGAATGAATTCCCCCAGACCCCCATCTTTTTTCTGGTCTGTTCACGGGCGCGCCTTGCGGCGGCGCCCGTTTTCCTTGGGTGGGGTGCGCCGGAGGGCTTGGCCCTCCGGCGACTGCGGGTTCAGCCCGTGCTGCCTATAGAAATTCTGGCTTCGCCACGGTGGAGATCCCGTCTCAGTTCCCCCCCGAACCCCAACTGACAAAAAGAAGATGAGGGAGGTCTGGAGGGAGAATTCCTTCTCCCTCCAGCACTTCAAAGGGACGCGCGTTCCACCAGTTCCGCCGGCAGGCGCTCCGCGCGGGGGCCATCCGTCTCACCGGCTAGGCGGGCGCGCAGCAGGTCCACGGTGCGGGCCACCATGGCGGGCACGGGCTGGCGCAGGGTGGAAAGGCGGTAGGCGGGCCAGGCGGCCATCGGGATGTCGTCGAAGCCGAGGACGGAGACATCCTCCGGCACCCGCCGCCCCATCTCGTGGCGCAGCGCGTCCAGCCCGCCGAGGGCCAGGATGTCGTTGGCGAAAAAGATGCCGTCGGCCTCGCGCAGGTCCAGGGCGACGCGGTGCCCGGCCTCGTAACTGAAATCCCCCGCATCGGCGCGGAGCGGCGGCGGCAGGCCGCGCGCCTGCAAGGCCTCGCGGAAGCCGCGCTCGCGCTCCCGGCTGGTGGAGGTGTCCGGCCGCCCGGCGACAAAGGCGAGGCGCCGCCGCCCGCGCGCCAGCAAGGCCTCGGCGGCGGCATGGCCACCCGCGACATTGTCGCAGGCCACGCTGTCCGGCAGGGGCGTGCCGGCGATTGCTTGGGGTTCCGCCTCTCCCGCAGCGGTGCGGTTGAACAGCACGGCGGAACGGCCATCCCCCAGCCAGTCCGCGGCGCCGGCGGCGGAAAGGCTGGCGGCCGTCACCACCACCGCGTCCACATGGTATTGGCGCAGCATCGGCAGGGCGGCATCGGCCTCCTGCCCTGGCGGCACGGTGAACAGCAGGGGCTGGAAGCCGGCCGCGCCCAGGGCGCCCGTGAGCTGCTCCAGCACGGCCGGGTAAAAGGGATTGGAAAGCTCCCCCATCACGATGCCGACGATGCTGCTGCGGCGGCGGGAAAGCGCGGCGGCGATGATGTTGGGGCGGTAGCCCATCTCCGCGGCGGACTGGAGGATGCGCGCGCGCATCTCCGGCGCCACCGAGGCGCCCGGGCTGAAGGCCCGGGACACCATGGATTGCGAGACGCCGAGATGCCGGGCCAAGTCCCGCGCCGTGATGGCGGGGCCTGGCATGCGCGGCGCCCCGCGCTCAGGCGGCGTTCTTGCCACCGTAGCGCCGCACGCGGATATCGGCCTGCTCCTTGTGGCCGGCGAAGTTCTCGATGGCGCAGAGGCGCGAGCAATACTCGCCCACCATCGCGGAAGCCTCCGGCTTCACCTCCTGCCAAGTGCAGGTCTTGATGAACTTGCCGACCCACAGGCCGCCCGTGTAGCGCGCCGCCTTCTTGGTCGGCAGGGTGTGGTTGGTGCCGATCACCTTGTCGCCATAGGCCACATTGGTTTCCGGTCCCAGGAACAGCGCTCCGTAGTTGCGCATGTTGTCGCGGAACCAGCGCGGGTTCCTGGTCATCACCTGCACATGCTCGGAGGCGATCTCGTCCGCCACCTGCAGCATTTCCTCATCGGTGTCGCACAGGATCACCTGGCCATGGTCGCGCCAGGAAACGCTGGCGATGTCGGCGGTCGGCAGCACCTTGAGCTGGCGCTGGATCTCCGCCTCGATGCCCTCGGCGATCTTCTTCGAGGTGGTGAGCAGCACGGCGGGCGAGGTCGGGCCATGCTCGGCCTGCCCCAGCAGATCGACGGCGCAGATCTCCGCATCCACGGTGTCGTCGGCGATCACCAGGGTCTCGGTCGGGCCGGCAAACAGGTCGATGCCCACGCGGCCGTAAAGCTGGCGCTTGGCCTCGGCCACGAAGGCGTTGCCGGGGCCGACCAGCATGTCCACCGGCTGCACCGTCTCGGTGCCCAGCGCCATGGCGGCGACGGCCTGGATGCCGCCCAGCAGGTAGATCTCGTCGGCGCCGGCCATTGCCATGGCGGCAACCGTGGCCGCCGGGGCCTCGCCATTCAGCGGCGGCGTGCAGGCGATGACACGCGGCACGCCGGCCACCTTGGCGGTCAGCACGCTCATATGCGCGGACGCCACCATCGGGTAACGGCCGCCGGGGATGTAGCAACCGACGCTTTCCACCGGGATGTTCTTGTGGCCGAGCGTGACGCCGGGCAACGTCTCGATCTCCAGGTCCGTCAGGCAGGCCTTCTGCGCCTCCGCGAAGCGGCGGATCTGCGCTTGGGCGAACTTGATGTCCTCGATCACCTGCGCGGGCAGGCTGTCGATCAGCGCCTGGATCTGTTCCTTCGAAAGACGGAAGCTCTCGGGCGACCACTTGTCGAAATTTTCCGACAACTCGCGCACGGCGGCGTCGCCGCGGCTTTCCACATCGGCCAGGATGCCTTCCACCGTTTGGCGGACCTTGCGATCGTATTCGGCGGTCTCGGCAGCTTCGGCGCCCTTTTTCAGGTAGCGGATCATGGCGCACCCTTCCCTTCGGCTGTTGGTTCCGGACCAAGGGTGGAGATCTTTGCATCCGCATGCAAGGGGCTTTGCATGCGGATGCAATCACGATGGGCGTGAGGCTTCAGTCGGCGGTCCAGCCGCCATCCAGCATCAGCGCGCTGCCGGTCATCAGCGCCGAGGCGTCGGAGGCCAGGAACACCACGGCACCCATCACATCCTCCACCGCGCCGATGCGGCCCAGCTTGATCTTGCCCAGTGCCCAGTCGCGGAATTCCGGCTTTTCGAAGAAGGGCCGGGTCAGCGGCGTCTCGATGAAGGTTGGGCAGACGGTGTTCACCCGGATGTTGTGCCGGCCGAGTTCCACCGCCATCGCCTTGGTCATCCCCTCCATGGCGTGCTTGCTGGCGCAATAGACGGAACGGTTCGGCCCGCCCACATGCCCCATCTGCGATGACATCTGGATGATCGAGCCGGGGCGGCCCGCCACCATCAGCCGCCGCGCCACGGCCTGGGCCGCGAAGAAGGCGGCCCGGACGTTCAGCCCCATCACCGCGTCGAAATCCTCGGGGCTCACATCCGCGAAGGGCGCCGGGCGGTTGGTGCCGGCATTGTTCACGAGAATGTCAAACGGCTCCCGCTCCGCCACGGCCGCCGCCACGGCGCCGATGTCGCCCACATCCAGGGCCAGCGCCTCGGCCGCGTCGCCACGCGCCCGCAGGGCAACGGCGGCTTCCTCGATCTCGGTGGTGCTGCGCGCGGCCAGGGTCACATGCGCGCCCGCCGCCGCCAGCGCCGCGGCCGCCGCCAGGCCGATGCCCCTTCCGGCGCCGGTCACCAGGGCGCGGCGGCCATCAAGGCGCATGGCCGGGCTGCTGGGCAAGGTGATCATGTCGCGGGTTCCTTTCGCTGATTCGGCGCACAGGATGGAATAAACCGCCCGGCCATGGATACCCGGCGGCAGCGAACCACTTTAGAAGATGAAGGCCGCCATTGCCGGAAAGGCGCTGGCGGCCACACCGCCGGGGAGCGTCAGCATGGGCTGGGAATTCCTGCCAAGCGCACTGGACCTCGCACGATTCCAGTTCGCCTTCACCATCACCTTCCATTTTCTGTTTCCCGCCTTTACCATCGGCCTCGCCAGCTTCCTCATGGTGCTGGAAGGGCTTTGGCTCTGGACCAAGCGGGACATCTATCTCGACCTGTTCAAATACTGGCTGAAGGTCTTTGCCATCGCCTTCGCCATGGGCGTCGTGTCCGGCGTCGTGATGTCCTACCAGATCGGCACCAACTGGTCTGTCTTCGCCGACCGCACCGGCAACGTGCTGGGACCGGTGATGGGCTACGAGGTGCTGACGGCGTTCTTCCTGGAGGCCGGCTTCCTCGGCATCATGCTGTTCGGCCTGCAACGCGTCGGGCCGAGGCTGCATTTCGCCGCCACCTGCCTGGTCGCCATTGGCACGCTGATCTCCGCCTTCTGGATCCTGTCGGCCAATTCCTGGATGCAGACGCCGGGCGGCTACAGCATCGACGCCGAGGGCCGCTTCATGCCGGAGGATTGGTGGGCGATCATCTTCAATGCCTCCTTCCCCTATCGGCTGGCGCACACCGTGGTCGGCGCCTACCTCACCACCGCCTTCATCGTCGGCGCGGTGGGGGCATGGCACCTGCTCTACGACCGGCGCAACGAGCGCACGCGCACCATGTTCTCCATGGCGATGTGGATGGCGGCCATCGTGGCGCCGATCCAGATCCTGCTGGGCGACATGCATGGCCTGAACACGCTGGAACACCAGCCGCAGAAGGTCGCGGCGATGGAGGGCCACTGGGAAACCCAGCGCGGCGCGCCGCTGATCATCCTAGGCCATCCCGACATGGAGCGGGAGGAAACCCGGGTCTGGCTGGAAATCCCGAAGGCGTCGGCGCTGATCCTGACGCATGAGTTGGATGGCGAAACGCCGGGCCTGAAGGACTTCCCGCCGGAGGAAAGGCCGACCAACGTGCCCCTGGTGTTCTGGTCCTTCCGCGTCATGGTGGCGCTGGGCTCGGCCATGGCGGCGGTGGGCATCGTGTCGCTGTTGCTGCGCTGGCGCGGGCGGCTGTATGACAGCGCCTGGTTCCACCGCATCGCATTGCTGATGGGGCCGTCCGGGCTGGTCGCCGTCACGGCCGGCTGGATCACAACCGAGGCGGGGCGGCAGCCCTACACCGTCTATGGCCTGCTGCGCACGGCGGACAGCGTCGCGCCGCTGGCGGCGCCGGCGGTGGGTACCTCGCTGCTCGCCTTCATTGTCGTTTACTTCATCGTCTTCGGCGCCGGCATCTGGTTCCTGTTCCGGCTGTTCAGCCATGCCCCCTACCCCGCCGAACGCGGGCCGGAGGAAAACCAGCCGATCCGCACCAGCGGCATCACCCCCGCGCCCGGCATCCGCCATGCCGGCCATGGCGACTGAAGGAGGGCAAGCGCATGGAATTCTACCTGCCGCTGATCTGGGCCATCCTGATCGCGACCGCCGTGTTCCTTTATGTGTGCATGGACGGCTTCGATCTCGGCCTCGGCATCCTGTTCCCCTGGTTTCCGCACAAGGACGACCGGGACGTGATGGTGAACTCCGTCGCGCCCATGTGGGACGGCAACGAAACCTGGCTGGTGCTGGGTGGCGCGGGACTGTTCGCCGTGTTCCCGCTGGCCTACGCCACCATCTTCCCGGCGCTGTACATGCCGCTGATCCTGATGCTGCTGGCGCTGATCTTCCGCGGCGTGTCCTTCGAGATGCGGTTCAAGGCGCATAACGATCGCGCGCAGACCTGGTGGGACCGCGCCTTCTGCTGGGGCAGCTATGTCGCGGGCTTCTGCCAGGGCATCTGCCTGGGGGCGCTGGTGCAGGGCATCCGGGTCGAGAACCGCGCCTATGCCGGCGGCTGGTGGGACTGGCTGACGCCCTTCTCCCTGCTGACCGGCGCATCGCTGGTGGTCGGCTATGCGCTGCTCGGCGCCTGCTGGCTGATCTGGCGCACGGAAGGGCCGTTGGCGGCCAGGGCACGCCATATGGCGCGGCGGCTCGGTGTCGCGACGCTGGGCTGCATCGTGGTGGTGAGCCTGATCATGCCGTTCCTGCAATCGGCCTTCGCGGCGCGCTGGTTCACCATGCCCTGGATGGCGGCGGCCGCGCCGGTTCCGATCCTGGTGGCGCTGTTCACCTGGCGCTTCTTCCGCGCCATCGACGTCACGGAAAAGCGGGAAGCGGAGGCGCCGGCCGATCCCACCGGCCGCTCCTTCCGCTGGCGGGACGGGGCGCCCTTCCTGTATGCGCTTGGCTGGTTCTTCCTGTCCTATACCGGCCTTGGCATCAGCCTGTGGCCCAACATCGTGCCGCCCGGCATCGATATCTGGCAGGCAGCGGCCTCGCCTTCCTCGCAATTGTTCCTGCTGGTCGGGGCCTCGCTGCTGATCCCGATCATCCTGACCTACACGGCCTATGTGTACTGGCTGTTCCGCGGCAAGATCCGCGTCGGCGAGGGCTATCACTGATGCCGCCTGTCCTGCGGCGCCTGGGCTGGTTCGTCCTGCTCTGGGCCGCAGGCGTCGCCTGCCTCACGGCAACGGCGCTGGCGATCCGCTGGGTTCTCGGGACGGGCTGAGGCCCGGGCGGCGCCCCGCCACGAGCGCCATGCGCGCGGGACCTCCGCCATCCCGGCGCCGGCGCGCTGCCCGGCACCCGCAGGAGCCGCGGCCACCGGCCGCGCTTCCATGCGGCACAGCCGCTTCGCCGGGCGGCGCCAGGGTGCATCAGGCCGCGCCGGCCCGCAGCGCGGCAGGCGCGTAGACCCCCCTTTCCCCTGGCAGAGCGCCCAGCCTGTCGGTCAGCCCCAGCACCGTTTCCGCCCCCCCGAGATACATCACGCCATCCCCCGCCAGCTGCGCCGCAAGGGCGTTCAGCACCCGTCCCTTGGTGGGCGGATCGAAGTAGATCAGGACGTTGCGGCAGAAGACGATGTCGAAACGCCCGAGCATCCGGTGGTCCGAAAGCAGGTTGCGCTCCTCGAAGCGCGTCATGGCGCGCAGTTCGGGCACCGCCCGCCAGCGGGCCGCCTCCTGCCGGAAATACTTCACCATCATCTGGACCGGCAGGCCGCGCTGCACCTCGAACTGGGTGAACACCCCTTCCCTCGCGCGTTCCACCACGTCCCGCGACAGATCGGTCCCGAAGATCTCCGCATGCCGGACACCCAGCTCGGAAAGCACCATGGCCACCGAATAGGCTTCCTGCCCTGTGGAGCAGGCGGCGGACCAGACCCGCAGCTTGTGGCCAGCAGGGCGGGCGGCCAGCATCTTCGGCACGATCCGCCGCAAATGGTCGAATGGCTTCCCGTCCCGGAAAAAGCTGCTTTCATTGGTGGTCAGCGCTTCCGTCACGGCGCGGGCCAGGCTTTCCGCGCGCGGGTCACGCAGCCGCAGGGCCAAGCCATCCAGGTCGGCGATCTTCTCCGCCTTCAGGATCGGCGTCAGGCGCGTTTCCAGCATGTATTCCTTGTCGGGCGTCAGCACGATGCCGGACCGCGCCTTCACCAGCGCCGCGATCGAGGCGAAACCTTCCGCGTTCATGCCATCCCCCTCGCAGCGCCCGGGGTCCCCGCCCCGAATTGCGCCAGAACCCGTTCCGCCAACTGTTCCGGTGGCAGCAGATGCTCCGCCAGCCCCGCCCTGGCGACGGCGCCGGGCATTCCCCAGACCACGCTGGACGCCTCATCCTGCGCCATCACCGTGCCGCCCGCGGCCGCCACCGCCTTGCAGCCCAGCATCCCGTCCTGCCCCATCCCGGTCAGGATGACGGCCAGCACCTGGCCGTCGCAGGCCCTGACGGCGCTGCGCAGCATCGGGTCCACCGCAGGGCGGCAGAAATTCTCCGGCGGGCCTGATGTCAGCCTCGCCACCATGCCGCCAGGGCCGTTCTCCACCAGTAGGTGCCGGTCCCCGGGCGCGACGTAGAAGCGCCCCGCCCTCAGCATTTCTCCATCCCGGGCCTCGGCGGCCTGGGGGCCGCCCAGGCGCGACAGGTGATCCGCGAGCATGGCGGTGAAGCCGGCCGGCATGTGCTGGACGATCACGCCTGGCAGCGGCAGCGGCGCCGTCAGCCGCTTCACGAAGGCGGCCAGCGCCTGGAGGCCACCCGTGGACGCCCCGATCGCGAGCAGCCTTGGCCTGGGCCGCGCCCCAGGCATCCTGACCGGAATTCCGGCCGGCATGCCGATGGAACGCGGCTTCGCGGCAGAGACCTGGAATGCGTACGCAGGCGGGCGTGGCAATGGGCCGGGCTGCGAGACCACCGGTGCCGGTGCGGCCCGTGGCGCGGCCCGAACCCGTGCCCAGCCCTTCACCTTGGCCAGCAATTCCGCCCTGAAGGCGGGATCGTTCATTCCGCCGGCACTGGCGGTGGGCTTCGGAACGTAATCCGATGCCCCCGATCGCAGGGCGGCCATGGCGGCTTCGGCGCCACGCTGCGTCAGCGCGCTCGCGACAATGACGGCGAGGCCTGGCTGCAGCCTCAACAACCGGGGAAGCGCCGTCATGCCATCCATCACCGGCATTTCGAGGTCCAGCAACAGCACATGCGGGCGCTGCCCGGGCGGCAGCGCCGTGATCGCATCCAGCGCCTGCTGCCCATCGCCGACACCGCCGATGATGTCCAGCTCGGGATCGTTGCCGAGCAGCCGCGCGAAGGCCGAGCGCGCCGTCGCGCTGTCATCGCACAGCATGACCCGGACAGCCTGCCGCGCCGCGCGCGGCGGAAGGGAAAGCGGCCCGTTCAAGGCTCCGCTTCCTCAAGCAGGCCAAGCTGCACAAGCTTGCCGGTAACGATCCCGTCGTCGAAGGGCTTCATGATGTACTCGTTCGCGCCATTGCCCAGGGCGAGCACGATGCGGTCGAACTCACTTTCCGTGGTGCACAGCATCACCAGCGGCTCCCGCGGCCCGAATTCGGCGCGCAGGGCGACCAGGAACTCCATGCCGTCCATCACCGGCATGTTCCAGTCCAGCATCACCAGGCGCGGCATCTCGGCGCGGCAGGCCTCCAGCGCCGCCAGCCCGTTCTCCGCCTCCCGCACGGAAAAGCCGTGCCGTTCCAGAATGCGGCGCGCCGCCTTGCGCACGACGCGGCTGTCATCCACGCAGAGCACGGTGTTGGGGTCGCTCATGGCGGCGGGTCCTCAGTCGATGGCCAGGATGCGGTCGACATCCAGCACGATGAGCAACTGCCCGTCCTGCCGGTGCACGCCATGGGAGATGTCGCGCCACACCGTGTCGAGGGTCGGCGGGTTGCCGGCGAAGCCCTCGGATTTCAGCGGCACGACCTCGCCCACGGCATCCGACAACAGGCTGTAGAGCTCCCCGCCCTGCTCGACGACGACGCTCATCGGCGGCGGCGCGCCGGCTTCCCGCATGGGCAGGCCGAGCCGGCGCCGGAGGTCGATCGCCGTGACGATGCGGCCACGCAGGTTGAGGCTGCCGGCCACCTCGGGCGGGGCCAGCGGCACGCGCGTGATGGATGGCGCGGCCATGATGTCCCGCACCGCCAGCACCGGCACGCCGCACAACTGCCCGGCCACCGTCAGCGTCAGATACATCTGCGCGGCGCTGTCACTCATCAGCGCGGTGCCGGGACGCGCGGCCGTTGCCGCGGCCGTGGCCTGAATCGTGGTCTGCATTGCCGTCTTGCTCCTCAGGCCAGGGTCTGCGCGCTCAGGCAATCGCCCAGCGAGGCCAGCAAGGCCTCACGGTCCGATTTGCCAAGCGCGGTGTTGAAGCCGGCCGCCAGCGCCTGTTGCAGCCGTTCATTGTCCATGCGGCCGCTCAGGGCGATCATCGGCACGCCGCGCCACGGCCCTTCCAGCCGCACCGCCCGCGCCAGGCCGAGGCCGTCGAGATCCGGCATCTCGATGTCGGAAACGATCACGTCGAAAGCGGCGCCCTGCTCGCGCAGCCGCAGCGCCTCGGCCGCGCTGTTCACCGCCGTCACCGCGTAGCCGACGGCGCCCAGGCCGGGCACCAGCAGGTGGCGGAAGAAGGCGCTGTCCTCCACAAGGAGAACGCGCGGCGGCGACATCTCCTGGCGCTGCCGGAACCAGTCATCGCCAGCCTGGTGCAGCCACCAAGAGCAATCGATCACATCGGTCACCTTGCCGCAGATCACGGAGGAGCCGAGGAAGCCCGGCTGCTCGGAAGCGCCCTCGATGTTCAGGCATTCCTCCACCACGTCGAGGATGGCGTCCACCATCAGCCCCATGGCGCGGTCGCGGTCGTTGAACACAAGAACGGCCTGGCGGCGGCCCGGCGCGGGCGGCGCCCAATGGCCGGACATCGGCACCAGCGGCATCAGCTTGCCGCGATACTGCACCAGGAACTTGCCGCCGGAATGCTCGATGCTTTCGGCCGGCAGATCCTCCAGCCGCGCCACGAGGCCGAGCGGAACCGCCTTGGGCGTGCCATCCCCCGCGGAGAACAGCAGCAGCGCGGTGCGCTCGCCGGAACGGGTGCCGCGCCCGAGATTGCTGGCCTGCACCGCCTCATCCACCGGCCCGTCGGCGCCGACGCCGGTGGCGCGGGCGATGCCGTTGGGATCGAGAATCATGATGACGCTGCCATCGCCCAGGATGGTGTTGCCGCTGAACATCGTGACATGGCGCAGGATAGGCGCCACCGGCTTCACCACGATCTCCTCGGTATCGAACACCTTGTCGACAATGATGCCGAAGACGTTGCCGCCCACCTGGGTGACGATGACGAAGCCTTCCTCCTTGCCCGCCTCCTCCGGCCGCTGGTCGAGCTGCAGCAGCCGCGACAGCGACACCAGCGGCAGCAGGCGGTCGCGCAGGCGCATCACGGGGGTGTCGTGGATGCGCTCGATCTGCGCGCCCTCGGCACTGCCGCCGGCGCGCACCAGCTCCACCACGCCGATCTGCGGCACGGCGAAGCGCTCGCCTCCCGCTTCCACGATCAGCGCCGAGACGATGGCGAGCGTCAGGGGGATCTTGATGAAGAAGGTCGTGCCCTTCCCTTCCACCGAGCGCAGCTCGATGGTGCCGCCGATCTTCTCGACGTTGGTCTTCACCACGTCCATGCCGACGCCGCGGCCCGACACCGAGGTCACGGCGGCGGCGGTGGAGAAGCCGGCGCGGAAGATGAAATGCTGGATTTCCCGCTCGCTCATGCCGGCGAGCTCCGCCTCGTTGGTCAGGCCCTGGCTCAGCACCTTGGCCTTGATCTTTTCCACCGACAGGCCGCGCCCGTCATCGCCGATCTCGATGATGATGTGGCCGCCTTCGTGATAGGCGTTCAGCGTGATGCGGCCGAGTTCCGGCTTGCCGGCGGCCCGCCGCTGCTCGGGGTTCTCCAGGCCGTGGTCGCCGCTGTTGCGCACCATATGCGTCAGCGGGTCCTTGATCAGCTCCAGCACCTGCCGATCCAGCTCGGTGTCGGCGCCCTTCATCACCAGCTCGATCTTCTTGCCAAGCTCGTTGGCGAGGTCGCGCACGATGCGCGGCAGCTTCTGCCATGCATTGCCGATCGGCTGCATGCGCGTCTTCATCACGCCTTCCTGCAATTCCGACGTGATGTGCGACAGGCGCTGCAGGGGCACGGTCAGGGCCGCGTCGCCACGGGCGCGGACCAGCTGCAACAACTGGTTGCGCGTCAGCACCAGCTCGCTGACCAGCGTCATCAGGTCTTCCAGCACGTCCACCGAGACACGGATGGTCTGGGCTGGCGTGATCGGCCCTCCGCCCTGGGCGGAAACCGAAGCGGCGGCCAGGGCGGTGGCAGGCCCTTCGGCCTCTTCCGGGCGGGCCGGAACCGGGGGTGCCGGCGCGACGGCGGTGGGCTCGGGCGAAACCTGGAACAGCGCCTCGGCCGGGGCCGCGTCCTCGGCAGGGGAGCCGCCTGCCTCGGCACCGTCTCCTGCGGGTCCGGAGGGCGCCGCTCCGCCGCGCCAGGCGGCATCCAGCGCCGCGATCAGCGGCCCGTCATTGCCGGGCGGCTCGCTGCCGGTGCCTTCCAGCCCGGCCACGATGTTCTTCAGCCCGTCCAGGGCGGAAAGGATCAGCGTGATGCCTTCCGGCGTGACCGGCAACGTGCCGTCGCGATAGCGGCCAAGCACGTTCTCGGCCGCGTGGGCGACCTTTTCCAGGCGGGAAAGGCCGAGAAAGCCGCAGGTTCCCTTGATGGTGTGAACATTGCGGAAGATCTCGGAGAGGGTCTGCCGGTCGTTTGGCGCCTTCTCCAGCTTCAGCAACGCACCATCGAGGGCGGCCAACCCTTCATTGGTCTCGGTCAGAAAGTCAGCGAGCAGATCGTCCATCACAGTCCCCGACAGGCTGGGTTCGTCTCTCAGCCTGTGCGGCGGACCCACAACAACCGGTAAACGGCCTGTGCCGGATTCGCGCATTCCCGCCCTCGGCCATGGTCATCGGCCCGGCGCGGGCAGGACCCGGCTTCAGCCGCGGATGGCCGGCCGAAGCCGCAGCACGCCTTCCCGCACCGCCAGTTCCATCGTCCAGCCCGCCGCATCCGCGTGCCGCCGCAGCATGCCCGCCGGAAGTTCGCGCGGCCCCTGCGCCGGCTGCCCCTCCAGCACGGCCAGCAGCGCCGCCGGCCAGTTCACGACGCGGCCTTCCGGGCGCAGCGTGTAACCCTCCGCCTCCTGCGTCAGCGCCACGGTTCCACCGCGCGGCAAGGCTTCCCCGGCCAGCAGGGCCGCCATCAGCAGCATCTGCGCGACAGGGCTAGGAATGGGCTCGTCCTCCGCCAGGGTTCGCAGTTCCAGCCGGGCGCGCCCGCCGGCCAGCATGCCATCCAGCAATCCCGCCAGTTCCGGGACCGCAACCGCGCTGCCGCCCCCGCCGCAGGCCGCGCGCCAGAACTTCAACCGCCGCCGGATCTCCCCGGCCGCGTCGCGCGCGAGATCGGCGGCCTCCGGATCCTCGCCGAGCATGTCCAGCGCCCCGGCGACGGTGCCGAGCGGCCCCACCAGATCATGGCACAGGCGGGCGCACAGGTCCTGCGCCAGGGTTGTCTCAAGATCCATGCGCATCCTCCAGCCTGGCTCCGGCCGGAACGGCACGGGCCGGGCTGGCATCTTGGACATGGCCTGTTGAGAGAACCTTAAGGCCGCTTCCCTCGCCGCCCGCCGGGTCCGGAAATTTGCCGCTGGCATCGCGCTTGCGCCGGCGGCAGGCTGGCCGGATGATGACCTCCCTTGAGCCGGGCTTGTTTGTCCGGCATCCCGCCCATCCGGAATGGGGCACCGGCCAGGTGCAGTCCGTGGCCGGCGACCGCGTGACGGTGAATTTCGAGCATGCGGGCAAGCTGCTGATCAACGCCGCGCAGGTCACGCTGGAAGTGATCGACCCAGCGTGAAAGCCCAAGCCGCAGCCAGGGCTTGCGCGGATGGGGGGGAGCAGCCCAAATGAAGGATCGGTTTCGCATTCATCACCCGCCGGGAGTTGGCCGCCATGATTGATCCGTTCGGCCGGCGGATCAGCTATCTGCGCGTTTCCGTGACGGATCGCTGTGATCTGCGCTGTGTGTACTGCATGGCGGAACACATGACCTTCCTGCCGAAGGCCGAAGTGCTCACGCTGGAGGAGCTGGACCGCTTGTGCGGCGCCTTTATCGGCCTCGGCGTGCGCCGCATCCGCCTGACCGGCGGGGAGCCGCTGGTGCGCAAGGATGTCATGCGCCTGGTGCGCAGCCTTGGGGAGCGCATCGGCCCGGATGGCCTGCAGGAGCTGACGCTCACCACCAACGGCACCCAGCTGACCAAGCACGCGCCCGATCTGGCGGCGGCGGGGGTGCGGCGCATCAACGTGTCGCTCGACTCGCTGGACCCGGGGCGCTTCCGGGCCCTCACCCGCTGGGGCGACATCGACAAGACGCTGGACGGCATCTTCGCCGCCAAGGCCGCCGGGCTGCAGGTCAAGATCAACGCGGTCGCCATGAAGGGCGTCAATGAGGACGAGTTCGACCGCATGGTGGTCTGGTGCGGCGAACATGGCTTCGACCTGACGCTGATCGAAACCATGCCGATGGGCGAGGTGGATGCCAGCCGCGTCGACCAGTATCTGCCATTGTCCGTGGTGCGGGACCGGCTGCGGGCGCATTGGACGTTGCAGGAAACCGACTACGCCACCGGTGGTCCCGCCCGCTACTGGGTGGTCAAGGAAACCGGGCGGCGCCTCGGCTTCATCACGCCGATGACCCACAATTTCTGCGAAAGCTGCAACAGGGTCCGCCTGACCTGCACCGGCACGCTGTTCATGTGCCTCGGCCAGGAGGATGCCGCCGACCTGAGAAGCGTGCTGCGCGATCCCTCGGTGGACGAGGACGGGCTGCGCCAGGCGATCGAGGACGCCATCGCCCGCAAGCCGAAGGGGCACGACTTCATCATCGACCGCCGCCATGAGCGCCCGGCCGTGGGCCGCCACATGAGCATGACGGGCGGCTGATCCATGGAGGATGTGCGCCAGCTGGTTTCCTCCCTGGCCATTCCGGGCATGCCGGAATGGACGGGGCTTCTGCTGCTGCTGCTGGGCCTTCTTTGCGCCGCCGCCTTTCTGCTGATGCCGTTCAGCGTGTTCGGGGTGAAGGCGCGGCTGGAAGCCCTGGAGGTGCAGCTGGACGAGATCCAGGCGGAAATCCGCGAGCTCGCCTTCTCCTTGCAGGACCCCGGCGCCGCGCGCCGCGCCGCCACGACAGGCGAAGGCTGGGTCGAGCCGCCTTCCTTCAACGGCAAGGCGCCCCCCGAGCAGGCCCCGCGCGTGGTGCCGCCGGTGCTGCCCCCGCCCGCCTATCCCGACCGCGCGCCGCTGCGGAACTCGCGCGCCGAGCCGCGGCTGGACTGGCCGCGGCAGCGCTGAGGCTTCAGCGCGCCGCCATTTCCACGGCGCCCCGCGCCGCCAGGGCGATGCGGCGGGTGAAGCTGTCGGCATCCAGATTGAGCAGGCCGCGTTGCCTTTCCGGAACCGCCACGAACACCTTCAGGAAGCGGCCCGCGGCCACGCCGACGCAAACCTGCTGCCACATCGCCGTGCGGCCATAGCTGCCGCCCAGCACCGCGCATTGCAGCGGCCCGCCACCCGACACCGGCAGGACATGGCGCTCCCGCTCGGCCATGCTGCGGCCGGGCGCCGGGGACAGCGCCTCCGCCACGCCTTCCTCCAGCTTGGCGACCACATTGGCTTCCGGCGTCGCGGGGGGCAGCGGCGGCATGCCATGGTCATAGATCATCACCGTGGCGATGGCGGCCCGCGCCGCCACGCCATCCCGCGCCGCCGTGGCATAGTCGATGGCGCGGCCCTGCCCGGGCTGGTTCGCCTCCATGTCGGCGGTGATGCCGCGGGTGAAGCCCTCCGCTTCCCCCGGTAGCCGGGCCAGCACCTCATCGAGCGGGGGGCGCATCGCCGCGCCATCCTGGGAGCCTGGCGCCACGCACCCGGCCAGCATGGCCGCCAGCAGGGCGCCGGCAGCCATGCGGCGCAGCCTCAATGGCTCGCCTCCGGCACGCCCATCCCGAGGCCCAGCACCGTGTTCGCCATGATCAAGCCCTCCCACAACAGCTCCAGCCCCACATAGGTGATGAGCGCCACGCCGATGTAGGCGATGAATCTGTAGCGATCCAGAAGCTTGGCCAGCAATCCGCCCAGCAGCCCCATCATCAGGATGGAAACCACCAGGCCGACGATCAGCAAGGGGAGGTTGGCCCGCGCCACGGCGGCGACCGCCAGCACATTGTCCAGGCTCATGGAAACGTCGGCCAGGACGATCTGCCGCAGCGCCTGCGGCAGCGTCTTCTCGGCCGGCGCCCTGCCCTCGCCGGCGGCGCCCTCGCCGCCATGCCGCAATTCGCCAAAGAAGCTCCATGCGATGTAGAGCAGCGCCAGGCCGCCCAGAAGGTCGACCCACCACAAGGCCAGCAGCATGCTGGCGAAGACCGAGAAGACGACCCGCAGCACGGCGGCGGCGATCACGCCGAACAACACCGCCTTGCCGCGCTGGTGCGGCGGCAGGCCCGCAGCCGCCAGGCCGATCACCACCGCGTTGTCGCCGGACAGGATGATGTTGAGCCACATGATCTCGGCCAATGCCGGCAACATGCTGGTGAACGCTTCCATGGAACCTGATCGCCTCCTGGCCTTGCGGTGCCCGCGGCCCCGGGGGGCGGGACGCTAGTGGAGAGGAGATGGCCCGTGAAGGCGCCGAACCCTTTTATGACAAGGGCTTAACCGCCCCGCAAACAAGTCGGGCCGCCCCTTTCGGGGCGGCCCGCGCATGGTTCGATGTGGCGCCGGTCAGGGCGCGGGAGCAGGAGCCACGGCACCGCCGCCATTGCCGGTGATGTAGGGCAGCACCTCGCCGCCGCCGTGCCAGATCATCTCGATCGCGACATAGAGGATGACCAGCAGGCCGACCCAGGCGATCCAGCGGTGCTTCTCCAGCAGCCGGGCGATGAAGGTGGCGGCGACACCCATGAGCACGACCGAGATGGCCAGGCCCACGACCAGCACCCAGAGGTGGTCCTTGGCCGCGCCCGCCACGGCCAGAACGTTGTCCAGGCTCATGGAAACGTCGGCCACCAGGATCTGGATGATGGCGCTCCGCAGCGTCTTGCGCTCGCCGGTGCCGGCCGCCTGCTGCGCCTCCAGCTCCGCCTCGTCAACCTCGGGCTGGTGGCCGCGCTGCAGCTCGCGGAACATCTTGTAGCAGACCCAGAGCAGCAGGACGCCACCGGCCAGCGTCAGGCCAACGATCGCCAGGAGCTGGGTGGTGATGGCCGCGAAGCCGATACGCATGATGGTCGCAGCGACGATGCCCCAGAAGATCGCCTTGCGGCGCTGATCCGCCGGCAGGCCGGCGGCCGCCATGCCGACCACAATGGCGTTGTCGCCCGCCAGCACGAGGTCGATCAGCAGAACCTGACCGAGCGCGATCAGCTCGGGCATGAAGGCGGACAAATCCATGAACCTGTTCCCGTTCCATCAACAGACGGTCGCGCTTAAAGCGCTGCTCCCCGTTGCACAACGGGCATGTCCTATTTCTAAACATTCCTTCATCTTTACCCGAGGGAGCGGACCAGCGCGCCGAATGGTTGACGGATGCCACGAAGATGGCCATTCCCCGGCCACCGGGCCGCCTTCGGTCGGCCAAACGCCGCCCCTTCTCAGGCAGGAATTCCTCATGGTCCCGCGCTACGCCCGCCCCGAAATGACCGCCATCTGGTCGCCAGAGACCCGCTACCGCATCTGGTTCGAGATCGAGGCGCTGGCCGCGGAGGCGATGGGCGATCTTGGCACCATCCCGGCCGAGGATGCCCGCCTCATCCGTGAAAAGGGCCAGCCGCGGGCGGACGCCATTTCGGCGGCCGACATCGCCCGCATCGACGAGATCGAGCGCGAAACACGGCACGACGTGATCGCCTTCCTGACCTGGATGGCCGAGGGCATCGGCGAAAGCGCCCGCTTCATGCACCAGGGCATGACCTCCTCCGATGTGCTGGACACCTGCCTGTCCGTGCAGCTGACCCGCGCCGCCGACCTGCTGCTGATGGATCTGGACCAGCTGCTGGCGGCGCTGAAGCGCCGTGCCGAGGAGCACAAATTCACCCCCACCGTCGGCCGCTCCCACGGCATCCATGCCGAGCCGACGACCTTTGGCCTGAAGCTGGCCGGCCATTACGCGGAATTCGCCCGCTGCCGCGCCCGCATCGCCGCGGCCCGGGCGGAAGTCGCCACCTGCGCGATCTCGGGCCCCGTTGGCACCTTCGCCAGCGTCGATCCGCGCGTGGAGGAATTCGTGGCGGCGAAGCTCGGCCTCGCCGTGGAGCCCGTGTCCACCCAGGTGATCCCGCGCGACCGGCATGCCGCCTTCTTCTGCGCCCTCGCCGTCACCGCCTCGGCCATCGAGCGGCTGGCCACCGAGGTGCGCCACCTGCAACGCTCCGAGGTGCGGGAAGCGGAGGAATTCTTCCATCCGGGCCAGAAGGGTTCCTCGGCCATGCCGCACAAGCGGAACCCGGTGCTGAGCGAGAACCTGACCGGCCTCGCCCGCGTGGTGCGCGGCTACGCCACCCCGGCGCTGGAGAATGTGGCGCTGTGGCATGAGCGCGACATCAGCCATTCCTCCGTGGAACGCTTCATCGGCCCCGACGCCACCATCACCCTGGACTTCGCCCTGGCCCGCCTGACCGGCATGATGGACAAGCTGACCATCTATCCCGACCGGATGGTGGCCAATCTGGAAAGCCTGGGCGGCGTGGTGCACAGCCAGAAGGTGCTGCTGGCCCTGACCCAGGCCGGCCTGTCGCGCGAGGGTGCCTACAAGGCGGTGCAGCGCGCCGCCATGGCCACCTGGACCCGCCTGGCCGAGCCGGACGGCAGGAGCTTCCGCGACAACCTGCTGGCGGATGAGGAAGTGGCGGGCAAGCTGGGCGCCGAGGCGCTGGACGGAGCCATCGATCCACAGCGCGATTTCCGCCACGTGGACACAATCTTCGCCCGCGTCTTCGGCGCCTGATGCTGCGCCGCGGCACACGCGCTCGTGTTGCCGCGGCCATCCCGGCGCCCCAGCGTCGCCACGGTTCCGCCCCGACTCGCCGCCCTATATGGGAAGCATGACGAGGAGGACCGAAACCATGCGCCGCTTGCGTCAACTGGCCATGATCGGGCTGGCCGCCACCGGCCTGGTGCTGGGCACCGCCGCAGCCCTTCCCACCGAAACCAAGGCCGGCGAGGTCGTGCAGGTGCATGATGGCTGGCGCCGGGGGCCGCCGCCGGGCTGGAGGCACCACCGCCATCCCCCGCCACGCCATTATTACCGCCCGCCGCCGCGGGTCTATTATGCGCCGCCGCCGCGTTACTATCGCCCGCCGCCGCCACGCTATTACCGGCCCCCACCGCCGCCGCACTACTACTACCGCTACTAAGCGGCGCGGGCGGGGATCAACCCCGCCCGCTTCGCGTCAGCCGATATCCTGTTCCGGCAGCGGACCCGGCCTGGGCGTGCCGGATTCGGTGGAATCCGGCTCAACCACCGGCGGCGCGCCCTTCGGAACCGGCTCCACCTTGGGGCCCGATTCGCCCAGCTTCGCTTCCAGCGCGGCGACACGCTCCGCCAGGGCGGAGGATTCCTCCCTCGCCCGGCGGGCGACTTCCAGCGCCGCGTCCAGGTCTTCCCGCTTCACCAGGTCGAGGCGCTGCACCAGCATCTCCAATTGGGAGCGTGCCATCGCCTCCACCTCGGCGCGCAGCCCAGCCGCGACCGAGAACGCGCCGCCGGCCACGCCGGCCAGATCATCGAAAAAGCGGCCACGGCGGCCGGGGTCGCCGCCCGAACCCGTCTCAGAACCGGTATCCATCTGTCATGTGCTCCTTTGGCGGCGCGGGCGCCGCTGTGCCTTGTTCCACCCCCAACTTGCCCCCTGGCCGGCCCGGCGCCTATACCCGGCCAACCCGGCGGAAGGCCCCGGTGGAGGCCCCCGGTGGGAGGCTTCCGCGGAAGGCCAGTGGCCATCCGCCCTTTCCGGGCAACCCGCCCTGCAGCGGTTGGAGGTCTCGCTTTTATGTATCTGGTCACGGGCGGCGCCGGTTTCATCGGCTCCAACCTCGTCGCGGCGCTTTGCGAACGCGGGGCCGAGGTGCTGATCTGCGACCGGCTGCGGGCCGGCGATCCCGGGCGCGAGAAGTGGCGCAACATCGCCCACCACAACATCGCCGGCATCCTGCCGCCGGAACGGCTGTGGTCCTACCTGGCGGAATCGCCGAAGCCCGAGGCCATCTTCCATCTCGGCGCGATCAGCGACACCACCGTGACCGATGGCGACCTGGTGGCGGAGAACAACCTGTCCCTCACCCTCCAGCTCTGGAGCTGGTGCGCCGAGAACGGGGTGCGGCTGATCTTCGCCTCCTCCGCCGCCACCTATGGCGATGGCGGGCATGGCTTCGAGGATGACGCCACGCCGGACTTCCTGGCCAGGCTGCGCCCGCTCAACCTTTATGGCTGGTCGAAGCACGCCACCGACCGGCGCATCGCCGACCTGCTGGCCCGCGGCGGCGCGGCGCCGCCGCAATGGGCGGCGCTGAAGTTCTTCAACGTCTACGGCCCCAATGAATTCCACAAGGGTCGCATGGCCAGCGTGGTGCTGCACAAGTTCCGCCAGATCATGACCGGCTCCCCCGCGACGCTGTTCCGCTCCGACCGCGACAACATCGCCGATGGCGAGCAGCTGCGCGATTTCGTGCATGTCGATGACTGCGTGTCGGTGATGCTTTGGCTGCTCGACACGCCGGCCGCGTCGGGCCTGTTCAATGTCGGCACCGGCACCGCGCGCTCCTTCCTGGACCTGACGCGGGCGATCTACGCGGCGCTCGACAAGGCGCCCGACATCGCCTTCATCGAGATGCCGGCGGACCTGCAAGGCAAGTACCAGTACTTCACCCAGGCCCGCATGGACCGCCTGCGCGGCGCCGGCTACGAGGGCCAGCCGACGCCGCTGGAGGAAGGGGTGCGACGCTACGTGCAGGACTTCCTCCTCCAGCCCGATCCGTATCGTTGAGCGCCATGCTGCTCGCGCTTCCCTTTCCGGCCATCGACCCTGTTCTGGTGCAGATCGGCCCCTTCGCCATTCGCTGGTATGCACTGGCCTATATCGCGGGCATCGTGATCGGCTGGCGGCTGATGCGCCGCCTCGTCACGCTGGAGCCGGTGGCCGCCACGCGGGAACAGGTGGATGATTTCGTCACCTGGGCGGTGCTGGGCGTGATCCTGGGCGGCCGGCTCGGCTATGTGCTGTTCTACCAGACCGGCCATTACCTTTCGGCACCGTGGGAGGCGCTGTATCTGTGGAAGGGCGGCATGTCCTTCCATGGCGGCGCGGCCGGCGTCATCGCGGCCATCATCCTGTTCTGCCGCCGCCACGGATTGTCCATCCGGCGCTTCGGCGACCGGATCACCGCGGTGGTGCCGCTTGGCCTGTTCTTCGGCCGGCTGGCCAATTTCATAAATGGCGAGCTGTGGGGCCGCCCGGCCGATGTGCCCTGGGCCATGGTGTTCCCGCATGCCGGGCCGGAGCCGCGCCATCCCAGCCAGCTTTACCAGGCGGCCATGGAAGGCCTGTTCCTGTTCATCCTGGTGCAGGTGGTCATCCGCGTCCCGGCGCTGCGGGCCCGGCCCGGCTTCACGGCGGGCACCTTCCTCGCCGGCTATGGCGTGGCCCGCATCATTGGCGAGTTCTTCCGCCAGCCGGATCCGCAGCTCGGCTTCCTGTGGGCCGGCGCCACCATGGGGCAATTGCTGTCCATCCCGATGATCCTCGCCGGCCTGCTGCTGATGGTCCTGGCCCGGCCCACGCCCGAGCGGGCAACCGCTTGAACGCGGCGGCGATGACGGCTGCGGGCGAGGCGGAACGGCTGGACCGGTTCATGGCCCGCGCCGCCGCCACCTATTACGCGGCCCGCGATCCCTTCGGCGCGCGCGGCGACTTCACCACTGCGCCGGAGATCAGCCAGGCCTTCGGTGAATGCCTCGGCCTCTGGGCAGCCGTGCTGTGGCAGCAGATGGGGCGGCCCGACCCCGTGCTGCTGGTCGAGCTCGGCCCGGGCCGCGGCACGTTGATGGCCGATGCGCTGCGCGCCATTGGCGGCGTGATGCCGGCCTTCCGCGCCGCGCTGCGCCTGCATCTGGTGGAACAAAGCCTGGCGCTGCGGGAAGCCCAGCGGCGCGCCCTGCATGACGCCGCCCCGACCTGGCACGGGGACCTGTCCACCCTGCCCCCTGGCCCGGCGTTGATCCTCGGCAACGAGTTCCTCGACGCCCTGCCGATCCGGCAATTCGTCCGCCGGGGCGATGGGTGGCGGGAGCGCTTCGTGCTGCATGGCGCCTTTGCCGAGCGGGAACCCGACCCCGCCCCGGCGCTTCCCGACGAGGCGCCGGAAGGCGCGGTGCAGGAGGTCAGCGAAGCCTGCCGCGACCTGGCCACGGCCCTTGGCGCGCGGCTGGCGGCGGAAGGCGGCGCTGCCCTGTTCCTGGATTATGGCCCCGCCCGCAGCGCCCTAGGCGACAGCCTGCAGGCCTTGTCGGCCCATCGCGCGGCCGACCCGCTCGCGGCCCCCGGCACCGTCGACATCACGGCGCATGTGGATTTCCAGGCGGTGGCCGAGGCCGCCCGCGCCGCCGGCGCCGCCGTGCATGGCCCGGTGCCGCAGGGCATCTTCCTGCAATCGCTGGGCCTCGTCACCCGCGCCGCCACGCTGGCGCGCATGGCGCCGGCCAGGGCCGGCGAGCAGCTTTCCGCGGCCCAGCGCCTGATCGCGCCCGAAGGCATGGGGCGGCTGTTCAAGGCGCTGGCACTTTGCCACCCTGTTCTGTCATCCCTGCCTGGTTTCGAGTCCTCATGACCGCCGAATTCCTCACCGCCGACCCGCTGAGCGGCCTGCCGCATGGCTTCTTCACCCGGCGCGGCGGCGTGTCCGCGGGCGGCTTCGCCACGCTGAACTGTTCCCTGTCGGGCCAGGACGATCCTGAGCGGGTCGCCATCAACCGCGCCCGCGCCATGGAGGCGCTGGGATTGCCGCCCGAGTCGCTGTCCGGCGTCCACCAGGTGCATGGCATCGCGGTGGCCGAGGTGACGGCACCTATCCCCAACGGCGCCCGCCCCCAGGCCGATGCGCTGGTGACGCGGCAGCCCGGCCTGGCGCTGGGCGTCGTCACCGCCGATTGCGGGCCGGTGCTGTTCGCCGACCGCAAGGCCGGCGTGGTGGGCGCCGCTCATTCCGGCTGGCGCGGCGCCGTCGCCGGAATGCTGGAGGCGACACTGGACGCGATGGAGCGCCTCGGCGCGCATCGGGCGGACATCGCCGCCGTGGTCGGCCCCTGCATCCGCCAGGATTCCTACGAGGTCGGCGCCGATCTGCGCGATGCCGTGCTGGCGCAGAACGCGGAAGCGGAACGCTTCCTGATCGCCGCGCGCCGTCCCGGCCACTGGCTGTTCGACCTGCCCGGCTATTGCGCCGCGAGGCTGGTGGCCGCCGGGGCGGGCATGGTGGGGGTGATCGCCACCGACACCTTCGCCGATGCGGAACGCTTCTTCAGCCACCGCCGCCGCACCCTGAATGGCGAGGGCCCGATCGGCCACCAGCTTTCCGCCATCGCCCTGCCCCGATGAGGCCGCGATGCCCTACATGGTCATGTTCTTCGCCCTGATGCTGCTCGCACTTCTGGGATCCTGCTTTGCCCTGGTTTGATCGCCTTCCCCGGCTCCTGCTGGTGCCTCTCCTGCTGCTGGCCGCCGCTTGCGGGGATCTGCGGCCTTATGCCGGCAATCCGGGCGGGGACGCGGCGCGGCTGGTGCTTCCCCCGGCCTACCGCATCGCCGTGCCGGTGCCGGAGAACGCAGCCCTGCCCCCGGACGGCGCCGCCCGCTACGCCGCCCTGCTGGCCGAGGCGCTGGTCGCCGCCGAGGTGCCGGCCAGCGCGACGGAGGGCAACCCGCTCGACTGGCGGCTGCAGGTCACGGCCGAGCGCCAGGGAGGTCAGGTGGTGCCGCGCTACGCGCTGCGGGACGCGGATGGCTCCTCCCTCGGCGATACGGCCGGCGCGCCGGTGCCCCTGGACCGATGGGATGCGGGCCAGCCGGCGGCACTGAAGGAGGTCGCGATGCGGGATGCGCCGGCCATTGCCACGCTGCTCGGGGAGGTGGAAGCCAGCCGCAAGGCCAGCGACCCCGCCGCCCTGGCCGGCAGGGGGCCGCTGAAGCTGCGGCTGGCCGGCGTGCAGGGCGCGCCGGGCGACGGCAACAGCAGCCTCAACGACCGCCTGCGCGACTTCCTGACCAAGCTGGGCTACCTGCCGCAGAACACCGCCGAGGGCGCCACCTACGCCGTGCAGGGCGTGGTGAACGCGGTGAACGTGCCGGACAACAAGCAGCGCATCGAGCTGCAATGGATCGTTTCCCGCCGCGATGGCTATGAGCTGGGGCGGGTGGTGCAGCTGAACGAGGTGCCGCGCGGCACGCTGAACGGGCTTTGGGGCGACGTGGCCTTTGTTGCGGCCGAGCAGGCGGCATCCGGCATCAAGCAGGTGCTCGACAACGCCACCGATGCACCGCCCGAGGCATCCTCGGAAACACCGCCCGAGGCGCCACCGGCGGGCACCCGGCCGCCCCCGCAGCCCGGGCAACAGGCGGCGCGCTGATCCCGCGAGCCCCACGCCGTCACGCAGGGCTCTCATGCGCCGACGCGGCAGGTGATGGACATCGCGCCGCCACCTTGTTAGGACGCGCCCGTTCCTCGCCGGGCCCGATCACCCCCTTCAGGGCCTTTGCGGGTCCCGCAGCCCGGAGATGCCGCTCCCCATGAAGATCGTCGCCTGCAACAGCAACCGCCCCCTGGCCGAGGCGGTGGCCGCCGCGCTGAACCTGCCGCTCACCCAGGCTTCCATCCGCCGCTTCGCGGACATGGAAGTGTTCGTGGAAATCCACGAGAACATCCGTGGCGAGGATGTGTTCGTGGTCCAGAGCACCTCCTACCCTGCCAATGACAACCTGATGGAATTGCTGATCACGCTGGACGCGCTGAAGCGCAGCTCCGCCCGGCGCATCACGGCGGTGGTGCCGTATTTCGGCTATGCCCGCCAGGACCGGAAGTCGGGGCCCCGCACGCCGATCTCCGCCAAGCTGGTGGCCAACCTCATCACCGAGGCGGGCGCCGACCGCGTCCTGACGCTCGACCTCCATGCCGGGCAGATCCAGGGCTTCTTCGACATTCCGGTGGACAACCTGTTCGCCGCCCCCCTGTTCGCGCGGGACATCCTGGAGCGCTACAAGGGTCGCGACCTGATGGTGGTTTCCCCCGATGTCGGCGGCGTGGTGCGCGCCCGCGCCATTGCCGCCCGCCTGCACACCGACCTCGCCATCATCGACAAGCGCCGCCCGCGGGCCGGCGTGTCCGAGGTGATGAACGTCATCGGCGATGTGGATGGCCGCGATTGCATCCTCGTGGATGATATCGTCGATTCCGGCGGCACGCTCTGCAACGCCGCCGACGCGCTGATCAAGAACGGCGCCAAGTCCGTCAGCGTTTACGTGACGCATGGCGTGTTCTCGGGCGGCGCGGTGGCGCGCATCGGCGCCGCCTCGATCGAGCAGATGGTGGTGACGGACAGCATCCAGGCCACCGAGGCGGTGCGGGTTTCCTCCAACATCCGGCAGCTGACCATCGCGCCCCTGCTGGCCGAGGCGGTGCGCCGCATTTCCGAGGAAAGCTCGGTTTCCACCCTGTTCAACTGAGCCGGTTCCGGGCGGGGGCGCCATGCCTCCGCCCGGCCCGCTTCAGCTCATGGGTCCCGCGACATGCCGGGCATAGGCGGGGCGGGCCAGCAGCCGCTCATACCAGCGGCGCAGCGCGGGCAGGTCCGGCCGCTCCACCGGCAGGGCGAACCAGCGATGAACAAAGACGCCGAGCGCGATGTCGGCCAGTGAGAACTCGCCTTCCAGATAGTCCTGCCCGGAAAGCTGTTCTTCCACCACCCGCCACATGGCCGTGGCCCGCTTCAGCCCCTCCGCCGTCGCCGGCCAGTCGCGCTGCGCCTCGGGGATGCGGACATAGGTGAAAAAGATCACCGTCATGGGCGGCGTCAGATGGGCGAGTTGCCAGTCCATCCAGCGTTCCACCTGGGCGCGGCGCCGCGGGTCTTCCGGCAGCAGCGCGGCGCCGCCCGGGCGGGTGGCGGCCAGGTAGCGCAGGATGCTGTTGCTTTCCCACAGGCTCCAGCCATCCGCCTCCTCCAGAGTCGGCACCAGGGACATCGGGTTGCGCGCCTTGTAGGAAGCGTCCCCCACCACCCCGAAGGCGCCGCCCGCGTCGCGCCGCTCATGAGCCATTCCAATCTCATCGCAGAACCACAACAACTTCATGACGTTGCTGCTGTTGTTGCGCCCCCAGACCACGGTCATGCCGCTTCCTCCCACAGATCGGGAGGACGGTATGCGCCTGCCGCCGGTCGGTCCAGCCGACGGCATTCTTGACCCGGCGCGGCGCCGGGGCCAGCTTTCCCCCGGTCACTGGCCCAACGGGCCGCCGGCCCCCAAGGAGCCCGCATGAACAAGCCCGTGCCGCATCTGCCGCCCGCCGCCCCCGCCAGCGCGAGCCACCAGCCCAGCCAGGTGCTGGACCCCGTCTGGGTCCGGGTCCAGCGCGAAGCCTCGGCGGCGGCCGAGCGGGAGCCGGAGCTGGCCGGATTCCTTCATGCCGCGGTGCTGCAGCACGACTCGCTGGAAGCGGCGCTGGCCGGCCGGATCGCCGCCCGACTGGACCATGCGGATCTGCCGGAAGCGCTGCTGCGCCGGACCATGGAGCGCGCGCTGGCCGCCGACCCGCTGATGCGCGAGGCGGTGCGGCGCGACATCATGGCCGTGGTGGACCGCGACCCCGCGACCCCACGGGCCCTGGAGCCGCTGCTCTACTACAAGGGCTTCCACGCCATCTCGACCCAGCGGCTGGCGCACCGGCTGTGGCAGGACGGGCGGCGCGACATGGCGCTCTGGCTGCAATCCCGCGCCTCGGTCGTGTTCCAGGTCGATATCCACCCGGCGGTCCGCATCGGCAGCGGCATCTTCCTGGATCACGCCACGGGTGTGGTGATCGGGGAAACAGCGATGATCGAGGATGACGTGTCCATCCTGCAGGGTGTCACCCTGGGCGGCACCGGCAAGGAAGGCGGCGACCGCCATCCCAAGATCCGCCATGGCGTGCTGATCGGCGCCGGCGCCAAGGTGCTGGGCAATATCGAGGTGGGCGCCTGCGCCCGCATCGCCGCGGGGTCGGTGGTGCTGAAGCCGGTTCCCTCGGGCACCACGGTGGCGGGCGTTCCGGCACGGGTGGTCGGGCAGGCCGGCTGCGCCGAGCCTTCCCGCAGCATGGACCAGATGCTGGACGAAGCCGACGCCCCGCCGGGCCACGCCTGACAAGCCACGCCCGGAAATCGCCGATGCCCCTGCTGATCGCCCTTCTGGCGGCCGCGGCGCCCCTCCTCGCCATGGCGACGGAGCGCTGGGGCGGCCTCAACCCGTGCCTGCTGTGCCTGTGGCAGCGCCCCTCCTACTGGGTGGCGGCGATGCTGGCATTGCTGGCGCTGGCGCTGCCCCGCCGGCTGATGCTGTCCCTGGCCGCCCTTGCCGTTCTGTTTTCCGGCGCCGTGGCCCTTGTTCATGTCGGCGTCGAGGCCGGCTGGTGGCCCTCCCCCCTGCCCGGCTGCGCCGCGCCGCAGGCAGGCCAGGCGCGCTCGGTCGAGGATCTGCTGGCCACATTGTCACCCCGCCCGAACAAGCCCTGCGACGAGCCGGCCTTCCTGATCCCGGGCCTCCCGCTCTCGATGGCGGCGATGAACCTCGCCTATGCGCTGGGCCTCGCGGGCTTCATCCTGTGGACGGCGCGCCGCCGGCGCTAATTCTCCAGTTCCGTGTCCCAGTACAGGTAGTCACGCCAGCTTTCGTGGAGATAGTTGGGCGGGAAGGAGCGCCCGTTCTCCTGCAATTCCCAGCTGGTGGGCTGGCGCGGCTCGCGGTACGGAAACATGCGGATCTCGCGCGGCAGGCGGTTGCCCTTGCGCAGGTTGCACGGGCCGCAGGCGGTGACGACGTTGTCCCAGCTGGTCCGCCCCCCGCGCGAGCGGGGAATGACATGGTCGAAGGTCAGGTCATGCGTCGCATGGTGCTCGCCGCAATACACGCAGGCGAAGCCGTCCCGCAGGAAGACGTTGAAGCGGGTGAAGGCCGGGCGGCGCGCGGCCGGGATGAATTCCTTCAGCGCGATGACGCTGGGCAGACGGATCGCCTGCCGCGGGGAGCGCGCTTCCGCGTCATATTCCGACAGCACCGAAACCCGGTCCAGATAGACCGCCTTGACCGCATCCTGCCAGGACCACAGGGAAAGCGGGAAATACGACAGCGGCCGGAAATCAGCATTCAAGACCAAGGCCGGAAAGCCACCCGTCGGTCCCGGCTGGCTTCCCATCAACATCCCGTCAGGCAAGCGCCGCTCCTTTCAAGCGCCGCGCCTCAACCTCTGGGGCCGGACCGGACGACAGGCCCCAGATGTCGTGGCGCCGCCGGTGTGCGGCAGAATTCATGCCAGTCCGGAAAGGCCGGCGCAATGCCTGCCCATAATGGTTTCACGCAGCCGTCACGCGGGCGGGGAAAGCCCTTCGGCCGCGCGTTGCAGAAACAAGGCGCCGGCGCTCAATCCCGCATCGTCGATGCCATGGGCGAGGCCTGGCGCATACAGCGACTCCACTGGCACGCCGGCCTGGCGCAGCGCGGCCTCGGCGGCGCGGCTGGCCTCCGCCGGCACTACTTCATCCACCTCGCCATGCACGATCAGCACCGGCGGCCGGGAGGCGATCTCGGCGGGCAGGAGTTCCTCGCCGATCAGCCGGCCGCAATAGGCCAGAATGGCGGCGGGCGCGGCCGGGCGGCGCAGGCCAGTGAACAGCGCCATCATGGCGCCCTGGCTGAAGCCCATCAGGGCCACATGCGTTTCCGGCAGGCCGGCGGCGGCGCATTCCGCGGCTATGGCCTCGTCGAGCAGCGGGCGCGCCGCCTGCGCCCCGGCCAGCAACATGGCCGGGCTCCGATCCTGCAGGCTGAACCATTGCCGGCCATAGGGCCCGCCCTCGCAGGGCAGAGGGGCATGCGGCGAGATGAACAGGGCGTCCGGCACCGCCTGCGCCCAGTGCGGCGCGAGGTCGATCAGGTCGTTGCCGTCGGCGCCATAGCCATGCAGAAGAACAACAATCACCCTCGGCGCATGGCCGCTCCTTGGCCCCCAGCGCGGCCCTTCCAGTGCAGCCATGCGGCCCTCCTGCTTCCCGGGCCGGCTTGATCACCGCCCTTTCCCTCCGCTACGCGCCGGAGGCCATGCCCGCAAGACCGCGCGCCCTTGTCACCCGCTTCGCGCCCAGCCCCACCGGGGGGCTGCATCTGGGCCATGCCCACAGCGCCCTTATGGGCTGGCGCTGCGCCAGGGAAGCCGGCGGGCGCTTCCTGCTGCGCATCGAGGACATCGACCCGGTGCGCTGCCGCCCGGAATACGCCGCGGCCATCCTGGAGGACCTGCGCTGGCTCGGCCTGGACTGGGACGGGCCGGTGCGGGTCCAGTCGCGGCATCTGGCAGATTACCGCCGGGCGCTGGACCGGCTGGCAGGGGACGGGCTGCTCTATCCGTGCTTCTGCACCCGCGCCGACATCGCGCGGGAGATCGCCGCCATCGGCCATGCGCCCCACGGGCCGGACGGGGCGTTGTATCCCGGCACCTGCCGCCGCCTGCCGGCCGGGGAGCGATCGGCCCGCATCGCCGCCGGAGAGCCTTACGCGCTGCGGCTCGACATGGCTGCGGCCCTACGGCGCGCTGGTGGCCCGCTCTCATTCATCGAACGGGGCGAAGGCCGCATCCGCTGCGATCCGGCGCGCTTCGGGGACGTGGTGCTGGCGCGCAAGGACATCCCCGCCTCCTACCATCTCTGCGTCACCCATGATGACGCGTCGCAGGGCGTGACCCTGGTGACGCGTGCCGTGGATCTGCGCCCCGCCACCGACCTGCACCGGCTGTTGCAGGCCTTGCTGGGCTGGCCGGCACCGCATTACCGGCACCACCCGCTGCTGCTCGGCGCCGATGGCAGGCGGCTGTCTAAACGCGACAAGGCCCCGACGCTGGCGGCGCTGCGCGAGGCCGGCCACAGCCCGGAGGCGGTCCGGGCCCTGGCGATGGGGTAGGTTACTTCCCCTGCGGGTTCTGCAGCTTCGCCAGATCGAAGCCCTTCATCAACGCCGTGAGGATCTCGGCATCCTTCAGGCCGGAGCCTTCGAGCTTCACCGCGACATTGTTGCGGACCAGGGTCAGCTCGGCTTCGTCGCTGTCCGCCTCGCGCTCCAGGATGGCGTTGTCGCCGCCGATGCGCACCCGCTTGGCGTTGCTGCCCAGCATGGCCGGGTTCTTCGCCATGGCGGCAAGGGCCTGGATCAGCGGGCTGTCCACGATCACCGTGGCCTTGATCTCGCTGTCATCGCCGCGGGTGTAGCTGCGCGCGACCATGACGCCGCCGCCCATCATCTGGGCCGCCAGGGCATTGCCGGCCGTGTCCTCGGCCTCCCCCAGCGTCCAGCCGGCCGGGGCGGGCGGGAACAGCTTCGAATACTGCTCGCTGCGCTTCTGGTGCAGGGCGCTGACGGCAAAACCGAGTTCGGTGACCGCCCCGGCCAGATCGCCGGCCTCGTAAAGCTGCCGGGTGCGATCAAGCCCCTCGGTGATGTCGTCGGCCCGGGCCGCGCCGCCCGTAGCCAGCAGTGCTGATGCCAGTGCCGCGCCATGAATCCACCGCCTCATGCCAGCCTTCCTTTTCCCCTCTGCCACGGCCATAGCATTCCGGAGAGTGAAGGAAAGCCAGCTTCAGCGGGGCCGGCACCACATCGGCGCCAACCCCGCCAGCCGGTTCTCAGGCCCGGCCGTAGGTGTCCTCGAAGCGGACGATGTCGTCCTCGCCGAGATAGGAACCCGACTGCACCTCGATCAGCGTCAGCGGGATCATGCCGGGATTTTCCATCCGGTGGACGCAGCCCAGCGGGAGATAGATAGACTCGTTCTCCCGCAGCATGATCCGTTCCGCGTCCCGCTCCACGATCGCCGTGCCGGCGACGACCACCCAGTGCTCGGCGCGGTGGAAATGCTTCTGCAGCGACAGCTTGGCGCCCGGCTTGACCGAGATCTTCTTGACCTGGAAGCGGTCGCCCTTGATCAGGCCCTCGTAATGGCCCCAGGGGCGGTACATCCGCCGGTGCTCGGTGGCTTCCTTGTGGCCATTCGCCTTGAGCTGCTCCAGCAGCTTCTTGACGTCCTGCGCGCGGTCGCGGTGCATGGCCAGCACGGCATCGTCGGTGACCACGATCACCGCGTCCTTCAGCCCGACCACGCCGGTCAGCATGCCCTCGGAGCGGACATAGCAGTTGCGGGCGTCATACAGCTCGACCTTGCCCTGGGCGACATTGCCGGCCTCGTCCTTGGGCGCCACTTCCCACAGGGCCGCCCAGGAGCCGACATCGGACCAGCCAAGGGAAGCCGGGACCACCGCGCTCTGGCCGGTTTTCTCCATCACCGCGTAGTCGATGGAGATGTCCGGCGCGCCGGCGAAGGACGTCGCGTCCAGGCGGACGAAATCCAGGTCCCGCGTCGCGCCCTGCACCGCCGCGCGCACCGCGGCCAGCACCTCCGGCGCCAACTGCTCCAGCTCGGCGATCAGCGTGGCGGCGGTGGCCACGAACATGCCGGAATTCCACAGATGGCGGCCATCCTCCAGATAGGTCCTAGCAGTGGCGAGGTCCGGCTTCTCGACAAAGCTGGCAATGGCGGAAACACCGTCCAGCCCGCTCAAGGGCGCGCCGGCCTCGATATAGCCATAGCCGGTTTCCGGGGCGGTGGGCTTCATGCCGAAGGCGACGATGCGGCCGGCCCTGGCGGCGGCGGCGGCCTTGGAAAGCGCGGCATGCAGCGCGTCGGTGTCGGCGATGGCGGCATCGGCGGCCATCAGCCAGAGCAAGGCCTGCGGATCGGCCTCATGGGCCAGCAGAGCGGCGGCGGCGATGGCCGGGGCGCTGTTGCGGGCCACCGGCTCCAGCACGATGCGCGGCTCGGCAATGCCGGCGTCCCGCAGCTGCTCGGCCACCAGGAAGCGATGGGCTTCGTTGCACACAACCAGCGGGCTGGCGAACGCCGTGCCGCGAGCGCGATTCACCGTGTCCTGCAACATGCTGTTCCGGGACAGAAGTGGCCAGAATTGCTTGGGAAAGCCCTCGCGCGACAGCGGCCAAAGACGGCTGCCCGTACCCCCGCACAACACAACCGGGACGATAGTAGGGTGCCCTGTCACGCTCATCAGCCCAGCTCCTCACAACTTTGAGAAGAATACGGTGCGCCGCAAAAAAGTGAAAGCCGTTCCGAGCAAATGCCCGGAACGGCTCCCACAGTTTAACGAATTCGCCTTGGTGGCGCGACCCCGATGGCGGGGTCAGCCAGCCATGGCGGCTTCCTTCTTCTTACGCAGGGCGGGCAGCAGCATCAGGCCCAGGGCCAGGGCGGCGATGGCCAGCAGCACGGCGGAAATCGGCCGCTCGATGAAAACGATCGGGTCGCCGCGCGACAGCAGCATGGCGCGGCGCAGGTGCTCCTCCATCATCGGGCCGAGCACGAAGCCGACCAGCAGCGGCGCCGGCTCCATCTTCAGCTTGGCGAAGGCATAGCCGAGGATGGCGAAGAACACCGTCTGGTACACGTCAAAGACGTTGTTGTTGATCGAGTACACGCCGATCGCGCAGAAGGACAGGATCGCCGGGTACATGTACTTGTAGGGGACCTGCAGCAGCTTCACCCACATGCCGATCATCGGCAGGTTGATGATCAGCAGCATCAGGTTGCCCAGCCACATGGAGCAGATCAGGCCCCAGAACAGGTCCGGCTGCGCTTCCACCATGCGCGGGCCGGGCTGGATGCCCTGGATGATCAGCGCGCCGACCATCAGCGCCATCACGGCGTTGGACGGAATGCCCAGCGTCAGCAGCGGAATGAAGGAGGTCTGCGCCGCGGCGTTGTTGGCCGCTTCCGGACCGGCCACGCCCTCGATGGCGCCGGTGCCGAACTCGTTGCGGCCCTTAGACATCTTCCGCTCCATCATATAGGAGCCGAAGGAAGCCAGGGATGCGCCGCCGCCGGGCAGGATGCCGAGCGCCGAGCCGATCAGGGTGCCGCGCAGCACGGAGGGGGTAGCGCGCTTCCATTCCTCCTTGGTGAGGAACATGCTGCCCACCTTGGTGGTCAGCACTTCGCGCACTTCGGGCCGCTCGAGGTTCAGGATGATCTCGGCGATGCCGAACACGCCCATGGCGATGGCGGCGAAGTTGAGGCCGTCGGACAGTTCCGGCACGCCGAAGGTGAAGCGCTGCTGGCCGGTCTGGACGTCGGTGCCGACCAGGCCGAGGGCCACGCCGAACACCACCATGCCGACCGACTTCACCACCGAGCCCTGCGCCAACACGGCCGAGATGATCAGGCCCAACAACATCAGGGAGAAGTAGTCGGCCGGGCCGAAGGACAGGGCGACCTCGGTCAGCAGCGGACCGGAAGCCGCCACCAGGATGGTCGCCACCGAGCCGGCGAAGAAGGAGCCGATCGCCGCAATGGCCAGCGCCGCGCCGGCGCGGCCATTGCGGGCCATCTTGTAGCCTTCAAGCGTGGTGACGACGGCCGATACCTCACCGGGTAGGTTCAGCAGGATGGCCGTGGTCGAGCCGCCATACTGGGCGCCGTAATAGATGCCGGCGAGCATGATGATGGCGGTGGTGGCCGGCTGGCCGAAGGTGATCGGCAGCAGCAGCGAAATGGTGGCCACCGGGCCGATGCCCGGCAGCACGCCGATCGCCGTGCCGATAAAGGCCCCGAGCAGCGCGAACAGAAGGTTGTCAAGGCTCAGCGCGACGCCGAAGCCATGCACCAGGTTGGCGATAAGCAGATCCATCGTCGCTTGCCCTTAGAACATCGGCCAGACGTTGACGCGGATGTCCAGCTCGTAAATGAACACCCACCAGCACAGCACCAGCAGAAACACGATCATGCCCAGCACGCCGAGCGGGCGGTGCTTGGGTTCGGCGAAGGCGGAAACGATGATCAGCGCCGTCAGCGCCAGCATCAGCCCGCCCTGATCGAGCAGGATGCCGAACACCGTCATGGCGGCCAGGATCAGCGCCAGCTTGCGCCATCCCGGGCTCACCGCCATCACCCCGAGCCCGAGCATCAGCGCGATGCCGAGCGGGTACCAGTTGTTCGCCAGCCCCGGCACGGCGGCGATGATCGGATAGGCCCCCAGCGTCACGCCAATGCCGACAAACAGGGTGACGAAGTCCAGCTTCGCCCACTTCTCCAGCGGGTCACTGCCGCTGACGAACGAAATGCCCAGCACAATGGCGCCAAGGCCCAGCAGCAGCCAGAAGGTCAACATCGGCATGTAGCCGGGGCCCATCCGGCGGGCGCTGCCAAGCGTATGGTCGAGGTTGAGCCAAAGCCCAACCGCGGCCAGGGTGAGCAACAGCACCCCCGACCAGAAATCTTTCGCGTTGATCCTCATGCCGGTCCTTTCTCGATACCCTGCGTGCGGCAGACACGCGCCCTCTCCAACAATGCAGGATGGTCGCATCGCCCGGCCAGTAGCGGTCGGGTGATACGATCATCCGATAGGCAACTCCCGCCCCTGCCTGCGGGAAGTGCTCTTGATGCGGGATTGGTAACTGACCGCGGCCTGGATTCCGGGCCTGGATGGTCTCTGCGGACCCTGCCATGCCCGTGCTGGTGCGTCGGCTTAAAACAAAGCCCCTGCGCGCCAGCCCGCGATTTCGCCCCTCCCCCTCAGACGCGATCGGCGGCAACCTATGTCACTGACCTGCCCAGGGGCAAGCCAACAGGACGAAATTGAGCAAAGTTCATGGTCCTGCGACACAACAAAACTGTGGCCACCACTCTTCTGGCGCCTGAATCCGAAAGCCGAGAACGATGCCGAGCGAATTTTTGATCAACGACCCGACCACGCGCCTCCGGCAGTCGGCGGCTGCGCTGGCCCCCTGGATGGTTGAGCTGCGCCGCGACCTGCATGCTCATCCCGAACTCGCCTTCGCCGAAACCCGCACTGCCGGCGTGGTGAAGGCGGAGCTGGCGCGGCTGGGCATTCCCCATCGCAGCGGCATTGGCCGCACTGGCGTGCTCGGCATCATCGAGGGCGGCCTCCCCGGCCCCACGCTGGCGCTGCGCGCGGACATGGACGCCCTGCCGATCCAGGAGGAAACCGGGCTTCCCTTCGCCAGCACGGTTCCCGGCCAGATGCATGCCTGCGGGCATGACCTGCACACGGTCACCCTGCTCGGCGCCGCAGCGATGCTGAAGGAACTGGCCCCGCAGCTTTCCGGCCGCGTGGTTCTGGTGTTCCAGCCGGCGGAGGAAACCCTGGAAGGAGCCCCCGCCATGATCGCCGATGGCGCCCTGGAAGGCGTCGACATGGCGATAGGCTTCCACAACCATCCAGACATGCCGGTCGGCACCTTCGGCTTTGTGCGCGGCCCGGCCCTGGCCGCCTCCGACCTGTTTGACCTGGAGTTGCTGGGCAAGTCCGGCCATGCGGCCCATCCCTATGCCGCCGTGGACCCGATCGTGGCGGCAGCGCATTTCGTGACCCAGGCCCAGACGGTGGTCAGCCGCGAGGTGCCGCCGCTGCAACCCGTGGTGGTCACGATCGGCCAGTCGGTCGGGGGCACGACCTACAACATCATCCCGGAGCGCGTGCATCTGAAGGGCACCATCCGCACCCTGCATCCCGAGGCGCGCGACATCGCCGAGGCGGCGCTGCGCCGCCTGGTCAGCGGCATCGAGACGGGCATGCGGGTCCGCGCCAGCCTGACCTATCGCCGGATGATCTCGGCCCTGGTCAATGACGACCGCGTGCTGGACCCGGCGGTGACCGCCCTCCGTGCCCAGTTCGGCGAGGCACTGGTGGAGGAAGGCGAGCCCTCCATGGGGTCCGAGGATTTCGCCGCCTTCGCCGAGCGCGTGCCGGCGGCGCAACTCCGCATCGGCTCCTCCGCCCCGGGCCGGCAGGACCGGCTGCACAACGCCTTCTACCAGCCGGATGAGGGATGCCTTCCGGTGGGGGCGGAAGCCTTGTCGCGCGTGGCGCTCGAATTATTGTCCCGGCATGGCTGAACGGGCGCCCTGGCCGCCTTCCCGCCTGCCTTTCCCGCCTCAGCCCTGGGGATGAAGTAAGATCCATGAAGATCTGTGTGTTCGGCGCCGGCGCGATCGGTGGCCATGTGGCGGCGCGGCTGGCCCTGGGCGGCGCCGAAACCAGCGTTGTCGCCCGCGGTCCGCAGCTGGAGGCGATCCGGTCGCGCGGCCTGACCATCCGGGCGCCGGACGGCACCCATACCGTGCACCCGAAGGCCGGCACCGCCGCCGAGCTCGGCCCGCAGGACGCGGTGATCGTCACGGTGAAGGCGCCCGCCCTCCCGCAGGCGGCCGAGGCCATCGCGCCGCTGCTGAAGCCCGACACCACCGTGGCCTTCGTGATGAACGGCATCCCCTGGTGGTATTTCGACCGCCATGGCGGGGCGCTGGAGGGCCGCCGCCTGCCCGCCATCGATCCGGGCGACGCGGTGCGCCGCGCCATCGGCGTCGGGCGCACCCTGGGCGGCGTGGTGTATTCCGCCTGCACCGTGACCGAGCCGGGCCAGGTGCTGGTGGAGCATGCCAACAACCGTGTCATCCTGGGCGAGGTGGATGGCAGCGACAGCCCGCGCGCCCAGGCCATCGCCGACTACCTGACCAGGGGCGGAATTTCCGGCGAGGTGACCGGGCAGATCCGGCGCGAGATCTGGATGAAGCTGATGGGCAACCTGTCGCAGGGGCCCTTCACCATCCTGACGCGCCAGGGCATGTCCGGCACGCTGTCCGATCCCGTGGTGCGTGCCGCGATCCGGCGCGCCATGGGGGAAAGCATGGCGATCGCCGCGGCGCTGGGACAGGGCTTCGAGTTCGACCTGGACAGGCGCCTCGCCGCCTCGGCCAAGATCGCCCACAAGCCTTCCATCCTCCAGGACCTGGAACTGGGACGGCCGATGGAGGTGGATGCCCTGTTCCGCGTGCCGCTGGAACTGGCGCGCATGGCGGGGGTGGAAACGCCGACGCTGGACCTGTCCGTCGCGCTGGCCACCCAGGCGGCGCGGGCCGCGGGGCTGTACGGCGGCTGAGCCGGCCGGGTCAGCCCTTGCGTGAGGCGGTCTGGGGCAGCGCCGTCTGGCCCAGCACCCATCCTTCCCAGCGCCGCACCCAGGGATCGTCCGGCACGAAATCCGGCCGGGCGCCCTCCAGCACCCCGATCAGGCACAACAGGCCGAGCAGGCTGTCGAAGCGGTCCTCCCCATAGGCATCGGTGCCGAAGCCATCCTCGACAGCCCTCACCAGGGCGGCATCCGGCCGCACGCCCAGGCGCTGCATGGCGATGCGCAGGGGCGGGCCGGCGGCCTGCCGGGTGTCCCGCGCGCGCTTGCTGCCGGACAGGACCAGGCCCAGATGCCGCAGGGCTTCCGCCGGATACACCTCGGCCAGCACGGCGGTGCCGGGCGACAGCAACCCGTGCAACCCACCCGCGAAGGGCCACAGCCGCAGCGGAGCGCCCGCCCGCAGTGCCGGACACAGCCAGCCGCGCCAGGCGGCGATGGCGGCCTTGCCAGTCTGGTTGGCGCCAAGCGTCCAGAACAGCGGCGCGCCGGCCGGGCGCTCGGCGGTCGCCAGGTCGCACCAGCGGTTCAGCGCCGCCGCGCCGGCCAGGCCCAGCGCCGCCGCATGCGCCGCCCGCGTCATGCCGCGCACCCCGCGCGCCGGGTAGAAGGGGCGCAGGGCCGACACCGTATCCAGCCCGGCATTCACGGTGAAGAATGGATCGCCGGCATCAAGGCCGCGCAGGAAGGCGGGGAAATCCGGCTCGGGCCTGCTTTCGGCGAAGCCGCGCGGCACGCCCAGCGGCAGGTCAAGGCCGAAGGCCACCGGCTCCCCATCCCGCAGCAGATCGGCCAGCAGCGCCAATGGCTCTCCGACGGGCCGCGGCGCCGCCGCCAGCCAGCCGCCATCCTTGCGCCACGCCAGCGTCACCCAATTCTTACGGTGATCGACGCTCCAATCGGCATGCGCCGCGATCACCGGCGCCGCTCCGGCCGGTCGGCGTCGAGCGGGAGGAAAACGGCATGCGCTACACCCGCACGGCGCGCTGGCTGCACTGGATCACCGTGGCGGCGATCCTGGTTCTGGCGGTGCTGGGGATCTGGATCGGGATGTTCGAGCCGCAGCCCGAGGCCTTCAAGCTGCGGCTCTACAACATCCATGAAAGCCTCGGCATCACCTTGCTGCTGCTGACGCTGTTCCGCCTGTTCTGGCGGTGGCGCCACCCGCCGCCGCCCATCGAGCCGCCCTTGCCGCCCTTGCTCCAGCGGGCGGCCTTCGCCAGCCATGCGGCGCTGTACGCGCTGCTGATCGCGCAGCCGGTGGTGGGATTTCTGGCCACCAATGCCTGGGGCTTCCCGCTGACCGCCTGGGGCGTGATCCCGGTGCCTTCACCGATCGGCCGCAGCGAGGCCTGGGCGCCGGCCCTGTCCAACCTGCACGCGACCTTCGCCCTGTTGCTCGGGCTGCTGGTGGCGGTGCATGCCGCCGCCGCGCTGTGGCACCATTTCGGCCGGCGGGACACCACGCTGCGGCGCATGCTGTGAGGCCGCGCCGCCCGTGCGGTGGGGCTTACTTGATCGGGCGCTGGGCGCGTTCCAGCAGGCGGGCGAAGAAGCCGGCCTTCTTCGGCGGCTCGGCCGCCTTGGCCGCGGCGGCGGCCAGCTTGTCGCGGTCCTGCGCCTTCATGGCCAGCCACTTGTCCAGGCTGACGCCGGCCTTGGCCGCCCGCTTCGCCTCATAGGCCCGTTGGCCCTCGCTCAACCGGACCTGTTCCTTCACCGCCATTCTTCCACACCTCGCCGCAGGCTTCACCGCCAGCCGGTGGGATGACGCGCCGGCCCGTCTGCCGCAAGGTGTTTTTGCGGCTTGCATCGAGGCGCCGCCACGTCACCCTGGCCGGCATGGAAGCAAGAGTGAAAGCCGGGCTGTGGGCGCAGATGGCCCTGCGCCTGGCCGATATCGCCGGGCGGCCCGGCATGGTGCTGCGCAAGGGCGACCCGGATGCCGGCGGCATCCTGTGCCTGATCCGTGGCCGCGAAGGCTGCGTGGTGCTGGCCCAGACCCGCGACACGGCGGGCGAGCCCGCCTGGATCCGCGGCACCGGCAAGGAGCCGGTGCCGGAGCCCGACGCCGATGCCTATGTGCAGCGGCAGGTCGGGCGCGACCCGGATCTGTGGGTGCTGGAATTCGACGCCCCCGACCTGCTGCCGCCCTTCGAGGCGAAGATCCTGTAGAGCATGCCCGCTCAGCCGAACACCAGATCAACCTCGCTCGCCCGGCCCGTGCCGGTGCCCAGGAAGCCGAAGCTCGCGGTCTGCTCATCCCCCAGCACGCCGTTCCAGGACGCGTTGCGGATGAGATAGCCATCGGCATCGCGCGAAACGATCTCGGCGTTCCAGATCTGCGTGATGTCGAACGGCATGTCGAGCCGCAGGGTCCAGCCGCTCACCGCCGCCGGGCCGTTGTTCTGCACAGCCACGCTGCCCTGGAACCCGCCATCCCACGCATTGGCGAGGCTGTAGCTGCCTTCCAGCCCAGCCGTTGCCGGGGGCTCAGTTGGAGGCTCGGGCGGCGGCACCACTGGAGGAGACGCGGCGGCATCGTCATCCCGGATGGTGCCCGTGCCGGTCAGCTGGCCTCCCGTCGCGCCGCGGGGGTTGGACAATTGCAGGGTGAACTGCTCGTCCCCTTCCACCCTGTTGTCGGCGGTCAGCACCACGGCGACGGTTTTTGCCGTCTCGCCCGGCGCGAAATGCAGCGTGCCGGTGATGGGGGTGAAGTCCGCGCTGTCGGCCGTGCCCGGCATGGTGGCGTAGTCCACCCACACATCCTGCGCCGCGGCGGCGGACAAGGTCACCGCGAAATGCAGCGACCGCGCGCCAGCGGCGGCGCCCTCCGCCGGGGCGCCGAGATCATCCATCAGCGGGTCGAGCCAGGCGGTCTTCGCGGTGATCACCGTGGCCCAGTCATCCGCCAGGATGCCGCCCGTGTCGCCGGAATTCGGATTCCAGGACCACCAGGTCCAGCTCACCCCGTGGTCGCCGGCGGGAATGTCGCGCATGCCATCGGCGTCGAGGTCGCCCGCCAGATAGGCCGTGATCTTTTCCAGCCAGACCAGGTCCTTGGGATCGGCCAGCTTGCTGCCGAACTCGCCCAAGTAAACCGGGGCGATGCCTTCCCTGTAGATGTAGCCCCACATCTCGTCGAACTTGGCGGTGAGCTCGTTTTCCCATCCTGGGCCGCTGAACCAGCTCTGCCCGTAGATCGAGTTGGGATAGTCATGAGCGGAGTAAACCAGCTTGCCGGGCAGGTCGAGTTGCACTGGCCGGTCCCGCACGCCCATCAGGTTGCCGCCCCACCAGTAGCCCTCGCCCTGATAGGTGCCGACGCCTTCCACGAAGATCAGCCAGTCCGGGTTGGCCGACAGCACGGCATTGCCGGCACGCTCCGCGGCGGCGGCCCAGTCATTCGCGCCCCCGCCGCCCCAACTGCCGTTGTAGGGTTCGTTATGCAGGTCGGCGCCGATCACCGTGGCGTTGCCGGCATAGCGGCCAGCCAGCATGGTCCAGTCGGCGATCCACTGCGCCTCGGTATAGCCCTCGCCATACCAGAGCCCGTTGCCCGAGGTCCCTGCGCCGGCGCTGCCGCGATGATGGTCGAGGATGACGCGCAGCCCGATCTCCCCGGCATAATCGATGATCTTGTCCATCACCTGCAGGCCCGAGAGGCCTGCCAGATCGGGGTTCTTCGAGAAGTCGATGCCGTTCAGCCGCTGCGCCGTGTGCAGCAATTCGGAGGAGAATGGCAGGCGGATGGTGTTGAAGCCCTCCTCCTTCATCTGCTCCATCATCTCCTTGTAGCCGCGCGCCCACAGGCCATGCGGCGCAAGGTTGCCGGATTCCAATCCGAACCAGTTCACCCCCGCGATCCTGACCGGCTGGCCCGCCGAATCCACGATCTGGTTGCCGCGCGTGCTGAAGAAGCCATAGGCGGCGCCGTCATCCGGGCTGCCTTCCGGCCCCGCCGCATCGGCCACCGACAGGACCGGCAAAGGCGCGGGCAGCGGATCGTCGTCACGGATGCTGCCGATGGCGAGGCCGCCCGGAGCCAGCGTGGCGCCGGAAGGGTTGGCCAGCAGCAGCGAGAAGCTTTCGGCGCCCTCATGCGTGGCGTCGTCCAGCAGGGTGATCCGCACCGTCTTGCTGGTCTCCCCGGCGGAGAAGACCACGCTGCCTTGCGCGGCGACATAATCGGAGCCGGCCAGGGCGGTGCCATCCGCCGTGGCATAGGCCACGGTGACCGGGCCGCTGGCCGGCTTGTCCAGGCTGACGGTGAAAGCCAAGGCTCCATCGGCCTCCGCGGCCTCGCCACCGCCGACGCGAATCACGGGTGGCACCGGCGGTGCCTCGGGCACTGTCCCACCCTGGGCCACGCCGTTCAGCGTCAGGGCCGTGGCCGCGCCATCGCCGCTGCCCTGGAAACCGAAGGAGATGCCACCGCCCGCCGGAACCTTGGCGTTCCATTCCAGGTTGCGCAGCACGTAATGCGTGCCGACATGGCTGACGATCTCGGCACCCCAGATGTTGGTGATGGCGAAGCCAGCGTCGAAGGCGATGGTCCAGCCATCCAGCCCCGCCTCCCCGCCATTCAGGGCCATGTTGCCGATAAAGCCGCCGGTCCAGGAGTTCGGCACCGAATAGGTCAGGGTCGAGGGCACGCTGGTTCTCCGCGGGACGGAAATGGCGTCGCCATTCCCTGGCCCGTCATGCCAGAAGGGGTGCCGGTTTTCGGCGGGCGCGGCTTGGCCGCCCCGGTGGCGGGGCGGCGCGCACTCACGAAATTATGATCATATCCCTGGAACTGGCAATGAATTTCGTCGCCGCAACGAAGCCCGGCGCATCGTTCACACGCTGGCCATCTTGATCGGCGGCGACAGGTCGTCGGGCAGCGGGCAGACATAGGGGGTGGCGTCGGTCCGCGCCTTCAGGTCGGCCTTGGCCTGCTCAATCAGGGCAGGGTTCTGCAGCGCGTCCACAGCAACGCCGGCCATGATCTTGGCGACATGGACCATGCCCTTATGCGCCAGCGGGGACTGGCCCTGCGCCGTCAGCTGCCAGGAATGGCCGGGCGTTCCGATGGCATAGGTGGCGCCGCGCGCCTGCACCGTGGGCACCACCCAGGACACGTCGCCCACATCGGTGGAGCCCACCATGGCCGCGCCCTTGGCTTCCAGCGGGATGACCTCGTCCGCCAGCGGCACGCCGCGCCGCACCGGCACGCCCATGCGCCGGAAGGCGGAGGCAATGTCCTCCTCCGACAGGGTCTTCTGGAACTCGGCGGCCAGCGCCCGGTCCTCGTCATCGAAGGGGGGCGGGCCCAGGCGCTCGATGTTGTTCTGCATCGCCCGCTCCAGCGGGGTGTTGCCGAGCAGGTTGGACACCGCCGAGACCACCTGGGTGGAAACGCTGGTTTCGGTCATCAGCGCGGCGCCATCGGCGATCTTGCGCACCCGCTCGACCAAGCCGCCCAGCATCGGCAGGTCGGAAGCGCGGATCAGGTAGCGCACCTTGGCCGTGCCCTGCACCACATTGGGCGCGATGCCGCCGGCATCGAGATAGGCGTAGTGGATGCGCGCCTCGGACGGCATGTGCTCGCGCATGTAGTTGACGCCGACATTCATCAGCTCGACCGCATCCAGCGCCGAGCGCCCCAGATGCGGCGCCGCGGCGGCATGGGAGGAGCGGCCGGTGAAGGAAAAGTCGATGCGGGTATTGGCCAGCGACTTCGGCTCGTTCACCGCGGCAAAGGGCGCGGGGTGCCAGGAGATGGCGATGTCCACGTCCTTGAAGGCGCCGTCGCGCACCATGAAGGCCTTGGCGGCGCCGCCTTCCTCGGCCGGGCAGCCGTAATAGCGGACGCGGCCCTTGATGCCGTTCTTCTCCAGCCAGTCCTTCACCGCCGTCGCCGCCAGCATGGCGCCCGCGCCGAGCAGGTTGTGGCCGCAGCCATGCCCGGCGCCATCGCCCGGCAGGGGCCGCCGCTCGGCGACGCCCGCCGCCTGGGACAGGCCCGGCAGCGCGTCGTATTCGCCGAGGATGGCGATCACCGGGCCGTCCTCCCCCGCCTCGCCCATCAGCGCCGTGGGAATGCCGGCGACGTTCTCGGTCAGGCGGAAGCCATGTGCCTCCAGTTCCTTCTTGTGCTCGGCACAGGAGCGGAACTCGGCATAGGCCAGCTCCGGCATCTCCCACACCCGGTCGCTCAGGGCGATGAAGGCGTCCTTGCGGTCATCCACCAGGCGCCAGATTTCCTCGCTGTTCTGCATCGCGACCTCCCCATGCTGCGCAATCAGGGAAGTCAAACTGCGGCCCTGGCCAGCACTTGTCGAGAGGCGGGGCGGGCTATGCCGCCCCATTGCCGGCGAGCGCCTCCAGGCGCGCCACGCCGCGCGCATCAGCCAGCACGGCGGCCAGCTCCGCGCGGGGCAGGCGCAGTGCCTCCCCCAGTTCCTTCGCCTCCTCCACCCGCAGCAGCCCGACCAGCAGGGCGGGGTCGACCGGATCGAGGCGGGGGCGCCGTGGCGGCGGCAGCATGCGGCGATGCGCCTCCAGCAGACGGGGCTCGCGGAACAGTTGCGCCACGTCGCGCTCGGCGGTCAGGGCCTGCCATTCGGCCAGAAGGGCGCGGGCGCGGGCCAGCACGGCCGGCGGCTCCGCCTCCTCGGGCGTCAGGAGCAGGCCGAGGCGCCGCAGGCCGATGCCGACGCCGCGCCGCGCCGTCCAGGCCGCCAGCGGGATGGCCAGCGCCAGGCCCAGCACCACAGGCGACATCCACAAGGCCAGGTAGGGCGACACCAGCCAGGCGGCAGCGCCAAAGGCGAGGCCGAACGCGGTGTGCTTCCAGTAAAGCCGCGCCACCTGCCCGAAGGGAACGGAGCCATCGTCCCGCCGCTGGGCATTCCAGCCGGAATCGCGCCCCAGCAGGATGGCGCCCACATCCACGGACTGGGTCAGCATCGTGACCGGGGCCAGCAGGCCCGCCACCACGGTTTCCAGCAGCATGGACAGGAAGGCACGGATGGCGCCGCCGCTGCCGCGCCGGTCACGCGCGTGGAACAGCAGCGCGAACCAGGCCATCAGCTTCGGCAACAGCAGCAGGCTCATCGTGCCGATGAACACCCACATGGCGCGGACGGGATCGACCACCGGCCATTGCGGAAAAAGGCTCGGCCCCGCCGGGAAGTATTCCGGGCGGATGAAGCGTGCCTGGATGGCCAGCAGCACGCCGCAGACCAGGAACACCAGCCAGATCGGCGCGGTGATGTAGGAGCCGATGCCGGTCAGCAGGTGCAGCCGGCTCACCCAGTGCAGCCCACGCGCCGGCAGCACCCCCGCATGCTGGAGGTTGCCCTGGCACCAGCGCCGGTCGCGGATGGCGAGGTCCATCAGGGAGGGCGGGCTTTCCTCATAGGTGCCGCGCAGCCACGGCACCATGTGGACGGCCCAGCCGGCGCGGCGCAGCAACGCGGCTTCCACGAAGTCATGGCTCAGGATGTGGCCGCCGAAGGGCTTGCGCCCCGGCAGCTCGGGCAGCCCCGCCGCCTCGGCGAAGGCGCGGGTGCGGATGATGGCATTGTGGCCCCAGTAATTGCCTTCCGAGCCGTGCCACCAGGCGATGCCCTCCGCGATCAGCGGGCCATAAACCCGGCCGGCGAATTGCTGCATGCGCGCGAACAGCGTGTTGCCGCCGGCGATGATCGGCAGGGTCTGGATCAGCCCGACATCCGGGTGCCGCTCCATGGCATCGGCGAGGCGCAGGATGGTGTCCGCCTCCATCACGCTGTCGGCGTCGAGCACCAGCATCTGCGGATAGGCGCCGCCCCAGCGCCGCACCCATTCGGCGATGTTGCCGGCCTTGCGCTCCGTGTTCTTGGGACGGCGGCGGTAGAAGATGTTGCCCGCCTCCCCCGTGCGCTCGCGCAGGGCGAGATAGGCGGCTTCCTCGGCGATCCAGGCGGCAGGCTCGGTGCTGTCGCTCAGGATGAAGATGTCGAAGCGGTCCAGCGCGCCGGCCGCGGCCAGCGATTCATGGATCGCCTGCAGCCCGGCCATGATGCGCGCCGGGTCCTCGTTATAGGTGGGCATCAGCAGCGCCGTCCGAACCCCCGGCATGGGCGGCGGCCCGTCCGGGGCGATGCCGAGCCGCCGGTCCGGCCCCAGCAGCAGGCGGACGAAGCCGCAGCAGGCGCTGGTGAAGGACAGCGCGATCCAGGCGAACAGCACCACGAACAGCACCAGCACGAAGGCCTGCAGCGAGGTCGGCTGGCCGCTGCCCAGCACCAGCCACATCTCGCGCGCGCCATAGGCTGTGAGCGCGATGGCGCTGCCGATCACCAGCAGGCGGCGCAGCCACAGCGCCATTGGCCGGGACGGCATGCCGCCTTCCCGCCGCTGGGGCTTCTCGCGCAGGGACTGCACCGGCATCGGCAGCGGGGCTTCCGGCGGCAGGGCGTGCCAGCCGGCATCGGGCCTCAGGCTGTCCATCGGTACAGCATCGTCTCTGCGAGCGGCTTGCCGTCCTGGCGCAGCTCGGCGCGCAGCTCCGCCACGCGCTCCTTGCCGGGGATCAGCTCGAAGGACAGGCGCCACCCGCCGGCTTCGGCATTGCGCTGGGCCACGGGATTGCGGATTTCGCCGCGATCGGTGGTGACGACGATCTCGGGCTTCGCGTCGTCCGGGAGCTGGTCCAGCGTGCCGCCCTTGTAGTCCAGCACCACCTGGCGGCCATCCTTGTTGAAGTTGGCCCCGGAATGCGCTTCCACGATGCGCGCCAGGGCAGGATCGCGCGGCGCCTCGTCGCACCAGTGCATGCGGTAGGTGAAGCGGTATTCGCCCTTCGCCCGCAGCGGCTCCCTGGGTCGCCAGAAGGCGACGATGTTGTCATGGATCTCGCCGGTGGTGGGGATCTCCACCAGCTGCACGACGCCCTCCCCCCAGTCGCCGATCGGCTCGATCCACAGGCTCGGCCGCTTCTCGTAGCGCGCCTCCAGATCCTCGTAGCTGCTGAAATCCCGGCGGCGCTGCATCAGGCCGAAGCCGCGCGGATTGACATCCCCGAAGGAGGAGACCTGCAGGTCGCGCGGATTGTTCAGCGGCCGCCAGATCCGCTCGCCCCGGCCGGTGGACAGCAGCAGGCCGTCGGAATCATGCACCGCCGGCCGCCAGTCATCGCGTCCCGCGCGGTTCATCGCGGAAAACCAGAACATGCTGGTCAGCGGCGCGATGCCTGGGGTCGGCATGTCGGTGCGCGGGAAGATGGTGGATTCAACATCGAACACCGTCACCTCGCCCGGGCGGATGGCGAAGCGGAAGGCGGCCGAGCAGGAAGGGCTGTCGAGCAGCGCGTGCACCTGCGCGGCATTCACGCCAGGGCGCGGCCGTTCCACCCAGAAGGCGCGGAACAGCGGGAATTCCTCGCCCTTCGGATCGGCCGTGCCGATCGCCAGGCCACGAGCCGACAGGCCGTAGATTTGCGACTTGGCCACGGCGCGGAAATAGCTGGCACCCAGAAAGGCGCAGACCTCGTCGAAATAATCGGGACGGTTGAGCGGTGCGTGCAGGCGAAAGCCCGCGAAGCCGAGATTGCCGGGCTCGGGCCGTTCCAGGTTCTGGAAGGTGAACAGCGCGGGATCGTACAGCACTGGATGCGCCATGCCGTCGCGCACATCGTAGATGTCGATCTTCGGCTTGTAGAGGAAGCCGCGGTGAAACAGGTGCATCTGGAAGGGCAGCCCGTCCTGCCGCCAGAAGGCGCGATCCGGGTTGAAGCGGATGTCGCGATACTGGTCGTAGGTCAGATCCTTCAGCACCGCCGGAAGGTCGTCGGGCGGCGCCTTGAAGGGGGCCTGGGCGATCTGCCGCGCGATTTCCCGCACCGTGCCGCCATCGAAGCGGGTCGGCTCCGGACTGGCCAGAAGCTGTGGCGCCGCCGCGTGGGCCGGCTTCTCCGCCAGGGTCAGGGCGGAAAGCGATAAGGTGGCAAGCAGGGCGTCGCGGCGATTCACGGCAGCCGGGTCTCCTCGGGAACAACAATGCAATGCGGGGCGACGGGTCAACGCAGGCACGGCGTGGCAGTTGCGCCACGCCGCCCATCGGGGTGCCCCCAGCCGATCAGGGCCTAGCCCCGCGGCGAAAACCAAGCTTTTTCAGGCCATTGGGATGAATTGATCATCCACCAGCCGTGACCAGATGCCGGTGCGGATATCAAAGGAGCCGCCATGCAGCGTCAGGCGGCCGGCGGCGAGGCGATCGGCGATAAAGGGAAAGGTCAGCAGGTTGCGGAGGGAAAGCTTCACCGTTTCCAGCTCGCACTGGGCCTGGGCATCTTCCGCGGCGGGGGTGCAGGCCAGGGTGCGGCGGCGCGCCTCGGCCGCGATGCCGGTCATCCAGGGTTCCACGAAGTCGCGCGCCTCGGCGGGAAAGCCATTGAGCAGCGCCCTGACACCGCCGCACATGGCGTGACCCAGCACAATGACACGCGGCACTTCGAGCACGGACACGGCGAACTCGATAGCGGCGGAGGTGCCGTGGAAATCGCCATCCGGCTTGTAGGGCGGCACCAGGTTGGCGACGTTGCGCACGATGAACAGCTCGCCCGGCGCCGCGTTGAACACCATGGCCGGATCGACGCGGCTGTCGGAACAGGCGATCACCAGGGCCGTCGGGCTCTGCCCGTTCCGTGCCAGCGTCTCGAACAGCTTGCGGCGCTCCGGCCAGATATCCTTGCGGAAGCGCTGGTAGCCGGCGAACAGGTCCTCAAGTCCGGGGGCGGCATCCAGGGGCGCGGGCTTTGTGTCCATCCTCGGGTTCTCCGCTCAAGCTCTGCCAAGTGTTCCGGAACGGGTTCCTAGCGCCTCATGCTGCGACGCAAAACCCTGATGCGGCCTCCTTTGTCGATCAGGGCGGCGGATTGGCCGCGTTCTCCAGCGGCTCGGCGATGCCGGACAGGCCGAGCGGGGGCGGCACGCGCTGCGCCAGCATGACCTTCAGGGCAGCCGCCTCACCTTGCAGCCGCAGCGGCAGTTCACGCTCCGCCTCGTGCTGGATGGCGTCCTCCAGCGGCAGGGGCAGGCTGCCCGCGATCCGCTGGAGCTCCGCGCAGGCCTGGCGCAGCGTGGCCGCCAGCGCCCCCTCCCCGCTGCTGTCCAGGGCCGGCGCGAAGCCTTGCAGCACCATCGCCGCCGCCGCATCGACATTGGCGCGGATCGCCTGGCCCGAAAGCCGGCTGCGCCAGCATTCCAGCGCCTTTGGCCGCGCTTCGGCCGGGCCCGCCCCCAGCGCCGGCCCGAGCTTCCGGTCGGCCACCGCGGCAACGGCCGCATGCAGCGCGCGCAACAGGTCCAGCGTCGCATCCTGCGGCGTGGCATAGGGCGCCCGCGGCTCGGCCAGCGCGACGGCGTGCGGCGCTTCCCCGCCGGTCCAGCCGGCCAGAAGGTCCCGCCCCAGCGCCGCGAGGTTGCCGCCGATCGCCCGCAGCAGAGCGGCGCGATAACCCGCGCCGGCATCCCCGGCCGCCAGGGCCTCCGCCGCACCCTCGCCGAACAACAACCGTTCCAGCGCGGGCAGGCCCTGCACGCTGACGGCATTGAGGGCGGTGGAGCGGATCTCCAGCAGGCTGGTGTCACGCTGGGCGATGGCGCGCTCCAGATCCTGGCTCACCCTGTCCTGCGGGTCGGGCCAGAGCTGGATGCGGGCATGGCGGCTGAACAGGTCGGCCGGGCCGGAGCGGATATGCTGCACCCCTTCCCAGGCCAGCAGGGTGTCGGCGAAGCCCTGTCGCGCGGATTCCAGCGCCTGCGCCTCGCCGGGAGCGCGCGACAAGGCATCGAGCCGCGCCGTCAGATTGGCGGTGACCGAGGTGAAGCGCCGGTATCCGGGCAGCACCACCTGCTCCACCAGGGCGCGGTTGAGCGCGCGCAGGATGGCGTCGTCCGGCGCGGCATGGGCTGGGGCCGCGAGCAGGGCGGGCGGAAGCAGCAGGATGGCGCGGCGCCCGGCGCGCGGGACCGGCGCCTCCGGCGGGGGATAGGGATGACGATTCATGTTGCGCGCCCCTTCTCGGCCGGCGACAGGAGACGCCGGATGGCCGGGTGCCGGATCGGACCATCATGCCGCAGGATGAAGGCGGGGGAAACGCCTGCCGGGCAGCCCGGGCGCCACAAAGCCCGAACAATTTCCACATGCCTCGGGCCGGATGCCCCATTGGGAATGGTGGCGCATTCCCATGTGGGCGGTTCCGCCATGATCCGGCGCCAGGGGCGCCCTCAGAGGCCGCCTCGATGACGGTCCCCGCCCCGGGCATCCGGGCGCAGCAGCCGTCCGTCACGGGCCCTGTCCATCGGCCACCGGCCCGGTTCCGTCCAGGATATGCCGGCGGCTGCCGTGCGTGAGATGGTCATGCCCATCATGCGGCTGTTCGCCGCTCCCGGGGACGGGCATCCCGGAAGCTCCGGCGTTTCTGCCACGGACACGGGCCCATGCATGCGTCTACGGTCTGGGTGGCCGGCGAAGCCATGCATTGCGGAAGGGAAATGGAACCATCATTTCCCCGCTTCCCGTCATAGCTGGCTCAAGAAGTGGGCGCCGCGCGATGATCCGTTCCCGGCCTTTGGATGTTGGAGGCCGCTTCATGGGGGTCGCCATCGCCGTTTGCTGCCGCCCTGGCTGGCGGTTCCGCGCAGTGGCCCCTCAGGCCTTGTCGGCCGACGGCGCCGAATCCGAAAGCCTGACCGAGCTTGAGCGCCAGGTGCGCCGGGCGATGCAGCCGCTCCGCCAGGATGACGGCGCGCGGTCGCGCGCCGCCTGACGGCAGCGGCCGGCACTTCCGGCCCGGCGGGATGGGCCTCGGCTCAGCGCCAGGCGGGGCGGCCCAGATTCACCGTGTCCGGCCCGGTCAGCGCGCCGCCCGCCGCGCCCGCGGCACCGCCAATGAGCGCCCCGGCGCCGGCATTGCCCGAAAAGGAGCCGATCGCGGCGCCGGTGCCTGCGCCAAGCAGGCCGCCCGAGGCCGCCCGGTCGCCGGTGCTGTAGCCACAGGCGCCAAGGCCCAGCCCGGCCGCCGCCAAAAGGGCCAGAGTCGACTTGCGCATGATGACGATGCTCCTTCGGTTTTGGTTAGGGTGACGCTGTGGCTTCAACGCAACCAGGGCGGGAAAGGTTGCCCAGGCACCACCGATTGCAGCTTGAGCGGCCCTGGTGGCAGCGGTAAGCCACGGCGCTCTGTCACGCCGGCGCGAGCCGGGTGATTCGCCCGGAAGGTTCGCCCCATGTTTTCCCGCTTGTTCGGCTTCCTCTCGGCCGACATGGCCATCGACCTCGGCACCGCCAACACGCTGGTCTACGTCAAGGGGCGTGGCATCGTGCTGAACGAGCCCTCGGTGGTCGCGATCGCCGATATCCGCGGCCGCAAGCAGGTGCTGGCGGTGGGCGAGGAAGCCAAGATGATGCTGGGCCGTACCCCCGGGAACATCGCCGCCATCCGGCCGTTGCGCGACGGCGTCATCGCAGATTTCGAGGTGGCGGAGGAGATGATCAAGCACTTCATCCGCAAGGTGCACAACCGCCGCGGCTTCGCCTCTCCCATGATCATCGTCTGCGTCCCCTCCGGCTCCACCGCGGTGGAGCGCCGCGCCATCCAGGAAAGCGCGGAAAGCGCCGGTGCCCGCAAGGTGCTGCTGATCGAGGAGCCGATGGCCGCGGCGATCGGCGCGGGCCTGCCAGTGACCGAGCCTTCCGGCTCCATGGTGGTCGATATCGGCGGCGGCACCACGGAGGTGGCGGTGATCAGCCTGGGCGGCATCGTTTATGCCCGCTCGGTTCGCGTCGGCGGCGACAAGCTGGACGAGGCGATCATTTCCTACATCCGCCGGCACTTCAATCTTCTGATCGGCGAAAGCACGGCCGAGCGCATCAAGCTGGAGATCGGCGCCGCCGCCTATCTCGCCTATGGCGACGAGGGTCCTGTCACGGCCGTGAAGGGCCGCGACCTGATGAACGGCGTCCCACGCGAGGTGGTGGTCAGCCAGCGCCAGGTGGCCGAGGCCATCGCCGAGCCGGTGTCGCAGATCATCGAGGCGGTGAAGGTCGCGCTGGAGAACACGCCGCCGGAGCTTGCCGCCGACATCGTGGACAAGGGTATCGTGCTGACCGGCGGCGGCGCCCTGCTGCAGCGCATCGACGAGGTGCTGCGCGACGCCACCGGCCTGCCGGTTTCCGTGGCGGAGGATCCGCTGGCCTGCGTCGCGCTGGGCACTGGCCGCGCCCTCGATGAGATGAAGCGGCTGCGGCACGTATTGTCCTCGATGTATTGAAACCGGGGCGCCCTATAATGCGGTGGCCCGTCCCTCGCGAGTGGTTGGAGGCCGCGTGATCCGTCTCAGCATCCCGCTGCGGCAGTCTTTGTCCCGCCTTTCCCTGCCGGTGCTGATCGCGGCGGCGCTGGGCGTGATGCTGCTCGGCCAGGCCGATAAGGGAATGGTGGAACGCGGCCGGATGGCCTTGGCGGATACCCTGGCGCCAGCCTTTTCCGTGATCGCCGAGCCGATGGCCGCGCTCCGCGACCTGCTGGGCGACATGGCGGAATGGCGCGACATTCGCGCCGAGAATGCCCGCCTGCGGGAGGAGAATGATCGGCTGCACCGCTGGCAGGCCGCCGCCCTGTCCCTGCAATCGGAGAACGCGCTGCTGCGCCGGCAGCTCGGCTTCCTGCCGGACGCGCCGGCCAGCTTCCACACCGCCCGCGTCGTCGCCGATGCCGGTGGCACCTATGCCCGCGCCGTGCTGCTGGCGGTGCCGCCGGGCGTCGGGCTGCGCAAGGGCCAGGTGGCGCTGGATGAGCGGGGCCTGGCCGGGCGTGTCACGGATGTGGGCAGCCGCTCGGCGCGGGTGCTTCTGGTCACCGACATGAACAGCCGCATCCCGGTGGTGCTTGAAGGCAGCCGTGCCCGTGCCATTCTCGCGGGCACCAATGGCCGCCTGCCGCGGCTGGAGCATTACCCGGCCGACGCTCCGCCGCGGCAGGGCGACCGCGTCGTCACCAGCGCCGAGGCCGGGGTGTTCCCGGCCGGCTTGCCGGTGGGCGTGGTGCGGCACGGCGCCGGCGGCGCGCCGGAGGTCGAGCTGTTCGCGCGGCTCGACCGGCTCGACATGCTGCGGATCTTCGATTTCGGCCTGTCGGGCATCCTGCCTCCCGAGGCGGTGGCCCGGCCCGAGCCGCGCCCCCGCCGCTGATCCAACAGCATGGGAAGGCGCGCGCACCCTCTGGCCGGGCTGATGAAGCGGCTGGATGGCTGGGCGCGCGCCGCCCTGCCCGCGGGCGGCACGGCCCTGGCGATGGTGCTGGCCACCGCGCCCGCAGGCCTGCCCAGCGCGGTGCCCGCCCTGCTGCTATGCTGCCTGTTCTTCTGGACGGTGTTCCGCCCCGCCGCCCTGCCCCCGCCGCTGTGCTTCCTGCTCGGCCTGTTGCAGGATCTGCTGGGCTTCGCGCCCATCGGCACCGGCATCCTGACCGCCCTTCTGGCGCATGGGCTGGCGCTGCGCCTGCGCCGCATCCTGGCGCGGCAATCCTTCTGGCTGGTCTGGATGGCCTTCGCCGGCGTCGCCGCGGGGGCGGCGCTGCTGGGCTATGGCCTGCATGCGGTGCTGGGCTGGCGGCTGCCGCCTGCCGCGCCGGGCATCGTGCAATTCCTGCTTTCGGTCGGCTTCTATCCGCCGGTGGCGATGCTGCTGACACTCCTGCACCGCTCCATGCAACGCATGGAGGATCTGGTCTGAAATGAGCAAGCGCGACGAGGAGCGCCGCCGCAGCGCCTTCACCCGCCGGGCCCTGATGCTCGGGGCGGGGCAGCTCGGGCTGCTCGGCTTCCTGGGCTACCGGCTGCAGAAGCTGCAATTGCAGGAAGGCGAGCGCTACGCGACGCTGGCCGAGGAAAACCGCGTCTCGACCCGGCTGCTGGCGCCGCCGCGCGGCCGCATCCTGGACCGCGCGGGGCGAGTCGTCGGCGCCAATGAGCTGCATTGGCGCGTGCTGCTGACGGCCGAGGAAACCGAGGATGTCGGCGCCACCCTCGACACCTTCCAGCACCTCCTGCCGCTCGCCGAGGCGGAGCGCGCCCGCGTGGAGCGCGAGGTCCGCCGCCGCCGCCGCTTCGTTCCCATCGTGGTGCGGGAATTCCTCAGCTGGGAGGAGATGGCGCGCATCGAGGTCAACGCCCCCGACCTTCCCGGCATTTCCGTGGATGTCGGCACCACGCGGTCCTACCCCTATGCCGAGCATCTGGCGCATGTGATCGGCTATGTGGCGCCCCCCGCCGAGTCCGACATGGATGAGGATCCGCTGCTCGGCCTGCCCGGCATCCGCGTCGGCCGCGCCGGGGTGGAGCGCTTCCATGAGCGCACGCTGCGGGGCCGCGCCGGCACGGTGGAGATGGAGGTCAACGCCGTCGGGCGGGTGATCCGCGAGCTGGACCGGCGCGAAGGCCAGCGCGGCCAGGAGGTGCAGGTGTCGGTGGATGCCGAATTGCAGAAGGCGGTGCGCGGCCGCATCGGCGAAGGCACCAGCGTGGTTGTGCTGGATGCGCGGAATGGCGAGGTGCTGGCGATGGCCAGCCAGCCTTCCTTCGACCCCAACCTGTTTTCCTCCGGCATCTCGGCGGCGCAATGGCGGGAATGGACACGCAGCCGCGCAACGCCCCTGATCAACAAGACCATCAGCGGCCTCTACGCCCCCGGATCGACCTTCAAGATGGTGGTGGGGCTGGCCGCGCTGGAGGCCAAGGTGCTGTCGCCCGCCGACCGCGTCCCTTGCCCCGGGCATTACGACCTGGGCGATACCCGCTTCCATTGCTGGCGCCGCACGGGGCATGGCAGCCTCGATCTGCGCCAGGCCCTGAAGCAGTCCTGCGATTGTTATTTCTACGAGGCCGCGCGGCGCACGGGCATCAACCGCATCGCCGCCATGGCCACCCGCTTCGGCCTCGGCGTCGATCCGGGGATCGATCTGCCCGGCGCGAAGCCCGGCCTCGTGCCGACGCGGGAATGGCGCATCCGCCAGGGCAAGCCATGGAACATCGGCGACACGGTGGTGCATGGCATCGGCCAGGGCTTCTACCAGCTGACGCCGCTGTCGCTCGCCACCATGACGGCGCGGCTCGCCACGGGCCGGGCGGTGCAGCCGCACCTGACGCACAGCATCGACGGCAAGCTGGTGCATGGCACCCGAGCCGAGGACTGGCCGAGCCTCGGCATCCCCGAGCGCGACCTGGAGCTGATGCGGGAGGGCATGTGGGCGGTGGTGAACGAGGCCGGCGGCACGGCGAGGGCTGCCGCCCTTCCCGCCCCGCTCGGCGTCATGGCCGGCAAGACCGGCTCGGTGCAGGTGCGCCGCGTCACGCGGGAGCAGCGGGAGCGCGGCTACCGCGCCGAGGCCATGCCGCGGGAATGGCGGCCCCATGCGCTGTTCGTCGCCTTCGCCCCGTATGACACGCCGCGCTACGCCATCTCGGTGGTGGTGGAGCACGGGCTGAGCGGCGCCGGCGCCGCCGCGCCGCTGGCGCGCGATGTCATGGTGGATGTGATGAACCGGCTGCGCGACGCCCCCGCCGGGCCTCCGGCACGCCTGGCCGGGCAAGGCTCCCCCCGCCCATGACCGCTTTCGAGCGCCGGCTGCTGACCCAGGACCGAGGCTCCGGGCTGCTTGGCAAGCTGTGGCGCGTCCCCTGGATCTTCGTGCTGCTGCTCTGCGGCCTGGCGGCCATCGGCTATGTGGCGCTGTATTCCGCCGGTGGCGGCGCCCCGGAGCCTTATGCCAGCCGCCACGCCCTGCGCTTCGCCTTTGGGCTGGTGATGATGCTGGGCATCGCCCTGGTGGACATCCGGCTGATCGCCAAGCTGTCCTGGCCCGGCTACGCGCTGGGCATCGGCCTGCTGGTGCTGGTCGCGCTGCATGGGGAGGTCGGCAAGGGCGCGCAGCGCTGGATCGAGCTGGGGCCGATCCAGCTGCAGCCTTCCGAGCTGATGAAGATCATGCTGGTGCTGGCCCTGGCCCACTGGTTCCACCGGGCAAGCTGGGAGCGCGTCGGCAACGTCGTCTTTCTGATTCCACCGCTGATGGCGGTGCTGCTGCCGGTAGGCCTGATCCTGAGGCAGCCCAACCTCGGCACCGGCCTGATCACCCTGATGATCGGCGGTGCGGTGTTCTGGGCGGCCGGGGTGCGCTGGTGGAAATTCGTCCTGGTCCTGGCCGCCGCCGCCGCCATCGCGCCGGTCGCCTATGAGCATCTGCACGATTACCAGCGGGCGCGGATCATGGTGTTCCTTGATCCGGAAAGCGATCCGCTGGGCAGTGGCTACAACATCATCCAGTCAAAGATCGCCCTCGGCTCCGGCGGGCTGTGGGGCAAGGGATTCCTTCAGGGCACGCAGGGCCACCTGAATTTCCTGCCGGAAAAGCAGACCGATTTCATCTTCACCATGCTGGCCGAGGAGTTCGGCCTGGTCGGCGCTCTGGGCACGCTGCTGCTGCTGGCGGCGGTGGTGCTGTTCGCGCTGCTGGTGGCGCTGCGCACGCGGCACCAGTATGGGCGGCTGGTCGCGGTCGGGCTCGGCGTCAATGCGTTCCTGTACGTCTTCGTGAATGTCGGCATGGTCACCGGCTCGATCCCCGTGGGCGGCGTGCCGCTGCCGCTGATCAGCCATGGCGGCTCCGCCATGCTGACCTCCATGCTGGGTTTCGGCCTGCTGATGTCCGTCTTTGTGCATCGCGATGCGGAATTTGCGGCAAGCCGCGAATAAGGGGGTTGCGCGACGACCTGGATCGGCTAAAAGCCCCGCCACGGGCAAGGCGGAGACGCCGAACCGGTTGGGAAACTTCCCCGTTTGGGGGCGCATAGCTCAGTTGGTAGAGCAGCTGACTCTTAATCAGCGGGTCCTAGGTTCGAGCCCTAGTGCGCCCACCATTCCCACCTTCCCCCGACATCCGAAATCAAGTTCCCGGCGCCTCATTCCGCCGTGGCGCGTGCGATCAGCAGGTCCCACTCGGCGGCACTGATCAGGGCATCGGCCTTGGCCTGCGCCAGCGAGGAATAATGCCGATCCGGCTGGCCATCGAATTCCAGGGTGTAGGGCTGCTCGCGCCCAGTGCGCAGGCGCAGGCGGATGGGATAGCCGCTGAGGCACAAGGTCAGGTCGGAAGGCTTTTCGATCCAGTGATGGGCCATGTCACGCCTCTTGTGGCGGCCGCGCCTCGGCCGGGCCGCCATCGCATAAGAACACCACCGGCCATGCCACGATGCAAGCCTTGCCTGGGCCGCGCCGCGAGGCCCTGTTATGCGCGAAAGGCGGAGCGCCCCGGCGCCCCGCCCTTCACATCCATCCAGCCAGGCTTCGGCCTGCCTGGCTTCAGCCCGCCTGGGCCAGTTCCGGCGGCGCCGTGCGGCCGCGCTTGGCCAGCAGCTTGTTCAGCGCATGCACATAGGCGCGGGCCGAGGCGATGATGGTGTCGGTGTCGGCGCCCTGCCCGTCCACCAGCTTGCCATCCTCCTCCAGCCGCACCGTCACGCGCGCCTGGGCATCGGTGCCGCCGGTAACCGACTGCACGGCGAACAGCTTCAGCTCGGCCCGGTGCGGCACCACCTGCTGGATGGCGTTGAAGGTGGCATCCACGGCGCCATCGCCGCCGGCCACGGCATCGCATTGCTCGCCATCCACTTCCAGCGACAGGCTGGCGGCGGGGCGGGTGCCGAGGCCGGTGGCCACCGTCAGCGCCACCAGCTTCACCCGGTCCTTGATGCGCACCACCTCGTCATCGACCAGCGCGACGATGTCCTCGTCATAAACAACCTTCTTGCGGTCGGCGAGGTCCTTGAAGCGGCGGAAGGCGTCGTTCAGCTGGTTGTCGCCCAGGGTGTAGCCCAGCGTCGACAGCTTGTCGCGGAAGGCGGCGCGGCCGGAATGCTTGCCCAGCACCAGGGAGTTGGTGGTCCAGCCGACGCTTTCCGGCGTCATGATCTCGTAGGTGGCCTTGTCCTTCAGCACGCCATCCTGGTGGATGCCGGATTCATGCGCGAAGGCGTTGCGGCCGACGATCGCCTTGTTGGGCTGCACGTCGAAGCCGGTGATGGTGGCCAGCAGGCGACTGGTCTTCAGGATGTTCTGGGTGACGATGCCGGTGGTGAAGGGAATGGCGTCCTGGCGCGTGCGCAGCGCCATCGCCACCTCCTCCAGGCTGGCATTGCCGGCGCGCTCGCCGATGCCGTTGATGGTGGCCTCGACCTGCCGCGCCCCAGCCTGGATGGAGGCGATGGTGTTGGCCACCGCCAGGCCTAGGTCATCATGGTTGTGGGCGGAGAGGATCACGCCATCGGCGCCCGGCACCCGCTCCCGCAGCATGGTGAAGATGCGGTGCAGGTCGGCTGGCACGGCGTAGCCTACCGTGTCGGGGATGTTGATGGTGGTGGCGCCGGCGCGGATCGCCGCCTCGACGCAACGGCACAGGAAATCCGGATCGGTGCGGGAGCCGTCCTCGGCCGACCATTCCACATCCGCCACGTGGTTGCGGGCCAGGGTGACGGATTTGCTGATCGCCTCCAGCACCTCCTCGCGGCTCATCCGCAGCTTGACGCGCATGTGCAGGTCGGAGGTGGACAGGAAGGTGTGGATGCGCTGGCGGGCCGCGGGCTTCACCGCCTCGACGGCGCGCAGGATGTCACCGGGGGCGGAGCGGGACAGGCCGCACACCACGGGGCCGTCCTTGGCGAAGCGCTCGGAGATGGAGCGCACGCTCTCGAAATCGCCCTGGCTGGCGATCGGGAAGCCGGCCTCCATCACATCGACGCCCAGATCGGCCAGGGCATCGGCCATGCGCAGCTTTTCCTCCAGGTTCATGGAGAAGCCGGGCGATTGCTCGCCATCGCGCAGGGTGGTGTCGAACACGATGACGCGCTGGTCGTCGATGGTGCCGAAGCTGGGGTGGTTCAGGGCCATGGGGGCCGTCCTTGTTCGATTGCCGTTTGCCGAAAGCTGCGGGCGCGCTCCGCCCGGGTCACCCCCTGAGCGAAGCCGGCGCGCAGCCGGGCGTCACGCCCAGGGGCGGCTAAGTCGAAGAAGGAGCAGGCCGGACAGCGCGCGCGCCACAGTCCCGGTGAAACGACCGGTCAGCAGCGGAGTGGCGCGCGGGGTGGCGAACATGTTGCAACGATAGCAGCGCCCGCCGCCGATGCAAGCGCCTTGGGCGGCCGGGATCGTCATGAGGATTGGCCTGGCCAGGGCCGGCTCAGTCCAGCCGACCGTGCACCAGCGCCTGGATGAAGCCCAGCTTTCTCACCACCGCCGGCGACAGCACGAAGGGATAAAGGTCCGGCGTGCCCATGCAGCGGTTCAGGCTGTTCACCGCGACGGTCAGCGGCACCCAGGCTTCCATCAGTTCCTCAATGCTGGTGGAACGGTAGGCGTCGAAATCCACCTCCGTTGTCAGCTCGTCACGGCGATCGACGGCGGGGTCGATGCCGATGCCGAAGGCGCGGGCCATCTCCAGCGTGTCGATGATGTGCAGGTAATGCGCCCAGGTTTCGGCGAAATCCTCCCAGGGATGGGCCGTGGCATAGGTGGACACGAAGCCCTCCTGCCAATCGGCCGGCGGCCCTTCCTTGTAGTGGCGTTGCAGGGCGTCACCGTAATCCTGGCTGTCATCGCCGAACACGGCGCGGCACTGCTCCAGCCTGCCGCCATCGCGCACCAGCCTGTCCCAGAAATAATGGCCAGATTCATGGCGGAAATGGCCGAGCAGGGTACGGTAGGGCTCGCCCATCGCTTCCCGCCGGCGGGTGCGCTCGGCATCATCGGCTTCCACCAGGGCCAGGGTGATCAGGCCGTTGTCATGGCCGGTCATGACCTTCTGCGTGGCATCCGGCGCATCGGCCAGGAAGTCGAAGGCCAGCCCGTTCTCCGCGTCCTCCACCCGGTTCGGGAGCGGCAGGCCCAGCCGGATGAAGGCGTAGAAGGCGCGGCGCTTGGCCACCTCGATCTTGCGCCAGCGCTCCAGGTTCCGCGTGTCGGACAGATCGGGGATGGTGCGGTTGTGGCGGCAGGCCAGGCAGAATTGTTCCGCCGTGTCGTCCGGCAGCATCCAGTTGCAGGCTTCGTGCTGGGCATTGGTGCAGAAGCGGTAGGAGCGTTCGGGATCGGCCCGGGGCCGCCAGATCTGAGGCGCCGCCCGGGCGCCGACCTCCGGCTGGCCAGCCTCCTCGGCCCCGCTGGTCTGTTCCTGCACCGCCCGGTCCGATCCTATCTCGCCCGAGGCGGAAACCACCCCCGCCTCGCCGGCCGCCGGATCCAGCGCGCTCAGCCGGTTCTTGTTGGGCAGATAGCCCAGCGTGGCGCCGCAACGCATGCATTGCGTGTTCTCGAAATACAGGAGCTGGCCACAAACCTCGCAACTGAACAGGCGCATCATCCACTTCCCTTGCCGGCTCCGGCGATGCAATGCGGGGCGGCGCCCCAGGTTTCGGGGGCCGCGGGGCCACGGCCGCGATGCCGTGCTTGACGCCCCTCCCCGCCGGCCAGCAGGCTGGCGCCATGCCAGCCCCTTCCCTGAACCGCCGCGCCAGCCTGGGCGCCCTGTTGGGCGCGGCCGGCGCCCTCGCCACGCCCCGCCTCGGCCATGGCCAGGCGGCCCGCTCGCTGCGCTTCGTGCCGCAGGCCGACCTGACCATCCTGGACCCGGTCTGGACCCCCGGCATCGTCACCCGCAACCACGGGCTGATGGTGTTCGACACGCTCTACGGCGTTGACACGGATTTGCGCCCGCAGCCGCAGATGGCCGCCGGCCATGAGGTGGAGGATGGCGGCCGCCGCTGGACCATCACGCTGCGCCCCGGCCTCCGTTTCCACGATGGGGAGCCGGTGCGGGCGCGCGACGCGGTGGCCAGCATCCGCCGCTGGGGCCAGCGCGACACCTTCGGCATCGCCCTGATGGCGATGTGCGACGAGATCGCGGCGCCGGACGATGCGCGGCTGGTGTTCCGCCTGAAGCGCCCCTTCGCCATGCTGCCGGACGCGCTGGGCAAGCCCGGCACCATGAACGCCTTCATCATGCCCGAGCGCCTGGCCCTGACCGATCCCGGCACGCAGGTGACGGAGATGGTGGGCAGCGGCCCCTACCGCTTCCTGGCCGACGAGCATGTGGTCGGCGCGCGCACCGCGTATCGCCGCTTCGAGGGCTATCTTCCGCGCCAAAGCGGAACCCCCAGCCTGCTGGCCGGGCCCAAGGTGGCGCATTTCGAGCGCGTCGAATGGGTCTCCCTCCCCGATCCCGCCACCGCCGCCGCCGCGCTGCAACAGGGCGAGGTGGATTGGTGGGAACAGCCGCCCGCCGACCTGGCTGAGGCGTTGCGCCGCAACCGCAACATCCGGCAGGAGGTGCTGGACACGGCCGGCTCCCCGGCCTTCCTGCGCTTCAACCAGCTTTACCCGCCCTTCGACCGGCCGGCGATGCGCCGCGCTCTGCTCGGCACCATTTCCCAGGCCGATTTCATGCAGACCGTGGCGGGCACGGACCGCGCGCTCTGGCGCGACGACCTGGGCTATTTCCTGCCCGGCACGCCGATGGCGAGCGACGAGGGCATGTCCGCCCTCACCGGCCCGCGCGACCTCGATGCGGTGAAGCGCGCCCTCGCGGAGGCGGGATATCGCGGCGAGCGCATCATCCACCTCCAGCCGACCGACTACCCTTCAGTTAGCGCGCTGAACCTCGTGGCGGCCGACGTGATGCGCCGCTGCGGCATGAACGTGGAATTGCAGGCCATGGATTTCGGCAGCTTCATCCGCCGCATCGCCAACCAGGAAGCGCCCGAGCGGGGCGGCTGGAACTCGGTCTGCGTCAGCACGGCGGGGGCGAGCTGGGTGAATCCGGCGGCGCACAATTACCTGCGGGGCAATGGCCGCCGCTCCATCGTCGGCTGGCCGACCAGCGAGCGGCTGGAAGCCCTGCGCGACCGCTGGTTCGACACCCCGCCCGAGGGCCAGGCGGCGCTGGGACGGGAGATGCAGGCCGCCGCCTTCGAGGATGTGCCCTTCATCCCCGTGGGCCTGTTCCACCAGAACACGGCCTATCGGAGCGACCTCAGCGGCATGGTGAAGGGTGCACCGGTGTTCTGGAACATCCGCCGCGGCTGAAAACGAAAACGGCGCACCGGCCGGGGCCGTGCGCCGCAGGCAGCATGGCGGGGCCGGATCGCCGGCCCCGGCCCGCCTCAGTTCTTGGCCTTGTCGACCAGCGCGCCCTTGGTGATCCAGGGCATCATGCCGCGCAGCTTGGTGCCGACTTCTTCGATGGAATGCTCGGCCAGGCGGCGGCGGGTCGCCTTGAAGGAGGCCTGGTTGACCTTGTTCTCCAGCATCCAGTCGCGGGTGAACTTGCCGGACTGGATGTCGTTCAGGACGCGCTTCATCTCGGCCTTGGTTTCGGCGGTGATGATGCGGGGGCCGGTCACGTACTCGCCATACTCCGCGGTGTTGGAGATGGAGTAGTTCATGTTGGCGATGCCGCCCTCATAGATGAGGTCGACGATCAGCTTCACTTCGTGCAGGCACTCGAAATACGCCATCTCGGGGGCGTAGCCGGCTTCCACCAGCGTCTCGTAGCCCGCCTTGATCAGCTCCACGAGGCCACCGCAGAGGACGACCTGCTCGCCGAACAGGTCGGTCTCGCATTCTTCCTTGAAGGTGGTCTCGATGATGCCCGAGCGGCCGCCGCCGACGGCGGAGGCGTAGGAGAGCGCGATCTCCAGCGCATTGCCCGAGGGGTTCTGGTGCACGGCCACGAGGCAGGGCACGCCGCCGCCCTTCTGGTACTCGCCGCGCACGGTGTGGCCGGGGCCCTTCGGCGCGATCATGAAGACGTCGATATCGGCGCGCGGCTCGATCAGGTTGAAGTGCACGTTCAGGCCGTGCGCGAAGGCGAGCGCGGCGCCTTCCTTCATGTTGTCGTGGAGGTGGTCGCGATACAGGTCGCCCTGGCCCTCGTCCGGGGTCAGCACCATCACCAGGTCGGCCCACTTCGCCGCCTCGGCCGGGGAAAGCACCTTGAAGCCGGCGGCCTCGGCCTTCTTGGCGGAACCGCCCGGACGCAGCCCGATGACGACATCCGTCACGCCGGAATCCCGCATGTTCATGGCATGGGCATGGCCCTGGCTGCCGAAGCCGATCACGGCGACCTTCTTCGCCTTGACCAGGTTCACATCGGCATCACGGTCGTAATAGACGCGCATCGTCAGCGCTCTCCCTTTGGGTTCAGTTCGATTTCGCGCAAGGAGCGCCGCCCCTTCCGCTTTTGCCCACCAGAAACACCGGGTCCCGGCATTGTCCAGGGGCGTTGTCCAGGGGCGGTGCCCCTGGCCGTCCTCAAAGCGCCTTGGTGCCCCGCGCGATCGACACCACGCCGGTGCGCGACACTTCCACGAGGCCGATCGGCCGCATCAGGTTGATGAAGGCGTCCAGCTTCTCGCCGCTGCCGGTCATCTCGAACACGAAGCTTTCGGTGGTGGCATCCACGACGCGGGCGCGGAAGGCGTCGGCCAGCCGCAGCGCCTCCTGCCGGGCGGAGCCGGAGCCGGCCACCTTGATCAGCGCCAGCTCCCGGTTCAGGTGGGGCCCTTCCAGCGTCAGGTCCGCCACCTTGTGCACCGGCACCAGACGGTCGAGCTGCGCCTTGATCTGCTCGATCACCATCTCCGTGCCGGAGGTGACGACGGTGATGCGGGACAGCTTCCCTTCCGCATCCACCGGCGCCACGGTCAGGCTGTCGATGTTGTAGCCACGGCCGGAGAACAGCCCGATCACGCGGGCCAGCACGCCGGATTCGTTTTCCACCAGCACCGCGATGGTGGCGGCGCGGAAGGAGTTGTCGGTGGGGTCGGGCATCAGACCAGCGCGGTCCCTTCATCGGTCACGCCGGCGCCGGCGGCGATCTGGCCGGGGGCGAGCAGCATCTCGTTATGCGCGGCGCCCGAGGGGATCATCGGGAACACGTTTTCCTTTTCGTCCACCGCGACATCGACGATGACGGGGCGGTCGATGGCGATCATCTCGCGGATTACGCGGTCGAGGTCATCCGTGCTCTCGGCCCGCATGCCGACGCCGTGGAAGCTTTCCGCCAGCTTGACGAAATCCGGCAGCGCCTCGGAATAGCTTTCCGAGTAGCGGCCGCCATGCAGCAATTCCTGCCACTGCCGCACCATGCCCATATACTGGTTGTTCAGGATGAACACCTTCACCGGCAGGCGGTACTGCGCCACCGTGGACATTTCCTGGATGTTCATCAGGATCGAGGCCTCGCCGGCGATGTCGATCACCAGCGCGTCCGGATGCGCCACCTGCACGCCCATGGCGGCCGGCAGGCCATAACCCATGGTGCCGAGCCCGCCCGAGGTCATCCAGCGGTTCGGCTTCTCGAAGCCGAAATACTGCGCGGCCCACATCTGGTGCTGGCCGACCTCGGTGGTGATGAAGGTTTCGCGCCCGCTTTCCTTGGTCAGCTCATAGAGCCGCTTCACCGCATGCTGCGGCTTGATGATCTTGCTGTCCTGCACATAGGCCAGGCAGTTCTTGCCGCGCCATTCGTCGATCTGGCGCCACCACTCGGCCAGGGACGGCCGGTCCTGCTTCGCCTCATCTGCGTCCCAGGCCGCGATCAGCGCGCGCAGCACGGCGGCGGCGTCGCCGACGATGGGCACCTCGACCTTGACGTTCTTGTTGATCGAGGACGGGTCGATATCGGCGTGGATCTTCACCGAATTTGGCGCGAAGGCGTTCAGCCGTCCCGTCACCCGGTCGTCGAAGCGGGCGCCGATGTTGAACATCACGTCGCAGCCATGCATGGCGAGGTTGGCCTCGACCGTGCCGTGCATGCCCAGCATGCCCAGGAATTGCGGATCGGAGGACGGATAGGCGCCAAGGCCCATCAGCGTGTTGGTGCAGGGCAGCCCGGCCATGCGCACGAACTTCGTCAGCAGCGCGGAAGCCTCGGGCCCGGCATTGATCACGCCGCCGCCGGCATAGACAACCGGGCGCTTCGCTTCCTTCAGCAGTCGCACCGCCTTGCGGATCTGCACCGCGTCCGGCTCGGTCTGCGGGCGGTAGGAGCGGTGCTCCTGCGATGGCGGCGGGGTGTATTGCCCCTTGCCGATCAGGATGTCCTTCGGCAGGTCGATCACCACCGGGCCGGGGCGGCCGGAGCGCGCCACGTAGAACGCCTCGTGCACCGTGCTGGCCAGCTTGTCCATCTGCTTGACCAGGTAGTTGTGCTTGGTCGCGGGCCGGGTGATGCCGGTGGTGTCGGCTTCCTGGAAGGCATCGTTGCCAATCAGGTGCGTCGGCACCTGCCCGGTCAGGCAGACGATGGGGATGCTGTCCAGCAGCGCGTCCACCAGCCCGGTCACGGCGTTGGTGGCGCCGGGGCCGGAGGTCACCAGCACGCAGCCCACCTTGCCGGTGGAGCGCGCATAACCCTCGGCGGCATGCACCGCCGCCTGCTCATGCCGCACCAGGATGTGGCGGATGGCGTTCTGGTTGAAGATGGCGTCGTAGATCGGCAGCACGGCGCCGCCCGGATAGCCGAAGATGACCTCTACGCCCTGTTCCTTCAGCGCGCGCAGGACGATCTCGGCACCCGTCATGGACTGGGTCTCGGATGCGGCGGGAAGGGTGGCGGAGGACATTGATGCTGGCTTTCCTGCGGTTGCGGGATGCGGCGCGGGGGTGTTGTGCTTGGCGGCCGGTCTGCTGCCGGAAGCGCCGGTCTAGTCGTCTGTTTCGGACCCGTCAACGCCGGAACGAACAAACGAGAAAATTTCAGCCCCCTCACTTTCTGAAAATTGCTCCAATCCCGCGATCCGCGCATGGATCGTATGCGTCAGGCTGGGGGCAGCCAGGGCGTGATGGCGGTACCAGGTGGCCTGGCGCTTGGTGTACTGGCCGATGGCGAGGCAGGCACGGCGCCCCGCCTCCTCCAGCCCAATGGCGCCGCGCTGCACGGCGCCCAGCTCGGGCACGCCATGCGCGCGCATGGCCGGCAAGGCCGGGTCGAGGCCGCGCGCCAGCAGCGCCCGCACCTCGGCCTCCGCGCCGGCGCGCAGCATGGCGGCCCAGCGCAGGCGGATCGCGTCGCGCAGCGCATCCCGCGGCGGGTCTAGCCGGATCGCCGCGAAGCGCCAGGGCCTTTCCCCCAGCCTTGCCGGGCCCGTGCCCCCTTCCTTGTGCCAGAAATCCATTCCCCGGCCGGTGCCGCGCCATACCTCCCAGGCGCGGGCGAGGCGCTGGCTGTCGGAAGGGCGCAGCCGGGCGGCGCTGGCCGGGTCCGCCGCCGCCAGCCGGGCATGCAGCGCGGCGGGGCCTTCCGCCGCCAGCAACCCTCGCGCTTCCTCCCTGGCCTCAGGGGGAATCGGCGGGATCTCCGTCAGCCCTTCGGTCAGGGACCGGAAATAAAGCCCGGTGCCGCCGCACAGGATGGGCAGCCGTCCCGCCGCGCGGGCCGCCTCCATCTCGGCCAGGGCCTGTTCCCGCCACCAGGCGACGCTGGCGGCCTCGGCCGGGTCGCGCACGCCGTAGAGCCGGTGCGGCAGGCATGCCATCTCGGCGGCGGAGGGCTGCGCGGTCAGCACCCGCAGGCCCGCATAAACCTGCATGCTGTCGGCATTGATCACCGTGCCGCCGAAATGCTCGGCGAGTCCCAGCGCCAGGGCGGACTTGCCGCTGGCGGTGGGACCGGCGATCAGCAGGGCAAATGGTTGATCGCTCATGCGTCACCGGGCATGGTCCGCGCGCCATGCAGCATGTGCTCACCCTGATCGCTCCGCCCGGCGGCCTGCCAGCCACCCTCCCCGCGCGCATCCATGATGCGCTCACCCCCCTTGGCGCCAATGCCGCCGCGCCGGACTGGCTGTCGGAGGGCGAGGCGGTGGACCTGCCCTTCAACGGCCTGGCCCCCGAGCAGGCCGAGGCGGCCGCCCGGCTGGCGCTGGACGGCGCCGCGGTGGACGTCATCGCCCAATCTTCGGAAGGCCGGCGCAAGAAGCTGCTGATCGCCGACATGGACAGCACCATCGTCACCAGCGAAACGCTGGATGAGCTGGCCGCCTTTGCCGGGCTGAAGGACCGCGTGGCCGAGATCACCCGCCGCTCGATGAATGGCGAGATCGACTTCGCCACGGCGCTGCGCGAGCGCGTCGCCATGCTGAAGGGCCTCGATGTCTCGGCGCTGGAGGAAACCTGGAAGGACGTGCGGCTGACGCCGGGGGCGGAAGCGCTGGTGCGCACCATGACGGCCAACGGGGCGCATTGCGCCCTCGCCTCGGGCGGGTTCACCTGGTTCACCGGGCGCGTCGCGCGATGGGCCGGCTTCACCAGCCACCACGCCAACATCCTGGAAGATGACGGCCAGCGGCTGACCGGCACGGTGGCCGAGCCGATCTTCGACCGCGACAGCAAGCTCGCCACGCTGAAGCGCCTTTGCGCCGAGCTGAGGCTGACGCTGGCGGACAGCCTCGCCGTGGGGGACGGCGCCAACGACCTGGCGATGATCGGCGCTGCCGGGCTGGGTGTCGCCTACCATGCCAAGCCCGTGGTGGCGGCCTCGGCGCGGGTTCGTGTGGATCATACGGATCTGCGGGCCCTGCTTTTCGCACAAGGGTATCGCGCGGCGGAGTTCGTCGCGTAAAGGCCGCGCGGCGCCCTTCCGGGGCGGCCTGTCCGGAAGGAACGCGGGCCCGACCATGAAAAAAGGGCCGCAAGGGATGCGGCCCTGTTGCCGGAGAGCCCGGCGCCCCCAGGGGCAGCGCCCCCGGGGATATTTCTTCCGGCCTGTCAGCCCGGGCTGCCGCCGCCGCCCTCGGGCGCCAGGCGCAGCGGCACGAAGCGCTGGCCCTGCCCGGTTTCGATCAACAGCAGCGCCGAGGGGCGGTTCTGCCGGCGCAGCCGGGCCAGCTGCTCCTGCACCTCCTGCGGGGTGGAAACGCGGTTCTGCTGCACCTCCACGATCAGGTCCCCGGCGGACAGGCCACGCTCGGCGGCGGAGCTGCCGGGGGCGACCTCGGTCACGACCACCCCACGCGCATCTTCCTTGAGGCTGAAGCGCTCGCGCGTTTCCGGCGACACCGGCGCCACCTTCAGGCCGAGGCCGGAAAGCTCCAGCGCGGCGCCGGGACGCGGCTGTTCCGGCGCCCCGCCCGCCGCCTGCTGCTCGGCCGGCAGTTCCGCCACGGTCAACTCCAGCGTCTGCTCGCGGCCGTCGCGCCACACCACCACCGGCGCCTTGGTGCCGACCGGCGTTTCGGCGACCACCCGCGGCAACTGCCGCATCTCGCGCACGTCATGCCCGTTGAAACGCAGGATCACATCGCCATTCTGGATGCCGCCCTGCGCCGCCGGGCCGCCTTCCTGCGCCCGGGCCACCAGCGCGCCGCGCCCGCCACCCTGCAGGCCGAGGCTTTCGGCGATCTCGTCCGTCACCTGCTGGATGTTCACGCCCAGCCAGCCGCGCCGCACCTTTCCGCCATCCTGCAGCTGCGCGACGACGTTCTTGGCCAGGTTGGACGGAATGGCGAAGCCGATGCCGATCGAGCCGCCGGAGGGCGAGACGATGGCGGTGTTGATGCCGATCACCTCGCCCTGGACGTTGAACAGCGGGCCGCCGGAATTGCCGCGGTTGATGGCCGCATCCGTCTGGATGAAGTCGTCATACGGCCCGGCATTGATGTTGCGGCCGCGCGCCGACACGATGCCGGAGGTGACGCTGCCGCCGAAACCCAGCGGGTTGCCGATGGCCAGCACCCAGTCGCCCACCTCGGCGCGGTCGGAATCGCCGAAGGCCACGGTGGGCAGCGGCTTTTCCGACTTCACGCGCAGCACGGCGAGGTCGGTGCGCTGGTCGGTGCCAATCAGCTCGGCCTTCAGCGTGGTGTTGTCCTGCAGCACCACGTTGATCTCGTCGGCGCCGTCGATGACGTGGTTGTTGGTCACCACGATGCCGGAAGCGTCGATGATGAAGCCGGAGCCCTGGCTCTGCTGGCGGCGCTGCGGCTGGCCAGGGCGCATCCCGGGCGGGCGGTTGCGCTCAAAGAAGTCGCGGAACAACTCCTCGAACGGGCTGCCCGGGGGCGCCTGCGGCATTTCCGGCGCATCGGGCCGGTTGCCGCGCGCCTGCAATGTCTGGTTGGTCTGGATGTTGACCACCGAGGGTAGCAGGCGGCGCGCCAGCGGCGCGAAGCTTTCCGGCGTGGCGGCGGAGGGCGCGGGGGCCACGGGCGTGGGAGCCGATGGCGCGGGAGCCGGCTGCGGCTGGGCCATGGCCAGTTGCGGCAGGGTCAGCGGCGCCGTGGCGACGGTGGCGGACAGGATCAGGGTGGCGAGACGCATCGGCAAACCTCGCTGACGGGACGGGACCCGGGCAAGGCCCGGGCATCGGAAATGGGGCGGAACATGCCAGGGCGGAAGGGGCATCCGCCCTGGCCGGCGGCGCATTGATTGTTACACAATGAAGCGCGGGCGGCCCGGGACAGGCCGCGGGAATGCGCCGGCATCAGCCGCGCACAAGGAAGGTGGCCAGCGCGATACCGGTCACGGCCACGCCGAGCCCGACCAGCCGCAGCCGTTCCGGCGCCACGGCGCTGATGCCGGCCAGGGCGCGGCGCATGGCATCCGGAAAGGCGGCGTAAAGCAGCCCTTCCAGCGCCATCACCACCGCCACCCCGGCCAGCAATTGCAGCCCGGTCACGCCAGGCGCCTCACGGGGCTGGCGCCGCCATGGGCGCGGGCGCGGCGGACGGCGCCGCCTCTCCATCCGGCAGGGCCTGCCGGAAGTAGCGGAAGAACTCCGAGCTCGGCGTCAGGATCAGCCGCGTCTCGCCCTCGGAGAAGGCCTCGCGATAGGCCTGCATGGAGCGGTAGAAGCGCCAGAAATCCCGGTCGCCCTGCGCCGCCTCGGCGAAGATGCGGATCGCCTCCTGGTCGCCCTGGCCGCGCAGCGTGTCCGCCTGGGCCTGGCTTTCGGCCAGCAGAACGGTGCGCTCGCGCTCGGCGCCCGCACGAATGCGGGCCGCGACCTCGGCGCCTTCGGCGCGGGCCTCGCGCGCGACACGCTCGCGCTCGGACTGCATGCGCCGCAGGATGGCCTGGGTGTTCTCTTCCGGCAGGTCGGCGCGGCGGACCCGCACATCCTGCACCTCGACACCGAAGCGCCGGGCCTCGGCGTTCACCTGGCGCTGGATCTCGTTCATGATCCGCGCCCGGTCGGAGGACAGCACTGCCAGCAACGGCTCATTGCCGAGCACGCGGCGCAGCGCCGACGCGACAATGGAGGAAAGGCGGCCACGGATGCCGGCTTCCTGCGCGCCCACCGTCTGGAAGAACAGCAGCGGATCGACGATGCGGAAGCGGGTGAAGCTGTCCATGATCAGCCGGCGCTGGTCGCTGAGGATCACCTCCTCGCCCGGCGCGTCATAATCCAGCAGGCGGCGGTCGAAGGAGATCACCGTCTGGATAAACGGGATCTTGGCGTGCAGCCCCGGGTCGTTGATGACGCGCACCGGCTCGCCGAACTGGGTCACCAGCACCTGTTCGGTCTGCTGCACGGTGAACAGGGAGGAAGCGGCGGCGAGCAGCGCCACGGCGGCGACGCCGCCCAGGATCAGGGCGCGGTTCATCGGCTGGCTCCGGTTTGCGGACGCCCGGCGGGCGCCGGCGGATCAAGCACGGCCGGGGGTGCCGGCGGCGCGCTGTCCAGCGGCGTCACGCGGCCGCCACGGCCATCCAGCGGCAGATACGGCACCACGCCCTGCAACTGGTCGTCGACCAGCAGCTTGGGGTTCCGGCGCAGGATATCCTCCATGGTTTCCATGTAGATGCGGCGCATGGTGACATCCTTGGCCACCTGATAGGCCGACAGGATGGAGGTGAAGCGGGACGCCTCACCGCGGGCGCGGGCAACCTGGCTTTCCTTGTAGCCCTCGGCCTCCTGCACCAGCCGCTGGCCTTCGCCGCGGGCGCGCGGGATGATCTCGTTGCGGTACGCCTCGGCCTCGTTGCGCAGGCGCTCGCGGTCGGCATTGGCGCGCTGCACGTCGCGGAAGGTGTCGATCACCTCGTTCGGCGGATCGACCTTCAGCAGCTGCACCTGGGTGACGTCGATGCCGGACTTGTACTGGTCCATGATGAACTGCACGCCGGTCCGCACCCGCGTTTCAATATCGGCGCGGGCCTCGGTCAGCGCCGGCTGGATCGGCGTCTGGCCGACCACCTCGCGCATCACGCTTTCGGCCGCCGACTTCACGGTCTGGTCGGGATTGCGGGTGTTGAACAGGTATTCGCCGGCATCGCGGATCTGCCAGAACACCGCGAAGTCGATGTCGATGATGTTCTCGTCGCCGGTCAGCATCAGGCTTTCCTCGACCACGTCGCGGGCCGGCACCGGGCGGGCCAGCGGCGCGTCGCCGGCGGCGCGGAAGCCGACATCGATGCGGTTGATGCGGGTGACGCGCGGCGTGGTCACGCTCTCCACCGGCCAGGGGATGCGGTAGTTCAGGCCCGATTGGGTGACGCGGTTGAAGGCGCCGAAGCGCATCACCACGCCCTGCTCGTCCGGCTCCACGCGGTAAATGCCACTGGCCGCCCAGACCACCACCAATGCCAGCGCACCGAGGCCGATCCACTTGCCGCTGCTGCGGCCACCGCCCGGGAGGATGCGGCGTAGCGCGTCCTGCGCCTGACGGATCGCTTCCTCCAGGTCGGGGCCGCCCTGACCCGGGCCACGCCCCCCGCCCGAGGGAGGCTGCCCCCAGGGTCCGCCGGGACGCGGGTTCCCCCATGGGCTCCCCCCTTGGCCGGATCCGCCACTATTGTTCCACGGCATCGGCTGGCTCTTCTCCCGTCATCTGTCGTGCAACCCGGCCAGAAGTGCTTGCGCGATGAAGGTGCATGCGCGACAGGGCCGGACCGCGAGGTCCATATGTCGCCCTGTCCGGGCCGGATGCAACGCGAGGCGGCGCATTCGACGGGGGCGTGGCCGATATTGTCCGCTTTCTGGGGGTTTTCAAGCGATGCCGGAACCGAAGGCTGAAGAAGCGCTGGCTGAAGCGGTGCGCAACGCGCTGCGCGCGGTGCGGCATCCCGGCACCGGGCAGGATGTCGTGGCGGCCGGCATGCTGCAGGGGCTGGCGGTGCGCGGCAGCCTGGTGCAGTTCGCCCTGGCCGTCCGGCGCGAGGAAGCGCGTGCGCTGGAGCCGCTGCGCGCCGCGGCCGAGGCCGCCGCGGGCGCCGTGCCCGGTGTCGCCTCCGCCACCTGCGTGCTGACGGCGCACCGGGAGGCACCGGCCGCGCCACCGCCGCCGCCCCAGCGCCAGGCCGGAATCCAGCCGCGCCATGGCGGCACCGGGCAGATCCCGCTGCCGCTGATCGATTCGGTGGTGGCGGTGGCCTCGGGCAAGGGCGGCGTCGGCAAGTCCACCACAGCGGTCAACCTCGCCGTCGCGCTGGCGCAATCCGGCCTGCGCGTCGGCCTGCTGGATGCCGACATCTATGGCCCTTCCCTGCCGCTGATGCTGGGCACCACCGAGCGCCCGAAGGCCGAGGGCGGCCGCATCCTGCCGCTGGAGCGGTGGGGCCTGAAGGCGATGTCGATCGGCTTCATGGTGGACAACGAAACGCCCATGGTGTGGCGCGGCCCGATGGTGATGGGGGCGCTGGAACAGATGCTGGGCCAGGTGGAATGGGGCCGGCTCGACATCCTGGTGATCGACATGCCGCCGGGCACCGGCGACGCGCAGCTCACCATCAGCCAGCGGGTCAAGATGGCGGGGGCGGTGATCGTCTCGACGCCGCAGGACGTGGCGCTGATCGACGCCCGGCGCGGCATCCGCATGTTCGAGAAGGTGAACGTGCCGGTGCTCGGGCTGATCGAGAACATGTCCTATTTCTGCTGCCCGAACTGCGGCCACACGGCGCATCCCTTCGGCCATGGCGGCGCGCGGGCCGAGGCCGAGCGGATGGGCGTGCCCTTCCTCGGCGAATTGCCGCTGCGGCTGGAGATCCGCGAATTGTCGGATGCCGGCACGCCCGTCGTGATGGCCCAGCCCGAGGGCGAGGCCGCGGGCCGCTACCGCGCGATCGCCGCGGCGCTGCGCCAGCGGCTCTGAGGCCCTCAGCCCCGGCCGCGCCCGTGGCGCGGGGCGGCGGCCGGGGCGGCGCGCGGCGCCGTGGCCCGGCCCAGGGCGAAGCCGCCCACCCCCACCAGCAGCAGCAGCGCGCCCAGGTCGCCCACCAGCGCATGCGCCAGCGGCACGCCGATCAGCAGCACCGCGACGCAGATCATCACGGCGAGCCAGCGGCGCCAGTGGAACCCGGCCAGCAGCGCCGCCGGGGCACGCATCAGCCCGGGGCCGCGCGCCCGCCGGGGCTTGGGCGCGGCGCGACGGGCGGGCGCCGGCTGGCGCGGGCTGCGGGCGGGGGCCGCCATGGCGAAGGCGGCCTCAGGCGTCGCGGCCGAGCTGCGCCATCAGCTCGCGCCATTCCCGCTTGGACAGGCCGCTGCCTTCCTGCGCCACCGCCTCCCCGGCCAGCATGCGGCGCAGCACATCCATCATCTGCGCCGACAGGGTCACGGCGCCGAGGCGGTAATCGCGGAAGGCTTCCGCCACCAGCGGCACCCAGGCCTCCAGGGAGCGCAGCATCGCCTCGGCGTAAACGCGGATCTCGTACTGGGCGTGGCTGTCGGCGCGCAGGCTCAGGAAATGCAGCAGGTTGTTGAGGTCGGTCTTCCAGTACCACTGGGTGTAGGCGTTCAGCGTCAGGTTCATGCGCGCCAGCTCCCGCGCGAGGCCCTGGCGGGACGGGTCCAGGATGTTGCCCGCCTCATCGGCGTTCAGCATCTCCTGGTAATGGTCGTAATTGGTCATGGCGTCCTGCCGCAGCAGCGACAACACGCGCGCCGCCTCCTCCCCCTGCAGCACCGCGCCGCGTCCCTGGCGGTTGTCGGAGGATTGCGCGGCCAGCTGCTCCGGCGCCGGCAGATAGAATTCCCGGTCCATGATCGAATAGCGGGCGGAATATTCGTTCACATTCGCCGTGCGGTGCCGGATCCATTGCCGCGCCACGAAGATCGGCAGCTTCACATGGTACTTGATCTCGCACATCTCGAACGGCGTCGAATGGCGGTGCCGCATCAGGTAGCGGATCAGGCCACGATCCTCGTTGGCAGCACGGGTGCCGCGGCCATAGGAGACGCGCGCCGCCTGCACCACGGCATTGTCGTCGCCCATGTAGTCCACCACCCGGATGAAGCCATGGTCGAGCACCGGCAGCGGCTCGAACAACATCGCTTCCAGCGCCGGCACGGTGGGGCGGCGGGTTTCGGAGCGCACGGCCTTCGCCTCGGCGAGTTCCTGGAGCTGGGCGTCGGTGAGGGCCATGAATCGGGTCTTCCTGGGCAGTGCATCGCATCAATCCGCCGGCCATGGCCGGATAGCGGGCCTCCGGCGAGGGTCGGCAGAAGGCGGTTTACCCAGGCGGAGCCGAGCCACCTAGAGGCAATGTGCATGGCAAGCACAGCAGCTCCGCTCCGGCGGTGAGGCAGCGCCTTCTGCGGATGATGAATTCTGCCGCTCGGCGGCGCGCCACCCCTCGCAATCCGCGGCGTGGCGGCTTATATCCCTCCTGCTCACCTTCGGGTGGCTATGGCGATAAACGGCATGTGGAATAAGCGTTGCGGACCCGGGGGCAGTGCCCGGCGTCTCCACCAGCTTCAGGCACCTGGGATCGTCGGGTGTGCTTCTGGGGACGAAACAGGCTCGACGCGCGTGGTAAAGCCATGTCTTTTGCCCGGCATTGTACCGCCGTTATCGGGCTATATCACAAGTGCCAACGATAACAGCCGCGAGGCTGTGGCGCTCGCTGCCTAACAATAGGTAAGCGCGGTCCGGGGGGAACCGGGCAACAGAATCCCCCCACCTTTCCTGGCACTCCACGATTTGTTTTCCGCCTGCATTCCGCCGCTCCTCATCATCCGGTATGGGGGTCGGGACGACGACAGGCCGGCTACCGGGGTGGAACGCATGACCGAGGAATCGAAGCAGGTCGAGAGCCTGCTGCCCTATGACCGCTGGACCGAGGACGCGATGCGCGAGGTCGCCCTCCGGGCGCTCGACCATGCCGGCGCGCATGGGCTGCCCGGGGAGCATCATTTCTACCTCACCTTCCGCACCGACTATCCGGGCATCTCCATCCCCAGCCATCTGAAGGCCCGCTATCCGGAGGAGATGACCATCGTCCTCCAGCACCAGTTCTGGGACCTGAAGGTGAACCGGGAAGCGGGCATCGTCAGCGCCGGCCTGTCCTTCGGCGGGGTGCCGGCGACGCTGGTGATCCCCATTGCGGCGCTGACCGCGTTCTGGGACCCGCATGTGCGGGTCGGGCTGCGCTTTCCCTCGTCCGAGCCCGCCGCGCCGGCCCAGGCCCCGGAGCCGAAGCCGGCACCGCCCATGGCCACCCAGTCAGCTCCTTCCGACGCTGCCGAGGCAGCGGAGGAGGAAGAAGGCCCGGCCCAGGTGGTCAGCCTCGACGCGTTCCGCCGCCGCCCGACACGCGACGGCGCCTGACCGCCTTCCTTTGTTGCCGCCGCCCTGAGGCGGCGGATGGACAAGGCGGAACTGGGCAAGGCGGAAATCAGCGCTTCAGGATCGAGCCGAGAATGCCGCGCACCAAGGCGCGGCCGATCTGCCCCCCGACCTGCGAGCCGACGCTGCGCGCCACCGATTTGGCCAGCGCACCGGCAGCGCTGTCCCGGCGGCCATTGCCACCGCCCAGGATCTCGCCCAGCAATCCCCTGCCCGAGGCTGGCTGCGGCGCCGCGGCCCGGCGGCCCGCGCGGCGCCGGGGCGCCTCGGCCTGGCCCCAATTGGGGGATGGCAGGCCGCCCCATGGGCCGGATGCGGGGCCAGATGAGGCCTCGCGGCTCCCACCCCAGGGATCGCCGCCGCGCACCGGGGCGGGGGCATCGCCCCAGGGGCTGTGCGGCGCGTCGGCCGCGGGCACCGTCGCCGTGCGGTCCCGCAGCATCTCGTAGGCGGAAGCGCGGTCCACAACCTCGTCGTACTTCCCGCGCAACGGGCTGGCGGCCAGGATCTCCGCCCGCTCCTCCGGCGTCACCACGCCCATGCGGGAACGCGGCGGGCGGATCTTGGTGCGCTGGACCTCGCCCGGGATGCCGCCCGGCTGGAGGCAGGAAACCAGCGCCTCGCCCACGCCCATGGTGGTGATCGCCTCCTGCGTGTCGAAGCCCTTGTTGGCGCGAAAGGTTTCGGCAGCGGCGCGCACCGCCTTCTGGTCGGCGGCGGTGAAGGCGCGCAGCGCGTGCTGCACCCGGTTGCCGAGCTGCCCCAGCACGCCGGCCGGCACGTCCAGCGGGTTCTGGGTGACGAAATACACCCCCACCCCCTTGGAGCGGATCAGCCGCACCACCTGCTCCACCTTTTCCAGCAGCGCCTTCGGCGCGCCGTCGAACAGCAGATGCGCCTCGTCGAAGAAGAACACCAGCTTCGGCCTGGCGAGGTCCCCGGCCTCCGGCAGTTCCTCGAATAATTCCGACAACAGCCAGAGCAGGAAGGTGGCGTAGAGGCGCGGCCGCTGCACCAGCTGGTCGGCGGCCAGCACGTTCACCGCGCCGCGCCCGTGCGGCGCCAGCAGCATCAGGTCCTCCAGCTCCAGCGCCGGCTCGCCGAAGAAATGCTCGGCGCCCTGCTGCTCCAGCGTCAGCAGGCGGCGCTGGATGGTGCCTACCGTCGCCTTGCTGACCTGGCCGTAATGCGCCGAAAGCTCAGAGGCACGCTCAGCCACATGCGCCAGGATCGCCCGCAGATCCTTGAAGTCGAGCAGCAGCAGGCCCTCATCGTCGGCCAGGGCGAAGGCGATGTTCAGAACGCCTTCCTGCGTCTCGTTCAACTCCAGCAGCCGGGCCAGCAGCAGCGGCCCCATCTCGGACACCGTGGCGCGGATCGGGTGGCCCTGCTGGCCGAACACGTCCCAGAACACCACCGGCGCCGCCTCGTAGCCGAACTCGGCCATGCCCGTGGCGGCGGCCCGCTGCTCGACCTTGGGGTTGGGCGCGCCCGGGCGGCCGATGCCGGACAGGTCGCCCTTGATGTCGGCGCAGAACACCGGCACCCCGGCGCGCGAGAACCCCTCGGCCAGGATCTGCAGGGTGATGGTCTTGCCGGTGCCGGTGGCGCCGGCCACCAGCCCGTGCCGGTTGGCGAGCGCCAGATGCAGCCATTGCGGCTCGCTCCCGGCCGCCCCGATCAGGATGCGCGAAGGATCGCCCGAGGCAGTCTGGCTCATGCGGCATGCTCCCTGGCCGGTGATGGGACGGCGTTGCGCCACCATGCAGCCATGGCGGGGGCCGGGCTGTCCAGTTTGGCTGTTCCGTTGGCGCGCCCCAGGCCTGCGGCCATTCCCCGTTGGAATGTGGGGCCGGCTGCGCTACCTCCACCGTGAAAAATGGGGCGCCGCGCGTCGCGACGCCCAAAGGCATTGCCCAAGCCACTGCCCGATCCCTGCCGGAGCGTCCCCATGACCCCTGACAACATTCCCCCGGCCGCGCCACTGGCCGACACCCCGTTGAACGAGACGGATGCCGGCACCCCGGTCAGCCCGCAGCGCCCGGGCAACTTCCTGTACAGCCCGATGACGCCGCTGGGGGAAGACAAGACCCGCTACCGCCGCCTGCCGATCGAGGGCATCCGGACGGTCGAGGTCGATGGCAAGACGGTGCTGAAGGTGTCGCCCAAGGCGCTGGAGGAACTGGCCTTCACCGCCTGCCGGGAAGTGTCCCACTTCCTGCGCCCCAGCCACCTGCAGCAGCTCTCCAACATCCTGAAGGACCCGGAGGCCAGCGCCAATGACCGCTTCGTGGCGCTGGACCTGCTGAAGAACGCCTCCATCGCCGCCGGCGGCAAGCTGCCCATGTGCCAGGACACCGGCACCGCCATCGTGTTCGGCAAGAAGGGCCAGCGCGTCTGGGTCGAGGGCAATGAGGAGGAGGCGCTGAGCTACGGCGTCCACCGCACCTATACCGAGACCAACCTGCGCTACTCGCAGATGGCGCCGCTCTCGACCTTCGAGGAGGTGAACACCGGCAACAACCTGCCGGTGCAGTTCGACATCTACGCCTCCCCCGGCGAGTACCATGCGGACGAGTTCCACATGATGTTCGTCCTCAAGGGCGGCGGCTCGGCCAACAAGACCTTCCTCTACCAGCAGACCCGCGCCGTGCTGCACCCGGAGAAGCTGCTGAAGTTCCTGGAGGAGAAGATCAAGACGCTGGGCACCTCGGCCTGCCCGCCCTACCACCTGGCGATCGTGATCGGCGGCACCTCGGCCGAGACCACGCTGAAGACGGTGAAGCTCGCCTCCACCCGCTACCTGGATGAGCTGCCGACGGTGGGCAGCAAGGCGGGCCATGCCATCCGCGACCCCGAGTTGGAAGCGCAGGTCCACAAGCTGACCCAGAACCTCGGCATCGGCGCGCAGTTCGGTGGCAAGTATTTCTGCCACGACGTGCGCGTTGTCCGCCTGCCGCGACACGGCGCGTCCCTGCCGATCGGCATCGGCGTGTCCTGCTCAGCCGACCGCCAGGTGAAGGCCAAGATCACGCCGGAGGGCGTGTTCATCGAGGAGCTGGAGCACGACCCCGCCCGTTTCCTGCCCGAGGCCACGGATGAGATCCTGGGCGGCGAGGTGGTGAAGATCGACCTCAACCGCCCGATGGACGAGATCCGCGCCGAGCTGTCGCGCCACCCGGTGAAGACCCGCGTCTCGCTGACCGGCACCATTGTCGTGGCGCGCGACATCGCCCACGCCAAGCTGCAGGAGCGGCTCGACCGTGGCGAGGGCCTGCCGCAATACATCAAGGACCATCCGGTCTACTACGCCGGCCCGGCCAAGACGCCCGAGGGCATGCCCACCGGCTCCTTCGGCCCGACAACGGCCGGGCGCATGGACAGCTACGTGGCCGCCTTCCAGGCCGCCGGCGGCAGCCTGGTCATGCTGGCCAAGGGCAACCGCTCCAAGGCCGTGACCAATGCCTGCAAGCAGCATGGCGGCTTCTACCTCGGCTCGGTGGGTGGCCCGGCGGCCCGGCTGGCGCAGGACTGTATCCGGAAGGTCGAGGTGCTGGAATATCCCGAGCTCGGCATGGAGGCGATCTGGAAGATCCAGGTCGAGGACTTCCCGGCCTTTATCGTGGTGGACGACAAGGGCAACGACTTCTACGAAGGGCTGGAATAAGCCTGCCCTTCGCCACCCCTGGAGGGACGCCGGCCGCGTTGCAGCGAAGATGAGCGCGGCCGGCCAACCAGCGGAAGGACCCGGATGCCGCATTCGCCTTTATCGATCAGGGTGCCGGCCCGCTTCGGCGGGCTGGTGATGCCGCTCCTGCTTTCCATCATCATGACCTGCGTGGTGTCCGGGGTGGCGACGCTGAAGGCGCTGGGCTTCACCGCCGAGGCGCTGGCGAGTTGGCCATCCAGCTGGGCCGTGTCCTGGCTGATCGCCTTCCCGACCCTGCTTCTCGCGCTTCCCCTGGCCCGGCGCCTGACGTCGCGGCTGGTGGAAAGCGCGGGTTGAGCCGGCCGTGACACCCCGCCGCCTGATCTCCTCCGGCAGCCGCTTCGAGGCGGAGATCGGTTATTCGCGGGCCGTGGCCGTCGGGGATTTCGTGCATGTTTCCGGCACCACCGGCTATGACTATGCCACCATGACCATGCCGGAGGGCGTGGCGGAACAATGCGAGCAATGCTTCCGCAACATCGCCGCGGCGCTGGCCCAGGCCGGCGCCGGCATGGAGCAGGTGGTGCGCGTGACCTACATCGTGCCGCGCCGCGAGGATTGGCCGGCCTGCTGGCCGGTGACGCGGAAATGGCTGGGCGCGATCCGCCCCGCCGCCACGCTCATCCATGCGGGCCTGCAGGAAGGCGCGATGCGGATCGAGATCGAGGTGACGGCGCAGCACGGCCCCGTCCCCGTGGACCAACATGAAGGGGGACAGGCCTGATGCGTTTCGCGGTCGACCGGCTGGACCATCTGGTGATCACCTGCGCCGATCTGGAGAAAAGCGCCTCCTGGTACCAGCGCGTGCTGGGCATGGAGCGCGCCGCTTTCGGGGAGCATCGCCGCACCGCCCTGAAGTTCGGCGGCCAGAAGCTGAACCTGCGCCCGCAAACCGCGACTCAGGAGGAATGGTTCACCGGCGTGGCCCCGATCCCCGGCAGCCAGGATCTGTGCTTCGTGGTGGCGGTGACGGCACAGGACGTGATCGCCCATCTGCATGATTGCGGCGTCACAGTGGAGGCCGGCCCGGTGCCCAAGGCCGGCGCGTTCGGGCCGATCACCTCGGTTTATTGCCGCGACCCGGATGGCAACCTGATCGAGATCGCCACCTACGGCCCCGCTGCCTGAAGGCGGCGCAGCCCCAGCGATCCAGGCGCCCGGGAAAGCGTCACGCCGAAGCCCCAACTGCGCCACAATTCAGCGCCGATCGCTGCTATGATGGCGTTCATGCAGTTCAGGAGGCCCCGAGCATGAGAATGCTTCGTTCCGCGAGCCTGGCGGTGGCGTTGGGCGCGGCGCTGATGCTGGCAGCCCCCACCGCCGAGGCCGGCGGCTGGCACCGCCGCGGCTCCAATGGCGGCGCCGTCGCCGCCGGGATCATCGGTGGGCTGGCGGTCGGCGCCCTGGCCGGCGCGGCCCTGGCTTCGCCGCCGCCGCCGCCCGTCGCCTATTACGCGCCGCCCCCGCCACCCCGGATTTATTACGCACCGCCCCCGGTCGTGTATGCGCCGCCGCCCGTGGTGTATGCACCGCCGCCGCAGGTCTACTACTACGCGCCGCCGCCTCCGCCGCCACGGCACTATTACGGCTGGTGATCCAGGTGGGGCTGGCCGCGGGGCCGGCCCTTTCGTTTCTGGCCCTTGAGAATTGCCCAGCTGACCTGATCTCCCTGTTGCAAGGAGAGATCCGCATATGGCCGATACCCGTACCGAAACCGACAGCCTCGGCACGATCGAGATCGAGGCCGGGCGCTACTGGGGACCACAGACCGAACGTGCCCGCCGCCTGTTCCGGATCGGGGAGGAGCGCTTCCCCCGCATCCTGATCCGCGCCGTGGGCCTGCAGAAGCAGGCCGCCGCCGAGGCCAACAAGGCCCTGGGCGAACTGCCGGCCGAGGTCGCCGACCCGATCATCGCCGCCGCCGCCGAGATCGCGGCGGGGCAGCGGGACGCCGATTTCCCCCTGCCGGTGTGGCAGACCGGCTCCGGCACCCAGACCAACATGAACGCCAATGAGGTGATCTCGAACCGCGCCAACGAGATGCTGGGCCAGAAGCTCGGCACCCGGAAGCCGGTGCACCCGAATGATCACGTCAATCGCGGCCAGTCCTCCAACGACAGCTTCCCGACCGCGATGCACATCGCCGCGGCGGAGGCCGTGGTGCAGCGCCTGATCCCGGCGCTTGGCGTGCTGCGCGCTTCCCTGGAGAAGCGGGCGCGGGAATGGGACGACATCGTCAAGGTCGGGCGCACCCATCTGATGGATGCGGTGCCGGTGACGCTGGGCCAGGAATTCGCCGCCTGGGCGGCGCAGGTGGCGCATGGCCAGGACCGCCTGCGAGGCGCCCTGCCCCGGCTGCTGCTGCTGCCCCAGGGCGGCACCGCCGTCGGCACCGGGCTGAACCGCCACAAGGATTTCGACACCGCGTTCTGCGAACATGTCCGGGCGCTGACCGGCCTCGACTTCCAGCCCAACCCCAACAAGTTCGAGGGCATGGGCGCCGAGGACAGCTTCGTCGAACTGATGGGCGTGCTGAACACGGTCGCCGTGTCGCTGAACAAGGTGGCGAACGACATCCGGCTGCTGGGCAGCGGCCCGCGCTCGGGCTTCGCCGAGCTGCTGATCCCGGCCGATGGCCTTTCCTCCTCCATCATGCCGGGCAAGACCAACCCGACGCAGTCGGAGGCCATGACCATGGTGGCCGCGCAGGTGATGGGCAACCACACGACGGTCACGGTGGCCGGCGCCCAGGGCCACCTGGAACTCAACGTCTTCAAGCCCGTCATCATCAACGCCACGCTGCAATCGGCGATGTTGCTGGCCGATGTGGCCGAAAGCTTCGCCCGCAACATGGTGGACAAGCTGGAGCCGAACCGGCCGCGCATCGCCGAGAACCTCGCCAAGTCGCTGATGCTGGTGACGGTGCTGAACCCGCGCATCGGCTATGACAAGGCGGTGCAGATCGGCAAGAAGGCCCTGGCCGAGAACCTGACGCTGCGGGACGCGGCCGCCCAGCTCGGCCATGTCTCGCCGGAGGATTTCGACCGCTGGGTCAAGCCGGAGGAGATGGTGGCCCCCGGAGCGACGCTGGCGGGGGCCGGATGACCGGGCCGCATCTGCAGAAGCGGTCCTTCACCCTGGCCGGCCACCGCACCAGCGTGGCGCTGGAGCCGGCCTTCTGGAGCGCGCTGGAAGCGCTGGCGCGGGCCCGGCGGCTGGCGCTTTCCGCCCTGGTGCAGCAGGTCGACGCCGCCCGCACGGAGCCCGACCTTCCCCTCGCCAGCGCGCTGCGGGTGCACGCCCTGCTGTCGCAGGAGGAAGCGGCGCAGACCGGGCCGGTGCCCGGATGATGGGTCAGCGGGCGGCGCGCCAGCGCAGCCATTCGGCCAGTTCCGGCACAGGCCGGGGCGCCCCCGTGGTGCCGCCCAGCCGCAGGCCGAAGGGCGGGGCATCGCCATCCTGCACGGACAACAGAAGGTTCAGCCCGCCCCGCGCCAGATCCACCTCACCTTGAAGGCTGGCGCCGGGCGTCTCGGCCACGGCCAGCCGGCCGTCGCGCAGAACGGCGCGGCCCGCCTCCAGCGTGATCGTGGCGTCCAGTGCCTCGAATCCGGTGGCGCCCTCCGACAGGGCGTGGCGCATCCTGCTTTCCGCTTCCGGCATCGACGGCGCCCCGGCCGCGGCGAGAAGGGCGCGCAGATCCACCCCTTCCAGCACCCCGTCGCGGACCGACAACCGCCCCTCGCCCGCCAGCGTCGCCAGCAGCGCGGCCGGGCTGAACCCGGCGGCGCGCAACGCCGCCTCGGCTTCGATCTGGCCAGCCCGCAGGTCCACGGGCAGGCCCGTCAGGGGGCCGGTCACCGGCACGCCGCCCAGCTTGCCCTGCAGGGTGATCGCCGGGGGGCTGGTAGCGCCTTCCACCCGTAGCGTCCCGCCCAGGGCGCCACCGGCCAGCCGGGCCTGCAGCCCATCCAGCCGCAGCGTGCCGCCGGACAGGCGAAGCTGGGCCGAGGCGCCTTGCAGCGCCGGCAACCCGAAGGGCTCCACCCGGTGCGCCACCACCGCCAGCTCAGCCTCAAGGCCGGTCAGGGCCGCGAGGTCCAGCGGCTCGCGCGAGGCGGGATCGAAGCCGGGCAAGGGCAGCGTGTCGGCCACCACCCGCCCGGTGAAGCGGGGAACCCCCTCGCCGAGAACCGCCTGCACCTGGCCGCCGACCCTGAGGCCGGCGGCGATCAGGTCGAAATGGCTGGCGGACCATTCCTGCTGCGCCCCCGCCAGCCGCATCGCCACGTTGCCGGCCAGCGAGAACGAGCCCTCGCCCAGCCAGGCGGGGGACTGGCGGCCAAAGGCTTCCTGCAACAGCCGTGGCGCGCCGGGATGGCGCAACGTCACCGCCCCCGCATACCGGGCCGCCGGCAGGTCCAGCGTGCCATGCGCCTCCGCCCGCAGGTCGCCGAGGTCCAGGCTGCCTTGCAGCGCCAGCGCACCAGGCGGCCCGTTGCCGGACAGGCGCAGCGCCAGCCGACCATCCGCCAGCGGCGGCAATTCCGTGCCCGTTCGCGACAGCAGGGCGATCATCGGCGCGCCACGCTCGGCGGTGGCTTCCAGTGCCAGTTCCGCCAAACGCGGCACTTCCCCCAGCTGCGCCACCCCCGACAGGACAAGATCCGTTTCCGCCACGCGCCCGGCCAGGCGGCGCGCCGTCAGCCGGCCGCTTTCCAGCGACAGATCGGCGGACAGGCCGCCCACGGCCAACTGGTGCCAACTCGCCTGCTCGGCCGAAAGGCGCAGATTGGCATCCAGCCCCGCCAGGCGCGCCTGGATGTCGGCCCAGCCGGTGCCCGGCGGCAGCCATCCATCCAGCGCCAGCCGCTCCAGGTTCAGCCCCAGGCCCAGCGCCGGCCGGGCGCCCAGCCGCAGCGTCCCGGCGCCGGAAACCCGTCCTCCATCCAGCACGGCGGCGAATTCCGGCATGCCGATCTGGTTGCCATCCAGGGTGAGGCGGAACCGCCCCTCCCCCCGACGCAGCCGGGCCGGATCGATCCCGGCCAGCGGCGCCCCCAGCGCGGCCAGGGTGGCGCGCAGGTCTTCCCCGCGGAACCGCCCGGACACTTCCAGCCGTGCGGCGGGAGCCACGCCCTGCACCGCTTCCGCGGCGCGGGCGGTGGTGCCGTTCAGCGTCACCTCCGTGTCGCCCGGCAGCAGGGCACCAAGGTCGGTCAGCGTCAGCCGGTCGCCTTCCAGAAAAGCGGCGCCACGCAGGCGGCGAAGCGTCATCCCGCGGTAGTCCGCCGCCTCGGCGGACAGATCGAGGCCGAAGGGCAGCGGCACCCGCCCCGCCTGCCGCAGCGCCGCCACCCAGGGGTCCAGCTCCAGCCGCCCGGCACTGAGCGCGAGGTCGATCCGCGGCGCGGGCGCGACCCGCAGCGTGGCCGCGCCGCGCACCGGCGCGCCGCCAAGGTCCAGCGCCAGCTCGTCGGCGGTCAGCAGCTCGGCGGTGACGGACAAGCGGCCGCGCAGGCGGAAGCTGCCTTGCGGCGCCGGCAACAGCGCCGACAGGTCGCTTCCCCCGCCTTGCAGGCTGCCCTCGAAGCCCCCCTCGGGAAGCAGCACGCCGCTGGCCGAAAGCGAGGCGCGCGCCGCCGTCAGCGTCAGGGCCAGTGGCGCGATGCCATCCAGCCCCGGGCGGCCCAGCGTGGCCTCGAACCCAGCCTCCTTCTGGCGCCAGCGGAAGCTGCCCTGGATGCGCAAGGCGTCATTCGGGCCGCTGGCTGTCAGGGTGGCCTGCACCTGGTCGAGCCGGAGACCGCCCATCTCCACCTGGCTGTCCTGGATGCGGCCCTGCAACGTGGTGAGCCAGGGTGGCGGGCGGAAGGGCTGGCCAGGGCTTGGCGGCCAGGGCAGCCGGATCTCGGCGCCAACCACCGCGATCTCCCTTGGCTCCAGTTGCAGCCGCAGCAGCGCCACCCAGTCGAGCCGCAGCCGCAGGGCCTGCGCCTGAACGGACACTTCCCCATCGGGGCCGCCGATGGTGACGCCGCCCGCCTCCAGCATGGGTTGCGGCAGCAACACCAGCCGCACCGGCCCTTCCAGCGTGACGGGCTGGCCCAGCCGCCCGGCCGCGAGGATGGCCAGGCGGTCCCGGTGCTCGTTCCAATCGGTCAGGCGGGGCCCGAACCACAGCGCCGCCAGCACCAGAAGCGGCAGCAGCAGCAGGACCGTGACGGCAAGGACGCGGAACACGGATCGGGAAGCGGAAGGCTGCATCAGCCGCGGAAGGCCCCCCGGTTGCCGCCGGATGGTCCAGGGCGGGATGCCCCGGCCGCCGCCGGACGGGCGCGCCTCGGCAGGACGCAGCCGCCATTCGCCGGCAGGACGTCGTCGATCACCACGCCTTTCTCCCCAAGGATCGTGGCATCCGGCAGGGCTGAGCCGGGAACCAGGCCGCTGACGAGGGCATGGTGGCCCCGGCGATGGCCAAAGAACAGGATTTCCTCGCCAGCGCCCCGCCTGACGGGCGTGGTGGCCGCGCTGCGCGGCAAGTCAGGCCCCGCGCCAGCCACCTTCCCCCGGAATTGCGCAGGATGATGAACGGCATCGCTTGGTTGTACGTTCGCTTGCCTTATATACTTATGCGGGATGGTGCCGGCGCCTTCGGCGGCAATGCGGGAGACCGGATGTAGGGCAACATCCCATCCGGGCAACATCCGCCGCTTCATGGCGCCAGGGAATGGCCCAGGACGGACAACACGATGTCGCGGATAACAGGCCGCGATGCCCGTGAACCTGCCTGCAAGGCCGCTCCGGAATTGCCGAACTGCAACGCTCATTCCCGCCTCCACCCCTCCCGCTCCCGTGTGGCCTCCGGGCGCGCCGGGCGCAAGGGCTTCACAGCCGCTTGCGCTCACGCTTACGGGGTCACAAGAGGTTCCTGGCGCCATGGCAGGCGGCGTGGTGGCATGTTAGGGGTATCCGGCGATGGCCGTTTGGGCGGCGGACGGGGTGGGGGCAATTCAGCCTTGAGTTTCTGGGGCAAGATCCTGGGCGGCATGACAGGCTTCGCCATGGGCGGGCCTTTCGGCGCCGTGGTGGGCGCGGCGCTTGGCCATGCGGCGGAGAACGGGCGCGCGCCCGAACTCGACGTCCGGCCCGAGGCGTTGGCCCGCATCACCAACCGCGATCAGCTTTTCTCCATCGGCGTCATCGTGTTGTCCGCCAAGCTGGCCAAGTCGGATGGCGCGGTGAAGCGCGAGGAGATCAACGCCTTCAAGCGCGCCTTCCGCATTCCGCCCGAGAACCAGCGCCATGTCGGCATCCTGTTCGACAAGGCGCGCGAGGACCCGCAGGGCTTCGAGCCCTTCGCCCGCCGCATGGGGGAGGTTTTCGCCGACAACCGCGCCATGCTGGAGGAAGTGCTGGCCGCGCTGCACCAGATCGCCCGCGCCGATGGCCCGATGACCCGTGGCGAGGCCGCCTTCCTGGCCAAGGTGCGCGAAGCCTTCGGCCTGGACGCGACCGCTGGCGAGCGGGCGCGGCAGCAGCAGATCCCGCCCACCCCGTCCTATGCGCCTGATCCGTACCGCGTGCTGGGCGTGGCGCCCTCCGTTTCCGACGAGGAAGTGCGGCTGGCCTGGCGCCGGCTGATGCGCGAACACCACCCGGACAGCCTGGCGGCACGCGGAGTGCCTGCCGAGATGGTGCGCCGCGCCTCCGAGCGGGTGGCCGAGATCAACGCCGCCTGGGACCGTGTCAAGCGGGAACGTCGCCTGTGACAGGCGCCCCGGACGGGGTTTCCTGGCGTGCCGCCGCGCCGCCGCCCGAATACCGGCAGCGCCCCAGCCCGAACCAGGATGAGCGGCCCGAAGGGCCCATCGACATGCTGGTGCTGCATTACACCGGCATGCCCACCAGCCGCGCGGCACTGGACCGGCTTTGCGACCCCTCCCCGCCCGAGGGCCTGCCGCGCGTTTCCTGCCACTACCTTGTCGAGGAAGACGGCCTGATCTGGCAGCTCGTGCCGGAAACGCGGCGCGCCTGGCATGCCGGGCGGTCCTTCTGGCGAGGGCATGCGCTGCTGAACGGCCGCTCCATCGGCATCGAGGTGGTCAATCCCGGCCATGAATGGGGCTACCGGCCCTTTCCCCTGCTGCAGATGGCGGCGGTGGCCGAGTTGTGCCTCGACATCCTGGGCCGGCACCCGATTCCGGCGCGCAACGTGGTGGCGCACAGCGACATCGCGCCCGATCGGAAGCAGGACCCGGGCGAGCTTTTTGACTGGGAAGGACTGGCCAGCCAGGGCATCGGCCTTTGGCCCGCCGCCGTGCCGGCCGAGGACACGGCGCTGCCGGCCGGGGGCGCGGCGCGGGCGGCGGAGCTGCTGGCGCGCATCGGCTACCCCGTGGATGCGGCGCGGCTGGACCTCGCCCTCACCGCCTTCCAACGGCACTGGCGGCAGGAACGGATCGATGGCCAACCCGATGCCGGCACGCTGGCGCGGCTGGAAGCGGTCGCCGCGCTGGCGGAACGGCCAACCAACGAAAAGGCCGATTGACTTCCCGGCCGCGGCGGCACACATCCGCCGCGCGTCAGGGGGCCGGGCGGCCGCTGGTTCCGGGTAGATCCCGGGGCTGGAGGAAAGTCCGGGCTCCACGGGAATACGGTGCCGGTCAACGGCCGGCGGGGGCGACCCCAGGGAAAGTGCCACAGAAATCAAACCGCCGGGCCGGCTTGCCGCCCCGGTAAGGGTGAAACGGTGTGGTAAGAGCGCACCGCGCCCCTGGCAACAGGGGCGGCACGGTAAACCCCACCGGGAGCAAGGCCGAATAGGGGCGGCCGGCGGCGATTCCCTGGAATCGTGACGCAGGGGCATTCTCGCCCCGTCGCCCGGGTTGGCCGCGAGAGGCACGCCGCGAGGCGTGTCCCAGAGGAATGGTCGCCTCGATTCTCTCCTTCGGGGGCGGATCGGACAGAACCCGGCTTACAGGCCCCCTGACGCTTTTCCCCTCCCCGTCACGATTGATGGACCCGATCATACGCGGCTCACACGACGCCGCGTAATCGCATGATTTTTCTTGCTCTCGCGCCCACGTGATCATTGGGTTTTCACTTGAAGGCCCATGCTATCCCAGGTAGTCTCCATGTTATCCCATGAACGGTCCGGAGCTCGGGGGGGCGAGGGATCGAAAACCAGGGGATGGTCGGGTGTGCCGGTGGGGTCGGGGGGCCCTGCCGGCCGCTTTCCGGCCCGCCGACTTGGATCATTGCCGCAGGGGGGCATGGCGGCTTTCGATGACCCGGTTCCTGGGCACTCACGTCAATCGGCTGGATCGGAAAGGGCGGGTTTCCGTCCCGGCGCCCTTTCGCGCCGAACTCACCCGGGCCGAATCGGACGAACTGATCTTCGTGCCCTCGCACCGCGAGGCCTGCATCGAAGCATACACCAGCCGCGCCTTTGATGACCTGGTCGAGAAGCTTGAAAACTTCGATGAGTTCTCAGAAGAGCGTGAGGATTTCGCCGCCACCCTGTATGCCGACGCCCACCCCATGCGGCCGGATTCGGAAGGCCGGATCATGATGCCGGAAGCGCTGATCGCGCATGCCGGCCTGCAGGAAAGCGTCGCCTTCATCGGCATGGGCAAGAAGTTCCAGATCTGGGATCCCGAGGCCGCCAGGCAGCGCAACAGCCAGGCCCGCGCCCGTGTCGGCGAGAAAGGCCTGACCCTTCCGGGCCGCGGCCCGGCGCGGCCGGAGGGCGGGGCATGAGCGGCCATCTGCCCGTGATGCTGCGGGAAGTGCTGGAGCACCTCGCTCCGCGCGATGGCGGCACCTATGTGGACGGCACCTTCGGAGGGGGCGGCTATGCCCGCGCCATCCTGGAAGCTGGCCGCTGCACCCTGCACGCCATCGACCGGGACCCCGATGCCATTGCCCGCGGCGCCGCCCTGGCGGAGCGCTATCCCGACCGGCTGGCGCTGATCGAAGGCCGGTTCGGCGATATGTTCGAACTGCTCACGGAGCGGGGCGTCACCCGGCTCGATGGGGTGGTGCTGGATCTCGGCGTGTCTTCCTTCCAGATCGACCAGGCCGAGCGTGGCTTTTCCTTTCGCGCCGATGGCCCGCTGGACATGCGCATGGAGAAGGCCGGCCCCTCGGCCGCCGATCTGGTGAACCGCCTGCCCGAGGCGGAGCTGGCCGACATCCTGTGGCGCTTTGGCGAGGAGCGGCATTCCCGCCGAATCGCCCGCGCCCTTGTGGCCGCCCGGCGCGAAGCGCCGATCCAGACCACCGGCCAGCTCACCCGCATCATCCATTCGGTGATGCCGCGCGACCCTTCCGGCATCGACAGCGCCACCCGCTCCTTCCAGGCGCTGCGCCTGAAGGTCAATGACGAGCTGGGCGAGGTCGAGCGCGGCCTGGCTGGCGCGGCCCAGCTGCTGGCGCCCGGCGGGCGGCTGGTCGTGGTCGCCTTTCATTCGCTGGAGGACCGCATCGTGAAACGGTTCATGCAGCAGGCGGCGGGGCGCGCTCCGGGCGCTTCCCGCCATGCTCCGTCCGCCCACCTGGCTCCGGCGGCATCGCCGGAATTCCGCCTCGTCACCACCCAGGCCCTGCGGCCGGGTGACGTCGAAACCATGGCCAACCCGCGCGCCCGCTCGGCCCGCCTGCGGGCGCTCGAAAAACTGGAGACGGTCTGATGTTCCGCCCTCTCACCATGGTTGCCATCACCGCCTTCAGCCTGGTGGGCTGGCACGTCTACCGGGCGGAGGACGCGGCCGCGCAGCTGGAGCGCGAATACCGGACCATCGCCAAGCAGATCGACGCCGCCAAGGAGCGCACCCTGGTGCTGCGCGCCGAATGGGCGATGCTGAACGAGCCGGACCGGCTCCGGCAGGTGGCGCGGGTTCATCTGCCGCTGGAAAACATGACGCCCTCGCAGTTCCTGCGCATGGCGGACCTTGAGAAGCGCCTGCCCGCCCCTGTCGCCTTTGCCGGACCGGTCGACCTGTTCCGCAGCGCCCCGGAAACCGCCCTGGCGGCGGCTGATGTGCCGCCCGCCCAGCCTGCGGCGGAGGAGCCGGCCACGGCCAAGGCCGCGCCGGTGCCCGCCGCCATGGCGCGCAGCGTCGCACCGGCCGTGGTCGCCACCGCCGAGGCGGCGCCGCGCCCGGCAGCGCGTGTCGCGGCCGCCACGCCGCGGCCGGAACCCCGCCCTGAGCCGCGCCCCGAGCCGCGCCGCGCCCCGGTTGTCGCCGCCGCGACGCAGGCCGCGCCCGTGGCACAGCCGGTTTCCGTGGCCCGCCCGATCCGCCCGGCCGGGCCGGTCATCGCCGAAACCAAGCCCCGGCACGATGCCGGCCTGCTGCGGACGGCCGCTGCGCAACTGCCCATGGGCCGCGCCATGGCCGCGCCGCCGCAGCCTTCCGCCCTGGGCTACACCGGCACCGCGCTGGCGCCGCCGGTGCCACTCGGCCGCCCGGTTCCCGTCGCCCCCGGCAGCTGGAGCCGCTGAACGCATCATGACGCTGGTTCCCCCGCCCTCTCCGGACTCACCGCCGCTGCGGCGGCCCGCCCGCGCAACGGAAGGTGCCGCGGACGGCACGCCTGAGCTGGTGGTCCGCGTGACGCAGCCCGACCTGAAGCGGCGGCAGGAACTGGAGCGGACCCGGGGCCGGCTGGTGCTGGCCTCCCTCGGCTTCGGCGCGCTGTTCCTGGCGGTGGCGATGAAGGCCACCTGGTCCACCGTGATCGCCCCGGCCGATCCGGTGCGCCTCAACGCCGCCGTCCGGGCCACCCAGCCAGTGGCCGAGCATGCCGCCCGGCGCGCCCCGATCACCGACCGCAATGGCGAGATCCTGGCGATCTCGCTGCCCGTCACCGCGCTGGTCGCCAATCCGCGCGTGCTGCACAACGCGGCCGAAGTGGCCGACAAGCTGCGCACAGTGATGCCGTATCTCGACCGGGACAAGCTGGTGGAACGCCTTTCGGGCGATCGCGGCTTTGTCTACGTCACCCGCGCCATGACCCCGCGCGAGCAGCAGGGCGTCATCAACCTTGGCATCGCCGGGCTGGATTTCGAGGAAGCGGAACGCCGCTACTACCCGCAGGGCCGCGCCGCCGTGCATGTGCTCGGCAATGTCGATGTGGACGGCAACGGCATCTCCGGCATCGAGCGCACCTTCGACGCCCAGCTGCGCGGGCAGCCTGACAAGCCGCTGAAGCTGTCCCTCGATGTGCGGGTGCAGCTCGCGCTGCGCGACGCCGTCAACCAGGCGATCACCGACTTCAACGGCATCGGCGGCGCGGGCGTGGTGCTCGACGTCAATACCGGCGAAGTGGTGTCGATGGTCAGCCTGCCGGACTACGACGCGGGCGAGATCACCGACGCGACGCCCGACCAGCGCTTCAACCGCGTCACCGTCGGCATCTACGAGCCCGGCTCAACCTTCAAGCTGTTCACCGCCGCGGCGGCGCTGGAATACGGCACGGCCAACGTCAACACCTCGATGTTCGACGCATCCAAGCCGATCCGTTATGGCCGCTTCACCATCAGCGACTACAAGGGCAAGAACCGCTGGCTCACCTTTCCCGAGATGCTGGCCTATTCGTCCAATCTCGGCGCCGCGCACATGGCGGCAACCTTTGGCCCGCAGCGCCAGCGCGAATTCCTGAAAAGCGTCGGCATGCTGTCACGCCAGTCGATCGAGTTGCCGGAGCGCGCCGCCCCGCTGGTCCCGCCCGCCACGCATTGGCGCGACATCAACATGTACACCATCTCCTTTGGCCACGGCATCAGCGTCACGCCGCTGCATGTGGCGACGGGCGTGGCCGCGCTGGCCAATGGGGGCATCCTGCGGCAGCCGACGCTGGTGGCGCAGCAGCCCGGCGCGCAGCGCGAGGGAACGCGCATCATCAGCGAGGCGACCTCCGCCACCATGCGCAAGCTGATGCGCCTCGTTGTCACCGACGGCTCGGCCAGGAACGCGGACGTGCCGGGCTATTTCCTGGGCGGCAAGACCGGCACGGCGCAGAAGACGGGGCCGCATGGCGGCTACCTGATGAACAAGCGCATCGCCGCCTTTGTGGGCGCCTTTCCGATCCAGGCGCCGCGCTATGCGCTTTATGTCATGGTCGATGAGCCCAAGCCGAACAGCAAGAGCTTCGGCTATGCCACGGCGGGCTGGGTGGCGGCGCCGGCGGCCAACACCGTGATCTCGCGCATCGCGCCGATCCTGGGCCTGGTGCCGGAAGATCCGGCCAATCCCGCGATTGTCGCCGCCACCTCGATCCCGTTGCAGCCGCGCGCCCCGTCGCGCCCCGCCGTGCAGGCGGGGGGAACGGCCACGATGGCGGCCCCTGCCGCGGCGCGCCCGCCACAGCCCGCCGCGCCCCGCGCCGCCGCGCCATCCGAGGCCGCGCCGCGCAGCACGGGCGTGCATCCTCCGGTGGTGCCTCCTGGCCTGCGTGAGGGCGCCCGCGCCATGCCGATGCCCAACCTGCCCGCCCGCCCGGCGCCGCTCCAGCCCCCCGTGCCATTGCGATTGACGATGATGGAGCGCGGGGAGGCGCCACGAGGAGGCCTCGTTGCGCCTTGATGATCTTCTCGCCCGTGCTGCCGGATCGAGCCTTGTTGCCGGTGCGGTGCCGGATGGCGACATCGCCGGCCTGACCGCGGACAGCCGGGCCGTGCGGCCCGGCTTCGTCTTCGCGGCGCTGCCCGGCGCGAAGCTCGATGGCCGTGCCTTCATTGCCGACGCCGCGCGGCAGGGTGCCGCCGCGATCCTGGCGCCGCGCGGAACGGCCTTGCCCGACGGCGTGTCCCTGCCCTTGATCGCGGCCGAGGATGCGCGCCGTGTCCTGGCGCTGATGGCGGCGGCGCTGCATGCGCCGCAGCCCGCGGTCGCGGTGGCCGTCACCGGCACCAACGGCAAGACCAGCACGGTGGATTTCCTGCGGCAGATCTGGAGCATGGCGGGGCTGCCATCCGCCTCGCTCGGCACGCTCGGGCTGCGCGCGGAAGGCTTTCCGCCCACGCCCTCCCTCACCACGCCCGATCCGGTGGCGCTGCACGCGACGCTGGCCGGGCTGGCACGGGGCGGCATCGGGCATGTCGCGCTGGAGGCATCCTCGCACGGGCTGGAACAGCGGCGCCTGGATGGGCTGCGCCTCGCTGCCGCCGGCTTCAGCAACCTGACGCGCGACCATCTCGACTACCATGGCAGCATGGCGGCCTACGCGGCGGCGAAGCTGCGCCTGTTCGACACGCTGCTCGATGCCGGCGCCACCGCCGTGGCGCATAGCGATCTGCTACCGGACGTGCTGGCGCGCCTGCGCGACATCGCGGCGCGGCGTGGCCTGCGGATCTCCACCGTGGGGCCGGATGGCGACGCCATCCGCATGCTGCGGCAGCAGCCCCTGCCCGAGGGCCAGATGCTGGAAATCGAGGCCTATGGACACCGCGCCGAATTGACCCTCCCCCTGCCCGGCCGCTTCCAGGCCGACAATGTTCTGCTGGCGGCGGGCCTCGCCATCGCCACCGGGCTGGAACCCCGTGCCGTGCTGGCCGTCCTGCCGCGCCTTTCCGGCGTGCGCGGCCGCATGGAGCGCGCGGCGATGCTGCCGAACGGCGCAGCGGTCTACGTCGATTACGCGCACACGCCGGATGCGCTGGAACGCCTGCTCGCCGCGCTGCGTCCCCACACGACAGGGCGGCTGCATGTTGTGTTCGGCGCCGGGGGCGACCGCGATCCTGGCAAGCGGCCGCTGATGGGCGAAGTCGCGTCGCGGCTGGCCGATCATGCCATCGTCACCGACGACAACCCGCGCACGGAGGATCCGGCCGCGATCCGCGCGGCCCTGCGGGCCGGCATGACCGGCGCCGCCGCCGTGGAAGAAATTGGCGACCGTGCCGCCGCCATCGCGGCGGGCCTCGCGGCGCTCGGGCCTGGCGACGTGCTGGCGCTGGCCGGCAAGGGCCATGAGCCGGGGCAGACCATCGGCACGGTGACGCATCCCTTCGACGATGCCGATACGGTGCGCCGCCTGGCGGGGATGCCGGCATGAGCGCGCCGCTCTGGACCGCCGCCGAGCTGCGGGACGCCACCGGGGGCCGGTGCCCCGATGGCATCGCCATCCATTCGGTCGGCATCGACAGCCGCAACGTCGTGCCCGGCGAATTGTTCGTGGCGCTGCGCGATGCGCGGGACGGCCATGACTTCGTCGCCGATGCGCTGGCGCGCGGCGCGGCGATGGCCATGGTGGATCGCGATCCGCCCGGCGTCGCCGTCGGCGCGCCGCTGCTGCGCGTGGGGGAAACCCTGGCCGGGTTGCAGGCGCTGGGCGCGGCGGGCCGGGCGCGCAGCCAGGCGCGCATCGCCGCCATCACCGGCAGCGTCGGCAAGACCACCACCAAGGAGATGCTGCGGCACGCGCTGTCCGCGCTGGGTCCGACGCATGCGGCGGTTGCCAGCTACAACAATCACTGGGGCCTGCCGCTGACGCTGGCCCGCATGCCGCGCGATGCCGCGTTCGGCGTGCTGGAGATCGGCATGAACCATCGCGGCGAAATCGCGCCGCTGGCGCGTCTGGCGCGGCCGCACGTCGCCGCCATCACCACGGTGGAAGCGGCGCATATCGGCCATCTCGGCTCGATCGAGGAGATCGCCGAGGAGAAGGCCGACATCATGCAAGGCCTCGCGGCCGGCTCCACCGTGGTGCTGCCGCGCGATTCCGCCATGTTCCCTCGCCTGCTCGCCCGCGCGGAGGCGGCCAATCTCGCCGTGCTGAGCTTCGGCCAGGATGCGGCGGCGGAAGTGCGGCTGCTGTCCTATGATGGCGCGGCGGAATCCGGCGTGGCGCGCATCGCCTTCCGCGGCAGCATCCACGCGCTGAGGATCGACGCCCCCGGCCGCCACCTGGCGGTGAATGCCTGCGGCACCCTGGCGGTCGCATCCGCACTCGGCGTTGATCCCGCCGCCTCTGTCGCGGCACTGGATGGCTTTCGCCCCGGTGCCGGCCGTGGCGGCCGCGTCACCCTCGCGCTTGATGGCGGCAGCGCCCTGCTGATCGACGACAGCTACAACGGCCAGCCCGCGGCGATGCGCGCCGGGCTCGGTGTGCTGGGCGCGCAGGCGGGGCGGCGGATCGCCGTGCTGGGCGACATGCGCGAACTGGGCGAATACGGTCCTGCATTGCATGCGGGTCTGCTGCCCGATGTTCTGGCCTCCGCCGATCTTGTCTTCTGCTGCGGTCCGCAGATGCGCGTCCTATACGACGCGCTACCGGAGGACCGGCGCGGCGCGCATCGGGAGAACAGCGACGCGCTGGCCCCGCTGGTGCGCCAGGCGATCCGCCCGGGCGATGCCATCCTGGTGAAGGGGTCGCTGGGCAGCCGCATGGCGGTGATTGTCCGCGCCCTGACTGCGCGCGAAGGGGCGCCAACATGATCTTCAATCTCCTGTCCGGCTATGCGGACGGGTTCATCCTGTTCAATCTGTTTCGCTACACCACCTTCCGGGCCGCAGCCGCCTGCCTGACGGCGCTGATGATCAGCCTGTTCCTCGGCCCGGCGGTGATCAACTGGCTGCGTTCCTTCCAGAATGGCGGACAGCCGATCCGCGCCGACGGGCCCGAGGGTCATCTGCTGACCAAGAAGGGCACGCCCACCATGGGCGGCGTGCTGATCCTGCTGGGGCTGCTGTGTTCCACCCTGCTCTGGGCCGATCTTCGCAGCGGCCTGATCTGGGCGGTGATGCTGGTGACGGTGGCGTATGGCCTGCTCGGCTTCTGGGATGACTGGCTGAAGGTCACGAAGCGCAACACCAAGGGCGTTTCGGGCAAGGCGAAGCTCGCGGTGCAGGCCGGCGCCGGGCTCGTCGCGGCCGTGTGGATCACCATGCTGATGCCGGATGCGATCAGCAACCGCCTGGCGCTGCCTTTCTTCAAGGACGTGATGATCAATTTCGGCATCCTGTTCCCGCTGGTGGGGATGCTGGTGATGATGGGCGCATCCAACGCCGTGAACCTGACGGACGGCCTGGACGGGCTGGCCATCGTGCCGGTGATGCTGGCCGCCGCGGTGTTCGCGCTGATCGCCTATCTGGTCGGCAACCGCGTCTTCGCCGACTACCTGCAACTGAACGGCGTGCCGGGCACCTCGGAGCTCGCGGTGTTCTGTTCCGCGATGATCGGCGCCGGGCTTGGCTTCCTGTGGTTCAACGCGCCGCCGGCCAAGGTGTTCATGGGTGATACCGGCAGCCTGTCGCTCGGCGGCGCGCTGGGCGGCGTCGCGGTCGCCACCAAGCACGAGATCGTCCTGGCCATTGTGGGCGGCCTGTTCGTGGTCGAGACGGTCAGCGTCATGATCCAGGTCTTCTGGTTCAAGCGCACCGGCCGGCGCGTGTTCCTGATGGCGCCGCTGCACCATCATTTCGAGAAGAAGGGATGGGCCGAGCCCACCATCGTCATCCGCTTCTGGATCATCGCCATGATCCTGGCGCTGGTCGGCCTGTCGACGCTGAAGATCCGCTGATGCAGAACGCCGCTCCCCTTGCCGCCGCCTTCCGGCCTTTCGCCGGGCAGCGCATCGCCGTGGTCGGGCTGGGCAAGGCCGGGCTGCCGGCCGCCGCCCGGCTGCGCGGCTGGGGCGCGGATGTTCTGTGCTGGGATGATGGCGAGGCTGCGCGCGCCGCCGCCGCCGCCGCAGGCCTGCCGGTCGGCGATCCCGCCGCGCGGCCCGGCTTTCCGTTCGATACGCTGCTGCTTTCCCCGGGCATTCCGCACATCCGGCCAAGCGCGCACCCTGCCGCCGCTGCCGCGCGCGCCGCCGGCGTGCCCGTGTTGTGCGACGCCGAGCTGCTGTTCCGTGCCGTGCGCGCAAGCGGCAGCCGCGCGCGCTTCGTGGGCATCACCGGCACCAACGGCAAGTCCACCACCACCGCACTGGTTCATCACCTGCTGCGCTCCGCCGGCCGTGTCGCGGAGGTCGGCGGCAATCTGGGGCCGGCGGCGCTCGGGCTGGACCTGCTGGGCGATGACGGCGTTTATGTGCTGGAGATGTCCAGCTACATGCTGGAACGGCTGCAATCGCTGCGCTTCGACGTGGCGGCGGTGCTGAACCTGTCGCCCGACCATCTCGACCGGCATGGCGGCATGGAAGGCTATGCCGCCGCCAAGGCGCATGTGTTCGACCGGCAGCAGGCGGGCGATGTCGCGGTGATCGGGATGGATGACGCATCCGGCGCCGCCTTCGCGCGGGGCCGGGCGGCGCGGGTGGTGCCGGTCTCGGGCCTCGCGTCGCGGCCAGGCGGCATCTGGGCGGAAGGCCGGGCGCTGCGTGACGCCGAAGGGTTGCTGGCCGATCTCGATGCGGCCCCCGCCTTGCCCGGCAGCCACAACGCGCAGAACGCGGCCGCCGCCGCCGCCATCGTGCTGGCCCTCGGCCTGCCGCGCGGGGTCATCGCCGCCGGGCTGCGCTCCTTCCCCGGCTTGCCGCACCGGCAGGAGCGCGTGGGGGAACGCGGCGGCATCCTGTTCGTCAATGACAGCAAGGCCACCAATGCCGACAGCACGGAACGCGCGCTGGCCAGCTATGACAGCGTGGTGTGGATCGGCGGCGGCGTTCCGAAGGCGGGCGGCATCGAGGGCCTTGGCCCCCTGTTCCGCCGCATCGCCCATGGCGTGCTGATCGGCCAGTGCGCGGAGGAATTCTCCGCCACATTGTCCACGCACAACGTGCCGAACGAGATCGCCGGCACGCTGGAAGCGGCCCTGCCCGCCGCCCTCGCCGCGGCGCGGCGCCTGGGCGTGAAGGTGGTGCTGCTGTCGCCCGCCTGCGCGTCCTTTGACCAGTTCACCGGCTTCGATGCGCGCGGCGACAGGTTCCGCGCCCTTGTGGCCAGCTTGCCGGAGATGGAGTGATGGCTCTCTCGCGCGCTGATACCTCCGTGCTGGGGCGCTGGTGGTGGACGGTGGATCGCTGGACGCTGGCGGCGCTGATGATGCTGGTCGGCTTCGGCTATGTCATGCTCCTGGCGGCCAGCCCAGGCGTCGCGGAGCGCATCGGCGCGTCCTCGCGCGACCTGTTCATCCTCAAGCAGGTGTTCTTCCTGGCCGTCTCGGTCGGCGTGATCGTGGTGATCTCGCTGCTGCCGGTGAGGCAGGTCCGGCGCCTGGCGCTGATCGGCTTCGGTGGCGCCCTGTTCATGACGGCGGCCACCCTCTACATGGGCGTCGAGATCAAGGGCGCGCGCCGCTGGCTGCACCTGCCCGGCATGACCATCCAGCCTTCCGAGTTCCTGAAGCCCTGCTTCGCCGTGGTCGCGGCCTGGCTGCTGTCCGAAACCCGCTCGATCGGCTGGCGCGCCACCGTCGCGGCCTGCTTCCTGTTCCTGCTGGTGGCTGGCGTGCTGGTCAAGCAGCCGGACATGGGCATGCTGATCGTCGTCGGCGCGGTGTTCTGCGCCCAGCTTTTCGTGTCCGGCATCAACATGATGGTCGTCGCCGCCTGCGGCGCGAGCGGCGTGCTGGGTGGCATCGCGGCCTATTTCGCGCTGCCGCATTTCCGGTCCCGCATCGACCGCTTCCTCAATCCTGAGTCGGGCGATACCTATCAGGTCACCATCGCGATGGAGGCCTTCGGCCATGGCGGCATGCTCGGCGTCGGCCCCGGCGAGGGACGGCTGAAGGGCCTGCTGCCCGATGCCCATGCCGATTTCGTTTTCGCCGTGGCCGGCGAGGAGTTCGGGCTGGCGATCTGCCTGCTGATCCTGGCGGTGTTCGGCTTCATCGTGCTGCGCGGCCTGCTGCGCCTGCTGGGCGAGAAGGACATGTTCATCATCCTCAGCGCCACGGGCCTGCTGACGCAGTTCGGCCTGCAGGCCTTCATCAACATGGCCTCCACCCTTCACCTGATCCCGACCAAGGGCATGACGCTGCCCTTCATCTCCTATGGCGGCTCCTCCGTGGTGGCCGTGGCGCTGGGCATGGGCATGCTGCTGGCATTGACACGGCGCCGCCTGATGCGGACGGACGCGGCGTGAGCGCGCCGATCGTCATCGCCGCCGGCGGCACCGGCGGACATTTCTTTCCGGCCGAGGCGCTGGCCGCGGAGCTGCTGCGCCGTGGCCATGAGATCGCGCTGATGACCGATGCGCGCAGCGCCGATTATGCCAGCCCGGCCTTCACCAATGCCGAGCGCTTCGTGCTGAAGGGCGCCGGCCTCGCTGGGCGCGGCCTGAAGCGGGCGGCGCTGGGCGCGATGGGCATGGCGGCCGGCACGCTGCAGGCGCGCAACGTGCTGCGCCGGCTGCGCCCGCGCGCCGTGGTGGGCTTCGGCGGCTACCCCTCCGTCGCGCCCATGCTGGCGGCGCGCAGCCTCAGCGGCCGGCCGGTCCTGGTGCTGCACGAGCAGAACGCCGTGCTCGGCCGCGCCAACCGCCTGCTGGCGCGCGGCGCCGACGTGCTGGCGCTGTCCTTCGCCGAAACCAGCCGCGTGCCATCCGGGACGCATAGCGAGGTGATCGGCAATCCGGTCCGGCCGGCGCTGGCGGCGCTGGCCGGGCATGGCTTCGTGGTGCCGCAGGGTCCGCTACGCCTGCTGGTGCTGGGCGGCAGCCTCGGCGCGCGCATCTTCTCCGAGGTGGTGCCCGCCGCCATCGCCCTGCTGCCGGCTCCGCTGCGGGGGCGGCTTTCCGTGGTGCAGCAATGCCGGGCCGAGGATCTGCCGCCGGTGCGCGCGGCCTATGAGCAGCTTGGCATTCCCGCCCAGCTGGCGCCGTTCTTCGGCGATGTTGCCGGGCTCTACGACACGGCGCATCTGGTGATCGCGCGCGCCGGCGCTTCCACCATCGCCGAACTGGCCTGCGCCGGCCGTCCCGCCATTCTGGTGCCGCTGCCGCACGCCATCGACGATCACCAGAGCGCCAATGCGCGCGCCCTGGCGAAATTCGGCGGCGCGGCGCCGATGAAGCAGTCGGAGTTCACGCCGCCTGCCCTTGCCACTGCCCTGGAGCGCATGCTCAACGCGCCGGAGGAACTGGCGCGCGCCGCCGCCGCCGCCGCCAGCCTCGCCGCGCCCGATGCGGCGTCACGCCTCGCCGACCTCGTTCTCTCCCGCGCGGAAGCGCGCCGGTTTCAGGAAGCTTCGTAGAATGCGCGCCCTGCCGCTCAATATCGGTCCCATCCACTTCGTCGGCATCGGCGGCATCGGCATGTCGGGCATCGCCGAGGTCCTGCACAATCTCGGCTACCAGGTGCAGGGCAGCGACATCGCCGAAGGCTACAATGTCGAGCGGCTGCGCCATGCCGGCATTTCCGTGATGGTGGGGCATGACGGGGCCAATCTCGGCGCCGCGCAGGTCGTGGTCACTTCCACTGCGGTGAAGCGCGACAACCCCGAGGTGGTGGCCGCCCGCCAGCGCCTCATCCCGGTGGTGCGCCGCGCCGAGATGCTGGCCGAGCTGATGCGCCTGAAATGGGGCATCGCCATTGGCGGCACGCATGGCAAGACCACCACCACCTCCCTCGTGGCCACCGTGCTGGAAGGGGCGAAGCTCGATCCGACCGTGATCAATGGCGGTATCGTCAATGCCTATGGCACCAATACCCGCCTTGGCGCCGGCGACTGGATGGTGGTGGAGGCGGATGAGAGCGATGGCTCCTTCCTGCGCCTGCCCGCTGTCGCCGCCGTCGTGACCAACATGGATGCCGAGCATCTGGACCATTGGGGCACCGAGGAGGCGATGAAGCAGGGCTACGCCCAGTTCGTCGGCAACATCCCCTTCTACGGCTTCGCGGTTCTGTGCGCCGACCATCCCAATGTCCAGGCCATGATCCCGCATCTGGACCGGCGGCTGATCACCTATGGCTTCTCGCCGCAGGCGGATGTGCGCGCCGAGCGTCTGATCACCGACCGCATGGGCGCCACCTTCGAGGTGACGGTGCAGGACCGCGCCACGGGCCGCAGCCGCGCGATGAAGCCGATGCGCCTGCCGATGCTCGGCCAGCACAATGTGCAGAACGCCCTGGCCGCCATCGCCGTCGGCATCGAGATGGACATCGACGAAGCCACGATCCGCTCGGCGCTGGCCGGCTTCAAGGGCGTGAAGCGGCGCTTCACCCGGGTGGGCGAATCCAACGGCGTGCAGATCATCGACGACTATGGCCACCATCCGGTGGAAATCGCCGCCGTGCTGAAGGCGGCCCGGCAGGCGGGCGCGCGGGATGTCATCGCCGTGGTGCAGCCGCACCGCTATTCGCGCCTCAAGCAGCTTTTCGAAGAATTCTGCCAGTGCATGAACGACGCCGGCACGGTGATCGTGGCCGATGTCTATGCCGCGGGGGAACAGCCGATCCCGGGCGCCGACCGCGATGCCCTGGTGGATGGGCTGCGCGCGCATGGCCATCGCAGCGTCGTGCCGCTGCCGGGCCCCGACAGCCTGCCGGAAATGATCAACGCCATCGCCAAGCCGGGCGATTACGTGGTCTGCCTTGGCGCCGGCAACATCACCGCCTGGGCGCATGCGCTGCCGGAGCAGCTGCAAGCGCTGGCGCCGCGCGGCCCGCGCCGCGCGGGAGGGGCCCGGTGAGCCGCATGGCGGAGGAGTTTCCACAAAGCCTCCCGCCGCTGCGGGGCCGCGTCCAGGCAGCGGCGCCGCTCGCGCCCTTCACCTGGTTCCGCACCGGCGGCCCGGCGGAATGGCTGGTGCGCCCCGCCGATGTCGATGACCTTCTGCTCCTGCTGCGGGACCGGCCATCCGCCATGCCGGTGACGGTGATCGGCGCCGCCTCCAACCTGCTGGTGCGTGATGGCGGCGTGCGCGGCATCGTCGTCAAGCTGGCACGCGGCTTTTCCGACATCTCGGTGGAGGCGGATGGCATTGTCGCCGGCGCCGCAGCGCTGGATGCGACGGTGGCGGAGCACGCGGCGGCGGCCGGGCTGGCGGGGCTGGAGTTCCTGTGCGGCATTCCAGGCAGCATCGGCGGCGCCGTCGCCATGAATGCCGGGGCCTATGGCCGCGAGCTCAAGGATGTTCTCGACTGGGCGGAGATCGCGACGCCCGCCGGCCTGGTCCGCCTGCCTGCCGCCGAGCTGGGCTTCGCCTATCGCCGCGCCGTTCTGCCGCAACAGGGCATCGTCACCCGCGCCCGCTTCCGCGCGCTGGCGGGAGATGCTTCCGCCATCGCCGCCCGCATGGCGGAGATCCGCGCGGCGCGCGAGGAAGCCCAGCCGGTGCGCGCCCGCACCGGCGGCTCGACCTTCAAGAATCCGCCCGATGCCAAGGCCTGGGCGCTGATCGACGGCGCCGGCTGCCGCGGATTGCGGATTGGCGATGCGCAGGTGTCGGAAAAGCATTGCAACTTCCTGCTCAATCTCGGTAGGGCAAGCGCCGCCGATCTTGAAGGGCTGGGCGAAGCGGTGCGCAGCCGGGTGGCGGCAAGATCGGGTGTCACGCTGGAATGGGAAATCCGACGCATCGGGGAGGTGGCGGCATGACCCATGTCGCGGTGCTGCAGGGCGGATTCTCATCGGAGCGCGAGGTTTCGCTTTCCACCGGCCGCGGCGTGACCGCCGCGCTGCGCGAGGCCGGCTTCGATGTCACTCCGGTTGAAGTGACCGAGGATCTGGGCGCGTTGATCGCCCTGTTGCGGCAGGCGAAGCCCGATGTGGTGTTCAACGCCCTGCATGGGCCCTTCGGCGAGGATGGCTGCATTCAGGGCGTGCTGGACTGGCTGGGCATCCCTTACACGCATTCCGGCGTGCGGGCTTCCTCGGTGGCGATGGACAAGGCCGCGGCGAAGGCCGTGTTCGCGGCGCATGGCCTGCCGCTGGCGGAGCATCGCCTGGTGTCGCCGGAGGAGCTCGAAGCCGCCGATCCCCTGCCCCGCCCCTATGTGGTGAAGCCGGTGAACGAAGGATCGTCGGTTGGCGTCGAGATCATCAGGGCGGGCGACAACCGCCGTGAAACCATCGCGCGCAACTGGCGCTTCGGCGGGCAGGTCATGGCGGAGGAATACATTCCCGGCCGCGAGCTGACCGTCGCCGTGATGGGAAGCCGCCCGCTGGTGGTGACGGAGATCGGCACCGGCCACGTCTTCTACGACTACGACGCGAAATACGCCGCTGGCGGCAGCCAGCACACCCTGCCGGCCGAGCTTCCCGACAGGGTCGCCGAGGCTGCGAAGGACGCGGCGCTGCGCGCGCATCAGGCACTGGGCTGCCGCGGCGTGACACGTTCCGATTTCCGCTACGACGACAGCACCGGCCGCCTGGTTCTGCTGGAGGTGAACACCCAGCCCGGCATGACGCCGACCAGCCTGGTGCCGGAGCAGGCCGCCTATTGCGGCATCGGTTTCGCGGCGCTTTGCGCCTGGATGGTGCAGGAGGCTCGCCATGGCCCGTAGTCCGACACGGCTGCAATCCGGGGAACGCACGCGCCTTTCTCAGGATGGCCGCGCGCCGCAGCGCGCGGCGCAGCGGCCCAATGCGCTACGCCTTTGGCTGCGGCGGCAGCGGCCATATCTGCGCCCGGTCCTGATGGGTGCGGCGGGCGCCTGTTGCCTGGGCGCCGGCGTTGTCGCCGTCGCGGCGCTGGATCCGGCCGGCCGCTTCGCATGGCTCGGCCAGGGCGTGGCCGGCATCGCCGCCGAGGCGGGCCTCACCGTTGGCGACATTGTGGTTCGCGGCCAGCAGAACACGCCGCGCGAGCTGATCCGCACCGCCATCGGCACCGGCCGCGGGCAGCCCCTGCTTGCCTTCTCGCCCACTCAGGTGAAGGCGCGGCTGGAAAGCATCGCCTGGATCGAGGAAGCGGAGGTGCAGCGGCATCTGTCCGGCGACATCCTCATCACCCTCCGGGAGCGGCAGCCCTTCGCCATCTGGCAGCACGACAACCGCTTCGCCATTGTTGACCGCGAAGGCCGGGTGGTCACCGCCGAAACCCTGGACGCCTTCGGGCCGCTGCCGCTCCTGGTCGGCGATGGCGCGCAGAAGATGGGCGGCGCGCTGTATGATGCGCTGAAGGCGGAGCCCGAGGTGCAGCGCCGCGTGCAGGCGCTGGTTTATGTCAGCCAGCGCCGCTGGAACCTCCGGCTGCACAACGGCACCGATGTGCTGCTGCCGGAAGGGCATGAGGACGCGGCGATCCGCCGGCTGGGCGAATTGCAGCGCTCCAGCGCCCTGATGGACCGCACATTGGTCGCCATCGACATGCGCATGCCTGACCGTCTGGTTGTTCGGCAGCAGCCGCAGCCGGAGGAAGCCGAGCCCGTCAAGGCGCGCCGGGGGAGCAGCCGCGGATGATGCCGGTGCAACGCCTGATGCCGCCTCCCGAATTGTCCACCCCCGTGGCGCGGCGGCGGCGCGCCCGCAGCGGGCCTTACGGCGTGCTCGACATCGGCAGCAGCAAGGTTGTCTGCCTGATCGCCAGGGTGGAGGCCGATGGCCAGGCCCGGATCCTGGGTTGCGGCTGGCAGCGCGCGCGCGGGATCAAGGGCGGCAACATCGTTGAATTGCAGGAAGCGGAACAATGCATCCGCGCCGCCGTGGCCCAGGCGGAGGAAGCCGCCGAGCTGAAACTCTCGGGCGCAATCGTCAACCTGTCCTGCGGCCAGCCCGCTTCCCGCCTGATGAACATCCAATGGCCGATCGGCGGCCGCGCGGTGACGGATGCCGATCTGCGCGCGGTGCTGGCCGAGGGCCGCCGCCGCGCCGCGGAGGAAGGCCGTGAAACGGTGCACGCCACCAATCTCGGCTTCACCATCGACGCGACACCCGGCGTGCCGGACCCGCGCGGCATGGAATGCGAGACGCTGACGGCGCATCTGCATCTTGTGGATTCCGCCTCCAGCGCGCTGCGCAATCTGGGCATCTGCCTCAGCCACTGCGACCTGGAGGTCGAGGAACTGGTGTCCGCGCCCTTCGCCGCCGCCTTGTCGGTGCTGGTGGAGGATGAACGGCAGCTTGGCGCCACGGTGGTGGATCTGGGCGGCGGCACCACCAGCATCGCCGTCTATGGCGAAGGGCACCTGTTGCATACCTCGCAGATTCCGGTCGGTGGATGGCAGGTGACCAACGACCTGGCACGCGGCCTCGCCACGCCGATCGCACAGGCCGAGCGCATCAAGATCCTGGATGGATGCGCGCTGCAGGGCGGCGACGATGCCAAGACCATGGTCATGGTGCCGCAGGTTGGCGAGGACGAGGATCCCCTCGTCAGCGTGCCGCGCAGCACGGTGGTCAACATCATCCGGCCGCGAATCGAGGAAACGCTGGAACTGGTGCGTGACCGGCTGGAAGCCGCGGCGCTTGGCCGCGAGGCCGGCGCCCGCGTGGTGCTGACGGGCGGCGCCAGCCAGCTCGTCGGATTGCGCGAAATGGCGGCACAGATTTTGGACCGTCCCGTGCGCCTCGGCCGTCCCGGTTTTGTGCGCGGTTTACCGGAAGCTGCACAAGGTCCCGATTTCGCGACAACGCTTGGCCTCGTTGCCTGGGGCACGGGCGAAGGTCGCCCCCTGATTGATATAGATCCCGCTCCAGAACGTGGTTTTGGTCGATTTGCTCGATTCGTAAACTGGCTTCGGGAACGAGTCTGATGCAAAGTGTGACCGCGCCGAATCGCCGCTCGCCGGAAAACGCCCAAGGAGAATTGCTGGCATGACGCTGAACCTCACCATCCCGCGCCAGCAGCACACGGACTTCAGTCCGCGCATCACCGTTGTCGGTGTCGGCGGCGCAGGCTGCAACGCGGTCAACAACATGATCGCCATGGGCCTGGACGGGGTCGAGTTCCTGGTTGCCAACACCGACGCGCAGGCGCTGGTGAACAGCCGGGCGGAACGCCGCGTTCAACTGGGCCCGCATCTGACGCAGGGCCTGGGCGCCGGCGCGAAGCCGGAGATCGGCCGTGCCGCGGCGGAGGAAGCGACGGAAGAACTGGCGCGCCATCTCGAAGGCATGCACATGGTGTTCATCACCGCCGGGATGGGCGGTGGAACGGGCACCGGCGCGGCGCCGGTGATTGCCCGCATGGCGCGCGAGCGCGGCATTCTGACGGTTGGCGTCGTCACGCGTCCTTTCGACTTCGAAGGCATGAAGCGCCGTCGGGCGGCGGAAGCGGGCCTCGAGGATCTGCAGACCTATGTCGACACGCTGATCGTCATTCCGAACCAGAACCTGTTCCGTAAGGCGAATGAGCGCACCACCTTTGCCGAAGCGTTCAAGATGGCAGACGACGTGCTCTACATGGGCGTGCGCGGCGTCACTGACCTGATGGTCAATCCGGGCCTGGTGAATCTCGACTTTGCCGACATCCGCACCGTGATGGCGGAGATGGGCAAGGCGATGATGGGCACCGGCGAGGGCGAGGGCGAGGACCGCGCCACCGAGGCGGCCGAGGCGGCGATCAGCAATCCGCTGCTGGAAGACACCTCGATGCTCGGCGCGCGCGGCGTGCTGATCAACATCACCGGCGGCTACGACATGACGCTGTTCGAGGTTGATCAGGCGGTGAACCGCATCGGCCGGGAAGTCGACCAGGACTGCAACATCATCTTCGGCTCGTCCATCGACGAGGAGATGAATGGCCGCCTGCGCGTGTCGGTGGTCGCCACCGGTATAGACGCTGTGCGGGACGAAAGCCTGTCCGAGCGGCCGAAGCTGGTCGCCATGGGCGGCGGCGCGCCGGTGCAGGCGGTTGCCACCCAGGTCATTCCGACGCAGCAGGGCCCGCGCAGCGTGGTTGGCGCCCCGGTGGCCCCGCGCCCCGCCATGCCGCAGCCGGCTTCCCCGGTGCGCGTGGGCAGCAACCCGCCCCATGCCGGCGCCCCGCGCCGGCCGGCCGGCATGGCCGCCTCCCCCGCCCCGACGGCCTTCGAGCAGGCGCCGGTGCCGCAGGGCCCCGCCCCCGAAGCGCCATCCCCCGAGGATGTCCCGGCGCCGCTCGCCGGCACGGCCGCCGAAGCTCCGCGTCCCGCTTCGGCCCGCCCGATGGCACCCCCGCCGGTTTCGGCGCCCCCCGTCAGCAGCGGCTTCAACCTGTTCCGCAAGGCGACCGGCCTGATGCGCCGCAACCTGAGTGCCGAGCCGGAGGTGGCCCAACCGGCCGCCCAGCGCCCCGCCCCGCAACAGCCGGCGGCGGCCCCCCGCCAGGCTCCGGCGCAGCCGGCGGAGGAGATGGGCCTCGACATCCCGACCTTCCTGCGCCGCCAGAACAACTGACCTTTCGCCTTTTTGGCCATCCTTCGAGCCCCGCGCTGAAAAGCGCGGGGCTTTTTGCATCGCAAAAATTCTACCGAATCAGTATCTTAAGGACTGACTTTATCTCGAAATAATCGGAAACAAGCGTTGACTCGCACTGTTTTCAGGCCGGTGCCATCTAGACGATCAACGAGAGGCCGCGTTCTCGGCCACGAGACTGAGTGACAGCCAGGTAGGATAATGGACGGTTTCATCGCCACCGGTACGGAACGACGCAGGACGCTGAAGGCAGCCATTGGCTGCGTGGGCGTTGGCCTGCATTCCGGCCGCCGCGCGAGCCTGACGCTCCGGCCTGCTCCGGTTGATCATGGCATCGTGTTCCGCCGCACCGATCTCGGCATCGACATTCCCGCCCGCTTCGATCTGGTGTTCGACACCCGCCTTTGCACGGCCATCGCCCTGCCGGACCAGCCGCATGCCCGCCTTGGCACCATCGAGCACATCATGGCGGCGCTGTCCGCCTGCGGCATCGATGATCTGCTGATCGAGGTGGACGGCCCTGAGGTGCCGATCCTGGACGGGTCCGCCGCCCCTTTCCTGTTCCTGATCGACTGCGCGGGCATCCAGACCACCTTCATGCCGCGCCGCAGCATCGAGGTGCTCCGCACCGTGCGGGTGCAGGATGGCGAGGGCGAGAAGGCCGCCTGGGCGGCGTTGCACCCCAGCGCGACGCCGGGCTTCGAGGCGCATCTGGAGATCGACTTTCCTTCCTCCGCCATTGGCCGGCAGAACTTGTCGCTGCGGGTGACGGAAGCCTCCTTCCGCGGTGTGCTGGCCGATTCCCGCACCTTCACCCTGGCCGAGGACGTGGCGCGGCTGCGGGCCGCCGGCCTCGCCTTGGGCGGCAGCCTGAGCAACGCCGTGGTGGTGGATGGGCCCCTTGTGCTCAATCCGGGCGGGCTGCGCCACAAGGATGAGTGCGTGCGCCACAAGATGCTCGACGTGGTGGGCGACCTGGCGCTGCTCGGCGCGCCGGTGATGGCGCGGTTCGAGGGCAGCCGGTCCGGCCACGCCCTCAACAACCGTCTGGCGCGCGCGCTGATGGCCGACCCGTTCGCCTGGCGCTGGCGGGAGGCCAGTCTGGCCGAGCCCGCCCTGAGCCAGCGTTCCGAGGCGGTCGCCGCCTGAGCCTGATCCGGCCGGCCTGTTCCCCAGGCCGGCCGTTCCCGTTTCGCCGCCCCCTTCGTCTCGGGGGGGCGCCATGGTATAGAACGGCCGCCATGCGCCTCACCCCCCGGACCTTCCGTCTTCCTCTCCTCCTGGCCGTGCCGCTTCTGGCCGCCGCCTGCTCCCAGTGGGACGGCAAGCGGGACAGCCTCAACGCATCGCCGGCCGCCATGGCCGCGGCGACGCCGGATGCGCTGTATGGCGCCGGCATCGATTCGATGCGCAAGGGCGAATACCAGGACGCCATCGGCTATTTCGACAGCATCGAGCGCGAGCACCCTTATTCCACCTGGGCCACCAGCGCACGGCTGATGGCGGCCTATTCCGACTACATGCGCAACCGCTACACCGAGGCGATCGGCGCGTTGGACCGGTTCATCCAGCTGCATCCGGCGCATCGCGACATCGCCTATGCCTATTACCTGCGCGCCCTTTGCTATTACGAGCAGATCGTCGATGCCGAGCGCGACCAGCGCGCCACCGAGATCGCCATGAACCAGCTGCAGGAAGTGGTGAACCGCTTTCCGGGCACGCCCTATGCGCGCGATGCGCGGCTGAAGATGGACCTGGCGCGCGACCATCTGGCCGGGCGCGAGATGAATATCGGCCGCTTCTACCAGAACAAGGGCCTCTACACCGCTGCCATCGGCCGCTTCCGCCGCGTGGTGGATGAGTTCCAGACCACCAACCATGTGCCCGAGGCGCTGCACCGCCTGACGGAGATCTACATGGCGCTGGGCCTCACGGAGGAGGCGCGCAAGAGCGCCAGCGTGCTGGGCTACAATTATCCCGGCAGTTCCTGGTACCAGGATTCCTACGCCCTTCTGGGGGAAGGCGGCATCGAGGCAGGTGGCTCCGGCGCCAGCCGCCCCGGCTTCTTTGCCCGCACCTGGAACTCGATCTTCTGAGCGCCCCGCCGGCCGCTCCGCCATGCTAACCTCGCTCGCCATCCGCGATGTTGTCCTGATCGAGCGGCTGGACCTGTCGCTTGGCCATGGCCTGACGGTGCTGACCGGCGAAACTGGCGCCGGCAAGTCGATCCTGCTGGACAGCCTGGGCCTCGCACTGGGGCAACGGGCCGAGGCCGGCATGGTCCGCGCCGGCCAGTCCCAGGCCTCGGTCACCGCCTGCTTCCATCTGCCTCCCGACCATCCGGCCCAGCAATTGCTGGCCGAGCAGGACATCGAGCCGGAGGATGACCTTGTTCTGCGCCGCGTGGTGCAGGCGGATGGCCGCTCCCGCGCCTTTGTCAACGCCGAGCCGGTGGGCGTCGGGCTGCTGCGGCGGCTGGGCAGCCTGCTGGTGGAGGTCCAGGGCCAGCACGACCAGGTCGGTCTGGCGGACCCCGCGACCCATGCCGGCCTGCTCGATGCCTTTGGCGGGCTGGAAGGGCGGCGCGGCGCCGTGGCGGACGCCTTCCGGGAATGGCGCGGCGCCGAGCGGACCCTGAAATCCGCCCAGGACGCCATCGCCCAGGCGCAGCGCGACGAGGAATGGCTGCGCCACGCGGTGGAGGAGCTGTCCCTGCTCGCCCCCCTGGAAGGCGAGGAGGACGCGTTGTCCGGCGAGCGCCAGGCGATGCAGCTGGGCGAGCGCCGGGCCGAGGCCGTGGCGTCCGCCCTGTCCGAATTGCAGCCACGCGACCGCCGCGGCTCCACCGGCCCCGCCGCCGCCCTGCGCAGCGCCGCCCGTGCCCTGGAGCGCCTGCCCGCCCCCAATGAGGAAGCGGCGCCGATCCTGGCCGCGCTGGGCCAGGCGCAGGATGCGCTAGCCGAGGCCGAGGCCATGCTGGAACGGCTCGGCGCCGATCTCGGGCCCGATCCGCGCCGGCTGGAACAGGTGGAGGAGCGGCTTTTCGCCCTGCGCGCCGCCGCCCGCAAGCACGCGGTGGCCGTGGTTGAGCTGCCGGGATTGCTTCATGACCTGTCGGAGCGGCTGGCCGCTCTGGATGCGGGCGCCGAGCGTGCCGCCGCGCTGGAAGCCGCCGCCGCCGCCGCCCGTGCCGTTTTCGTGGCGGAGGCCGGGGCGCTGACCGCCGCGCGCGAGGAGGCCGCCGGCCGGCTGGAACAGGCCGTCGCGCGGGAGCTGGCGCCGCTGAAGCTGGAGCGCGCCCGCCTGCATATCGAGATCGCCCCGCGCGAGGAGCGCGCCTGGGGCGCCGATGGCCAGGACCGGGTCACCTTCCTGGTGTCCACCAATCCAGGGCAGAAGCCGGGGCAGCTCGACAAGATCGCCTCGGGCGGCGAGCTGTCGCGGCTGATGCTGGCGCTGAAGGTGGTGCTGGCGCGCGGCTCCCCGGTGCCGACCCTGGTGTTCGACGAGGTGGATAGCGGCGTCGGCGGCGCCACCGCCGCCGCGGTGGGGGAGCGTCTGGCCAAGGTGGCGGAACGGCTGCAGGTGCTGGTGGTGACGCACAGCCCGCAGGTGGCGGCGCGCGGCACGCAGCACTGGCGCGTCGCCAAGGGCATCCGGGCCGACCGGGCCGAAACCCGGGTGGAGCCGCTCGACCCCGCCGCCCGGCGGGAGGAACTGGCCCGCATGCTGGCCGGCGAAACGGTGACGGAGGCCGCCCGCGCCGCCGCGGACTCCCTTTTGCGCGGCGCCGCCTGAACGTCACGCTTCCGCTTGCATTGCCGGAACCTCGGGCGCAACGCTGACGCTTTGCGGAAGGCGGATGGCGATGGAGGTTCTGCTCACCTTTCTGGATCTGGCCGGCACCGTGGCGCTGCTGCTCTGGGGTGTGCGCATGGTGCAGACGGGCGTGCAGCGTGCCTTCGGCCCAAGGCTGCGGGGCATGCTGGCAGCCGCGCTGGGAAGCCGGCCGCGCGCCTTCCTGGCCGGGCTCGGCGCCACCGCCATCCTGCAAAGCAGCACGGCGACGGGGCTGATGGTCACCAGCCTCGCCGCCAGCGGGGCTGTCGGGCTGGTGCCGGCGCTGACGGTGATGCTGGGCGCCAATGTCGGCAGCACGCTGATCGTCCAGCTCCTGTCTTTCGATGTGTCGAGGCTGGCGCCCTTGCTGGTGCTGGGCGGCTTCCTGTTGTTCCGGCGCTCGGCGACGCAATGGCGGGATCTGGGGCGGGTCGGCATCGGGCTTGGCCTGATGCTGATGGCGCTGCACCAGATGCTGGCTGTCCTGGCACCGCTGGAACAATCCCCGGCCTTGCGGGCGGGACTGGACGCGTTGGCGGCGCAGCCGGTGCTGGCCCTGTTGCTGGCGGCGGCCCTGACCTGGGCGGCGCATTCATCCGTCGCCGTGGTTCTGCTGGTGATGTCGCTGGCGGCGCATGGGCTGGTGGCGCCGGCCCAGGCCTGCGTGCTGGTGCTGGGTGCCAATCTCGGCACCGCCATCAACCCGGTGCTGGAAGGAAGCGGCGGCGACGACCCGGCGGCCCGCCGCCTGCCCCTGGGCAACCTGCTGGCGCGCGCCCTGGGCTGCTTCCTGGCCCTGCCCCTGCTGGCGTGGCTGGAGCCGCTCGCCGCCTGGCCGCAATCGGACCCGGCCCGGGCGGTGGCAAATTTCCATACGGCCTTCAACCTGCTTCTGGCCCTTCTGCTGTTTCCTGTCCTGCCGGCCTATGCCCGGCTGCTGCGGCGCCTGCTGCCGGCCAGGGTCGATGCGGCCGATCCCGCCCGCCCGCGCCATCTGGACCGCGCCGCGCTGGAAACGCCCGTGCTGGCCATCGGCGCCGCCGCGCGGGAAGCCATGCGCCTGGCCGACGCGCTGGAGGAGATGCTGGAAGGCGTGCGGGACGCGCTGCTGCAGGGTGACCGCCGCCGCATCGCCACGGTGCGCCGCATGGACGATGTGCTGGACCGGCTGAACGGCGCCATCAAGGCCTATCTCCTGCGCCTGGACCCGGAGGCCCTGTCGGAAGCGGACCGTCGCCGCGTGGGGCAGATCCTGGCCTTCGCCACCAACCTGGAACATGCGGGTGACGTGGTGGAGCGCAACCTGATGCCGGCCGCGGCCAGGCGGCTGAAGCGTGGCCTGCCCTTCTCGCCGGAAGGCGAGGCCGAGTTGCTGCGCATGACCGAGCGGGTGCGGGCCAATCTGCGCGTCGCAGCCTCCGTCTTCATGACCGAGGACGCACGCGCCGCGCGGCACCTGGCCGCGGAAAAGGAAGCGTTCCGCGAACTGGAAGCCCAGGCGGTGCAGGCGCATTTCGAGCGGTTGCGCCAGGGCCAGGGCGGCACGGCGGAAACCAGCGCGCTGCATCTCGACCTGTTGCGCGACCTGAAGCGGCTGAACGCGCATCTGGTGGCCGCCGCCGCCTATCCCGTGCTGGAGGAGCAGGGCGAGCTGCTGCCGACCCGGCTGCGCCCGGCACAGGACATGCCGACCTGAGCGGGACGGCCGGAAGCACCGTGAATGGCGAGGCTGCCCCGCTTCCAAGCCGCCGCGGCGCGGGTTAGGGGAACAGCATGACCGCGCCGCTCCGCACCCTTCCCGTCGATGCCCTGACCGACGCCCAGGCGGCCGAGGAACTCGCCGCCCTGGCCGAGACCATCGCCACCGCCGACATCGCCTACCACCAGAACGACGCGCCGATCATGACGGATGCGGAGTATGACGCGCTGCGCCGCCGCAACGCCGCCATCGAGGCGCGCTTCCCCGCGCTGAAGCGGGCCGACAGCCCTTCCGACGCGCCGCCCGGGGCTGAGGCCGCCTCCGGCTTCGCCAAGTCCCGCCACGGCACGCCGATGCTGAGCCTGGACAACGCCTTCGCGCCGGAGGATTTCGCCGAATTCGCCAAAAGCGTCCGCCGCTTCCTGAAGCTGCCGGAGGACGAGGTTCTGCGCTTCGTGGCCGAGCCGAAGATCGACGGGCTTTCGGTCAACCTGCTCTACGAGGATGGCCGCTTCGTGCGCGGCGCCACGCGCGGCGACGGCACGGTGGGGGAGGACATCACCCGCAACCTCGAAACCCTGGACGAGCTGCCGCGCCAGCTGAAGGCGCCCTTCCCCGCCAGCATCGAGATCCGCGGCGAGGTCTTCATGACCAAGGCCGATTTCCTGTTCTTCCGGGACGAGCAGCAGCGGCTGCACGAGGAGCGCGAGGCGCGGCGCGAACGCGGCGAGAAGGTGGGCGAAGCGATCCGCATCCCGGCCAATCCACGCAACGCCGCCGCCGGATCGCTGCGGCAGCTCGACCCCTCGATCACCGCCAGGCGGCCGCTGAAGCTGTTCGCCTATGCCCAGGGCGTGTCCTCCGAGCCGGTTGCGGACACCCATTCCGGCTATCTGAAGGCGCTGGAGCGCTGGGGCTTCCAGGTGAACCCCCTCTCCCGCTCCCTGCCGGACGAGCACGCCGCCGAGGCGTTCCAGGCCGAGATGGCAACGCAGCGCGCCGGCCTCGCCTATGACATCGACGGGGTGGTGTACAAGCTGGACCGGCTGGACTGGCAATCCCGCCTCGGCTTCGTGGGCCGCGCGCCGCGCTGGGCCATCGCCTGGAAATTCCCGGCCGAGCAGGCCATGACGGTGTTGCAGGAGATCCAGATCCAGGTCGGCCGCACGGGCGCGCTGACGCCGCGCGCGGTGATGCAGCCGGTCAATGTCGGCGGCGTCATGGTGCAGCACGCCACGCTGCACAATGAGGACGAGATCGCCCGCAAGGATGTGCGCCTCGGCGACACCGTGATCCTGCAGCGCGCGGGGGACGTGATCCCGCAGATCATCGGCATCGTGCTGGAAAAGCGCCCGGCGGACAGCCAGCCCTTCACCTTCCCCGACCGTTGCCCGGCCTGCGGCAGCCACGCCATCCGGCCGGAGGGCGAGGTGGTGCGGCGCTGCACCGGCGGGCTGATCTGCCCGGCCCAGACGGTGGAGCGGCTGAAGCATTTCGTCAGCCGCAACGCCATGGACATCGAGGGGCTGGGCGAGGAGAACATCATCAAGCTGCATGAGGAAGGGCTAGTGAACAGCCCTGCCGACATCTTCCGCCTGCATGGCCACGCCGACCGGATGCGGCAATGGGAAGGCTGGGGCAAGGGCGCCAAGGCCGGCGCCACCAGGAAGGTGTCCAACCTGCTGGCCGCCATCGACAGCCGCCGCGCCGTGCCGCTGGAGCGCTTCATCTTCGCCCTGGGCATCCGCCGCATCGGCGCGCAGAACGCCAAGCTGCTGGCGCGGCACTACCATTCCCTGCGCCACTGGCGGGAAAAGATGCTGGCCGCCACCACTGTGGGCTCCGAGGCGCGGGAGGAGCTGGGCTCCATCCAGGGCATCGGCCCGGCCATCGCCACCGAGCTGGCCGAGTTCTTCGCTGAGAAGCGCAACCGCGACGCGCTCGACGACCTGGCGCGCGAGGTGACGCCGGAGGACGCGGCGGATTTCTCCGATCAGGACAGCGCCTTCGCCGGCAAGGTGGTGGTGTTCACCGGCACGCTGGAGCAGACCTCGCGCGACGAGGCGGAGGCCGTGGCCGAGCGGCTGGGCGCCAAGGTCACCAAGAGCGTGTCGAAGAAGACCGACTTCGTGATCATCGGCGCCGATGCCGGCTCCAAGGCCAAGAAGGCGGCGGAGCTGGGCGTCCGTACCCTGACCGAGGCAGAATGGCGGGAAATGGCGGGGCTGTAGCGCCGCCCTCCCTTCAGAACATCGCCAGCGCGTCCCGCAGCACGCCGATCGGGTCGCGCCCTTCCCCGGACGAGACCAGGGCGCGGTGGCTGGCATTCAGCACAAGGTGCCGCGCCCCGGGCAACAGGGCGGATCGCACCGAAACCAGCCCGTCATTCGGGCCGCCGCCGCGCCGCTCCACCCAATGCACCAGGGGCAGGTAGCGCCGGTCCGCCCCGCGCGCCGTGGCGCGGTCGAGGCTGCTGGCGATGCACAGCACCGGCAGCCGGGCGGTCAGTTCGGCGACGGCTTCGCCATTTTCCCGCATCCATGCGGCGCGGGCATGCGTGGTCAGGTCGGCCAGCCCGTCCCCTTGCCCGATCCGCAGCGCATGCGCCAGCCAGCGGGCCGCGTCGTGCAACCCGCCATGACCGACCAGCGCATCCGCCACGGCGGAACCGAAAAAGGGCGACTGGATGGCGACAAAGCCACGGCAATGGCCAGCGACCTCCGGCCGCAGCAGCGCCGCCAGCGATTCCAGCCCGCCCTTGCTGTGCGCGACCAGCAGGCAAGGCTGCGGCTCGGACAGGATGGCTTCGGCGATGCGGCGGGCATTCTCCGCCACCGGGGCCGAGGTAGGCACGGCGACGACCTCCGCCGCCGCACCCTCCGCGCGCAGCCAGGCCAGCTGGGCGCCCATGTAATCCATGCCGAAGGGGCGCAGGCGGTTCAGCGCCTCCCCCAGCAGGCCATAGGCCATCAGGATGCGGCGGCCCCGCAGCCCTGGCGGCGTCAGAGCGGGGCGCAGGCCTGTTCGAGCCATGCGCGCACCGGCGCCTCGAGATCCGGCCCGATCTCGGCCAGCACGCGGGCCTGGTAGGCATCCACCCAGCCCCGCTCCGCCGGCGTCAGCAGGGCCACATCGATCAGGCGGCGGTCATAGGGGGCCAGGGTCAGGGTCTCGAACTCCAGGAAAGGCCGCGCCTGGCCCGGCTGCGCCGGCGCCTCCCGCGCCAGCAGCAGGTTCTCGATGCGGATGCCATAGGCGCCGGGCAGGTAGAAGCCGGGCTCGTCGGACAGGATCATGCCGGCCTGCACCGGGATCGGCCGAGCGGCGCGGCTGATGCTGACCGGCCCCTCATGCACCGATAGGAAGCTGCCGACGCCATGGCCGGTGCCATGGTCGTAATCCAGCCCCGCCTGCCAGAGCGGCGCCCGCGCCACCGCATCGATATGCGGCCCGGCAACCCCCTGCGGAAAGCGCAGCGTCGCCAGGGCGACGTGGCCGCGCAGGACGCGGGTATAGCGTTCCACCAGATCGGGCGGCGGGGCGCCCGGCCCCGTCCAAAGGGTGCGTGTGACATCGGTGGTGCCATCGGTGAACTGCCCGCCGCTGTCGATCAGGTAGCATTCATTGGCGCGGATCGGGCGGTTGCTGGCCTCGGTGGCGCGGTAATGCACGATGGCGCCGTTTTCCCCCGCGCCGGAAATGGCGGGAAAGCTTTCGGCGCGGAACAGCGGCAATTCCCGGCGAAAGGCCAGCAGCCGCCCGGCGGCGCTGATCTCCGTTTCGCCCCCGGCGGACGCATGGCTGGAGAACCAGCACAGGAAGCGGGCCAGGGCCAGCGCGTCACGGTGATGGGCGGCGCGGGCGCCGGCCTGTTCCGCCGGGTTCTTGCAGGCGCGCGGCAGGCGGCAGGGATCCTCGCCCGGCCGCAGCGTGGCGCCTGCCTCCCGCAGCGTCGCGGCGAACCAGATGGGGGTGGTGTCCATGTCGATACGCACCGCCTGTCCGGCCAGCCCGGTGAGGATGGCCGGCAGCGCCGCCACCGGATGCACCACCACCGCATTGCCGAGATGCGCGCGCACCCGCTCATCCAGCTTTGCGGCATCCATGAACAGATCCACCGAGGCATCCGAGCGCAGCAGCGCAAAGCCGAGCGCCAAAGGCGTGTGGTCGAGGTCGCCGCCGCGGATGTTCAGCAGCCAGGCGATGGAATGGGGATCGGCCAGGATGGCGCTGTCCTCGCCGGCCTTTCGCAGCACGGCCGCCATCTCGGCGCGCTTCTCGGCGGCGTCGCGGCCGGCATATTCCAATGGCTGCGGCGCGGCGAGGCCACGGGGCGCCGCCGGCCGGCCGCTCCAGGCGGCATCCAGGGGATTCACCACCAGCGGCACCAGCATGGCGCCCGAAGCGGCCAGTTTGTCAATCTGGGCCTGCGGATGCAGCCAGGGGTCGTAGCCGATGCGGCGCCCCGCGGCGTGCTCAGCCAGCCAGTCGGCCGGCGGCTGCTCGGTCAGGTGCCGGCGTTCCCACAGCGCCGGATCGGTTTGCGCCGCCACCTGGGTGGTGTAGCGGCCATCAGTGAAGATGGCGGCCCGTTCGGGCAGCACGATGGCCATGCCGGCGCTGCCGGTGAAGCCGGAGATCCAGGCCAACCTTTCGCCACTGGGTGGAACATATTCCCCGAGAAACTCATCGTTGCGTGGGATGAGGAAGCCATCCAACCCGGTATTGGCAAGCTCGGTGCGAAGGGCGGCAAGGCGCTTGGCGTGTGTCACTTCCATTAGCATCCCGTTAAGAACATGTTTCCACAGGTTTCAATGCGTTTGGCGCATAGCTCCGCTTCAATGCCTGCGCTCCTGTTTACAAGCCGAAAGGATTACATCCCGCTCATCGCCATGGGGCGGGCGGTTGACGGCACGAGCCGATCCCGCGGACCGCACCAGGGTATTATCGGAACGCTAGAAACAATGAACGCCCGTGTCACCAAGCCGGAATTCGTCTCGGCTATCCCCAGCAGCATGATGACCCTGGCTCCGGCCCAGTCCGTGCAGCTGGAGGCGGCGCGCCAGCGCGACGAGGCCGTGGGCCAGTGGCTGCGCAAGACCCTTTCCGCGATGTTCCGCGCCGTGGTCGAGTACCCGCGCCGCCGCCGCATCTATGACGAGCTGTCCATGCTGTCCGACCGCGAGCTGACCGATATCGGCCTGACCCGCGGCGACATTCCGCATGTGTTCGAGGCCGAGTTCAAGGCCCGCGAGCAGCAGGCGGCGAACGCCCCCGCTCCGGCGCGCGCCATCGCCGCCTGAAACCCTGGCTGCGGCGGCGGGTTGTAGCTCCGCAGACCAAGAGAAGCGGCCTTCTTCCTCCCCCCTCCCCCCAGAAGCCGCTTCCAACCGATCGCCCGCCTCCCTCAGGAGGCGGGCGTTTCGTTTTGGTGTTCCGACGGGCAGTCCAATTTTGTGGCGCATGGGTGACATTTCAATTAAAAAACGAAGTCCTGAATTTGGAGGACCGGCGCGCCCCGCCTGCCTCGACCGGACTGGAGAGATGCCATGCCCCGCCTATCCGCTCAGGGGGTGTTCCGTGCCCATTGCTGGGTCATCGCGCTGGCTACCCTGGGCCATGTGCTGTCGCGGATCATGGCCGAGGCCAAGGGGCGGGAATCCAGCATCACCAAGGTTCTCAACTTCGCCGCGGAAAGCTCCATCCCGACCGTGGTTTCGGTGGCCGGGCTGCTTGCCGCCGCGCTGGCTGCCTGGCTGATCGCCGCGGATGCGCGGGAAAAGGGGGAAAGGCTGTGGCGGAGCTGGGCCCTGGTTCTGGCCATGATCCTGTTCCTCGCCCTGGATGAGGGCGCGGCACTGCATGACCGGATGGCCTTTCCCATGCAGAGCCTGATGGATCTGGGCGGCATCTTCTACATCGGCTGGGTGGTGCCCTATATCGGGTTGGTGGTGGTGTCCGGCGCGCTGCTCGTACCCCTGGTCCTGAAGCTGCCCCGGCGGACGCTGCTGCGGCTGGTCGTGGCCGGCACCCTGTTCATCGGCTGCGCCCTGGGGCTGGAGCTGGTGGAATCCGCCCTGATCCACCAGAGCGCCGGCGAGGGCGTCCCGCTGCAGGACGCCGATATCGAGGCGCTGGTCCAGACGCCGATGCTGACCTTCCTGATGACGCTGGAGGAATTGGGGGAGATGCTGGCGGTGGCCCTCGCCCTGCGCGCCCTGTTGCTGCACCTGACGGTGGATCGCGCCGTCACCGCGCTCGAACTCACGCCAGCCATCGCTCCGGCCCGTCGTCTGGCGCCGGCATCCGCGGCGCAGGCCTTTGGTGCGCGCGGCGGCGCCACTCCGCCGCAGGCCTGAATGATCCGGCGGGCTCAGCCCCGTCGGCGCAGCACCAGCGCTGACCAGGCGCCCTGGTCGATCCGCCGCTCCAGCACCAGCCCGGCGCGGCGATGCGCTGCCAGCACCATGCGGACCTGGGTGCCGAGCAACCCGGCCAGGATGGCGGTGCCGCCCGGCGCCAGATGGTCGGCCAGATCCCGGGCCATGGCGCAGAGCGGGCGCGCCAGGATGTTGGCGAACACCAGGTCATAGCGGCCGGCATGCACCGCCGGGCTGCGCCAGCCATCCGCCAGCCTGGCCCGGATCTGGTTGCGCAGGCCGTTCAGCTTGGCGTTCTCGGCGGTGATGCGCACGCTCCAGGGCTCGATATCGGTGGCCAGCACGCGGCGGCGCAACCGCTTGGCCGCCGCCATGGCCAGGATGCCCGAGCCGGTGCCGATGTCGAGGATGCGGCGCGGCCGCCGATGCGCCATGCCCTCGAAGCCGATCAGGCAGCCGCGCGTCGAGCCATGCTCGCCCGAGCCGAAGGCGATGCCGGCATCCAGCAGCAGCACCGTCCGGCCATAGGTCACCGGGTTGGGCAGGTGGGTCGGGCGGATCAGCACGCGGGCGCCGATCTCCTGCTCCGGGAAGGCCTGCACGGTGCGGGCCAGCCAGCCCTCCGCCTCCACCGGCTCCCGCATCAGCTCCGGCGGCTCGATGCCGGACAGCGCGGCGGCCAGCACCAGGGCAGGCATCAGCTCGTCATCGCCAACCCCGGTCTCGCGCACCGCTTCCAGCCGCCAGGTGTCGGTCGGGTCGTCCTTGAAATAGCCGACGCTCGGGCAGACGGTCTGAAACGCCGCCTCGAAGGCGGGTACGGCATGCTCGGGCAGGCCGTCGATGGAGAGGGTTTCAAGCGTTGAGGGATGGCGGCGGTTCAACGGGATCAGGCCTTTTCCACAAAGGTATCGAGCACGCGCTTCCGACCCGCCTTGTCGAACTCGACATCCAGCTTGTTGTCATCCACGGCGACCACGCGCCCATAGCCGAATTTCTGGTGGAACACCCGCGTCCCCTGCGGCAGGGCGCTCGCGCGGGCCGGACGCTCATTCACTTCCCAGGAACCGGCCTCGATGATGCGCGGCTTGCGCGCCACCAGCGGGAACTGGCCGTTGCCGAAGGCGGAGGGCTGGTTCATCAGGCGCTGCCGCTCGGCCCCGGCGCCGCCCTCCACCACCACCTGGTCGGGCGGCAGCTCGTCGAGGAAGCGGCTTGGGATCTGGCTGGTCCAGTTGGCGTAGATGCGGCGATTGGCGGCATGGCTGATCACGCAGCGCTTGCGGGCGCGGGTGATGCCGACATAGGCGAGGCGCCGCTCCTCCTCCAGCCCCTTCTCCCCGCCCTCGTCCAGGGCGCGCTGGTGCGGGAACAGCCCTTCCTCCCAGCCGGGCAGGAACACGCTGTCGAACTCCAGCCCCTTGGCGGCGTGCAGCGTCATCAGGGAAACGCGCTCGCCCTCGGCGTTCTCGTCATTCTCCATCACCAGCGCGACATGCTCCAGGAAGCCGGCCAGCGTCTCGAACTCGCCGAGCGCGCGCACCAGCTCCTTCAGGTTGTCGAGCCGGCCCGGCGCCTCGGGCGACTTGTCCTGCTTCCACATCTCCGTGTAGCCGCTTTCGTCCAGCAGCGTAGCGGCGACCACCACATGGCCGTCCTTGGGCAGCATCTCCCGCCAGCGGGCGAAGCCTTCCAACAGCTCGCGCAGCGCCGCGCGCGGCTTCGGGCGCAGCGCCCCCATCTCGATCAGCCGCCAGGCCGCCACCACCAGCGGCCGCTGCTCGGCGCGGGCCACGTCGTGTATGGCGCGGATGGCGGTGTCGCCCAGGCCGCGCTTCGGCGTGTTGACGATGCGTTCGAAGGCCAAATCGTCAGCCGGCTGGTTCAGCACGCGCAGATAGGCCATGGCGTCGCGGATCTCGGCGCGCTCGTAGAATTTCTGGCCACCGATCACGCGGTAGGGAATGCCCAGCGTGATCATCCGCTCCTCGAAGGCGCGGGTCTGGAAGCCGGCGCGCACCAGGATGGCGGTTTCGGACAGGTTGTCGCCCGCGCGCCGCGCCGCCTCGATGCGGGAGCCCACCATCCGGGCCTCCTCCTCGGAATCCCACAGCGACACCACGCGCACCTTGTCGCCCTTGGCGTCGTTGCGCCCGGGGCGCAGCGTCTTGCCGAGGCGGCCGCTGTTCTTGGCGATCAGGCCGGAGGCGGCGGCCAGGATCGGCGCGGTGGAGCGGTAGTTGGATTCGAGGCGCACGATGGTGGCGCCGGGAAAGTCCTTCTCGAAGCGCAGGATGTTCTCGATCTCGGCGCCGCGCCAGGAATAGATCGACTGGTCATCGTCGCCAACGCAGCAGATGTTGCGCTCGGCCGGGTCGGGGCGCTGCGCCAGCAGCCGCAGCCACAGATACTGGACGGTGTTGGTGTCCTGGTATTCGTCCACCAGGATGTAGCGGAACATGCGGTGGTAATTGGCCAGCACGTCCGGGTGGGTGCGCAGGATTTCCGTCATGTGCAGCATCAGGTCGCCGAAATCGGTGGCGTTGAGCTGGACCAGCCGCTCCTGATAGGCGGCGTAAAGGCTGCGGGCGCGGTTGTTGGCGAAATCCGAATCATCGGCGGGCGTGATGCGCGCCGGCGTCAGGCCACGATCCTTCCAGCGCTGGATGATGGCCATCATCCCCTGCGGCGGCCAGCGCTTCATGTCCACGCCAGCCGCGTCCATCACCTGCTTCAGCAGGCGCATCTGGTCGTCCGTGTCGAGGATGGAGAAGTTGCTGGAAAGCCCCACCAGATCGGCGTGCCGCCGCAGCATGCGGGCGCACAGCGCGTGGAAGGTGCCGAGCCACAACCCTTCGGCGGGCTGGCCCAGGATGGCGGCGACGCGCTCCCGCATCTCCCGCGCCGCCTTGTTGGTGAAGGTGACGGCCAGCACCTGGTTGGGATAGGCGCGGCGCGTCATCAGGATATGGGCGAAGCGGGTGGTCAACACGCGCGTCTTGCCGGTGCCGGCGCCGGCGAGAACCAGCAGCGGCCCGTCCACCGTTTCCACGGCGGCGCGCTGCTCCGGATTCAGGCGGGCGAGGTATTCGGTCATTGGCAAGTTCCCACCGATCCGGCGGCGCAAAGCTTTTCCCCATCCACCCAGCGGGCGCCATCCAGCGTCGCGGTGGACAGGTCGGTGCCGCTGATGTTGGCGCCGGTCAGGTCGGCCTCGGTCAGGTCGGCACGGAAGAAGCGGGCGGAACGCAGATCGGCCCGCACCAGCTTGGCGCCGATCAGCTTGGTGCGCGTGAAGTCGGCGCCGCGCAGAACGGCGCCGGACAGGTCGGCACCCGACAGGTCGGCCGAGGTGAAGCGGGAATCGGGCGCGTCGGCGCCCTTCAGCCGGGCCTGCCGCAGCTTCGCGCGGGTGAATCCGGCATCGCGCAGATTGGCACCGGACAGATCGGCCCCCGAAAGATCCTGCCCATCCTGGAGGCAGCGCCGCCAGTTGACACCCGGCGCCGCGGCATCGCTGCAGGCAGCCTGCGCGGGCAGGGTGGGCAGCACGAGGATCAGGAGGAGAGGCAGGATTGGCGAGCGCACCCCCGGCATATAGAACGGGATGCGAACGCGGCCAACCTCCCGGCCGCCGGGCCGAAGGAGTGCCGCCATCACCTTGCCGATCCGCGCCCTGGAATGGTGCGCAGGGCGCGGCAGCACCCTGCTGGCCTTTGGCATCCTGGTGGGGCTGGCCGTGCCGCCCATTTCCAGTGCCTTCCGCCCGGTGCTGACGCCCTCCGTGTTCCTGCTGATGCTGCTGGTGTTGCTGCGGGTCGATCCCGCGCAGGCACTATCCTATCTGCGGCGCCCCCTGCTGGTGGCGGCGCTGTGCCTTTGGCTGCTGATCATCTCGCCGCTGGCGGTGTTCGGCCTTGCCTGGCTGACGGGACTGACCAGCGGCGCCGCGGCGCCCTTCGGCGCGGCGCTGGTGATCATGGCGACGGGCTGCGCCGCCACCTCCTCTCCAGCCTTTGCGCGGCTGGTCGGGCTAGACGGGGAATTGTCGCTGGTGGTGGCGCTGCTGACCACGCTGCTGGTGCCTTTCACCGCGCCGCCGCTCGCGCTGGGGCTGATGGGGGTGGACCTTTCCATCTCGATCGGCGGATTGATGGCGCGGCTGGCCTTGCTGGTGGGCCTGCCCTTGCTGCTGTCCCTGCTGATCAGGCGGCTGGCGGGGCCGGAACGGCTGGCGAGGGCGGGCGGCGCGGTGGATGGCGCCGTGGTTCTGCTGGTGGTGATCTATGGCTTCGGCGTGATGGACGGCGTGCTGGCGCGGCTCCTGGCGGAGCCGGCCCTGATGCTGGGCGGCACCGCTCTCGCCTTCGCCGGCAGCCTCGGGCTGAACCTGATGACGGCCCTGGCATTCCGCCCTGTCGGCACCAGGCCGGCCTTGTCCGCCGGGCTGCTTTCGGGCAACCGCAACATGGCGCTGTACCTGGCGGTGCTGCCGGCGACGACCGAGCCGCACATCCTGTTGTTCTTCGCCTTGTGCCAGTTCCCCTTGTTCTTCAGCCCGTTTCTGTTGAAGCCGCTTTATGCAAGGCTGCTGCATCATGGCTGAAAAGATGTGGCCAAGGATGCAGGCCTGGGCCCGGCGTCTGCGGCGGGATGCGCATGCGCTGTTCCTGGCGGCGCGGGACCGGCGCACGCCCTGGCCGGCGCGGCTGCTGGCCCTGGCCATCGCCGCCTATGCGCTGAGCCCGATCGACCTGATCCCCGATGTGATTCCGGTTCTGGGCTATCTGGACGAGGTGATCCTGCTGCCGCTGGCAATCGCCCTGGTGGTGCGGCTGATCCCGCCGGCGCTGATGGTCGAACATCGGGCGGCGGCGGAGCGCGCGGCGGCACGCCCCCGCAGCCGCGCCGGGGCGGTGGCCATCATCGCCCTGTGGCTGGCGGCCCTGGCGCTGCTGGGGTGGTGGCTCTGGCCCGCCACCCCCGCCTGATCAGGCCAGGGCCAGCTGCCGCGGGCGGGCGCCGAGGATGTGGGCGATGGCGTAGGTCAGGTCGGCCCGGTTCAGGGTGTAGAAATGGAACTCGTCCACGCCATTGGCGCGCAGCAGCCGCACCTGCTCGGCCGCCAGGGAGGCGGCGACCATGCGGCGGGTTTCCGGATCGTCGTCCAGCCCCTCGAACAGCTTGCCCATCCAGGCAGGCACCCCGGCGCCGCACATGGCGGAGAACTTGGCGACCTGCTTGAAATTCGACACCGGCAGGATGCCCGGCACGATCGGCACGGTGATGCCGGCGGCCAGCGCACGGTCCAGGAAGCGCAGGAACACCTCAGTATCGAAGAAATATTGGGTGATGGCGCGGGTCGCACCAGCATCGATCTTGCGCTTCAGGTTGTCGATGTCATGCGCCGAGGACTGGGCGGTCGGGTGCGTCTCGGGATAGGCGGCCACCGAGACCTCGAAATCCGCCACCCGCTTCAGCCCGGCCACCAGGTCGGCCGCATAGGCATAGCCTTCGGGATGCGGAGTGTAACTCGCCTCGCCAGCCGGGGCGTCGCCGCGCAGCGCCACGATATGCCGCACCCCGGCGTCCCAATAGGCACGGGCCACATCATCCACCTCGCCGCGGCTGGCCCCCACGCAGGTCAGGTGCGCGGCGGGAGTCAGGCTGGTTTCGCGCACCAGGCGCGCCACGGTGGCGTGGGTTCGCTCCTGCGTCGTGCCGCCCGCCCCGTAGGTGACGGAAACAAAGCGGGGCGCCAGGGGCTCCAGCCGGCGGACGCAGGTCCAGAGCTGCTGCTCCAGGGCCTCCGTGCGCGGCGGGAAGAACTCGAAGGACAGCGCGGGCGGCGCCATCTCCGTGGGCAGACCGGCCACGCGCGGGGCCGTCAGCCAGCGCTGCAAGGTGCCTTCGGAGGCGGCCGCGGGCGCCGCGGCATGGTCGGCGATCTGGTTCATGGAGTTCCCTTACCGCAGCCCGGGGCGAAAATGAACATCGCAGCCATGGCGGCCAACCCAGGGCGGGGGCGCGCGTTATTCGCCGGCCCATCCGCCGGTCCCTCGAGGAAGGGCTTTCTGACATTCATCCCAGAATGTATGTAGCTTCGACGCCTCGCCCCGACCTTCCCCCCTCCCGCCCCGGTGGCGTTGACAGGAATCCTCCGCCCGATGTCCCTTTCCCGTCGCCCGTTGTTCTCGCTCGCGCTGGCCGGCCTGCTGGCGCTTTCCGCCTGCGCCACCCGCCCTCCGGCCAGCGAGCCCGAGGCGCTGGCGGAATACGAGTTCAACAACGATCCCCTGGAGCCGATGAATCGCGGGCTCTATGTGGTGCATAACGGCATCGACACGGTGCTGTTGCGCCCGGCCGCGGAGTTCTACCGCTTCCTGGTCCCGCAACCGGTGCGCGGCGGCGTGCGCAACGCCCTGGGCAACCTGCGGAGCCCGGTGATCTTCCTGAACGACGTGCTGCAGGGCGATCCGGAGCGCGCCGCCACAACCCTGGCCCGCTTCCTGATGAACAGCACCTTCGGCGTCGCCGGCCTGTTCGACGTCGCCAAGGCCGCCGGCCTGCCCGGCCATTCCGAGGATTTCGGCCAGACCCTGGCGGTCTGGGGCCTGGGCGAAGGCCCCTACCTGTTCATCCCCGTGATCGGCCCAAGCAACCCGCGAGACCTGACCGGGTTTGGTATGGGCATCGCCGCCGATCCGTTAACCTGGATCATCGCGGATGGCGACAGCACCGCGGAAGCGCTGGGCTGGACCCGCACCGGGTTGACCGCAGCGGATACGAGGGAAAGCCTGATCGAGGCCATCGACAGCGTGAACCAGACCAGCCTGGACCCCTATGCCACGCTGCGCAGCGCATACCGCCAGCGCCGCGCGCACGAGATCCGCAATGGTGGCGACAACGCCGCGCCCTCCGACGCGCTCGGCACCGGCCTCGGCGCCGGCGGATCGAGCTACGCGCCCCGCTGAGCAAAAACAGACACAAGCATGAGAATCATCCAGATGAACCGCCGCTCCCTGTTGTCCGCCGCCCTGGCCGTTCCCGCGGCCACGGCGCTGCTGGGCGCCCTGCCGGCCCGCGCGGAGATGGATATCGGCCGCGCCTCCAGCTTCATCGAAGCCACCGGACGCGAATTGGTGGCGACGCTGAACTCGAACCAGCCGATCGCCGTCCGCCGGCAGAAGGTCGCCGACATCCTGCGCCAGGCCGTGGACGTGGACGGCGTCGGCCGTTTCATCCTGGGCCGCTGGTGGCGCGTGGCCACCCCGGCCGAGCAGCAGGAATACATGCAGTTGTTCGAGGAAACGCTGATCCGCAACCTGTCCGCCCGCTTTGGCGAGTATCAGGGCGTGACCTTCAGCCTCGGCCGGTCGCAGCAGCGCACAGAGGATGACGCGCTGGTCAACACCGTGATCCAGCGCCCCAGCCTGGCCCCCTTCAGCCTGGACTGGCGGGTTGGCGAGGTTGGCGGGCAGCCCCGGGTGGTGGATGTGATCGCCGAGGGCACGTCCCTGCGGCTGACGCAGCGCAGCGAGTATTCCGCCGTGATCAGCCGCAATGGCGGCAAGGTCGCGCCGCTGCTCGATGCCATGCGGCAGCAGATCGCCGCGCTGGCGGCGCGCGAAGGGCGTTGACCGCCCCTCAGCCCACGCGATCGATCAGGGCATAAAGTCTGCGACCGCCGGGACCACGGAACAGCCGGCGGCGGGCCACCTTCGCCGCCGGCAGGCCCGTCAGCAGATCCTCCATCTCCTCCGGCCGGCGCCAGCGTGGCGCCAGCCGCAGCAGGGCTTCCAGGAAGGCGGCCTCCGGAGGGGCCTCGGCCACGCTGCCCAGCAACAGCAGGCCGCCCGGCTTCAGCGCATCGAAGCTCGATTCCACCAGTTCGCGCAGGCGGCGCGGCGGATGGTCGTCGGGCAGCAAGGCCAGGGTGATCAGGTCGAAGGCGCCGCGCTGGTAGGGCTTGCGGGCGAAATGCGGCAGACCGCAATGCAGCGTCCGCACCGGAAGGCCGGCCGGCACATCGTGGCGCAGCACCTGCAGCGCTTCCCGGCGGCCATCCTGGGCAACCCAGCGCCCGATGCGGGCCCGCTGCCTGACATGCTCGGCTTCCCGCAGATAGCCCGCGCCCAGCGTCAGGATCTCGGCCCCTGGCTTCTGGTCAGCCACCGTGTCGATGACCCGGGCCAGATAGCGCGGAACCGCCCGCATGGCGGCGAAATGGCCGAGTTCAACGGTTGCCGCCATGAGGTCCAGCCCGGCGCGGGACGTTTCCAGGGCCGCTGCAGCGGATGGGTGCCCTGTCACCATGTCGAGCAGGCGTGGCAGATCCTGCCCCGCCGTGGCATAGGCCAGGGCGCAGACCGGATCTTCATGCACCAGGCGGCGGACGGGATGCGCCTGCATCCGCGTCAGGATGTTCTGCCAGCCCGCGGGGCCTTCCTGGTCGCGCAATGTCTCGCAAAGCGACATCAGTCTTGAAAGAAACAATGGCGCCCAGCCGGGCTCCCAGGCGAGTTCAACAGTTGCGTCGAGCGCCTGCCCCAGATGCGCGGGGCCAAAGAGGTTCCCCGCGCCAATGGCAAAAGGTGAAACCGCATCTGACATTTTGCGCAATCCCTTTGCCCAGACTGTTCTACAGGACGAAATACCAAAGTTCCCGCGAGCAAAGCAAGAATGTTGCAATTTCGTCATTTTTAAAACTAGTTGGAGCAGAGACTGTGCGCCCGTGCTTGCGGCGCAGGAAAAACGTTCTCTATCCGGATCAACCGGGCCCGGACAGGTGATTACTTGAGCCTTGCTGTAAAATCTGGATGGGTAGGTGACATGCGACCGGACGTTGGGTCCACCAGCCGGGCGGGCGCCGATGCACCCCCTTCCCCCGCCCGGGACATTGTTCGCCTGCCTGGCGGCCAAGGGGCAGGCGCCCGAGGAAGCAGGCGCCAGGCAGGCGGCCGCAGGTTCAGAACAACAGGCGCAGCGCGGCAAGGCCCAGCAGCGGACGCGGCCCATCCGGATCGGCATGCATCACGCCGGTGGACAGATAGGCGTTCAAGGACAGCCTGGCGCTGCCGATCTCAGCCAAGGGCATGCCGCCTTGCAGCACCAGCTGAGGGCGGGCGTCGAAAACCGGACGGGTCTGGCTGACCAGGGGCAAGGTGCCGGCAAAGGTGATGCGTTGCACCGTGGCCGGCGCGCCGGCCAGCTTGGCCACAACAAAGGATTCCCGCCCCGCATAGGGCACGGCGCCACCAAGGGCGGCGTTCAAGGTGAAGCCCGGGCGGGGCTGCGCCTGCGCTGGAGGCGCGAGGAAGGCGGCGGCGACGGTCAGAAAGGTGGCGGCAAGCCACTGGCAATATCGGGGATGCATCGGCTGAAAGCTCCTGTCAGGCCGCTGCTCCCTCCCTGTGTTCTTGCCGCCGATATGCAGCTCAAGCTTGCCTCATTTCAACCACAATATGGCGATTCGGCCTTATTTTCTTCCTGTTGCTATACCGAAATGCCTTTCAGCGCTTTGATATCCAACAAAAAACCCTTCTTCGCACTCGCGAAGAAGGGCTTGATTGCGGAAGCCTGAACGGTCCGTCACATGGCTTCAGGAAGGGCTGAATGCTCCGGCCAGGAGGAATGCAGGCTTTCAAACACCAGCATCAGATGGCCCTGATGCCGGAATTCGCCGCAGGGCTGGAGGCCCAGATCGCCCAGAACCCCGCGAGAGGCGTGGTTGCTGTCGCGCGCCACGGCAATGATGCGATGAAGCCCGGCGGCATGGCCGAATTCCAGCGCCGCCCGCGCTGCTTCCCGCGCGAAGCCCTGCCCGCGCGACCAGGGCCAAAGGGCGAAACGCAACGCGATCCCCCGCCCATCCGGCCGCTCCATCAGGCCCGTTATGCCCAGGAACGCATCGTCGGACGCCCGGTGCACCGCCCAGGTGCCATAGCCATGCCGCGCCCAGAAGGCGATGTCCTCGCTCAGTTCCTGCTTGGCGCGCTCTGGCGTGCGGAGGCCGTTCAGCATCAGACCGAAGGCCGCCTCGTCCCCCTTGAGGGCGACGAGGTCAGCCAGATGCCCCGCTTCCACCGGCCGCAGCACCAGCCGGGCGGTGCGGATGGTGTGCGGGGCTTCCACCCGCGTCAGAGTGTCGGTCATCCCCTTGGGCGGGCTACCGGGTGAGCGGGCGGTACTTGATCCGGTGCGGCTGGTCCGCCGCCGCGCCAAGGCGTCGACGTCGATCGGCCTCATAGGCCTGATAGTTGCCCTCGAACCATTCGACGTGGCTGTCGCCCTCGAAGGACATGATGTGCGTGGCCAGCCGATCGAGGAACCAGCGGTCATGGCTGATGATCACCGCGCAGCCGGCGAAATCCACCAGCGCCTCTTCCAGCGCGCGGAGGGTGTCCACGTCGAGGTCGTTGGTCGGCTCGTCGAGCAGGATGACGTTGTGCGGCTTGCGCAGCATCTTGGCCAGGTGGACGCGGTTGCGCTCGCCGCCCGACAGGACGCCGACGGGCTTCTGCTGGTCGCCGCCCTTGAAGTTGAAGGCGGCGGCATAGGCACGCGAGGGCACGGCGCGCTTGCCCATCATGATCAGGTCCTCGCCATCCGAGATTTCCTGCCAGACGGTGCGCTTGTCATCGAGCGTGTCGCGGCTCTGGTCCACATAGCCGAGGGAGACGGTCTCGCCGATCTTGAGCGTGCCGCCATCCGGCTGCTCCTTGCCGGTGATCATCTTGAACAGCGTGGACTTGCCGGCGCCGTTCGGGCCGATGACGCCGACAATGCCGCCCGGCGGCAGCTTGAAGGACAGGCCGTCGATCAGCAGATTGTTGCCGAAGCCCTTGCGCAGGTCCTCCGCCTCGATGACGAGGTTGCCCAGGCGCGGCGCGGGCGGGATCTGGATCTCGGTCGGGTCGGGCGCGCGCTCCTGGCTCTTGGCCAGCAGCTCCTCATAGGCCTGGATGCGCGCCTTGCTCTTGGCCTGCCGGGCGGCGGGGGAGCGGCCGATCCATTCCTGCTCCTCGGCCAGCTGCCGCTGGCGGGTGCTTTCCTCCTTCTCCTCCTGCTGCAGGCGCTTGCGCTTGGCGGCGAGGTAGGCGGAGTAGTTGCCCTCATACGGGATGCCCCGGCCGCGATCGACCTCCAGGATCCAGTTGGTGACGTTGTCCAGGAAGTAGCGGTCATGGGTGACGATCAGCACGGCGCCCTGGTAGTCGCGCAGCGTCTTCTCCAGCCAGCTCACGCTTTCAGCGTCGAGGTGGTTGGTCGGCTCGTCGAGCAGCAGCAGGTCGGGCTTTTCCAGCAGCAGCTTGCACAGCGCCACGCGGCGCCGCTCGCCGCCCGAGAGGTTGGTCACAGGGCTGTCGGCCAGCGGCGCGCGCAGGGCGTCCAGCGCGATGTCGATCTTGCGGTCGAGGTCCCAGCCATCGGCGGCGTCGATCCGCTCCTGCAACTCGGCCTGCTCGGCGAGAAGGGTGTTCATCTCCTCCTCGCTCATCTCCTCGGCGAACTTCATCGAGATCTCGTTGAAGCGCTCCAGGTCGGCCGCCAGCGTGCCGAAGGCGTCACGGACGTTCTCGCCCACGGTCTTGTTGGGGTCGAGATGCGGCTCCTGCGGCAGGTAGCCGACCTTCACGCCCTCGGCAGCCCAGGCCTCGCCGCCGAATTCCTTGTCCTGGCCCGCCATGATCCGCATCAGCGTGGACTTGCCGGCGCCGTTCGGGCCGAGCACGCCGATCTTGGCGGTGGGCAGGAAGGACAGGGTGATGCCTTTGAAGATCTCTCGCCCGCCCGGGTAGGACTTGGTGAGATCCTTCATCACATAGACATACTGGTGAGCGGCCATGATCACACACTTTCCCGGGAGTACGAGGTTTGGCCCCCGGTTCTAGCCAGCATGGCGCCGCACGCCAAGCGTGGGGGTGGCAGCATGGCGCGAAGGGCTTTTCGCAGGCCGGTCCCGGCCAGGCGGGAGCCGCCCCTGCCCGCTGGATCACAGGGCCATCACATCGCCTTGAAGTCAGGCCCGGGACATGCCCGGCACCGCCATCGGATCACCCCTTGCGCCCGGCAGGACTTGAACCCGCAACCAAGCCGTTATGAGCGGCCCGCTCTAACCATTGAGCTACGGGCGCGCAGGACGATGACGAGCCCTTCAGGGCCGTCCTTCCCTGCTAAACCGAGTGGCGTCACGGAGCAAGAAAGCGACGGATCGCCGCCTCCGCCTGGGCGATGTTGCCGACCCCCTCCAGATGGCCGAGGCCGCCACTCAAGGCTTGCAATTCCACCTGCTTGCCGGCCTGGCGCAGCACCGCCTCCAATTCCCGGCTGTATTCCACGGGGAACACCCTGTCACCCTGGCTGGGCAGCACCAGCCAGCGCCGCGGGGCGCCGGACAGGGCAGCGGCGGGGCTCTCATATTCGTTCAGGAACAACTGGTTGGCACGCGCCAGATAAAGAAAGGAATTGGCATCCGACAGCCGCGCCCGGGCGGCGGCCGCGCTGTCCAGCCATTGCTCGACGGCGAAGCGGTCCTGGATGCGGCGGGCCGGTTCCTGCCCCTCGGCCGGGCGGCGGCCGAACTGGGCCGCCCAGCCCCGGTCGCGGGAATGCAGCGTCACGATCCTCAAGGCTTCCGCAAGGCCGCGCAACGGCGCCTCCCGGCCCTGCCCGTAATAATCGCCGTTGCGCCAGTTGGAATCGAGCCGGATCGGCGCGCACCACAGGTCGAGCCAGCCCATCATCCAGGCATCGACCTCCCCGGTGCCGATGGCCGGCATCACCCGCTCCACCATGGATGGATAGGCGGCGGCCCATTCCACGGCCTGCAACGCCCCCATGCTGGGCCCCGCCACCAGCGCCAGCCGCCGCACGCCGAGCGATTCCAGCAGGCGCTTCTGCACCTCCACGAAATCGCGGATCGACACCACGGGGAAGTTCATGCCCCAGGGGCGACCGGTGGAAGGATTCACCGAGGCGGGGCCGGTGGTCACGGTGTGCTGGTCCGGCGCGTTCAGGTTCACCAGCGTGTCGGAGGCCACGACATAGAAGCGGTCCGTGTCGATCGGCTTGCCGGGACCGATGATGCTGTCCCACCAGCCAACCGGGCCTTCCGGCCTCAGCCGGCCGAAGGCGTGGCCGTTGCCGCTGAAGAAATGGGTGATCAGCACCGCGTTGTCGCCTGCGGCATTCAGCCGCCCGGCGGTCTGGTAGCCGATCCGCACCACCGGCACCCGCGCGCCGCCCCGGGTGCTGTAGTCGGTGAAGCTGAAATCCTGGCGCACCACCAGGGGTGCCGCCGGGGACGCCACGGGGGGCGCCACGGGGGGTGCTACCGCCTGGGAATGCCCTGGCGCCGGCATGGCCAGGATGGGCAGGGTGGCGGCGGCCGAAAGCAGCTGGCGGCGCGTGGTCATGCGTGGCGTCCTGTGTGATCCCCCGCCGCGCGGCGCGCCGCATGGGAACGGCGGGGCCTCGCGGCGGCTCCATGCTGCCCGCGGCATGACGCCAGCGGCAAGCCCTGCCACGCCCGCGTTGCCGCCGTGGCCCGCCCCTGCTAACCAGCCCCGCCCCACCATCCCTTCGGAACGGATGCCCCGCCATGGACGTGACCAAGATTTCCACCGGCAAAACGCCGCCGCACGACATCAACGTGGTCATCGAGATCCCGCAGGGAAGCTCGGTGAAGTACGAGGTGGACAAGGACAGCGGCGCCGTGGTGGTGGACCGCTTCCTGTTCACCCCGATGGCCTATCCCGCGGCCTATGGCTTCATCCCCAACACGCTGGCCGATGATGGCGATCCCTCCGACGCCCTGGTGCTGGTGCCGGCCCCCGTGGTGCCGGGCGCCGTGATCCGCGCCCGCCCCGTCGGCGTGCTGTTCATGGAGGATGAAAGCGGCCAGGACGAAAAGCTGGTTTGCGTTCCCCATGACAAGATCTCCCTCGCCTTCACCGATGTGAAGGAACTGGAAGACCTGCCGAAGAGCATCCGCGACCAGATCGAGCACTTCTTCACCCGCTACAAGGACCTGGAGCCTGGCAAGTGGGTGAAGGTGAAGGGCTGGGGCAACGCCGCCCAGGCCGCCGAGATCATCGAGAAGCAGATCGCCGCCGCGAAGTAAGCGATAACCCCCGGGGCGGAGCGCTTTTCCGCCCAACTTAAGGGGCGGCGTGGATTGTCCGCCCCGCGCCGCCCGCTCCCGCCACGGCGGGACGATCAGGCCAGCAGGTGTTCCGGCACCTTCATGCCGAGCCGCACGGGCACCGGCCAGATCTCCCGCACGGTGCGCAGCCGGGTGAAGCCGGCGGACAGGTAGTTGGGCAAGGCGCGGGGATGGTCGGCGGTGCAGGTGTTCACCGTCACCACGCCGCAGCCCGTCGCCCATGCCGCGTCCACCGCGGCACGAAGGAAGGCGCGGCCCATCCCGTGGCCCACCATATGCGGCAGCAGGCCGAAATAGGCGATGTTGGTGGCGCCCATCGCCGGCCGCCGCTCCAGCTCGAAGAACCCCGCCGGGGCACCGTCGCGATACAGCACATGCACCGACACGGCCGGATCGCCGAGGATGGCATCCAGCTCGGCATCCGGGGTGGCGCGTCGCAGCCACCACAAATAATCGCCCCCCACCGTGCCATAAAGATAGCGGTAGAAGGGCACGGTGCAGCGCGCCAGCTTTTCCAGCCGCGCGTCGGGCGGCAGGGCCGTGCGGGGTTCCGCCGGCGGCGCCGCCATGCGCAGAAACGTCACATGCACGGCGACGCGGATCGCCGGCTCCACCAGCGACAGGCCCATCCTCAGCTGTCCAGGAAGGAGCGCAACTTGCGGCTGCGGCTGGGATGCTTCAGCTTGCGCAGCGCCTTGGCCTCGATCTGGCGGATGCGCTCGCGCGTCACGTTGAACTGCTGCCCGACCTCCTCCAGCGTATGGTCGGTGTTCATGCCGATGCCGAAGCGCATGCGCAGCACCCGCTCCTCGCGCGGGGTGAGGCTGGCCAGCACCCGCGTCGTCGCCTCCCGCAGGTTGGTCTGGATGGCGGCGTCCAGCGGGATGATGGCGGCCTTGTCCTCGATGAAGTCGCCGAGATGGCTGTCCTCCTCGTCGCCAATCGGCGTCTCGAGGGAGATCGGCTCCTTGGCGATCTTGAGGACTTTTCTCACTTTTTCCAGCGGCATACCGAGCTTCTCCGCGAGCTCTTCCGGCTGGGGCTCGCGGCCGATCTCATGCAGCATCTGGCGGGAGGTGCGCACCAGCTTGTTGATCGTCTCGATCATGTGCACCGGGATGCGGATGGTGCGCGCCTGGTCGGCGATGGAGCGGGTGATCGCCTGGCGAATCCACCACGTCGCGTAGGTGGAGAACTTGTAGCCGCGGCGATACTCGAACTTATCGACCGCCTTCATCAGGCCGATATTGCCTTCCTGGATCAGGTCCAGGAATTGCAGGCCGCGATTGGTGTATTTCTTGGCGATCGAGATCACGAGGCGCAGATTGGCCTCGATCATCTCCTTCTTCGCCTGGGTCATGTCGCGCTCGCCGCGCGACACGGTGGAATAGACCCGCTTGAACTCGTCGACCGGCAGGCCGGTCAGGGCGGCGGTCTGGCCGATCTGGGCGCGGATCTGCTCCACCTCGCCGCGCGAGCGCTCGACGAAGTTCTTCCAGGATTTCTGCGGCAGGGCGGCGATGCGCTCGAACCAGGCGGGATCGATCTCGGCGCCGCGCCAATGCTGCAGGAAGTCCTCGCGCTTGACCTTGCTGGCCTCGGCCAGCCGCAGCACCTGCCCCTCGAAGCCGGTGATGCGGCGGTTCAGGCCCTTGAGCTGGTCCACCAGCTCCTCGATGCGGTTGTTGTGGAGCTGCACCTTCTCGACCAGCGCCACCAGCTCGTCGCGCAGCTTCTCGTAGGTCTTCTCGCTCTTGCCGGCCAGCTCCTCGCCGGCGGTATAGGCGTCCATGCGCTTCGACTGCAGCTTCTGCAGCCGGCCATAAAGATCCTCGATCGCCTCGAAGGCGGCCAGCGCCTCCGGCTTCAGCTTCTCCTCCAGCGCGGAAAGCGACAGGCCCATGCCCTCGCCTTCCTCGCCTTCCTCGAACTCCTCGGCCTCGGCGGCGGGCGGCACCTCGGGGCTGTCGGCGCTGGCCGTCGCCTCGAGGTCGATCACCTCGCGCAGCGCCATGCGGCCATCCTTGACCGCCTCGTGCCAGGTGAGGATCGCCTGGAAGGTCAGGGGGCTTTCGCACAGCCCCCCGATCATCATGTCCCGCCCCGCCTCGATGCGCTTGGCGATGGCAATCTCGCCCTCACGCGAGAGCAGCTCGACGCTGCCCATCTCGCGCAGATACATGCGGACCGGATCGTCGGTGCGGCCGACGCTTTCCTCGTCCACATTGCCGGAAGATTCCTCTTCTTCCTCCTCGGCGCCCTCGGCCTTGGCCGGGGCCTTGCCGCCCTCGGTATCCTCGGTTTCCTCGGCCTCGACCAGGTTGATGCCGAGATCGCTCAGCATCGCCATGGTGTCCTCGATCAGCTCGGAGGACACCTGCTCCTGCGGCAGGGAAGCGTTGAACTCGTCATAGGTGACGTAGCCCCGCTCCTTGCCCCGCGCGACCAGCTTCTTGACCGCTGCCGAAAGGGTGTCGAGGAGCGCCCCCTCCACCGCCTCGTCGCGGTTCTCGACCGTGTCGGTGCCGTTCGCGACCTTGCTCGCCATGCCGATCCGCTCCGTCTGACACTGTCCGGGCCCGTTCTGGCCCGGATGCCTCACCCTGGTCCTACAGCCCCGCCCTGACGGGAAAGCTGGCGGCCGTCGCGCAGAGGCCAGAGGCACCCCACCCTGGGGCCATAACGCCCCCGCACCCGCCAACACAAGAGCGCGCGTGGCGCGGCCGGAAATGGTTGTCTGATGACACGGCAAAAGCCGGCCGCCGATCGTCCAGGCCCATCAATGCGGATCGCCGGCCGCATCTCCGAAGGCTTCCTCCTCGATCTCGCCGCGGCGCTGCGCGGCCAGCAACTCATTGAGCCGGATCAGCCGGGTCTGCGCCGCCGGATCGCCCGAGGCGGCGAAGTCGCGCTCGGCCTCCTGCCGTTCCGCCAGCAGCGCGGCCTCGCCGCGGAAGCGGCCGAAGAAATACCACCATTGCTCGGCCACCAGCTTCGGCAGGGCATCCGGCGCCACCGCCGCCGGCAACATGCGCGGAAAGCGCCGCAGCCACTCCCATCCTTCCGGCTCGGTCTTCCGGAGGTGGTCGGACAAGGCCGCGGCTTCAAGCGCCGGCGCTTCCGCATGCCAGGCGAGCAGGCATTGCCGCAGGCGGTCCGGCAGGCCTGCCGGCAGATCGAGCTGGCCCAGCGCTTCCTCGATCTCGGCCAGCAGCCAGGGATGCGCGGCGGTGATGGCCAGCAGGCAGCGCGCCTGCTCCCCGCGCACCTGATCCGGGTCGATGGAGGGGCGGGGCGGGGTGAAGGCGGGGATGGGAGTCCGCCCCCGGCCGCCACGCTCGCCGCGCCCGCCGCCGGTCCAGGGTTGCGGGGCCGGGCGGCGGGTGCTGGCGAAGAAGCGGTCCAGCAGGGCGCGCCGGTATTCGCCGGCCAGGAACTTGTCGGAGATCTTGCCCGCCGCCTCCTCCAGCGCGTGGCGCAGGGCGGCGCGGCTTTCCGGAGTGGCGCCGGGAAAGCGCGACGCGACCATGTCGTAAAGCACGCCCGACAAGGGCTGCGCGGCGTCCAGCACCGCCTGGAAGGCGCGCGGGCCGCCGCCCTTGATCAGGGTGTCCGGGTCATCCCCCTTCGGCAGGGTGACGAAGCCGAGGCGCCGTTCGGGAGAAAGCAGGGCCAGGGCCAGCTCGGCCGTGCGGGCGGCGGCGCGCATCCCGGCGGCATCGCCGTCGAAGCACAACAGCGGCTCGGGCGTGAGGCGCCAGAGTTCCGCCAGCTGATCCTCCGTCAGCGCGGTGCCGAGCGGGGCGACGGCGGCGCCGAACCCCGCCTGGTGCAGGGCGATGACATCCATGTAGCCCTCGGCCACCACCACCGGCGCGCCCTTGAAGGCGGCTTCCCGTGCCAGGTCCAGGCCGTAAAGGCTGCGCCGCTTGGAAAACAGCTCGGTTTCCGGGCCATTGACGTATTTCGGCTGCCCGTCACCCAGGATGCGGCCACCGAAGGAGATGATGCGGCCGCGCCGGTCACGGATCGGGAACATGACGCGGTTGAAGAACAGATCGGCCGGGGGCTGGTCCCCCTCGCCTTCCCGCATCAGCCCGGCCTCGCAAAGCTGGCGGATCTCGATCCCCTGCCCCTTCAGGTCGGCGGCCAGGGCGCCCCGTCCGCCGCCGGACCAGCCCAGGCCGAACTTGCGGATCGTTTCCTCGGACAGGCCGCGGCGCAGCAGGTAGTCGAGGGCCGGGCGCCCCTCGGGCAGGCGCAGCCGGCGCTGGAACGCCTCGGCCGCCGCCTGGAGCACGCCATGCAGGTCGCGGGCCTTGGCTTCCCGCCGGGCCTGCTGCGGGGTGGCCTTGGGGACTTCGAGCCCGGCCTCGGCGGCCAGGCGTTCCACCGCCTCGGGAAAGGTCGCGCCCTGGTTTTGCATGACAAAGGCAATGGCATCGCCATGCGCCCCGCAGCCGAAGCAATGGTAATGGTCGTCATAGACGTAGAAGGACGGCGACTTTTCCCCATGGAAGGGGCAGCACCCCTTCCACTGCCGGCCGGCGCGGGTCAGCTTGGTGCTGCGCCCGATCAGCGCGGCCAGCGGCGTGCGGAGGCGCAATTCCTCCAGGAAGTTCGGCGGCAGCGACATTCCGACCTCCCCTCGTCCAAGCCGGCGGCGAGCTTAGGCGCCCAGCGCCGCCTTCACCAGCGGCCCGGCCTTGGCCATGTCCATGGAGGCGGCGTGCTTCGCCTTCAGCACCGCCATCACCTTGCCCATGTCCTTGACGGAGCTGGCGCCCGCCTCCGTCACCGCCTCGGCCACGGCGGCCCGCATGGCGGCCTCGTCCATCTGCTGCGGCAGGAAGCCCTCGATCACCGTGATCTCGGCGGCTTCCTTGTCGGCCAGTTCGGGGCGGTTGCCCTGGCGGTACATGGTTTCGCTCTCGCGGCGGGACTTCACCATGCCGCGCAGCATGGAAATGATCTGCTCCTCCGGCACCTGATCCACGCCGGAAGGCCGGGAAGCAATGTCGGCGTCCTTCAGCTTGGCCATGATCATGCGGATCGTGGACGTGCGGGGCGCATCCTTGGCCATCATCGACGCCTTGAGTTCCTCGGTGAAGCGGGCGCGCAGGCTCATGGCTTGAAACTCCTGGTTCGGCCGGAAGGGTAGGCCCTTCCGTAGGGGGCGGGTATAAAGCCCTTTGACTGACCAACAACAATGCCCCACCCCTGGGAAGAATTTTCCCAGCCATCAAAGACAGCTTGCATTGGGAAATTTCTTCCCAGATAAGGGCGGCATGCGGTCCGTGGAAGATATCATTGCCCTGACGGGCGGCGCCGAAGCTCTGGCGGCGCGATGCGGCGTCGGCACAGAAGCCGTGCGGAAATGGCGCCAGGCGCGCGCCATTCCGCCCAAGCACTGGCCGGCGATCAGCACCGCCACCGGCCTGCCGCTGGATGCGCTGGCGCGGCTATCCGCTCCGGCGGCCCCGGCATCCTCCCCGTCCTTCCACCCGGCCCCTTCCAACGCGGAGACGAGCATGGCCCCCGAAACCGCCTCCGGGACCGTCCCCAGGACCGCCCCAGGTCTTTCCTCCGGCACGTCCCTGCAGGAGCAGCCGCCCGCCGGCGCCACCGCCGCCCTGGTGCTGGGCGATGGTTCCGTTTTCTGGGGCGTGGGCTTCGGCGCCCATACCACCAGCGTGGGCGAGATCTGCTTCAACACGGGCATGACGGGCTACCAGGAAACCCTGACCGACCCCTCCTATGCCGGGCAGATCATCACCTTCACTTTTCCCCATATCGGCAATGTCGGCGCCAATGCCGAGGATGTGGAAAGCATCACCCCTGCCGCGCGCGGCCTGGTGGTGAAGCTGGACCTGACCGAGCCCGCCAATTACCGCGCCACGCGCCACCTGGATGACTGGCTGAAGAGCCACGGCATCCCCGGCATTGCCGGCATCGACACCCGCGCCCTGACCATCCGCATCCGCGATGGGGGCGCGCCGAACGGCGTGCTGGCCTTCCCCGCCGATGGCCGCTTCGACATTCCCGCCCTGAAGGCGCAGGCCGCCGGCTGGCCGGGGCTGGAGGGCATGGACCTCGCCAAGGAGGTGTCCTGCCGCCAGTCCTATCGCTGGGAGGAAGGGCTGTGGCACTGGGGCGAAGGCTTCGAGCCCTCGCCCGCCAAGAAGCACAAGGTGGTCGCGGTAGATTACGGCGCCAAGCGCAACATCCTGCGCTGCCTGGCCGATGCCGGCTGCGACGTGACCGTGCTGCCCGCCACCGCCACGGCGGAGGATATCCTGTCGCAGAACCCGGATGGCGTGTTCCTGTCCAACGGACCCGGCGACCCGGCGGCGACGGGGGCCTATGCGGTTCCCGCCATCCGCGGCGTGCTGGACGCGGGCAAGCCGGTCTTCGGCATCTGCCTTGGCCACCAGTTGCTGGCGCTGGCGCTTGGCGCCAAGACCTACAAGCTGGACCGCGGCCATCGGGGCGCCAACCAGCCGGTGAAGGACCTGGCCACCGGCCGGGTCGAGATCACCTCGCAGAACCACGGCTTCGCGGTGGACGACAAGTCGCTGCCGGAAGGCGTGAAGGTCACCCATGTCTCGCTGTTCGATGGCTCCAACGAGGGCATCGCGGCCGAGCACAAGCCCGCCTTCTCGGTGCAATACCACCCGGAAGCCAGCCCCGGCCCTTCCGACAGCCACCATCTCTTCCACCGCTTCGTTAAGATGATCGAGGAACAGAAGGGCTGATCACGGCCCTGCCGGAAAAAGGAAGCGGGTGATGTTCGATCTCAGCGGGCGCGTCGCCGTGGTCACGGGCGGCAATGGCGGCATCGGGCTTGGCATGGCGCGCGGCCTGGCCGCCGCCGGCGCCTGGGTGGCGGTGGTCGGCCGCAATGCCGAGAAGAACAAGGCCGCCCTGTCCGAGCTGGGCAAGGACGCCTTCGCCATCCAGGCGGACCTGTCCGAGAAGGACGCCGCCGACCGCGTGGTCGCGCAGGTGGTGGATCAGGCCGGCGGCATCGACATCCTGGTCAACAATGCCGGCACCAACATCCGCCGCCTGCCGCAGGAGGTGACGGACGAGGACTGGCACGCCGTCATGGACGCCAACCTGACCAGCGCCATGCGGATGAGCCGCGCGGCCTATCCGCACCTGAAGGCCAATGGGCGTGGGCGCGTCATCTGCATCGGCTCCATGATGTCGATCTTCGGCCTGCCGCTTTCGCCGGCCTATGGCGCCAGCAAGGGCGGCATTGTGCAATACACCCGCTCCCTCGCCGTGGCCTGGGGGCCGGATGGCATCACCGCCAACGCCATCCTGCCCGGCTGGATCGACACCGAGCTCACGGCTGGCGCCAGGCGCGACATGCCGGAGCTGAACGACCGCGTGCTGTCGCGCACGCCGCAGAAGCGCTGGGGCCTGCCCCGCGACTTCGCCGGCATCGCCGCCTTTCTGGCCAGCGACGATGCCGCCTTCATCACCGGCACTGCCATCCCCGTGGATGGCGGCCTGTCGGTGCATGGCTGAACTTTCCCCCTAACGACAGGGTCCCCCCGATGCCGAAGCGCACCGACATCAAGTCCATCATGATCATCGGGGCCGGCCCCATCGTCATCGGCCAGGCCTGCGAATTCGATTATTCCGGCGCCCAGGCCTGCAAGGCGCTGCGGGCGGAGGGCTACCGGGTGATCCTGGTGAACTCCAACCCCGCCACCATCATGACCGATCCCGGCCTGGCGGACGCGACCTATATCGAGCCGATCACGGTGGAGATGGTCGAGAAGATCATCGCCAAGGAGCGCCCCGATGCCCTGCTGCCCACCATGGGCGGCCAGACCGCACTGAACACCGCGCTGAAGCTGGCCGAGGCCGGCGTGCTGGAGAAGTATGGCTGCGAGCTGATCGGCGCCAAGGCCGAGGTGATCGACAAGGCCGAGGACCGCCTGAAGTTCCGCGATGCCATGACCAAGATCGGCATCGAGAGCCCGCGCTCCCACATCGCGCACACCATGGAGGAGGCGCGCGCCGGGCTGGACATGGTGAAGCTGCCCTGCGTCATCCGCCCCTCCTTCACCCTGGGCGGCACGGGCGGCGGCATCGCCTACAATCGGGAGGAATTCGAGCAGATCGTCTCGGCCGGCCTCGCCGCTTCCATGACCACCGAGGTGCTGATCGAGGAAAGCGTGCTCGGCTGGAAGGAATACGAGATGGAAGTGGTCCGCGACAGCGCGGACAACTGCATCATCGTCTGCTCCATCGAGAACCTCGACCCGATGGGCGTGCATACGGGTGACAGCGTGACGGTGGCCCCGGCGCTGACGCTGACCGACAAGGAATACCAGCGCATGCGCGACGCCTCGATCGCGTGCCTGCGCGAGATCGGCGTCGATACCGGCGGCTCCAACGTGCAGTTCGGCGTCAACCCCGCCGATGGCCGCATGGTGGTCATCGAGATGAACCCGCGCGTGTCGCGCTCCTCCGCGCTGGCGTCCAAGGCCACCGGCTTCCCAATCGCCAAGATCGCCGCCAAGCTCGCCGTGGGCTACACGCTGGACGAGCTGAAGAACGACATCACCATGGTGACACCGGCTTCCTTCGAGCCGACCATCGACTATGTCGTCATCAAGATCCCCCGCTTCACCTTCGAGAAGTTCCCCGGCACGCCGGCGACGCTGACCACTTCCATGAAGTCGGTGGGCGAGGCGATGGCGATCGGCCGCTCCTTCAACGAGGCGCTGCAGAAGGGCCTGCGCTCGCTGGAAACCGGCCTGTCCGGCCTGGATGACATCGGCCAGCCAGGCGATGGCTCGAAGGAGGCGCATATCGCTTCGCTGGCCACGCCGAAGCCGGACCGCGTGCTGAACGTGGCGCAGGCCTTCCGCGCCGGGCTGACGGTCGAGGAGATCCATCAGGCCTGCAAGTTCGAGCCCTGGTTCCTGCGCGAGATCGAGAAGATCGTCCGCGCCGAGGAATGCGTCCGCGCCGAAGGGCTGCCGGATGACGCCACCGGGCTGCGCCGGCTGAAGGCGATGGGCTTCTCCGACAAGCGCCTGGCCACGCTGACGGGCCAGAGCGAGGCCGCGGTGATGGCGCTGCGGCACGAGCTGGGCGTGCTGCCGGTGTTCAAGCGCATCGACACCTGCGCCGCCGAGTTCGCTTCCGACACGCCCTACATGTACTCGACCTATGAGGGCGGCTTCGGCGCGCCGGTCTGCGAAAGCCGGCCGACGGACAAGAAGAAGATCGTCATCCTGGGCGGCGGGCCGAACCGCATCGGCCAGGGCATCGAGTTCGACTATTGCTGCGTCCATGCCTGCTACGCGCTGCGCGATGCCGGTTTCGAGACCATCATGGTCAACTGCAATCCCGAGACGGTTTCCACCGACTACGACACCTCCGACCGCCTCTACTTCGAGCCGTTGACGGCCGAGGACGTCATCTCCCTGATCCGCAAGGAACAGGAAAAGGGCGAGGTGCTGGGCTGCATCGTGCAGTATGGCGGCCAGACGCCGCTGAAGCTCTCCCAGGCGCTGCACAAGGCCGGCATCCCCATCCTGGGCACCTCCGCCGAGGCCATCGACATCGCCGAGGACCGCGAGCGCTTCCAGCAGATGCTGAAGGGCCTGGGCCTGAAGCAGCCGCAGAACGGCATCGTCCGCACGCTGGACGAGGCGGTGGATGAGGCGGAGCGCATCGGCTATCCGGTGGTGGTGCGCCCTTCCTACGTTCTCGGCGGCCGCGCCATGGAAATCGCCTATAACAGAGAGCAGCTGCTGCGCTTCGGCCAGGAGGCCGTGAAGGTTTCGGGCGAGAACCCGATCCTGATCGACCAGTATCTGCAGGACGCCATCGAGGTCGACGTGGACTGCATCGCCGATGAGGCGGGCGAGGTTTATGTCGCCGGCGTCATGGAGCATATCGAGGAAGCCGGCATTCATTCCGGCGACAGCGCCTGCTCCCTGCCGCCTTATTCGCTGTCCCCCGCCATCATCACCGAGCTGAAGGCGGAAACCGAGGCGATGGCCAAGGCCCTCAAGGTCAAGGGCCTGATGAACGTCCAGTACGCCGTCAAGGATGGCGAGATCTATGTGCTGGAGGTCAATCCCCGCGCTTCCCGCACCGTGCCCTTCGTCGCCAAGGCGACCGGCGTGCCGGTGGCCAAGATCGGCGCCCGCGTCATGGCCGGTGCCAGGCTGGCCGAGTTCAAGCTGGATGACGAGGCGATCAGCCGCCACGTCGCGGTCAAGGAAGCCGTCTTCCCCTTCAACCGCTTCCCGAATGTGGATGTCATCCTCGGCCCCGAGATGAAGTCGACGGGCGAGGTGATGGGCCTCGACGCGTCCTTCGAACGCGCCTTCGCCAAGTCGCAGCTGGGCGCGGGGGTGAAGCTGCCGGAGGCCGGCACCGCCTTTGTGTCCGTCAAGGACAGCGACAAGAAGACCGCCATCCAGCTGGCCCGCCGGCTGACCGAGATGGGCTTCCAGGTGATGGCCACCAAGGGCACGGCGGTGACGCTGCGGGAAGCGGGGCTGCCTGTTTCGGTGGTGAACAAGGTGATGGAAGGGCGGCCGCATTGCGTGGATGCCATCCGCAATGGCGAGATCCAGCTGGTGATCAACACCACCGGCACCGGCCAGGCCGTTTCGGACAGCTTCGACATCCGCCGCGGCGCCCTGACGCAGGGGGTGCCGCACTACACCACCATGGCTGGCGCGCGGGCCGCAGTGCATGCCATCGCGGCGCTGAAGGCCGGAACCCTTGATGTGGCGCCGCTCCAGGCCTATTTTCACTCCTCTTTCTAATGGACGGGCGGGTCCGCGAAACCGGATCCGCCCGTTCCGTATTTTCCGCCACAGGCCCCGCTCGACCGGGGCCATCCGGCCGCCCGGCATCAGCCCGGCGGCCGTAGCCGCGTATGAAGGAAGGGACTGCCGTGCAGAAGTTCCCGATGACCGCACAGGGCCTCGCCAAGCTGGAAGAGGAGTTGCGGCAATTGAAGTCGGAGGAACGCCCCGCCGTCATCCGGGCGATTGCCGAGGCGCGCGAACATGGCGACCTGTCGGAAAATGCCGAGTACCACGCCGCGCGCGAGCACCAATCCTTTATCGAGGGCCGCATCGCCGAGCTGGAAGGCGTGATCCCCTCGGTTGAGGTGATCGACGTTTCCAAGCTGTCAGGCGATCAGGTCCGCTTCGGCGCCACCGTCACGATCATCGACGAGGAAAGCGACGAGGAGAAGACCTACCGCATCGTCGGCCAGCATGAGGCCGATACGAAGCAGGGCTCGATCTCCTTGTCCTCCCCCCTGGCCAAGGCGCTGCTGGGCAAGTCGGTGGGCGACAGCGTCGAGGTGCCGGCGCCAGGTGGTGCCCGCGCCTATGAGATCACCAAGGTCCGCTTCGTTTAACCGATGCCGAGCCGCAGCTTGCCGGGGTCCCTGATGGAGGATCCCTCCCCCGCCGTCCTCACCCTCGCGGATGTGCGGGAAGCGGCTGAGCGGATCAAGGGCGCGGTGCTGCGCACCCCGGTGGTGCCGGCGCCGGCGATCAGCCGGGTCACCGGCTGCGAGGTCTGGCTGAAGCTGGACAATCTCCAGGCCACCGGCGCCTTCAAGGAGCGCGGCGCCGCCAACCGGCTGGCGCTGTTGACGGCGCGGGAGAAAGCCACGGGCGTGATCGCCATGTCCGCCGGCAACCATGCCCAGGCGGTGGCGCGCCATGCCAGCCTGCTCGGCATCCGCGCCACCATCGTGATGCCCCGCTTCACCCCGGCCACCAAGGTGGTGCGCACCGAAAGCTGGGGCGCCAATGTGGTGCTGCATGGCGACACGCTGGCCGAGGCCGCAGGCCATGCCCATGCGCTGGCGTTGCGCGACGGGCTGACCTTTATCCATCCCTATGACGATCCGGGCGTCATCGCCGGCCAGGGCACCATGGCGATCGAGATGATCGAGGATATCCCCGCCCTGGAGGCGCTGGTGTTTCCCGTGGGCGGGGGCGGCCTGCTGGCGGGCTGCGCCGCGGCCGCGCTGGAGCTGCATCCTGCCCTCAAGGTGTATGGCGTCGAGGTGGAAGGCTATCCCGCCATGGCGCAGCGCCTGGCCGGGCAGCCGGTTTCCGTGGGCGGCCCCACCGTGGCCGAGGGCATCGCCGTGCGCGATGTGGGTGATGGCCCCTATGACATGCTGAAGCGCCTCGGCATCGAGGTGCTGGTGGTGCCGGAGCGCGCGGTGGAACAGGGCATCGCCCTGCTGGCCGAGGGCGCCAAGGTGGTGGCCGAGGGCGCCGGCGCGGCCGGCGTCGCCGCCTTGCTGGCGCACCCCGCCCGGTTCGCCGGCAAGCGCGTTGGCACGCCGGTCTGCGGCGGCAACATCGATGCCCGCGCCCTGTCCAACGTCCTGCTCCGACAGTTGCTGCGGGACGGGCGCATCCTGCGGCTGCATTTCGACATTCCCGACCGGCCGGGCGTGCTGGCCGACATCTCGAAGCGCATCTCCGACGCCGGCGGCAATGTCATCGAGGTCAAGCACCAGCAGCTGTTCGGCGCCCCCACGGTCCAGTCGACCGAGCTGGAATTGATGATCGAAGTGCGCGACTCGATCCAGGGCCAGGCGATCATCGCTGCCATGGTGGCGGCGGACTACGTGGTGCGCCGCGTCCAGTAAGACGCATCAGGTGCCCCCCAAGGAGGGAATTCCGGGGCGGGAGGGCGGCGGCCTGCCGCTTTCCCGTGTCAGATCGGAACCCCCGGCTCCTCCTTGGCCGTCTGGATGGTTTGCAGCGTCATCACCCGCGCCACATTGGCGGCCGAGGTCAGCCGGTTGGTCAGGTGGTTCTCATGCGCCGTGTCGCGCGCCACCAGCCGCAGCATGAAGTCGCCGCCGCCGCGGATCATATGGCATTCCCGCACTTCCGGCCAGGTGGTGACGTCGGCCTCGAAGGCGGACAGGATGGCGTGCTTCTGGCTCTCCAGCCCGACCACCGCGAAGAATGTGATCTGCCAGCCCAGCGCCACCGGATCGATATCGGCATGATAGCCGCGGATGATGCCGGCCTCCTCCAGCCGGCGCACCCGGCGCAGGCAGGGGGGAGCCGAAAGATCCACGCGGCGGGCCAGTTCCACATTGGTCATGCGGCCATCGGCCTGCAGTTCGGCCAGGATCTGGCGATCCACTGCGTCAAGGGTTTCGGCTGTATCGGACTTCATTTGAAACCATTCATTGCTGGCGCGGCGTTTCCGACGCAATATCCTTGCAGAGTGACCACACTTCAAGGCATCGGGTTGCCAGCGCCGTCCTTCTTTCCGATATGCTCGGAACCGAACGCGATTCCAGGACCAGAGCCTTGCCCGAGACCCATCGTACCCGCCTGCTGATCCTTGGTGCCGGCCCCGCCGGGTACACGGCCGCCATCTACGCCGCCCGCGCCGGGCTGGAGCCGCTGGTGGTCGCCGGAATGCAGCCGGGCGGGCAGCTCACCATCACCACCGAGGTCGAGAACTTCCCAGGCTTCGCCCAGCCAATCCAGGGCCCCTGGCTGATGGAACAGATGCGCGAGCAGGCCGAGCATGTCGGCGCGCGCATCCAGTATGACCTGATCACCGCCGTGGACCTCGGCCAGCGTCCTTTCCGCGCAACCGGCGATTCCGGCGACACCTATGTGGCGGACGCCCTGGTGATCGCGACTGGCGCCCAGGCCAAATGGCTTGGCATCCCGGGGGAGAAGGAACTTTCCGGCTTCGGGGTTTCCGCCTGCGCCACCTGCGATGGCTTCTTCTACCGCGGCAAGGATGTGGCGGTGATCGGCGGCGGCAATTCCGCGGTGGAGGAGGCGCTTTACCTCGCCAACCTCGCGAGGCACGTCACGCTGATCCACCGCCGCGACTCGCTGCGCGCCGAGCGCATCCTGCAGAAGCGGCTTTTCGCCAAGCCGAACGTGACGGTGCTGTGGGACACGGTGACGGAGGAAGTGCTGGCCGAGACCGGTGGCCGCACCCCCGTCGCGCGTGCCCTGCTCCTGCGGGACCGCAAAACCGGCGAGGCGCGGGAACTGCCGGTGGACGGCGTCTTCGTCGCCATCGGCCACGCGCCCGCGACCGGCCTGTTCCACGGACAACTCGACATGGATGCGGAGGGCTATCTGGTGACAGCGCCTGACTCGACGCGCACCAGCCGGGAAGGCGTTTTCGCCGCCGGCGACGTGCAGGACCGCACCTACCGGCAGGCGGTGACCGCCGCCGGCACGGGCTGCATGGCGGCGCTGGAAGCCGAGAAATTCCTCGCCCTCAGCGAGGACGAGCAAGCGGCCGAGGCCGCCTGATGCCGCTCGACTGGGACAAGCTCAGGGTTTTCCATGCCGTCGCCGAGGCCGGCTCCTTTACCCATGCGGGGGAGTCGCTGAACCTCAGCCAATCCGCCGTGTCCCGCCAGATCCAGGCGCTGGAGGAGGCGCTGGCGGTTCCCCTGTTCCACCGCCATGCGCGTGGCCTGATCCTGACGGAACAGGGGGAAACCCTGAACCGCACGGTGCGGGAAGTGTTCGCCAAGCTCGCCATGACCGAGGCGCTGCTGACGGAAAGCCGGGAGCGCGCGGCGGGCCGCCTCAAGGTGACCACCACCACCGGCTTCGGGGCCACTTGGCTGGCGCCGAGGCTGCGCAAGTTCATGGCGCTCAATCCCGACGTCACCATCACCATGCTGCTGGACGATGCCGATCTCGACCTGGCGATGCGCGAGGCGGATGTGGCGATTCGCATGCACCCGCCGAAGCAGCCGGACCTGATCCAGCGCCATGTGGCAACCTTCGGCTGGAAGGTCGTGGGCCATGCCGACTACCTGAAGCAGGCGGGCATCCCGCAGCGGCCGGAGGACCTCGATGCCCATCGCCTGATCGTTTATGGCGACTACCGCCCGCCAGTGGAAAGCATCAACTGGCTGCTTGAGGCCGGGCGCCGGCCCGGCAGCCCCCGCCGCGCGGCGGTGGAGGTGAATTCGCTGCCGGCGATGCTGCATGCCGTGCGCTCAGGCCTCGGCCTCGCCGCCCTGCCGGACTACATGGGCGACCAGCTGGATGACCTTGTTCCAGTGCTGCAGGATTACAAGGCGCCGCGGATCGACGCGTATTTCGTGTATCCGGAGGAGATGCGGAACTCGAAACGTGTCGGTGTGTTCCGCGACTTCCTGGTTACCGAACTGACAAGCCTTGGAAGCTGAAAAATGACCAATTCATCATGTGTTTTGTGCATGGGTGCAGCGCGATAATCAATCTTCGCGCATGGGCGGCAGGAGGTTACGGTCTGGTCATCCGAAAGTTTTGTCGGACAGGGTCCCTGACCCTACGTCTCCCAGACGTGAAGCCTCCCTGTATCACTTGGCCCGCCAGCCCTCTGGGTTAGCGGGCTTTCTTTTTTTGGCAACTGGCGGTTCCTAGTTTGTCAGGCTCGCCCTGTGTGAGAGGCAAAGCCTCATAAAAAGCAAAACAGATATTTTCCTCAATGTTTGCGCGCTTCTGAGGAATTTTCTTCAACCTTAACAACTTGGTTGCTTCTTCTGGATTATGCTTCCGCAGGAGCCACTCCCCTCCCCCGAGGGCGGCTCTCCCCCATCCCAGGAAGGGAATGGCTATGCGTGACCTGAAGCTGATCCTTGGTTTCGCCGGCTTTCTGTTGTGCTTCTGGATGACCAGCGGCCTGCTTGCACCGGCCCTGCTGGAGCCCGATGAACCGCATTGCGCCACCCTGGAGCGGGAAACCAGCTTCCGCCCGCAAGGGAATGCCATGACGGACGGAAGCGGCGCGGCGAAGATTGCATACCGGATCTGCCAGACCCGCGCCGCCATTTCGCCCGGCGGGAAAGAGCCATCTTTGCTGGGCCGGCTGGTTCAGCCAGCCGGCTGAAGCGCCTTTCGCCTCAGCTCAGGCGACGCTTCGCCCGCCGCAGCAGCCATCCTTGCCAACCCGGCGCCCTTTCAATGGCGTCCTGCAGGCGCCGCAGCTCGGCTTCCGCCTTGGACCGCGCCAGCGTCGCCTCCACAGCAAGCCCTCGCGCCACCTGGCGCTCCTCTTCCAGCGTGGCCAGGCGCTTGGCCAGCACCAGACTGCCGGCCTCGCTGCGGTTCAGCTCGACCTGCTTCAGCAATGTGCGCGCTTCCTCCAGCTCCTGCCGCAGACGCGAAATCTCGCGACCAGGATCCGCTGCCAGCCGGGCTTGCCTGACGGCCCCCTTGGATCGGCCACGCCCCATGTCATCACTCCTTGCCATTGCGGCCCCAATTCCGGGCACGCCCCCATTCCGGCTCGACACTACCCATGGCGGCGGCGCTGTCGATGGGCTGGAAGGAAACAGTTGCGGCTTGGCAAGCCGGACAGCGGAGGCTACCGGCAGAAGCATGGACCTGTATCTTCCCGCCATGCTGCTGCTGTCCGGCGGCGCCTTCATCCACAGCCGTTCCACCGTGCCCGAGTTGCGGCCTGCCTCGGAGGCTGCCGACACGGTCTGGAAGCTGCTGGCAAAGCTGGCCTTCTTTCTCTGGATCGGATTGCTGGTCTGGGGGGCCTATCAGCGGCCGCTGATGGCGGTGGTGATGGCCTTCGTGCTGTCGCTGCTGTTCAACGTGCTGCTGGCCAGCCGCGGCCCCCGGCCTGTCTGGCCGGGCCTCTCGATGGCCCTTTCCGCGCTTGGGGTGGGGTTCGGCGTGTACACCATCCTGGCCGGCTGAAGCTCCGGCGGGTCAGGCCCGGCCCTGCACCACGTCACAGGACATGCGGACCAGCAATTGCACCAATCCCTCCAGGCCGTGGCGCGAATCGGCCGTGACCACGCCCTGGTCCTGCACCAGAGGCACGTCCAGCCAGATGGCACCCGCATTCTGCAGATCGGTGCGGATGGCGGCGCAGGAGGTCATGCGGCGGCCGGTTGCCAGGCCGGCATCCACCAGAATCCAGCCGGCATGGTCCCATGCCGCCACCGTCTTGCGCCGCGCGATGAAGTCACGGGCCAGGGCCAGCACGCGCGGCTCACTGCGCAGCCGGTCGGGGCTCCGCAGCCCGCCTGGCAGGACCAGCGCGTCATAGCTGGCCTCGCTGACCTCATCAAAGGCGCAATCCACCGAACGGGGTCGCTCCACCGGCCTGGACCCGGCGCCTCCTGCCAGGGCAGAAGCGCCCTGGGCAGGCAGGTTCCCACAGGCGCGGCGAGACGCCCTGGCCGCGCAACTGGTCCAGCAGCTCCGGCCGGGTGAAGCCATCGGTGGCAAGAACCAGAATGCGGGCCTGGAGAAGCGTGGCCATCATCCGGTTTCCCTGCCTTTTCAGACCTGGGGAACGCGGAGGGCGGCGTCCAGGTTGTCGCGGGCGGCCGGTACTACAGGACGCGGTAAAGCAGGATCTGATCCGCCGGCTGGCCGGCGGCGTCGCGGCCGAAACCAGGAATGCGCCCGGCCTGCACCCAGCCCAGCCCCCCGAACAGGCGCTCCGCCGCCTCCCCCGCGCGGCAATCCAGCGTCAGGAGGGAACGGCCAATGCCACGCGCCGCCTGTTCCGCCCGCTGCACCAGGGCCCGTCCCACCCCGGCGCGGCGGAAATCCGGATGCACCAGCAATTGCCGCAAAACGGCGCGGTGGGGTTCGGTTTCCGGCGTGGCGAGGTCGAGCTGCACCGTGCCGGCCATGCGCCCCTCCTGCCATGCGATCAGCAGCAGGCGGGTGCCCATGGCTACATCGGCCGAAACCTTGCGCCACAGGGCGCGTGCCGCATCCAGCGACAGCGGGTGCCGATGGTCCAGCGAGCCCCCATCGGCGACGCAGGCCACCAGGATCTCGGCCAGGCTACGCTCCGCGCTGGCCGCGGCGGCAGCATCGGCAGCTTCCACCACCAGGCCACGCGCCGGCTTGGCGTAGCGGAATTCCAGCGATTTCGAGAGGTCGTCGAGGATGCGGATCGAGCCCGCCCGCACATAGCCGCGCTTCTCGTAGAAGCGATGCGCCGCCTCGAAACGGGTATCGGTCCACAGCACCAGCCGTTCGGCACCCTGCTCCCGCGCATGGGATTCGGCGCCGCCGAGCAGACGATGCGCGAGGCCGGTGCCACGCTGCGTCTTCTCGACATACATCTTGTTGATTTCCCAGGCGCGGTCGGAGCCGAGCGGGCGGGTCGCCACCATGCCGATGGCGTGGCCGTTTTCCTCGGCCACCCACACCGCGCCACCCGCCTTCCGGAAATGGCTGGCCAGGGCGCGCAGTTCCGGCACCTCGCCATCCACGTCCAGGATGCAGTTGGGAAATTCCGACCAGGCGTCACCGATCAGGCGGATAAAATCGGCCGCATCATCGTCGCGGCCCGGGCGGATCATGGTCATGGCAGTGTTCAAGCAATCCTTCAGGTCGGGCCGGCGGAAGGTGCCGCCGGCCCTCATCGTGGCGGAGCGTGATTGCCTCAGCTCAGCTCGCGGCAGAACTCCTGGATCCGGCTGCAGGCTTCGCGCAGGCTTTCCGTGTCGGTGGCGTAGGAGATGCGGATATAGGGGCTCATGCCATAGGCCGCACCCTGCACGGTGGCTACCAGCTTCTCATCCAGCAGGGCCAGCGCGAAGTCGGTATCGGTCTCGATCTTCCGGCCGGCCTTGCTGGTCTTGCCCAGGCAGGCGGCGATGTTGGGATAAACGTAGAAGGCGCCTTCCGGCTTGTGGCAGGTGAGGCCCGGAGCCTCGCACAGCATGGAAACCACGAGGTCGCGGCGCTGGCGGTAGATGGCGGCACGCTCGGCGAGCAGCTCCTGCGGCCCTTCCAGCGCGGCGACGGCAGCGGCCTGGCTGATGGTGCTGATGCCGCTGGTGAGCTGGCCCTGCATGTTGGCCATCGCCTTGATCAGCGGCTTCGGCCCGCCGGCGAAGCCGACGCGCCAGCCGGTCATGGCATAGGTCTTGGAGGCGCCGTTCACCGTCAGCACGCGGTCCTTCAGGCGCGGCTCGACCTCGGCGATGGTGCAGAACTCGCCATCATAGACGAGGTGCTCATACATGTCGTCCGTCAGGATCCAGACATGTGGGTGCTTCAGCATCACGGCGGCGATGGCCGCCATCTCCGCGCGGGAACAGGCGGCGCCGGTCGGGTTGGACGGGAAGTTCAGGAACAGCCACTTGGTCTTCGGCGTGATCGCGGCGTCCAGGTCCTCCGGCCGCAGCTTGAAGCCGTTGTTCTGCGGGCAGTTCACGAAGGTCGGCGTGGCGGTGGCAAGCTTCGCCATGTCGGCGTAGCTGACCCAGAAGGGCGCCGGGATCAGCACCTCGTCGCCAGGGTCGCAGGTCGCGAGCAGCGCATCCATGATGATCTGCTTGCCGCCATTGGCCACCAGGATCTCGTCCAGCGCATAGTCGAGGTTGTTGTCGCGCTTGAACTTCTTCTGCACCGCCTGCTTCAGCGCGCGGGTGCCGTCGGTCGGGGGATATTTCGTATCGCCCCGCAGGGCGGCCTGATACGCCGCCTCGATGGCATGGACGGGGGTGTCGAAGTCCGGCTCGCCGGCGGCGAGGCTGATGACCTTCTTGCCTTCGGCCGCCAGTTCACGGGCGCGGGCGCCCATGACGACGGAGGCGGAAACGGCGATATCCTTCAGGCGACCGGCAAGGGCGGGCATAACGGCAGAATTCTCCGAGCAGCGAGGCTGAGGCCGCAAGCCTAGAAGCGAAGCCGGGCCTCGCCAAGGCCGCGCCGCTCCGGTCCCGCCATCGGTACGGCCCATGCCGCCACCATGCTGCTGCCTGCGCCCACGCCATACATGCCTGATCCGGCACCAGCCCGCCGCGGCCGAGACGGGGCCCCGCGTCTGGTCTCGGCCTCAGCCCCCCGGCGCGGCGCCCAGCCGCCAATTGGCCCTTTTCATGTCGGCCACCGCCGCATCGAAGGACGCCACGCGATCCGGCCCGGCCGGATGGGTCGAGAGCAGCGAGGTTTCAAGGCGACCCGACAGCCGCGCCAGGGCCAGCAGCATGCTGCGGCCCTGCGCCACGTCGTAGCCGGCGCGGTGCATGATGGTCGCGCCGATGGCATCCGCCTCGCGCTCCTGCGCCTTGCTGTAGGAGATCACCGCCAGCTGCGAGCCGATCCCCGCCGCGCCCTGCACCAGCCCATCCGGCGACACCCCCGCATAAGCACCGGCCAGCGAGGCCAGCACGCCGGCCAGCACGCCGCCGATCTGCGCCCGGGTGGTGGTGTTCTGCACATGGTTGGCCGCGTGGTGCGCCATCTCATGCGCGATCACGAAGGCCATCTCGTCGTCGTTGCGGGCATATTCCGCGACGCCGCGCTGGATAATGATGTCGCCTTCCCCGGTGGCGGCGGCGTTCAGCTCCTGGCTCGGATCATAGATGAAGCGCCAGTTGCAGGTGCGGCGAAGCTCCTGGCAGGCGCTGGTGCCGGCCGGCGCCAGGCGGCGTGCGACACGGGCGATCGCCTGCTGGGCCTGTTCATCCGTCATCGCGCGGCGCACCGGAGCCTGGCCGCCGGAAATCTCGGCCATGGCCGCGGATTGCTGCGCCGGCGTGAAGGCCGGCCCCTGATAGGCCGGGTCGGCGCAGGCCAGCAGCGGCAGCAGCATCAAGGCGGAGGTGGCAAGGCGCATGGTCGATGAAACTCCCGCAATCCTTGGCCCAAACACCCGAGCTTTGGCGAGGATGCAAGGGGTTTCGCGGCGATGCCCGGTTCAGGGCGGGGCTTCCCGCCCTTCCCCGGCGGTCCGTGGCGGCAGGCTGTAGAGCCAGTCCACCCCCTCCTCGCCGGTGCGCCGGAAGCCGTGCCGCTCATAGAAACGCGCGGCGCGGCTTTCGCGCAGCGTTTCGAGCCGCGCCGGCAGGTCCGGCGCTTCGGCCAGCAGGGCGCGCAGCACCGCGCCACCAAGGCCGCCGCCCTGCCGGGCCGGCTCGATATAGAAGGCGAAGACATGCAGGTGGTCCGGCTGCCGCCGCGCGCCGATGCAGCCGGCAAGAACGCCATTGCATTCGATGATCCGGAGGTCGCCGGTTTCGAAGGCCTTGCGCATGTTGGCGCGCCGCCGGGCCGGATCGAACCGGCCCAGCCGTTCCAGATCGGCCCGCAGGGCGCGGACCGACAGGTCGAGCAATGCCTCGAAATCCGCCTCCGTCGCGGGGCGGAAGCGGAAGGGCGGCGGCCCTTCCGCCGAGGTCACTTCAGGCCGGCGCAGAAGCGCTGGATACGGGCGCAGGCCTCGGTCAGCAGCTCGTCCGAGGTGGCGTAGGAGATGCGAAAATGGCCAGGGAACATGAAGGCCGCTCCATGCACGGCGGCAACGCCCTCCTCCTCCAGCAGCGCGGAGACGAAGGTCTCGTCATCAACGATCTTCGTGCCGCCCTGGCTGGTCTTGCCGATGCAACCGGAGACCGAGGGGAAGACGTAGAAGGCGCCATCCGGCGTCGGGCAATGCAGCCCCTGGGCTTCGTTCAGCATGCCCACCACGAGGTCGCGGCGGCGCTGATAAACCACGCGCATGGCCGCCACGCTGTCCTGCGGGCCGTTCAGCGCCTCCACCGCCGCCGCCTGGCTGACGGAGGAGGTGTTGGAGGTGGACTGGCTCTGCAGCTTGTCCATCGCCTTGGCGAGCTGGAGCGGCGCCCCGGCGAAGCCGATGCGCCAGCCCGTCATCGCCCAGGCCTTGGAGCAGCCATTCATGGTGATGGTGCGGTCCTTCAGCCGCGGCTCCACCGCCGCGATGGTCGAGGCCTTGAAGCCACCATAAACCAGCTGCTCGTAGATGTCGTCGGTGAACACCCAGATCTGCGGGTGGCGCAGCAGCACGGCGGCCAGCGCCTTCAGCTCCTCGGCCGTGTAGGCGGCGCCGGTCGGGTTGGAAGGGTTGTTCAGCATCAGCCACTTGGTCTTGGGCGTGATCGCCGCCTCAAGCTGCTCGGGCGTCATCTTGAAGCCCTGGTTCGGGCCGGCCGGGACGATCACCGGCTTGCCATCCGCAAGGGACACGATGTCTGGATAGGACACCCAGCAGGGAGCGGGAATGATCACCTCATCCCCGGCATTGATGGTGGCCAGCATGGCATTGAAGATCACCTGCTTGCCGCCGGTGGAAACGACGATCTGCTCCACCGCGTAGTCGAGGCCGTGCTCGCGCCGGAAGTAATTGGCCGCCGCCTCGCGCAGGGCGCGGGTGCCGGAAACGTCGGTGTAGCGCGTTTCGCCGGCCATGATGGCCTTCACGGCCGCCTGCTTGATGTTGTCGGGCGTGTCGAAATCCGGCTCGCCCGCCGAAAGGCTGATCACGTCCTTGCCCGCGGCCTTCATGGCGCGCGCCTTGGACGTGATGGCGATGGTCTGGGAGGGCGAAACGCGGTCGAGCCGCTCGGCGATCAGGTTCATGGTGCAGGACGGGTCCGGAACAAAAAATGCGCCGGACCGTAGCCCTGTCAGGGCCACCGGGGCAACCCGTGGTGGCCCTTCCGCGCCTGCCGTCCCTCCCCCAGGCGCTTGGCGCCAGGATTCACCCGGGCCCTGCCACACATCTTTCCGGTTGCTACCGCACCACCACCTTCCGGTAGAGATGCCATGTGGCATGGCCCAGCACCGGGAGCACCACGGCGAGGCCGACGAACAGCGGCAGGCTGCCCAGCGCCAGCAGGCCGGCGACCATCACCCCCCACAACGCCATCGGCACCGGATTGGCCACAACCGCCCGCAGCGAGGCGCGCAGCGCCGTGCCCGCATCGATGGCGCGGCCCTCAGCACCGCGGTCCAGCAGCAGGGGAAAGGACACCACGGTCAGGCACAGCACCAGCGCCGCGAACAGGAAGCCGACGCCATTGCCGAGCAGCAGCAGCCACCATCCCTCCGGCGTCGAGAAGACGGTGCGCAGCAGGCCTGCCAGGTCGGCGGGTCGGGAGGGCAAGGTGCCGACCGTGGCCTGGTAGATCTGTTCGGCCATCATCAGCCAGGCGGCAAAGATCGCCAGCAGCATCAGCCCCAGCAGCAGGATGGAGCCAAGCGCGGGATTGTGCCGCACGTCCAGGGCATGCCGCCAGGATACGTCCAGGCCGCGTTCGTGGCGCCGGCTCAGCTCGTAGATGCCGAGCGCGGCGATGGGCCCAACCAGCGCGAAGCCGGAAGCCAGGGGCCAGACCAACGGCATCACCCGCCCCCCGGACATGGCCCGGGCGGCCACCAGCCCCACCACCGGATACAGGATGGCCAGAAAGATCAGCTGGGTCGGGTTGGCCTGGAAGTCACGCCACCCGAGCCGCAGCGCATCCGGCACATCGGCAATGGTGATGCGGCAGATGCGGGGCTCCTCCGAGGGTGTCGCGCGCCGCAGGGTCCAGGTGGATTCCATCATGTGTCCTCCCATGCCGGCGGGCTTGTCCCGCAGGCTTCGCATTGGCGCGGAAGGCCCGATGGCGCCGGAAGCGACCGCTGGCGGGTCGTCCACAAGGCTCGATCTGGGTTGTGGCGGCGGCGTTGCAAGCACCGCCGGATGTTTAGGGCGGCCTGCCCCGGCTTTGCGACAGCCGCAGCGCCAGCATGGCCAAAGCCAGCAGCGATCCCGCCGCCGACAGCACCACCACGGCAAGCGCGTTGACCTCCGGCGTCAGGCCGAGGCGCAGCATGGAAAACACCACCATCGGCAGGGTGGTTCCAGCGGGGCCCGAAACAAAGCTGGCCACCACAACGTCATCCACCGACAGGGTGAAGGCAAGCAGCCAGCCGGCCACCAGGCTCGGCGCCAGCAGCGGCAGGGTGACGGTGGCGAAGGCGACGGGCGGCGCCGCGCCGAGGTCGCGCGCCGCATCCTCCAGCTCCGGCGCCAGCTCGGACAGGCGCGCCTGGACCAGCACCGCGACATAGGCGGCGCCGATCGTCGCATGGGCAAGCAGGATGGTGGTGGCGCCGCGTTCCGCCGGCCAGCCAGTCAGCGATTCCAGCATCACGAAGAACAGCAGCAGCGACAGGCCCGTGACAACGTCGGGAAGCACCAGCGGCGTGCCGGCCAGGGCGCCGAACAGGGCACGGCCCCGGAACGGGCCATGCCGCGCCAGAACCCACCCCACGGCGCCGCCCAGCAGCACCGCCAGCGTCGCCGCGCCGCAGGCCACCCGCAGGGACAGCCAGGCGGCCTCGATCAACCGGGCATTTCCCGCCAAGGCGGCGAACCAGCGCAGGGAAAAGCCGCCCCACTGGAAGGGAATCCGGGCATCGCTGAAGGCATAGGCAGCCAGCAGCAGCACCGGCAGCCACAGGAACAGCAGCCCCAGCACCAGGCCCAGCGCGGCCATGGGGAGCCGCTTCATCGCCGGGCCTCCAGCCGCTGGAACAGCCGGATCGGCAGGATCAGCAGGATCAGCAGCACCACGGCCAGCGCCGCCGCCACCGGCCAGTCCCGGTTCTGGAAGAACTCTCCCCACAGCACGCGGCCGACCAGCTGCGCCGAGGGCGGCCCCAGCAATTCAGGGATCACGTATTCCCCTGCCGCCGGGATGAACACCAGCAGGAACGCCGCCGCCGCGCCCGGCAGGGCCAGGGGCAGGGTCACGGTCAGGAAGGCCACAGGACCGGTGGCGCCCAGATCCGCCGCCGCCTCCTCCAGCACCGGATCGATGCGCGACAGGCTGGCGTAAAGCGGCAACACGGCGAAGGGCAGGTAGGCATGCACCATGCCGAGGAACAATGCCGGCCAGGAATACAGCAGCGGCAGCGGCGCCTCGATCAGCCCGAGCGATTGCAACAACCCATTGATCCATCCCTCGTCCCGCAACAGGCCGATCCAGGCGCCGAGCCGCGGCAGGAAGCCGGTCCAGAAGGGCAGCAGCACCAGCGCCAGCAGCAACGGCCGCCAGGACGGCGCCGCGCGCGCAAGGCCCAGCGCCATGGGAAAGGCCAGCATCAGGCAAAGCAGCCCGGTGCCGCCGGCCACGGCGAGCGCGCCCAGAAAGGCATCCCGGTAGAACGGGTCCTCCAGCAGCAGGGTGAAGGATTCGGTGTTCACACCCTCGGCGCAGTTGGGCAGGGAGAAAGGCGGAATGCCCTCCGCGGGGAAGGACAGGGACAGGACCAGAACCACCAGCAGCGGCATCGCCACCAGCAGGCCGAGCCACAGCGCCGGCAGGATCAAGGGCAGCCGCCGCATCAGCCGAGAAGCGGCACCACCGACGCCGCCTCCCACCCCAGATGAACCATGCTGCCGCGCGGCGGCGGCGCGCCATCCTCCTCGGCATGGCCGACCCGCAGCAGGGCGCCGCCCGGGGTGCGCACCAGCAGCAGGCTGTCATCGCCCCGGAAGGCCACCTCCTCCACCACGCCCCGCGCCGTGTTGGGGCCCTGGGACGGCGCGGGAAGCAGCGCGATGCGCTCGGGCCGCAGGGCGCAGGCGGTGGTGCCCGCTTCAACGGGCGTCCCGGGGCGCAGCGTGGCGGGCAAAGCGGGGCAGCCGAACCCCCCTGCCCCGTCCGGCCCGCCTTCGAGCACATTGGCGGCCCCGAGGAAGCCGGCCACGAAGCGGGTCGCCGGCCGCTCATACACGGCGCGCGGCGGGCCGGACTGCACCAGCCGCCCGCCTTCCAGCACGGCGACGCGATCGGCCAGGGCCAGCGCCTCGTTCTGGTCGTGGGTGACCATGATGAAGGCGGCGCCGGTTTCCCGCTGCACGGCGCGCAGCTCGAAGCCGGTCCGCTCGCGCAGATTGGCATCCAGCGCGCCCAGCGGCTCATCCAGCAGCAGCAGGCGCGGGCGCTTCACCAGGGCGCGCGCCAGGGCGACGCGCTGCTTCTGGCCGCCGGACAGGCGGTATGGCAGGCGGCGCCCGAAGCCTTCCAGCCCGACCAGGGCCAGCACCTCCGCCACGCGGCGATCACGCTCGCCGCGTGGCACGCCATCCCGCTTCAGGCCATAGGCCACGTTGCCCGCCACCGAGAGATGCGGAAACAGCGCATAGGACTGGAACATCATGTTCAGCGGGCGGGCATGCGGCGGAACCGCGCCAATCTCCTGCCCATCCAGCAGGACGGCGCCGGCATCGGCCGCCTCGAAGCCCGCAACCACCCGCAGCAGCGTGGACTTGCCGGAGCCGGAACCGCCCAGCAGCGTCAGGAACTCGCCCGGCGCGACGTCGAGGTCGAGCCGGTCAAGCGCCATCGTCTCGCCGAAGCGCTTCGTGAGGCCCCGCAGGGACAGCAGCGCCAAGGCCGTCAGCGCCCGGCCTTGAAGCGGTTCCACAGTCGGCTGCGGGCGCGCTCCGCCTGCGGCGACAGCACCTCGGCGGTGAAGGACCGGCTGAGCATCTCCGGCGTCGGATACACGTTGGGATCGCCGCGCACCGCCTCCTCCACCAGCGGGGTCGCGGCGGGAACGGCGTTGGGATAGCGGACCTCGTTGGTGATGCCCGCCATGACGTCCGGCCGCAGCAGGAAATCGATGAAGCGCTGGGCCGCTTCCGGATTTGGCGCGTCGGCGGGAATGGCCAGCATGTCGAACCAGAGCTGCGCGCCTTCCTTTGGCTGGACATAGGCGACCTCGACGCCGCGCCCAGCCTCGGTCGCGCGTGCCCTGGCCTGGATCGCATCGCCCGAATAGGTCATGGCGACGCAATACTCGCCGGTGGCCAGCGCATCCAGGATGCTGCCGCTGGCGGTGATGGCGCGCACATGCGGGCGGATCGCCAGCAGCGCCTGCTCGGCCGCGCGCAGGTCGCCGGTGTCGGTGCTGTTCGGATCGCGCCCCAGCCAGCGCAGCACGCTCGGCAGCACGTCGATCGCGGAATCCATCACCGCGATGCCGCAGCCGGCCAGCGCCCTGGCATTCTCCGGCTTCATCAGGAGATCGAGGCTGTCGAGCGACGCATCGGGCAGCACCGCGCGCACCTTGTCCGGGCGGATGCCAAGCCCCACCGAGCCATACAGATAGATGGCCCCGAACCTGTTGCCGGGGTCGCTGCTTGCCACCCGCTCCAGCAGCGTCGCATCCTGGTTCTTCCAGTTGGGGATGCCGGCGCGGTCGAGCGGCCGCAGCGCCCCCGCGCGGATCAGCCGGGCAAAGGTCGGCTCGCTGGTGGGAACGATGACATCATAGCCCGAGCGCCCGGCCGACAACTTGCCTTCCAGGGTTTCCAGGCTGTCGAACACGTCATAGCGGACCTGGATTCCGGTTTCCTGCTGGAAGCGCTCCACCGCCCCGGGGTCGATGTAGTCGGACCAGTTGTAGACATTGAGCGTGACAGCCTGCTGCGCCCGGGCCGGAGGCGAGGCCGAAAGGGCGATCGGCAGCAAGGCAGCGGCGCACAACGTGGCGGCAAGCAGGCGTCGGAGCATGGCGGCGATTCCATCGGACCAGAGGGAGGGCGGCGGAGAAGCGGCGCAGGCTAGAAGAGCTTGCCGCGCCGGTCCACGGTTACAGTGGCAATAGGATTTTTGTCCTTGACAGGGTGCCCCTCGATCCTTTAATTCCTGTTTCTGTCAGCGGGCGAACTGCGTCCGCGCCATTTCGACCATCACGGCGCCCACCCCAGCCGGCACGCAGCCCCCCTCCTGCGGCCGGATCGCTGCGCTTGCGCGACGCTCCGCCAAGGCGCGCTGCCGGGAACGGGATCGCCGCCCTTGCACCATTCAGGAGACGCGCATGCCCTTCGACCCCCGTGGGCTTTCGGCGCTGAGCAGCACCGGCAGCTTCACGCTCTGGCTCTACGTGACCACGGACACACGCGCCGGGGTGCTGGCCGGCGGCTATTTCAACAGCGTCGCCGACCGCCTGCAGGCAGGCCACATGCTGATCGTGCAAGCGGCCGATTCGATGAACTTCCTGCCGGTGCGCAGCAATGCGGCTGTCGGGAATGGCCTTGTGCTGGATGCCTCGGCGCCGCCCCTGCGCCTGAACGGCTACGCCGCCCTGGGCTTCTCCTTCGACATCCCGCCCGTGGCGGCGGTGACCCGCAGCGTGGCGCTGGGCCCCGTCCCGACCGGGCTCTATGTCGGCCGCCAATTCGCCATCGGCGCCACCGCCAGTGGCCCCGTGGCCACGCTGATCTTCAGCATCCTCAACGCCGCCGGCGCGGTGGTCGCCGGCCCGCTGCCGGTCGCGGTCGCGGCGGGCGGCGCTTCCGCGACCTTCACCGCCCCGGCGCCAGGCTCCGGCTACCGCATCCGCGTGGCCGACGCGGCCGAGCCCCTGGCGGCGCAAACCTCCGCTTCCTTTGTGGTCACCGAGCCTTTCGCGCTGCTGACGGAAACCGGCGCCTCCATCACCGCCGAGCAGGGAGGCGACATCCTGCTCTGACCCGCGCCTGCCGCCGCCACGCCCCCCTGAGGACTTCCCATGTCTGACAAGAAAATCAGCGAACTCCCCGCCGTCACGGCGCTGAACGACAATGACTCGACGCCGCTCGTTCAGGGCAGCCTGGCATTGGCCGAGACGCGGCGCGCCACCGTGGCGCAGTTGCGCGCCGGCATCCTGACCGAGCGTGCCCTGCATGTGCGCGACTTCGGAGCGGTGGGCGACGGCATCACCGACGATGCCGCGGCCATCCAGGCGGCGCTGAACGCCGCTGCGGCGCAAGGGGGCGGCACTGTGCAGCTGGGCCCGCGCCGCTACCGCGTCGCCGCGTCGGAACTGGACGTGAAGGATGGCGTGTTCCTGCAAGGACGCCCCGGCCCGGGCGGCTGGCGCAAGAATGGCGACTATTCGGGTGTCCGGTACGCGCTGCTGCTGAACCCGGCGCGCACCGTGCGGGTGCGCCGCAATGCCGGCGTTTCCGGCATCGCCCTCCTGCGCGAGGGATTGACCAGCCCGGCGACGCTGCGCCAGGGCCTCGACGCGGCCGCCGCCTTCGCCGGCACCGCCATCACCGTTGGAGATGGCGGCAGCGGCAACACGGATGGCAATGGCGCCGACGCGATGCTGACGAGGCTGCTGATCCTGGGCTTCAACTGGGGCATCTACAGCGAGGGGAATGCGCGGCTCCGCGTCGCCGATGTGCTGGGCGACTGCACCAACGGCATCCATCTCAGCCGGTCCTACGACGTGTCGCGCATCAGCGAGGTGAACTTCCATCCGCTTGTCACCACCTCGCGCTCCTGGTCCAATACCCGGCTGCTGATCTCGGCCGTCGCCAGCAATGGCGCGGGGCAGGTCCGCATCACCACGGCGACGGCGCATGGCCTGGTCAGCGGCGACATGGTGAACATCGCGGAGGTACGCAATTCCGGCGCCTCGGGCCTGTATGGCCGCTGGACCATCGCCATGGTGGACAGCACGAAGTTCGACCTGATCGGCTCCAGCTACGCGGCCGGCTGGACTTCGGGCGGCATGGTGTATGTCAATGCCAACCGGCGCCTCGGCAGCGCCTATGTGGTTGCCGATTGCGACATGGCCTCCTTCGAGAACTGCTTCGAGTACGGCCACGACATCGGCTTCGACGTGCAGGATGCCGTGCATTCCTGCTCCTTCTTCAACATCGGGGCCGATGGCTGGGTGGACATGGCCGACCCGGTCCCGCTGGGCATCCGCATCGCCGGCACGGCCCTGCGCACCAAGTGGGTCGGCGGCTTCCTGTCCTCCAAGGCCTGCTCCATCCAAGTCAACACCACCGGCTCCGAGCAGCACGAGGTAATCGGCGTCAATGTCACCGGCGGCGGGCGCCGCATCGCGGAAGTGCTGGGCGGGCAGCTTTCGCTGATCGGCTGCGACTTCACGGGGGCGCCGGGAACCGGCAATGTCACCATCAGCGCCATCCATCTGGGCAGCGGCGCCGGCAACCTGATCGTGGCCGGCTGCGACACCACGGCTGTCACCTTCACCGCCGACAATGCGGCGGCGATGCAGAAGCTGCAATTGCTCGGCAACCGCATGACGGGGACCGCCGGCACGCAGCGCATCGCGGCCGGGCGCGTGGAGCTGGCGTCGGTGTCCTCCGCCGCGGCCATCGAGACCCGGCTGTCCGCCGACACCGATGGCGCGGTCAACATCCATCGCCGCAGCGCCACGCTCGGCGGTCAGGTGAAGCTGTTCAACACCAGCAACAACAGCGCCGCCAGCTTCACCATCAGCGGGGCGGACTGCGTCTTCGCCGGCGACACCGGCAATCCGAATGCCGGCTTCACCTTCGGCGGCAGCGGCATGACCGCCCCGCAAACGGTCCGCCTGCGCCGCCTCTCGGCCACGCCGGCCGGCAGTGACCGCATCGGGGTGCTGGAAAGCACCGGCAACAACAGCGGCGGAACCGAGCAGGTTTACGCCCGGCTGGTGACGCTGGCGGAGAATGTCGCCGCCGGATCGGAGGCCGGCGCGGTGGTGCTGGAAACGCGCTCCGGCGGCAGCATCGCGGAGCGTTTCCGCCTGGCCGCGAATGGCACGGTCACGCTGTCCGGCCCCCTGCTTCTGCCGGGCAATCCGGCAACAGGCCTGCAGGCGGCGCCGAAGCAGTATGTGGACAGCCAGTTCACCGACCGTCGCCTGGCCACGTTGCCGCTTTCCGGCGCCACCACGATCAGCCACGCGGCGCACAACAACCGCGTCCTGCTCGCCAATCCCGGCACCGCGCTCAACCTTGCCTGGGCCAGCACGCTGGACGGCTTTTCCTGCACGGTGATCAACCGGACGGGCGCCGATCTGAGCATGGCCTTGTCGGGCTTCACCTCCAACACCGCCCCCACCAGCAGCGACGGCTTCACCAGGATCCGGGCCGGTGGCGTCGCGACGCTGATGGTTTATTCGCCGGATGGTGGCACAACGAAGATCTGCCATCTGGCGGGTGGCGGAGCCCCCTGAGCATGATGGTTCCTTCCCTGCCTGGCCTCGCCGGGTCGGGCCAGGCACTGCGCATCGTGGGGCCGGGCTATGCCGATCGCCTGCAGCATCTCCGCGACGGCGCGGCGCTGGTGCAAGGGCCGTCGGGCATGTTCGCCGATGCGGCGGCGAACACGCCACGCTTCCAGGGCGGCCCGAACCGGCTGCTGGTGGAGGATGCGCGGACCAACCTTGTCCGCAACCCGCGTGGCGAAGGCGCGTCGATCGGCAGCGGCATTACCAGGCTGCCGGCCTATTGGCAGATCGACGGCACCGTTCCGACGATCCATGTCATCGGAACCGGCACCGAGGATGGCCTGCCCTTCGTGGAACTGCGCTTTGTCGGCTCCTCGACCTTCGCGCTGCGCTTCGAGGGCGGCAGCATGCCGCTGGTGACATCGGGGCAGACCTATGTTTCCAGCTTCTTTCTGCGGCTGACAGGAGGCAGCCTTTCCAATCTGCTGCTGCAGAACAACCTCATCGCCGGGGGAAACGTGCAAAGCTCCCTGGCGCTGATGCCGCTGAACGCCCCGCTGGGGCAGCAGCGCAGCGCCCATGCCTGGACCTATTCGGGCGGGGCCGCCGCGCTGGCCAGCCGGCTTCGCGCACAATCCAGCGGCAGCTTCGACATCACGCTGCGGCTGGCGGCACCGCAACTGGAAGCCGGCTTCTCGGCCACATCGCCAATCCTCCCCGCGGCGGAGGCACGGATCGCCGCGCTCCGCACGGCCGACCGGCCGGTCTGGGCTCCTGCCCTGCCCTGGGCGCCATCGGGCACGCTGATCCTCCATGCCATGCTGCCGCAGCCGGCCCCGCCCAATGCGGAGCAAGGATTGCTGCAACTGGACGATGGCGGCGACCAGAACCGCCTTGTGCTGGCCAATGCCGCGGGCGGCAACACCATCCAGGCCCGGCTGGTGGGAAGCGGAACCGATCTGGGCATGGTGGCGGGCGGAACCGTGGCGCCCGGCACGGCATTCCGGGCCGCGCTTGCCTGGTCGCCGGATGGGATGGCCCTCTGCCTCGACGGGGGCATCGTACGATCGGTGGCTGGCGGCCCTTCTTCCAGCCTGACGCGGCTTCTGGTGGGCCATGCCTCCGCCGCCCTGAACCGCGCCGCCAATGGCGAGATCGCAGCACTCGACTACAGCGCGGCGCGTCTTCCCGATGCCAGCCTGCAAGCCCTCACCGCAGCAGGCTGACGCGAACAACGCCTTTCAAAGGACAACAGCATCATGCCCATCCTGACCGATTACGGCCGGAACCTGCTCGCGCGTGCCCTTTGCGGCCGCAATCCTTCCCTGCCGACAACGCTCTATGTGGCATTGGGAACCGGGGGCGGAAACACGGGCATCACCGGCGAGCCCGTTGGCAATGGCTATGCCCGCCAGCGCATCAGCTTCACCGGCAATGGCGGCCAGCGCAACACGGAGGTGGTGCGGTTCGTGTTCAATGCCGCGGCGGGCACGCTGAACCATGTGGGCCTTTATGACGCGCTGTCCGGCGGCAATGCGCTGGCCTATGGGCTGCTTGCCCAGAGTGCCGCCATCACCGGCCCCGGCACCGTGACCATTCCCGCCGAAGCCTTCGCCGTCACCGGCGAATGAGCGCCTTCTTCCTTTCCCCACGCTGGAGGACCCTGATGGAACCCTGGATCCGCGCTCAACTTGCCCAGCCCAGCACCTGGCGGGGATTGTTCCTGCTGCTCACCGCCTTGTTCGGCATCACGCTTTCGGCCGAGCTGCAAGCCGCCATCCCCAACCTGGCGATCGCGCTCCTCGGGATCTGGGAAGCGCTCCGGAAGGGCAGCCGTTTTGGTGAACCTGGCGCCTGAAGCGCTTGAGCACATCCCTGGGAGCCGTCGCTTCGCTGACTGTGCCGGCGACGCCTCGGGCTCCCAGGGTGTCGATGCCAGGAAAGCATATGCGCCTGGAGGAGCAGGCCGGGGAAAATCCTGGTCGGGCATCACCATCAGCACTGAATCATACGTAACTTATGGTTGAAATTTTCTAGGGGAATTTCAGAAAAACTTTCGCGCCGTTCTTTTCTCGGAAATCTTTTTCCTGAAACACTCCGAAATCTTCCCGTCCAGCGCTGCTCTTTTTCCAAAGGGTTGATTTAGAGCTTGCGGGCTCCTCGATTTCGCGGAAATAAGTGCTCGCGTTTTCGTGAGCCTCAAGCTAGGCAGTTCCTGTTCCGAGCGCATGGCGGGCGGCCACTTCGCCAGCGAACCTCGCGCAACTCGCACCGGATCTTCCCGACCTTGTCGTCCTGCGCGGCAAGGAATGGAAGATCCTGTGCCCGACGCACAGGAAGCAAAAATGGCTCTTCTCGGGGTCTATGTTGACAACAGCGCCCAGCACGTTCGCCAGTTCGAAAAATGGCTTGGCCGGGATGTGGACGGCGTGCATGGCGTGATCGGCAGTGCCAACTGGACCGATTTCGTTTCAAGCTCTCAATGGTCTGTGGACACGCTCTGGAAGCCAACCGGCCGTGAGGTGTTCTGGTCCGTGCCGCTGATCGTGAATGGGGCAAATCTTTATTCCGCCGCCAATGGCGACTACAACAAGTACTACAAGCAGGTTGCCGAAAACCTTCTAGATTACAGCAACAATCCCACCGGCGACATCTACGTCCGCACCGGATGGGAGTTCAACGGCGACTGGTTCCGCTGGTCCGCCGAGGGCAGGGAAGATGCCTTCATCGGTGCGTTCCGCGAGTTCGTGGACGCCTTCCGCTCTGTATCCAGCCGCTTCAAATTCGAGTGGAACGTCAACGAAGCCTATGGCGGCATGGACCCGGCCAAGGCGTATCCCGGTGACAAGTACGTCGACATCATCGGCATGGATTTCTATTTCAATCCCCAATGGCAGAACTGGGATTCAGCCAAGGCCTTCGCCCATGTCAGGGACCAGAAATATGGCCTGAACTGGCTGGAGAACTTCGCCAAGGCGCATGGCAAGCCCACCGCCTATTCCGAATGGGGCGCCCAGGGGAACAACGCGTCCGGCTTCATCAAGGCGGCGCATGACTGGTTCGAAAGCCACAACGTCGTCTATCAATCCTACTGGGATTCCGACGCCGCCTATCCCGGCCGCCTGTCGGATGGCAGCGATCCGAACACCGGCTCTGCCTACAAGTCGGTTTTCCGGGATGCAAGCACGCCCCCCTCGAATGGCGGCTCCGGCAATAATAGCGACCCGGTGGAGTTGCCAAGCATCGGCACGGGTGGCGCGAAGGCGTCCGCCGGCTGGACCAAGCAATCCTGGGGCGGCAGCGGCCGCGACAACTGGACCGGCACCAGCGGCAATGACTGGTATCAGTCGAATGGCGGCGGCGACATCATGCAGGGCGGCGCGGGGGACGACACATACAACATCTTCTCCAGCAGCGACCGCGTGGTGGAGAAGGCCGGAGCCGGCACGGACACGGTGCAGACCTGGATCGGCAGCTATACCCTGCCCGATCATGTCGAGAACCTGACCTTCTACGGCAGTGGCTGGTCGAACGGCACGGGCAACGGCCTCGCCAACATCATCATCGGCAACAGCGGCGCCAATGTGCTGAACGGCATGGGCGGCAATGACGTGCTGACGGGTGGTGCCGGGGCCGACCTCTTTGTCATCGGCAAGGGCATGGGCCATGACCGCGTCACGGATTTCCGCCGCGGCGAAGGCGACAAGATCAACTTCAAGGGCTTCGGCGACGGCACCTATCTCAGCCAGGAAGGTGATGTATGGTCGCTGCGTGCCGCCGATGGCTCGGTCACCAAGGTGACGATCGCCGGCACCACCTCCCTGTCCAGCAGCGATTACAGCTGGGGCTGAAGGGGGCGGCATCCCTGACCTGATGCCTGGCGAGGCCCGTCCCTCCCTTGCGGGAAGGACGGGCCTGTCGGTTCCGGCGTCAGATCTTCATCGGTCCGTTGAAGCTTTCGCTTTGATCGGCGGTCCAGTTCTCGCCGATCGACGACGCCCATGCCTCCTCCCAGGTGCCCTGGGTGCTGGCCTTGGAATATTCCGTGGCGCGGCCCTCGAAGAAGTTCATGTGCTCCACCGCGTTCAGGATCTCGTCCAGCCAGGGCAGCGGGTTCTTCTCGATGCCGTAATGCGGCTCCAGGCCCAGCTGCTGCAGGCGGCGGTCGGCGATGAAGCGGATATACTGCTTGATGTCCTCCGGCGTCATGCCCTGCACGCCGCCCAGCTCGAAGGCGAGGTCGATGAAGGCGTCCTCGTGCTCGACGATGGTGGTGCAGATCTCCGTCAGGTCGCGGCGGAACTGTTCCGTCCAGATTTCCGGATTCTCCTGGATGAAGGTGCGGAACAGGCGGATGACGGAAAGGCAGTGCAACGTCTCGTCGCGCACCGACCAGGTCACGATCTGCCCCATGCCCTTCATCTTGTTGAAGCGCGGGAAGTTCAGCAGGATGGCGAAGGAGGCGAAAAGCTGCAGGCCTTCGGTGAACGCGCCGAAGGCCGCCAGGGTCTTGGCGATCTCCGTCTTGTTCTCGGTGGTGAAGGACTGCATGTAGTCGTACTTGTCCTTCATCTCCTTGTATTTGAGGAAGGCCTGGTACTCCGTCTCCGGCATGCCGATGGTGTCGAGCAGGTGCGAATAGGCTGCGATGTGGATGGTCTCGATGTTCGAGAAGGACGAGAGCATCATCAGCACTTCGGTCGGTTTGAAGACCTGCGAATAGTGCTTCATGTAGGCCGAGTTCACCTCGACATCCGCCTGCGTGAAGAAGCGGAAGATCTGGGTGATGAGGTTGCGCTCGACGTCGGTGAGGTTCTTCTGCCAGTCCTTCACGTCATCGGCCATCGGAACCTCTTCCGGCAGCCAGTGGACACGCTGCTGGGTCAGCCAGGCGTCATAGGCCCAAGGGTAGCGGAAGGGCTTATAGACCGGATCGGCCGTCAGCAGGTCCATCTTCTCGGGCTGGTCGGACATAACGGAAGATCTCCGGCGGCTGCTGGCGCTGCCTCGCTCATGGCGGAAAGGCGGCTGCCGAGCCAGTTCGTGAGGTTGATCATGGGCCATCGGCCTGTTCAGGCGGCCCGCGCCCGGTTCCTGACGGGAAAGCCGGGTGCGGCTGGCTGGGCTGGATTATAGGCGGCAGGGGGAGAACTGTCGCCTGGCCCTGCGCTCTATTCGGGCCGCGGGATGTCCTGCCTGCCCTGTTCCTGGCGCAGCTTCCATTCATGCCGCCCCACCACGCCCATCCCGCCCACCACCATCAGTGCCAGGCCATACCAGGTGATGGCATAGACCAGGTGGTTGTTGGGAAAATCGAGAGGCGTCATGCCCGCGACAGGCGGGCTCGGCAGGCCGGGGGCTGGACGGGCATCGACGAAATAGGGCGCGACAGGCTGCGGCCCCAGCTTTCGCGCGCGTGCCAGGGCAGCCACGTCGCGGGAATACCAGCGGCCGGCCCCGGGTTCATTGGGCCGCCACAGGGCGCCGCCCGGCTCGTCCCACCGCAGCAGGCCGGTGAAGCGCACCACGCCTTCCGGAACCGGACCGGGCGGGCCGGTTTCGGAGCCCCGCTCGCCGCCCGCGAAGCCGCGATTGACCATCAGGATGAAGCCCTGCTCGCTCAGCAGCGGGCTCATCACCCAATGGCCGGGGCCACGCTGCGTGTTGGCGTCGACCAGCGTGTCCTGCCCGGGAAGGAAGCGGCCCGTGACCTGGAGAGCGCGGTACTCGGCCCCGGCGGCGGTCAGGCCCGGCCACTCCGCCGGGCCCGGCGGCACGGCCGGCGGCGCGTTCACCCGCCCCTCCACCCGGGAGATGAGGTCGAGCTTCCAGGTCCGCCGGGCCATCTGCCAGTTGCCTAGGGCGATGAAGCCGGCCAGGAGCAGCAATGCCAGCGCCGACAGGCCCGCAAGAAACCAGAAAGACCGCGGCCGCTCCGGCGGCTCCAGCAATGCGGGGGACGAGGGTGCTTCGGCGTTCATCGCCCTGCCGGGTTAACGGCGCGGGCGCGGCGGGGTCAATCCAGCCTCAGCAAACAGCGCGGGATGCCGGGCCAGGGAAGCGGCCTCCGAAGCGGCGCCGGCTCCCTGGCCCAGGTCATCCTGGGTCAGGGACTTACTGGCAGGCTAGGCATTCCTCGTAATTGGTGCCTTCCCCGGCCACGGCCCGCGCGGCGAGCGGGGGCGCGCCGGGCAGCACCGCCTCCAGGCTGGTCGCCGCGGCGAAGCCGAGCGTGGGCTGGACAGCGACCTTCTCGCTGATGGTGTCGGCACGCTGGATGGACAGCGAACGGCAGTAGTAGAGCGACTTCACGCCCTTCTTCCACGCCTGGTAGTGGATCTGGTGCAGGTCGCGCTTGTGCACATCCGCCGGCAGGAACAGGTTCACCGACTGCGACTGGCAGATAAAGGGCGTGCGGTCGGCGGCATGCTCGACCACCCAGCGCTGGTCAAGCTCGAAGGCGGTCTTGAACACCGCCTTTTCCTGTTCGCTGAGGAAGTCGAGGTGCTGCACGCTGCCCTTGTTCACCGTCACCAGCGTCCAGGTGTCCTCGTCATCGCGGCCATGCTTCGCCAGCACCTTCTTCAGGTACGGGTTGCGCACGATGAAGGAGCCGGACAGCGTCTTGTGGTTGTACACATTCGCCGCGATCGGCTCGATTCCCGGCGAGGCGCCGCCGCAGATGATGGAGATCGACGCGGTGGGCGCGATCGCCATCTTGTTGGAGAAACGCTCGTTGAAGCCGTACTCAGCCGCGTCCGGGCATGGCCCGCGCTCATCGGCCAGCAGGCGGGAAGCGGCATCGGCCTGTTCGCGGATGTGCTTGAACATCCGCTTGTTCCAAACCTTGGCGATGACGCTCTCGAACGGCACGTTCTGCGATTGCAGGAAGGAATGGAAGCCCATCACGCCGAGGCCGACGGAGCGTTCCCGCATGGCGCTGTACTTGGCGCGCGCCATGGAATCCGGCGCCTTGTCGATGAAGTCCTGCAACACGTTGTCGAGGAAGCGCATCACGTCGGGGATGAAGCGCGGCTCGTCCTTCCACTCGAACCAGGTCTCGAGGTTCAGGGAGGACAGGCAGCACACCGCCGTCCGCTCCTGGCCGTGCTGGTCGCGCCCGGTGGGCAGGGTGATCTCCGAGCAAAGGTTGGAGGTCTTCACTTCCAGCCCTGCCAGCTTCTGGTGCTCGGGCTGGGCGCGGTTCACATGGTCGGAATAGATGATGTAGGGCTCGCCCTGCTCGATCCGCGCCATCAGGATGCGGATCCACAGCGAGCGCGCCGAGATCTTGCGGATCACCGCGCCATCCTTGGGCGAGGTGAGCGCCCATTCCTCATCGGCTTCAACCGCGCGCATGAAGGCATCGGGAACCAGGATGCCGTGGTGCAGGTTCAGCGCCTTGCGGTTCGGGTCGCCGCCGGTGGGGCGGCGCATATCCACGAATTCCTCGATCTCAGGGTGCGAGACCGGCAGGTAAACCGCCGCCGAGCCGCGCCGCAGCGAGCCCTGGCTGATCGCCAGGGTCAGGCTGTCCATGACACGGATGAAGGGGATGATGCCGGAGGTCTTGCCGTTCTGCCCGACCTTCTCGCCGATCGAGCGCAGATTGCCCCAGTAGGAGCCGATGCCGCCGCCCTTGGAGGCCAGCCAGACATTCTCGTTCCAGAGGTCGACGATGCCGTTCAGGCTGTCATTCGCCTCGTTCAGGAAGCAGGAGATCGGCAGGCCGCGGGAGGTGCCGCCATTCGACAGCACCGGCGTCGCCGGCATGAACCACAGCTTCGAGATGTAGTCGTAGATGCGCTGGGCATGCGCCGCGTCGTCGCCATAGGCGCTGGCGACGCGGGCGAACAGGTCCTGGTAGGATTCGCCCGGCATCAGGTAGCGGTCGTCGAGCGTGGCCTTGCCGAAATCGGTCAGCAACGCATCGCGGGAGCGATCCACGCGGACCTGGCCATGCCCGGCAAGCTGAATATCGGCGGCAAGCTGAACGGCATCGAGCAAGGTACGAATCCCTCGAAAGGCTGGGGCAGATCGGGCGCACCTTTGCACCCTGCCGCATCCCGCTTCAACACCTTCTTAACCCACATATGGTATGTGAATTTGCGCGGTGACACCAAGATTGGGCTTGCATGCCGCCACCCGTCGCCGCGACTCCCAGTGCCGACAAGCCTTTGGGCGCCGTTTCGTGATCAACATGGCCCTTGCCGAACGGCGCCGCCGCAGGCAGCAGCAGCGGATGCTCCGCCATTTGGCCTCCGCCGCGCTGCTGGCCATGTTCCTGTCCCTGCACAGCGGGGCACGGGCCGAATCGGATGACTGGGCCGCTTGCCGCCAGGCCATCGCCGCCGCCGAGCCCGGCGCCGGCGTTCCGCCCGGCCTGCTGGCCGCCATCGCCCTGGTGGAAACCGGGCGGCGCAGCCCCACCGGGTCGCCACAGCCCTGGCCCTGGTCGGTCAACGCCGAGGGCCAGAGCTATTACGCCCCCAGCAAGGCGGCCGCCATCAGCCGCGTGCGGCAAATCCAGGAGCGCGGCGTGCGCTCCATCGATGTGGGTTGCATGCAGGTCAACCTCCTGCACCACCCGGATGCCTTTTCCAGCCTGGAGGAAGCCTTCGATCCCGCGGCCAATCTGCGCTACGCCGCGCGGTTCCTGCGCTCGCTGCAGGCGCAGACGGGGGATTGGGGCACCGCCATCGGCCGCTACCATTCCGGCGAGGCGGAGCGCGGCCTGGCCTATAGCCGCCGCGTCGCCCTGGCGCGGCTGGGCAAGGCGTGGGGCGGCGGCGGCCCGGTGCCGCTGTCACGGGAAGCGGTGGGCGATGTGTGCGCCGCCGGGCTGCGCCCTGCCCTGCTATTTGGCGGCGCGCAGGAGGCCCGCCGCTTCATGACGCTGGAGGCGCGCCGGGCCAACCGCGCCGTGCCCGTGCCGCCCGCCGCGCGCAAGCCGCGCCTGGTCTGCCTGCGGCCGGAAAGGCTGGCGGGCCGTTGAAGCCGGACACCGCCCGGGCCGGCAACCGCCTGTCGCGGCCCCACGTTGCATCCGTGAGCAGAGGACCCAGACCATGCGCCAGCCCCTCACCCGCGCCGCCCTGCTGCTGGGCCTGACGCTGCTTGCCGCCTGCGCGGGCGGCGGGACGGCCGAGTTCGACCACAACATGGCCAGCTATGTCGGCCAGCCAGAGGTGCGGCTGGTGGAAGGCCTGGGAGTGCCGCATCGCGTCTACGAGTCTGAAGGCCGGCGCTTCCTGGGATATGATTTCAGCAGCGAGGCGGCGCCGGCCTCTTCCGGCTTCAGCTTCGGCGTTGGCGGCGGCAGCTTCAGCGGGGGTCACCATGGCAGCGGGTTCGGCACCGGCATCGGCATCGGCATACCGCTGGGAGGCGGCTATGAAGCGCAGCCCTGCCTTGTGACCTTCGAGATCCGCGACGGACGGGTGCTGGATTTCCGCCGCCAGGGCGAGAACTGCCGCTAACGCCGCCCCGATCGGGAACGGTTGGCGCAGGCGCCTGTTGGCGATACTTCATGCGGATTCCCGGCCGTGGCCGGGTGCCCAGAACCCTCATGGAGGAAGCCCGGAGATGGAAGCCGTTCCGTTCGATACGCGCCTCAACCTGATCGGCGGCGAGTGGCACGAGCCTGTCGGGCGCGAGACCATGCCGCTGCTCAATCCGTCCGATGGCAGCAGGCTCGCCGCCATCGCGCGCAGCGATGCAAGCGACATCGACCGTGCCGTGGCGGCGGCGCAGGAAGCCCGGCGGGGCGCCTGGGGGCGCATGACGGCGGCCGAGCGTGGCCGGCTGCTGTTCACCATGTCGCGCATCGTGCTGGAGCGGGCGGACGAGCTGGCCCGGCTGGAAGCACTGGATGTCGGCAAGCCGCTGCGCCAGGCCAAGGCCGACGCGCTGGCGCTGGCGCGCTACCTCGAATTCTATGGCGGCGCCGCCGACAAGCTGCATGGCGACACCATCCCCTATCTGGATGGCTACACGGTGATGACGGTGCATGAGCCGCTCGGCGTCACCGGCCACATCGTGCCGTGGAACTATCCGATGCAGATCATCGGCCGCTCCGTTACCGCGGCGCTGGCCATGGGCAATGCGGTGGTGATCAAGCCGGCCGAGGAAGCCTGCCTCACCGCCATCGCCTATGCCCGCATCGCCCAGGAAGCCGGCTTCCCGGCCGGCGCGGTGAACCTTGTTTCCGGCACGGGCGAGGAAGCCGGCGCCGCCCTGTCGGCGCATCGCGGCATCAACCACATCTCCTTCACCGGCTCGGTGGCGGTGGGCACGCTGGTGCAGGCGGCGGCGGCGAAGAACGCCGTGCCGGTGACGCTGGAGCTCGGCGGCAAGTCGCCGCAGATCGTGTTCGCCGATGCCGACCTGGAGGCCGCTCTGCCCTTCCTGGTGAATGCGGGCATCCAGAATGCCGGCCAGACCTGCTCGGCCGCGTCGCGCATCCTGGTACAAAGCTCGGTGCATGACCGCGTGCTCGCCGCCATGGCGGAGCGCTACAAGGCGCTGCGCGTCGGCCCTGCCGCGGACGATCTCGACATGGGTCCCCTGGTCTCGGCCCGGCAGCAGGAGATCGTGCGTGGCTATCTCGACTGCGTGCCGCGCGACGGGCTGGTTGTGGCGGCCCAGGGCAGCCTCGCATCCGGTGCGCCCTCCGGTGGCTATTACGTGCAGCCGACGCTGGTGGCGGGCGCCTCGGTGGATTCGCGTCTGGCACAGGAAGAAATCTTCGGCCCCGTGCAGGTGGTGATCCCGTTCAAGGACGAGGAGGAGGCGCTGGCCATCGCCAACGGCACCGATTACGGGCTGGTAGCCGGCGTCTGGACCGCCGATGTCGGCCGCGCCATGCGCATGGCGCGCGGCATCCAGACAGGGCAGGTTTTCATCAACAACTATGGCGCCGGCGGCGGCGTGGAGCTGCCCTTTGGCGGCGTCAAGCGGTCCGGTCATGGGCGGGAAAAGGGCTTTGAGGCGCTGTATTCCTTTGCCTCGCTGAAGACCATCGCGATCCGTCACGGCTGAGGACACCCAGGGGATCGGGCATCGGATCGCCATTGTTCCAGGTGGCGAGCCGAAGTTCGGGCGGCACGCGCAACGTCGTGGCCAGCGGCGAAGTGGGCGTGTCGCCGCAGGTCCTGGCCGAATGGCCCGCCGCGCCCTGCCCGCACCAACCGGGCACATTGGCCGTGCCGTACATTTCCCGTGCATCACGCGGCTCTCATGTCCGTCAGATCGCCCAAGACGCAAGGCTGGACGGTGCGCCTCAGGCTTTGCCTTGCCCGATGCCGCGCGTGACATGAACCCTCGACGGAAACAACGATCTGCTGCAAAAGCCGCCATCCGGCCATAGCCGACAAGCCATGACATGATGGGGGAAAGCGCGATGGGCGCAGCTTCTGGCGAAGGTTCCGCTGCACGCGGCCCGACAACGGTCAGCGAGGTGGAGCGCCGCACCATGGGCAAGGTGGCGTGGCGCCTTCTGCCTTTCCTGATCGTCTGCTACTTCATTTCCTATCTGGACCGCGTGAACATCGGTTTCGCCGGCCCTGGGATGCGGGCCGATCTTGGCCTCAGTGCCAGTGCTTTCGGCCTTGCCGCAGGCGTCTTCTTCCTGGCCTATTTCGCCTTCGAGGTGCCCAGCAACCTGGCCTTGAACCGCTTCGGCGCGAGGCTGTGGATCGCGCGCATCATGTTCACCTGGGGCCTGCTGTCCGGGGCGCAGGCTTTTGTCGGCAGCGAGACCAGCCTGATCGTGGTGCGCGTGCTGCTCGGCGCCGCCGAGGCTGGCTTCTTCCCTGGTGTCATCTTCTATCTGACGCTGTGGTTCCCTACGGCTTATCGCGGCCGCATCGTCGGCTGGTTCATGTTCGCCATTCCGTTCTCCTCCGCGCTGGGCTCGCCGGTATCGGGCTACCTGCTGAACATGGACGGCATCTGGGGCCTGCATGGCTGGCAGTGGATGTTCATCATCGAGGCGATCCCGGCGCTGCTGCTGACGGCCGGCGTGCTGTGGTACCTGACGGATCGCCCCGCCGAGGCGAAGTGGCTGACCGGGGAGGAGAAGCAGTGGCTCGCCGCCACGCTGCGCGAGGAGGAGCGCCAGCGCGAGGCCGTGGTGCGCTACGAATGGTGGCAGACCCTGCTGAACCCGCGCATCATCGCCTATGGCCTGGTTTATCTCGGGCTGGTGTCGCCGCTCTACACGCTGGGCTTCTTCCAGCCGCAGATCATCCAGGCGATCGGCAACCTGTCCAATGTGGAGCTTGGCTTCGTCAACGCCTTCCCCTTCGCCGTCGGCGCGGTGACCATGGTGCTGTGGGGCTTCTTCTCCGACCGGCTGCAGGAGCGGAAATGGACCACCATCTTCGCCGCCGCCTGCGCCACCGCCGGCCTGCTGATCGCCGCCAGCAATGACGGGCTGATGCTGAAGATGCTGGGCCTGGCGCTCGCCAGCTTCGGCATCTTCGCGGCATTGCCGATCTTTTGGTCGCTGCCCACCGCCTTCCTCAGCGGCGCCGCCGCGGCGGCTGGCATTGCCTGGATCAACTCGGTGGGCAATCTCGGCGGCTATTTCGGGCCGCAGATCTTCGGTATCATCAAGGACTACTCCGGCGGCGATTACTATGGCCTGCTGTTCATGGCCGCCCTGCCGATCATGTCGATCCTGCTGATCCTGCTGCTGGAAAGGCGGGGCGCGCCGCACCGCCAGGCCCAGCAGCCAGCGGAATGACGCGCCGCCCTTTTCAGAAGTCGTAGAGCCGCGCCGGGTTGTCCACCAGGATGGCCCGGCGCGCCGCCTCATCCGGCACCCATTCGGCCAGCAGGTTCAGCACCCGTCCGTCATCGACCGGCATGGGGGGCGCGATGTCGGTGGGCTTGCGGCCCGCCAGGGTGGCGCTGTCCGGATGCGGCCAGTCGGTGCCCCAGACGATGCGCTCGGGGTTCGCCGCCACCAGGGCCCGCGCCAGCGGCGCCACGGCCGGATAATCCGGCGCCTCGCTGGAGGCGCGGTAGGCGCCGGAAATCTTCACATAGGCGCGGCCGGCCTTCACCAGGCCGAGCACCGCCGCGAAGCCCGGCTGCTCCACGCCCTGCGCCGCCTGGGCGCCGGCGAAATGATCGAACACCACCGGCATGGGCAGGGCGGAAAGCCGCTCCTGCAGCGCCGCCACCAGAGGCAGCCGCGCATAGACCTGGAGGTGCCAAGGGCGCCCCTGGATGCGGGCCAGCGCATCATCCAGGATGCGGCCGGCGGCAGCCGGGTCGGTGACGCCGCCGGTTTCCAGATTGACGCGGATGCCACGGATGCCGGCGGCATGCATGCTGTCCAGGACCTGCGGAGTGGTGTCGGCGCCGATCACCGCCACGCCGCGCGCCCGCTTCGGCCCGAGCTGCCGCATCCCGTCCAGCGTGGCGGAATTGTCGGTGCCGTAGACGCTGGGCTGCACGATCACCACGCGGTCCAGCCCCATGGCCTTCTGCAAGGCCAGAAGGTGGTCTGCGGTGGCGATGGGCGGGGTGTAGGCCCGGCCGCTCCAGAACGGAAAGCGCGCCGGGTCGGGGAATACATGGGTGTGGCAGTCGCAGGAGCCTGGCGGCGGGGTGAAGGCAACAGGCGTTTGCACGGTGGGGGCCATGGCCGTGGCGGCGTTGCCGGCCCTGCCATGGGCCGCGACACTCAGCGCTCCAGCCAGGAACAATCCTTCTCGGCGCGTCATCATGGGCGAATCTCCTTTTTGGGCCGCCATCTGATGTGGCGGATAGCGCAGGCTGGACCGCCGCCGCACGGGACGCAACGGCCTACCTCCGCGTCCGGCGCCGGCCTATATCCTTTCTGCATGAGCAGCTCCCTCCCCGGTTCCGTCTGCGACAGCCCCGAAGCGGCCGTCGATGCCCTGGAAGCCCTCTATGATGAAGCGGTGGAGGCGGAACGGGCCGCGCTGGACCGATTCATCGCGGGCGGCGCGCCGCCCGATGCGGCCGAGCGGGCGGCCTTCCGCTACCCCGCCCTGACGCTGCGCTGGCAGCCTGAAGGGCCGCCGCCCCAGACCCGCCGCGCCTGGGCCAAGCTGCAAAGTCCCGGCGACTATATCACCACCATCACCCAGCCCGCCGCCTTCCGCCGCTACCTGCTGGAACAGTTGCGGCCGCTGATGGCGGAATATGGCGCCACCGTGTCAGTCAGCCCCAGCGACCGGGAGATCCCCTATCCCTATGTCCTGGAGGGCGGCGACGAGCTGGCGCGCGGCGGCGTCTCGGCCGCGGCCCTGGCGCGGCACTTCCCGGTTCCCATGCTTTCGGCCGTGGGAGACGAGGTGGCGGACGGCCTGTGGCGCTTCCGGGAAAGCGAGCCGCTGCCGCTGTCGCTGTTCGACGCGGCGCGGGTGGATTACTCGCTGCGGCGGCTGCAACACTACACCGGCACGGATTGGCGCGACCTGCGGCCCTGGATCCTGCTGACCAACTACCAGCGCTATATCGGGCAGTTCGTGGATTGGGCGCTGGAGGAGCTGGCGCGGCCGGACAGCCCCTATGACCGGCTGGTGCTGCCCGGCGGCGGTGCCGTGACCCGTGGGCAGGACCAGGCCTCGGCCCTGGCTTCGGTGGCCGAGGCGCCCTGGCAGCGCTTCCAGATGCCGGCCTATCACCTGCACCGGGCCGATGGCGCGGATGGCATCACCATCGTCAACATCGGCGTCGGCCCCTCCAACGCCAAGACCATCACCGACCATCTGGCGGTGACGCGGCCGCATTGCTGGCTGATGATCGGCCATTGCGGCGGGCTGCGGCAAAGCCAGGAGATTGGCGACTACGTGCTGGCGCATGGCTATCTGCGGCGGGACCGCATCCTGGACGACCTGTTGCCGCCCGAGATCCCCGTCCCCGCCCTGGCGGAGGTGCAGGTGGCGTTGCAGCAGGCCGCCGCCGCCGTGACCGGGGAAGCAGGAGCGGCGCTGAAGCGGCGGCTGCGCACCGGCACCGTGGTGTCCTATGACGACCGCAACTGGGAACTGCGCTTCACCCAGGAGCGGCTGCGCATCAACCTGTCCCGCGCCATTGCCGTGGACATGGAAAGCGGGACGCTGGCGGCGCAGGGATACCGGCTGCGCGTGCCCTATGGCACGCTGCTTTGCGTGTCCGACAAGCCGCTGCATGGCGAGATCAAGCTGCCCGGCGCCGCCACCGCCTTCTACCAGCGCGCCGTCAGCGAGCACCTGGCGATCGGCATCGCCACCTTCGACATCCTGCGGGAACAGTTGACGGCGTTGCATTCCCGCAAGCTGCGTGCCTTCGACGAGCCGCCATTCCGCTGAAGCGGCCCGCCCTGGCCCCTCCGGGGCGTGTAGGACCGCGCGTTCATCCCCATGCGGTGAACGCGTGATCCACGCAGCTATCCACAACCCTATCCCCGCAATCTGGGGATAAGCGGGCGGATGGGCGGCAGTTCTCCAAACGTTCCGAAAGCTCCTGCCCTTCCTTCCGCCTCGACCGGCAAGGCCCCCAGGGCTCGTCACCGGGATCAGGAAACAGGCCACGTCCCCTTTGGAAACAGCCAGGCTAAAGATGAGAGATGCCATTGCGAGGCATTCTCAATAGTGGCATGAAGCTGTGCCCCATCCGTTTCGAGATCCCGCATGACCCGCTCCTCCCGCTCCTTCCTGCTGGCCTCGGCCGCCATGTGCTGCCTGCTCGGGTGGGGCCCGCCGGCTCGTGCGCAATCCGGAACCGCGAATGATTCCGTCCTTGTCCTGCCGCCGGTCGATGTTCAGGCCACGGCGTGGCGTTCCTGGGAAAGCGTGCCCGGCTATGTGGCGCCGGTCACCACCACCGGCTCCAAGACCGACACGCCGCTGATCGAGGCGCCGCAATCGGTGGGCGTGGTGACGCGCGACCAGATCGACGACCAGGCGGCGCAAAGCGTGTCCCAGGCGCTGCGCTACACTGCCGGCGTGCTGGGCGAGATTCGTCCCTCCGCCCGCTATGACAGCGTGTTCGTGCGCGGCTTCGGCGGACAGGGCACCAACGCCGCCTTCGTCAACTTCCTCGACGGATTGCGCCAGGGCCGCGGCCTGTATTTCGGCGTGCCCAACACCGATCCCTGGCTGCTGGAGCGCATCGAGGTGCTGCGTGGCCCGGCTTCCGTGCTGTATGGCCAGACCGGCGCCGGCGGACTGGTGAACCTGGTCAGCCGCCGTCCCAGCGCGGACCACGTCAATGAGGTGCGGCTGGAAGCCGGCAGCCACGCATTGATGCAGACCGCCTTCGACCTTGGCGGCCGGCTCACCGAGGACGGCACCCTTCTCTACCGCCTCACCGGCATCGCCCGGAGGTCCGACACCCAGTACGACCACACGGAGGAGGAGCGGATCGCGATCGCGCCCGCCCTCACCTGGCGCCCGGATGACAACACCAGCGTCACGGTCCTGGCCTCCTACCAGCACGACCCCGAGGGTGGCTTCTACAATTTCGTGCCGGCCTCCGGCACCGTGCTGCCCAACCCGGTTGGCACCATCCGCCGCAACTTCTTCGGCGGCGACCCGGCCTATGACCGCTACCACCGCACCCAGGCCGCCATCGGCTACCAGTTCGAGCACCGCCTCGACGATGTCTGGAAGGTGCGTCAGAACTTCCGCTATTCGCACATCGACGCGGAGGTCTACGTTCTTTCCGTGCGGTCGGTGGCCAACAACCGGACCGGAAATCGCGGCGCCACCTTTGTTTCCGATCATGCCAACGCCTTCGCGCTGGACAACCAGGCGCAGGCCGACTTCACCACCGGCGCCCTGCGCCACACCATGCTGTTCGGCGCCGACTGGCAGCGCACCTCCAGCCGCGCGCGGCAGGGCATGGGCCCCGCCCCTTCCATCGACCTGTTCGCGCCGGTCTACCACCAGCCGATCCCGCCGATCTTCACAACACCCGCCGGCCTGACCAACCAGGAACTGGATCAGCTGGGCTTCTACGTGCAGGATCAGGTCGCGCTAGGCCGCTGGCGCTTCAATCTCGGCCTCCGCTACGACCGCGCCAGCATCGGCACCACCACGCATCTGGCGAGCGGCGCCAACGCCGCCCAGGAATCCCAGTTCGACGACAAGGTGACCTGGCGGGCCGGCGCCCTTTACCTGTTCGACAATGGCGTGGCGCCCTATGCCAGCTATTCCACCTCCTTCCTGCCCAACACGGGCACGGCGGCGCCGCAGCGCGGCGGCGGCACCTTCTCGCCCACGACGGGCGAGCAGTACGAGGTCGGCGTGAAGTACCAGCCGCCGGGCCGCAACAGCTTCGTGCAGCTCGCCGCCTACCACATCACGCAGCAGAACGTGCTGACCGCCGATCCGCTCTACGCCACCTATTCCGTGCAGCAGGGCGAGATCCGCTCCCGCGGCATCGAGCTGGAAGGCCGCGCCAGTCTGAGCGACAGCCTGGATCTGATCGGCGCCTATTCCTACATCGATGCCGAGGTCACCAAGAGCAGCGCGGCGGGCGTGGCCGGCAACCGCGTGCCGCAGGTGCCGAACCACATCGCGAGCGGCTGGGCCAATTACAGCTTCCGCGACGGCCCGCTGCGCGGCCTATCCCTCGGTGGCGGCACGCGCTTCATCGGCTCGACCTACGGCAACGACACCAACACCTTCAAGGTCGATGCGGTGACGTTGTTCGATGCCGCGCTGCGCTACGACCTCGGGGCGCGCTTCGAAAGCGCGAAGGGCGTGGAACTCGCCGTCAACGCGCAGAACATCGGCGACAAGGACTACGTGGCCAGCTGCTCCTCGGCCACGGCCTGCTATTTCGGCACCGGCCGCCTCATCCTCGGCTCGGTCCGCGCCCGGTGGTAGGAAGGGCGCGCAGCGGCCTGGCGCGGAGCCTTCACCGGATCGGCAAGGCCCGGCCGGAGGCACCGCCGCCCGGCCAGGGCCATCCCGCCTTGTTGCCGCAGGGAAGCCCGGCATGAAGCGCCGTGGCCTGTTGCAGGCGCTTGTCGCGCCCGCCCTTGTGGCACCGCACCTCGCCCGCGCCGCCGCGCCGGTCGGGTTGACCGATATTCTGGGCCGCCGGGTGAGCCTGGCGCGGCCCGCGCGGCGCATCATCCTCCTGCAGGCACGGCACATCCTGGCCGTCGCCTTGCTGCATCCCGATCCGGTGTCCCTGCTGGTCGGCTGGGGCGATGATCTCCGGCGCATGAATCCACCGGATTACGCGGCCGTGCGCGCGCGCTTTCCCCAGGCGGAGGCCATTCCCGTGATTGGCCGCGGGCTGGCCACCGGCTTCCTGATCGAGAGCATCATGCAGTCCCGGCCGGATCTGGTGGTGTTCAGCCGCGCCCTTCTCCGGCTGCTGGGCGACGGCATGGCGGATCAACTCGCCGCCTTCGGCATACCCTCCGTGGTCATCGATTTCTTCGAGGACCCGATGGCGAACACGCGGCCCAGCATGGCCGTGCTGGGGCAGGCTCTCGGCGCGCCCGAACGCGCGGCGCAGTTCGACAGCTTCTATGCCGGGCAGCTTGACGCTATCTCGGCCCGGCTCCAGGGCCTGCCCACGGCGCGGCCCAAGGTCCTGATCCATGCGCATGCGGGCGGGACGCCCTGTTGCGCCTCGCCCGGGCAAGGCGCCTTCAACACCATGATCCGCTTCGCGGGCGGCCACAATATCGGCGCCGACCTGCTGCCGGGCGCGACCGGCGACCTGTCCCTGGAGCATGTCATCACGCAGGACCCGCGCATCTACGTGGCCACCGGCGGACCTTACGCCGGCCGTGGCGGCATCTCCCTGGGTGCCGGCGTCACGGCGGAAGGCGCGCTGCGCGAATTCGCCGACGTGATCAGGCGCGACCATCTGGAAAGCCTGTCCGCCATCCGTCAGGGCCGCGCCCATGCCATCTGGCACGGCTTCAACGACACGCCTGCGCATGTGCTGATGCTGCAGGCATTGGCCCGCTGGTTCCATCCGGAACGGTGCGGCGACCTGGACCCGGCGGCCACCATGGCCGCCCTCAACGACCGCTTCCTGTCCATACCGATGCAGGGCACGCATTGGGTGGACCTGCCGGCCGGAGCATTGTGACCTTGCGGGAAGGATATTCCTTGTGACGCCATTCATCGCCGAAGCTCGCGCCCATGCCGCCGCACCGGCGGCATTGCTGGAAAAATTCCTGGAGCACATGGTGGAGCACGGCCTGACGGCCGAGGGGCCACTCGCCGCGTCGCAGGTCGCCTTCCCTGGCGGAAAGGCGCTGCTGCGGCTGGAGGATGGCGGCATCGCGCTCCGCATCGAGGCGGAAAGCCTGGATCTGCTTTCGGATGCCAAGGCAAGCGTCGCGGGGCATCTGGAGGCCTTTGCGCCCGACGAGGCTCTCGGGATCGTCTGGGCCGGTGCCGGCGCCGTGCAGCCCGGCAGTCGGCCGCATAATTTCCGCGCCGTCCGTGTTCTGCGAAGCTGCGACATCACGCCGCGCATGCGCCGCATCACGCTGCGGGCGCCGGACCTCCACCGCTTCGAGTCCCGAATGATGCATGTGAAGATCCTGATTCCGGGCGAGGGGTCGGGTCATGGCCCGGATGGGGAGCCCCTTTGGCCCCGGCAAAGCCCGAGCGGGCAGGCGATCTTCGATGGCTGCGCCCTGACGCGCCGGACCTACACAATCCGCCGCATCGATGCCGCCGCCGGCGAGCTGGACATAGACTTCGTTCTCCATGGCGATGCCAGCCCGGGCTCGCGCTTCGCGCTGCGGGCGCGGCCGGGCGACTGGCTGGGGCTCACCGGCCCCGGCGGCGGCGACATCCCCGTCCGCGGCTGGACCATGATGGCCGGCGACGAAACCGCCCTTCCCGCCATTGCCCGTGCCCTGGAGGGCATGGCGCCGGATGCGCGGGGCGTGGCGATGATCGAGGTCGCCGATGCCGCGGAACGGCAGGATCTCGCGCATCCGCCGGGCGTTTCGCTGCGCTGGCTGTTCCGCGACGGCGCCCCTTGCGGCGCCATGTTGTTGCAGGCCGCGCTGGGCCAGGACCTGCCGGAGCATGATGACATCGCGATCTGGGCCGCCTGCGAAGCGGAAACCGCGCGGTCCCTCCGCACCCATTGGGGTGGCCAGGACCGCTTGCGGAAGGGGCGTTTCCGCGCAGCGGCCTATTGGCGCCGTGGTGTCGCGGAAGGAAGCGCGGAAGACGATCAGGACTGAGACCCTTCGCCGTCGCCGGTGAAGCCCGGGGCCGGCTTCCCTGCCGGGGCCGCCCCGCCCTGGCCCCGGCGGTCAGGAATCCGCTGTGATGCCGGCCTTGCGGATCACCGCACCCCATTTCTCGATCTCGGCCGCGAGGAAGCTGCCGCATTGTTCGGGCCCGGATGCCACGATGTCCGCGCCCTGTTCCTCGATCTTGCTTTTCACCGCGGGCTCGTTCAGCACCTGGGTCAATGCCGCGTGCATCCGCTCCACGATCGGGGCCGGCGTGCCGGCGCGGCCGAGCATCGCCCACCAGGTCACCGCCTCGAAATTCCCGAACCCCTGCTCGGCGAAGGGCTTGGTTCCGGGCACATGGCGGCTTTCCTGCCGCGTGGTGACGCCGAGCGGCCGCAGCAGACCGGATTTCAGGTGCTGCGCGACGGCCGGAAGATTGGTCATGAAGAGCGGAACATGCCCGGCCACGGCGTCCTGCGTCGCGGGGCCCGCGCCCTTGTAGGGCACATGGACCATGCGGAACCCGCCATCCTGCTGCAACAGGGTGGTGGACACATGGGAAAGGCCGCCAACGCCGCTTGTCGCGTAGTTCACCGTGTCCGGCGCCGCCTTCGCCGCCGCGACCACATCCTCGAAGCTCCGGTAGGAGGTGGTGTGGTGCGTCACCATGGCCAACGGGCCGGTGGCGATCAGGCTCACCGGAGCGAAGGCTTCCAGCGTGCGGAACGGGAGCTTCATGACGCTCTCATTCGTCGCCTGCGTGTCGTAGACCACGACCCAGGTGCTGCCGTCGGGTGCCGCGCGGGCCGCCTCGATGGCGCCGATGGAGCCCGATGCGCCACCGCGATTCTCGATGACCACGGGCTTGCCCAGCACTTCCTGCAGCCGGGGCTGGAAGATGCGGGTGACGGTGTCGACCGATCCGCCGGGCGGCCAGGGCACGATCATCCGGATCGGTCGGTCGGGCCATGCGCCCTGGGCGCGCAGCACCGCAGGGGCGAAGACGCCGGCCGCCGCGGCGGCGAACAGGCCACGGCGGCGGAAGGGGGGCGCGATCGGAATAGGAGCCATCTGGGTCGAACCTCCGGCGGTTTATTGTTGCCCGGAAGAATGCACTCCGTTCCGCCGGTTTGGAAGCGACCAAAAGATGAGATCAGGCCGGGGCGTGGCGCTTCCTCCTGGCCCCCGCTCCGGTAGATTGGCCTCCACCTCCACCTTCCCTGCGCCGCGCCCGCCTCGGCGGGAAGGGCAGCACGTCGCCGGGCATGCCGCCCCTTCCGCTCAGGAGTTCCGCCTTGTCCCTGGACCTCGCCACCGTGCTTTTCCTGCTGGCGCTGGCGATCGGGATGTTCGCCCTCAACCGGCCCCGCATGGATGCGGTCGCGCTGATCATGCTGGTCGCCCTTCAGCTGACCGGCATTCTGACGGTGCCTGAGGCGCTGGCGGGCTTCAGCGATCCCGGCGTGGTGCTGATCGGAAGCCTGTTCGTCATCGGGGAGGGGCTGGTCAGGACCGGCATCGCCCGCCGCCTGGGAGACTGGCTGGCGGGCCGCGCGGGCGGCAATGGCGGCAGGCTGGTGGCCCTGCTGATGCTGATCGTCGCCGCCCTCGGCTCGGTGATGAGCTCGACCGGGGTGGTGGCGCTGTTCATTCCGGTGGTTCTGCGCATCGCCGCGCGGCTGCGCATGGCGCCCGGCCAGCTGATGATGCCGCTGAGCTTCGCCGCGCTCATCAGCGGCATGCTCACCCTGGTGGGGACGCCACCCAATCTGGTGGTCAGCAGCGAATTGCAGCGGGCAGGGCATGCGGGCTTCGGCTTCTTCAGCTTCACGCCCTTCGGGCTGCCGATCCTGCTGCTGGGCATCGGCTACATGCTGGTTGCGCGCCGGTGGCTGGGCCGGGCGGAAGCGGATGAAACGGCGCATGCCGCCGGCCCCACCCTGTCGCGGCTGGTGGAAGATTACCGGCTGGGTGAATGCGCGCATCATCTCCGCGTCGGGTCCGGCTCTCCCCTGGCCGGACGCAGCCTTGAGGTGCTGCAACTGCACTCGCAGCACGGGCTGAATGTCATGGCCGTCGAGCGGCCGAAGCGTGGCGGCATCGACCTCCTCGATCCCACGGGCGAAACGGTGGTGCGGCCGGGCGATCTTCTGGCGGTCCATTTCACCGGCGCTGCCGAACAGCTCCGCATGGCTGTTGCCGAGCTGGGGCTGCATCCGGTCAACCCCGATGGCTTCGACCCGTCCGGCGAACCCCGCGCCATTGGCCTGGCGGAAGTCATCATCCCGCCGGATTCGAGCCTGCGAGGCAAATCGGTCCTGGAAGGCGAGTTCCGCTCCCGCTTCGGGCTCACCGTGGTGGGGCTGCGCCGCGGCCGCACGGCCTGGAGCGATGGCCTTCTTGAGGAAAGGCTGCAAACCGGGGACACGCTGCTGCTGGTGGGCCCCTGGGAAGCGCTGCGACGCTCGCAGCGTGGCAAGCGGGACTTTGTGCTGCTCAACCACCCGGAGGACCTGGAGGAAATCTCCCCCGCCGCCGATCGCGCGCCGCAGGCCCTGCTGAGTCTCGGGGTGGTGGTCCTGCTGATGGTCAGCGGCCTGGTGCCCCATGTGCTGGCGGCGCTGATCGGCTGTCTGATAATGCTTAGCTTCCGCTGCATCGACCTGGACGGCGCTTATCGCTCCATCCATTGGCCGACGGTGATCCTGATCGCCGGCATGCTGCCCTTCTCGCTGGCGCTGCAGAAGACCGGAGGCATCGCCCTGGCGGCGGAAGGCCTGATCCGGCTGGTCGGGGATGCGGGCCCCCACGCCCTGCTGGCCAGCCTGTTCGCGGCGACGGCAGTGACCGGCCTGTTCATTTCCAACACCGCCACGGCGGTGCTGATGGCGCCCGTGGCCATCGCGACAGCGCAGCAGCTCGGGCTTTCGCCCCACCCCTTCGCCATGACCGTCGCGCTGTCCGCCTCGGCCGCCTTCATGACGCCCGTATCCTCGCCGGTGAACACGCTGGTGCTCGGCCCGGGACGCTACCGCTTCGGCGATTTCGTGCGGATCGGGGTTCCCTTCACCCTGCTCGTGATGGCGGTGACGCTTGTTCTGGTGCCCTGGCTGCTGCCCCTGAAGTGATATCCGCGCCCCCTGGCCCCGCCCCGGTCACCGTGCTCCGGGGCCGGCCACGCGATGGGTCAGCAGCTTGCTCAACTCCCGCAGCCACAGCACCGAACTGGCCACCAACGCGCAAAGCAGCCAATCCTCCGCGCCCAGTGCGACCGTGGAGAAAGCGTCCCGCAGGAAGGGCGTGTAGATCACGGCGACATGCAGCAACAGGGAGAAGCCGATGGCCGCCCACAGCCAGTGATTGGCGAACAGGCCGCGGAAGGCGCTGTCCTCGTCTGACCGGGCATTCAGCACGTTGAACAGCTGGAACAGCGTCAGCGTCGTGAAGGCCATGGTCTGGCCATAGCGCAGGTCGCCCGAGCCCTCGATCATGCCGCCAGGCAGGGACATGTCGAGCACGAGCAAGGTCCCCGCCGCCATGATGAGCCCGACCAGGAAGATGCCGGCCCACATGCGGCGCGTGACGACGCCTTCCCCCCGTGGCCGCGGCGGGCGACCCATCGACCCGCCATCCGCCGGGTCCATCCCCAGTGCCAGGGCCGGCGCGCCATCGGTGACGAGGTTGATCCACAGGATCTGCGTCGCCAGCAGCGGAAGCACAACGCCGCTGCCGCCCGGCGCCGTCAGGCCGATGAAATCGGCCAGCAGCACGCCGAAGAACATGGTGGCCACCTCGCCGATATTCGATGACAGCAGGTAGCGGAGGAACTTCCGGATGTTGGCGAAGATCGCCCGCCCCTCCTCCACGGCGGCGACGATGGTCGCGAAATTGTCGTCCGCCAGCACCATGTCGGCCGCTTCCTTTGAAACATCCGTGCCGGTGATGCCCATGGCGATGCCGATATCGGCGGTTTTCAGGGCCGGCGCGTCGTTCACACCGTCCCCCGTCATCGCCACCGTGGCGCCCGCGCCCTGCAAGGCCTTGACGATCCTCAGCTTGTGCTCGGGATTGACGCGGGCAAAGACCGAAATCTCGCGCACGGTGCCGGCAAGCTCCTCTTCCGGCATTGCCTGCAATTCGGTGCCTGTCACCGCGCGCCCATCCCCGGCGATGCCGAGTTCCGCCGCGATCGCCGCGGCCGTGCGGGGATGATCGCCCGTGATCATGATCGGGCGGATGCCGGCGCCCCTGGCGCGGGCCACCGCCCGCTTCGCCTCGGCGCGGGGCGGATCGATCATGCCGATCAGCCCCAGAAAGACGAGCCCGCGCTCCAATTCCTCGGTCAGCCCGTCCGGGCCGGTTCCGTTGCTGGGCAATGACCGGAAGGCGATGCCCAGGGTGCGCAAAGCCTGGCCCGCGAGATCCTCGTTGGCGCGCATGATGGCCGCCCGGCGCTCCGTTGTCAGCGGCCGCGCCGTGTCGCCGGTCAGTTCATGCGTGCAGCGCTCCAGAAGAATGTCGGGGGCGCCCTTGGTGAAGGCCACCAGCCGGTCCTGCCGCTCGGCATCCTGATGCACGGTGCTCATGAGCTTGCGCTCGGAGGAAAACGGCACTTCCGCCACGCGCCCGAAGCGGGCATCGAGCGCCTCCTTTTCCAATCCCACCTTGCGCGCGGCAACGATCAGCGCGCCTTCCGTCGGGTCGCCCTGGACGGCCCAGCGCCCCGCCTCCGCTTCCTGCAGCACGGCATTGTTGGCGCGGTCCGCAGCCGAGAGCGCGCGCGCCAGCTCCGCCCGCAGCGCGCCCTCGACCACACCGCCATCCGCCCGCCGCACCTCGCCTTCCGGCACATAGCCCGCGCCGCCCAGTTCCACGGCTCCGCTGGCGGTGACGACACGGCGCACGGTCATCTCGTTCCTGGTCAGCGTGCCCGTCTTGTCGGACGCGATGATGTCGGCGGAGCCAAGCGTCTCGACCGCCGCCAGGTGCCGCACGATGGCGCGCCGCCGGGCCATGCGCTGCACACCGATGGACAGTACGGCCGTCACCACCGCCGGCAGCCCCTCGGGCACCGCCGCCACCGCCAGCGCCACGCCGAGGATCAGCACATCGAAGATCGCGCGCGCGCCATGCACGTCCTCGACCAGCAGGATGGTGCCGACCATCAACACCGCGATGGTGATGACAACGATCCCCAGCGTACGGCCAACCCGATCCAGCTCCTTCTGGAGCGGCGTCGTGTCCTCGGGCTCCGCCTTCAGCAGGCCGGCGATGCGCCCCATCTCCGACTTCATGCCGGTGGCGGTGACCACGGCCCGTCCATGGCCATAGGTCACGGCCGTGCCGCTGAAGACCATGTTGGCGCGGTCGCCTATCCCCACCTCCGACGCGATGGCGGCCGTGTTCTTCGACACCGGCAGGCTTTCCCCCGTGAGGGCCGCTTCGGCGGCCTGCAACGCGGCGGAATGGATCAGCCGCGCATCGGCCGGGATGGTGTCGCCTTCCTCGATGACGATCACATCCCCCGGCACAAGCTCGGCCGCGGGAATGCTTTGCTGCTTTCCGTCCCGCAGGACCTTGGCCTGGGCGGCCGACATCTGGCGCAGGGCGGCCACGGCCTGCTCGGCCCTGGCCTGCTGGAAATAACCCATCACCGCGTTGAGAAGCACAACAGCCAGGATGGCGATCGCCTCATAGGGCAGCGCCGCCTCTGGCTCCAAAAGCCAGAGCAGGGCGGAAACCATTGCCGCGATGATCAGCAGGATGACCAGAACATCCTGGAACTGCCGCAGGAATTTCCGCCAGGCGGGAACGGGCGCCTCCGCTCCCAGCTCGTTCCTGCCATGGCGGCGGGCCCTGATCCGGGCTTCATCCGATGACAAGCCGCGCCGGAGGTCGGAACCAAGATCCGCCAGCACCTCGGCAGCCGGGCGCCGGTAGGCTTCCATCGCATCCCGAAGGCCGTTCTCGCTCATATCCGGTGCCCGCCTGTTGTTCCGTGGAGCCGGCCCTTCGCTTCGAGGCAGCCTGGAGGGAACAGATCGCCTCGGCGTGGCCATCATCCCTGTTACTCCTTTTGAGGAGCGGCGTTCAATTCGCCTCGTGGAGCTTCCACCGGCAAGCCCAATGCCGCCGTGGCGTCGCGCGGCGTGAAACAGCGTTGCTCCTGAGGAAAGCGCTGTGCAGCGCCCACAGCGTGACTACACTGCGTGCAAGGAAAGCGCGGGAGGAACAAGAATGGCAGCCAAGGCCGATTCGCCATTTTCCCTGGCGGGGCAACGCATCCTGATCACCGGCGCCGCGGGCGGCATTGGCGGCGCAACGGCGCGGCTGTGCCTGCAACAGGGCGCACAGGTGGTGCTGGCTGACCGTCAATCGCCGGACCACATCGCGCGGCAGGTGGACATGGCGGTGAACTCGTCAGACTGCCATCAGCTGGACACCAGCCGGCGCGTCGAAGTGGAGGCGCTGGCGGCGCGGATCGGGCCAATCGACGGCCTGGTCGACACCGCCGCCATCTGCCCGGAAGATGACTGGATGTCCGAGGATTGGGACGAAGCGCTGCAACGCGTCTTCGAGGTGAATATCCGCGGCCCGATCAATCTGGCCCGTGCCTTCATGCCCGGCATGGCCGCGCGGAAGCAGGGGCGGATCGTGCTTTGCGGCTCCGTGGCCGGCTGGATGGGCGGCATCGTTTCCGGCCCGCACTACGCCTTCACCAAGGGCGGCATCCACGCCTTCACACGCTGGCTCGCACGGCGCGGCGCGCCGGACAATGTGCTGGTGAATGCCATCGCACCAGGCCCTGTCGCCACGGGCATGACAGCGGACAAGGATTATCGCACCGAGAAATACCCGTTGCGCCGCATGGCGGAGCCGGAGGAAATCGCCGCCATGGCCGCCTTCCTGCTGGGCCCTGGCGCCGGCTATGTCGCAGGCGCGGTGATGGATGTGAACGGGGCGGTGCATTACCGCTGAGGCAGCCGCGCTTTCCGCCGTTGCTGGCAGCCGGTGGTTGCCGCAGCGAACAAGGAATTCCGGAGGAGGACGTTTCCTCCTCCGGGACGCTCAACGCGCGGGGCGCATGCCGCCATAGGTTCCCATGGTCGCACCCGCGAGCCAGCCCGCATCGACCGGAAGGTTGATGCCGGTGATGGCGGAAGCATCGTCCGACAGCAGAAAGGCGACGCCTGCGCCGATCTCCTCGGGCTCGACAAGCCGTCCGAGCGGGGCGGCTTCCTTGAGCAGCTCAGGGTTTCGCAGCCCCCGCTCAATGGCCGCGCGCACCGGCGGGGTGGCCACATAGCCGGGTGAAACGGCGTTGACACGCACGCCGGAGCGCCCCCATTCGGCGGCGAGGCAGGTGGCCATGTGCACCGCCGCGGCCTTGGCGGGCGCATAGGCATGCAGCGGCGCGGCACGCGAGGCCGTCACCGATCCGGTGATAACGATGCCGCCGCGACCGCGCCGCGCCATGCGCTTGCCGGCCGCGACGCAGGAAAGATAAACGCCCCGCAGATTGACGGCGATGACGCGGTCGAACTCAGCCATGGGAAGTTCTTCCGGGATGTGGCCAGGCTGGATCACGCCGGCATTGGCGAACAGGGCCTCGACCGGCCCCTGCTCGGCTTCGATGCGCTCGATGGCGGCCTCGGTCGCCTGCTCATCGGCCACGTCGAAGGCAATGGGCGAGGCGCCGATCTCGGCGGCGGCGCTGGCGGTGCGATCGGCATCCAGGTCGCTGATCACCACGCGCCAGCCGCGCCGCGCCAACACGCCCGCCGTGGCGAACCCGATGCCGCTTGCGCCGCCCGTCACCAGAACAACGCGGCCGCGGCCTTCATCTCGTGTCATGGGCTGCATCCTCAAACCGCAAGATAGCGCTGCATGATGGCGTCATTGCCGCGCAATTCATCGATGGTCGCGCTGTAGACCACCTGCCCCTTGTCGATCACCGTGGCATGGGTCGCGATGCCGAGGCAGAAATGCATGTTCTGCTCGGCGATCAGGATGGTGACGCCCATGTCCCGCAATTGCCTGATAAGGTCGCCGATGGCCCGCACGACGATCGGCGCGAGGCCTTCGCTTGGCTCGTCCAGCAAAAGGATGTCCGGGTTGCCCATCAGGGTCCGGGCGATTGTCAGCATCTGCTGCTCGCCCCCGGAAAGGCGGCCAGCCATGCGGTTGCGCATTCCGGCGAGAATGGGGAACACCTCGTAGATGCGCTCGGTGGTCCAGTGACGGTCGCCACGCGGGCCACGCTTCGCGGCGACGATGAGGTTGTCGTCCACCGTGTGTTCCGGGAACACCTGCCGGTCCTCCGGCACGTAGCCAATGCCGGCGCGGGCGACCAGATAGGGCGCCTGGCCGGAAACCGGATGGCCCGACAGCAGCACCTGCCCGCCCCGCGGCGGGGCGATGCCGGCGATGGCCTTGAAGGTCGTGCTCTTGCCAGCGCCGTTGCGTCCAAGCAGCGCCATGGTCTGGCCGCGCTGCACCGCGAGATTGACGCCGAAAAGGATCTGGCTGGCGCCGTAGAAGACATTCGCGCCGCGCATCTCAAGGATCGGCGTGTCCATCGGCTCAGGCCTCCTCGGCGGCGAGCGCCATGTGGTGATCGGTGCCGAGATAGGCATCGATCACATCCTGGTTGCGGCGGATTTCCTCGGGCGTGCCCTGGGCGAGAACGGCGCCGTATTTCAGGACATGCACGGTCTGGGAGATCTTGAAGACGATATCCATGTCATGCTCGATGAAGATCATCGTCAGCTGCTTCGCCTGCCAAAGGCGATGCACCTTGTCGATCATGCGCCAGCGCTCATCCGGGCCCATGCCAGCCGTGGGCTCGTCCAGCAGCAGCACCTTCGGCTCCATGGCCAATGCCAGGCCGATGTCGAGCAGCTTCTGGTCGCCATGGGAAAGATTGGCGGAAAGCACATCCGCCTTCGCGGAAAGCCCGAGCAGTTCCAGCAGCTCCTGCACACGGTCCCTGCTGCCGGAAAGCGGGAAGCGCGAAAAGAGGCCGGCCGAGCGCCGCTGATGCGAGGTGACGGCAGCGGTCATGGCCTCCCTCACCGTCAGGCTGGGGAAAAGGGAGGCCACCTGGAAGGCGCGTGCCATGCCCCGCCGCACCACCTCCAGGCTGGAAAGCCCGACAAGATCCCGCCCCTCGAACAGGATACGGCCGGAATCCGGCCGGATATGTCCTGAGATCAGGTTGAAGAAGGTTGTCTTGCCAGCTCCGTTCGGGCCGATGATGGCCGTGAGCGATCCCGCCGGGAAGTTCAGGCTGACATCGCGCGTCGCCTGCACGCCGCCGAAGGATTTATTGAGGTTCTGTACGTCGAGCATCAGCTCACCGCCTTCTTGGCCGGCTTGGCCTCCAACGCCGCGGCCTCACGCGTGGTGCGGCGGGCCGCCAGCCAGTCGCGTGCGTAATCGGCCACTCCGCGCCGCAGGCCCAGCACGATGGCGAGGATAACGAGGCCCAGGACCAGCCCATGATGTTCCGTGTAGATGGTGACGTAATGGTTCAGCGTCTGCAGCAGGAAGGCGCCGATGACGGGGCCCAGGAAAACCTGCATGCCGCCCAGCATGATCATGAAGATCGCTTCGCCCGACATGGTCCAGAAGGCGAATTCGGCGTAAGCGCCCGAAACGAACAGCGCCATCAGGATGCCCGCCATGCTGGCCATGGTGCCGGCGAGAACAAAGATGCCGAGCTTCATGCGCAGGACATTCACGCCGAGGAAGTTGGCCCGCGCCGGGTTGTCGCGGATCATGCGCAGTGTGTAGCCAAAGGGCGATTGCCAGACCTGGCGCATGATCAGAAGGCAGACGATGAACACCACGGCGCAGAAGGCATAGAGCGTCCCGGCCTGGCTGAGATCGATGCCCAGGAACGCGGGCCGCGGGATGCCGCCCCGCAATCCCTGGTCGCCGCCGGTCACGTCCACCCAGGTCAGGATGATGCTGTGGATGAACATCTGGAAGGCCAGGGTGATGAAGGAGAAGTAGATCTCCTTCAGCCGCACGCAGATGGCGCCGATGACAAGCGCCAGCAACGCCGTGCCCGCCAGGGCACACAGCATCGCCATCGGCACGGAGAAATGGCCGCTCTGCATCAGCAGGCCGAAGCTGTAGGCCCCGGAAGCGAAGTAGGCGGCATGGCCGAAGGAAACCAGCCCCGTGAGCCCGACCAGCAGGTTCAGTGACATGGCCAGCAAGCCATAGGCGATGACATAAACCAGGAAGTCACGCAGCGCGGGTTGCGGGAAAAGCACCGGAAGCACCAGCAAAACGGCCAGCGCCACCGCTGCGATGAAAAGGTCGCGGAGGGATTCCCGGCGCATCTCAGCTTGCCTTCGCGCCAAGCAGCCCGCTGGGCCGGACCACCAGAACAAGCGCCATCAGGCCGAACATCAGCCCATCAACAAACAAGGGAAAGCCAATGGCGCCGAAGGAACGGGTCAGCCCGATCAACAATGCCGCCACCAGCGCGCCGGGGATCGATCCCATGCCGCCGATCACGGTGACGATGAAGCTTTCGATCAGCACGGAAAGCCCCATGCCCGGCGTCAGGCTGCGCACCGGCGCCGCCAGTGCGCCGGCCAGCCCGGCCAGCACGCAGCCGAGTCCGAAGACTCCGGCATAAAGCAGCTTGGTGTTGATGCCGAGCGCACCGACCATCTGGGGATTGATGGCCAGCGCCCGGATGATCTTGCCGATCCGGGTCTTGTTGATGCCGAGCCACAGGCCCAGTCCCGCCGCCAACGCCATGACCAGCATGAAGATGTAGTAGCTCGGCACGAAGCCGCCGGCGATCTGGATGGGAGCCGTAGCGAAGGCATCCGGCATGCCCATCAGCTTGTAGTCGGCGCCGAACAGGATCTTCACCAGGTCGTCGAAGATCAGGATCGCGGCGTAGCACACCAGCAGTTGCATCAGCACGTCATGGCCATAAACGCGGCTCATGATGAAGCGCTCGAACGCCACGCCAATGACCCCGGCCGCTAGGGCGCCGAATGCCAGCGCCGCGGTGAAGCTGGCGGTCTGTTCATAGGCCAGCAGCGCGAAATAGGCGCCGGCCATGTAGAAGGCGCCATGGGCGAAGTTGACGATCCCTAGCACGCCGAAGATCAGCGACAGGCCGGAAGCCACGAGAAAAAGCAGCATTCCCACAATCAGGCCGGAGGAGATCTGCGTGACGACGCAGGCGCCGGATGCGAGGCATCCGGCCAGAACCTCGAGATTCATGTTCGGTTTCCCGGCAATATGGCGGCTGGGGAAGCGTCAGGCGAAGCCTTTGTCCTTCTTCCACTCCTGCTCCATCTCCAGGATCTGCGCCCAGTCCACCGGAACGAAATCCTTGACGTAGGGCGCGGCCGGAATGGTGATCCCCCAGGGAACGGGATAGCCGATGATGGTGTGGTCGCTGGCACGCATGGTGATGGCCTCGTCCACCGCGAAGGCCGTCTTGAGCTCCATGCCGGAAATCTCGTTGGACAGCGCCGTGGGATCGGTCCGGCCATTGGTGCGGCGGAGCGCCTCCGCGATGAACTCGCAGGCGACATAATTCTGCCAGGCCCAGTTGGTCGGCTCATGCTTGGCCAGCTTGGTGAAATCGTCGGCGAAGGCGACGTTCGCCGGCTTGGCCGGATAGTTCCGGTTGTAGCGATAAGCGGTGTGGATGCCTTGCGGCAGCTGCTTGATGGCGCTGGCCACCGGCGGATCGCCGAGCGAGGAGGAAAAGAAGGTCAGGTTGCCGAACAGCCGGTAAAGATTGGCCTGCTCCACGAAGCTCACCAGATCCCCGCCCCACAGCGCGGAATACATCGCCTGCGGCTTCACCTGCAGGATCTTGGTGATGTTCTCCGTGTAGTCGGGCGCGAAAAGACGCGGCCAGATCTGGTCCACCACCTCGATGCCGGGATCGAATTTCTTGGCGAAGATCAGGAACTCGGCGGTGTTGTCGCGGCCGAAGGCATAGTCCGGCGAACAGGTCATCCAGCGCTTCAGCCCGCGCTCCTTGGAGATGGCCGAGGCATAGACGCCACCTGCCACCGCATCGTGAACGCCCTGCCTGGCGCAGCGGAAGGCGTGCTTCACCAGCATCTTCGGATCGGCGGTCAGCGACGAGGTTTCGCTGTTGGTGTGCAGGCAAAGGACAGGGATGTCGCGCACGACCTCATGCACGGCGAACGAGCCGGCGGAGGATTCCGCGTCGATCAGGATCTCGCAGCCGTCATTGTTGATCAGGTCACGCGTGATCTTGGCGGCTTCGTCCGGCCTCCCCTTGGTGTCGCGGTCCACCACTTCCAGCGTGCGGCCGCCAATGCCGCCTGCCTCGTTGATGCGGCTGAAGGCATAGCGGATCGCGGTCCGGCTGGAAGTGCCGAGAATGGCGATGCGGCCTGAAAGGGTGGTCGGCATGCCGACCCGGATCACCTTGGCCTGGGCGCCCGCCACATGCGGCATGGCGAGCATGGCGGTGCCCGCGGCCGCACCGCCTAGCAGCATGCGGCGCCCGATGGCGCCTCGGTTCTCGGACATTCGGTGGTCTCCCTTTGGTGGCTTCCTGTGCCCGCCTTGGGCGGTGCCGCGGAAGTCTCGTTTCATGTTTTCAGCTTGGCATCTTGGTGAGGGCGGCGCACCCAAGTCAATGTCCATCGCCACCCCGGCGGAATCATGCGTCCTCCTTTAGGGGACGCGATTTTTTGCATGGCGGCGCATGAAGGCGGCTGCCATGCAGAGGCCCTACCACGTTTCGCGCAGCAGCTTCGCTGCCATGTCGAGCACGCCTGCCGCCGGACCGGCGGCGCGGTCCATGGTCAGGAATCCATGGGTCATGCCGGACAGATGCAAGGCCGTGACGGCGACGCCCTCCGCCTCAAGCCGCGCGGCATAGCGCCGGCCTTCGTCGCGCAGCGGATCATGGCCGGCCGTCAGCACGAAGCTCACCGGCAATCCGGCCAGGCTGGCCGCCCGCAGGGGCGAGGCCTGCCATTCGGTTCTTTGCTCCGGCCGCGGCACATACTGCTCGATGAACCAGCGCATCGTGCTTGCACCCAGCAGCATGTTCTCGGTGGTGCGGGCGTAGCTCTCCTCCGTGATCGCGAGATCGACCGTGGGGTAGAACAGCAATTGGCAGGTGCTGGCCGGCGCCGTGCCGTCGCGGCCCATCAGTGCCAGCACCGCCGCGAGGTTGGCGCCGGCGCTGTCGCCGCCGACGGCGATGCGCGTTGCGTCGATGCCCAGGCGCTCCGCCTGCGCAACCAGCCAGCGCAGTGCTGTCAGGCAGTCCTCCACTGCCGCCGGATAGGGATGCTCGGGCGCCAGGCGGTAATCCACCGCCAGCACGCAGGCGCCGCTCAGCCGTGCCAGACGGCGGCAAACCCAGTCATGCGTTTCCAGGCTGCCCAGCACCCACCCGCCGCCATGCAGGAACAGCAGGCAGGGTTGTGCCGTACCCGCTTCCGGCGGGGTGGCACGGTAAAGCCGCACCCGCACGCCATCCGCCGCAAGATCCTGGACCACGGGCAGGCTGTCCCGCTCGCTTTGCAGGGCTAATGCGCGCTCCGCATGGACCTTGCGCGCGGCAACCGGGCCCAGCGCCTCGAAGGGAGGATTGCCGGCTTCGCGCACCTTTTGCATCAGGGCGCGAATGTCGGGATGAACCGCGGCCATGCTCAGCGCCTCAGCACAAAGCCTTCATAGCCGCGGGCGGCCACCTCCGCGCAGCGCTTGGCATAATTCGCCATGCCGCCCGCATAGGGCATGAAGACGCGCGGCTTGCCAGGCACATTGGCCCCCAGATACCAGGAGCTGTTCGCCATGGGCAGCAGCGTGGCATTGGCCGCGTCATTCACATGCGCCACCCATTCCTCGGCCGCCGCCGGCTCGGCCTCGATGGTCGCGATGCCCTGCTCGCGCATGTGGCGGATGCAATCGGTGATCCATTCCACATGCTGCTCGATCGCCACCGGCATGTTGGTCAGCACGGACGGGCTGCCCGGGCCGGTGATGGTGAACATATTAGGGAATTCCGCCACCTGCAGGCCCAGATAGCTGCGCGGCCCGGCCGCCCAGACATCCTTCAGCGGCACGCCGTCGCGCCCCTCGATGTCGAAGGCCAGCAGCGGCCCGGTCATGGCATCGAAGCCGGTGGCGAAGACGATGATGTCCAGCGCATATTCCGCATCGGCGGTGCGGATGCCGTCCGGCGTGATCTCGACGATGGGCGCCGCCTTGATGTCGACCAGCGTGACATTGTCGCGGTTGAAGGTCTCGAAATAATAGCTGTCCACCGGTGGACGTTTGGTGGCGAAGGGATGGTCCTTCGGCGTCAGCCGCTCCGCCACCTCGGGGTCCTTGACGATGCTTCGAATCTTGGCGCGGATGAACTCGGCAGCGGTGTCGTTCGCTTCCTTGCTGGTCAGCAGGTCCATGAAGCTGGCGCGGAAGCGCAGGCCGCCGGTTTCCCAGGCGGCCTCATACTGGGCGAGCCTCTCCTCGGGGGACACGGCCAACGCGGAAACCTGGTTCACCAGGAAGGGATGCCCGTTGGGGGAACGCTTCGCGAGGTCCCGGATCGCGGCATACTCGGCCTTGATCTTCTGCACCTCCTCCCGGCTCATCGGCGCGTTGCGCGCGGGAATGCTGTAATTTGCGGTGCGCTGGAACACGGTGAGATGCGCGGCCTGCTCGGCGATGACCGGCGTGGCCTGGATGCCGGTGGAGCCGGTTCCGATCAGCCCGACGCGCTTGCCTGTGAAATCCACCGGCTCATGCGGCCAGCGGCCGGTGTGGTACCAATCGCCCTTGAAGCTTTCGAGGCCAGGAAATTTGGGGATGTTGGCGGAAGACAGGCAGCCGACGGCGGTGATCAGGAAGCGGGCCGAGTAGCGTTCGCCGCCCTCCGTCTCGGCATGCCACAGATTGGCATCCTCGTCGTACCAGGCGCGGTTGACGCGGGTTTCGAAGCGGATGTTGCGGCGCAGGTCGAATTTGTCGGCGACAAAGTTCAGGTAGCGGCGGATCTCGTGATGCTCGGGATAGCGCTCGCTCCAGCTCCATTCCTGTTGCAGTTCATCGGAAAAGGAAAAGGAGTAGTAGTAGCTTTCGGAGTCGCAGCGGGCGCCTGGATAGCGGTTCCAGTACCAGGTGCCGCCGACGCCATCGCCAGCTTCCAGCACCTGCACCTTCAGCCCCAGCTTGTCCCGCAGCATATGCAGTTGGTAGAGCCCGGCGAAGCCGGCTCCGATCACCACCGCATCCAGAACGGTGGCCGGAGCGACCGTGGCTTCGATCGTGGATGTTTGCGCGCTGGACATGCTCCACCGCCTCCCCTGCATTGCTTCTTGGACGTCAGCGGCCCCTGTTGACAGGCCGCGCTTGGGAAAAGGTTAGGGGCTTGCTTCCGGACCAGCAATTTCCAAAACTGCCAAACTGATGTGACGGCACGGAACAGGTCAGATGGATCGGCTGGGGGAAATGCAGGTCTTCGTGCGGGCGGTGGAAGATGGCAGCTTCTCCGCCGCGGGCCGTTCCCTGTCCCTGACGCCTTCCGCCGTCAGCAAGCTGATCGCCCGACTGGAAAACCGGCTGGGGGTGGTGCTGTTCAACCGCTCCCTGCGCAGCCTGGCGCTGACGCCGGAGGGTGAAGCCTTCTATCCCGCCGCACGGCAGGCCATCGAGGCAGTGGAGGAAGCGGAATCCGTGGCCTTCACAGGCTCCCAGGTGCGGGACGTGCTGCGCGTCCGTTCCATTCCCACCTTCGCCGTTCATCTGCTGGCGCCGCTCCTGCCCGACTTCCGCCGGCAGCATCCCGCGCTGCGCCTGGAATTCATCCTGAGCAACGAGCCCGGCAACCTGCTGGAGGGCGGGGTGGATGTGGCCATCAACATCGGCGATCTGCCGGATTCGTCACTGATCGTCCGGCGGGTGCTCGACATGCGCTGGATCATCTGCGCCGCGCCATCCTACCTGGCGGAGCGCGGCATTCCCGAAAGCGCGGCGGCCCTGGCCGAGCATGAATGCCTGAACTTCAACAAGCGCATGCCCTGGAGCACCTGGACCTTCCGGGATGATGACCGCTCCGTCCGCCGCATCCAGGCCAGCGGCAGCGTGACGGCAAATCAGGGCCAGATGCTGATGGCAATGGCGCGCGCCGGGGTCGGCATTGCCCGTCTGGCCGATTTCCAGGTCACCCGCGACCTCGCCTCCGGCCGCCTGATCCAGCTCTTTCCGGGGCATGAGCACAGGATGGAGGACACCATCTATGCGGTTTATCAAAGCCGCCGGCATCTCAGCCAGCGGCTGCGGGTCTTTCTGGACTTCCTGGACAGCGCCTTCGCCCGCTAGGGCCTGAAGCAGGGCGTCCGGCGACACGGCCAGCCAACAGGGCATCCCGCCGGCCGGCCGTCCCCGATGGGCGCGGATGCCTGTGGCAGCCAAGGCCAAGCGTGGCGCGGAGCGGCGGCGCCCTAGGTTTGCGGGTGGTGCCGGCCCCATGCCCCCTGGGCTTCCCGGCGCACGGCCTGGCAGATTTCATTCGTTGCCGGGGCCGGGTAGCCCTGGTCCAGCAGGGTAGCCCTCATCTCGTCGATCCGGGCTTCAAGCGTCCTTTGGAAGGCTTCCTCCGGCTCTCCCCGCATCTTCTCGGCCAGGCGGTTGGCGATGCCCTGCGGCATCTGGGTATAGGCTTGGCTCACCATTCCATTCATTCATGCTCTCCATTTTGGACGTTGGATTTTGCTTATGAACGGGTCGCAGATGGCTTGGTTCCACGGGGCTGGCAGCGCAAAAGTGTTAGTTGCCGCCTGAAACCGCTCGCAAAGGTGGTATCAGAGGCTGCCCCCTTCCCTTCCTGAACTGAAAAACGGCCCGAATTCTCCACACCGATCGGACGGCGCCCCTCGGCCCGACATCCTGGCAAGGAGCATCATGCCTGCGGGACACGATCCGCTGGAAGACGATTCCGGGCTTCTCCCTTGCGGCATCATCCCGGACGGTTCGCCTTCCGCTGCGCCTGCCCCGGCGTGACGCCGAAGGCGGCGCGGTAGGCTGCGCCGAAAGCCGGGGCGCTGGCATACCCCACCGCCGCCGCGGCGCGGGCCGGCGGCACCCCGCGCGCCAGCAAGGCCGCGGCCTCCGCCAGCCGCCAATGCTGCCGCCACGCGCCAAAGCTCATTCCCGTTTCAGCCCGGAACAGGCGCGACAGGGTGCGGGCGCTGGCGCCCACCTCGGCCGCCCAGCCTTCCAGCGTCATGGCGCTGCCGGGCTGCTCCCGCAGCGCTTCCGCCAGTCGCATAAGGCGCAGGTCGCGCGGCTGCGGCACGCCGAGGGGCAGCGTCGGCGCGCGGCGGATCTCATCCAGGATCAAGGCGGCAAGATGCCCGGCCCGGCCCTCCGGGTCCCATTCCGGCGGCTCCTCGCAGGCGGCCAGGATAAGCTCCCGCAGCAGGGGGGAAACCGCCAGCACCGCCACGCCCGGCGGGCCGCTGCGCGCGGCGTCCTCCCGCAGGAACAGGGCCCGCATGGCCACCAGCCCCTGCGTCGCCACGGCATGCGGCAGTCCCGCCGGCACCCACAGCGCCCGCCCAGCCGGAACCACGAAGCCGGCCTGGTCGGTGGTGATCCGCATGACGCCATGGCTGGCATAGATCAGCTGCACGCGGCGGTGGGCATGGCGCGGGGTTCGGCCGCCATCGGGATAGTCACGCCGGAAACCGGCCAGGGGGCGGTCCACGGCATCCTGCGGCAGATCGCTCTGGGGAATGATGTAGGCTGGCGGTAATTGACGGTTTGGCGACATGATCTGGCCGGATGTCGTTTTCCGGTCAGGCTATCCTTCCCCGCAGGAACGGCAAGACCGGAATAACACCGCCATGTCCCTGCATCCCGCCACGCGGCAGATCGCCTTCATCAACGCGGCCCACAGCGCCACCCATTTCAGCCTGCTGATCCTGGCCACCGCCGTGCTCGGCCTGGTGCAGCAGGAGCCGGGGCGCTTCGGCACCGATTACGGCCCGATCCTGGCGCTCGGCACCGGCATGTTCGTGCTTTACGGCGTGGGCTCCCTGCCGATGGGCTGGCTGGCGGCGCGCTATGGGCGGCGCAACCTGATGCTGGCCTTTTTCCTGGGCACGGGCAGCTGCATGGCGCTGGCGGGGTTCGCCCCTTCGGCCTTCTGGCTGGCCCTGGCGCTGGCAGGAATGGGAGCCTTCTCCGCCATCTATCACCCGGTCGGAACCGCCATGCTGGTGGAGGCGGCGGGCGACAAGGTGGGGCGCGCGGTGGGCCTCAACGGTGTTTTCGGCAATCTCGGCGTCGCCACGGCGCCGGTGCTGACGGCCTTCCTGGTGGCCACGCTGGGCTGGCGCTGGGCCTTCCTGGTGCCAGGCGTGCTGTGCTGCGCCATCGGCCTGCTTTACTGGCGGGAACCGGCCATCGACATGGCGACGGCGCGGGGGGCGCAGAAGCCCTTCCCGGTTATCCCGCCCGCCGTGGTGCGGCGCGCGGTGGCGGTGCTGCTGGCCATCGCCGCCGTGTCGGGGCTGGTGTTCAACGCCTTCACCCTGCTGCTGCCCAAGCTGATGGAGGAGCGGCTGGCCAGCAGCCCCGACCTGCTGCCAGTGATCGGCGCGCTGGCCTTCATCGTGACCATCTGCGGCGGGCTGACGCAGTTCACCGTGGGCCGCATGATCGACCGGATGACGCTGAAGCGCGTCTTCCTGCCCATGGCACTGGTGCAGGTGCCGGCGATGCTGGCGCTTTCCTTTGTCGAGGGCTGGGTTGTGCTGCCGCTGGCGGCGATGCTGGCCGCCTCCATCTTCGGGCAGGTGACGGTGAACGAGACGATGACCGCCCGCTACATCGCGCCGCCCCTGCGGGTGAAGCTGTATTCCATCCGCTTCTTCGTGGGCTTCCTCGGTGCCGCGGCGGCGTCGCCCCTGATCGGCCTGCTGCATGAGGCGACGGGGCGGCTGGACATGACGCTGGTGGTGCTGGCCGGCTTCTCCGGCGTGACATTGGCCTGCGCCCTGTTCTTCCCCGACCGGCGGGAGGAGCTTCAGCCCGAATTGTGGCCGGCCCAGGCCGCTCCGGCGGAATAACGGCCGCCTGGCCACCCGGCCCGCAACGGAAGGGTGGCCAGGCAGGAACGAGGATGGGCGCGGCTTCCGGCTCTTGGGCTTTCGCGCATTCCATGCAGTGATCGCGGCATGAGAGCCGCTTCAAAATCGGACCGGATCGTGGCCCAGATCGCCGCCGCGATGGAAAGCGGCCTGCTGAAGCCTGGAACGCGCATCGCCTCCATCCGCAGCGCCGCGCGGGATCACGGCATTTCCAAGAACACGGTGGCGGAGGCCTATGACCGCCTTGTCGCATCCGGCCATCTGGAGGCCCGCCCCGGCGCCGGATATTTCGTCACCCATCTCCTGGCCCGTTCCCCGCCCCGGCGGAGGGAGGTGGCGGAAGCGCTGAACCTCGTTTCCCTGCTGCGCGAGCAGACCGAGCAGCATTACCTCGTCCGCCCCGGGGAAGGCCGCCCGCCACCGTCCTGGATGGAGGAATCCGAGCTCGCGCGCCATCTGGCGCAGGCCAGCCGGAAGCAGCATCGGGGCGAGGCGCATGCCTATGGCAGCTCCTGGGGCTACCCCCTGCTCCGCGAACAGGTCGCGGTGTCGCTGGCGGAGCGCTTCATCGAATGCGGCCCGGACCAGGTTCTCCTGACTCAGGGTGCGAATCACGCACTCGACCTCATCATCCGGCAGATGATCGCGCCGGGGGAGCGGGTGCTGGTGGACGATCCGGGTTATTATCCGCTGTTCGCCAAGCTGCGGCTGGCGAAGGCGGAGGTGGTCGGCATCCGCCGCAACCGGGACGGCCCCGATCTGCAGGACCTGCAGGCGAAACTCGCCCAGGGGCCCGCCCGGGCGTTCTTCACCCAGTCGCTGGCGCACAACCCGACCGGCGGCACCCTCTCGCTTCCCATCGCGCGGGGCGTGCTGCAACTGGCGGAACAGCACGACCTCCTGCTGGTGGAGGACGACGCCTTCGCGGACCTGCTGCCGGCCGCCAGCCCCCGCCTCGCTTCGCTCGATGGATTGCGGCGCGTGCTTTATGTCGGCACCTTTTCCAAGACATTGTCGGCATCGCTGCGCGTCGGCTTCGTGGCCGGCGCGGCGCCGGTGGCACGGGAACTCAACGACCTGAAGCTGCTGACCGTGGTGTCCACCTCGCAATACGCCGAACGCCTCGTGGCGCGCCTTATCGAGGAAGGGCATTATCTGCGCCATCTGCGGCGCCTGCGGAAGCGGATCGCGGTGGCGACAGCGGATGCCCTGCGGAACCTAGCCGGCGTGGGCCTGCCGGTCTGTTCCCCGCCCGGCGGCGGCTTCTATCTCTGGGCGGATCTTCCGAACGGCATCGAGGAAACGGCCTTGTGCCGCCTGGCCGCCACGCAAAGCATCTTTCTTGCTCCGGGCTCGGTGTTCAGCCCGGAGCGGAGCACGCGGCCAGCAGCCCTGCGCATCAACATCGCCCATGCCAGCGAGCCGCATTTCCTTAGCTTCCTGCAGCGGACCCTGTCCCGGCCGCATCTCTGACGGTCACGCCTTTCCGGGCAGTTGGCCGCCGGCCAGCAGGGCCCGCGCGACCCTGGAAGCCGGGCCGCGGCCGAGCTCACGCGTGATGAGGTTCCCCGCATCGGCCAGCAGCCGGAGGTCGACACCCGTGGCGACGCCCATGCCGTCGAGCATGTAGACCACATCCTCCGTCGCGACATTGCCCGCGGCGCCTTTGGCGTAAGGGCAGCCGCCCAGCCCGGCCACGGCGCTGTCCACCACCGCGACCCCCAGTTCCAGGCAGGCCAGGATGTTGGCGAGCGCCTGGCCATAGGTGTCGTGGAAATGCAGCGCCAGCCGCTCCACCGGCACGTCCCGCGCCACCGCCTCCACCATGCGGCGCGCCTTCAGCGGCGTGCCGGTACCGATGGTGTCGCCCAGCGACACCTCGTGGCAGCCCATGCCGGCCAGGGCCACCGCGACGCGGCGCACCGCCTCCGGCGCCACCTCCCCCTCATAGGGGCAGCCGAGCACGCAGGACACATAGCCCCTCACCCGCAGCCCCGCCGCCAGGGCCCGCGCCACCACGGGGGCGAAGCGCTCCAGGCTTTCGGCGACCGAGCAGTTGATGTTGGCGCGCGAAAAGCTTTCCGAGGCCGCGCCGAACACCGCCACCTCGCGCGCACCGGCCGCCATCGCGGCCTCCAGCCCCGTCAGGTTCGGCACCAGCACGGAATAAGCCACGCCCGGGCGGCGCCGCAGCCCCGCCAGCACCTCCGCCGTGCCAGCCATCTGCGGCACCCAGCGTGGCGACACGAAGCTCCCGACCTCGATGCTGCGGAGGCCAGCCTCCGCCAGCGCGTCGATCAGGTCCAGCTTCACCGCCACGGGCACCGCCACGGCCTCGTTCTGCAATCCGTCGCGCGGGCCCATCTCGACGATGCGCACCTGGGCGGGCAGCATCACCGCCGGCCCTCAGGCATCGCGCATTCTTTGCAGCTCCGCCGCGGCGACATCCTGCCGCACCTGCCGCTTCCCGATCAGGATGGCGGCCAGCCGCGCCACCTCCTCCCCCACCGCGCCGGCGGCGATGGCGACGTTGTTGGCGTGCAGCGCCATGTGGCCCTTCTGGATGCCCGTGGTGGCCAGCGCCTTCATGGCCCCGAAATTCTGCGCCAGGCCCACGGCGGCGATGATCCGCGCCAGCTCCGCCGCGGAGGAAACGCCGAGGATCTTCAGGCAGGCCTGCGCGGTGGGATGGATCTTGGTCGCGCCTCCGACAAGGCCGACCGGCATGGGCAATTCGATGGAGCCGGCCAGGTCGCCCGCCGCCGTCACCTCCCAATGGCTGAGGCTGGAATAGCGGCCGCCGCGCGCGGCATAGGCATGGGCGCCGGCCTCCACGGCGCGGGTGTCGTTGCCGGTGGCCAGCACCACGGCGGAAACGCCGTTCATGATGCCCTTGTTGTGGGTGGCGGCGCGGTAGGGATCGGCTTCCGCGAAATGGTAGGCGCTGATCATGCCGTCGCGCACCGCCGCGCCGCCAATCGCCTCCACGGGCCAGGTGGCGCGGGCGCGGGCAAGGCGGCGGTCGGCCAGGTTGGAAAGGATGCGCAGGAAGACACGCCCGCCCGTCCAGCGCTCGATGGCCGGCGCCAGCGTTTCGGCCATGGTGTTGACGGTGTTGGCGCCCATCGCGTCGCGCGTGTCGATGATGAGATGCGTCACCACCATGAGGCCGCCGCGGGAGGCGACAATCCGCACCTCCAGGTCGCGGAAGCCGCCGCCCAGCCGCACCAGCATCGGATCGCAGCCATCGCAGGTGGCGGCGATCTCCTCCTGCCGCTCCAGGATGCGCAGCCGGGCATTCTCCGGGTCGCTGACGCCGGTGAGCTGCACCTGCGCGATCATCAGGTTGCCGGAAAGGGAGGTGGTGAAGCCGCCCGCCTCGTGGCACTGGCGCGCCGAGTTGCAGACCGCGGCGACCACGGAGGATTCCTCGGTCGCCATCGGCACCAGCACGTCCCGGCCATCCACGCGCATGTTGGTGGCGACGCCGATGGGAATGGACAGCGTGGCCACGACGTTCTCGATCATATGGTCCGCCAGATGCGGATCGATGTTGCCGGGAATGGCGAGCTGCCCCGTGGCGGCATCATCCAGCCCGGCGAAGGCGGCAACGGCCTCCAGGCGTTCCGCCATGCTCATGCGGTGGAAGCCTGGAATGCGGGAAGACAGGTTGCTGATCGTCATCGTCAGGTCCGATGCGGCTGCGGAATGGGTATGGTGAGGCATTCCCGGACCGCGCGCGGCCCGGGCTGTTTGTTGTCCGGCATGGCCGCGTCCGGCGCGCGGGCGGGCTATTCGATCTTGATGCCGCCTTCGCGGATCACGTCGCCCCAGCGGCGCGTGTCGCTGAGCAGGATGCCGCGCAGCATCTCGGCGTCGCCCGAGACGAGTTCCACGCCCTGCTCGCTCATCCGGCCGCGCAGATCGGGGTCATCCGTGGCGGCGCGGAGCGCGGCGGCGGCGCGCGCCAGGATGGGCGCGGGCGTGCCGGCGGGGGCGAAGAGGCCCTGCCAGAAATATACCTCGAAGCCGGGCAGCGTCTGGGAGATGGGCGGCAGTTGCGGGTAGTTGGGGATGGGCGCGGCGGCGGTGACGGCCAGGCCGCGCGTCCCGCCATCGGCCAGGGTGGTGTTGGCTTCCTGGATGGCGTGGAAGACGACATGAATGCGCCCCTGGCGCAGGTCGAGCGCCGCCGGCGTGCCGCCCCGGTAGGGGACATGGACGATGTCGATGCCGGCGCGGGCCCGGAACATCTCCAGGCACAGATGGCTGACCGACCCGGTGCCGGGCGAGCCGAACAGCACCTTTCCGGGATTCGCCTTGCAATAGGCGATCAGCTCCGCCGTGTTCTTGACCGGCAGGGACGGGTGCACATGCAGGATGAAAGGCGTGCGGAACACCATGCCGATCGGGTCCAGCTCCTTCGCCGGGTCCTTGGGGGTCAGGGTGGGCTGCAGGGTCTGGTTGATGGCGAGGGTCGTGGTGCCCATCACCAGCGTGTAGCCATCCGGCCGGGCACGGGCGGCATAGGTGGCGGCGACGGAAGTGGCGGCGCCCGGGCGGTTTTCCACAACCACCGGAACGCCGAGATGGCGCGAAAGCGGATCGGCCACGGCCCGGGAAGCAAGGTCGGTCACGCCGCCTGGGGGATAACCCTCGACCAGGGTGACTGCGCGGTTCGGCCAGGCGCCCTGCTGGGCTCCCTGCCCCTGTGCGTGAGCCAAGGCCGGCAGAAAGGCTCCCGGCACCCCGAGTGCGGCCAGGAGGAGATGGCGACGATGCATGGAACGCTTCCTGTTTCTTGCTTGCTTGTACCTCCCACACTGTTCCACCGGCCGGATGAGCTACAGGGACAGTTTGCCGGAAAATCCCTGGTACAGTTCGGCCGTCCATCCCGGGAACAGGGATGCGGCGCCTGTTGCTCCGGCCACGATATCGGGGTGGAGGGAAGCGGCTTCCCGCGTCCCTCCGGCCAACCTCTAGGCCTGTTCCGCCAGCTCACGCCGCGCTTGCCGCGAGCCCGGGATGTGGTTGCCCCGCAGCGACTGGCCGGCCGTTTCGATGGTGAAGGCCAGCGCCAGCATTCCGACCGCGCAGGCCGCCATCATCAGATAGGCCGGCATGAGCGGATCGCCCGTCCGTTCGATCAGCCAGGAACTCGCCATCGGCGCCGTGCCGCCGAACAACGAGGTCGAGACATTGTAGGCGATGGCGAAGCCCGCGAAGCGAACCGAGGTGGGGAACATCGCCGGAAAGGTGGCCGAGATGGTGGCAAGCTGCGGCGCATAGAAAAGGCCCAGGGCCGCGAAGCCGAGGATCGCCCCGAGCAGGCTGGCCTCCATCAGGTGGTAGAGCGGGATCACCAGAACGAACAGCCCGACCAGGGAGAACCACCAGAGGGGCTTGCGCCCGATCCGGTCGGATATCGCGCCGGCAAAGGGCAGCAGGACCATCATGAACAGCATGCCGATGATGGGCACGTAAAGCGCCTGCTGCGTGGACAGCCCCAGGCGCCGCTCCAGATAGGTCGGCATGTAGCTGAGCAGCGTGTAGTTCACCACGTTCAGCGCGATCACCAGCCCGCCCATCACCAGCAGCGGCTTCCGGTAATGGCGCAGCAGATGCCCGAGGCCCCGCTCGGCTCCTTCCTGGCTGCCCTGGGCCTCGATCTCCCGGAAGACCGGCGTGTCCTCCATCTTCGAGCGCAGATACATGCCGATCAGCCCCATGGGTCCGGCGACCAGGAAAGGCAGCCGCCAGCCCCAGCTCCGCATCGCCTCATCCCCCAGAACCAACGAGAAGCCCAGCATCAGCAGCGCGCCGAAGGAAAAGCCCGCCAGCGTCCCCACCTCCAGGAAGCTGCCATAGAAGCCACGGCGCTTGTCCGGCGCGTATTCGGCCATGAAGGTGGCCGCGCCGCCATATTCGCCGCCGGTGGAGAAGCCCTGGATCATGCGCAGCACGATCAGCAGGGCGGTCGCCCACAGGCCGATGGAATCATAGGAAGGGATCAGGCCGACGCAGAAGGTGGCCCCCGCCATCAACAGGATGGTGGCGGCCAGCACCGATTTCCGCCCAAGCCGGTCGCCCAGCGGGCCCCAGAAGAACCCGCCCAGCGGCCGCACCAGGAAGGAGATGGCGAAGGTGGCCAGGGCGAAAAGCGTCGCCTCAGCCGCTTCCCCCGGAAACAGCGCCGCGGAGATATAGGTCACGCCATAGGCATAGATGCCGTAATCGAACCATTCCGTCGCGTTGCCAACGGCCGAGGCGGCGATTGCGCGCCTCAGCGTGCCTTGATCGGGCTGTCCCGCACCTGCTGGCGTCACCTCAGATCTCATCCGCTTTCCTTTCGGTTGTCATTGATGCGGCCGCGGCTCGCGCGCTCATGAACGATCCTCCGTCAGGGGATCCAGGCCGGCCGACATCGGCGTGGTGTGCGGCAATGCCTGGTAGGATTGCTGCAACTCGCCAGGAGGCGACGGGCGCGCCGCGAGGCGCCACAGCCCGAAGCCGGTCGCCGCCGCCGCGCAGGCCGCGATGAACAGAAACAGCCCCGCCGGCCCGAGCGCCGACATGCTCGCCGCTCCCGCCAGCGGCCCGGCTGCCGCCCCGGCGGAATAAACCAGCACCAGCCCCGCGCTCGCTCCCACCCGCTCCGCCGATGTCAGCCGGTCATTGGTGTGCGCGACGCAGAGCGGATACAGGGCGAAGCTCAGCCCGCCGAAGATCCCGCCCAGCAGAAGCAGCGCCGTTCCAGGGCTGCCCAGCAGCGTGATGCCGATCGCCACCCCGGTAACCGCCGCGAAAACGGCCAGGATCACCATCCGCCGGTCGAAGCGGTCGGACAGCCAGCCAAGCGGCCATTGCAGCGTCACCCCGCCCAGGATGACCGCGCTCATGAATGCCGCCGTTGCAGGAAGATCGAGGCCGATGCGCTGCGCATGCACCGCGCCAAGCCCGTAGAAGGCGCCCAGCGCCACCCCGGCCAGCACGGCACCGACCATGCCAAGCGGGGAGGCCACATAAAGGCGCCGCATGGATAATGCCTGGTAATCTCCCAGCACCGGGCTGCTGGCGCGGGTCAGCGTCACCGGCAGCACCGCCAGGGACAGCAGGATCGAGGCCATCACGAAGGGCCAGGTCGGGTTGGCCCCGCTGATCGTCAGCAGGTACTGCCCGAGGCCTTGTCCCGCATAGAGCGCGATCATGTAGGCCCCGAGCACCGAGCCCCTTGCCGCCGGATCGGCGCGGTCATTCAGCCAGCTTTCCAGGCAAACATAAACGCCCGCGATGCAGAAGCCGTCGATCAACCGCAGCGCCGCCCAGAAGCCCGACGCCTGGTACAGGCCATAGGCGAGCGTGCTCGCCGACAGCAGCGACACGAAGGATGCAAAGGCGCGGATATGGCCCACCCGCCGGATCACCGTGGCCGCCTGCAGGGAGCCAAGGGTCAGGCCCACGAAATAGGTGGAGCCGACCAGGCCGATCAGCAGGGCGCTGGCGCCCGCGGTTTCCAGCCGGACACTGACAAGGGTAGAAATGAAGCCCCCGCCGGCCATCAGGATGAAGATGGCGATCAGCAGGCTCCGGACGGGTCTCACGGCGCTGAACATCCGGCTACAACGGTTCTTCGCGCCAGTGGTTCCCTGGGTGCTCGCAATGTCTGGTGGCTTCGGCCAGGAGCGCGACCTTCTTCCGACCAAACCGGATGGACACCGGCCCCGACTGGCGTCAGCGTTGGTCCGAAGCGCCGCTCAAGGCGCAAGGAGGGAGGACAGGTCGATGACCTCTTGGACGAGGCGTTCCGTCATGGCCGCCATGGGGGCCCTGCCCCTCGGCGCGGCGCGCACAGGCACCGCCGCCACCGGCAGCTGGCCCAGCGAGCCCATCCGGATCGTTGTGCCCTTCGGGCCGGGTGGCTCCACCGACGCCGTGGCGCGCCTGGCGGCACCCGGCCTGCAGCAGCGCCTCGGCGTGCCCATCATCATCGAGAACCGCAGCGGCGCCGCAGGCAGCATCGGCACCGATGCCGCCGCCAAGGCACGGCCGGACGGGCATACCTGGCTGCTGACCTTCGATTCGCACGCCCTCATGCCGATCCTGGTTCCGAACCTTTCCTTCGATCTGGAGAAGGACCTGGTTCCCGTCACCCAGATCGGCCGCGCGCCCTATGTCACGGCCTGCCAGCCGGCCAAGCCCTATCGCAGCATGACCGATATCTTCAATGCCGCGCGGCGCGGCGGCGTGTCCTTCGGTTCGACCGGCAATGGCACGATCGGCCACCTGGTCATGCTGATGATGGCCCAGCGCATGGGGGTCGAGTTGACCCACCTGCCCTATCGCAGCGGCGGACTTGCCGTGAACGATGCCGTCGCGGGGCATGTCGATCTGATGATCGGCAGCGCCGCCCTGCTCGCCCCCCATGTCTCGGCCGGCACGCTGCGCCCCCTGATGCAACTCGGCAGCAGCCGCCTGCCGGCCCTGACGACGGTGCCGACAGCCATGGAATCCGGCTTTCCCGAATTGACCGCCGAAGCCTGGTGGGGCGTGTTCGGGCCGGCAGGCATTCCGGCCCCCATTGTTGCGCGCTTCCAGGCCGCCCTGATCGAAGCTTATCGCGAACCGCGCATCGCCCAGCAATTCCAGGAACTGAACCAGGCGGAGCTGGTGCTCGGAGACGCGCCGGCGCTGGCCAGCTTTGTGCAAAGCCAGATCCGCATCTGGGGCGGCGTGGCACGCGCCCACAATGTGCGGCCGGATTGATGATGGCACGGTCCTGAGGCCGAACATGGCTGGCGGCACAGGCGCGGCCCGCTGAATATCCGGCCTTTCTCATGCGTCGCGGACCACCCGCGCGATGCCGGCGCCCTTTGGGCGGGGCACCGGCCCAGCATCCCGTTGTTCAAAGAAGGAACCATCATGAGCCAATCAAAAGAATTCCATAACCTCGACAACGAGACGGGGGGGATTTTCCGCGAACTCGCGGCCGGGGTGACGACGCGCATCTTCGCCGGCGAACAGGCCATGCTTTCCATTGTCACCATTGCGCCCGATGCGGCGGGGGAGTTGCACCAGCATCCGGAAGAGCAATGGGGCGTGCTGCTGGAAGGGACCGCCGTGCGCATCCAGGGCGGCGAGGAGATCCCGGTCCGGAAGGGCGATTTCTGGCGAACGCCGGGCGGGGTTCCGCACACCATGCGAGCCGGACCCGAAGGCGCACGCGTGCTCGATATCTTCAGCCCGCCGCGGCCGGAATATCGCGTCGCCGGAAAGGGCTTCGGCGGCAGCTGACCGTGGTCTTCCGCTTCTGCAGCGGGGCGTGGCCCGGCCTGATCCCGATCCGATGGAACGGCCTTGAGGCTGCCACGCCCGGAGGGCGCGGCAGTTCTCAGCCGCCGGCCAGATAAGGCCCGGAGAACCAGACCAGGCCCACAACGAACACGCCCAGGGCCACCGTCATGCACCAAAGCAGCAGTACAATGAAACCCAGCATGGTTCCGCGAAGACGAGGCCGGAACAGTGGCAACCGGCTTCTTTGCTCACGGTAGAATTGCGCCATCATGGCAAGGCTTCTCCTTGCTGTCCGTGAATGAACGCCGCTTCCTCGCGGAAGCTTCCTGGTCCTGCCATGAATGTGAAAGGCGTGCCCAGCGCCTCCATTCTTGTTCCACGACAGAAGCGCCAGGGCCAAAGGAAGGGCTCTATCAATCACCTTTCGGTTGAAATACTTTTTCTGATCTTAAACCTGAAAGGGCGATTTTCCGACTGGCCTTCCATGCTTCCTTCCGGCCGCGGCGGCAACATCACCGCGGTCGCCGGCGGCGACAAGTTGAGAGACTTGCTTTCATCCGCGACCCCGCTTCCGGCGTTCACCAGCAACAATGAAAGACTGGCGCGCCTCAGCAGGCGCCCGATCGAAGCACTGAGAAGGCAGGTCCATGGCCCCTGATTCCATGCCTCGGCGCATCCGGGTGAACCGGGCGCCGGTCCTGACGCTCTGGGCCATCGTGGTCGCCGAACGCCTGGGCCATCCCCCTGAAACGGCGCTCAGCCTTGCCAGCCATGTGGCGGGCACGGCGGCGCGCGCCAAGGCACGCCGCCTGGGCCTGAGCGATGGCACCAGGCATGAGGCTGATGCGGCCCGCCTCGCATCGCGGGAAACCACCCGCCTGCTGGGCAAGGAGGTGCCGCTGGCGCATGACGCGGATGGCCAGGTGCTGGCGGATGCGGGAGACGGCAAGCCCGCACCCCCGGCGCCGGTCCATGCCTATGTCGCCCGGGCCTTCGGCCAGAGCCTGCCGGCCGTGAGGGCGGCCATGGAGGAACTGGCGGATCGCTACGAACCCCGGGAACTGAATCGCATCGGCTTCCGGCTGTATGAACGCTTCAGGCCCGAAGTGCCGGTGGATGTGACGGGTTGGGGCGCGCGGGGCGAGCTGGACCTGGAGGCGGTGCGAAGAGCGCATACCGAAACTTGAGTGACCCGCAGGAAGCGGTGAACCGCTTCGCTGTTCCGGCCCGGTCATCCGGCCAGAACAGTTCTGCGATGGCCATGAAGGCAGGCAATCCTGAGGAAGGTGTTCCCGGTCTTTGCAACGTGCGGGCCGGCCGGGTGGCTCGCTTGTTCCACGGCCATGCCGGAGGCAGTCTGGCAGCGCAGCCCCATCACCGGGGAAACAGGAAAAAGGAAGCCAGGGTGGCGTATCGCAGAACCTTCTTGAAAACGGCCGCCGGCGCGGCCGCGGCTATTGGGACGGGCCAGCTGTCCGCGCCGGCCCTGGCGCAGGGCAGCGCGGCGCGCACGCTGCGCTTCGTGCCGCAAGGCAATCTCGCCAGCATGGACCCGATCTGGGGCACATCCGTCCTGTCCCGCAATGCCGGGCTGATGGTCTATGACACGCTCTTCGGCATCGGCGCCGATTTCAAGGTCAGGCCGCAGATGGCGGCGGGGCATGAGGTGTCCGAGGACGGGCTGACCCACACGGTCACCCTGCGCCCCGGCCTGCGCTTCCACGATGGCGAGCCCGTCCGCACCCGGGACTGCGTCGCCTCGATCCGCCGCTGGTCGAAGCGCGACGTCCTCGGCCAGCGCCTCGACGTGCTGCTGGATGAGATGACGGCCGTTTCGGATGACCGCTTCACCATCCGCATCAAGCGGCCCTGGAACGGGCTGACCTGGGCGCTGGGCAAGGTGGGCGCGAATATCTGCGTGATCATGCCGGAGCGCGTCGCGCAGACCGATCCCTTCACCCAGGTCACCGACTTCACCGGCAGCGGCCCCTACCGCTTCCTGACCGACCAATGGGTGGCAGGCAGCCTGGCTGTTTTCGAGCGCAACGCCGGCTACCAGCCGCGCCAGGAAGCGCCGGACCTGCTGGCCGGTGGCAAGCAGGTGCATTTCGACCGCGTCGAGTGGCGCGTCATGCCCGATGCCGCCACGGCCGCCGCCGCGCTGCAGAACAACGAGGTGGATTGGTGGGAAACGCCCCTGCCGGACCTGCTGCCGATCCTGCGGCGCAACCGGCAGATCGCGGTGGAGACGATCAACACCTTCGGCGCCTTCGGCGTGCTGCGCTTCAACCACCTGCATCCGCCCTTCAACAATCCGGCGGTGCGGCGCGCCCTGTTCCCGGCGGTGGACCAGGAAGCCTTCATGCAGGCCGCGATGGGCACCGACCCCGAGTTGTATGGGATTCCGGCCGGCGCCTTCACCCCGGGCACGCCACTCGCCAATGACGCGGGGCTGGAGATCCTGACCGGTCCGCGCGACCTGGAGAAGGCGAAGCGATTGCTGCGCGACTCCGGCTACAACAACGAGCGCGTGGTGCTTCTCTCGGCCACCGACCTGCCGAACCTCAATGCCATGACGGAGGTCGCCGCGGACCTGATGCGCCGCGTCGGCTTCAATGTGGACCTGCTGGCGATGGACTGGGGCACGCAGATCCAGCGGCGCACCAATCGTGGCCCCGTGGAACAGGGCGGCTTCAGCGCCTTCTGCACCACCTGGGAAGGGATGGACACCTCCGTGCCCGGCAGCCACCAGCCGCTGCGCGGCAACGGCGCCAATGCCTGGTCCGGCTGGCCCGAAAGCCCGAAGCGCGAGGCCTTGCGCGACGAATGGTTCGAGGCCGAGGACATCGAGGCCGAGAAGCGGATCGCCGAGGAATTGCAGCGCAATGTGTGGGAGGAGGCGCCCTTCATCCCGCTGGGCCTCCAGCGCCCGCAGCAGGCCTATCGCCGCAGCATCACCGGCGTGCTCAAGGGCGGACCGGCGCTGTTCTGGAACGTGCGGCGCGCCTGAGCCACGGAACACCCTCCCCTGGAGCGACGGCACGGCCGTGCCCGTTTCGGGGGAAGGCCCCTTTCAGCCGGATCGGATCATGGCGCCTGGCGGTTTGACGTCCGCATGCGCGATGCGATGATGCGCGCAGATCCACGGGCCCACACCGATCAGGAGCCTTTCCATGGCCGAACCCCTCGCCGAGCAGCTGATCGAGCGATTTTTCCGCTACCTCGCAGTGGAAAGCCAGAGCGACGCGAAAGTGGACGCCATCCCGAGCACGCCCGGGCAGCGGCGGCTGGCGGAGATGCTCAAAGCGGAGCTGGAAGCGATCGGCCTGGAGGACATCCATCTCGACCGGCACAGCATCCTGACCGCCAGGCTTCCGGGAACGCTGCCGGAAGCCCCCTGCATCGGCTTTGTCGCCCATCTGGACACGGTGGATGTCGGGCTGTCGCCGGAGATCAGGCCACAGCGCCTGGCCTTCGACGGTGGCGACCTGCTGCTGAACAAAAGCCAGGACATCTGGCTGCGGGTGGGCGAGCATCCGGAAATCCTGCCCTATCGCGGGCAGGAGATCCTGGTAAGTGACGGCACCAGCGTGCTGGGCGCGGACAACAAGGCGGCCATCGCCGTTGTGATGACCTTGATGGCACGGCTGAAGAATGGCGGCACGCCGCATGGCGACATCATTGTCGCTTTCGTTCCCGACGAGGAGATCGGCCTGTGCGGGGCGAAGGTGATGGATCTGGCGCGGTTCCCTGTCGCCTTCGCCTATACGATCGATTGCTGCGAACGGGGAGAGGTCGTTTACGAAACCTTCAATGCAGCCGCCGTGACCGTGGACATCACGGGGGTGACAGCCCATCCCATGTCGGCGAAGGGTGTGTTGGTGAACCCCATCCTGGTCGCCGCCGAGCTGGTGCAGTTGTTCGACCCGATGCAGACGCCTGAAAGGACCGAGGGGCGCGAGGGCTATTGGTGGTGCAACGGCATCTCCGGCAACCAGAGCACCGCCCAATTGCAGATGTCGATCCGCGACCATGACGGAACACGGTTCGCGGAGCGGAAGGCCTTTGTCGCGGAAGCCGTCGAGGTCATCCGGGCGCGCCATCCCAAGGCACGAATCGAGTACCGCATCGAGGACAGCTACCAGAACATCGACGCCGCGCTGGGCAATGACCGGCACTGCGTGGACCTGATTTTCCAGGCGTTGCAGGACATGAACATCGCCCCGAAGGTGATCGCGATGCGCGGCGGCACCGACGGGTCGGCCCTTTCGGCGCGGGGCGTGCCGACGCCCAACTACTTCACCGGCGCCCACAACTTCCATTCGCGCTTCGAATTCCTGCCGGTGGAAGCTTTCGTGGAGTCCTACAAGGTCACCGAGCGCCTTTGCGAACTGGCCGCCCGTCCACGCCGCGACGGCTGAGCGGCGGCATCAGGCCGGTCATCCTAGCGGCGGCTGGCCTCGCTCATTGCCCGATAGGCGGCTTCCAGCGCCGCGAGGGAGCGGGCACCCTGGGCGGTCGCCGCCTTGTCGCTGCTGTCGACATCGTCCATCTGCATGCGCGCCGCCTCGACGCCTTCGGCCAGACTTTCGCAGCATTCGGTCAGGTGGTCGCTGACCTCCCCCTGGTCCAGCCCGGCGTCGGAACGCCAGGCCGCCACGATAGCCTGCACTTCCCGCGCCACCCGGTCCGGCGTGGCGCCGCGGCCGATCACCTCCGCGAGGCGCGTCAGGGCCTGCTTCGGCAGGTTGACCCGGGCGGGCTTTCGAACAGCGGCAGACTTCTTGCTCATCATGGATCCTGTGGCGGCGCGGCAAGGTCCGGCTATCCGGGGCCGGAGGCGGCGCAAATGGTGCTGACCGGTTTCCTTCCATATAGGCCGCCGGGGGCTGTTCCGCAGGAGATGGTTCTCCGCGGCGGAAGGGCATCGCCGCTTGGAGGCGGAATTGGCTCCTTGCGATGTAAAACGAACGCTTTACATTGTGCCCATGGACAAACGGGCAGACATCATTGCTTGTGCCGCCAGCGCCTTCGAGGCGGATGGCTTTCGAGGCATCGGGGTCGACAAGGTGCTGGCGCCGTCCGGCGCCTCCACCCGTACGCTGTACAAGCATTTCGGCTCCAAGGACGGGCTGGTGCTTGCCGTTCTTGAGGAACGGCACCGCCTCTTCGGCGCCCATCTGGAGGCCGCGGGAAAGGGCGCCGATCCCGTCGCCACCTTGTTCGAGACGCTGCGGCAATGGCTCGCGGAGCACGGTGCCCGGGGCTGCATGCTCCTGCGCGCCCGGGCGGAATACGCGGCAGCCAATGGGGAGATCGTCGCGCTGGTGCGACGGCAGAAGGACGAGTTCCGGCAAATGATCGCGCGCCGGGTGGAAGCGGCGCTGGGGTGGAAGGATGCCGGCCTGGCGACGCAGATCTGGCTTCTTTTCGAAGGTGCCACGGCGGCGGCCAGCGTCGCGGATCTTTCGGTTGTCGATGAGGCCAGGGCGGCCGCCCATTCCCTGATCGAAGCCGCGAAGAGCCACCGGCCTTGAAAGGCGGCAACCTTGTCGCCGCGGCCTTCGCGCTGACGGCCTTGTCCTATGGCTTGGCCCGCTTCGCCTATGGCCTTCTGCTGCCGCAGATCCGCGCGGATCTTTCGCTTGGCGCGGGGGCGGCGGGCTGGATCGGCGGCGGCGCCTTCGGGGCATATTGCATCGGCATCGCTTTCGCCTCCCTGGCGGGCGCGAAGCTGGGGGAGCGGGCCACAGCCATGCTCGCCGGCTTTGCCGCGACGGCAGGCGTCGGCCTCGTCGCCCTTGCCCCCTCCGCCCTGGTGCTGGCGGCCGCCATCGCGCTCGCCGGCCTCAGCACGGGCTTCACCTCTCCGCCATTGGCATCCGCCGTGGCCCGGGAATTCAGCGAGCATACGCGCCCGAAGGCGAACGGCATGATCAATGCCGGCACGGCGGCAGGGATCGTGTTCTCCGGCGCGGCAGCACTGGCCCTCGCGGCGGCATGGCGCGAGCTTTACGCGCTGTTCACCCTGATCGGCGTCGCCGTGACGGCCTGGCTATGGTTCGCGATGCCGGCTGGTTCGCCCGGGCGCGAGATTGGCTGCGTTTCGCCCCGGACGCTGGCGAGGCCAGGCCTTGCCGGCCTGTGCGCGGCCGCCTTCCTCATGGGCGCATCGAGCACCGCCATCTGGACATTCGGCGCCGACATGCTGCGCGGGGAGTTCAGCTTTCCGGAAGCGCGCATTCCGCTGGCCTGGATCGCGCTCGGCCTTGGCGGGCTGGCCGGCGCATTGACGGGCATCCTGGTTGCGCGTTTCGGGATCGGTTCCGTGCACCGGGCGGCACTTCTGGCAATGGCCCTTGGCTACGGCCTGCTCATGGCGGCGACGGCGGCTCCCCTCCTCGCCTTTGCGGCGATGGCCCTGTTTGGCGCCGCCTATATCGTTTCCAGCGGCGTTCTCCTGATCCGGGGAACTATGCTCCTTCAGGACCAGCCCCAGCTCGGGCTGGGCATTCCTTTCCTTGCGATCGCCGTCGGCCAGACGGCCGGCGCACCGCTCTTTGGCACCATGCTGGAAGGCGCAGGTGCCTGGGCCGCGCTGTCGATGTCCGCCGCCATTGCTTGCGGAGCGATGGTCTGGAGGATGAGCGATGACGCCCCTTCATCCTGACGGGCATCCTGACAGGCACAGCGCGCTTTCGGGCCGGAAAATGCGAAAGTCATTTCCGCCCTGAATGCGTTCAGCCACCAAGGCGCCCGACGCAAGGGCGGGCGCCCCGGCTTGCCAGGGCGCTTCCGCTATGCCCTGACGCCAGCCGGCGCAACAAGGGCGGATTGCGGCAGCGTCACCGCCTCCGCAGCCACAGCGTCACGAACATCACCGCCACCATGACGATGACGCCCGTGCGGTTCTGACTGATCCAGTCGAGGGCTTCAAAGATCGGCAAGTCATTCTCCCTGTCCAGGGCCGCGAAGCCGCTGAAGCCTCGCTAGGATGGCCTACCGTTCTGCCACCTCAGGGCCATCCCCGACCTGACCCTCGGGATGCGCTTCCTTAAGGTCGTCACCAGCCTCGCTCTTCTCGGCGCTCTGCTCCTGCTTCTTCTGGAGCTTCGCCTCGGCCTTCTTCCGCTTGGCGCCCTCACGCTGGGACCGTTCAAAGCTGTAGTTCGGCTTACGCATGGGCGAATCCTTGTTCAGTGATCGAGATAAGGGCGAGCTGTTTTCACGGCCTTCTCGCTTATCGGCCTTCCCTGGCCACTCTCCAACCCTACCCCCCGTCTAAGGGAGGAACTCCACCCCTGCTGCCTCCAGGGCAGCGCAGATTGTGGTGAGGGTGCCGGCGCGCCGCAATGTTCGGGTCATTCGAAGGGGCAACCGCCCCTTCGGCGGGTCCGGCCATGGCAGCCAACGGCTTCCGCACATTGATTTCCGTGCAGCGTATAGCTGAGCCGGCGCAATGTCCGTTGTCCTGGCATCTGCCCCGCCAATGTCTTGAATCATGACATAATCCGGCTTTGCCATCAAGGCGGCCGGACCTGCGGCTGGCATCTCCAGCCTGCCTTCGGGACACAGGCGTGGCTGTGATGAACGCAGAACCGGGACTGACAGAGCCGGCCAGGCCGAAGCCTGTCATGAAGCTAGAGTCAGACGGGAATTTTGGCGGAGAGGGTGGGATTCGAACCCACGGTCCCCTTGCGAGGACAACGGTTTTCGAGACCGTCACAATCGACCACTCTGTCACCTCTCCGCGGTGAAGCCCTGGCCGTCGGGCGGGGCGGGGTATAATGTGCCACGGGCGGCCATGCAACGGACGCGGCGCCGGAAAGTGCGGAAATCCTCCGCGGCGCTTCGGCCGGCGACGTTGACTCCCGGGGCTCCGGAGCGCTATAGGCGGCTCCTCCCGGCGGGGCCTTTCGGTTCCGCCGATGGCCGTTCTCGGCCGACCATCGTTTCAGATCAGGCCAGACGGCAGAGTATTCAGGGCGAACCATGACCTACGCAGTGATCCGCACCGGCGGCAAGCAGTACCGCGTCACCCCGGACGCCGTGCTGACCGTTGAGCGCCTCGAGGCCGAAGCCGGCGCCACCATCACCTTCCAGGACGTGCTGGCCATTGGCGGCGAGTCCGGCCTGACCGTTGGCGCGCCCACCATCGCCGGCGCCACCGTGACCGCCACCGTGGTCGAGCAGAACCGCGGCGCCAAGGTCATCATCTTCAAGAAGCGCCGCCGGCAGAACAGCCGCCGCAAGAACGGCCACCGCCAGCACCAGACGGTGCTGCGCATCTCCGCCATCAACGCGGCCTGATCCGGCTTCCGTAGGAGACACTCCCCATGGCTCACAAAAAGGCTGGCGGTTCCTCCCGCAACGGTCGCGACTCCGCGGGCAAGCGCCTCGGCGTCAAGAAGTTCGGTGGCGAGCATGTGCTGGCAGGCAACATCATCGTGACCCAGCGCGGCACGAAGATGATCCCGGGCACCAATGTGCTGCTCGGCCGCACCCACTCGATCCACGCCGCGGTCGAGGGCAAGGTGAAGTTCACCCGCCGTGCCGAAGGCCGCGTCCACGTTTCCGTGGAGCCGCTGGCGCAGGCCGCCGAGTAACCGCGCCGCCCTCGGCACGACACGAAGCATGGACGGGGGCCTCGCGGCCCCCGTTTTCGTATTTGGCGCCCCGGGCGCCCGCATCCACTGGACCCCTCCCCCCGATGAAGTTCCTCGACGAAGCCAAGATCTGGGTGAAGGCCGGTGACGGCGGCGATGGCGTGATCGCCTTCCGCCGCGAGAAATACATCGAGTTCGGCGGCCCCGATGGCGGCAATGGCGGCAAGGGCGGCGACATCGTCGTCGAGGCTGTGCCGGGCCTGAACACCCTCATCGACTATCGCTACGCGCAGCACTTCAAGGCGCGCAAGGGCGGCAATGGCGCCGGCGCCGACCGCACGGGTGCCGGCTCGGACGATGTGGTCCTGAAGGTGCCGGTGGGCACGGTCATCCTGGCCGAGGACAAGGAAACCGTGCTGGCCGACATGGTGCAGGAAGGCCAGCGCGCGGTGATCTGCCGCGGCGGCGATGGCGGCCATGGCAACGCCCACTACAAGACCAGCACCAACCGCGCCCCCCGCCGCGCCGACAAGGGCTATCCGGGCGAGGAGCGCTGGCTCTGGCTGCGGCTGAAGCTGATCGCCGATGCCGGGCTGGTCGGCCTGCCCAATGCGGGGAAGTCCACCTTCCTGTCCGTGGTCAGCGCGGCCAAGCCCAAGATCGCCGATTATCCCTTCACGACCCTGACGCCGCAGCTTGGCGTGGTGCGGCTGAACGCCACCGAGGAGTTCGTCCTCGCCGACATTCCCGGCCTGATCGAGGGGGCGGCGGAAGGCGCCGGCCTCGGGACCCGCTTCCTTGGCCATGTGGAGCGCTGCGCCGTGCTGCTGCACCTCATCGATGGCAGCCAGCCCGACCCCGTCCGCGCCTATGAGACGGTGCGGGCCGAGCTGGAGGAATATGGCGGTGGCCTGGCCGAGAAGCCCGAGATCCTGGCGCTGAACAAGCTGGACGCCATGACCCCGCAGGGGCGGACGAGCCGCGTCCGGGCGCTGGAGCGCGCCACCGGCAAGCCCGTCGCGCTGATCTCGGGCGCCACGCAGGAAGGCGTGCCGGAGGTGCTGCGCCGGCTGGCCGACACCATCCACGCGGCCCGCGCCGAGCAGGGCTGAGCCGGCCTGGCGGCGCTCAGCCGCCGGTGGTCGGATCGATGATGATGCGCAGCTCCGTCACCTTGCTGACGGGAAAGCCGCTGAGTTCGGCATGCTCCCGCACCGCTGCCTCGTCTTCGGCCAGATAGATGCAGAAGGTCTTGTTGTCGGCGACAAACGATTCGATCCACTGGGCGCGCCCGTTGAGCTGCGCCAGCGCCTTGTTCGAGGTGATGGCTGTTTCCTTCAGCTGTTCCGGCTTCATGGAGCCGACGCCCGGCAGTTCCCGTTCGATCATGTATCGCTTCATTCGTTGTCCCTTTCTGCGGCCTGGCTCCACGCGGCAGCATGGACTGGACAGCGCCGGCGCAACAAGGCCCGGCCCCGCAGACCGGCCGAGCCTGCCCCTCGCGGCCGCCTGGGGCCTGTGCTAAGGCCGCCCTCCCCCGCCGCGGCAGCACACACCATGGACCTGAAGCAACCCAGCCTCGCGGCCGCGCGCCGCATCGTCGTCAAGATCGGCTCCGCCCTGGTGGTGGACGCCGACACCGCCGCGCCGCGCGAAGGCTGGATCGCCTCCGTGGCCGCCGATGTGGCGGCGCTGCGGGCGCAAGGGGCGGAGGTGGTGCTGGTGTCCTCGGGCGCCATTGCCCTGGCCCGGCGCGCCCTCGGGCTGACGCGGCGCAAGCTGCGGCTGGAGGAAAAGCAGGCCGCCGCCGCGGTGGGCCAGATCCGGCTGGCCGGCGCCTGGCAGGCGGCGCTGTCGCGGCACGGGCTCAACGCCGCGCAATTGCTGCTGACGCTGGAGGACAGCGAGGACCGCCGCCGCTACCTCAATGCCCGCGCGACCCTCGGCACCCTTCTCGACCTCGGCTGCATTCCGGTGATCAACGAGAATGACACCGTCGCCACCACCGAGATCCGCTTCGGCGACAATGACCGCCTGGCCGCCCGCGTGGCCGAGATGATCCATGCCGACGCGCTGGTGCTGCTGTCGGACATCGACGGCCTCTATACCGCCGACCCCCGCAACGATCCCCGGGCCGAGCACCTGCCGGTGGTGGAACGCCTGACCGACGACATCATGGCCATGGGGGGCGAGCCGCCGCCGGGCTATTCCTCGGGCGGGATGCGCACCAAGCTGATCGCGGCGCAGGTCGCGACGAGCGCCGGCTGCGCCATGGCCATCGCCCTGGGCAAGCGTGACAACCCGCTGGCGGCGCTGCGCGACGGCGCCCGCTGCACCTGGTTCCTGCCGGCGCCCGAGGGGCGGACCTCCCGCAAGCAATGGATCGCCGGCTCCCTGGCGCCGCTCGGCGTGCTGCGGGTGGATGACGGCGCGGCGCGGGCGCTGCGCGAAGGCAGCTCGCTCCTTCCCGCCGGGGTGCGCGAGGTCAGTGGCAGCTTCGGGCGCGGCGACCCGGTCTCGGTGCGCGACATGGCGGGCGCGGAGCTGGCGCGCGGCCTGTCCGCCTATGATTCCGATGCCGCGCGGCAGATCGCCGGCCGGCGATCTGCCGAGATCGAGGACATCCTGGGCTGGCGCGGCCGCGACGAGATCATCCACCGCGACGACCTGGTGCTATTGTAGGACGAACTGGCGGCCGATCAGCGCCAGCCCCTCGGCCACCGAAACGAACTCGCCGCCGCCGGCCACCCGTTCGGCGCCGAAACGCTTATCGAACAGCCGCCGCACCGCCGGCACCAGGGACGTGCCGCCGGTCAGGAAGACGCGGTCCACATCGCCCGCCTCCAGCCCGGCATCGGCCAGGGCGGCATCGATGGCCTGCGCCATGCGGCCGAGTTCCGGCGCGATCCAGCGTTCGAAATCGGCGCGCGTCACCTCGGCATCGACATGGAAGCCTTCATGCTCGAAGACCAGCCGCGTGTGGTCGGCGCCGGACAGCGCCGCCTTGGCGCCAGATACCGCGCGGTAGAGGCCATAGCCCGCCTCATCCTCGATCAGGGTGATCAGGTGGCGCAGCTTGGAGGGATCGGCGGACAGGCGGGCCACCTCCCCGATCTCCCGCAGCGTCTTCGGGCCGCGCATCATGGAAAGCCGGTGCCAATGCGCGAAGTTGGAGAAGAAGGCGGGCGGCACCGGCAGGTCGGTGCCCATGACGCGGTAGGTGTCGCCCTTGCCCAGGGCCGGGGAAACCACCTTGTCGATGATGCGGTAATCCAGCGCGTCGCCGGCGATGCCGACGCCGGCATGGCCCAGCGCCGTGACGCCGTTCCCGGCCGGATCGAAGCGCAGGATGGAGAAGTCGCTGGTGCCGCCGCCGAAATCGCCCACCAGCACGATGGCGGGGCCATCCAGCGTGGCGGCGAAGCGGGTGCCGGCGGCTTGCGGCTCCAGCGCCAAATGCAGCGCCGGGCGCCCTGCTTCGGCGAAGGCGGTGCGCAGGCGGCGCTCGGCCAGGGCGTCATCCGCCGTTTCGCCCACGAAGCGGACCGGGCGGCCCACCACCAGCAGCGCGTCCGGTGCCGGCTCCCCCGCCGCGCCGAGCAGCGCGCGCAGGAACAGCGCGATCAGCCCTTCCAGGCTGTAGGCGCGGCCGAAGATGCGGGTTTCGGTGAAGCTCGACGTGGCCAGGTGGCTTTTCATCGACATGATGAGGCGGCTGGCCAGCGGGTCCTCCAGATAGGCCTCGATGGCCGCCGGGCCGGCCTCGTGCCGCAGCGCGTTGCCGCGCGCCGTGTCGGCCCAGAAGCAGAGCACGGAGCGGAACACCTCCAGCTCCTCCCCGCCGAGGGCGAAGCGCGCGGTGGTGCTGCGCCCTTCCTCATCCAGCAGCGAGATGACGCTGTTGGTGGTGCCGAAATCCAGTCCGATGATCGCCGTCATCCGCCATCCGCCTCCAGGCCGCGAAAGCGCGGCCTTTCAGCAGGGATGGCGGCGGCAGGCAAGCCTCATCCGGCCTGGATCTGCGGTCCCAGCCGGTCCACCAGCACCGCGCTGGCGGCGTTCATCCCGATCACCTCGACCTCGGCGCCGCGGCGCCGCAGGCGGGTCACCACCCCTTCCAGGGCGCCCACCGCCGTCACGTCCCACAGATGCGCGGCGGTGAGGTCGATCCGCACCCGCTTCGCCGTGTCGCGCAGGTCGAAGCTGTCGGCCAGCATCTCGGCGCTGGCGAAGAACACCTGGCCGGTGACGCGGTAGGTGCGGGTATCGGTCGCCGCGTCGTATTCGGCCCGCACATTCATCAGGCGCATGACCTTGAAGGCGAAGAACACGCCGCTGAGCATGACGCCCACCGCCACGCCCGCCGCCAGGTTGTGGGTGAACACGGTGACCGCGACGGTGGCCAGCATCACCACGCTCGACACCTTCGGGTGGCGCAGCAGGTCGCGCAGGGAGGACCAGGAGAAGGTTTCCACCGAAACCATGATCATGATCGCGACCAGCGCCGCCACCGGCACCTGCGCCACCCAGGGCCGCAGCACCACCATCAGCACCAGCAGGAAGGCGCCGGCGGTGAAGGTGGAGGCACGCCCCCGGCCGCCGAAGCGCACATTGCCCACGGTCTGGCCGATCATGCCGCAGCCGGCGATGCCGCCGAACAGCCCCGCCCCCAGATTGGCCAGCCCCAGCCCGGTGCATTCCCGCGACTTGGAGGAGGTGGTCTCGGTCAGGTCGTCCACCACGCTGGCCGTCATCATCGATTCCAGCAGCCCCACCATGGACATGGCCAGGGCATAGGGCGCGATGATGCTCAGCGTCTCAAGGCTGAACGGCACGTCGGGGATCAGGAAGGAGGGCAGCGAATCCGGCAGCCGCCCGAGATCGGCGACCGTCGCCACCGGCATCGGCACCATCATGGTCAGGCCGGTCAGCAGCAGGATGCAGATCAGCGGCGATGGCAACGCCGTGGTCAGGCGCGGCGCCAGGTAGATGATGGCGAGCCCGGCGGCGATCAGCGCATAGGTGTGCCAGGTGACGCCCACCATCTGCGGCACCTGCGCCGAGAAGATCAGGATAGCCAGGGCATTGACGAAGCCGGTGCGCACCGATTTCGACACGAAGCGCATCAGCACGTCGAGCCGCAGCAGCCCGAAGACGATCTGGATCACCCCCGCCAGCACGGTGGCGGCGAGCAGGTATTGCAGCCCGTGGCTGGCCACCAGCGCGGCGGCCACCAGCGCCACCGAGCCGGCGGCGCCGGAGATCATCGCCGGCCGCCCGCCGGTGAAGGCGATCACCACGCCGATGATGAAGGAGGCGAACAGCCCGACCTCCGGCGCGACGCCCGCCACGAAGGAAAAGGCGATCACCTCGGGGATCAGGGCGAAGGTGCCGACCATGCCGGCCAGCACGTCGCGGCGCAGGTCGCGCCAGCCGGTGAACCATTCGGCCCGGTCACGGGAAAGGAAGCGAGCTGCCATGGGATGAGGTCGTCCGCGGCCGGCGCATGGCTTCCCCGCCCCATGGGGGGCGGCCACATGGCACCGTGCCTTGATGCGTTATCCGGCGGATCGGCGGCCGGAGGAGCCACCCGGGATTTCACCGGGTCCGGGGCGAGTGCGGCGGAAGCTAGCCGAAGCCGATGCTGCCCCGCAACACTCGCCGGCGCATCGTCACCCGTTGCGGTGCCAGGTCGCGGGCAGCGGGTTGCGGCTGCGGAACTCGTCGGTGAACACCAGCCGCCGGCGCAGATCCTTCAGCGGGCGCTTGCCGACAAAGGCGTTGAACATCGCCTCGCCATGCGGCCGCTTGTCCAGCAACAGCCGGTACAGGTCCTCGACATCCTGGCGCGTCACCAGCCGGTCCTCGTCGAAGCGCTTCTCGGCATGGGTCGCGGCCATCTGCTCGAAGCCATCCTGGCGGAAGCGCCGCATGCCCTCCGCCGTCCCCTGCTGCATGCGGGCCACCGCATCCGGATCGACAGGGGCCAGGAACACGTCCTCCCGTTCCACCCACATCATGTCGCGGAAGCCATGCTTCTCGAAGTTCTTCGGCGTGAAATGGACGCCGTGCTCGCCAATGTAGCGGGCAAAGCAGACATCGGTGCGAACCCGCGCCAGCCCCAGCTCGGCGCAGGCCATGGCCTTGAACGCGTCCTGCGACGTGGCGGAGGTGGCGACGCCGCTGTCGCGCATCAGCTCATGCAGGCGGAAATGGTTGCGGGCGCCGTAGTCGCGGCCCTGCAGCACCTTGTAGAAGCCCCGAGCCAGCTTGGCGTCGATCTGCCGCCAGGCATCGCGCATCAGGCCGAAGCCCCAATTATGCGCCAGCGGCACCAGCTTCACCTCCGGCCCCTGCGCCTGCAGCTTCAGGTCGCCATAGGCGGCGAAGTAGCCCAGCTTCGGCACGCCGCGCAGCGCCGCGCGCAGTTCCTCCATCATGTGCATGTAAAGCGGGCCGGCCTCGAGGTCGTCCTCGAAGAAATAGCCCACCTCGCGATCCAGCGTGTCGAACACCAGCTGCTCGCCACGCCGGATGTTGAAGGCGATGCCCAGATTGTCCGGGCTGTGCATCACCACGCCCTTGGGGAAGTGCGCGCGGAAGGTTTCGACGCAGGCGGCGATGGCGTCGGCCTCGGCCATGCGAACGCCGCTATGCGGCGACACGGCGCCGTCCTGCAGCAGGAACACATCCTCGTCGCGGATCTCAACCCGCCGCTGCGCCTTCAGGGAGGCGCAGAGCCGGCCCAGGTAATGCGGCCTGTCGAAGGAGAAGATGACGATAGGGCCGGAGAGGCGCCGGGCTTCAGGCTGGGATGGCATCAAGCGGTTCTCCGGGGCGCCGTTGCGTTCCGGTTGAAACTAGGGTGCGGGGTGCAAGCGTGACAAGCCGGCCCGCTTACCGCTCCCGCCTTCCCTGCCTCCGTCCCGCTTCCCCTGAAGGCCGTCCCGCGCTACCGATGGGCAGCCCCGCCATGCGCCCCCCGCCATGGCGCCCACCACAGGATCGCAGGACCCGTGAACGCCATCTCTGACACCGTCGCCGAAGTGCTCGAAACCGCCGCCCGCGCCGCCCGCGCGGCCGCGGCGCAGCTCGCGCGCGCCGACCGACCGTCGAAGGACCAGGCGCTGCTTCACGCCGCGGCGGCGCTGCGCGCCCGCCAGGCCGCGATCCTGGAAGCGAATGCCGAGGACCTGACCCATGCCTCCGGCCTGTCTGCCGCCTTCCGCGACCGGCTGACCCTGACCCCGGAGCGCATCGACGCCATGGCGGCGGGGCTGGAACAGGTCGCCGCCCTGCCCGACCCGGTGGGCCGCACCCTGGCCGAATGGGACCGCCCCAACGGCCTGCGCATCCAGCGCGTCGCGCAGCCGATCGGCGTCATCGGCATGATCTTCGAGAGCCGGCCCAACGTCACCGCCGATGCCGCCGCCCTTTGCCTGAAGGCGGGCTCCGCCGTGCTGCTGCGCGGCGGCAGCGAAAGCGCCCGTTCCGCCGCCGCGATCCGCGATTGCGTCGCCGCCGGGCTGCGCGCGGCGGGGCTTCCGGAAGCCGCCGTGCAGATGGCCCCCACCCAGGACCGCGCCTTTGTCGGCGCCATGCTGCGCGCCGCCGGGCTGATCGACCTGATCATCCCGCGCGGCGGCAAGGGCCTCGTGACACGGGTAATGGAGGAAGCACGGGTGCCGGTGCTGGCCCATGCGGAGGGGCTGAACCACACCTATGTTCACGCTGCCGCCGACCCGGCCATGGCGCGCACCGTGCTGGCCAATGCCAAGATGCGCCGCACCGGCGTTTGCGGCGCCACCGAGACGCTGCTGATCGACGCGGCCATCGCCCCCGCCCTTTTGCCGCTGCTGGTCGGGGATCTGCGGGCGCTGGGCTGCGATTTCCGGGCCGATGCGCGCACCCGCGCCATCCTGCCGGAACTGGCGGAAGCGGCGGAGGGCGACTTCGCCACGGAATGGCTGGATGCCGTTCTCAACATCGCCGTGGTGGACGGGATGGAGGCGGCCCTGGCGCATATCCGCCGCTTCGGCAGCGAGCACACCGACGCCATCGTCACCAGCGACGCCGCCGCGGCCGAGGCCTTCCTGGCCGGCATCGATTCCGCGGTCGGGCTGTGGAACGCTTCCACCCAGTTCTGCGATGGCGGGGAGTTCGGCTTCGGCGCCGAGATCGGCATCGCCACCGGCCGGCTGCATGCGCGCGGGCCGGTGGGGCTGGAGCAGCTTTGCACCTATCGCTACCGCGTCCTCGGCACGGGTCAGGTCCGGCCCTGAGCCCGGCACGGCTTCCCCTGGCCGGCCTTGCCGCGCCGGGGCCCTGGGGGGACCGCCGCCGGCGGCGGATCGGCCTGCTGGGCGGTTCCTTCAACCCGGCGCATCCGGGCCATCGGCATGTCGCGCTGCGGGCACTGCGAACGCTGCGGCTGGATCAGGTCTGGCTGCTGGTTTCCCCCGGCAACCCGCTGAAGCCGCGCGCCGGCATGGCGCCCTTCGCGGAACGCCTGGCCTCGGCCACCGCCATCGGCGATGGCGTGCGGGTGATCGCCACCGGCATCGAGGCCGCCATCGGGGAGCGCTACAGCGCCCGGACGCTGGAACGGCTGTCGCGGCTGTTTCCATGCACCCGGTTCGTGTGGATCATCGGCGCCGACAATCTGTGGCAGTTGCCGCGCTGGCGGCAATGGCAGGACCTGGCGCGGCGAACGCCGATCGCCGTGCTGCCGCGCCCGGGCTGGACCCGCAAGGCACTGCAAGGTGCCGCCGCTTCCCGCCTGCGCCGCACCCGTCGCGGCCCGGCCGCGCTGCTGGAACGACCAGGGTCCGGATGGGCGCTGATCCCGGCGCCCGAGCATCCCGCCAGCGCCACCGCGCTGCGGCAGGCAGCGGCGCGGAACGGCGCCCCGGCGGTGGCCGGGGAACCAATTCTGGCGACCATGTTGCCATAAGCCCGCCAGGGCGTTGATTCGGTGCTGGCCGGAAGGCCCGCAACCGCGCCATACAGCGCCAGAAGCAAGAGCGCGCCGCAAGGCCGCCAGGACAATCCGTTGACACAGGAGGCCGCCATAGCCCGCACGCCCAAAACCCCGGATGAACCCCGCCGCAAAGCCCCGGCGCAGCGTTCCACCAATCCCTCCCGGAGCGCCGCCCCGGCCAAGGCCAGCCGTTCCGCCGCTGCGAAGAAGCCGGCGGGCGCCAAGCCCGCGGCCCGCGCCGCGGCCAGCCCCGCCAAGGCACCCCGCATGGCTGCCTCGTCCAAGGCCGCGCGCGGCGCGGGCACGGCAAAGCCCACGCGTGGCGCTGACGCCACAAAGGCCCCACGCGCCACCGGCACAACAAGGACGGCACGCGCCACGGGCGCGCCAAAGACAACACGCGCCGCCGGCGTGACAACGGCCGCGCGAGCCACCGGCGCGGCAACGGCCACGCGTGCTACCGGCACGGCAAAGGCTCCGCGCGCCACCGGCACGACAAAGGCTCCGCGCGCCACCGGGACGACAAAGGCTCCGCGCGCCACCGGCACGACGAAGACCCCGCGCGCCACCGCCGCAACAAGGGCGCCAGCCCGTACTGCCAGCACCGCCAGGCCGGCCCGCAGCATGAGCGCCTCCAGCGCGGCCCGGTCCCCGCGTCCGGCCACCGCCGCGCCGGCAAGTCCCCGGACGGCCCGCGCCGCCGCCAAGCCGGCCCGCGCCGACAGCAAGAGCCCGCGCGCAGCAACGGCCAGCAAGGCGCCGCGCGCCGCCGCCAGCGCCAAGGGCGCGCGCGGCAGCACGGCGGCCAAGCCCGCCCGGAGCGCGGCGCCCCGCAAGGCCGCCACCGCCACAGCCCAGGCGGCGCGCGGCACGGCCGCCCCGGCGAAACCCGCCCGCGCCACCCAGGCCACCAAGGCATCCCGCACGACGGCCGCCAAGCCTGCCGCGGCGCCCCGCACGCGCACGGCCAAGGGGGCGGCGAAGCCGCAACTGCCGCCGGTCGACGCCATCGTGCAGGCCGCCGTCACCAGCCTGGAGGATGACAAGGCGGAGGATGTGGTGGTGCTGGACGTCGCCAGCCGCGCCACCTTCGCCGACCGCATGATCATCGCCACGGGCCTCGCCGACCGGCAGATCCAGGCCATGGCCATGCATCTGGAGAAGAAGCTGGCCGAGCATGGCATCCGCCGCATCCGGATCGAAAGCTCGGCGGAATGGGTGCTGCTGGACGCCAATGACGTCATCATCCACCTCTTCAAGCCGGAAGCGCGCGCCAATTACCGGCTGGAGAAGATGTGGGGGCCGGACAGCCCGCCACCGGGCGAGGACCTCCCGGGCGAGGAGCGCATCCTGACCGCCGCCGTGGCCGGCGATCTCGATGCCGGGGAAGCCGGAATGGACGAGGATGAGGATGACCTCAACCTGTCCGAGGACAGCCTTTCCGAGGAGGAATGGACGGCCCTCGACGGCGACGACGACGAGGTTTTCGGGGAGGAAGACGAGGACGGGGACGAGGCGGACGATCTCCCCGGCGGCGGCGGCTGAGCCGGGCCCCGCTGCTGCTGGCGGTCGGCCGGCTGAAGCCGGGGCCGGAGGCGGCGCTGTTCGCGCAACACAATGCGCGGCTGCGACCGCCTCTGGCCGTCCGGGAGATCCCGGAGGCGCGCGGCTCCGCCGCCGAGGTGCGGCGCCGTGAGGGCGCCGCGCTGCTGGAGGCGCTGCCGCCCGCCGCGCTGGCCATTGCCCTGGATCTCGGAGGCCATGCACCGGACAGCGAAGGGCTGGCGGCCCTGCTCACCCGCTGGGAGGAGAGCGGCAAGCCGCTGGCCTTCATCATCGGCGGGGCCGAGGGGCTGGACCCAGCGGTGCAGGCACGCGCCGATCAGCGCCTGTCGCTCGGGCCCATGACCTGGCCGCATTTCCTGGTGCGGGGCATGCTGGCCGAGCAGCTTTACCGCGCCCAGGCGATCCGCTCCGGCCATCCCTATCACCGCCCCTGGCGGCCCTGACCGGCACAATGTCCGTGGCGGAACATCCCGCCGGAATGCCGCAATGGGATTTTCGCCATGGGCTCAGCCGTGCTAGGGGCGCGCCATCGTGTTCGCACCCATCCCATGCTCCGCAAGCTGATCCGGCACCCCCGCACCCAGGCCGCGCTGGCCCGGAGCCTCGGCGCCTATCTGGCGTTCTGTTACCGCACCACGCGCTGGTCGATGGCCGGGCACCAGCACATGGCCGCCTATGCCGGGCGGGGTGAGCCGGTGATCATCACCTTCTGGCATGAGCGCCTGCCGATGATGCCGATGCTGTGGACGGCCACCCACCGCCTTTTCCCGGAAGCCAAGCACTGGCAGCCGCATGTGCTGGTGTCGCAGCACCGCGATGGCCGCTTCATTGGCGAGATCGTTTCCCGGTTCCGGCTGACCATGCTGTATGGCTCCACCTCGCGCGGGGGCGCCTCTGGCATGCGCTCCATGCTGCGCGTGCTGCGGGGGGGCAGCCCCGTCGCCATCACGCCCGACGGCCCGCGCGGGCCACGCCGCAAGGCGGCCGAGGGCGTGGCGCAGCTCGCCGCCCTGTCGAACGCCGTCATCCTGCCCACCGCGGCGGCCACCATCCGCCACCGCATCCTGCCAAGCTGGGACCGCATGATGCTGCCCCTGCCCTTCACCCGCGGCGTGCTGGTCTGCGGGGAGGCGATCCGCGTGCCGCGCGGCGACACCGCCGCCGCCATGGCAGCCATCGAAACGGCGTTGAACGCCGTTTGCGACACCGCGGACAGCTGGGCCAGGAACCCCGCCGGCCTGGAAAGCCGCGCGCTGTGACGGTGCGCGCATGAGCCTTGCCGCCACCGCCGGGCGGGTGGCCGGGCAGGCGCTGGCGCCGGTGCTGCCTTTCTGGCTGAAGCTGCGGGCAAGGCGGGGCAAGGAAATCCCCGAAAGGCTGGCGGAACGCCGCGGCCTCGACGCGGCGCGCCCGGAGGGGCCGCTGATCTGGCTGCATGGGGCGAGCGTCGGCGAATCCCTGTCGCTGATCCCCCTGATGGCGGCGCTGGTGGATGCCCGCCCCGAGCTTCGCCTGCTGGTCACCACGGGCACCGTCACCTCCGCCGCCCTGCTGGCCCAGCGCCTGGCCCCGGCGCTGCGGGAACGGGTGATCCACCGCTTCGTGCCGCTCGATGTGCCGCGCTGGGCCGCCACCTTCCTGGATGGCTGGCGCCCGGACGCGGCGGTGTTCGTGGAAAGCGAGCTGTGGCCCAACATCCTGGCGGCGCTGGCGGAACGGAACATCCCGGCCGCCCTGGTCAATGCCCGGCTGTCCCCGCGTTCGGCCAGGGCGTGGCGCTGGGCGCCCGGCCTCGCGCGGCGGATGCTCGGCAGCTACCGGCTGGTGGTGGCGCAAAGCGAGGAGGATGCCGCGCGCCTGCGGGCCCTGGGGGCGGTGGATGCCGCCTGCTGGGGCCACCTCAAGGCCGCCGCCGAGCCGCCGCCCGCCGATCCCGCCGCCCTGGCGGCACTGCGCCGGGCGGTCGGCAGGCGTCCGGTCTTCCTGGCGGCCAGCACACATCCCGGTGAGGAGGCGGCGGCGCTGGCGGCGCACCGCCTGGCGAGGGCCAGCCTGCCGGACCTGCTCACGGTGATCGTGCCGCGCCATCCCCAGCGCGGCGAGGAGGTGGCGGAACTGATCGCCCCCCTTCCCTTCGCCCGCCGCAGCCAGGGGGCATTGCCCGCGCCGGAGCACGACATCTACCTGGCCGACACGCTGGGCGAGCTGGGGCTGTTCTTCCGCCTGGCCGGCGTGGCGCTGGTTGGTGCGACGCTGGTGCCGAAGGGTGGGCACAACCCGCTGGAGCCGGCCCGCCTCCGCTGCCCCATCCTGCTTGGCCCGCATACGGGCCATGTGGAGGCCATGGCGGCGGCACTGGTCGATGGCGGCGGCGCCCTGCGCGTCACCGATGCCGCCACGCTGGCAGAGGCGATTACAATCGTGCTAACGGATTCCGGCCGCGCGAAGGCCATGGCCGACGCCGCGGCAAAGATTGCCACGGATGCCAGCCAACTTCCGGCCCGGCTGGCCGCGGCGATCCTGGATTGGCTGCCCCAGCCTCCGTTCCGGTAACATTGCCCCCGGCCGGACCCGCCGGGGCCCTGGAGAGAAGGACAGGTTCGAGCCGAATGCGAGCCCCCGACTTCTGGAGCGGGGGCAGCGGGGGAATGGCGCCCTTGCTGCTGTCGCCCATTGCTTCGATCTATGCCGCCGCCACGGCGCGCCGCGTGGCGCGGTCCGGCTGGCGCGCGCCTGTGCCCGTGATCTGCTGCGGCAATGCCACCGCGGGCGGGGCGGGCAAAACCACCGTGGCGCTGGACCTCGGCCAGCGCCTGTCCCATCGCGGCGTCGCGGCGCATTTCCTCACCCGCGGCTATGGCGGCAAGCTGAAAGGCCCGGTGCGCGTCGATCCGGCCCAGCACAACAGCAAGGCCGTCGGCGACGAGGCCCTGCTGCTGGCCGAGATCCGCCCCACCTGGGTCGCCGGCGACCGGGAAGCCGGCGGCCGCGCGGCGGTGGAAGCCGGCGCCCAGGCCCTCGTGATGGATGACGGGCTGCAGAATCCGGGGCTGGAGAAGGACCTTTCGCTGCTGGTGATCGACGGCACCTACGGTTTCGGCAATGGCCACATCATCCCCGCCGGCCCCTTGCGCGAACCGGTTCCCAATGCAGCGGCCCGGTGCCGCGCGGCCGTTCTGATTGGCAAGGACGAGGCCAATTCCCTGTCCCTGCTGCCGCCGGACCTGCCGGTGCTGCGCGCCCGGCTGAAGCCAGGGCCGGAAGCGGAGCTGCTCCAGGGCCAGCCGGTCTTCGCCTTTTGCGGCATCGCCAATCCCCGCAAATTTTTCGCCACGCTGCAGGAGGCGGGCGCCGTGCTGGCCGGGCGGGTCGCTTATGCCGACCATTATCCCTTCGACGAGGGCGACCTCGAGGAGCTGCTGGGCCAGGCGGCGGCGCTGCGGGCCATCCCGGTGACCACGCGCAAGGATTTCGTCCGTATCCCCGCCGCCTTCCGCAGCCGCGTCACGGTGCTGAGCGTGGCGCTGGAATGGGAAAACACCACCCAGCTGGAAGCGCTGCTGGACCCGCTGGTGCAGCGCATCCCGGTTCCCGCCTGACGCCTCAGCCGGGCAGCCGGTCCGGCAAAGGGAACAGGGCGACAAAGCGCTCAGCCAGGGCGCGGTCGCCCTGGATGCGCAGCGCGCCGGCCTGTTCCAGGTCGGAAAGCGGCTGGCCGCCATACAGCGCGGCGGCCATCGCCGGCGGCGTGGCCTCGAAAACGAGATCGGCCAGCGCCGGATCTCCCGCCGCGATCTCGATGCGTCCTTTCTCCAGCCTCGCCAGATAACCATCATCGCCCAGGCGGAAGCCAATTCGGGCGGAAAGCCCCGCCGCCCGCGCGGGATCGAGCATGGTGCGCATCGACAGCAGCAGCGACGCGGCACTGAACGGCAAGGCTGGATCGTGCCGCGGCGAGCGCGCGCCCCAGCGGCCAAGGGCCTGGAAGATCGGCTCGCTTTCCCGCCCCCATGCGGTGAGCTCATAAACCTGCGCCGAGGCGGGCGGCGGCAGGCGGCGGCGCAGCAGCACGCCAGCCGCTTCCAGCCCTTCCAGCCGCTGGGTCAGCACATTGGCACTGAGGCCCGGCAGGCTGGCGCGGATCTCGCCGAAACGCCGCGGGCCGAACATCAATTCCCGGATCACCAGCAAGGCCCAACGCTCACCCAACAGGTCCAGCGCATGCGCGGCCGCGCAAGCATCGCGATACCAGTTAGGTCGCCTGTCGGTCAGCTTGGTTATCTTTTCTGACTTCATGGTTGCTTTTGATAACCAACAAGGGCAGAAAGGGCAAGTCGCCAAGGGAGAACAACATCCATGTCCAAGCTGATCTTCGTGAACCTGCCGGTCGCTGATCTGCCGCGTTCCATGGCGTTCTATGAGGCGGTGGGCTTCACCAACAATCCGCAGTTCACCGACAACACCGCCGCCTGCATGGTGCTGTCCGAAACCATCAGCGTGATGCTGCTGACGCATGACAAGTTCCGCCAGTTCACGCCGCGCCCCGTGGCGGATGCCCGCAGCGCGTCGGAGGTGCTGGTCTGCTTCTCCGCCAACAGCCGGGCGGAGGTGGACGCGCTGGTGGAAAAGGCTGCGGCCGCCGGCGGCCAAGCGGACCCCGGCCCCAGGCTGGACCATGGCTTCATGTATGGCCGCAGCTATGAGGACCCGGATGGCCACATCTTCGAGATCATGTGGATGGACATGGATGCGGCCCGCGCCGCCATGTCACAGGGCTGATGCCATGGCGAAGCTGATCCCCCGCCCGCGCTTCGATGGCCGGGCCCAGTGTCGCGGCGATCCGCGCCGCCTTCATGGCTGAGGAAAGGACCAGCACCATGCGCAAGATCGTTGCCGCGGCCTTTGTCAGTCTCGATGGCGTCATGCAGGCGCCTGGTGGCCCGCAGGAAGATCCGGAAGGCGGCTTCGCCCTGGGTGGCTGGACCGTTCCCTTCTGGCAGGCGGAGGGCGCCGAAACGCTGGGGGCGTTCATGGAGGAAATGTTCGCCCCGCCCTTCGACCTGCTGCTCGGCCGCAGGACCTACGAGATCTTCGCCGCCCACTGGCCTTTTGTCGGCCCCGAGGAGCCGATCGGCGCGCTGTTCACCAGCGCCACGAAATATGTCGCGACCGGTTCCACCGCGCCGCTGGGCTGGGCGAACTCGGTACCACTGGATGGCGACATCGCCGCCGCCGTCGCGCGGCTGAAGCAACAGGAAGGCCCCAGGCTGTTGACGCAGGGCAGCAGCCGGTTGCTTCAGGCGTTGCTGGCGCATGACTTGGTGGACGAGTTCCGGCTGCTGGTTTTTCCGGTCATCCTCGGCCAGGGCAAGCGCTTGTTCAGCGCCGGAGCAATGCCCAGGGCGCTGGCGCTGCGCCGCACGGAAACCTCCTCCAGCGGCGTCATCATGAGCGTGTATGAGCGTGCCGGCGCGGTGCGAACCGGCAGCTTCGCGCTGGCCGAACCATCGGAGGCCGAGGCCGCGCGCCGCCAGGAACAGGCGCGCGGCGGCTGAGGCGGCGGAAAGCCCGCCTGCCGCGTCACTCCCTGCGGACGCCCATGGCCAGGGTCTGCTCGTCCATGCGCGGCTCATAGGTCAGCGGCTTGCGGGCGGCCCAGGCATTCTTGAACAGCACCATCGGGATCAGCGCCAGATTCCGCACCGACTCCGCCACGGCGGCGGCGACGCGCCGTTCCCGCTCCGCCGGGTCCATGGTGGACAGCGCTTCCTCGATCTTCGCGTCCAGCGCGGGATTGTTGTAGCGCGTGTCGTTGCTGGCCCCGAGCCGCTTCGGCGCGTCGAAGCTGTGCACGATGTTCAGCAGCACGCTGCCGGCCTCCCCCGTGGTGCTGCCCCAGGAATTCTGCACGATCGAGTATTCCTGCTTCGCCAGCCGCGTCAGGTAGGTGGCGAAGGGCATCGCCTCGACGGAGGTGTTCACGCCGATGCGGCTCCACATCTGCGCCACGGCCTGGGCGGTCTGCGCATCGGCGGGGTAGCGGTCGTTGCTGGCATGCAGGGTGATGCGGAAGCCCTGCGGATAGCCGGCTTCCGCCAGCAAGGCACGCGCCTTCGCGACGTCATGGGGCGGCACGCCGACATCAGGATTGTAGCCGAACGCGCCGGGCGGCATCCATTGGCCGGTGGCCTCGGCCGCACCCTGCTGCACCCGCTCGGCCAGCCCCTGGCGGTTGATCGCCAGCGACAGCGCCTGCCGCACCCGGAGGTCGAGCAGGGGGTTCCTCGGCAACGGCCTGCCGTCATTATCGGTGATGAACGGCGATGCGCCGGTGCGGCTGAAATCCGGCGACAGGAACAGGGCGCGCGAGCCCTGGCGCTCGAAGATGCGAATGTTGCTGTCGGCGCGCAGCCGCGGCAGGTCCGTCGCGGGTGGTGCCGCGATCAGGTCCACATCGCCGGACAGCAGCGCGGCGCTGCGGGCGCCGGGGTTGGGAATGATGCGGAAATTCACCTTCTCCCAGGGCTGCTTCTCGCCCCAATAGGCATCGTTGCGCGCGACCTCGATCACGGAGCCGGAAACGTAGCGCACCAGCTTGTAGGCGCCCGTGCCGATCGCCGCCTTGCCGCTGTTGTAGTCGGCGGTGGAAGCGCCCTCCCCCGCGTGGCGGGAAACAATGGCGATGGCCGCGAGGTCGATCGGCAGGTTGGGCGTCGGCGCCGAGGTGGTGATGCGCAGCATCAGCGGCTCCACCGCTTCCACCTTGGTCACGGTGCGGAGGGAGCCGCCAAAGGACGCCGGGCTGTTCGGCACGTTGGGCGCTCGCCCATAGGAGAACACCACATCCTCGGCGGTGAAGTCCTGCCCGTCATGCCACTTCACGCCCGGGCGCAGCTTGAACTCCCAGACCGTATCGGACACCGCCTTCCATTCCGTGGCGAGATGGGCCGTTGGCCGGCCATCCGGCGCGCGCACCACCAGCGGATCGAAGATGTGCCGCGCGAAGGAGGAATTCGGTGCGGCATTGGCATAATGCGGATCGATCGACGTCACCGGCGCGGCGAGGCCGATGTTGAGATCCTCCGCCCAGGCAGCCCGGCCGACCGGCGCCGCCAGCAGCGGCAGGGCCATCAGCAGGGCGGCGGCGCGGCGAAGCCGAAGCATGCGGAACGGGGTCATGCCGGCAGGCCTTTCAATGACCGCCCGCCATGTCGAGCGGCGGCGGGACGTCCTTGGGAATGGGAAACACATCGGGCATCCCGGCGGTGCGGGCGGCATGGTCGGCCCTGGCGCGGGCGATCAGCGCCGGGTCGGCGAACAGATCGGCCGCGGTGCCGGCCATCACCTTGGCCACATGCTCCAGCCCCTTATGCGCCGCCGGCGCCTTGCCCTGCGCAACAAGCTGCCAGGAATGGCCCGGCGTGCCGATGGCATAGGTGGCGCCGCGCGCCTGCACCGTCGGCACCTTCCAGGACACGGTGCCGACATCGGTGGAGCCGACGCCCGCGGGCTCCGGCGCGGAAAGCGGCACCAGCCGCTCCGCCAGGACCTCGCCCGGGATGGGCGGCAGGCCGGCGCGGGCATAGGCAGAAGCGATCTCCTCCGCCGTGCAGGTCGCCTGGATCGCCCTGGCGAAATCCTTGTCGGCATCGTCGAAGCGCGGCGGGCCGAGGCGCTCGAAATTGCGCTCCATCAGCTGTTCCAGCGGATCGTTGCCGACCAGTTCGGCATCGGCGGAAAGCACCCGGTCGGACACGCTGGTTTCGGTCATCAGCGCCGCGCCCTGGGCGATCTTGCGCACCCGCTCCAGCAGCGACAGCACCTCCGCCATGGTCAGGGAACGCACGAGGTAGCGCACCCGCGCCTGGCCCTGCACCACATTGGGCGCGATACCACCGGCATCCTGCAAGGCGTAGTGGATGCGCGCGTGGCTCGGCATGTGCTCGCGCATGTAGTTGACGCCGACATTCATCAGCTCCACGGCATCCAGCGCCGATCGCCCCAGATGCGGCGCGGCCGCGGCGTGGGAAGAACGGCCGAGGAAGGAGAAATCCACCTCCATGCAGGCCAGGGAGCGCGGCTTGTTGACGCCGGAAAACGCCGCCGGATGCCAGCAGATGGCGATGTCCACATCATCGAAGGCGCCGTCGCGCACCATGAAGCCCTTGGCGGAGCCACCTTCCTCGGCGGGGCAGCCATAATAGCGGACGCGGCCTTCAAGGCCGCGCTCGGCCAGCCAGTCCTTCACCGCCGCCGCCGCCAGCAGGGAGGCGGAGCCCAACAGATTGTGGCCGCAGCCATGGCCGCTGCCATTCGGCTCGACCGGGCGGTGCTCGGCCACGCCGGCTTCCTGGCTCAACCCCGGCAGCGCGTCGTATTCGCCCAGGATGGCGATCACCGGGCCACCCTGCCCGGCCTCGCCCATCACCGCCGTCGGGATGCCGGCGATGCCCTGGGTGACGCGGAAGCCCTCAGCCTCCAGCGCTTCGAGATGGGCGGCGGCGGAGCGGTGCTCGGCGTAGTTCAGCTCGGGCATGCCCCATACGCGGTCGCTCAGCTCGGAGAAGCGGGGGCGCTTCCGTTCGACCTGCCGCCAGACCCCGTCCGTGTTCTGCATGAGCGCCTTCTCCGCTGCCATCCGGCCACGTGCCGGGCTTCCGCGCAGCCATCCGCCAACGTCGCCTTCCGTGCAAGAGGCGATGCCTGGCCGATTGGTGCAGATGGTCAGCGAGCGGGGCCCGACCAGACCCCCGGCCGCACGGACAGCGCCGTCACCACACCATAGGCCGTGATGCCAAGCGCCACCCCCAGGAAATGGCCGTCCATGCCGAGGCCCAGCGGATGCGCCAGCAGCCAGCCTCCCCCCACGGCGATGCCGATGCGGCTGAGCGCGGCCAGCAGGGGCCCGCGCATCCGGCCCGCTCCCATGGCCGCGAAATACAGGGCCATGCCAAGGCCGAAGCCACCGAAAGCCGGTGCGGTGAAGGACAGGCCGCGCGCCGCGATCGCCACCACGGACGGGTCGCCGCTGAAGGCATTGGCGAAGCTGCCTGGCATCAGCCCGACCATCATCCCGGCCAGTCCCGCGAAGCCCAGGGTCAACAGCGCGCCGGTCCAGGCGATGCGGCGGGCCAATGGCCAGTCCCCGGCACCGGCCGCGCGTCCGACCAGCGCGGTCAATGCCGAGCCGATGCCGAAGGCCAGCGGGATCATCAGGAATTCCAGCCGGGCGGCGATGCCATAGGCCGCCACGGCCGCCGCGCCATAGGGCGCGAGTTGCGCCGTCACCAGGATGGTGGTGAGGTTGGCGATGGCGGCCAGCCCGCAGGCCACCAGCCCGACGCCCAGGATGCGCCGGAACAGCGCCGCCTGCGGCCGGATGCGCAGCCGTGGGGTGAAGCCGGCGCCACCGCGCAGCACAACCACCGCCATGACGATCGCCGCGATCCAGAACGCCAGGGCAAAACCGATCCCGATCCCGGCAAGGCCGAAGCCCGCCGGTTCGGCGAAGGCCCAGGCCAGCATCGGAAAGCCTGCCCAGGCCAGTGCCAGCACGCGGGCGGCCAGGGTGTGCCGGGCCCCGCCCCGCAGCACGGAAGCCAGGGTGTTGGCCAGCCAGGCCGGCAACGCCCCCACCCCGAACAGCCAGGCCGCATAGGTTGCCGCCGCCTCGGCCGCCATGGACGAGATCCAGCCCAGCACGATGTGCGGCGCCAGTCCCAGTGCCAGCGCGAAGACGGACGCGGCCGCCACGGCGATCAGCACGGCGTGCAGCACCAGCGACGCGGCCTCGGCCGGGCGGCCGGCGCCGAGCGCGCGGGCCACCGAGCCCACCACCCCTCCGCCCATGGCGCCCGCCGACATCTGCTGCATCAGCAAGGAAAACGGCAGCACCACCGCCCAGCCTGCCAGGGCGGCCGTGCCTTGCCGGGCCGCCAGCCAGGTTTCGGCAAGCTGCGCCGCCACCTGGAGCAAGGCGACAAGGCTGGTCGGCGCCGCCAGCGCCAGGATGCGGCGCATCAGCACGCCAACAGAGCCGGGCATCCGCGCCGGCTCGGAAAGGGCCACGGCGTCAGTCATGGCGCATGGCCTCCGTGCCGCCGAAGCGGGCCCGCATCGCGGCCCCGGCGCCGGGGCCTGGGCGTGGCCGCACATCCTCGGGCGCCAGGGCCGTTCCGGAGGAGCCGGTCAACGGCGGCGACACCACCTCGGTGCCCGTGGCCGCCTCGACCAGCAGCACGGGCGGGCCTTCCGGGTCCGTCATCCAGCGATCGGCCCAGCGCTTCAGCGCCACATAGGCCGGAAAGAAATCGCGCCCCTTCTCGGTCAGGCGATAGGAATGGCGGCCGCCGCTTTCCGCAGGAACACGTTCCAGCAACCCATGCTCGACGAGGCGCGCCAGCCGAGCGCTGAGGATGTTGGGGGCGATGCCCAGATTGCGCTCGAAGGCATCGAAGCGGGTGGTGCCATAAAAGGCCTCCCGCAGCACCAGAAGCGCCCAGCGCTCCCCCAGCACCGACATGGAGCGGGCCACGGGGCAGCGCATCCGGGTGAAGTCGGTCTGCACCATGCGAGGGGCGCCTTCCATCTGACTTGCATCATGCAAGCATTTTGGGTTGCATGATGCAAGCTGAATGGCGAATGCCGGAACGCCTTAAAGGTAGCGTTCAGCCAGATGGGCCGTGAAATCGGCGGGATCGAGCAGCTTGCCGGTGGCTTCCCGCAGCAGATCCTGGAAACCGAGGCGCGAGCCCTGGCCATGCACCCGCATCCGCAGCCAGCCCAGCAGCGGCGCCATGTCGCCCCGCCCCAGCGCCTCGTCCAGCCCCGGCACGGCGATGCGCGCGGCCCGCATCAGCTGCGCCGCCGCCATCGCCCCCAGGGTGTAGGACGGAAAGTAGCCGAAGGCGCCGTCATACCAGTGGATGTCCTGCAGGCAGCCGCGCGCATCGTCCGGCGGCGTCAGGCCGAGCAGCCGGGCGAAGCCCTCGTTCCAGGCCCCGGGCAGGTCGGCCACGGCGAGATCCCCGCCGATCAATGCGCGCTCCAGCCGGAAGCGCAGGATGACATGGGCGGGATAGGTCAGCTCATCCGCCTCGATGCGGATGAAGCCGCGCGCCACCCTGCGCCACAGCCGCGCCAGGTTCTCCGGCGCATAGGCGGTCGCATCGCCCCCGAAGGCGGCATGGAGCCGTGGCCCCAGGAAGCCCAGGAAGGCGTCGGAGCGGCTGGCCTGCATCTCGATGATCAGGCTTTGCGATTCATGCGCCGCCATGCCGGCGGCCTCGCCCACCGGCTGGCGCGCATAGGCCGTGGGCAGGCCACGCTCATACAGGGCGTGGCCGGTTTCATGCAGCACGCCAAGCAAGGCCTGGGAAAAGGCGCCCGGCTCGTAGCGCGTGGTGATGCGCACATCGCTTGGCGTGCCGCCGCAGAACGGATGCAGGCTTTCATCCAGCCGCGCATGGGTGAAGTCGAGCCCCGCCCGCTGCGCCATGTCCCGGCACAGGGCCTGCTGCGCGGGGACGGCGAAAGGCCCCCGAGGCTCAATGGCGGCGGGCCGTTGCGCCTGGCGTTGCTCGGCGCGCGGCAAGGCATCGCGCAGGAAGGCTTCATAAGCGTCGAAGATCGGCTCCACATCGGCGGCGCCGATGCCGCGCTGGAAGCCCTGCATCAGGGAATCATAGGGCGACAATCCGGTGGCGACGGAAAGGGCCGCGGCCGTTTCACGCTGCAGCTTCACCACCTCGGCCAGGTAGGGCGCCACGCGGCGAAAATCGGAGGCGGCGCGGGCCTCGCGCCAAACCGTCTCGCAGGCGGCATTGGCGCGGGCGGCGGCCTCCACCAGATCGGTCGGCAAGGCGGTGGCGCGACGCTGCGCTTCCCGCATCAAAGCCAGATTGGCGACGTCCCATGCGCCGGATGCCTCCGCCTCACCCAGGTCAGCGGCCAGGGCAGGATCGATCATCAGCTCGTGCGACAATCCGGCCAGCGTCGCCAGTTGCTCGCCACGGGCCGCCGCGCCACCCGGCGGCATCACCGCCGACGCGTCCCAGTGCAGCATGGCCTGCGACTCGCCGAGAATGGCGATGCGGGCAAACCGCCCCTTCAATCGCTGATAGGCGGCATTGCCGGCGGCGGAGGACATGCTTCAGGGTTCCTTCAGGCGGATGCGGGCCCAGGCGATGAACACGCCGACCAGCGCCAGGGCGAGGCCGTACCAGGTGACCACATAGCCAAGATGATTGTTGGTCGGGCGTGGCAGGGATCGTGCCGGCTGCGGCAGGCCGCCCTCGGCCGGGGCCACCGCCACCAGGGCGAAGGGCGCGACCTCCGGCAATCCCAGCGCGGCGCCGATGGCGGCCGTGTCGAAGGTGTAGAAGCGCCGCCCCGCGGGATCATCCGTGGCCGCGAACAGGCCGGGCGATTCGCTGGGGCGGACATAGCCCTCGATGCGGACCCCGCCTTCCGGATGGTCGATGGGGGCGGTCCGCTCCAGTGGCACCCACCCGCGATTGACCAGCAATGGCGGCGACCCGGAGCGCTCCAGCGGCGTGACCAGGGATGCGCCGAGCGTGCCGTTGCGCACCTCCAGCCCCAGCAGCACTTCATGCCGGTGCATCAGCCGGCCGGTGGCGAACACCTTGGACCAGGGTTGGGGCGAAGCGGCCAGGGGCTGCGCCGGCCCGGCTTCCGCCGCGGCCAGATCCGCCAGCAGTCCTGTCTTCCAATGCAGCCGTTGCACCTGCCAGGTGCCGAGACCGATCAGGACGGCGAGAACGGGGAGCATGACCAGAACCGGCACCAGCAACCGGCGCCAGTTCGGCTTTCGCGAGGCCGGGAGGGACATCATGCGGGAGCCCTTCCGGCCGGTGCCCGCCCCAGCGGGGCGGGCACCCTGTCGGTCATCAATGCGCGGTGGGGCCGGCACCGAGGACGTAGATGCAGATGAACAGGAACAGCCACACCACGTCCACGAAGTGCCAGTACCAGGCCGCCGCCTCGAAGCCGAAATGGCGCTGCGGCGTGAAATGGCCGGCGCGGGCGCGGAACCAGCAGACCGCCAGGAAGATGGTGCCGATGATGACGTGGAAGCCGTGGAAGCCGGTCGCCAGGAAGAACACCGAGGGATAGATGCCGCCACCGGAGAAGGCGAAGGGCGCCTCGGCATATTCCACGGCCTGGAAGAACGTGAAAAGCAGGCCCAGCAGCACGGTGATGCCCAGGCCCTGCACCATGCCCTTGCGGTCGCCCTTCACCAGCGAATGGTGCGCCCAGGTCACGGTCGTGCCGGAAAGCAGCAGGATCAGCGTGTTCAGCAGCGGCAGGTGGAACGGGTCGAAGGTGAGGATGCCGGCAGGCGGCCAGACGGCGCGGGCGGCACCGGACACATGTTCCGGATACAGGGCGAAGTGGAAATAGGCCCAGAAGAAGGCAACGAAGAACATCACCTCGGAGGCGATGAACAGGATCATGCCGTAGCGCAGGCCGAGGCGCACCACCGGCGTGTGCAGGCCGGGCGTCCGCGCCTCGCGCACCACATCGCGGAACCAGTAGAACATCGAGACCAGCACGCCGAGCAGGCCGACAAGGAACACCCAGCGCGTGTCGTTGTGGGCGAACACGATGATGCCGAACAGCATCAGCCCCGCCGCGAGTGACGCCACCATGGGCCAGGGGCTGGGATCAACCAGATGGTATGGATGCTTGTTGGGCGGCGGGATCTCTGTATCCACCGTCACGTTGCTGCTCGCCATGGCGCTTCCCAGTTCCGATTCAAAGGGATTCGAACTTTGCAGGGGGGCCGACCGCCCCGCCGGCACCTATATGCCTGAACGCATCAATCCTGAAAAAGTAGCCTGGATCAAGCCTGTCACGGAGGGCTCGCGGCGTTGCTCTGCTTGCCGACATGCGGGCCGGCCTTGGCCAGCGCCCCCGCCTTCTCGGCATCCGCCAGGGTGCGGAAGAAGGTGTAGCTGAGCGTGATGGTCTTGATGTGCCGGGTGCTGGGATCCTCGGCGATCCGCGGATCGATCCAGAAGGACAGCGGCATCTCGACATGCTGGCCCGCCTGCAGCGTCTGCTCGTCGAAGCAGAAGCAATGCACCTTGTGGAAGTAGGGGCCAGCGATCTCCGGCGTCACATTGTAGGTGGAGATGCCGGTGCTGGGGCCGCCGCCGCGGTTCTCCGCCGTGTAGAACGCCATGGCGTCCTGGCCGGACACAACCTGCATGCTGTTCTGCGCCGGCTGGAACTTCCAGGGCAGGCCGGGATTGGTGTTGGCGTTGAAGCGCACCGTCACCGTCTTTCCCTCGACCCCGGGTGCCGCGCCGCTGATCTGCGGCGTGCCGCCATAGCCCGTGACGGCGCAGAAAAGGCTGTAGAGCGGCACCGCGGCGAAGGAAAGCGCCAGCATGCCGCCGCAGGCCAACAAGGCGCCGGTGGCGACCTTGCGGTTGCGGCGCGCGAGATCATTGTCCCGGATCGGCATGACTTGCTTTCTCCTCAGTGACCAGGGTGCGTCAGGTGATCTGCATCCGGGCAATGGCGATGAAGTAGAACAACGCCACCAATGCCAGGAGGGTCAGAAACACCGCCCAATTACGGCCACGGCGACGGCGGAGGAAGGCCTGCTTTTCTGCGTCCGACATGTTGCCGGGGACTCCGTTGCTCGTCACAGCCCGGATCCACGAAGGATCAGGATGTCCGCGGCCAGGGCGGCGAACAGCACGAACAGGTAAAGGATTGAGAACTTGAACCCGGCGCGTGCCGGCGCGTCACGGGTCAGGCTGAGGCCTTCCGCGTCCTGCCGGTCATGCTTCACCTTCCACATGGCGTGGAGGAACCAGGCACCGAGCGCCAGCGCAACCGCGCCATAGGCCCAGCTCGCCATGCCGATCAGCGTCGGCAACAGGCCGAGCGGCGCCAGCAGCAGCGAGTAAAGCCAGATCTGCCGCCGCGTCTCGCGCGCGCCGGCCACCACCGGCAGCATCGGCACGCCAGCCCGCGCGTAATCGCCGGAGGCGAAAAGCGACAGGGCCCAGAAATGCGGCGGCGTCCAGAAGAAGATGATGGCGAACATCACCACCGCTTCCAGCGAGATGCCGCCGGTGACGGCGGCCCAGCCGATCATGGGCGGAAAGGCGCCCGCGGCACCGCCAATGACGATGTTCTGCGGCGTCCGCCGCTTCAGCCACATGGTGTAGATGAAGACATAGAACGCGATCGAGCCGGCCAGCACGGCAGCGGCCACCCAGTTGGTGGCCAGCCCCATGACCATGACCGAAGCCAGGCTGAGCACGATGCCGAAGGCCAGCGCCGCCTGGGCGCGGATGCGCCCGGCCGGGATGGGCCGGTTAGCGGTGCGGCGCATCACCGCGTCGATATCGCGGTCGTACCACATGTTGATGGCGCCCGCCGCCCCTGCCGCCACGGCGATGCAGAGGATAGCGGTGACGGCCAGCACGGGATGCAGATGGCCCGGCGCGACCAGCAGCCCCACCAATCCGGTGAACACCACCAGCGACATGACCCGTGGCTTCAGCAGCGCGATCCAGTCGCGCACATCGCTCAGGTCAAGTTGCTCGGATAGACCGAGGGGGGCCGTAGCCCCCCTTTTCATCGCACTGTCGCTCACGCTTTGTCCCGCTTAGATCAACGGATGCGAGGCAGCTCATCGAAGGTATGGAACGGCGGCGGAGAGGAAACCTGCCATTCCAGCGTCGTGGCGCCCTCGCCCCAGGGATTGGCCGCGGCCACTTCCTTGCCGGTGAAGGTACGCCAGCAGACATACAGGAAGACCAGGAAGGATGCCACCGAGATGTAGGAGCCGACGCTGGCCACCATGTTCCAGCCGGTAAAGGCGTCCGGGTAATCCGGATAACGGCGCGGCATGCCCTGGGCACCCAGGAAGTGCATCGGGAAGAAGGTCAGGTTCACGCCGACAAACGTTGTCCAGAAATGCACCTGGCCCCAGAACTCGGGATACTGCTTCCCGCTCATCTTGCCGATCCAATAGTAGAAGCCGGCGAAGATCGAGAACACGGCACCCAGCGACAACACGTAGTGGAAGTGCGCCACCACATAGTAAGTATTGTGCAGGATCACGTCGACGCTGGCATTGGCCAGCTTCACGCCGGAGACGCCGCCCACCGTGAACAGGAAGACGAAGCCGATGGCGAACAGCATCGGCGTCTTGAAGGTGAGCGAGCCGCCCCACATCGTGGCGATCCAGGAGAAGATCTTGATGCCCGTCGGCACGGCGATGACCATGGTCGCCGCCATGAAGTAGGCGCGCGTGTCCACCGAGATGCCGGAGGTGAACATGTGGTGCGCCCACACCACGAAGCCCACCACGCCGATTGCCACCATGGCGTAGGCCATGCCGAGATAGCCGAAGATCGGCTTGCGGCTGAAGGTGGACAGCACGTGGGAGATGATGCCGAAGCCCGGCAGGATCATGATGTAGACTTCGGGGTGGCCGAAGAACCAGAACAGGTGCTGGAACAGGACCGGGTCGCCGCCGCCCGCGGGGTCGAAGAAGGCGGTGCCGAAATTGCGGTCGGTGATCAGCATGGTGATCGCGCCGCCCAGCACCGGCACGGACAACAGCAGCAGGAAGGCCGTCACCAGCATGCCCCACGCGAAGAGCGGCATCTTGTGCAGCGTCATGCCCGGGGCGCGCATGTTGAAGATGGTGGTGATGAAGTTCGCCGCGCCCAGGATCGAGGAGGCGCCCGCCAGATGCAGCGCGAACAGCGCCATGTCGACGCCCATGCCCGACTGGTAGGTGCTGTTCGACAGCGGCGGGTACAGCGTCCAGCCAGTGCCGGCGCCACCGACGAACAGGCTGCCCACCGCCAGGATCAGGGCGGGAACCAGCAGCCAGAAGGAAATGTTGTTGAGGCGCGGGAAGGCCATGTCCGGCGCGCCGATCATGATCGGCACGAAATAGTTGCCGAAGCCGCCGATCAGCGCGGGCATGATGACAAAGAACACCATCACCACACCATGCGCGGTAACGGCCACGTTCCAGGCCTGGCCGTCGGCGAAGATCTGCATGCCGGGGCTTTGCAGCTCGATGCGCATCAGCAGCGAGAGCCCGATCCCGACCAGCGCCGCGGCGACGGAGAAGATCAGGTACAGGATACCGATGTCCTTGTGGTTGGTGCTGAAGAACCAGCGCGCCACAAAGCCCGGTGTGTGATGGTCATGATGGCCATGGTGATCATGGCCGTGTTGCGTGTCTGACGCGGTCGCCATTGTTGCTCGTCCGTCCCGCTCTTTTGTCGTCCCCGAAGTCCCGCTTACCGGGCCAGCGTCGCCGCGGCGGCATCAGCCACCTTGGTCGGCACCGGCGCCGGGCTGACCGGGCCCTCCGCCGCGAAGCGCTGGCGCGCCGAAGCCGTCCAGCTCTCGAATTCCGCCTGCGGGACCGCCTTCACGACGATCGGCATCAACCAATGGTTCTGCCCGCAGATCTGGTTGCACTGCCCGTAATAGGTACCCGGTCGGTCGGCGCGCAGCCAGGTTTCCAGGGTGCGGCCGGGGATGGTGTATTTCTGCACGCCGAGGCTCGGCACGAAGAAACTGTGGATCACGTCCTCGCCGGTGGTGATGATGCGGATGTCCTGCCCGACCGGGATCACCATCGGCTCATCCACATCGAGGTTCCGCAGCTGGCCCGGCTTCAGGTCGGCTTCCTGCACGGGATAGCTGTCAAAGCCGAAATTGCCCTGGTCGGGATAGGCGTAATGCCAATACCACTGCCGCCCGGTGACGTTCACGGTCAGCGTCGCATCCGGCGCCCGGTCTTCGTAATACATCAGCCGGAAGGACGGAATGGCGATCACCAGCAGGATCAGCACCGGCACCACGGTCCAGGCGATTTCCAGCAGGGTGTGGTGGCTGGTGCGCGACGGCACGGGATTGGCCGAGGCACGGAAACGAAAGGCCACCCACGCCAGCAGAATGCCGACAAAGGCCGTGATGATGATCATCAGCCACAGCACGAGGCTGTTGAAGTCGTGGATGGCGTCCTTGATCGGCCCGGCCGCGGGCTGAAGGTTCATGCCCCAGTTATACGGCGCCCCGATCATGGGCGGCTCACCCTCGCCGGCCACCGGCTGGGCGAAGGCGGGCGCCCCAGACATCAAAGAGGCCGCGGCCACTCCCAGAGTGGCCAGCAAACCCGCGAAGCGCGAAACCGTCTTCCGCCGCATTCCCTATCCCGTCCGCTCATCATTCTGTCGCCCGGGGCCAGCCCGGGCGCCGGCGCTGGTGCGCCGATCCAATCCTGGCGGGCCGCACCGCGCGGCCTGCCCTTCAACCCCCGTCCCGCGGCAACCATCGCGCACGGGATTCCTGTGCCTGACCATAGTCGCGGGGTGCATGGCCGCACAAGGGAGGGGAGGAAGCGCTCCCCCGCGGCCACTGGCGGATGGCCTTCCGCGCCATCCAGCCAGCGGAGTTCAGGCCGCCGCCTGGTCCGGCATCGCCATCAGCCCGGGCGCGGCATTGCGCAGATGCACAAGCGTGAACAGCCCGGCCGGCGGGCAAGGCTGGATCGCCTCCACCTGGATGGCGTCGCGGTCGAACAGGTCGGCGAAGGCGAAGTCGGGGTGCCAGCCCAGCACGCGCGACAACGGCGCCATGGTCCGCTCCACCCACCAGCGCGGCCCGCCCTCGGCGGCGAAATGGTTGACAAACAGCAGGTGGCCGCCGGGGCGGACCACGCGCTGCATCTCCGCCAGCAGGCGCTTCGCGTCCGGCACCACGCTGGCGGTGAACATGGCCACCGCGATGTCGAAGGCGCCATCGGCGAAGGCCATCGACTCGGCATCCATCTCCAGCAGCCCGTCAACATGGGACAGCTTCTCCTGCTCCACGCGCTCGCGCGCCTTGAGCAGCATTTCCCGCGACAGGTCGATGCCGGTGACGCGCTTTTCCGCGCGGTAGCGCGGCAGGGCGAGGCCGGTGCCGACGCCCACTTCCAGCACGCGGCTGCCCGGCAGGCGGTTCACCGCCGCCACGGCGCGGCGCCGCCCGGGCGACGACACGCCGCCGAACACGGCGTCATACACGCCCGCCCAGCGGCGATAGGCATCCCGCACCGATTCCGCATCCAGAGCCGCGCGCGGGTGATCCCGCAGCGCCTGATCAACCGCCTGATCGCGCGGTGTTCCGAGTGTTGTGGCCATTCCCTGTCCTCGCGCCCGCATTCCGCTACCCGCTCCCCGCCTTTGGCGCAAGCGCCAGGTGTCCCTTTGACCTTCTTCAACCCGGCGCTGCGCCCTTCCTCCGGTCCGGCAGCGCGACCAGCACCCCGCCCAGGGTGATGATGGCGGCGCCCAGCCAGGTGAAGCGGTCGGGAGCGTGGCCGAACACCAGAAAGGAAGCGAGAACGGCCCAGATCAGTTGCGAATACGTCATCGGCGCCAGAAGGCTGGCGGGGGCCCGGGCGAAGGCCAGCACCAGGAACCCATGCCCGATGGCGCCCAGCGCGCCGATCACCAGCAGCCCGGTCCAGCCCCAGCCGGTCGCCGGCGCCTGCCAGACGAAAGGCTGCGCCAGCGCCGTGGCGAGGGCGGCGGCGATGCCGGTGTGCAGGATGGTGGTGTTGGGATCATCCACCCGCGCCAGGCGCCGCGTCAGGATCTGGTACACGGCATAGAACAGCGCGGTGCCCAGCGGCAGCAGGATCGCCCAGTGGGGCGCTTCCGCACCTGTCAGGAAGGGTGGCCGCAGCGCCACCGCCACACCCAACAGGCCGATCACCACACCGAGCCAGCGGCGGGCACTCACCCTTTCCCCCAGCCACAACGCCGCCATGGCCACGGTGAACAAGGGGGATGCGAAGTTCACCGCCGTCGCGTCTGACAGCGGGACCCTGGCCAGGGCCAGCGAGAACAACAGGTTGGCTGAGCACAGGCACAGGCTGCGCACCGCCTGCAATCCCGGCGCCCGGCTTCGCCAGGGCAACCGGCCGGTGAACAGCCGCAACAACACCGCCACCAGCACCACATGCACGGCGAAGCGGGTGAACATCAGCTGCGGCACGGGAAAACTGGCCGTCAGCAGCTTCACGATGGTGTCCATCGCCACGAAAAAGGCGATGGCCACCAGTTGCAGCGCGACGCCAACGAGGGTGGCGGACATGTTGGCGGCATCATGGCAGTCTCCCTTGAACGGGGAAACTGCCCGCGTCGCGCTTTCAGCGCCGCAAGGTGAAGGATGCCTCCGCCGTGGCATTGACCCATTCCGGCTGCGGCGCCGAAACCGGCGGCGCCGCCTCCGCGCGGGCCGACATCGCCGCCGCCCGGTAACGGGGCGCGGGAGAATCCGGCGCGTCCAGGCGCAGCTCGCGCAATTCCACGACTCGCATTCCGAGCTGCTGTGCCACCGACTCGGCCCGTGCCCGCAGCGCCTCCACCGCAAGGCGGCCGGCTTCCTGCCGGGCTTCCAGCCGCTGGGCGCGCGACAAGGACCAGTCCAGTCCGCCCATCACCATCCCCTGCCCTTGCAAGGCGCCTACCAGCTCCAGCAGCGGCCCCGGCTCGGTGCCGCGCAGGGTCAGGCTCTGGCTGGCCATCCAGTTGCGCTCCTTTTCCTGACGCGAGGTCCAGTAGCCGCCGGTGCTGGCCTGCACGCCCTGGACGCGACGTGCCGCCTCCAGCGCCGTGGTCATGCGGCTGTTCACCTGCGCCTGCACCGCGCGCGAATCGGCGCCCCGCGCCTCGGCGCGCAGGGTGGCGGCGATCTCGGACGGGGTGCGTTCCACCTCGGCGGTTTCGGACAGCTTCAGCACCGTGCCGGCTTCCTGCGCCTGCTGCGCGACTGCGGGAAGGGTCGCGCACAGCAGGGCGAAAGCCAGCAATGCCGAGATCGAGCTTGAACGCATGCATGCCTCCTCAGACAATCCGCGCCCCACCTATCAGCCATGGCGACCGAGGGGAAACACCGGGCGCCGGACGATCCACTTCCGGGTCCGCATGACATCCAACGATCGCCTTCCCGATCACTCTCTGTTCCGCCTGTCCGGCACGCATGTTCGCCGGCGCTCCCCGGCACCGGCATGACGGCGCGTCGGCCGTCCGGCCTGGCGATCAACCTCCTGCCCCTCGCCCCAGGCAGGGCGCGGGACCGCAACCCGGCCGAACACTGGTTCCGCGACCAGGCGATGGCTGCCTTTTCCCCCGCCTCCCGCCGGTTCTGACCGCCGAGGCCCACCCGGACACGCCCATGCCGCTCTGGATCGCCGTCACCTTCGCTGCTGCCCTGTTCCAGACCTGGCGCACCGCCATGCAGCAGAAGCTGCGCGGCCAGCTCTCGGTGAACGGCGCCGGGGTGGTGCGCTACCTTTACGGCGTGCCCTTCGGCCTGCTGCTGCTGCTGGCCTACGCCGCAGCCACTGGGCAGAACAGCCTGCCAGGGGCCGGCCTGCTGTTCCTGGCCTTCTGCGTCGCCGGCGGGCTGGCACAGATCCTGGGCACCAACCTGCTGATCATGGCCTTCGGGGCGCGCGGCTTCGCCGTCGGCACCGCCTATGCCAAGACGGAGGCGGTGCAGGGCGCCATCCTGGCGCTGATCCTGCTGGACGAACATCTCACACCCCTCGCCTGGGCTGGCATCGCGGTGAGCGTTGGCGGCGTGCTGTACCTGTCGCTCGCCGGGCGGCAGGAAGGGCTGGCGGGGCTGCTGCGGGCCACCACGCAGCCGGCGGCGCTGTACGGACTGGGCGCCGGGCTCGGCTTCGCCCTTTCCGCCATCCTGATCAAATCGGCCAACCTGTCGCTGGACCATCCCGATCCGGTGTTCCGTGCCCTGGTGTCGCTGGTGGCGATCAACACGCTGCAAACCCTGATGCAAGGAAGCTGGCTGCTCTGGAAGGAGCCGGACCAGTTCCGCGCCGTGTTCGCCACCTGGCGCGACAGCCTGCCGGTCGGCGCGCTCTCGGCCTGCGGTTCGGCCTGCTGGTTCACCGGCTTCGCCCTCGCCCCCGTGGCGCTGGTCCGCGCCCTGGGCCAGACGGAGATCCTGTTCACCCTGTTGTTCAGCCACTTCTACCTGAAGGAGCGGCCGAAACGCTCGGAGATCGCCGGCGCGCTGATCGTGGTGTTGGGTGTTGTGCTGGTGCTGGTCGGCCGCTGAGGCGGCCCGCAGCTTCAACAGGCTTGTCACCGCGCCGTCATCGGAGCGTCATGGAGGTGCTCTATACGCCCCACAGCCGAGGGGCCGCGGGGCCATGCAAGGCGGACGAAAAAGGGAAGCTTATGCTTCAGCTGGAGAACCTGACGCGCCGCTTCGGCACCACCCTGGCGGTGGACGGCGTCAGCCTGGCCGTTCCGGCCGGGCAGATGGTGGGGGTGATCGGCCGCTCCGGCGCCGGAAAATCCACCCTTCTGCGCATGATCAACCGGCTGGCCGAACCGAGTTCCGGCCGCATCCTGCATGACGGCACCGATGTCACCGGCCTGCGCGGACAGGCGCTGCGCGACTGGCGCACCTCCTGCGGCATGATCTTCCAGCAGTTCAACCTGGTTTCGCGCCTCGACGTGCTGACCAATGTGCTGGTGGGGCGGCTGAACCACCATCCGGGCCTTGGCGGCACGCTGGCCACGCTGTTCAAGCGCTTTCCGGCGGCCGAGCGCGTCATGGCGCTGGAAGCGCTGGACCGGCTCGGCCTCGTGGATCAGGCGCTGCAACGCGCGGACACCCTGTCCGGCGGCCAGCAGCAGCGCGTCGCCATCGCCCGCGCGCTGATGCAGCAGCCGCGCATCATCCTGGCGGACGAGCCGATCGCCAGCCTCGATCCCGCCAATGCACGGACGGTGATGGAGGCGCTGCGCGACGTGAACCGGCGCGAAGGCATCACCGTGCTGTGCAACCTGCACCACCTCGACACCGCCCGGCATTATTGCGACCGCATTGTCGCGATGCAGGGCGGGCGCGTGATGTTCGACGGCCCGCCCGCCGCCCTCACCCCGGCGCGGGTGCGCGAGATTTATGGCGTGTCGGAAGAAGAATTCGACAGCCTTGCGGCGGCCGAACCCTCGGTCGCCGGGCCGCAGGCCCCACCTCAGCCGGCCCTCGCCGAAAGGCAGGCCGCCCTGACTGCCTGACGCCATCGCCTGAAGCCCCGGACGCCGCCTGCCCTTCCGCGCGGCGCCCCACAGGAGAAGACCCGATGATCACCCGCCGTTCCCTGGCCGCCTTCGCGGCCGGATCCCTGGTGCTGCCCGCGTCCCTGCGGGCCCAGACCGCCGGACAGCCGGCCATCGCCATGCCGGCCCCGGGCGAGCGCGCCTGGGCCAAGGACGTGCCGCAGATCCGCATCGGCCTGCTCGGCGGCGAGAACGAGGGCGACCGCCTCGGCCGCTTCGATGGCTACCGCAAGCTGATCGAGGACACCTTCAAGGTGCCGGCCCGGCTGTTCCCGGCGGCCGACTATGCCGGCGTGATGCAGGCCTTCTCGGCCGGGCAGATCGAAACCTCGTCGATGGGCGCCTCCGGCTATGCCGGCACCTGGCTGGACACGGGTGGCGCGGTTGAGCCGCTGGTGGTGCCGCTGGAAAGCGACGGCTCCTCCTCCTACATCTCGGTGCTGGTGACGCGGAAGGATTCCGGCATCACCACGCTGGACGGCATGAAGGGCAAGTCATTGGCCTGGGCCGACCCGAACTCGACCTCCGGCTACCTGATCCCGCGCTCCGAGCTGCGCAATTCGGGCGTCGACATCAACAGCTTCTTTTCCCGCACCGGTTTCGCCGGCGGCCATGAGCAGGGTGTCGTGGCGGTGCTGCAGAAGCAGTATGATGGCTGCTGCACCTGGGCATCGGGCATCGGCGACGAAAGCCGAGGCTTCTCCCGCGGCAACCTGCAGGCGATGGTGGAGAAGGGCATGCTGAACATGGCCGACCTCAACATCATCTGGAAGTCACGGCCGATCCCGAACGGCCCGCTTGTGGTGCGCTCCGCACTCCCGGCGGCGTTCAAGGAAGACTTCACCAACTTCCACCTGGCGCTGCCCACCAGCCACCCGAAGATCTATGCCGATATCGAGCGGGGCGGCGGCAAGGGCTACACCAAGGTCACGCACGCGATGTTCGACCCGATCGTGACGCTGCGCCGCGAGGAGGCCGCCGAGCGCCGCCGCCGTTCCTGACCGGTCCGGCAGGAACAGGCAGGATCGGGGGAAGTTCTTTCCCCCGATCTTTTTCCGCGCGTCGCGCCTAGATTCGCTCCCCTCCGCGCGACCGAGGTTATCCATGCCCCATGCCACCCGCCGCATCCTTCTGGGCCTTGCCGCAGCCAGCCTGGCGCCGGCAGCCCAAGCCCAGCTCCAGGCGCCGCGCCGCAGCGCCGATGGCGACATCCCCTTCCCCGCGCCCGGCCGGCGGCCCTGGGCGGAGGCCGTGCCGCGCCTCGGCATCGCGCTGATGGGCGGCGAGAACGAGGTGGACCGCCTCGCCCGCTTTGACGGCTACCGCGCCCTGCTGGAACAAACCTTTGGCGTGCCGGCGCGGCTTTATCCCGCCGGCGACTATGCCGGGGTGATGCAGGCCTTTGGCGCGAAGCAGGTGGAGATCGCCTCGCTCGGCTCCTCCGCCTATGCGGGGGTGTGGCTGGACACGCAGGGCAATGTGGAGCCGCTGGTGGTGCCCGAGCAGGAGGATGGCTCGATCGGCTATCTCGCGGTGATGCTGGCACGGGCCGATTCCGGCATCGCCTCGCTGGAGGACATGCGCGGCCGGTCGCTGGCCTGGGCCGACCCGAACTCCGCCAGCGGATACCTGATCCCGCGCGCCGTGCTGCGCCGGCAGGGCGTCGATCCGGAGCCGGGCCGGTATTTCGGTGCCACCGGCTTCGCGGGCGGGCATGAGCAGGCGGTGGTCGCCGTGCTGCAGAAGCAATACGACGCCTGCTGCACCTGGGCCTCCGGCCAGGGCGAGGAAGCCAGTGGATTCACCCGCGGCAATCTGCGCGCCATGGTCGAGAAGAACATGCTGCGCATGTCCGACATTCGCATCATCTGGCGCTCCGAGCCGATCCCGACCGGGCCCATCACCATCCGGGCGGACCTGCCGGATGCCCTGAAGAACGACATGAAGCAGTTCCTGCTGGCATTGCCGCGCACGCATCCGGACATCTACCGCCAGATCAGCCGCGGCGAGGGCGCCGGATACCGGGAAGCGCGCCACGCCGACTACCAGATCTTCATCGACCTCAGACAAGAGGAGGCGGCGGCCAGGCGCCGCCGCAGATAGCGCATGCATGCCACTGCCATGAGCCCCGCGGCGGCGCGGGGGGAAGCGGCCTATGAGGCGCTTCGCCGCCAGCGCCGCAACGCCGGATTGCTCGGCGGCGCCATCCTGCTGGCCTGCCTGCTGCTGGCCGGCTGGGTCAGCGAGTTCAGCCCGGTGGCGCTGCTCGCCGGCCTCCCGCGCATTGGCGAGTATTTCGGGCGCATCCTGCCTTCGCTGCAATGGGCGAACCTGTTCGCCGGCAGCGAAACGGAAGGCAGCCTGGCCTTCTGGTTCTACCGCCTGGATTCCTGGCTGCTCCTGCTGCTGCAAACGGCGCAGATGGCGGCGCTGGCGACGCTGGGCGGCGCGGCGGTGGCGCTGCTGCTTTCCTTTCCCGCCGCGCGCAACCTGGTCCCCTCCCCCTGGCTGCACCACCTGAGCCGGCGCGCGCTGGAGGCGACGCGGACGGTGCCGGAGATCGTTTATGCGTTGATCTTCGTCTGGGCTTTCGGGGTAGGGCCGCTGGCCGGCATCCTGGCCATCGCCATCCACACCGCCGGCGCGTTGGGCAAGCTGTTCTCCGAGGTGATGGAGAATGCGGAGATGCAGCCCTGGGAAGGCCTGCGCGCCTCGGGCGCCAACTGGGCGCAGGCCTGCCGCTACGCCATCCTGCCGCAGGTGGCGCCCAACCTGGTGAGCTACACGTTGCTGCGCTTCGAGATCAATGTGCGCGGCGCCAGCGTCATCGGCTTCGTCGGCGCGGGCGGCATCGGGCAGGAACTCTATCAGGTCATCGCCTTCAACTATTACGAGGAGATCAGCGCCATCGTGCTGTTGATCGTGCTGGCGGTGATGCTGATCGACCTGGTGACCGACCGCTTGCGCCATCGCCTGATCCATGCCGCGGGAGCACGCTGAGATGAGCGGATCAACGATTGAATCCTGGCGCCAGCGCACGCCCCGGGCGTTCGGCGCGACGCCTGGGCAACGCCTGACGCGCTGGCTCGGCGGCGCTGCCTTCCTGGCTTGGCTCGCCTGGTCCTTCTGGCTGTTCGACATCACGCCGCAGCGCTTGTGGAACGGATTGTCCGGGCTTGCCACCATCCTGCGACTGATGGTGCCGCCCAGCCCTGGCGAATTGTGGTTCGACATCCTGAAGGGCATGGCGGAAAGCGTGGCGATGGCGTTCATCGGAACGGTGATCGCCGCGCTGATCGCGGTGCCGCTGAGCTTCCTCGGCGCCCGCAACATCCTGACGGTGACGCTGCTGCGCTTCTCGGTGCGGCGTTTGTTCGACGGCATCCGCGGCGTGGACCAGCTGATCTGGGCGCTGGCCTATGTGCGCGCCGTGGGGCTCGGCCCCCTGGCCGGCGTGCTGGCCATCATCACCAGCGACCTCGCCGTGCTGGCGAAGCTTTATTCGGAAGCGATCGAGAACGCCGACAAGCGTCAGGCCGAAGGCATCATCGCTTCGGGCGGCAGCCGGCTGCAGGCGATCCGCTATGGCATCCTGCCGCAGGTCCTGCCGGTGATGATCGCCCAGGCCTTGTATTTCTTTGAAAGCAACACGCGCTCGGCGGCCATTCTCGGCGTTGTCGGCGCCGGCGGAATTGGTTTGCAGATCGCCGAACGCATCAAGGTGCGCCACTGGGACGAGGTCGCCTTCATCATCCTGCTGATGATCGCAACCGTGGCGGTGATTGACCTGATCTCGGGCCAGTTGCGCAAGCGGCTGATCGGCCGCCGCGAGGGCGCCGCCGTTTTGTGAAGAGCGCGCCACGGAAAAGGGGCGCCGGCCCATGGCCGGCGCCCCCGTGAAATCCGGTGAAAGCCCCGCCTGCCCTCAGGCCGCGTCCTCGCGGCGGTCGCGGGCCTTCACATAGGCGATGGAGGCATGTTCCGGGCAGTAAGGCTTTCCGCTGATGGCCTCGGCCGTGCAGAACCGGAATTCTGGCGTGCCGGGCTCGCCGATCGGCCAGCAGCATGTGCGCCCCCCGAGACGCTGGAAAGGCCGCACAACCGCGCTCGGCTGCGCGGCGCGCCGGGGCGGCAGGGCGGGACGCGGCGCGGCCAGGGCCGCGGCCGGCATGATGGGCTTGGTGGCGGGCGGCAGGCTGGACACCGCTCCGGCAACAACGGCCGGCGGGCTGGGCTGCGCCGCCACCGGCGCAGGCTCCGCCACAGCTGGCTGGGGGGCGGCGGTGGGGCGCGCGCCAGCGCCCGCCTGGGTGCCGGCCTCGCGCCGGATCGGGCTCGGGCGCGCGGGCAGGCTCAGCCTGTGCGCCTTGCCCACAACGGCATTCTTGGAGATGCCCATGCGACGGCCGATCTCGGCAGTTGAATGACCTTCCGCCCAAAGCGCTCGCAGGGTCTCGATCGCCTCCGCCGTCCAATCCATTGCCAGTCTCCGACTTCCGCTACCAGATACGGTAGTTAATGCGCCAGGACAGGCACAAGATGCGGCCTGTGGTGCGACTCCGAAAAAGTTGTGGAAAACCGGGTTGCAAGCCCAATCATTCACATCGGGCGAAGAAAATCGCTTTTCCACCGCCGATGGTTGTGGCGGCGTGGTTCAGAATAGCAAGCCCTTCCGCAACAATCCGTGAACGCCTTTCTCACCATTCACGGTTTGTGTGACATGAAAGTCCACGGCCAGCGAGCAGAACTGATACGCTTCCGCCGCGGAGATATGCGCGCGCGCCACAATGAAGGCGATCATCTCGCGCAGCGCCTGCTTCATGGCGAGATCCAGATCCTCATGGATGCCCATGCTGATGAAATGCGTCGGTGTTTCCGCGCGCGGAAAGCGCAATGCGGGATCGCGCGCGCCGCCGCCCTTCATCAAACTCAGGCGGAAGGTGCCGGTGAGGCACATCTCCAGCGCGGTGACGCACACCTCGCCATCGCCCTGCACGCCATGGCCGTCCCCCGCGCTGAACAATGCGCCGGCCGTGTGCACCGGCAGGAACAGCGTGCTGCCCTCGACCAGTTCCTTGTTGTCGAGATTGCCGCCATGCGCACGCGGCTCCTTGGTGGAGATCGGGCCCCATTCCACCGGCGGCGCCACGCCCATGACGCCAAAGAAAGGCGACAGCGGCAGTGTCAGCGCGGCTTCCCCATTGCCGTCCCGCTCCGGCCCGAAAGGCAGGCGGCAGGTGTTGGCGGCACGGTCGACCGGGATGTGGATCAACCGGCGATAAGGAAAGTCCTCTGGCAATGTGCCAATCAGCGGGCGGAAGTGGTTGTAGCCCCAATCCGCGCCCAGCTCGATCTTCTCGATGTCGATGCGCAGGCAGTCGCCCGCCTCGGCGCCGGCTACTGCCACGGGCCCGGTCAGCAGGTGCGGACCAAGCCGCGGCAGCCGCCCATCGGCGATCGCTTCGTGGATAACCGCGAGTTCGGCCGGAACCTTCAGGCCGCTGGCCGCGGCCGGCACCACTTCGGGGGGACCGGAAACGCATTGCAGCACGACGGTGTCGCCTGACGCCACGGTCAGCACCGGCGCGAACTGGGCATCGAACGCGCCGAAGCGGACCGTTTCCGGCGTGGCTTTCACGTGATGCGTGGTGGACATGCGGCAAAACTCCTCCTGAAACCGAAAGCATCTTCCCCGGGGCGGCACAAGGTCAACCATCGCCCAGGAAGCCACCCGATTGGCGCCGCCAAAGGCGGGCATAAACGCCGTCGCGTGCCAGCAATTCGGCATGCGTGCCCTGTTCGGCGATGCGGCCGCGCTCCAGCACGACGAGGCGGTCCATGCTGGCCAGGGTGGACAGGCGATGCGCGATGGCGATCACCGTCTTGCCCGCCATCAGGTGATGGAGCTGGCCCTGAATCGCCGCCTCCACCTCCGAATCCAGCGCCGAGGTCGCTTCATCGAGAACCAGGATCGGCGCGTTCTTCAGCAGCACGCGCGCGATGGCGATGCGCTGGCGCTGCCCGCCCGACAGCTTCACGCCGCGCTCACCCACCTGCGCGTCGAAGCCGGCGCGTCCGCGCCAGTCGCGCAGCCCGGCGATGAATTCCTCGGCCTCGGCCTGGCGCGCGGCGGCGATGATGTCGCCTTCCGCCGCGTCGGGACGGCCATAGCGGATGTTGTCGCCAACCGACCGGTGCAGCAGCGCCGTGTCCTGCGTCACCACGCCGATCGCGCCGCGCAGGCTTTCCTGCGTCACGCCGGCGATGTCCTGCCGATCCACCAGGATGCGGCCGGCCTGGGGCGTGAAGAAGCGCAGCAGCAGGTTCATCGCCGTGGTCTTGCCGGCACCCGATCGCCCCACCAGGCCGATGCGCTCGCCGGGGCGGATCTCCAGGTTGAAATCCTCCAGCACGCCGTGCCCGCCGGCATAGGCGAAGCCCACATGCTCAAAGCGGATGGCGCCCTGCGTCACCACCAGCGGGCGGGCGCCGGGCCGGTCGGGCGCGGTGGGCGGCACGGCGATGGAGCGCGCGGCTTCCTGCACCACGCCGACATTCTCGAAGATGCCAGCGACGTTGAACGCCACCCAGCCGGAAATGTTGGCGATCTGGAACGCCATCGGCAGGGCAGTGGCGACAATGCCGACCTCGATGCGGCCGGCATTCCACAGCAGCAGCGCCAGCGTCGCCATCGACACCAGCATCACCGCGTTCAGCGAGGACAGCAGCAGGGCGTTCAGCGTGATCATGCGCATCTGCCGCTGAAAGGCGCGGGTCAGGCCCAGCACCCCTTCCCGCACAAAGGCATCCTCGTGCTCGGCGCGGGAAAACAACTTCAGCGTCAGGATGTTGGTGTAGCTGTCCACGATGCGCCCGGTGAGCAGGCTGCGCTGTTCCGAGGCCTGGCGGGCGCGGTCCCGCAGGCGCGGCACGATGAAGCGCAGCAGCGCGCAATAACAGGCGAACCAGAGCAGGATCGGGACGGCCAGCCACAGATCGGCCGTGGCCAGGAAGATCACCGCCCCGGTGCCGTAGACCAGGATGTACCAGACGGCGTTGATCAACTGCACCATGCTTTCGCGCAGCGCCGGCCCGGCCTGCATCACGCGGTTGGCGATGCGCCCGGCGAAATCCTCCTGGAAGAACGCCCAGCCCTGGCGCACCACATGCCAGTGGCTTTGCCACCGGATCAGGGATGTGACCGTGGCGTTGATCGCCTGCTGCCCGATCAGGTTCTGCGACAGGACCGCCAGAGGCCGCAGCACCAGAACGGCCGCCGCCATGCCGGCGAGCAGCGGCCACCGCTCGCCGAACAGCGTGCCGGGAGCATGCTGCGACAGCAGGGAAATGATGTGGCCGATGATCACCGGGATCAGCCCGTCGAGCAGCGCGACAGCGAGTCCCGCCAGGAACAGCATGCCGAACAGCGCCCGCGCCTGCCGGATGAAGTACCAGTAGAAGGCCAGCAGGCCGGGCGGCGGCGGCGCCTCGGGCACCGGCACGCCCAGGGCGCGGCTGGCGGCGGACCCGGGCGGAGCCACGGGGTCGATAAAGCGCTCGAAAAATCGGAAGGCCATGCCGGATGGCAGGCCCGCCCGCCGCCTCTGTCAAGCGCGCGGAAGGAAGCGAATGGCGCTTGGCTACAGCCAGCCCTTGCGCTTGAAGTACAGGATCGGCAGCACCGCGCTGACCACCATCACCAGCAGCGCCGCCGGATAACCGAAGCTCCAGTTCAATTCCGGCATGGACTGGAAGTTCATGCCGTAGATGCTGGCCACCAGCGTCGGCGGCATCAGCGCCACGCTGGCGACGGTGAAGGTCTTGATGATGCCGTTCTGGTCGATGTTGATGATGCCCAGCACCGCATCGAGCAGGAAGTTGGCCTTGTTGTTGAGAAAGGCCGCATGCTCCACCAGCGAGCGCACATCGCGCATCAGCGTCTTGATGGTGGTCTTGCTTTCCTTCCGGACAAAGAAATCCTTCTCCGCGCCGACATAGGTGAGGATGCGCGTGAGGCCGAGCAGCGTCTCGTTGGCGCGGCTGGTCACCTCCCCCACCTGGCCAAGGGCGATCAGCACGTCCTTCATCTGCGCGTCGCGCGCCTTGACCTTCACCTTCTTCTGCGAATGGGCATTGCCGAAGGCGGAGCGGCTGGCGCGGTCCATGTCGGCGCCCACGCGCTCGAGAACGTCGGCCAACCGGTCCACCACATGCTCGAACTGCGCGAGCATGGTACCGTCGGGACTGGTCAGCAGGGCCGGCGTGCGCAGCACGCGGGCGTTGAACACCGCGAAGGCCTTGGGCGTGGCATAGCGCACGGTGATCAGGCAGCGGGCATTGATGACAAAGGTGATGGCGGTGGAGCCGAACTCCCCCTCATCCACGCCATACAGAAAGGGCGCGGTGAGGAACAGCGTGTCGTCCTCCCGGTAAAGGCGGGATGAGCTTTCGATCTCCTGCATTTCCTCGCGCGTCGGCATCTCCAGCGCCAGGGCGTCCTGCACCGCCCGCGCCTCCTCCCGCGTGGGGGTCAGCAGGTCGATCCAGGCCGCCTCGCGCAGCACCTCCGCGTCCGGAATGCCCTCATGCCGGACCGTCCGGCCTTCGCGCACGGTGTAGGTCATCATCATGCCGCGCCGGCTCCCGGCAAGAGGTGGCTGGGCTCAGGGATATGGGGCGCCCGGGAGGATGCAAGGCTCAGGCGGCCTCGCCCTGCGACAGGCGCGGCACGGGTAGGCCAAAAACCGAGGCCACGCCAGGGAAATCCGCCGCCTGCAAATGCCGGCCGGAGGCGACCGTGCCATCCTCCGGCCGCACCAGCTGGCAGGTGGCGTAGCCGGCGCCCTTGGCCGCATCCAGCTCCTCCGCCACGTCCGACAGGAACAGGATCTCGCCCGGCGGACGATGCAGACGCTCGGCGATGGCGGCGTAGCTGGCGGTTTCCCGCTTGCCGCCGATGGCGGTGTCAAAGAAGCCCGAGAACAGCCCGGTCAGATCCCCCGCCACCGAATGCCCGAAGATCAGCTTCTGCGCCGCCACCGAGCCGGAGGAATACACGTTCAGCGCGATGCCGGCGCGCGCCCAGGCGCGCAGGCAAGGCGCCACATCCGGCCAAAGATGCCCGGTGATCTCGCCGCTGGCGTAACCGGCCTGCCAGATCAGCCCCTGCAACGTCTTCAAGGGGCCGATCTTGCTGTCCGCCGCCATCCAGCGGCGCAGCGCGGCGCGCGGCTCCTCGCCCGGCTCGGCGGCCTGGCGCACCGCGGACAGGCATGCCGCCACCTCCGGGTCGCCGTCCTTCGCATCGAGGAAACTGTCCAGCGAACGCTCGGCGAAGGGAAACAGCACCTCCTTCACGAAGGCGATGGCGCTGGTGGTGCCCTCGACATCGGTCAGCACGGCGCTGACCGGCACCGGCAGGGTGGTGCCGGCCGGCAGCCCGCTCATCCGGTCACCGCCGGGAAGCGCTCGGAAATGTCGGTGCCGGTGTAGTGCGGCGTCCAGCCCGACGTGTCGGTGAAGATGCGCAGCGCGGTGACCTTGGGCTCGACCCCGGCATCGAACCAGTGCTGGGTGTTGGCCGGCACGCTGATCAGATCGCCCCGCGTGCAATGCGCGTCATACACCTTGCCGTTGACGTGCATGATGAAATTGCCGCTGCCTTCATGGAAGAAGCGGACCTCATCCTCGGTATGGGTGTGCTCGGCCAGGAACTTCGCGCGCACCGCCTCCTTCTGCGGCAGGCTGCTGTCCATCTTGATCACATCCGCCGAACCTGCCTGGCTGCCGGCCATGAGGGCATCGAGCTGCGGGCGGTAGGCTTCCAGCACCGCTTCGGCCGGGGCATCGGCGGGCAGGTCGGCCGCCGGCCAGCGCTCGAAGCGAACGCCGATCGGCGCCAGGGCGCGGGCGATCTCGTCGGGGTCGCTGCTGCGCAGCTCCTCGGCGCCGGTCGCGGCATCCTTGATGGTCAGAAGGCTCATCAATCCCTCCTTTGCAGGTCCTGCAACGCGCATTCCAGCATGAACTCAAGCGCCTCCAGCCTCGCCAGGGCACCGTCCATGGTTTCGGCCCATACATAGACACCATGGCCGCGGATCAAATAGCCGGGCGGGATCGCGGTTCCGGATCGGGCCAGGCTGTCCCAGCGGGCATCCAGGCCCTGCTGCATCCGCGCGATGTCCTGGTCGTTTGGCACCACGGGCACCGCCACCGTCGCCTCATGCGTAGGCAGGCCCGGAAAAGCCTTCAGCAACTCATAGCCGGACAACAGGATCTCGCCGCCGGCATGAAGCGAAAGCACGGTGTTAGCGACCGAATGCCCGTGCAGCACGGCGCGGGCCTCGGGGAAGCGGCGGTAGATACCGCAATGCAGCAAGGTTTCAGCGGAAGGCCGCAGCGCCGGGTCCTCCGGCCGCCCTTCCCCATCCACCACCATCACATGCTCGGGCGCCAGAAAGCCCTTATGCACGCCGGAGCGGGTGACAGCGATCCGCCCGGCCGGAAGCCGCACTGAGAAATTGCCCGCCGTGGCCGGCACCCAGTTGTGGCGATCCATGCGGCGCCCGGCGGCGACGATGGCGGCGATGGCGGCATCGGGGATCGGCTCGGGCATCCATTCGGGTCCAGGCAGATGGGCGGAAACGGATCGCCCATAGCGCAGGCGGCCATGCCCGGCCAGCGGCGAAGCCGCGGCCAGGGCCGGGGGCTCCTGGTCGGCGAACGCAAAAGGGCCAGCGCGCGGCCTTTGCCACGTCTGGCCCCTCACGCTTCACCTGCTGGCGAACCCCTGTCCCCGCGGCATGTTCCACGGGGATGCGGGCCGGGCGGCCGTCAGGCCGCCGGATGAGTGGAGTTGGAGGTCTTCGGCTCCGTGCTCGGCCGCGCATGCGGGGCCGGGCCGGAGATGTTGCCGGCCGGCGGCGAATCGGCCGCCATGGAGGCATCGTCGTCATCCTCCTTCATGTTCTTCTTGAAGGATTTGATGCCCTTGGCGAGGTCGCCCATGAGCCCGCTGATCTTGCCACCGCCGAACAGCAGCAGGACCACGAGCAGCACAACAAGCCAATGCCAGACGCTGAAGGAACCCATAGCCCAAGCCTCGATCCAAAATGGGCGGCCGGATGAAGGGCGGGACTGCCCGATGGCCGGCCGCGATCTCTCGCCTCAGGACCGACACTAATGGGCCGCATCGTCCCGCGCAAACGACGAGATGGCGTGAATCGGTCCCTGAAACAACTGTCTTGCCCAATAATGAAAAAACATCCATATAGCCGCCGATCCGGGCCCCTCTGGCGAGAGGGCGGACGGCCGGCCGATGCGCTGTGCCCATGCCCCCGTGATGTCGGATCGACGTTTCGCGCAACCGGGCCCGGCGCGCATCAGGTATTCATGTGGGGGAGTCGTGCCCCCGCTGCTGCCGTCTGGCCCCTGGAACGAGGAGCCTTACGGCGTGGAAGCCTCACCCACATTCTGGATCGTGTTCAATGCGGCCATTCTCGGGCTGCTGCTGCTTGACCTTGGCGTGTTCGCCAAGAAGGACGCCAATGGCGACCCGGCCCCGGTGCCGGTGAAAACCGCCCTGATCAAGTCCGCCTTCTATATCGCGCTGGCCGTCGCCTTCTTTGTGTGGCTGCGCATGACCTATGGCGACACGCCCGAGGAACGCTCCGCCAGCAGCCTCGAATTCCTGACCGGCTACATCATCGAATGGTCGTTGTCGGTCGATAACATCTTCGTCTTCGTGCTGCTGTTCGCCAGGTTCGGCGTCCCGCCCGCCTTCCAGCACCGCGTGCTGTTCTGGGGCATCCTGGGCGCGCTGGTGATGCGTGGCGTGATGATCCTGGTCGGCACCGCCCTGTTGCGCGAATTCGACTGGCTGATGGTGCTGTTCGGCCTGTTCCTCATCTGGTCCGGCTGGAAGATGCTGCGCGCCGCCGATGAGGAGCCCAACCCCGAGGACAGCGCCATCCTGAAGTGGATGCGCCGGCGCCTGCCCGTCACCGACGGCTTCCGCGGCAACGCCTTCACCGTGCGGGAAGCGGGCAGGCTGATGGTCACGCCGCTGCTGCTGGTGCTGGTGCTGATCGAGCTGACCGACCTGCTGTTCGCGCTGGACAGCATCCCGGCCATCTTCGCCGTCTCGACCGACCCCTTCATCGTCTACACGGCGAATGTGTTCGCGATCCTCGGCCTGCGCGCCATGTACTTCGCGCTGGCAGGCATCATCCACCGCTTCCACTACCTGAAGCACGGGCTGTCGATCGTGCTGATGATCGTCGGCGCCAAGATGCTGGCCAACTGGTATTTCGGCGGCAAGGCGGTGCCGGTGGAATACGCGCTGATGGTCACCGGGGCGATCATCGCCGGCTCCATCGCCCTGTCGCTGTGGAAGACCCGTGGGGCCCCCGCGCCACACTACCCGGCCGAGCCCCTGCCTTCCCCTGCCGAGCGGCAGCAGCGCGAGGTCGAGCACACCTCGTGACGAAAGCGCGAGGGGCCTCCGCGCCCCTCCCGCCTGCCGCCGGGCCTCAGCCTTCCAGCGTCAGGCCCAGCTTGCGGATCAGTGCGCCCCAGCGCGCCGCCTCCGCCGCCACATAGGCGGACGCTTCTTCGGGCGACCCGGCGACGACCTCGAACGCCGCCGCGTCCATGGCCTGTCTGGCACGATCGGTGGACAGCGCCACCCGCGCTTCCCGCGCCAGCATCTCGACCCGCTCGCGCGGGGTGCCGGCGGGGGCGATCAGCACCTGCCAGCCATAGGAGGCCGCGCCGGGCAGCCCGACCTCGGCCAGGGTGGGCACATCCGGCAATTGCGGCATGCGGGCATCGGTGGTCACCGCCAGGGCGCGCGCCTGGCTCTCGCGAAGCTGCGGCAGAATGGCCGCCGCCGTCACCACCATGGCGCTGATGCGGCCCGCCACCAGGTCCAGCACGGCGGGCGGAAAGCCGCGATAGGGCACATGCTCCAACGTGATGCCGGTGCGCGCCTTGATGTCCTCCATCGCCAGATGCCCGCCCGAGCCGGCGCCGACCGAGCCAAAGGTCAGCTTGCCGGGATTGGCCCTGGCATGGGCGACGAAGCCGGCGAAATCGGTCGCCGGCACGGAAGGATGCACCACCAGCACCTGCCCGCCCCGCACCAGCAGCGAAACCGCCACCAGATCCTTCGCGGGGTCATAGGGCAGATTCGGGTACAGGGCCGGCGCGGTGGACAGCGGGCCGTTGATCGACAGGCCGATGGTCACCTCATCCGTCGCCTTGGCCACGGCGTCGGTGCCGATATTGCCGCCGGCACCGGCCCGGTTGTCCACCACCACCGGCTGGCCCAGCACGGTGGAAAGATGCTGCGCCACCAGCCGGCCCGTTAGGTCCGGCGAGGACCCGCCAGGAAATGGCACGACGAAGCGCACCGGGCGGTCCGGCCAGGCCGGCTGCGCGGCCGCGATGCGCGAGGCAGCCAGCGGGGCGGCCAAGGCGGCGGCGCCAAGGGCGAGCAGCGGACGGCGGGGCAGCATGGCGGCGATCTCTCCGGTTGACACGTCACCGCTTGCAGCATGGGACGGCGTGCCCGTCCAGGGCCTTCACCATCCGGCCAGCACCGCGCTGCCATGCACAAATCCGGCTGCCGGATAGGTGGTGACGCCATAGCCGGCGGAGGGCGGATACCAGACCCGCACCTGCGACCAGTCATTGCCTGGGGAGGCATCCCAGACCGGCTGGTCCCGCGTGATGCGGCCCTTGCCGCCACCACTGGCCCAGTTGGCATGATCGACACGGATCTCGCGCGGCGACACCACCCGCGTCACCACCGAAAGATGCCCGTCCCGCAGCCGGCCCGCGCGCTTCAGCACCAGCACGCTGCCCGGGCGCGGCGCCCGGCCGCGGGAATAGCGCCCGGCCGCGGCATCCCACCATTCCCAGGCATCGCCGCGCAGGTCGATGCCGGAGCGGGCCCGCGCATAGGGGACGCAGCTCACCGGTTCGCGCAGCGCCACGGCACCCAGCACCGGCCCCGCCGGATCGCCGCCGCCACACCCGGCCAGCGCCAACAGAAGCGCCAACAGCATTCCCCACCGCGTCATGCGCAATCCCCAAAAGCCATCCGGCCGCCCGTGGCGGAACCTAGCGAAGAAGTGGCGGCCGGTCTCCGCCGCGATGCGGCAGAAACCGGGCTTGCGGCACCCGGCCGGATCGGCCAGCCACCGGGGCTGACAGCTCCTTTTCTTTTTTGCAGCCGGACCGTGCCATGATCGCCCTGCCCCCAACCTCCTCCGGAGCCGCCTCATGATCGGCGGCCTGTCAATTCTGCTGCTTTGCCAGCTGGCCGGGGAGGTACTGGCGCGCGCACTCGATCTGCCTGTTCCCGGGCCAGTGATCGGCATGGCGCTGCTGTTCGCCGGCCTGCTGCTGCGCGACCGCTTCCTGCGGGGGGCCACCCGCCCCGATCCGGGGGTGCCCGGGCTTGGGCAGGTGGCCGATGCGCTGCTGACGCATCTGGGCCTGCTGTTCATCCCGGCGGGGGTCGGGGTGGTGGTGTATGGGCCCCAGCTCGCCCGCTACTGGGCGCCGATGTCCCTGGCGATCGTGATCGGCACGCTGGCGACCATCGCGCTGACCGGCCGCGTCGCCCAGGCGCTGATGCGGAGGAAGGGCTGATGGACCTGGCGGAAATCTGGGTTTACCTAGCGCGAGATCCGCTGGCCGCCCTGACGGCGACGCTGCTGGCCTGGATGGCGGGGCTGCGGCTGGCGGCGCTGTTCCGGCGCCACCCGGCTGCCAATCCGATCATCTTCGCCATCGCGATCCTGGCCGGGCTGCTGCTGGCTGCGGGCGTGGATTATCGCAGCTATTTCCAGGGCGCGCAGTTCGTCCATTTCCTGCTGGGCCCGGCCACCGTGGCGCTGGCGGTGCCGCTGTACCGGCAATGGGGGCATGTGCGCGCCTCCGGCCCTGCGGCGCTGGCGGCCGTGCTGGCCGGCGGAACCATGGCGGCCCTGGCCGGGATCGGCTTCGGCGTGATGTTTCATGCGGCGCCGGAGGTGACGGCCAGCCTCGCCCCCCGCTCCGTGACCACGCCGGTCGCCATGGGCATCGCCGAGCAGATCGGCGGGCTGCCGGGCCTCGCCGCCACGGTGGTGCTGGCCTCTGGCGTCACCGGCGCCATGCTGGGCCCGATGGTGCTGGACCTGGCGCGCGTGCGGGACTGGCGGGCACGCGGATTGGCCATGGGCACAGCGGCGCATGGCATCGGCACGGCGCGGGCCATTTCGGTTAATGCCACCGCCGCGGCGTTCAGCGGCCTGGCCATGGGGCTCAACGCCATGGCCACGGCGCTGCTGCTGCCCCTGCTGTGGCGGCTGTTCATGGGATGACCGGGGCGCACGCGGAAAACGCCTGAAGCCCCGGACGCATGAAGCGTCCAGGGCCCGTCCGGGCCGGAGCCCCGGCTCGCGTGCTCAGATGGTCAGGGAGCCATCCTTGGCCGCGGCGTAGCGCTGCGCCACCGCGTTCCAGTTCACCACGTTCCACCACGCCGCGAGGTAGTCGGCGCGGCGGTTGTTGTATTTCAGGTAATAGGCATGTTCCCAGACATCGTTGCCCATCAGCACCCGCTGGCCATCCATCAGGGGCGTGTCCTGGTTGGGGCGCGCGGCGATGGCCAGCTTTCCCGCGCGGTCCACGGTCACGAACACCCAGCCGGAGCCGAATTGCCGCGCCCCCGCGCCGTTGAAATCCGCCTTGAACTTGTCGAGGCCGCCGAGATCCCGGTCGATCGCCTGCGCCAGCTCGCCGGATGGCGCCCCGCCGGCATTGGCGCCCATGATCTGCCAGAACATCGCGTGGTTGGCATGCCCGCCCGCATTGTTGCGCAAGGTGGTCCGCACCGCCTCGGGGGCCTCGCCCAGCCGGGCCAGCAATTGTTCCAGCGGCAATTGCGCCAGTTGCCCATGGTCCTTCAGCGCGCCGTTCAGGGCGGTGACATAGGCGGCGTGGTGCCTGTCATGGTGCAATGACATGGTCGCGGCGTCGATATGGGGCTCCAGGGCGGTGGGTGCGTAGGTCAGCGGCGGCAGGGCGAAAGGCCCGGATGCCGTGGCTGGCCCGGCAGCCGGAGCAGCGGCCGGAGCGACAGGCGATGCGGATTGCGCCGTCGCCACGCGCATCCCGGCGAAGCCCGCCGTGGCCATGGAGGCGCCGGCGGCCAGAACAAAGCGGCGGGCCAGCAAGGTCGTGGTGTTCATGGCGAATCCTTCATCATCCCGTATCTCTCAACCAACTCATCGGGGAAGCGGCGGGATGCGCGACAAAATGAATCAGTTGCGGATCGTGGTGATCGGCATGCCAGGAGCCGGGAAAACCACCCTGGCCCGGCGCCTCGCCGCTGATCTGGCGCTGCCGCATCTGGAACTGGATGCCGTCCACTGGGGCCCCGACTGGTCGCCGGCGCCGAAGGCGGCAATGGAGCACCACCTGGGGCAGATGGCCGGGATGCCGTGCTGGGTGGCCGATGGCAATTATTTCGCCGAAGCGCGCCCGACCCTCTGGAGGCGCGCCACCCACCTGATCTGGCTGGATTTCCCCCGGCGCGTCGTGATGCCGCGGGTGATCGCCCGCATCATCGGGAGACTGGCCGGGCGGCAGGTGATGTGGAACGGCAACCGGGAGCAATGGCGCCACCTGCTCGATCCTGGCCACCCGATCCGCTATGCGTGGCGAATGCTGCATCCCCGCCGGGCCGCCATCGAGGCGGCTCTCGCGTCAGGTGCCTGGAACCATCTGGCCGTGATCCGGCTCCGCCGGCCGGCGGAGCTGGCTCCCGCCCTGGCCGGGCTTCAGCGCTCGCTCACGCCCCCGCCACCGTGAGCCCCTCGATCCGCAGCGTCGGCGCGTCGGTGCCGCGGCGGAAGCGCAGGTCATTGGCCGCGGCCATGTTGAGGAACATGTCCTTCAGGTTGCCCGCCACGGTGATGCCGCTGACCGCCTCGGCCAGCTCGCCGTTGCGGATCATGAACCCCGCCGCGCCCCGGCTGTAATCGCCGGTGACGCCGTTGACGCCGGAGCCGATCATCTCGGTGACGTAGAGCCCTTCGGCGATGTCGGCCCGCAGCGCCTCGGGCGTCATGGTTCCGCCGTCCAGCCACAGATTGGTGGTGGCCGGGCCGGGCGGCGAGGAAATGCCGCGCGCCGCACGGCCATTCGACCGCAAGCCGAGCTGACGCCCACTGCGCCAGTCCAGCACCCAGTGTTGCAGCACTCCGTCCTCGACCAGCGCCAGGGGCTGGCAGGGCATTCCTTCCCCATCGAAGGGGCGGGAGCGCAGGCCGCGCCGCCGCAGCGGATCGTCCCGCAGCGAAAGGCCGCGCGCCAGAACCTGCTGCCCCATGCGGTCGCGCAGGAAGGAGGTGCCGCGCGCCACCGACGCGCCATTCAGCGCCCCCGCCAGATGCGCAGCGAAGGAGCCGGCGACGCGCGGATCGAACACCACCGGCATCCGGGCACTGCGGGGCCGGATGGCGTTCAAGCGCTTCACCGCCCGCTCCCCTGCGCAGCGGCCGAGTTCGGCGGCATCTTCCAGGTCGGAGAGATGAACGGCGCTGCTGTGGTCGTAATCCCGCTCCATCGCCGTGCCGGAGCCGGCCAGAACCGTCACCATCGTTGAATGGCCGGAACGGGAATATTCCCCCGCGAAGCCGTTGGACGCGACCAGCGCCACCCGGCTGCGGGAAAATCCGGCCTCGGCGCCCTCGCTGTTGGTGATGCCGGGCACCGCCATGGCGGCTTCCTCGGCAGCGGCGGCGCGGGCGATCAGCGCCTCGGCCTCCGGCTCGGCCGGATCGTCGAGGTCGAGATCGGCCGACTGCGGCGGGTGGAACTCGCCCAGGCCGCCGAAGCGGTCCTCCGGCACGGCGCGGGCCATGGCGACCGCGCGGCCGGCCAGGGCCTCGAAGCCGCGCGGCTCCGGATCGGTGGTGGACACGATCGCCTGGCGCTGCCCGACAAACACGCGCAGCCCCAGGTCGAAGCCTTCGGAGCGCTCAAGATGCTCGATCCTGCCGAGCCGCCGCTGCACCGACAGCGAGGTGCCGGACACCAGCAGCGCGTCCGCTGCATCCGCCCCCGCCGCACGGGCGGCGACGACCAGGCTCTCAAGACGCTCCAGGGCATTCATGCCGCGAGGTTCTCCGCGATGACCGGCAGGCCCGGCACCTTGCCGGCCGGGCCGAGCGCCGCCAGGGTCGGGCGCGAGCGGAAGATCATCGCCGCCGCCTGCTGCACCTGCTCCACCGTCACGGCCGCGATCTTGCTCTTGGTTTCCTCCACCGGGATGATGCGGCCATGCACCTGGATCTGCCGCGCCAGCTGCTCGCAGCGGCTGCCGGTGGATTCCAGCGACATCAGCACGGAGGCGCGGAGCTGTGCCTTGGCGCGGGCCAGTTCCTCCTCGGTCACGTCGTGCTGCACGCGGCGCAGCTCCTCCAGCGCCACGGGCACCAGCTCCGCCGCCTGCTCCTCGCCGGTGCCGGCGTAGAGGGCGAACAGGCCGCCGTCGCGGAAGGGCTGGGCGAAGGAATAGATGGAATACACCAGCCCGCGCTTTTCGCGGATCTCCTGGAACAGGCGGGAGGACATGCCGCCGCCCAGCAGGGTGGAGAGCAGCATGGTCGGGTAGTGCATCGGCGTGGCCACCGCCGGGCCCTCGAAGCCCAGCACCACATGCACCTGGTCCAGCTCCCGCTCCTCGCGGAACTCGCCGCCGCCATAGCGTGCCGCCTGAGCAGGGGCGGGCGCCACGGTGGGCAGGTCGGCGAAGTGGCGGGTGACGAGATCCACCAGCTTGTCATGCTCCAGCGCGCCGGCGGCGGCCACCACCATGCGGCTCGGGCCGTAATGGCGGCGCATGTAGTCCTGCAGCATGGTGCCCGGCATGGAGCGGATCACCGATTCCGTGCCCAGGGTGGGGCGGCCCATCGGCTGGTCGGGGAAGGCCTGGGCCTGGAAATGGTCGAAGATGATGTCGTCCGGCGTGTCGTTGGCCTGGCCGATCTCCTGCAGGATGACGCCGCGCTCGCGCTCCAGCTCCTCCGGAATGAAGGTGGAATGCGTCAGGATGTCGCCCAGGATGTCGGCGGCGAGCGGCATGTCCTCCTTCAGGACCTTGGCGTAGTAGGCGGTGTTCTCCCGCGCCGTGTAGGCGTTCAGGTGGCCGCCCACATTCTCGATCTCCCGCGCGATGGCGGCGGCGTCACGCTTTGCCGTGCCCTTGAAGGCCATGTGTTCCAGGAAGTGGCTGGCACCATTCTCGTCCGCGGATTCATCGCGGGTGCCGGCATGCACATAGGCACCGATGGAAACCGTCTCCACGCGCGGCATGCTTTCGGAAACGATGGTCAGGCCATTGGCCAGGCGCGTCAGACGCACCGCATCAGACATAGGGCTCTCTTTCTGCTTGTCGTCATACAGGCCGGTCGGGGAGCCGGCGCTCCGTCACTCGGGGTGTAATGTAAGGGAACCCCCGCAAGGTTACGACCCCGGCCGAATTCAGGCCGGCCATGACGTGGAACCCGGACGCAGGCATGGCGTTGGTGGCGCGCCGGAAACGGCTTCGTTGCGTTTCCGGTAGAAAATCAACCTCGCAGCACACGCGAAACCCTGTGGAAGGAGCCTGTCACCATGCCCACCCGCTGCCAGCCGCCCCAGTCCACCCGGCCCGGCTTCGCCCGCCCCGCCCTGATGGCGATGCTGATCCTGGCCGCTCCGCTGGCCCTGACCGCCTGCGCCGGCGCCGCTGAACCGCCCCCTGCCCAGGGCGCCTCCCGCACAGGGCCGGAGCCGGCCCGTCCGGCGCAAGGCGGCCCGGCGCAGCGCGGCGAAGCGTCCTTCTACCATGACAAGTTCCATGGCCGGACCATGGCGAATGGCGAAACCTTCGACCAGAACTCTGATTCCGCCGCCAGCAAGACATTGCCGCTGGGTACCAAGGCGCAGGTGAAGAACCTGGAGAATGGGCGCACCGCCACGGTGACCATCGAGGACCGTGGCCCCTTTGTGGATGGCCGCGTGGTGGATGTCAGCAAGAGCACCGCGCGGAAGCTGGACATGGTGGAGGATGGCACAGCCCCGGTGGAAGTGCGGCCCCTGCGCAACAACTGATGCGGGATAATCCTGGAAAATCCAGGAATATCCGCGAGATCCCGGCGAAACTTGAATCGGAGGCGGAAGTTCTCAACGGCATAGGCCGCCTCGATGGCGATGCCGGAATGGCGGCCCCCCAGCAAGGGAGCCCAGCAATGCAAGGCCTGAAAATCGCGGCCATCTGCCTGGCGCTTGGCCTGAGCGCCTCCTTCTCTCCCGCCGAAGCGCGCCAGGAACCGCGCAAGGACGCGGCACAAAGTCAGGTGAAGAAGACACAGCCCCAAGCGCGCAAGCCGGTGCAGCGCGGCCGTGCCTCCTATTACGCCAGTCATTTCCATGGCAAGCGCATGGCCAATGGCAAGCGCTTCAACCGCAACTCCAACGCGGCGGCCAGCCGCACCCTGCCGCTCGGCACGGAAGCACGGGTGAAGAACCTGGAGAATGGCCGCACCGCGGTGGTCACCATCCAGGACCGTGGGCCCTACAAGAAGGGCCGGGTGCTCGATGTGAGCCCGCGCACCGCGACGCTGCTCGGCATGCGGGAGGAAGGCGTGGCAATGGTCGAGATCACGCCGATCCGCCTGCCCTCCAATCCCGGCTAGGCCCGTTCCAGAACCTCAGCGCGAGTTGCGGCGGGCATGGCCCCGAACCGCGGCCTGCACCGCGTCCAGCGCGTTGGGCAGAACGGTGAAGCGCTCCTCCCGCCCATACAGGTCAGCCATGCGTGGCGGCAGGGGCGGCCGGAAACCGGTGGCCTTCTCCACCGCATCCGGGAATTTCGCCGGATGCGCCGTGGCGGCGACGATCACCGGCATGCCGTCCTCCGGCCGCTGCGCCCGCGCGGCGGCGGTGCCAATGGCGGTGTGCGGGTCGGCCAGATAGGCGCTGTCCCGGTGCAGGCGGCGGATTTCCTCCAGCGTGGCCTCATCCGACAGCGCATGACCGTGGAACAGGGTGGTGGCCTGCCGCCAGGCGGCATCGGGCACCGGCATCCGGCCTTCCGCGCGGAAGCGGCGCATCATGTCCGCCGTGGCGGCCGCATCGCGGTCCAGCAGCTCGAACAACAGCCGCTCGAAATTGGACGAAACCTGGATGTCCATGGAAGGCGACAGGGAAGGCGCCACGCCCTGCACGCTCATGTCGTTGGCGGCCAGGAAGCGGGCCAGGATGTCGTTGCGGTTGGCGCCGATCACCAGCCGCTCGATCGGCAGGCCCATGCGGCGGGCCACCCAGGCGGCCAGCACATTGCCGAAATTGCCCGTGGGCACGGACACCGCCACCGGCCGGTCCGGCGCGCCCAGCGCCAGGGCGGCATAAACGTAATACGGCACCTGCGCCGCGATGCGCGCCCAGTTGATCGAGTTGACGGCGGAAAGCTGCATCTCCCGCCGGAAGGGCGCGTCGTTGAACATCGCCTTCACCAGGTCCTGGCAATCGTCGAAGGAACCCTGGACGGCGATGTTGTGGATGTTGGGCGACAGCACCGTGGTCATCTGCCGGCGCTGCACCTCCGAGGTGCGGCCCTCGGGGTGCAGGATCACCACGTCGATGGCGGCACGGTCGCGGAACGCCTCGATCGCGGCCGAGCCGGTGTCGCCGGAGGTGGCGCCGACGATCGTCACCCGCTCCCCGCGCCGGGCCAGCACATGGTCGAACAGCCGCCCCAGCAGCTGCATCGCCATGTCCTTGAAGGCCAGGGTCGGGCCATGGAACAGTTCCAGCGCGAAGATCTGCGGCTCGATCTGGACCAGCGGCGCGGTGGCGAGATGGCCAAAGCCGGCATAAGCCTGCCGCGTCATGCCGAGCAGCGTGGCATGGTCCAGCGACCCTTCGGCGAAGGGTGCCATAACCCGGGCCGCCAGCTCCGGATAAGGCAGTCCGCGCAGGGCCCGCCATTCGGCGGCGGAAAATTCCGGCCAGGATTCCGGCAGGAACAGGCCACCATCCTCGGCGAGGCCGGCGAGCAGGACGGATTCGAAATCGCGGGCTGGGGCTTCGCCCCTGGTCGAGACATAGCGCATGGCGATGCTGGAATATGCCAATGCGCCGCCGGGCGCCATCGCCGATACGCCGGATTCAGCCGCCTTGCGTAAGGGAGTCGATCAGGCGGTTGTTGTGGCGGCGAATCCAGCCCGGGATCAGGAAGGCATCCACCACCACCCAGATCAGCGACACCAGCAGCACGGCACCCACGGTCGCGAAGCCGATCAGGCTCAACGCTAGCAGGGCGAGGCCGGTGCCCATCCTGCCGGCGTAGAAACGGTGCGCGCCGAACAGGCCGAAGAAGAACCACAACAGATAGGCGATCAGTGGCGATTTCTTGCCGGCGTCGTAGCGCATCATGCTTCGCGCATCGGGGGGCATGGACAAGGCCGTGTTCCTTCCGGTTGCTCTTGCCCATCATGCTGGCACGAAGCCGGGCGGGACGCACGGGCGGATGGCAGGCCTTGGCGGCCATGGCGAACAGGTTCAACACTTGTTGCCATGAACGACGCGAACACCCTGCTGGAACAGCTTCTCTCCACCCCCGCCACCACCCTGCCTGCCTTTGCCGGCGATGGCCGCCTCTACGCCCTGCACGATGCCGGCGGCTCGGCGCAGGTCTGGGAATGGCCGGCGGAAGGCGGGCCGCCACGGCCGCGCACGGCGCACCGGGATGCCTGCGCCTTTGTGGCCGGGCTGCCGGATGGCGGCGCCATCTTCGGCCGTGACGCGGCCGGGGATGAGCGGGTGCAGCTTTACCACCTGCCGCCCGAGGGAGAGGCACGCGCCCTGACGGCAAATCCCGAGGCCATCCATGGCTGGGGCGCCATTTCCCCCGATGGCGGCCGCATCGCCTTCACCAGCAATGCCCGCCACCCCGCCCATGCCGATGCCTGGGTGCTGGAACTGGCGACAGGCGAGGCGCGCTGCGTCGCCGATGTGGAAGGGCCGCATGAATTGCTGGCCTGGCGCCCCGACGGGCAGGCCGTGATCCTGGGCACCGCCCCGCGCACCTTCGAGAGCAACCTTTACCTGGTGCCGCTGGATGGCTCCCCCCGCACCGAGCTGACGCCGCATGCAGGCGACGCCCGGCACATGAACCCGCGCTGGAAGAAGGATAACAGCGGCTTCTGGCTGCTTTCCGACCAGGGGCGCGACTTCCTGGGCGTCGCCTTCCTGCGCCCGGGCGAGGCGCCGCGCTGGCTGTTCACGCCCGCGGCCGATGTGGAGAAGCTGGAAGTTTCCCCCGACCAGTCCATCCTGGCGGTGGTGGTGAACGAAGGCGGCTATTCCCGCCTGCGCTTCCTCGATGCCGCGACGGGCGCCGAGCGTTCCGCCCCCGCCCACCCGCAAGGCGTGATCACCAAGCTGAGCTGGGCGCCGGAGGGCGGCAGCGTGGTGTTCGACCTGGCCGGCTTCTCCTTCCCCTCCGGCCTGCACCGCGTCCGCCCGGGCGCCGCGGAAGCCGAGCCGCTGCATGAAGCGACCGGGTTGCCGCCGCTGCGCCGCTGGGAAACGGTGAGCTTTCCCAGCCATGACGGCCGCGACCTGCCGGCCTTCCTGGCCTTCCCCGAAGGCGAGCGGCCGGCATCGGGCTGGCCGATGCTGGTCTGGGTGCATGGCGGCCCGGCGATGCAGGCGCTGCCGAACTGGCGCCCGGACCTGCAAACCTTCCTGTCCATGGGCATCGCCGTGCTGGTGCCGAATGTGCGGGGCTCCACCGGCTATGGCGTCGCCTATGCCGCGCTGGATGACCGGGAAAAGCGGCTGGACAGCGTGGCCGACCTGGCTTCGGCGCATCGCTGGCTGTCGGCGCGGCCGGAGGTGGATGCCGCCCGCATCGGCATCATGGGGCAGAGCTATGGCGGCTGGATGGTGCTGGCCGCCACCACCGAATACCCGGAGCTATGGGCCTGCGGCGTCGATTTCTACGGCATCGCCCGCTGGAAGACGTTCTTCGAGCGCACGGGGCCGTGGCGCATCGGCCACCGCGCCGCCGAATACGGTGACCCGGTGGAGGACGCCGAATTGCTGGAGCGCCTGTCGCCGCTCAACCACGCCGATCGCATCCGCTGCCCGATGCTGGTGGCGCAGGGGCTGACCGACCCGCGCGTGCCGCCGCAGGAAAGCGAGCAGATCGTCGAGGTGCTGCGCCGCCGCGACGTGCCGGTGGAATACCTGACCTTTCCCGATGAAGGCCATGGCTTCACCAAGCGCGAGAACCGCCGCCGGGTCTACGCGGCGGTGACGGCCTTTCTGGGCCGGCACCTGCTGGCACGCTAGGCAGCGGCCGGGGGAGGCGCCCTTCCCCCGGCCCGCGATCAGTCGAGGATGCGGATCACCGCCTCGATCTCCACCGGCACGTTGGAGGGCAGCGAGCCCATCCCCACCGCCGAGCGGGCATGGCGGCCGCGCTCGCCCAGCACCTCCACCAGCAGGTTGGAGCAGGCATCGATGACCTTGGGCTGGTCGCCGTAATCCGGCACGGCATTGACCATGCCGAACACCTTCAGCACCTCCACCTTCTCCAGCGAGCCGGCGGCCGCCTTGGCCACCGCGAGGATGTGCAGGGCGCAAAGGACCGCTGCCTGCCGGGCTTCCTCCAGCCCCAGCGCCTCCCCCACCTTGCCGGTGGTCAGGCTGCCATCGGCGTGGCGCGGCACCTGGCCGGAGATATAGGCGACATCCCCCGCCCGCCGGAACGGCACATAGGAGAACAACGGCTTGCCCACCACCGGCAGGCTGTGCCCGAGGGCGGCGAGGCGGGATTCGGCGGTGTCGTTCATCTGTTGCGCTCCACTCACTGGCTGCGCCCGCGCGCAGCGATGTCGCAGAAGCCCTGGAACACCCCGCCCCTGGTGAAGGCCAGGCGATCATGCAGGTTGCTGACCGGGCAGACATGGTTGGGAATGACGCGCAGCCGCTCGCCGATGCGCGGGCCCTCGGCGCAGGCGGACACGTCCACCATGCCGTGCTCCTCGCTCATTTTGGCCAGCTTCGCCCCCGGATAGGCAGGGAAATAGCCATGCCCCTCCCCCGTGCCGGCCGGCATCGGGTCGGAGGAGAACACCTTGGAACCGGCATCGATGATGGCGAGGTCCGGGCGGGGGCGGCTGATCACCGTGACATGCACGGCGTAGGCGCAATCTTCCCAGGCGGCATGGCCGGCGGCGACCGTCATGCGGTCATTGTAGATGTAGGTGCCGACGCGAAGCTCCGTGACCGGCGCCATCTCATGCGTGCGGAAGGCGTTGGGGGTGCCGCCGCCGGAGATCACCGCCGGCTTCAGCCCTTCCGCCTCCAGCCGCGGCAGGAGGTCGCGCAGGATCTCGCCGGTGCGGGCATTGACGGGATAGTTCATCAGGCCGTCGAAGCGCACACCATTCGTGTCCCGCGCGGCGCGGGCCAGTTCCAGCACCTGGTCGATGGAGGTGACGCCGGTGCGGCCATTGCCGCTGTCGAACTCGACCAGCACGCCGATCTCGCCGCCGATGCGGCCGGCCTCAGCGACCGTCGCCAGCGCCACGGGATTGTCCAGCGACACGCGCATCGCCGCGCGCTTCGCCAGCGCCGCCAGCCGCAGCGCCTTGCCTTCCCCTACAATGGGGTAGGAGATCAGGATGTCGTCGATGCCGGCATCCGCCATCACCTCGGCCTCGCCAAGCTTCTGGCAGGTGATGCCCTTGGCGCCGAGTTCCAGCTGGCGATGCGCCAGGGCGGGAATCTTGTGCGTCTTGATGTGCGGGCGCAGGGCGAGGCCCATGCGGTCGCAGTAATCCTGCATCCGCTTCAGATTGGCCTCGACAATATCCAGCCCCACCACGGGAACAGGGGTTTCCAGAAGGGCAAGGTCCATGGGGCGTGCTCCGCGAGTCATCAGCGGCCATCCAACACCGGATGGCGCCGCCTGTCGCCCCCCCCCTCAGCCCCGGGTGAAACTCCGGGCGACGGCATGCCACATCGGCTTCCGGCGGTAATCGCCATCCAGGGGCAGGCCCCGATGGGTGCGCCCCCCGGGCAGGGCCACGCCCGGATCGCTGGCGAGCCATGAATAGCGGTCGGTCAGGCCCCAGCTCAGCACCGTCCGCACGCCGGCCTGCACGGCGCAGGACAGAAAGGCTTCCGCCCGTTCCGCCACCAGCGCGTCCCGCCGCGCGAGGTCGGGCGGGGCCGCGGCGGTTTCGCGGATGTCCAGCTCGGTGATCAGCACGGCAAGGCCAAGGCCGCGGATCTCGGCGAGGAAGGCGGCGAAGGGCTCTGGCCGGAAGGGCCGCACCAATTGCAGATGCGCCTGGATGCCCACCGCGTCGATCGGCACGCCCCGGTTCACCAGATTCCGCAGCAGGGCCAGCAGGCGCCGGCGCTTCTCGGCCGCGTCCGGCGTATCCTCCTCCACCCCGTATTCGTTCAGCGTCAGGCGCAGCGTGGGGTCGCGCTCCCGCGCCATGCGGAACGCCGTCTCGATATAGGAGGGGCCAAGGGCCCGCAGCCAGGGCGTGTCGCGCAAGGGTCCCGGGCCGCGTTCAGGCAGATCGCTGCCAGGGGGATTGGCGATCGGCTCATTCACCACATCCCAGTCCCGGATCTGGCTGCGCGCATGGTTCAGGACGAAGTCGAAATGCGCTTTCAGCAGGCCGAGTGCGCGGTTCCGCCCCTCGCCCAGCGCCGCCACCAGCCAGTCGGGCATGGCGTTGTGCCAGACCAGCGCATGGCCGCGCACCGGCATCCGGGCGGCCCTGGCCCAGTTCAGGATGCCATCCAGCGGCGCGGTGTCGAAGCGGCCTTCCTCGGGCTGCAGGGCTTCCCATTTGGCCTCCCATTCCGGCACCAGCAGCGCCGCCTCATCGGCGAAGGCCTGGCGGTAGCGGGCATCCTGTTCCAGCAGGGAAAGCTGCACGGCGGCCCCGAAGCTGATGCCGCGGACCCGCCCCAGGGCGCCGAGACCTGCCTCTTGCGCCAAAGCAGGCGGCGCCAGGAGGCCAGCAGCGATGCCGGGCAGGCTCCGCCGGGTCAGACGCAAAATTTCACCCATAGATCCCGCGCCATCTCCACCTCCACCACAGGAGCGCAGTGCAGCACACACGGAATGGTTGCGAAACCTGTTTATGCGCCATCGCAAACGAAACGCCGCCCTGGTTGCCCAGGGCGGCGTCCGCATTCCGAAAAGATCGAAGCGTCAGGCGGCTTCGGCGGCGGCTTCCATTTCGCGAACCGCCAGGAGGCGGTCCATGGCCAGTTCCCGCTCCTCGGGCGTCGCGGTGGAAGCGGTGCCGGCATAGGCGGCCTCCGCCTCCCGGACTCGTTCCGCCGCCTGGGCGCGGGAAAGCTGCGTCACCGGCGTCGCCTCATCGGCCAGCACGGTCACGCGGGTCGGCGTGATCTCCGCGAAGCCGCCCATGACGAACAGCTTCTCGGTGATGGCGCCGTTTTCCTGCACGCGGATGACGCCGCCCTTCAGGGCCACGATCATCGGCGCCATGCCGGGAAGCACACCCATCTCGCCCTCGGCCGCCGGGATGATGGCCATCTCGACGGGGCGGGAAAGCAGCAGCTTCTCCGGGCTGACCAGTTCCAGGTCGAAGGTGGCCATCGCTCGATCCTCAGGCCTTGGCCGTCAGGGACTCGCCCTTCTTCACCGCATCCTCGATGGTGCCCACCATGTAGAAGGCGGCTTCCGGCAGGTGGTCGTATTCGCCGTTGCAGATGGCGGCGAAGGAACGGACCGTGTCCTCGATCTTCACGAACACGCCCGGCGTGCCGGTGAACACCTCGGCCACGTGGAAAGGCTGGCTCAGGAAGCGCTGGATCTTGCGCGCGCGCGCCACGATCAGCTTGTCGTCCTCGCTCAGCTCATCCATGCCCAGGATGGCGATGATGTCCTGCAGCGACTTGTAGGTCTGCAGGATGCGCTGCACCTCGCGGGCGGTGCGGTAGTGCTCCTCGCCGATGATGCGCGGGTCCATCGCACGGGACGTGGAGTCCAGCGGGTCCACGGCCGGGAAGATGGCCTGCTCGGCGATGGCGCGGTTGAGCACCGTCGTCGCGTCAAGGTGGGCGAAGGAGGTGGCGGGCGCCGGGTCGGTCAGGTCGTCGGCGGGCACGTAGATGGCCTGCACCGAGGTGATCGAGCCCTTCTTCGTGGACGTGATCCGCTCCTGCAGCGCGCCCATGTCGGTGGCCAGCGTCGGCTGGTAGCCCACCGCGGAGGGGATGCGGCCGAGCAGGGCCGAAACCTCGGCGCCCGCCTGGGTGAAGCGGAAGATGTTGTCGATGAAGAACAGCACGTCCTGGCCCTGCTCATCGCGGAAATATTCCGCCATGGACAGGCCGGACAGCGCGACGCGGGCGCGGGCGCCCGGCGGCTCGTTCATCTGGCCGTAGACGAGCGCCACCTTGGAACCGGCGGTATCGTTCTCGTTCAGCTTGATGACGCCGGCGTCGATCATCTCGTGGTAAAGGTCGTTGCCCTCGCGGGTGCGCTCACCCACGCCGGCGAAGACCGACACGCCGCCATGGCCCTTAGCGATGTTGTTGATCAGCTCCTGGATGGTCACGGTCTTGCCGACGCCGGCGCCGCCGAACAGGCCGACCTTGCCGCCCTTCAGGTAAGGGGCCAGCAGATCGATGACCTTGATGCCGGTGACCAGGATCTCGGCCGCCGTCGCCTGGTCCTCGAAGGGAGGAGCCTCGCGGTGGATGGTGTAGGTCTTCTCGGCCGGCACCGGGCCGCGCTCGTCGATCGGCTCGCCGATGACGTTCAGGATGCGGCCCAGCGTGCCCTCGCCCACCGGCACGGCAATGCCCTTGCCCGTGTCGACGACCTCGGAGCCGCGGACCAAGCCGTCCGTGGTGTCCATGGCGATGCAGCGCACGGTGCGCTCGCCCAGGTGCTGCGCGACTTCCATCACCAGGGTGCGGTCGCCGATCTTCACCTGAAGCGCGTTCTGCATGTTCGGCAGTTCGGAGGGGAACTGCACGTCCACGACGGCGCCCAGGACCTGGGTCACCTTGCCAACATTGTTCTTCATGGCGGTGCTCATTCCCCTCAGAGTGCCTCGGCCCCGGAGATGATCTCGATCAGCTCGCTGGTGATGTTGGCCTGGCGCGTGCGGTTGTAGGTCAGTGTCAGCTTGTTGATCATGTCGCCCGCGTTGCGCGTGGCGTTGTCCATCGCGTTCATCTGGCTGCCGAAGAAGCCGGCGGCGCTGTCGAGGATCGCGCGGTAGATCTGGATGGCGAGGTTCTTGGGCAGGATCTGCGCCAGGATGGTCGCCTCGTCCGGCTCATATTCGTACCAGGCCTGGGCGCCTTCCGGCTCCGCCGGGCTGGCCTCGGGCAGCTCGGTCGGAACCAGCTGCTGCGCCGTCGGCACCTGGGCGATGACGGAGCGGAAGCGGTTGTAGATCAGCGTGCAGACGTCGATCTCCCCGGCATCCAGCATGGCGGTGACGCGGGCCGCGATTTCCTGCGCCTCCGCGAAGCCGACCTGCTTCTTGCCCTGGAAGCTGACCTCGCCCACGATCCGGGAGGCGAATTCGCGCTTCAGATAGGCGGCGCCCTTGCGGCCCACGGTCAGCACCTTGACCGTCTTGCCCTGCTCCTCCAGCTCGCGGATGCGGGCACGGGCGAAGCGGCCGACATTGGTGTTGAACGCGCCGGCCAGGCCGCGCTCGCCCGACACCACGATCAGCAGGTGCGTCTGGTCGCGCCCCGTGCCCACGAGCAGCTTCGGCGCATCCGGGTTACCGGCCACCGCCTGCCCGAGGGAGGCGAGCATGCGCGCCATGCGCTCGGCATAGGGGCGCGCCGCCTCGGCGCGGTTCTGGGCGCGGCGGAGCTTCGCCGCCGCGACCATCTTCATCGCCTGGGTGATCTTGCGGGTCGATTTGACGCTGTTGATGCGCCCCCGCAGCTCCTTCAGGTTGGCCATGGATCCCTGTCCCCCGCGCCTGGCGTCAGGCCGCGAAGGTCTTGCTGAAGTCGTCCAGGAAGGAGACCAGCTGGGCTTCCGTCTCCTTGGTGATCTCGCGCTTGTCGCGGATGCTGGCGAGGATCTCCGGCGCGCTGGTGCGCACCCCCGCGAGCAGCTCCCGCTCGAACTTGCCGACCTGGTTGACCTCGATCCTGTCGAGATAGCCACGCGTGCCGGCGAACAGCGACACCACCTGCTCCTCGACCGGAACCGGCTGGAACTGCGGCTGCTTCAGCAGCTCGGTCAGCCGCGCGCCACGGGCCAGCAGGGCCTGGGTGGAGGGGTCGAGGTCGGAGGCGAACTGGGCGAAGGCCGCCATCTCGCGGTACTGCGCCAGCTCCAGCTTGATCTTGCCGGCGACCTGCTTCATCGCCTTGATCTGCGCCGCCGAGCCCACGCGGGACACCGAGAGGCCGACGTTCACGGCGGGGCGGATGCCCTTGAAGAACAGTTCCGTCTCCAGGAAGATCTGCCCGTCCGTGATCGAGATCACGTTGGTCGGGATGTAGGCGGACACGTCGCCCGCCTGCGTCTCGATCACCGGCAGAGCGGTCAGCGAGCCGAGGCCGGCGGCCTCGCCCATCTTCGCGGCGCGCTCCAGCAGGCGGGAATGCAGATAGAACACGTCGCCCGGATAAGCCTCGCGGCCCGGCGGACGGCGCAGCAGCAGCGACATCTGGCGATAGGCGACAGCCTGCTTCGACAGATCATCATAGATGATCAGCGCATGCATGCCGTTGTCGCGGAAGAACTCGCCCATGGCGCAGCCGGTATAGGGCGCCAGGAACTGCATCGGCGCCGGGTCGGAAGCGGTGGCGGCGACGACAATGGAATATTCCATCGCGCCGTTCTCTTCCAGCGTGCGCACCAGCTGCGCCACGGTGGAGCGCTTCTGGCCGATCGCGACATAGATGCAGTAGAGCTTCTTGCTCTCGTCATCACCGGCGTTGATCGGCTTCTGGTTGATGATGGTGTCGACCAGAACGGCGGACTTGCCGGTCTGGCGGTCACCGATCACCAGCTCGCGCTGACCGCGGCCAATCGGGATCAGGGCGTCGATCGCCTTGATGCCGGTCTGCATCGGCTCGTGCACGGACTTGCGCGGGATGATGCCGGGGGCCTTCACCTCGACCAGGGCAGGCTTGACGTCGACCAGCGGACCCTTGCCGTCGATCGGGTTGCCCAGGCCATCGACCACGCGGCCGAGCAGCCCCTTGCCGACCGGCACCTGAACGATGTCGCCGGTGCGGGACACGGTGTCGCCCTCACGGACGGCGCTGTCGTCACCGAAGATCACGATGCCGACATTGTCGGTCTCGAGGTTCAGCGCCATGCCCTTCAGGCCGGCGGAGGGAAACTCCACCAGCTCGCCGGCCATCACGTTCTGCAGGCCGTAGACGCGGGCAATGCCGTCGCCCACGCTCAGCACCGTGCCGACCTCGGCAACATTCGCATCGGCGTCGAAACCGGCGATCTGCTGCTTCAGGATCTCCGAGATCTCGGCAGGACGGATCTCCATATCAGGCGGCCCCCTTCATGGCGTACTGCAGGCGCTGCAGCTTGGACTTGATCGAGCTGTCGAACAGCCGGGACCCGATGCGCACGACCAGGCCGCCCAGAAGGGCGGGATCAACGCGCTCGACCAGCTTGACGTTGGAATAGCCGGCCTCGGTCAGGCGCGCAGTGAGCTGCGTGCGCTGGACGTCGGTCAGCGGGTGGGCGGTGGAAACCTCCGCGGTCTGCTGCCCGCGCTGCTCGGCGAGCAGCGCCGCGAAGGCGGCGATCACCTGCGGCAGGGCGGCGAGGCGGCGATTCTGGATCAGCACGCCGACCAGGTTGCGCACGTCACCGGACAGGCCGACCTTCTCCAGGATGGCGAAGGCGGCGCGCTGCTGCGCGCCGGCGTCCAGGCGCGGATCCTGGATGAAGGCGCGGAACCCGGCATCCTTGGCGATGAGCTCGCGCAGCTTCTCCAGGTCGTCGGCGGTGGCATCGACCGTCTTGCGGTCCTTTGCCAGTTCCAGCAAGGCGAGCGCATAGCGCTGCGTCAGGCCGGAGGGGTGGTTCGCGTGGGGCGAGACGTTGGTCGCTTCGGAGGCCACGGAAGATCCCGTTCTCTGCTTTACCGGCGTCCCGCCACCTGACCCCACCCGAGTGGCAGAGTCTGCGGCCGGACATGTTCATGAAGCGGCGAACAAGGTTCGTCGCGGCGCGCCGGCATTACCACGATGTGTCGCGATGCGGCAACTGGGGTAGCCGGGAATCCTTACGGCGGATTCACCGGCTGGCCGGTTTTCGGGAACAATCGGGCCACAGGGGCGGCTACAGGAAGCTCACCGGGTCCACATCCACCTGCACCTTCACGCTGGCGGGCACCGCGACCCGCCCCAGCCATTCCCGCAGGATGGGCTGCACCGCCACCTCCCTCCGGCACTTCAGGAGCAGGCGGCGGCGATGCCGGCCGCGCAGCATCGCCAGCGGCGCCGGGGCCGGGCCCAGCACCTCCATCCCCTCCCCACGCGGCGCCGCCATGCCGAGGTCCCGCGCCACCCGGTCGGCTTCGCGCTCATCCTCGGCCGAGACCACCAGGGCAGCGAGGCGGCCGAAGGGCGGCCAGTGGCCCGGGCGCCGCTGCCCGGCCTCCGCCGCCATGAAGCCATCAAGGTCGCCGGACACCAGCGCCTGCATCACCGGGTGCTCCGGGCTCCAGGATTGCAGCAGCACCCGGCCCGGGGCTTCCGCCCGGCCGGCGCGGCCCGCCACCTGGTGCAGCAGCTGGACGGTGCGCTCGGCCGCCCGCAGGTCGCCGCCGGCGAGGCCGAGATCGGCATCCACCACCCCCACCAGGGTCAGGTGCGGGAAGTGCCAGCCCTTGGCGACGATCTGGGTGCCGATGATCAGGTCCACCTCACGCGCCTCGATGGCCCGCGCTGCCTCCGCCGCAGCCGCCGGGCCGGGAATGGTGTCGGACGCCATCACCAGCCGCCGCGCATCGGGGAACATCTCGGCCGCTTCCTCCTGCACCCGCTCCACGCCGGGGCCGAGGGGCGTCAGGCTGTTCTCGGCGTTGCATTCGGGGCAGGTGGGCGGGATCGGCTCGGCATGGCCGCAATGGTGGCATTGCAGCCGGCGCTGCAGCCGGTGCTCCACCAGCCAGGCCGTGCAGTTGGGGCAGCGCATGCGGTGGCCGCAATGGCGGCACAGCGTCAGCGGCGCATAGCCGCGGCGGTTGAGGAACAGCATGGCCTGCTGGCCGCCGGCAATGGTGTCGCGGATCGCCGCCACCAAAGACGGGCTGAGGAAGCGGCCGCGCTCGGGCGGCGCCACGCGCTGGTCTATGACCTCCACCGCCGGCAGGGCGGCGCCACCGTGGCGCACCGGCAGGTGAACGGCGGCGTAGCGGCCCTGCTCGGCATTGGTCAGCGTCTCAAGGCTGGGCGTGGCGGACACCAGGACGCAGGCGGCCCCCGCCAGCCGGGCGCGCACCACCGCCATGTCCCGCGCGTTGTAGATGACGCCTTCCTCCTGCTTGAAGGAGGTTTCGTGTTCCTCGTCCACCACGATCAGGCCCAGATCGGGAAAGGGCAGGAACAAGGCTGAGCGGGCGCCCACCAGCACATCCACCCGCCCCTCCGCCACCGCCCGCCAGGTGTCGCGGCGCCGGCGCCCCCCAAGCTCGGAATGCCAAAGCGCCGGCTCGGCGCCGAAGCGGCGGGCGAATCGTTCCAGCCACTGGGTGGACAGCGCGATCTCCGGCAACAGCACCAGCGCCTGCCGCCCTTGCTTCAGGCATTCGGCCACGGCTTCCAGATACACCTCGGTCTTGCCGGAGCCGGTGACGCCGGTCAGCAGCGTCACGCCGAACTGGCGGGCCGCCGCCGCCGCGCGCAGCTGCGCCGCCGCATCCTGCTGCTCGGGCCCGAGCGCCGGGCCGGGGCGGGACAGGTCGGGCCGGGGGAACTCATCGGCGCGGGGCAGCAGGGCGGGCTCCAGCAGCCCCGCCTCCGCCATGCCGCGCACCACCCCGGCGGAAACACCGGCCGCCACCGCAAGCGAGGTGGCGCCGCGCACCTCCCCTTCCTCCAGCGTGTCCAGCACCCGACGCCGGTTCTCGGTGAAGCGGGCATTGGACTGGCCAAGTTTGGCGCGCAGCCCGGCCTCGGACAACCGCCAGCCGGCCTTGGCCGCGGGCGGGTCGAGGGCGGAAGGCGCGCTCATCGCCATGCGCAGCACCGCGCCGGGCGGCGAAAGCGTGTAGGCCGCCACCCATTCGATGAAGCGGCGCAGGCTTTCGGTCATCGGCGGGATGTCGAACACGGCGGCGATGTCGCGCAGCCGGCGCTCCGGCAGGTCGGGATCGGGCTCCCCGTCCCACACCACGCCCAGCGTTTCGCGCCCGCTCAGCGGCACCTGGACGAAGCTGCCGGGCGGCGGCGGCGGCATGCCCGCCGGCACCCGGTAATCATAGGTCCCGGCCAGCGGCAGGGGCAGCAGAACACGCAGACGAGCCATATCCCCTTATCTCCGCCGCCTCGGCCTTCCGTTCAACGTCCCCGGCTTGCTAAACCCTCGGCGCAACCGGAGGCCTGCCCCATGAAGTTCTTTGTCGACACGGCCGAGGTGGCCGATATCCGTGCCCTGGCTGAGCTTGGCATGGTGGATGGCGTCACCACCAACCCCTCGCTGATCGCCAAGTCGGGCCGCAAGATGAGCGAGGTGATCGCCGAGATCTGCGACATCACCCCGGGCCCGGTTTCCGCCGAGGTGACGGCGGAAGACCATGAAACCATGTTGGCCGAGGGCCGCTACCTGCGTGACATCGCCGGCAATGTCACGGTCAAGGTGCCGCTGACGGAGGCCGGGCTGCGCACCTGCCGGGTGCTGACGCAGGAAGGCACGCCGGTCAACGTGACGCTGTGCTTCTCCCCCACCCAGGCGCTGCTGGCGGCCAAGGCGGGCGCCACCTACATCTCCCCCTTCGTGGGCCGGCTGGACGACCTGGCGCAGGACGGCATGCAGCTGATCGCCGACATCGTGCAGATCTACCGCAACTACCCGGACCTGACCACGCAGGTGCTGGTGGCCTCCATCCGCCATCCGCTGCACCTGGCGCAGGCCGCCAAGCTCGGCGCGCATGTGGCCACCCTGCCGCCCGCCGTGATCCGCCAGCTGATCAAGCATCCGCTGACCGACCGTGGGCTGGAGGCCTTTACCGCGGACTGGAAGAAGACCGGTCAGAGCATCCTCTGACACGCCAGGGCGGGTTTTCTTTGACGCGCGGGCCCCGCTGCCCTTCTCTGCGCCGCATGACCCGCCTTTTCCGCCTGCCGGCCCGCGCCCGATGAATGAGGAGGACGTGGCCGGCTGGCTGCGCGACCATCCGGGCTTCCTGGCCGGGCGGCCGGACCTGTACCGGCTGCTGGCCCCGCCCCGCCGCGTGCATGGCGAGGAACTGGCCGACCACATGGCGGCGATGATCACCGCCGAGCGCGCGGCCACGCGCCACCTGACCGAGGCCGCGCGCGAAGGCGATGGCTTCGCCGCCCGCATCCAGGCCGCCATCCTGGCGCTGATCGCCAGCCGCGACCCGGCCGAAACGGTGGCGCAGGAATGGCCTGCCCTGCTGGGGCTGGAACATTGCGCCCTGGCCAGCGAGGGGCCGCCCGCCGCGCATCGCCTGTCGCTGCCGGCCGGAAGCGTTTCCCGCCTGATGCCTGCCGGGCGGGAGGCCCTCATCCGGCTGGAGCCGACCGAACTGCTCCTGCTGCATGCCGAGGCGGCGGCGCTGGTGCTGCGGGATGCCCTCGCCCTGGTGCCGCTGCCCGGCCCCCCGACGCTGCTGGTGCTGGGCGCCCGCGACAAGGCGGCGCTGCCCAGCCGCGGCGCCGCCGCCCAGTTGCAATTCCTGGCCGCCGCCCTGGCCGCCGCCCTGAGCCGCATCGAGGGGAAGCCGCGATGACGGGATTGGAGGCACGGCAGCGCTGGCTGGACTGGCTCGCCCGGGAACGGCGCGCCAGCCCGCACACCCTGGCCGCCTATGGCGCCGACCTGGCCGATTTCCTGGGATTCCTGACCCGCCACCAGGGGGCCGAGCCGGATCTCGGCGCCATCGCCGCGCTGCGCCCGGCCGATATCCGCGCCTTCCTGGCCGAGCGCGCCACGCGGGACAAGGTCGGCAACGCCACCCGCGCCCGGCAGCTGGCGGCCCTGCGCGGCTTTCTGCGCTTCCTGGCGCGGCATCACGGGATCGAGCCGCTGGCACTCGCAGGGTTGCGCGGCCCGAGGGTGGTGCCCCCCGCCCCCCGCCCCCTGACGGCGGAACAGGCGCGCGAGGTGGCGGGCTCGGTCGGCTCGGTGGAGCACACGCCCTTGCAGGCGGCCCGCGACACCGCCCTGTTCACCCTGCTTTATGGCTGCGGGTTGCGCATCTCGGAGGCTCTTGGACTCGACATCCGCGACGCGCCGCGCGCTGGCCAGGGCCTGAAGGTGCGCGGCAAGGGCAACAAGGAGCGAATCGTGCCGGTGCTGCCCGCCGTGGCGCAGGCGGTGGCAGCCTATGTCGCCCTGCGCGGCAATCCGCCGCCCGAGGCGCCGCTGTTCACCGGCGCGCGCGGCGGCAGGCTGGACCCCGCCGTGGCGCAGAAGGCCCTGCGCGATTACCGCCGCCTGGCCGGGCTGCCGGAGAATGCCACGCCCCATGCGCTGCGGCATTCCTTCGCCACCCATCTGCTGGGGGCCGGGGGCGACCTGCGCTCCATCCAGGAATTGCTGGGCCATGCCAGCCTGTCCACCACCCAGCGCTACACCACGGTGGACGCGGTGCGGCTGCTGGAAACCTGGCAGAAGGCGCATCCCCGCGCGGAATGAGCAGCGGCGGCCATTCCGCCAGGGAGGCCCGGCATTGATGGCAGGCCGCGCCCACCCATGATCAATTCATTTCGATTTGCCGCCGGATCATCCATTCTGAAGATCGGGCCGGGAAGCCGCCGCGCACGCGGCCAGCTTCCATCCGATTGCCAGAATCGCCCGGCGGAGGAGACGCATGGCCATGCAAGACAACGCTTTCCGCCCCGCCATCGCCCGTGTCTGGCGGGGCCGCGTCCCGCGGGACCGCGCCGATGAATACGAAGCCTATAATTTCGAGGCCGGCATCCGCCCGCTGATCGAGAAGGCGCTGGGCGTCCAGACCTTCCGCGAGGATCGTGCCGGCGAGAGCGAGTTCGTGACCATCTCCTACTGGCCGAGCATCGCGGCGATGGCCGCCTTCACCGGCGCCGATCCCACCGATGTTCACCACCTGCCGCGCGACGCGGAGTTCCTGATCGAGCTGCCACGCTCGGTGCAGATCCTCAGCCTGCGGCAAAGCCACGGCCGGACCGGCTGATCCCGCACGCCCCTGGAGCAGATCCCGATCGGCCGATATCGCCCGATCGGTTGAAGATGCTCGACTGAACAAAGAGCCAGAGCATTTGAAGGGAGCCGGTGCGGGCGGAAAATGCTCTAGCCGCCCGGGCCGAAGCCCAGGCGCCTGCCCCAGGCGCGGCCGCGGTCCAGCAGCCTCGCCTCCAGCCCGTCCATCCTGTCCATCTGCCGGGGCCAGCGCGCATGGCACCAGCCGAGGCAGCGGCGCGACCACGCATATTGGTCGCGCAGCACGAACACGCCCAGCAGCAGGAACAGCCCGCCCTGCAGCACGGGCAGCACCAGCCCCAGCACGCCCAGCACCAGCAGGAACACGCCCGTGGCCTTCCGTTTCCAGGAGCGTTGGCCCTGGACGTTGTTTGTGATCATGCTGCAGCAGATGGTGGGGCGCCGGCCGGCCTCAACCCCGCCCCAGGCTCAATCCCATCAGGGGCCCAATCCCATCAGGGGCTCAATCCCGCCCGGGGCCTCAGCCCGTCCGGGCGGTCCCGTTCAGGCAATCAGGGAAGCGGAGCGGCCGCCCAGCGCCTTCAGGGCATCCTCCGGCCGCAGGCGGACCTGCAGCCCGCGCTGGCCGCCATTGAGGAACACATGCGGCTCCCCCATCGCCGCCTGTTCGAGCACGGCCGGCAGGGCGCGCTTCTGGCCGAAGGGGCTGATGCCGCCCACATGATAGCCGGTCAGGCGCTCCGCCTCGGGCGGCGGCAGCATCCGCGCCGACTTGCCGCCAAAGGCCACCGCCAGCTTCTTCATCGATATTTCGCGGTTGGAAGGCACCACGGCGCAGACCGGGCGCCCATCCACCTCGGCCATCAGCGTCTTCAGCACCCGGGCGGGCGGCTCGCCCAGTGCCTCGGCGGCGGCGAGGCCGATGCTGGCCGCTTCCGGGTCGTAGTCATAGCTGTGCAGGGTGAAGGCGACGCCCAGCTTCCGCAGGGCCTGCGTGGCGCGCGTCGCCTTCGACATGGTTCAGCCCCAGGGGCTCAGATGTGCAGCGGGCGGCCATCCACGGCCAGCGCCGCTTCCTTCACCGCCTCGTTCAGCGTCGGGTGGGCATGGCAGGTGCGCGCCACATCCTCGGCGCTGGCGCCGAACTCCATGGCGATGGCCACCTCGGCGATCAGCGTGCCGGCATCCGGGCCCAGGATGTGGGCCCCCAGCACGCGGTCCGTTTCCTTGTCGGCCAGGATCTTCACGAAGCCATCGGTGTCGCCCATGGCGCGGGCGCGGCCATTGGCCATGAAGGGGAACTTGCCGACCTTGTAGGCCTGCCCGCGCGCCTTCAGCTCCTCCTCCGTCTCGCCCACGCTGGCGATCTCGGGCCAGGTGTAGACGATGGCGGGGATCACGGCGTAGTTCACATGGCCCGCCTGCCCGGCCAGGCGCTCGGCCAGGGCCACGCCCTCATCCTCGGCCTTGTGGGCCAACATGGCGCCGGCGATGACGTCGCCGATGGCATAGATGCCGGGGATGTTGGTGGCGAAGTGCTTGTCGGTCTTCACCCGGCCGCGCTCATCCAGCTCGACGCCCACCTCAGCCAGCCCCAGCCCGTCGGTGTAAGGACGGCGGCCAATGGCCAGCAGCACCACGTCGGCCTTGATTTCCTCGGCCGCGCCGCCGGCGGCGGGCTCCACCGTCAGGGTCACGCCCTCGGCCGACTTGGCGGCGCCGGTCACCTTGGACTTCAGCTTGAACTTGATGCCCTGCTTGCCGAGCACGCGCTCAAACTGCTTGGCGGTCTCGCCATCCATGCCGGGGGCCAGGCGGTCCAGATACTCGATCACCGTGACCTCGGCACCCAGGCGTCGCCAAACGGAGCCCAGCTCCAGCCCGATCACGCCGCCGCCGATGACCACGAGGTGGCCCGGCACCTTCTCCAGCTCCAGCGCGCCGGTGGAGGTGACGATCTGCTTCTCGTCCACCTCAACGCCGCGCAGCGGGGCGCTGTCGGAGCCGGTGGCGATAACGATGTTCTTGGCGTCATAGGTCTGGCCGGCGACCTCGACCTTGCCGGGGGCGGTGATCTTTCCCTCGCCCTTCAGCCAGGTGATCTTGTTCTTCTTGAACAGGAACTCGACGCCCTTGGTGTTGGCCGAGACGACCTCGCCCTTCCGCGCCTGCATCCGCGCCAGATCCAGCTTCACGCCGTCCACCAGAATGCCGTGATCGGCGAACTTGTGCTTGGTTTCCTCGAAGCTTTCCGAGGATTGCAGCAGCGCCTTGGAGGGGATGCAGCCGACATTGAGGCAGGTGCCGCCCAGGGTGGCGCGCTTCTCCACGCAGGCCACCTTCATGCCGAGCTGGGCGGCGCGGATGGCGCAAACATAACCACCGGGGCCGGCACCGATGACGATGACGTCGAAGCTGTCGGACATGAGCGAAGCACCTGCTTGACAAAATGGACCGGCCGCAAACTGGCGCGGTAACGCCTGGCGGGCAAGAGGCTGCGCCGCATTCCTGCGCCCCATTCCGGACAGTCCCGCCCCGCAGCCCCGTCGGCACGGCCCTGGAAGGCGCCGGATGGCGGGCAACAAAAAAGGCGGAGCCGAAGCCCCGCCCTGTTCCGGCCGGCCGCCGAGGATCAGAGATCCAGCAGCAGGCGGCGCGGGTCCTCGATGCTTTCCTTAACGCGCACCAGGAAGGACACCGCCTCCTTCCCGTCGACGATGCGGTGATCGTAGGAAAGCGCCAGATACATCATCGGGCGGATCTCGATCTTGCCGTTCACCACCATCGGCCGCTCCTGGATCTTGTGCATGCCCAGGATGCCCGATTGCGGCGGGTTCAGGATCGGCGTCGACATCAGCGAGCCGTAGATGCCGCCATTGGTGATGGTGAAGGAACCGCCCGAAAGCTCCTCCAGCTTCAGCTGGCCGTCACGGGCGCGCTTGCCGAAGTTGGAGATGCCCTTCTCGATCTCGGCGAAGGAAAGCTGGTCGGCGTTGCGCAGCACCGGCACGACAAGGCCGGAGGGGCCGCCCACCGCGATGCCCATATGCACGAAGTTCTTGTAGACGATGTCGTCGCCGTCGATCTCGGCATTGACCGCCGGGTAGTCCTTCAGCGCCGCCACGCAGGCCTTCACGAAGAAGGACATGAAGCCGAGCTTGGTGCCGAGCTTCTTCTCGAAGGCGTCCTTGTATTCGCTGCGCAGGGCCATCACGGCCGACATGTCCACCTCGTTGAAGGTGGTCAGCATGGCGGCGGTGTTCTGCGCCTCCTTCAGCCGGTTGGCGATGGTCTTGCGCAGGCGGGTCATCTTCACCCGCTCCTCGCCGCCTTCCAGGGCGCGGGGGGCCTTGGGGGCCGCCTTCGGGGCCTCCGGCGCAGGGCGGGACAGGAACGCCTGCACGTCGCCCTTGCTGATGCGGCCATCCTTGGCGGTGCCGGCGCCAATCTGCCCGGCGGAAAGGCTGTTCTCCTCCATCATCTTGGCCGCCGCCGGCAGCGGGGCGTGGCCGCCGCCGCCGCCCGGGCGGGACACCGGGCCGGTTTCGGCGCGCGGCGCCTCGACCTTCGGCGCGTTGGCCGGGTTGCCGGCGGTGGCGCCGGAAGCTTTGGGGGCCGGCGGCTTCTCCGTGCCGGGAACCTCGGTCGCCTTGGGGGAGACCTTGCCCTCCCCGGCGGAGATGGTGCCCAGGATGGCACCCGGCTCGACCTCGGCGCCCTCATCGGCGGCGATCGCCTCCAGCACGCCGGCGGCGGGGGCGTTCACCTCCACCGTGACCTTGTCGGTCTCCAGCTCCACCAGCGGCTCATCGGCGGCCACGGCCTCCCCGGCCTTCTTCATCCACTTCGCCACGGTGGCCGTGGACACGCTTTCGCCCAGGGTGGGCACCAAAATCTCGGTCATTCTGCCGTCGCCTTTATGCCGCTGCAGCTATGCTGATCAATGAGGTGAGGTGGTCAGGAAAGACCCAGCGCTTCGCGCACCAGGGCTTCCTGCTGTTGCTGATGGACCTTGGCGGAGCCGGTGGCGGGGCTGGCCGCCTCCTCGCGCCCGACATAGGAGGGGCGCTGCGCCTTGTTGCCGAGTTCCCTGAGAACCTTCTCGATGCGCCGGTCGAGGAAGTTCCAGGCGCCCATGTTCTCCGGCTCCTCCTGGCACCACACGATTTCGGCGTTCTTGTATTCGGCCAGGGCCCGCGCCAGCGAGCGCGCCGGGAAGGGATACATCTGCTCCATGCGGATGATCGCCACATCCTGCACCTTCTTGTCGCGGCGCTCCTGCAGCAGGTCGTAGTAAACCTTGCCCGTGCAGATCACGACGCGCTTCACCTGGTCGGGCGCCGCGATGGCATCGACCTCGGGGATCACGGTTTGGAAGATGCTGCCCGGCGCGAAATCGGCCAGGGAACTGACGGCCAGCTTGTGGCGCAGCAGCGATTTCGGGGTCATCACCACGAGCGGCTTGCGGTAATTGCGCTTCAGCTGGCGGCGCAGGGCATGGAAGTAGTTGGCGGGCGTGGTGAAGTTGCACACCGCCATGTTCTTCTCGGCGCAAAGCTGGAGATAGCGCTCCAGGCGGGCGGAGGAATGCTCCGGCCCCTGCCCTTCATAGCCATGCGGCAGCAGCATCACGAGGCCGGACATGCGCAGCCACTTCGTCTCGGCCGAGGCGATGAACTGGTCGATCACCACCTGCGCGCCATTGGCGAAATCGCCGAACTGCGCTTCCCACAGCACCAGGGTCTGCGGGTCGGCCAGGGTGTAGCCATAGTCGAAGCCCAGCACGCCCATCTCGGACAACAGGGAGTTGAAGGCTTCCATCCGCTTCTGGCCGTCGCGGATGTTGTTCAGCGGCATGTATTCCGCCTGCGTCTTCTGGTCGATCAGGACGCAGTGGCGGTGGGAGAAGGTGCCACGCTGCACATCCTCGCCGGACAGGCGGATGCGGTGCCCTTCCAGCAGCAGGGAGCCGAAGGCCAGCGCCTCGCCCGTCGCCCAGTCGATGCCCTCGCCGCTCTCGATGGCGTTCCTCTTGGCGTCAAGCTGGCGGGTGATCTTGGAATTGGTGTTGAAGTCGGCCGGCACGCGGGCCAGCGCCATGCCCACCTCGCGCAGCGTGTCCAGGGCGACAGCGGTGCCGTCCTCCTTTTCCTCCTCCTCGGAGCCGGCGGCCTTCAGCCCGGCCCAGTGGCCTTCCAGCCAGTCGGCCTTGTTGGGCTTGAAGGTTTGCGCCGCCTGGAAGGCTTCCTCCAGCTGGGCGTAGAACGCGTCCAGCATGGCCTTGCCTTCTTCGGCCGGCACGGCGCCGGACTGCGCCAGGCGCTCCGCATACAGGGTGCGCGTGGTGCGCGTTTCCTTGATGCGGCCATACATGATGGGCTGGGTGAAGGCCGGCTCGTCCGTCTCGTTATGGCCGTGGCGGCGATAGCAGACGATGTCCAGCACCACATCGGCGCCGAACTTCATGCGGTACTCGGCGGCCATCCGGGCGGCGAACACCACGGCCTCCGGGTCGTCGCCATTGACGTGCAGGATCGGCGCCTGAACCGACTTCGCGACATCCGTGCAGTACAGGCCGGAATAGGCATGCGCCGGCACGGTGGTGAAGCCGATCTGGTTGTTGACGATCACATGCACCGTGCCGCCGGTGCGGTAGCCGATGAGCTGGCTCATCGCCAGCGTCTCATAAACCACGCCCTGGCCCGCGAAGGCGGCGTCGCCATGCAGCAGGATGCCCATCACCGAGCGGCGGCCCTTAGTGTCGCCGGCCATGTCCTGGCGCGCGCGCACCTTCCCCGCGACCACGGGGTCCACCACCTCAAGGTGGGAAGGGTTGGGCTGCAGCGACAGATGGACCTGCCGGCCATTGATCTCGATATCGGTGGAGGTACCCAGGTGGTACTTCACGTCGCCGGAGCCCTGCACGTCGTCAGGGTTGGCGGAGATGCCCTTGAACTCGGCGAACACCTTGGTGAAGGGCTTCTTCACCACGTTCACCAGCGTGTTCAGGCGGCCGCGATGCGGCATGCCGATGGCGATCTCGGAAACGCCCTCATCGGCCGCCGTGGCGATAATGGTCTGCAGGGCAGGAATGGTGACCTCGCCGCCTTCCAGCCCGAAGCGCTTGGTGCCGACATATTTGCGGGCGCAGAAGGATTCGAACCCTTCGGCCTCGGTCAGCTGCTGCAGGATCTGGCGCTTGGCGGCGGCGTCGAAACTGCGGGTCCAGGGCGCGCCCTCGACCTTCTGCTGGATCCAGGATTTCTGCTCCGGGTCCTGGATATGCATGAACTCGACGCCGATCGGGCCACAATAAGTGGCGCGCAGGATCGACATGATCTCGCGCAGCGTCGCGGTTTCCTTGCCCAGGACGCGGTCAATGAAGATCGGCCGGTCCATGTCGGCGTCACTGAAGCCGTAGGTCCTGGGGTCCAGCTCCGGATGCGCCTTGGGCTTGGTCAGGTGCAGCGGGTCGAGTTGGGCTTCCAGATGCCCGCGCACGCGATAAGCGCGGATCAGCATCAGGGCGCGCAGCGAATCCAGCACCTGCTGGCGGGCGGCGGCGGGGCTGGCGGCCGGGGCGGCACCCGGCTTCTTCGGATCGGCCTTCGGCGCCTCGGGCGCGGGCGCGAACTCGCCGCGCGGGCGCGGCGCCCAGGAGGCGCCGGAGGCGTCGTGCAGCACGGCGCGGGCATCGTCGTTCAGCGCCGCGAACAGCTCCTGGAAGGAGACGTCCACGCTGTCCGGATTTTCCACCCAGCGCGCGTAAAGGTCGGCGAGGAAGGTGGCATTGGCCCCCACCATCGCGCTTGCCAGGATGTCGATACCGGCCATCATCTCCTCCTCGCCCGGGCCTCGGCGGGCACAGGGCGTCAGTTCAGTTCAGGGCGTCGGAAAATGGAACGCCGCCCCTATATAGGGGCGGCGCTGCATATCACACAGGATGTTGCTGCAACATTGCGGGTGAACAGGTCGTTCGTCGCGGGCCTGCATGTCAGACCCGCGCCACCCACCACTGCCATGCTGCGGCGCAACAAACATCAGCCACGCAGGGCCTTCACCATGGTCGAGCCCAGCGCCGCGGGGCTTTCGGCCACATGGATCCCCGCCTCGCGCATCGCCTCCATCTTCGCCGCCGCGGTGTCGCGGCCACCGGAGATGACGGCGCCGGCATGGCCCATGCGGCGGCCCGGAGGGGCGGTCGCACCGGCGATGAAGCCGACCACGGGCTTGTAGTTCCTGGAGCCCGGCTTGTTCTCGCGGCCGAGGAACTCGGCGGCCTGGATCTCGGACTGGCCGCCGATCTCGCCGATCATGACGATCGACTTCGTTTCGTCATCGGCCAGGAACATTTCCAGCACCTCGGTGAAGTCGGTGCCCTTCACCGGATCGCCGCCAATGCCGACGCAGGTGGACTGGCCGAGCCCGGCCGCCGTGGTCTGCGCCACCGCCTCATAGGTCAGCGTGCCCGAGCGGGACACGATGCCGACCGAGCCGCGCTTGTGGATATGGCCCGGCATGATGCCGATCTTGCAGGCTTCCGGCGTGATCACGCCCGGGCAGTTCGGCCCGATCAGGCGGGACTTGCTGCCCGAAAGGGCGCGCTTGACCTTGATCATGTCGATCACCGGGATTCCCTCGGTGATGCAGATGATCAGCGGGATCTCGGCGTCGATCGCTTCCAGGATGGAATCCGCGGCGAAGGGCGGCGGCACGTAGATGACGGAGGCGTTGGCGCCGGTCCGCTCCGCGCATTCGGCGACGGTGTTGAACACCGGCAGGTTCAGGTGGGTCTGGCCACCCTTGCCCGGCGTCACGCCGCCCACATAGTTGGAGCCGTAGGCGATGCCCTGCTCGGCATGGAAGGTGCCCTGCGAGCCGGTGAAGCCCTGGGTCATCACCTTCGTGTTCGCGTCGACGAGAATGGCCATGTTACGCGGCCTCCTTCACGGCGCGCACCACCTTCTCGGCGGCGTCGGCCAGGTTGTCGGCGGGGATGATCTTCAGGCCGGATTCCGCCAGGATCTTCTTGCCGAGTTCGACGTTCGTGCCTTCCAGGCGCACCACCAGCGGCACCGACAGCGTCAGGTTCTTGGCGGCCGCGACAACGCCGTTGGCGATCATGTCGCACTTGGCGATGCCACCGAAGATGTTGACCAGGATCGCCTTGACGTTGCTGTCGGAAGTGATGATGCGGAACGCCTCGGTCACGCGCTCCGCCGTCGCGGTGCCGCCAACATCGAGGAAGTTGGCCGGCGAGGAGCCGTACAGCTTGATGATGTCCATGGTGGCCATGGCGAGGCCCGCCCCGTTCACCATGCAGCCGATCTCGCCATCCAGCGCGACGTAATTGAGGTCGTGCTTGACGGCTTCCAGCTCCTTCGGGTCCATCTCGCTGTCGTCGCGCAGGGCCTCGAGGTCCTTGTGGCGGAACAGCGCGTTGTCGTCGAAGGACACCTTGGCGTCCAGCGCCACCACGTCGCCCGCGCCGGTCACCACCAGCGGGTTGATCTCGACAATGGCGCAATCCAGCTCGACGAACGCCTTGTACATGGCGGACACGAACTTGGTGAAGGCGGCGACCTGCTTGCCTTCCAGCCCAAGGCCGAAGGCCAGCTTGCGGGCATGGAAGCCGGAAACGCCCGAGGCCGGATCGACGACCGCCTTCAGGATCTTCTCCGGATTGTGCTCCGCGACCTCCTCGATCTCCATGCCGCCCTCGGTGGACGCCATGATGACGATGCGGGACGTGTCGCGGTCCACCAGCAACGAGAGATACAGCTCGCGCTTGATGTCGCAGCCATCCTCGACATAGACGCGGGACACGAGCTTGCCGGCCTCGCCGGTCTGCTTGGTCACCAGCGTCTTGCCGATCATGGCGTCCGCGGCCGCCTTCACGTCCTCGACCGACTTGACGACGCGCACGCCGCCCTTGCCGTTCGGGTCCTCCTTGAAGCGGCCGGCGCCACGCCCACCGGCATGGATCTGCGACTTCACCACATAAACGGGACCAGGCAGCTTCTTCGCCGCCTCGGCCGCCTCTTCGGCGGTCCAGGCCACATGGCCATCGAGCACCGCGACGCCATAGCGGCGCAGCAGCTCCTTGCCCTGATACTCGTGAATATTCATCCGCTCACCCTCTGTATGGGCTGGACGGCCGTGGCCCGGCCGGATTGTTGCCGGGGCCCAGGGCCCCGGCAGGCACGCTCAGACACCGAGCTTCTTGAAGTCCTCGACGAGCTTCTTGACCGCGTCGCAAGACTTGTCGAAGGCGGCCTTCTCCTCGGGGAGGAACTCGACCTCGACCACCTTCTCCACGCCGTCCTTGCCGATCACGACCGGCACGCCGACATAGAAATCCTTCTGGCCATACTCGCCGTTCAGCATGACGGCGCAGGGCAGGACGCGCTTCTTGTCCTTCAGGTAGCTCTCGGCCATCGCCACGGCGGACGCCGCCGGGGCATAGAAGGCGGAGCCCTTTTCCAGCAGCTTGACGATCTCGCCGCCGCCATTGGCGGTGCGCGCCACGATGGCGTCGATCTTCTCCTGCGTGGTCCAGCCCATCTTGATCAGGTCGGGCACCGGGATGCCGGCCACCGTGGAATAGCGCGTCAGCGGCACCATGGTGTCGCCATGGCCGCCGAGGACGAAGGCGGTCACGTCCTCAACCGAGACGCCGAATTCCTGCGCCAGGAACAGGCGGAAGCGCGAGGAGTCCAGCACGCCGGCCATGCCGACGACCTTGTGCGCCGGCAGGCCCGACTTCTGCTGCAGCGCCCAGACCATGACGTCGAGCGGGTTGGTGATGCAGATCACGAAGGCGTTCGGGGCGTATTGCTTGATGCCCTCGGCCACCTGACCCATCACGCCGGCATTCTTGGTCAGCAGGTCATCGCGGCTCATGCCCGGCATGCGCGGGAAGCCGGCGGTGACGATGATGACATCGGCATCCTTGATGGCGGAATAATCGGACCCGCCGCTCATGGCGCTGTCGAAACCATCGACCGGGCTGGACTGCATGATGTCCAGCGCCTTGCCGGCGGCCACGCCGCCGAACACGTCGAACATCACGACGTCGCCCAGTTCCTTCAGCCCGATCAGGTGGGCCAGCGTGCCCCCGATATTGCCGGCGCCGATCAGCGCAATCTTGTTGCGGGCCATGCTGAGGCTCCTTCCAGGAAATTCAATGTCAGGCGGAAATTTGGAAATCGTGCAGCGACTTCCTACTCCCCTCCCCGCGCCCCGACAAGCAGCGCGCGGAAGGCGAGGAACGGGTCAGGCCCCGCAATCAAAGAGGCAGGCAGCGCACCACGTCATCATGCCCGCGCGCGAGTGTCGCCATGGTGCCGATCGGGCATTCGCGCTGCTCGCCCGAGGCCATGGGCAGGCCCGCCTGCCAGGAGGTGCGCTGCGGCGCCACGACCCGCGCCTGCGGCGCGCGGCTGGCCGTGCGCTGCAGCTTCGGCTGGCGCAGCACCTGCGCCGGCTTGGCGGCGGCCTGGCGCGGACGGGCCGCCGCCGGGCTGGCGGCGCGCGCCACGGGCCGCGCCGCCTGCCGGGCCGCGGCCCCGCGCGTGGAAGTGAGCGCCTTGCCCGTCTTGCTCATGACCGGAGCCGGCTGGGCCTCGCGGCGGGGCGATGCCGCCTCGGCCTTGTGCTCCATCGCGACTGGGGCCAGCCCCACAAGCAGCATCCCCAGCAGGCAGGCGGTCACGGCGCTTCGCATGGCAGCTCCTTTTGAACGGGTGGCCGGGCCCTTCTCCACCGCGCCTCAGGTCAGGTGCGGCAGGCCCAGGTAATCGTGGCTTTGCATTTCCATGAGGCGGGACGCGGTGCGCTGAAACATCGCAGCGTTCTCACCCTGCTCGTACAGCCGGTCGGGTTCCGCAGCGGCGGAGGCGACCAGCTTACAGCGATGCTCGTACAGCGTGTCCACCAGGGTGATGAACCGCCGCGCCTTGTCGAAATTGTCGGGGCCCAGGCGCGGGATGCCGTCCAGCACCAGGGTGTGGAAATGAGTGGACAGGGCCAGGTAATCCGCCGGCCCGAGCGCCTGTCCGCACAGCTGGTCGAAATCGGCGCGGGCCACCCCGGCTGCGGCCTGCGGCACCTCGACCCGGCGGCCGAGCACCATCAGCACCTGTCGGCTGCCCTGCGCCTGCCCGGTCAGTTCCTTGAATGCGGCGTCGAGGGCGCGTTCCGCCCGGCCATCCGCCGGCGAATGCCAGGTGGGCAGCCCCTGGATGCGGCCACGCCGGTAATCCTGCGCCGATTGCAGGTGCAGGACGTCGACGTTCTTCTTGATCAGATTGATGAAGGGCAGGAAGGCATCACGCCCCGGCCGCCCCTTGAACAGGTCGTCCGGCGCCGTGTTGGAAGTCGCGACGACCACCGCGCCCCGGGCGAACAGCGCCTCGAACAGCCGGCCCAGGATCATCGCGTCGGCGATGTCATGCACCTGGAACTCATCGAAGCACAGCAGGGAGGCCTCGGCGATGATCTGGTCGGCCAGCGGCGGAATGGGATCGGCGGCGTCGCCATGCTGCCGCCGCCAGGCATGGATGCGCTGGTGCGACTGCTGCATGAACTGGTGGAAATGGATGCGCTTCTTGCGCGGCACGTCGGCGCATTCGAAGAACAGGTCCATCAGCATGGACTTGCCGCGCCCGACCTCCCCCACGAGGTAGAGGCCCTGCGGCGTGTTGCCCGGAGCCTCCGCTACCGGCTTGCGGCGGAAGAACCGTCCCATGAAGCCGCTGCCGGGCTCGGCCGTCGGCACCTCCCGCTTCGGATCATAGCCGCGGGTGCGGCGCCAAAGGTCCTGCAGGATCTCGGCGGCCTGGGCCTGGGCGGTGTCGGAACGCAGATCGCCCGCCGCGACACGGGCACGGTAGGCGGGCAACGGACCTTCACTGGTGGCGGCGGGGTTCAGCGCCGGCTTTGTCGAGCCATCCATCGCGTTGCGGCATAAAGGGTTATCGGCTGTCCGACAACCGGGCTGTGAAGAAGATTCCGCCGCTTCATGGCCGCCCTGCGCGGCATGCGTGCAAGCCTGACGGGAACCACCACCATTAGGTCCATCTTTGAACCAGGAAGCAGAACAGGCCGGCATTCCAAAGCGACAGCGCACCTTGCCCCTGCCGCGATGCGCAGGAGGCGCGACGCCCGGAAGCCTGGATTCGATGAAGAACGGATGCCACGCTCTGGCACCCCGGACAGCACAGGCAACCGTCGATGGGGGGGGTCGCCGCAGGCCCAGACGGCACCACCGCCTACCCCGCCATAGTCGCAGGACACCATGCATGCAAAAGGCCGGGGAGCATCCTGCCCCCCGGCCTTTTTCATGTCACCATGCGATTCAGCTCTGGCGCTCGATCATCAGCTGGCGGATCTCGCCGATCGCCTTGGCGGGGTTCAGACCCTTCGGGCAGGTGGCGGCGCAGTTCATGATGGTGTGGCAGCGATACAGGCGGAACGGATCCTCAAGATCGTCGAGGCGCTCGCCCGTCGCCTCGTCGCGGGAATCCGCGATCCAGCGATAAGCCTGCAGCAGCACGGCCGGGCCCAGATACCGGTCGCCGTTCCACCAGTAGGATGGGCAGGCCGTGGAGCAGCAGAAGCACAGGATGCACTCCCACAGCCCGTCCAGCTTGGCGCGCTCTTCCTTGGACTGGCGGCGCTCCTCGTCCGGCGGCGGCGCCGTCTCGGTCTTCATCCAGGGCTGGATGGAGCGAAGCTGCGCGTAGATATGCGTCAGGTCGGGCACCAGATCCTTCACCACCGGCATGTGCGGCAGCGGGGTGATGCGGACGTCCTTCTTCACGTCCTCGATCGGCTTGAGGCACGCGAGCGTGTTCATGCCGTCGATGTTCATGGCGCAGGAGCCACAGATGCCTTCCCGGCAGGAGCGCCGGAAGGTCAGCGTGGTGTCCACCTCGTTCTTGATCTTGATCAGCGCGTCGAGGACCATCGGCCCGCACTTGTCGAGATCGATCTCGTAGGTGTCGTAGCGCGGATTCTCCCCGGTGTCGGGATCGAACCGGTAGATCTTGAACGCCTTGACGTTCCGGGCTCCGGCCTCGGCCTTGTAGGTCCGGCCGGTGCCGATGGTGCTGTTCTTGGGCAGCGTGAAAGTGGCCATGTTGCGGCTCGTCCTCAGTACACGCGCGGCTTGGGCGGGAAGACCTGGACCTCGTTGGTGAGGGTCCGCATCTTCACGTCGCGATAATCGAGCCTGACCTGGTACTTGTCGTCGACCCAGGCCAGGGTGTGCTTCATCCAGTTGACGTCATCGCGCTCGGGGTAGTCTTCCTGCGCGTGGGCGCCGCGGGATTCCTTGCGGGCCTCGCCGCCGACCACGGTGGTCAGGGCGTTGCCGATCAGGTTGTCCAGCTCCATCGCCTCCATCAGGTCGCTGTTCCAGATCAGCGAGCGGTCGGCGATCTTGATGTCCTTATAGGTGTCGGCCACCTTGGCCATCTTCTCGCAGCCTTCCTTCAACAGCTCGGAGGTGCGGAACACGGCGGCATGGGTCTGCATGGTGCGCTGCATGTTCAGCCGCAGCTCGGACACCGAAACATCGCCCTTGGCATGGCGGACACGGTCCAGCCGGTCCAGCGCCATCTCGCCGGCCTTGGCCGGCAGCGGCGCCTGGGTGGCGCCGGGCTTCAGGGTCGCGGCGGCGCGCAGCGCCGCGGCGCGGCCGAACACCACGAGGTCGAGCAGCGAGTTGGTGCCCAGGCGGTTGGCGCCATGCACGGACACCGAGGCCGCCTCGCCCACCGCCATCAGGCCCGGAACCACGCGGTCCTGGTCCGTGGCGGTCGGGTTCAGCACCTCGCAATGGATGTTCGTGGGGATGCCGCCCATGTTGTAATGGACCGTAGGCAGCATCGGGATCGGCTCCTTGGTCACGTCCACGCCGGCGAAGATCTTCGCCGTCTCGGAGATGCCCGGCAGCCGCTCATGCAGCAGCTCGGCGCCCAGGTGCTCCAGATGCAGGTGGATGTGGTCCTTGTGCGGGCCGACGCCACGGCCCTCGCGGATCTCCATCGACATGGCGCGGGACACCACGTCGCGGGACGCCAGGTCCTTCGCCGTCGGCGCGTAGCGCTCCATGAAGCGCTCGCCCTCGGAATTGGTCAGGTAGCCACCCTCGCCGCGCGCGCCCTCGGTGACGAGGCAGCCGGAGCCGTAGATGCCGGTGGGATGGAACTGCACGAACTCGTTGTCCTGCAGCGGCAGGCCGGCACGCAGCACCATGCCGCCGCCATCGCCCGTGCAGGTATGGGCGGAGGTGCAGGAGAAATAAGCGCGGCCATAGCCGCCGGTGGCCAGCACCACGGTCTGGGCGCGGAAGCGGTGCATGGAACCGTCTTCCAGGTTCCAGGCCATGACGCCGCGGCAGGCGCCTTCCTCGTCCATGATCAGGTCGAGGGCGAAATACTCGACGAAGAACTCGCAGTTATGCTTCAGCGACTGCTGGTACAGCGTGTGCAGGATGGCATGGCCGGTGCGGTCGGCGGCGGCGCAGGCGCGCATGGCCGGCGTCTTGCCGTAGTTCTGCATGTGGCCGCCAAAGGGCCGCTGGTAGATCTTGCCATCCTCGGTGCGGGAGAACGGCACGCCGTAATGCTCCAGCTCGATGATCGCCGGCACGGCCTCGCGGCACATGTATTCGATGGCGTCCTGGTCGCCCAGCCAGTCCGACCCCTTGACGGTGTCGTACATGTGCCAGCGCCAGTCATCCTCGCCCATGTTGCCGAGCGCCGCGCCAACGCCGCCCTGCGCCGCCACGGTGTGGGAGCGGGTCGGGAAGACCTTGGTGATGCAGGCGGTTTTCAGGCCCGCGGCACCCATGCCGAAGGTGGCCCGCAACCCCGCCCCGCCGGCACCGACCACCACCACGTCATAGGTGTGGTCCACGATGCGGTAGGCGCCCGAGGAAGGCATGGTGATCGCGTTCATTCCGGGTCCGTCCATACAACTGCGCGGCGTGCTGTCAGGGGCCGCCGCCTTTGCTTCAATCCGCCAAACCGGTCAGGCGGCCCTGCCGCCCGAAGGTGCCTCAGACCGCGATGCGCAGCACGGCCAGCCCGGCCATCAGAGCCAGGATCCAGCACAGCGCCTTCACCGCCAGGATGCCGCCCTGCCGCGCCAGCTCGCCGCGGGTGTAGTCCTCGATCACCACCTGCACACCGATCGCCGCGTGGTAGAAGGACAGGCCGATGGTGGCCAGCAGCAGCACTGCGTTGAACGGCCGGGCGATCCAGGCCTGCGTGGCCTCAAAGGAATGGCCAGCCAGGGACGCGGCCGAGAACACGAACCACAGGGTCAGCGGCAGCAGCGCGATGGAGGTGACGCGCTGCATCCACCAGTGGTGCGTGCCACCCTTGGCCGAGCCGAGGTTGCGCACCCGGCCGAGCGGGGTGCGCATGGGGAACTTGATGCTGTTGTCGCTCATGATCTTGTTTCAGGCCCAGGCGATGATGGCGACCAGCCAGGTCAGCACGGTCATGACGGCGGTGGCGATCAGCACGATGCGGCCGGTGCGGTGCACCGCGGGCATGTCGCAGCCATAGCCGAAATCCCATGCCAGGTGGCGCAGGCCAGCCAGGGTGTGGAACCAGGCGGCGGCCGACAGCCCGAACAGGACCAGCATGCCCAGAAAGGAGGACATGAACCATTGCACATTGGCGAAGGCCGCCGGGCCGGACGCCGCCGCCGCCAGCCACCACACCATCAAAAGCAGCCCAACCGTCCAGGCGCAGCCGGTGATGCGGCTGCCGATCGACATGCCGCTGGTGATCTGCAGCATGTCATAGACCTGCAGATGCGGCGACTTCGGGCGCAGGATGCGCGTTCCGTCCGTGCGGAGCCCCACATAGGTCGCATCACGCAAGTCACTGTTTCTAGACATGGACCGATCCCGCTTCCGCACTGAATTCCGGCTGCCCCGTCCCACCGCCGGGGCAGCGGCGGGCGGGACGATGCCGGAACCTTTTATGGTGCGGCGCCCCAAAGCGTCAACGCGCCCCATGGGCGATAATGCCGATCCTTCATCCCTCGGTCGGTTCATGAGGCCCGGGGAGGTTCCCCGGACCCCAGATCGCCGTCAGTAGCCGCCCTGGTATCCCCCCTGGTAGCCGGGAGGCGGGCCATAGCCGCGGCGGTCATAATAGGGATCGGGAGCGCGTTCCGGCGTGGTGGCCGCGCCGCCCACAGCGCCTAGCGCACCGCCGATCAGCGCGCCTGTTCCCGCATTGCCGCTGAGCGAGCCCAGCCCGGCGCCCGCGCCGGCGCCCAGCAGCCCACCGCCGACGGCACGCTGGCCGGGGCTGTAGGAATTGCAGGCAGCGAGCCCGAGCCCGATGCCGCCCAGCAAGACCATCCGGGTGATCATGTTCCGCATCATGGTGTCCTCCTTCGCTGTTCCAACGTGGAACAGCCTGGGCGGGATGCGGGGCGGCAGCGTGGCGGAGGCAGGGCAATCCTGCCATAACCCGACACGCCTGCGTGAAGACGGGCGCCGCTGCCGCCTTCCGGTCAGGCGGCCTCGCGCGCCAGCAGCTTCCGCCGCACCAGTTCCTCGGCGATCTGCACCGCGTTCAGCGCAGCGCCCTTGCGCAGATTGTCGCCAACGCACCAGAAGGCCAGGCCATGCGGCACGGTGGGGTCGGCGCGCAGGCGGGATACGAACACCGGGTCCTCCCCCGCAATGTCCACCTGCGTGGCGTAGCCGCCATCTTCCCGGCGGTCGAGCAGGGTGATCCCCGGCGCCTCGCGCAGCGCCGCCCAGGCCTGCTGCACCGTGATCTCGCTCTCGAACTCCACATGCACCGCCTCGCCATGGCCGATAAAGGCCGGCACGCGCACCGCCGTGGCCACCACCTGGATGTCGGGGTCGAGGATCTTGCGGGTTTCCACCGCCATCTTCCACTCCTCCTTGGTGAACCCGTCATCCATGAACTTGTCGATATGCGGGATGCAGTTGAAGGCGATCGGCTTGGTGAACACCTCGGGCGTCGAGGCATCGTTGACGAACACGCCGCGGGTCTGGGTGAACAGTTCGTCCATCGCCTCCTTCCCGGCGCCCGAGACCGACTGGTAGGTGGCCACCACCACCCGCCGGATGCGGGCGATGGCGTGCAGCGGCTTCAGCGCCATCACCATCTGGATGGTGGAGCAGTTCGGGTTGGCGATGATGCGGCGCTTACGGAACCCTTCCAGGGCCTGGGGATTGACCTCGGGCACCACCAGCGGGACGTCGGGCTCCATGCGGAACTGGCTGGTGTTGTCGATCACCACGCAGCCCGCGGCGGCGGCGCGCGGCGCGTGCACCGCCGAAATAGCCGCGCCGGGCGAGAACAGCCCGATATCCGTTCCCTTGAAATCAAAGGTTTCCAGGTTCCGGACCGTGAGCACCTGCTTCTCGCCAAAGGAGATCTGCTGCCCGGCGGAGCGCGGCGAGGCCAGGGCCACGACCTCGCTCACCGGGAACTGACGCTCGGCCAGGGTTTTCAGGATCTCGCGGCCGACATTGCCTGTGGCGCCGACGACGGCGACGCGATAGCCCACCATGCGGTTCTTCCTTGTGTTCCCCGCCCCCGCCCCAGGCCGGAAAGGACTGGCAGGGCGGCTCCGGGCCGGCATGAAATCGGCGCTGCCTTACTCCGCGCCCTGGCCGCCACGCAATGATTTTGGCGGCGCCACCTCCAGCCGATTGCCTTTCCGGCGCTGGGAGGCGGCACCGCCATCCCGGATGTTCGCGCGGCGGGACCCTTGCCGCAGGCTCCGCGGGGCGTAGATGTGGCACCATGTTGCACATCCTGAAACTTTGCGTGGGGCCGCGCGACGTGGGGACCCTGCGGGCCTCGCAATCCCGCCGCGCCATGCTCGACCCGCCCCTGCGGCACCTGACCCGCATGGCCCCGAAACGCGCGGCGGAGGTGCTGGATGGCGGCTCCCTCTACTGGGTCGTGGCGGGCTATGCCTGCGTGCGGCAGCGCATCCTGGACATCCGGGCCGAGGCCAGCGCAGACGGCACGCCGCACACCGCCCTGGTGCTGGACCCGGAATTGGTGGCGGTGGCGGCGCGCCCGGTGAAGGCCTTCCAGGGCTGGCGCTACCTGGAGGCAGAGGCGGCGCCGGCCGATCTGGTGGCGGGCGCCACCGACAGTTCCGGCATCGCCGCCCTGCCCCCGGCCTTGCGGCAGGAATTGCAGGCGCTTTGCCTGATCTGAGCCGGCACGCCCCGGGATGACGGGGATTTCAGGTTCCGCCCATGATGGTGTCAGCTTTATTGGTTAACGTTTCGTATCGAAGGCTGGAGGGGCTGGTCCGCAATCAGAGCAAAGCGCATCCCCGGAAAGCCCCAGGGCCTGGGCCAGCCCCTCGCCGGCCTGTTCCCCGCCCACCTTGTCATGCTCCGGCCTGACCAGGCCGCGGGCAACCCTGCCAGCCAGGGACCGACCACCCGGCCCTTCAAGGGGCGGGAACAAAGCGATCGCTACCGGGTGGCAGCCAGACTTTCCCGGCAGGCTGTTATCCGGACGCCGGCTCCTTGCGGAGAACCGGCTCCTTGGGCCGGCCGGAGAATCCGGCCGGCCTCTTTATCATCCGGCTTCAGAATTCGGGCTCATTCCGCAACGGACCGGGCTGAGGCTCCGCATCCTCACGCTGCGCTTCCACCAGCGCCAGAAGCCCTTCCAGCATCAGGCCCGGCATGGGCGGGCAGCCGGGGATCACCAGATCCACCGGCAGGACCTGCCCGACTCCGCCTTCCACGGCATAGCTGTCACGGAACACGCCGCCATCCACGGCGCAGTCGCCCACCGCCACCACCCATTTCGGCTCCGGCGCGCATTGCCAGGCACGCTGCACCGCCTCCGTCATGTTGCGGCAGGCGGGGCCGGTGACCAGCAGAACATCGGCATGGCGGGGCGAGGCCACGAAGCGCAGCCCGAGTCGCTCCAAGTCATAAACCACCCCGGACAAGGCATTGATCTCCAGCTCGCAGCCATTGCAGGAGCCGGAGCCGACATGGCGAATGGCCAGGCTGCGGCCCAGCCTCGCGCGGGACGCGGCTTCCAGCCTTTCGGCCAGCGCCGCCACCGTCACTTCCGGCACAGGCGGGCCGGACTCGGTGAGCGGCGCCCGGAGCAGGTTGCAGGTCAGTCGCGGCAGCAGCATGGGCGGCCAGGAGAGGCCGGAAAGGGCCTGCCGCAGCGATGGCCAGGGCGCCTTGGCCGCCGCGTCCTGCTGCGACGCGTTCTCGGGTGGTTCGCTCACAGATCCACCCCGCTATAGCTGGCGTTGAAGGATTTGTTGCAGAGGGGGAAGTCGGCCAGGATGTTGCCCTCCACGGCCGCTTCCAGCAGCGGCCAGTGCAGCCAGGACGGATCCCGCGAGAAGCAGGCGCGGATCAGCCCCGCCTCGTCCAGCGCCATCCAGCACAGCACATCGCCGCGGAAGCCTTCCACCAGCGCGACGCCCTCGCCGGCGCGCATGGCCTCGGGCGGCGGGGCCACCAGGGTTTCGCCGGGCTCCAGCCGCGCCATCAGCGTTTCGGCCAGGGCCAGGGATTGCTCCAGCTCCGCCACGCGGATCGCCAGCCGCGCTTCCACGTCGCCGGCCTGCAGCACCGGCACCTCGAAGGCGAGGCTATCATAGGGCGGGTAGGCACCGTTCCGCCGCGCGTCGAAATCCCGCCCCGAGGCGCGGCCGACGAAGCCGCCGGCGGCGAAGCGCGCCGCCAGCTCCGGCCGCAGCACGCCGGTGCCGGACAGGCGGTCCTGCAGGCTCGCCTGTTCCTCGGTGATGCGGCGCAGGGCCGGCAACCCGTCGCCGATCCCGGCCAGCGCGGCGCGCAGCCTGTCGGGGCCGCTCCGCGCGATGTCGATGGACACGCCGCCGGGCACGACGCGGTCCATCATCAGCCGGTGGCCGAAGGCGGCTTCCTGCGCCCGCAGCAAGCCTTCGCGCAGCACGCCGCAACGCGCCTGCGGCCAGGCGAAGGCGGCATCGCCGCACAGCGCGCCCCAGTCGTTCAGGTGGTTGGCGATGCGCTCCAGCTCCGCCATCAGGCCGCGCAGCAACAGGGCGCGGGGCGGTGGCTTGACCCCGAGCGCCGCTTCCGCGGCGGCGGCGAAGGCCCAGGAATGCGCCACGGTGGAATCGCCCGAGATCCGCGCCGCGAAGCGCGCCGCCGCCCGCGGCGACTTGCCGCGCATCAGCCCCAGCGTGCCCTTGTGGGCATAGCCAAGCCGGGCCTCAAGCCGCACCACCGTCTCGCCCTGCACATGGAAGCGGAAATGGCCGGGCTCGATCACGCCGGCATGGATCGGGCCAACCGGCACCTGATGCACCCCGGGCCCGGTGGCGGGCAGGAAAACCGGCTGCGGCGGCTCGGACGTATTCGGGGCCGGCCTGGATGACAGCGGAGCGGTGACGGCCCACCGCCCGTGGTCGAGCCAGGGCCGCCCATCGGTGCCGCCTTCCGCCCGCCTGCCCCACAGATCCGCCACCGCCCGCTCGAACCAGGCGGCGGCCGGCCGGGCGGGCGACAAGGCGGGAAAGGCACCGCCCGTGACCGGCAGCGTCGCCAGCAACACGCCATCCGGGCCATGGAAGGCGGCATGCACGGCGCCCTCCTCCGCCCAAAGGCCGAGGAAATCCAGTTCCGGCTCCTCCGCCAGCGCATCGCGCAGGGCGAGCCAGCCGTCGGCGTCCAGTTCATGCCGGATGCCGGCACGGGCGACGCCGCGGCGGATCAGCTCGGTGGCGGGGCGGCTCATCCGGCAATCCTCCCCGCCTCAACCAGCATCGCGTAAAGGGCGGGCGGCAAGGCCAAGCCCAGCAGCAATGCCAGTAACAGGTGCAGATGCACCGGCACCATGGCCAGCCAGGGCGCCAGCCATGCCGGCACCACGGCACCCGCCGTCGGCGGAGCATGCTCCGCCGACGGCGCGGCGGGGCCCAGGGCGATGGCATGGACTTGCCGCAGCAAGGCCAGCGCCGCCACCAGCAGCCCGATTGCCAGCGGCACCACCAGCCAGGGCAGCCGCGCCGCGCTTTGCTGCACCAGCAGGAACTCGCTGGCGAACAAGGAAAAGGGCGGCAGGCCGGCGATGGCCAGCATTGCCACCACCAGCGGCCAGCCGATCCAGGCACGCGCTGGGGCCAGCCCGGCCAGTTCCGCCAATTGCCGCCGCCCGGCCTGACCCAGCGTGAAGAAGATGGCGCTTTTCACCAGGGAATGCCCGAGCAGGTGCAGCATCCCCGCCACCGAGGCCGCGCCGCCCAGGCCGAAGCCGATGGCGGCCAGCCCGATATGCTCGATGCTGCTCCAGGCGAAGAAGCGCCGCGCATCGCGCCGCCGCCACAGCGAGATGGCGGCCACCAGCAACGACAACAGCCCCATGCCCAGCAGCAGCGCGCCGGGCGACAGGGTCGCGGGGTTCAGCCCGACCACCGCCTTGGCGCGCAGGATGGCGTGCAGTGCCGCGTTCAACAGCAGGCCGGACAACACGGCGGACATCGCGACCGGCCCCTCGGCATGGGCGTCCGGCAGCCAGGAATGCAGCGGCACCAGCCCCGCCTTGGTGCCGTAGCCGACCAGCAGGAACACGAAGGCCAGGCTGAGCAGCCCGCCATCGGCCTGCGCCGCCACGCCGCGCAGCGCCGTGAAGGACAGGCTGGCTTCCCCGCCCAGCACCGGCTGGGCCGCCAGCCCCAGCACAATGGTGCCGAACAGCGCCAGGGCGATGCCGAGCCCGCCAAGGATCAGGAATTTCCAGGCCGCCTCGATCGCCGCGCGGCCACGGTGCAGCGCCACCATCAGCACCGAGGCCAGCGTCGCCGTTTCGATGGCGACCCAGGTGAGGCCCAAATTCTCCGCCAGCAGCGCCAGGTGGTGCGCGCCCAGGAAGATCTGGAAGGCGGCATGGAAGGCGCGCCCGGTGACGGGCGTGAAGCCTTCCCGCGGCAGGGTGGCGGCGGAGAAGCAGGCCGTGGTCAGCCCGACCAGCGCGCCCAGCAGGAGCAGCGGCAGGTTCAGCGCGTCGGTGTGCAGCCATCCGTTCACGCCGAAGGGCAGAGCCGCCAATGCCAGGGCCAGGGCGAAGCCCGCGGCCGCCAGGGCGATGTTCAGCATGGCGGCCAGCCGCGGCGACGGAATGGCGGCCAGCGCCACGCCGCCGATCACCGGCAGCGCCACCAGGAGGCCAGGCAGCGTCGGGATCAACATGGCCAGCGCCTCGTTCAAGGCGGGCCCTCCCCGGGCGGCGCGCTTTCCCCGCGATGGTGGTGCAGCAGGCCGAGATCCAGCCCGGCGAAATCGTCGCGCAGGCGCAGGGTGAAGAAGCCGGCCACGGCGGCCAGCGCCACCACCAGGGCGGCGGTGGCCAGCTCCACCACCAGCGGCAGGCCCCGCGCCCCGGCGGCGGCCAGCACCAGCCCGTTCTCCAGGCTGAGCAGCCCCACCACCTGTCCGATGGCGTGCCGGCGGGTGATCATCATCAGCATGCCCAGCAGCATCACGGACATGGCGAAGGCCAGGCCTTCCCGCACCAGCGCCCCGGCCCCCTGGGTCGCCGGCAGCACCACCAGGATGGCCAGCGCCACCAGCCCGACGCCCATGATCATCCCGGGGCCGATGCCGATGGCGGTTTCCACCGCCCGCCGCAGGCCGAAGCGCCGCACCAGCAGCCGCAGCCCGAGCGGAATGGCCACCGCCTTGGCCAGCAGCGCCGCCAGGGCGGTGACGTAAAGGGCGGGCACGTCGAGCACCCAGCCCTGCCACGCGACGGCCATCGCCAGCACCGCGCCCTGTGCGGCCAGGGCGCCGATCAGCGCCGTCACCCGCCGCTGGTAAAGCAGCACAAAGGACAGCAGCAGCACCCCGCCCGCCAGCAGATGCGCCATGTCGAAGGGAAGCTGGCCGAAGCCCATCACGCCAATCCGGTTGAAAGAAACAGGAACACCGCGCCCAGCAGCGCCAGCAGCAGGGCCGCGCCGAGGAATTCCGGCACGCGGAACACCCGCATCTTGGCAATGGCGCTCTCGAACACCGCCAGCGCCACCGCCAGGGCGCCGAGCTTCACGACCCAGGCCAGCAGCCCGAGCAGCCAGCCGCCCAGGCCGGAAAAGGCCGGCGCGGTGCCGAAGGGCAGGAACAGCGCCGCCAGCAGCGACAGCCACAGCATCAGCCGCAGCGCCGCCTGCATCTCCCACAGGGCGAGGTAGCGGCCGGAGGTTTCCAGCAGCATCGCCTCATGCACCATGGTCAGCTCCAGGTGGGTGGCGGGATTGTCCACCGGCATGCGGCCATTCTCGGCCAGGGCCACAGCGAGCAGCGCCAGCAGCGCCAGCAGAAGCGAGATGCGCAGCCCCGGCCCGCCATCGGCGAAGGCTGCACCGATGGCGTCGAGGTTGGTGGAGCCGGCCAGGATGGCGAAGCACAGCACGGACAGGATGAAGGCCGGTTCGGCAAAGGCGGCGAAGCTCATCTCCCGCGCGGCGCCGAGGTCGCCAAAGGCGGTGCCCACATCCATCGCCGCCAGCGCCAGGGCGAAGCGGGACAGCGCCAGCAGCCCGGCCACCAGGATCAGGTCGGCCATGGGTGCCAGCGCCATGCCGCGCGCGAAGCCGGGCACCAGCGCCGCCGCCGCGCTTGTGGCCGCCAGCGCCAGATAGGGCGTCGCCACCGACATCACGGACGCGCTTTCCGCCAGAAGCGGCTGCTTGCGCGCCAGCTTCGCCAAGTCCCGCCAGGGCTGCAACGGGCTTGGCCCCCGCCGCCCCATGAGCCGGGCCTTCAGCCAGCGCACCAGCCCGACCAGCAACGGCGCCAGCGCCAGCATCAGCGCCAGATGCACCAGCTGGGTGAAGATCGCGCCCGGCGTCATGGCGGGCCCGCCAGCGCCAGCAAGGCCAGCAGCAGCAACAGCGTGCCGAAGGCGATGCCGAGGAACTGCCGGATGCTGAGGTCACGCAGCCATTCGGCCGCCTGCGCCAGCCTGTCCCGCGCGATCAGCAGCGGGCGAAGAAAGGCGGGCAGGACCGGGTCGCGGAACCCGGCCTCCAGCCGGGCCGGCGCGGGATCGCCCGGGGCGGCGAAATGCACGGCCTCCCGCGCCATCAGCAGGCGGGTGCCCAGCATCCGCCGCAGCGGCTGCGCGAAGCCGGCGGCGCTGGCCTGGGTGGCCGGATCGCCGAAGGGCAGATGCGCCGGCGGCGCGATGAAGCCGCCATCCCAGACCGGGCCCCGCGCCGCGGGCTGCAGCGACAGGCGGCGCAACCCCGCCACCAGCGCCGCCGCCACGATCGCGACCAGCAGCAGCACGCCCAGCGGCCAATAGGCCGAGGCCGCCGTGGCGGCGCCAACCGACCAGGGGCCGGCCACCACCAGCCCCGCATGGCCGCTGACCTGCGCCACCGCCGGCGCGCCCAGGGCCAGCAGGCTGCCGGGCAGAAGCCCCGCCCCGGTGGCCAGCACCACCAGCGCGACCAGGGCGGCCCGGGCCGGCGGCGCCGCGTCCTGCGCACCCAATGTGCGCGGCGTGCGTGCCCGGCCCAGGAAGCACAGGCCCCAGAAGCGCAGCATCGCCATGGCGCCCAGCGCGGTGGACAGCGCCACCACCGCCGTCACCGCCGCCACCATCACCTGCACCCAGAGCGCGCCCACGCGCCAGGCGGACAACAGCGCCTGAAGCAGCAGCCATTCCCCGGCGAAGCCCACCAGCGGCGGCAGGGCGGCCGCCGCGGCGGCGCCGAACAGCGCGCACAGCGCCACCAGCGGCATGGCGTGGATCAGCCCGCCCAGCGCATCCAGCCGGCGCGATCCGGCGCCGTGCTCGACCTCCCCGGCGGACAGGAACAACAACGTCTTGAACAGGGCGTGGCCCAGGGCGTGCAGCAGCGCCGCCCCGGCGGCCACGGAAGCGAGCGGCCCCAGATCCGCCCCGCGCAGCACCGCGGACAGGCCGAGGCCCATCGCCACCAGCCCGACATGCTCGATGGTGGAGCAGGCCAGCAGCACCTTGCCATCCACCTCCTGCGTCGCGCGCAGGGCACCGAACAGGGCCGACGCGGCGCCGATCACCAGCAGCGGCGCGCCCCAGGCCGGCGGCTGCGCCGGCCCGCCGAGATCCAGCACCAGCCGCGCCACCACATACAGCGCCACCTTGGTCATGGCGCCGGACATCAGCGCCGAAACGCCGGCCGGCGCCACCGGATGGGCGATGGGCAGCCAGCCATGCAGCGGCACCAGCCCGGCCTTGGACCCGGCGCCCAGCAGCACCAGCGCCATCACCAGCGCCGCCATGCCGCCCTGCATAGGCGCGGCCCGCAGACCGGCAAAGGAAAGGTCGCCCGCCAGCCCGCCCATCAGCCCGATCGCCGGGATCAGGCAGGCGGCGCCGAACAGCGCGAAGCCGAGGTAAAGGCGCGCGGCGAGCCGCTCCCCTTCCCCGCGCGTTTCCATTGCCCGCGCCACCAGCAGGCCCCAGGAGGCCAGCGACATGGCCTCGAAGCCCAGGATCAGGGTGAAGCCGTCGGCGGCCCCCAGACACAGCGCCATGCCGAACAGGAACAACGGGTAGCACAGGAGGCGGCGTGGCGGGGCCTCGGCCTCATGGGTCCAGGCGAACAGGCCGGTGGCGGCGCCGACCAGCCCCAGCAGCAACAGAAACCAGGCGGACAGGCCATCCAGCGCCAGGCTCAGCGGCGCCCAGGGCGGGCCAACGGGCAGTAGCAGCGGATCGCCGCCACCGAAGACCAGCACGGCGACGCCCAGCGCCGCGAAGCCCAGCGAAACCAGAAAACAGCCGCCATGCACCAGCCGCGCCAGCGCCGGCCAGCGCGCCGCGCCGCCGCCCGCCAGGGCCAGCGGCAGCAGCATGAGCAACAAGGTCGCCAGCACCGCGCTCACGGCATGTCAGTCAAGCAGGTCACGTGGCGGAAGATAGGCACCCCTCACGCAAGCCGAAACCCGCAAAGCGAAGGCCAGGGTACCGGCCCTGGTCACAGCATCTCCAGCGGCTGCTTGCGCTTGGGCGGCGGAAAGGCGCCGTCGAGCTCCGCCAGGTCCTCCGGCGTCAGCACCACCTTCCACACATCGGCGTTTTCCCGCAGATGCGCCTCGTCTGCGGCCTTGGGGATGCTGATGATGCCGTCATTGCGCAGCGTCCAGGCCAGCGCCACCTGCGCCGTGCTGATGCCATGCCGCGCCGCGACGCGCCGCAGGGCTGGATGGCGCAGCAGGCTGCCGCCCTGGCCGATGGGGGAATAAGCCATCACCGGCATCATCAGCCGCGCCGCATAGGGCAACAGGTCGAATTCCACGCCGCGCGCCTCAAGATTGTACAGCACCTGGTCCGTGGCGCATTCCGGCAGCGCCTCCCCCAGCTCCTCCAGGTCGGACATGTCGAGGTTGGAAACCCCCCAGCGGCGGATCTTGCCCTCGGCCACCAGCCGGCGCATCGCCTCCACCGTTTCCGCCAGCGGCACCGCGCCCCGCCAGTGCAGCAGGTAAAGGTCGATCACATCCGTCCGCAGGCGCTTCAGGCTGCGTTCGCAGGCCTGCGGCAGCCGCGTGCGGGAAGCGTTCTGCGGATAGGCCTTGGTGACCAGGAACACCTCGTCCCGCCGCCCGGCGACGGCCTCGGCCACCACCTCCTCGGCGCCGCCCTCGGCATACATCTCGGCCGTGTCGATCAGCGTCAGGCCGAGATCCAGGCCCAGCCGGAGGACGCGCGTCTCGGCCGCCCGGTCGGCACCGCGCTCGCCCATCTTCCAGGTGCCCTGTCCCAGGACGGGAAGGCTGGCGCCGTCCGGCAAGGTGATGCGGTTCATGGCGAACTCCTTCCTCGATCCCTATCTTGCCGCATATGCGCATGACCGCCACCCCGACCCGGCCAGCCCCGCCCCTGCCAATCCTGGCCTTGCCAGCCTTGGCCCTGCTGGTCCTGCCCCTGCTTTCCGCCCCCGCCCGCGCGGCCACGGAAAGCTATGGGCCATGGATCCTCAGCTGCGCCGCCGACCCGATGACCGACCACACCGCCTGCCGCATGACCCATGCGACGCCGGTGGAGCCGGCCACCGCCACCGAATCGGCGCTGGCGCTGGAAGTGGCCGTGCGGCGCGGCGTGCTGGTGCCGGTGGTGACCGCCCGCGACCTCGGCATGGAAGGCGTGGCGCGCGGGCTGCTGGCCCTGGCGGGAACGGTTCAGCTGCGCTTCCCGCCCAATCCGATGATGGAGATGCCCTGCGGGCTGGAAGGCCGCTCCGTGGTTTGCGCGCCGCGTCCCGAGGATGCGGCGCGCGCCGCCGCCGAGCTGCCTCAGGCGAGCCACGCGCTGCTGCGGGTGATGGGGCTGGGCAGCGCCACGGCGGACAGCGCGCCGCGCGACCTGCCCTTGTCGGAAACCGGGCGGGCCCTGGCGGCCTTCCGCGCCGCGGCGCCGCCGAGCCAGGCCAGCGAGCCGCCACCGCCCTTCGACCTGCGGGACATGCTGATGCGGTTGCAACGCTTCTTTTTCTCGCAGTTCAGCCAGCCCCAGACCCAGCCCTAGCGCCCGGCCGGGCCGTCCGGTCCCCGCCTTCCGCGCGCAGGGAAGGCCGGCGCGGCGTCGCGGCGGGCCGGGACGCCGCGGACGGTTCCTGGAAGGGCCGCCATGCCAGGAAGCGCGGCAGCGGGGTGGAAGCCCTATCGCACCTGGTTTCGCGCGGCGGCTTGGGTTGCGGGCCGGACATCGGGCGCCTTCCCTGATGGTGGCTGTTCCCCCTGTCAATCGCCCAGCGGCGCCGAGGTTGCGGCGCCTGGGTTGCGGCGCTCGCCGAAGCGACTCAACCGGCAGTGGCCGTGATGATCCGCCTCAGCGCCCCAGCCAGCGGCGGAGGCGATCCGGCGCCTCGGCCATGGAAGCCTCGGCGCCGCAATAGGACAGGCGCAGGAAGCGGCGGCCCCGCTCGCGGTCGAAATCGACGCCAGGGGTCGCGGCGATGCCGGCCTCGGCCAGCATGCGGGCCGCGAAATCGACGCTGTCATTGGTCAGCGCCGAAACATCCGCCCAAAGGTAGAAGGCGCCATCCGCCGCCGCCAGCCGGTCCAGCCCCGCCGCCGGCAGGCCCGCCAGAAGCAGGTCGCGGTTGCGGGCATAGGCGGCTTTGTTGGCCTCCAGTTCATCGGTGCAGTCGAAGGCGGCCTCCGCCGCCACCTGCGCCACATGCGGGGCGGAGATGAACAGGTTCTGCGCCAGGCATTCCACGGGGCGCAGCAGGTCCTCCGGCAGCACCAGCCAGCCGATGCGCCAGCCGGTCATGGAGAAATATTTGGAGAAGCTGTTCACCACCACGGCGCTGTCGCTGAACGCCGCCGCCGTGCTTTCGGCCATGCCATAGGACAGGCCGTGATAGATCTCGTCCGAGATCAGCCGCACGCCGTTGGCGTGGCACCAGGCGGCGATGGCGGCAAGCTCCTCCGGCGACAGCATGGTGCCGGCGGGATTGCAGGGGGAAGCGATGATCAGCCCGTCCGGCAGCGGGTCCAGCCTTTCCAGCATGGCCAGGGTCGGCTGGAACCGGGTGGAGGCATCGCAGGGCAGCAGCACCGGATGCATGCCGAGGCCGGTCAGGATGTTGGCATAGGGCGGGTAGAAGGGCGCCGCCATGGCGATCCGGTCGCCGGGGTCGAAGGCCGCCAGGAAGGCCAGCGGAAACGCGCCCGAGGCGCCCACCGTCACCGCGATCCGCCGCGCGGGAATGTCGGCGCCGTATTTCTCCGCGTAATGCCGGCTGATCCGGCTGCGCAGGGAAGCCAGCCCGAGCGCTTCCGTGTAGCCCATGGGCGCCCCCGCCTGCAGGGCACGGATGGCGGCCTCGGCCGCGCCGCGCGGGGCGCCGGTGGAAGGCTGCCCCACCTCCATGCGCAGGATGCCCGGCGACCCGGCCGGCAGCGCGGCCGCCGCGGCATTGGCGGCGGCGATCACATCCATCACCAGAAAGGCTGGGGCATTGGCGCCCCGTCCGGTCTTCAGCATGGTCGGGCCTTTCCTGCTGTTGCGCGGCCTATTGGCCGCCGCTCACCGCGAGGCCGGCGCCGCGCGGATCGGCCACCGGAACGCACTGGCTGCTTTCGCCCGGCAGGTAGCGGGCGCAGCTGATGACATTGGCGCGGCCCGGCTCGGGCACCGCTGCCACCGCCTCGGCCGGAGAGCGGCGGTTCAGCAGCACGGCGGCCATGGGCTGGGCCAGGGCGATCGGCGCCGCGGCCTGGCCAGTGCCGGTGCCGGCATAGCGGAAAGCGCGCAGATTGGTGTTGTGGGCGATGGCGGCGGCCAGCAGGGGCGGCTCCACCCGGCCCCGGTTCGGGGCGGCCGCGGGCAGGTAGCCGAGCTGCGGCAGCACCCGCCCCGTGCCGAACAGGTTGTTCAGGGTAAAGGCGCAGCTCACCGCATTGCCTTCCCGGTCGAGAATGGCGAGCGAGGTCGAGGCCGGCAGGGCCGGCACGCCGCCCGACAAGGCCGGCGCACTGGCCAGCAGCGCCTGCGGGTCGCCGCCCTGTTCCCGCCAGGCGCGGGACACGGCGAGGCCCTGCTGCGAGGCGGCATCGACGCCGGCCCCGGATTGCAGCGCCTGGAATGCCGCGGCGCCGGCCAGCCCCCCATCGGCCGGCGTCGGCAGGAAGGAAAGGGTATCGGTGCCGAGCCGCAGCTGGATGGGCTGCACCACGGCGGGCACCGCGGCGCGCAGATCCTCGACCGTCAGCGGGCCGCCGGCGCGGCGCGACACTTCCTCCACGCGGCGGGCCAGGGCGCCGACATGCATGTCGCCGACGCCGGAAATGCGCAGCGCCGCCAGGGTTCCGGCGAGATCGGCCTGCACCAGCCGTTCCCCTTCGGCAACCGGAGCGCCGGTGGCCGGGTTGGCGAAGATGGCGGCGGCGCCCGGATCGGCCAGCAGCGGCCCCGCCACGGCGGCGAGGTCCTGCGCCAGGACGCGGGAAACGGTGGTGCCGAAGCGGGCCAGTTGCTCCGCCGGGGCGATCAGCTCGTTGAAGGGCCGGCGCGGGTTGCGGGTGTGCAGGGCGAACAGGCCGCGCGCCAGCATCGGCACCGCCGCCGGCCGGTCGGCCGCGCCGGTGCCGCCATGGGCCGGCGCATTGGCGGGGAACAGCAGCGCTTCCGTGCTGTTGCGCTGGCGGTTGAAGATCAGGCATGCGCCGCCGCCGCCCAGGCCGGTGCGGGAAGGCAGCGTCACCGCCATGGCGAAGCCGCTGGCCACCGCCGCGTCCACCGCCGTGCCACCCCCCGACAGCACGTCACGTGCCACCAGCGCGGCCCGCGGCTCATCGGCCACCACCGCGCCGAAATAGCCGCGCACATGGCCGGGCGTGCCTTCCGGGGGGCCACCGCTGCCGGTCACCGCGCCGCAGCCGGCCAGCCCCAGCATCAGGGCCGTCGCGAACAGGGCGCCCGGGCGCCGGGAATGGAGGCCAGGATAGCTGGCCCGTGGGGCCCGGTTCGGCGGGAGGCTGGTCATGCTGGCCTTCTGTTCTCCGATGCGGCGGCCACGGGGCGCGCGGGCACCCTGGCGGAATGGCTGCGGCCGGACGGTTCGGCGGCCGCCGGCATCGGCCATAGACGCCTTCGGCGGCAGCGGCAACCATTGCGCGTGCCCGCCCCTCCCCAGCCGCGTCCGGGGCCCGGCGGCTTGGCGCGGCGTCCATGATGGCCCACAACCTTGCATCCGGGCAGGCGGCGCGCCTGCCGCCGCGCTGAAGGAGCCCCGCATGACCCTGACCCGCCTGGCGGCCGCCATGCCGAGCGCCCCGCGCCCCTGGTGCACGCCACTCCTGCTGGCCGCCCTCGCATTGCCGCTCGCCTCGCCGGCGATGGCCCAGCCGCTGAGCCCGCAGCAGCGGGCGGAGGTGGTGGAGGTGGTGCGGGATGCCCTGAAGCGCGACCCTACCATTCTGCGCGACGCGGTGGCCGCCATGCAGCAGGCGCAGCAGCAGGACCGGGAAAGCAGCCAGCGCAGCGCCATCGCCGCGCATCGCGCCGCCCTGCTGGAGGACCCCGCCGACCCCGTGAAGGGCAATCCGCGCGGCGACGTCACCATTGTGGAGTTCTTCGATGTCCGCTGCGGCTATTGCAAAGTGCTGCACCCGACACTGGAGTCGCTGTTGCGCGAGGATGAAGGCATCCGGCTGGTGCTGAAGGACCTGCCGGTACTCGGCGCCGCCAGCGTCACCGCCAGCCGCGCCCTGCTGGCGGCGCAGCGCCAGAACAAATACCTGCCGCTGCAGGACGCGCTGATGCGGTTGCGCGGCGAGCCCACCGAGGCGGTGCTGCAGGCCGAGGCCGCGCGCGCCGGGCTGGACTGGGCGCAGATGCAGCGGGACATGGCCGATCCGGCAACGGAGGCGAAGCTGCGATCGAACCTGGACCTGGCGCGCGCCTTGTCCATCGAGGGCACCCCCGCCCTGGTGATCGGCGGCACGCTGGTGCCGGGCGCGGTGGACCTCGCCACCCTGAAGGCGCTGGTCGCCGAGGCGCGGCGGAAGCCGGGCTGAGCCCCAGTTGCCCAACCCGTCCCCGGCGGTAGGATGTTGCGGTGGGACAAGGAGCGAGGATGCGGGCGGCGCGCGAAGACGACACACGGCACGGCACCGCAACAGCCAGGGCGGCCGCCCGGTGAGCTTCTCGGGCGTCCTGCCGCGCTTTCCCCTGGAACTGGCGCCGCCCGACCTCCGCCCCTGGCTAGGGGGCAATGTGCTGCCCGGCGCCTGGAGCTTCGAAGCCGCCGCGCCCGGGCCGCATGTCGCCCTGGTCAGCCTGGTCCATGGCAATGAATATGCCGGCGCCATCGTGCTGGCGCGCTGGCTGGAGGCTGGGCTGCGGCCCACGCGGGGGCGCCTGACGCTGGTTTTCGCCAACCCTGCCGCCTTTGCCCGGTTCGACCCGGCCGAGCCGACCCTCAGCCGCTTCATCGACGAGGACATGAACCGGGTCTGGAGCGACCGCGTGCTGAAAGGCCCGCGCCGGGGCGTCGAGCTGGAGCGGGCGCGGGAATTGTTGCCCCTGCTGGAAAGCGCCGACCTGCTGCTCGACCTGCATTCCATGCTGTGGCCATCCGATCCGCTGATCATCACCGGGCGCCCGCGGCGGGCGATGCGGCTGGCGGCGCGCCTCGGCATGCCGCCGCTGGTGGTGGCGGATGAAGGGCATGGCACCGGGATGCGGCTGATCGACCGGCCCGCCTTCAGCGAGCCGGATGGAAGCCGCACCGCGATCCTGGTGGAAGGCGGCCAGCATTGGCGCCACGCCACGCTGGACACGTTGCAGGGCTGCGCCACCGCCCTGCTGCGGGAAAGCGGCTGTTTTGATGACGCGCCGGCCAGCCCCTCCCCTCCGCCACGCCTGGCCGAGGTGACGCGCACGGTGGTCGCCGGCACCCATTGCTTCACCTTCCTGCACCCCTTTCAGGGCGGCGAGGTGATCCGGGAAGCCGGCACGCTGCTGGCGCGGGATGGCGAGTCGGAGATCCGCACGCCGCATGACGATTGCCTGCTGGTGATGCCGAGCCCGCGCACCATGCGCGGCCACACCGCCGTGCGCCTGGCCCGCTTCCTGACCCCGGACGAGGTGGCCGCCGGCTGAATGGCGGCGCGGCGGGCCGCGGCTATCCCGGCTCGCCCTGGACCGGCGTGAAGCCGAGGCTGGCGATCAGCTCCGCCATCGCCGCCGCCACGGCTTCCAGCGCCGCACGCTCGGTGCCCTTGGCCACCAGCGCCACGCCGTTCCCTTCCGGCCGGTAATAAGGATAGGAGCCGATATCCACCTCCGGATGCCGCGCCTGGATCGCGGCGAGCCCTTCGGCCAATTGCCCTTCCATCAGCCCATGGGCGTGCACGGCCAGGGACTGCACGGGCGTGCCGCCCGCCAGCTTCGGCACCAGCCCCTCGAACATCGCCTGCATGATGCGCGGCACGCCGGCCATCACATGCACATTGCCGATGATGAAGCCCGGCGCCACGGAAACCGGATTGTCGATCAGCGTGGCGCCACGCGGCATGGTGGCCATGCGCTGGCGCGCGGCATTGAACTCGGCCGGCGGGTCGCGGCGGGCGTAGCTCGCCTCCAGCAACGCCCAGGCCTCGGGGTGCGGCTCCCAGGGCAGGCCGAAGGCGGCGGCGATGCATTCGGCGGTGATGTCGTCATGCGTCGGGCCGATGCCGCCCGTGGTGAACACGTAATCGAAGCGGGCGCGGACCGCGTTCACCGTCTCGATGATGGTGTCCCGCACATCGGGAATGACGCGCACCTCGCGCAGCGGGATGCCGATCTCGCCCAGCCGGGTGGCGATGAACTTCAGGTTGGCGTCCTGGGTGCGCCCCGACAGCACCTCGTTGCCGATGATGAGCAGGCAGGCGGTCGGGTTCGGCATGGCGCGGTGATCCTCCAGGAGAGGGAGAATACTACGCCCGCCGCGCCGCAGCGGAAGTGGCCAGCAACATGGCCGGGGATGAGATCAGAGGAAATCCCGCAGCAGCGCCACCAGCGGCTTGTCCGCCGGCGGCATGGCGTAGTCCGACAGCTTGTTCGGCCGCACCCAGGCCAGGGCCTGCCCTTCCGTCGCCCGCACCGTGCCTTCCCAGCGCCGGCACAGATACAGCGGCATCAGCAGATGGAAGGCGCCGGCATCATGGCTGGCGAAGGTGAAGGGAGCGAGGCAAGCGGCCGAGACATCGATGTCCAGCTCCTCCTTCAGCTCGCGGATCAGCCCCTGTTCCGGCGTTTCGCCGGGATCGAGCTTACCGCCCGGAAACTCCCACAGCCCGGCCATCGGCTTGCCTTCCGGCCGGCGGGCCAGCAGCACGCGGCCATCGGGGTCCACCAGCGCGCAGGCGGTCACCATCAGCAACGGCTTGGCCCCAGGCGGCAGGGCGCTGGCGGTGGACACCACAGGCTCAGGCAGCGGCGGCGGCGCGGTCAGATCCTCGCGCCCGGCCTCGAAATGCAGCACCGGCAGCACGCCGCCACGGGCGCGGAACTCGGCCTCGCCACGGCCGGCCTCAACCAGCCCGACGCGGCGCAGCACGGCGGCCGAGCGTTCATTCTCCACCAGCGCCTTGGCGAAGATGCAATCCAGGTCGAGATTGGCGAGGGCCCAGCGCGACAGCCGCCCTGCGGCCTCGGTCGCCACGCCATGGCCCCAGAAGCGGCGGCCGACCCAGTAGCCCAGCTCGGCGCGGCGCGTATCCGGCACGCGGGTCAGGCCGACGCAGCCCACCAGCACCTCGGTGTCGCCATCCTGGCCAACAATCGCCAGATGCCAGGCCGTGCCCTCGGCGATCTGCTTGTGGGTCGAGGCAATCCACTCATCCGCCAGCTCGCGCGGATAAGGAAAGGGCAAGCGGGACAGGTTGCGCACCACTTCCCAGTCATTGATCAGGCGATGCAGCTCCGCGGCGTCTTCAGCCCGCAGCGGGCGCAAGGTCAGCCGTTCCGTGCGAAGCGGTTGGAAATCGATCGTCATGCCAGCAAGCACCGGGCCGTGTCGTGAAAAACCCGGCCCCGCGACGGATGCCGCGGGGCCGGAAACCATGAGGCCGGGATCAGCGCTTCCACCAACCACGCTTCTTGGGCGCATCCGGCGCGGCGTCGATCAGCACCGGCTGCACCGGCGCGGAGGCGACGGGCTCGGCCGGCGCCGCCAGGGCGGGGTCCGCCACAGGCTCCGGCGCGCCAGCCACCACCGCATCCTCCGCCACCGGCGGCGGCACGGGCGCAGCCGCGGGTTCGGGCGCCGGTTCGACTGGCGCAGCCACGGCCTCAGCGGCGGCGGCCACCGGTTCCGCGGCCTTCTTGCTGCGCGTGCGGCGCGGCTTCGGCGCGGGCGCCGGCTCCGCAGCGGCCTCCGCCTCGACTTCGGCGGGAACCGCCTCGGCCGCGGCCTTCTTGCTGCGCGTGCGGCGCGGCTTGGCTTCCGCCACGCCCTCGGCAGCGGCATCCGCCGGGGCCTCGGCCGCCTTCTTGCTGCGCGTGGCGCGGGTGCGACGCGGCTTGGCGGGCGCATCCTCGGGGGCCGCTTCTGGATCGGCTGCCGGCTGGGAAACCGCCTCGGCCGGGGCCTGGGGCGCCTCCTCCACCGGCAGTTCCGGCTGCACCGGCGTGGCCGCGACCTCGACAGCGGGCGCCATCGGATCAGCCTCGGCCGGCGTGCCGCTCACCGGCAGCACCGGCGCCACCTCGGCGCTCACGGGCGGCAGGCTGGGCGGCGTTGCAGGCGGCTGCTCCGCGGCTTCCTCGGCCGCGGCCATGGCGTCGAAGATATCCTCCAGCGTGCCGCCGAACGGATCGGCCGGGGTCGGGCCGGCATAGCGGGCGGCGGCGGGCGCCTCCACCTCGCCCTGCGCCTCGGCCTCCCAGGGGCGACGGCGATTGCCGCGGCGGCTGCGGCGGCGAAGGCCACGTTCGCCTTCCCCGCCCTCGCGGCGCTCCTCCTCCCGCGGGGAAGGCTGCGGCGAAACCGGCACGGCGTCGGTGGCCGCGGCCATGTCGGGCGCGTCCGTCTCGTCCGCTTCCTCGTCCTCGCCATTCTCGTCGCCTTCGTTGGCGGCGTCCTGCTGCGGCAGGCCGTCCTCACGGCGCCCGCCACGGCGGCGGCGGCGGCGGCGGCGGCGGCGGCCATCGCCGCGCTCATCCCCCTTGGCCTCGCCCTCGGCGGGAGGCTCGCCATTGGCGGCCGGCGCCTCGCCGCTCACCTCGGCCTCGGCCTCCAGCGGCGCTTCCGGCACGGCGACGGCGACTTCCTCCTGCTCGGCTTCCGGCGCGTAATCCATGCGCAGGGCGGCAGGGCCCGAAGGGGCTTCCACCACCGTCTGGGCCCGCAGGCGCTCGATGCGGATCGCCGGGCCCAACAGCGAATCGTCGGTGCGGAACTGCACCGCCATGTTGTAGCGGGCCTCGATCTCCGACAGGCGGTCGCGGCGGCGGTTCAGGAGGTGGATGGCCAGGTCCGGCGCGATGTGCACGCAGATCTCGGCGGCGCGGCGCTTGGCGCCCTCCTCCTCGATCTGGCGCAGCACCTGCAGGGCGGCGCTTTCCGGGCTGCGCACGATGCCGAGGCCCTGGCAATGCGCGCAGGTGATGAAGGAATGCTCGGTGAGGGAGGGGCGCAGCCGCTGGCGGCTCATCTCCAGCAGGCCGAAATGGCTGATGCGGCCGACCTGGATGCGGGCGCGGTCGTGCTTCAGCGCTTCCTTCAGCCGGCGCTCCACCTGGGCATCGTGGCGCGACGACTCCATGTCGATGAAGTCGATCACGATCAGGCCGGCGAGATCGCGCAGGCGCAGCTGGCGCGCCACCTCGTCGGCGGCCTCCAGATTGGTGCGCAGCGCGGTGTCCTCGATGTGGCGGTCACGCGTGGCGCGGCCCGAGTTCACGTCGATGGCGACCAGCGCCTCGGTCTGGTTGATGACGAGGTAGCCGCCCGACTTCAGCTGCACCGTGGGCGACATCATGGCGTCGAGCTGGCTGTCCACGCCATGGCGGGCGAACAGCGGCACGCTCGCGTCGCGATACAGGCGGATCTTGCGCTCGTTCTGCGGCATCAGCATCCGCATGAAGTCGCGCGCCTGGCGGAAGGCGTCCTCGCCCTCGATCTGGATGTCCTCGATGCCGGAGCCGAACACGTCCCGGATCGAGCGCTTGATGAGGTCCGCCTCCTCATAGATCAGGGCGGGGGCGGTGGATTGCAGCGTGCGCTCGCGGATGTCGTCCCAGAGCTGCAGCAGGTATTCGCAATCGCGCCGGATCTCGGGCTTCGGGCGGCCTGCGCCGGCGGTGCGGACGATCATGCTCATGCCACGCGGCATGCGCAGGTCCTGGATCACCTCGCGCAGGCGCTTGCGGTCGGCGACGGAGGTGATCTTGCGGGAGATGCCGCCGCCCTTGGGCGAGTTCGGCATCAGCACGGAGAAGCGGCCGGCGAGGCTGATATAGGTGGTCAGCGCAGCGCCCTTGTTGCCGCGCTCCTCCTTCACGACCTGCACCAGCATGATCTGCCGGCGGCGGATCACTTCCTGGATCTTGTAGTGGCGCAGGAAGCGCGGAGGGATGCGGCGCTCGGCGCGGTCGTCGGAGTCGCCGTTCTCGGAGCGGCCGCGGCCACCGATCGTCTCGGGCGGCGGGCCTTCCTCCTCATCCTCGTCATCGCCATTCGGCGGCAGGTCGGAGCCGCCCAGCTCCTCGGGCGTGGCCGAGCGGCTTTCATCCGCCGCCGCCATGGGCTGCGAGCGCGGCGTCACCTGGTCGGGATCGACGCTGCGGGGATGCTCGGGCTCGTGGGACTCGCTGAAGGTGGAAGGCGGGCCGGCTTCGGCCGGGGCCCCGGACGCTGCCTCGGGCTGCGGCGCGGCGGCGCGGGGGTCCGCATCGGCGAAACGCTCGATGGCCTCGGCCATCGCCTCGGCCTCGGCGTCGCTGACCTCGTCCTCGTCCTCGTCCTCGTCGGCCTCCTGGGCCTGAAGGGCGAGCAGCTTCTCGCGGTCGGCGACGGGGATCTGGTAGTAATCGGGGTGGATCTCGCCAAAGGCGAGGAAGCCGTGGCGGTTGCCGCCATATTCAACAAACGCGGCCTGCAGGCTGGGCTCGACCCGGACCACCTTGGCCAGATAGATGTTGCCCTTCAGCGGCTTCTTGTTCTCGGTTTCGACGTCGAATTCTTCGAGCCGGTTGCCGTCCAGCACCACCACGCGGGTTTCCTCGCTGTGGGATGCATCGATCAGCATGCGCTTGGTCATGAACCGGGATGCTCCAGGCCACGGGCGCGGTCGCGCTTCCTGTGGCGGTCATGGTTGGGGAGGCCCGAGGCAGCGGGGTCGCGCAGGCGGCGTGGCGGATGGCATGCCATGCGGCTCTGGTTCCGACCTTCTCATCTCGGCGGGCCCTGCCCGGGGGATCACCCAGGGTCGGAGAGCCCGAAGTTGGGCGCGCCGCGCGCAGGCCCCGGAAACCTGCCCGGCATCGCATGCGCGACGCGGAACGAACAGGAACGGGCCAGCGGCAGGCACGGGTCCGGGGCGGCGGACAAGGTCCGCGCCACCATCCGCGCCATGAGATCCAGACCGGCGGAGCAGGCATCGGAACCCTGGCGAAGCCGGGAGCGGCCCCGATCCATGAGGCGGCATCCCATTGCCAGTTTTCCGGGCCGCACCGTGCCGCGGCCCGCCAGGGATCTGGCAAGGCCGAACAGGCCGGGCGGCCGCGCCCGGAATCTCCACCAGCGGGTTCGCCGCCGGGGCAAGGCACCATAAGCGCCCCCCTGCCCTTCCACAAGCGATTGCTGTGCTCAGTCGTTACATGAAGTAATGCCGTGATCCGACGGCAAAGCCATGATAGAGCCGGGTTTTCGCACCCATGGACCGGCCCTGAAGGCTGGTGGGCACGCGTTTTGTCGTGCAATCATGGGTTGACGATCATTGCGGCGCCGCCAGGCCAGGGGGGGAAACTGCCCATCGGCGCCGCGGATGCGTTTGGGGGATGCCGCACCATGTCCGATCCGTCCGGGCCCGCTTCGCCCGGCCCGATGCCGGCCCGCCGCCAGCTGCTGCGCGCCGGCCTCGGCCTGGCTGCCACCTTGTCATTCATCGCCGGCGCCGAAGCCGCGGTCACCAGCGCGCGCCTGGTCCGTGACGGCCGCGCCGCGCGGCTGAGCCTGGCGCTGGGCCAGGGTGCGGAATGGCGGCTTTCCGCCCTGCTGCGCCCGGCGCGGCTGCTGCTCAGCCTGCCTGGCAACACGTGGCGCGCCGCCACGCGGCTGTCCGGCGCCGGGCCGGTGGCCGGGGCGCGCTGGGATGGCCGCCAGCTGGTCATCGACCTGACCGGCGCGGTGGATGTGCGCGCCAGCAGCCAGGGCGGCACGCTGGTGCTGGAGATCGCGCCGGGCGGCATGTCCGGCTATGCCAACCTGGCGCGGTCGGGGCTGTCGGGCCGCGTCGGCGGCGCCACCGCCGCCGGCAGGCCGGCCGCCGCATCCGCGCCGGGGAACCGCCCCCTGGTGGTGCTGGACCCCGGCCATGGCGGCAAGGACCCCGGCACCATCGGCGTGCGCGGCACCCAGGAAAAGCGCATCACCCTGGCCGCCGCGACCGAGCTGAAGCGGCAGCTGGAGGCCGGCGGGCGCTGCCGCGTCATGCTGACCCGCTCCCGCGACGTGTTCATTCCGCTGGATGGCCGGGTGGAGTTCGCCCGCAAGCGCGGCGCCACGCTGTTCATCTCGCTGCATGCCGATTCCGCGCCGGGGGCGCGCGGGGCCAGCGTCTACACCTTGTCCGACCGCGCCTCGGACGCGCTGTCGGCCAGGCTGGCGCAAACCCAGAACAACGCCGACGCGGCGGGCGGGCTGAAGCTGCCGCCGGTTTCGCCCGAGGTGGAACGCATCCTGTTCTCGCTGGTGCGGCAGGAAACCAAGATCGGCTCCGCCCGGCTGGCGCAGTTCGCGGTGGATTCCCTGGGGCGCAGCGTCACCTTGCTGCCCAACACCCACCGGCAGGCCGCCTTCGCCGTGCTGAAGGCACCGGAAATCCCGTCCGTGCTGGTGGAGATGGGCTTTCTGAGCGACCGGCGGGACGAGGCATCGCTGAACCGGGCCGCCTACCGCGCCCAGCTTTGCCGGGCGCTCACCAGCGCCGTGAATGGCTGGCTGGAACGGCACGAAGCCGGCATGGCGTCGGCCGGGTAAGGAAAAACCCGGGGGCGGCGCGCCCCCGGCTGCCGGCCTTCCGCGTGGCGGGCGTCTCAGACGTCCCGGCCGTGGCAGTGCTTGTACTTCTTGCCCGAGCCGCAGGGGCAGGCGGCGTTGCGCGGCGTGCGGTGCCAGGTGGAAGGGTCCTGCGCGTCCACGCCATCCACCGGGCGCGCCAGCGCCGGAGCGAAGGCGCCGCCGGCCGGGGCGTGGTCCCAACCGCCGCCGCCCGGACCAGGCTCGGTCAGCCCGCCATCCGGGTCGGGATGGCGCATGTCGGACACCATCACCGGCTCGGGCAGCGGCGGCGGCGAGTTCGGCGCCAGCTCGATGCGCAGCAGCAGGGAGGTCACGCGTTCCCGCAGCTCGTCCAGCATGGTGTTGAACAGGTTGAAGGCTTCGCTCTTGTATTCGTTCAGCGGGTCGCGCTGGCCATAGGCGCGCAGGCCGATACCCTGGCGCAGATGGTCGAGCGCCAGCAGGTGCTCCTTCCACACCGCGTCGAACACCTGCAACAGCACGCTTTTCTCGATCATGCGCATGAATTCGGGGCCGATATTGGCGGCGCGCGAGGCGGCCGCCTGTTCCGCCGCCCGCTCGATGCGCTCGCGCACCTGCACCTCGTCGATGCCTTCCTCGCGCGCCCAGTCCTGCACCGGCAGGTCAAGGCCGAACTGCTCGCGCACCGCGTTCTCCAGCCCGGCGGTGTCCCACTGTTCGGGATAGGCATTCTCGGGAATGGCGCGGGCCACCATGGACTGGATGGTTTCGCGCCGCATCTCCTCGACCGTCTCGGACACGTCGGCCGCGGTCATGAAGGTCCGGCGCTGGGCATACACCTCCTTGCGCTGGTCGTTCATGACGTCGTCATATTTCAGCAGGTTCTTGCGCGTGTCGAAGTTGCGCGCCTCGACCTTCTTCTGCGCCTTCTCCAGCGCCCGGTTGATCCAGGGGTGGATGATGGCCTCGCCTTCCTTGAGGCCGAGCTTCTCCAGCATGCCGCCCATCCGGTCGGAGCCGAAGATGCGCATCAGGTCGTCTTCCAGGCTCAGGAAGAAGCGCGAGGCGCCCGGATCGCCCTGCCGGCCGGAGCGGCCGCGCAACTGGTTATCGATGCGCCGCGATTCATGCCGCTCCGTGCCGATGACGAACAGGCCACCGGCCTGCTTCACCACCTGCTCGTCGCGCCGCACCTCCTCGCGGAAGCGCTCCAGCGCGGTCTCGTATTCCGGACCCTCATGCGCCCCGCCGACGCTCTGCTGCGCCAGCATCTCGGCATTGCCGCCGAGTTTGATGTCGGTGCCGCGGCCGGCCATGTTGGTGGCGATGGTGACGGCGCCAGGGCGCCCGGCCTGGGCGATGATGCCCGCTTCCTGCTCGTGGTAGCGCGCGTTCAGCACCTTGTGCGGCACGCCCTCCTTTTGCAGCAGGGAGCTGATCAGCTCCGACTTCTCGATCGAGGTGGTGCCGACCAGCACCGGCTGGCTGCGCGCCTGCGCCTCCTTCACCAGCGCGGCGACGGCGGCGTATTTCTCCATCGCGGAGCGGTACACCTCGTCATCGCTGTCCTGGCGGATCACCGGCACGTTGGTCGGGATCTCCACCACTTCCAGCTTGTAGATCTCGGCGAACTCATCCGCCTCGGTCGCGGCGGTGCCGGTCATGCCGGCCAGCTTCGGGTAGAGGCGGAAATAGTTCTGGAAGGTGATGGAGGCGAGCGTCTGGTTCTCCGGCTGGATCTCCACATGCTCCTTGGCTTCCAGCGCCTGGTGCAGCCCTTCCGAGTAGCGGCGGCCTTCCATCATGCGGCCGGTGAACTCATCGATGATGATGAGCTTGCCTTCGCGGTTGACGATGTAGTCAACGTCGCGCGCGAACAGCGTGTGGGCGCGCAGGCTCTGGTTGACGTGGTGCACCAGCGTCACGTTGTGGAAGTCGTAAAGGTTGCCTTCCTTCAGCAGCCCCGCCTGCTGCAGCATCTGCTCAACCGTCGCCGTGCCGCTTTCGGTCAGCGAGGCGGTGCGCTGCTTCTCGTCCTTGTCGTAGGTGGACTTGTCGCGCACCAGTTCGGCCACCACGGAATCCACCTGACGGTACAGGTCGGAGCTGTCCTCGGCGGGGCCGGAGATGATCAGCGGCGTGCGCGCCTCATCCACCAGGATGCTGTCCACCTCGTCGACGATGGCGAAGTTGAAGGGCCGCTGGACCATCTCGTCCAGCCGGTACTTCATGTTGTCGCGCAGGTAGTCGAAGCCGAACTCGTTGTTGGTGCCGTAGGTGATGTCGCAGGCATAGGCGTCGCGGCGCTCGGTGTCGGTCAGGCCATGGACGATGACGCCGCAGGACAGGCCCAGGAAGTTGTACAGCCGCCCCATCTGCTCGCTGTCGCGGGTGGCCAGGTAGTCGTTCACCGTGACCACATGGACGCCCTTGCCGGACAGGGCGTTGAGATAGACCGCCAGCGTCGCCACCAGGGTCTTGCCCTCGCCGGTCTTCATCTCGGCGATGCGCCCCGAATGCAGCACCTGGCCGCCGATCATCTGCACGTCGAAATGCCGCATGCCGAGCACGCGCTTCGAGGCTTCCCGCGCCGTGGCGAAGGCTTCCGGCAGCAGGTCGTCCAGGCTTTCGCCGGCCTCCAGCCGGGCGCGCAGCTTGGGGGTCTGCGCCTGCAGATCGGCATCCGACAGGGCGGCGAGCCCTTCCTCGAAGCCGGCGATCGCCGGCAGCCGGGCGCGGAACTGCTTCAGCATGCGGTCATTGGCGGAGCCGAAGACGGCGCGGGCGAGGCGGGCGAACATGGGGCTGGAACGATCTCCGAAGGCCGCCCCGCCCCGCCAGACCTGCCGAATCGCCCGGAAGGGCGGAGGGCGAAGCCTGTGCGCGGCACGCCGGGTCATGCAAGATTGGCCACGGCAGGCGGCAGGATGCTTTGGCCGCAACAGATAGGCGCCGACCGGGCCAGGGTCAACGAAACCGGGGCTCAACGCCTGGAAGAAAAAGGGGGCGTTGCCACCGCCCCCCTTGCGGCTCAGGCCGCCAGGCGCGCTGCGCGGCCCAGTTCCTCGGCCAGATAGGCCGCCAGGGCGCCGGGGCCGGAGCGCACCGTGCCGGCCAGGCCCGCGGCCTCCTCCGCCCCCGCATTGTAGTTGGTGTTGGTATTCACGTCATAGACCAGGGGATTGCCGTTGGCGTCGCGGATGAACTCCACCCCCGCCACATCCACCCCGGCGGTGGCCAGGAACGCTTCCAGCCGGCCGCGCAGCGGGGCCTCGATCCCCTCGGGGATGATGGAGAAGCGCGGCGCCGGAGCCGGCGGCTGCTCGCCCGCCTGTTCTCCCACCTGCTCTCCCACGGGGCAGAAGGCATCGCCCACGGCGCAAACATCGGCCGGGCACAGCTCGAAGCCGGCGGTGGTGTCCACCTCCACGGCATACACGAAGCGGCCGCCGACGAATTCGGCGCGGGTGATCACCGGGCGTGGCGCCCGCACATAGTCCTGCAGCAGCCAGATGCCGTCCACCGGCGCCTCATCGGCCGGGGCGCTGTCGAAATAGGCCGCCAGCGCCTCCGTCGAGGGGAACAGCCGCACGCCCAGCCCCTTGCCGCCGCGGTTCGGCTTCAGGATCACCGGGCCGGGGGCGAAATGCCGCCGCGCCGCCTCCACCACCGCAGCCGGCTCGTCCTGCACCATAACCGTGCGCGGCACCGGCAGGCCGACGGCCTCCAGCGCGGCATATTGCCGCACCTTGGAGATTTCCAGGTCCAGGGCGCGCGGGCCGTTCACCACGCGGCGGCCATGCCGGGTCAGCCAGGCCAGCACGCCCGCCGTCAGTTCCGCCGAATAGCGGTGGCCACGGGTGTGGGAGGACGCGCTCATGCGGTTGTAGAACACGCCCTGCGGCGGCACGGAGGCCAAGTCGAAGGTGCCGCGCGACAGGTCCAGCTCCGCCCAGGGCAGGCCGGCGCGGTCGAAAGCCTCGGCCAGAGGCGGCAGCCAAGCCGGATTCTCGTGAATAACGTGGATCTTGGACATGTCGGAAGCATTCCTGACGGTGATTTAGGCGTTATGGCTATTCATTGTCGTTGATAAGGGTGAACCCCGCCTCCTTCAAGCGGCCAGCCTGTCACCTTTCGGTACGGACAGCCGGTTGCGGCAGCTTTCCGGCCCGGCCATCTTGCAGGCGGTCCCTGTGAAGGCATATGCCGCCCCATGCGTTCGACCCGACTTTCCCTTTCCGCCCTGGTGCTGCCGTTCCTGATGGGCGCGGCGCCCGTTCTGGCCCAGGCGCCGGCTCCGACCTCGCCGGGCGTCCCGACGCCGGCGCCCGCCCCGGCCGCCGCGAATCCGGCGCCCGCCGAGAACCCCGTGGTGGCGCGGGTGAATGGCGAGGAAATCCGCCTGGCCGATGTGCAGGCCGCCGTGCAAAGCCTGCCGCCCGAATTGCGCGGCGCACCGGGCCCCATGCTGTTCCCCCTGGTGGTGGACCAGCTGGTGGCCCAGAAGGCGATCGTGTCCGCCGCCCGCGCCGAGAAGCTGGACCAGGACCCGGTGGTGAAGGAGGCCATGCGCCGGGCCGAGGAGGAGCAGTTGCAGCAGGCCCTGCTGCGCCGCGCCGTGGCCCCGGCCCTGACGGATGAAGCGTTGCGCAAGCGCTACGACACCGAGATCGCCGGCAAGCCGGGCGAGGAAGAGGTGCATGCCCGCCACATCCTGGTGAAGACCGAGGAGGAGGCGCGCGCCGCCCTGGCCGAGGCCCGCAAGCCGAAGGCCGACTTCGCCGCCATCGCCAAGCAGCGCTCCACCGGCCCCGGCACGGAACAGGGCGGCGATCTGGGCTTCTTCAAGCGCGGCGACATGGTCCCTGAATTCGCCGAGGCGGCCTTCGCGCTGAAGGCGGGCGAGATCAGCGCGGCACCGGTGAAGACCGCCTTCGGCTGGCATGTCATCAAGGTGGAGGAGCGCCGCAGCGCGCCCGTTCCCACCTTCGAGGAAGCGCAAGGCCAGCTCCGGCAGGCCGCCTTCGAGGAAGCGGTGAACGAGGCGGTGGAGAAGTACCAGGCCACCGCCAGGATCGAGCGCTTCAACATGGACGGCTCCCCGCGCGAGGCGGAGCCCGCCGCCCCCGCCACCCGCCCCTGACCGAAAGGTGGGGGCGGGCGCCGAGCCCCCTCCCCACCTTTCCCGCTTTGCGGTATCGCTGCGGCGCTCAAGCCCAGAGGATGCCGTTGATGGCCAAGGACCTGCCTGTCTCTCCCCTCGCCCAGGAGCTTCCGGCGCTGCCGGCGGTCGCCGGGGTGGCGCTCGGCGTGGCGGCGGCGGGCATCCGATACAAGGGCCGCAACGACCTGACCCTGATGGAGTTCGCGCCCGGCACCACGGTGGCCGGCGTGTTCACGCGCAACAAGTGCCCCGGCGCGCCGGTGGATTGGTGCCGCGCCGCGCTGAAATCCGGCCGCGCCCGCGCCCTGGTGGTGAATGCCGGCAACGCCAACGTGTTCACCGGCAAGCCGGGACGGGACGCGGTGAAGGCCACCGCCGATGCCGCCGCCGCCCTGGTCGGCTGCAAGCCCAGGGAAGTGTTCCTGGCCTCCACCGGCGTGATCGGCGAAACCCTGCCGCATGAGAAGCTGACGGCCGCCCTGCCCGCGCTGCATGGCAAGCTGTCGGCGGAAGGCTGGGCCGAGGCCGCGCGTGGCATCATGACCACCGACACCTTCCCCAAGGGCTGCGTCCGCACCGCGGTGATCGGTGACGCGGAGGTGACCATCGCCGGCATCGCCAAGGGCAGCGGCATGGTGGCGCCGGACATGGCGACGATGCTCTGCTTCATCGCCACCGATGCCAAGATCCCGGCAGCCGCCCTCCAGGCCATGCTGAAGAAGGGCGTGGATGCCAGCTTCAACCGCACCACGGTGGATTCGGACACCTCCACCAGCGACACCGTGCTGGTCTTCGCCACCGGCCAGGCGAAGCACCCGCGCGTCCCGGCGGAAGGCGGCCCGATGCTGAAGGACTTCCAGCGCGCGCTGAACGAGCTGTTGCTCGACCTCGCCCTGCAGGTGGTGCGCGATGGCGAGGGCGCGCAGAAGCTGGTGCGCATCGACGTGACCGGCGCCACCACGGCCCGCTCGGCGCAGAAGATCGCCATGGCCATCGCGAATTCGCCCCTGGTCAAGACTGCCATCGCCGGCGAGGACGCGAACTGGGGCCGCATCGTCATGGCCGTCGGCAAGGCGGGCGAGCCGGCGGACCGCGACAGGCTGTCCGTCGCGGTGGGCGGCACCTGGATGGCGAAGGATGGCGGGGTGGTCCCCGGCTATGACGAAGGGCCGGTGGTGGCGCACATGAAGGGGCGCGAGATCGAGATCGCGGTGGATATCGGCCTCGGCCGCGGCAAGGCCACCGCCTGGACCTGCGATCTCACCCACGGCTACATCGACATCAACGGCTCCTACCGGAGCTGAACGGAACACCACGCCGCGGATGCGCGGCGCGGGCCAAGGTTCCGACCTGGTCCGACTCCACCACGCGGGATGACGGCGGCAGAGCCCGGCAGCGTTCGTCCCGCCGCGTTCACACCACGCCGGAGCGGCCCATCTCCAGGAACTTCTCGCGGCGATGCGCCTTCAGCGTGCCGCCATCGAGCGCCAGCAGCGGCTCCAGCGAGGCCCAGACCTTGTCGCCCACCGCCTTGACCGTGGCGGCCGGGTCCCGGTGCGCGCCGCCCAGCGGCTCCGGCACCACGCCATCGACCAGCGACAGGCGGGACAGGTCCTGCGCCGTCAATTTCAGCGCGTCGGCCGCCGTGGGCGCCTGCGCGGCGTCGCGCCACAGGATGGAGGCGCAGCCCTCGGGGCTGATCACCGAATAGATCGAGTGTTCCAGCATCAGCACCCGGTCGGCGGCGGCCAGCGCGATGGCGCCGCCCGATCCGCCCTCTCCGATGATGGTGGCGACAAAGGGCACCGGCACGTCGAGGCAGGCTTCGATGGACCGGGCGATGGCCTCGGCCTGGCCGCGCGCCTCGGCCTCGACGCCGGGAAAGGCGCCGGCGGTGTCCACGAAGGACAGGATCGGCAGCCCGAAGCGGCCGGCCAGCTCGATCAGGCGGCGCGCCTTGCGGTAGCCTTCCGGCTTGGCGGAACCGAAATTATGCTTGATGCGGCTGTCGGTGTCGGTGCCCTTCTCGGTGCCCAGCACCATCACGGCCTGGCCGCGGAACCGGCCCATGCCGCCCACCACTGCCGCGTCATCGGCGAAGGCGCGGTCGCCGGCCAGGGGGATGAACCCCTCGATCAGCTCCTCCACATAGGTGAGGCATTTGGGCCGGTCGGGATGGCGGGCCACCTGGGTCTTCTGCCAGGGCGTCAGCTTGGCATAGGTCGCCTGCAGCAGCTTCTCGGCCTTGTCGGACAGCTTGCCCACTTCCTCGGCGACGTCGATGCCGCCGGCGTCGGTGGTGCGGCGCAGCTCCTCGATCTTGCCTTCCAGTTCGGCAAGCGGCTTTTCGAAATCCAGGAAGTGGCGCATCGCGATCCCGTCTTTGGCGGCACCCGGTCGCAGCCTGGGCGCGGAAAGCGCGTGGCCTAGCGCAGGCGCGGCGTCAAGACCAGGGGGGCCGCGGCCCCCGCCTCAGCCAGGATAGCGCTGAAAGGCCGGCAGATCGTCCAGCCCGTCCATCCAGGGCAGGCGCTCCGCGACCTGGATCTGCGCGCCGGGCTTCAGGGCGGCGGGGTCGTCCAGCGTGCCGGACTGCACATCGACCATGCCGGGCAGCGTCGCCTCGTTCACGTAGAACAGGCCGGTGCCGCAATCGGCGCAAAAGGACCGCCTGCCATGCTCGGAGGAGCGGTACACCCTGGCCGTGCCGGTCACCTTCAGGTGCCGCGCCGGCACCATCGCCCAGCCCACCATCGGCGCCCCCGCATGGCGCCGGCAATCGCCGCAATGGCAGAGGGCGTGGTGCAGCACCTCCGCTTCCGGCATCTCGTACTGGATGGCGCCGCAATGGCAACGTCCGGTGAGCATGATGCGCGATCTCCGCTGGTGGCAGCCCGGCCCATCCTGTCACGGGCCGGCGGGGATTGTCATGCCAGCGGGTGATGCGTTTCCACCAGCTCGCGCAGCCTTTCCTCCAGCACGCGGGTATAGATCTGCGTGGTGGCAATGTCGGCATGGCCCAGCAGCATCTGCAGCGCGCGCAGATCGGCGCCGCCTTCAAGGAGGTGGCTGGCAAAGGAATGGCGCAGCACATGCGGGCTGACCCGCGCGGGGTCGATGCCCGCCTCCAGCGCCGCCTGCTTCACCAGCAGCACCAGGCTTTGCCGCGTCAGATGGCCGGAAGCGCCATAGGAAGGGAACAGCCAGCGGGTCGGCTTCTTCGGGTCCCGCAAGGCCAGCACCGCGGCACGGGCCCGGCCGGAAATCGGCACCAGCCGGTCCTTGTTGCCCTTTCCCCGCACCATCACCAGCGCCTCGTCCTGCGCCAGCGCGTTGGCCGGCAGCTCCACCAGCTCGGAAGCGCGCAGGCCGGAGCAATAAAGCAGCTCCAGCACCGCCGCCGTCAGCGGGCCGCGCCGGCCCGGCAGCCGCGCCGCCGCTTCCAGCAGCGCCGTCACCTCGGCGGTGCGCAATGCCTTGGGCAGCGACTTGCCCTGGCGGGGGCTGTCCAGCAACTCGGTCGGGTCATCCGGGCGCACGCCTTCCCGCGCCAGGAAGCGGAAGAATTGCCGCATGGCCGAAAGGCGCCGCGCCGCGGTGCGGGCGGAAAGCCCTTCCTCCGCCAGCCGGGCCAGATAGGCGCGCAGCGAATCGGCCGAGGCCGCGGCCAGGCCGCGCGGCTCCCGCTCGCGCAGGAACGCCGCCAGGTCGCCGAGATCGGCGGCATAGGCGGCCAGCGTGTTGCGGGCGGCGCCACGCTCGGCGGCCAGCATTTCCAGAAATGCCTCAAGGTGGCGGTCCATGCCGCTGGCCCTTCCCTTTGGCCTCCCCGCCGCCGTCAGCGCGTGTTGAAGCGCTCGTTGGGCAAGGCGCGCTCCACCGGCTGCGGCGTCACCGCAGGCGGAAAGGCCGCCATCACCAGCAATCCGCCCAGCAGGGCGACCAGCAGAACCAGGATCAACAGGAACAGGGGACGGCGGAACATGGGAGTTTGGAGCATCCTCGCGCGCTGAGCGTGATGTGCTAGCTTCCGCCCCCGTGTCACGCAACCTCGACTTCCCCATCCCTCCGCCGGCCGCCTCCGCGGCCTCCGTGCCTCCCCTTCCCGCCACGCCTGAAATGGCGCCGGCGACGCCCCGTGCCGGCACGGGAATCGGGCGCTCCATCGTGCTGATCGGCCTGCCGGGCGCCGGCAAGTCCTCGGTGGGCAAGCGGCTGGCGCAGATGCTCGGCCTGCCCTTCCATGACGCCGACCTGGAGATCGAGGCCGCCGCCGGCCTGCCGATCACCGAGATCTTCGCCCGCTATGGCGAGCCGCATTTCCGCGAGGGCGAGCGCCGCGTCATCGCCCGCCTGCTGGCCGGCCCGCCCCTGGTGCTGGCCACCGGCGGCGGCGCCTATGTGGACCCGGAAACACGCCGCGCGATCCGCGAATCGGGCGCGCTGACGGTGTGGCTGCGGGTGGAGATCCCGTTGCTGCTGCCGCGCGTCTCGAACCGCGCGACCCGGCCGCTGTTCCTGCAGCAGGACCCGGAAGCCGTGCTGCAGCGGCTGAGAGCCGCTCGCCATCCCATCTATGCCGAGGCTGACCTGACCGTGGATTGCTGCGACGAATCGCCCGAGGACACCACCGCGCGCGTGCAGCGGGCGATCGAGGGCTTCTCGGCCCCTGCCCGGCTGCCGGTGGCGCTGTCCGGGCGCGAATATGACGTGGTGGTGGGCGAGCACCTGCTGGAGCGCGCCGGCGGCCTGCTGTCCGGCGCCCTGCCGGGCCGGCGCGTCGCCATCATCAGCGATGCCTCGGTTGCGGCGCTGCACCTGCCGGCGCTGCGTGGCGGGCTGGAGGCGGCGGGCTTCACGATCGGCGCCAGCCTGACCATCCCGCCCGGCGAGGGCAGCAAGAGCCTCGCCTCCTTCGGCCGCGTGCTGGAGGAGCTGCTGGCGGCCGGCATCGACCGCAACACCGCCGTGGTGGCGCTGGGCGGCGGCGTGGTGGGCGACCTCGCGGGTTTTGTCGCCGCCTCGGCGCTGCGCGGCCTGCCCTTCGTGCAGGTGCCGACCACGCTGCTGGCGCAGGTGGACAGTTCCGTGGGCGGCAAGACCGGCATCAACCTCGCCTCCGGCAAGAACCTGGCCGGCGCCTTCTGGCAGCCGCGCATCGTGCTGGCCGATACCGGCGTGCTGGCCACCCTGTCGCCCCGCGAGTTGCGGGCCGGCTATGCGGAGGTCGCCAAGCACGGGCTTCTGCAAGGCCCGCTCTGGGACTGGTGCGAGGCGGAGGGCGCGCGCGCCGTGGCCGGTGACGCGGCCGCGCTGCGCCATGCCGTGCTGGAAAGCTGCCGGCTGAAATCCGCCGTGGTCGCCGCCGATGAGCGCGAGGAAAGCGCCGAGGGCGGCCGCGCCCTGCTCAATCTGGGCCACACCTTCGGCCACGCGGTGGAAGCCGAATGCGGCTATGACGGCTCGCTGCTGCATGGCGAGGCAGTGGCGCTGGGCTTGGGCCTCGCCGCCCGGCTTTCGGCGCGGCTCGGCTTCTGCGAGGCGGGGCTGCCGGGGCGGGTGGAAGCGCATCTGGCGGCGGTGGGGCTGCCGGCGCGGCTCGCGGAGCTGCCGCGGCGCTTTCCGGTGGAACGGCTGATGGCGCGGATGCGCAAGGACAAGAAGGTGCGGGAGGGGCGGATGCGCTTCGTGCTGCTGCGTGCCCCCGGCCAGGCCTTCACCTGGAGCGAGGTGCCACCGGCCGAGGTCGAGTCGCTGCTGCGCGACGAGGGCTGCCTGTCCTGAAACGCTCCTGAACCCAGCGACGGGCGGGGCTTTTCCGCCCGCCGCTGGCCGCAATGCGGCCATGCCGACCTTACCGGCCCAGGATGCATGTGCCATATGGCAATGTTCTTGCCGCACCGCACCATGCCGGAGGCCCACCCCCATGCCCCTTTCCGCCCCCGCGCCCCGCGCGCCCCTGCATCAGCGCCGTCTGGAGATGCATGGCTTCGAGCGGGAAGACGGGCTGTTCGACATCGAGGGCCATCTGGCGGACACCAAGAGCAAGGCCTTCGACACGATGGACCGCCACCTGGAGCCGGGGGACGTGCTGCATGGCATGTCGATCCGCCTGACGGTGGATGCCGAATTGCTGATCCATCACTGCGAGGCAGTGAGCGACCACACCCCCTACGCCGTGTGCCCCGCTGCGGCGGGCAGCTTCTCGCGCCTCGCCGGGCTGAGGATCGGACCGGGCTTCAACCGGGCGGTGCAGGAGCGTGTCGGCGGCATCGTCGGCTGCACGCATCTGCGGGAGATGCTGGCGCAGCTCGCCACCGTGGCCTTCCAGACGACCTATGCGGCGCGCCGCAGGATGGAGGAGGCTCGCGCGGACCCGGCCGATAGCCGCCCGCGCAAGCCCGCGATCCTGGGCACCTGCCTGGCCTATGCCCCCGACAGCCCGGTGGTGGCCCGGCGCTGGCCGGAATACGCCACCACGGAACCGGCCGGCGCTACTCGTCGCGGCTGAAGAAGGCGCTGAGGAAGCGCCGCAGCCCCGAGGGCGGCGGCCCCGCCTCCGCCGCCGCCAGCATCTCCGAAGGCGGCCCGAGCCGCGCGGCGATGGCCTGGACCTTGGGATCTCCGGGCAGCATCGCCGCCGCTTCCGCCGCCACCCGCCGCGCATCCTCGGCGCGGCCGCTCCGCTCCAGCGCTCGGGCGAGGCCGATATGGGCGGCCCCCAGCTCCGGCGCCGCGGCGAGGGCATCGCGGAACACCGGCTCCGCTTCCTCCGGCGCGCCGGTCACCAGCAGCAACTGCCCCAGCCACACAAAGGCGGCCGCATCCGTGTCGCCTGCCTCGACCAATTGCCGGGCGACGGCGATCGCCTCGTCGCGATTGCCCCGCGCCGCCAGGGTATGGCTGAGGCCCAGCATCGCCTTGCGGTCGGCCGGGTCGCTTTCCAGTGAGGCCCGGAACAGCCCCTCGGCCTCGTCCACATTGCCGGTGTTGAGCAGCAGATGGCCGAAATGCGCGCGCAGGCCGGTGTCCTGCGGGGCGGCCTCGATGCCCTGGCGGCACAGCGCCACCGCTTCCTCCGCGCGCCCCTGGCTGCCAACCACGAGGCTGAGCCCCTGGTAGATGTGGCCCACATCGGCCCGCAGGGCCAGGGCGGTGCGGAACGGCGCCTCGGCCGCGTCCACCGCGCCCATGGCCAGCAGCGCATGCGCGGCGTGGGACTGGCTGGCAAAGTCATCCGGCGCCAGGGCGGCCTGCCGCGACGCCAGGTCGCGGGCCGCCGCATCGCGTCCCGCGGCGCGCAGTTCCTGGATGCGCTGCGGCAACAGCCGGCCGACATCCTGCTCCCGCACCATGGGGTGCAGCCCGATCGCCACCGCCCGCGCCCAGAGCCGGTTGGCCATGGCCACATGGCCGCGCCGGAAGGCCGCGTTCCCGGCATGGCGGAACCAGTGCGGCGAGGTGTGCCGCCGCGCCCGCATGATCCGCGTCAGCCCCCCCAGATCCTGGGCCAGCACCCGTTCCAGCACCTGGGACAGGAAGGCGCTGTCCACCAGCAGCCAGATCGAGGCATGGTCCATGAACGGCGTGCGCAGCCAGTGCACCCCCGCCGTTTCGGCCAGGCGGCCCGCATGGGCGCGGTCTTCCGGCATGTAGGGATCGGCCAACATCACCGAGAAGGCGCCTGGCTCGCCTGGCCCAACCGCCATCGTGCCATGCAGCGCCGGCCGGTGGAAGCGGTGGAAGCGCGTGTCCCACGGCGCCTCGGCCGGGGCGATGGAGCTTTGCGGGCACACGGCGAAGGATTGCCCGATGCCGAGGGCCGCGGCGTGCTTCAGCGCCGCGTAGCCCCCCATGCTGTACCCATAGGCGACGGCCTCGCCCGGGATGGCCGCGCGCACCGCCGGCGCCGCGGCGGCGACCGAGGCGGCGGGGAACCAGTTTTCCCGCTTGGCGACGAAGCCGATGGCATTGAGGCCCAGCTTGCCCACCACCTCCTGCCCCCAGATCTGCGTGCCACTGGGACGGAAGGTGAGGTCGGAGAACGTCACCAGCGTGGCGGCGCCCGCCGTGCCGGCCGCGGCCGGGTGGTGCACCGCCAGCAGGTGCTCGTCCTCGAAAAGGATCTCGCTCTTCATCATCTGCCCACCGCCGCGTCAGGAGGCGCCGGGCGCCGCCCCCCCGGCCTCCGCAGGCGTCAGCAGGCGCAGGGAAAGCGCATGCAGGCCGCCGGAGAATTCCGGGGCCAGGGCCTCGTGCACGGCGCGGGAGCGCGCCACCCGGCTTTGCCCGGCGAAGGCGGGGCTGACCACGCGCACCGTGTAGTGCGTTTCGCCGCCCGGGCGGGCGCCGGCATGCCCGGCATGGTGATGGCTGTCATCGATGACCTCGACCTCCGCGGGGGCGAAGGTCGAGAGCAGGGTGTTTCGGATGCGGTCCGCGCGCTTCGACATGAGGCGAGGTTTTCCACGCCGGCGCGCACCTGCCAAGCGAAAGGTTTGCCCTTTCACTTCCTTTGCATCCTATGGTTGTCTGATCTGCGAAGCCAGGGCTGGCCGGGATGACGGATTATACCGCGGGGATGGCCGGGGTGCCTTGCGGCCGTCCGTCCTGGCGCCCATAAAGAACAGCCCATGGCCCGCCGCGGCGCCCGTCCCCGACCCGACATCCCCACCGACGCCCCGCCCTGCGACGCCCCCGGCTGCGAGGCCCCGGGCGAGTTCCGCGCGCCGCGCGACCGCAGCCGGCTGCGCGACTACTACCATTTTTGCCTGGAGCATGTCCGCGCCTACAATCAGGCCTGGGACTACTACAAGGGCATGAACGCCGACGAGATCGAGCAGAACCTGCGCTCGGACAGCGGCTGGCAGCGGCCCACCTGGCCGCTGGGGCGGCTCGGCGGCGCCAAGCTCAATCCGGAACTGTTCCGGGACCCCCTCGGCCTGTTCGGCCAGGCGCCGCCGACGCCCCGCAAGAGCGCCCGGGAAGCGCCGCCCGAGCTGCGCGCGGCGCTGGACCTGATGGGCCTCGGCTGGCCACTGGAACAGGATGCGCTGCGCGCGCGTTACAAGGAACTTGCCAAGCGCTACCATCCGGACAGCAATGGCGGCGACAAAACGGCCGAGGACAAGCTGAAGGACATCAACCGCGCCTACAGCCTGCTGCGCAAGCGGCTGGCTTCCATGGCCGAAAGCGCGGTGCCCGGGCAGGCGGGCAAGGCCGCCGGCAAGCCCGCTTCCAGCCGCGCGGCCTGAGAAACGCAGCCCCGGCGGCGGCTTTTAACCGCCGGACCCCCTGGACCGTGCCGCGTGCGCGGCCTGTAATGCGGCACGAGCGTATGAGAGCGAAGAGAACCCGATGAGCAAGGTCGCCACCCTGACTGAGAACCGCAGCACCAGCGCCATCAACCTGCCTGACACCACGGTCAAGGCGCGCGAGGTGTTCGGAATCGACAGCGACCTCGAGGTCCCCGCCTTCTCGGTCACCACCGAGCATGTCCCCGAGGCCGATCCCACCTACAAGTTCGATCCCGATACCACCCGCGCCATCCTCGCGGGCTTTGCCTTCAACCGGCGTGTCATGGTCCAGGGTTATCATGGCACCGGCAAATCGACGCATATCGAGCAGGTCGCGGCGCGGCTGAACTGGCCCTGCATCCGCGTCAACCTCGACAGCCACATCAGCCGCATCGACCTGATCGGCAAGGACGCCATCGTCCTGAAGGACGGCAAGCAGGTCACGGAATTCCGCGAGGGCATCCTGCCCTGGGCGCTGCAGCATCCCTGCGCCATGGTGTTCGACGAATACGATGCCGGCCGGCCGGACGTGATGTTCGTGATCCAGCGCGTGCTGGAGGTCGAGGGCAAGCTGACCCTGCTCGACCAGAACCGCGTTATCCGCCCGCATCCCGGCTTCCGCCTGTTCGCCACCGCCAACACGGTGGGCCTCGGCGACACCACCGGCCTGTATCACGGCACCCAGCAGATCAATCAGGGCCAGATGGACCGCTGGAACATCGTGGCCACGCTGAACTACCTGCCGCACGCCCAGGAAAGCTCCATCGTCGCCGCCAAGCTCGGCATCAAGCCGGATGACCTGGCCGGCAAGAAGCAGATCGAGGCGATGGTGGCGCTGGCCGACCTGACCCGCGCCGGATTCATCGCCGGCGACATCTCCACCGTCATGTCGCCGCGCACCGTCATCACCTGGGCCGAGAACGCCAAGATCTTCGGCGATGTCGGCTTCGCTTTCCGCCTGTCCTTCCTGAACAAGTGCGACGAGGCGGAACGCTCCACCGTGGCCGAGTACTACCAGCGCTGCTTCAACGAGGAGATCCCGACCGGGCTGTTGGTCCGCAAGGGCTGATCCACCCGCCCCCGGAGGCCCTGCGCGGCTTCCGGGGTTTTTCGTCGGCAGCGGGAGAGTTGAGTTCATGAGCGGTTCCAAGGACCAGACCCGGCAGGAAGAATTCAAGCGCGCCACGGCCGGCGCGTTGCGCGCCATCGCCCGCAACGCCGAGGTGCAGGTCGCCTATCAGCCCGGCCCTTCCGGCCTGGCCGGCAAGCGCGCCCGCCTGCCGCTGCCGACGCGCGCCCTGCCGCCGGCCGAGATGGCCAAGCTGCGCGGCGCCGCGGACGCCATCGCGCTGCGCCTGCGCCACCATGACGAGGCGGCGCACGCTGCCCGCACGCCTCAGCAGCGCGAGGCGCGCGAGGTGTTCGACGCGCTGGAACAGGCGCGGGTCGAGGTGGTGGGCAGCCAGCACATGCCCGGCGTGCGCGCCAATCTCGACGCCAAGCTGGCCGAGACCTGCGAAACCGAGGGTTACGACCGGATGACCCGCAAGGACCAGTTGCCGCTGCCCGCGGCGCTGTCCCTGCTGGCGCGCGAGCGCCTGTCCGGCGAGCCCGCCCCCGCCGCCGCCCAGCGCATCCTGGAGCAATGGCGCGACACGCTGGGCGAGAAGGCCGACACCGCCCTCTCCGAGATGGCGGCGGCGCGCGAGAACCAAAGCGATTTCGCCCGCGCCGCCCGCAAGCTTCTCACCGCCCTCGACCTGGTCGAGGCCGAGGTGGAGGCCGAGGCGGAGGAGGACGAGGCCGGCGAGGATGGCAGCGAAACCTCCTCCCAGCAGGACAACTCGGCCGAGGGCGAGTCCCAAAGCGAGCAGCAGGATCCGACGCTGGGCGCCCAGCCCGAGGCCATGCAGGGCGAGGCGGCCGAGGAAGAAGGCGACAGCCAGGAAGAAGAGGAAGGCGTCGCCGCCGAGGGCGAGGACCGTCCGGGTGGTCCGCAGCAGCGCAAGGACACCGGGCCAACCGACGATTCCTCCCTTTACCGCGCCTTCACCCGGAAATTCGACGAGGAGATCGAGGCGGAGGATCTGTGCGACGCCGAGGAGCTGGCCCGTTTGCGCCAGCAGCTCGACCAGCAGCTTTCCCATTTGCAGGGCGTTGTCTCGAAGCTGGCCAACCGCCTTCAGCGCCGCCTGCTCGCGCAGCAGCAGCGCGCCTGGGAATTCGACCTGGAGGAAGGGCAGCTCGACGCGGCGCGACTCGCCCGCATCGTCGCCAACCCGATGCTGTCGCTGTCCTACAAGCGGGAGCGGGAAGCGGATTTCCGCGACACCGTGGTCACCCTGCTGATCGACAATTCCGGCTCCATGCGCGGGCGGCCGATCTCGGTGGCGGCCATGTGCTGCGACATCCTGGCGCGCACGCTGGAACGCTGCTCGGTGAAGGTGGAGATCCTGGGCTTCACCACCCGCGCCTGGAAGGGCGGCCAGAGCCGCGAGCGCTGGGTGCAGGAAGGCAAGCCGCGCAATCCCGGCCGCCTGAACGACCTGCGCCACGTCATCTACAAATCCGCCGACGCGCCCTGGCGCCGGGCCCGCAAGAATCTGGGCCTGATGCTGCGCGAAGGGCTGCTGAAGGAAAACATCGACGGCGAGGCGCTGGACTGGGCCTATCGCCGCCTGTTGCAGCGGCCGGAACGCCGCCGCATCCTGATGGTGATCTCCGACGGCGCGCCGGTGGATGACAGCACCCTGTCCGTCAATCCGGGCAACTACCTGGAGCGGCACCTGCGCAAGGTGATCCACGATATCGAGCACCGGGACTTCGTGGAACTGATCGCCATCGGCATCGGCCATGACGTGACGCGCTATTACCGCCGCGCCGTGACCATCGTGGATGCCGAGGAGCTGGGCGGCACCATGATGAAGAAGCTGGCGGAATTGTTCGACGAGGACGCCGCCGCCGCCTTCCAGCGCGCCGCCACGGAACGCGCGCCCATGGTGGTGTGATCCGCTCCCGCCGCCGCGCCCTCCTGCTGGGGGCGCTGGCGCTGGGCGGGCTCGGCTCCTGCGCGCTGCTCCGCGGCGGCGATCCGGCGACCCCCGCGGCCCCCATTTCCCTGCCCCCCGACTCGCTCCTGGTGCCGCGTGGCCGGCTGCTGCTGGATCGCCACGCCATGGGGCTGGGCGGGCTGTCGGGCCTGCATGTGGGCGATGACCTCAGCTATACCGCCATCAGCGACCTGGGCCGCTGGGTGCTCGGGCGGCTGGTGCCGGGCCCGGATGGGGTGCCGGCGGCGCTGGAGGATGTGCGCAGCCTGCCGTTTCGGCAGGATTTCCCTCTGCCCCTGCCGCGCCCCCTGATGCGGGATGCCGAATCCCTGGCGCGGTTGCCGGACGGTACCTGGCTGGTGGGCTTCGAGCGCTGGCACCGCATCTGCACCTATGCCGCCCCGACCGCGCGCTGCGAGCCGGTGCTGCAGCCGCCTCCGGGGCTGGAGGAGGCGCCGCCCAATGGCGGGCTGGAAAGCCTCGCGGTGCTGGCGGATGGAAGCTGGCTGGCCATCACGGAGGGGCTGGAAGCGCCGGAAGGAACGCTGCGCAGCTGGATCGGCCGGCCCGGCACCTGGATGCCGCTGCGCTACCGCCCTTCCGCCGGCTTCGTGCCCACCGATGTGGCGCCGCTGCCGGATGGCGGCGCCTTGGTGGTGGAGCGGAGCTTCAGCCTGCTGCGGGGTGGCTTCCGGGGCATGTTGCGGCGCATTCCCGCCGCGCAGCTGGCCCGGCCCGTGGCCGGGGCGCTGCTGGAGCCGGAAACGCTGATCCGCCCGGACGACCTGCCGCCCGACAATTGGGAAGGCGTCAGCGCCTTCCGCCACCGGGGCGAGCTGTGGGTCGCCCTGCAGGTGGATGACAACGAGATGTTCTTCCAGCAGGGGCAGTTGCTGTTCTTCAGCTTCCGGCACTGACCTCCGCCCCGGGCAGCAGACGGAAGCGCGGCAGCGTGATCCAGGCGCGCGCGCCCACGCCACGCAGCGCCTCGATGGTCAGGTTGCCGCCATGGGCGCGCAGCAGCTGGCGGGCGACCGCCAGCCCCAGGCCGATGCCGCGCGTCCCCTCGCCGCCCAGGACGTGGCCCAGATCGCCGGCGGCCAGCCCGGCCCCCTCATCCTCCACCAGGATGGCAAAGGTTTCATCGGCGCGGACCAGGCGAAGCTCGATGGGATCGCCTTCCCGGGTGTGCCGCACGGCCCGGGTCAGCACCTGGGTCAGGATGCCACGCAGGGCGCGAGGGTCGGCGAGAACGGAAAGCTCGCGCAGCTCCGGGGCGATCCGCCATTCGCGGCGGCCGGGCGCCATGGCCAGCGTCACCTGGTCCAGCGTGGCACGCAGCAGCGGGTCCAGCGCCAGGCGTTCTTCCCGCAGCTTGCGTGGCCCCGCCCCCTGGGCCGCCACATCCTGAAGATCCGCGGCGAGACAGAGCAGCGTGCGCCCCAGCCCGGCGGCCGAGGCTCCGGCGGCGGCGGCCTCGCCATCCTGTCCCACCAGCCTCAGCCCCAGCCCATGCATCTCCTGGGCGCAAAGATGCAGGTGGCGGCTACGGGCGGCCAGTTCAGCCAGCAGCCTCGCGGCCTCGGCCCGGGAGGCCCGATGGAGGCCATGGCGGCGCCAGGCCAGCCAGGCCAGTCCGGCGCACAGCATGGCCAGGAACAGACAGGCGCCCGGAAGTGGCGGGCAAGCGGTGAGCAGGGCGGGATTGGCTGACATGCGGCCCATCCTGCGGGACAGCCATTGAGCAAACGTAAAAACGCCGCGCTCCAGGGGCTTTCCCTGAAGCGCGGCGCTTCACGCTCGTGTCAGCCTGGGCTGAGCAGGCTCAGGCGGCCGTGGCGGCAGCCTTCTTCACCTGGGCGCGCTGGATGCGGCGCTTCAGGGTCAGGGCCTCGGTCGGCAGCTTGCGGTCGGAGGTGCCGAGCAGGAAGGAATCCAGCCCGCCATTGTGCTCCACCGTGCGGATGCCGTTGGTGGAAAGCCGCAGCTGGATCGAGGTGCCCAGCACGTCCGAGAAGAACGACGTTTCCTGCAGGTTCGGCAGGAACCGGCGACGCGTCTTGTTGTTGGCGTGGCTGACGTTGTTGCCCGTCAACACGCCCTTGCCAGTGATGCCGCAACGGCGAGCCATGGCGCTAACCCTTCACAAAAATACGGTACGGGCCACGGCACGCACCGCACCCTCGACGAAAACAGAGCGCGCGTATGGCCCGCCGGCCGCCGAGAGTCAAGGATCCGGACGGCAAAGGCCGCGCCGGAGGACCAGGATCACCGGGCCGGATTGCCCTCACATGTCGTCATGGGCGGGGCCCTGGCGCATTTCCGCCAGTTCCCCCGATTCTACCGAGGCCAGCGCGCTGCGCAGCACATTGGCGATGGCGCGGTCCTCCATGGAGCGGGCCATCAGCCCCAGCGCGCCGCCCAGCAGGGCGGAAGCCACCGAGATCGGCGCGATCTTCTGCTCGATCATGTACTCGATCGCCTTGTCGACGACGGAGCCGGCATGGCTGAGGTCTTCCGGGGCGACCCCCTGCGGATCCAGTTGCATATGGTGCCCTCCTGATGCGAAGCGGTGACATAGGCACGACGGGGGCGAAGCAAAACCCCCGATCCTGTTTCAACCGGCCAGCGGGTCATGCGCGGGGCGCCGTCCCGGCCCCGCCTCCACCCCGGCCTCGGCCGCCGCCGCCTGGGCGCGCGCCGCCGCTTCCGCCGCCGCCACCGCCTCGGACTGGCGACGCCACATCTGGGCGTACAGGCCGTCCTCGGCCATCAGCGCGTTGTGGTTGCCGCGCTCGGCCACCTGCCCCTCCTGCAGTACGATGATCTCGTCCGCATCCACCACGGTGGACAGGCGGTGCGCGATCACCAGCGTGGTGCGGCCGCGGGACACGTCCCGCAGCGCCGCCTGGATCTCCTGCTCGGTGCGGGTGTCGAGGGCGCTGGTGGCCTCGTCCAGGATCAGGACGCGCGGGTCCTTCAGGATGGTGCGCGCGATGGCGACGCGCTGCTTCTCCCCGCCCGACAGCTTCAGGCCGCGCTCGCCGACGCGGGTGTTGTAGCCATCCGGCAGGCGCATCACGAAATCATGCACCTGGGCCAGCCTGGCGGCCTGCACAACCTCCTCCTGCGAGGCGTCGGGGCGGCCATAGGCGATGTTGTAGCGGATGGTGTCGTTGAACAGCACGGTGTCCTGCGGCACCACGCCGATGGCGTGGCGCAGGCTTTCCTGCGTGACCTGGCGGATGTCCTGCCCGTCCAGCAGGATCCGGCCGTCCTGGATGTCGTAGAAGCGGAACAACAGGCGGGAGATGGTGGACTTGCCCGCCCCCGTCGGCCCGACGATGGCCAGGGTCCGCCCCGCCGGCACATGGAAGGAAACGCCCTTCAGGATGGTGCGGTCGGGGCGGTAGCCGAAGCGGACATCGTGGAACGCCAGCGCGCCGGGCCCGGCGGCGAGCGGCTTCGCGTCCGGCGCATCGGCCACTTCCTGAGGCTCGCGCATCAGGGTGAACATGGCCTCCATGTCCACCAGCCCCTGCTTCAGCTCGCGATACACGAAGCCCAGGAAGTTGAGCGGCAGGTAGAGCTGGATCAGGTAGGTGTTCACCAGCACGAAATCGCCCACCGTCATGCTGCCATCGGCCACGCCATTGGCCGCCATCAGCATCACCGCCGTCAGCCCCAGCGCGATGATCGCCGCCTGCCCCATGTTGAGGTAGTTCAGCGTCACCTCGGAGCGGGTATAGGCCTGCTCGTAGCGCGCGAGGGTGCTGTCGTAGCGCCGCTCCTCGTGCTTCTCATTGCCGAAATACTTGACCGTCTCGTAGTTCAGCAGGCTGTCGATGGCCTTGGTGTTGGCCTCCTGGTCCATCTCATTCATGGCGCGGCGGAAGCGCAGGCGCCAATCGGTGAACACCAGGGTGAAGGCGATGTAGAGCCCGATCGTCACCAGCGTCACGGCGGCGAAGGAAAAGGAGAACATCCCCCACAGGATGCCCGCGACGAACAGGATCTCGATCAGCGTGGGGATGATGTTGAACAGCATGAAGTCGAGCACGAAGTTGATGCCGCGCGTGCCGCGCTCGATCACCCGGCTCATGCCGCCGGTCTGCCGGTCCAGATGGAAGCGCAGCGACAGGGCGTGCAGGTGGCGGAACACCTGCAGGGCAATCACGCGCCCCGCCCGCGCCTGCACGCGGGTGAACACCGCGTCGCGCAATTCCGCGAACCAGGATGAGGTGATGCGCAGCAGGCCATAGCCGACGATCAGCGCCACCGGCACTGTCACCAGCGCCGCGGCGGTGCCGCCCGTGGGGCCGAGCATGTCCACCGCGCGGGCATAGGCGATGGGCACCAGCACGTTGGCGGCCTTGGCCAGCAGCATCAGCGCCAGGGCGATGACCACGCGCGCGCGGAGCCCGGTTTCGCCACGCGGCCAAAGATAGGGAGCCAGGGTGCGCAGTGTTCCGAGATGGCCGCGCGAAGTTTCGGAAGGCAAAGGAAACACTCCGGTTCAGTCGCCCGGTTACATGGCGACCTGAACCGGAGGTGGCAATGCCGCGAAGATCAGCGCCGCGGCTGGTCCGGGTCGTGGCCCACCAGGCAGTTGGGCGTTTCCCCGCCGGTCGAGTTGATCTCGCCGCCGGGAGCCGCCGGAATGCCGAAGATCAGCTTGCTGCGCGTCTCCACCGAGGCCAGCAGGTCATGGCCCAGCCGCATCCCCTCCATGGCCCTGGTGCGGCTGTAGAAGCTCAGATACCGGCTGCCCAGCGCGGGCTCGTCCCTGGCGTACAGGATGTCGGCCGTGCGCTGCACATCGCCGATCTCGGCCAGCATGCGGCCCTCGAAGGCTTCCAGCGCGGCGGTCACCTCGGGCAGGAAGGTCTCGGGCCTGGCGCAGGTGTGGTACATCAGGCGCTTGAACAGCCGCCCGGCGAATTCGGTGGCTTCCTGGCTCTGGAAGGCCGGGTTCAGGAAATGCGCACCCGCGTTGCGATAAAGATAGCGGTGGATGCCGAATTCCGGCGGCACCTCCTCCGCACCGAGATGCCAGGGAATGAAGGGCGCGGTGACGGAGCCCGTCGGCGCCACCCAGACGAGGTTCAGTTCGGGCCGCACATCGCCGCGCAGATGCGCGACCTGGCCATAGCCCGCTTCCTCATCGGCGATGCGCGGATCGCGCACCATCTTCATCATCTTGGCCGGCGTCATCGGCGCGGCGGCGCGCAACTCCGCCTCGATCTCCTCGATCGCCCAGAACTTCGCGCCGGACCGCATCGGCAGATCCTGCCGGCTGTAGACGCCGTGGATGTTGAAGGGCTTGCCGGCCGCGCGATCATGCCAGCCCTGCTCCTCGGCGAAGGAGATCAGGTTGGCCGAGCCCATGAAGTCGGGATTGTCGCGGTAATCCGGCGGAAACTCGCCGATATAGCCGGGATAGGAGGCGCGCACCTCGTCCGGCCCGAGTCGTTCCGCCGCCCACAGCCCCTTGCCGCCGGCGAATTGCAGCACGACCCAGCCTTCATCCTTGTCGGCGATCAGGTGCGAATTGCCGCCATAGGTGGAGTAGCCATGCTCGTCGATGAGCCGGCCGATGATCTCCACCGCTTCCCGCGCGGTTCTCGCCCGCTCCAGCGCGATGCGCGCGAGATCGCTGTATTGCGGCCCTTGCTGCGGCCGGGGCGTCATCTCGATCAGCTCCCTGCGGGAAGTCGACCAGATGTCGCGAATGGCGACGCCGTGTTCGTTCAGCCCGCCATTGGTCAGCGGCGCCGGAAAACCCTGATAATCGCTGTAGTTCATCGTCAGGTAGCGGAAGGTTTCCGGCACCTGGGGAATGGTGGTCAGCTTGCCCGGGATGCTGGCTTCGTCGGTGACGCCCACGGTCACGGTGTCGCCGGGCGCGTGCTTCCGCCGTGGCACGATCTCAAGCCAGTGGCCGGAGACTTCCTCCCCCGTACCGCCCAGCAGCACGCTGCCATCGGCCGTCAGGTTCTTGCCGACATAGAAGCCGTAGCTGGCATCCGCATCCCGCGGCACGGCCAGCCAGGCGGCCGCGACAAGCAGGGCAGTGGTGACGGGCCGGCGCAATCGCGCCAAGGGAGGAAGCATCGTGAAACAGGGCAACAGCCGCCATCCTTCATGGTGAGGAGGTCGTGTTACCGTTTTGTCATCTCGCCGTCAGCCCCTCGCACAGTTCCAGCAGCCGGTCGATCTCGGCTTCCGTGTTGTAGTAATGTGGGGAAGCGCGGACCAGCACCGGCAGGTTCCGCCGCTCGGCATCGATGCGGGTGGAAGCCGGGTCCGAGGCGCCGATGGCGACGCCGGCCCGTTCGGCCGCCGCCACGACCTCATCCGCCGGCCGCCCATCCAGGGTGAAGGACACAATGGCTGAGGGATCGGGTCCAAGGTCGCGCAGCCGCGCCCCGGGCAGCGCCGCCAGCCCGGCGCGCAGCCGGTCCGACAACAGGTGGCACCGCGCCTCGATCGCTTCCAGCCCGATGCGCAGCGCGTAATCCACCGCGCATCCCAGCCCGGCGCGGGCGGCGTAGTTGTTTTCCCAGGTTTCGAAGCGACGCGCATCGGGCCGCAGGCGGTATTCCCCGCGCGCCACCCAGGGGGCGGCGAAATGGTCGATCACTGGCGGCTCCAGCTGCTCCAGCAGCCCTTGCCGCACGTAAAGGAAGCCGGTGCCGCGCGGGCCGCGCAGGAATTTCCGTCCGGTGGCCGAAAGCATGTCGCAGCCGATGGCTCGCACATCCACCGGCATCTGCCCCACCGCCTGGCAGGCATCGAGCAGGAACGGGATGCCATGCGCCCGCGCCACGCGCCCGACCGCCGCGGCCGGGTTGCGCAGGCCGCCATTGGTCGGCACCCAGGTGATGGCGATCAGCTTCACCCGCCCGTCGATCATCCGCTCCAGCGCCGCCACATCCAGCGCGCCTGAAGCGTCCGAGGGCACCACCTCCACCACGGCGCCGGTGCGGCGCGCCACCTGCAGAAAGGCGACATAGTTGGCGGCGTATTCGGCCTCGGCCGTCAGGATACGGTCGCCGGGCGCGAAGCGCAGCGAATAAAAGGCCATCTGCCAGGCGACGGTGGCGTTCTCCACCAGCGCGATCTCCCGCCGCCCGGCATTCAGCAGCCGCGCCACCGAGTCATAAACGGCATCGAGGAGCCCTGCCTCCGCCGCCATCGCGGCATAGCCGCCGATCTCCGCCTCCAGCCTCAGATGACGGATCTGCGCTTCCAGCACCGGCGCCGGCATCAGCGCCGCCCCCGCATTGTGCAGATAGGCGCGGCGGGCGGCACCGGGGGTCTCGGCGCGGATGCGGTCGATGTCGATCATGGGCGCAAGCCTTGCCGCAGGGCGGGCCCGGGGGCAAGAACGCCGCCATGGACGCTTTCCGCCGCCACATCGAGGCCTGCAACAATCTCCCCTCCCCTGCCGGGATGGTTCCCTTCCGCATCGGCGCCGAACAGGTCGGCTGGCTGGAGCCCGAGCTGGCCCGCTGGCTCGCCTTCCGCCCGCGCGATTTCCATTTCGATGCCGAAGGCGTCTCGGTCGCCGGGCGGCTGCCGGCGCAGCGCGACCGCATCCTGGCGGAAACCGCGCATGCGCTGGAAAAGGCCGGCTTCCTGCGCCTGCGCGACGAGCTTTTCGACATCCGCGCGACGCCGAAGGGGCCGGTGCTGGCGCGGCTGGACCGTGGCGCCGTCCCGCCTTTCGGCGTGCAGGCCCAGGGCGTCCACCTGAACGGGCTGGTGCGGCGGCCCGACGGGCTGCATCTCTGGCTGGGCAAGCGGTCGCGCAGCAAGAAGCTCGCCCCCGGCCAGTGGGACAACATGGTGGCGGGCGGCATGCCCTCCGGCCTGGATGCCGCCGCCACGCTGGTCAAGGAAGCGGCCGAGGAAGCCAGCGTGCCACAGGAGCTGGCGGCGCGGGCGAAGCCGGCCGGCCACCTGTCCTACATCATGCAGACCGAGGAAGGCCTGCGGCGCGACCTGCTGCACATCTTCGACCTGGACCTGCCCGAAAGCTTCACCCCCGTTCCGAATGACGACGAGGTGGAGCGTTTCGAGCTGTGGCCCCTGCGCCGCGCCTTCGAGGCGGTGCGCGACGGCGACGACTTCAAGTTCAACGTCAACCTGGTGCTGATCGACCTGTTCCTGCGCGAAGGCCTGATCGATCCCGCAAGCGCCGAGGGACGCGAGTTGCGGCGATCCCTCGATGCCGGGGTCTGAGGCCCCAGGCGGCGTGGCGGGCCGGCGCACCGGGCGCCGGCCCTCCCCTCAGCGCAAAGGCTCGGCCGTGACGCCGCTGCCGGGGGTGTAGCCCGGCGGCGCCTGATAAGGCTGGCTCTGGTAGGATTGCGGGGAAGGCTGGGCGCCCGGCTGCCGGTATTGCGGCGCCGGGGCGACCGGCTGCTGCGCGCTGCCATAGCGCATCAGCGCCGCGCGCAGCGGATCGGCGCCGGGATTGTAGGCGGCCATGTCCACCACGATCTGCCGTGCGCCATAGCTCTGGCCATAATAGGCGCGGTTCCAGTCGGAGCGGCCGGACAGCAGCGACCCGTCCAGGGCGATGCCGGCATACAGGCCGCGCGTCTTGGCGAAGGTGACGATGTCGGCCCCCACCGCCGCGGTGGTGGAGCCGGCGATGCCGCCGCCGATGGTGGCCACGGCGATGGACGCGTCGGCGCCGATCTTGAACTGGCTGTCCATCAGGGCGGACAGGCCCTTGTCGGTCAGGATCACCATCATCACCATGGCGTCCTGGATGCCGGCCTGCAGCCCGAAGCTGCCGGAGCCGAGGCCATAGAAGGCGGGCGAGGACCAGGAGCCCGCCCCGTCCCGCGCCACCAGCACGCAGGAGCCGCCCTGGCCACCCAGGATGAAGCCGGCGCGGAACACGCGGGGGCAGACCATGACGGCGCGGGCACGGCGCAGCAGATTTGCCGCGTCATTGAAATGCGCCGCGTTGCCGCCTTCGATGCCGCCCAGCATCTCCTGCACCGCGAGGGTGGAGCGGTCCACCAGGGCCTGCTGCTCCGCCTGCGCCAGGGCCGTGCGGGGCGGGGCTAGGCCGAACAGCGACACCGCGCCGAAAAGCGCTGCCCCGAAGATCGAACGCCGCATGAGGGTCCTCCGCCAAGTCCTTGCGAAGCAATGGCCTCTGCCGGAGCCGCTGGCAAGCCAAACTTGCCCGGGATCTCTCCCGACGGAGGCCTCAGAGCGGCCCCGGGGGTTCCTCGTTGACGGAAACCACCCGCCATTCGCCCGCATGGTTCTCCAGCCGGGTCAGCGACAGGTTCTTCACCGACAAGCGGAAGGCCTGGTGCGGATCAAGCCGCATGGCATGCGCGACGGCAGCCCGGATCGAGCCGCCATGCGCCACGATCACCACATCCTCGCCCGGATATTGCGCCGCCATGTCCTCCAGCGCCGGGCCGACCCGCCGCTCGATGACATCGCGCAGGCTTTCGCCGCCGGGCGGCGTTTCCTCGGCGCCATGCGGCCAGAAGGGATGCGGCGGATCGCGCAGCATCTCGGTCAGGGCCTCATGGGTGATGCCCTGCCATTCGCCCAGATGCTGCTCCACGAAGCGCGGCTCGATCTCCATGGGCGCCGCCGGGTAGCCGGCGGCGAAGATGGCGTCGGCGGTGGCGCGGGTGCGGGAGAGCGGGGTGTGGAACCAGCGCGCCCCGGCCGGCAGCCGGCCCGCCAGCCAGCGATAGGTTTCGGCATCCTGCACCATGGTCACGGCGCAAACGGCCACGTCCATGTCGCCATACATGATCAGCCGCGCGGTGGGCTCCACCAGGGCATGTCGGATCAGAAAGAAGCGGGTCGGGGTCACGATTCCGGCTGTAGCGCCATTCCGGCCCGGCGGGAATGGCGCGCCGCCATTCGCCGCCCGCTACTCGCCAATGGTCAGCAGCGCGCCGGATCGCCGCGCCGCCTCGAACTGGGCGCGGAACACCCGGCCCAGCACCAGCAGCCACAACAGGTCCAGCCCGAACGCCATGCCGAGATGGTAGCCGTCAATCCGCCCCTCGGTCAGGGCGGCGCGCATGCCCTCGAACACATGCGCCGCCGGAATCGCCTGCGCCACCCATTGCAGCGCCACCGGCAGGGTGGAGAGCGGGTAGAACACGCAGGCAAAGGGCGTCAGGCCGAACAGCACCGACCAGGCCAGCGGCTCCGCCCCGGCGCCATGCCGCAGGATCATGGCGGTGACACCGAGGGCCACGGCCCATCCCATCAGCATCAGCGCCGCGAAGAACAGCACCACCACCGGCCCCATGCGGAACAGGCCGAAGCCGTACAGCGCCCAGGCCAGCGCCACGGCGGGCAGCACGCCCACCAGCATGCGCAGCGTCGCCATGGTCATCAGCCCGGCCACCAGTTCCCCCGGCCGCAGCGGCGACACGAAGATATGGCCGAGATTGCGGCTCCAGATTTCCTCCAGGAAGGTGATGGCGAAGCCCATCTGGGACCGCAGCGCCACCTCCCACAGCAACACGCCGCCCAGCAGGATGCCTGCCGCCACGCTGGCGGTGTTCTGCTGCAACCCCGCCAGATAGGCGGTGACGAAGCCCCAGACCAGCATCTGCAGGATCGGCCAGTACATCAGCTCCAGCAGGCGCGGCCAGGAGCGGCGGTACAGCGCCAGATGGCGGTAGCACAGCCCCCAGACGCGGCGCAGCGAGGCCCTCATGCGGTGCTTTCCCCGATCTTCGCGCCGGCGGCCGAGCGGTTGCGGGCGATGTCCAGGAACACATCCTCCAGATTGTCGCGGCCGAAGCGGGCGGCGAGGTCGGCCGGGCTGCCCTGATCGACGATGCGGCCGCGCTTCATCATGAGGACGTGGCCGCAAAGCCGCTCCACCTCCGCCATGTTGTGGCTGGCCAGCAGGATGGCGCAGCCGCTTTCCGCCTGGTAGCGCTCCAGCCAGGACCGCACCCAATCCCCGGTGTCGGGGTCGAGGCTGGCGGTGGGCTCGTCCAGCAGCAGCAACTCGGGGCGGTTGACCAGTGCCTTGGCCAGCGCAACGCGTGTCTTCTGGCCGGCCGAAAGCTGCCCGGCCGGGCGGTCGAGGATCTCGTTCAGCTGCAGCGCCTCCGCCAGTTCCGCGATACGCGTCCCGGCCCGCGGCACGTCGTAGAGATGGGCGTAGACCCGCAAATTCTCCGCCACGGAAAGCCGGTGCGGCAGGGCCACATAGGGGGAGGAGAAGTTCATCCGCGCCAGCGCCGCGAAGCGGTCGCGCGCCATGTCGTGGCCCAGAACGGTGACCCGCCCGGCGCTTGGCACCAGCAATCCCAGCAGCATGGCGATGGTGGTGCTCTTGCCGGCGCCATTGCCGCCCAGCAACCCCCAGGTGGCGCCGCGCGGCAGCACGAAGGACAGCCCGTCCACGGCCAGGGTGTCGCCATAACGCTTGGTCAGGCCTTCGGCCCGGATCGCGGGGTCGGGTGTCATGCCTCGCGCTTGGTCCAGCCGGGCTCCGGCGTCAACAGGGGGAGAGAACGGAAAGGCGGCGGGCGCAACCGCACCCGCCGCCAAGCCTCAGGCCAACAGAAACCTCAGGCGATCACGGGGTCATAGGCCCCGGCGCGCCCTTCCACGGAGCCGTAGTTGATCCAGTGCTCCGCCAATGCCTCGGCCGTGACCACGCCGGCGACGGCGAGGTCCGGATTCCCGGCCGCATAGGTGGTTTCGTTGAAGGTATCCGTCGCCCGGCCTTCATTGAGGCCGAAGCTGATATAATGGTTGGTGCCCAGCGCATCGGCATCGCCCTGGCCGCGGAAGGCGGCGATCAGGTCGGCATGGCTCGCCACATATTGCGCGCCGTCGAAATCCGTCTGCCGGCCTTCGGCGCGGCCGAAGCGGAGGTAGTGCAGCGCGGCATCATCAACATTGCCGCCCTGCGCCGCCAGCACATCGGGATTGGCGGCCAGGTAGCCAGCACCGTCAAAGGTGATCGCGCGACCTTCAACCGCGCCAACCTGGTAGAAATGATCCCAGGCGACATCGCGATCCTCGCCGAAGGCGGCGGACAAGTCGGCATAGGATGCGAGATAGGCATAGCTGAGGAATTCGGGCACATCGGAAAATTCGCGCGTGCCGCTGATGTCCGTGCGGATGGCCTCGACATCGAGCAACGTGTCGACGCCCTCGGGCCCACGGATCACGCCTTCATTTCCGAAGGCGGTGTAGCGATAAAGCTCGTACTGGTCGAGGCTGCCGGGCAGCAGAACATCGTCGCGGCCATCGCCGCCCTCGATGCGGTCATTGCCCGGCCCGGGAAGGATCAGGTCGTCGCCGCCACGGGCTTCGATGCGATCGTCACCCGCCAGCGCGTTGATCGTGTCGTTGGAAGAAGCCTCGGGCGAGACAAGGTTGTCGTTGCCATCGGTTCCCACAATCGCGGCCATGCAGCATTTCTCCCGTCGGTTGCTGATGGCGGGAAAACTGCTGAACGGCGGCAGGGTTTCCGCCGGATGAGACGCGCATCATCCGGCGAGCAGTCACATATCGAAGAACACCGTTTCCGCGTCGCCCTGCAGGCGGATGGTGAAGCGATAGGTTGGCATGTCCGCCGCGTCCCCACGCTCCGCCACCAGTGTGGCGCGCCGCCCGGCCTGCTCGATGCTGCGCAGCACGGGATCAAGCTCCAGCGCGGCCTTGTCCTCCGGGAAGTAGATGCGCGTGTGCAGGTGGATGTTGATGCCGCGGGCGAAGATCAGCAGGCTGACATGCGGGGCCTGCGGGCGGCCGTCACGCCAGGGAACGGCACCGGGCCGCACGGTTTCGAACATCCATTCGCCGGTCTCGGAGGAAGCCGCGGCGCGGCCCCAGCCCAGGAAATCGCCGGCATTGTGCCGGCCCTGCGCATCCGCCTGCCACAATTCCAGCAGCGCATCCTTCACCGGGGTGCCGGAGCCGTCGATCACCACGCCGGTGATGCGGATGCGCTCCCCCGCGCCGTCCAGGATGTGCGGCTTTTCCTGCGTGCGCACCGCCAGCCCGGCAAAGGCCGGAAGCGTGCCGATATGGACATAGGGCCCGCCGGTCTGCGAGGGCGTTTCCTTGAGGTATTCGACGGGCATGGCTTACATCCCTTCCGGCTTGTTCTCGAAGAAGGTCTGGCGGCGGCCGCGCAGCACGATGTCGAAGCGGTAGGCGAGCGCGTCGAAAGGCACGGCATTCCCCATGTCGAGCTTGGCCACCAGCCGCTCCACCGCGCCCTTGTCCGGCAGGGTGCCGATGATCGGGCAGAACGGGATCAGCGGGTCGCCCTCGAAGTAAAGCTGGCTGACCAGGCGCTGCACGAAGGCGTGGCCGAACAGCGAGATGTGGATATGCGCCGGGCGCCAGTCGCTGCCATTGTTGCGCCAGGGATAGGGGCCGGGGCGGATGGTGCGGAAGAAGTAGTTGCCCTCCGCATCGGTCATGCAGCGGCCCTGCCCGCCGAAATTCGGGTCCAGCGGCGCCAGGTAGCTGTCGTTCTTGTGGCGGTACCGGCCGCCGGCATTGGCCTGCCACACCTCGATCAGCGTGTTCGGCACGGGGCGCGCATTCTCGTCCAGCACCTTGCCATGAACGATGATGCGCTCGCCCTGCGCGTCCCCGTCCTTGGAATAATTGCGGATCAGGTCGTTTTCCAGCGGCGCCAGGATGCGGGCGTTGAACACCGGCCCGGCATTCTCGCCCGGCCCGGGCTCCAGCGACACCAGGGCGCGGCGGGGGGAGCGCAGCACGCTGGTCTTGTATTGCGGAGTCAGGGCCGGCGGGTGCTGGGTGCGGTCGCGGCGCATGATGTCGCCCCGCGCCCCACTCAACAGGCCGGTCATGCCATCGGCGGGCATCGGCGTTCCTCCTGCGGTTGCTTGCGTTGCGCGGGAAGGCTGGCAGGCCGCCGCGTGAGCCCAGAATGGCGCCCCGCGTTGCATCGGAAAACCACGCCTTTATCATGCGACGCATGAATGGGATCGATGCATTGGCCCTGGATGGCCATGCGCTGCGGCTGTTCCTGGCGGTGCTGGACACCGGCTCCGTGACGCTGGCGGCGGAACGGCTCGGCCTCAGCCAGTCGGCGGCCAGCCATGGGCTGAACCGTCTGCGCGCCTCGCTGGGCGATCCTTTGTTCGTCAAGTCCGGGCGTGGCATCACCGCCACCGCCCATGCCCGCGGCCTGGCCGCGCCGGTGCAGGCGCTGCTCGACGGCATACAGAACCTGGGCCGCCAGCGCCCCTTCGATCCGGCCACGGCGGCATTCTCCCTCACGATCGCCGCCAACGACTTCCAGCGCGACCTGCTGTTGCCGGCCTTTTTCGCCCGCGTGCAGGCGCAGGTGGAGCGCTTCAGCCTGCGCGTGGTGCCCTCCGGCGCGCCCGCCGCCGCCCTGCTGCGGGAACAGGGCTGCGAGTTGCTGGTGACGCCCCTGCCCCCTTCCGGCACCGACATCCTGCAGAAGCGCCTGCTGTCCGACCGCTTCGCCTGCTTCTACGACCCGGATGCCCGCGCCGCGCCGCGCGGGCGGGAGGACTACCTCGCCGCCCGGCACATCACCGTGATCCACCCCGAGGGCGAGAAGCTGGATTTCGACCGCCGGCTGGAATCCTTGGGCGTGACCCGGGACATCGCCCTGCGGGTGGCGGATTTCACCGGCGTCGCCGGCTTTCTTCGCGGCAGCTCCATGCTGGCGACCTTGCCGGGAATGCTGCGGCGCTCGGCGCTGCGGGGCTTCGCCAGCGTGCCGGTGCCGCCGCGCCTCGGCAGCCGGGGCGCCGCGCCGCCCGACCGGTTGCCGCTCTACATGGTCTGGCACCGCCGCCACCAGCAGGAAGCACGGCATGCCTGGCTGCGGGCGCAGCTTGCCGCCGTCGCACAGGCGGTGCAGCCCCCGGCGGACCCCGCCTGATGGCGCTGTCCCAACGCCCGCCGGCCGCGCGGGACCAGCTCGGCGGGCTGGCGCGTGGCCTGGCGGTCATCGAGGCCTTCGGCGCCACCCGGCAGCGCGCCAGCATCACCGACATCGCCGCCGCCACCGGCAGCAGCCGCGCCGCGGCCCGGCGGTGCCTGCTGACCCTGGTATCGCTGGGCTATGCCGAAACGGATGGCCGGCACTTCACCCTGACACCGCGCGTGCTGCGGCTGGGCGGCGCCTGGCTGGCCAGCGCCGAACTGCCGGGGCTGATCCAGCCGCAGCTGGAGGCGGTGCGGGAAGCCACCGGGGAAAGCTGCTCCGCCGCCATCCTGGACGGGCCGGACGTGGTCTACATCGCGCGGGCCGCGGCGCGGCGGATCATGTCCGTGACGCTCGCGGTGGGCAGCCGCCTGCCCGCCCACTGCACCGCGCTGGGCCGCGCCCTGCTGTCCACCCTGCCGCCCCGGGCGCTGGAGCAGCACATCGCCGCCCTGACGCCCGAAGCGCTGACCAGCCACACCCGCACCACCCGCGCCGCCATCCGCGATGCGGTGGCCGCCGCCCGCGCGCAGGGCTACGCCCTGGTCGACGAGGAGCTGGAGCTCGGCCTGCGCTCGGTCGCGGTGCCGGTGCGGGACGGGCGCGGCCGCTGTGTCGCCGCCATGAACATCGGCGTGCAGGCCAGCCGGGCCGATGAGGCGGCGTTGCAGAACCGGCTGCTGCCGGCGCTGCTTCAGGCGGCGGCGGCGCTGCGGCACAGCATTCCCGGCTGATCCGTGCGCATAGCGCACCGCGTTGCGCCCCCCCGCGCCACGGACCTATCGTGCCGCACGGCTCAACGAAGCGAGGAAACCATGCCCAGGCAAGGCAACGCCGCATGATCAACAAAACCGTCCGCGACCTGGCCGAAGCGATGCAGGGCATCGCCGATGGCTCCACCGTGCTGGTTGGCGGCTTCGGCTCCGTCGGCCAGCCTGACGCGCTGATCGAGGCCCTGATCGAACAGGGCGCGACCGACCTGACCATCGTGGCCAACAATGCCGGCACCGGCCGCACCGGCCTGGCGCGGCTGATGGAGTTGGGGCGGGTCCGGCGCATCATTTGCTCCTTCCCGCGCTCCGTCGGCTCGGTGGTGTTCGAGGAGCTCTACAAGGCCGGCAAGCTGGAGCTGGAGATCGTGCCCCAGGGCACGCTGGCCGAGCGCATGCGCGCCGCCGGCGCCGGGGTGCCCGCCTTCTACACGCCCACCGGCTACGGCACGCTTCTGGCCGAGGGCAAGCCGACCGCCGAGTTCAACGGCAAGCCCTGCGTGCTTGAGATGGCCCTGCCGGGCGACGTGGCGCTGATCCAGGCGCACAAGGCCGATCGCTGGGGCAACCTGACCTATCGCCGCTCGGGCCGGAACTTCAATCCGGTCATGGCCATGGCCAGCCGGCTGACCATCGCCCAGGTGGACGAGATCGAGCCCCTGGGCTCGCTGGACCCGGAGGCCATCGTCACGCCCGGCATCTTTGTCGACCGCGTCATCCGCATCGGCGTCTGAGGGAGCCCGCATCATGAGCGACAGCTTCACCCCCCTTTCCCGCAGGGACATGGCGCGCCGCGTGGCGCAGGACATCCCGGAGGGCTGGTACGTCAATCTGGGCATCGGCATCCCGACGCTGGTGGCCGACTACGTCCCGCTTGAACGGGAAGTGATCTTCCATTCGGAGAACGGCGTGCTCGGCATGGGCCCGGCGCCCGGCCCGGACGACGCCGACCCGTGGCTGATCAATGCCGGCAAGCAGCAGATCACGCTGCGGCGCGGCGGCGCCTATATCCATCACGCCGACAGCTTCGCCATGATCCGCGGCGGGCATCTCGATCTTTGCGTGCTCGGCGCCTTCGAGGTGGCGGAGAATGGCGACGTCGCCAACTGGGCCACTTCGGTCAACGACACCGCGCCCGCCGTCGGTGGCGCGATGGACCTTTCGGCCGGCGCCAAGAACCTCTGGGTGGTGATGGAACACACCACCAAGGATGGCAGCCCGCGCCTGGTGACGAAATGCGCCTATCCGCTGACCGCGATGGGCGTGGTGCGGCGCGTCTACACCAACCTCGCCGTGATCGACATCACGCCGCGCGGCTTCGGCGTCGTCGAGATGGCGCCGGGCCTGAGCTTCGAGGCGCTGCAGGCCCGCACCGAAGCCAAGCTGCACATGGTCGAGACGGACAAGGAAGCCACCCATGACTGAAGCCTTCATCTGCGGCGCCGCCCGCACCGCCATCGGCCGCTATGCCGGCGGGCTGTCCGCCGTCCGCGCCGACGACCTCGCCGCCGTGCCCATCAAGGCGCTGATGGCGCGGCACAAGGACCTCGACTGGGGCGCGGTGGATGACGTCATCCTTGGCTGCGCCAACCAGGCGGGCGAGGACAACCGCAACGTGGCCCGCATGGCGACGCTGCTGGCCGGCCTGCCCGACAGCATCCCCGGCAGCACGGTGAACCGGCTCTGCGGCTCCGGCATGGATGCCACCGGCATCGCCGCCCGCGCCATCAAGGCCGGCGAGGCGGAGCTGATGCTGGCCGGCGGCGTCGAAAGCATGACGCGCGCGCCCTTCGTGCAGGGCAAGAGCGCCGAGGCCTTCGGCCGCCATGCCGAGATCTACGACACCACAATCGGCTGGCGCTTCGTGAACCCGCTGATGAAGGCGCAGTACGGCGTCGACTCCATGCCGGAAACCGGCGAGAACGTCGCCACCGACTTCCAGATCTCCCGCGCCGACCAGGACGCCTTCGCCTTCCGCTCCCAGCAGCGCGCCAAGGCGGCGATCGAGCGCGGCCGCTTCGCCGAGGAAATCGTCCCCGTCGAGATCAAGCGGCGCAAGGGCGAGCCGCTGATCATCTCGAAGGACGAGCATCCGCGCCCCGAGACCACGCTGGAAGCCCTGGCCAAGCTCGGCACGCCCTTCCGCAAGGAAGGCGGCACGGTGACGGCGGGCAACGCGTCCGGCGTCAATGACGGCGCCTGCGCCCTGCTCGTGGCGAGCGAGGCCGCCGCCGCCCGGCATGGCCTGACGCCGCGCGCCCGCGTGGTCGCCACCGCCACCGCCGGCGTGCCGCCGCGCATCATGGGCTTCGGCCCGGCGCCGGCCACCCGCAAGGTGCTGGACCGGGCCGGGCTGTCGCTCGCCGATATCGACGTGATCGAGCTGAACGAGGCCTTCGCTTCCCAGGCCCTGGCGGTGATGCGCGACCTCGGCCTGCCGGACGACGCGGAGCATGTGAACCCGAATGGCGGCGCCATCGCGCTCGGCCACCCGCTCGGCATGTCGGGCGCGCGGCTGGTGCAGACGGCGGTGGCCGAGCTGCACCACCGCGAGGGGCGCTACGCCCTGGTTACCATGTGCATCGGCGTCGGCCAGGGCATCGCCATGGTGCTGGAGCGCGTCTGAGCCTTCAGGGGGGCGGGTGTTGCGACCGCCCCCCGCCCCGGTCATGCTGGGCCGGAGGCAGCACGGCTTGGATGGGCATGGAATCCGACACGGTGGCAAAGGCCGTAAGGCAGCGCGACGCGGAGCAGACCCGCCGCAGCATCCTCGACGCCGCCATCGCCGAATTCGCCGCCAAGGGCCTGTCCGGCGCGCGGGTCGACGAGATCGCCGCCCGCACCCAGACCACGAAGCGGATGATCTACTACTACTTCGGCAGCAAGGAAGGGCTCTACGCCGCCGCGCTGGAGGAGATGTATGAGGGCATCCGTGCCACCGAGAAGGACCTGCTGCTCGACCAGCTGCCGCCCGAGGAGGCGCTGGCGCGGCTGGTGGAAACCACCTTCGACTACCATGCCGAGCACCCTGAATTCGTCCGCATGGTGACGGTGGAGAACATCCACGGCGCCCGCCACATCGCCGGCTCCGCCACCGTCAGCCAGCGCAACGAGGCGGTGATCGGGCTGATGCGCCGGCTGCTCGACCGCGGCGTGGCGGCGGGGGTGTTCCGGCCGGGGCTCGACCCGCTCGACCTGCATGTGCTGATCAACGGCTTCAGCTTCCACCGCGTCGCCAACCGGCACACGCTGGGCGTCATCTTCGGCCAGGACATGGCGGCGCCGGACCGCGCCGCGCAGCAGCGCCGCCTGATCGTGGAGGCGGTGCTGCGGCTGGTGCGGGCGGGTTAGAGCATTTTCCGTTCGCACCGGCTCACTTCAAATGCTCTGGCTCCTTGTTCTGTCGAGCATCTTCATCCGATCACGCGATCCCGCCTGATCGGAATCTGCTCTAGGACGTGGCCTGCATGCCGGCGAAATGCCGCAGCATGCGCTCCGCATTCGGCTCCCGCCCGGTGAACAGGCGGAAGGCGCCAACCGCCTGGAACACCGCCATGCCGCCGCCATCCACGGTGCGGCAGCCGATGCGCCGGGCGGTGCGCAGCAGCTCCGTTTCCAGCGGCACGTAGACCACCTCGGCCACCCAGTGATGCGGCCGCAGCAGCCCGGATGGCAGCGGCAGGCCGGGATATTTCGCCATGCCGGTTGGCGTGGCATGGATCAGCCCGTCGGCATCGCGCATGGCGCCGGCGATGTCGGTTTCGGCGACGGCGCGGCCGGCGCCGAAGCGGCCGGAAAGCTGTTCGGCCAGAACGGCGGCGCGGGCCGGGTCCATGTCGAGCAGCACCAGCCGCCGCGCTCCCATCGCCAGCGCGGCATGCGCGACCGCCGCCCCCGCGCCGCCCGCGCCAAGCTGCACCACCTGCTCCATCCCGGCCCCGGGCAGGCCGCGGCGGAAGCCTTCGGCGAAGCCGGAATGATCGGTGTTATGGCCGATCCGCCGTCCGTCCCGGAACACCACCGTGTTCACCGCGCCCAGCGCCCGCGCATCCTCCGACACCTCGTCCAGCAGCGGCAGCACGGCCTGCTTGCAGGGATGGGTGATGTTCAGGCCGTTGAAGCCGCAGCGCTGCGCCGCTTCCAACAGCGAAGGCAGCGCCTCCACCCCCAGCTTCAGCGCATCGAGGTCAAGCAGGCGATAGATGTAGCGCATGCCCTGCGCCGTTCCTTCCCGCTCATGCAGGGCGGGGGAGCGGGATGCCTGGATGCCGCTGCCGATCAGCCCCACCAGGCAGGCGGGACCGGGAGGCGGGAGCGGCGCGTCAAGGTCGGGAGGCGGCGTCATGACGTTTCCTTCAGGGCCGTCGGTTCTGCTTGCAGGCTTAATGTACTATCTGGTACGTACAAACCAACCAAAACTTTGCATCCTTTCCCCCGTCCCGCCGCGGGGCGCAGGATGCGCTGAAAACAACAACCGGAAGCACCCAGGAGGAACCATGCCGATTTCCCGCCGCGGCCTCACCACCGGCCTCGCCCTGATCGCCGCCAGCGGCGGCACGTTGCTGCGCCCGCGCTCCGCCGCCGCGCAGGGCGATTATCCCAACCACGCCATCACCATGGTGGTGTCCTGGGCGCCCGGCGGCTCCACGGATTTCGTGGCCCGCGTCGTGGCGCAGCAATTAACCAAGGAACTCGGCCAGCAGGTGGTGGTGGAGAACCGCGCCGGCGCTTCCGGCACCATCGGCCACGCTTCCGTCGCCCGCGCCCGGCCGGATGGCTACACCCTGCTGTTCGGCGTCAACTCGACCTACGCCATGGCGCGGCACCTGTTCCCGCAGCGCGGCTATGATGACGAGAAATCCTTTGTAGGCATCGGCCGTGTCGCCACCACGCCGATCTTCCTGTGCGTCAGCCCGCAGCTCGGCGTGAAGGACATCGCCGGCTTCATCGAGCTGGCGAAGAAGCAGCCGGGCAAGCTGTCCTATGGTTCCTCCGGCGCCGGCTCCTCGGCGCATCTGGCGACCGAGCTGTTCCTGCGGCAGACAGGCCTCGAGGTGCAGAACGTGTCCTATCGCGGCGGCGCCCCGGCGGTGCAGGCGCTGATCACCAACGAGGTGCAGATGGCCTTTGTCGATGCCGTCACCGCCCTGCCGCTGATCGCGGCGAAGCAGGTGGTGCCGCTTGGCGTTTCCAGCCCGCAGCGCAACCCGTTGCAGCCGGAGGTGCCGACCATCGCGGAATCCGGCCTGCCGGGCTACGAATGCGCCTCGGAATTCGCCATCATGGCGCCCGCCGGCACGCCACCGGAGATCATCCAGAAGCTGGCCGCCGCCATCGCCGCCTCCATGCGCAACCCGGATGTGACGGAGCGGCTGAAGCAGAACTCGATGTTCCCCGCCCTCGGCACGCCGCAGGAATTTCCTGCCTATCTCACGGCGGAAAGCGCCAAATGGGGTGAGCTGATCAAGGCGCGCGGCATCACGCTGGAATAAGCGCCCGCGAACAGGCGCCAGGCGGCGGAAGGGATCGCCTTCTCCCGCCGCCGCCCCATCCGGGGCCGCGCGGCCTGCGCGCGGCCCATCCTGTCGCGTCGCAGCCAAGGACCATCGTCATGCCCGGCCACCATTCCCGCTCCATTGCCACCGTCTGCCTGAGCGGCGAGCTGACCGACAAGCTGGAGGCGGCGGCCAATATCGGCTTCGACGGCGTCGAGATCTTCGAGAACGACCTGCTTACCTTCAACGGCTCGCCCGCCGATGTGCGCAGGATGGCGGCCGATCTCGGCCTCGCCATCACCATCTTCCAGCCCTTCCGCGACTTCGAGGCGATGCCGGAGCCGCAGCGCCGCCGCAACCTCGACCGCGCCGAGCGGAAGTTCGATGTGATGCAGGCCCTTGGCACCGATCTGGTGCTGGTCTGCTCCAACGTGCAGGAAGCCTGCATCGGCGACCCGGCGCGCGCCGCCGCCGATCTGCGCGACATGGCGGAACGGGCGGCGCAGCGCGGCCTGCGCGTCGGCTATGAGGCGCTGGCTTGGGGCCGCCACACCCGCCGCTGGCGCGAGGCCTGGGACATCGTGCAGCGCGCCGACCATCCGGCGCTGGGGCTGATCGTGGACAGCTTCCACACCCTGGCGCTGAAGGACGATCCCTCGGGCCTCGCCGAACTGCCAGGGGAACGCATCTTCTTCGTGCAACTGGCGGATGCGCCGCTTTACGACATGGACGTGCTGCAATGGAGCCGCCATTACCGCAACTTCCCCGGCCAGGGGCAGCTTCCGGTGACCGGCTTCCTGCGCGCGGTGCTCGCTTCCGGCTATTCCGGCCCGCTTTCGCTGGAAATCTTCAATGATGAATTCCGCGCCGCGCCCGTGCGGCAGACGGCGCGCGACGGGCTGCGTTCCCTGATCCTGGCCGAGGCCGGGGCGGCGGCGCCCTCCGCCCCCGGCACCGTTCCCGCCACCCCCCTGCCCCCCGTGCCGCGGCTTTCAGGGATCGAGTTCCTGGAATTCGCCGTCAACGAGGCGGCGGGCCGGCAGCTCGGGGATTTCCTGGGCGGACTGGGCTTCCAGCTGGCCGGCCGGCACCGCTCAAAGGCGGTGGAGCTGTACCGGCAGGGACAGGTGAACCTAGTGCTGAACAGCGAGCCGGACAGCGCCGCGGCCAGCCATTTCGAGATGCATGGCCCCTCGGTCTGCGCCATGGGCCTTGCCGTGGATGACGCGGCGGCCGCCGCGCGCCGGGCCGAGGCGCTGCTTTGCGCCTCCTGGAACGAGAAGCGCGGCGTGAGCGAGCGGCTGCTGCCCGCCCTGCGCGCGCCCAATGGCGCCCTGGTGCTGCTGGTGGAAAACCAGCCGGGCCGCCCGACGCTGTGGGACGACGATTTCCACCTGCTGCCGGCCGCGCCGCCCGCCGGCCCGCCCCTGCTCGGCATCGACCATGTGACGCAGGCCTTGGCGCCAGGCCAGATGGACGGTTTCGTTCTGTTCTATCGCGGCGTCTTCGGGCTGGAGCCGGAGCCGCAGCTCGACCTGCCCGACCCGCAGGGGCTGGTGCACAGCCGCGCCATGGTGAATGCCGGCGGCACGGTGCGCCTGCCGCTGAACACCTCGGAAGCGCGGGAAACGGCGACGGGCCGCTTCATCTCCGCCGCCGCCGGCGCCGGTGTGCACCATATCGCCTTTCTGGTCGAGGACGCCGCCGCCAGCGCCGCCGCCCTGGCCGGGAGCGGCGCGCCGCTGCTGCCGATCCCCGGGAATTATTACGACGACCTGTCGGCGCGCTTCGCGCTGGAGGATGCGGAGCTGGAGGCGCTGCGGCGCCTGAACCTCCTGTATGACCAGGATGCGGAAGGCGGCAGCTTCCGCCATGCCTATACCACCAGCTTCGCCAACCGCTTCTTCTTCGAGGTGGTGCAGCGGCGCGGCGGCTACCGCCAGTTCGGCGCGAACAATGCGGCGGTGCGCATGGCCGCCCAGGCGCGGTTCGAGGCCGGGCGGCGCGGCTGATGTTTTCGCCGTAACAAGGGCAAGGGGCCGGCAACTCCCCCGGATGCCCGGAATTCCATCCGCAGCGATCCTGCAGATCGCGGGAGTTGCCGCATGGCCCAAACGTCGCGCACCCCGACCATAAACTTGCGCCGGATGGCTGCCCCGGCTGCTGCCCACCATGGCAGCCGCGGCGCTGTGGACCTTTAAAGGGCCGGGCACAGGCCATGTCCATGCTCGCGCCGGGTTCCCTGCCGCCAGGATTGCGGGTTTACGCGATCGGCGACATCCATGGCTGTGCCGCGCGGCTGGCCGCCCTGCACGCCGCCATCGCGGCCGACTGGGACTTGTCGCCGACTGAGCGCTGCGCCGTGGTCCATCTTGGCGATTACGTCGATCGCGGCCCGGATTCGGCCGGCGTGCTGAAGCGGCTGATGCAGCCGCCGCCCTTGCCGGACGCGGAAACGGTTCTGCTGCGCGGCAATCACGAGGTGATGATGCTGGAAGCGCTGGCCGCCGGCCCCGGCACGGCGGCCGAGGATCTGTGGCTGGCCAATGGCGGCCGCACGACGCTGCGCAGCTATGGCCCCGCCGGCCCGCCCGAGGCGCATCTGGCGCTGCTGCGCGCCACCACCCTGTCCTGGCAGGCCGGCGACTATCTGTTCGTGCATGCCGGCATCGATCCCCGCCGGCCCTTCAGCCTTCAGCGGGAGCAGGACCTGCTCTGGATCCGGGAGCCTTTTCTGTCCTGGCCGCATCCGCTGGAGCGGGTCGTGGTGCATGGCCACACGCCCAGCCGCGCGCCCGAACTGCGCCGCCACCGCATCGGCATCGACACCGGCGCCGTCGCGGGCGGCCCCCTGACCGCCCTGGTGCTGGAAGCCGACATGCTGCGCTTTCTCTCCGCATGAGGAGCGTTCCGCCAGCCTGGCCTTGGCCGGGCCATGCCTTGCGCAGCGCGGTATGGCTGCGCTAGGCAACGATCCGATGCAAGGCCCCGTGCCCCCCTCGTCTTCCTCGACCGGCACTCCCGGCGATCCATCCGCCAGCGCCCCCGCGCCGGAGGCGCCCAACAACGTGTCCGCAGCCGTGCCCAATGTCGCCGACCTCACCGAAGCGGTGCGGATGCTGAAGCGCGCCTCCGTGCTGGTGGTGGGCGACGCCATGCTGGACCGCTATGTTTACGGCCATGTCGACCGCATCTCGCCCGAGGCCCCGGTGCCGGTGGTGGCGGTGGAGCGCGAGGTGGCGATGCCGGGCGGCGCCGGCAATGTGGTGCGCAACCTGACGGCGCTGGGCGCCGGGGTGGCCTTTCTGTCCGTGGTGGGGGATGACCAGGCCGGCTCCGACCTCACCGGGCTGATCGGCGGCCAGCCGCGCGTCGAGCCCTGGCTGCTGGTGCAGGGCGGCCGCGCCACCACCACCAAGACCCGCTACATCGCCAGCGGCCAGCAATTGCTGCGCGCCGACCACGAGATCGCCCGGCCCGTGCATCAGCGCCTGGCCGACCGGATGGTGCGCATCGCGGCCGACACGGTGGCCGCCACCTCGGTGATGGTGCTGTCCGACTACCGCAAGGGCGTGCTGGCCGGGGACGTGCCGGAGCGGCTGATCGCCGCCGCCAAGGCCGCCGGGCGGCGCGTCATCGTCGATCCCAAGGGCGATGATTACAGCCGTTATGCCGGGGCCGACGTGATCACCCCGAACCGCGCCGAGTTGCGCCTCGCCGCCGGGATGCCGGTGAACACCGAGGAGGAGATCGTCGCCGCCGCCCGCAGCCTGCGTGACCGGCATGGCTTCGGCGCCGTGCTGGTGACCCGCTCCGAGGACGGCATGACCCTGCTGGAGGGCGAAGCGGTTTATCACATGCCGGCCGAGGCGCCGGAGGTGCATGACGTGTCCGGCGCCGGCGACACGGTGGTGGCCGTGCTGGCCGCCGGCTATGCCGCCGGGCTGCCGCTGCCGGTCGCGGCCCGGCTGGCCAACATCGCCGGCGGGCTGGTGGTGGGCAAGATCGGCACCGCCGTCGCCCGCGAGGACGACCTGATGGAGGCGCTGACGCCGGAGCGCGGCGCGCTGCGCAAGGTGAAGCGCCGCGCCGCCGCCGCCGAGCAGGTGGAGCGCTGGCGCCAGCGCGGCTGGCGGATCGGCTTCACCAATGGCTGCTTCGACCTGCTGCATCCCGGCCATGTCCACCTCCTGGAACAGGCGCGCTCCTGGTGCGACCGGCTGGTGGTCGGCCTCAACGCCGATTCCTCGGTGAAGCGGCTCAAGGGTCCGACCCGCCCGGTGCAGCCCGAGGCAGCCCGCGCCGCCGTGCTGGCCTCTCTCGCCACCGTGGACCTCGTCACCCTGTTCGAGGAGGACACCCCGGTGGAGCTGATCCGGCTGCTGCGCCCCGAGGTGCTGGTGAAGGGCGCCGACTACACGGTGGAGCAGGTGGTCGGCGGGGAGCTGGTGCAGGATTGGGGCGGCGTGGTGCGGCTGGCCGAATTGCTGCCGGGCAATTCCACCACCGCCACCGTGGCCCGCATCCGGGGCTGACGAAGGAGCGGGGTGATGGAATGGGCCGCGCTGTTTAACACCGGCCGCTTTCCCGCCTCCCCGCCCCGGCAGACGCCGACCCGCAACCCCTTCCAGATCGACCAGGACCGCATCGTCTTCTCCCGCCCCTTCCGGCGGCTGCAGCAGAAGACCCAGGTGCATCCGATGGTCACCAACGCGCATGTGCGCAACCGGCTCGTCCACACGCTGGAGGTGGCCTCGGTCGGCCGCTCCATCGGCTTCGCCGTGGGCTCGGAGTTGCGGGACGAGCTGGCCGCGGCAGGGCACACGCCGGACGATCTCGGCTATCTGGTACAGGCCACCTGCCTGGCGCACGACATCGGCAACCCGCCCTTCGGCCATGCGGGCGAGGAGGTGATCGCCGACTACATGGCGGAATGGCTGGCTGCCGAGGCACGGCGCAGCGGCCTGGAACTGGACGCCGACCTGCACTTCTTCGACGGCAATGCTCAGGGCTTCCGCATCCTCACCCGCGCCGATGGCTATCGCGAGCGCGGCGGGCTGAAGCTCACCATGGCCAGCCTCGGCGCCTGCATCAAATATCCCTGGGCCGCCACCGACCCGCGTGCCGGGAGGCGGGGCCGGCCCGGCGTGAAGTTCAACCGCTTCGAAACCGAGGCCGAAGCCTTCGCCGCCGTTGCCAGGGCCTGCGGGCTGGCCGGCCCCCTGCCCCGCCATCCCGCCGTGTGGCTGATGGAGGCGGCGGACGACATCACCTACAGCCTCGCCGATCTGGAAGACGCGGTGGAGCTGCGCATCACCTCCTATGCGGATGCCGAGGCGCTGCTGCTGCCCCTGGCCGCGGTGGACCGCGCCCGCCTCGACGAGGAAGACAACGTATCCCAGAAGCTGGCCCTGCTCCGCTCCCAGGCGGCGGGGCGGCTGATCGGGGCGGTGAAGGATGCCTTCTGCGCGCATCGCGGCGCGATCCTGGCCGGCCGCATGCAGCGCGCCGGCCTGATCGACCTGATCGACCCGGCCCTGCGTGATCCCTTCGCGGCCCTGCAGAAAAGCAATGGCGACACGCTCTACACCCATCCCAGCAAGGCCGAGTTCGAGATCGGCGCGCGCGACGTGCTGGAAAAAACCCTCACCGTGTTCCTGGAAGCCTGCCTGGCCTTCCACACCCTGCCGGAGGACCGGCTGCCGTTGCGCCCACGCCAGGCGCTGGCCCTGATGCAGGACTATCACCCGAAGCGGGAATTCTCGCCCACCGAAACGTTGCGCTGCGCCATCGACTTTGTTGCCGGCATGACTGACCAGTATGCGGCGACCCTGGCGGCGCGCCTGCGCGGGCTTTGAGCCAGCGGGTTTGAACCAGGCGCCGTTTCCTCCGGCGCCTGGCCGTGCGCGCGGTTCTCGCTTCCGCCCTCAGCGCGAAGCCGTGCCACTACCCTGGCCCGGTGCCGCCATGCCCGGCGCGGCGGGTGCCGCATCCGGCCCGGAACCGCGCCCGGTGGCGGGGGGCGTGGTGGTGTTGCCCTCGTTCTGGGGATAGGCGCCCGAAGTGTTGGTGCCGGCGGCGCGGTCCAGCGCGCGGGTGGCTGCCGTGCCCGGCGGGTTGCCCGGCATGCCGTCGGACTGGCCCGGGTAGGCGCCCGAGGTGTTGGTGCCGGCGGCACGGTCCAGCGCCCGCGTCGCCGAGTTGTTCTGCAGGGTTTGCTCACCGCTGCCGCTGCTGCCGGCGGGAGCGTTCTGCGCCTGCGGCGCCGGCGTGGCGGTGCCCGGACCTGACTGGGCCAGGGCCGCCCCGGACAGGCCGGCCAGCCCGGCCGCCGCCAGCGGCAACAGGAAGCGGAATGCGGAACGGGGACGAGCGGCAAGGGCCATGAGCGTTCTCCTTCTCCGTCGGCGCCTGCGCGCCGGTTGAGCCCAGGGAACGGTCCATCCACCTGGACGGTTGCGGCCATCGGCTCGTGCGGCAGGCAACCCGCAGCCCTTTGACCAGGCGGCGCCTTTGCGTCAGTGTCGCTGTTTCCGCGGAACCCACGCGACAGGCGCGCGGGCCGCGGCGACTGCGGAGAAGTGTTCGCGTGATCCCCGCCCTGATGCCGACCTACAACCGTGCCGACCTCGCCTTTGAGCGGGGTGAAGGCGCCTGGCTGTGGACCACGGATGGGCGACGATTCCTGGATTTCGGCTCCGGCATCGCCACCACCTCCGTCGGCCACGCCCACCCGCACCTGGTGAAGACCATCCAGGAGCAGGCGGCGCAGGTGATGCACGTTTCCAACCTGTACCGGGTGCCTCAGGCCGAGCGCCTGGCCGCCCGGCTGGTGGAAAGCTCCTTCGCCGACAGCGTGTTCTTCTGCAACTCGGGCGCCGAGGCGAATGAGGGCATGATGAAGGCCGTCCGCAAATACCATGCGGAGAACGGCCACCCCGAGAAGTTCGGCTTTCTCTGCTTCGAGGGCGCCTTTCACGGCCGCACGCTGGCGACGCTGGCGGCGACGGGCAACCCGAAATACCTGGCCGGCTTCGGCCCGGTGGTGGAAGGCTACAGGCATCTCCCCTTCGGCAACATGAACGCGGTGCGGGACGCCATCGACGGCTCCACCGCCGCCATCATGATCGAGCCGATCCAGGGCGAGGGCGGCGTCCGCCCGGCCGACCTCCGCTTCCTGCAGGAGCTTCGCGCCGTCTGCGACGAATACGGCATCCTGCTGGCGCTGGACGAGGTGCAGACCGGCATGGGCCGCTCCGGCAAGCTGTGGGCGCATCAATGGGCCGGCATCGAGCCGGACGTGATGTCCTCGGCCAAGGGCATCGGCGGCGGCTTCCCGCTGGGCGCCATCCTGGCGAAGGAAAAGGTGGCCAAGCACCTCGTGCCCGGCACGCATGGCACCACCTATGGCGGCAACCCGCTGGCCTGCGCCGCCGGCAACGCCGTGCTGGACGTGGTTCTGGCGCCGGGCTTCCTCGACAATGTGGACCGCGTGGCGCGGCACCTGTGGCGCGGGTTGCAGGACCTCGCCGCCCGCAACCCGGAGGTCGCTTCGGGCGTGCGGGGCGCCGGGCTGCTGGTCGGCCTGCAACTGGTGCCGGCGGTTTCCAACGCCGAGATGCAGGCCGCGGCGGTGGAGGAAGGGCTGCTCACCGTTGCCGCCGGCCAGAACGTGCTGCGCTTGGCGCCGCCGCTGATCATCACCGAGGCCGAGGCTGACGAGGCGCTTGCGCGCCTCGAGCGCGCGGCGCAGCGCATGGCCGCGACCCTGAAGGCTCCCGCCAAGTGAGCGTGAGCCTGAAGCCGAGCGAGGGGGGCGTCACGCCCCCCCGCCACTTTCTGGAGCTGTCGGATTTCGACGCGCCGACGCTGCGCCGCATGCTCGACCTCGCGGCGCGCGCCAAGTCCGGTCAGCTCAAGGACAAGCCGTTGGCCGGCAAGACGGTGGGGCTGATCTTCGAGAAGCCATCCACCCGCACCCGCGTGTCCTTCGAGGTCGGCGTCCACCAGCTCGGCGGGCACCCGATCATGCTGTCCGCCAAGGAAATGCAGCTGGGCCGGGGCGAGAGCGTGGCCGACACGGCGCGGGTGCTGTCCCGCTATGTGGACGCCATCATGCTGCGCACCGACAGCGTGGCCAAGCTGCGGGAACTGGCGCGGCATGCCACCGTGCCGGTGATCAACGGCCTGACCGACGTGTCCCATCCCTGCCAGCTGATGGCCGACGTGCTGACCTTCGAGGAGCATCGCGGGCCGATCGCCGGCAAGGTCATCGCCTGGACCGGCGACGGCAACAACGTGGCGCAATCCTTTATCCAGGCGGCGGCGCGCTTCAACTTCACCCTGCGCCTCGCCACCCCGCCGGAGCTGGCGCCCCCCGCCCAGTTGATCGACTGGGCCCGCCGCGAGGGCGCCACCATCGAGCTGACCTCCGACCCGGTGGAAGCGGTGCGGGGCGCCGCCTGCGTCGTCACCGACACCTGGGTCAGCATGTCGGACGAGAAGGATGGCGGCCCCACCGCCCGGCACAACCAGCTTGCCCCCTACCAGCTGAACGAGGCGCTGCTGGCGCAGGCGGCGCCGGATGCCATCGTCATGCACTGCCTGCCCGCCCATCGCGGCGAGGAAATCACCGAGGCGGTGATCGAGGGTCCGCAATCGGTGGTGTTCGACGAGGCGGAGAACCGCCTGCACGCCCAGAAGGGTGTTCTGCTCTGGGCCCTGGCGGGGTTGTGACAAGGCTTTCCGCCTCCTGATCCGTGCCGGCACGATCCCCCGGGCCCCGCGCCCGGGGGATCGTTGTTGATGGGCGCCATTGGCCGGACATCGCCGGCTGCTTGCGGGACGCCGGGAAAGGCCCAACTTTGCGCCAGGACCCCTGCCGCTCTACGGGAGGCGGATCCACTCGGGAGAAGGGCATGCAAGGCGTTTCGCAGGATCAGGTGGCGCGGTGCGACGTGGCGGTGATCGGCGGCGGGCCGGCGGGCCTCGCCTTCGCCGCGTCGCTTGGAAACACCGGCCTTGCCGTGCAGGTGCTGGAACGCCAGCCCGAGGCGGCGCTGGCGGAGCCCGCCTTTGACGGACGGGAGATCGCCCTCACCCATGCTTCCCAGGCGCTGCTGCGCGAACTGGGCGCCTGGGACCGGATCCCCGCCGAAAGCATTTCCCCGCTGGTCGAGGCGCGGGTGCTGAACGGCACCTCCGGCTATGCGCTGCGCTTCGACACGGCCGAGCGGACGGAGCCGGAGCTGGGCAAGCTGGTTTCCAACCACGCCATCCGCCGCAGCCTTTACGAGGTCGTCCGCGCCACCAAAAGCGTCACGCTCCGCGCCGGCACGGCCGTTTCCGGCATCCGGACCGATGTGGAAGGGGTAGAGATCACCCTCGCCGATGGCCAGGAGTTGCGGGCGGGCCTGGTGGTCGCGGCCGACAGCCGCTTCTCCGCGGCGCGCGAGATGCTCGGCGTGCGCGCGGAACGGCATGATTTCGGCAAGCGCATGATGGTCTGCCGGCTGCGCCATGCCGCCCCGCATCATGGCATCGCGACCGAATGGTTCGATTACGGCCAGACCATCGCCATGCTGCCGCTGAACAACAACTGTTCCTCGGCCGTGCTGACGCTGGAGCCGGACGAGGCCGCGGCGCTGGAGCGCATGCCGGAGGCCGGGTTCGGGCCGGAGGTGGCCCGCCGCTACCGCCAGCGCCTTGGCGCCATGGAGCTGGTCAGCACCCGCCACACCTATCCCCTGGTCACCACCTATGCCCGGAGCTTCGCCACCACCCGGGCGGCGTTGCTGGGGGATGCGGCGGTGGGGATGCATCCCGTCACCGCGCATGGCTTCAATCTTGGCCTGCGCGGCGGCGCCACCCTGGCGCGCGAGATCCGCGCCGCCCTGGCCGCCGGGCGCGACTTCGCCGGGCCGGACGTGCTGCGCCGCTACGCCACCGCCCATCGCCTGGCGACGCGGCCGCTTTACCTGGCCACCAACGCCACAGCGATGATCTATGGCCAGGCCTCACGCCCCGCCCGCCTGCTGCGGGAAGCGGCGCTGCGCCTCGGCAACCATCTGGCCCCGGTGCGGCGGCGGATCGTGGCGGGGCTGATGGAGGCGCCCTGAGGCCTGGCCGGCCTGCGCGGAGGGCGCGGCTGGCATCCCGGGAGCCGCCCAAGGTCGCATCCAGCCTGGTCCCGCCCTATCTATGCCCCGAGCGATCCGCCCCTTTCCTGCAAGAGTTCCCCCCCGCGTGACCGATTCCACCGAACCCTCCGCCACCCCGGACTTCCTCAACAATGACCGCCCGCCCGTGCCGCACATCACCGTGCCGCGCGGCGTGCAGCCCTTTCACCTGGAGAACAGGCCCGTGCGGGGCCGCCTGGTGCGGCTCGGCCCGCTGGCCGATGCCCTGCTGACGCGGCACGAGAACGCGGAAGCGGTGACGGCGCTGCTGGGCCAGGCTTTGGCGCTGACGGCGGGGCTGTCCACGGCGCTGAAATTCCAGGGCAGCTTCAGCCTTCAGGCCAAGGGCGACGGCCCGGTCGGCATGCTGCTGGCCGATTGCACGGAGGATGGCGCCCTGCGCGGCTATGCCCGCGCCGATGGGGCGCGCCTGCCCGAAGACGCCGCGCCCCGCGCCGATGCGCTGCTGGGCAAGGGCTACCTCGCCTTCACCGTGGACCAGGGCGCGGAGATGGAGCGCTACCAGGGCATCGTCGCCATCAAGGGCGCGAGCCTGGCGGAGATGACGGGACATTACTTCGCCACCTCCGAGCAGCTGGCGAGCCGCGTCTGGCTGGCCGCGGCGCCGACACCGGCCGGCTGGCGCGCCGCCGCGCTGATCCTGGAGCGGGTCGCCGGCCAGGGCGGCGTCGGCCCAGAGATCAGCCAGGCCGAGCAGGAGGATGCCTGGGAAACCGCCCTGGCCCTGGCCGCCACCATCACCGAGCGGGAATTGCTGGATGATGCCCTGACGCCGGACCGCCTGCTGCACCGCCTGTTCCACGCGGAAGGGCTGGCCCTGGCCCGCCCCCGCCCGCTTTCCTATGGCTGCCGCTGTTCCCGCGCGCGGCTGGCCGGGGTGCTGGCCGGCTTCGGGGCCGAGGATCTGGACCACATGGCCGAGGATGGCAGCATCACCATGACCTGCGAGTTCTGCAATGTCGGCTTCCGCTTCGAGCGGGCGGAGATGCGGGACGGCGGCTGAGGAAGGGCGCTGCCGGAACTTCCGGCCCCGCGAAGCCTTGCTCCCGGGCTTCGCCGCGCGGAAAACGCTCTGGTATGATGTTGTTCGCGTGCATTCTCGCCGGCCGGGCGATCCGGCCCGGCCGGCCCGTGCCCGCACCGCGCCGTTGGGAGACCGAGAAACCAGATGACGCTGCCACGCCGCCACATGCTCACCGCCAGCCTTGGCCTGGCTCCCCTGGTTCTCGCCGCTTGCGCCGGCGGTGACGCCCAGCCACCGCTGCAGCCCGCGCCCGGCTATGGCTTCCTGACCCCCCTGAGGCTCAATGTCCTGGAGGTGGAGGTGCTGGAGCCGCCGCCGGCGCTGAACTTCCGCATCGATCCCCCGGCGCCGCTGTCGCCCCTGGCCCAGGCCCTGCGCATGGGGCGGGAGCGCTTGAGCGCCGTGGGCACCACCGGCCGCGCGCGCTTCATGGTGGACAATGCCACCCTGACCCGCGAGCTGGCGCAGCCCGGCGGGTTGTTCTCGCAGCGGACGGAAAGGCTCACCGCCGTGATCCGCGTTCGCGTCGAGGTGCTGGACAATGAAGGCCGCCGCGTCGGCTTCGCCGAGGCGGAGGCCCGCCGCACCGCCACCGCCATCGACGATGGCGAGGCCAGCCGCGCCCGCGCCGCCGACCAGATCGTTCGGCAGGCGATGGACGACCTGAATGTGGAATTCGAGTTCCAGCTGCGCCGCAACCTGCGCGACTGGCTGATGACCGGCGACCCGGCGGCCCCGCTGCCGGCGCCGTTGCAGCAGGAAACCCTGTCCCCCACCGGAAGCTGAGGCCATGGCGCGCATCACCCTGTCCAACCCGCCCGGCGTACATGTTCCCGCGGCGCGCTATTCGCAGGCCGCGCTGATCGAGGGCGCGCCGCGCCGCCTCGTGATCAGCGGGCAGATCGGCATGGCACCCGACGGCACGATCCGGGAGGGGGCGGAAGCGCAGATCCGGCAGGCGCTGGACAATCTGGGCGCCGTGCTGGCGGCGCATGGCATGGCGCCGGAACAGGTGGTGAAGGTCACGGTGCTGCTGACGGACCGCGCGCAGCTTCCGGTCTGGCGCGCGGCGCGTGACCGGCTGTTCGGCGAGCACGCACCCTGCTCCACCCTGATGATCGTGGCCGGCCTCGCCGATCCGCGGCTGCTGATCGAGGTGGAAGCGGAAGCCGCCGCCTAGGGCGGAGGCGTCGGCCGGCGAAACCCGGCGGGGGACACTGCCCCGCGCCCAAATTTCCGGGACGTTCAGGCTTTCGGGGCGTTCAGGCTTCCGGAACGGGGCGGCCGCTGTTCACCATGGCCAGGAACTCGCGGCGCAGCGACGCGTCGCTGCGGAACTCGCCCAGCATGCGGCTGGTGATCATGGCCACGCCCGGCTTGTGCACGCCGCGCGTGGTCATGCACTGGTGCCCGGCCTCGATCACCACGGCGACGCCACGCGGCTGCAGCACCTCCTGGATGCTGTTGGCGATCTGCGCCGTCAGCTTCTCCTGGATCTGCAGGCGGCGGCTATAGGCTTCCACGACCCGCGCCAGCTTGGAGATGCCGACCACCCGCCCGGCCGGCAGATAGGCCACATGGGCGCGCCCGATGATCGGCACCATGTGGTGCTCGCAATGGCTTTCCAGGCGGATGTCGCGCAGCACCACCATCTCGTCATAGCCATCCGTCTCGGCGAAGGAGCGGGCGAGCAGTTCCACCGGGTCCTCGGCATAGCCCGAGAAGAATTCCTCATAAGCGCGGGCGACGCGGGCGGGGGTGTCGAGCAGCCCTTCCCGCTCCGGGTCATCGCCGGCCCACAGCAGCAGCGTCCGCACCGCCGCCTCCGCCTCGGCGCGGCTCGGGCGGCGCGGGGCCTCGACGGGGCTGGTGGCGGTGGGCTGGGTCGGCTTGCGGGCCGGCGTCACGGTGATGTTCACGGTCAATCTTCCGGTGTCTCGTCCCGAGCGGCGGTGGGCATTGGCTGAACGGCAGTTTCAGGCACACAGGTCGGGCTTCGCGAACCGTAACACAAGCGCCGTTCTCGCAGGGCTCGCCCCCGCGCCGCGCCCGGCGGCACCGGGCGCACCCCCCGCGAGAGCCGCAACAGATAGCCATCCGGACCCCGCGCCACCAGTTCCCCGTTTCAACAAATTCACCGCAGGGCGGGCCGCGGCGCCACCATTCCGCTCAGTGGAGCACGCCGGCCTGGTGCGGGCTGTCGAGGCTGAAGGCGGGAATGGCGACGTCGAAGGGCTCGCCGCTCACCGTCTCGATCATGTGGTAGGTGCCGCGCATGAAGCCGGATGGCGTCGCGAGCGGGGTGCCCGAGGTGTATTCGAAGCTTTCGCCCGGCTCCAGCACCGGCTGCTCCCCCACCACGCCGGGGCCATGCACATGCTGCACCCGCCCGGCCCCGTCGGTGATTTCCCATGAACGGCGCAGCAGCTGCACGGTGTGGCTGCCCTCGTTCTCGATGGTGACGCGATAAGCCCAGGCGAAGTGGGATTCGCTGGGCTTCGACTGGTCGGCCAGATAGAAGGCGCGCACCGAGACACGCACATCGCGCGTTGTCTCGCTGAAGACCGGCGGCTGCGGCATGGGCTCTCCGCATGGTTGGGTAAGCGGCACCATTCTGCGCCGCCAGGCCCGCCACGTCGAGGCCCGCGCCGTCGAGACCGCCGACGGGCAAGCCAGGGGGGCCCAAGCCAATGGGGGCAAGCCAGTGGGCAAGGTGGTTCCCGCATGGCAGGATGCCGGCATGGAACGCCGAACAGGGCAGGAATCGCCGCGCGGCCAGCGCCGGCGGGCGGAGCCGCGCCCGGCCGGCCCGCCACCCGGTGCCGGCGCGCTGCGCGAGGCGGCGCTGGCGCATCTGGCCCGCTTTGCCGCCACCGAGGCGGGGCTGGTGCGCGTGCTGCACCGGCGCATCGACCGCTGGGCGCGCCGCGCCGAGGCCGAGGCGCAGCCCACCGACCGCATCGCCGCCGCCATCATCGCCGCCCGCGCCGATGCGGTGGAAGTGGCGCGGCGGCTGGTTGCGGCCGGCGCGGTGGACGACGCGGCCTTCGCCGCGTCCCGCGCGCGGCGGCTGAACCAGGCGGGGCGATCCCGCCGGGCCATCCAGGCGCATCTGGCCGCCAAGGGCGTGACCGGCGAGACCGCCTCCACCGTGCTGGAGGAAGCGGAGCCGGACGAGCTGGCCGCGGCGCTGGGCCATCTGCGCCGCCGGCGGGCCGGCCCCTTCGCCCCGCGCGCGCCGGACGCGCCGCTGGCGCCGGAAGCGCGGCTGAAGGCGCTCGGCGCCCTGGCCCGCGCCGGTTTCCCGCGTGACGTGGCCGAGCGCGCCCTGGACATGGACCCGGACGAGGCCGAGCAGCGCCTGCTCGATTCCCGCCGTGGCTGAGGCCGCGCCGGAGCAGGGCGGCAGCCCGGTGGTGTTCACCCGGCACGGCGTGCGGCATGGCGCCCGCACGGCCTTGCCCCTGCTGCTGGGCCTGACCCCTTTCGCGCTGGTGGTGGGGGTGATCGCCGCGGGCAAGGGGCTGAGCCTGGTGGAAACGCTTGTGATGTCCGGCCTGGTTTTCGCCGGCAGCTCGCAGCTCCTGGCGCTGGAGCTCTGGACCGACCCAGCCCCGATCCTCGCCGCCACCCTGGCCGCGGCGGCGGCCAATATCCGCATGGCGCCGATGGGCGCTGCCCTCGCGCCCTGGCTGAACCGGCTCAGCGGCTGGAAGCTTTGGGGCTCGCTCGGCCTCATGGTGGACCATTCCTTTGCCCTCAGCGTCACCGAGATGCGGGCGGGCGGGCGCGATGCCGGGTTCCTGCTGGGCATCGGGCTGGTGATGTACGCGGCCTGGCTCGTGGCGGTGGCGGCGGGCCATCTGCTGGGCGGCGCGGTGCGGCTGCCGCCCGGCCATCCCTTCCTGTTCGCGGGCGCCGCCACCTTTGTCGCCCTGCTGGCAGCGATGTGGCGCGGCCCGCGCGCCGACCTGCTGCCCTGGGGGCTGACCGCGCTCCTGGCCCTGTTGCTGCACCGTATCGGCCTGCCGGCGCCTTTGCCGCTGCTGGCGGCGGCGCTGGCCGGCGCGGCCCTCGCCGCGTGGCTGGAGCTGCGCCACGCACCGGCCGCTCCGGCTCCCTGAGATGCTGCGGGGCGATGTGCTGCTGGCCATCCTGGGAATGGCGGCGGTGACCTATCTCTGCCGGGCCGGCGGCTATGCCGTGCTGCGCGCCGTGCGCCCGCCCCCCTTTATCGAGGCCTGGCTGCGGCACCTGCCGGGGCCGCTTTTCGTGGCCTATGTGGCGCTGGCCTTCTCGGCCCTGGGCTGGGCGGGGCTGCCGGCGGTGGCGGCGGTGCTGCTAGCGCAACGGCTGACCGGCAGCCTGAGCGCGGCGATCCTGGCCGGCGTCGGCGCCATCTGGGCCTTGCAATGGATAGGCGCGGCCTGACCGGCCGGATGCCTCAGTTCACGCCCAGGGCCTGGAACAGCCGCGCCAGCGGCGGCCAGGCCGCCATCGCCTCCTCCCGCCACAGCCACAAGGCGGCCAGCGCGCCGCCCACCAGCAGCAACGAGGCCAGCCAGGCCAGCAGCGGCGCCACCAGGCCGGCGCGGGGCGCGGCGGGCGGCAGCGGGGCGGGCAGCATCATGGCCGTTCCCTCGGGCGGGGACAGCAGGGCACGGGCCGGCTCCGCCATCAGGACGCGGTCCGGGTCGGCCTCCGGCGCGGGCGCCAGGCGGGGCCGGGGCCGCAGGGGATGGCGCCGTCGGGAGCCGGCAGGCACGGCGGGGAGCGGCGCCGATTCGCCATCCTCCGCGGCCTCCACGGGCGCGGGGCCAGCGATATCGGCAGATGGCGCCGGGCCAGGGTCATCCGGCGCCGTGGTGGCCGGAACCGGGCCGCCCGTGGCCAGGGGCTGCCAGCGCTGGCCGCAGCGGGCGCAGCGGACGGGGCGGCCCGGCACCAGCATGGCTTCCGGCACTTCATAGGCGGCGGCACAATCGGGGCATTGGATGCGCATCGTCCTGCTATGTGCCGGCTGTCCCGCGGCGCCGCAAGCATTGTGCCGGGCGGCCGTTTCGGTGGCATATCCACCCGCGGCCGGAAGCGGGCAATTGCGTTCGGCGGGTGGCGGCGCAGGGCATGCCGTGGCATTTCCCTGCCGCATGGTGCGCTTCACTGCCGTCGGCCTCCGCTACCCCTCGCCTGATGGCGGGCTGGGGCCGGAGGCGCTTTCGGACCTCACCTTCACCCTGCCGGAAGGCAGCTTCACCTGGCTGCTCGGCACCTCGGGCGCGGGCAAGTCCTCGCTGCTGCGGCTGCTCTACCTGGCGCAGCTGCCGACGCATGGCACGCTGGAGGTGCTGGGCCACCAGGTGCGCCCCGACCGCCGGGATGCCCTGCCGGCGCTGCGCCGCCGGATCGGCGTGGTGTTCCAGGATTTCCGCCTGCTCCCCTATCTGTCGGCCTTCGACAATGTCGCCCTGCCCCTGCGCCTCGCCGGGCGGTCCGAGGGCAGCCTGCGCCCGGACGTGACGGAAATGCTGCGCTGGGTCGGGCTGCAGGGAAAGGAGATGTCCCTGCCGGAACAGCTTTCCGGCGGCGAACAGCAGCGCATCGCCATTGCCCGCGCCGTGGTCACCCGCCCCGCCTTGCTGGTGGCGGACGAGCCGACGGGCAACCTTGATTCGCATCAGGCACGGCGGCTGCTGGCGCTGCTGACGCAGATGAACCGCCTTGGCACCACCGTGGTGGTGGCGACCCACAGCGAGGATCTGGTGGCGCAGTTTCCTTCCCCTTCCCTGCGGCTTGAGGCCGGGCGGCTGGTGCATCATGGCTGATGACCGGAACCAGGGCGCCGTGGCGCGCCGCATCCGCCGCGCCCGCGACCCGCTGGGGCTGAAGCGGGCGCTGTCCGACCGGCTGCTGCCCGGGCTGGTGGCGGCGATGGCCCTGCTGGCTGCCCTGGCCCTGGCCGGCAGCCGCGGCGCCGAGGCGCTGAAAGAGCGCTGGCAGCAGGGCGCCGCCGCCGCCGTCACCGTGCAATTGCCCCCGGAACAGGCCGGACGCATGGAGGACGCCATGGCCCTGCTGCGCGCCCGGCCGGAAGTGGCCTGGGCCGAGCCGGTGAACCCGGAACGCATGCATGAATTGCTGCGCCCCTGGCTGGGCGAGGTGCCGGCCCTGCCGCTGCCATCCGTGCTGGAACTGCGGCTGCACAACACCGCCCTCGACCCCGCCCCGCTCCAGCGCGCCCTGTCGGACGCCATTCCCGGCGCCGAGGTGGAGGCGCATGGCATCTGGGTGGCACGCTTGGCGGCGCTGGCGCGCAGCGTGCAGGGCGTGGCGCTGGCGGTGCTGGCGCTGGTGATCGGCGTCGCGGTGGCGGTGGTGGCGGTGGCGACGCGCGCCGGCCTCGCTTCCCGCCGGCAGGCCATCGAGATCCTGCACGACCTCGGCGCCACCCAGTCGGACATCGCGGGGCGCTTCGCCCGCCGCATCGGCTTGCTGGCGGCGGGCGGCGCGCTGGCCGGCGCGGCCATCGCGGTTCCCGCCCTGGCGGCGCTGTCCGGGCTGGCCGCCCCCCTGGCCGGTGGCATGGTGCAGCCCTGGAGCGCCCTGCCCTGGCTCGACCTTGCCCTGCTGCCGCCCGTTGCCGGGCTGATCGGCTGGGCCACCGCGCAGCTCAGCGTCCGGCGCTGGCTGCGCCGCCTGCCTTGAGCCCGCCGCTTCCCGATGGCAGCCGGCGCGGCCGCCGCAGCCGTCTGTGGCTGCTGCCCGCCCTGCCGCTGCTGGCGCTGCTGGCCGGCTTCGCCTTTTTCGCCGGCCAGGCGCGCCAGGTACCGGAGCAGCCGATCCGGCCGACCGATGGCGTGGCCGTGCTGACCGGCGGGCCGCAGCGCGTCGGCGCCGGGCTGGTGCTGCTGGCCGAGGACCAGGCGCGGTGGCTGATCATCTCGGGCGTCGGGCCATCCTCCATGCTGGACGAGCTGTCGCGCTCCGCCGGGCTTCCCTCGGACCTCCTGACGGTGCCGGAGCTCGTTCCGCGCATCACCCTGGGCCGGGCCGCCACCAGCACCCGCGGCAATGGCGCCGAGATCGCCGACTGGGTGGCGCGCCACAACATCCGCTCCCTGCGCGTGGTGACGGCCGCCTTCCACATGCCGCGCGCCCTTCTGGAATTGCGGCGGGTCTTGCCAGGGGTGGCGCTGGTGCCGCATCCGGTGCAAACCGCCGGCCCCAGGCCGAGCCTGCTGGTACGGGAATACCTGAAGTTGATCGGCGCCATGCTGGGCCTTTCGGCCCTGAAACCGGAGTGAGCCTCGGATGACCTCCGACCTGGGACGTCCCGGCGGCGCTCCCGCATGCGCTTCCGCGAGCATCCCCACCCGCATTCCCGCCGGTGATCCCGAGAGCGCTTCCGCTGGCGAGCCCGTCGGCGATTCCTCTGGCCCTTCCTCTGGCCATTCCCTCGGCACCCCGCCCGGCGATCCCCTAGGCCCGCCCAGCACGCTGACATTGCTCCGCTCGGCGCTGTTCAACGTGCTGTTCTTCGGGCTGACGGGGCTGTGCTGCCTGTTCGGCATTCTGCTGCTGCCCTTTCCCCGCCGCCTGATGCGCCGCTACGTGCAGGGCTGGGCGCGGCTGATGCTGTGGCTGCTGCATGTGGTCTGCGGCATCACCCTTCGCGTCACCGGGCGGGAGAACCTGCCGGAAGGTCCGGTGGTGATCGCGGCGAAGCATCAATCCGCCTATGACACCATTGTCTGGCTCGCCCTGCTGCCGGAACCCGTTTACGTGCTGAAGCAGGAATTGCTGCGCATCCCGGCCTGGGGCTGGATGGCGCGCCATTACGGGGCCGTGGCGGTGGACCGGCGGGGCGGGGCCTCCGCCCTGAAGCGCATGGTGCGGCAGGCCGGGACGGCGCTGAAAGCCGGCGACCAGATCGTGATCTTCCCGGAAGGCACCCGCACCGCGGTCGGCACGCGCATCCCTTATCTTCCGGGCGTGGTCGCCCTGGCGGCGGCAAGCGGCGCGCCTGTTGTGCCGGTGGCCACGGATAGCGGCCTGCGCTGGGGCCGCCGCGCCTTCGCCAAGCGGCCGGGGGCGATCACGGTGGCCATCCTGCCGCCCCTTCCGCCCGGGCAGAACCGGACCCAGCTGCTGCGGGCGCTTTCCGACGCCATTGAAACGGAAACCGACCGGCTTGTCGTCGCGGCCGGCGGGCCGCCCTCGGCGGCTGTGGATAATTCTGTGGGATAAGTCGAACCCTGTTGTCGGGATCAGGGCCAGCATCGCTCCCCAACATGCTGCCGGACCTCGATTCTTGCGGTGCGATGGCGCGGCCGCGACGCTGCCGGGTCCTTTGCGTGGCAATCAAGTCACTGAAATCGGGGATAAACGGAACAGGCTTCCGGAAGCCTTGCTGTCAACACTGTGATTGTGCATCGGGAGAATGCCGAAGGGCTGTGGATAAACCTGCGGAAAAGCTTCGCGGAGCCTTGTGGCAGAAGCCGCGAATCGGGCCGCATGGCTCCCGGCCGGCGCCGTCCGCTATATACCCGGCATGAACCATCCCTCCGTACCCCCTGGCCAGCCCAACGGGCGCCCACGTCCGAAGCGTTTCCGGCGCCTGCTGGCCGGCCTGGCGGCGATCCTGCTGCTGCTGGCCGGGGCGCATGCCGGCCTATGGTGGTGGGCGGCCGGCCGCGTGGAACAGGAGATGGGACAATGGGCGGCGGCAAGGCGGGCCGAGGGCTGGCAGATCTCCCACGCCGCCCCGCGCCGCGAAGGCTGGCCGCTGCGCCTGGACGTGTCCTGGCCGGAGTTGCGGCTGGTGGTGCCGCTGGCGGGCCTTCCGGGCGGTGCCACCTGGCAGGCCCAGGCGCTGAGGCTGCGGCTTTCCCTGACGCCCTGGAACGATGCTTGGCGTGACGCCCTGGCCGAGCCCATCGGGGCGCAGCGATTGCAGGCGGCGGGCCGGAGCCTGCCGCTGACGGCGGACACGATGAACGCAACGATCCCGCTACGCCCCCGGGAAGCCGGGGCGCCCATCCGCGTCACCCTGCGCCAGCTCCGCCTGGGCGCCGCGCCACAGATGGTGGAAGTGGCCCAGGGCGCGGGACGGATCGAAGGCCGCTCGCTGACCCTCGACCTGCGCGACCTCACCCTGCCCGTGGAAGCGCCGCTGGGCCGCATCATCACGGCCCTGGGCGTGCGGGCGGCGATGCTCGGCCCCGTGCCCGACCTGGGCAGCTTCGGGCCACCGCCGGCAAGCCGCGCGGCCGCATGGCGCGATGGGGGCGGCGAGATCGACCTCCAGGCCCTGACCCTTCGCTGGGGTGGGCTGTCGGCCAGCGTTTCCGGCCGCCTCGGCCTGGATGGTGCGTTGCAGCCGCGGGGCAGCGGCCGGCTGGCCGTCGCGAACCCTGCCCAGGCCACCGACGCGCTCGCCGAGGCCGGCGTGCTGGCGCCGCGCATGGCCGCACTGGCGCGGGGCCTGCTCCCGCTTCTCGCCCGGCCCGATCCCGCGGGCGGCGCGCCACGGCTGGAAGTGCCGGTGCAATTGCAGGACCGCGCCGTGACGGCGGCGGGGCTATCCCTGCTGCGCCTGCCGGTTCTGGAATGGCCCGGCAGCTGAAGCCGGGCCGCCCGTTCAAAACGATTTCAGCAGCCGCTCGATGTAGTCCAGCTCGGTGGGCGGACGTTCGCGCTCGGCGCCGCGGCGGCGCAGCTCCTCCTGGATGCGGCGGCTGCGCAGCATCTCCGCTTCCTCCGGCACCCTGGTGTCGCTGCCCTGGTCGTTGGAGCCCGGCCCTTCCCGGGTCGGGCGCCCCAGCGGGTCGCGGCCCTGCGCCTGCTGGCCGGCGCGGTCCTGGCCGTTGCCCGGCGCCTGCCCCATGCTGTCCTGGCCGTCCTCCTGGCCCTCACCCTGGCCTTCGCCCTGGCCGAATTGCCGTTCCATGGATTGCGCCATCTGCCGGCCGCCTTCCTGCAACTCGCGGATTGCTTCCTGCTGGTCGGCCGTGGCGTCCCGTCCCTGCCCCAGCGCGTCCTGGGCCCGGCGCATCGCCTGATCGGCGCGGCCCAGCGCGTCCGGAACCTCGCCAGTCAGGTCGCCGAATTGCTGCATCAACTCGCCCAGGGCGCGGCGCAACGCCCGCTGCTGCCGCGCATCGGCCTGCGCCGACGCCTCTCCCTGCTGCGGCTGGCCTTGTTGCCCCTGTTGACCTTGCTGCGGCGCCTGGCCCGGCTGGCGCCGTTCCTGCGGCTGACCACGCTGCTGCGATGGCTGGCCGGGGCGCTGCTGCGCCCGCTCCTCGCCGCGCTGGTGGCTCCGGTCCAGCATCTGGCCCTGGCGCTGCACCATGTCCTGCACGGCACCCATCTGCTGCTGACCCTGCTGGCGCTGCTGCTGCTGGCGGCTGTTGTTGCGCCCGCCTTCAGGGCGGGCGGCTACCTGTCCGTTCTGCAATGCGTCCAGCATGCGTTCCAGCTCCGCCAGCTCCTGCTGCATGCGGTCGGTGCGGCCTTCGCGCGCCGCCTGCTCCATCTCGCGGGTGCGCTGGTCCAGTTCCCTCTGGTCCATCAGCCGCTGGCTGGCGTCAGGCGCCATGGGTTCGGCATTCTCCTGCCGCAGACGCTCGGCCAGGGCTTCGAGGTGGCGCTGGATCGCTTCCCGCAATTCCTGCACGCGCCGCTCCAGCTCGGCGCGCTGATCGGCATCCGGCGGGGCGCTCTCGGCCTCGGCCAGGGCCTCGCGCAGCGCCTCGCGCGCTTCGGCCAGGGCGCGGGCCGTGCGATCGGTGCGGCCTTCCTCCAGCGCCACGGCGATCTGCCACATCAGCGCCTGCGCCTCGTCCACCGCCTCGGGCCGCCGGTCCCGCTGCAGGCGGAAGCGGGTGACGCGCAGCGCCAGGAAGGTGTTGAGGTCGTGCTCGAACGCTTCGGGATGCGCGGAAAGCGCATCCAGCTCCCGGCGCGCCGGGGCGCGGGCCAGGGGGTCCAGCGACAGCGATTTCCGCAGCGCCGCCAGGCGCTGCGCCACCGGATGGTTGAAGCGACGCTCCGGCAGGGTGAATTCCAGCGTTTCCGAGCCGCCTTCCTGCCCGGCGCCGTCGCGCGCCAGGATGCGGGCGCGCACCGGCAGCCCGGCCCAGGGATGCCCGGACAGGTCCGGCTGCGCCAGGCCGCGCGGCTGCTTCGGGTCCCCACCCACCGGCAGTTCCACCACCAGCGGCTCGGCGCCGGGCCGCGCGGCGAGGCGAAGTTCCGCGCGCGCCGCCGCCACGCCCCAGTCATCCGTGGCGCGCCAGGGCAGCCGGGAGGCGAGGCCGCGCTGCGCCGGCCCGGGCGGCTCGGCGAAGGCGGCGGTTGGCGGTACGTCGGCCTGCACGCTGATGATCCAGGCCGCCAGCTCCGCCCCGTCCCGGCGCAGCGCCACGCGGGCGCCGCGATCCAGCGACTGTTCCAGGGCGAAGGAACCCGCTTCCAGCGTGCGGAAGGGCGTGGCGGCCTGATCCAGCTGCAACTCCGGCACGCCGCCGCCACCGCCGGACAGCGAGAGTTGCAGGCGGCTGCCCTGCGGTACCGTGAGCGATCCGCCGCCCAGGTCCAGGAAAACCGGCGCGGCGCCGGTATAGGCAGGCGGCGTCACCCAGGCTTCCAGCCGCAGGGCGGGAAGCGCGGCGACGGCGTGGAGGCCGCCGGGCCAGAAGGCACGGCGCAAACGCTCCCCGGCCTCGCCCCCCGCCGCGACAAAGGCGGCGAACAGCGCCACCAGCAGGCCGGCGCGCAGAGCGCGCGGGTCGCGCGCCGCGAGGTTGGGGCGGGGGCCGCCGACGCGCAGCCGCGTCAGCCCGGCCAGGACGCGGCGCTGATGCGCCTGCCACAAGGCCAGCGTTGCCGGGTCTTCGGACACGGCATGATCGCGAAGCGTAGAAATGGGGCGGTGCTTCAGGCCGGTGGCGGCCTCGATCCGCCGTTCGGCGGCGGCGTCACCCGGCCAGCGGAAGCCCCGAAAGGGGCGCCACACCGCCAGCGCCAGCGCGGCGGCGAACAGCGCCAGCAGGGCGAGGTGCAGCCAGGGGGGAACCGCCAGGAACAGCCCGGCCCATGCCAGGCCGACAAACAGCCCGGCGACGCCCAGGGACGGCCAAAGGCGCGGCCACAGCCCTTCCCAGCCCAGCGCCCAGCGCGCGAGCCGCCGCCCGCGCGTCAGGCGACGGGCCAGCGGATCGCGCGCTCCCCTCATGACGCGAGGGGAGCGGTGCCGGCCGCCATCAGCCAATCGGGGATGCGCTGCTGCGCGAGCAAATCCTCGGGCGTCTGCCGGGGCCTGATGACGGCGTGGCGGTTGCCGTCCACCAGCACTTCGGCCGCCAGGGGGCGGGCGTTGTAGGTGCTGCTCATCACCGCACCATACGCACCCGCATCCAGGAATGCGACCAAATCTCCCGGGTCCAGCATCGGCAAGGGGCGCTCCCGCGCGAAGGTGTCGCCGCTTTCGCAAACCGGGCCCACCACATCGGCCGGCGACAGCGCGGCCTTGGCGGCGATGGGCGAGAGCGGGAGGATGCCGTGCCAGGCGTCATACATGGACGGCCGCGCCAGGTCGTTCATGGCGGCATCCAGCACCACGAAGCGGCGGCCCGTGCCCTGCTTCTGGGTGCCCTGCTTCTGCAGGATCACCGAGGCCAGCAGCACCCCCGCCGGGCCGGCGATCCAGCGCCCCGGCTCCAGCATCACCGGCAGGCCGAGTTCGCCCAGCGTCGCCTTGATGGCGCCGGCCAGCGCCTCGGGCGGGGCCGGCACCTCGTCGCGATAAGGAATGCCGAGGCCGCCGCCGCAATCGACCCGCCGCACCGGCAGGCCGCGCGCCTGCAGGTCGCGGACCATCTCGGCCAGGCGGCCATAGGCGGCGCGGTAGGCGGAAACGCCACCGGTGATCTGGCTGCCGATATGCGTCGCGATGCCGACCGGGCGGATGCCCGGCAGCGCGGCCATGCGGGCATACAGTTCCGGCGCGTCGTCGAAGGCGATGCCGAATTTGTTTTCCGCCCGGCCCGTGGTGATCTTGGCATGGGTGCCGGCATCCACGTCCGGGTTGACGCGGATCGACATCGGCGCCTCCAGCCCCATTCCGGATGCGATGGCGGAGATCATCTCGATCTCCTCGGCGCTTTCGGCGTTGAGCTGGAAGATGCCCTCGGCGAGCGCGAAGGCGATCTCATGCGCCTGCTTGCCGACGCCGGAAAACACCGTGGCGGCGGCCGGGATGCCGGCCGCCAGCGTCGCGCGCAGTTCGCCCGCGGAAACGATGTCGGCCCCGGCGCCCTCGGCGGCGAGGACGCGCAGCACCGCCTGGCTGTCATTCGCCTTGGCCGCGTAATGGATGCTGGCCGAGAGTCCCGCCCCCTTCAGCGCGTCCCGCAGGGCGCCATAGCGGCGGCGCAGTGTGTTCGCCGAGTAAACCCAGGCCGGCGTGCCCACCTCCCGCGCGATGCGGGCCAGCGGCACCTCCTCCATCAGCAGCCCGTCCTGCGCGTCCATGCGCAGGGCGGGGCGGGCGGCGATCAGATCCTCGAAGGAGGGGTCGGGGTTGTCGGCGCCCTGGGGCGCGGGGAGCGGAGCGGCCATGGGGTTCATTTAGCGGCCGCCATCGGCGGCTGCCAGCCAGGCGGGCCGAAATCCCCCAAGGGCCCGGCCGGCCAGCTTCCGCTTCTGCTCCATGCCATTGCCCGGCAGCAGCGCCGGGCATCCCGCCGAAGCCGGGCGGATGGGCCACCGCCGTGAATTCGCTTCATGGGCGGAATGGCGGTTGCCGGCATTCCGCCCATATCGGTGGCATGGACGCGCCATTGATCCTGAGCCTGGGTTTCGACCAGGAAAGCTTCGCCCGGCTGGACGCCCTGCGCCAGACGCATTTCCCGCCCGAGCGCAACCTGATCCCCGCGCATCTGACACTGTTCCATGCCCTCCCTGGCGCCTCGGCCGTGGCCATCTCCGCCCATCTGGCCGCTTGCGCAGCCGCCACGCCGGCGCCGCGGCTGCGCTTCGTCAAGCCGCGCTTCCTGGGCCGGGGAGTCGCGCTGGACGCCGAAAGCCCGGCGCTGCTCGCGCTGCGCCGGAGCCTGGCCGCAACCTGGGCCGCCTGGCTGACGCCGCAGGACCGGCAGGGCTTCCGGCCCCATGTCACCATCCAGAACAAGGTGGCGCCCGAGGCCGCCCGGGGCCTTTTCGACCGGCTCGCCCCCGGCTTCATGCCCTGGAAGGCGCGGGGCGAGGCGCTGCTGCTCTGGCATTACCGCGGCGGGCCGTGGGAGGCGGCGGGACGTTTTCCGTTCAATGGCTGAAACCCGCAGCCAGGCCCGCGCTTGCCGCAGCATGAGCCGCCATTCCACCATCGAATCTGCTTCCGCCGAGGTGCCCGACCCGGATGCCTCGGGGCCGCTGACGCCGGAAGAACGCGAGGAGGTGGAGCAGCACGCCCATCTCCGCCCCCTGGCCATCTATGAGGTGGTCCGGCGGGAAGGCGCCGAGGAACTGGCGCGGGCCGGGCTGAGCCTGTGGTGGTCCGGCGTTGCCGCAGGCCTCTCGATCGGCCTGTCCATCGCCAGCGAGGGCGCGTTGCACAGCCTGCTGCCGGATGTCCCCTGGCGGCCTCTGGTGGAAAGCACCGGCTACACGGTGGGCTTCCTGATCGTCATCCTGGCGCGGCAGCAATTGTTCACCGAGGTGACGCTGACCGCCGTGCTGCCGGTGCTGGCAAAGCCGACGCGCGGCGGCTTCCGCGCGCTGATGCGCAACTGGGGCGTGGTGCTGGCGGCCAACATGCTGGGCACGGCCCTGTTCGCCGGCATGCTGGCCATTCCGGACCTGCTGCCGCCCTTTGTCACCGAAGGCGCGCTGGCGGTGTCGCGCCACATGGCCGAGCTGACGCCGGGCCAGGCCTTCGGCCGCGCCATCCTGTCCGGCTGGATGATGGCGCTGCTGGTCTGGCTGCTGCCCCTGGCCGAGGCGGCGCGGATCTGGGTGATCGCGCTGGTCGCCTATCTGATCGCGCTGTTCGAGCTGCCGCACGTGGTGTCCGGCGCGGTTGAGGTGTTCCTGCTGCTGTACCGGGGCGAGGTCGCGGCCGGCCCGGCGCTGTTCGGTTTCCTGCTGCCCTTCCTGGTGGGCAATGTCATCGGCGGCTCGGCGCTGTTCGCGCTGCTGGCCTATGGGCAGGTGCGGGAGGAGATGGAAGCCCGCTAGGACATTTTCCGTTCGCACTGGCTCACGTCAAATGCTCTGGCTCCTTGTTCTGCCGGGCATCTTCACCCGATCAGGCGATCCTGCCCGATCGGGATCCGCTCTAGGCGCCCCTCCCCTGTGTCGCGCTCCTGCGCCAGCAGCGCGCGCTTGCGCGCGATGCCCCAGCGATAGCCCGACAGCGCCCCGTCCTGGCGCAGCACCCGGTGGCACGGAATGGCGACGGCGAGCGGGTTGGCGGCACAGGCGCCGGCCACCGCCCGCACCGCCGCGGGCATGCCGATGCGGCGGGCGATGTCCGTGTAGCTGACCGTCTCGCCGGCCGGCACGGCCCGCAGCGCCTGCCAGACGCGCTGCTGGAAGGCGGTGCCACGGATGTCGAGCGGCAGGTCGAGGCCCAGGCGCGGCGCTTCCACGAAGCCCACCACCTGCGCCACCAGCGCCTCGAACCCGGCATCGCCGCCCACCAGCCGGGCACGCGGGAAGCGGTCCTGCAGGTCCCGCAACAGGGCCTCGGGCTCGTCGCCCAGCAGGATGGCGCACAGGCCGCGCTCGGTCGCCGCCACCAGGATGGCGCCGAGCGAGCATTCGCCCAGGGCGAAGCGGATCTCCTGCCCCGCCCCGCCGGCCCGCCAGGCACCGGGCGTCATGCCGAGCAGCCCATCCGCCGCCTCGTAGAAGCGGCCGCTGGAACTGAAGCCGGCGCTGAAGATCGCCTCGGTGACGCTGCGGCTCCCGGCCAGGGTGTCGCGGAGCCGTCGGGCGCGGTGCGCCGCGGCATAGCCGCGCGGCGTCAGGCCGGTGGCGGCGCGGAACAGCCGGTGGAAATGCGCGGGGCTCACCTCCAGGGCGGCGGCCAGTGCTTCCAGCGCCGGCGGCTCTTCCGCCGCCTCGATCAGCCGGCAGGCGCGGGCGACCAGGGCAGCATCGCGCGCGGCCTTGGGCGGCTCGTCCGGGCGGCAGCGGCGGCAGGGGCGGCAGCCCGTGGCCCGCGCCGCCGCCAGGCTGTCATGGATGCGCACATTCTCCGGCCGCGCCGGGCGGGACGCGCAGGAGGGCCGGCAATACACGCCGGTGGTGACCACCGAATACCAGAACTGCCCGTCGGCCGTGGCATCGCGGGCGAGGATGCGCCGCCAGCGCGGGTCGGCGGCGGTGCCGGGCACGCTTCCCGTGGCGGGGAGCGCCGGTGGCGCCGCCACGGCGTCATCCTGTTGCGGCATGGTCAGCATGGCTGTGTCCTCCGTTGGACTTGCACAGCGCATCCTGCCGCCCCGGCCCGGCTTTCGCGCTCCGGCGCTTGCGCGGCAATCCGGAAGAACTGGCGCGCCGGGGCGGGACTTCACACCCCTCCGGGCGCCGTCGCGAAGGGCCTCAGCGGCTCGGGTAGCTCCGCGGATAGGTGATCTCCTCCTGCGGGCCGGGCGGGCGGATCGGGCCGGGGCGGCCGCAGGCGGCCAGCAGCAGCGCTGCCGCCATCAGCACCAGGGCGCCGCGCAGGCCGGCGCCCCTCATGCCAGGCGCTCCCGCCACTCGGCCGCCATGCGGCGCACATTCACCGGCGCCGTGCCGCCATAGGAGGTGCGGGATGCCACCGAGGCCTCGACGCTCAGCACGCCGAACACGCCGGAATGGATGCGCGGCTCCTCCTCCTGCATTTCCTCCAGCGACAGGCCGGGCAGGTCCACGCCCCTCGCCTCGGCCTTGGCGACCAGGCGGCCGGTGACGTGATGGGCGTCGCGGAAGGGCAGGCGCAACTCCCGCACCAGCCAGTCGGCCAGGTCGGTGGCGGTGGAGAAGCCGGCGCCGGCGGCCTCGCGCAGCCGCGCCCCGTCGGGCTTCATGTCGCGCACCATGCCGGCGGTGGCGGCGAGCGCCAGGGCGATGCTCTCGGCCGCGTCGAAGATGCCTTCCTTGTCCTCCTGCATGTCCTTGCCATAGGTCAGCGGCAGGCCCTTCATCACCGTGAGCAGGCCCAGCAGGGAGCCGGAGATGCGGCCGACCTTGGCGCGCACCAGCTCCGCCGCGTCCGGGTTGCGCTTCTGCGGCATGATCGAGGAGCCGGTGGTGTAGGCGTCACTCAGCGCCACGAAGCCGAAATACGGGTTGGTCCACAGCACGATCTCCTCGGCGAAGCGGGACAGATGCGTGGCGCAGATCGACAGGGCGGACAGGAACTCCAGCGCGAAATCGCGCGAGGCGACGCCGTCCAGGCTGTTGCGGGTCGGCCGGTCGAAGCCCAGCGCCACCGCCGTCATGTGCCGGTCGATCGGGAAGCCCGTGCCGCACAGCGCCGCGGAGCCGAGCGGGCTCTCGTTCATCCGCGCGCGGCAATCGCCGAGCCGCGAGCGGTCCCGCCCCAGCATCTCCACATAGGCCAGGAGGTGGTGGCCGAGCGTGGTGGGCTGCGCCGGCTGCAGATGGGTGAAGCCCGGCATCACCGTCGCCGCGTGCTCGTCGGCACGGTCGGTCAGCGCCCGCATCAGGTCGGCGATCTGGCCATCGATGCCGTCGATCGCGTCGCGCACCCACAGCCGGATGTCGAGGGCCACCTGGTCGTTGCGGCTGCGCGCGGTGTGCAGCCGCTTGCCGGCCTCGCCGATCCGCTCGGTCAGGCGAGCCTCGATGTTCATGTGGATGTCCTCCAGCGCCTCGCTGAAGGGAAAGCTGCCGCCCTCGATCTCCTCGCCGATCGCCTTCAGGCCCTCCTGGATCGCGGCCTCGTCATCGGCGGAGATGATCCCCACATGGCGCAGCATGGCGGCATGGGCGAGGCTGCCCCGGATGTCCTGCCGCCACATCTTGCGGTCAAACCCGATGGAGGCATTGATGGCCTCCATGATGGCCGAGGGTCCGGCGCTGTAGCGCCCGCCCCATTGCTGGTTGCCCTGGCTTTGACTGTGACTGGACCCAATAGGACTGGACAAGGAAGGATCTGCCTCGTGTTGCTGGAACGCCGCTCCCTGCTTTCGCTGCTCGCGGCCGGGCCGACCCTAACCATGCTGCTTCCGGCACGGCAAGGGATTGCCGCCGAACAGGCCGAGGGGCTGGGCAAGCTGAGCCGGACGGAACCCCGCGCGCTGCCGGATTTCGTCTTCACCGATGCCGGCGGGGCGGAGAAGCGCGTGGCCGATTTTGCCGGCCGGCCGCTGCTGATCAACCTTTGGGCCACCTGGTGCGCCCCTTGCGTGGCCGAGATGCCGGCGCTGGACCGGGCGCAGCAGGCGCTGGCGGGGGAAGGCTGGGCGGTGCTGGCCTTGTCCTCCGACCGGGGCGGCGCGCCGGTGGTGCAGGGCTTCTACGGGCGCACGGGGGTCGGGACGCTGGATGTCTGGCTCGATCCCCGCGGCGCGGCCGGGCGGGCGCTGGGCGCGCGCGGCCTGCCCACCAGCATCGTCGTCAACCGGAAAGGGCAGGAGGTGGCACGGCTGGAAGGCGCCGCCGCCTGGGACCATCCCGACTGGCTGAAAGCGCTGCGCGAGCTGGCCGGCCCCGCCTGAGGGCGCTCACAGCATCCATTCGATGGGCAGGCGCATCAGCACCGACACCAGCAGGCGTTGCAGCAGGCTGGCCTGTGGCTCGGTCTCGTGCCGGACCACGCTTCCATCGAGGTTTTCCGTCCAGAACAACCGGCCGTCGGCCGTCAAGCCGGCCTTGTAGGACGTGGCCGGTATCGCCTGGTCGAAAGCCCGCCGGATGGCATCCGCCAGAACCGGGCTTTCGATCACGAAGCCCAGCTCCGTGTTCAGGTTGGCCGAGCGCGGATCGAAGTTGAACGACCCCACGAAAACCCGCCGCCGGTCCACCGCAAAGGTCTTGGCATGCAGGCTGGAGCCGGAGCTGCCGAAGGGCCCGGCGCTGTCATTGCGCTCTCCCGCGCCGGGGCCGAGGCGGCGCAGCTCATACAGCACGACCCCGGCGGCCAGCAGATCCTCCCGCCGCCGGGCATAGCCCGCATGCACCGCCGTCACGTCGGTGGAAGCCAGGGAATTGGTCAGGACGCGCACCCGGACGCCGCTTCTGGCCAGCCCCGCGAAGAATGCGGTGCCGGCCTCGGCGGGCACGAAGTAAGGCGAAACCAGCTCCAGCTCGCGCTCCGGCGTGTCGAGGATCTCGGCGAGCTGGCTGGTCAGCAACCCTTCCGGCGCCGCCCGCCCCAACCCCTTCGCCGGATCGTCGCTGACCATGCGCACCGGCGCCCATTCCAGCGCCAGCTCGCCATCCAGCAATTGCCGGATGGATGGCAGGTCCCGGATCGCCCCGACATAGCGGAGGGCCGCCGGCGATTGCGTCACTTCCTCGGCCGCGGCGCGCAGGGCCGGCAGTTGTTCGCGGTCCGGAGGCGGCAGGATGAGGTCCACGGGATAGGAGGAAAGGCTGGCCCAGTAGCGGTCGAAATCCGCCGCCACCTCCGGCACCACGGCACCGATGGCCAGCACGTCCAGGTCGGCGAACAGCGCGCCCTCGGCCGCGCCGAAATATTCATCCCCCACATTGCGGCCGCCAACGATGGTGGCCTGGCTGTCGGCGGTGAAGGACTTGTTGTGCATGCGCCGGTTGGCGCGGGAAAAATCGGTCAGGAAGCCGATCCACTTCGGATGACGGACGGCGAAGGGATTGAACAGGCGCACCTCGATGCCCGGATGGGCATGCAGCGCCGCCAGCCGCGCATCCAGGCCGGAGGTGCCGTTGTCGTCGAGCAGCAGGCGCACCCGCACCCCGCGCTCGGCCGCGGCGCGCAACTCGTCGAGCAGCAGCGTTCCCGTCAGGTCGCCATGCCAGATGTAATACTGCACATCCAGCGTCTTCCGCGCGGCGCGGGCCAGCAGGACGCGGGCCGCGAAGGCATCGCGCGCCTCTGCCAGAGCGTGGATGCCGGTCAGGCCGGGATGCCGCGCCGACAGCCCGGCCACCGCCTGACCGAGCGGCGTGTTCCGGGCGTCCTCCTGCGCCAGCGCCACGCTGGGCGGCCGCCCTTCCGGCGGCGGCAGGCCGCAGCCGGCGAGAACAAGCAGCGCCAGGCCCAGCATGACCGCCATCCCCCGCGGCCCTTCCAGGAAAGGGAGGAGCATCCCCGAGGCCCGCCGGGCGACGCGATGGATCATGCATGTCTCCTGCCACATCCCGGTGAGTCGCCGTTCCGGCGCCACCCGGTCCGGGAATGCCACGCCATGCCGGAACCGGCCACCGCCGCGGAAAAACGCCGCTTGGCGGCGGCACGCCCTGCCCCGACACTCGGCGGGCGACACCGCAGGGAGTTCCGGAATGACCAATGACCTTTGGCGCCTGAGCGCCACCGAAATCGCGTCCCGCATCGCCGCGCGAACCATCACGGCGCGGCAGGCCACCGAATCCGCCCTGGCCCGCCAGGCCGCCGTCAACCCTGCCATCAATGCCGTGGTCGCGGCCATGCCGGAGGAGGCGCTCGCCGCCGCCGACGCCGTGGATGCTGCCCTGGCCCGCGGCGCCACCCCGGGCCCGCTGGCCGGCGTGCCTGTGACGGTCAAGGTGAACATGGACCAGAAGGGGCATGCCACCACCAATGGCTTGCGCATCCAGCGCGACCTCATCGCCGCCACCGACAATCCCGTGGTGGCCAATCTGCGCAAGGCCGGCGCGGTGATCATCGGCCGCACCAACACGCCCGCCTTCTCGCTGCGCTGGTTCACCCGCAACAGCCTGCATGGCGCCACCCGCAACCCGCGCAACCCGGCGCTCACCCCGGGCGGCTCCTCCGGCGGGGCGGGCGCGGCGGTGGCGGCCGGCATCGGTGCCATCGCCCATGGCACCGACATCGCTGGCTCGATTCGCTTTCCGGCCTATGTCTGCGGCGTGCATGGCCTGCGCCCCTCGCTGGGCCGCATTCCCGCCTGGAACGCCTCGGGGCCGGAGCGGGCCATCGGCGCCCAGATCATGGCGGTGTCCGGCCCGCTGGCGCGCTCGGTGGCAGACCTCCGGCTCGCCCTGCAGGCCATGAGCGCGGAGGACGCGCATGATCCGTGGTGGGTGCCGGCGCCACTGGAGGGCCCCGCCCTGCCGAAGCGCGCCGCGCTTTGCGTCAGGCCGGAAGGCCTGAACACCGATCCGGCCCTTGAGCGCGCGCTGCGTCAGGCCGCGCTGGCGTTGCAGGAAGCGGGCTGGAGCATTGTCGAGACGCCCTGCCCGCCGCTGCGCGAGCCGGCCCGGTTGCAGGCGCATCTCTGGATGGCGGAGTTCCGCCGCAACGGCGCCGCGGCCGTCGCGCGCGAGGGCGACCCCGATGCCAGCTTCATCTATGCGCAGATGGAAAGGCTGGCCGGCCCGTGCGACCTGGACGGCTTCCATGATGCCTTGCAGGCGCGTGCCGGCCTGGTCCGGCAATGGCAGCTGTTCCTGCGGGATTATCCCCTGCTGCTGCTGCCGCCCTGTGGCGAACTGCCTTTCCCGGACATGCTCGATGTCAGTTCCCCGGAAGCCTTTGAGCGGGTGGTGGAAGCGCAGTTGCCGCAGATCGCGCTGCCGCTGATGGGCGTTCCCGCACTCACCCTCGCCACCGGGCAAGTGGAAGGCCCGCATGGCGCGGCGCCGGTCGGGGTGCAGCTGGTGGCCGGGCGGTTCCGGGAAGATGTGCTGCTGGCGGCCGGCGCGCTGATCGAGGCGGCCAGCCCGCCGGTGACCGCCTGCGACCCTGCCTGATCGGGAGACGGGGACGGGCCTCCTGGCGGAGCCCTGTCCCCGCGCAGGGGTCAGGGATGCCGATCCGCGTTTTTGCGGCGCGGTCAGGAGCGTCTCGTCAATGGGCAACCGGAAACAGCCCGGGTCATGCGTGGAGGGCAGCGGGGCTCGGCTTTGACCGACATCCACCGCCTCTCACCGCCGGTTTCCGGCGGCTCCGTCGCGTGGCCTCGGCCACGCCATGATTTGTTGCCGGGCCCGAGGCCCCGCAGACAGGTTTCCGTGCGGCGGTTCGCCGCGCGGCGATCAATCCACCGGCCGGCCCTGCGACTGGGCGGCCAGCGCCCTGGCCATCTGGCTCAGTGCTTCCTGGTGCTTCTCGTTGGTGATCTGGGCGAAGTTGCGCGCCAGCTCCAGGCACATGCGCTGGCGCATGCCAAGCGGCTGGCTTTCGCCATCCTCCTGCAGGCCCTCGAAGAACCAGGATACGGGAACCGCCAGCACGGTCGCGATCTCGAACAGGCGCCCGGCCGAGATGCGGTTGAGGCCGCGCTCGTACTTGTGGGCCTGCTGATAGGTCACGCCGATCATGCTGGCTAGCTGCTGCTGGGACAATCCCAGCATCAGCCGTCTTTCGCGGATCCGCGCGCCGACATGCTTGTCGGCGAGACGGGCGCGCTGCGTCGAAGTTTCCTCGGGTTCATCACCAGGGGTGATGCTGCCCGCATCGGTGTCGGCCATGCTCTACCTGTCAGGCTGAAAAATTGAACAGAACCTAAAATACGAGCCTGAGGCTGCTTGTTTATCGTATTTCGTTACCCTCGATCTAAAAAGCCCGTGATCACTTAATAGTTGCGTGAGGTCACAACTCTTTTAGTTTAATTAATTTTTCTTGCTGAGTTGTTCGCGCAAAAGGCGAATTTCTGCCTTTAGCGCTGCAACTTCCTCACTTTCGCCACTGGTGGCCGATTGTTCACGGCGCGTAAAGGGTGAGAACAGCGACATGGCGCGTTCCATCATGGCGATGTTTTGCTTGCCCAGTTCTTCCAGGCTAGTCATGGGATTGAACCCACCCATTGATTGTTCAACCGATACGCGCATTTGTTCCTGCTGACGCGCAAAGCTCCCCATGGTCATCTCCAAATAGCGGGGGACCAGCGATTGGAGGCTGTCGCCATAAAGGCCGATGAGCTGCCGCAGGAAGGAGGTGGGAAGCATGCTGCGTCCCTTGGATTCTTCCTCGACAATGATCTGCGTCAGAACGCTTCGGGTGATATCCTCTCCGGACTTTGCATCATACACGGCAAAATCGCGGCCTTCGCGCACCATTCGCGCCAGATCATCCAGCGTCACGTAAGAAGATGCCTCGGTGTTATAGAGCCGGCGGTTGGCGTATTTCTTGATGACAACCGTGGGTTTCGTCGACATTTCGGACGGTTGTTGTACCGCTTCAGACATTCGCCCCTCCCTGACTGCGAGATCCGCCAGCCGTTTCGCTGGTTTCCGACGCTACCATGACGCAGGCGCAGCGCGAACGTGATCACGCAGTCGCAGCACCGCTTTGGTGCATCCCGCGATGCGCGCCCTTTCCCCGCCGGGGCACCGCGCTATGTTCCGGCCGCAGGAACCGGAGGTGGCAGCGAAAGGCACATGGCACGGCCCGAGGAACCACCGGAGCAAGGCGCTGGCCAGCCGGGATCGGACATCCTGGAAGGCCTGGCGGAGGATTGGATCGCATTGTGGCAGAGCGAGATCTCGGCACTGGCGGCGGACCGCGAATGGGCGGAAGCCTGGGCCAGCTGGGCGGCCCTGGCGGCGGCCTGGATGCGGGTCCTGAGCATGCCGCCACCACGCGGCTTCCCGAATGGCTTTCCGGGCGGTTTCCCTGGTGGTTTCCCGGGCGGCTTAACCGCCGGCTTCCCCGGCACGGGATTCCCCACACCCGGCGCCATGCCGCCCGGCATGGCATCCGCGGGCTTCCCTTTTGCCGGCTTCCCGATGGCGGCTTCCGGTCCGGAGCGGACGGGTGACGGCACCGCTGCGCCGTCGCGGCCCACGGCCGCTGCCGCTGCACCTGCAACTGGCGCTGATGCGCGCGGTGGGGGCGATGCTGGCGCTGCGGGCGATCCGGCCGCCGAGCGGCATGCCGCCCTGCTCCGCCGCATCGATGAGCTGGAACAGCGGCTGGCCCAGAACGCCGGAACAGGACAAGTGGGGACCGAACCTCCCATGGCCGGTGTCTCCGGCCGGCCAGCGGGAAATCCACCGGATCGCCAGCGCCCTCGCCGCCGCCGGCCACCCGCCTGAAGCCTTGCAGGCGGCGGTGATGCGGCAATTGGCGCGGCAGGATCGCGCCTTGATCGCCGGCATCGCAGCCTATCGCCGCCACCCCTTCGCGCGGGACATGCCGGAGCCGCCGGCGATCTGGCGGGAAGGCGGCTCCCGCCTCCTGGATTACGGAGGGGATGGCTCGCCCCTGCTGGTGGTGCCGTCCCTGGTCAACCGCGCCCATGTGCTGGACCTGCTGCCGGGCCATTCCATGCTGCGCTGGCTGGCGGGGCGCGGCCACCGCGTGCTGCTGCTGGACTGGGGCTGGCCGGAGGAGGTGGAACGCGGCTTCACCCTGACGGACTACATCGCCGGGCGACTGGAACGCGCCCTGGGCGCCATGCCGGCCGGCAGGGTGGCGCTGCTGGGCTATTGCATGGGCGGGCTGCTGGCGCTGGCCACGGCCCTGCGCCGGCCGGAGCGGCTACAGGGCCTTGCCCTGCTGGCCACGCCCTGGGACTTCCATGCCGGCGGGGTGGACGCCGCGTCGCGCGCCGCCGCCCTGGCCGCGCTGCTGCCGGGGCTGGAACCAGGGCTGGAAGCAACCGGCGCCTTGTCCGTGGATCTCATCCAGTCGCTGTTCGCGGGGATCGACCCCTGGGCGCTGGCGGCCAAGTTCCGCGCCTTTGCCGCGCTGCCGCAGGACTCGCCACGGGCCCGGCTGTTCGTGGCGCTGGAGGACTGGCTGAATGACGGCGTGCCATTGGCCGCCCCGGTGGCGCGGGAAGTGCTGGCCGGGTGGTATGGCCGCAACGATCCCGGCCAGGGCCGGTGGCGCGTGGCCGGCGGGGTGGTGGAGCCCGCCGCCCTCCGCATTCCCGCCTTCGCCGCCATTCCGCGCGGTGACCGGATCGTGCCGCCCGCTTCGGCCCTGGCGCTGGCGCGGGCGCTGCCGGATGCCCATCAGGAGATGGTGGCGGCCGGGCATATCGGCATGGCCGCCGGCAGCCGGGCCGAGGCGGCCTTGTGGCAGCCGCTGGATGCGTGGCTCCAGCGGCTGGGCAGGTAAGGCGCGGCGCCTCAGCCCGGCGCGGCGCCATCCAGCGCGCGCCATTCCGCCACGCGCTGCTCCGGTGCAGGGTGGTTCACCACATCCGACACCACCGCCACCGCATCGGCCCCGGCGGCCAGGCACCCCGCCGCCCGTTCCAGGCTGATGCCGCCGATCGCCACCAGCGGCAGTGCACCGATCCGCCGCTTCCATTCGCCGAGCCGTTCCAGCCCCTGCGGCGCCCAGGGCATCTTCTTCAGGGTGGTCGGGTAGACCGGGCCGAGCGCCACGTAATCCGGCCGCGCCGCCAGGGCCGCCTCCAGTTCCTCATGCGAATGGGTGCTGACGCCGAGGCGCAGCCCGGCGGCGCGGATCGCCGGCAGGTCGGCTTCCAGCAGGTCCTCCTGCCCCAGATGCAGCCAGTCCAGCCGCAGCTCGATGGCCACCCGCCAATGGTCGTTCAGCACCAGCGTGGCGCCCTCGGCGCGGCATGCGGCATCGGCCTCGGCGGCCTGGCGGCGGATCTCGTCCTCGGTGGCATCCTTCAGCCGCAACTGCACGAAGCGGGCGCCGGCCAGCGCCACGCGGCGCACCCAGGCGGCATCCGGCACCACCGGATAAAAGCGGGAAGGCAGCGTCATGCGCCGAACACCGGCATGCCGATCACCGGGCTGGACGGCGCGGCCATGTCGCGCGCCTCCATCGGATCGGCCTCGAAGGCGAGGCGCCCCGCCTCCACCGCCCGCGCCATGGCGCGCGCCATGCGCACCGGGTCGCCGGCCCTGGCCACCGCCGTGTTCAGCAGCACCGCGTCATAGCCCAGCTCCATGGCCTGCGCGGCATGGGAAGGCAGGCCGATCCCGGCATCCACCACCAGCGGCACGTTGGGAAAATGCGCCCTGAGGGATCGCAGCGCGTAGGGATTGTTGATGCCCCGGCCGGAGCCGATGGGGGCGCCCCAGGGCATCAGCACCTGGCAGCCCGCATCCAGCAGCCGCCCGGCCACCACAAGGTCGTCCGTGGTGTAGGGGAACACCTGGAAGCCCTCGGCGGACAGGATGCGCGCCGCTTCCACCAGGCCGAAGACATCCGGTTGCAGCGTGTCGTCCTCGCCGATCACCTCCAGCTTGATCCAGGGGGTGCTGAACACCTCCCGCGCCATCCGGGCGGTGGTCACGGCTTCCTTCACCGTGTGGCAGCCGGCGGTGTTGGGCAGCACCCGCACCCCCAGATCCCGCACCAATTGCCAGAAGCCCTGCCCGCCGCCGGCCACCCCTTCACGGCGGAGCGAAACCGTCACCACCTCGGCGCCCGAGGCGCGCACCGCCTCGGCCAGCACGGCGGGGGATGGATATTGCGCGGTGCCCAGCAACAGGCGGGAGCGCAGTTCGGTGCCATAAACCAGCATCGGCTCAGCCTCCTCCGATCGGCGACAGGATTTCCACCCGGTCGCCTTCCTCCAGCCGGCAGGCGGCACGGGCGGCGGCGGGAACGAATTCGCCGCGATGGGCGGTGGCGACATGCGCACCGTTATAGCCCAGCTCGGCCAGCACCGCGTCCAGGGTCGCGGCCTTCACCTCGCGCGGCTTGCCGTTGACGATGATGGTCATGCTTCTCCTTTCTTGGGGCTGGCCGCGGGGAGGCTGGCCATGGTGGCGGAACGGCCCAGCAGCAGGGCAGCGGCACGCTCGGCCAGGGCGGGCGCCAGCAGGAAGCCATGCCGGTACATGCCATTCAGGCGCAGCACGCGCCCTTCCCGCCGCAGATCCGGCAGGTTGTCCGGCAAGGCGGGGCGGATGTTGCTGCCCATCTCCAGGATCTCCGCCTCGGCGAAGGCCGGGTGCAGGGCATAGGCGGCGTTCAGCAATTCCATGGCGGCGCGCGCGGTGACGGGGCGGCGGTCGGCGCTTTCCACCATGGTGGCGCCCACCATGAAGATGCCCCCGCCGCGCGGCACGATGTAGAGCGGGATGCGCGGATGCAGCAGCCGCACCGGGCGGGCCAGCGTCACCTCGGGGCAGCGCAGCAGCAGCATCTCCCCCCGCACGCCGCGCAGGGCCGGCCAGTCCGGCGCCGCCGCGTGGCCGCGGCAATCCAGCACATGGTCGAAGCCATCATCGGGAAAGCTTTCGGCCTCCCCTTCCCCGATGGTGGCGCTACGCGCGGCCAGCCGGTCCGCCAGCGCCGCGAGGGCGGCGCGGGGATCGAGATGCGCTTCCTCCGGAAAGAACAGGCCGCGCGGAAAGCGCCCGGCGAGGTCGGGCTCCAGCGCCGCCACGGCAGCGGCATCCAGGGCCTGGTGCCGGGCGGTGCGGCGGGCGAAGCGGTCCAGCTCCCCCTGGTCCCGCGGGGAAGCCAGCACCAGGCTGCCGGCGCGGTGGGTGCCGGCGAAGCGGGCCTGCCACCAGGGGATGGACGCCTCCCCTTCCGCCGCCACCGCCGGCGAGGCATCGGCCGCCTCGCACCAGGGGGCCAGCATGCCGCCGGCGAAATGAGAAGCGCGACCGGCGGGGTCCGGCCGGTGGATCACCGAAACCCTGGCACCCCGCTCGGCCAGCACCGTGGCGGCCACCAGCCCGGTCACGCCCGCGCCGATCACCAGCACGCGCGGGGTGGCGGCAGTAGGTGGGAAGTCCGCAGATGGGAAGTCCATGGTGGCGGCCCCTCCGGCTCGGGGGGTTCATGCCGCCGGAACAAGGGAATGCGCCCACGATGATGGGCGCCTTGCTCCTTCCTCCGCCGGCATGACCCGGATCAGGTTCGATGGGTTCGGCATGGCGCCGTCTCAGCCCGCCGCGCGGGCACCCCAGGATTGACGGCCAACTTAGCGCGGAACGGAGCGCGCACAACCCACCCGTACCCGTCCCGCCCCGTCTCGCACCCCGCCCTTGCCGCGAGGGGGGGTGCGGACGCACATTAACCCCGCGAGAACGTGGCCGGTGCACCGGCCCGACCATCCCGAGGAGAGTTCCAGCCCATGAGCGACATCGTCATCGCCTCTGCCGCGCGCACGCCCGTCGGTGCCTTCAATGGCGTCTTCGCGTCGCTTCCGGCCCATGCGCTGGGCCGCGCCGCCATCGAGGCGGCCCTCAGCCGCGCCGGGGTTTCCCCGGAGGAAGTGGACGAGGTGATCCTTGGCCAGATCCTGACGGCCGGCGCCGGCCAGAACCCGGCCCGCCAGGCTTCCGTCGCCGCCGGCATCCCGGTGGAGCGCACCGCCTTCGGCATCAACCAGCTTTGCGGCTCCGGCCTGCGGGCGGTCGCGCTGGCGGCGCAGCAGGTGGCGACGGGCGACGCCTCCATTGTTCTCGCGGGCGGGCAGGAAAGCATGTCCCAGGCGCCGCACTGCGCCAATCTGCGCGGCGGCGTGAAGATGGGCGATTTCCAGATGATCGACACCATGATCCGCGACGGGTTGTGGGATGCCTTCAACGGCTATCACATGGGCAACACCGCCGAGAACGTGGCGCAGAAATTCCAGATCGGCCGCGACGAGCAGGACGAATACGCTTTCCGCTCCCAGCAGAAGGCGGGCGAGGCGATGCGCAACGGCCAGTTCAAGGCCGAGATCGCGCCGGTCACCGTGAAGGGCCGCAAGGGCGACACGGTGGTGGAGATGGACGAATACCCGAAGCCGGAAACCACGCGGGAAATCCTGGCCAAGCTGCGCCCGGCCTTCGCCAAGGACGGCACGGTGACCGCCGGCAATGCGTCCGGCATCAATGACGGCGCGGCGGCGCTGGTGGTGATGTCGGCAGCCGAGGCGGCGAAGCGCGGCATCACCCCGCTGGCCCGCATCGCCTCCTGGGCCACGGCTGGCGTCGATCCCGCCATCATGGGCACGGGCCCGATCCCGGCCAGCCGCAAGGCGTTGCAGAAAGCCGGCTGGAACGTCCAGGACCTGGACCTGATCGAGGCCAACGAGGCCTTCGCCGCCCAGGCCTGCGCGGTGAACAAGGACATGGGCTGGGACCTGGAGAAGGTGAATGTCAGCGGCGGCGCCATCGCCCTCGGCCATCCGATCGGCGCGTCCGGCGCGCGGGTGCTGACCTCCCTGCTCTACGGGATGAAGGCGCGCGGCGCGAAGAAGGGGCTGGCCACGCTGTGCATCGGCGGCGGGATGGGTGTCGCGATGTGCGTTGAGGCGGGGTGAGTTCCGGCGCATTGCTCAGGCGCCGTGGCCTTCCAGGGCTTGCCGCGGCCCTGATCTGCCCGCCGCCGGCCGGCAAGGCGATGGCGGCGGCAGGCTCCGGGGGCGCGGCGGCATCCGAGATGGTACTGTCGGAGCGCCGCCAGGTCTTCCAGGGCCATGGCTACCAAGTCTGGCTGCCGGCGCTGCGTCCGGGCTTGCCGATGCAGGCCTTCCTGGAGCGCATGCAGGCCCGCTTCGTGCGAATGAGCATCACCGCCCCCGTCCCCGATGCCGCCATCAGGCCGGGTGACAGCCTGGAGGCCATGCGCCTTATTCTGCGCGCCGCCTATGAAGGCCGGGATCAGGCGGGCCCTCCCACAGTCCGCGCATCCCCCGCTGCTCCCAGTCAGCGCGAAAGGCTGCTCAACAGCATGCCGCTCCTCGCGCGGCTGGGCATCGAAACAATCGCCATTGTCTGGGATGCGCCGGAAAGCTTGCGGGCTGACCGTGTCGGCAAGGCAGGCCGCGCCAGGATCCTGCCGGCCGGGAGGGTAGAGGATTATGCGCGGCTGACCACCGCCCAGTTGCTGGAGATCGAACGGATCTCCCCCGCCTGCCTGCCCGCCTATGTTGAGGCCCCCAACGAGCCTGAAGGCACATGGTCTACCCAAATCGGCGCCGAGGCCTATGCCACCTTCATCCGCAGCCTCCGCGCCCAGATGGATGCCGCCGGATTGCGGCAGATCGGCCTGCTTGGCCCCGGCAATGGCTCGCTGCGCGCGGCCCGCGACTATGTCAGGGCGCTGCGGCGGCCCGGCGCGCCGGCCACCGATGCCCTTGCCGGCTGGTCGACGCATGTCTGGGACAACCGCATCGATGACGCGCCGCCCGTGGCGCGTCTCGACCGCGAATGGCGGGATGCGATCGCCGCCGTGCCCAAGCCACTCTTCATCACGGAATACAACGCGGATGGTGACCGCTGGAATGAGCCGCCCTTTGCCTGCGGCCCGCGCACCACGGTGCGGAGCCGCTGCAGCGGCCTTAGCGCGGATGAGGATCTGCGCTACGGCCTGAACATCGCCCAGCAGAGCCTGGCGCTGATCACCGATGGCGCGGCCGCCCTGGTGTTGTGGGAGGCGCAGGACCAGCAATGGGGCAAGCGGCTCGGCGCCCTCGATCCAGCGGGGCGTCCGAAGCCGGCGGCCACGGCGCTGGCCACCTTCATGCCCTTCATCCCGCGTGATGCCAGAGTCCTGGCGCCGCGCGGCGGCGCGCCGGATGGCATGGCGCTGTGCGGTTTCCTGGGGAAGGATGGCCGCTTCGTCATGGCCATGGCCGCCGTGGGTGCCGATCCCACGCGCCGCCAGCAGGTGCGGGTGGAGCTGGCTGACCAGCCGGGCGAGATCCGCTGGCGAAGCTATCCGGCCGATGCCGCCACCGACATGCAGGTCGAGCAAGGCCCGGATGGCCTGCGCCTGTCCTTTCAGCCGCAAGTGCGGGATTTCGTCGTCTCCGCCACGATGCAGATGGCGGAAAGTGGCGTGCGGTAGAGATCCGCCCGCCCACTCCCCCACTCTCTCTCAACAGAAATGCGCCCCCTGTGCCTCCACCGGCACCACATAAAGCGACTGGCTGGCGCACATGAAAAGCTGGTTCCGCCGCACGCCCCCGAAGCAGATATTGGCGCAGATCTCCGGCAGCCGGATCAGCCCGATGCGCTGCCCGTCGGGGGCGAAGACATGCACCCCGTCATAGCCATCCCCCACCCAGCCGCCGCCAACCCACAGATTGCCCGCCATGTCGCAGCGCATGCCGTCGCCCAGGCCGCTTTTGCCGTCCATCTCCATGCTCGCGAAGGTCCGCGGGTTGCGCAGCGTGGCGCCGTCCACGTCGAAGGCCCAGATGATGTTCTTGGCCTCGGGGTAGTGGCTGCTGCCGGTGTCGGCGACGTAGCAGATGCGGTAATCGGGGCTGAAGCACAGGCCGTTCGGCTTGAAGGGCTGGTCGGTCACCTTGGTCACCGCGCCGCTTTGCCCGTCGATGCGGTACACCGCTTCCTTGATGTAGGGGCGCGGGCTGCCATTGTCGGCGCGGGTCCCCTCATAGGCCACGAGCGAGCCATAGCCGGGATCGGTGAACCAGATGGAACCGTCCTCCGGATGCACCACGCCGTCATTCGGCGCGTTGAACTCGCCATCCGGCCCCCGCGCGGCCAGCACCGTCACCGTGCCGTCCGGCTCGTAGCGGACGACGTCGCGGTTCAAGTGGCGCATCGACACCTGCCGCCCTTCGCGGTCGAAGGTGTTGCCATTGGTGAAGCCGGACGGGCTGCGGAAGCGGCGGGACACATGCTCGTCCTCCTCCGTCAGGCGCAGGATCTCGTTGGCGGGAATGTCGGACCAGATCAGGAAGCGCCCGGCGGCGTGCCAGGCCGGCCCCTCCGCCCAGCCCATGCCGGTGTGCAGCCGGCGGATGCGGGTGTTGCCGATCCTGGCGGTGAAGCGCTTCGGGTCGATCGCCACGATGTCGGGGTCAGGATAGCGGCTGACCGGCGCGTTCGGGCCGTAATCCCGCCCTTCCGGGGCCATGGCGCGGCCGCCCTGCCCCTGAGCACGGGCCCCGGTGATCAGCGCCGGCATCAGCGCCGCCGCCCCGATGGCGCCGCCAAGCAGGCTGCGCCGGGCCGGCTGGAGCGGGGCCAGCTGGCGCGGGGCGCCCGCGCCACGCGGGGGTGGCGCGCCGCCTTCCGGATGCGGGGCGTCAGGCAGGACGATGCGTTCATTCATTGGGTTCCTCCCGTTCGCGCCCATGGACCCGGCCTGGCTCGGCCTTCACAGGCGTGCGAGCGGGATCATGGCCGATGGCGGGCGGCGGCGGGCAAATCATCTCCGCGTGCGGCCCAGGCGCCTTCCACCACCTTGACCCGCCGCCCCGGCACTTTCTGCGCCGCCTTGGGCATGACGCCGTAGAGTTCCTTGCGCGCCTCCACCATCACCACCCCGGCGAAGCGCGGCATCACCGCGCGCCCCACGGTTTCCCACGCGCCGGCCCCGCGCAGCATCAGGCGGGACCGGAAGGGTGGCAGGAACAGCGCCTTGTCGCGCCGGGAAACGGAGAAAAGGTTGCGCTTCAGCAGCCGGGCCAGCTGCCCCGGCGAATAAGGGCGCCCCTGGCCGAAGGGGTTGTTCTCCACATGCGCCCACAGGCCACGCCGATTCGGCGCCACGATCAGCAGGGAACCGTCATCCTTCAGCACCCGCCAAACCTCGCGCAGCATGCGGCGGGCATTCTCGGTATGCTCCAGCCCATGCACCAGCAGCACGTTGTCGAAGGACAGGTCTGGAAAAGGCAGGATGTCGTCCTCGACCCGGGCGCACAGGCCGGGGCCGTCCGGCGGCCAGGGCACGGTGTCGGTTTCCGGCAGGCTGGCGCAAAGGATGCGCGCCGCCTCCTCCCGCCACAGCCGCAGATAGGGGGCGGCATGGCCGAGGCCGAGGATTTCCCGCCGCTCCAGCCTGGGCCAGAAGCGCCGCAGCCGCTCGCGCAGGATGCGGGCCGCCACCAGCCCGGTGGCGGAGGCATAGAAATCCCGGTGGCCGTGGACCTCTAAGTTCATAGACTGGATATAGGCCGAGATCCCACGGGGCGCACAGCCCCGCCGCGCCGGCCAACACGCCAAAAGGAGATATGCCATGCCCGTCACTGTCCAGGCCGTTCCCTGCCTGTCCGACAATTACGCCTGGCTGCTGCGCGACCAGGCCACCGGCACGGTCGCCATCTGCGATCCTGGCGAGGCCGCGCCGGCCATCGCGGCGCTGGACGCCGCCGGCGGCCGTTGCGACCTGATCCTGCTGACCCACCACCATGACGACCACATCGCCGGCGTGGAGGAGGTGCGCGCCCGCTACGGCGCGAAGGTGATCGGCGCCAGGGCCGATGCCCACCGCCTGCCGAAGCTGGACCAGGCGGTGGCGCCGGGCGACTCGGTGCGGGTGGGCGAAACCGAGGGCGCGGTGATCGACAGCCCCGGCCACACCATCGGCCACATCGCCTTTCATTTCCCAGAAGGCCATGTGCTGCTTTGCGGCGACACGCTGTTCTCGCTCGGCTGCGGCCGGCTGCTGGAAGGCACGGCGGCCGACATGTTCCGCGCCCTGTCCCTGCTGAAGCCCCTGCCGCCCGAGACGCTGGTCTGCTGCGGCCATGAATACACCGAAAGCAATGCCCGCTTTGCCGTGACGGTGGAGCCGGACAACGCCGCCCTCCAGGCGCGGGCGGAGGCGGTGCGGGCGCTGCGCGCGGCGAACAAGCCGACCCTGCCGGTGACGCTGGGCGAGGAAATGCTGACCAACCCCTTCCTGCGCGCCGAAACCGCGGAGGAGCTGGGCCGCATCCGCACCGCCAAGGACAATTTCCGCTAAGGCGGCGCTGGCCCGTGCAGCTTTTCCATTCCCCCACCAGCCCTTATGTCCGCAAGGTCATGGCCTGCATCCTGCTGCGCGGGCTGCAGGGCCGGATCGAGCTGATCCCCACCCGCCCGATGGAGAATCCCGGCGCGCTGCTGGCCGCCAACCCGCTGGGCAAGGTGCCCTGTCTCGTCACGACCGAGGGCGCGGCCATCTTCGACAGCCCGGTGATCTGCGAGTACCTGGACGGGCTGGGCAATGCGCAGCCGCTGTTCCCGCCGCCGGGGCCGGCGCGGCTGGCCAGCCTGACCATGCAGGCCCTGGCGGACGGCCTTTGCGACGCCGCCGTGGCGCGACAGCAAAGCCGGGCGCAGCAGGAGGAAGGCGCCGCCCCGGCGCCGCGCCAGCACGCCTTCCAGGAGCGGCAGATGGCGGCCATCCGGCGTGGACTCGGGGCGCTGGAGGCCATGCCGCCGCAGGGGCTGGCCGATATCGGCGCCGTCGCCGCCGCCTGCGCGCTCGGTTATCTCGACCTGCGCATCCCGGAGCTGGGCTGGCGCGCCACGCACCCGAAGCTGGCCACCTGGCTGGCCAGCGTGGAGGCCAGTCCCGCCCTGTCACGCACCGCCCCGCCCGCCGGCTGAGGCCATGTTCGACCTCCGCGAGCCCGGGCTGGAGGCCCGGGCGGTGATCGCCGCCCTCAGCCTGTCCCCTCACCCCGAGGGCGGGCATTACCGCGAGATCTGGCGCGACGCCCCGCCGGATGGCGGGCGCGGCGCCGGCACCGCCATCTACTTCCTGCTGGCCGCCGGCGAGCGCAGCCATTGGCACAAGGTGGACGCCGCCGAGGCGTGGCACTGGTATGCCGGCGCGCCGCTGCGCCTGTCGGTGGCCGGCAACGGGCTGCGGCGGGAAGCGCTGCTCGGCCCCGACCTGTCGGCGGGCCAGGAACCCTTTGCCCTGGTGCCGCCGGAAGCCTGGCAGGCCGCCGAGTCGCTCGGCGCCTGGACGCTGGTGGGCTGCACCGTTTCCCCCGCCTTCGATTTCGCGGGCTTCACCCTGGCGCCACCGGGATGGAAGCCAGGAGGCGGCGCGTGAGCGATGCGGATGCCTGGAACAGCCGCTACGGGGCGGAGCCCTGGCTGTTCGGGGACCAGCCCAACCGCTACCTCGAAAGCCTGGGCCCCCGCCTCCGCCCCGGCATGGCGGCGCTGGCGCTTGGCGACGGCGAAGGGCGCAACGGGGTCTGGCTCGCGACCCAGGGCCTGATGGTGACGGCGGTGGACTGGTCCGCCACCGGCCTGCGCCATGCCAGCACCCTGGCCGCGCGCCGCGGCGTGGCCATGAACACCGTCACCGCCGACCTGACGCGCTGGAACTGGCCGGAGGCATGCTTCGACCTGATCGCCTGGGTGTTCGTCCACCTGCCGCCCACCGACCGTGCCCAGGTCGCCGCCCGTGCCTGCCGGGCCCTGGCGCCGGGCGGGCTGCTGCTGCTGGAAGGCTTCGCACCCGCCCCCGAGGGCCGCCGCGCCGGCGGTCCCCGGGACCCGGCCCTGCTTTGGCGCCGTGGCGACGCCGAAGCCTGCTTCGCCGGGCTGGAAATGCTGGAATGCCTGGAAGGCACCGTGCTGCTGGAGGAGGGTTCGCGCCACCAGGGCCATGCGGAGCTGGTGCGCGGCCTTTGGCGACGCGCCGCCTGAGAAAGGACCGCCTCAGAGCAGCGGCAGGATGGAGGCCTCGATCGCCTCGGGCTTGGTTGTCGGGGCGAAGCGGCCCGCCACCCGCCCCTGGCGGTCCACCAGGAACTTGGTGAAGTTCCATTTGATGCCTTCGCTGCCCAGCAGCCCGGGTGCGGCCTGCTTCAGGTAGCGGAACACGGGATGCGCCCCGGCGCCATTCACCTCGACCTTGGCGAACAATGGAAAGGTGGCGTCGAACTTCGTGCTGCAGAAGCTGGCGATGCTGGCCTCGTCACCCGGCTCCTGCCCGCCGAACTGGTTGCAGGGAAAGGCCAGCACCTGGAAGCCGCGCGGCCCGAACTTCCGCTGCAACGCTTCCAGCCCAGCATATTGCGATGTGAAGCCGCAGCGGCTGGCGGTGTTGACGATCAGCAGCACCTGCCCCTGGAATTCGGACAATGGCGTGTCACGGCCATCGTTCCGGCGGGCGGTGAGGCCGTACAACTCGGACATCGGCGATCTTCCCTGCGGTTCGAGGGGCAGAGATAGGGCCAGCCCCCCAAAGGTCCAGCGCGCGGCCCCTGAAACGGCCTTGCCGGAGAGGCGCCCTTTTCAGGCCGGAGCGCTGCGCCGGCCTGGCCAGGAAGCCAGCAGCCCGCCCCCTGCCACCAGCAGGGCGGCCATGCCCACCCGCAGGTCCAGCACCCCCTCGCCCGCCAGCAGCAACAGCATGGTGGACAATACCGGAATGCCATAGGCCAGGGTGCCGAGCAGCCGCGGATCGCCCCGCTTCATCCCGGCATCCCACAGAAAGAAGGCCCCGCCCACCGGCCCCAGCCCGAGCAGCAGCACGGCCAGGGCCTGCTGCCCGTCCGGCGGCACGGTGTTCTCGAAGGCCAGGTGGAGCGATCCGGCCAACAGGGCGGCGGCGAGGCAGAAGCCGGTCACCGCCTCGGTCGGCACCACGGACAGCCGGCGCGCGGTGACGGAATAGGTCGCCCAGACCACCGCGCCCGCGGCGGCGCAAAGCAGGCCCGGCACCGCGCCGGGCGGGAAATGCGCCCCCTGCCCCACCAGCAGGGCGCAGCCGGCGAAGCCCAGGCCCACCCCGGCCAGCCGCCGCGCCCCGAGCGGCAGGCCGAGCAACGGTGCCGACAACAGCACGATGAGCAGCGGCCAGAGATAGTTCACCAGGTTAGCCTCAACCGCCGGGGCCATCGCCAGCGCGGCGAAATACAGGGCGTGGTAGCCGAACAGGCCCGCCACGCCATGGAACCAGGCCAGCGGCCCTTGCCGGAGCCGGCCGAGGCGCCCCCGCGCCATGGTGACGCCAAGCCCCAGCATTCCGCCCACGGCCATGGCCATCGCCGTCACCTGCAAGGGCGGCAGGCCGGCCGCCAGCTTCGCCAGCAGGCCCAGAAAGGCCCAAAGCAGCATGGCGCCGCAGCCGGCCCAATTGGCCGCCCTGGTGGTGTTCCCGGTCAAGGCCGCATGCCCCGCATCGATGGCCTCATGAACAACATCGCTCCTGTTCCGGCAGGACGTGGCGACGGCCAGGGTGCCGTCGCCCTGGGGATCGCCCTCGGGATTGCCCGGAAAGCACATGAACCGTGCCGCGCCCGTGCGGGGCGCCTTTCGCATCTCCCGCCGCGGAACGGAACCCGCCTGCGGAAGCCGCACGAACAGCCGGCGGGGGCGCACCATATCCCATGGCCTGAGCATGACATTTCATTCACAACTGCGGCTGAACCCAGCCCGGCGGGCAGGCGGCCCCGGAAACCGCCAAGGCCGAGCTGCGTTGCCTGATCGGTTCACCCAACGGAGCAAAACCATGGGATTCCTGCTGCGCACCCTGATCACCGCGATCGGCTTCTGGGTCGCCGAGTACCTGATCGATGGCATCAGCTTCAGCGGCCCGGTGGCGACCATCATCGCCGCCATCGTGTTCGGCATCGTCAACGCGTTGATCCGTCCCGTGCTGATGCTGCTGACCCTGCCGCTGAACCTGGTGACGCTGGGGTTGTTCACCCTGGTGGTGAACGCGGCGATGCTGGGCCTGACGGCGCTGGTGATGCCGGGGATGCAGGTGCACGGGTTCTGGGCCGCCTTCTTCGGGGCCATCATCGTCGCGCTGGTGTCCTGGGCCGCCAACCGGCTGATCGCCGACCGCGAGGCCGTCGCGAATCGCTGAGTGGCAGGCCGGGCGGGCCCGATGCCCCGCCCGGCCGTCAGCACCGGCCCCGCCCGGCCGTCAGTACATGTGCTGGCCGCCGTTGATCGACAGCGTCGAGCCGGTGATGAAATCCGCCTCGTCGGCGGTCAGGAAGCAGACGCCGCGGGCGATGTCATCCGCGGTGCCAAGCCGCCCGCGCGGGATGCGGGCGATGATCTTCTGCAGCACGTCCTCCGGCACGGCACGGACCATTTCGGTATCCACATAGCCCGGCGCGATGGCGTTGACGGTGATGCCCAGCTTGGCCCCTTCCTGCGCCAGCGCCTTGGTGAAGCCATGGATGCCCGATTTGGCGGCGGCGTAGTTCACCTGCCCATACTGCCCCGCCTGGCCGTTGATGGAGCCGATGTTCACGATGCGGCCGAACTTGCGGCTGTTCATGCCATCCCAGACCAGCTTGCACAGGTTGAAGCAGGAGCCGAGATTGGTGTCGATCACCTCGTCCCACATCCTGCGGTCCATCCGCTTCATGGTCGCGTCGCGGGTGATGCCGGCATTGTTGACCAGGACCTCGATCGGGCCGTGATCGGCCTCGATCCTCGCCACCGCCTCCTGGCAGGCGGTGAAGTCCGACACGTCGAACTTGATGGTCGGGATGCCGGTGCGGTCGGTGAAGGCCGCCGCCGCCGCGTCATTGCCGGCATAGGAAGCCACGACCTTGCGGCCGGCCTTCTGCAACTGCTCACTGATTGCCGCGCCGATGCCGCGCTGCCCCCCGGTGACCAGGGCCACTCGTGCCATAGGCCTATCCTCCCTTATCGCTTGGCGGCCGCCACCAAGGCGCCGCCCATCCATCGCAACACACCAGCAAGCGGGATGTCACGTTTCTGCGCCGGATCAAGACCGAAAGCTGAACGGGCGGTTGAATAAGTCCGGTTTGGTGTGCTTGTGAGGTCGTGCAGAAATGCAACACCGCACGGTAACATCGGCGACTCCTACACTTGTTGGTTGCAGAGCGCGTTGAATCCGCGTAATCGCGAATTTGTGAACGACGGCAACTCCGCCGCCTTCCTTTCAGGCCGGACACGATGACCGCCTTTGCCGCACCCTCTGCCCGCCACCGACAGGCTGAGCCGAAGCGGATCGACCGCACGGCCTTGTTGATGATGCTTTCCTATGTCGAGGCGGAATGCCGCCGCCTTGGCGCGCTGGATGCGGCGCGCCACACGGCGATGGCCGCCGCCCTGCTGCCGGAAGCCCCGGACGGGGTCCTGGGCACCACGCCTTCGCTGCAATAGCGCAAGGCATCTTTTTCTGGCCCTGGCGTGGCGGGACGTGTATGCGCCTGCCCGCAGCGCAACACCAACCCACAGGCCCTTCCCGATGGACACCCCGATCGCCGCGGTCTTCTGGACCCATCCGGCGCAACGCGACCTGGCTTCCGCCCTGCGCCTGCTGGGCCATGCCGAGCGCGTCTGCCAGGATGCCGGCTCCGAGGAAGCCGCCGCCCTGGTGGCCGAGGCCATGGCCGTGCTGGCGCGGAACGCCGCTTCGCGCAAGCTGGCGGCCTGAGGCGGAATTCAGGCGGCCGGAAGCCCGGCCGGAGGCGGGCCGCCCGCCATCCAGTCCAGCAACTCCACCGTATGGATCGCCGGCAGGCTGCCATTCCCCAGCTGGGTCAGGCAGCCGATATTGCCGCTGGCGACCAGCACGGCGCCCGTGCGCTCCAGATTGGCGCGCTTGCGGTCCCGCAGCTGCGCCGCGATCTCGGGCTGCATGATGTTGTAGGTGCCCGCGGAGCCGCAGCAGAGATGCGCCTCGGCCGGCTCGCGCACGGTGAAGCCCGCCTTCGCCAGCAATTGCTTCGGCGCCGCCGTCACCTTCTGCCCGTGCTGCAGGGAACAGGCGGCGTGGTAGGCGACGGTCAGCCCCGGCCCCGGCCGGCTGGGCTCATAGCCGAATTGCAGCAGCACTTCTGAGATGTCGCGCGTGCGCTCCGCCACCCGGGCGGCGCGCTCCGGCCAGTTGCCGGGCTCGGCGCGGAACATGAAGCCGTAATCCTTCACGGTAGTGCCGCAGCCCGAGGCGTTCACCACGATCGCATCCAGCCCTTCTCCGTCGATCTCGCGGCTCCAGGCGTCGATATTGGCGCGGGCCAGCGCCATGGCGGGATCATGCTGGCCCATGTGGTGGTTCAGGGCGCCGCAGCAGCCCTGGTCGGCGGTCACCACCACCTCGATCCCCATGCGCGTCAGCAGCCGGATGGTGGCTTCGTTGATGGAAGGCGCCAGCACCGTTTGCGCGCAGCCGGTCAGCAGCGCGACGCGGCCGCGCCGGGTGCCTTCCGCCGGATGGATGCGCGGCGCGGCGCTGTTGCCGGCCGGCGGGAGACGCGCCGGCGCGAGTTGCAGCATGGCGCGCAACCGCTTCACGGTGGGGCCCTGTCCGGGCAGCAGCGCCTGCAAGGGCCGCCCCAGCCGGGCCGCCGCGAGAGCGAGGCGGAAGCGCCCCGGCCGGGGCAGCACCGTTCCGAGAACGCGCCGGAGGATGCGGTCCGGCCAGGGCCGCGCATAGCTTTCCTCGATATAGCGGCGCGCGTGGTCCACCAGGTGCATGTAGTTCACGCCGGAAGGGCAGGTGGTCATGCAGGACAGGCAGGACAGGCAGCGATCCACATGCCGCACCACCTCCTCGGTGGCCGGCGCGCCTTTCTCCAGCATGTCCTTGATCAGGTAGATGCGGCCGCGCGGGCTGTCGAGCTCGTCGCCCAGCAGCACGAAGGTGGGGCAGGTGGCGGTGCAGAAGCCGCAATGCACGCAGGTCCGCAGGATGGTGTTGGAGGACCGGGTATCCGGGTCCTGAAGCTGCGCATCGGTGAAGCTGGTTTGCATCGCGACGATCCGTTTCTCTCCCCCTGCAAGGTGACGGGGAAGCGGCGGCGCCGCAAGGCAACGCCCCGCGACCGCAGGAGCTGCTCATTTTGTTACCATTATCTTCATTTCGATGGGATATAGGGCGGCTTGTCGCGTCCCGAGACGCCTGCCGGCGCCACCCGGCACCAGCTGCTGGAGCTTGTTATGCCGCTTCCATCCTCAGACCTGCCTTCCGCGAACCCGGCGGCCGCCGCCCTGCCCTTGGCCCGTCCGCCTGCCGGCGATGCCGAGGCCGCGCGCCATGCCCTGCTGCTGCGCACCGGCGCTGTCGCCGCCGGCCCGGATGCCGAGCCGCCGCGCCGGCCCGACGCCCTGCCGCGGCGGCGTTGAGCAAGGCGGCTTGCCGCGGCGGCGAGCCGGGCGGAAAATCGCTCCTGCCCCACCTTCCGCCGAAGGAGCCGCGCCATGCCCAGCCCCGCCCACGCCGCACTTCGCGCCCTGCTGCATGAGGCCGGCTTCCCGGCGGCCCTGGCGGATGCCGCGACCCTGACGGGCACGGAGCCCGGCCTCCCTTCCTCCTTCCGGGTGGGAGCGGCGGCGCAATCCAGCATCGCCGCCGCCGCCCTGGCCGCCGCCGCCATCCATGGCCGGCGCGGAGGCCCGCAACAAGGCATCGCGGTGGATCAGCGCCACGCCCTGGCCGAGTTCCGCAGCGAGCGCCACCTCCGCCTGGATGGGCAGGCGCCGCCCGATCCCTGGGATGCCATTGCCGGGTTGTATCCCTGCGGCGATGGCGGCAGCGTGCGGCTGCACACCAATTTCCCGCACCACCGGGATGGCCTGCTGGCCCTGCTCGGCAACATTCCCGCCACCCGCGAAGCCGTCGCCGCCGCCCTGCTGGCCCGCCGCGCCGCCGAGTTCGAGGCGGAGGCCGCCGAGGCCGGGCTGTGCGTCGCCATGCTGCGCGACGATGCCAACTGGCAGGCGCATCCGCAGGCCGCCGCGCTGACGGGGCAGAAGCCCTTCACCCTGGAACGGATTGGCGACGCCTCCCCCGTGCCTCTGCCACCGGCTGGCGCGCAACCGTTATCCGGGCTGCGGGCGCTGGAACTGACCCGGGTCATCGCCGGGCCGGTGGCCGGGCGTTGCCTCGCGGCGCATGGAGCGGATGTGCTGCATCTGAGCGCCGCCCACCTGCCCTCCCTTCCCGCTCTGGAAATGGACACGCATCGCGGCAAGCGCACCGCGCGGCTGGATCTGCGCAGCCCGGCGGAAGCGGCGCGCATGGCCGGACTGGTCCGGGATGCCGACATCCTGCTGCAATCCTACCGCCCTGGCGCGCTGGACGGGCTGGGCTTCGGCCCCGCCCAGGCGGCGGCCTTGCGGCCGGGGCTGATCTATGCGTCGCTTTCCGCCTATGGGCCGATGGGGCCATGGTCGGGGCGCCGGGGCTTCGATTCCCTTGTCCAGACCGCCACCGGCTTCAACCAGGCCGAGGCCGATGCGGCCGGCACGCCGGACAAGCCCCGCCCCCTGCCATGCCAGGCGCTGGATCATGCCTCGGGCTATCTCCTGGCGCTGGCGATCATGGCGGCCTTGTTGCGCCGGGCGGAGGAAGGCGGCTCCTGGCTGGTGCGGGTTTCGCTGGCCGGAACCGGGCAATGGCTGCGCGGCCTGGGGCGCCTTTCCGACGGCTTCGCCGCCCCGGACCCGACGCAGGAGGACATCGCCGACCTGCTGGAGGAGAGCGACAGCGGCTATGGCCGCCTCACCGCCCTCCGCCACGCGGCGGCGATGGAGGCGACCCCGCCCCGCTGGGACCGGCCCTCCATGCCGCTGGGCAGCCATCCTGCCCGCTGGACCTGACCAGCCTTCAGAAGATGCGGTCCACCGGCAGCCCCAGGGCCATCGCCCCGGCATAGCGGGATTGCGGCCCCGCCTGCAGCGGATGGAACCGCGCGCCCTGGATGTCGCGGAACAGCCGCTCCAGCCCGCTGGCCCGGCAGAACCCTGCGCCGCCCGCCAGCTCCATGGCCAGTTCGACCGCGCGGATGGCATTCTCGGCCACCAGGGCGCGGCCGATCATCACCTCGTTGACGCTGGCGGCGGAGGGCGGGTGGCGCTCGATGGCGGAAAGCATCCAGCCATGCGCCAGCCGCGCCGCCTGGAGCGCCGTGTCCATGCGGCCGGCCAATTGCAGCGCATCCTCCCCCGGCGGCCGCTTCCGGGCGAGATCCACGGCGACATCCCGCGCATGCTCGGCGACGCCCAGATACACGGCATAGATCAGCGGAAAGGCGATGGTGGCGATGATGTGGAACAACGGGTGCCATTCGCCCGCCTTCCGCTTCAGCGCGACCTGGGCGTCGGCGATGAACAGGTCCTGGATGAGCACATCGTTGGAACCCGTGCCGCGCATGCCGAGGGCGCGCCAATTGTCCAGCACCCGCACCTCCGGCGCCTTCATCGGCACGGCGAAATGCAGCACGGATTCGCCTTCCGGCTCATGCAGCACCGCTCCGGTCATCATCAGGTCGCCGGCCGGGGAGCCGGAGGAAAAGGCCTTGCGCCCCGAGATGCGGTAGCCGCCCTCCACCCGGCGGGCCTCCCCCGACCCGCCGATCCAGTCGGACCCGCCGCTGGACAACAGGATGATGCGCTCGGCGGCGACCCGGCGCAGCAAGGGCTCGGCCGCCTGCAGCTTCTGCTGCCGCCACCGCCAGGCCGGCACCGCGACCTGATGCGTGTGCATGGAAAAGGCCAAGGCTGTGGAACTGCATCCCCGCGCCAGTATCCGCAGCATCTCGGACAACTCGGCGAGCCCCGCCCCCTGCCCCCCCAGCTCGGCGGGCACGCCCGCCTCCACCAGTCCGGCCTGCTTCAGCAGGGCGTAGTTCCCGGCGACGAAGCTGTCGGTTTCATCGGCCGCCGCGGCGCCTTCCGCCAGCAGGGGAACAAGCCGGGCGGCCCGTTCGGCGGGCGTGGCGATGGGGGTGCCCGTGGAAGCGCTGCCGGTGGTTGCCTGGCTTTCAGCGGGACTGATGGTGATGGTCATGACGGGATCCTCCTGGGGCCCTTGCCGGGCGCGAGGCACGATTGTTCCGTTCTCGTGACTTTTCCAGTTCAGGAACTGTATCATCCACCTGCGTTCCCGGCCGGCCCCGCGCATACGGCTGGCGGTCCAGGACAGCCATGAGGTCCTCCATGACCGATCACGGCGGGTATGGTCAGTTCTGCCCGGTGGCGATGGCCTCCGAGATCCTGTGCTCGCGCTGGACGGTGCTGCTGATCCGCGAGCTTCTCTGCGGCACCACCCGGTTCAATGACTTACGCCGCGGCGTGCCGCGCATGTCCCCCGCCCTACTGTCCAAGCGGCTGAAGGAACTGGAGCGATCCGGCATCGTGCTCACGGGCGTGAACAACAGGGGCATCACCGAATACCGCCTGTCGCCGGCCGGGGAGGATCTGCGCCCGATTGTCCTGGGGATGGGCTTCTGGGGCCAGCGCTGGGTCGATTCCCGCCTGTCCCTGAAGAACCTCGATCCTTCGCTGCTGATGTGGGACATGCGGCGCAACCTCAACCCGAAGCCGCTGCCGCCGAGGCGCTGCACGATTCAGTTCCAGTATCCCGAACTGCCCGAAAACAGGCGGAACTGGTGGCTGGTGGTCGATCGCGAGATGGTGGATCTCTGCGGCTTCGATCCGGGCTTCGAGGTCGACCTCGTGGTGACGGGCCCGCTGCGCAGCATGACCGCCATCTGGATGGGCCTGTCTTCCGTCCACCGGGAGGTCGAGACGGGGCGGATCGAGCTGCTGGGCGACAGCCAGGTCGCCCGCAGCATGCAGCAATGGCTCGGCCTCAGCCCCTTCGCCGGCGAAGCGAGGCGGGTCCAGTAGCGCGCAAGGGCAACAGGCTCCTGGCTGATGCCGGCGGCCCCGCCCCGGCCTTCGCGCTGTCAGGCCCGCATCCGCCCGGGGTTCAGCACGCCCGCCGGGTCCAGCGCCGCCTTCACCCGCCCGGCGATCGCCGCCAGCGCCACCGCCTCGGCCGGCAGCACGGGCACGGCGGCCCGCAGGGGGTCCGGGGCACGGAACAGGGTGAACACGCCGCCCGCCTCCGCCACCGCCGCCACAACCGCCTCATGCGCCGCGATGCTGGCCGAGCCTGTGGCCCAGACGAGCCCGCCACCCCAGTCCAGCAACAGGCGGGCCTCGAAGGCCGCATCCAGCCGGCGCGCCAGGTCGGGCGCCCGGGAAGGCCGCACAGAGATGCGCCACACCATCTGGTCCGGCGCCGGCTCCAGCAGCGCCGCGTCCCGCACCTGGCGCCAAAGGCCGGCGGAGTCTTCCTCCCCGATTAGCTGGACATCGCCGAAGCGGGACAACAGGCCGCGCAGCGCTTCCGCCCGGCGCGGCAGGAAGCGCCGGAAATCCTCCAGCCGCAGCACCGCCACGGGGCTGCCCGGAAGCGACGGCCCGCCAGGCATTCCGATGGGCATCCCGCTCGGTATGCCGCTGGGCAACAGGGCCGCTCCGGTGACGCCATAAGGGCTGCCCAGCCCGGCGGACAGCGCGGCGATCCCTTCCTCCAGGCCAGGCACCGCCACGGCCAGGCTCAGGCTGCCTTCCGGCCGCGGCACCAGCTTCAGCGTCACCTCCGTCATCACGCCCAGTGTGCCATGGCTGCCGGCCAGCAGCTTGCACAGGTCCAGGCCGGTGACGTTCTTGTGGACGCGGCCGCCGGAGCGGACCAGCTCGGCATGGCCGGTCACCATGCGGATCCCGAGCAGCTGGTCGCGCAGCGCGCCGCCCGGCCCGATGCGGCGCGGCCCGGACAGGTTGGCCGCGACCATGCCGCCAATGGTGGAAGGAATGGCGTGGCCGAACAGCGCGGCGAAATCCGGCGGCTCGGCCGGGATCATCTGGTTGTGCCGCTCCAGCTCCGCCTCGATCTCGGCAAGCGGGGTGCCGGCGCGGGCGGACAGGATCAGCTCCGCCGGCCGGTACAGCGTGATCCCGGACAAGGCGGCGGTGGACAGCGTCCGCCCCGCCTGCACCGGGCGCAGCATGGCGCGCTTGGAGCCATTGCCTTCCACCGCCAGGGGCGTGCCATCCGCCGCCGCCTGCCGCACCGCCTCGATCACGCCGGCCTCATCGGGGGGGCAAAGCCGCTCAGCCATGGGGCACGACCGCGGGAATGCGCGGCGCCAGGGCGGGATTGCCTTCCAGCGGAAACACCTTGGCCGGGTTGAGCAGCCAGTCGGGATCGAAGGCGCTCTTGATGGCGCGCTGCTGGCGCAGTTCGGTTTCGGTGAACTGGACGTTCATCAGGTCGCGCTTCTCGACGCCGACGCCATGCTCGCCGGTCAGGCAGCCGCCGACCTCGACGCACAGCTTCAGGATGTCGGCGCCGAAGGCCTCGGCCTTGCGGAAGCTTTCCGGGTCATTGGCGTCGAACATGATCAGCGGGTGCAGGTTTCCGTCCCCCGCATGGAAGATGTTGGCGACCTTGAGGCCGTAACTGTCGGACATCTCGCCGATGCGCTTCAGGACGTGCGGCAGCTCCCCGGTCGGGATGGTGCCGTCCATGCACAGATAGTCCGGGCTGATCCGCCCCACCGCGCCGAAGGCGCCCTTGCGGCCCTTCCAGATGGCAATGCTTTGTTCGGCGGTTTCCGCCACGCGCAGGGAGATCGGGTCGAAGCGGTTGCAGATGGCGGCGATGCTGCCCAGCAGGTCGTCCTGCTCGGCGGTGTCGCCCTCCACCTCGATGATCAGCATCGCCTCGGCGTCGAGCGGGTAGCCGGCATTGGCGAAGGCCTCGCAGGCATGGATCGCCGGCCGGTCCATGAATTCCAGCGCCACCGGGATGATGCCGCTGCCGATGATGGCATCCACCGCCTGGCCCGCCACCTCGTTGGAGCGGAAGGCCGCCAGCATGGCCCGCGCGCCCTCGGCCGCGCGCAGGATGCGCACCGTTACCTCCGTGACCAGCCCGAGCTGCCCTTCCGAGCCGGTGATCAGCCCCAGCCAGTCATAGCCCGCGGCATCCAGGTGGCCGCCGCCGATGCGCACCACCTCCCCCTCCATCGTGACAAAGGTGACGCCCAGCAGGTTGCCGGCGGTGACGCCGTATTTCAGGCAATGCGCGCCGCCCGAATTCATCATCACATTGCCGCCGATCATGCAGGCGAGCTGGGAGGAAGGATCGGGGGCGTAGAAGAAGCCCTCCCCCGCCACCGCCTGGGTGATGCCGAGATTGGTCACCCCGGCCTCCACCACCGCCAGGCGATCGGCGAAATCCACGTCCAGGATGCGGTTCATCCGCATCAGCCCGATCACCACCGCATCGGCCAGCGGCAGGGCGCCGCCCGACAGGCTGGTGCCTGCGCCGCGCGGCACCACGCGGATCTTCTCCCGGTGGCAGTAGCGCAGCACAGCGGCGACCTCCCCGGTGGAGGTGGGCAGCACCACGGCGAGCGGCGGCTGGCGATAAGCCGAAAGCCCATCCGTCTCATAGGCGCGCAGCCTGATGGCATCTCCGATCACGCCCGGCCCGAAAGGACCGTCCGGCACCAGGGTGCGCAGATCCCGCAGGATGACGTCCCGCCGGGCGAGCACCGCCGCATCCGGCTCCGGCAATGCGATCATGGCGAAGCGGCTCCTTCCCGTTCTTGCCGGGAAGATGCGGCGCCGGCCCGCGCAACACAAGCAAGGCCCGGATGCGAAAACGACGCCGGAGCGCAAAGGCCCCGGCGTCGCTTCCAGATCATCGAACCCTTGGTGGCCGCGCGCCGGCGGCCGCCGCAATCAGCCCTGGCGGACCTTCATGCGGGGGTTCTTCTTGTTCAGCACGTACAAGCGGCCGCGGCGGCGCACCACCACGCAGTTCTTGTCGCGCGTCTTGGCGCTCTTCAGGCTGTTACGGATCTTCATGGCCACCCTCTTCGAGCGGGCGCGTTTACGGTCTGGCGGTGCCTGAGTCAACCATAACGGCACGCCTGGCCCGGCCGGCGAAAGGCGGAAAGACCAGGGCGCCGGCCCACCGGCAACGCTTCCGGCGCACCGGACTATGCCGGCAGCGTGGTCCGTCTGGCCGGTCCCTTCGCCCTGACTGGGGGCTCGGTCCCCGCAGCTTCCTTCGCCTCCGCGTCCAGCACGGCATGGGCGATGGTTTCCGCCATGCCGCGGAAATCCGCCACCCTGGGCGAGCGGGTGCGCCAGGCGAGGCCCAGCATCCGGCCCTGCGGCTCGGCCAGCGGCTTCACCACCACGGGGGTGCCGGCGAGCACGCCGCCTTCCACGGCCAGCTTCGGTAGCAGGGTCACACCCAGGCCGCCCGCCACCATCTGCACCAGCGTATGGAGGCTGGTGGCGGCGAAGTTGTCCCCCGCCGCCGGGCTGGCGCCGGGCCGCCCGCAGGCCGACAAGGCATGGTCGCGCAGGCAGTGGCCGTCTTCCAGCAGCAGGAGCCGCTCGCCGCCCAGGGCGGCCGGCGGCACCGCCTCCTCCCTGGCCAGGCGGTGGCCGGGCGGCAGGGCGACCAGGAACGGGTCCTCGGCGATTCGCAGCGTTTCCACGTCGGGCAGCGTCACGGGCAGGGCCAGCAGCAGGAGATCGAGCCGGCCGGAAGCGAGATCCTCGCCCAGCCGCTCCGTCAGGTCCTCCCGCAGCCAGAGCTGCAGCCGGGGAAAGGCGGAACGGAGCGCCGGCATCAGCCGCGGCAACAGAAATGGCCCGATCGTCGGGATGATGCCCAGCCGCAGCGGGCCGGACAACGGATCGCGGGCGGCGGCGGCGGTTTCCACCACCGCCGTGAGGGCCGCCAGCGCGCCGCGCGCGCGCTTCACCAGATCGATGCCCAGCGGCGTGAACACCGGCCGCTTGGACGGGCCGCGTTCCAGGATCGCGGCATCCAGCTGCCGTTCCAGCGCGATGATGCCGGCCGACAGGGTCGACTGGGTGACGGCGCAGGAAGCGGCGGCACGCCCGAAATGGCCGAGATCAGCCAGCGCCACCAGATAGCGGAGCTGTTGCGGGCTTGGCAGGGAACTCATCGAGAGGGGCGATCATTCGTGCAAAAACAATTCATTGGCATATGTGCAGTGCAGCATCCATAAAAGCCCCGTGAACGGAGCGCCGACTCCAGTGTCGGCCAGCCCCGGACGATTGTGAACAGCCATGAGGGATTTCCACGCATGCTGACGGTTGGCGACAAGTTCCCCGCTTTCAAGCTGAACGCCGTGAAGGGCGGCCCGGAGGGCCTGGAAGGTCCCGGCAAGTCCTTCACCGAGATCTCCAGCGAGAGCGACGCGGGCAAGTGGAAGATCGTGTTCTTCTGGCCGAAGGACTTCACCTTCATCTGCCCGACCGAGATCGCCGCCTTCGCCAAGCTGAACGGTGAATTCGCGGATCGTGACGCGGTGCTGTACGGCGCCTCGACCGACAGCGAGTTCGTCCACCTGAACTGGCGCGTCCACAACAGCGACATCCGCGACCTAGCCATCCCGATGCTGGCCGACACCAAGCGCGAGCTGTCCTCGGCGCTCGGCATCCTCGACAAGAACGAGGGCGTCGCGCTGCGCGCCACCTTCATCGTCGACCCCGAGGGCACCATCCAGTGGGCCTCGGTGAACGGCCTGAATGTCGGCCGCAACCCGCAGGAAGTGCTGCGCATCCTCGACGCGCTGCAGACGGACGAGCTGTGCCCCTGCAACTGGAACAAGGGCGGCGACACCCTGAAGCCGGACGAGCTGTTCAAGGCCGCCTGAGGCTTCGCGCCCAGGCGGGAACCGGCTGGCGGGGCCGCGGCCCCGCCGGCGCTGTTCGGGCAGCCCCGGCCCATGCGGTTCCCGGCCATCCGGGCGGACCTCGCCCGCGGCGGGCCTGTCCTTCCCCCGACGCTTCCCCATCACCCGACCTGACCCTGACCGGAGGTTTCCTTCGCATGTCGCTCGAAGCCCTGCGCAACCGCCTGCCCGACTATGCCCGCGACCTGAAGCTGAACCTGGGCAGCCTGTCCACGGAGCCGGTGCTGACCGAGCAGCAGCTTGCCGGCACCTTTGTGGCGAGCGCCCTGGCCAGCCGCAATGCCGAGGTTTCCAAGGCGCTGGTGGCCGAGTTCGGCCCGAAGCTTTCCGCCGAAGCGCTGACGGCGGCCAAGGCCGCGGCGGCGATCATGGGCATGAACAATGTCTATTACCGCTTCGTGCATCTGGTGGGCGGTGACTACGGCAACATGCCGGCCAGGCTGCGCATGAACATCATCGGCAAGCCGGGCGTCGAGAAGGCCGACTTCGAGCTGTGGTCGCTGGCCGTTTCCGCCGTGAATGGATGCGGCATGTGCATGGAAAGCCACGAGAAGGTGGTGCTGCATGGCGGGCTGTCGAAGGAAGCCGTGCAGGCCGCCGTGCGCATCGCCGCCGTGGTGCATGCCGTCGCCGCCGTGCTGGATGGCGAGGACGCGCTGGCCGCCTGAGTTCGCGCTCCGACGCCGGGGTTCCGCCCCATCGAAGCCCCGCCCCGCGCGGGGCTTTTTTCGTTGTGGCACAACGCTTCCGGCCAAGCCATGCGACACCGGCATGGGCCCATAACTCGTTTGCATGCATATGGCCTTTCGCAGCGCAAAAAGACACTTGCGCACGAACGACCTCGGACCTATCTATCTCCTCACAGCAGCACAGTACGCTGTGCGGCTGTCTTTCTTGGACGTTTCCTCCCTAAACTCGGCGATGCTTCGGCATCGCCTTTTTTTTGCCTCTCGCCTGGCAAAAGGGGAGGCGCAGCGGCGGCACCGTTCAGCCACGCAGGAAATCCCAGTCCATCGCCATCAGCGCCGCGATCATGGCGGTGACATCCCGCTGCAGTGTCGCCATGCGCGGCAGCCGCTCGATGCTGGCCTCGTTCATGTAGAGCGAGCGGGCCATCTCGATCTGCAGCACATGCACGGCTTCCCGCGGGCGGCCGTAATGGCGGGTGACGTAGCCGCCGGCATAGGGATCGTTGCGCCGCACCCGGTAGCCCATGGACCAGAGCTGCTCCTCGACCCGGCGCACGGCGCGTGGGGCGCAGGCTGTGCCATGGGCGTCGCCCAGCACCATGTCCGGCGAGCCGCCTGGCTGGCCCGGATGGGCGGGCATGGAATGGCAGTCGATCACCAGGCAGCAGCCGAATTCGGCCTTGGTTTCCGCGATCAGCGATCCCAGCGCGGCGTGGTAGGGCTGCCAGCAGCGCTGCACCCGGTCCTCCGCCTCGCGAAAGGGAATGCGGCGCCGGTAGACCGGCTCGCCGCTGGCGACGACGCGGGCAATGGTGCCGAGGCCGGCGCCCACCCGGGGGCTGGCGCTGTTCACCCAGGCCGGCAGCGGCCCATCGAACATCGCCGGGTCCAGTTCCCAGGGCTCTCGGTTGGCATCGCAGTAGACACGCGGAAAGGTCGCCGCCAGCAGCGGCGCGCCGAGCGTCGGGGCGGCCGCATAGATCTCATCGACGAAGCTGTCCTCCGAGCGGCGCACTGCCAGGGCATCGAGCCGCGACTCCGCCAGAAAGGCGGCCGGATAGTCCCGCCCCGAATGGGGCGAGGCGAAGACCAGCGGCGCCCGTTGATAGGCGGGACGGTGAAGCTGATAGGGGCCGGGCTGTGGCAGCTCGGCATGGCGCGGCATCGGAAGGTCCATTGTTCCTCGAATGAAGCCACAGCGGCGCGCCGCTGTCACGATTTCGGCGGGGCTCGGCCTTTTTCGGCTGCACCGTCACGCCACCCCTTGCCCCCGCCGCGCCGGCGCGATAGAGAGCCGGCCCGACCGGATGGGCGCGTAGCTCAGCGGGAGAGCGTCCCCCTGACACGGGGAAGGTCACAGGTTCAATCCCTGTCGCGCCCACCATCCCGGCAATGCTCTCCCTCCTCCCTGGCCTGATCGCGTGGCCGGAGGAATGGTTTCCTTCCCATCGTCCCGATTTGCCGTATGCGGCGCGTTTGGCTGCCCTACAGCAGCACCAGCTGGTCCACCGGCGCGAAGCCGCGCCGGTGATGCGGGCATGGCCCCAGCTTCTGCAGCGCGGCCCGGTGCGCCGCCGTGGCATAGCCCGCATGGCGGGCGAAGCCATAGCCGGGCCAGCGCCCGTCCAGCCGCGTCATGGCGCGGTCCCGCGTCACCTTGGCGAGGATCGAGGCGGCGGCGATGGACAGGCTCAGCCCGTCGCCGCCCACCACGCAGCGCACGGCGCAATCCAGCGGCGGCGGCATGTTGCCATCCACCAGCACCACCTCCGGCGCGGTGCGCAGCCGCGCCACGGCGCGGCACATCGCCAGATGGGTGGCGCGCAGGATGTTCAGCCGGCCGATCTCGGCGGTGCTGGCGGCGCCGAGGGCGTAATCCAGCACCCCCGCGCGCGCGGCCGCCATCAGCACGCCAAAGGCCGCTTCCCGCTTCGCGGCATCCAGCTTCTTGCTGTCGTCCAGCAGGGCGGCGAGGGTGTTCGGCGGCTCGGCATGGAACAGCACCGCCGCCGCCATGACCGGCCCGGCCAGGGGGCCGCGCCCGGCCTCGTCCACCCCCGCGACACGGCCGCCGGCCTGGCGCTCCAGCGCGTAATCCGGCATTCAGGCTCCGCTCCGGGCTCGGTTCATCGCACAGCGCCATAAGCGGTCGCGTGGCCTGCCGGCAAGGTGCTCAGCCGCGCCCGACGCCATGCCGCGCCAGATGCGCTGGCAGCCGCCCGCTCAGCCACAGGCCCAGCATGCGGAAATCGCTGACCAGCGACCAGAGCGGGTGGCCAAAGGTTTCCGGCCGGTTGCCTTCCAGCCCCAGATGCGCCGCCCAGGCGAAGCCGTAGCCGACCACGGGCGCCAGTACCAGCAGCCGCCAGTCCAGCGTCAACAGCCCCGCCAGCAGCAGGGCCAGCGCCAGCAGGCTGCCGGCGAAATGCAGCAGCCGGGTCGAGGGCCTGCTATGCGCCCGAAGGTAGCGGCCCCAGAACTCGTCATAGGTCATGGCATGGCTTCCTTCCGCCCAAGCGCGGCCACGGCAGTAACGAAAAGGGCCGACTGACTTTCACGTGACAAATTGTTCTATCGGGTTGCTGATGAAGCCTTCCAGGCCGAAAGAACTCCCACTGGGAACCGCATGGATAATCTCGACTATGGCCCCGACAGACAAAACAGCTTGGACAGTGGGCAGGCTGCATTACCTCGACAATTTGCGCGCGTTTCTGATGCTGCTGGGCGTGCCTTACCATGCGGCGCTTGCGTATTCGGTCCTCCATGGCTGGATGGTCGTTTCGGAAAACGAAAAATCCGTTCTCCTGAGCTGGGCGTCGCAGTTCAGCCACACCTTCCGCATGCCCGCCTTCTTTCTCATCGCCGGCTTCTTCGCCGCCCTGCTGCTGCGCCGGAAGGGCGCCCTGCCCTGGTGGCGCAACCGCATGCTGCGCATCGGCGTGCCGATGATCACCGCGGCGCTTCTGCTCAATCCGCTGATGATGCTGGCCATGGCGCTGGATCGCGGCGGCGCCGCCGGCGCCGAGGGCGTGGGTGAGGCCTTCTGGGCCCTTTTCTCGGTGCCCGGGGAGCCATGGGTCGCGCATCTGTGGTTCCTGTTCGACCTGCTGATCTATTGCTCGCTCCTGGCGCTGGCCTGGCGCTTCATCGACCATGTCCGGGCGCGGCGCGTGATCGAGGGGGCGGAAGCCTTCGCCGGCCGTTTCAGGCTGGGCTACTGGCTGCTGCTGCCGATCGCCGGCTGCGCCTCCCTGGGCGCGGTGATGGCGTTCGTGGTGCTCGACATCAACAGCACCGCCTACGGGATGCTGGTTCTGGCCCGCACCGCCGGCCATGCGCCCGCCTTCCTGTTCGGTGCCCTGCTGGCCTGCTACCCGCAATGGCTGCAACGCTTCACCACCATCCACTGGCCAAGCTGGGTGCTGGCCTTCGCCCTGGCCGTCACGCTGTGCCTGGTGCAGTCGCAGGACCAGGATCTGCCCCGCGCCATGAAGTATTTCCTGATGCCTCTGGTCGGCATCATGATGTCGCATGTGCTGATGTCGGCGATGCGGAAGTGGCTGGACTGGGAAACGCCGCTCACGCGCGGCGCGGTGGATGGGGCTTTCACCATCTACCTGTTCCACCAGGTGTTCATTGTTTTCGGCGTGCTGCTGCTGCGGGACACCGGCCTGCCGGCGCTGGTGCAGTTCACCCTGCTCACCATCGGCAGCCTGCTTCTGTCGCTGGGGGTGCATCTCGTGATCCGGCGGCATCCGCTGCTGCTGATGCTGTTCAACGGCGTGCCGCCCCGGCAGCGGGCGGCGAGGCTGCATCAGGGCCGGACCGTCAGCCAGCATCCAGGGCAGCATCACAGCCAGCATCCCCTGCCGCCCTGAAGCGTTTTCCCGGTTCCAGTTCCGCAGCCACCGGGGAATGCAAGGCGATGTTGACCGAAATGCCCGCGCGGGCCGAGACGCCGCCCCGCTCCGCCCCGCCGGTGGAGGCGATCGCCGAAGCCAGGGCGGCCGGCCTGCGCTATGTCTCGGACACCCGGCCGGGCATCACCCGCCGCCGCAGCGGCAAGGGCTGGTCCTACCGCGATCCCGCCGGCGAGCCGATCCGGGACCGCAAGCGGATCGAGCGGCTGAACAAGCTCGCCATTCCTCCCGCCTATCGCGATGTCTGGATCTGCCCTTTCGAGAACGGCCACATCCAGGCCACAGGGCGCGATGCCCGGGGCCGCAAGCAGTACCGGTACCATCCCGACTGGCGCAGCCACCGCGATGCCAACAAGTACCATCACGTGATGCGCTTCGCCCGCGCCCTGCCGGCGATCCGTGCCCGGGTGCGGGAGGACATGGCGGCGCGCGGGCTGGGCCGCGAGAAGGTCCTGGCCACCGTGGTCCACCTTCTGGACACCACCCTGATCCGCGTCGGCAATGACGACTACGCCCAGGCCAACAAATCCTACGGCCTGACCACGCTGCGGGACGGGCATGTCGCGGTGAAGGGGCAGACGCTGCGCTTCAACTTCCGTGGCAAGAGCGGCAAGGAATGGCGCCTGTCCATCCAGGACCGGCGGGTGGCCAAGGTGGTGCGCGCCTGCCAGGACCTGCCCGGCCAGGACCTGTTCCAGTACCTGGACGAGGAAGGCGAGCGCCACAGCATCGATTCATCCGACGTCAACGACTATCTGCGGGAGATCACGGGCGAGGACATCACCGCCAAGGATTTCCGCACCTGGGCCGGCACGGTGCTGGCGGCCCTGGCCTTGTCCGAATTCGAGCGCTTCGACAGCCAGGCGGCGGCGAAGCGCAACCTGAAGGCGGCGATCGAGCAGGCCGCCGCCCGCCTCGGCAACACGCCCACCATCTGCCGCCAATGCTATGTCCATCCCGAGGTTCTGGACAGCTATCTCAGCGGCGAGCTGGCCCTGCAGGTGAAGCGCGAGGTCGAGGCGGAGCTGCGCGACGACCTGCCCGCCCTGAAGCCGGAGGAAGCGGCCGTGCTGGCCTTTCTCCGCCGCCGCCTCAGCGCCGCGGCGAAAGGCTGAAGTCGAGCCGGCCTGCGGCCCGCAGCGCGATCAACAGGCCGGAAACGTGCATGGACTGCGCCAGCAGGCCCTCGGGCAACCCGCGCAGCACCTGGTCCAGCGGCCACAGTTCCACCGAAATGTCCTCCCCCGCCTCATGCGCCGTTTCGGCCCGGCATTCGGCGTCCAGCGCCAGCACGGTGTGGGTGCGGTTGCGATGCGTGGCGGTGTTGGGGAACAGGCTGGAGGTGAGGCGGGGCGCCGGCGCCACGAAGCCGGTTTCTTCCCGCAATTCGCGCATGGCCGCGGCGGCGAGGTCGGTTTCCCCCGGGTCCACCGCGCCGGCGGGCAGTTCCAGCGTCCGCCGCCGCGCGCCATGGCGGTATTGCCGGACCAGCACCAGCTCATCCCGCGGCGTGATGGCCACCACATTGACCCAGTCCGGATAGGACAGGGTGTAGAACGGGTCGAGGATGTTGCCGCGCGCGTCGCGGCAGGCATCGGCGGTCACATGGATCCAACGGTCGCGCAGCGCGGTGCGGCTCGACAGCACGGCCCAGGGAACAGGATCGGGAGCGAGATCGGGGGGCGAGTCCTTCATGCGGCCCAGCATGGGGCGCCCGCCGCCGCATCGTCCATCGCGGCAGCATGACAATCGCGCCCGCGCCGCTCCGGGCCTTATCAGCCCGCCCGCAGCGGCCTACACCCTTCCCCGCCAACCGCACCGAGGATGACGCCATGACCGCCACCCTGACCGAGGCCCTGGCCAGCCGCTTCGCCGCCATCGCGCTGGGCCATGTTGAGCGCGAATACCCCAACAAGCTGACCCATGGCCTGGCCGGGCCGGAGGATGCGCGCACCCCGGCCGCGCTGCACCCCGTGTTCTTCGGCAGCCTGGACTGGCATTCCTGCGTGCATGGCTACTGGATGCTGGCGCATCTGCTGCGGCGCTACCCGGACATCCCCGAAGCGGCGGCGATCCGCGCCCTGTTCGACCGCCGCCTCACCGCCGGCGCCATCGAGGAGGAGCGCGCCTATTTCGACCACCCCTCGGCGCGCGGCTTCGAGCGGCCCTATGGCTGGGCCTGGCTGCTGAAGCTGGCCGCCGAGCTTTCCGCCCATGCCGATTCGCCCTGGGCCGAGACCCTGCAACCGCTGACCCTGACCATCGCCGACCGCTTCCGCGCCTTTCTGCCCAAGGCCACCTATCCGGTCCGCGTCGGCACCCATTTCAACACCGCCTTCGCCCTGCGCCTCGCCGCCGACCACGCCGAGGCGGCGGGGGATGAGGCCTTCCTGCACCTGCTGCGCAGCACCGCGCTCCGCTGGTATGGCGAGGATCAGGACTGCCCCGCCTGGGGTGAGCCGGGCGGCGACGATTTCCTGTCCCCCGCGCTGATCGAGGCGGAGGCCATGCGCCGCCTGCTGCCCGCCGCGCAGTTCCGGCCGTGGTTCGAGAGCTTCCTGCCGCGCATCGCCACGGCGCAGCCCACCACCCTGTTCCGCCCGGCCATCGTCAGCGACCGCGGCGACGGCAAGATCGCGCATCTGGACGGGCTGAACCTCAGCCGCGCCTGGTGCTGGCGCGCCCTGGCCGCAGCCCTGCCGGCGGAGGACCCGCGCGGCGGGCTGATGCGGCGCGTCGCCGCCCTGCACCTGGAGGCCAGCCTGGAGCACGTGGCCGGCGACTACATGGGCGAGCACTGGCTGGCCAGCTTCGCGGTGCTGGCGCTGGAGGCCTGAACGGCGGGCGGGGCACTGCTTTCATGCTTTCTTCAGCCAGTTGCCGGCACTGTGCGCGCCTCACCCGGACTGGCAGTGCAAGATGCGTGACAACGGCCCCATCACTGATCGCGAAATCCATCTCCGGGACGATGAGGTGCTGGTGTCGCGAACCGATACCGGCGGCCGCATCACCTTCGTCAACGACGCCTTCATCCGGATCAGCGGCTTCTCGCGGGAGGAGTTGATCGGCGCGCCGCACAATCTGGTGCGGCACCCGCACATGCCGAAGATGGCCTTCGCCGACCTCTGGGCCACGGTGAAGGCCGGCCGGCCATGGGAGGGCTTCGTCAAGAACCGCACCAAGGCCGGGGATTTCTACTGGGTGCGCGCCAATGTCACGCCGGCAATGGAGAATGGCCGCATCACCGGGCTGATCTCCATCCGCTCCCGTCCCGGCCGGGCACAGGTGGCGGAAGCCGAGAAGACCTATCGCGGATTGCGGGAAGGCACGTTGCGCAGCCTGCGCCTGCATGACGGCCAGGTGGTGCGGACCACCCTTCCCGCGCGGCTGTCGCGGCTGTGGAACAGCATGCTCGGCCGGGCCGGGCTGGGCTTCGCGGCGGTGCTTTCGGCAACCGGCCTGGGCAGCTTCGCGCTGCTGCGGAGCGGTGACGCGCAGCCGCTCCTGGCGGGAATGGCGCTGGCAACGGTTGCGGCGCTGGTCTTCCTGGTGTCCCTCCGGCGGACGCTGAACCGTTCGCTGCGCCGGCTGGACGAGCAATTCGCGGCCGTGGCGCGGGGAGAGCTGGGCAGCGAGATCGAGAACCTTCCGGTGCAGGAGCTGAGCCGCATCGGTGCCTTTCTGCGCGGCATGAAGGCCAGCCTGGCCTTTTCCGCCGAGGTGCGGGAGTTGCAGGAGCGCAGCGCCGGCACCGAGCGCATCGCGGCGCTGAGCGACATGGCCGCCCAGGTCGAGAACGAGGCCAGCCAGGCGGTGCAGCAGATCACCAGCATGAGCGATGGCATGGCGCAGCAGGCCGGCAGCATGGCGGCGTCGGCCGGGGCGGTCAGCCGCAACGCCCAGGGCGTCACCACCGCCGCCGAGCAGGCGATGGCCAGCGTGCAGGGCGTCGCGGCCGCGACCGACCAGCTGACCGGCTCCATCCAGGAGATCGTGCGCCGCGTGGAACGCTCCACCGGCATCACCCGCAGCGCCGTGGCGGAAAGCGAGCGCACACGGCAATCGATCGAGCACCTGCGCAGCGAGGTGACGCGGATCGGGGAGGCCGCCTCCCTGATCGCCAGCATCGCGCAGCAGACCAACCTCCTGGCGCTGAACGCCACCATCGAGGCGGCGCGGGCCGGGGAAGCTGGCAAGGGCTTCGCCGTGGTGGCGAACGAGGTGAAGAACCTCGCCAACCAGACCGCCCGCGCGACGGAGGAGATCGCCACCCAGATCACCGGGATCGAGCGCGCCACCGCGGAAACGGTGCAGGCGGTGGCCGGCATCACGGCGCGCGTCCATGAGATGGAGCAGGTTTCCGCCGGTGTCGGCGCCGATGTGGAAAGCCAGAGCGCCGCGACGCAGGAGATCGCCCGCAACGTGCAGCAGACCGCCATGGCGGTGCAGGATGTGGCGCGGCTGATCGGCGACGTTTCGCGCATCGCCGCCGAAACCGGCGAGCAGGCCGCGACGGTGCAGGGGGAAGTGGGCCGCATGGCCGGCAGCACGCGGGCCTTGCAGTCGAAGCTGGTGCATGTGGTGCGCAGCTCGACCGCCGAGGCCGGCCGGCGGCTGAATCAGCAATAGCGAGCGGCCGGCAGGGAAGCGGCGCCCCGCAAGGACACCGCGCCGGGGCTTGGCGGGAAGGCCGGCCCGAACCGCCCTTCCCCTTTCGGCTTATTCGGCCGCCTGGGCGTAGTCTTCCAGCGGCGCGCAGGTGCAAACCAGGTTGCGGTCGCCATAGACGTTGTCCACGCGCTTCACCGGCGGCCAGTATTTGTGGGCCGCGACGAAGGGCAGCGGGTAGGCGGCTTCCTCCCGGCTGTAGGGATGCGTCCATTCCGCGGCGGCGATCTCGGTCGCAGTGTGGGGCGCGTTCTTCAGCGGGTTGTCGGCCTTGTCCATGCGGCCCTGCTCCACCGCGCGGATCTCGGCGCGGATGGCGATCATGGCGTCGCAGAACCGGTCCAGCTCCGCCTTGGGCTCGCTTTCGGTAGGCTCCACCATCAGCGTGCCCGCCACCGGCCAGGACATGGTCGGCGCGTGGAAGCCGTAATCCTGCAGGCGCTTGGCGATGTCCTCGACCAGCACACCGCCGCCCTGCTGGAAGCCGCGGCAGTCCAGGATGCACTCATGCGCCACCATGCCGCGCGCGCCCTTGTAGAGCACGGGGAAGTGGCCATCGAGCCGGCGCGCGATGTAGTTGGCGTTGAGGATGGCCACCTGGGTGGCGCGCGTCAGCGCCTCCGCCCCCATCATGCGGATATAGGCGTAGGAGATGGGCAGGATCGACGCGCTGCCGAAGGGCGCGGCCGAGACCGGGCCGTATCCCGTGGCGGGGCCCGCTTCCTTCAGCAGCGGGTGGTTCGGCAGGTGCGGCGCGAGGTGCTTCGCCACGCCGATCGGGCCGACGCCGGGCCCGCCGCCGCCATGCGGGATGCAGAAGGTCTTGTGCAGGTTCAAATGACAGACATCGGCGCCGATGCGGCCGGGGGAGGTCAGGCCCACCTGCGCGTTCATGTTGGCGCCGTCCATGTAGACCTGCCCGCCGGCCTGGTGCACCGCGTCGCAGATGCGGATGATCTCCTCCTCGAACACGCCATGCGTCGAGGGATAGGTGATCATCAGCGCCGAGAGCTTCTCGGCATGCTGCGCGATCTTGGCATCCAGGTCGGCGAGATCCACGTTGCCGTCGCGGTCGCAGCCGACCACGACAACGCGCATCCCCGCCATCACCGCCGAGGCCGGGTTGGTGCCATGCGCCGAGGATGGGATCAGGCAGATGTCGCGCCCTTCCTGCCCGTTCGCGCGGTGGAAGGCCCGGATCGCGAGCAGCCCGGCATATTCGCCCTGGCTGCCGGCATTGGGCTGCAGCGACACGGCGGCGAAGCCGGTGATGGCGGCCAGCCAGCCTTCCAGCCGCCGGACCAGCGCGATGTAGCCCGCCGCCTGGTCCACCGGCGCGAAGGGATGCAGCGTGCCGAAGCCGGGGAAGGTGATCGGGATCATCTCCGCCGTGGCGTTCAGCTTCATGGTGCAGGACCCCAGCGGGATCATGCTGCGGTTCAGCGCGACATCCTTGTCCTCAAGCGATTTGAGGTAGCGGAGCATGCTGTGCTCGGCATGGTGGGTGTTGAACACCGAAGCCGTCAGGAAGGCGGAGCGCCGCTCCAGCGCCTCCGGGATGCCGCCGCGCGGCGCCAGCGCGTCCAGCGAAGCCTTGCCGCCGCCCACGGCGGCGAACAGCGCCACCAGGGTTTCCAGCTCCCGCCGCGTCACCGTCTCGTCCAGCGCGATGCCGATGCCGGTGGCATCGATGCGGCGCAGGTTGAAGCCATCGGCCAGGGCGCCGCGCATCAGCGCCTCGGCCTTGTCGCCGGCCTCGATCGCCAGCGTGTCGAAGAAGGCGTCGTGGCGCAGGGTGAAGCCGGCGCGGATGGCGGCATCGGCCAGCAGCCGCGCCTGCAACGAGACGCGCTTCGCGATGCGGGTCAGCCCTTCCGGGCCGTGCCACACCGCATACATGCCGGCCATCACCGCCAGCAGCACCTGCGCGGTGCAGATGTTGGAGGTCGCCTTTTCCCGCCGGATGTGCTGCTCGCGGGTTTGCAGGGCCAAGCGCATGGCCGGACGTCCGGCGGCATCGACCGAAACGCCGACGAGGCGGCCCGGCATCAGGCGCTTATAGGCATCCTTCACCGCCATGAAGGCCGCGTGCGGGCCGCCATAGCCCATCGGCACCCCGAAGCGCTGGGAGGAGCCGATCACCACATCGGCGCCCATCTCCCCCGGCGGCGTCAGCAGCACCAGCGACAGCGGGTCGGCCGCGACGATGGCCAGCCCGCCCGCCTTCTGCACGGCGGCGATCTCGGGGGCGATGTCGCGCACAGCGCCGGTGGAGCCGGGATATTGCAGCACCAGGGCAAAGGGCTTCCGCTCGGCGCAGGCGGCCGCCACCTCGGCCACCGGCACCACGGCCACCGTCAGGCCCAGCGGCTCGGCGCGGGTCCGGATCACGGCCAGCGTCTGCGGGTGGATGTCATCCGCCACCAGCAGGGTGTTGGACTTGCCCCTCGTGGCGGCCAGCGCCAGGGCCATCGCCTCGGCCGCCGCCGTCGCCTCGTCCAGCAGGGAAGCATTGGCCATGGGCAGGCCGGTGAGGTCGGTCACCATGGTCTGGAAATTGACCAGCGCCTCCAGCCGCCCCTGGGCGATTTCCGCCTGGTAGGGGGTGTAGGCGGTGTACCAGCCGGGGTTCTCCAGCACGTTGCGCAGGATCACCGGCGGCACATGCGTGCCGTGATAGCCCATGCCGATCAGCGAGCGCAGCGGCGTGTTCAGCTCCGACAGGTCGCGCAGCTCGGCGATGACCTCGGCCTCCGACGCCGGCGGCGGCAGGTGGGAGAAGTCCTGGCCGCGAATGGCGGCCGGAACCGTGCGCTCGGCCAGGGCGCCGAGGCTGTCCACGCCCACCACCTCCAGCATGGCGGCGATCTCGGCCTCGGAGGGGCCGATATGGCGGGCGGCGAAGGCGCCGTGATCCTCCAGCGCGGCCAGCTCGTCCAGGGCCGCGCTCACGACTGGCTGTCCACGAAGGCCTGGTAGGCCGCGGCATCCATCAGCCCGTCCAGCTCGTCCGGGTTCGACAGCTCGATCCTGAAGAACCAGCCATCTGACTGGGCGGCGCCGTTCACCAGGGACGGGTCGTCGGCCAGCGCGCCGTTGCTCTCGACAATGGTGCCAGCCACCGGGGCGTAGACGTCGGACGCGGCCTTGACGCTTTCGACCACGGCGATCGCCTCGCCCGCCGCCACCTCGCGGCCGGCCTCGGGCAGGTCGACGAACACCACGTCGCCCAGCGCGGTCTGGGCGTGGTCGGTGATGCCGACCGTGGCAACATTGCCCTCCAGCCGCACCCATTCATGATCCTTGGAGAACTTCAGATCGGCCATTGTTCAGGTCCTTATCGGGCGTAGCGGTGAGGGATGAAGGGGGTGGCGGCGACGCGGGCGGGGATCGCCTTGCCGCGCACCATCAGTTCCAGGGCCGTGCCATCGGCGGCATGTTCGCGCGCCACATAGCCCATGGCGCAGGGCCCGTTCAGCGAGGGGCCGAAGGTGCCGCTGGTCACCTCCCCCACCGTTTCGCCGCCAACGGCGATAGCGGTGTGGGCACGGGCGGGCTGGCGGCCTTCGGGCAGGATGCCGACGCGCAGCCGCTTCGGGCCGTTGTCCAGCTCCTCCCGGATGCGCTCGGCGCCGGGGAAGTTCCATTCAGTGCGGCGCCGCTTGCCGACCGTCCAGGTCAGGCCGGCCTCGACCGGGCTGGTGGTTTCGTCGATGTCGTTGCCGTAGAGGCAGAGCCCGGCTTCCAGCCGCAGCGAGTCGCGGGCGCCCAGGCCGGCGATGCTGGCACCGGGCAACGCCAGGAGGGTGCGGGCCAGATCCTCCGCGCGGTCGGCCGCGACGCTGATCTCCACCCCGTCCTCTCCGGTATAGCCGCTGCGGCTGACCAGCACCGGGATGCCGGCGATCTCGGCGGCGGCGACGCCCATGAAGGGCAGCGCGGCCACGGCCGGCGCCAGCGTCGCCAGGGACGGCACGGCGGCCGGCCCCTGGAAGGCGAGCAGGGCGCGGTCGGGCATGCGGTGCAGCGTGACGCCGGCCGGCAGCGCCGCCTCGATCGCGGCGCAATCCACGTCTTTGCGGCTGGCATTCAGCACCAGGAACAGCCGGTCGCCCAGGTTGGCGACCATGAAGTCATCCAGCACGCCGCCCGCCTCGGTGGTCAGCAGGCCGTATTTCTGCCGGCCCGGCTTCAGGATCTTCACGTCGGCCGGGGTCAGGCGCTCCAGTGCCTCGGCCGCGCCCTCGCCCCGCAGCTCGACCTGGCCCATGTGGGAAACGTCGAACAGCGTTGCCCCCTGCCGGGTGGCCAGGTGCTCGGCCAGGATGCCGGCGGGATACTGCACGGGCATGCTGTAGCCGGCGAAGGGCACCATCTTGCCGCCCAGCTCGCGATGCAGCGGCGCCAGCGGGGTTTCCAGAAGGGGTGAGTCGGACAGGATTTCGGCCACAGAACCTCCAGCGCCGCGCTGGCGCGCGGCGGGACAAGGGTTGTGGCCCCCCTCTGTCCCGGAACCTGAGAGATTCAGCGCGTATGCCGGCGCGCCTTACTCCGTCGGTGCCGATACCCGTTGCCGGGCGCCGGGCTTTCCAGAGGCCCCTTCCCCACGCGGTTCTTCTGCCTGAGCGTTTCCGGGGGCCGGTTGCGCCTTCGGCGACGGCGTGCCGCACCCGGCGAAGGGGCGGCGCCATTCTCTCCCGCGCGGGATCAACGGGTGCCGCCTTCCTGCCCGAGTGCCGGCCGCCGCGCAAGAGTTAACACCGGCCCGGCTCCCGGAGTGGTCAGCGCGGCCCGCGGCGGCGGTTCAGCGCCAGTTCCTCCGGGCTGAGCACGAAGCCGATCAGGATGTTCTTCTGCGCGGCGCTTTGCGGCGTGCCGGGAATGCGGATGCTGAGTTCCTCGCCCTGGCTCTGGGCGCGGGACACATTGCCCGGGAAGCTGATCTGCATGTTGTAGGCTTCGCGCGACAGGATGTGTTGCGGCCCGTCCAGCACCGCCACCATATAGGGGATGATGGCGGCACGGCCGGTGGCGGCGGGGCCGCGCTCGGCGGTGAAGCGCGGCGTCAGCGTGACGTCGAGGCCGGCGCGGTCCGGCGCATAGTCGCAGCTGGCGTCGAAGCCGGTGAGGGAGGCGTTCAGTTCCATGGCCGTGAGGTCCTGCCCGCCGCCCGGGCGGAAGCGGGTCAGTTCCGCCGCGTCGGACAGGATGCCGATATTCGGGCAGGGCGCCTGGGCATTGCGCAACAGGTCCGGCGGCGCGCTGCTGCCGCCGCAGGCCGCCAGCAGAAGCAGCGCCGACAATGCCGCGCCGCCCGCCAATTTCGCTTCCCGGAGGTTCCGCGCCTTGACCATGCTGCCTGTCTTCCCCTTAGTGCGCCGTCTTGTGTTCGGGCCGGAAGCCCTGGCGGGACACCCGGCCGCCGCGCCTGCAACCCTTGCGACTTGGACGACCACATGAACCACACTGCCCCTCTCAACCAGGGCGCCCCCATCGTCAAGTCCGCCGCCAGGCCCGCCCTGCACGTCCTGATGGCAGGGCCGCGGGGGTTCTGCGCGGGGGTGGATCGCGCCATCAAGATCGTCGAGGAGGCGATCCGCAAATTCGGCGCGCCGGTCTATGTGCGGCACGAGATCGTCCACAACAAATTCGTGGTGGAGAACCTGAAGGCCCAGGGCGCGGTGTTCGTCGAGGAGCTGGACGAGGTGCCGGAGGACGCGCCGGTGGTGTTCTCCGCCCATGGCGTGCCGAAATCCGTCCCCGCCGAGGCCCGGCGGCGGCAGATGATCTATCTGGATGCCACCTGCCCGCTGGTCAGCAAGGTGCACCGGGAAACGGAGCATCAATCGGCCGCCGGGCGCCACATCCTGCTGATCGGCCATGCCGGCCACCCGGAGGTGGTGGGCACGCTGGGACAGCTCCCCCCCGGCTCCTTCACCCTGGTGGAAACGGTGGAGGATGCCGAGCGCATCACCGTTCCCCCCGGCCCGCTATCCTACACCACCCAGACCACCCTGTCGGTGGAGGACACGGCCGGCATCGTCGCAGCGCTGCGCCGCCGCTTCCCCGACCTGATCGAGCCGCACAAGGACAGCATCTGCTACGCCACCACCAACCGCCAGGGCGCGGTGCGCGCCATCGCCGAGCGGGCGGAGATGGTGGTGGTGGTGGGCGCGCCCAATTCCTCCAACTCCGTGCGGCTGCGCGAGGTCGCCGAGCGTGCCGGCTGCCCGCGCGCCATCATGGTGCAGCGCGGGGCGGAGCTGGACCCGGCGCAGATGGAGGGCATGGCCACCATCGGCGTGACGGCAGGCGCCAGCGCGCCGGAGGTGCTGGTGCAGGAGGTGCTGGACCGGCTCCGCGAACGCTTCACCCTGACCCTTGAGGAAGTGGTGGTGGCGGAGGAAAACATCACCTTCAAACTGCCCCCGCTCCTGAACCGCTGAGGCAGCAACTTCCAACCACGGGACGCGGATGGCGGTCTACACTGATGTCACGGACGAGGCGCTGCGCCTGTTCCTGGCCGAATACGATCTGGGTGAGCTTCTGGCCTTCCGGGGCATCGCCGAAGGGGTGGAGAACAGCAACTTCGCCCTGAAGACCAGCAATGGCGACTTCATCCTGACCTTGTACGAGAAGCGGGTCGATCCGGCCGAACTGCCCTGGTTCCTCGGGCTGATGCGGCATCTGGGGGCCAATGGCCTGTCCTGCCCGCTGCCCGTCGCCGGCCGCGACGGCGTGGCGCTGCGCGAGCTGGCCGGGCGGCCGGCGGCGATCTGCACCTTCCTGCCCGGCATCTGGCCGCGCCGGGTGCGGCAGGCCCATTGCGCGCCGCTCGGCGCCGCCCTGGCCATGCTGCATTCGGCCGGCGAGGGCTTCCGCGCCGAGCGGCCTAACGCCCTGGGGCCGCGTGCCTGGGGGCCGCTGCTGGAGCGCTGCCGGGAAGGCGGCGACGATCTCCAGCCCGGACTGATCGCGGAGCTGGACCGGCACCTGGCCGGCATCCAGCACGACTGGCCGCGCGACCTGCCGCGCGGGCACATCCATGCCGACCTGTTCCCCGACAACGTGTTCTTCCTGGAAAACGAGCAGGGCTCGCCCGTTGTTTCGGGGCTGATCGACTTCTATTTCGCCTGCACCGATTTCCTGGCCTATGACCTGGCGATCTGCCTCAACGCCTGGTGCTTCGAGCCGGACCTCGCCTTCAACGTCACCAAGGCGCGGGCCATGATCAATGCCTACAACGCGCTGCGGCCGCTGACGCCGGAGGAGCTGGAAGCGTTGCCGGTGCTGTGCCGGGGCAGCGCCATCCGCTTCCTGCTCACCCGCCTGTATGACTGGACGCACACCCCGGCGGGCGCCCTGGTCACCCGCAAGGACCCGCTGGAATACCTGAAGCGCCTGCGCTTCCACGCCAGCGCCCGGGATGTTTCCGCCTATGGCCTCTGATACCCCTGAGACTGACCTCGAGACTGGCCCGGCCGAGGCCGCGGGGCGCGTGGTCGAGATCTGGACCGATGGCGGCTGCAAGCCCAATCCCGGTCCCGGCGGCTGGGCCGCCATCCTGCGCTTCGGCGAGGTGGAGAAGGAGCTTTCGGGCTATGACGCCGCCACCACCAACAACCGCATGGAGCTGACGGCCGCCTGCATGGCGCTGGAGGCGTTGAAGCGCCCCTGCACCGTCCGGCTGCACACCGACAGCGAATATGTCCGCAATGGCATCAGCCGCTGGATCCATGGCTGGGTGCGCAACAACTGGCGCAACGCGGCCAAGGACCCGGTGGCCAATCACGAGCTGTGGCAGCGGCTGCTGGCCGCCGCCCGCCCGCACAAGGTGGAATGGCTGTGGGTGCGCGGCCATGCCGGCGACCCGATGAACGAGCGGGCCGACCAGCTGGCCACCGCCGCGCGCCAGTCGGGCGGCTGACACCTGCCGCCGGCGCGCGACGCGGGCAGCGGCGCCGGCGATGCCCATGCCAGCCCGGCCATCGGCCGGGCGGCTATCCCCCTTCCTCGTCGTCGAGGCGCTGGACCGCATCCCCCAGCCGGACCATGCCCGGGGCGATGATGCGCGCGGTGATGCCGCCATGCCCGCGCACCGCATTGTAGCCGCCCTCGCCCAGAACCTCCTCCATCCTTGAGCAGGGATGGCATTCCCCGGTGACTTCGAGCACCGCACCGCCCAGGCGGATGCGGTGGCCCTTCAGGGCCAGCAGGTTGATGCCGGCGACAACGATGTTGCGCCGCAGGAGCGCCGGTTCCACCTCCGCCCGGCCAAGATGGCTGGCGATGGCGGACAGGTTCTCGGCGCCGATCAGCGTGACCTGGCGCGTCCGCTGGGTGCGGCTGCTGTAGCGGTCGCCGGCCAGCCCCTGCTCCGGTGTCGTCATTGCCTCCGCCAGCGGCAGCATGGCTTCCCGCCGGCCCGGCCGCACGCCGATCCAGAGGACCCGGCCAGGCCGCATGGGCGCCATCAGAAGGCGTGCGAGGGGTGAGGCCGGATTCAGCAAGGCTCGCTCTCCTGCGCTGGCCAGCCGGTCACGGGGAAGTTCGGATCGTCCTGTTCCCGCCCGCCGGCGAGGGGGCAACCTATTGGCCGCCGGGGCCTTTCAGCACAAGCCCGCAACGCCGTCCCCGCACCGCCCTTGAGGAACATCCACATGGCCGATGGTCCGACCCGCCGCGTTATCGTCATCACCGGAGGCTCCTCCGGCATCGGCCGCGCCGCCGCCCTGCGCTTCGCCCGGGAAGGGTGGGATGTCGGTCTGGTCGCCCGGGGCGAGGCGGGCCTGCAGGCCGCGCTGGAGGATGTGCGCGCCGCCGGGGCGCGCGGCTGCTACGCCGTGGCCGACGTGGCCAGCCCCGCCGCGCTGGAACAGGCCGCCGCCGAGATCGAGGAAAAGCTCGGGCCGATCCGGGCCTGGGTGAACGGCGCGGGCGTCAGCGCCTATGCCCGCTTCATGGATCTGACGGAGGAGGAATACAACCGCGTCACCGCCGTCACCTATCTGGGCCAGGTGCATGGGACGCGGGTTGCGCTGAAGCGGATGCTGCCGCGGAACCAGGGCAACATCGTCAATGTCGGCTCGGCCGTCGCCATGCGGGCGGTGCCGCTGCAATCCGCCTATTGCGCGGCCAAATATGCCGTCGCCGGCTTCACCGAGGCCATCCGGGGCGAGCTGATCCACGAGAACAGCGCGGTGCAGATCGGCATCGTGCATCCGCCTTCCACCAACACGCCCTTCTTCAATCATGCCCTGTCCAAGCTGGAGGATGGCGTGCCGCGCCCGCCCCCGCCGGTCTACCAGCCGGAGATCGTGGCCGATGCCATCCACCTGGCCGTGACCACCGGCCGGCGCGAGGTGAAGGTGACCGGCCAGACGGTGGCCTTCGCCATCGCCAACACGCTGACGCCCGGGCTGGTGGACTGGGCGGCCGGCAAGTTCGGCCCCGCCTTGCAAACCTCGCACAAGGAGGAGGTGCGGGCAGAGCGCGACGAAAACCTCTTCGAGCCTTCCAGCCGCCCGTCCGGCGCGCATGGCCCGTTCGACCGGGAAGCCCTGGGCTTCAGCCCGCAGATGGCGCTGAACAAGGCGCCGACCATCGGCATCATGATGGTGGGGGTGGCGGCGCTGGGCGTGCTGGCCTTCCTGGCGGGGCCGCCGCGCCGCCATTGAGGTGCGGGCCGGGGCGCTAGCGCCCCGGCCGCACCGTCAGTGCTGCAGCGCCTGCACGATCTGCTGCGTCACCTTCTTGGCGTCGCCGAACAGCATCATGGTGTTGTCGCGGAAGAACAGCTCGTTCTCCACGCCGGCATAGCCGGAAGCCATGCCGCGCTTGATGAAGAAAACCGTCTTCGCGCGCTCCACATCCAGGATCGGCATGCCGTAGATGGCCGACGACTTGTCGGTCTTGGCCGCCGGGTTGGTGACGTCATTGGCGCCGATCACGAAGGCCACGTCGGCCTCGGCGAATTCGGGATTGATCTCCTCCAGCTCATGCACCTCGTCATAGGGCACATTGGCCTCGGCCAGCAGGACGTTCATGTGGCCCGGCATGCGGCCGGCGACGGGGTGGATGGCGTAGGACACCTCGGCGCCTTCCTTTTTCAGCAGGTCGCCCATCTCGCGCAGCACCTGCTGCGCCTGCGCCACCGCCATGCCGTAGCCGGGCACGATGATGATCTTCCCCGCGTTTTTCATGATGTAGGCGGCGTCCTCCGGCGAGCCGGACTTCACCGGCCGCGCCGGGCCGCCATCTCCCCCCGCCGCCGAGGCCACGCCGGCATCCGAGCCGAAGCCGCCCAGCAGCACGTTGACGATGGAGCGGTTCATGCCCTTGCACATGATGTAGGACAGGATCGCGCCCGAGGCGCCGACCAGCGCGCCCGTGACGATCAGCAGCAGGTTGCCGAGGGTGAAGCCGATGCCCGCCGCCGCCCAGCCCGAATAACTGTTCAGCATCGACACCACCACCGGCATGTCGGCGCCGCCGATCGGGATGATCAGCAGGAAGCCCAGCGCGAAGGCCAGGATGGCGATCAGCCAGAACAGCACCGCGCTGCCCGTCGCGACGAAGCTGATCACCAGCACCAGCAGCAGGATGCCCAGGCCGAGATTGAGGTAATGCTGCCCCTTGAAGGTGATCGGCGCGCCCGACATCAGCGCCTGCAGCTTGGCGAAGGCGATCACCGATCCAGAGAAGGTGATGGCGCCGATGGCGAGGCCGAGCGACATCTCCACCAGCGATCCGGCATGGATGTTACCCGGATGGCCGATGCCGAAGGATTCCGGGTTGTAGAAGGCGGCCGCCGCCACCAGCACCGCCGCCATGCCGACCAGCGAATGGAAGGCAGCCACCAGTTGTGGCAGCGCCGTCATCTGGATGCGGTTGGCCAGATAAGCGCCGATGCCGCCGCCGATGGCGAGGCCGGCGATGATCAGCCCGAGGCCGCCCACCCCCATGCCGGCATGGAACAGCGTCGCCAGGATGGCGATGCCCATGCCGACCATGCCGTAAAGATTGCCGCGCCGGCTGGTCTCGGGATGGGACAGGCCGCGCAGCGCCAGGATGAACAGGACGGAGGCGACGATATAGGCGAGCGTCGAGAAGGTCTGGGCCACCGCGTCAGCCCTTCTTCTTGAACATGGCGAGCATCCGCCGCGTCACCAGGAAGCCGCCGAAGATGTTCACCGAGGCGAGCGTCATGGCCAGGAAGCCGAACACCTTGGCGGCGATGGAGTCGCCCAGGCCCGTGGCCAGGATGGCACCCACCACGATCACCGAGGAGATGGCGTTGGTGACGCCCATCAGCGGCGAATGCAGCGCCGGCGTCACGTTCCACACGACGTGGTAGCCGACAAAGCAGGCCAGCAGGAAAATGGTCAGCAGCAGCAGGAAGGGCTCGGCATGGCCGGCCGCCTGCGCCACGGCGGGGGCGGCGCTTTCCGCCATCATCCGGGCCTGCGCGGCCAGGGCCAGGGCACGCTCGGCCGTGGCGCTCGCCTGATTGGCGAGTTCGGTGGGATTCATCTCGGAAAGCTCCTCAGGCGGCCGGCTGGACGGCGAGCATCGGGTGGACCACCGCGCCGCCGCGCGTCAGGGTAACGCCGCGGACGATCTCGTCATCCTGCGGCAGCCTGGCCGCCTTGGCATCCTTGTCCCAGAAGGTGGCCAGGAAGGTCAGCAGGTTGCGGGCGTAAAGGGCGCTGGCCGCGCCGGCGATGCGGCCGGGCCAGTTGCGGTGGCCCAGGATCTTGACGCCATTCTCGGTGGTGATCGCCTCGCCCGGCTGAGTCAGGGCGCAATTGCCGCCAGCATCGGCGGCGATGTCCACAATGACGCTGCCCGGCTTCATCGAGGCCACCATGGCCGCGGTCAGCAGGGTCGGTGCCTTGCGGCCCTGCACCAGGGCGGTGGTCACCACCACATCCTGCTTCACCACATGCGCTGCCACCACCTCCGCCTGCTTGGCATAGAAATCGGCGGAAAGCTGCTTGGCGTAGCCGCCGGCGGTCTGCGCCGCCTTGCTTTCCTCATCCTCGTAGCCGACGAAGGAGGCGCCGAGGGACTTGATCTCCTCCTTCGCCGCGGGCCGCACATCGGTGGCGGAAACGCGCCCGCCGAGGCGGCGCGCCGTGGCGATGGCCTGCAGGCCGGCGACGCCAGCACCCATGATGAACACATTGGCGGCCGGGATGGTGCCCGCCGCCGTCATCAGCATGGGAAAGCCCTTGTCGAAGGCCCCCGCCCCCTCGACCACCGCCCGGTAGCCGGCCAGGTTGGCTTGGGAGGACAACACGTCCATGCTTTGCGCCCGGGTGATGCGCGGCAGCAGCTCCATCGAGCAGGCCTCGATCCCGGCGGCGGCATAGGCTTCGGCGCGGGCAGGGTCGGATACCGCCTCCAGCGTGCCAATCAGAAGCGCGCCGCGCGGGATCAGGGACAGCTCGTCCACCTCCCCTTCGCCGGCGGCCAGGGGCGCGCGCACCTTGAGCACGATCGCGGCCCCGGAAAGGGCCGTGGCGGCATCCGGGGCGATCTCTGCCCCCGCCTCGCGATAGGCGGCATCGGGGTAGCCGGAGGCCAGGCCCGCCCCGCTTTCCACCGCGATGGCAGGGCCGAGCGCCGCCAGCTTCTTTACCGTTTCGGGCGTCGCCGCCACCCGCGTTTCGCCCGAACGCCGTTCTTTCAGAACCGCAAGCCGCATCCGGCTCGTCCTCCACGACTTGGTCTATTGGGCGTGGAAGATGAACAACGATGCCGGATGCGACAAGCTAATCCTATCGCCCGGAATCATGGGGGAATGATCCGGGCGGTCAGCCGCCGAAGCGGAACACGGCGTGGCCCGGTGCCGCCTGCACCAGGGCAAGCCGGACACCGGCCGACGCTCCGCCCTGCTGCACCGTCAGCCAGGTGTCGTAGAGCCCTTCCAGCACCTCGGCCAGCCAGGCCCCCTCCGGGTCGCCCGGCGCCGGGATGCAGGGCAGCGCGGCATGCACCAGCCGCAGGCTGCGGTCCGTCTCGTCGAGGCGCAGCGAGAGATAACCCCAGGCCATGGCGCCCAGCGCCTCGTTCATGGCCAGTTCCAGCTCCTCCAGCGTGGCGGCGGTGCGGAGGGGCGCGTCGGCTGCCATCCGCCCGCCCACGGCGCGCAGCAGGGCGTTCCGCCCCGCCATGTCCATGTTGGCGCCCAGCGTGCCGATCAGCGCCTGCAGGAAGCCGCGCCATTGCGGACTGACATCCCGCCGCGCCAGATAGATCAGGGCGGCGGAATCGGTCATCGCTCGAGCCTCCACGCAGTTTCCTTCCGCTTCACCGGCCAGTCCGGGCTTACTGGTCCAGGCGGTAGCGCGCATAGATCAGGCCGCGCGCCTCGCTCCAATCCGCCGATTTGTCATAGCGCAGCGCGGCGCCGAGGCGCAGCACCGGCGTGACCTCGTATTCCAGGTCGCCGCGCAGCCCGCCCGTGAAGCCTGTCTGGGACTGGCCGGGATAAAACGCGGTGATCGTCGGGTCCGCCGCCGCCAGCGCCTCCAGCTGGGATTGCCTGCCGCCATCGGTCGGGAAGAAGGCCGCGCGGTCCTCCCGCCAGGACGCGATGCCGACCGTGCCGCCAAGGCGATAGCTGAGCAGCCCGGCGCGGGCGCGGTAATCCAGCGGAATGGTCGCCCCCACATAGGATTGCGGGCTGTAATAGCCGCCATGGCCCAGGGTGAAGAGGCGCAGGTTCTTGTCATAGGACTGGTAGACAAGGTCCAGCCCGGTGACGAGCTCCGCATCGGCGGTGCGGAACAGCGCATGGCTGAGCCCGGCCCCGGCCTCGATCCGGGTGTTGTCGGCCACGCCGTCGCCCTCGATCGTCGAATATCCACCGCCGACATAGAAATTCGTGTCGCCGGCGCTGATCTCGAACTGGCCGCGGGCGGTGTTGCGCACCACGCCGCCCCAGAGCTGGCCGGAAACCGGATCGCGCATGCCGGCCCAGGACAACATGGTGTCGGTCATGGCGCGCCGCTCGGCCGTGACGCGCAGGCGCAGGCTGCTGCTCAGCGCCGGCGCCACCTCGACGCCGCCCAGCAGGTTCTGCTTGCGGAAGCCGAGTGGCGAGGAACCGATATCAAGCGCGAAATTGTCCCGCGTGTAGCCCAGTGCCAGGCTGACGCCGGCCGCCGAACTGTCGGCAGGGGTCAGGCCCCGCGCCTGGGCCGGCGTGATGGCGGTGTTCTGGCCTGGCAGGCTGAGCGCGTTGCCGCCGAAGCGGCGCAGCGTGCCGGTATCCTGGCTGATGCTGCCGGCATCGATGTTGACCGCCTGCGCCCGCAGGGAGATCCGCCCGCCCGCTCCCGGCATGGCGGTGGACACTTCCGCGCCGGCGCCGAACTCGGTCAGCTGATCCAGCCCCGCCTCGCCCGAGCGGGTGCGGAAGGCGAAGCCCGGCGTCACGCGCGGCGCCACGTCATCCTCCACCACCGCCAACTCGCGGTTGATCTCCGCCAGCATCGGATCGGCCGCCAGCATCGTGGTGCCGGTGCCAAGGCCCTGGCCCACCGGCCCAGGCCCGGCCAGCGAGATGCGGCGGAAGGGATTGCCCCCCTGCCCCGGCGCCGCCGGCTCCGCGCCCGAGGCAGCCTGCGGAAAGGCCGTGGCGCCCGGCGCGAAGCCGCCACCGCTGGCGCCAAGCTGTCCGCGCCGCTGTTCCGCCGCGAGAAGCAGCGCCCGCCGCGCCCGCCTGCCATCGCCGCCGGCGCGGGCCAGCCGCGCTTCCAGCAGGCTCAGCCGCGGATCATTGGGCGCGAAGCCGCGCCCCTCATCCAGCAGGGCCGCGGCGCGCGACAACTGGCCGGCGGCGATCGCCGCGTCGGCGGCGGCCACCCGCGCATCGATGTTGCGGGGATCGCGGCCCAGCACCGCCTCGGCGATGCGCTGCGCCTGCCGTGGCTCCCGCGCGCCCTGGTAGAGCCGCGCCAGCGCCAGATTGGCATCCGGGTTCTGCGGGTCCTGCGCCAGGGCCGGAGCCAGGCGGTCATAGGCGGCGGCCTGCTGGCCTTCCTCGTTCAGCCGGTCGCTGGCGCGGATGGCGGCGCCGGCCCGTAGGCTGGCGAGCTGCCGCTGCTCATCGGCGGTCAGGCGGCTGTCCTGGCTGATCTGGCTGGCGACCAGGGCCGCCTCCTGCTCCAGCCCGCCGGCGAGCAGGGCATTGGCCAGAACGATGCGCCCGGCTGGCGGGGCGTTGCGGTTGACCGCCAGCCCCACCCGCGCCGCTTCCGTGGCGCCAGCGGTGTCACCCATCTCGCCCAGGCTGCGCACCACCTGCGCGGCGGTCTCGCCTGTCGGATCCGGCCGCGCGGCCAGGGTCAGCAGGCGGCGCCGCGCCTCGTCGGCCCGGCCATAGGATGCCAGCCCGGCGGCGGCGGCGACCTCCGCCTGGATCTGCGTCTGGCGCAGCAGCCGGGTCTGGTCGGCGCTGCGCAGCCGCACGGGGATGCGCTCGATCAACTGCGCCGCCTGGCGGGTGTTGCCCTGCTCGGTGGCGAACAGCGCCGCGGCATGCAGCGCCTCGGCCTTGCCACCCGCGGCCAGTTCGTTGACCAGAAGGCTGCCTTCCGCAGCCTGGCCCTGACGCGCCAGGCTGCGTGCAAGATCCAGCCGGATCCATGGATTTTCCGGATCGGAGGCTTGCGCCGCGCGCAGCAGGGCTACGGCGGATTGCGGGTCCGTGGCGCGGCTGGCCTCGGCCCGCAGCGATTCGGCGCGGCGCGCACCGACGGTGCTGGCGAAGCGGCCGCCGCGACGCTCGGCCAGTTGCTCGGCTTCCGCGAAACGGCCCTGTTGCTGCAGGGCGTCGTACAGGCCGGCCAGGGCGGGCGCCAGATCGGGCCGCCGCGCCAGGGCGGCGCGGTAGCGCTGCTCGGCCCCCGCCGGATCATTGCGTTGCAGCGCCAGATCGCCGAGCAGCGCCTCGGCATCGGCCCGTTCCCCACCATCGCGCTGCACGGCGCGCTGGAGGATGGCTTCGGCCTGGTCGGCCTGCCCGCGCTGGATCAGGTTGCGCGCCTGCGTCACCTGGCTGGTGAAGTTGGCACCATCGAGCGCCTGGCCCCATTTGCGGCGGCCTTCCTGCGGGTCGGCGGCGATGGCCTCCCCCAGCAGGCGGCGCGCATCGGCGGTGCGGCCCTGGCGCAGTCGCACCAGGCCAAGGCCGCCCTTGGCATCGGCATCGCCGGGCTGCTGCTCCAGCACCGCCTCGAATTGCTGCGCAGCCTCGGCCAGCCGCCCGGCGTTCAGGGCGTTGAAGCCCTGCATGCGGGCTTGGCCCACGGTGTCCACCGCGCCCGGCGGCGGATTGCGGATTTCCTCCAGCCGCCTGGCCAGGGCGGGATCATTCGGGTTGTCGCGCAGATATTGCTCGATCTCCGGCGCCGCGGCGGGATCGGGGCCTTCCCAGAGCAGCGCGTCCCGCAGCGCGGCGCGGGCATTGTTCGCCGTGTCGGGCTGCCGGGACAGGTTCTGCAGCCGCCGCACGCCCTCGGCGCGGGAGCCTTCGCGGTAGGTCAGGATCTGGGCATAGGCCAGGGCCAGGCGGCGATTGCCCGGATTGGCCTCGGCCAGCCGCTCCATGGCATCCCGCGCGGCGTCGTAGCCCTGCTCGGTGCCCGCCAGGGTCTGGTAGTATTCGATGGCGTAGCTGTCGGGCGGGGTTTCGCCGCCGAAGATCTGCCGGTAGCGCTCCACGGCCTGCGCCTGCTGGCCGGCCTGGGCCAGCCGCCGCGCCTCCGCCAGAACCGCCGGATCGGCCGTTGCGCCACGCACCGAACGGGAAGCGCCGGTCACCCGCGGGTCGGCCGGCGCCAATTGCCGCAGCCGGGCCAGATAGCTTTCCGCCGCCGTGCGGTTTCCGGCCTCCGCATGGGCCTGCGCGGCCGCCGACAGCGCACCGATGTTGTTGGGATCGACCGCCAGCACGCGTTCCAGCGTCTGCAGGGCGCGTTCGGGGCGGTTCTGGGCGCGCCAGTATTCCGCCTGCTCCATCAGCACGGACACGGCATTGCTTTGCGCCGCCGCCGGGCCGGAAGCCAGCATCGGCGCCAATGCCACGGACAACGCGCTGGCCAGAAGCCGGGTGCGGGGCGAGATCATTGCGTCCGGGTCCTCAGGCGAAGCGCGGCGCGGCGGCGCAGCAGCCAGTAAGTGGGCGTGGCCACGCAAAGCGCCGCCAGCATGGCCAGCGCCAGCAGTAGGTCGGGCCGCTTGCCGAACCAGTATTGCGGCCACAGATGCAGCGGCAGCGAGCCGACATTGTAGTTGCCGCCGACCTTGAAGGAGTCGACGCGGCCGCCGGACAGCAGCGCCAGGTCGCCCTGGATGCGCGCCTGCTGGTCATGATCCCCGAGCACGGCCAGCATGGCCTCCATGCCCTGCGGCGTGGTGCCCGACAGCGCCAGCACGGAACGGCCGGCGCGCAGCGGGCTTTCAAAGCCGGCCAGCATGCCGGTGCCCTCCCCCGGGGAAGCCAGCAATGCCTCGGCGTGCTGGCGCTCCTGGCGCGCATCGTCGCTCAGGAACAGGTTCCGGAAACCGCCCAGCATGTCGGGAACAGCCAGCGAAACCCGGTTGCCGTCGATGCGCAGCGCGCCGTCCCGGCCCATCAGCGCGGCCAGCGCCGGTTGGCGGCCCAGCGCGCCGATCACCAGCAATTCCTTGTCCGCCACCTGCTCCAGCGCCGCCGCGCGCACCACCTGGATGCCGGTGGCGGCGTGGCCGACATTGGCCGAAAGGCGGCCCAGCATGGTCAGGAAGCTGGAAACCTCCAGCGTGTTCGGACGATCCGGCAGCACGGCCGCGGTGGAGGACAGGTCCGCCATCTTGGTGAAGGGAAAACCCGAGCCAACGAAGAAGGCGAGGTTCGGCAACTCGGCGAAGCGGTAGCCCCGCGACAGGTCAATGGTGCTGTCCGGGTCGATGGAGGCGCGCACATCGGCCGGGATGGCCACGCAGTCGCCGCGGTTCATTGGCCGCATGTCGAAGCGCAGGCCCAGCTCGTTCTGGCCGAAGATCAGGTAGGGCGGCAGCGACACCTCGCCTTCCCCGACATCGGGCACGGTGCCGATGCCGGTCCGGCGCGCGATCCAGTTCCACGGCCAGCTCGGCTCGGCGGCCTGCAACGGGAAGGATTTGAGGTAAACGTTGTTCAGCGTGGCATCGATCCGCGAAACCGACACATCGGTGACCGGACCGGGCGGGGCGCGGAACTTCACGTTCACCGGCAGGGAACGGTCGCGCCAGGTGTACAGGTCGGGCGCGGTGCGGAACGGAATGGAAATGGCGCCGGGCGCGAAGCCGTAGCTTTGCAGCTCGGACGGGTCCATCAGCTCGCCGAAGCGCACGGGCCGGTCGGTGCGGATCCAGCGCGGCGCGTCATAGGGCGCGCGCGGCGGCAGGTCCGGCGCCTGCACCAGCGCGATCTCGCCGGACAAGGCCTGCTTGCCGGCGGCCAGGGCCTGGGCCGCCATGGCGGCCTCGCTGCCGGTGCGGCCGCCAACCACCAGCAGCACGGCCTGCGGGTCCACCGGGTTGGGCACGATCGCCAGGGTGGGCCCATCCATCCGTGGCAGGCTGATGCCGGGCACGGATTCATTGCCGGCAAGGACCACCATGGCATTGCCGCGCGGCGGCACCGCCGTGCTGACCGGGAATTCCGAGCCACGGTAATCCGCCTGCACCGCGAACCAGGAGGAGGCGATGGCGGCGGCCCGCAGCAGGTCGTTGCCGGGATTGTCGGGCATGACCACCGGCAGGACGAGCTTCTCGTTGCGCAGGCGCGGGTCGAAGAAGGGCTCCGGCAGGCGGGCCAGGTCGCGCGGCAGCGGCAGGTGCTCGAAGGTCAGCTGCAACGTCGAAAGGTCGGAGATGGTGGCCCATAGCAGGCCCGACATCGGGTCGTTGCATTCCTGCGTGTAGCGGCCGGTGAAACGGAAATTCAGCCGGTTGGCATCGGCGAAGTAAACCGGGTTGATCGGGAATTCGAGCGGGCCGATGGTCGGCCGGGTCCGGTCGGGCGCGATGGTGCCGACGAACTGCTCGTTCAGCGTCACGGCGATCTGGCTGAGGTCGGGGATCAGGGACGGGCTGGTGGCGCCCTGCAGAACCAGCTTGGCGCCGGTGACCACTTCATTGGCGCGGATGCCGAACAACACGCCCTGCAGGTCGGCGGTGCCGCGCAGCTGCATGGGGCCGCCAAGGCCGAGCTGCCGCAGCGTGCGGCTTTCAACCCGCGCCGTGCTGGACGGAATGGCGGCGGGGGCCGGCGGGGCGAAAGGGTCCGCCGCCGGCTGCGGCGCCGGGGCGGCAAGCGGCGCCGGCGCCAGGGGTGGCAAGGATGGCGCGGCGGCGGGTGGCGAAGCCGGCGGCGGCCGCTGCGCCTGGGCCGGAACCGCCAGGCCCAGCCCGGAGCCCGCGATCAACAGCAGCCCGGCCATGCGGCGGCTCTTGCCACCCACGGGCATCGGCTTCGGCACGGCGGCGGCGGCTGCCTTGGCCGCGGCCGCCGCGGCGGCACGGGCGCGCGCGCGGCGCTCCCGCCGGCCGCGCAAGGAAAGCTGGCTGTCGCCACGGAACAACCCACCGATGCTCACCGCAACCTCCCAAAGGGCCCGCAGCGGGCGATCCGGCCGCACATGGTCCCAGTCCAGCCAAGAATCCGCGCGGCCCAGCACGACCCGCACGATGTTGCCTTCATCCAGAAGCGCCTCGGGCGTGAAGCGGACCTGCAGGCGGTCCTGCTCGCCGCGCATCACCTCGCAGGGGATGGCAAGGCGGTCGGGCCCAATGTCGAACTCCATCTTCACGCGCAGCGCCGCGGCGAGGCCGGAAGCCCCCTTCACCGTCACGGCGGCCCCGCCCAGCGAAACGTCGTGGCTTTCGCCTTCCAGCCGGGTGCCATCGGGCAGCAGCACGGCCACGGGAAGCTTCGCATGCACGCGATGGCGCTCGCGCACCTGCCGGCGCTCGCGGCCCACGGCCAGCCCCACCATCACGATGGCCAGCGACAGCACCACCCAGAAGGAGTTCAGCGCATAGGCCTGGAATTCCAGGCTGCCCCAGGGATGGAGCACCATGCCGACCACGCCGCTGGCGAGGCCGAGGGCCAGCACCAGGGCCAGCACGAAATTGGCGGCCACGGCGCGGAAATCGAAATAGCCCTCGGCCAGGATGCCGCCCTTGTCGGTGACGTTGAACTTCCCCTTGCGCGGGTCGAACAACGTCGCCAGCACCACCGGCAGCAGATAAAGGGTCAGCACCGTCTCGTAGATCTCGGACCAGAAGCTGTGGCGCACCTTGCCCTGAAGCCGGCTGTTGGTGCCGATCGAGTGGACGATGTGCGGCCCGGCATAGGCCAGAATGGCGAGCGGCGAGGCCGCGATCATGTTCTGCCCGAACAGCAGGAAAGCCAGCGGCGCGGTCAGGAACACGAAGCGCGGCAGCGGGAACAGGAAGTGCCACTGGGCGTTCATGTAGCAAAGCCGCTGATGCAGCTTCAGGCCGGGCCCGAGCAGCGGGTTATCGATGCGGAAGATCTGCACCATGCCGCGCGCCCAGCGCATGCGCTGGCCGATATGCGAGATCAGCCGGTCCGTCGCCAGCCCGGCCGCGAGCGGCACCCGCAGATAGGCCGTCCGCCATCCCAGCCGCTGCATCTTCAGGGAGCAGTGGCAATCCTCGGTCACCGTCTCGGTCGGCACGCCGCCCACCTGCAGCAACGCGGTCCGGCGCAGCACCGCGCAGGAGCCGCAGAAGAAGGTGGCGTTCCACAGATCGTTGCCCTGCTGCACCAGGCCGTAGAACAGCAGCCCCTCATTCGGCACGCGGCGGCCGGAGGCGAGGTTCCGCTCGAAGGGATCGGGCGAATAGAAATGATGCGGCGTTTGCAGCATGCCGATGCCACGGTCGCGCATCATCCAGCCGATGGTCATCTGCAGGAAGGCGCGCGTGGCCACGTGGTCGCAATCGAAGATGACGATGTATTCGCCACTCGTCTTGGCGGTGGCGTGGTTGATGTTGCCGGCCTTGGCGCCCTTGTTGTCCGGGCGGATCATGTAGCCGACGCCGGCTTCCTCGCAGAACTGCCGGAAGTCGTCGCGCCGCCCGTCATCCAGCACATAGATGTTCATCTTGTCGCGCGGCCAGTCCATCGCCATCGCGCCATAGATCGCCGGCTTCACCACCTCGAGCGGCTCGTTGTAGCTGGGGATGAAGACATCCACGGTGGGCCAATCGGCCGGGTCGGCGGGCAGCGGCACGGGCCGGCGGTCCAGCGGCCAGAGCTGCTGGAAGTAGGACAACAGCAGCGCGATCACTGCATAGATCTCGGCCAGCAGCAGGCCGGTGCCGAAGAAGGTCGAGAAATAGCCCGAATAATCGAGCGTCTCGGTCAGCCGCCAGTACAGGTAGCGCGACGAGATCAGGGTGGAGAGCATCACCAGGAAGAAGATGGCGCCCCGCCCTTCCGCGCGGCTGATCGCCAGGAAGACCAGGAAGCCGCCCAGCGCCAGCCATGCCTGGTGCTCCGGCGCAAGCGGCGCAACCACAAAGGTGACGCCCAGCAGGCCGCCGATCAGGGACAGAACCACCGCCGTGGCTTTCAAACGCAGCAGGGTCCGGAAAAAGGCGCGCATTTTGTCGTCACCAGGCTCCGCGGGAGGCGGTCAGGGGAAAGGCGGCCGCGTGTTGCGGCTGCGCCGGGGCTGCCGGCTGGACGGGCCGGGCAACGGGTGCCGGAAGCAGCGCCTCCACCGCCGCGGCGACCTGCCGCAGATCGGCGGCGGCGGCGCTGGCCGGCGCGTGGTCCAGCAAGGGGCGCTGATAGGCCAGCGCCTCGGCCAGCGCTTCATCGCGCGACACGGCACCCAGCAGCCGCGGGCCGAGATGCTGCGCCACCGTCTCGGCCGTGCTGCGCGACAGGCGCGATTGCAGATCCACGCCGTTCAGCAGGAAATGCAGCCGGCCGGCAAAAAGCGCCGGCAGGGTGCCGCTGCCCAGGAAGCGGCCGCTTTCGACCTCCGCCAGCATCGCGGCGCTGATCGCCTCGCTTTGCAGCACGGTCAGCACCAGGCTGGCGAACGGCGCCGTGGCCTGCAGGGCGGCCGACGGGCCGGGCGGCAGGTCGGCCACCACCAGCACCGAGGGATCGGCCAGCATCTCGCGCAGCGGCGCCAGCAGCAGCGCGGGGTCATGCTCCATGGCCAGGGCGTTCTCCAGCGCCGCGCGCAGCTCAACGGCGCCATGCGGCAGAAGCAGCAGGCCCGGCGCCACCTGGCGCAGATGCGCCCGCCAGTCGGGCCGAGCGGCCCGGTCCGCCATGTAGCCGGCGCCATCCTGCACCGGGATGCCGAAATGCAGGCGCAGGGCATTCTGCGGATCGAGGTCCAGCAACAGGGTCGGACGGCCCTGGCGGCGCAGGGTGTCGGCCAGGTTGGCCGCCAGCGTGGTCTTGCCGACGCCACCTTTGGGGGATGCGATCAGGATCAGGGGCATGAGGTGCCTTAGCTCCGGCCTTGCAGACGCAGCGCCCGCAACACGTCGCCGGCGGGCGGAGCCGGCGACGGGGCGGCGGGCTGGCCCGGGTTGCGGAACATCTCCAGCAGCGGCGGCGTCTGGTGCGCCATTCCGGCCGGGGTGGCGGATGACAGGGCAGCCAGCAGCGGCGGCAAGGCGGCGGGATGCGCCACCGGCTGCGGAACCGGCGCCGGGAGGCCGAGCTGCGCCAGGAGCGGCTGCGCGGCTTGCGAATCGGCCGGGCGGAGCCGGGACAGCAGCGGCGGAGCGGACCGGCCGGCCGGTGGCGGGCCGTTTCCTGTTGCCGGAGCGCCGCCCGCAAGCCATCCCGCCGGAAAATCCGGGCCTGCCGGCGTGGCGGCTTGCGGCATCGGCAAAGGCACTGGGGCCGGGGCCGGGGCCGGGCGGAATTCCGCCATCACGGGCGCGGGCGCCATTCGCGGCGGGGCAGGCGGAGGGTCAGCGGGGGGAGCAGGCGGCGCGGCCACAGGGGCCGATGGCATTGCCGGCGGAAGCCCGGCTTGCGGGACAGGCGGCGCCGGGACCGGCTCTTCCGGTGCGGGCGCGGCGGCGGGCGGTGGCCGCACGACCAGGCTGGGGCGCACGGGCTGGTTGCCGAAGGAGCGGTATCGGATACCCAGTGTTCCCAGCACCGCCTTCAGCCGGTCTACATCGCGATCCTGGCTCATCAAGCACCGACATCCCTGCTCTGCGGCACAGAATGCAGTATCGCCTTTCGGAACAAAACCCCAGATTTAATGTCCATTGGATCGACTACCCGGCATATGGGCTGGAAGCCGCCGCACACCGCGTCATCAGTTTCAGGATGGATGAGTAGTAATCGCCCTGCGTGTCGCGGGAGGATCTGTTTCCCTGTTCCGTAATCCATCCAGCGAGGGCCTGAACGCCACTGGATGCGGGATAAGGCGCCGTCCGGTTGCTGCGCAGATCCACCCAGGCCGGAGCCGCCCCCTGCCCAGGGCGGCGCCAGAAGGCGGCAGCGGCCCGCAGGGCCGGCTCATCCCTCAATCCCGCCCAGCGGAGGTAAAGGGGCACGCGCACGGCATCATAGGAGAAGCGGGGCGGCCAGCGCTCGGGCAGTGACAAGGCGCCGCCTTCCCGTTCCAGCACCACCCAGTCCGGCGGCAAGCCCCAGGCGCCGAAGCGCGCGCGCCGGAGCAGGGCCAGGCCGTCCTCCGCGATGGCCAGCCAGATGGGATCGGGCACGGCCCGCGCCAGGACGGCCAGCACGGGAAAGGCGTAGTAGGAAGGGTTCAGCGTGACGCTGCCGGCATCCTCGAAGCCCTGGGCGCCCGGCAGCAGCACGGCTTGGCCGGCGACATGGCGCACCAGCAGGCGCAGGATGTCCCCGGCGATGGCGGCGCCGGATTCGGCGTAAGGGGCATGGTTCCAGCGCCGCGCGGCCAGCAGCAGCGCCGTGGCGGCGAACAGGTCACCATCGGTGGCATTGTTGCCATCCGCCACGGGGGGTGCCGATTCGGGCACGAAACGCCAGGCCAGCAGATGATCGCCCGGACGCGCCAGAACCCGGCGCGTCCAGGACCAGATCAGGTCGAAGCTGGCGCGGTCGGCGCAGCGCTCGGCACAGAACATCGCCCAGCCCTGGCCTTCGGAATGGGAAACGCCCTGGTTGCCGCTGTCCACCACCCGCCCGTCCGGGCGCAGGAAGTCCTGCCGGAAGGATTGCCAGGCCGCCAGCATCTCCCGTGTCGGGCCCGCGCCCGGCTGCGGCGCGGCCGCGTGCGCCGCCCTCCCCGGGGCGGACGCCAGAACGGCCAGCATCGCGCGACGGGACAAGGGCAAGGACATGCCCGCAGGTGTAGAAACAGAATCTTACCGAAGCGTTGACGCGGCGCCGTGGCGATGGCGGCCGGGGGCGCCATCGCCGCGCCCCCTTCACCCCGGCGGCCGGGCCAGCCAGTCGCGCAGCAGGGCGGTGCTGGCTTCAGGCCGCTCCATGGTGGGCAGGTGGCCGCTCTGTGGGATCAGCGCCAGCCGCGCGCCGGGAATCGCCGCCGCCATTTCTTCCGACAGCTCGGGCGGCGTCAGGATGTCCGCCTCTCCCACCGCAACCAGCGTGGGCACGCGGATGCCGGGCAGCATCGGGCGCGAATCGGGGCGGTGCAGGATCGCCAGCTGCTGCCGCAGGAACGCCTCCTTGCCGATACGGTCGGCCATATCCCGCACCTCGTGGCCGAGCGGGCCCTCCACGGCGTCGGGATGCAGCAGGCTGGGCAGCAGGCGCGGGGTGACGCCCTTGAACTGGCCGGACCGGCTGAGCGCCATCAGGCCACGCCGGCGCCGCGCGGCCTCCGGGCTGTCGGGTCGGGCCGAGGTGTCGAACAGCGCCAGGTGGGTCACGCGCTCCGGCGCCTGGCGCATGATCTCCAGCGCGACATAGCCACCCATGGACAGCCCCGCGAGGGCGAAGCGCGGCGGCGCGGCGGCCAGGGCGCGGCGCGCCATGGCGTTCAGCGTGTCATCCTGGGCGAGATCGGCGACGGTGGCGGCCACGGCATCGCCGAGCAGGGCCAGGGGATCGCGCCACAGCCGCGCATCGCACAGCAGGCCGGGCAGCAGCAGCAAGGGGACCGGATCGGGCATTATTGGCACGGTTACGCCCGGCAACACCCGATCGCAACCGTGGAAAACCTTGCCAAGGCGTCCCATCGGGCGCATATGCCGCCCTACGGACGCCGGATTGCAGGGCGCGTGGGTTTTCGCGTGGCCGGCCGGCCCACATCTCGCCGCCTGCCGGCGCAGGAACTGATAGCCCTTGAGCGACCCGCTGACACCGACCGCTGCTGACGCGGACGACACCGATCTTTCCGTCTCCCAGACCCTCCCGGCCGAGGCCGAGCCGGAGGACGCCGCCCTGCCGGATGCCGAACCGGAGGCGCCGCGCGCCACCTTTGCCGATCTCGGCCTTTCGGACCTGCTGCTGAAGGGCGTGGCCGACACCGGCTACATCCACCCGACGCCGATCCAGGAGCAGGCCATTCCGGTGGTGCTGATGGGGCGGGACGTGCTGGGCTGCGCCCAGACCGGCACCGGCAAGACCGCCTCCTTCGTGCTGCCGATGATGGACATCCTGGCCGGCAGCCGGGCCAAGGCGCGCATGCCGCGCTCCCTGATCCTGGAGCCGACGCGCGAGCTGGCCCTCCAGGTGGCCGAGAACTTCGTCAAGTATGGCCAGCACATGAAGCTGAACCATGCCCTGCTGATCGGCGGCGAAAGCATGTCCGACCAGCGGGACGTGCTGGACAAGGGCGTGGACGTGCTGATCGCCACCCCGGGCCGCCTGCTCGACCTGTTCGACCGCGGCCGCGTCATGTTGGCCGATTGCAAGGTGCTGGTGATCGACGAGGCGGACCGCATGCTGGACATGGGGTTCATCCCCGATGTCGAGCGCATCGTGTCCCTGCTGCCGCCGCTGCGCCAGACGCTGTTCTTCTCCGCCACCATGGCGTCCGAGATCCGCAGGCTGGCCGACGCCTTCCTTCAGAACCCGAAGCAGATCACCGTCTCCGCCCCCGCCTCGGTGGCGACCACCATCACCGCCGGCCTGGCCTTTGTGCGGCCGCACGACAAGCGCGAGGCGCTGCGGCGGCTGATCCGGTCGCAGGACGTGCAGAACGCGCTGATCTTCTGCAACCGCAAGCGCGATGTGGACGTGCTCCACAAGAGCCTGAGCAAGCATGGCTTCGCCGCCGGCGCGCTGCATGGCGACCTGCCGCAATCCGTGCGCTTCGCGACGCTGGAAAAGTTCAAGGCCGGCGAGTTGCAGCTGCTGGTCTGCTCGGACGTGGCGGCGCGGGGCATCGACATCGGTGGCCTGTCCCATGTCTTCAACTTCGACGTGCCGTTCCGCGACGAGGACTATGTCCATCGCATCGGCCGCACCGGCCGCGCCGGCCGTGAGGGCAATGCCTTCACCCTGGCCACCGCCGATGACGTGAAGCTGGTGGCCGCCATCGAGGCCCTGACCGGCAAGCCGATCCCGCGCATCGAGATCCCGGGCCTCGACCCGGTTTCGGCCGAGGAACTGGCCGAGGCCGCGACCGCGCCGCGCGGCCGTGGCCGTGGCCGCGCCGCCCCCGCCAAGGGGCGCGGCGGCAGCCGCGAGGAGCCGCGGGAGGTGCAGCGCCGCGGCAACAACCGCGTCCGCGATGCCCGGCGCCCCGACCCCGCCCCGATCGAGGAAGCCATGGAAGCGCCGCCGCCCGTCATGGCGGACGCCGCGCAGGAACCCCGGCGCCGGGATGACCACCGCCGTGCCGACAAGCGTGACGATCGGCGCGACGACCGGCGGAGCCACCGCCGGGAGGACCCGCGCGATGCCGGCCGCGCCCCGCGCGATGACCGCCGCCGCGACCGCGGGGACCCGCGGCGCGACGATCTGGGCCCGCCGGTGCTGGGCTTCGGCGATGCCGTGCCGGCCTTCATGCTGATCCCGATCCCCCGGCCCCGCCAGGAAGCAGCCGAGCCGCAGCCTTCCGAGAACGGGAACGGCTCCGAAGCGGCCTGATCCGCCGGACATCCCGGCAGCCACCGCCGGGATGGTTGCCGGATGGCCCATGCGAGGCCAATCTCCCGGCCTGTTCGAAGCTCGCCCAGGAGAAGCGCCCTATGAATGCCGTGACCCAATCCACTCGTCCCAGCTTTGTTTGGGATGACGCCCTGCTGCTGGAAGACCAGCTCTCCGAAGACGAGCGCATGATCCGCGACGCGGCGCGCGACTATTGCCAGGAGAAGCTGTTCCCGCGCGTGCTGGAAGCCAACCGGCACGAGGTCTTCCACCGGGAGATCATGAACGAGTTCGGCGAGATGGGCTTCCTGGGCGCCACCCTCGACAGCCATGGCTGCGCCGGCGTCAACTATGTCTCCTACGGCCTGATCGCCCGCGAGGTCGAGCGGGTGGACAGCGGCTACCGCTCCGCCTTCTCGGTGCAGTCCTCCCTCGCCATGTTCCCGATCTGGGCCTATGGCTCGGCCGAGCTGAAGGACCGGCTGCTGCCGGGCATGCAGAAGGGCGAGCTGGTCGGCTGCTTCGGCCTGACCGAGCCTGACGCGGGCTCCGACCCCTCCTCCATGCGCACCCGCGCGAAAAAGGTGGATGGCGGCTTCCTGGTCAGCGGCTCCAAGACCTGGATCACCAACTCCCCGATCGCCGATGTCTTTGTCGTCTGGGCGAAGGACGAGGCGGGCGATGTGCGCGGCTATGTCCTGGAGAAGGGCATGAAGGGCCTCACCGCGCCGAAGATCGAGGGCAAGTTCTCGCTGCGCGCCTCCACCACCGGCATGATCATGATGGAGGAGGTCTTCGTCCCCGAGGGCAACATGCTGGACGTGAAGGGGCTGAAGGGGCCGTTCTCCTGCCTCAACCGCGCCCGCTACGGCATCGCCTGGGGCGCGCTCGGCGCCGCCGAGTTCTGCTGGCACGCCGCGCGCACCTACACCATGGAGCGCAAGATGTTCGGCAAGCCGCTGGCGCAGACCCAGCTGATCCAGAAGAAGCTGGCCGACATGCAGACCGAGATCACCCTTGGCCTCCAGAGCGTGCTGCGCCTCGGCCGCCTGTTCGACGAGCACCGCGTGGCGCCGGAGATGATCTCCCTCTGCAAGCGCAACAGCTGCGGCAAGGCGCTCGACATCGCCCGCATGTCCCGTGACATGCATGGCGGCAACGGCATCGCCGACGAGTATCACGTGATCCGCCACGTCATGAACCTGGAGGCGGTGAACACCTACGAAGGCACGCATGACGTACACGCCCTGATCCTGGGCCGCGCCCAGACGGGCCTCAACGCCTTCGGCTGATCCGGCGCGGCGGCGGCGGGCATCGCCTGGCGCCGCGACCCTTTGCTCCTGACAGTTGCCGCCGGTGCGGGGAACCATCCTCCCGCCCGGCCTTTCACGATCCAGCCGGCACGCCGATCCCCATCGGCGCCGCGTTTCCGGCTTCGTCCGGCCGCGGCACATTCACCACCCTTCCAATCCCGTTGATGGCTGAGGCTGCCCGCCCCGGCCGCGTGAGGACCTGCCTGGACCATGACCACCCTGGAGCTGACGATCACCGCCCTGGGCGCCGGCGGCGACGGCCTGGCGGTCACGCCCGACGGCACGCGGCTGTTCGTTCCTGGCGCCTTGCCGGGGGAGCGGGTGCGGGTCGCGCCCGGCGCCAGGCGCGGCGACGGCATGGCGGCGGTGCTGGAGGCGGTGCTGGACCCTGTTCCGGCGCGCGCCGAACCGCCCTGCCCGCATTTCCCCCGCTGCGGCGGCTGCACCTTGCAGCACATGGCGCTGGCGCCTTATGCCGGCTGGAAGCGCGACCGCCTGGCTGAAGCGCTCCGGCGCGCCGGCTTCCCCGATGCCCCGGTTGCGGAAACCTTTGTCACCCCGCCACAAACCCGGCGCCGCGCGGATCTGGCGGTGCGGCGGCAGGCCGATGGCAGCATCCTGCTGGGCTTCCACGCCCGTGGCGCCGCCACGGTGGAGAACCTGTCCACCTGTCTGGTGCTGGACCCCGCCCTGGTGGCGCTGTTCGATCCGCTGCGCGCCATGCTGCGCGGGTTGCAGTCGCTGCGGCGGGAAGGCTCGGCGGTGCTGAACCTGCTGGACACGGGCCCTGACCTGCTGCTGCGGCTCGATGGGGAGCCGAATGCCGTCGATCGGGCCGCCATCGCCGCCTTTGCCTCGGCGCAGCGGCTGCCCCGCATCGCCGGTGCGCCGCTGAAGGGTAGCGGCACGGAGAACCTGGCGCAGATTGGGCCGGTGTCCATCGCCTTCGCCGGCGTGCCGGTGGCGCCGCCCCCCGGGGCCTTCCTGCAGGCGACACCCCAGGGCGAGGCCGCCATTGTCGCGGCCGTGCTGGAGGGGTTGCCGGGCAAGCTCACCGGCAAGGCCCGGATCGCCGAGTTGCATGCCGGTCTCGGCACCTTGTCCTTCCCCCTGGCGCAGCGCGGCCGCGTGGCGGCCTTCGAGGGCTCGGCGGAGGCCGTGGCGGCCCTGGACGCGGCGGCCCGCAGGGCGGGGGCACGCATTTCCGCGACACGGCGCGACCTGGTGCGCCAGCCCTTGTCGGCCAAGGAGCTGGAAGGCTTCGCCGCCCTGGTGCTGGACCCGCCCTTCGCCGGTGCCGCCGACCAGATGCCGGCCCTCGCCCGCAGCAGCCTGTCCCGCATCGTTTACGTGTCGTGCAACCCCGTGGCGCTGTCGCGCGATGGCAAGTTGCTGCAGCAGGCCGGATGGAGGGTGGCCCAGGCCACGCCGATCGACCAGTTCCTGTGGTCAAGTCAGCTGGAAGCCGTGGTCGCCTTTGAAAGGCCGCGCTGACGCCCTTCCGCGCCCCTTGATCACCGCCGGCTCGTGACCACCCTTGATGCGGCGCCACGCGCGTCGCAGGAGGAAGCATGAGCATGGAATTGGATCGACGGGGCCTGATGCTGGCGGCGGGCGCGGTGGCGCTGGCGCCGGCCGTGCTGCGGTTCGGGCTGGGCGAAGCGCGGGCGCAAGCCGCCACGGCGCCGCCCCTGGGCGACCCGGCCGCGCAGGCGCCCGGCTTCTACCGCTTCAAGCTGGGCAGCCGGACCGTGACAATGGTCAATGACGGCTTCGGCCGGCGCCCCAAGCCAACGGAAGGCTTTGTCCGCAATGCCGACAGCGCCGCGGTGGCGGCGGCGTTGCAGGACGCCTTCCTGCCCACCGACACGCTGGAGATCTCCTACACCGCCATGGTGCTGGACGGCCCCGAGGACCTGACCCTGTTCGACACCGGCACGGGCGGGCAACTCGGCCCCACGGGCGGCCGGCTGGGAGCCAACATGCGCGCCGCGGGGCTGGATGCCAGCCGGGTCACCCGCGTCGTCCTGACGCATTTCCATGGCGACCACATCATGGGCCTCACCGATGCGGAGGGCAGGCCGAGCTTCCCCAATGCCGAGCTGGTGGTGCCCAAGGATGAATGGGCCTTCTGGATGGATGACGGACAGGCCAGCCGGGCACCGGAGGCCATGAAGGCCGCCTTCGCCAATGTTCGCAGGAAGATGGAACCCTACAAGGCGAAGCTGCGCCAGGTGGACGGCGCCGCGCCGGTCGCGGACGGCATCCAGGCCGTGCCGACGCCAGGCCACACACCCGGCCACACCAGCTATCTCCTCGCGGATGGCGACGACCAGCTGATGGTGCTGGGCGACATCACCAACCACCCGGCGCTGAACCTGATCAACCCAGGCTGGCACCTGGTGTTCGACATGGACCCGAAGCTGGCGGAAAGCACCCGGCGCAGCACCTTCGACCGCATCTCGGCCGACCGGATCCGCTGCACGGGCTACCACTTCCCCTTCCCGGCGGTGGGCTTCGCCGCCAAGGAAGGCGAAGGCTACCGCTTCGTCCAGGCCCCCTGGTCCAGCGCCGTGTGACCTGCCGCGGCGGGCCTCAGGGCCCGCCGACGATCCTCAGACGTGGAAGCTTTCGCCGCAGCCGCAGCGGCCCTTTTCGTTCGGATTGACGAAGACGAAGCCGGCGGACATCGGCTTCACCTCGTAATCCATGGTGGTGCCGATCAGGAACAAGGTCGCCTTGCGGTCCACCAGCACCGTCAGGCCCTTGTCGGTCACCACCTCGTCGCCCGGACCGGGGGCATCGGCCCATTTCAGGTCATAGGCCATGCCGGAGCAGCCCTTGGTGTTCACGGCGATGCGCAGCAGCTTGCCCTGCTGGCCGCCTTCGTAGAGCGCGCGCAGCCGCTCGGCCGCGGCGTCGGACAGCGACATCAGCGGTGGCAGGGCACGGGTCGGACGCGGTGTGGTCGTGGTGCTCATGACAGCCTCGATGTGGCGTGGCTTCAGTACATGTTCAACGCCAGCCTGGCGTCTTCGCTCATGCGGGACGGGTCCCAGGGCGGGTCCCACACCACCTCGACCGAAACATCGCCGACGCCCGGCACGGTGCGGACCATTTCCTCCACCTGGGACGGCAGCTCCTGCGCGGAGGGGCAGGACGGCGTGGTCAGCGTCATCTCGACCTTGACCAGCCCATCCTCCCCAAGCTCGATCGCATAGATCAGGCCCAGCTCGTAGATGTTGACCGGGATCTCCGGGTCATAAACCTGGGCGATGGCGTTGATCACCGCTTCTTCGGAAATCCGGGGCGCGGTCTCGCCATCGGGCGTCCAGGCCGCATGCGCCTCGGGCGCGCCGCCGGATGTCCCCTGGGGCATGGAATTGCCGTCACTCACTGCTCGCCTCCTTGCCCGTGTTGTCCAGCGCGGCGTTCAGCGTGTGCCAGGCCAGGGTCGCGCATTTCACCCGGCTCGGGAATTCCGACACGCCGCCCAGCACCTGCAACCGCTCCATCTCGTCGGCCAGGGCGGCGCCGCAATCGGGGCAGGTGCCGGTGGTGGCCAGGGCGCGGAACCTGTCGGAAAGCTCCCGCGCTTCCTCCTGTGTCTTGCCGCGCACCGTTTCGGTCATCAGGCTGGCCGACGCCATGGAGATGGCGCAGCCCTTGCCCTGGAAGGCGACATCGTCGAGCCGCCCATCCGGCGCCAGCTTGACCCAGAGCTGCATGCGGTCGCCGCACATCGGGTTGTCGCCGCGCCCCTCGCGGTCGGCTTCCTCCAGCCGGCGGAAGTTCCGCGGCTTGCGGCCGTGATCGAGGATCACTTCCTGGTAAAGGTCGCGCAGATCGTCAAACATCAGCCGAAGAACTCCCGAGCCTTGTCCAGCGCCTCCGCGAGGTAATCGATCTCGCCCTCGGTGGTGTAGAGGCCGAAGGAGGCGCGGCAGGTGCTCTCGATCTCAAATCGGGTGTGCAGCGGCTCGGCGCAATGGCGGCCGGAGCGAACCGCGATGCCGACGCGGTCCAGCAATGTGGCAAGGTCATGCGAATGGGCATTGGGCAGCGACACGGCGAAGACGCCGCCGCGGTCCTGCGCGTTGCCCAGCAGCCGCAGCCCCTCGACCGCCGAAAGCTTCCGCATGGCGTGGTCCACCAGCCGGCGCTCATGCGCCTCGATGGCCGCCATGCCGATGTTCTGGACGTAGTCGATGGCGGCATGCAGCCCGACCGCCTCGATGATGGGGGGCGTGCCGGCCTCGAACTTGGCGGGAACCGGCGCGGGGCGGTAGCTGTCCAGCGTCACTTCCTCGATCATGTCGCCACCGCCGAGGAAGGGCGGCATCCGCTCCAGCAGGTCGAGCCGCGCCCACAACACGCCGATGCCGGTCGGGCCATACAGCTTGTGGCCGGTGAAGACGTAGAAGTCGCAATCCAGCGCCTGCACGTCCACGCGGCGATGCACCGCCGCCTGGGAACCGTCGAGCAGCAGCTTGGCGCTGTGCGCGTGGACGATGCGGGCGATGCGCTCGGCCGGCGTCACCGTGCCCAGCACGTTGGACATGTGGGTGATGGCAGCCAGCCCGACCTTGCCATCGGCCAGCTTGGCCTCCAGGTCGGCGAGGTCCAGCTCGCCATCATCGGTGACGCGGCAAACGCGCAGCTCGATGCCATGGCTGTCCCGCAGCATCAGCCAGGGCACGAAATTGGCGTGGTGCTCCATTTCCGACACCAGCACCGCCTGGCCCGGCCGCAGCACGCTGCGCCCATAGGAATGGGCCACGAGGTTGATCGCGGCGGTGGAGGAATTGGTGAACACCACCTCCCGCTCCGTCGCGGCGTTGAGGAAGCCAGCGACGGCGCGGCGGGCGGCCTCATAGGCCTCGGTCGCCGCCTCGGACAGGTGGTAGGCGCCGCGATGGACATTGGCATAGGCCGTTTCCATCATCCGCGTCATGGCCCCGATCACCTGCCGGGGCTTCTGGGCGGAGGCGCCGCTGTCGAGGAACACCAGATCCTTGCCGCGCACCTTCTGCGACAGGATCGGGAAGTCCTGGCGGATGCGCGCGACATCGAAGACCGGCGTTCCCCCATCCATCACGCGGCGGTCCTTTCCCACCAGCCGGACACCACCTCCACCAGCGCGGCGCGGGCCGTCTCGTCCCTCACCGTCTCGACGGCGTCGAGCAGGAAGGCCTCGATCAGCATGGAGCGCGCCTGGGCCTCGGGGATGCCGCGGGAGCGCAGGTAGAAAAGCTGCGTCTCGTCCAGCGCGCCCACCGTGGCGCCGTGGCTGCACTTCACGTCGTCGGCATAGATCTCCAGCTGCGGCTTGCTGTCGATCTCGGCCTGGTCGGACAGCAGCAGCGCCTGGTTCATCTGGTAGCCATCGGTGCGCTGGGCGATCTGGTGGACGTGGATCTTGCCCTGGAACACCCCGCGCGAGCGGCCGGCCAGCACCGTCTTCACCGTCTGGCGGCTCGGGCAATCCGGCGCCGCATGGTCGAGGAAGGTGGTGCAGTCGGCGTGCTGCCCGTCGCCCACCAGCTGCGCGCCGTCCAGATGCGCGGCGGAAAACGGACCGGCCAGCGTCACATGGGCCTCGGCCCGCGCCAGCCGGGCGCCGGCATGCAGCAGGAAGCTGTCATAGGTGCCCTTTTCCGCCACCTTGGCGAAGACGGTGGACAGGTGGATGCCGGCCCGCGCCTCCTGCTGGATGCGGACATGGGTGACATGGGCATCGGCGGCCACCTGGAACTCCAGCACCGGGCTGTGCAGGTAGCGGCTCTCGCCATGGCCCCAGGCGCGCTCGATCAGCACCAGCTTCGCGCCGGCCCCCAGGCGGACCAGATGGCGCGGATGCAGCGCCACCGGGCGGTCGGCCCGCACCACCGACAGGATCTCGACAATGCCGCCATCCTCGCCATCGGCGAGATCGATCAGCGCGCCATCCTCGAACAGCGCCGTGTTCAGCGCCGCCAGCGGCACGCCGTCATTGCGGGCCAGGGAACCCAGCAGCCCCTCGGCCGCGTCCAGATGCCGCGCCAGGGAGCGGACGGGGGCGTCGGGATCGGACAGCTCGGCGCTGAAGCGGCCATCGACGAACACCACGCGGCGCGGCGCGGCGGCGCGCGGCAGCGGGATGGCGCTGTCCACCGGGGTCAGCGCCTCGCCGAAGCCGGCTTCCTTCAGGGGGGCGAGATCCGTGTATTTCCAGGCTTCCACCCTGCGGGTGGGGAAGCCCTGCTCACGGAAGGACTCCGCCGCCGCCTCGCGCATCGCTTCCAGCCAGGGCAGGCCGCGGCCCGGCAGGCGGGCGCGCAGCCCCTCGAAGCGCTGCAGGAAGCCGGCGGCGCCGGGCTCGGTCAGCGCGTTGTGCTCGGTGACGGCGTTCATGCCGCCTCCACCGAGGCATAGCCCTCGGCCTCAAGCTGATGGGCCAGCTCCGGCCCGCCGCTGCGCGCGATGCGGCCATCCATCAGCACATGCACGCGGTCCGGCACGATGTAGTCGAGCAGGCGCTGGTAATGCGTGATCACCAGGGCGGAGAAGTCCGGCCCGCGCATGGCGTTGACGCCATCGGCCACGATCTTCAGCGCGTCGATGTCGAGGCCGGAATCAGTTTCATCGAGAATGGCGATGGCGGGCTTCAGCAGCGCCATCTGCAGCACCTCGTTGCGCTTCTTCTCGCCGCCGGAGAAGCCGACATTGACGCCGCGCTTCAGCATGTCCTCCGGCATGGACAATTCCTTCATGCGGGCGCGGGCCAGCTTCAGGAACTGCATGGCGTCCAGCTCGGGCTCGCCCTTGGCGCGGCGCTGCGCGTTCAGGGCGGTGCGCATGAAATTGGCGTTGCCGACGCCGGGCAGCTCGACCGGGTACTGGAAGGCCAGGAACAGGCCGGCGGCGGCGCGCTCCTCCGGCTCCATGCCCAGCAGGTCATGGCCGTCAAAGGTCGCGGAACCGCCGGTGATCTCGTAGCCCTCGCGTCCCGAAAGCACATAGGACAGCGTTGACTTGCCCGAGCCGTTCGGCCCCATGATGGCGTGGATTTCGCCCGTCGGCACCTCAAGGTCGATCCCCTTCAGGATCTCCTTGCCATCGATCTCGGCGCGCAGCCCTTCAATCTTCAACATCGTTCTTCCGATTCCGTCCTCGGAGGCAGCGCTGGCAGGGCGCCGCTTCCTTCATGCATTGCAGTGGGCGCGTCGCGCCCGGATGATTCCTGTCCGTGAAGCCGGATCGCGCTTCCGGGCGTCACCGCCCTCCAGCGCGAACCCTCAGCCGACCGAGCCTTCGAGGCTGATCTGCAGCAGCTTCTGCGCCTCCACCGCGAACTCCATCGGCAGCTCCTTCAGCACCTCGCGGCAGAAGCCGTTGACGATGAGGCCCACTGCGTCCTCTTCCGACAGGCCGCGCTGGCGGCAGTAGAAGAGCTGGTCCTCAGCGATGCGGGAGGTCGTCGCCTCGTGCTCCACCTTGGCGCTGATGCAGCGGTTCTCGATATAGGGCACGGTGTGCGCGCCGCACTGGTCGCCGATCAGCAGGCTGTCGCACTGGGTGAAGTTCCGCGCGCCCGACGCCTTCGGCAGGATCTTGACCAGGCCGCGATAGGTGTTCTGGCCCTTCCCGGCGCTGATGCCCTTGGACACGATGGTCGAGCGCGTGTTGCGCCCGATATGGATCATCTTGGTGCCCGTATCGGCCTGCTGGCGGTTGTTGGTGATGGCCACCGAGTAGAACTCGCCCACGCTGTCATCGCCCTGCAGGATGCAGGAGGGATACTTCCAGGTGATCGAGGAGCCCGTCTCCACCTGCGTCCAGGAGATCTTGGAGCGCTTGCCGCGGCAGGCGCCGCGCTTCGTCACGAAGTTGTAGATGCCGCCGACGCCATTCTCGTCGCCCGGATACCAGTTCTGCACCGTGCTGTACTTGATGGAAGCGTCGTCCAGCGCGATCAGCTCCACCACCGCGGCGTGCAGCTGGTTCTCGTCGCGCATCGGCGCGGTGCAGCCTTCCAGATAGGAAACGCTGGCGCCTTCCTCGGCGATGATCAGCGTCCGCTCGAACTGGCCGGTGCTCTTGGCGTTGATGCGGAAATAGGTGGACAGCTCCATCGGGCAGCGCACGCCCTTCGGGATGTACACGAAGGACCCGTCGGTGAAGACCGCCGAGTTCAGCGCGGCGAAGAAATTGTCGCCCTGCGGCACCACGGTGCCGAGATACCGCTTCACCAGCTCCGGATGTTCCTGCACCGCCTCGGAGATGGCGCAGAAGATGATGCCCTCCTTGGCCAGGCGCTCCTTGTAGGAGGTGGCGACCGAGACGCTGTCGAACACGGCGTCCACGGCGATGGGCATGCGGCCGCCCTCGGCCGGCGTGTCGCCCGCGCCCTCGACGCCCGCCAGGATGGCCTGCTCCTTCAGCGGGATGCCAAGCTTCTCATAGGTGCGCAGCAGCTCGGGATCGACCTCGTCCAGCGACTTCGGGCCCTGCTTCTTCACCGGCGCGGCGTAGTAATAGGCGTCCTGATAGTCGATCGGCGGGTACTGCACGGCGGGCCAGCGCGGCTCCTCCATGGTCTTCCACAGCGCGAAGGCCTTCAGGCGCCAGGCCAGCAGCCATTCCGGCTCGTTCTTCTTGGCCGAGATGAAGCGGACAATGTCCTCGTTCAGCCCCTTGGGGGCGAACTCCATGTCGATCTCGGTCTCGAACCCGTACTTGTAGGTGCCCGAGGTGACGGCGGCGACGGTGTCGATGGTTTCGGTAATGGCAGGCATTCAGATGTCCCCTACTCGGCAGGCAGGTGGGCCGGCGAAGCCGGCAGGGCAGTTCGACGGGCAGGCGGCGCAGGGAGCATCGCCAACTCGTCCAGGGTTATGTCGGACAGGGCGGCCAGGACGGCGCGGTTGACCCGGTCCCAGCGGCCCCGCACGGGGCAAAGCGTTTCGGCCTCGCACTGGCCGGCGGCGCCATCGACGCAGGCGGTCAGGGCCACCGGACCATCGATGGCGGCGATCACTTCCGGCAGCGTCATGGCGGCCAGCGGGCGCGACAGGCGGTAGCCGCCGCCGGACCCGCGCCGGCCTTCCACCAGCCCGGCATGGGCCAGGGCCTTCAGCACCTTGGCCACGGTGGGCTCGGCGATGCCGGTGGCGGCGGCGATGGCGGGCGCGGTCTGCGACACGGCGTTGGGCGGCTCGCCATCCGGCAGGGCCAGCCGGGCCAGCACCACGACGGCGTAATCGGTCAGCTTCGACAACCGCAACACGCGGAACAATCCTCCAAACCGGACCTGTGTTGTCCGCTTCGGGCAAATGAGCCTGCGCCCCGCCATTGTCAACTCTGGCCTGCCACTTTTCGGCGGCGCCCGAGGGTGCCAAGTTGAGGCATGGCCACGTCCCGCTTTGTTCATCCCCGCCACGCCGCCAGCCTGATCCTGTGGCGCCAGTCCCGCTCCGGCGGGACCGAGGTGCTGATGGGGCTGCGCGCCGCCGGGCACCGCTTCATGCCCAGCCGTCTGGTGTTTCCCGGCGGGCGGGTGGATTTCACCGACCGCGTCGCGCCCGCCGCCACCGAGTTGCGGCCGGAAACGCGCGCCGCCCTGATGCGCCGGGCCCCGCCCAGCCTCGCCCGTGCCCTGGCCATCGCCGCGGCGCGGGAGCTGGAGGAGGAAACCGGGCTGCGCCTGGGCGGCCCGGCGCCGCATCTGGACCGGCTGGATTATCTTTGCCGCGCCGTGACGCCGCCGCGTCGGCCGATCCGCTTCAATGCCCGCTTCCTGCTCGCCCCCGCCGAGGTCGCGGTCGGCACCCTGGCTGGTTCGGGGGAGCTGGAGGATCTGGCCTGGCGGGAAGTGGCGGCGACGCGCGCCCTGCCGCTGGCACCGATCACGGCCAAGGTGCTGGGCGAGCTGGAGGAATGGCTGGCCACGCCGCCCGAGCTTCGCCATGGCCGGGGGCTGATCTGCTTCCGCGGCCATGAGCGCCGGGAGCCGGAACAGGCCTGCTCCTGATCCACCCGCCCGGAAAGCCGGGCGGGAGAGGCGGGCGCCGGGCCGTGTGGACCCGGCGCCGGTTCGTCAGATCGCCGCCAGGATCGCCTGACCGCTCGACACCTCGAAGGCGCCGGGCTGCTCGACGCCGACATGCGTCACCTTGCCGTCCTTAGCCACCAGGGCGAAGCGCTGGCAGCGCACGCCCATGCCGCGCGCGGTCAGGTCCAGCTCCAGGCCCAGCGCCTTGGTAAAGGCGGCGGCGCCATCGGCCAGCATCACGACTTCATTCGTGATGCCCTGCTCCTTGGCCCAGGCGCGCAGCACGAAGGCATCGTTCACCGCCATGCAGGCGATGGTGTCCACGCCCTTGGCCTTCAGCGCCTCGGCGCTCTCCAGGAAGCTGGGCAGGTGCTTGGCGGAGCAGGTGGGGGTGAAGGCGCCCGGCACGCCGAACAGCACCACCGTCTTGCCACCGAACAGGGCATCGGTGGACAATTCGCGCGGGCCTTCGGCCGTGGCTTCGGTCAGGGTCGTGGTGGGGATGGTGTCGCCAGCCTGGATGGGCATCGGGTGCGCTCCATTGTGAGGCTTCCGGCTTTTCACCGTGGCGGCCGAAGTGTCAACCGGGACGCTTGCACCCACCCCCCAGGCCCGCCATGTTCTCATCATCATGGCACGACGCGCACGCGAGGACGAACTCCCCGACAGCTTCCGGACCGCCGCCCGGGAGGCGGGCGCGGATCTTTCCGCCCTGCCGTCGAGCTATCTGGGCGGCCAGCTCCTGATCGCCATGCCTTCCATGCAGGACCCCCGCTTCGCGCAGTCGGTGATCTGCGTTTGCGCCCATTCGGCGGATGGCGCCATGGGGATCGTGCTGAACAAGCCGCTCGACAGCCTGTCCTTCGAGGACCTGCTGAAGCAGCTGGAGGTGGAGCCGCTGCCGCCGCAGCGCCAGATCCGCCTGCTGGCCGGCGGCCCGGTGGAAGGCGGGCGCGGCTTCGTGCTGCACACCACCGACTGGTCCAGCGAAGGCAGCCTCAAGGTCACGGGCGATCTGGCCCTGACCGCCAGCGTCGACATCCTGAAAGCGATCGCCGGCGGCGGCGGCCCTCGGGAAGGCCTGCTGGCCCTGGGCTATGCCGGCTGGGGGCCCGGCCAGCTGGAAAGCGAGATCCAGCGCAATGCCTGGCTGAACGTGCCGGCCGACGAGGCGCTGCTGTTCGGCGGTATCCCCGACACCATGTGGCGCCAGGCCCTGGCCAAGATGCGCATCGACCCCCTGCTGCTGTCGGCCAGCGCCGGCCACGCCTGAGGCGGCCCGTGCCCTACGCGTCCCGCACAGGAGTTTGATCCCGCCACCCTGCGAGGGGGAGGATAATCCCGCCCCGGGCCGGCCGGCCGGCCGCGCATCGCGAACTCCCGCGCCGCAGCCCAGATCGGACAGGAGGTCCGCATGGCAGCGCGCAAATCCTTCCCCGGCAGGATCATGGGCACGGACGGCGATGACGTCCTGTTCGGCGACACGCCCGGCACCCTCGCCTCCGGTCGGGGCGGCCATGACCGCATCGATGGTGGCCCCGGCGTCGACAGGCTCTATGGCGATGCCTTTGGCCTGACCGGCCGGGCGCGCGGCGGTGACGACCACCTGATCGGCGGTCCCGCCTTCTACGACCAGCTTTATGGCGACGCGGACACCATGTCCGGCCGGTCGCGCGGCGGGAATGACGTGCTTGACGATTTCGGCGGCGGCTGGTCGCTGATCTATGGCGATGCCCGCGTCATGACGGACCAGGCGCGCGGCGGCCATGACGTGATCTTCGGCGGGGCGGACGCGGCCTGGGGGGATGCCTGGGGCATGTCCGGGCAAAGCCGCGGCGGCGATGACCTGATCCTGCTGGAGGATCGCGGCGTTATGAACCACGCCCATGGCGATGCCGGCGCCCTGGAAGGCGAGGCGCGTGGCGGCGACGACATTATCCGCGGCGCCGGCGGGGTCGACGAGATCTTCGGCGACGCCGTCGCCATGAGCGGCGCCGTTTGTGGCGGCGATGACGTGCTGTTCGGCCGGGATGGCGATGACATCCTGTTCGGCGATGCCCGCACCCTGTCGGTCATCACCTCCCCGGAAGGGGCCCAGGCGCCCCGGGCCGGGGATGACAGCCTGTTCGGCGGCGACGGGAACGACATCCTGCATGGCGATGCCGAAACCATCTGGTGGGGCGCCACGGGCGGAAATGACCGTCTGACGGGCGGCGGGGGAGCGGACATCTTCGTGGTCGCCGGCGACAGCAGCAATGGCCATGACGTCATCCTGGATTACGGCCGCGGCGGAGATGTGCTGCGGTTCGAGTTCCTGCCCATCCTCGTGCCGCACCGGCTGGAAGCCCGGGTGGAGGATGGCTCGACGGTGATCACCCTCGGGGATGGAACCGTGACGCTGCGGGGCTATGTGGGTGCCCTGAACACCAGCAGCGACGCGCCGCTGGACATCGTCTTTGTCTAGCCTCCCGATCGCGAAACCCCTCACCTTCGGGATCAGGGGACCAGTCTTGGCTTTCAGCGGCCTGCTGGTCCGCTGCGTCCGTGGGTGGGCCGCGAACTTCGGGCAGGGGACCGGCGGCCGGCGGGAGAACAGGTGCCGCGGCGACGAAGTTGCTGTAGGACAAGATCACGGAAAGCCGGGCAGCCCGCGCACCCCTCGCCGCGCCGGAACCGCCCGCAGCCCACGGAGGAACAACACACATGGACGCCATCGCCGACGCACCCTTCATCCGCCTGCACCCGGATGACACGGTGCTGATCGCCCGCCGGGCCGTCGCGGAAGGCAGCGCCGTCGCTCCCGGCATCGCCACCAGCGCGCGCATCCCCCCCGGTCACAAGGTCGCGGTGAAGGCCCATTCGCCGGGCGAGGCGGTGCGCCGCTATGGCCAGATCATCGGCTTCGCCACCAAGCCGATTGCCCCTGGCGACTGGGTCCACACCGACAATTGCGGCATGGGTGATTTCGAGAAGGACTATGCCTGGGGCGTGGACGCCAAGCCCACGCTCTACGTGCCCGAGCCCGCCACCTTCATGGGCATCGTGCGGCCGGATGGGCGCGTCGCCACGCGCAACTACATCGGCATCGTCACCAGCGTGAACTGCTCGGCCCATGTCGCCTCGATGATCGCCGATGCCTTCAAGCGCAACCCCTTCACCGGCACCGACCCGCTGGCCGAGTTCCCCAATGTGGACGGCGTGGTGGCCCTGACCCACAAGACCGGCTGCGGCATGGGCGACAATGAGGGCCTGCGCATCCTGCGCCGGACGCTCGCCGGCTATGCCCGCCACGTCAATTTCAGCCATGTCATCGCCATCGGCCTGGGCTGCGAGGTCAACCAGATCTCCGGCCTGCTGGAGGAGCAGAACCTCGCCGGGCGGCTGCGCAACATGGACATCCAGTCCATGGGCGGCACCCGCAAGACGGTGGAAGCCGGCATCGCCTTCGTGAAGGAGGTGCTGGAGGAAGCCAACCAGGTGCACCGTCAGCCCGTGCCGGCCAGCCACCTGACCCTCGCCCTGCAATGCGGCGGCTCGGACGGCTATTCCGGCATCAGCGCCAACCCCGCGCTCGGCCATGCCTCCGACCTGCTGGTGCGGCATGGCGGCACCGTGATCCTCTCCGAGACGCCCGAGACCTATGGCGCCGAGCACCTGCTGACCCGCCGCGCCACCTCCCGCGAGGTGGGGGAGAAGCTGGTGTCGCTGATGCGCTGGTGGGAGGACTACGCGGCCAAGGGCGAGGCGGAGCTGAACAGCAACCCCTCCCCCGGCAACAAGGCGGGCGGGCTGACCACCATCCTGGAGAAGTCGCTCGGCGCCATGGCCAAGGCCGGCACCACCAACCTCACCGCCGTCTACAACTACGCCGAGCCGGTGACGGAGAAGGGCTTCGTCTTCATGGACACGCCGGGCTACGACCCGGTGGCGGCCACGGGCCAGGTGGCGGGCGGCGCCAACCTGGTGTGCTTCACCACGGGGCGCGGCAGCGTGTTCGGCTGCAAGCCGGCGCCCTCCATCAAGCTGGCCACCAACTCCGCCATGTATGAGCGCATGGAGGAGGACATGGACGTGAATTGCGGCACCATCCTGTCCGGCCGCGAAAGCGTGCAGGAATGCGGGGAGCGCATCTTCCAGCTGATCCTGCGGGTGGCCTCGGGCGAGCGCTCCAAGAGCGAGAGCTTCGATTTCGGCGCGGCCGAGTTCGCGCCCTGGCCGATCGGCGCCACCATGTGACCGCCCGGCCCTGGCCGCCGCTTTCCGCTCAACGTCCCGCCTGGACTGGATGGCACCTGGCTTCGTCGCCACCATGACGGCGCTTGCAGGGAGGCAGCCATGGAATACCGCAATCTCGGTCGCAGCGGGCTGAAGGTGTCGCCGCTCTGCCTCGGCACCATGATGTTCGGCGAGGCGACGGATGAGGCCACCGCCGCCCGCATCATCGACGGTGCGCGCGACCGCGGCATCAACTTCATCGACACCGCCAATGCCTATAATGGCGGCCGGTCGGAGGAAGTGACCGGACGCGCCATCAGGGCCCACCGGGGCCATTGGGTGCTGGCCACCAAGCTGGGCAATCCCGTGGGGCCCGGCCCCAATGACCGGGGCCTGTCCCGGCGCCACTGCATCCTGGCCACCGAAGACAGCCTGAGGCGGCTTGGCACCGACAGCATCGACATCCTCTACTGGCACAAGGAGGATCACGCGACGCCGCTGGCCGAGACGGTGCATGCCATGGCCGAGCTGCTGCGCGCCGGCAAGATCCGCCATTTCGGCGTGTCCAACCATCGCGGCTGGCGCATCGCCGAGATCTGCCGCCTGTGCGACGAGGCCGGCATCGACCGCCCCGTGGTCAGCCAGCCCTATTACAACGCGCTGAACCGCATGCCGGAGGTGGAGCACCTTCCCGCCTGCAATTTCTACGGCCTGGGCGTCGTGCCCTACAGCCCCCTGGCGCGCGGCGTGCTGACCGGGAAATACGCCCCCGATGCCGCGCCCGAGCCCGGCAGCCGCGCCGGCCGCGCCGACCGCCGCATGATGGAAACCGAATGGCGGCCGGAAAGCCTGGCGATCGCCCGGACGCTGCGCCGCCATGCCGAGGCGCGCGGCATCACCGCCGGGCAGTTCGCCGTGGCCTGGGTGCTGAACAACCGGCTGGTGACGGCGCCGATCGCCGGCCCCCGCACCGAGGCGCAATGGCAGGACTACCTCGGCGCGCTGGATTACCGCTTCACCCCGGAAGACGAGGCGTTGGTGGACAGCCTGGTTCCCGCCGGCCATCCCTCCACTCCAGGCTACAACGATCCGGCCTATCCGCTGGAGGGCCGCAGGCCGCGCGGCTGAGAAGCCGGCGCAACAACCCCGCCGGGTGATCGTTCAGGACGCAGCATCCTGGGAGACCACCCGCCATGAACCGGCTGCGCAACTTCCTGCTGAACCGCCGCGCCCTGGGCCGCAAGCTGGTGGCCACGGCGGCGCCCCTGGTGGCCGCCTGCGCCTGCGGCCGTGCCCATGCGCAGCCGGTTCAGCATCATGGCGGCAGCCCCGCCACCGGCGAGGAGAATTCCCTGCGCAGCCGGGTGCTGGGCGCGGGCGCGGCGGCGCTGCAGACCAAGGCGCCGCTGAACGCCATGAACATGTATCTGAACGGATTCCACTTCTACGCCGACGACATGGGCCGCCCGGTGGAGGCGCATCATTTCTGCACCCACCTCACCGAGGACCTGCACCAATGCGTCATCTTCGACGGCAACAGCGAGGATTCCCGCCTCATCGGCATCGAATACATCGTGTCCGAGCGGGTTTTCCGCACCCTGCCGGATGAGGAAAAGAAGCTCTGGCACAGCCATCACTATGAAACGACATCGGGCGAGCTGGTGATGCCCGGCCTGCCGGACGTGGCGGAAAACGCCGCGATGCGGGACCTGTCCACCACCTATGGCAAGACCTGGCACACCTGGCAGGTGGATCGCGGCGACACCCTGCCGCTCGGCCCGCCGCAGCTGATGATGGGCTTCACCGCGGAAGGCCAGTTGCCGGCCCGCTACATCGAGCAGCGCGACCAGCGCCTGGGCGTTTCCAAGCAGCAAAGCCAGGAATCCCGCAAGGACATCCCGGTTCCGGCCGTGGCGGAGGGCGCGAATAGCTGGCAGTCGGGCCAGGTGCCGCAGCTGGCGCTGCAAACCGTGCCGGTGCGCAACCGGCGCTGAAGTCACGCGCCCGGCGGAAGGCCGGGCGCCGGCCTGCTCAGAACTCGGCCCGCACCGTGACCTGCTGCTGCTCGCCCAGGCCCTCGATGCCGAGGCGGATGGTCTGGCCTTCCTTCAGGAAGACCGGCGGCTTCTGGCCCATGCCCACCCCCGGCGGCGTGCCGGTGGTGATGACGTCGCCCGGATGCAGCGTCATGAAGTGCGACACATAGGACACCAGCTTGGCCACGCCGAAGATCATGGTGCGGGTGGAGCCGTCCTGGTAGCGCTGGCCATCCACCTCGCAGAACATGGACAGGTTCTGTGGGTCCGGCACCTCGTCCCGGGTGACCAGCCAGGGGCCGAGCGGGCCGAAGGTGTCATGCCCCTTGCCCTTGTCCCAGGTGCCGCCGCGCTCGATCTGGAATTCGCGCTCCGAGACGTCGTTGCAGACGGCGTAGCCGGCGACGTATTCCATCGCCTTGTTCTCGGGCACGTATTTCGCCTTCTGGCCGATGATGATGGCCAGTTCCACTTCCCAGTCCGTCTTGGTGCTGGCCTTTGGCAGTTCCACTTGGTCGTTCGGCCCCTGCAGCGCGCCGAGGGACTTCAGGAAGATGATCGGCTCCTTCGGGATGGAGGCGCCGGTTTCCGCCGCATGGTCGGCGTAGTTCAGCCCGATGCAGACGAAGTTCTTCATCCCCGAGACGGGCGGGCCCAGGCGGGGGGAGCCGCCGACCAGCGGCAGGCTGGCGGCATCCAGCGCCGCCAGCCTGGCGAGCCCGTCCGGCGACAGTACGGCGCCGGCGATGTCCGGCACCGTCCCGGACAGGTCGCGGATCTGGCCATCGGCATCGAGCAGGCCCGGCTTTTCCTGGCCCGGCGGTCCATAGCGCAGCAGCTTCATGTGTTCAGCGTTCCTCGGTCGGTTTCGGAAATTGGCGGGTTCGAAAAACGGTTCAGTTGGTCCAGCCGCCATCGATGACCACGGCCTGCGCGGTCACGAAGGCCGATTCGGGGGCGGAAAGATAGACCACCAGGGCGGCGATCTCCTCCGCGGTGGCCAGCCGCCCCATGGCCTGCCGGCCAACAAAGGCGGCGCGCGCCGCGGCCTCCCCGCCCGCCGCGGCGGCATTGGCGGAGATGCGCTCGCCGAGCGAGGGCGTGTCCACCGTGCCGGGGCAGACGCAGTTGCAGCGGATGCCCTTGGCAACGTAGTCGGCGGCGACGCTCTTGGTCATGCCGACCACGGCGGCCTTGGTCGTGCCGTAGACGAAGCGGTTGGCGACGCCCTTCACCGAGCCGGCGGCCGAGGCCATGTTGACGATGCTGCCGCCGCCGCGCGACAGCATGCCCGGCAGCGCGGCCCGGATCACCTTCCATTGCGCGCGGACGTTCAGCGCGAAGGCGAAATCCCATTCCTCGTCGGTGCAGCTCAGCACGTCGTTCTGGTGCACGAAGCCGGCGCAGTTGAACACCACGTCGAACGGCCCGTGCGCGGTGATGCAGGCCACCACCGCCTTGTCATCCAGCACGTCCAGCGCCTGGGTGGTGATGCCCTTCGCCTCCAGCCCGGCCAGCTTCTCCGCGTCCCGGTCGGTCGCCACCACCGTGGCGCCTTCGGCGGCGTAGGCCAGCGCGGTGGCACGGCCGATGCCCTGGCCGGCCGCGGTGACGAAGCAGTGCTTGCCGGCCAGTCTTCCGCTCATGCCGCGATCCTCAATGGTTGTGGCGGCTCTCGCCGCGCGTCTCGAGGATGTTGAGGTAGAGCGTCGCCGGCTCCAGGCAGCCGCCCGTGCCGAGCTGGCCCACCATGGAGCGGTAGATCTCCTCCCACGGCGTCTTGTGCTGCAGCTTGGGCGGCGTCCAGGCGGCGCGGCGGGCTTCCAGCTCCTCGGGCGGGATCAGCACGTCCACCTTGCGGGTCTTGAGGTTGATGCGGATTGGGTCGCCCGACTTCAGCAGGGCCAGCCCGCCGCCGACGGCGGCCTCCGGCGAGACATTGAGGATGGAGGGGGAGGCGGAGGTGCCGCTCTGCCGGCCGTCGCCCATGGTGGGCAGGCTGTGGAGGCCGGCTTTGATCATGGCGCCCGGCGGCTGCATGTTCACCACCTCGGCGCTGCCCGGATAGCCCACTGGGCCGCAATTGCGGATCACCAGAACGGTGTGCTCGTCCACGCCCAGATCGGGATCCTCGATGCGGTCGTGGTAGTCCTCGGGCCCCTCGAAGACGATGACCTTGCCCTCGAACACATCCTCGGGGTCGGAGAGGAAGCGCTTGCGGAAATCGGCGTCGATGACGCTGACCTTCATCACCGCGCTCTCGAACAGGTTGCCGGACAGCACCACGAAGCCCGCCTGCTCCTTCAGCGGCTCGGCATAGGGGCGGATCACCTCGCGGTCCGGCAGCGGCGCGCGCTTCAAATCCTCCTCCAGTGTCTGGCCGGTGACAGTCTTCACGCCGAGATGGAGCTTGCCGGCATCCGCCAGCTCCTTCATCACCGACTGCACGCCGCCGCCACGATAGAACATCTCGCCCAGGAAACGGCCGGCTGGCTGGCAATCCACCAGCAGCGGGACATCGGAGCCAATCTCCTGCCAGTCCTCGGTGGTCAGCTCCACGCCCATGTGGCGGGCGATGGCCACCAGATGCGGCGGGCAGTTGGAGGAGGCGCCGATGGCGCTGGCCAGCACGATGGTGTTCTCGAAGGCCTCGCGCGTCATGATGTCGGAGGGACGCAGGTTCTCCTTCACCATGTCCACGATGCGCATGCCGGTGGCGTGCGCCATCTGACCGCGCTCCCGGTAGGCGGCAGGGATGGAGGCGCAGCCGGGCAGCGACATGCCCAGCGCCTCGGCCAGGCTGTTCATGGAGAGCGCGGTCCCCATGGTGTTGCAGTGGCCGACGGAGGTGGCGGAGGAGGCCACCATCTGCATGAAGCCGTCATAGTTGATCTCGCCGGCGGCGAGCAGCTTGCGCGCTTCCCAGACAATGGTGCCGGAGCCGGAAAGGCGCCCCTTCCAGTGCCCGTCCAGCATTGGGCCGCCGGACAGCACGATGGCCGGGATGTTCACGGTGGCCGCGCCCATCAGGCAGGCAGGCGTCGTCTTGTCGCAGCCCGTGGTCAGCACCACGCCATCCAGCGGATAGCCGTGCAGGATTTCCACCAGCGAGAGATAGGCCAGGTTGCGGTCCAGCGCCGCGGTGGGGCGCTTGCCGGTCTCCTGGATCGGATGGATCGGGAATTCGAGGGGAATGCCGCCCGCGTCGCGGATGCCGGCCTTCACGCGTTCCGCCAGGGCCAGATGGTGGCGGTTGCAGGGGGCAATGTCGCTGCCGGTCTGGGCGATGCCGATGATCGGCTTGCCGGACTGCAATTCGGCCCGTGTCATGCCGAAATTCAGGAAGCGCTCGATATAAAGCGCCGTCATGCCCGGATCCTCCGGGTCATCGAACCAGCGCTGGCTGCGCAGCTTAAAGTGCTTCTTGGTCTGGTCCATTGCCTCGGCCCTCTGCTTCCACCCTGAGGGAGAACAGCCGGGCAGCGTGGCGCTGTCAATGGACCCAAAAGATGTCCGGGGGCCAGGCCCCCGGACAGGCAGAATCAGATCTGCTTCAGGTTGCCGGCGGAGATCTTGCCCTCGCGGCCCTTTTGCAGCTCGAACTCCACGCGCTCGCCCTCGTTCAGCCCCTGAAGGCCGGCGCGCTGCACATCGGTGATGTGCACGAACACGTCCTTGGAGCCGTCTTCCGGCTGAATGAAACCAAAACCCTTGGTCGGGTTGAACCACTTCACGGTACCAGTCGGCATCGCGGTGCTCCGTTAAGATGTAATTCCGCACCGCGACATGCGGAGCGGATCAACCTTCGATGGGACCGGGCACCAGGCACGCCGCACCTGCCACAAGAGCCGGTACGATGAAGGCAAGCCGAAACCAAAACCAGTCGACGGACTACATCTAGGGATGCTGGCCGGATATCACAACCGTAAAGGACATCCGATCGCGATTCAGCGTCCCGGGCCGACGAAGCCACCTTGACCGTGGCCGGGACCCTGGCCGGCATGGCAAGGCTGCGCGATTTTTCCGCTCATCCGCGCTAAAGCGGCGCCAATCATGCAAACGCACACCAATCGGACGCGCGCGACGCCGCGCCGCCATGCGGGAGGATGGACGCGCGAGCTGCGCGCCACCCTGATGCTGGCCTGGCCGCTGGCCATCACCAACCTGTCGCAGATCGCGCTGGTGCTGACCGACACGCTGGTTCTGGGGCGGATCGGCGAATTGCCGCTGGCGGCGGCGACGCTGGGCGGCAATCTCTACTTCATCGCCCTGGCCCCGGCCTTTGGCGCGGCCTTCGCCGCCTCCGCCATGCTGGCGCAGGAACGCGGGCGGGTGCGCCACCACATGCGGGAGATGCGCCGCACCGTGCGCGCCGCCGCCTGGCTGGGCATCCCGCTTTTCGCCCTGCTCGGCGCGCTGCTGTGGAACACCGGCGCCATCCTGGTGGCGGCCGGGCAGGACCCGGCCCTGGCGGCGGAGGCGCAGCGCTACAACCGGGCCCTGCTCTGGGGCATGCCCTTCTTCTATGGCTTCGCCGTGCTGCGCGGCTTCCTGGCGGCGCTGGAGCGGCCGGTGCCCGCCCTCTGGGTATCGGGCCTCGCCATCGGGCTGAACGCCGCCCTGCTGTACCTGCTGGTGGCTGGCGGCTTCGGCATCCCCTCGCTCGGCGTGATGGGCGCCGGCATCAGCAGCGCCATCGCCAATGGCTCCATGCTGGTGGCGCTGGCCGGCTGGATCATGCTGGACCGGAAATTGTCCCGCTTCCGGCTGATGGGCCGCTTCTGGCGCGCCGATTGGCGCCGCATCGGGGAAATGGTGGCGGTTGGCCTGCCCATCGCCGGCTCCATGCTGCTGGAGATCGGCATCTTCAGCGCCACCGCCCTGGTAATGGGCTGGATCAGCCCTTCGGCCGTGGCGGCGCATGCCGTGGCGCTGCAGGTGGCCAGCGCCTGCTTCATGGTGCCGATGGGTATCGGCCAGGCGGCGACGGCGCGGGTCGGCCTGGCCGCCGGGGCGGGCGACGCCATCGGCGCATGGCGGGCCGGCTGGGTCGCCATCGTGCTGAGCGGCGGCTTCATGGCGCTGACGGCCACAGCCCTGCTGCTGCTGGCCGATCAGGTGGCCGCCCTGTTCCTGGCGCCGGAGCTGACCGACACCCGCGCGCTGGCCGCCACATTGCTGATGGTGGCCGGGGTGTTCCAGCTGTCCGACGGGGTGCAGGCGGTCGCCGCCGGCGCGCTGCGCGGGTTGAAGGACACCCGCCTGCCGCTGCTGTTCGCGGCTCTGGGCTATTGGGGGCTGGGCCTGCCGATCGGGCTCGGCCTTGGCTTTCCCGCGGGCTGGGGGCCGCTCGGCGTCTGGATCGGGCTGGCCAGCGGGCTGGCCATCGTGGCGGTGCTGATGACGCTGCGCTGGGCGCAACTCGCCGGGCGCGAGGGCCCGGCGCTGCGGCGTCTGACGGCGCAGCCCGGCTAAAGCATTTTCACCCGATCAGGCGATCCCGCCCGATCGGGATCTGCTCTAGGCGCCCATCATCGCCGCGCCGGAGGGAACCGGTGCCCTTGGCCAGGGTGCCGCTTCGGTTCTACAGCTTTGGCTTCCCGCCGCAGAAGCCGAGAGCGCCATGCCCGATACCGCCTCCTCCAAGCCACGCGTTGCCTTTATCGGCAGCGGCGGGACCATGGCCTCCCTGGGGGAGAACGGGCTCGACATCCAGGATTACGGCCGTCATGGCCGGGTGATGGAAGCCGACGCCATCGTGGCGCGCGTGCCCGAGCTGGCGCTGGTCGCCGATGTGGTGCCCCGTCCCTGCAGCGCGGTGATCTCGACGCGCATCGGCTTCCGCGATTGGCAGGCCCTGGCCCGCGAATGCGACAAGGCGCTGGCCGAGATCCCCGGCCTCGCCGGCATCGTCATCGGCCATGGCACGGCGACGCTGGAGGAAACCGCCTATGCCCTGTCCCTCGGCCTGAAGATCGCGGTGCCGGTGGTGATGGTGGGCGCGCAGCGCCCCGCTTCGGGCCTGTCCACCGACATGGGCATGAACCTGTTGAACGCGGTGCGCGTCGCCGCCTGCCCCGAGTCGCGCGGTCTCGGCGTGCTGGTGCTGCTGAATGACGAGATCCAGGCGGCGCGGGAAGTGTCCAAGACCTCCACCTGGCGGCTGCAAACCTTCCGCACCCCGGATTTCGGCGTGCTGGGCCATGCCGACGCGGATCGCATCGCCTATTACCGCAAGCCGCTGCGCCGGGTGGCGCCAAACACCGAGTTCGACATCCGCGCGCTCGACGCCCTGCCGCGTGTCGACATCTGCTATTCCCATGCCGACGCCGACGAAACGGCGATCCGCGCCTTTGTGGCGGCCGGCGCGCGCGGCATCGTCAGCGCCGGCTTCGCCCCGGGCGGCCCGACCCCGGTGGAGCAGGATGCCCTGGCCGAGGCGGTGAAGCAGGGCGTGGTGGTGGTGCAATCCACCCGTGTCGGCAGCGGCCGGGTGGTGGCCGGCAGCAGGATGCGCCAACAGGGCATCCTTTCGGCCGACAACCTGACGCCACAAAAGGCGCGCATCCTGCTGGCCCTCGCCTTGACCGTGACAGCAGACCCTGCCGAGATCGAACGGATCTTCGCCACCTACTGAGCGCGGCAGCGGGACGGCCAGACCGTCCCGCAAGCCCGGCCCTAGACCGGGCTGAAGCGCATCGGGTCCACGGCGCGCAGGACGTAGTCATCGGCCTGCGGCGCGTATTCGGCCCAAAGCGAGGCCAGCGTCTCAATCGGATCGGCGTCGCGGTCCACCCGCAGATCGGCGTAAGGGAAGCTTTCGGTTCCCACGATCAGCAGCGCGGCGGAAACCAGCGGGCGGCCCTCGCCGCCCGCCGCCTCGCCGGCACGCAGCGCGGCGATCAGCCGGTCGCCCAGCGGCGCCTCGGGCTCCGCCACGAATGCCTCCACCATGCGCTGCGGCACCTGATCGCTGGCCAGGATGTTGCCGATGGCGACGCAATCGGCGCCCTGGGCGTGGTTGTGCGCCGGCTTCACCCGCGCGCCATGGAAGAAGGCGGTGCGCCCGGCGGCATCGATCGCCGCCAATTGCCGCCAGCCGATATCCGGCGTGCTGGCGGCCAGCGCGGCGATGGTTTCCGCGGCGGAGCAGCCGCTGCGCAACAGCTCGACGCCGCGCGGGCCAAGGCGCGGATCGGTGCGGTGCTGGGTCAGCACGCCGCCGGTCCCGGCCTGGAGAAACGGCACCCGCGCCCCGATGCTGAGGCCGGAGGTGGTGGCGACGGCGCCGAAATGGCCGGTGCGGATGCAGCGGCCGAGCAGGGAAAAGGTCATGGCGCGGCATTGGAGGCAAGGCGGCGCCGCTTGTCCATCGCCGGAGCAGTCAGCGCGCAAAACTCTGGCACCAATTATCGCCATTCGTTAGACTCACGAAATTGTGAGTATCTCCGCCGGAAAAGCCGGCAAATGCCCTCGCCTCGCGCGTCTGGTGGCCTTGCTGCTTCTGGCAGGCCTCGCCGGCGCGCGGGCGGAAGAACTGCCCGTCACCGGTGGCGATTTCGGTGGCGTCGGGCTGATCGAGATGCGCAATGCGCGCTTCCGGCCCGACGGGACGCTGGAAGCCGGCACCGCCCTGCGCCACCAGCGCCGCTTCTGGTTCCTGAACTTCCAGGCCTTGCCCTTTCTGGAAACCACCTTCCGCCTGACCGAGCGCCTGGACGCCACCAGCGGCCAGGACATGACCACCGACCGCGCCTTCGACCTGAAGCTGCGGCTGCTGGAGGAAGGCGAATACAATCCCGCCATCGCCATCGGCCTGCAGGACTTCATCGGCACCGGGCTTTATGCCGGGGAATACATCGTCGCCTCCAAGCGGTGGTGGGGGCTGGATGTTTCGGCCGGGCTTGGCTGGGGGCGCCTCGGCACCGGGGCGGAATGGAACAGCCCCCTCGCCATGGCCTCCGACACCTTGCGCTACAGGCCGCGCGATGTGGGGCGCGGCGGCACGGTGCAGACCGGCTTCTTCCGCGGGGAGGAGATGGCGCCCTTCGCCGGCCTGGAATGGAGCATCCCCTCCATCAACATGCCCTGGGGCGCGGTGGAGGGCTTGCGCGCCAAGGCCGAATGGTCCGGCGACGCGCTGCGGGACGAGCGCGGGGGCTATCCGGCCTGGCGCGGCGATCTGCGGGGCGAGGCGGCTTCCCGCGTCAATCTCGGCCTGCAATGGAGCAATGGCTGGGCGGATGCGGGCCTGCATTTCGTGCATGGCACCGACCTGCTGGCTCGCATCTCGTTCCGCATGGACCCGGCCGATCCGCCTGCATTTTCCCTCCCCGCCCCGCCTCCCCTCGCTTCCCGCCCGCGCCAGGCCAGGGGTGATGAGGCAATGGTTGCGCGGGCGGCCTTCGATGCCCTGGCCGCGGCCGGCTTCCGCGGCCTCGCCTTCCGGCAGGACGGTGGCGTGGCGGAGGTCGCGCTGTCCGGCGGCGCCTTCCGGACGTTGCCGCAGATCGCTTCCCGGGCCTTGCGGGCGATGCAGCCCGTGTTGCCGCCGGATCTGGAGATGCTACGGCTGCGCTGGTGGCGGGCCGGAGTTGAGATCGCCGTGCTGGAAGTGCCGCGCCTGACGCTGGAGGCACTAGCCGCCGGCATGGCCAGCCCCGAGGAAGCCTGGCTGGCCAGCCGCCTGCTGCCCCCAACCGGCGAAATCGCGCCCGGCACGCTGCGGGCGCCCGGCCCCTTCTGGGACTGGGAGGTGGGGCCGCGCCTCGGCCTGGCGCTCGGGGACCCGTCGCGCACCCTGCGCTGGCAGGCGGCGCTGGGGGCCGGGGCCCGTATCGGCCTTGGCCATGGCTTTGCCCTGGCCGGCGGCGTGCAGCAGGCCTTGTTCGGCAATCTGTCGGGCGGCCTTCCCTCGGACAGCCTGTTGCCGCATGTGCGCAGCGACTACGCCGAATATGCGCGGGAAGGCGGCACGGCGCTGGCGACGCTGTACGGCGAGCGGATCTGGAACCTGGCGCCGGATGTTTTCGCCCGCGCCTCGGCCGGGTATCTGGAACCCATGTTCGGCGGCATCTCCGCCGAGCTGCTGTGGCGGCCGCATGACCGCCCCTTTGCCCTTGGCCTGGACCTGAACTGGGTGGCGCAGCGGGATTTCAACCAGAAGCTTGGCTTCCAGGGCTACAGCGTCGCCACCGGCCATGCCTCGCTTTATGCCGACCTGCCGGTGTGGAACCTGTTCGGCATCGTCCGCGCCGGCCGCTACCTGGCGGGAGACTGGGGCGCGACCTTTGAACTGGGCCGGCGCTTCGACTCGGGCATCGAGATCGGCGGCTTCGCGACCTTCACCAATGTGTCGGCGGCGCAGTTCGGCGAGGGCTCCTTCGACAAGGGGCTGTATGTCCGCATCCCGCTGGCGCTGTTCGGGCGGCAGGATGCCGGGCTCGGCAGCGCCGTGATCCGCCCGGTGCAGCGCGATGGCGGCCAGCGCCTGTCGGTGGACAACCCGCTCTGGGAGGTGACGCGCGACGGCCGCCAGGACGCGCTGCGCCGGGGCATCGGCGGCTTCGCGCGATAAGCGCATGGCTGCCGGTTCTTGACCGGAGGCCCCCGGCACCCGACTTTCAACTGCGACACAAAAGGCGCCTTTCACCGGGCGCGCTGAGGAAAAAGCAGATGAGCGAAAACACCAAGGCCGTCAGCGACGACAGCTTCAAGCAGGATGTGCTGGGCGCTTCCGGCCCGGTTCTGGTGGATTTCTGGGCCGAATGGTGCGGCCCTTGCCGCATGGTGGGCCCGATCCTCGACGAGATCGCCAAGGATTATGCCGGCCAGTTGACCGTGGCCAAGGTGAACATCGACGAGAACCCGATGACGCCGAACGAATACGCGGTGCGCGGCATTCCCACCATGATCTTGTTCAAGGACGGCAAGCCGGTGGACACCAAGGTCGGCGCCCTGCCCAAGAGCGCCCTGAAGGACTGGATCGCCGGCGCGCTGGCGAAGTAATCCTCCGGCGCCATCACCGCAGGGAAGGCCTCCTTTGTTCCTTTCGCGTCCGTTCCGCTTCCCGGCGCTCGCGCTGGCCCTGACCATGGCCGGCGCCACCGCCGCCTGCGCGCAGGGAGGCGGGGCGCAAGGCCCGGGAAGTCCGGGCGCGGTGGTGCGCAGCGAGGCCGCCAGTTTCCGCGTCGCCACCTTCGCCGCCGGGCTGGAGCATCCCTGGGGCGCCGCCTTTCTGCCGGATGGCCGCCTGCTGGTAACCGAACGGCCGGGGCGGCTGCGGCTGCTGGGGCGCGATGGCGATGTTTCGCCGCCCCTGGCTGGCGTGCCCGCGGTGGCGGCGGCCGGACAGGGCGGGCTGCTCGACATCCGGCTGGCGCCGGATTTCGCCGAAACGCGTGAACTTTATCTTTGCCACGCTGCCGCGACGCGCGGCGGCAACCTGACCCGGCTGGTGCGGGCGCGGCTGGCCGCCGATGCGCGGTCGCTGGAAACCGTGCAAACCCTGCTGGACGCCGCGCCGGCGCAAACCGGCAACGGCCATTATGGCTGCCGCATTGCCTTTGGCCGCGACGGAAAGCTTTACCTGACCACCGGCGACCGGCAGCGCAACCCGGAGCGGGCGCAGGATGGCTCCGACCTCGCCGGCAAGCTGCTTCGGCTGGAACGGGATGGCCGCCCGGCGGAGGGCAACCCCGCCCTGCCCGGCGCCCGGCCCGAGATCCTCGCCCTCGGCCTCCGGTCGCCGCAAGGATTGGCGCTCAACCCGGCCACCGGCACCTTGTGGGAGGTCGAGATGGGCCCGCGTGGCGGGGACGAGGTCAATCTGGTCCGCCCCGGCGCCAATTTCGGCTGGCCCGTGGCCGGCCATGGCGTCGCCTATAGCGGCGCGCGGATCCACGAGGCCCCTTCCCGGCCCGGCATGCAGGACCCGCTGCGCCATTGGGTGCCCTCCATCAGTCCTTCCGGCGCCGCCTTCTATGCCGGCGATGCCTTTCCCGGCTGGAAGAACAGCCTGTTCCTCGGCACGCTGAGCAGCGCCGGCCTGTTGCGCCTTTCCGTCGAAGGGGATCGCATCACCGGGGAGGAGCGGCTGCTCTGGGGCCAGACCCGCATCCGCCATGTGGTGCCTGGCCCGGATGGCCTGTTGTACCTGCTGACCGATGAAAGCCGCGGCCGCGTGCTGCGGCTGGAGCCCACGGAAGGTTAGTCCGACAGGCCCAGCCCGCTGAACCATTCGGCATAGGGCGTGTTGCGGGCCATGCGGCGGTTGAGGTCGGGGGCGCCGTCATTCCACCAGACCGGGCCCCTTTCCCCCAGCGCGTGCTTCGCCGCATCCACCCGTTGCCGCGCCGCTCCCCGCGCCGCTTCATCGCCTTGCCGCATCGCCTGCTGCTTGGCGCGGCGGGCCGCCATCAGCTCACGGGTCAGCCGGGCGCGGGTGGCCTCGTCCAGCGCCGGGTTGGCGCGGCGCCAGAGCCGGCCGCGCACCACGAAATAGCGCCCGTCCGGGGTCACGGGATGCTCCGCCGGCACAGCCTGCCCTCGCCTCATTCGCCGAACATGTAGGCCTGCACGAACAGGATATGCGCCCGCATGACCCGGCGCGCGGCATCACGGTCCCGCTGCCGCACCGCCTCCACCATGGCGTGGTGCTGCTCCTGCAACGTCGCCCGGTGCCCGGCGGTGTTGCCGCGCGCCTTCAGCCTTCCCCAATCCGTGCGTTCCCGCACCCGCGCCAGGGAGCGGCTCATGGCGATCACGGCGTTGTTGTGGGTGGCCTGGGCGAAGGCGTCGTGCAGCGCCGCGTCCCAATGCTCGAAGGCGGGCAAATCGGGGGCGTCGTCGGTGCCGCGCAGGCATTCATCCATGCGGGCGAGATCGGCCTGGGTGGCGCGCGCCACCGCCAGGGAGATCATGTCCGGCTCCAGGATCAGCCGGCATTCCACCACGTCCGAGGGGCTGAGCGCCTCCTGCTCCGCCGATGCCGCCGGCGGCGCGCTGCGGAAGGTGCCGCGCCCCACATGCCGGTGGATCAGCCCCTGTTGTTCCAGCGCATCCAGGGCGCGGCGCACCGTGTTGCGGGCAACGCCGTATCGCAGCCCCAGCGCCCGTTCCGTGGGCAGCTTCTCGCCCGGCATCCACTGGCCTGCCCGCAGGGCCTGTTCCAGCGCCGCCTGCAGCCCCGCCGCGCCCACGCCCTCCTCTTTTGCCCTGGAAAGACCAGGATGCATCTTGACCGGATCAACCATTCCGTGAACCATAATGGCTAATTGGTTCAGCGCAAGAGCATATTGGTATAGGAGTCCGAGATGAAGCTGGCGATGGTCAAGCAGAGCGGCACGCCCCGGCTGGCACGGGTGGATGCGGAAGGGCGCCGCTTCTGGCCGGTGGCCACGCTGGCGCCGGACCTGCCGCAAGACATGGCATCGCTGATCGGCGCGCTGGCCGGCGGCGCCACCCTGCCCGAGCCCTCCGGCGAGGGCGAGGCGCTGGACCCCGCCATGCTGCTGGCGCCCCTGCCCAACCCGCCGCGCAACATCTTCTGCGTCGGCAAGAATTATTACGCCCATGCCCGGGAATTCGCCGGCAGCGGCTATGATTCCTCCTCGACCAGTGCCGCCGACGCCATCCCCAAGGCGCCGATCATCTTCAGCAAGCCCTTCACCTCGGTGTCAGGCCCGTGGGACGACATCCCGCTCTGGCCCGGGATCGATGAAGGCGTGGATTACGAAGCGGAGCTGGCGGTGGTGATCGGCCGCGGCGGCCGCAACATCCCGAAGGCCGAGGCGATGGCGCATGTCTTCGGCTACACCGTGGTCAACGACGTCACCGCGCGGGATTTGCAAGGCACCCATAAGCAATGGCTGCTGGGCAAGGGCATTGACGGCTTCTGCCCCATGGGTCCCTGGATCGTCACCGCCGATGAGCTGGATGCGCACGCCATGCGCGTCACCTGCACGGTGAATGGCGAGAAGCGCCAGGATGCCGTGACCGCCGACCTGATCTTCGACATCCCGACGCTGATCGAGACGATCTCGCGCAGCATGGCGCTGTTGCCGGGCGACGTGATCGCGACCGGCACGCCGGAAGGCGTCGGCATCGGCTTCAAGCCGCCGCGCTTCCTGCGCGATGGCGACGTGGTGGAATGCGCCATCGAGGGCATCGGCCGCATCCGCAACACGCTGCGCCGGATGGGCACCGACTGATCCCGGCGCCGGCCCCGACGGGCGCGGCGCCGATCCACAAGGGGAGCGGAACGGAGGCGCGGCGACAGATCGCGCCCCGATATCCGGCAGGTCCAGGAAAGCCGGGCGGATGACCGCCCGCGGGAGGAGAACACTTGCTGCCTCGTCGAAGGCTGATCGCGGCCCTGGGCGCCGCGGGATGCATGCCGCTCGCGGCCCGGGCCCAGGAGGCCTGGCCCAGCCGTCCCGTCCAGATGATCGTCGCCTTTCCGCCGGGCGGGCAGGCGGATGTCACCGCCCGCCCCACCGCGGCGGCGCTGGAGCGGGTGTTCCGCCAGCCCGTGCCGGTGGTGAACCGCCCGGGCGCCGGCGGCATCCTCGGCAGCGCCAGCGTCGCGCGGGCGGCGCCGGATGGCTACACGGCGCTGATGGCGCTGTCCTCGCTCGGCGTGCTGCCGGAAAGCGAGCGCATCATGGGCCGCAGCCCGGCCTACACGCTGGACCAGCTCGTTCCCGTTGCCCGCATCACCGCCGATCCCACGGTGCTGCTGGTGCCGGCGGCGTCGCCCTGGCGCACGCTGGAGGATTTCATCGCGGCGGCGAAGCAGCGGCCCGGCGCCATCACCTATGGCTCTGCTGGCAACTATTCGACGCTGCATGTGGCCATGGCCATGCTCACCGGCTCGGCCGGGATCGACCTGCTGCATGTGCCGTTCCAGGGCGGCGGGCCGGCGTTGACGGCGCTGCTGGCCGGCACGCTGGATTCGCTGGCTTCCGGCCCCGGCCCCGCCCTGCCGCATGTGCGGGAAGGGCGGCTGCGCGCCCTCGCCTGCTGGGGGCGCGAGCGCATCCCCGGCTTCGAGGAGGTGCCCACCTTCATCGAGCGCGGCCATCCGGAGGTCGAGTTCTACATCTGGTCCGGCGTGTTCCTGCCGGTGGCGACGCCGGCCCCGGTGCAGGAGCGCTGGCGCCAGGCGCTGCGCCAGGCCTGCGAGGGCGACGAGGCGCTGAAGCGCGCGCTCGATGCCGCCGGCAGTCCCCTCGCCTACCAGGATGGGGAAGCGTTCCGGGACTTCTTCCGCGAGGACACGGCGCGCCTGGTGCGCGCCGTGCAGCGGATCGGCAGGGTCGAGTAGCGAAAAGGATGCAGCCCATGACCTCGGTCATCACCCGGCGCGGCCTCGGCCTGCTGACCGCCGCCGCCCTCCCCCTCCCCGCCCTGGCGCAGGAAGGCGCCTGGCCTTCTCGGGCGGTGCGCATCATCGTGCCCTTCGGCGCCGGTGGCTCGGCCGACCTCGCCGCGCGCAACCTGGCGGAAGCCTTTTCGCGCGAGCTGGGCCAGCCCTTCGTGGTGGAGAACCGGCCCGGCGCCGGCGCCTCCATCGGCACCGAGGCCGCGGCGAAGGCGACGCCCGATGGCTACACGCTGCTGATGATGTCCAACACCCACACGGCGAACGAGACGCTGCTGCCGAACCGGCCTTATGTGCTGATGCGCGACCTCGCCGCCGCCGCTTCGGTGAACATCGCCCACCATGTGCTGGCTGTGCATCCCTCCCTGGGGGTGAGCAGCGTGGCCGAGCTGGTCGCGGCCGCGAAGGCAGCGCCCGGCAGCATCAACTACGCCTCCTCCGGCCCCGGCACGCCCTATCACATCGCCGGCGAGGTGTTCCGGGCCATGGCCGGCATCGAGATCCAGCACGTGCCCTTCCGCTCTTCCGGAGAGGCGCGCACGGCGCTGATCTCCGGCACCGTGCCGATGATGTTTGACGCCATTCCCACCATGCAGCCGCATGTCGCCGGCGGCCGCGCCCGGGCGCTGGCCACCACCGGCCCGCGGCGCGACCCGCTGATGCCGGATCTGCCCACCGTCGCCGAGGCGGGCCTCGCCGGCTACGAGGCCTCCATCTGGCTCGGACTGATGGTGCCGGCGCGGACCCCCGCCGCGGTGGTGGAGAAGCTGAACGGCACGGCGAATGCCTGGCTCGGCCGTGCGGAAACCCGCGACAGCATGGCGAAGCAGGGCGCGCAGCCCATGCCGATGTCGCCCGCCGCCTTTGATGCCTTCCTGCGGCAGGACATCGAAACCCAGCGCCGCTACGTGCAGATGGCGCGGATCGAGGTGAACTAGGATGACAACCGCCCTGTCCGTGGCCTTCACGCTGAACGGCCTTCCGGTCGCGCTGGAGGCGCCGGAGGGCATGACGCTGCTGCAGGCCCTGCGCGGGCCACTGGAGCTGAGCGGCCCCCGCTTCGGCTGCGGCGCCGAGGCCTGCGGCTGCTGCATGGTCGCCCTGGATGGCGAGCCGCGGCCGTCCTGCACCCTGCCGGTGGAGGCGGCGCGCGGCCGCGCCGTGGAAACGGTGGAAGGGCTGGGCAGCCCGGAAGCGCCGCACCCCTTGCAGGAGGCCTTCCTGGCCGAGCAGGCGGGGCAGTGCGGCTGGTGCCTCTCCGGCATCCTGGTCAGCGCCGCCGCCCTGCTGCGCCGCGATCCCGATCCGGACGAGGCGGCGGTGCGGGCGGCGCTGGAGCCGCATCTTTGCCGCTGCGGCGCGCAGAACCGGATGCTGCGCGCCGTGCTGCGCGCGGCGCGGGCGATGCGGCCATGAACCTCGCCTTCAATGCCGGGGCGCACGGCAACGCCCCCGCCCTGCCCGGCAGCCTCAGCGTCGAGCCGCGCCTGTCCCGCTGGCTGAGCTTCTCGGCCGAGGGCCATGTCACCGTGACGCCGGGCAAGGTGGAGATCGGCCAGGGCATCCTGACCGCGCTGGCGCAGATCGCCGCCGAGGAGTTGGAGGTCGCGCTCGACCGGGTGCGCGTCATGCCGGCCTCGACCCCCAACAGCCCGAATGAGGGCGTCACCTCCGGCAGCCTGTCGGTGCAGGAAAGCGGCACCGCCATCCGCCATGCCTGCGCCGAGGCGCGGGCCATCCATCTTGCCGCCGCGGCGGCGCGCGGCGGGCTGCGCCCCGAACAGGTGACGCTGCGGGACGGCAGCTTCCTGGGCCCCGATGGCGCCGTGATCGGCTCCTACTGGACACAGGCCGAGGCGGCGTTGCTGGAGGTGGAGGCGCGCGGCGACGTGGCGCCCCGCCCCGCCTCGTCACGGCAGGTGGCCGGGCATTCCGCGCCGCGCCTCGACCTGCCGGACAAGCTGTTCGGCCGGCCGCGCTTTCTGCATGACTGGCGCTGGCCGGGCATGCTGCATGCCCGCGCCGTGCGCCCGCCCGCGCGCCGGGCGACGCTGCTGGATGTGGCGGATGGCGCGTTGCCCGCCGGCGCGGACATGCTGCGCGACGGCAGTTTCCTGGCCGTTATCGCCGTGGAGGAATGGGCCGCCGAGGCCGCCGCCGCACGGCTGGCGCGCCGCGCCCGCTGGAAGGCCGAGGACAGCCTGCCGGAGGAGAACGACCTTTCCGCCTGGCTGGACGGCACGCCGGCCGAGCCAAGCGTGGTCGCCGAGCGGATCGGCCCCGCCCTTCCACCGGCCCACAGCCTGTCGGCCTGCTTCACCCGCCCCTTCCTGGCGCATGCCTCGATCGGCACCTGCTGCGCCGTGGCGCTGTGGCGGGAGGGGCTGCTGGAGGTCTGGACGCACAGCCAGGGCCTCTACAACCTGCGCGCGGACCTTGCCGTGACGCTGGGCCTGCCGCCGGAGCGTGTTCTGCTGCGGCATGTCGAGGGCCCCGGCTGCTACGGCCATAACGGCGCCGACGACGTGGCGCTGGATGCCGCCCTGGCCGCGCGTGCCCATCCGGGCCGCCATGTGCGCGCCCTGTGGAGCCGCGCCGAGGAGCTGGGCTGGGGCCCGCTTTCCCCCGCCGGGCTGATCCGGATCGAGGCGGGGATCGATGGCAGTGGCCAGCTTTGCCACTGGAATGCCGAACTGCGCGGCAACGGTCATTCCTCGCGCCCTGGCCGCGCCAAGGACCCGACGCTGCTGGCGGCAGCGCATCTCGATCCGCCCTTCCGCCTGCCGGTCGCCATTGACGCGCCGCTGGCCGGCGGCGGCGGCGGGCAACGCAACGCGGTGCCGGGCTACAGCATCCCCGCCCTGCGCGTCACCATGCACCGCCTTCAGGACATGCCGATCCGCAGTTCCGCCCTGCGCGGTCTCGGCGCGCTGCTGAATGTCTGGGCCATCGAATCGGTGATGGACGAGCTGGCGGCGCTGGGCGGCCAGGACCCCGTCGAATTCCGCCTGCGCCACCTGCCGGATGATGCGCGGGCGCGGGCCGTGCTGCGCGAGGCGGCGGCGATGTGTGGCTGGCCGCGCCGGGCGGCGGAGGATGGTGTCGGCACCGGCATCGCCGTGGCGCGCTACAAGAACAGCGGCGCCTGGTGCGCCGTGGCGGCCGAGGTGGAAGCCCAGGACGTGGTGCGTTGCCGCCGCCTGTGGATCGCCGCCGATCTGGGCGAGGTCATCAATCCCGACGGCGCCGCCAACCAGCTGGAGGGCGGCGCCATCCAGGCCACCTCCATCGCGCTGAAGGAAGCGGTGCGGTTCGACCGCCGCGCCGTCACCAGCGACAGCTGGGAGGCTTATCCGGTGCTGCGCTTCTCCGAGGTGCCGGCGGTGGAGCTGCGCCTGCTGCCGCGCCCCGAGGAAAAGCCGCTCGGCGCCGGCGAGGCCTCGCTCGGCCCCACCATCGCCGCCATCGCCGGCGGCATCCATGCGGCGCTCGGCATCCGCCCGCGCCGCCTGCCCTTCACGCCCGACACCCTCGCCGAAGCCATGGAGTAGGCGCTTGCCCGAGAATCTTCGCCTGTCGCTTGCCTGCACCGTTTCCGACCGCACCCGCCCGATCCTGGACGGCCGCGTGGCGGTTCCCGGCGTCAGCCTGACCACCCTGCCGGGCGAACCGGAGGACATCTTCCGCCGCGCCCTGCGCGACCGCGCCTTTGACATCACCGAATTGTCCATGGGCAGCCACATCGTCACCACGGCGCGCGGCGACGCGCCCTATATCGGCATTCCGGTCTTTCCCTCCCGCGCCTTCCGCCATTCCGCCATCTATGTGCGCGCCGATCGCGGCATCCGCGGCGCGGCCGACCTGGCGGGACGCCGCATCGGCCTGCCGGAATACCAGCAAACGGCCGCCCTCTGGGTGCGCGGCATCCTGCGCGAGCATTACGGCGTGGACAGCCGGGGCATCGCCTGGCGCACCGGCGGGATGGAGGAGCCGGGCAGCGGCGAGCGCGTGGCGCTGACGCTGCCGCCGGGCCTGGACGTGCAGCCGATCGGCCCCGGCGAAACGCTGAATGCCCTGCTGGCGGCGGGCGAGCTGGATGCCGTGATCAGCCCGCGCCCTCCTTCCTGCTTCACCCGGCAGGAAGCGCCGGTGCAGCGGCTCTACCCCGATTACCGGGCGGAGGAGGAAGCCTATTTCCGCGCCACCGGCTTCTTCCCGATCATGCATTGCATCGCCCTGCGGAAGGAATTGGCGGCGGCGCATCCCTGGCTGCCGCTGGAATTGTTCCGCGCCTTCGGCCGCGCCCGCCGCATGGCGCTGGAGGAGCTGAGCCTGGTGAATGTGCTGCGCGCCTCGTTGCCCTGGATCGCCGCCGAAGCGGAGGCCCAGACCCGGATCATGGGCGGCGATCCCTGGCCCTATGGCTTCCGCCGCAACCGGGACGAGGTGGCGGCGATGATCCGCTTCGCCGCCGCCGACGGGCTGGCCGCGCAGGAAATCGCGCCCGAGGCGTTGTTCCATCCCAGCGTGCTGGACGCGGCGCCTTATACCAAGTCTCTCTGATCAGCACCCATGAGCCCATTCTCGCAGGCCGATGGAGGTGATCTTCCAGGGCTGGCTGATGAGGGTGTTCCAGGCGAAACAGCAGTGGTCGACGATGTCGGCGTAGGATTTGAAGACCCGGTTGGCCAGCCAGTTGTCGCGCATGAACTGCCAGATGTTCTCGACCGGGTTCAACTCGGGTGAGCGGGGCGGCAGGGGCAGGATGGTGATGTTGCTGGGCACAGGGAGCTTGGGACTGGTGTGCCAGGCGGCCTGATCGACGATGAGGACGGCATGGGCGCCCGGTGCGATCGCCTGGGCAATCTCCACCAGGTGCAGTTCCATGGCCGCGGTGTTGCAGAAGGGCAGAACCAGGCCTGCGCCCTTTCCCTCGCGCGGGCAGATCGCGCCGAAGATGTAGGCCGAGCGGGTCCGCTGGTCACGTGGAGCACGCGGACGGCTGCCACGCAGAGCCCAGCGGCGGCTGATGGTGTTCTTCTGGCCAATCCTGGCCTGGTCGGCGAACCAGATCTCTACCGGGGTGTCCGGCGGCCTTGCCTGGGCAAGCTCTGCCAGGCGGGCAGCGAAGTTTTTTTAAATGCCTCCACCTGCTCCGGATCCTGGGCATGGTGCTGCGGCCGCGCGGAGATCTTGCGCAGGCGGAGCGCCCGCATCTCCCGGCTGAGGGTCTGCTTGGCGATCGAGAGACCGTATTCCTCAAAGAGCCACTGGGCCAGGTCGATCAGGCGCCAGCGGACCACACCGTGGATCGCGGGTGTCGGGCCTGTCTCCACCCTGCGCAGAAGCTGCTGACGCTGCTCGTCGTTGAGCTTCGAAGGCTGACCTGGCGCCTTGGCGTCGATCAGCCCAGCAGGGCCCGTGGCGTTGAAACGCAAAACCCAGTCGCGCAAGGTTTGCAGACCGACACCGCCGACCCTGGCCGCCTCGCCGCGGCTGCGGCCTTCGTAGATCTCGGCCAGAGCCAGCAGGCGCCGGATCTGGCCCGGGTCCTTGCTCCGCCGCGCCAATCTGCGCAGCGCCGCAGCATCAAAGTCACCCCGCAGTTCCACCGCGGCCGCCATGGCCAACTCCACACCGTTCGCCACTTTGAATCAGACCTGCGGCCCGGCGGGAATCCTCGATGAGTCTCGTTCACAGAGACTTGGTATTAGAGCAGATCCCGATCGGGCGGGATCACCTGATCGGGTGAAGATGCTCGACAGAACAAGATCTGGAGCATTTGAAGTAAGCCAGTGCGAGCGGAAAATGCTCCAGCCTGACGGCTTCCGCGGCAGCGGCCCTGGAGCGCGACGGCATCCCCCTCCGGGGTGCGCCGCCGCGCCGGTTCTCAGGCGGTGGGCGCCGTGTCCGCCCGGTTGCGCACCACGAGGCCCCAGAGGCGCGGCCCGGCCAGGGCCAGGACGGCGATCAGCAGGATGCACAGCGAGACGGGGCGGGTGATGAAGGTGGTCCAGTCGCCCTGGCTGATGGTCAGCGCCTGGCGCATCGCCTGCTCGGCCATCGGCCCCAGGATCATGCCGATCACCACCGGCGCGGTGGGGAAGTCGAAGCGGCGCATGAACATTGCGATGATGCCGATGCCGTAGAGCAGCAGCAGGTCCACCACGCTGTTGCTGATGCCATAGGTGCCGATGGTGGCGAACACCAGGATGCCGGCATAGAGCTGCGGCTGCGGGATCTTCAGGATGCGCGCCCACAGCCCCACCAGCGGCAGGTTCAGCACCACCAGCATGATGTTGGCGATGTAGAGGGAGGCGATCAGCGTCCACACCAGATCCGCCTGGGAGGTGAACAACAGCGGCCCCGGCTGGATGCCATAGGACTGGAAGGCCGACAGCATGATTGCCGCGGTGGCCGAGGTCGGCAGGCCCAGCGTCAGCATCGGCACCAGCACGCCCGCGGCGGCGGCATTGTTGGCCGCCTCTGGCCCGGCCACGCCCTCGATGGCGCCGGTGGTGCCGAATTCATGGCGGTGCTCCGGCCGCACCAGCTTGCGCTCGGCGTAGTAGCTCAGCATGGTCGGCATCTCGGTGCCGCCGGCGGGCATGACGCCGAAGGGGAAGCCCAGCAGCGAGCCGCGCCACCACGGCCCGACCGAGCGCTTCAGGTCCTGCTTCGACATCATCAGGCGGCCGACCTCGCGCACCTCCTGCTTGCCCCCCACATGGGTCCAAGCGAGGTAGAGCGTCTCCCCCACCGCGAACAGGGCGACGGCCACCAGCACCACGTCGATGCCGTCCAGCAGTTCCGGCACGCCAAAGGTCAGGCGCGGCTGGCCGGTCTGCAGGTCGATGCCCACCAGCCCGATCAACAGCCCGAGGCCGAGCGAGGCGAGGCCGCGCAGCGCCGAGCCGCCCAGCACCGCGGACACCGTCGCGAAGCACAGCACCATCAGCGAGAAATATTCGGCCGGGCCGAGCTTCAGCGCCAGTTCCACCACCACCGGGCCGATAAAGGAGATGCCCAGCGTGCCCACCGTGCCGGCGACGAAGGAGCCGATCGCGGCCGTGACCAGCGCCGGCCCGGCGCGGCCGTTCTTGGCCATCTTGGCGCCTTCCAGCGCGGTGATGATGGAGCCCGATTCACCCGGCGTGTTGAGCAGGATCGAGGTGGTGGAGCCGCCATACATCGCGCCGTAGAACACGCCGCAGAACAGGATGAAGGCGCCGGTGGCCGAAACCTGGAAGGTGATCGGCAGCAGCAGCGCGATGGTCAGAGCGGGGCCGATGCCGGGCAGCACGCCAATGGCGGTGCCAAGGAAGCAGCCAAGCAGCGCCCAGCCGAGATTGGTGATGGTCAGCGCATTGCCGAAGCCGAGCGCGAGGCCGGACCAGACATCCATTGGTCAGAGAACCCCTTCCAGGATGCCGGCGCCGATATTGACGCCCAGCAGCTTGTCGAAGGCCAGGAACGCGCCGAGCGACACGGCGATGCCGATGCCCAGGTCGCGCAGCGGATGGCGGCTGCCAAAGGCGGCCGCCACCAGCACGAACTGCGCCGTGGCCGCGAAAACAAAGCCCAGGCTGCCGATCAGCACCAGGTTGGCGATCAGCCCCGCGCCCAGCAGCCCGAGCGCCCGCCAATTGGTCGGCGGCAGGTGCTCCACCTCCTCGATGCCGTGCGACCAGCCGCCGCGCAACGCGGACAGGACCAGGCCGATGCCCACCGCGACCACCAGCCCGCCCACCACATAGGGCATGAATTTCGGCCCGACCTGTGCGTAAAGCGGCGTCACCGGGATCACCATCGCCTGCCACAGGCACAGCATTCCAAGCAGCAGCACGAAGATCGCGACCACGAGATCCGGCCCGGCTCCGGGCTTCGGCCGATCCATCCCTTGTTTCCTTATTCCGGTATTCAGATCAGGCCGACTTCGGTCAGCACCTGCCGCGTCGCCGCCTCGTCCTGCTTGAGGAAGGCGTCGAAGGCATCGCCGGACAGGAAGGCGTCGTCCCATCCCTGGCGTTGCAGCAATTCCTTCCAGGCGGGCAGCGCGTGCAGCTCGGTGACGAACTTCACCAGCTTGTCGCGCGCCGCGGCGTTGAGGCCGGGCGGGCCGAACACGCCGCGCCAATTGCCCAGCACGATGTCGATGCCGCTTTCCTTCAGCGTCGGCACGTTCTCCACCGAGCGCGTTTCGCCGGAGGTCGCCAGCGCCCGCATCCGGCCCGCCTTGATCTGCTCCGCGAACTCCGAATAGCCGGAGATGCCGGCCTTCACCTGGGCGCCGAGGATCGCCGCCTGGGCCGGCCCGCCGCCGGCGAAGGCGACGTAGGATGCGTCCTTGGCCGAGCGCCCGACCGACTTCAACAGCAGCCCCAGCAGGATGTGGTCCATGCCGCCGGCGCTGCCGCCGGCCACCGAGGTGCCGCCGGGATTGTTTTTCAGCGCGTCGATGAAGCCCTTCAGGTCCTGGATGTCGCTGTTGGCGGGCACGACGATGATGCCGGGCTCGCTGGTCATGCGCGCGATCGGCGTCACGTCCTTGATGCCCACCGGGGATTTGTTGGCCAGCACCGAGCCGACCATGATGGCGCCCGCCACCATGATGGCGCCCTCCCGCCCGCGGCGCTGCGCCACGAAGCGCGGCAGCCCGACGGTGCCGCCGGCGCCGCCGACATTCTCGAACTGGAAGGAGCCGACCATTCCGGCCTGGCGCGCCACCTGCTCCATGGCGCGGCCAAGGCCATCCCAGCCGCCACCGGGGCCGGCCGGGATGAACACGTTCATGGTGGCGTAGTGCTGCTCGGCCGCGCGGGCGGCGCAAAGCGGCAGCAGGGCACCCGCCGCCGCAGCGGAGAAAAGGGTACGACGCAGCATTCTCGTGTTCCTCCGGCCATGAACTGGCGACGATTCGAGGTTGGCCGATAGCCGCCACCACGGCAAACCGCAATGCGCTGACCTGTTCGCCGTCATGCAGCTGTGATCCGAAAGCCGCGCCGCGCAACACAATGGCGCGGCGCCCCCGCTCAGGCTTGCACCGCCCCGCCGCCCCTCCCATTCTGCGCCTGCGGCAAGGGGGTTTGTTCTGGATGCGGCGATGCTGGGGCCTCGTGTTGGCGCTGCTTGCGGTGCCCTGGGCCGGTGCAGGCACACCCGGCCTCCAGGCGGCCACCCCCGGCCCGGCGCAGCAATCCCGTCCCGCCCCTCCGGCGGAGCGCGAGCTGCTGGTCGCCAATGAACTGGGCCTCGGGCTGAGGGAACTGTATGTGACGCCGGCCGGCAGCGTCGAGCCGGGGCGTGACCGCCTGGACGAGGAAACCCTGCCCACGGGGGCGACGCTCCGCCTGTCGCTCGGCCGCAGCCGCCTGTGCCTTTACGATCTTCGCGCCGTGCTGGCTGATGGCAGCGTGGAGGAACGGCAGGGCCTCGACACCTGCCGCAATCCGCGCGTGACGCTGGGCGACCCCACCGCACCCATGCGCATGGCCGTGGTGGTGAACGACACCGACATCGCCATCCGCGAGCTTTACGCCGCGCCGGCCGGCGCGCCCGGCCGCGGCGCCGACCGCCTGGGCAGCGAAACGGTGGAGGCGGAGGCCAGCTTCGAGCTGCGCCTCGGCCGCACGCGTTCCTGCCTGTTCGACATCACCGTCGTTTTCGAGGACGACACCACGGAGGAACGCCGCCGCGTGGATCTGTGCCGCCGCACCCGCATCGCCTTCGGCGACCCCGCCATTCCCTGGCGCGAGGCCGAGATCGCCAACGGCGCCAATCGCGGCATCCGGAACCTGTATGCCGCCTCGGCCGGCAGCGTGGAGCGGGCGGCCACCGCGCAGCCCAATGGCGAGGACTGGGGCAATGACCGCCTGGGCAACGTCACGCTGGAGCCCGGCGACAGCTTCCGCCTGCGGCTGCGCAGCCGCGACTGCCGCGTCGACCTTCGCGCCATCTACGATGATGAAAGCGCCGAGGAGAAGCGGGCGGCCGATCTGTGCGCGACATCGCGCATCCTGTTCGACGGCAGCGGCGTGCCGCGCCCGCCGGAACGGTCCTTCGCCCTGGTGAACCGCCACGCCGCCACGGTGCAGCAGGTCTTCGCATCGGGCATCAGCAACAGCGACTGGGGCGAGGACCGCCTGCCCGACGGCCCGCTGGAGCGCGGCACCCGCGCCGACATCACCCTGCGCAGCGATTGCGAGCTGGACCTGCGCATCCTGTTCGCCAATGGCGGCGCCGAGGAGCGGCGCGGCGTGAATGTCTGCGACAACAGCCTGATCGTGCTGCGCCCCGGCTGGACCCTGGCGGAACGCCTGGACCAGGGTGCCGGGGTGGCGGATCGCGGCCCGCCGCGTGAAGGCAGCGTGCGGCTGCGCAATGCCGGCGCCACGCCGCTGGTGGAGTTGTATGTCGATCCCGCCGATGCGCAGCCGCAGGCGCAGAAGGGGCCGGACCGCCTGGGCAACACGGTGCTCGGGCGAGGGGAAACGCTGGATTTCCAGCCGCCCCTCGGCGTCGGCTGCATTGCCCGGCTGCGCGCGGTGTTCCGCGACGGGCAGGAAGTGGTCCGCCCCGAATTTGACCTGTGCTCCGGCACCGAGGTTTCGCTGCCCGAGGTGGCTGCGCCGGGCGGGGCGGCCAGGCCATGAGGCGCGGCGTCGCGGCGGCCCTGCTTCCCCTGCTGGCCTGCCTGTGCGCGATGCTGCCGCCCCTGGCGGCGCGGGCGCAATCGCCGGGCGCGGTGCCGCCCGCCCTGCGCGGCGCCTGGTTCAGCGGCGAATGCGCGGCGCCGGATGCGATGCTGCAGCTCACCGCGCGCGCCGCGGCGCGGCTGCCGGAAGGCGGGCCGGCGCGGCTGGTCCGCTTCATCTCGGTGCAGCCGCAAGGGGAATGGCTGGTGGGTACGGGCGGCGGCCCCGAGGCACCGCGGCTGATGCTGCGCGGTGAGGCGCAGGCGCTGCAAACCGCGGAGCCCGACGGCAAGCTGCGCGATGACCGCCTGCCAGGGAACACCCCCTTGGCGGATTGGCGGCGCTGCCCCGCGCCGCCGCCCGCCTTCGCCTTTCGACATGGGGAGGGCATCGCCATGCTGGGCACGCTGGAAACGCTGGAAGCGGGCTGCGCCCCGCCCGCCGGCGGCGTCCCCGCCTGCGTCGATGCCCTGCTGGCGGCGGGCGACGTGTCGGCCGACCGGCTGCTGTCGGTGGCGGAGCTGGCGCGGCTGCTGCGGGGCATGGCCTGGATCCTGGCCGCCGCCGAGGACGCCACGCCGGAGCGCCTGCTGATGGCCGGTGGCGGCGGGCTTGTGGTGGGGGTCGTCACGGCCCGCCTGCTGATGGACAGCCTCGATTACGATGGCGACCACCGGCTTTCCGCCGCGGAGCTGGCGCAAGACCGCGGAACGCTTTCCGCCGGCGGCGGCGCGGCGGCCGGAACGCCCGTGTCCCTGGAAGGCGCGCAAGACGCCGTGGCGCTGCTGCGCGGCCTGGTCGGCGGGCTGCTGCTCGGCCCCTGAGGCCCGCTGCCCCGTGAGGCGAGCGATCGCGGCCTCAGCCGGGCGCGCGCCCCTGGCCCAGCATCAGCGATCCCGTCACCGGGCCGAAGCCCATGGCGCGGCGGGCGAAAAAGGTCTTGAGCCGCGGCATCCGCTCCACCATGCCGAGGCCCAGGCGGCGCGCCAGCCGCAGGGGCGGCAGGCGGTTGCCGAACAGCCGCTCCAGCGCATGGGTGGCGCCCAGCATCAGCAGGGCATCCGGCCGCCGCGCCGCCTGGTAGCGCGCCAGCAGGCCGGGTGATCCCGGGTCCTCGCCCCGCTCCGCCGCCGCGATCACCAGCTCGGCCAGGGCCGCCACGTCGCGGAAGCCAAGATTGAGGCCCTGCCCGGCGATCGGATGGATGCCATGCGCGGCATCCCCGGCCAGGGCCAGCCGCTCGGCGGTGTAGCGCATGGCGTGCATGGCGGTCAGCGGATAGGACCAGCGGCGGCCGATCGGGGTGACGCGGCCCAGATGGTCGCCCATGCGGCGCTGGATCTCGCGCCCGTATTCGGCATCCGGCAGCTTCAGCATGCGCTCGGCGATGGCGCGCTTTTCCGACCAGACGATGGCCGAGGCGTTGGGGTGCTCCGGCGTCGGCGCCAGGGGCAGCTGCGCGAAGGGGCCATGGGGCAGGAACATTTCCAGAGCCAGCCCATCATGCGGGTGTTCATGCGCCACCGCCCCCACCAGCCCCATCTGGTGGTAGTCCAGCGTCGCGGTGCCGATGCCGGCCTGCTGCCGCAGGGGGGAGCGGCGGCCCTCGGCACCGACCACCAGCCCCGCCCGGATCACGGCGCCGGTGGAAAGGCGGATCTCGGCGCCGTCGGCGCGGCGCGTCACCTCGGCCCGCGCCGGGGCATGCACGGAAAGGTGGGCCAGTTCCCCCATCCGGGCATTCAGCGCCATGCGCAGCGCCCGCGCCTCCACCATCCAGCCGAACGGTCCTTCGCCCGTTTCGGCGGCGTCGAAATGCAGCGCCATGCGGCTCGGCGCCTCGCCCACCTCACCATCGATGCAGCGGATGCGGGTGATCGGCCCCGGCGCCCAGGGCAGCTTCGCCCAGACCCCGGCGGCTTCCAGCAGGTTGCGGCTGGTGAGCGCGATGGCATAGGCCCGGCCGTCGAATTCGGGCAGTTCCATGGGCGGCAGCGGCGCGCTGTCCACCACCGCCGTGCGCACGCCGGCGGCGGCCAGGGTGGTGGCGAGCGCCGCGCCCACCGGCCCGGCGCCGATGACGCAAACCGCCACGTCATGATGGGAGAAAGGGGGAACAGGCTGGGAGGCGGGGTGCATGCGCCCATCATGCCGCCGGATGCGCCTGCCCGGAAGGCCATGCGGCCGCCAACACGGGCGCAACCGCACAAATTTTGTGCAGCCTTCGCTCGATCCGGCCTTGCAGCCGCTGGGCCTCGCCTTTGGCACGCTCCTCGCATCAGTGCGGCCAGCCACGCGGAAAAGCAGAGGGGCCGCAGCGCATGAAACTGGTGATGGCTGTTATCAAGCCGTTCAAGCTGGACGAGGTGCGGGAAGCGCTCACCCCGCTCGGCGTGCAGGGCCTGACCGTGACCGAGGTGAAGGGCTTTGGCCGGCAGAAGGGCCAGACCGAGATCTATCGCGGCGCGGAATACCACGTGTCCTTCCTGCCGAAGCTGAAGATCGAGGTGGTGGTGGCGGACGGCATGGCCGACGCCGTGGCGGAGGCGATCGCCACCAGCGCCCGCACCGGCAAGATCGGCGACGGCAAGATCTTCGTGCTGGATGTGGAGCGCGCCCTGCGCATCCGCACCGGCGAAACCGACGACCAGGCGCTTTGATGCCGGTCAGCGCCCACACGACAGCAATGGAAATGAGGATGATGCGAGCGATCGCTCCCCGGGCCCGCGGCATTGCCGCGGCGCTCGCCACCCCCCTGACCGCCTTCCTGGCCACGCTTGCGTTGGCCGGCCCGGCCCTGGCGCAGGACGCCGCGGCGGCCCCGGACACCGGCGACACCGCCTGGATGCTGACCAGCACCGCCCTGGTGCTGATGATGACCATTCCCGGGCTGGCGCTGTTCTATTCGGGCATGGTGCGCAAGAAGAACGTGCTCGCCACCATGATGCAGTCCTTCTTCATCGCGGCGCTGGCCAGCGTCATCTGGATGGTGGCGGGCTACAGCCTGGCCTTCGGGGAAGGCGGCGCCTATGTCGGCGACCTGTCCAAGGTCTTCCTGTCGGGCGTGGCGGAGAACTGGTCGGCGCCCTTCACCCTGGGCAGCGGCGACGCGGCGGTGGCCTTCACCATCCCCGAGACGGTGTTCGTCATGTTCCAGATGACCTTCGCCATCATCACCCCCGCCCTGGTCACCGGCGCCTGGGCGGACCGGATCAAGTTCTCCTCGCTCGTGGTGTTCACCATCCTCTGGTCGCTGCTGGTCTACAGCCCGGTGGCGCACTGGGTGTGGCATCCGAATGGCTGGATCTTCGGCCTCGGCGCGCTGGACTTCGCGGGTGGCACGGTGGTGCACATCAATGCCGGCGTCGCGGGCCTGGTGGGCGCCGTGATGCTCGGCAAGCGCACCGGCCTCGGCACGGAGAACATGGCGCCGTTCAACCTGGCCCTGGCGGTGATCGGCGCCGCCATGCTGTGGGTAGGCTGGTTCGGCTTCAATGCCGGCTCGGCCGGCGGCGCGGGCGGCCGCGCCGGCATGGCGATGCTGGTGACGCAGGTGGCCGCCGCCGGCGGCGTGCTCGCCTGGGTGGCCGCCGAATGGGTCATCAAGGGCAAGCCTTCCGTGCTCGGCGCCATCTCAGGCGCGGTGGCGGGCCTTGTCGCCATCACCCCGGCGGCCGGCTTCGTGCTGCCCTTCCCGGCCCTGGTCATTGGCCTGATCGCCGGCCTGTCGGGCTTCTGGGGCGCGACGGCCCTGAAGCACTGGTGCGGCTATGACGACAGCCTGGACGCCTTCGGCGTGCATGGCATCTGCGGCATCGTCGGCGCGCTGCTGACCGGCATCTTCGCCTATGGCCCGCTCTCGGCCACACCGGCGGCGCCGGAGGGCATCGCCGGCTCCTTCGCGCAGTTCATGCTGCAGCTCTACGCCGTGGCCGCGACCTTCGTGTTCACCGCCATCGGCACCTTCATCATCCTGAAGGCGATCGACCTGGTGATGGGCCTGCGCGTGTCCGAGGAAGAGGAGCGCGAGGGCCTCGACGTTTCCCTGCACGGCGAGCGCCTCGGCTGAGCCGCCTCCCGCGGCGGTGAGGAAAGGGCGCCGGGGCGATCCCCGGCGCCCTTTCTGTGCGGAACCGCAACCGCCGGGACGGCGCATGGTTACGGGGATTGTCACGCTTCTGACGCGGAGGAAGGCAATCCATGGCAACCGACACGGCACGCGGCGCCGAGCCAGGGCTGCAGCGGCGCATCGGCCTCGGCCTGCTGATGATGTATGGCCTTGGCTCCATGCTCGGGGCGGGCATCTACGGCCTGGTGGGCGAGGCGGCGCGGCTGATGGGCAGCGCCATCTGGATGGCGTTCCTGGTCAGCATGGTGGCGGCGCTGCTGACCGGCCTGTCCTATGCCACCATCGCGTCCCGCTACCCGCGTGCCGGCGGCGCGGCCTATGTGACCCATCGCGCCTATCGCAGCCCCCTGCTCGGCTATGTGGTGGGGCTGGCCGTGGCCTGCTCGGGCCTGACCTCGATCGCCACGCAGGCCAATGTGGTGGCGCGGAACCTGCAGGTCGCCTTTGGCCTGGAAGGCGTTCCCGTGGCCCTGCTGGCCGCCGGCTTCCTGCTGATCCTGGCTGGCATCCTGTTGCGCGGCGTCCGTGAATCGCTGTGGCTGAACGCGTTCTGCACCCTGGTGGAGGCGTTCGGCCTGCTGCTGGTGATCGCCGTGGGCCTGCCCTACTGGGGCAGCGCCAGCCTGTTCGAATGGCCCGAAACGCCGGGCGGCGGGGAGGCCGCGGGCACCGCCCTGCTGGTGTTCCAGGGCGCGGTGCTGACCTTCTTCTCCTTTATCGGCTTCGAGGACACGCTGAACCTGTCCGAGGAGGTCAAGAACCCGGAGCGCACCATGCCAATGGGCCTGATCCTGGCGATGATCATCGCCACGGTCATCTACATGGCGATCTGCGTCACCGCCGTTTCGGTCGTGCCCTGGCGCGAACTGGCCGAGGCCCCCGCCCCGCTGGCCGAGGTGGTGCGCCGCGCCGCGCCCTGGTTCCCCTCCATCGGCTTCATCGGCATCACCATCTTCGCCGTCGCCAACACCGCCCTGGTGAACTACGTCATGGCTTCCCGCCTGCTTTACGGCATGTCACGGCAGGGGCTGCTGCCCAAGGCGTTCGGCCGCGTGCATCCGACGCGGCACACGCCGCATGTGGCGATCGGCGCGCTGTTCGTGATCGTGCTGGGCCTGTCGATGCTGGGCACCATCGCGGCGCTGGCCAGCGCCACCGTGCTGCTGCTGTTGTTTGTCTTCGCGCTGGTCAATGGCGCGCTGATCGTGCTGAAGCGCCGCGCCGGCGAGCCCCGTGGCGCCTTCGAGGTTCCGGTGATCATCCCCGCCCTGGGCATGCTGGTCTGCATCGGGCTGATCCTGGTCCGGGTCAGCAGCGGCGGCGCGGCGGCGCCGCTCATCGCCGGCGGGCTGTTGCTGGCGATCCTGCTGCTTTATGCCGTGACGGCGCGGGGCCGGCAGGCGCAGATCGATGAATTCGCCGCGGGTGACCTGACGTCCTGAGCCGCCCCCTGCCCGCCGGCGCCGCCGGGCTTCAGCCCAGCCGCCGGCGGTTGGCCGCCACCGTCTGCCGCACGGGCTTCAGCGATTGTTCCGCCATGTCCAGGGCCTCGGCGCCGAGCTGGGTCCAGAAGCGGGCAGCCCGCAGGCCGGCGCCGGCGGCCCATTCCGCCTGGGCCGTGGCCCAGCCCGCCGGTCCCCTCGCCGCGCTGCCGCGCAACAGCGCCTGATGGGCCGCGGCCTCCCCGAAGCCATATTCCATGCCGCGCTGCATGAGCCGCGTCCCGCCCTGCCACAGCGCCGCCTGGGCCGCGCTGAAGGCCAGGAGCTTCTCCGGCACCATCCGCCCATATTCCAGGACGGTGGCATCCAGGCCGCGCGCAACCGCCTGCTCCGCCGAAAGCCGGGACCCGGCCACCTGCCGTGCCGCCTCCAGCATGCCTGCCACGTTGCTGCCATGCCGGATCATGCGCAGGCCGGCGCTGCGGCGTTGAGCCATGGGATTTTCTCCTTGAGGCCGGGAACCGCCTTCCGGCCGTCCTGGCGGTGCCTGCCCTGAATGGCCTGTTCTTCAGGGCGCGCGCAATTGCGGATTGTCGAAAACGGGCTGGCGATAGGCCGCCAGCGCCTGCCGCAACGCCGCCGCCAGATCCGCTTTCTCCTCCGCCGACAGGAAGCGCCCGACCGGCACGCGGCGGTCGCGCTGCACCAGGGTCAGGCCGCGCCGGTCGCACAGCTCCACATGCACCCAGTAAGGGTCCAGCACCGCCTCGTCCTGCCGGCCGCGCCCATCCCGCCAGCGCACCGACAGGCGGGCGGGCCCGATGGAGATCACCTCCCACGCGCGGCCGGACCAGCGGTGGTGCAGCATCACCCCGAACAGCACCAGCGCCGATTCCAGGCCCAGGAATGGCACCACCGGCCAGGCGCCGATCAACATGAACACCACGCCGCCCACCAGCGGCCAGCCGACGCACAACACGGCCAGCACCGCCAGCGCCAGTGGCCGCAGGGAGCGGGGCGGCGTGCTGACCGCCTCGAACAATGGCGGCTCCGGACCGGTTTCGGGCATTGCGGACATTTGCGACCTACATAGGTTGTCGGGATGCGCTGCCCAGGTGGCGCGGCCCCTCACGATTCGCGGCCCATGAAACGACCCTCCAGATCCCCCCCGACACCCATTCCCCTCCCGGCGGATGCCACCTCCATCCCACCGCCGGCCCAGCTGGAACCGGACCCGGCCCTGGCGGCGAGCCGCAGGCCGCGCGGCAGCAAGCGCCCCCTGCACGGCACCGCCGAGGCGCCGCGGCGCGCCCGGCGCATGTCGGCCGCCCAGGCGGAGCGCTTCGTCCGGGCGCTGGCCGAAGCCAATCCCGCCCCCAGGACGGAGCTTGAGTTCACCTCTCCCTACACCCTCCTGGTGGCGGTGGCGCTGTCGGCGCAGGCGACGGACGTGTCCGTCAACAAGGCCACGGCGACGCTGTTCCGCGAGGCCGACACCCCCGCCGCCATGGTGGCGCTGGGGGAGGAAGGCGTGGCGCGGCACATCCGCTCCATCGGGCTGTGGAAGGGCAAGGCGAAGAACGTGATCGCCCTGTCGCGGCAATTGCTGGACCGGCATGGGGGGGAGGTGCCGGCCGACCGCGTGGCGCTGGAGGCCCTGCCCGGCGTCGGCCGCAAGACGGCCAATGTGGTGCTGAACGTCGCCTTCGGGGCCGAGGCGATGGCGGTGGACACCCACATCTTCCGCCTGGGCAACCGCACCGGCCTGGCCCCGGGCAAGACCCCGCGCGAGGTGGAGGATGGGCTGATGCAGCGCGTCCCGGCCGACCTGCTGCGCGACGCGCATCATTGGCTGATCCTGCATGGGCGGTATATCTGCAAGGCGCGCCTGCCGGAATGCTGGCATTGCGTGGCGCGGGAGGCCTGCAACTACCGCGACAAGGTCCTGTGGCCGCCGGCGCGGTCCGCGGCAAAATGACGCGTCGCACAAAATTCCCGCCTTTTTCCTTTCGGATGGCGGGCTGACGTGCCACATCCCTGGGGGCGCCCGCCGGCCGATAACGGCCCCGCGGTTGCGGCCCTGCCTCAGCAACCCTTATGTGACGGCGATGACCCGGCTCCTTCGCAATCTGATCCTGATCGGCGCGCCCATCGCGATGATGGCGTCGCTTCCCGCTGCCGCCCAGCAGCGCCCGCAGGCGCTTGGCACCTTCGGTGACTGGACCGCCGCCTCCATGGGCCAGGGCGCGCAGAAGATCTGCTACGCCTTCACCCGCGCCAGCAAGACCGACGGGGCCGGCAACCGGCAGAACGTCATCCTGACGGTGACGCACCGCCCGCAGGGGCGGGATCAGGTGGCGCTGCAATCCGGCTACACCTATGTCCGCAATGCCGAGGTCGAGGTCGAGGTCGGCGGCACAGACCTCGATTTCTATCCCGCGCAGGACAACGCCTTCGCCCGCGAGGGCACCCGCGCCGTGGCCGTCTTCAAGGCGGGCGCCAACGCGGTGGCCAAGGGCACCGGCCCGCAGGGCCGCGGCCGGGCCACCGACACCTTTTCCCTTTCGGGCTTCACCGCCGCCTATGAAGCCATCAGCAAGGAGTGCCCGGCCGGCCGCCGGTAACCCATCATGAGCATGTCCGTCGCCCCCAAGCCCGATCTGCCCCAGGACCTGACCGAAGCCGAGCGCGCACGCATCCTGGCCAAGTCGGCGCTGTTCGCGCCGCCCGAGGCCACGCTGCCCGATGGCCGCCGCGACCTGGTCGGCCTGTCGCGCGAGGAGCTGGCGGCGGAAATGGTGTCGATCGGCGAGAAGCCCTTCCGCGCCAAGCAGCTCTGGCACTGGATCTACCACCAGGGCGTCACCGACTTCGCGAAGATGTCCACCATCGCCAAGCCGATGCAGGCGAAGCTGGCGGAGCGCTTCGTGGTCGGCCGCCCCGGCGTGGACACCGAGCAGACCAGCGAGGACGGCACCCGCAAGTTCCTGTTCGCCTTCCGCGACGGGCAGAAGGTCGAGACCGTCTATATCCCCGACCAGCAGGAGGATCGCGGCGCGGTCTGCATCTCGACTCAGGTCGGCTGCACGCTCTCCTGCAAGTTCTGCCACACCGGCACGCAGAAGCTGGTGCGCAACCTGGGAGCCGCCGAGATCGTCGGCCAGTTCATGGCGGCGCGGGACAGCTATGGCGAATGGCCGAGCCCGACGGACGGCACGCCGCGCCTGCTTTCCACCATCGTCATCATGGGCATGGGCGAGCCGCTCTATAACTACGAGAACACCGCCAAGGCCATGAAGATCATCATGGATGGCGAGGGCATCGGCCTGTCGCGCCGGCGCATCACCCTTTCCACCTCCGGCGTGGTGCCGATGATGGATCGCTGCGGCGAGGAGCTGGGCGTCGGCCTCGCCGTTTCGCTGCATGCGGTGCGCAACGACATCCGCGACGAGATCGTGCCGCTGAACCGCAAATACCCGATCGAGGAGCTGATGGCGGCCTGCCGCCGCTATCCCGGCGCCTCCAATGCGCGGCGCATCACCTTCGAATACGTCATGCTGAAGGGCGTCAACGATTCGGAAGCCGATGCGCGGGAGCTGGTGCGGCTGCTGAAGGGCATCCCGGCCAAGGTGAACCTGATCCCGTTCAACCCCTGGCCCGGCAGCCCCTACGAGACCTCCTCCAACAACGCCATCCACCGCTTCGCCAGGGTGGTGTCGGATGCCGGCTATTCCTCGCCCATCCGCACCCCGCGCGGCCGCGACATCCTGGCCGCCTGCGGTCAGCTGAAGACCGAAAGCGAGCGCAGGCGGGCGGCGCGGCCCGCGCCGGATCGCCCCGCCGCCGCGCAGGAAGCCCGCGCGCCCGACGCGGCGTGAGCCCGTTGGACAGCCAGGGCCGCGCCGCCGGCCCGGCGCAGGCGGCCAGGCCAACGCTTTCCATCCTGCCGCTGCTGGCGGCGGCCGCCTTCGCCACCGGCTGCGGAATGCGGCTGCTCGACCCGCTGCTGCCGCTCGTCGCGCGTGACCTGCACAGCACCGTGGCCGAGGTGGCGGTGCTGATCACCGCCTTCGCCCTGCCCTATGGCCTGTGCCAGGTGGTCCTCGGACCATTGGGCGACCGCTTCGGCAAGCTGCGGGTGCTGACCATCGGGCTGGCCACCTATGGCCTGGCCATGGCGGCCTGCGCCATGGCCGGCTCGCTCGGGCAGATGATGGCGCTGCGCGCCGCCACGGGGGCGGCGGGCGGCGCCATCATCCCGCTCGCCCTGGCCTGGATCGGCGACAACGTGCCTTACGAGGAACGGCAGGCGACCATCAGCCGCTTCATGACCGGCATGGTGATGGCCCAGCTGCTCACCGGCCCGGTTTCGGGCGGCATCGGCCAGGCTTTCGGCTGGCGGTCGGTGTTCATGGTCACCGCCACGGTAGCCCTGGTCACGGCCGGAGCCATCGCCGCCACGCTGGGGGCGCGGCTGTGGCGCGGCCATCCCTCCAGGGTGGGAAATCTCGGCTTCGCCCGCTATGCGGAGCTGCTGCGCCGCCGCCCGGCCCGCCTGCTGCTGCTCACCGCCTTTCTGGACGGGCTGCTGCTGTTCGGGGGCGCCTTTCCCTTCATCGGCTCCTATCTGATCCAGGATTTCCATCTTGAGCCCTGGCAGGCGGGGCTGGTGGTGGCGGGCTTCGGCCTGGGCGCCCTGGCCTATACCCGCACCGCGCGGCACCTGCTGAACTGGCTGGGCGAGATGCGCCTGATGCTGGTGGGCGGCCTGCTGCTGTCCCTGGCCCTGGCCGGGCTGGCCCTGGCGCCCGTCTGGCCGGTGGTAGCGGTGTTGCAGGCGCTGATCGGGCTGTTTTTCTTCGGCTTCCACGGCGTGCTGCAGGCCCGCAGCACCGAGGCCCTGCCCGAGGCCCGCGCCACCGCCGTGTCCGCCTTCGCCATGGCCCTGTTCCTGGGCCAAGGGGTCGGCTCGATCGGCTTCGGCGTCCTGCTCCGGCATGGCGGCTACGGTGCCGGCTTCCTGACCGCGGCCGTGCTGATGGCGGTGCTGACCCTTTGGGCCCGTGCCGCCCTGCCGATGCCGGCCTCCCCCAGGCCGGGAGCGGACTGAACGCTTCCCTCTTCCCATGCCCGTTGCCTTGGCCAACTATGCCAGGGGAGACATCCGGGGAGAAAACACCATGGCCAAGTTCGGGCTCAGCCAGGCGGTCCGCCGCGTCGAGGATCCGCGCCTCTTGAAAGGCAATGGCCGCTACACCGATGACATCGCGGTGCCTGGCCAGTTGCACGCCGTGGTGCTGCGCAGCCCTCATGCCCATGCTCGCATCGAGTCCATCGACACCAGCGCCGCCACCGCCCTGCCCGGCGTGCATGCGGTGCTGACCGGCCAGGACTGGATGGCCGAAGGCCTGGGCGAGATTCCCTGCGCCATTCCGCTCAAGAACCGCGACGGCTCGCCGCGCGCCAACACGCCGCGCTACGGCCTGGCGGTGGACAGGGTGCGGCATGTCGGGGACGGCGTCGCCCTGATCGTCGCCGAAAGCGTCCAGGCGGCGCGGGACGCGGCCGAGGCGGTGATGGTGGATTACGACGTCCTGCCCGCCTGCACCGACCTCGCCACCGCCACCGGGCCGGGCCAGCCGCAGGTCTGGGAGACGGCACCCAACAACATCTGCTTCGACTGGGCGACGGGCGACGAGGCGGCCACGAACGCGCTGTTCGGCCAGGCCGCGCATGTCACCAAGCTGACGGTGGTGAACAACCGCATCATCGTGAACAGCATGGAAGGCCGCGCCGCCCTGGCGGAATACGACCCCGCCACCGAGCGCTTCACCCTGCATGCCGGCACCCAGGGCTCCTGGCTGGTGAAGGACATCCTGGCGAATTCGGTGTTCCACCTGCCGCCGGAGAAGTTCCGCGTCATCACCCCCGATGTCGGCGGCGGCTTCGGCATGAAGCTCTACATGTACGCCGAATACGCGCTGTGCTGCTGGGCGGCGCGCAAGCTCGGCCGGCCGGTGAAATGGGCCTCGGAACGGATGGAGGCCTTCCAGTCCGACACCCAGGGCCGCGCCAACCTGACCGAGGGCGAGCTGGCGCTGGACAAGGACGGCAAGTTCCTGGCGCTGCGCACCAAGAACTACGCCGACATGGGCGGCTATCTCTCGACCTTCGCGCCCTTCATCCCCTGCGGCGCCGGCACCAAGGTGCTGGCCAGCGTGTATGGCTTCCAGGCGATCTATGCCAACGTCCTCGGCGTTCTGACCAACACCGTGCCGGTGGATGCCTATCGCGGCGCCGGGCGGCCGGAAAGCAACTACCTGGTGGAGCGGCTGATCGACGCCGCGGCGCGCGAGATCGGCATGGACCGGATCGAGCTGCGCCGCCGCAACATGGTCCCGTCCTCGGCCATGCCGCACAAGACGCCGGTGGGGCAGACCTATGATTCGGGCGAGTTCGCCCTGGTGCTCGACAAGGCGCTGGAGAAATCCGACTGGGCCGGCTTCGAGGCGCGCCGGGCGGAAGCCGCCGCGCGGGGCAAGCGGCGCGGCATCGGCATGGCCTATTACCTGGAGGCGACCGGCGGCGACGCCTCCGAGCGCGCGGCGATGCGCTTCGCCCCGGACGGCATGCTGGACGTGCTGGTGGGCACCCAGTCCACCGGGCAGGGCCATGAGACGGCCTATGCCATGATCACCGGCCACCAGCTCGGCATTCCTGTCGAGAAGATCCGCGTGCTTCAGGGCGACTCGGACGGCCTCCCCTCCGGCGGCGGCACCGGCGGCGCGCGCTCGCTGTATTCGGAAGGCGCGGCGCTGCTGGCCACCACCGCCTCGGTGATCGAGAAGGGCAAGCAGGCGGCGGCCGAGGCACTGGAAGCCTCCCCGGCCGATATCGAGTTCACCGGCGGCCGCTTCGCCATCGCCGGCACCGACCGCGACATCGGCATCCTGGAACTGGCGGCGAAGCAGCTTGAGCGCGCCTCCAAGGGCGAGACGGTGACGCTGCTGGATGCCGCCGAGGTCGCGGCCATCCCGGCGCACACCTTCCCCAATGGCTGCCACATCGCGGAAGTGGAGGTGGACCCGGACACCGGCCACACCGAGATCGCCCGCTACATCGTGGTGGACGATGTGGGCCACGCGCTGAACCCGCTGATCGTGCGCGGCCAGGTGCATGGCGGCGTGGCGCAGGGCATCGGCCAAGCGGTGATGGAGCGCACCGCCTATGACAAGGAAACCGGCCAGCTGATCTCGGCCAGCCTCAACGACTATGCCCTGCCCCGCGCCAATGACCTGCCGGACATCGAGGTGGAGCTGGTGGAGATCCCCTGCGAAACCAACGCCCTTGGCGTCAAGGGCGCGGGCGAGGCGGGCGCGGTCGGCTCGCCACCGGCGGTGATGAACGCGCTGGTGGATGCGCTGGCGCCGGTGGGCGTCACTCATCTCGACATGCCCGCCACGCCGGAGGTGGTGTGGAAGGCCGTGTCGATGGCCCGCGCGGCCTGAGTCACGCCGCGCCGGGGGTTCACCGCCCCCGGCGCTTGCTTTCCGGCGCCGCCCGGCCCGCCTTCAGGGCTGGCGCCCCCGAACCGCCCAGGCGCCATCAGCCGCGGCCTGGACCGCGCCTTCCGTCTCCAGCTTCCGCAGATGCGCCAGCAGGCTTTTCGCCGCCGCCGGGCGCAGCCTCGGCTCCAGCCCGATGTAAAGGAAGGGCACCAGTTCCCCCACCGTGGCGGGGCCATGCCGGCCCAGGATTTCCAGCAGCCCGTCTTCCCGCGCCTGGCGGTGCGCCAGCAGCGCGCGGGTGAAGGCGATCGGCTCCGGCAGCGGCGCGCCATGGCCGGGTAGGAACAGCTGGTCATCGCGATCCGCGAGGCGGCGCAGCGCGGCCATGTAATCGGCCATGTCCCCGTCCGGCGGCACCACCACGCTGGTTGACCAGCTCATCACATGGTCGCCCGAGAACAGGACCCCGCTTTCTTCCAGCGCGAAGCAGAGATGGTTGGCGCAATGCCCCGGCGTGTGCAGGGCGGTGAGGCGCCAGCCCTCGCCCCGGAGCGTTTCGCCATCGGCGAGGCGGCGGTCGGGATGGAACTCATGGTCGCCGCCATCGCCGCCCTCGGCCGGCGGGGTCAGGTGCGGGCCGAAGCCGAAGGTGGCGGCGCCGGTGCTGGCCTTGAGCGCGGCGGCGCCTGGCGAATGGTCGCGATGGGTGTGGCTGACCAGGATATGCGTCAGGCGTTCCCCGGGCAGGGCGCGCAGGATGGCGTCATGGTGGGCGGGATCGGCCGGGCCGGGATCGAGCAGCGCCACCTCCCCTTCCCCGATCAGGTAGGTGTTGGTGCCGCGGAAGGTGAAGGGCCCGGGATTGTCGCAGCGGATGCGGCGCAGCCGGACGCCGCCCGGCCGGCCCAACTCCTCCACCGTGCCGGTGGGCAGCTTGTCCTCGCGGATGAAGGGAATGCTCAACGGTTCTTCTCCCGGCGGCGCAGTTCGCGGTGCAGGATGTACAGCCCGGCGGCGACGATCATCGCGGCGCCGGCCAGCATGGAGGGCGTCGGGATGTCGCCCCAGACCACCCAGCCGATGACGATGGCCCAGATCAGCGCCGAATAGGAATAGGGGCCAAGGGCGGAAACCTGGGCGCTGGCATAGGCCTCGGTCAGCATCACCTGCGCCAGCCCGCCCAGCAGCCCCATCCCGATCAGCAGCGGCAATTGTTCCCAGCTCGGCGTCACCCAGACGAAGGGCAGCGCCAGCGCCGTCATCCCGGTCATCAGGATGGATTGCCACAGCACGATGGCGGAACTGGCCTCGGTGGCGGAAAGCTGGCGCACCAGCAGCGTGGTCAGGCCGGAAAACAGCCCGTGCAGGGCGGCCGCGCCGAAGCCGGCCCAGAGCAGCCATTCCGCCATTCCCGGATCGTGCCGCCCCCCGCCGGTGAACGCCCCCTGCCCCAGCGCGATCACCAGGATGCCGAGGAAGCCCACCAGCACCGCCCCCCAGCGATGCGGCCCCGGCCGCTCCCCCAGCATCGGGATCGACAGGATGATGACGAAGAGCGGCGTGGAATAGGTCAGCGCCGTCTGCTCGGCCAGCGGCAGCACGGTCAGGGAGAAGAAGGAGCAGCTCATCGCCGCGATGCCGGCCAGGGCGCGCAGGAAATGCCCGCCGAAGCGCCGGGTGCGCAGATCCACCTTGCGCCGCAGCCCGATCGCCGCGACCACCGGCAGGGCCAGCAGGTTGCGGAAGAACATGATCTCCGGAAAGGGGATGCTGTCGCCCAGCCCCTTCACCAGCGCGCTCATCATCGAGAACAGCGCGGTGGCGCCCAGCATCATCAGCGCGCCGCGGCGCAGATCGTGGCGCAGCGGCATCAGCCGGTCGCCTCCTTCATGGATTCGCGCCGGCGGAGCCGCTCGCGATGCAGGTTGTAAAGCCCCGCGGCAATGACGATGGCGGCGCCGAGCAGCGTCCCATAGGCGGGGAAATTGCCCCAGACCACGAAGCCCAGCACGGTGCCCCAGACCAGGGTGGAATATTCGAAGGGCGCCAGCAGCGACACCGGCGCCAGGGCGAAGGCGCGGGCGAACAGCCAGTGGGCGATGCCGTTCGATGCCCCGAGCAGCACCAGCAGCACCATCGTGCCGGGGCTGGGCAGCCATTGCGGCGGCGGCAGCACCGGCATCAGCAGCAGCCCGGCCGGCACATGCGCCAGCATCAGCCAGAAGGTGATGGTGGCCGGCTTGTCGGTGCGCGCCAGCAGCCGCATCCAGATGCGGGTCACCGCCATCAGCACCACGGCGATCAGCAGCAGCATTGCGTCAGCGCCCCAGAGCGCCCCCCCGGGCCGGAGCATCACCAGCACGCCGCAAAAGCCGAAGGCGGTGCTGGCCCAGCGCCGCCATCCGACGCTCTCCCCCAGGATGGGAATGGCCAGCAGCGTCATCAGCAAGGGGGCGGCGGCGGAGATGGCATAGCTGTCGGCCAGCGGCATGCCGCGATGCCAGGCCAGGTAGAACAGCACCGTGACGCCGCAATGCAAAGCGCAGCGCGCGGCCAGCAGCCGCCGGTTCACGGCACGGGGGATGCGCCCGCGCACCAGCAGCGCGATGGTCAGGGCGCCGAACAGGCCACGCCACAGCATGGCAGCAGCGGTGCCGATCTCCGGCAGCACCCATTTCACCATGGCGTCCGACACGGCCACCGTGGCGTAGCCGGCCGCCACCAGGGCGATGCCGAGCAGGGCTTGGTCCAGCGGCCGGCTTTCAGGGGGAAGACTGGAGGGCGGCATCACCCCGTCCGCCGGAACGGCCAACTACGGGCGATCGCCAGGCTTCCGGGCGCGTCGGGGCCCGGGGCCGGCAGCAGCGCCGGAAGGCCGGTGAGCCGGGGGGCCAGGTCGAGGCCGGCAAGGCGCCCATATGTCGGGGGCGTAAAATCCCAGGCAGTGTCCTGCCGGGTCAAGGCATTCATGAATCGTGGCTTCATCCCGCGCCGGACCATCCTTTCTCCGGCGCGGCCTTTCTGCAATCCCATTGCGGCGCGGGTCGGGCACTGTCACAAGCTTTTCCCGTGGATCCCGCCGAATACGACCTGATGGACGCGGCCGAGCAGCGGATGTGGTGGTACCGCGCCCTGCATGCCCGCGTCGCCGCCGCGCTGCGCGCCGAATCGCCCCATGGTCCCTGGCTCGACATGGGCTGCGGTACGGGCGGGCTGCTGCGCAGCCTGTCGGCCGCCTTTCCCGGGCAGGCGCTGCACGGGCTGGAATACAACCCCGCCGCCGCGTGCCGCGCCGCCGCCAAGTCCGGCGCGCGGGTGGTGGCGGGCGATGCCGCCGCCCTGCCCTTCGCCGATGCGAGCTTCGGCGCGCTGTGCAGCATGGATGTGCTGTGTCACGCGGCGGTGGACCAGCGCCGCGCGCTGCGCGAGATGCGCCGCGTGCTGCGCCCCGGCGGCCTGCTGGTGCTGAACCTGCCCGCCTTCCGCTGGCTGCATTCGGCGCATGACCGGCGCGTCCACAATGCCCGCCGCTACACCGCCGGGGAGGCACGGGCATTGCTGCGCGAGGCCGGCTTCGCGCCGCGCCGCGTCGCCTACTGGAACGCCCTGCTGCTGCCGCTGATGGTGGCGCAGCGCAAGCTGCTGGCCCGCGCCGAGGATTCCGCGAGCGACGTTGCCCCGTTTCCGCCCTGGTTGGATGCCACATTGCACGCCGTCACCGTGGCGGAGGCCGCGCTGTTCCGCATCGGCCTGCGTTATCCGGCCGGCGGATCGGTGCTGGCCATCGCCACCCGTCCCTGATCGCCCGAGGCTGCCCCGCCATGAATGCTGACCATCATCCCGTCGGCCATCCCGTCGGCCTGTCCATCGTCGTGCCCGTGTATCGCGGCGCCGACACGGTGGGCCGGCTGGTCGCCGCCCTGTCGGCGCTGCAGCCCGAAGGCGGCATCGAGATCGTGCTGGTCAATGACGGCAGCCCCGACAACAGCGGCGATGTGTGCCGCGAGCTGGCCCGCACCGCCAGCGTGCCGCTCACCTATGTCGAGCATGCGCGCAATTTCGGCGAGCACAACGCGGTCATGACCGGGCTGCGGCACATGCGCGGCCGCTATGTCATCACCATGGATGACGACCTGCAGAACCCGCCCGAGGAGGTGCTGAAGCTCTACGATCATGCCCGCCTCGGCAACTGGGACGTGGTCTACACCCGCTATGCCGAGAAGAAGCACGAGGGCTGGCGCAATCTCGGCTCCCGCTTCGCCAACTGGGTGGCGGACCAGCTGATGGACAAGCCGCCGGGCCTGTATCTGTCCTCCTTCCGCTGCATGTCGGCGCTGGTGGTGCAGCAGGTCACGCGCTACGCCGGTCCTTATCCTTATATCGACGGGCTGGTGATGCAGGTGACTCAGCGCATCGACAGCATCGAGGTGATGCATCTGGCGCGCATGGAAGGCCGCTCCAACTACACGCTGCGCCGGCTGATCCGGCTGTGGCTGAACCTCGCCACCAATTTCTCGCTGATGCCGCTGCGGCTCGCCATGCTGGCCGGCGTCGGCATGGGCGTGTTGGGCGTGATCGGCGCCGTCTTCACCATGGTCGAGGCGCTGACGGTGGACACGCCCTCCGGCTGGGCCTCGGTGATGACCGTGTCGCTGCTGGTGGCGGGCGTGCAGTTCCTGATCCTGGGCGTGCTGGGCGAATATGTCGGCCGTGCCTTCCTGTCCGCCAATGGCAAGCCGCAGGGCGTGGTGCGGGACGTGGTCGCGGGCGGCCCGCGCTGATGCTCCACTGGCTGGTGCTGGCCGCAGCCATCTGCACCTCCCTGGCCGGGCAGGTGCTGCTGAAGATGGGCACGCTGGGCGGCGGCAGCTTCCTGGCGCAGCTGTTCCGCTGGCAGACCGTCATCGGCCTCGGCTTCTATGGCGGGGCGGCGATGCTCTACATCGTCGCGCTGCGCAAGCTGCCCATGAGCGTGGCGCTGCCCTGCACGGCCGCGTCCTACGTCATTGTCGCGATGATCGGCCATTTCGCCTTTGGCGAGGCGCTGGGCGCGCAGAAGCTGGCGGCCATCGGGCTGATCTCGGCCGGCGTGGTGCTGCTGGCGACGGCCTGAGCCGGGGCGCGGCCCGGCTTGCGGGTGCCCGGTGGCGGCCCTAGGCAGGGCCGCCGCAGGAGATGCCCGATGCCGACACAGGAACAAGCCGCTTCGTCCCGCCCTGGCCCGATGCGGCGGCTTTGGCGCATGCCGGTTCTGCTGCTGGTCGCCGCATCGCTGTTCTGGGCCTGCAACTTCGTCATCGGCCGCGCCGTGCATGGCGTGGTGCCACCCTTCTTCCTGGCCTTCTGGCGCTGGCTGCTGGCGCTGCTGCTGGTGCTGCCGCTGGCCTGGCCGCATCTGCGGCGGGACTGGCCGGCCCTGCGGCGGCAATGGCCACTGATGCTGCTGCTCGGGCTGCTCGGCATCGCGGTGTTCAGCACCTTTGTTTACCTCGGGCTGCAGACCACCTTGGCGGTCAACGCGGCGCTGCTGCAATCGGTGATCCCGCTGGCCATCCTCGGCTGCTCCTTCCTGCTGTTCGGGGAGGCACCGGGGCCGCTGCAACTGGCCGGCCTGGCGCTGTCGCTCGCCGGCGTGGTGGTGATCGCCTCGCATGGCTCGCTGGAGGACCTGTTGGGGCTGCGGCTGCGCAGCGGCGACCTGTGGGTGATGGGGGCGGTGCTGGCCTATGCGCTTTATTCCGCCTGCCTGCGCCTGCGGCCGAGGGTGCATCCCCTGAGCTTCCTGGCCTGCAGCATCGCCGCCGGCCTCCTCGCCCTGCTGCCGGCCTGGCTGTGGGAAGCCGCGACACAGGCCATGCCGCCCCTCGGGCCCGCCACGATCCTGTCGGTCGGCTTCCTGGCGGTGTTCCCTTCCCTGTTGTCCTACCTTTTCTTCAATCGCGGCGTGGAACTGATCGGCGCCAACAAGGCCGGGCAGTTCATCCACCTGCTGCCGGTTTTCGGCAGCCTCATGGCGGTGGCCTTTCTGGGCGAGTCGCTGGAGCTGTTTCACCTCGGCGGGCTGGCGCTGATCGGCTCCGGCATCCTGCTGGCGATGCGGGCGCGCTGATCCCTGGCGCCCGCGCGCTTCTTCAGTGCGCCGCCACCGCCGCCGACCACGGGGTCATCACATCGCTGATGCCGACATGCCCGCCTTCCTCGCGGCGGATCAGGTTCGGGCAGGCGAAGTTCACCGGCAGCACCGCATGCTCCACCACCGTCAGCCCGCCCTGCGCCTCCAGCGCCGCCAGCACGTCGGCCGGCAGGCGGCGGTCGGCCGTGGCGCCATCCGGACCTGACACGTCGATGCGCGGGAAATGCGCCGCCTCCTCCGGCGACATGCCGAAATCCAGCGTGAAGGCCAGCATCTGCACCACCGAGGCCAGGATGCGCCGCCCGCCCGAGGCGCCCAGCGCCATCAGCGGCCCCTGCGCATCCGACACCGTCACCGGGCACATGTTGCAAAGTGGCCGGGCGCCGGGGCGGATGGCATTGGCCGAGCCCGGGCGGGGGTCGAACCACATCATGCCGTTGTTCATCAGCACGCCGCTGCCTGGCAGCACCACGCGGCTGCCCATGGAGGACAGCAGCGTGGTGGTCATGGCCACCATGTTGCCTTCCGCGTCCACCACGGTGAGGTGGGTGGTGCAGGTTTCGGATGGCTCCACCGCCGTGGCGGCACCTAGCCCCTCCAGCCGCTCGGCATAGGCGCCGCGCAGGGTGCGCGCCAGGGCGCTGAACCAGGCGGCGTCCGGCGCAGCGGAGTCCAGCTTCGCCATTTCCGCCACCACCCGCGCCAGCGTCGGCGCGGCGGTCAGCCCGCCCGCCCCTTGAAGCACGATGTCGCCGCGCCAGGGGATGGACAGCGCCGGGCGAATGCGGGCCTGGCAGTTGCGCAGGTCGTCGGCCGACAGGAAGCCGCCCATCGCCTTCACATCGGCGGCGATGGAGGCCGCGACCTCGCCTTGGTAGAAGTCGCGCCAGCCGGCGTCGCGCAGCCGCTCCAGCGTGTCGGCCAGCCGGCCCAGGCGGAAGAAGCCGGGAGCGCCTTGATAGGGGGCGACCGGCGGCAGCCCATCCGGCAGGTAGATGCGGGCGCTTTCCGGGTAAAGCCGCAGCACCTTGGCCGAGTTGGCGACCTTCAGCGTGGTGTACCAGTCCTGCGGCAGGCCGCGCTTCGCCAGGGCGATGGCTGGGCCGAGCAGTTCGGCCAGGGGCAGGCCGGCGCCGAAGCGCTCCGCCAGGGTGGCGTAGCCGGCGACGGCGGAAGGGATCACCATCGACAGCGGGCCGTGGATGTTGCGGTCCCCCTCCACCTCCGGCCAGGCGAACAGGTCCTGCTTCATGTTTCCCGTCATCGGGAAGGCGGAAGGGTCGCTGGCGGCGGGAGCGACCGGGCCGAAATCCAGCAGCTCCGCCTGGCGCTGCCCGGCCTTGTGGATCAGCGCGAAGCCGATGCCGCCCAGCCCCGAGTTCCACGGCTCCATCGCCGCCAGGGCAAAGGCCGTGGCGGCGGCCGCGTCGGCGGCGTTGCCGCCCGCCTCCAGCACCGCGACGCCGGCCTCGGCGGCGGCGCGGCTCTGGCTCACCACCATGCCCCGCGCGCCGCGCGCCACCGGCTTGGTGACCTGCCAGTGCTGGGTTGCGAAGGGCGGGGGCGCGTAGGCGATGGCCATGGCGGCAGGCATCCTCATCCGGGAGTCGGGAAGCGCCAGGGTCCCCCGATTGGCGGGCCGGAGCAATGGGCTTCCGGCGGAAGGGCGGCTTTGCCGGCCATCCGGTTTGATGGCTATGCTCCCCCGTGAGGAACCAAACCGGAGGATCAGCGGACATGGCGGAAACCAAGGCAGGGCTGCAGGTGGCGCCGGTGCTGCGCCAGTTCATCGAAACCGAGGCCCTGCCCGGCACGGGCATCGAGCCGGCGGCGTTCTGGTCGTCGATGCAGGCGATCCTGAGCGACCTGGCGCCGCGCAATGCCGAGCTTCTGGCCAGGCGGGATGCGCTGCAGGCGAAGATCGACGAATGGCACCGCGCCCATCCGAAGAAGCCCGTGGACCTTCCCGCCTATCGCGCCTTCCTGGAGGAGATCGGCTACCTGCTGCCGGACCCCGGCCCCGTCTCGGTCACCACGGCCAATGTGGACCCCGAGATCGCGACCATCGCCGGCCCGCAGCTCGTCGTGCCGGTGAACAACCCGCGCTACGCGCTGAACGCCGGCAATGCGCGCTGGGGCAGCCTGTATGACGCGCTCTACGGCACCGACGCGATCCCCGAGGAGGGCGCCCTGGCGCGCGGAAAGGGCTTCAACCGCGCCCGCGGCGAGAAGGTGATCGCCCGCGCGCGGGCCGTGCTGGACGGCGCGGCGCCGCTGCTGGGCGGCTCCTGGGCCGACGTGGCCGGGCTGTCCGTGGTGGGCGGCGTCCTGGTGGTGGGGCTGGCCCAGGGCGGCGCCACGGCGCTGAAGGATGCCGCGCAATTCGCCGGCTATTCCGGCAAGGCGGATGCGCCTTCCGCCATCCTGCTGCGCAACAACGGCCTGCATATCGAGGTGGTGGTCAACAAATCCCATCCGATCGGCAGGGAGGACCCGGCTGGCATCGCCGACGTGGTGTTGGAATCCGCCGTTTCCACCATCATGGATTGCGAGGATTCCGTCGCCGCCGTGGATGCCGAGGACAAGGTGGCGGTGTACCGCGCCTGGCTGGGGCTGATGAAGGGCGACCTCGAAGCCTCCTTCGAGAAGGGCGGCCAGACCATGACGCGCCGCCTGAACGGCGACCGCAGCTACACCACGCCCGATGGCGGCACGCTGACGCTGCATGGCCGTTCCCTGATGCTGGTGCGCAATGTGGGCCACCACATGATGACCGACGCGGTGACGCTGGATGGCCAGGAGGTGCCGGAAACCATCCTCGACGCCCTCGTCACCGTCGCCATCGCGCTGCACGACATCAAGGGGCGGCGGATGAACAGCCGCGCCGGCTCCGTCTATATCGTGAAGCCGAAGATGCACGGGCCGGAGGAAGTGGCCTGGGCCAATGAGCTGTTCGGCCGGGTCGAGGATGCGCTGGGCCTGCCGCGCAACACCCTGAAGATGGGCATCATGGATGAGGAGCGGCGCACCACGGTGAACCTGCGCGCCTGCATCGCCGCAGCGAAGGAGCGCGTCGCCTTCATCAACACCGGCTTCCTCGACCGCACCGGCGACGAGATCCACACGGCGATGGAAGCCGGCCCCGTGCTGCGCAAGAACGACATGAAGGGCGCGGCCTGGATCAAGGCCTATGAGGACTGGAACGTCGACACCGGCCTCGCCTGCGGGCTGCGCGGCAGGTCGCAGATCGGCAAGGGCATGTGGGCGGCGCCGGACAAGATGGCGGACATGCTGGCGCAGAAGGGCGGCCACCCGAAGGCGGGCGCCAACACCGCCTGGGTGCCCTCCCCCACCGCCGCCACGCTGCACGCGCTGCACTACCACGAGACCAGCGTGGCGGCGCGGCAGGAGGAGATCGCGCAAGGCGGCGCGCGGGCGAAGCTGGACGACATCCTGACCATCCCGCTCGGCAGCAGCAACTGGGCGCCGGCCGATGTGCAGGCGGAGCTGGACAACAACGCCCAGGGCATCCTCGGCTATGTGGTGCGCTGGATCGACCAGGGCGTCGGCTGCTCCAAGGTGCCGGACATCAACGATGTCGGGCTGATGGAGGACCGCGCCACCCTGCGCATCTCGGCCCAGCACATCGCCAACTGGCTGCGCCACGGCATCGTCACCGAGGCGCAGGTGGAGGACACGCTGCGCCGCATGGCCGCCGTGGTGGACGAGCAGAACAAGTCCGACCCTGCCTACCGGCCAATGGCGCCGGACTATGACGGCCCGGCCTTCCAGGCGGCGCGCGACCTGGTGTTCGAGGGGGCGAGGCAGCCGAACGGCTACACCGAGTTCGTGCTGCACCGCCGCCGGCGCGAGGCCAAGGCGGCCGGCTGAGCCGGCCCCGCCTGGAGCGGCTTCCGCTTGCCCTGGCCCGCGGAAGCCGCCGCAGCGTTTTCTTCAGCACTCCTGCCCGACCGGATGGCGCCATCCGGTCGGGATCAGCCTCAGGGCCGCCTGGCGCGCAGCGGCGGCGCCATCACCTCCGCCGGGATCGGGCAGGCATAGGGCTTGCCGCCGGTGCGCTGCTTCAGCTCCGCCTTGGCGCGGGCCAGCAGCTCGGGGTCGCGGATGGCGTCCAGCGCCGTCGCGGCCATCGCCTTGGCGGCGTGCAGCATGCCCTTGTGCGCCGCCGGGCTCTTGCCCTGCGCCACCATCTGCCAGGTGTGGAAGGGCGTGCCCACCGCGTAGTTCGCGCCATGGCACTGCACCGTCGGCACCACCCAGGACACGTCGCCCACATCGGTCGATCCCGGCATCCAGCGCGGCGTGCCGTCGAAGGGCAGGATGTCCTCCGCCATGTCGAGCGAGGCCGCCTCGGGCGGGGCGCCGAAGAACTCCACGCTGCTTTCGATGTCGTCGGGTGTCAGCGTCCTGCGGATCTCCGCGGCGAAGGCGCGGTCGGCATCGTCGAAGACCGGCGGGCCGAGGCGGCGGATGTTCTCGTGCATCGCCATCTCCAGCACCGTGTTCGGCATGACCTCCGAGCACGCCTTGTCGATCTCGACGGTCAGCTGCGTCTCGGTCATGTGCGCCGCCCCCTCGGCGCAGCGCTTCACCCGCTCGAACAGCGCCGCGGCCTGGGCCACCTTGGGGGAGCGGATCAGGTACAGCACCTCGGCATTGGCCTGCACCACATTGGGCGAATTGCCGCCCGTGTCGGTGATGGCGTAGTGCAGCCTCGCGTCGGAGGGCATGTGCTCGCGCAGGTAGTTGGCGCCCATGTTCATGATCTCGACGGCATCGAGCGCCGAGCGGCCCAGATGCGGCGAGCCGGCGGCATGGGCGGGGCGGCCCTTGAAGCGGAAATAAACCTGGAAATTGGCCAGGGTCCTGGCCGAGTTCACGCCGGCAAAGACGCCCGGATGCCAGCAGAGGGCCGCGTCCAGATCGTCGAACACCCCTTCCCGCGCCATGAAGGTCTTGCCGGAGCCGCCTTCCTCCCCCGGGCAGCCGTAATAGCGGATGGTGCCCTTCCGCCCCTCGGCCGCCAAGGTGTCGCGCGCCGCGACGGCGGCCAGCATGGCGCCGGAGCCGAGCAGGTTGTGGCCGCAGCCATGGCCGATGCCGCCCTGGACCACCGGGCGCGGCTCGGCCACGCCCGCTTCCTGGGAAAGCCCGGCCAGGGCATCGAACTCGCCCAGGAAGCCGATCACCGGCCCGCCCTCGCCCCATTCGGCCATGAAGGCGGTGGGCAGGCCCGCCACGTCGCGGGTGATGCGGAAGCCTTCCCCCTCCAGCACGGCGATCTGCGCCGCAACCGATTGATGCTCGTTGAAGCGCAGCTCCGCGAAGCCCCAGATGGTGTCCGCCAGTTGCGTGTAGGCGGGGCCCTTGGCCTCGATACGGCCGGACAGCTCGTCCAGGCTGAGGGGGTCGTTGCGCATGATCAGGGCCTCCGCTGCGGTCAGGCCCGGATCTATACGCCTCCTGCACCGTGAAACAACGCGTCCGGCAACCGGCCGCCGCCTGCACCGTTGCCTTGACGGAGGGTGCCCATGCTGCCCGACGACCCGCAGGCCGCGACCATGCTGGGCCAGATCCGCGATCTGGCGATCGCCTACCTGCTGGCCTTGCCGATCGGCTGGGACCGGGAGCGCGAGGACCGCAGCGCCGGGCTGCGCACCTTTCCGCTGGTGGCCCTTGCCTCCTGCGGCTTCCTCCAGGCGGCCGAGCCGCTGCTCACCGGCCATCCCGAGGCCATGGCCCGCATCATGGAAGGGCTGATCACCGGCATCGGCTTTGTCGGCGCGGGCGCCATCATCCGGAACGGAGGGCGCGTGCATGGCACCGCGACGGCCGCCGGGCTGTGGGTGACCGGCGCGATCGGCGCGGCGGTGGCCCTGCATGCCTTCGCCGTCGCGGTGGTGCTGTCCGTCGCCACGGTCGCCACGTTGCGGGGGCTGCAATTCCTCAAGCCGAGGGACCGATCTTGATGGCCCGCGGCGCAGGCGCGATAAGCCGCGCATGAAGCGTTTCTGGGACCAGGTCACCCTTTCCGAAGGCGGGGATGCCTTTATCGTGCTGCTGGACGGGCGGCCGATGCGCCTGCCTGGCGGCGGCGCGCTGCGCTTCCCGGGCCGCACCCTGGCCGAGGCCGTCGCCGCCGAATGGCAGCAGGCCGGCGGCGCCAGGGGCGGCGAGATGAGCCTGGAGGAGGTGCCGCTGACCCGCGTCGCCGCCACCGCCATGGAGCGCATCGCCCCCGACCCGGCGCCCTCCGCCGCCGCGGTGGCCAAGTTCGCCGAAAGCGACCTGCTCTGCTACCGCGCCACCGAGCCGCGCCTGGCCGCCATCCAGGCCCTGGAATGGCAGCCGCTGCTCGATTGGGCGGCGCTGGAGCATGACGCGCCGCTGCGGGTGACCGCGGGCATCATGCCGGTCGCGCAGGATGCCGGATCGGTGGCCGCGCTGCACCGCGCCGTGGCCGCGCTGCCGCCGCTGGAACTGGCGGCGCTGGGTGTCGCGGTGCCGGCCCTGGGCAGCGTTGTGCTGGGCCTCGCCCTTTCGGGGGGGCGGGTCGATGCGACGGAGGCTTGCCGCCTCGCCTTTGTCGATGAAAGCTACCAGCAGGAATTGTGGGGCGTGGATGCCGAGGCGGTGGCACGGCAGCGGGCGGTGGAGCGGGATGTGCACCTGGCAGCCCGGCTGCTGCATCTGGCCCGCGCCTGAGGCGGCCCCTTCCGGGCCGCAGGGAGGGAAGCGCATGGATGCCAAGCTGGTGCGGATCCGTGGCCGGGTTCAGGGCGTCGGCTATCGCGATTGGATGGTCGGGGAAGCCACGCGGCTGGGCGTGCAAGGCTGGGTCCGCAACCGCGCCGATGGCAGCGTGGAAGCCCTGGTGGCCGGCGATGCCGCCGCCGTGGGGGCGCTGCTGACAGCCTGCCGCAAGGGCCCGGCCCTGGCCCGCGTGGAGCAGATCGACGAGGACTTCGCCGAGCCTCCCGCCGAGCCCGCCTTCCGGCAGATGCCCAGCCGGTAAACCCCGCCCCGGTAAGCCCCGCTCCAGGCGGTGGCCGGACCGCTGCCCGTTTGGCGGACGGAATGCCCGTTCCGCCATCATTCTCCCCGGAACGAGGCCGCCTGTTCAGGATTCCGTGCGCTCTTGAGAGCCCTGCGGCCCTGGTGGTTCCCGGCCCGTCGCTGCATGCTGCGCCAGCGGCGTGGCCTACGGACGGCCACGCCGAAGCTGTTTCCGCGTCACTCCTGGATCATTCCCGCCCATGCCCGTCTGGCTACCCCTTCTGCTTGGCTTCCTGACAGCGATCGGGCCGCTTTCCACCGACATGTACCTGCCGGCCTTTCCGGCCATCGAGCAGGGCTTCGCGGCGCCTCCGGGATCGGCCGAGCTGACCCTGGCCACCTGGTTCCTGGGCCTTTCAGTCGGGCAGTTGGTGCAGGGCACGCTGGGGGACCGCCTCGGCCGGCGGCGGCCATTGCTGATCGGGCTGGGCATCTATGTCCTGGGCTCGGTGGGCTGCGCCATGGCCACCAGCATCGAGATGCTGGCCGCCTTCCGCTGCGTGGCGGCCTTTGGCGGATCGGCCAGCATGGTGCTGCCCCGCGCCGTGGTGCGCGACCTGGCGGATGGCCACGCGGCGGCCAGGCTGATGTCGCGGCTGATGCTGGTGATGGGGGCCGCGCCGATCCTGGCGCCCAGCCTCGGTGGCCTGATGCTGAATTTCGGCGGCTGGCGCCCGATCTTCTGGTTTGGCGCCGGCTACGCCGTCATTTCATCGCTGCTGGTGTGGCGGCTGCTCCCGGAAACCCTGGCGCCGGAAAGGCGGCTGCGGCTCAACTTCGGATCGCTGATGGTGCGTTTCCTGCAGATCCTGCGGGAGCCGCATTTCATCACCAATGTGATGATGGGCAGCGCGATGCTGTTCCTGTTGTTCGCCTATATCGGCGGCGCGGCGGGCGTGTTCGTCGGCCAGTTCGGCATGACGCCCGGCACCTTCGCCATCCTGTTCGGCGTCAACGCATCGGGCTTCATCATCTGCTCCCAGCTCAACCCGCCGCTGCTGCTGCGCTTCGGGCCGCAGCGGCTGGTGCGCGCCGCCACGCTGGCGATCCTGGCCGCGACCCTGGTGCTGGTGGCGGTGGCCTATGCCGGGCCGTCCCACTGGCTTGCCATCCTGCTGCCGGTCGCGGTGGCGATGTCCTGCTCGTCCTTCGTGATGCCGAACGCGGCGGTGGGCGCGCTGAGCCGGCACGCCACCCAGGCGGGCTCCGCCTCGGCGCTGATGGGCACGCTGCAATTCGCCATCGCCGGCAGCAGCGGCTTCCTGCTCAGCCACTTCGCCGACGGCACGGCGCGGCCGATGGCGACGCTGATGCTGCTGGGCGCCGCGGGCGCCGTGGTGGCGGAGCGGCTGCGGCCAGCGCTGCGCTGAACGCGAATGGGGGAGGCCTCGCCGGCCTCCCTCATCATCGTCACGCCAGGGCGTGGCCTGGCGGCCTCATTCCCACTCGATGGTGCCGGGCGGCTTGCTCGTGATGTCGTAGGTCACCCGGTTGATGCCGCGCACCTCATTGACGATGCGCGCCGAGACACGGGTCAGGAATTCCATGGTGAACGGATACACATCGGCCGTCATGCCATCGGTCGAGGTCACGGCGCGCAGGGCGCAGACGCTCTCATAGGTCCGCCCATCGCCCATCACGCCGACGCTCTTGACCGGCAGCAGCACGGCGAAGGCCTGCCAGATGGCGTCGTAAAGGCCGGCGGCGCGGATTTCCTCCAGATAGATGGCGTCCGCCTTCTGCAGGATCTGCACCCGCTCCCGCGTCACCTCGCCAGGGATGCGGATGGCCAGGCCCGGCCCCGGGAAGGGATGGCGGCCGACGATCTCCTCCGGCATGCCCAGCTCGCGCCCCAGCTCGCGCACCTCGTCCTTGAACAGGTCGCGCAGCGGCTCGACGAGCTTCATGCGCATGTCCTCGGGCAGGCCGCCGACATTGTGGTGCGACTTGATGGTGACGGAAGGGCCGCCGGTGGCCGAGACGCTCTCGATCACGTCCGGGTAGAGCGTGCCCTGGGCCAGGAAATCGGCGCCGCCGATCTTGGCCTGCTCCTCCTCGAACACCTCGATGAACAGGCGGCCGATGGTCTTGCGCTTCTTCTCCGGGTCGGTGACGCCGGCGAGCGCGCCCAGGAACAGGTCGGACGCGTCGCGATGCACCAGCTTGATGTTGAAGCGGTCGCGGAAGGTGCGGACCACCTGCTCGCTTTCGCCGCCGCGCATCACGCCATGGTCCACATAGATGCAGGTGAGCTGGTCGCCGATCGCCTCGTGGATCAGCACCGCCGCCACGGAGGAATCGACACCGCCCGAAAGACCGCAGATCACGCGGCCGGAGCCGACCTGGGCGCGGATGCGCTGGATCGCCTCGGCGCGGAAAGCCGCCATGGTCCAGTCGCCCTGGCAGCCGCAGACGCCATGGGTGAAGTTGCGCAGGAGCTGGGCCCCGTGCGGGGTGTGGACCACCTCCGGATGGAACTGGATGCCGTAGAAGTGGCGGCTGTCATCGGCCACCATGGCGAAGGGCGCGCCCTCGCTGACGGCCACGATGCGGAAGCCCCCGGGCAGCTCGGCCACGCGGTCGCCATGGCTCATCCAGACCTGCTCCCGCGCACCGGGGGACCAGACCTCCCGGGTCAGGGCGCAATCCTCCCGCACCTCGACATAGGCCCGGCCGTATTCCTGGTGGTCGCTCTTTTCCACCCGGCCGCCAAGCTGCACGCACATGGTTTGCTGGCCGTAGCAGATGCCGAGCACCGGCACGCCCATCCCGAACACCGCCTGAGGCGCGCGCGGGCTGCCCTCATCCACCGTGCTGGCGGGGCCGCCGGACAGGATGATGCCCTTGGGCGCGAAACCCTGGATGCGCTCGGCGGTGGCGGTGAAGGGCCACACCTCGCAATAGACGCCCGATTCCCGGACCCGGCGCGCGATCAGCTGCGTCACCTGGCTGCCGAAATCGAGGATGAGGATGCGGTCCTGGTGGAGAGCTTGGGAAGAAAGGTCGGCCATGGGCGAGCTTGCACCACAGTCATTCCCCCAAGGCAAGCGTTTCGCGCGGATGGCCGGAACGCGGCGGCGTGCCCCCTTGACCGCCGCGCCGCCCTCTTTCCTGATGCGGCTGATGCCGGACAGGAAGGAATCGCCCGCATGACCTGGTCAATCGTGGCGCATGATGCCGCAACCGGCGCCTTTGCCGTGGCTGTCACCACCTGCGCCTTCGCGGTCGGGGCCTCATGCCCGTTCGTGCGGGCGGGCGTGGGGGCGGTGTCCACCCAGTCCTTCACCAACCGCTACCTGGCGCCGGCCGTGCTGGACGGGCTGGCGCGCGGCCTGAAGCCCGCCGCCGCTATTGAGGGTGCGCTGGTGGGCGATGACGGCAAAGCCCTGCGGCAGATCCATGTGGTGGACGCGCAGGGGCGCAGCGCCGCCTGGACGGGGGAAAGCTGCGTGGAATGGGCCGGCAGCCAGTCCGGCCCCGGCTTCAGCGTCGCCGGCAACATGCTGGCGGGGCCCGCCGTGGTGGGCGAGACGGCGGCCACCTTCGCCTCCGCCACCGCCTCTCCCCTGCCGGAGCGGCTGATGCTGGCGCTCGATGCCGGCGAGGCGGCGGGCGGCGACCGGCGCGGGCGGCAATCGGCGGCGATGAAGCTGGTGACCACAGAGGATTTCCCGGATCTCGACCTGCGGGTCGATGACCACCGGGAACCGCTGGTGGAGCTGCGCCGGCTGCTGGATGTCTGGCGGCGGGAGCGCGCGCCCGCCCTGCCCTTCAATCCGCGCAAGGCCAATCCGGCCGGCATGACGGACAAGGCCATCATCGAGGCGGGCTGGCGGGCACGGGGCCTCGACCTGCGCTTCCCCGATCATCCGCCGGCAAAAGGCTGAAGAAGGCGCCCGGGGACGTTCTGTCCCCGGCGACGCGCTTATTTGGGCGCCAGCACCATGATCATCTGGCGGTTCTCCAGGCGCGGCATCTGCTCGACCTTGGCCAGCTCGCCAAGCTCGGTGCGGACACGCTCAAGCACCTTCACGCCGAGATCCTGGTGGGCCATCTCACGGCCGCGGAAGCGCAGGGTGACCTTCACCTTGTCGCCTTCCTCCAGGAAGCCCTTGGCCGCGCGCATCTTCACGTCATAGTCGTGGTCATCAATGTTCGGGCGAACCTTGATTTCCTTGATCTCGACGATCTTCTGCTTCTTGCGGGCCTCGTTGGCCTTTTTCTGCTGCTCGTACTTGTACTTGCCGTAGTCGGTGATCTTGCACACCGGCGGCACGGCATTCGGGCTGATCTCCAGAAGATCCATGCCGACGTCATAGGCGCGCAGCAGGGCTTCGCGCGCCGACATGACGCCGAGCATCTCACCATCCTGGTCGATCAGGCGAACCTGCGGGACGCGGATATCCTCGTTGACCCGCGGTCCGTCGCGGGGTGGCAGCTGGTTCGGAAGGGGGCCTCGGGCCAGAGTCGGCTCCTGTTGCTGTTGGAACGAAATCGAAGTGTCTTATGGTGCAGCGTTCACGCCGCCGCAACCTTTGTAGGCGCCTTGAGATCGGGTGCCGCGGCCTCCGCTGCAAGGGCCTCCGCCGCTTCGGCCAGCGTCATGACCTGCTGTTCCCGTCCGGGAAGGCGCCGGAGGACCACCTTGCCCTCCTCCGCCTCGCGCCGGCCGATCACCGCCAGCACCGGGACGCGGGCCTCGATGTGGTCCACGACCTTGCGGTTGATCTTCTCGTTGCGCAGGTCCAGCTCGACCGACAGCCCGGCCTTGCGGAAGCTGTCCGCGACCTCGCGGGCGAAGGGCACCGCATCGTCCACGATGGTAGCCACCACCACCTGGGTCGGCGCCAGCCAGAGCGGGAAGCGCCCAGCATGCTCCTCGATCAGGATGCCGAGGAAGCGCTCAAAGGAGCCCAGGATGGCGCGGTGCAGCATCACGGGGCGGTGGCGGTTGCCGTCTTCCCCGACATACTGGGCGTCCAGCCGCTCCGGCAGCACGAAATCCACCTGCAGGGTGCCGCACTGCCAGTCGCGGCCAATGGCGTCCCGCAGCACGAATTCCAGCTTGGGGCCGTAGAAGGCGCCTTCCCCCGGGTTCAGCTCGTATTCCACGCCGGCGATGCGGCAGGCTTCCTTCAGCGCGCCCTCGGAGCGGTCCCAAGTGGCGTCGTCGCCGGCGCGCTTTTCCGGCCGGTCGGAGAATTTCACGCGGAAGCTTTCGAAGCCGAAATCCCGGTAGATGCGGGACAGCAGGGCCACGAACTCCACCGTTTCCTGCGCGATCTGCGCCTCGGTGCAGAAGATATGGGCATCGTCCTGGGTGAAGGCGCGGACGCGCATGATGCCGTGCAGCGCGCCGGAGGGCTCGTAGCGGTGGCAGGCGCCGAACTCGGCCATGCGCATCGGCAGCTCGCGGTAGGAGCGCAGCCCGTGGTTGAAGATCAGCACGTGGCACGGGCAGTTCATCGGCTTCAGGGCGAGGACGCGGTCCTTCTCGGACTCGTCATCCACATTCGCCAGGAACATGTTCTCCCGGTACTTGTCCCAATGGCCCGAGGCTTCCCACAGCTTGCGGTCCAGCAGCTGCGGGGTCTTCACCTCCTGGTAGCCGGTCGCGTCCAGCCGGCGGCGCATGTAGTCCTGCACCGTGGTGTAGAGGCGCCAGCCCTTGGGGTGCCAGAAGATCGAGCCCGCCGCCTCCTCCTGGAGGTGGAACAGCCCCATCTCCTTGCCGATCTTGCGGTGGTCGCGCTTCTCCGCCTCCTCCAGCTGGTGGAGATGGGCGTCCAGCTCCTTCCCGTCCCGCCAGGCGGTCGCGTAGATGCGGCTCAGCATGGCGTTGCGGTGGTCACCTCGCCAATAAGCGCCGGCCACCTTCATCAGCTTGAAGGCGGAACCAATATCGCCGGTGGAGCGCATATGCGGCCCGCGGCACAGATCCAGCCATTCGCCCTGGCGGTAGATCGAGATGGCCTCGCTTTCCGGCAGGTCGCGGATCAGCTCGGCCTTGTAGCGCTCGCCCTTCTTCTCGAAGAAGGCGATGGCCTCCTCGCGCGGCCATTCCTCGCGCACAAAGGCGGCGTTGCGGGCGATGATCTCCCGCATCTTGGCCTCGATCGCGGGGAAGTCCTCCGGCGTGAAGGGCTCGTTGCGGGCGAAGTCGTAATAGAAGCCGTTCTCGATGGCCGGGCCGATGGTGACCTGGGTGCCGGGAAACAGCTCCTGCACCGCCTCGGCCAGCACATGGGCGGCATCGTGGCGGATCATCGCCAGCGCCTCGGGGTCGCGGCGGGTGATGAAGCGCACCGCCGCGTCGGAGGCGATCTCATGCGACAGGTCGCGCAGCTGGCCGTCCACCTCCATGGCGAGGGCCGCCTTGGCGAGGCCGGGGCCGATGCTGGCGGCCACGGTGGTGCCCGTCACAGCCCCGTCGAACTGGCGGACGGACTGGTCGGGCAGCGTGATCGCAGGCATCGGAAAGGGGCTTCCCTTGGTTGAATTTCGGGCGGCGGACCATGCGGCCCGGCCACTGCCGCGTCAACGACAAAAGGCTTGCCGAAACCTTGACCGAGGAATGCGGCGGCGGCGCGGCCACCCGGAACAGGATGAAACGGGCCCGGGATCGGGGAGTTGCCCGCCTTCCCGGCCGCGCCGCCGACGGGGAGCTTCATCCCGGAGGCGGCGGACCGCTCTGATCAGGATCAGCCGGCAGGCGCGCCGCCATCCGGCGACAGGATCTTCTGCATGAGCAGCAGGTCCAGCCAGCGGTCGAACTTGCGGCCGACCTGCCGCAGGCATCCCGCCTCCCTGAAGCCGGCCTTCCGGTGCAGAGCGATGGAGGGCGCGTTGTTCGCCTCGATCCCGGCCACGATCACATGCAGCCCGGCCTGGCCCGCATGCGCCAGCAGCGCCGCCAGCAGGGCATGGCCAAACCCCTGTCCGCGCACGGCCCGGTCGACATACAGGGAATGCTCCACCGTCCGCGCGTAACCGGCGAAGGGGCGGAAATCGCCATAGGAGGCGAAGCCCTGCACCACTCCGTCCTGCTCGGCCACCAGCACCGGCAGGCCACGCCCCTGCCGCTCCAGCAGCCAGGCGCGGCGGGCTTCGAGGCTGGTTTCCTCCAGGTGCCAGACGGCGGTGCTGGTGCGGATCGCCTCGTTGAAGATGGCCAGGATGCGCGGCAGGTCGGGCTCGGTCGCGTCGCGGATCAGGAATCGGGCAGTGGTCATGGCGATCTCCTGGCAATCATCGCGGGAATTGTAACGGTGCCGGTTGTTTCGCGCCAAGGGCTGATAAGGCCAATCGCCCGTTGACCGCCAGGGTCCACCGGATCAGTTTCCGCGCTTTCCGCGACAGGCAAGGAATAAGCAGCGTGCGGCAGGACATCCTCGACGACATCCGGCAGGATGAGGCGGAGCTGATCGCCATCCGGCGGGACATCCACCGCCACCCCGAAACCCGCTTCGAGGAGGTGCGGACGGCCGCCCTGGTCGCCGACAAGCTGCGCGAATGGGGCATCGAGGTCGAAACCGGCATCGGCAAGACCGGCGTGGTCGGCACGCTGAAGGGCCGCCTCCCCCTTGGCCACAACGAGGCGCCGCGGGCCATCGGGCTGCGCGCGGACATGGACGCGCTGTTCATCCAGGAGGAGAACAGCTTCGCCCACGCCTCTTCCGTGCCGGGCAAGATGCATGCCTGCGGCCATGACGGCCACACCACCATGCTGCTCGGCGCCGCCAAGTGCCTGGCGCGCAACCCGGATTTCGCCGGCACCGTTCATTTCATCTTCCAGCCGGCCGAGGAAGCCGGCACCGGCGCCGCCGCGATGATCGCCGACGGGCTGTTCGACCGCTTCCCCATGGACAGCGTCTGGGGCATGCACAACACCCCCGGCATGAAGCTGGGCGAGTTCGCCACCCGCCCCGGCCCGATCCTGGCGGGCGCCGATTTCTGGGGCGTCACCTTCCATGGCACAGGCGGGCATGGCGGCGCCGCGCCGCACCTAGCCACCGACGCCACGGTGGTGCTGGGGCAGTTCCTGATGGCCGTCCACACCATCATCCCGCGCAACCTGAAGCCCACCGAGCCGGCGGCGCTGTCGGTCGGCTATGTGCATGGCGGCACGCATGGCTCGCCCAATGTCATGCCGGCCAGGATCGAGGTGCGCGGCACCGCCCGCTATTTCCGCCCCGAGGCGCAGGCGGTGATCAAGCGCCGCCTGAAGGAGCTGGCCGAGACCCTGGCCGCCGCCACGGGCTGCACGGCGGAATTCACCTATGAGGCGCTTTGCCCGCCCACGGTGAACGCCCCCGGCAAGGTGCCGGCGGCCAATGCCGCCGCCGCCGCCGTGACCGGCCTCGCCACCGCCGGCGAGTTCCCGATGAGCACGGGCGGCGAGGATTTCGCTTTCATGCTGCAACAGAAGCCCGGCGTGTTCATGCGCATCGGCAATGGAATGAACCCGGACGGTTCCTTCCACAACGTCCACACGCCGCTCTATGACTTCAACGACGAGGCCCTGGTGCCCGGCGTGGCCTACTGGGTCAGCCTGGTGCAACAGGAACTCGGGCCCGATGCCGCGGCGGCCATCACGGAGGACGCGGCATGAGCCTGACCCGTCGCGGTTTCGGCACGGCGCTGCTTGGCGCCGCCACGCTTCCCGCCCTGCCGCTGCGCGCCCAGGGGAATGGTTCAGGGAATGGTGAAGGCGATGCGCTGTCGGTCGCGGTCAGCGCGCCGCCGGCCAGCATCGACCCGCAATATTACACGCTCACGCCCAGCATCCAGGTTTCCACCCACCTCTTCGACGCGCTGGTGGAGCGGGACGAGAATTCCCGCACCAAGCCGGCGCTCGCCGAAAGCTGGCGGCTGGTCGACGACACCACCTGGGAATTCACCCTGCGATCCGGGGTGAAGTTCCACAATGGCGAAACCCTGGTGGCGGAGGACGTGGCCTACAGCCTGCGGCGCGTGCCCACGGTGCAGAGCCCGTCCTCCTTCGCGGTCTATACCCGCGCCATCACGGCGGTGGAGGTGGTGGATGAGCGGCGCATCCGCTTCAAGACCGCCAGCCCCTACCCTCAATTGCCCAACGACCTGGCCGCCGTGGCCATCCTGCCGCGCAGCCTGGGCGAGAACGTGCCCTCGGCCGATTTCAACAATGGCCGCGCCGCCATCGGCACCGGACCGTTCCGCTTCGTGTCCTACAGCCCGAATGACCGGGTGCGGATGGAGCGCAACGAGGATTACTGGGGCACCAAGCCGGAATGGCGCACCCTCGACTACCGCATCGTCACCAATTCCGGCCCGCGCGTGGCGGCGCTGCTGTCGGGCGATGTGGGCATGATCGACAACGTGCCGACGCCGGACCTCGCCAAGCTGCGCAAGGATGACCGGATCACCATTGTCGAGGGCAACAGCCTGCGGCTGATCTTTCTCGGCCTCGACATGTTCCGCGATGGCGACAGCCCGGACATCACCGGCCCGAACGGGGAGAAGCTGGGCAAGAACCCGTTGCAGGACCGCCGCGTCCGCGAGGCGATGTCGGTCGCCATCAACCGCGAGGCGATCGTGCGGCGGGTGATGGAGGGCGCCGCGGTGGCGGCCGGCCAGTTCATGCCGGAAGGCGCATTCGGCTACAACCCGGCCATCCCGGTGCCGGGCTTCGATCCGAACCGGGCCAAGGCGCTGCTGGCCGAGGCCGGCTACCCCAACGGCTTCTCCCTCATCCTGCGCGGGCCGAACGACCGCTACGTCAATGACGAGCAGATCCTGCAGGTGGTAGCGCAGCTCTGGTCCCGCATCGGCATCAAGACCCAGGTGGACGCGCAGCCCCTGGCCACGCTGATCGGCCGGCTGAACCGCTTCGAGGCCTCGGCCTATCTGCTGGGCTGGAGCAACAGCACGGGCGAGCCCTCCACCTCCCTGCGGGCCGTGCTCGGGACGCGCGGGTCGCCCGGCCTTGGCCTGTCCAACTATGGCCGTTATTCCAGCCCGGAGATGGACGCGCTGACCGCCGAGGGGCTGCGGACCCTGGACGAGGCGGCGCGCGAGAAGAAGCTGCAGGACGCCATGGCGATCGCCATGCGCGACGTCGCCGTGATCCCGCTGCACACGCAGAAAAGCGTGTGGGGCCTGCGCCGCGGCCTGACCACCACCGCGCGGGTGGATGAGCAGACCCTGGCTGCGACGGTGCGCCGGCAAGCTTGACCCTTGCCGGGTCCGTGGACGCTTGCGTCCGCGGACCCGGATGGGACATGAATGACATCCGACAAGAGCCACACCCTGCAATCCGGCCCTCAGGAGATGTTCATGACCTTGCGCCGCCGCACCCTGCTTTCCGCCGCTGCGCTGCTGCCCGCAGCATCCGGCCTCCTGTCCCGCCCGGCATGGTCCGCGGCCCCGGGGGAATGGCCGGCCCGGCCGGTGAGGTTCATCGTGCCCTTCGCCCCGGCCGGCACCACCGACATCGCCGCGCGCATCCTGGCGGCACGGCTGCAGCAGCGCCTCGGCCAGGCCTTCCCGATCGAGAACCGCGCGGGCGCGGGCGGCAATATCGGCTCCGACGCCGTCGCCAAGGCGGACCCGGATGGCTACACCATCCTGATGCAGACGGTGTCCTCCGGCGCCATCAACTACGCGCTCTATGCCGGGGAGATCCCCTACAAGCCGTCCGACCTCGCCAATGTCGGGCTGCTGATCCGTGTGCCCAACGTCATCTTCGTCAATCCCTCCCTGCCGGTGAACTCGTTGCAGGAGCTGGTGGCGCTGGCGAAGTCGAAGCCGGGGCAGCTGAACCACGGCTCCTCCGGCGCCGGCACCTCGCTGCACATGACGGGCGAGTTGCTGAAGCTGGAGGCCGGCATCCAGATGACGCACATTCCGTATCGCGGCGCCGGCCCGATGCTAGCCGAGATCATGGCCGGCCGGGTCGAGGTCGGCGTGGACAACCTGCCCTCCGCCATCGGCCATATCCGCGACGGGCGCCTGAAGGCGCTGGCGGTGACCACCGCGACGCGCAGCGCCGCCCTGCCCGACGTGCCGACCACCGCCGAGGCCGGGCTGCCGGGCGTCGAGGCGACCGGCTGGTTCGGCGTGCAGGCCCCGGCCAAGACGCCGAAGCCGATCATCGCCAAGCTGGGCGCCGAGATCGACGCGATCGTGAAGGAGCCGGACACCTGGGCCAAGCTCGCCGATCTGGGCGGCATGAAGCCCGACCTGACGCCGGATGGCGGCACCAGCCCCGAAGCCTATGAGAAGTTCGTCGCCGCCGAGGTGGCGAAATGGGCCGAGGTGGTGCGCCGCTCGGGCGCCAAGGTCGATTGACGCGGCCGCGCCGGAAGGGGCATCGGTCCCTTCCGGCGCGCTTCCGGCCTCAGAGCCGGCCGCCGATCCAGGCGGCGTGGGCGAACAGCGCCGCGTCCTCGTCGCGGAAGCCGAGCAGTTGCAGCCCGAGCGGCAGCCCCTCGCAGCGCAGCACCGGCAGGCTGACCACCGGCACCCCCAGCACCGAGCCCGGCGCCACGAAGGCCGGGTTTCCGGTTGAGCCGAGGCCCACCGGCGCCGCGCCGGCCGCCGTGACGCTGACCAGCGCCTCGCACAGCCCGGCCAGCTTCGCGTAGGCGGCGCGGGCGGCGGCGCGGCGCTCCAGCAGGGCGGCGTATTCGGCGCGGGTCATGGCGCGGGCCCGGGCCAGGCGCTCCCGCGCCGAAGGGCTCAGCGCCGCCGCGTCCCGCTCCGCGAAGGCACCGAGCGGCCACAGCCATTCCCAGGCATTGATGCCCAGCGCCAGTTCCCGCGCGTCGGCGACCGCGCCTTCCAGCGCCGCCAGCTCCGGGCATTCCTTCTGCGTCAGGATGCGGATGCCATCCCGGCGCAGGCTGTCCAGCGCGCCTTCCAGCGCGGCGCCGGCTTCCGGGTGCAAGTCCGGCCAGCCCTCGGTCCGCAGCAGGGCCAGGGTGGCGGGCCGCCGCGCCTCGGGCGGCAGCAGCGGGCCGCCCAGCCCGGGATGGCCGGGATCGCCGCCGACGCGCTCGGTGATGGCGCGCGCCATGCACCAGGCATCCGACAGGCTGGCGGCCATGGTGCCGGAACAGCTGTGGCTCAACATGTCGAGGCTGCCGCCGCGGTTGATGCCGCCCACGCTCGGCTTGAAGCCGTAAACCCCGGTATAGCCGGCGGGGCGGATGATGGAACCCACCACCTGCGTCCCCATCGCGCCCGACAGCATCCCCGCCGCCACCGCCGCGCCGGAGCCACTGGAACTGCCGCCCGGCGTGCGCGACAGGTCCCACGGGTTGCGGGTGCCGCGCGGCTCGGTGGAGGCGAATTCCGTGGTGACGGTTTTGCCCAGGATCACCGCCCCGGCATCCCGCAGGGCCCAGGCGCTGGCGGCGCTGAAGCGCGGCCGGTAGCCCTCATAGAGAGCGGAGCCCATCTGCGTCGGCAGGTCGTCGGTGTCGATGATGTCCTTGATGCCGACCGTCATGCCATCGATCGCGGAAAGCGGCCGGCCTTCCTTCCAGCGGGCGGTCGCGGCATCGGCGGCGCGGCGCGCACCCTCCACGTCGGTGGCGGTGAAGGCGCCGACCTGGGGCTCCCACATTGCCATGGCCTCCAGGCAGGCTTCCAGCACCGCGCGCGGCGTTTCACGGCCGGCGACCAGGGCCTCGGCATGATCGGTGTAGGGGCGAAGCTGCGGCGTCATGCCGGTGGGTCCTTCCGGAATTTCGGCGGAACGCAGCGGGCGTGCCGCACGGGTTCAGCCCTGCGGCAGCCGCGTCAGGGCAGGGGAAGGGCCGGTGTTCGCCGGCCCCGCGCGGGCAGCAGGCCGCCGGCGCGCGGCCGGGGCAGGTTCGGCCCCGTCAGCGCCCCGGCCAGCCTGGCCGCGCAGGTGGTACCGTCCAGCAACGGAACCGGCGAGGCAAGCCGTCCCGCCATGCCGGTCCGGTCAACGCTTCCCTCGGCGTGGCGGCAATGGCCGGGAAGGGCCGTTGGCGGCCGCGCTGATTCTGGCATTGGCGGCCAGGATGCGCGGGGCCGCTATTCCGGCGCGGCCGCCACCGGGGCGAAGGGCCCTTGCAGGCGGGTGGGCTCCATGATCACCGGCAGGGCGGTGAAGCCGGGCGTCGGGTTGGCCCAGACCAGGAAAGGATTGACGCAAAGCACGTCGCCGGGATGCAGCATGATGTTCAGCGCCAGTTCCGGGGCCTCGGCCGCGCTGCGCAGCGGCGGCGGCAGATCGCCTTCCAGCCGCGCCGCGAAAACGCCCTGGTGGACGGCGAAGACGGGCGTTCCGCCCTTTCCTGGCTGGCACAGCGCTTCCAGGGCGGCGCGGTTGGCCTTCAGCACGGCATTGTGCAGGGCGGCGGCGGAAAACAGCGTCGTGTTGCAGCCTTCCCGGCACAACAGCAGCAGGATGTCGCAGGCCGGGGCCTGGAAGGGACCGCCGGAGGGCGCCACCTCCATGACGGGGCCGCCCAGGCGGCCGAGGCGGCTGCCCAGCAGGGCCAGCAAGGCCTCCGCATCGGCCTGCTGCGGCAGGCCGCGCAACAGGCAAAAGCCCTGGCCATGCGACAGCCGCTCCGCCACCCGGCCGAGCAGCGGCCCCAGTCGGGGCATGCTGTCGCCGGACGCGTCCAGGGCGGCCTCGATCTCGGCGGCGTCCTCAGCGCCCAGCGGCATCATCCAGTCGGCGGGCGACAAGGCGGCACCGCTCCAGAAATGCGGTCCAGTCTGAGGGGCGATACGGCGCGGCGCGGCAGATTCGGTCATCGGGGAACGGTTTAGCGAGGATGCGCCATCCGCGTCACCTTTTTGGCCGCGATCCCCTTGTCGCCCTGCCGGCATCGACGCACCCTGAGGGGCCTCCGGTCCGCGGCGCCGCAAGCGCGAGGGCCAAGAAGGGCCACAAGGAAAGGAAGGACAGCGCATGAAGGACGACACCCTGTCGGGGCGGCATGGCGAGGCGCAGCGTGCCCTGGCCCTGCCCTTCGAGGCCGAAGCCCTGCTGGCCGGGCTGCGCCCCTGGGTGGAATGCGAAAGCCCGACCTTCGACACCGCGGCCGTGAACCGCATGATGTCCCTGGCCTCACGCGACCTCGCCATCCTTGGCGCGCGCATCGAGCGGATTCCCGGCCGCATGGGCCTGTCGGACTGCATCCGCGCGCGCTTTCCGCACCCGGATGCGGAGGGCGAGGGCGGTATCCTGGTGCTGGCTCATCTGGACACGGTGCATCCCGTGGGCACGCTGGGCGCCCTGCCCTTCCGGCTGGAAGGCGATCGCTGCTTCGGCCCCGGCATCTGCGACATGAAGGGCGGCACCTTTATCGCTGTCCAGGCGATGGCGGCGATCATCCAGGCCGGCATCGCGCTGCGCCGCCCCGTGACCTTTCTGCTGACCGGCGACGAGGAGATCGGCAGCCCTTCCACCCGCGACCTGATCGAGGCGGAAGCGGCGCGGCACGAGGTGGTGCTGGTGCCGGAGCCCGCCCGGCCCGATGGCGGGGTGGTGACCGGCCGCTACGCCATCGCCCGCTTCAACCTGCGCACCACGGGCCGCCCCAGCCATGCCGGCTCCGCCCTGTCGGAAGGCCGCAGCGCCATCCGGGAGATGTGCCGCCTGGTGCAGGCCGTGGAGGCGATGACCACCGAGGCCGCGACCTTCTCGGTGGGCGTGATCCATGGCGGGCAATGGGTGAACTGCGTCACCACCACCTGCGAGGCCGAGGCGCTCTCCATGGCCAAGCGGCAGGAGGATCTCGACCGCGCGGTGGAGCGCGTGCTGGGCCTGGCGGGCGCCCCCGGCGAGGTGGGCATCGAGATCACCCGCGGCGTCACCCGCCCCGTCTGGGAGCCGGATGATGCGACCCTCAACCTGTACCGCATCGCCGAGGGGCTGGCGCAGCGCCTCGGCTTTCCGCTGCCGCATGCCAGCGCCGGCGGCGGCTCGGACGGCAATTTCACGGGCGCGCTCGGCATCCCGACGCTGGACGGCCTCGGCGTGCGGGGCGGCGGCATCCACACCTTGCAGGAGCATCTGCGGGTGGAGGACCTGGTGCCCCGCGCGCGTCTTTTCGCCGGCCTCCTGGCCAGCGTCTGATCACACCCAACAGGAGCCTGACATGCCCTTCGTCCGCATCGATCTTTTCCCCGGCCGCACCGACGAGCAGAAGGCCAACACGGCCCGCGCCATCACCGAGGCGCTGGTGCAGCATGCCGGCTGCACGCCGCAAAGCGTGCAGATCGTCTTCGCCGAGGTGAAGAAGTCCGACTGGGCCACGGCCGGGGTGATGGCCTCGGCGCCGCAGCCGGCGGAATAGGATCGCCCGGCGGCGCGAAGCGGGCCAGGGACGGACCAGGGAAGGCAGGGTCCGGGGCGGCGTCCGCGAGCCGCCCCGGATGAACACCGCTATGCCGCCCGCGCCACCGGCAGCACGTCCCGCAGCGCGGCCATCAGCGTCTCGATCATCGCATCGGTGTGGAAGGGCGTGGCGCAAAGCCGCAGCCGTTCCGTGCCGCGCGGCACGGTCGGGTAGTTGATCGGGGTGACGTAAAGGCCATGCCGCTCCAGGAGCTGGCGGGCCACCCGGCGGCAATGCCCGGCGCCGGGCACCGGGATGGGGACGATGTGGCTTTCGCTCGGCAGGCGCGGCAGGCCGGCGCGGTCCAGCGCCGCCTTCAGGGCCGCCGCGCGTTCCGCCAGCCGCTCCCGCAGCGCGCTGTCCTGCTGGATGTGGCGGATGCTGGCGCGGATCGCCGCCGCCGTCGCCGGCGGCATGGAGGTGGTGAAGATCAGCCCGCCGGCGGTGGAGCGGACGTAATCCACCAGATCCGCCTCCCCCGCGATGTAGCCGCCCACCACGCCGACGCCCTTGGCCAGCGTGCCCTGGATGATGTCGATGCGGCCCGAGGCCTGGTCCCGCTCGGCGATGCCGGCGCCGGTCGCGCCATACAGGCCGACCGCATGCACCTCATCCAGATAGGTGATGGCGTCGTAGCGCTCGGCCAGGTCGCACACGGCGTGCAGCGGTGCCACGTCGCCTTCCATGGAATACACGCTTTCCAGCGCGATCACCTTGGGCGCGGCCGGGTCGGCCTCCTGCAGCAATTCCTCCAGATGGGCGAGGTCGTTGTGCCGCCAGATCCGCCGCCCTGCCCCGCTGCGCCTCATGCCGTCAATCATCGAGGCGTGGTTCATCGCGTCCGAGAACACGATCATCCCCGGCAGGGCGGTGAGCAGCGCCAGCAGCGCCGCCTGGTTGGCGATGTAGCCGCTGCCGAACAGCAGCGCCGACGGCTTGCTGTGCCAGGCGGCCAGTTCCGCTTCCAGCCCCGTATGCTCGGGCGAGGTTCCGGAAATGTTGCGCGTGCCGCCGGCCCCGGCGCCATAAGCCGCGATCGCCCCGGCCGCCGCCTGCCGCACCGCCGGATGGCAGCCCATGCCGAGGTAATCATTGGCGGACCACACGGTGATCTCCCGCGGGGCGCCGCCGCCGGGCTGGTGCCAGCGATAAAGGGGGAAGCGATCCGCGATCTTCTCCAGCCGGGCGAAGTCGCGGTAGCGGCCTTCGGCGCGCATCGTGTCGAGATGTTGGGCGCAATGCGCGCGCAGCGTTTGCCGGGTCCTCATGGGCCCTGCATAGATCAGCCGCCCGCGATTTTCATCTTCCTTCAGCGCCATGCTGGGTTGCTTCCGCCGCCAGAATGGCGCGCAGCCCCTCGCGGTAGGAAGGGTGGCGCCAGCGCAGTTCCAGCACCCGCCGCGTGGCCTCGCTGCTGACCCGGCGGCTTTCCGCCCAGAAGGAGCGGCCCATCGGCGACATGCCCTCCACCGCCTGCGCGAAAGGCAGCAGGGGCGGCGGCGCCACGCCCAGCAGGCGCGCCGCCTCCTCCACCACCGCCGCGCCGGAGGCCGGCTCGTCATCCACCAGGTGCAGCACGCGGGGCCTGCCGGGTGGGCCGGGCGCGCGCATCGCCGCCAGCACCGCGCCGGCGATGTCGTCGCGGTGGATGCGGGAAAACAGGTGCCCCGGCTTGTCCACCCGCCGCGCCCGGCCGGCGCGCAGGTCGTCCAGCGCCGAGCGGCCGGGGCCGTAGATGCCGCCGGTGCGGAACAGGTCCAGCGCCACCTCGCGCCCGGCCAGCGCCGCCTGCCATTCCTCCTCTGCCCGCAGCCGGCGGATGGCGCGCTCCTGCCGCGGCGCCGGCACGCTGGTTTCCGTGACCCATTCGCCGCCGCGATCGCCATACACGGCGGTGGTGGAGATGTAGCCGACCCAGCGCAGCGCCGGCGCCCGCCGCAGCGCTTCGGCATGCGCCGCCAGCACCGGGTCCCCCGATGCCTCCGGCGCCGCGGTGACCAGCAGGTGCGTGGCCTGCGCGAGGGCCGGGCCGGCCTCGGCGAAGCGCAAGGCTTCGCTGCCCGGGGGCGGGTCGCGCCGGGTTCCCTGCACCGCGAAGCCGGCTTCCCGCGCCATCGATGCCACGCAGCTTCCGGAATACCCAAGCCCCATCACAACCAGCCGGTTCATCGCCAAACACCCATTGTCGCCATCTGGCCCCATGTGGCGCGGGCGGCGGCACAGGGCTAGAGTGCCGGGATGCGCTTTCCCCTTCGCGGCCTGGCGCTGAGCGCCGCGGCCACCGGCTTCCTGCTGCTGTCCGGCACCGGCCCGCTTTCCGTGGCGGCACCCGATGCCGCCGAGGCAACGGCCGCCGCGCCCGGCACCTCCCCTTCCGCCCAGTCGCCACGGCAGGAACCGCCGCGCCTGGCCGAAGGCCCGGAATACGAAGCCTGCCTCGGCCAGTTGCGCAGCGATCCGGAAGGCGCCATCGCCCGCGCCAGCCAGTGGGAAGAAAGCGGCGGCGGGGATGGCGCCCGGCATTGCCTGGCGCTCGGCCTGCTGGCGGTGGGGGATGCGGAACGCGCGGCCGGGCGGCTGGAACGGCTGGCGGCCTCCTCCAGCGCTGCTGCGGCGGCGCGGGCGGCCCTTTATGCCCAGGCCGCGCAGGCCTGGATGCTGAGCAACGCGCCCAACCGCGCCTATGCCGCCGCGACCCTTGCCCTCAGCCTGACGCCGGAGGACCCCGCCCTGCTGGTGGACCGCGCCCTGGCCGCCGCCAGCCTTGGCCGCTATCCGGAAGCCCTGCTGGATCTCGATCAGTCAATCCGCGCCGATGGCACCCGCGCCGATAGCTGGGTGTTCCGGGCCGCGGCGCTGCGCCGGCTGGACCGGCGGGATGAGGCGCTGCGGGACGTGCAGCACGCGCTGTCCCTGGATCCGCGGAATGCCGAGGCCCTGCTGGAACGCGGCATCCTGCGCCAGCTCAAGGGCGACAGGGCGGGGGCGCGCGCCGATTGGCAAAGCGCCATCCGGCTGGCGCCGGACAGCCCGGCGGCGGATCTCGCGGCGCAGAACCTGGCGCTCAACGAGGCCGGCCCGAAGCGGCGCTGAACCCCGTCAGCCGGTGGCGCGCTGGGCCCGCTGGCTCATCACGCAGGCCAGCACCACGATCACCGCACCCGCCAGCGTCGCCGGGGCAGGCAGCACCTGCCAGATCAGCAGATCCGCCACCATCGCCCACAACAGGGCGGAGAATTCCAGCGGCGCCAGCCGCGCCGCGTTGGCGCGCCGGAAGGCGGCGGCCAGGCAGATGGTGGCGGCGCCGGCGAACAGGCCGTTCACGCCAAGGGCCAGCCAGTCCCCGCCCCGCGGCGGCACCCATTCCATGGCCGCAAAGGGAAGCAGGACCAGCCCCCCCGGCAAGGCCGACCACAGCACCAGCCGCGCGATCCCGGCCTCGTGCCGGAGCCCCCGGTTCACCGTCAGCACCAGCGCATAGGAAACCGTGGCGAGCAAGGCATAGCCATAGGCCAGCAGGCTGCCGCCGGCCTGCAATCCGGGCGCCATCGCCACCAGCACGCCCAGAAAGCCGACGCCGCTCCATCCCCAGACGGAGCGCGGCGGCTGCTCGCCCAGGAACAGGGCGGCGAGGCCCAGCGTCATGAAGGGCGCGGTGAAGTAAACCAGGTAGCCTTCCGCCAGCGGGATCTCCCGCAGCGCCTGGAAGAAGCCGATGGCGGAGCCCAGCATGGCCATGGCGCGCAACAGGTGCAGTCCGGGATGCCGCGTGCCCAGCTCGCCGCCGATGCCGGGCCGCAGCAGCCGCGCCGCCGCCAGCAGGGCCAGGATCACCACCAGCCGGATCAGCACCACCTGGGCCACCGGGTAGGACCCCGACAACAGCTTGCTGTTGGCGTCCAGTGCCGCGAACAAGCCAAGCGCCGCCAGCATCGCCGCCGGCCCACCGAAACGCACCGCCCGCTTCTCCCCACTGTGTGGAATGCCCGGCGGCTTCTCCCGCGCCGGCACGGCCTTGTCCATCCCGGGGGATCGGGGGGAGTTCCGGAGGGCCTTCCGGAAAACGCGGCTTTCCTTGCGCGCCGCGCCAAGGCACAAGCGGCGCTGACATGACCCCTGCCCTTGCCTCCGCCCTGATGCCGCTGATGCGCGGCATGGACCCCGAACACGCGCACAACCTCGCCCTCAAGGCCCTGCGCCTCGGCCTCGCCGGGCGGGACCGCACGCCGGATGATCCGGTGCTGGCCACCGAGGTGCTGGGCCTGCGCTTCCGCAACCCGATCGGCCTTTCGGCCGGCTTCGACAAGGACGCGGTGGCGGTGCGGCCGCTGATGCGCCTGGGCTTCGGCTTTGTGGAGCCGGGCACCACCACGCCACGGCCGCAAGCGGGCAATCCGCAGCCGCGCCTGTTCCGGCTGCCCGAGGATGCGGCGGTGATCAACCGCATGGGCATGAACAACGAGGGCGTGGCGGCCTTCGTGGTGCGGCTCGCGGCGCTGAAGCGGCCACTGCCGGCGGTGCTCGGCGCCAATATCGGCATCAACAAGGAAGGCGCCGACCCGGAACACGATTATCCCTCGCTCTACGCCGCCGTGGCGCCGCAGGCGGATTACGTCACCATCAACGTGTCCTCCCCCAACACGCCGGGCTTGCGCGACCTGCAGGGCGAGGCGAAGCTCGCCGCCATCCTGGACGCCGTGGCCGAGGTGCGCGCCGCCGCGCCGCGCCAGCCGCCGGTTCTGGTGAAGATCGCCCCGGACCTGGCGCAGGAGGCGGTGGCGCCGCTGGTGGAAACCTGCATCGCCGGCGGGGTCGCCGGCCTGATCGTGTCCAACACCACCATCGTCCGGCCCGACACGCTGCGCGGGGCGCATCGCGGCGAAACCGGGGGATTGTCGGGCCAGCCGCTGTTCGGCCCCTCCACCGCGCTGCTGCGGCAGGTCCACCGGATCGCCGCCGGGCGGCTGGTGCTGATCGGCTGCGGCGGCATCGCGACCGCGGAGCAGGCCTATGCCAAGATCCGCGCCGGCGCCGACCTGGTGCAGCTTTATGCCGGCTTCGCCTTCGCCGGCCCCGCACTGGTGCCGCAGCTCAAGCAGGGCCTCGCCGCGCTGCTGAAGCGCGACGGCTTCCAGCATGTCCACCAAGCCGTAGGAGCCGATGCCCGATGAACATCCTGGAATCCGTGGCGCCCCTGGCCGAAAGCCATGATGGCTTCATCCTGGACATCTGGGGCGTGCTGCATGACGGGGAAAAGCCCTATCCCGGTGTGCCCGAGGCGCTGCGGGAGCTGCGCGCGCGCGGCAAGCGCATCGTGCTGCTGTCCAACGCGCCGCGCCGCTCCTGGACGGTGGCCGAGGCGCTGGCGGAGATGGGCCTGCCCTCCACCCTGTTCGACGGCATCGTCACCTCGGGCGAGGTGGCCTGGACCCTGCTGCGCGACCGCACCCATCCCTTTTTCGCCAGGCTGGGCCGGCGGGCCTTCCATATCGGGCCAGAGCGTGACCTTTCAGTGATCGAGGGCCTGGACATCGCCGTGACGCGCAGCCCGGCCGAGGCGGATTTCGTGCTCAACACCGGGCCGGATTTCGAGCATGGGCGGGAAAGCACCGCCCCTTACCAGGCCATGCTGGAAGCGGCGGCGGCGAAGCGCCTGCCCATGGTCTGCACCAATCCCGACCGCGCCGTGATGGTGGCCGGACACCGGCTGATCTGCGCCGGCGCCTTTGCCGACATCTACACCGCCCTGGGCGGCGAGGTGATGGAGATCGGCAAGCCCGACCCCATGGTCTACGAGACGGTGCTGGCGACGCTCGGCCTGCCGCCTTCCCGGATCGCCGCCGTGGGAGACACGCCGCACACCGACCTCGCCGGCGCCGCCGCGGTGGGCGTGGACGCGGTATGGGCGCTGACCGGGCTGGCCGGGGACCATTTCGGTCCCGACCCCTCCCCCGCCCAGCTCGACGAGGAAGCCGAGCGGGAAGGCGTGCGGCCGATGGTGGCGCTGCGCTCGCTGCGCTGGTAGCCCTGCACCCGGCGCGGCGCTGACCCGCGCCGGCTTCGCGGGGGCGGGCGCTGGCGCGGGCTGCCCTCCACGCCCTAGGGTGCCGGGCATGAGCCCGAGAGATGTCCTGCCGGAAAGCCCCGCCGAACAGCATGATCCCCGGGAATGGCCGCCGCAACTGCGCGCCCGCGCCCCGGCGACCTGGCTGCTCACCGTGCTGATGGGCCTTGGCCCGTTCAGCATGCAGATCATCATTCCCGTCCTGCCCACCCTCGCTGCCGCCTTCGCGGTGCCCTATGCGACGGCGCAGATGACGCTGACCGTGTATCTGGCGGGCATCGCCATCGGCCAGCTGATCTATGGCCCGCTGTCGGATCATTTCGGCCGCCGCCCCGTGCTGCTGGCGGGCCTCGCGGTGTATCTGCTCGGCTCGGTGGCGGCGCTTCTGGCGCCCGGCATGGGCTGGCTGGTGGCGGCCCGCGCGGCGCAGGCCGCCGGAGGATGCGCCGGCATGGTGCTGTCCCGCGCCATCATCCGCGATGTCTTTCCGCGCAACCAGGCGGCCAGCAAGATCGGCTTCGTGATGATGGGCATGACGGTGGCGCCGATGATGGCGCCGCTGCTGGGCGCCGAATTGTCGGCCGCCTTCGGCTGGCGCGCCATCATGGTCGCCTGCACCGCCTTCGGCGTGGCGATGCTGCTTCTCGGGCTGCGCCTGCCGGAAACCCTGGCCACGCCGCAACCCCTGCCTGGCCTCGCCGGCATGGCGCAGGCCTACTGGCAGCTGGCGCGGCTGCGCTCCTTCCGTTGCTACACCGCCATCACCGCCTGCACCACCGGCACCTTCTTCGCCTTCATGGCCGGCGCGCCGCGCGTGGTGATCGAGGGCATGGGCCACAGCACCCGCAGCTATGCCGTGGCCTTCATGGCGGTTTCCGTGACCTACGCGCTGGGCTCCTTTGTCGCCGGGCGGTTCTCCGTGCGGTGGGGGCTGGAGCGGATGCTGTGGTACGGGCTGGTGATCGCCACGGGCGGCACCCTGCTGGGCGTCGCGATGCAGCTCGGCCTGCCCTTGATGCTGGGAACCTTTTTCCTGCCCATGGCGCTGGTGGCGGTGGGCAATGGCATGTCGCAGCCTTCCGCCGTGGCGGCCGCCGTCAGCGTCCGGCCGCAACTGGCCGGCACCGCCTCCGGCCTGGTGGGGGCGCTGCAAATGGGCTTCGGCGCGGTGATGACGCTGGTGACCTCCGCGCTGGAATTCGGCGCCGGCATCGGCACGGCGGCGGCCATGGCCGGCTGCGCGCTGGGTGCGCAGCTGGCCATGCGCGGGGCACGCCGGGCCTCGCCTTCCTCCGTGGCGGATTGACCCTGGGGAAGGGCTGCGGCAGTTTTGTTCTGTGATCGTCATTGACCACCGGATCGCCGGGCAACTGGCCGCAGAACTTCCAAAGGATGTTTTCCGGGAAATCCTGGAAGCCTATTGCCGCGATCTGGGCCGGCTTTGCCGCGAAATCCATGATGCCGCCGTGGCCGCCCGGCCCGAGGCCTTCCGCCAGGCCGCCCACGCCATGGCCGGGGCCTCCGCCTCGGTTGGCGCGGTGCAGCTTGAGGAACTGGCGCGCCGCGTGCTGCACCCACAAACGAATGGGGCGCAGGACCTGCAACTCCTGGCAGCGCAGATCCAGGAGGTCACGCACCGGACGGTGGCGGAGCTTCGCGTCCTGGCCCATAACTTCCAATAGCTTTTCCTGTAGCGTTCCAACACCTCAGGTCGCAAAAATTCGTTTTCGTAAGGATCCGGTAAAGGCATTCTGCGACTACATGGACGTTCAGCGACGAAACGCCGCTTGAGGTGGCCCGCAGGAGATGGTCCCTGGGGCGGCCCTGGAGGGGAGCCTGATGGAAGCGGTCTGGACCTGCCTGACCCAGGAGCATGATCCAAGGCTGGTGGCGCTGGCGGCCGTGATCTGCCTCGCGGGCGCGCTGGTGGGCCTGAGCGTGCTGCGCCGGGCCGTTGGCGCCACCTCGTACAGCCGTGCCGGCTGGCTGATCATGTCGGGCCTGAGCGCGGGGGCCACCGTCTGGTGCACGCATTTCGTCGCCATGCTGGCCTATGCCCCTGCGGGGCGGCTGGGCTTCCATCCCCTGATGACCCTCGCCTCCCTGCTGGTGGCGATCGCCATGGCGGCCCTGGGCTTCAGCCTCGCCATCAGCCGGCTGCCAGCGGCGGCCTGGCTGGGCGGCGGGGTTGTCGGGGCAGGCATCAGCGCCATGCACTACATCGGCATGGCCGCCTTCGGCGATGGCGGCATCCCCGGCTACGACATGACGCTGGTGGCCGCCTCGGTGCTGATGGCCTTGCTGTTCAGCATGGCCGCAGTGCCGCTGGCGCTCCATGCGGCTTCCTGGGCCGGCCACATGGGCGGGGTGGCGGCGTTCTGCCTTGCCGTGGTGTCCCTGCACTTCACCGGCATGGGCGCCGTGAGCCTGCTGCCGCCGCCGGTGGTGCAGCAGGATGGCGCGACGGGCCAGGCCGTTCTGGCGCTGGCGATCGGCCTGGTCGCCCTGATGGTCGTGGCCGCCACCGCCGCCGCGTGGCTGATCGATCGCCATGGCCATGCCGAAAGCCTCGTCCGGCTTCGGCGGCTGGCGGATTCCGCAATCGAAGGGCTGGCCGTGATCCAGAACGGCCGCATCGTTGAAGCCAATGGCAGCCTGCAGGCCATGACGGGGCTGTCCCGCCTCCAGTTGCTCGGCCGGACCATGGAGGGCGAGATGCTGCCCTCGCTGCGCCTGCCGGAACTGTTCGGCGAGGTGATGCTGGAAGCGCAGCTGCGCCGGGCCGATGGCAGCCTGATGGATGTGGAGCTGGTTGTTCGCGACAATGTCCCGCAGCCTGGCAAGCGCGTCTTCGCGCTGCGCGACCTGCGGGAGCGGCGGGAACAGGAGCGCCGCCTGAGCCATCTGGCCGCGCATGACGGGCTGACCGGACTGGCCAATCGCGCCGGCTTTACCCACCGCATCGCCCGGCAGCTGCGGGATGCCGCCGCCAGCGGCCAGCGCCTGGCCCTGCTGCGCATCGGCCTGAACCGCTTCAACGAGGTCAATGATCTTTTCGGACACGCCGCGGGCGACAAGCTGTTGAAGGGCTATGCCACCGCGTTGAAGGGGATGGCGCAGCCGCAGGGGTTGCCGGCCCGCCTGGGCGGAGACGAGTTCGCGCTGCTTCTGCCTTTTGCCGAGTTGCATGAGGTGGAGGCGCTGGTGCAGGCCGTCAGCGGCATCGCGCCCAGCGGGCCTGTGGCGCTGTCCGCCGCCATCGGCGTGGCCCTGTTCCCTGACGATGCCGCCGATGCGGAAGCCCTGCTGGCCAATGCGGATGTCGCCATGCGCCGCGCCAAATCACCGCACGCATCCGGGGCCTGCTTCTATCAGGCGGATATGGATGCCGCGGTCCGGGAGCGGCGGCGGCTGGTCAGCGATCTGCGGCAGGCGCTCAAGGCCGGACAGCTGAGCCTGTTCTACCAGCCCCAGATCGCCACCGGCACGGGCCGCCTGCGCGGCCATGAAGCCCTGATGCGCTGGCAGCACCCGTCGCGCGGCTTTGTTTCCCCGGCCGACTTCATTCCGCTGGCCGAGGAAACCGGCCTGATCCTGCCCCTCGGGGAATGGGCGCTGCGCACCGCCTGCGCCGCCGCGGCCGCCGAGCCACGCCTGGGCAAGGTGGCGGTGAACCTGTCGCCGGTGCAGTTCCGCCAGGCCGGACTGGCGGTGCTGGTGGCCGACATCCTGGCCGAGACAGGGTTGCCACCCGACCGGCTGGAACTCGAAATCACCGAATCGACCCTGATGCAGGACCCGGGCCGCACCCTTGAGGTGCTTCGGGCGATCAAGGCGCTGGGCGTCAGCGTGGCCATGGATGATTTCGGCACCGGCCATTCCTCCCTGGCCACGCTGCGCGCCTTTCCATTCGACAAGATCAAGCTCGACCGGTCCTTCGTGCCGGAGATCGACAGCAATCCGCAGGCCCGCGCCATTCTGCGGGCGGTGGTCGGCATCGGCCGGGGCCTTGGCATACCGGTCCTGGCCGAGGGAGTGGAAACACCGTCCGAACTGGCCTGCCTGCGCGACGAGGGGTGCGCCGAGGTGCAGGGCTACCTGATCGGACGCCCCGCGCCACTGGCCGCCCTCAGTCTTTCCGAGCCGGCGGCGGCCGCCTGAGCTTCAGCCCCGCTTCACCACCAGCGGGCCGAAGCTCTGGCAGACCGGCATCACCTGCACGGTGTTGATGTTCACGCGCGCCGGACGCGTCGCCGCCCAGTGGACGGTGTCGGCGATGTCCTCAGGCGTCAGCGCCTCGGTGCCTTGGTAGACGGCGGCCGCCTTGGCATCGTCGCCGAAGCGGACATTGGAGAATTCGGTGCCGCCCACCAGCCCCGGCTGGATGTCAGTGACGCGCAGCGCGGTGCCGGCCAGGTCGGCGCGCAGGTTCAGGCTGAACTGGTGCACGAAAGCCTTGGTGGCGCCATAAACATTGCCGCCGGGATAAGGCCATTCCGCGGCGGTGGAGCCGATATTGACCACATGGCCGCGGTTGCGCGCCACCATGCCCGGCAGCACTGCATGGGTCATCGCCACCAGCCCCTTGGTGTTGGTGTCGATCATGGTTTCCCAGTCCGACAGGGTGGCGCGCTGCGCCGGCTCGAGGCCCAGCGCCAGGCCGGCATTGTTGACCAGGATGTCGATCTCGGCCCAATCGTCCGGCAGGGCCGCGATGGCGGCGCCGATGCCGGCGGTGTCGCGCACATCCAGCGCCACCGGAAGCACGCGGTCGGCGCCCAGCTCCTGGGCCAGCGCCTCCAGCCGCTCGGCGCGGCGGCCAATGGCGATGATGCGCGCGCCGTCGGCGGCGAAGCGGCGGGCAATGGCGGCGCCGAAGCCGGAGGTCGCCCCGGTGACAAGAATGATCATGCGCGGGATTCCTGATGCATGGGACCTCCGGTATGGCAGTGCGCCACGGAAGCGGGAACCCCTTCCCCCGTCAGCCGACTCGCAGCAGGGCGGGGCCATTGGCCTTCAGCCAGTCCTGCGCCGCCATGCGGTGCGGGCTGAGCTGCGCCAGATGCGCCCAGAAGCGCGGCGAATGGTTCATCTCCCGCAGATGCGCCACCTCATGCGCCACCACGTAATCCAGCACCCAGGGCGGGGCCATGACCAGCCGCCAGGAAAACGCCAGGGTGCCGTCGGCGGCGCAGCTGGCCCAGCGGGTGCGGGTGTCCTTCAGCCGGATGGCGCGTGGCTGCACCGCCAGGGTGGCGGCATGGCGCTGCGCGCGCGGGGTGATGCGGCGCACCGCTTCCAGCCGCAGCAGGGCCAGGACGCGGCGCGGCAGCGCCTCGGCCGGCCCCCCCACCAGGATGGCGCCGTCCCGCAGCGCCGCCGGCCCGCGCAGCGCCGGCTGATGCCGGATCGGGTGCGGCACGTCGCCCAGGCGGATGGTGGTGCCGTCGACGAAGCGCAGCGCCGGCGGCAATTCCCGCAGCCGGGCCGAAACCCAGTCGGCATGGCGATGCAGCAGCGCCAGCCCGGCCTGCCGCGCGATGCCGGGGGGCAGGGTCAGCACCGCTTCCCCCGCTGTGGCATCGATCCGCAGCGACACCCGCCGCGCCCGAGCCGAGCGACGCCAGCGCAGCGCGCAGGCCCAGGGCGGCACATCGGCCGCAGGGCGCAGCAGCACGGTTTCGGCACCCCCGCCCTCAGGCCTCATTCAGGCTCAAGGGCGCGCCGCATCGCCGCTTCCACGGTTGCCGCCCGGTAAGGTTTGGTCAGGAACACGGAGCCGGGCACGGCCCTGGCGGCTTCCGCCGCCCCATAGCCGGACGCGAAAACGACGCGAAGATCCGGCACGCGCTGCCGGGCCTCCTGCGCCAGGACCACCCCTGACATGCCAGGCAGGCCGATATCGGTGAACAGGAGGTCAACCTGGTGCCGCTCCATCTCGCGCAGCGCGGAGCGGCCGTCGCGGGCACTGATGACATGAAAGCCGAGCGCGGCCAGCAGGTCCTCGCTGTCCATCAGGATCAGCGGATCATCCTCCACCAGCAGCACCCGCTTCCCCGCCAAGGGCTTCAGGCCAGGGGCAGGATGCGCCAGGGGCGGAGGCAGGCGGGTCTGGGCCAGCGCCGTCAGCTCCTGGCGCCGGTTGTTCAGGGTGTGGCGTACCTTGCGCGCCAGATCCTCGCGCCGATAGGGCTTGGACAGCAGGTTCACGCCCGGATCAAGCCGCCCGCCATGCACAATGGCGTTCTCGGTATAGCCGGAGGTGAACAGCACCGCGGCATGCGGCTGCAGCGCCTGCACCTGGCGCGCCAGGTCGGGGGCGCGCACCGGCCCGGGCATCACCACATCGGTGAACAGCAAATCGATGGCGATACCGCTGCGGACGATGTTCAGCGCCGCCTGCCCTTCCGAGGCGCGCAGCACGGTGTAGCCGAGATCGGCAAGCAGATCGACCACCACCTCCTGCACGACGGGATCGTCCTCGACCACCAGAATGGTTTCGCGGCCACCCTCCACGGGGGCCTCGGCCGTGGCCGGCAACACCTCCTCCGCGCCATGGGCGCGCGGAAGATAGAGGCGCACCGTGGTGCCCTGGCCAGGCTCCGAATAGATCTTGATGTGGCCATGGCTCTGCTTAACGAAGCCATACACCATGGACAGCCCGAGCCCGGTGCCGCGCCCTTCCCGCTTGGTGGTGAAGAAGGGCTCGAACACCTTGCCCAGGATCTCCGGCGGGATGCCGCTGCCGGTGTCGGACACGCCGAGCATGACATATTGCCCAGGCTGCACATCCTCATGCTGCGCGGCGTAGATGTCGTCCAGCATGGCGTTGCCCGCCTCGATGGTCAGGCGGCCGGCGCCTTCCATGGCGTCCCGCGCATTGACCGCGAGGTTCAGCAGCGCGTTCTGCAACTGCGCCGGGTCGGCCATGCTGTTCCACAGCCCGCCGGCCACCACCGTTTCCAGTTCGATCGCTTCCCCCAGGGCGCGGCGCAGCAGGTCGTCCATTTCCCGCACGAGGCGGCCGACATGCACGATGCGCGGCTCCAGCGGCTGGCGGCGGGCGAAGGCCAGCAATTGCGAGGCCAGCTTGCCGCCGCGCTCCACCGCGCTCATGGCGGTGGCGAGGCGGCGCTGGTCCTCCGGCGCCACCATCGAGAATTGCAGCATCTGCAGGTTGCCGCTCAGCACCTGAAGGATGTTGTTGAAGTCATGCGCCACGCCGCCGGTGAGCTGGCCGATCGCCTCCATCTTCTGGGACTGGTGCAGCGCCGCCTCGGCGCGCTGCCGCTCGGCCTCGCTCGCTTCCAGCGCGGCGGTGCGGACGCGCACCATTTCCTCCAGCTGGTCCTTGTAGCGCCGAAGCTCATCGGCGTTGCGCTTCGATTCCGTGACGTCGTAGCCCAGCACGAAAATGCCGAAGACCTGGTTCTCCGCGTCCAGGATGGGCTGGAAGACGAAGTTCAGGAAGCGCTCGGCCAGCGCGTCCTGGCCGGGTACCCGCAGGCGTGCCGGCATGGCTTCCGCCTGATAGGCCTGGCTCGAGGCATAAACCTTGTCGAGCAGCTCGAAGAAAGGCTGCCCTTCAAGCTCCGGCAAGGCCTCGCGGACGGGCTTGCCCAGCATGTCATCCCGGCCGACCAGCCGCGTATAGGCGGCGTTGACGATCTCGAACACATGGTCCGGGCCACGCACGAATGCCGCGAAGGCCGGCGCCTGCTCAACCAGCCGGCGCAGATGCAGCCGCTCCGCATCCAGCAGGAGGTTGGTGCGCGACACCATCTCGGCACGCCGGAAGATGCTTTCCTCCAGGTCCAGCGGCAGGTCGGATGCCCCGGTGCCGGCTTCCTGACGCAGCCGTTGCATCTCGGTCACGTCATCGGTTTGCTGCAGGATCAGCGAAACCTCGCCCGCCTCATCCAGGATCGGGGTATGGGTAGCGCTCCAGAACCGATCCTCGAAGCCCATCGCGGAGGGAATGGCGTAGCGGATCAGGGCGATCGTGTCGGGCTGCCGATGGGTCAGCACCGCCTGCAAAGACCGGCGGAGCTGCCGCAACCCTTCCCCGTCGGGATCATGCGGCCCGCCGGGAAAGGCATCGAAGATGTTGCGGCCGAGAATGTCCTCCGCGCGCCGGCCGGTGGCCATCAGATAGGCCCGATTGGCCCATACCAGCGTCAGCGCCGCATCCATGACCAGGTAGTTGCGCGGAGCGGCGTCGAGCAGCGCCTTGAAGTCCATCGGCATGATTCCTGCGCTGGCCCGATCGGCGAGCAAGATGCGGGGCCTCAGCCGGGATAAGCCTTCAACTCGATCTCGACGAAGCTGAACGGCGCATCCCCGATATTGACCACGTTGTGCTCGGTTCCCGCAGGCCGTTCATAGGAGATGCCCGGCTGCAGATTGACCTCGGCCGTGGCATTGCCGGGCAGTTCCAGCATCATGCGGCCCTGGTGCAGCGGCACCACGACATAGGACCAGCCATGCCGGTGCCAGCCAGTTTCCGCGCCCGGCGGAAAATCCCAGCGGGTGACCCGCACCGCCTCGGTATCGAGTTGCTGGGTCGCCGTGGCCGGCGGGCGGCAGCGCAAGGGTTCCGCCGGCGGCTTGCCGCCCAATCTGGTTTCTCCCATTCTTCAGCTCCTTTTCCTTATGGGCGGTACTGGCCATTCTCCCGGCCAGTTCACCACATGGTCCTCAAGGTCGCGAGCCTGGCGCTCCGGCACGGCGCGGCCGCGCACGGACGCCCCGGCCTCATGCACCGTTTCCGGCCGGCCGGAGACAAGGGGATGCCATTCCGGCAGGTCCTTGCCCTCCGCCACCAGGCGGTAAGCGCAGGAAGGGGGCAGCCAGTCGATCTGCGCCAGCCGCTTCGGCGTCAGGCGCACGCAATCGGGCACATGGTCGCGGCGATGGGCATAATCGCGGCAGCGGCAGCTTTCCGTGTCGAGCAGCCGGCAGGCCACGGCGGTGAAGGCCAGTTCCTCGGTGTCCTCGTCGCGCAGCTTGTGCAGGCAGCACCGCCCGCAGCCATCGCACAGGCTTTCCCACTCGGCGCGGCTCATCGCAGCCAGGGATTTTCGCTTCCAGAACGGCAAATCGGCACCCATTCGATCTATCCTAAGGCGCCACTGCTTGACGTGGGAGGGAACGGAGAGCGAACATAGGGCAGAGATGCTGGAACTCTCAACACCTGAACGGACTTTGCGCGTTTGCCGCGCGGCGTCGCGGCTTTGCGGCAGGCTGGGCTGGGCACCCCTGCTGGAGGTGCCCCTGCCCAGCGGGCGGCGCCTCGACATCCTGGCCCTGGATGCCGATGGCTGCCTGACCGCGATCGAGGTCAAGAGCTGCGCCCGCGACTTCCAGACCGACCTGAAATGGCCGGAATACCGCGAATGGTGCGACCGCCTGTTCTTCGCGGTGGACCTGGATTTTCCGCAGGCCCTGCTGCCGGAGGATGTCGGGCTGATCGTCGCCGATGACGGGGAGGCGGCCATTTTGCGGCCGGCACCGGCCCACAAGGTGGCGCCGGCGCGGCGCAAATCGCTGCTGCTGCGCTATGCTCGGCTGGCGGCCGGCCGCCTGCACGGGATGCTGGATCCTGCGGCGGCGACCGAGCTGCGCGCGGCGCTGAAGGCCGAATAGGGTCCGGGCCGGCCCTGGCAGGTCAGGGAATGTCCCCGGGAAACAGGTGGGTGCCATCCGGCTGCAAGGGCAGCGGCATCGCCCATTTCACGGCGGAGAAGGGCAGCGGCCCGTAGAGATGCGGGAACAACCCGGGCCGGGAGCCGCCGCTGGCCGGCTCCCACCGCAACGTGACCCCGAGCGCCGCGGCATCCGCGGCCACCAGCCACAGGTCAGGCTGGCCGGCTCGGTGCTTGGCGGCGCTGGCGCGCAGCTGCGCGGCGGTGGAGAAGTGCAGGAAGCCGTCCCGCGCATCATCCGCGCTGCCGCGATAGATGCCGGCTGCGCGGGCTTCCTGCCAGTCCTCGTCGCGGACCATGGTGTAGATGATGGGCTCCATGCCCCCCGTTTAGCGCCCGGCGAGGCGATAGAACAGCATGCCGCCGATCTCATCCACCGGCGCCTGGCCGATCGCCCAGGGTGGCAGTTCGCTGCCGTGATGGGCATGGGTGGCGCCGGAGGTCGGGTCCATCAACGTGCCGGATGCGGCGCGGGCGGCAATGCGGCGGCAGATCGCCATGCCCGCATCGCCGGGCGGGATCGACAGCATCAGCAGGTGCCGCAGATGGTTGCGGTTCCAGCAGGAAAACTGGAATGGCGCGCGGCACACGGCCGCCAGGTCCTTGCCCCAATGTGTTGCCGCGCCGCTCTCGGCGAGGCGGACGCGGTTCATGATGGTGGCGGCCAGCGCCTCGATGGCACGGACCGGGCAGGTGCCCGCCTCGGCCCAAAGCGTCATGGCCAGCACCTCCTGCGGGGGGATGGCCTTGGCAACAGCGGGGGCGGCGGCGGGAACGGCACTCGGCATGGTCGGAAAGCCTTCTGTGCGGAACAGGCTGGCGGGATCAGGCGCAGGAATCGGGACGGCGACCGAGCTGCGCCGCCTGGATGGCGGCGGTCGCGGTCGCCGCCCGGGTGGCGGCATCCAGCTTTTCCTCGATGCGCAGCAGGTGCTGGCTGAGGCGCTGATCCACGTCGCGGATCAGGGAAAGCGGGACATAGGTGCGGGCGACCTCCAGCTTGAAGGCCGCCAGTTCATCACGCGTGCGGGCCAGCGCTTCGGCAGGCTCCGCGATGTCGCCGCGGACCGGCTCGTGCGGCTCGCAGGCGGGGCCAGGCATGCCGCGGCGCAGGCCGTGCAGCATCCAGAACAGCAGCGCCAGCATCGGGGTCTGCACGGCGGCGGCCAATGTCTGGGGTTCCAGATCAAGCGGGTTCATCCGGCCCTCCTCGGGCTTCAGGGGGAAGCGGAACGCCATGCCGGATCAAGCGCGGCGGACATGGCGCGGGGATCGCGGAAACAACAAAAAGCCCGCCCCCGGGAAAAGGGCGGGCTGCCATCAGGCGCCGTGAAGGGTGAGCCGGAACGCGGCGGGCGCAACTCGCCCGCTGACAGCGTCATCCTTACGGGATGAGCAAAAGTGATGCAAACAAATAGTGAACATGCCAGTGGGATTTTCCCGCGACAGTGGATGCGCCCTCATGCGCCCCGCCAACCGGGAGCATGACGCGGGGGTGGCGAGCCCGGCAGCCGCACAGGCTCCGCCAGCAGGCAGCCTGACAACGCATCCAGCGCATCGTCCCGCGTGCCCGGGGCATCCGGCTTCCATTCCGCCATCTCCACGGGAAAGGGCGTGCGGAAGATCCGTTCATGGGCGTAAAGGCGCCGTGCCGCGAGCAGCGGGTCGAGCGCCGAAAGGATGCGCTCCTGCTTGGCGCGCCGGCTGTGCTGTTCCACCACCGCGCAGGCGGCGCCGGCGCGCGCCATCTCCCGCTTCAGCAGGGCGGGCAGGAAGCGGCCGATGCCGTTGGTTTCCACGCGCAGCACCGGCAGCAGCAGGTCCCGCGCGATGGCGGCCACCGCCCGGCATTGCTGGGTCGCCGGGTCCTCCGCCGCATCGGGCTCATGCGTCAGATAGGCCAGGCGGTGCAGGTAGTGATTGCCCTCCGCATCGGCATAAGTGGCGGCGAGCACGCTGCCATCGCCGGTTCCCGGCCGGCCATAGGCCGGATCCCAGAAGCCGCCGCCCGAGACCATCCGCCGGCCCAGAAGGTGCAGCACCGGACGCTGCTGGGCCTCGCTGTAATGGATCTCCTCGGCGTAGCGCAGGATCGAGGACGGATCGAGGCGGGCGGCGCCGCCGGCCACGGGGCGCAGCATCATCTGGCGGCCGAAATGGATCGGTCCTACGCGTTCACGCAGCTGGGCGATCATTGTGGCGGAGAACCGTTCCGGCCAGGCGCTCCGGCCGCCGCCATCCAGCAGCGGCACCAGGAGGCGGCGATAGCCGGAAAGGAACGCCTCCCCCGCCGCTGGGTCGCGATAAAGGCTGTCGGCGCAATGCGGCGTGCCGACATACAGGATTGTGCCGCCCGGTGTCAGGATGAACTCGGTTTCCGCCAGCCGCTCGCGCAGTTCGGCGCGCTTTCCGGCGGTGTCGCAATTGCCGGCGACCTCGACATCGTCGCAGATGATGACGTCGGCGCGGGTGCCGGTGATGTTGCCCGTCAGCCCCGCTGCCAGCATCGACGGATCGCGCAGCGCGCCGGCACGCCGCACGGTGAAGCGGTCCACCGTCCAGGCTTCCGGCGAATGCGGGATCAGGTGGCGGCAGAGCGGATGCCGTTCAACGATGCGGCGCACGGCTGCCACCATCTTGGTGGCCAGCATGTGATCGGCCGCCAGCACCAGGATGCGGGTTTCCGGCCGGCGCGACAGCAGCCAGGCGCAGTAGAGCCCGACCAGTGTGGATTTGCCGCAGCCGCGGAAGGCCATCAGCAGCAGCCGGCCATCGCCGCGATCGCGGCATTGCTGCAGCCAGCGCAGGATACGGCGGTGAACAACCGGCGTCCCCTGCCCCGCCACGCTGTTCCAGACCCAGGCGAATTCCGCGAGGTCAGCCGGAAGGTCCGCCATCGCCCTCGCCCTCCTCCTCATCATCGGGTGCGGCGGCCAGGGCGCCGCGGGCCTGCCGCAGCAGGTCGGCCGCCTGGGCGATGCCGGCCTGCTCGGCCGCCGCATCGCCCTGCCCCCGGGCGAGCTTCAGCAGATGCTCCAGATGCGCCAGGGCCGATTTCGCGGCGGCGTGATGGGCGGCGAAGGCCTTGGCGTCGTCATGCGTGCCAGGGGCGGGTCCGCGCCCCAGAAATGCGTCGTAATCCTCGACCACGCGCCGGATGGCGCGCTGAAGCGCTTCCGGCGCGACGTCTTCCCGGCGGTTCATGATCAGATCCTCGGTTTCACGGCCCGCACGAACAGGGTGCCTGCGCCCACGGCGATGCTGCCGCCGCTGATGTTGTGCGCCGTGACCCTGACCTGATCGGCGGAGGCGGTGCCGCCGATGCTGGCATGGAACACGACGCCGCCGGACTGGTATCCCTCCGCCTTGGCGAAGCTTGCCTGCACGAAGTCGCCCTGGCGGACGCCCGGCAGGGTCACATCGCGGGTGGCGCTTTCACCGGGCGCGAGAGCCGGCACGGCCCAGCCCGTGTCGGTGACGCCGTATTCTCGCACGCCCCATTTCCGGCTGCCGCCATAGATGAGGGCCGGCGCATGCAGGGACGAGCAATAAAGCCGCAGCGCCTTCAGCGTCGCGCCCGCGGTGCCGCCGCGCACGCCGATGGCGGCGAAGCGCGCATTGCCATGCAGCGTCACGCGCTGCAGGTTGTTGATGCCGATGCCACCAACCAGGCTATCCAGATCGGCATTGCCTTCCCAGAAGAAGGACGGGCCGCCGGCCCAGGCGGCGTTCATGTTGGAGAACAAGGCCGGGCTGGCATGGTCCAGCACCTTCTCCGCCGCGTCGAACTGCATGACCACCGGCCGCAGCTCGGTGCCCTCGGCCGCGATGAAGAACTCCTTGCACCTGCTGGCATCGACAACGAAGGCGAGGCCACGGCTGGTGGGGATGCCGATGGTGTCGGCGTTCAACACGAACTGCGACAACCCGGCGAAGGCGAAGCCGGCGAGGTTGGCCGGCGGCCCGGACGGATTGCCGGACAACACCGCCATCTGCTCGAATCCCACACCCTCCGGGCTGTCGATGGTCTGGCGGAAGGCGCGGCGGCGCAGATTTTCGGCCGCGGCCACAAGCCGGGGCGAACCCTGCGCGGCCGTCGCCTGATGCAAGGGCATCACGGTGCCGCCGGCGCGCGTCGCCGCCACCGTGTAGTCGATTCCGGCGCCCGTGAAGGCGTAGGTGCCGACATAGGACACCTCATAAAGGCAATCATTGGCGCCGCCGGCATGGCGCGCCACATAGGGGCTGCACTGCTCCATGCGCACGCTCCGCGCAACGATGCCGCGCTCATCGCCCGCCTGCAGCAGAAACGGAATGGCCGCAACGGTTCCGGGGCTGCCCTGGCGCTGCAATTCGAAGCCCGGCCCCAGGAACACATGGGCGTTGTGCCGGTTATAGGCCCCCGGGGCGCAGGAGAAGCGCACGCCAAAGCGGTCCATCGCCGGATGGGTGGCGCTGCTGTTGGCGAAATGGCCGCCGATATAGCGGATCGAATTGTTCCACGCCGCCGCCGTCGCGGTGTGGATGTCGAGGCCGATGCGGTTGTTGACGAAACGGCCCAGCACCAGCGTGCTGTCCTCGAAGCCCAGCTCCACGCCCATGGTGCGGACGCCGATGGTGAAGCCTTCCACCTGGCGGATCTCCACCTGGCAGGCATCCAGATTGCGCATCGCGATGCCGATATCGCGCTCGTCCAGCCAGTCGGACAGGGTGGCGCGCAGCACGCGCAGCCCGTGATAGGTCTTGGCCTGGTTGCGCACTGCCGCGCCATCGCCGAGCGTCAGGGCCGTCTCGCCCGCCGGTCCGGCGTAAAGGATGCTGCCGCGCATGGTCAGCCCCGCGGCCGCTCCTGGCAGCATCAGGGGAATGGTGGTGCGGTGCGTGCCTTCCCCGATCTCCAGATGCTTGCCGGACGCCGCCGCCGCGTTCATCGCGGCCTGCAGGGCCGGCCCGTCATCGGCGATTCCGTTGCCGGCCGCGCCGAAGTCACGCGCCGACAGGCGTTCGGACAGCTTGTCCTCCACGGTGCGCGGGATGGCGCCGCCGAATGGCGCCAGCAGCAACGGATCGCGCGACACGGTGGTGACGGCGCCGACGCTGTCGAAGGCCAGCAGGCGGTTCGCCCGGCCCTCACGCAACGGCAGAACCAGCGAGGCCGGCACGTCGCCAGGGTCGGCACAAACGGCGCCGCGAAGCTCCTCGCGCACGTCCTGCAACGAGGCGACCTGGCGGTCCAGCTCGTCATTCAGCGTGCGGGCGCGCAGCACGCCGTTGGACTGGAAGTCGGTGATGCGTTCGATCACCATCATCCGGCGCAGCAGCACCTGCCGGCCGGCGGCCGGCGGAACACCGAACAGCACGGCGCCGCCCGCGGACTGGCCCACGCCCTGGATGGTGAAGCCTTCGGACTGCACCATCCCATCGAGCCGGACCTCCAGATCCCCTTCCTCGAAGATGGGGAACGGAAAGACAAAGATGGTTTGGGCGCCATCCGCCGCGTAATGGGCACGCGGCGCAATGTCGCCGATGCGGATGTGCTCGGCCATGCGGATCTCTCATGCGAAGGGGGAAGACGGGATGGCCACGCCCATGGAAACAGGGTGGCGGCGGATGGTCAGTCCAGCAGCGAGCGGATCGCCCCGCCGAAGCTGTTGCCGGCCCGCAGCCAGGTGGTCAGCGACCCGTCGCCGTTGAGCAGGGATGAGCGCCCGCTCGCCATTCGCGCCGCATAGGATTCGCTGCTGCTGGCGGCGGCTTCGGCGGCATCCTGCCTCAGGCCCTCGGTGATGGCGGCCGCGGAGCCCTGGTCCGGGCTCACGCCGGAGGCGGCGAGCCGGGCGCGCGTGGAGGCCACCGTGCGGTCGAGCTGATCCTGGCGGCCGCGTGCCTCGGCCTGCTGCGCGGCGGCCAGTTGCTGCTGGCGGGCAGAAAGGCTGGCGGCTTCCTGCTGCTGCTGGGCCTTGGCCTGCGCGGCCTGCGCCTGGCCCTGGCGGACGGTGCCATAGAGCGAGGCGCCGGTGCCGACCAGGGTGGCAATGGGGGCGAGCTGGGCCATCAATTGGTCATCCTCGTCTCGGTGGTGACGGAAAGCAGGGTGAGCGGCAGCGGCGCGTCGCCGGAGATGCGCCACAGCGGCGCCAGCGTGTCACGGCGCCAGCCGAGGCCGCGCAGCGCCACATCGCCGGTGAAGCTGGGCGGCGCGGCATCCAGCAGGGGCGTGTCCATCCGGCGGAAGGGCACCGGTTGCGGGCCACGGCCAAGATCCACTTCCAGTGCCGCGGTTTGCAGCAGCCGGAACGTGACCCGCACCAGGCGGAGCGGCGCGCCCGGCGCGCCGCCCGCCGCGGCAAGCTGTGGCGGCAAAGGCTCGACCAGGTGGCCGTAGCCGAGGCCTACCTGAAGGGAGGTGGCGCCCTCATCCAGCTCGACGGCGTTGCCGACCACCGGCTTCGCGCCGAGCGGCGCGCCATTGGCGACCACCTGCACGACCCGGTCGTGCAGATGCTGCAAGCCTGTCCAGCGCAGCCGTTCCACCGGATCGCTGCCCGTCAAGCCGGCATCGACGCAGAGCGCATCGTCGAAGCGCTCCAGGCGAACCGCGCCATCCCGTTCCACGGCGCACCAGACGATGCCGTCCACCTCGGCCAGGGTCCGGAAGGCCCCATCCGTTTCCTGGCGCGTCCAGGCCGTGACCTGCTCCGTCCGGAACAGCGTGAGCGTCGCGACCGAGCCGTCGCGCATGGCGACATGCAGCAGGCGGCGCGCCTGGTCATAGGCCAGCGAAACCGGGCCGTTGATCAGGTGCCGCGCCACCAGCGCCAGATCATCCGCCTGATAAGCCTGCTGCACATCCGTGTAGGCATATTTATAAACAGCCTGATTGCCGCGGCCGACAAAGATCGTGCTGCCATCCACATCCACGGGCTGCAGGATGCGATCCACAGGGGAGCCGATGCGGGTCTGCCGGTGCAGCTGGATGGAGGCTGGCGTCAGCGGATCGCCGGTCACCATCCATTCGGCGCCCGAGGTGAAGACCTGGAGGTGCCGGCCGGAGAACACGGCGCGAATGGCGTTGACCTGATCGGACAGCAATCCGAACTCGATGGCCTGATCATCGAGGCCCACGCCGAGATCGAAATTGAACAGATCACCGGATCGCGACAGCCACAGCCGGTTCGGCAGGTCGCGCGAACCACCCAGAACCAGGCGATCCTGATGGAAGCAGGCGCAAACCGGCCAGCCGCGCGCCGCGCTGAAGGCGGCCTCGTCCCAGTCCGTTGTGGCCGCGGTGCCGGAAAGGGTGTCCAGCACCTGGGCTGTGGCCTGGGTTCCGGACGTGACGGCGGTGACCAGCACACGCTTCAATCCGATGCGCAGCACCACGCCGGCATGCGCGGCCACAAAGAAAGCGGTGCTGGCACTCAGCGTCACATGGCCGGTGGCCCCGCTGGCTGCCAGCGTGACGGCGGCCGGAGCAAAGCGGTGGAAAGGCTGCGCGACCCACTGCCAGGCGCCGATGGACCATGCCGTGTGGCTGCTGCGCGTCACGCGCTGGGGCGGCATGCCGGGATGCAGCAGCAGCAAAGTATCGGCGCTTTGCGTCCAGGCGATCTGGTCCAGCATCGCGGCGGTCCAGGGCGCGGCGAGGCTTGCGACCTCCGTGTCGCCCATGAACACCTGCAACCGCTGATGGGTCAGGGCCAGGAGATAGGTTTGCTCGGTGTTGAACTCGAAGCCGACCAGCCGGGCGGCGCCGGGCAGGATGGCGACATGGCGCAGGCCGGGGCGGCGCGTCACACCGCCGGTCGGCTGGATGAACACGTTGCGCAGGCGCCGCGCACCATTCTCATAGGCGCGCAGATCGCCGCGGCCGAGCAGATGGTCGCCGAGTTCGCCGGCCGTGAAGCTGGTTTTGATGCTGCGGCCACCGGCCATGGTGTTCATCCCCTCGCAGTGATCAGCGGAAAGTCGTTCAGCGCGCGCGGCGTGTCCTGCTGGCTGTCGATCAGCCTGGCGTGGCGGAACTCGCTTTCCGCCAAGCGATGCAGCATCTCCGCGCGGGACGTGCTTTCCGTCAGGGGAATGCAGAACTCGGCGGCGAGCCGCGCCACCAGCGCGCTGGCGAAGAAGGCCGGAAAGGCGCTCTCGGCCGGGCGGAACAGGTAGGTCAGCGTGGCCTGGGCCGCGTTGCTGTGCAGCCGGCTTTCATGGATGCGGTAGTCGAGGCCATGCCCTGCCCGGCCACCGCCGGCCGAGATCGCCCGCAGGAAATCCGCCGGCAACTGGAAGGCATGGGCGTAATCCGCACGCGGCACCGCGGTCAGGCGCGGCAGCTCCATCTGCCCCGTGGCGAAAGTCCAGGGATGCGCCGACAGCAGCGCGTCGCGGGCCGATGGATAAAGATGCGCCGCCACCTCCGCCTCGGCGGTGCCCTCATCGAGGGAGGCAATGGGCTGTGCGCCGATCTTCAGCAGCGCGCGCGAGCAAAGCACAAGGGCGGAGAGCGCCATCGTGGGGAACTCCCGTTGATTGTTCAGGAACAACAGAAAGGGAGCCCGGGCTCCCTTCCCCTTCTTCGATCCGCCGGCACGGCTTGGCGGATGGAAGAAGGGGATTGCAGGGGAAGTCTCCTTCCCCTGCCGCGCAGGCCTCATCCCGCCGCGCAAATCCGCAAACCTACTCTGCCGCGCGCATCCGCAGACTTACTCTGCCGCGCGCATCCGCACGACGCCGGCCGGATCGATCAGCGTCGCGCCCTGGCTCATCATGTTGTTGACGAAGAAGGCGGCGCGGTCGCCATGCCAGGTGATGTCGGTGGACACTTCCTGGGCCACGGCATGGCCGATCGCCGTCTTGTGGTAGAAGTAGCAGAAGCGCAGGCTGCCGCTCTTGGTCAGGCCCGAATGCGGCATCCAGGTCGCGCCCAGCCAGCGCTTCACCTGCGTCCCCTTCCAGGGCAGCTCGTCATCGCCGACATAGTTGGAGTTGGCGAATTCCTGGATCTGCAGCAGCTCGCTCCACTGCTTCCAGCCGACGATGGCGAAGCGGTTGCCGTCATCCGGCACATCGGCCGCACCCAGCATCTCGAACGCCTTCAGCACCTTCGCACGGGTCAGGCCATCGGTGTCCCCGGTGCCGGGGGCGGTGCCCGTGGCCTCGTTGGTGGCGGTGTCGAGCGCCGCGATGATCAGCTCGTCGGTCTTGCGGCCCAGCGCATAGGCACCCGCATTGGCGACAACCTGGCGCTCGTCGATATTGGTCTTCAGCTCATCGAGGCGGTCGATCCACTCGCCGGCGTAATAGTCCTGCAGAAAGCATTCCACGTTGGAATGCGACAGGTTCATCACCGGCACCGAGCCGTTGCGCGCCTTCGCCGCCGCGATGCCGCGGCCGACGATCGGGAACACGGTGGAGGCGCCACGCACGCCGGTCTTGCTGCGCACCGTGGGGCGCAGCTTGCTGCCCTGCCGCTGATAGGCGTCATGCACCTCGGACTGGAACTGCTTCGCGAAGACCTGGTCGATGGAAGCGGACATGCCGATTTCCTCAAGGAATGGATCAGGGGTGGATGGAAGCGGCCCGCTGCTCCGGCTTGCCGCGCGGGGCCGGAAAGGCGGGCATGCCAAGGCGCCCGGCGCGCATCCTGCGAGCCGGGTTGGTCCCTGGCGGAAAGGTGCCGGATGCGGCCGGGCCTCAGCCCTGGCCGAACAGCCGCTTGAAGCCGTCGGTGACGCGCTTGACGTATTCCGGCTCGCGGCTGCGCCAGTAGCGCGGGTCGCGCATCATCTTGCGCAGCGCCGCCTCGTCCACGGCCTCCGGCGCATCGGCCTCGCGCGCTAGGCCCGGCTCGCCCTTCGCCATCATACGGTGCAGCGCCAGCACGCCCTCGGCGGTGGTGGATAGCGCCTCATAAACCGGTGGGGCCAGGTTGGCGCGGCCCCAGGCGGCGATCTGCGGCGCGACGCGGCGGAACTGCTCGTCCCCGCCGAATTCCTGCGCTAGCTTCGCGACCTGCTTCTGCGCCTCGTAATCGGCGGCAGCCTCGGCGATCAGCGGCAGCAGCCGCTCGGCGGCGAGGTCATAGACCAGCTGCACCTGGTCGCAGGTGAAGCCCGCGGCGTGCAGCTTCGCGTTGATGGCGGGATCGGCACCGCACATCTCGTGCTTCGCCTCCACCGTGTAGTCTTCCGGGCTGTCCGGCACGCCGATGGCGCGGCGGAAGCGGATGCGCTCCTCCTCCGGCGCGTCGGCGGCGGGCGCGGCGAAGCGCTGCGACAGGCGCTTTTCCAGCTCGCGATAGGATTTCAGCAGCGCGTCGACGCGCAGCCTGCCGGTCTCGGCATCCCGGAACTTCTCGGGGATGTCCTCGGCAGGCGGCGCCGCCGGTTCCATCGCGGCGTCCAGCAGGTTCTCGGACATGCGGGGGTGTTACTCCTGGATCGGGTTCAGGATCCCGGCCGGCGCGGACAGCGCGCGGGCCAGGTATTGGGTGGCGGCCGGAATATCGAGCTGCGCCGCCGCCTGCGGGCCGAGCGCCGCCACCGCCTGCAGGAACAGCAGGGTGTTGGCGGCATCGGCCCGGCCCTGCACGCGCGCGAGCGGCGACTGATAGGTCAGCCGGACCTCGCGCCCGTCGAGCAGGATCGGCGGCACCTCGCCGCGCCGCCGCAGGATGGCCAGACAGCGGCCGATCAGCGGCGTCAGCAACTCGGATTGCAGCCGGCCATAGGTGGCGCCGAGCAGCCGCGCCGTCTCGGCGCTGCGCTCCAGCACCTCGGTCGCCGTCATCTGCCCGCCGCGCGGCGCGGCCAGCCGGTCGGCCAGCAGCGCGTGCCGGATGCGGCCGCGCAGATCGTCGAGCATCAGCTGCGAGACATCGAAATTGCCCGGCGCGGCCAGCGGCGTCAGCCCGGCGGAACCCGGCGCCTTCGGGATGATGGCGCCCGGCACCAGCCGCACCGTGGCCGGGTTCAGCACGCCGTCATCCTCCGCCTGCCAGATGCCGGTCGCGGCGATGGAAGCGTTCTTCAGCACCAGCTCCACCACCTTGTTGGCGGTGCGGATGTCGGGCAGTGCCTTCATCACCGGGCCGCGGCCGTAAACCTCGCCCGGCACCTTCATCCAGCGGAAGGCGATAAAGGGGCTGTCGAGGAACTTGCCCGAAGCCAATGGCACCGCCTGGCCATCATGATCCAGCACCGCCAGGAAGCCGCTGCCCGCCCGCTCCGGCCAGACCGCCTCGATGACGCGCAGGCGGCGCGGCGGGGCGCCTTCCTCCCCCGGCACCAGCAGCGCCGGTGGCAGGGTCGCGGCCGGGTAACGCGACAGGATCGCGGCGGCATCGAGCATCATGCAGCGGTAGACGGTATCGAGGCGGCCGGAAGGCCCTTCCTCCAGCACAGCTTCCCGCAATGGCACAGCGGTGAAGCGCAGGGCGGAATGGGCGCCGGGCGGCGCCTCCTCCACCAGCAGCACGCCGGTGCCGGCGACCACGAGGTCCAGAAAGGCCTGGTGCATCTCAACAACGAAGTTGGAGCGGTCAAGATGGCCTTGCAGCGTCTCGGCCGCGTCTTCCAGCGCGGCGGCGGCGGCGGCGCCATCGGGGCCATCGGCCAGGGCACGGCTGGGCGCCAGGCCGAACCAGCGGGACCAGGGCGGTGTCAACTCGGCCAGCAGGCTGGCCGCCAGCTGCTCGGCGGCGTCCGGGGCCGTCGCATCGTACAGCGCCGGCCCGCCGCTGCCGGGGGTGCCGTTCAGCACATGGTCGTAGCAATCCTGCCAAACGGTTTCCCAGGGCCGACGGCGGGCTTCGGCCGCCGCCTGCCGGGATAGCAGGGTTTCAGGGGACAGGCTCATGAGGTCCTCATTCCCCCAGCAGCGTCTTGCGCGCGCCGGCCAGGCCGGCCGGCCCCGCGTCCAGCACGCCGCGGGCGGAGGTGGTGATGGTGCCCGCCATGCCGCGGCGGGAGCGCTCCTGGTTCTGCTGCCGCGCGGCCAGCGCGGCCGCTTCAGGAGGAGGGCCCGGAGGCTGTGGCGCGACTGGCTCGCTTGCGGTCACGACCACCGGCTTCGGGGCTTGGAACAGGCCACCCATGCGCGTGCTGGCTCCTCTGCGATGCGGCGGTGAAAACGGAGCCCCAAAACGAAACGGGCCCTTCCGGAAGGTTCCGGAAGGGCCCGTGAGATCGGGGAGGATCGGGGATGGTCGGCACCGGGCGCAGCTCACCCGGTGACAGGTCTGTTTCTAAGGCGATGCCGCCAAAGTGTCAATGACTTTTTTCCTATTCTGCATCTGTTTCCGGAGGGCCGCGAAAAGCTGCCGGGGCGTCAGCGCGAAAGGCGCCTCGCGCCCCAGCACGGCCCGGCAAACGGCGACGCAGGAAAAGGGCGACATGGTGGGAAGCGCCGAACACATGGCCGGGCCAGGCTCGAAAGGCCCCAGCAATGCAAGATCCGCCCGGCGGTAAAAGGCCGGAAGATCGTAGTCGGGCTCAAGCTCCAGCCGTGCCACCAGCAGGCGGCCGGACAACGGTTCCACCACCGTCCAGCCACGGGCATCCTGCAGCACGGCGAAGCAATGCCGGAAGCCGGGCGCGAGCAGGCGCATCCAGAACCGGTCGGCACGCCCGCCGAAGCCGATCCAGACGCGCTGCTCATCCTCGGCCAGACGGCGGGGCGCCAGACGGGGAGCCATGAGGCGGCGCCTTAACCGCCGGAACGCAGCGGCAGGGCCACCACCGTGTCTTCATCGGGCACAACCATGGCGGGGCCAGCCACGATGCCCTTCATCCGCAGCGGCCAGTCCAGGCGCTGCATCGCTTCCGTCCAAAGGCGCCAATCGCCCTGTTCGCGCATGTAGCGCGGGTTCGGCGCCTCGCCCCGCTCGCCCCAGATCCGCAGGATGCGGGCATGGGTCATGTCGATGCGGCGCTGACGGTACAAGCGGTCCAGGCACTTGACCACATCATCCGGCTCGCAGGGGCGCTGCACCTTGCCGGCGCCGGCCACGATGCGGGCACCGTCGCGCCGCGCCGTAAGCGCGTTCATTGTCCAGAACCAGGCCTCCTCGGCACTGCGAAAGGGTTCGGACTTGCTCATGCCGGAAAGAACCGGTGCGGAGCTGGTGCGGAGCGTGGCAGCCATGGAAGTGTTCGCCTTTCGGTTGCGATGCCGTAAGGTTTCACGAAGTTGTTATAGGCGTCAACGCCTATTTAAGATTTATTTCCTGTTGAAAACTGACGGCAAGCCTAGGATATTAGGCCCATGCGTCATGACGACATCTGGCGTGCTGTGGATGCCCTGGCAGCCGAGCACGGCCTTTCTCCATCCGGCCTCGCGCGCAGAGCGGGGCTGGACCCGACCGCGTTCAATCCTTCCAAGCGCAGCGGCAGCGATGGCCGGGCGCGCTGGCCGTCCACCGAAAGCATCGCCAAGATCCTCGCCGCCACCCACACCGACATGGATAGCTTCGCCTCCCTGATCACAGGGGCTGCGGCCGCGCTGAACACCAGCGGCCGCAGCCAGGCAGGGCGGCGCATCCCGCTGATCGGCATGGCCCAGGCAGGGGGCGAGGGCTATTTCGGCGATGGCGGCTATCCCGTCGGCGCCGGCTGGGACGAGATCAGCACCCCCGAGCTGAGCGACCCCAACGCTTATGCGCTGGAAATCTCCGGCGAAAGCATGGAGCCGGTGTTCCGCGATGGCGACATCATCATCGTCTCGCCCAACGCCCCGGTGCGCCGGGGAGACCGGGTGGTGTGCCGCACGGCCCGGGGCGAGGTGATGGCCAAGGAACTGCTGCGGCAATCCGCCCGGCGGATCGAGCTGGCGAGCCTGAACCCGGCGCATCCCAACTACAGCTTCGACCTGTCCGAGGTCGCCTGGCTGCACCGCATCCTGTGGGCCAGCCAGTAAGGCCCCCTGCGAATCCCGATAAGGTCCGCATCACCTGACCGGGCAAGGATAGCCGACAAGGGGGAACCCTGGGCAGCTCCCGCCGGGAACCGGCACGGACGGAAACCGTCCTATCGGCCGCCGCCCAACGCCTCCAGCAGGCGCTGGGGATCGTTCTCCGCCCGACAGGCGAGGAACCGGCCATCGCCCAGCGGCACCGCGGCCAACCCGGTATCCTCATAGGCCCGGATCAGTTCCGGCCCGACCTGCCAGAAGGCATGCGCCACGCCATTGCGCTCGCACAGGTCGCGGAACCGCCACAAAACGGCAATGCGCGCGCTTGGCTCCCCCGCCGGGTCGCCCAGGCCGATCCAGACATCCTCCCGCCGGATGAAGGCGAAGCCGGCGCCGCGTCCGCCTTCCGCGAAGATGGCGCCATCGGCCTGGGCCGGCACGCGGGCGCCCAGCGCCACCAGCCGCGCCCGGGTGGCCAGGTCATAGGCCGGGGCGCGGATCCGCGCCGGGCGCAACAGGCGGAACACGGCCACCAGCAGCAGCACGCCGCTGACACCCACCGCGAAGCGCAGGGTGTGCGGGGTTTCCTCCGAGAACGGCACGGTCCACCAGGCTTCATCGGCCACCGGCCCCTGCCAGCCGATCTGCGCCAGGATCAGCGCCGCCGTGACCGAAGCCGCCAGCGGGATCAGCGTGCTGCCGGTCAGCGGCTCCCCGGTCAGCCTTGCATCGCGGTAGAAGGCGGTGCGCAGGCAGGCCAGCAGCCCCGCCAGGGCCAGGAAGCCCCCCGAGACGAACCAGGGCTCGCCGCGCAGAAGCGTGACGATGGAGCCAAGCATCAACAGCACGATGCCGGAAATCCAGGCGATGCGGAGCCGCCGCACCATGCCATAGGCCACCAGCAGCAGCAGGGAGCCAATCACCGAGGCGGCGAAATGGCTGGCGAGCGCCGCCCATTCCCCCACCCATTGCGCCAGGGGCGAGCCGCGCGCCGGCAAGGCGCCGATAAACAGCAGCGCCACGCCGCCCAGGCCGGAAAGGCCGGCCAGGGCCGGACCCTCCAGGGAGTCGGTCACCCGGCTTTCCGGTCCAAGGCGGGTCAGCAGGTGGCGGCGCTGGTTCAGCTCGAAGCCGGCGAACAGCGCGCCCGCCAGGAACAGCGGCACGATGTAGTAGAAGAAGCGGAACAGCAGCAGCGCGCCGATCACCTGCGGCGCCGGCACATAGGGCTGCAGCCCCAGCAGCACGGCCGAGTCGAACACGCCCAGCCCGCCGGGCACGTTCGCCGCCAACCCAGCCGTGTAGGCGGCGAGGTAGATGCCCAGGAAGCGCGCGAAGCTCAGCCCCTCGGCCGAAGGCAACAGGGCGTAGAAGATCATCGCCGTCACGGCGACGTCGACGCTGGCCAGCACGGTCTGCGCGCAGGCCATGCGGAAGCCCGGCAGGTCGATGCGGTAGCCGAACAGGGTGAAGTGCGGCAGGAAGCGGGACAACAGGATGTAGCCCCCCACCACGCCGAGCAGCCCCACGCCCACCAGCTGCATGGCCCAGTGCGGCAGGTTCGCGGCGATCCAGGGCACCACCTCCGGCTCCCAGATCAGCACCATGCCGCCCAGCGCCATGCCGCCCAGCCCGAAGGTCAGGGACGTGAAGGCGATCACCTTGGCGATCTCCGCCGGGGTCAGCCCCCAGGCGGCATAGAAGCGGTAGCGCACCGCCGCGCCGGACACGGCGGCGAAACCCAGATTATGCGCAAGGGTATAGGCGCAGAAGGAAGCCAGCGAGGTGCGGGCATAGCTGACCGGCTTGCCCGCATAAACCGAGCCAAGCCGGTCATAGATGGTCAGCACGCCATAGGCGAGGATGGTCCAGCCGCCGGCCACCCAAAGTGCGTGGGATGGCACGGCGGAAATCGCCGCGCCGATCTCCGCCATGGAAAGATGCCGCAGCTCGCGCTGCACGACGTAAAGGGCGCCCACCAGCAAAAGCAGGCCGAAAACGGTGGGACCATGCCGACGCAGCGCGCGCAGCACGGCACTCACGCCCGCGCCGTCTCCGCCGCCTGGACCTCGGGCGGACGGGCCAGCGCTTCCTCGATCAGCCGGATGGTTTCCGGCACGCCATAGGCCGCGGCCAGGGAGCCGAAGCGCGGCCCCTGATCGGCGCCCACCAGCACCTGGTACAGAGCGTTGAACCAGCCGCGCGCCACGCCGCGCGTGCCGTCCTTCTGGATCTGGATGAAAGGCTCCCGCCGACCCGCGTCATACACATCCACCTGGATGCGCTCGGCCTGCGGCAGGCCGGGCGGCAGCGCCTCGATCTCCGCCTGATGCTCGCGCAGCAGCGCGACCAGCGCTTCGAAGCAGGGGCGCTCGGCGGCGGTGGGGGCGCGGGGCGACAGGGCCGGCAGGATGAAGTCGCGCGAATAGGCGACGGCATATTCCACCAGCTGGCCAAGCAGCGGCTGCGTCTCCGGCGTCACGCCCGGGGCATAGTTGCGCACGAACTGCCACAGCCGCTCCGGCGTGTCGGCGGCGGACACGGTGGCGAGGTTCATCAGCATGCCGAAGGTCAGCGGCGGCTCCGGCGTGTTCGGCACCTCCCCGCCATGGATGTGCCAGTCGGGATTGGCCGGGTCCGGGTTGGCGCGCAGCCGCTCGCGCTGCTGGAGGTATTCGTCGGTCGCGCGCGGGATGACGTCGAAATGCAGCCGCTTGGCCCGCCCGGGCTGGCCATACATGAAATAGGCGAGGCTTTCGGGCGGCGCGTAGCGGAGCCATTCCTCGATGGTCAGCCCGTTGCCCTTGGACTTCGAGATCTTCTGCCCGTTGGCGTCGAGGAACAGCTCATAGGTCATGCTGACCGGCGGCTCCGCCCCCAGTACACGGCAGATGGCCGAGGACAGCTTCACGCTGTCGATCAGGTCCTTACCCGACATCTCGTAATCGACGCCGAGGGCGAACCAGCGCATCGCCCAGTCCGCCTTCCATTGCGCCTTGACGTGGCCGCCTGTGACCGGGGTCTCGAAGCGCTCGCCCGTATCCGGGTCGCGCCAGATCACCGTGCCGTCCTGGGGCCGGGTTTCCTCCATCGGCACTTGCATGACGATGCCGGTCCGGGGATGCAGCGGCAGGAAGGGCGAGTAGGTGGCGCGGCGGTCCGGGCCGAGGGTGGGCAGGATCACCTGCCGCACCTCCTCATGCGCTTCCAGCATGCGCAGCAGCGCGGCATCGAAGCGGCCGGAGCGGTAATAATCGGTGGCGGAGGCGAACTCGTACTCGAAGCCGAATTCGTCCAGGAACTTGCGAAGCCGGGCATTGTTGTGGTGCCCGAAGCTTTCATGCGTGCCGAAGGGATCGGGGATCGCGGTCAGCGACTTGCCCAAATGCTGCCGCAGCATGTCGCCATTCGGCACGTTGTCCGGCACCTTGCGCAGTCCATCCATGTCGTCCGAGAAGGCCACCAGCCGCGCCGGCAGGCCGGTGATGCGCTGGAAGGCCTGGCGCACCCAGGTGGTGCGGGCCACCTCCCCAAAGGTGCCGATATGCGGCAGGCCGGACGGGCCGTAGCCCGTCTCAAACAGCGCCGACGATTTGCCCGCCGCTGCGATGCGGTCGGCGACCTTGGCGGCTTCCTCGAAGGGCCAGGCCTTGACGGAGCGGAACGATGGATCGGCGGTCATGTGCGCCCCATGCCAGCGGGAAGGCCAACGGTCAACGCGCCAATCCGAGAGCCTGCCCCGGGTTGCGCGCAGGCGAGCCATGATCGGCGAAAACCCTGCCGCGATCTGGCCTCGTTCGCCTTTTGCCCCTAGGTTCCTGCGGTGTCCTCCCCTTCAGGCGCCAAGGGTGCCCTTCCCCCTCGCCTTGTATTGCCCGGCGCGCCGGCCCTGGTCGCGCCGGCCCCGGGGCGCGCCGCGCTGCTGACACCGGATGGCGAGCTGTCGCTGCTGACGGCGCGGGAGGTGCCCGCGGCGCTGCGTGAGCTGGGGCCGCCCATCTGCGTCCATGCTCCGGCCACGGCGAAGCGGCTGAACCTGCCCGGCCTGCCTGGCGCTTGGGACCTGCTGGAGCTGTTCGCCTTCTGCCTGCCTGCCCAGCCGGCACCGCCGACGCCGCGCGGCCTGGCCCTGGCGCTCGACCTGCCGCCACCCGCGGATGCGGAATCCGCCGCCGCCCTGCTGCCCGAAATCGCCACTGAGCTGCTGCGCCGCCTGGCGCGGGCGCGCCAGGCACCCTTGAACCGGGATGCCGCCGCCCTCGCCGCCCGGCTTGGCGAGGCGGCGAACTGGCCCTGGGCGGAGTCGGTGGTGGCGGCGCTCGGCCAGCCCGGCGCCCGCCCCTCGCAGGAAGCGCTGAAGGTTTGGCGCGGCTTGCCGGAATGGGAGGAGCCGTCCCCCCCGCCGCCGCCCGGCAGCCTGCCGGTGACGCCCGCCGAGGCCCGCGCCCGCCTGGCCGAGATCCTGGGAGAGGATGCCGAGCAGCGGCCATCCCAGGGTGATTTCGCCTCCGCCGCTTCCCTCGCCTTCACCCCGCGCGACCTGCCGGGCGAGCCGCGGCTGGTGCTGGCCGAGGCCGGCACCGGCACCGGCAAGACTTTGGGCTATGTGGCGCCGGCCAGCCTGTGGGCGGAGCGCAACGGCGCGCCGGTCTGGATCGCCACCTACACCCGGAACCTGCAGCGCCAGCTCGACCAGGAACTGGCCCGCCTTTATCCCGACCCCGAGGAGCGGCGGCAGCGCGTGGTCATCCGTAAGGGGCGGGAAAACTATCTCTGCCTGCTGAACTATGACGAGGCGACGGCGGGCGTCATGCCGGCCCGGCTGCCGGCCATGGCGCTGGTGGCGCGCTGGGCGCTGGCGACCCGGGATGGCGATCTGCTGGGCGGCGACTTTCCCGGCTGGCTGGTGGAGCTGTTTCCGCCCGGCGCCATCTCCCTGCTGGCCGACCGGCGTGGCGAATGCATCCATTCCGCCTGCCCGCACTGGAAGCGCTGCTATGTCGAGCATTCCATCCGCCGCGCTGCCCATGCACGCCTCGTGGTCGCCAATCATGCGCTGGTGATGGTGCAGGCGGCGCTGGGTGGCGGCGATGACGGTGCCGCGCTGCGCTATGTGTTCGACGAGGGGCACCACCTGTTCGACGCCGCCGATGGCGCCTTTTCCGCTGAATTGTCGGGCGCGGAAATGGCCGAGCTGCGCCGCTGGCTGCTGGGCAATGAGGGCGGGCGCGGCCGGGCGCGCGGCCTGCGCCGTCGGCTGGAGGAATTGCTGGCCGAGCATCCCGCCCTGGTGCCGCCGCTCGACCTGACGGAACGCGCCGCCCGGGCACTGCCTTCCCCGGGCTGGTGGGACCGCTGGGCCGCCCTGCCCCAGGCGGAGGAGGAACGCGCCGAGGCCCAGGACGAGGCACCGGCCGATCCGCGCCCGGCTCTTCCCGTCCCCGCCAGCCCGGAGGTGGCGGAAACCTTTCTGCGAGCCGTCCGCGCCCAGATCCTGGCCCGCAGCGCCGAGGCCGATCCGCTTTACGATGCCGAATGCGACCTCCACCCCCTGCATGACGTGCTGCCCGGCGCCGCCGCGCTGCTGGAAGATGCGCTTGAGCGGCTGCGCGCGCCGCTCAAGCACCTGAACAAGCTGCTGGCCGACCTGCTGGAGGACCCGGACCAGGAGCTGGAAACCGGCGACCGCATCCGGCTGGAAACCGCCACGCGCTCGATCGAGCGCCGCGCCATCATGCCGCTCACCGCCTGGATCTCGATGCTGGCCCGTTTGCGCGAGCCGCCGGCAGAGCCCGGCCAGCGCCCGACCTATGTGGACTGGCTGGCACTGTCCCGGCGGGAGGGGCGCGACATCGATGCCGGGCTGCACCGCCACTGGCTCGACCCCACCGTGCCCTTCGCATCCCAGGTGGCGGCGCCGGCGCATGGCGTGCTGATCGCCTCGGCCACGCTGCGCGACACCGCCCGCAAGGACCCGGATGCCGCCTGGAGGGAAGCGGAAGCGCGCACCGGCGTGCAGCACCTGCCCAACCCGGCGATCCGTGCCTCCCTGCCCTCGCCCTTCGATTACGCCGCCAACACCCGCGCCTTCGTGGTGGAGGACATCTCCCGCGACAGCCCCGGCCAGATCGCCGCCGCCATGCAGCAGCTTTTCCTGGCTTCCGGCGGCGGGGCGCTCGGCCTGTTCACGGCGATCCGGCGGCTGCGCGACGTGCATGCGCGCATCGCCCCGGCGCTGGCCGAGGCCGGCCTGCCGCTCTACGCGCAGCATGTGGACGCGATGGACAGCGCCACGCTGGTGGACATCTTCCGCGCCGAGGAGGATTCCTGCCTGCTCGGCACCGATGCGCTGCGCGATGGCGTGGACGTGCCGGGCCGGGCCCTGCGCCTGCTGGTGTTCGACCGCGTGCCCTGGCCCCGCCCCTCCATCCTGCACCGGGAGCGGCGCATCCATCTTTCCGGCGGCCGCCCTTCCGCCTATGACGACGCCATTGCCCGCCACCGGCTGCGCCAGGCCTTTGGCCGGCTGGTGCGGCGTGCCGATGACCGCGGCGTTTTCGTGCTGCTCGACCCGCGCACCCCGTCCCGCCTGCTGGCCGGATTGCCCGATGGGGTGGTGCCGCAGCGCCTGGGCCTGGCCGAGACCGTTCGCCAGACCACCGCCTTCCTGTCGGAAAGCTGAACCGTTGGCGCCTTGCGGGACAAGCCGCGGGGGGCGAACAATGCCGAAAAGGATACCGCCATGCCCCACACCAAGATCCGGTTCAGCAAGCAGGAGGCGCTGGTCTGCGCCATGGTGCTGATGTCGGCCGCAGATCAGCAGATGTCGGATGCCGAGCTCGGCATGATGTCCCGCCTCGTGCAGGAACTTCCGGTTTTCGATGGCTTCCAGCTGCGCGAGATCGAGACCGTCACTGAATCCTGCCTGACCCTGCTCAGCCAGAGCGACGGGCTGGACCGCGCCTGCACCCTGCTGCGCGAGGTGTTGCCGCCGCGCCTGCGGGAGACCGCCTATCTGCTGGCCTGCGAGGTGGCCGCCGCCGATGGCGAGGCGACGCAGGAGGAGTTGCAGTTCCTGCAGGATTTCCGCATCGGGCTGGACATCGACCGGCTGATCGCCGGCGCCATCGAGCGCGCCGCCAAGGCCCGCTACCAGATCGTCTGACCCGCATGGCCGATCCCCGCCCTACCCCCGACGCGCCCGATGACGATCCGTATCTCTGGCTGGAGGAGGTGGAGGGGGAACGCGCCCTTCAATGGGTCGAGGCCCGGAACGCCGCCACCCTCGGGCACCTGTCCGATGCCCGCGTCGCCGCCGACCGCGACGCGGTGAAGGCCGCGCTGGACCGGCCGGACAAGATCCCGCTCATCACCCGGCGCGGGCCGCATCTGTACAATTTCTGGCAGGACGCGGCGCATCCACGCGGATTGTGGCGCCGCACCAGCCCGACCTCCTTTGCCGGCGATCGTCCGGAATGGGAGGTAGTGCTCGACCTCGACATGCTGGCCCAGGCGGAGGGCGAGGACTGGGTCTGGCACGGCGCCGTCACCCGTCCCGGCGCGCATGACCGTGCCCTGCTGCGGCTGTCGCGCGGCGGCGGCGACGCCGTGGTGCTGCGCGAGTTCGATATCGCCGTCCGCGCCTTTCCCCCGGACGGCTTCGTTCTGCCGGAAGCCAAGGCCAGCGCCGACTGGCTGGATGCCGACACGCTGCTGCTGTCTTCCCCGCTTGGCCTGGCGGGCGATGGCGCTCCGGCCGCGTCCCAGTCGGGCTATCCGCGCGCCATCCGCCTTTGGCGGCGCGGCGCCGATCCGCTGGCCGCCCCGATCCTGTTCGAGGCCGCCGCCTCCAGCATGGGCGCTTGGGGCGGCGTGGACCGCGAAAACGGCCAGGAAACGCTGGTCTTCACCGAACAGCTTGGCTTCTTCGACACCGCCATCCATCTGGGCGACTGGGAAGGCGCGCGGCACCGCCTGCCCCTGCCGAGCGATGCGCGCGCATCCTGGCAGAAGGGCTGGATCGTCGCCTTGCCGCGCACCCCCTGGACGCTGGACGGCGTCACCCACCCGCCCGACACGCTGCTCGGCACCTCGCTGGCCGCGTTGCTGGCGGGAACGGCCCGGTGGCAGGTCCTGGCGCGTCCCGCGCCGCGCCGCGCGATCCAGAACTTCTTCTGGTGCAAGGGGCGCCTGATCCTGTCCGTGCTGGACGAGATGCGGCCGGTCTTCACCGCCTTCACGCCCGGGCCGGATGATTGGATGGAAACGCCGGTCGGCGGCCTGCCCGCCATCGGGGTAGTCAGCCTGTGGCCGCTGGATGAGCGGGAAGAAGAATCCGATGGCACGCTGCTTGCCCTGGCGCAGGACCCTGTCACCCCGCCCGAGTTGCTTCGGCTGGACCCCGCGCCCTCAGCGCCGCTGGTGCTGAAGCGTTCCTCCCCGGTGTTCGACGCCAACGGGCTGGTGGTGACCCGGCATGAGGCGGTGTCGAGCGACGGGGAGCGCATCCCCTATGTGCAGGTTGGCCCGACCGGCGAAACGGGCGATGCCCCCGTGCACCTGACCGGCTATGGCGGCTTCCAGGTTTCCATGCTGCCGAGCTACCGCGGCACGATCGGGCAGCTCTGGCTCGCCCGCGGCGGCACGGGCGTCATCGCCAACATCCGTGGCGGCGGCGAATTCGGCACGGCTTGGCACGAGGCCGGGCGGCGCGAGCGCAAGCGCCTGTCGCATGATGATTTCGCCGCCGTGGCCGCCGACCTGGTACGGCGCGGCGTCACGGTGCCGGGGCGGATCGCGGCGGAAGGCGGCTCCAATGGCGGCTTGCTGATCGCCAACATGCTGACCCGCTATCCGGAGCGGTTCGGCGCCCTGTTCTGCACCATCCCGCTGATCGACATGCGGCGCTACACGAAGCTTCTGGCGGGGGCGAGCTGGATCGCGGAATATGGCGACCCGGATAAGCCCGAAGACTGGGCCTTCATCCGTGACTTCTCGGCCTATCATCAGGCGGCGGAAGGAAAGCCCTATCCGCCGATCCTGATCGCCACCACGCGGCGGGATGACCGGGTGCATCCGGGTCATGCCCGCAAGATGGCGGCGAAGCTGCAGGCCTTGGGCTACCCCGCCCTGTTCCATGAGCCGGCGGCCGGCGGCCACGGCTATGGCAAGGACAATGGGGAGATCGCCGGCTTCGCCGCGCTGGGCGCCGCCTTCCTGCGGCGCGCCATCGGCTGGGAAAGCGAAGCCTGATAGCGGCGCCCGCCGCCTGACGGGCGGGCCGCCAGGACATTCAGGACGGGCGCCCGCAGCTTAAAGCGGCTTGAGGTTGATCGCCGCGGCCTTTCCGCGCTCCATCGCCACATCATAGCTGATCTTCTGGTTTTCATTCAGCCCGGACAGGCCCGCCTTCTGCACGGCGGTGATGTGCACGAACACATCCTTGCCGCCATCCTGCGGCACGATGAAACCGAAGCCTTTGGTCGCGTTGAACCACTTCACGGTGCCAATCGCCATGCGATGCGCTCCTCCTTCGCGTAGGCGGAGACAGGATCGCCTCCGGCCGATCCAGCCCGGTTCCCGGAACGGCTTGTTGGCGCCCGGGTCTCCGGAGGCACGGCAAGGCGACGGAAGCGGTTGGCCCGACAAGTGGGGCAGATCGTTAACGAACTGTCAACGACAACGATGCGGGGCATGCCGAACGGAAAAGGGGCGGCCCCTGCGGGCCGCCCCCTCTTGTTCCGGCGTTCTGATCCGTATGGATCAGAAGTCCATGTCGCCGCCCATGCCGCCCATGCCACCCGGGCCACCGGCCGGAGCCGACGGCTTGGAGGGCTTCTCGGCGATCATCGCCTCGGTGGTGATCAGCAGGGACGCGATGGAGGCCGCGTCCTGCAGGGCGGTGCGGACAACCTTGGTCGGGTCGATGATGCCGGCCTCGACCAGGTTCTTGTAGCCGTCGAGCTGGGCGTCATAGCCATACTCGTAGGTGTCGTCGCGCAGGACCTCACCGGCCACCACGGCGCCGTCCTTGCCGGCGTTCTCGGCGATCTGCTTCAGCGGCACCTGGATGGCGCGGCGGACGATCTCGATGCCGACCTGCTCGTCGTTGTTCAGGCCCTTGAGGTCGGCCAGCGTCAGCGAGGCGCGCAGCAGGGCCACGCCACCACCGGGGACGATGCCTTCCTCGACCGCGGCGCGGGTCGCGTGCAGCGCGTCGTCGACGCGGTCCTTGCGCTCCTTCACCTCGACCTCGGTGGAGCCACCGACGCGGATGACGGCCACGCCGCCGGCCAGCTTCGCCAGGCGCTCCTGCAGCTTCTCGCGGTCGTAGTCCGAGGTGGTCTCCTCGATCTGCGCCTTGATCTGCTCCACGCGGCCCTGGATGTCCTCCTTGGAGCCGGCGCCGTCGACGATCGTGGTGTTCTCCTTCTCGATGCGGACGGTCTTCGCCTGGCCCAGCATCTGGAGGGTCACGGTCTCGAGCTTGATGCCGAGATCCTCGCTGATGACCTGACCGCCGGTCAGGATCGCGATGTCTTCCAGCATCGCCTTGCGGCGGTCACCGAAGCCCGGGGCCTTCACGGCGGCGATCTTCAGGCCACCGCGCAGCTTGTTGACCACCAGGGTGGCCAGCGCCTCGCCTTCCACGTCCTCGGCCACGATGATCAGCGGGCGGCCCGACTGAACAACCGTCTCCAGCAGCGGCAGCATCGGCTGCAGCTGGGACAGCTTCTTCTCGTGGATCAGGATGTAGGGGTTCTCGAGCTCGGCGATCATCTTCTCCGCATTCGTGATGAAATACGGGGAGACGTAGCCGCGGTCGAACTGCATGCCCTCGACGACGTCGAGCTCGGTCTGGATGCCCTTGGCTTCCTCGACCGTGATCACGCCCTCATTGCCGACCTTCTCCATCGCTTCCGCGATCATGGAGCCGATCTCGGACTCGCCATTGGCGGACAGCGTGCCGACCTGGGCCACTTCGCCGGAGGTGGTGATCTTGCGGGTGCGGGCCTGCAGCTCGTCAACGATCTTGGCCACGGCCTTGTCGACGCCGCGCTTCAGGTCCATCGGGTTCATGCCGGCGGCCACGGCCTTGGCACCCTCGCGCACGATGGCCTGGGCCAGCACGGTCGCGGTGGTGGTGCCGTCGCCGGCCAGATCGTTCTGCTTCGAGGCCACTTCGCGCACCATCTGCGCGCCCATGTTCTCGAACTTGTCGGACAGCTCGATTTCCTTGGCGACCGTCACACCGTCCTTGGTGATGCGGGGCGCGCCGAAGGACTTGTCGATCACGACGTTGCGGCCCTTCGGGCCCAGCGTCACCTTCACGGCGTCGGCCAGGATGTCCACGCCACGCAGCATGCGCTCGCGGGCATTGGCGCCGAACTTAACGTCCTTAGCAGCCATCGTTCTCTACCTCGTCAAAAACTGTTGGAAGAAAATGGGGTCCGCAGGCGATCAGGCCGCGATCACGCCCATCAGGTCGGATTCCTTCATGATCAGGAGCTCTTCGCCGCTGATCTTCACTTCGGTGCCCGACCACTTGCCGAACAGGACGCGGTCACCGACCTTCACGTCGAGGGCGACGACGTCACCCTTCTCGTTGCGCGCGCCGGAACCGACGGCGACGATCTCGCCTTCCATCGGCTTTTCCTTCGCGGTGTCGGGGATGATGATGCCGCCCGCGGTCTTTTCCTCGGCGGTCAGCCGGCGGACCACGACGCGGTCATGCAGAGGACGAAACTTCATTGACCTTCTCCTGACGCCCTATCGGCGCATTCAGCGATGGTTGCCTCATCCGGGTGGATGAGCCTGTTAGCACTCACTCCCGGCGAGTGCTCACGATCTAGGACGCTCTGGATTTTCCGTCAAGCGGCAAGCAGCACTCTTTGGAGGAGAGTGCCAACGCTTTGAAAATAACAAGTTTTTTGTTGCCCTCAGTGCCCTTCCCCATGCCATGCTGACGCTCCCGGACGGGGGATGACCGGCGGCCAAATGCCGCCTCAGCCAGATGGGAGCAGGAATCCATGCTGCTGCGTGACATCGAGGGTATCGTGCGTATCCCCGACTGGCGGCTGACCACCGCCGAGATCCTTTACCACCTGCCCGATCATCCGGGCCTGTTGCAGAGCTTCGTCTGGCAGAAGGTGGATCACGCGCCCGGCTTTCCAGAGTTGCACCGCTTCCTGGCCTTCTGGCAGCGCGAGATCGAGGGGCCGCTGCATTCGGTGCGCGTGGCGTCCAGTGCCCTGACCCGCCCCGCGGAGTTCCGCTACGCCGAGGGCCAGTTCAACCTGCATTGACCGAGGCGTCGCCCGGCAGCATCGCCAGCAGCGCCGCCAATGTTGCCAGCGACAGGATGGTGGAGAGCAGCACCGTGGCGCCGGAGCGATCCGCCCCCGAAGCGTAGCGGCGGGCCAGGAAGAAGGCGTTGGCGCCGGTCGGCATGCCGGCCGCCAGCACCGCGACCGACAGCGCCAGGTGCGGCAGGCCGATCGCCCGGCCGATCAGCCAGACCAGCGCGGGAAACAGCAACAGCTTCAGCGTGGTGCAAAGCAGCGCCGAGGGCCAGTCGCGCCGCGCATCGAAATGGATCAGGCTGGCTCCCAGGCAGAACAGCGCCACCGGCGGCCCGGCCATTCCCGTGATGTTGAGGAAGCGTCGCGCCACCTCCGGCACCGGAAGGCCGGATTGATGCACAAGCAGCCCTGCCAGCACGGCCATGACGATCGGGTTCCTCAGCACCGACAGGAAGGTGGCCTTCAGGATCAGCGGCACCGGCTTGTGCGAGGAATGCGCGATCTCCGCGACGACGGTGCCGAGCGGCAGAAGGATAAGGGAATGCAATCCGACAATGGCCAGTATCTGCGCCAGCCCCGCCTGGCCATAGGCGGCCAGCACCAGCGGAATGCCGATCATCGCCGTGTTTCCGAAGGCGGCATTCAGCGCGAAGGTGCCGCCCTCCGACAGCCGCATCCCGAGCATGGAGCGCGAAAGCAGCAGCGCCAGCCCATAGCTGAGGAGACAGCCGGAAAAGAACGCGAAGGCCGTCGCCCCCCCATTCGGATGCGGCGTGATCGCGCCGGAGAACAGGAGGCAGGGCATGGCCAGGGCGAACACGAAGGAGGTCATCCCCTTCAGCGCTTCCTCCGACAGCCATTTGCGCCATGCCGACACGTAGCCGATCGCGATCAGCGTGAAGATCGGCGCCACGACATTCAGCAGGGTGGTCATGGCCATGCCTCCGTGGCCGGTAGCCGGAACGGGCCGGCCACGGTTCTCAGTGCCGCAGCAGGGTGTCGACGAAGCCGGGCAGCCAGGGCTGCCGGAGGCGCGTGCTGCGCGCGGCGCGGATGATGGCGCGCACCTCCGCCACCGTCTGGTGGAAATCGCGGTTCACCAGAACATGGTCGAAATCGCCCCAGTGGCTGATCTCGTCATGGGAAGCCTGCATGCGGCGGGCGATCTCCTCGGCGGAGTCCTGCCCCCGCCCGTGCAGGCGGCGTTCCAGCTCCTCCAGGCTCGGCGGCAGCAGGAACACGCTGACCACATCTCCCGGCAGGGCGGCGCGCAGCAGCAGGTGCCCCTGCCAGTCGATGTCGAACAGCACGTCGCGCCCGGCGGCCAGGGCTTCCTCCACCGGCGCGCGCGGCGTGCCGTAATGGCGGCCGAAGACGTTCGCGTGCTCCAGCATCCCGCCTTCCGCCACCATGGCGGCGAACTGCTCCGGCGAGCGGAAGAAATAATGCACCCCTTCCTGCTCCCCCGGCCGAGGCGCGCGGGTGGTGGCGCTGACCGAAAGGCGCAGCTCCGGCTCGCATTCCAGCAGGGCGCGGCTGACCGAGGATTTCCCGGCTCCCGAGGGCGCCGAGAGCACGAGGCAGATGCCGCGTCGCGAGATCCGGTTCATTCGAGGTTCGCCGCCTGTTCGCGCAGCCGCTCAACGGCCGCCTTGAGATCCAGGGAAAGCCCGGTCAGCGCCAATGATGCCGACTTGGCCCCCAGCGTGTTCGATTCGCGGCCGAATTCCTGGGCCAGGAATTCCAGCCGGCGGCCCACCGCCCCCCCTTCCGCCAGCAGGGCGCGCGCCGCCTCGACATGCGCGCCGAGCCGGTCCAGCTCTTCCCGCACGTCTGATTTCTGCGCCAGCAGCGCCACCTCGACGGCCAGGCGATCCTCAGGCACCCGCTTCTCGCCATCCAGCAGCTCGGCCAGGGCGGCGGACAGGCGCGCGCGGTGCGCGGCGGGCTGGCTGGCGGCCTCGGCCATGGCGGCCACGCGCAGGGCCGCGATCTCGTCCAGCAGCGCGCCGAGGATGCCGGCCAGCTTCTCCCCCTCCGCCCCGCGGGAAGCGGCCAGGGCCAGCAGGCATCGCTCGAAGCCGGCCGCCAGCGCGGCATGGCGCAGCATGTCGGCCTCCTCCTGCGGCTCCGGCGCCTCGGCGCGCAGCACGCCGGGCAGGGCCAGCACCGCCTCGGCGCGCGGCGGCGGGCAGCCGGGGATGCGGGCCGCGACCGAAAGCGCGAGCGCGATGGCCTGATCCAGCGCCGCCAGATCGGGGGTGAGGCGCGGCGCGCGGTCTTCCCGCTTCAGCGTCAGGGTGGCGGAAATGTTGCCGCGCCGGAACCGCGCCGTGGCGGCCTCGCGCAGCTTCGCCTCCAGCGCGTCCAGGCCGGGAGGCAGGCGCAGGCGCAGATCCAGGCCGCGCCCGTTGACGCTGCGCAGTTCCCACACGAAACCGGTGCCGTCCGGCAGGGCGCCCGCATCGCGAGCGAAGCCGGTCATCGAGGAAAGAGCCATGCCGGGCCTTCTCTCCCCCCCTGGCGCAGGATGCAAGCCATGACCGACGCGGTTCCGCCCTGGAATGTTGTTGCCATCACCGGGGCCTCCTCCGGCCTGGGGCGGGCCCTGGCGCTGGCCTGCGCCCGGCCGGGCGCCACGCTGCACCTCGCTGCCCGCAATCCTGGACGACTCGGAGAATCCGCTGCCGCCTGCCGGGCCCGGGGCGCCGTGGTGCGGGAAGTTGTTCTGGATGTGCGGGATGGCGCCGCCTGCGCCAACTGGATCGGCGGCATGGAACGGCTGGACCTGCTGGTGGCTAATGCCGGCATCTCCGGCGGCACGGGCGGCATGTCGGAGCCGGCGGCGCAGGTGCGGGCGATCTTCGACACCAACGTCTCGGGCGTGCTGAACACCGCCTTGCCGGCGCTGGACCGGATGGCCGCGCAGCCCGCCGGGCCGGATGGGGTGCGCGGCAGGATGGCGGTGATCGCCTCGGTCGCGGCCTTTGTCGCGGCGCCGGGGGCAGCCGCCTATTGCGCCAGCAAATCCGCCGTGCAGCGCTGGGCGGAAGCCACGGATGCCACGGAACGGGCCCGCGGCCTGCGTATCCATGCCGTCTGCCCCGGCTATGTCCGCACACCGATGACGGCGGTGAACGGCTTCCCCATGCCCTTCATGCTGGAGCCGGAGGACGCGGCGCGCCGCACCCTGGCCGGCCTGCGCGCCGGGCGCACGCGCATCGCCTATCCCTGGCCGACCTATGCCATGGCGCGGATCGCCGGGATGGTGCCGCTCGGGCTGCGGGCGGCGGTGGCGGCGCGGCTGCCGGCCAAGCCGATAACGGCGCCCTGAACGGCTGGCAGCCGGACCTTACCGGGCGCCGCGCTGCCGCTCGATCGCCCGCCACTTCGCCACATTGCGATTATGTTCCTGCAAGGTCCGGGCAAAAGCATGGCCGCCGGTGCCATCGGCAACGAAATACAGTTCATCCGTTTGCATCGGCTTCAGCACCGCGCGCAGCGCCTCCATGCCAGGGCTGGCGATCGGCCCCGGCGGCAGGCCGCGGTTGCGGTAGGTGTTGAAAGGATGGTCACGCTCCAGGTCGGCGCGGCTCAGCGGCCGGTCCAGCACGCCGCCATCGGCGGCGGCATAGGCCACGGTGGGATCCGATTGCAGCGGCATGCCCTGGCGCAGCCGGTTGATGAAAACCGCCGCGACGCGGGGCCGCTCCTCCTTCTGCCCGGTTTCCCGCTCCACGATGGAAGCCAGGATCAGCGCCTCGCGCGGGGTGTCCAGGGGCAGGTTCGGGGCACGCTCCGCCCAGAGCCGCTCCAGCGCCGCATGCATGGCGGCCTCGGCGCGGCGCACCAGGCCAGCGCGGGAATCACCATGGGAGAAGCTGTAGGTTTCCGGCAGCAGCGTGCCCTCGCCCACGGCCGGGATGTCGCCCGTCAGGCCCTCGGCCTGTTGCAGGATGGCCGCCATCTGCCGGGCCGTCAGCCCTTCCGGCAGGGTGACGCGGCGCTGCACCGGGCGCGCCTTGCGCAGCACATCCAGCACGGCTTCCAGCGAGGCGCGGGCGGGAAACAGATACTCGCCGGCACGCAGCGGGCCATCATCGCGCGTCGCCCAGACGGCTGCTGCGAAGATGCGGGGGTCGCGGATGGCACCCCGTTCGGCCAACAGGGTGCCGATCGCCTGGGCGCCGCTGCCGCGTGGTATGACGATGGCCGTGTCGGCCTGCAAAGGACCGGGGCTGAGCCAGGCTTCCCGGGCGAACCACGCGGCACCGCCGCCAGCCAGCACCAGAACCACCAACACTCCCAGAAGGAATTTGCGCATGTCGCCTCGTCCTTTGCAGGGCGGCGCAGCGCCCCATCCTTGCAGGCCGGCCACAACAGGGCATGGCCGTCGCCAAGATGGGGTGGGAGGGGCGTTCTGCCGCCCCCCGCCCGAAGTCAGATTCGCCGGAGCCGGCCGGCGGTCAGGTCACGGCACGCGGCCGGACCGCGCCGGCCCGCCCCTTCAGGGCGCCCGGCGGAATAGGATCGAGGCGTTGGTGCCGCCGAAGCCGAAGCTGTTGGACAGCGCCACCTCGATCGGCCGCTCCTGCGGTTGCAGCGCCACCCGGTCGATCACGCTTTCCCGGGAAGGCTCGTGCAGGTTCAGCGTCGGCGGGGCCACACGGTCGCGGATCGCCAGGATGGAGAACACGCCCTCCACCGCCCCGGCGGCGCCGAGCAGATGGCCGATCGCCGACTTGGTGGACGACATGGCGAGCTGCTTGCCGAACTCGCCAAACATCTTCTCCACCGCTTCCAGCTCCAGGTCATCGCCCATCGGCGTCGAGGTGCCGTGCGCGTTGACATACTGGACCTGATCCGGAGTGACGCCGGAGTTCTTGAAGGCAGCCTTCATGGCGCGGTAGGCGCCGTCATGGTTCTCGGCCGGGGCGGTGATATGGTAGGCGTCGCCGGACATGCCATAGCCGATGATCTCGGCATAAATCTTGGCACCACGCTTCTTCGCGTGTTCCAGTTCCTCCAGCACCATGATGCCGGCGCCTTCGCCCATGACGAAGCCGTCGCGCTCCTTGTCCCAGGGCCGGGAAGCTTCCTGCGGACGGTCATTGAAGCCGGTGGACAGGGCACGCGCGGCGCAGAAGCCGGCCATGCCGATGTCGGAGATCGCGGCCTCGGTGCCGCCCGCGACCATGACGTCGGCATCGCCCAGGGCGATCAGCCGCGCCGCGTCGCCCAGCGCGTGCACGCCGGTGGCGCAGGCCGTGACCACCGAATGGTTCGGGCCCTTGAAGCCGTATTTGATGGAAACATGGCCGGAAGCCAGGTTGATCAGCGCCGAGGGGATGAAGAAGGGCGACAACCGCCGCGCCTTGCCCGCTCCGACCAGCTGCGCGTTCTCGGAGATCGTCGGCAGGCCACCGATGCCGGAGCCGATCATCACGCCAGTGGCGTTGCGATCATCCTCCGACTCCGGAACCCAGCCGGAATCCTCGACCGCTTCCGTCGCCGCCACCATGGCGAGCTGGATGAAGCGGTCCATCTTCTTCTGGTCCTTGACCGGGATCCACTCGTTGAGATCGAGCTTCCCCTCGGCCTTCGGGCCGGTCGGCACCTCGCCGGCGATACGCGCCGGCAGGTCCTTGGCATCGAACAGATTGATCGGTCCGATGCCGCTCTCGCTGGCCAGCATCCGCTGCCACACATTCGCGACGCCGACGCCGAGCGGGCAAGCGATGCCCATCCCGGTGACGACGACGCGGCGCGGCGTCGTCAGAGATCCGAACACGCGTCTACCCCCTGATTCTTCAATGGCTCGGCGGCGCCAGGAAGGCCTTCAGGCGGCCTTCTGCGCCTCGATGTAGTCGATCGCGTCCTTGACGGTCGTGATCTTTTCCGCGGCATCGTCCGGGATTTCCACGCCGAACGCTTCCTCGAAGGCCATCACCAGTTCCACGGTGTCGAGGCTGTCCGCACCCAGGTCGTCAATGAAGGACGCCTCGGACGTGACCTTGGCTTCCTCGACACCGAGGTGCTCGACAACGATCTTCTTCACCTTCTCGGCGGTATCGCTCATCGACCGAGTCTCTCCTGCTTGCAGACATTGCCGCGCTTCCGGGTGGAGACCATCCCCGCCCTCGGCCAGCGCGGCCATTAACATGGAAGCCATCCGGGGAACAGAGAACCCCGGCCAGCCGTTTCAGGTCATGGCCATTCCGCCATTGACGTGAAGTGTTGCGCCGGTGACCCACCCCGCCTCCTCGGAGGACAGGTAGGCGACGGCGGCGGCGATGTCGGCCGGCGAGCCCATCCGCCCCAGGGGGATGCGTTCCATCAGCCGGGCCTTCTGCGCCTCGTTCAGCGCATCGGTCATCGGCGTCTCGATGAAGCCCGGCGCCACCACGTTCACCGTGATCCCGCGGGACGCCAGCTCCTGCGCCAGGGACTTGCTCATGCCGACCAGCCCGGCCTTGGCCGCGGCGTAATTCGCCTGCCCCGGATTGCCGGTGGTGCCGACAATGGAGGCGATCGAGATGATCCGCCCCGCCCGGCGCTTCATCATGCCGCGCATGGCGGCGCGCGCCAGGCGGAACGGCGCGGCGAGGTCGACCTCGATCACGTCGCTGAAATCCTTGTCGCTCATCCGCATGGCGAGGCCGTCGCGGGTGAAGCCGGCATTGTTGACCAGGATGTCGAGCCGGCCGAGTCCCGCCTCCACCTGATCCACCAGCGCCTGCGGGGCCGCGGGGTCGGACAGGTTGGCCGGCGCCACCAGCGCGCCGTCCCCCAGCTCCCCGGCCAGCGCCTCCAGCACCTCGCGCCGCGTGCCGGACAGCGCCACCCTGGCGCCCTGGCGATGCAGCACGCGGGCGATCTCGGCGCCGATGCCGCCCGTGGCGCCGGTAACCAGGGCGACCTTGCCGTCCAGTGCGAACATGGGGCGGGCTCCGCTCAAAGGATGTTCAGAGGGATTTCAGGAAGGCTTCGATGTCGGCCGGCGTGCCGACCGACTGCGCCTGCGCATCCGGCGCTAGCCGCTTCATCAGGCCGCTCAGCACCTTGCCCGAGCCGATCTCCACGAAGCGGTCGCAGCCCAGCTCCAGCATGGTGCCGACGCATTCGCGCCAGCGCACCGTGCCGGTCACCTGCTGCACCAGCAACTCGCGGATCTCCGCCGGATCGGTGGCCTTGGCGGCGGACACGTTGGCCACCACGGGCACCAGGGGCGGGCGCAGCTCGGCCAGCGCCAGGGCCTCGCTCATGGCATCGGCGGCGGGCGCCATCAGCGCGGAATGGAAGGGCGCGGACACCGGCAACAGCATGGCGCGCTTGATGCCGGCTTCCTTGGCCAGCGCCACGGCACGCTCCACCGCCGCGCGATGGCCGGAAATCACCACCTGCCCGCCGCCATTGTCGTTGGCGGCTTCCACCACCTCGGTCTCGCCCTCGGGGCCCGTGGCGGCGCGCTCGCAGATCGCGCGCGCCTGGTCCATCTCGGCGCCGAGAAGCGCGGCCATGGCGCCCATGCCGGCCGGCACCGCCTTCTGCATCGCCTCGCCGCGCAGCCGCAGCAGCCGCGCCGCGGTCGGGACGTCAAAGGTCTGGGCGGCGGCCAGGGCGCTGTATTCGCCAAGGCTATGCCCGGCAACCAGCGCCACGCGGGTTTTCAGGTCAAGGCCGCCTTCCTGCTCGAGCACCCGCAGCACGGCCAGCGAAACCGCCATCAGCGCCGGCTGGGCATTGGCGGTCAGCGTCAGCTCCTCCGCCGGCCCCTCGAACATCAGGCGGGACAGGTTCTGCTTCAGCGTCTCGTCGACGGCCTCAAAGACTTCGCGGGCCGGGGCGAAGGCTCCGGCAAGGTCGCGGCCCATGCCGACAGCCTGGCTGCCCTGGCCGGGGAACACAAAGGCGATCGGCATGGCTTCTGCTGGCTTCCCTGAGCAGGCGGCGCGTCGCGGCCGCAAAGGCGTTCCAATGGAAAGGCGGCGGGGTAACGGCGCCTTTCCTCCCTGTCAACATTTCTGACGTCCGCGTGAGCCTGCTTTTCCTTGCATGGTGGGGGGATTCATGATTAAGGCCGCGCTCCCCTGCCGGGCGCGTGAGGCATCGTGCCCGGCTATGCCTGTTTGCGCTCCCCGGCATGGGCCGGACGAGCCTTGGGCTGAGACAGCCAAAGGGAGATCCCATGCCGTTGTACGAGACCGTGCTCATCGCACGTAACGACCTGACGCAGGCGCAGGTCGAAACCATCACCGACCAGATCGCCTCCGTCGTCACCGAAGCCGGTGGCGAGATCAAGAAGCGCGAATACTGGGGCCTGCGTGGCCTGGCCTACCGGATCAAGAAGAACCGCAAGGGGCACTACATGCTCCTCGGCCTCGACTGCCCGCCGGCCGCCGAGCAGGAAGTCGCCCGTCAGCTCGGCCTGAACGAGGACGTGCTGCGCCACATGACGATCCGCGTCGAGGCGATCGACGCCGAGGCGCCGTCGGCGATCCTGGCCAAGCGTGGCGATGACCGCGAGCGCGACCGTTCCTTCCGTGGCCCGCGCCCGCCGGCCGGCCGCTTCTCGTCGGGCCGCCGCGAGCGCAGCGACGACCGTGAAGAATACCGTGCCCGTCCGCGCGACGAGGCCGAGACCACCGGCGGCGAGGAGTAATCCACCATGTCCGAGACCAACACCGACGTGAACATCGCCGCCCGCCGCCCCGCCGTGGGCGCCCGCCGGCCGTTCTACCGCCGCCGCAAGTCCTGCCCGTTCTCCGGCCCGAACGCGCCGAAGATTGACTACAAGGATGTGCGCCTGCTTTCCCGCTTCCTGAGCGAGCGCGGCAAGATCGTCCCTTCCCGGATCACCGCCGTGTCGGGGAAGAAGCAGCGCGAGCTGGCCAACGCCATCAAGCGCGCCCGCTTCCTGGCCCTGCTGCCCTACGTCATCAACGACTGAGCGCGGCGGACGGGATCTTCAGGACTTCAAGGAACACGGATCGGTGACGGCGGCGCAAACCCGGAACGGCCTGACCAACGACCCTCGCCTGCTGGCGGGCGTCGCGGGCGGGCTCGTTTCGGCGCTGGCGGCGCTGTTGGCCTTCCGTGGCCTGCCCTTCGGGCTCGGCCTGTTCTGGCTGTCGCCCCTGCCGCTGTTCATGGCGGGGCTGGGCTTCGGCAAGCTGGCTGGCGGCATCGCCGTCGGCACCGGCACCGTGGCCCTACTGCTGGCGCAGCCTGGATGGCTGACGGCGCTGTTGTGGCTCGGCCTTTATGGCGTGCCCGTGCTGCTGCTGCTGTTCCTCGGCTTGCAGGAACAGCCGCCGCGCATCAGCACCGGGCTGCCCTTGGCGGCGCTCGGCGTTTGGCCGGCGGCCCTGACCCTGCTGGCCGCCTTCCTGGCCGCCGATGCCGGTGGGCTGGAGGCGGTGCTGCGGGCGGCCGTGGCGATGGGGCTGGAACGGATGGGAACCGACGCGCCGGAAGCGGTGGTCACCCAGATCGTCCGCCTGCAGGCGGCGGCGCTGGCCTTGTGGCTGGCGATCGCGCTGGTGGCCAATAGCGCCGCGGCGCAGGCCTTCCTGCAGCGCCGGCGCCTGGCCCTGGCGCCGGCTCCCGCCTGGCGCCAATCGCACCTGCCCCGCTGGTACCCGGCGCTGCCGGGCCTGGCGGGCCTTGTGTGGCTGATGTCGGGCAGCGAGTCGCTGCTGCCGCTGTCGCTCTGCCTGGTGCTGTCGGTGCCGCTGCTGCTGCAGGGGCTGGCCGCCATGCACCGCAGACTGGCCAGCTTTTCCGGCCGGCTGCCGCTGCTGATCCTGTTCTATGTCCTGATTCTCGTCTTCAGCCTGCCGGGCGCCCTGGTTCTCGTGGCGCTCGGTCTCCTCGAACAATACGGGCGACGCAACCCGCCCGCGAACATGTGAGATCGGGGTTACACCGATGATCGAAGTCATCCTGATGCAGCGGGTCGACAAGCTCGGCCAGATGGGCGAGCTGGTGAAGGTCCGCCCAGGCTACGCTCGCAACTTCCTGCTTCCCCAGGGCAAGGCGATCCGCGCCAACAAGGACAACCTGGCCCGGTTCGAGCGCGAGCGCGCCCAGCTGGAAGCCCAGAACCTGAAGCGCCGCGAGGAAGCCGAGCGCGTGGCGGAGCGCATGGACGGCCTGACCGTCGTTCTGATCCGCTCCGCCGGCGAGTCGGGCGGCCTGTACGGCTCCGTTTCGGGCCGCGACATCGCCGAGGCCTGCAAGGAAGCCGGCCTCACCATCAACCGCAGCCAGGTGCTGCTGGAGCAGCCGATCAAGACCGTGGGCATCACCACGGTGAAGGTCGAGCTGCATCCGGAAGTGTCGCTGCCGGTGCAGGTGAACGTCGCCCGCTCCCCGGAGGAAGCGGAGAAGCAGGCGCGCGGCGAAGATGTGCGCGCCGAGCAGCAGGCCGAGGAGGAAAGCCTGGAGGCCGAGCTGGCCGCCGAGCTGTCCGACCTGGGCGCCGCCACGGAAGAGTGATCCTTCCCCTGTCCCGGCCTGCCCGGGGCTTCATCTGAATGCGGAAAGGGCGTCCCTCGGGGCGCCCTTTCCCGTTGCTGAACCGCCGGGCCGCGCTGACCGGGGCCGTTGATGCGGCCACACGGCCACCTTCCGCCGCCTGGATGAGGCCCGGGGGACACACCCCGGCTTTCATCCCCGCTATCCACAGGCGGAGCCTCGCCCCTGCCCGACGGGCGGGGCTAGTATGGCGGCATGAACAGCGTGTCCGCCCCCGGCGAGGGGATGCTCGGCCTTTCCCAGCGTCTTCCCCCTTCCAATGCCCAGGCTGAGCAGGCGCTGCTGGGCGCCCTGCTCGCCAACAACAAGGCCTATGAGCGGGTCTCGGAATTCCTCGCCGCCGAGCATTTCGCCGATGCCGTGCATGGCCGCATCTTCGCCGCCATCCAGCGCCGAATCGAGGCCGGGCAACTCGCCGATGCGGTGACGCTGCGCGCCGAGTTCGAGCATTCCGGCGCCCTGGCTGAGGTCGGCGGCTCCGCTTATCTGGCGCAGCTGCTGTCGGCCATGGTCGGCATCATCAATGCCGGTGAATATGGCCGCGTCATCCATGACGCCTGGCTGCGCCGGCAGCTGATTGATCTTGGCGAAACGGTGGTGAACCGTGCCTTCGGCGCCGAGGCCGAGCTGGACGCCAAGGAACAGCTGGAAGCCGCCGAGCAGGCGTTGTTCGACCTGGCCAAGGATGGCGGCAGCGAGGGGGGCTTCGTCACCTTCGGCCGCGCGCTGACCGACGCCGTGTCCCTGGCGGAAAAGGCCTTCAGCAGCGGCGGCGGCGTGTCCGGCCTGCCTTCCGGCCTGCGGGACCTCGATGCCAAGACCGGCGGGCTGCATCCCTCGGACCTCGTGATCCTCGCCGGGCGCCCCGGCATGGGCAAGACGGCGCTGGCCACGAAGGTGGCCTTCGGCGCCGCCAAGTCTCTGCTGCGCGCGGCCGAGGACGAGCACGGCCCCGGCGCCGTGCCGAAGGGCGGCTGCGCCATCTTCTCGCTGGAAATGAGCGCCGACCAGCTCGCCACCCGCCTGTTGTCCGAGGAAGCGCGGGTTTCCGGCGACCGCATCCGCCGCGGCGAGATCCAGCAGCGGGACTTCGACCGCTTCGTGGAAGTCAGCCGCGAGCTGGCCCGCCTGCCGCTCTTCATCGATGACACGCCGGCCATCACCATCTCGGCGCTGCGCACACGCTGCCGGCGCATCAAGCGCACGCGCGGCCTCGACCTGATCGTGGTGGACTATCTTCAGCTGATGCGCCCCGCCGCCGGATCGCGGCCGGAGAACCGGGTGCAGGAGATCAGCCAGATCACCCAGGGGCTCAAGGCCATCGCCAAGGAGCTGGCGGTGCCGGTGATCGCGCTGTCGCAGCTGTCGCGCCAGGTGGAGAACCGCGAGGACAAGCGCCCGCAGCTTTCCGACCTGCGCGAATCCGGCTCCATCGAGCAGGACGCCGACATGGTCATGTTCGTCTATCGCGACGATTATTACCTGAAGATGCAGGAGCCGAAGCAGACCGCCTTCGACAACATGGAGAAGTTCGAGGCCGCCCACACCTCCTGGCGGGACCGGATGGAGAAGGCCTATAACCGCGCTGACCTGATCGTCGCCAAGCAGCGCCACGGCCCCACCGGCACCATCCCCCTCTTCTTCGAGGCCGAGTTCACCCGCTTCGGCGACCTCGACATCACCCATGGCGGAGGGGCGGATGGCTATTGATCCGGTGGAAGGGGGCCGTGCCGGCGAGCTGCTGATCGACCTCGGCGCCCTGGTGGCCAATTGGCACGATTTGTGCGAGCGCCATCAGAGCGGCCCCGTGGCCGGCGTGGTGAAGGCGGATGGCTACGGCCTCGGCGCGGCCGCGGTGGCCAAGGCGCTGGCGTCCGCGAGTTGCTGGAACTTCTTCGTGGCGCAGCTTTCGGAAGGCATCGCCCTTCGCCGCGCCCTCAGTCAGGGGCCGATGATCGCCGTGCTGGGCGGCTTTCCGCCCGGGGCGGATGGCGGCGCCGGGCTGACGCCGGTGATCAACACGCCGCAGGACCTCGCCGCGCATCGCGCCGCCGGCACAAGGGGCGCCATCCTGCACATCGACACCGGCATGGAGCGTCTCGGCCTCGATGCGCGCGAGCTGGGCGAGGCGGGCGACCTGTCCGCCCTCGGCCTCCGCCATGTCATGACCCACCTCGCCTGCGCCGATGAGCCGGATCATCCGCTCAATGCCGTGCAGGCGCGCCGCTTCAACGAGATGGCGGCGATGCTGCCGGGCGTGCCGCGCTCCTTCGCCAATTCCTCTGGTCTGTTCCTCGGGGAGGCCTTCGAATCCGACCTCGCCCGCCCTGGCGCCGCGCTTTACGGGCTGAACCCCACACCCGGGCATCCCAACCCGATGCGCTGCGTGCTCCGCCTGTCCGTGCCGGTGCTGCAGATCCGCCAGGTGCGGGCCGGCGCCACGGTGGGCTATGGCGCCACCTGGATGGCGAAACGTGACAGCCGGATCGCCACCATTGCGGCCGGCTATGCCGATGGCTACCTTCGCGCCCTGTCCGGCCGGGGCCTCGCGGTGGCCGCCGGCCGCACCGTGCAACTGGTGGGCCGCGTATCCATGGACCTGATCACCCTCGACGTCACCGACGTGCCTGACCTCGCCGTGGGCGATCGCGTGGAGCTGATCGGCCCGGAGCAGACGCCGGATGCCGTGGCCGCGCTGGCGGGCACCATCGGCTATGAAGTCCTGACGGCGCTCGGCGCCCGCTACGCGCGGCGCTACATCACGGCATGATGCGGCATCACTGATTTGCTCAATCCGCTGTCTTTCCTGGCCCTGATCGGCGGGGCCGCGCTCGCGGCCTGCCGGCAGGTCGGCGCCCTCACCCTGTTCGCCGCGGAAGCGCTGTCGCATCTGCTGCGGCCGCCCTTCTACCCGCGCATGTTCGCCCGCGCCTTCGTCGAGATCGCCTATTTCTCGCTGCCGGTGGTGGCGCTGACGGCGGTGTTCACCGGCATGGTGCTGGCGCTGCAATCCTATTCCGGCTTTTCCCGCTTCGGCGCCGAGAGCGCGATCGCCAACGTGGTGGTGCTATCCATCACGCGGGAGCTGGGGCCGGTGCTGGCCGGACTGATGGTGGCCGGCCGCATCGGCGCCGCCTTCGCCGCCGAGATCGGCACCATGCGCGTCACCGACCAGATCGACGCCCTGACCACCCTGTCCACCAACCCGATGAAGTACCTGGTGGCGCCGAGGCTGGCCGCCGGGACGCTGGCCATGCCCCTGCTGGTGGTGGTGGCCGATATCCTGGGCGTCATGGGCGGCTGGCTGATCGGCACCACCCAGCTCGGCTTCTCCTCGGCCAGCTACCTGACCAACACGATCAACTTCGTCCAGTTCGAGGACGTGTTCTCCGGCCTGGTGAAGGCCGCCGTGTTCGGCTTCGTCATCACGCTGATGGGCTGCTGGAGCGGCTACACCAGCCGGGGCGGCGCGCAGGGCGTGGGCGCCGCCACCACCATGGCCGTGGTGTCCTCCTCCATCCTGATCCTGGCGCTGGACTACGTGGTCACGGCGATGTTCTTCGGCTGATGCACACCACCAACCCCAAGATCCGCCTGCGCGGCCTCACCAAGCGCTTCGGCGACAAGCTGGTGCTGGATGGCGTCGACCTGGACGTGCAGCCCGGCCAGGGGATGGTGATCCTGGGCGGCTCCGGCTCCGGCAAGTCGGTCACCATCAAGTGCATCCTCGGGCTGATCCAGCCCGACGCAGGCACCATCGAGATCGACGGCCGGAACGTGCTGGCCATGGGCCGGCGCGACCGCGAGGCGCTGCTCGACCGCACCGGGATGCTGTTCCAGAACGCGGCGTTGTTCGACAGCCTGCCCGTCTGGGAGAATGTCTGCTTCAAGCTCCTGGCGCAGAAGCGCATCACCCGCGCCCAGGCGCGCGACAAGGCGGCCGAGGTGCTGGCCCAGGTCGGCCTCGCCGCATCGGTGGGCGACCTTTCGCCCAATGAGCTGTCGGGCGGCATGCAGAAGCGTGTGGGCCTGGCGCGCGCCATCGCCGCCGAGCCGGACATCATCTTCTTCGACGAGCCGACCACCGGCCTCGACCCCATCATGGGCGCGGTGATCGACGGGCTGATCGTCGATGTGGTGGAGCGCCTGGGCGCCACAGCCGTGTCGATCACCCATGACATGGCCAGCGCCCGGCGCATCGGCACCAAGGCGGCGATGATCCACAAGGGGCGCATTGTCTGGACCGGCGCCGCCTCGGCGCTCGGCGAAACCGGCAACCCGCTGGTGGATCAGTTCGCCCGCGGCGAGCGCGAAGGCCCGATCCAGATGGAATTGCGGAAATAGGATCAGGCCGCCGGCCGGGCCAGGCAGCCGGTGCCTCAGGCGTCTTCCTCAGGCACGTCCCTCAGGCACGTTCCTGCAACCGCAGCATGGCGGTTCCGCCGGCTTCGTCGCTGCCGCTTTCGGGCAGGCCGGTCAGCTCGCGCAGCGCGGCTGCCAGGGCGCCGCGCGACAGCGGCTTGCGCAGCAGCGCGGTGCGTCCCTGGCCACCGCTGGTCGCCCAGCCGCCGGGCAGGCTGCCGTAACCGGTGGCGAACACCACCGGCACGCCACGCCGCACCAGCAGGTCGGCCACCGGAAACACCGCCTGGCCGGCCAGGTTGACATCCAGCACCGCCGCCAGCAGCTCGCCATCGGACGCCGCCAGATCCATCGCCTGCTGCAACGTCGCGGCCGGCCCGGTCACGGTGAAGCCCATTCCGCGCAGCTGGGCCTCAAGCTCCATCGCCACCAGCGGCTCGTCTTCCGCCAGCAGGATGCGGCGCACCGCGGGTGGCAGGGCCGGGCGGGCCGCGGGCTGCGGCAGGGCGGGCTGCGCATTGATCGGCCCCCGCAGCGACAGGCGCTCGGCGGCGATGGTCATGGTGCATTGCAGCCCATCCGGCTGCCAGTCATAGGTGATGCGCCCGCGGAACTGGCTTCGGACCGTGGCGTCCACCATCCGCAGGCCGAAGCCGCGCCGCACGGGACGCGCGACCGGCCGGCCCGGAGCGGCATGTTCCGTCCAGACCACCTGCAATCCCTGCTGCGGCGTCGCCTCCCAATGCACGGAAACGCGGCCGCCAGGATCGGCCAGCGCCCCATGGCGGATGGCGTTGGTGGTCAGCTCATGCGCCACCATGGAGGCCGCCTGCACCGCCTCCGGCGACAGCCATACCCTGGGGCCGCCGATGCTGACGCGCCCTTCGCCGACATAGCCCGCCAGTTCCGCCTCGATCAGCAGGCGCAGGTCGCTCCCGGTCCAGTTCTCGGAGGCAAGGAGCGTGTGAGCACGCGCCAGGGCGCTGACCCGGCCTTCCACCGTGGCCGCGAAATCAGCGGGGTCGGGGGTTTCGGTCATGCGCAGGATGGACTGCACCACGGCCAGGGCGTTCTTGGCGCGGTGATCCACCTCCCGCATCAGCATCACCTGCCGCTCCTCGGCGGCACGGGAATCGGTGACATCCTCGCCCGAGGCGACGATCACCGTCAGCCGCCCATCGGCATCGCGCAGCGTGGCGTTGTGCCAGGTGATCAGGCGCTGCTCGCCATCGGCCCGCAGGACGGAGGTTTCATGCACCGTGGGGAGCATGTCGACACCCCCGGTCGCGATCCGCTCGAACATCAGGCGCGTGGCGGGACGGGCCGCCAGGGGCAGGAACTCCGACACCCAGTCGCGGCCGATCGCCTCGTTCTCATGCCGCAGGCCCAGAACCTCCAGGCCGCGCCGGTTGATGCCCTGCACCCGGCCATCCGGCCCCAGCACCAGCAGCACCACCCCCGCCACGTCGAAATACAGCCGCGCCCGGTCGCGCTCGGCCCGCAGCGCCTGCGCCACCGCCTCGGCCGCCTGCACCCGCCCTTCCGCCACGGCACGGCTGCGGATCAGTTCAGCGGAACGGTGCAGGCCCAGGCGCAGCGCCTCGAACTCGGCCACCCCGACCGGCGTGTGGAGCTGCGGCGCGGGGCCGCCGGCCGCCAGTGCCTCGGCTTCGGCGGCCAGACTGCCGATCGGCTGCAGCAGGCGCCGCGAAACGATCAGGGCCAGGATCAACCCGGCGAGCAGGAGGGCCAGCCCCCCCAGGGACAGGCGCGTCAGCGGCGCGCGCCAGGCGGCGACATAGCGCTCATATGGAATGCCCACCACGGCGGCCCAGGGCAGGCGCTCCAGCCGCTGGAAGGCCGTGGTCAGCTCCCGCCCGTCCGAGGCGGTGCCATGCACCAGCCCGCTTTCAGCGCTGGCGACGGCAGTCGCGGCCCAAAGAGGAACCGACTGGCCGACCGCCGCCCGGCCGACGGAACGGGCAATCAGCCGCCCTTCCAGCGCATGGACCAGCCCCGAGATCTCGCCCGGACGCATGCCGATCATGGCATCCGCCAGATGAACGGAGTTGAAGGCCAGCATCACCACCAGCCCGTCATTCCGGTCGCCAGCCGACCTGTCGCCGTTCCTTTGGACGGGCGCGAAAATCGTGAGATGCGGCTGCTCGCCGGAATTCGGCAAAAAGATGTCGCTGATCGCCGGGCGCCCGCTGGTCAGGACCTGGTCGATCCAGAGCCGTCCGGCGACAGGCGGCAGATCACTGCCCAGCCTTTGGCGCGTGTCCAGCAAGCGGCCCCCGTCGGCGCGCGCCACCGACACCCAGCCATCATACCTTGCCGCCACGCTGGCGGCATGGGCATAGAAATCGGCCATCATTTCCGAGTCGATGGCGGCATTGCGGCGCAGGGCGGGCCAGCTCGCCAGGCCCGCGGCGCTGGCCAGCAGCGCCTCCAATTCGCGGTCCAGCGCGACGGCCATGGCGCTCGCGGAGGTGCGCAGGGATTCCTCGACCTGCTCCCGCTGCGCTTCCGACAACTGCCAGGTCGTGGCGATGCCGCCCGCCAGGGCCGGCACCAGCACCGCCCCTACCAGCGCAAGCAGGTAAAGGCGCAGGCCCCTGGCGCGGCGCCGCGGCCCTTCATCCACGCCATTCCGGGCCGAGCTGATCACGGCCGCTTCCGCAGAAGCGCTTGTGGGTCCGCCTCGCCGCGCAGGACAAGCATCATGTACCCTTGTCCGGAGGGCGGCAGGGCGCCGCCATCAAGATCTGCCATTGAGAACGGTCCAGAATTGAAACGTGCAAATCCTGCATCTCTACAACCAAAGGTACGCCGAACCTTACCTCTTACGCTCTCAAACTGAAGGGGCTTCTCATCACGAGAAAGTCAGAGTTTAGGTATCAGAATAAGCATCCTTTGAAAAATCATTACAAAACAGTCATGTAACTTCTTCTCTTGCTATGTATTAGCACCCATTCGATTCAAGCATGGCGCGAGCTTCACTGTTCGCCAAGCCTTGATTCTATCCTTCGACGCGCGTTGCGCCGCAGCATGGAGGCTAGGCCTTCCCTGGTTCCCTGCCCTCATGCGGAGGCGACTGACCTTCCGAAGGCAGTTCGGGTTCTGCTGGCGCCTTGGTGGCACGCTTCCGGCCCCGTGGCATGGACAGGCCGATGGCCTTCCTTCTTTCAGCCGCGCCACACGGTGTCGCCTACCCTGCGTGCGCGTTTTGTTCTAGAATCCGGCTCATGGCCAAAACCTCCACGCGCTTTGTTTGCCAGAATTGCGGTGCTGTTCATTCCCGCTGGCAGGGCCGCTGCGATGGCTGCGGCGAATGGAACACCATTGTCGAGGAACAGCCGGAGGCCCCGCGTGCCCCAGGCCCTGCCGGAAAGTCGCGGGGTGGCCGCGCCATCGAGTTCGTCGGGCTCAAGGGACGCGCCGCGCCGCCCCCGCGCACCCGCACCGGGCTGGAGGAGCTGGACCGGGTGCTGGGCGGCGGCTTCGTGCCCGGCAGCGTGGTGCTGGTGGGCGGCGATCCCGGCATCGGCAAGTCCACCATCCTGCTGCAGGCCGCCGCGCGCATCGCCAGCGCGGGCAAGCGCACCCTCTACATCTCGGGCGAGGAAGCAATCGACCAGGTGCGCCTCCGGGCGCTTCGCCTCGGCCTGACGGACAGCCCGCTCGGCCTCGCCGCCTCCACCAGCCTGCGCGACATCGCGGCCAGCCTGGAGGAGGAGCAGGACTGCACACTGGTGATCATCGATTCGATCCAGACGGTGTGGCTGGACAGCCTCGATTCGGCGCCGGGCACGGTCAGCCAGGTGCGCGCCTGCGCCGCCGAGCTGACGCGGCTGGCCAAGACCCGGAACTTCGCCGTGGTGCTGGTGGGCCACGTCACCAAGGAGGGGACGCTGGCCGGCCCGCGCGTGCTGGAGCACATGGTGGACGCCACGCTGTATTTCGAAGGGGATCGCGGCCACCAGTTCCGCATCCTGCGCGCGGTGAAGAACCGCTTCGGCGCCACGGACGAGATCGGCGTCTTCGAGATGACCGACAAGGGGCTGATGGAGGTGGCCAACCCTTCCGCCCTGTTCCTGGCCGAGCGGCGCGGCAACATCTCCGGCAGCGCCGTGTTCGCCGGCATGGAGGGAACCCGGCCGGTGCTGGTGGAGATCCAGGCGCTGCTTTCGCCCTCGGCCTCCGGCGGCTCGCCGCGCCGGCAGGTGGTGGGATGGGATTCGGGGCGGCTGGCCATGCTGATGGCGGTGCTGGAAAGCCGCTGCCGCGTCAGCCTCGGCCAGAACGACGTGTACCTGAACATCGCCGGCGGCCTGCGCATCAACGAGCCGGCGGCCGACCTCGCCGTCGCCGCCGCGCTGGTGTCCGCCGCGACCGACCGGCCCACCGACCCGGACCGCGTCTTCTTCGGCGAGGTCGGGCTGTCGGGCGAGGTCCGGCAGGTGGCGCAAACCGATCTGCGGCTGCGGGAAGCCGCCAAGCTCGGCTTCGCCGCCGCCACCCTGCCCCGCCGCGTGGCGCGCGGCGGCCGCCCTCCCGGCAAGGGGCCGGAAGGATTGCGCCTGGCGGAAATCGGCCATCTGGCCGATCTGGTGGCGCCGCTCGCCGCCGCGGCGGCGCGCAAGCCGGCCAAGGACGCGCCCCCGGAGGAGGAGGCCGCGGAGGAAGCGTGACTCGCTGCCCGGGCTTGGCTATAGGCTGGCGCCGATGACCTGGGTCGATGGCATTGTCCTCGCGGTGATGGCCCTTTCGGCCCTGATCGCCTTTTCCCGTGGCCTGGTGCGCGAGGTTCTGGGCGTCGGCGCCTGGATCGGCGCCCTGGTCGCCGCCCTTTACCTCTTGCCGGTGCTGAGCCCCCTCGCGGCCGGCGTCATCCAGCCCACCTGGCTGGCGGAGCTGATCGCCGCGGCTGGCGGCTTCCTTCTGGCGCTGATCGTGCTGAAGCTGCTGATCGCCTGGTTCGCCGCCCGCGTCCGGGCTTCGGTGCTTGGGGGTCTGGACCGCGCGCTCGGCATGGTGTTCGGCCTCGCGCGGGGTGCTTTTCTGGCCGTGCTCGCTTATATCCTGGCCGGCCTCGTGCTGCCTTCGGTGGAGCGCTGGCCGGAGCCTGTCCGCGATGCCCGCAGCCTGCCCGTGGTGGCCGGCGCCGCGGGATGGCTTGTCGCGCAGCTGCCGCCGGAGTATCGCCCCCGGCTTCCGGACCTGCCGCAGGGCAGGCTGCCGGTCATGGATGATCTGCTCCGCCCGCCCGCGCGGGAGCGCAGCTGAAACAGCCCCGCCGCCGAGCGGGGCTGACGCCTTTCCGGCCCCATCCCGGGACCGGCTGTGTTATCTGGCCTGTGCGACCCGGTCCTGGCCGAAACCGTGTTCAGACCGGTCCGTGGCCGGAAAAGAGGATGCCGATGCAGCCCCTGTTCTCCACCAATCCGCACGACGATGACGGCTTCCATGAGGAATGCGGCGTTTTCGGCGTTTGGAACGCGACCGACGCTGCGGCGCTGACCGCGCTCGGCCTGCATGCGCTGCAGCATCGTGGCCAGGAGGCTTCCGGCATCGTCACCCTGTCCGGCCATGAGGATGACCGCGGCAGCTTCCACCAGCATCGCGGTCTTGGCCTGGTGGGGGACATCTTCGGCGATGCCAAGGTCATGGCGCAGCTCAAGGGCCGCTGCGCGGTCGGCCACAATCGCTACGCCACCACGGGCGAGACCGCCCTGCGCAACGTGCAGCCGCTTTATGCCGATTTCGAGTTCGGCGGCCTTGCTGTCGCCCATAACGGCAACCTCACCAATGCGGGGACGCTGAAGCGCACCCTGGTGCGGCGCGGCTGCCTGTTCCAGAGCACCACCGATTCCGAGGTGTTCGTCCACCTCATCGCCATCAGCCTGTATTCCAACGTGGTGGACCGGCTGATCGACGCGCTGAAGCAGGTGCAGGGCGCCTATTCCCTGGTGGCGCTGCACAATGGCGCGCTGATCGGCGCGCGCGACCCGCTCGGCGTCCGCCCGCTGGTGCTGGGCCGCATCGGCCCCGCGGAAAACGGCGCCTATGTCCTGGCCAGCGAAACCTGCGCCCTCGACATCGTCGGCGCCGAGTTCGTGCGCGACATCGAGCCGGGCGAGGTCGTCATCATCAACAATGACGGGCTGCGCAGCATCCAGCCCTTCGGCCGCAGCCAGGGCCGCTTCTGCATCTTCGAATATGTCTACTTCGCCCGCCCGGATTCGGTGGTGGAGGGCACGCCTGTCTACCAGACGCGCAAGCGGATCGGCGCCGAGCTGGCGCAGGAAAGCCCGGTCGAGGCCGACGTGATCGTGCCGGTGCCGGATTCCGGCGTGCCGGCGGCGATGGGCTATGCCACTGAGTCTGGCATCCCGTTCGAGCTGGGCATCATCCGCAACCATTATGTCGGCCGCACCTTCATCGAGCCGACCGACCAGATCCGCCACCTCGGCGTGAAGCTCAAGCACTCGGCCAACCGGGCGATGATCGAGGGCAAGCGCGTCATCCTGGTGGACGATTCCATCGTGCGCGGCACCACCTCCAAGAAGATCGTCGAGATGGTGCGGCAGGCCGGCGCCCGGGAGGTGCACATGCGCATCTCCTCGCCGCCGACCACCCATCCCTGCTTCTACGGCATCGACACGCCGGAACGCGCCAAGCTGCTGGCCGCCAATCACGATGTCGAGGAAATGGCGCGCATCATCGGCGCCGACAGCCTGGCCTTCATCTCGCTGGACGGCATGTATCGCGCCCTCGGCCGTCCGGGCCGGGATGCCAGGAACCCGGGCTATTGCGATGCCTGCTTCACCGGCGACTACGCCATTCCGCTGACCGACCTGGCCGACCATCCGGAGCGCGAGCCGGCCCTGCTCGCCGCGAACGGGCAGTAAGCCGTGGCTGAACTGGATCGTCCCCTGAAGGGGCAGGTTGCGCTGGTCACCGGCGCCAGCCGCGGCATCGGCGCTGCGCTGGCGGTGGCACTGGCCCGGCGCGGCGCCCATTGCGTGCTGGTCGCCCGCACCCATGGCGGCCTCGAGGAAACCGACGACGCCATCCGCGCGGCGGGCGGCAGCGCCACGCTGCTGCCCTTCGACCTGGCCGGCAAGGAAGCCGACAAGATCGACAGCTTCGGCCCTTCCCTGGTGGAGCGCTTCGGCCGGCTCGACATCCTGGCGCATGTGGCCGGCGCGCTGGGCAGCCTGACGCCCATCGCGCATATCCAGCCGCGCGACTGGACACAGCTCGTGGGCGTCAACATGACCGCCACCTGGCGGCTGATCCGCACCTGCGACCCGCCGCTGCGCGCGGCGCCCGCGGGGCGGGCCGTCTTTGTCACCACCGGCCGGGTGCAGCGCCCGAAGCCCTTCTGGGGCCCCTATGGCGCCACCAAGGCGGGCATGGAGCACATGGTGAAGACCTGGGCCCTGGAGGTGGAGAACACGCCGCTGCGGGTGAACCTGTTCGACCCGGGCGTGGTGGCCACCAAGATGCGCGCCCAGGCCATGCCGGGCGAGGACCCCTCCACCGTCACCCAGCCGGAGGAGGTCGCCCCGGCACTGGCCGACCTTTGCATGCCTGCCGAGGCCCGGAACGGCGAAACGGTTCCGTTCAGCCGCTGATGCCCGCCGAATGGGGGCGCCGCCGCTTGACGGCGGCGCGGCCGCGGGCGCAGATACCCGGCATGTCCGCGACCATCATTATCAAGCGCATTACCAAGACGACCGCTCCGGCGGGGCGTCCTCTGGTGCGTGCGCGGTGACTGCCACGGCATAAAGCACCAGAAGGCCCCGCCGGAGACGGACGGGGCGCTGCAACAGGCCCCGTCTCTCCGGCCTCAAACGCGAGAGAGACACCATGCCCACCCTCGAAGACACCGTTGCCGCGCAGCCGCACCAGCAGGTGGCCAGCCATCCGGTTGTCGCCATTGTTGGCGCCACCGGCGCCGTCGGTGTCGAGCTGCTGCACTGCCTGGAGCGGCGAAACTTCCCCCTTTCCCGCCTGAAGCTGCTGGCCTCCGCGCGCTCGGCCGGTAAGACCATGCGCTTCAAGGGACAGGACCTCACGATCGAGGCGCTGGAGGAAGCCAGCTTCGAGGGCGTGGACCTCGCCCTGTTCTCCGCCGGCAGCGGCATCTCCAAGCGCTTCGCCGCGGCAGCGGTGAAGGCCGGCGCGGTGGTGGTCGACAATTCCTCCGCCTTCCGCATGGATGCCGAGGTGCCGCTGGTGGTGCCCGAGGTGAACGGCGCGGCGATGGCGGGCCATCGCGGCATCGTCGCCAACCCAAACTGCGTCGCCGCCATCGCCACCATGGCGCTGGCGCCGTTGCAGGCCCGCCATGCCATCCGCCGCCTGCATGCGGCGACCTACCAGGCCGCGTCCGGAGCCGGCGCCGCCGCCATGGAGGAGCTGCGCCAATCCACCGCCGCCGCCCTGCGGGGCGAGGCCTTCGAGCCCAAGGTCCTGCCGCACCCCTACGCCTTCAACCTGTTCAGCCACAATGCGGAGATGGACCCCGTCACCGGCTATAACGGGGAGGAGCTGAAGGTGGTGGCCGAGACGCGCCGCATCATGGGAATGCCGGAGCTGCCGATCGGCATCACCTGCATCCGCGTCCCCGTGCTACGCGCCCATGCCATGGCGCTGACCGTGGAGTTCGAGGAACCCGTCACACCGGAACAGGCCCGCGCCGCCTTCGAGAACGCCCCAGGCGTGAAGCTGGTGGACGACCGGGAGCGCAACTACTTCCCGATGCCCTCCGACGCTTCGGGCCAGGATGACGTGCTGGTGGGCCGCATCCGCGCCGATCTCGGCGATCCGTCCGGCCGCTCGGTCGCCCTGTTCGTGGTGGGCGACCAGCTGCTGAAGGGCGCGGCGCTGAATGCCGTGCAGATCGCTGAGGCGCTGCTGCGGCGCTGAGGGCCGCCGGGGGCCACATGCCCCCGGAAATCCCCCCCCGGCCGGCGGCCTTTCTGCCCGGCCGGGGACGGTGCTAGCATCGGGCCCGCTGCGGAACGGCCCAGCGCCAGCCACCGAAGCGGAGCAAGCCGGCATGATCTTCCTGTGCACCGCCTGCGGCACCTCCTACGCCGACGCCGCGTCCCCGCCCGCCGCCTGCGCGGTCTGCGAGGATGAGCGCCAATACATCCCCGCCTCCGGCCAGTCCTGGATCGCGCGGGACGATCTGCGGAAACGGCACCGCAATGCCTGGCAACAGCACGAGGCGGGCCTGTTCAGCCTGCAAACCGTGCCGGCCTTCGCCATCAACCAGCGCGCCTTCCTGCTCACCACGCCGCTGGGGAACATCCTTTGGGACTGCGTCGCGCTGCTCGACGAGGCAACGGAGGCGCTGGTGCACGGGCTGGGCGGGATCGCCGCCATCGCCATCTCGCACCCCCACTACTACACCACGATGCAGGACTGGGCCGCTGCCTTCGGGGCCACCATCCATCTGCACGCGGCGGACCGGGACTGGATCATGCGCCCTTCGCCGGCCATCCGGCTTTGGGATGGCGACACGCTGGAAATCGCGCAGGGGGTGACCTTGCTTCGCGCCGGCGGGCATTTTCCGGGCGGCACGGTGCTGCACTGGGCCAGCACGGCGGATGGCGCGGGCGCCCTGCTTCCCGGCGACATCGTGCAGGTCGCGCCGGGCGCGCGGCGCGTTTCTTTTATGTGGAGCTATCCAAACATGATGCCGCTTTCCGCGGCGGAGGTGCGGCGCATCGCCGCCCGGCTGGCACCCTGGCGGTACCGCCGCATCTATGGCGCCTTCGCCGGCCAGGATGTGATGCGGGATGGCCCGGCCATCATCGCCCGCTCGGCCCGCCGCTATGTCGAGCTGCTGGGCGAGGCTCCCTGAAGCGGCGTCCACCCCCGGCGGTCAGCCGAAGCGGCCTCACGCATACAGGTCATCGAAGAAGCGCCGCTCCAGCGCCACCGCCCGGCCGAACAACGCGCCGCAGGCGGCTTCCTCGGCCGGGCCGGTGCGGTCCAGCTCCGCCCGCAGCCAGCCCACGAAGTCGCGGAAGAACGGGTTGCGGTGCAGGGTGATCCATTCGGCATGGATGAACTCGGGCGGCGGCGGGCCGGTGTGGCGCTCCGCCCAGTCGAGGTAGAGCCCCTCGAACACCAGCAGCACGGCGATGCAGCGGGAATAGGACCGGCTGTCCGCCGCCTCCTTCATCAGCGCCTGGAAGCCGATGGTGGTTTCGGTCAGGACGGGGTTGCGGCGCTCGGCGGCGGGCACGCCGAGGGCGTCGAAGCAGCGCTGGAAATAGGTGTTCTCGTCGCTGGTGATCATGGCCAGGAAGCGCGCCAGGCGCAGCCGGGCGGGAAAGCTGTCGGCGCTGGCGATGGCGGCGCCGAGCAGCGCCACGAAGCGGTCGAGGAACTGGTAGTCCTGCACCAGGTAGCGCCGCATCACGGCGGTGGGGACGGTGCCGGCGCACAATTCCCGCACGAAGCGGTGGGTGGCGGCCGCTTCCCAATCGGCGGCATGGGCGGCGCGCAGCTTGGCGGTGAGGCTCATGGCGGTTCCTCCTTCCCGTGGCGGCTTCCCGGGAGACTTTCCCGGGGCCGCCCTTGTGCGGCGATGCGTAGCAGTTTCACGCGCGGGGGTCGCCCCCGGCGGCGAATCTGCCTAAAGACGAAGGCAACCGTTCCCCTGGAGAAAGCCCGCCATGACCAGCTTCGACCTCATCCTGCGTGGCGGGACCTGTGTGCTCCCCTGGGGGGAGGCCCGGGCCGATGTGGGCGTCAGCGCCGGCCGCATCGCCGCCATCGGTGACCTCGGCACGGCCACAGCGCCGGAGGTGGTGGACTGCAAGGGCCTGCACGTGCTGCCCGGCCTGATCGACCCGCATGTGCATCTGCGCGACCCCGGCGACCCGGCGGTGGAAACCATCCCCACCGGCACGAAGGCGGCCATCCTGGGCGGCATCACCGCCGTTTTCGACATGCCGAACACCACCCCCTCCATCACCAGCCAGAAGGCGCTGGAGGACAAGCGCGCCTATATCCAGGGCAAGGCGTGGTGTGACATCGGCTTCTATGTCGGCGCCGGCAAAAGCAACATCGCGCAGCTGGCCGAGCTGGAGCTGGAGCCCGATGTTTGCGCGATCAAGGTGTTCGCCGGCAGCAGTACGGGCGACCTGCTGGTGGAGGATGATGCCTCGCTGGAGCGGGTGATGCGCTCCGGCCGCCGCCGCATCGCCTACCATTCGGAGGACGAATACCGGTTGCAGGAGCGCAAGCCGCTCTATGCCGCCGGCGGCCCGCACAAGCTGCACGCCGAATGGCGCGATGTGGAATGCGCGCTGCTCGGCACCCGCCGCCTGATGGCGCTGGCCCGCGAGACCGGCCGCCCGGCGCACATCCTGCACGTTTCCACCGCCGAGGAGCTGGACTACCTGCGCGACTTCCGCGACGTCGCGACGGTCGAGCTGCTGGTGAACCACCTGTCGCAGACCGACGAGGCCTATGACCGCCTTGGCGGCTACGCGGTGATGAACCCGCCGATCCGCGAGGCGCGGCACATGGCGGCGGCCTGGGCGGCGGTGGCCGATGGCCGGGTGGACTGCATCGGCTCCGACCACGCGCCGCATTCCCGCGCCAACAAGGAGAAGCCCTGGCCGCAGACCGCCGCCGGGCTGACCGGGGTGCAGACCCTGGTGCCGATCATGCTGGACCACGTGAACAATGGCCGCCTCAGCCTGACCCGTCTCGTCGATCTGATGGCGGACGGCCCGGCCCGCGTTTACGGCGCGCTGAACAAGGGGCGCCTGGTGGCAGGCTTCGACGCCGACTTCACCGTGGTGGACATGAAGCACCGGCGCACCATCGAGGAATCCTGGATTGCCTCCCCCTGCGGCTGGACCCCCTTCGCCGGGCAGAGCGTCACCGGCTGGCCGGTGATGACGATCATCCGCGGCCAGGTCGCGATGCGGGAGGACGCGGTGCAGGGCGAGCCCGCCGGCCGCACCGTCCGCTTCCGCTGAACGGCGCGGCGGCGGGGGCTCAGCCGAACCAGAGGCGGCGGATCCGCATCGAATCCGGGTCCAGTTCGATGTTGAGCCGCTCCGGCACCAGTTCGCCGGCGGTCTCCTCGCCTGCCTGCTGAAGGCGGCAGGGGCGGTTCACCAGATCCAGCGCCAGGGTTGGCCGGCCGGAACGCAGCACCACCTCCGCCGGCCCCTCCCCCACGCTGCTGCGCGCCGTGGCCTCCACCACCTCGCCATCGGGCAGCGTGGCGCGCAGGGTCCAGAGGCCAGGCGGCAGGCCGGACAGGACGAACCGCCCGGCCTCGTCGGTGACGGGGGGCCGCTTCGGGGCGGCGGCGACGGGACCATCGGCGAGCGTCACCACGGCCCCCGGCACCGGCATGCCGGTATCGCCCCGCACCAGCTGCCCGACCAGCCGGCCGCGCTGGCCGCCGCCATCCACCTCGATGATTGCGAAGCTGGGCAGCGCCGGGCCGTCGGCATCGACGCCCGGCAGGTGCAACTGTACCTCCCCCATTTCTCCGCCACGACCCAGGGCCAGCAGCGCCAGCCGGCCGGTGCCGCTGTATTCCAGCGTGAAGCGGCCTTGCTCATCGCTCTGCGCGATGGAAGGGCCGGCCTCGTGGCCGGGGCCCGCCAGGATGCTGATGCTGGCGCCGGCCACGGGCCGGCCGGAGGCACGCCGCACCACCATGCCCCGCACAAGGGAAACCGGAAGCGGGTATCCGGTTCCGCCCGGCTCCTCAAGGGCGATCACAAGCTCCGCGCTGGCATGGTCCTGCACCAGCATGCTGGCCTCCCCGGCCTCGCCATACGGCCCCAGGACGCGCAGCAGCCAGCGCCCGGGCGCCAGCCCGTCCAGCACGAACCAGCCTTCCGCATCGGTCAAGGGCGCGATGTCGGGCGCCGGGCCGGGGCCGGCGATCAGGCTGATCGCGGCATCGGGCACGGGCCGGCCGCTGCCGGCCCGCACCACCCGGCCGCGCACGCTGCCCGCCGCGGCGGGGTTGGCGGTCAGCGGCGCCGTGGCCATTGCCACGCCGCCCTGACCGGAGGCCATGTCAGAGGCGCCATCGTCGAGCCCGACCAGCGTGGCGCTGATCCAGCGCTGCAGGCCGTTCACCTCGATGGTGGCGTCACTGGCGGCGTTGTCGAAGACCTGGACGGCGGCCTCGCCCGTTCCGCCGGACGGATCGGTGGCCTGCAGCACCCAGCGGCCTTCCGCCAGCCCGTCCAGGACAAAGGCGCCATCGGCACCGGACAGCAGGGCGATGTCCGGCATGGCCGAAGGCCCGCCCACCACAGTGATGCTGGCCCCCGCCACCGGCATCCGGCTGCCGGCCCGCACCACGCATCCGTTCACGCTCCCGAGCATGTTTTCCGCTCCCTCGTGCTGTGGCGCGGCACGGGCCGGGACCTGTGCCGCAGGCGGTCAGGGCGTCACATCTTACTCCATTGCAGCAGCCGCTGATAAACCGGCTGCGTGATGCGGGTGGCCGAATTGCCCGTGGTGGCGCCGTAATTGTGGATGCCCACCACAAAGCGCTGGCCGCCCCGCTTGATGTAGACGGGCGCGCCGCTGCAGCCGCCGGCCGTGTCGATCTGGTAGCCCAGCGTCTTCGGGCCCACCGTCTTGATGAAATCGGCCATGCCCCACAATTCGGCGAAGGGCTTGTCGCCATGGTAGCCGGCGATCACCGCCGGCTGCGCCACCAGCGCCGCGGCATCAAAGGCCGCGACGCCGAAATGGCCCAGCTTCTTGCCGTTGAAGGCGCTGTCCGGCAGCAGGATGCAGCCATAGTCGCATTCCGGAAGCTGCGAGCTGACCCACCCCCCGACCGAGCGGAAGATGGTCGCCTCCACCTGGCCGAAAGGCCGCTTCGTGCCGTTGCAGCCGGGGATCACCTCGACCTTGCGGGCCCAGCCGCCCTGGTTCTTCAGGAACACGCAATGGCCGGCCGTGGCCACGGCGCGGGGCCCGATGAAGAAGCCGGTGCCGCGATAGGTCGCGCCGCTGGGAAAGGTGATGCGCAGCGCGCAATAACGGCGCCACGGATCTTCCGTGGTGCGCAGGATGGGAAGGCGCTCATCCGTGCCGAGGATGACCTCCATCGCCGCCACCGCCTCGGTGACGACCGCTTCCTCGACACCGCCGGACTCGGCCCCGAAGCTTTCCGTCGCGCCGCTTTCCCCGGCCTTCTTGACGCCGTTCTGCAGCAGCTTGGCGAGCAGGGGCAGCAGGCTGGCCAGCCCGCCGGCCCCCGAGGTCGCGGGCGGGCGCGGGCCGCTCGGCTTCGGCAGCGCCGCAACGCGCTTGACGGCGGCCTGGGCACGGGGCGACAGCCGGCTGTTCACCGCCTTGGCCACCATCGGCCCGACCGTGGACACCAGGGTCGGCACCAGCGCCGCCAGGATCGGGAAGAATTCCTGCTGGCCGCCTTCCGCGCCGGCTCCGGCCTCCTGCAGCACGGTGCTTTCGGCGCCGGGGCTCGGCATCACGAAGCCTTCCATGCCGCGCAGGTCGGAAAAGGCGGATTCCTCGCCGCTTTCCGCGCCGCTGGCGGCCATCTGCTCGGGCGTCGCTTCAGCCATGTCGCCGGCCGATTCGGCGCTTTCCATGCCGACCTCGGCATGCGCCTCCGCCGAGGTTTCCGTGACGCCGGAGCTTTCCGCCGGCGTGACCGGGCGGACCACCGGGTCGCCTTCCACCTCGGCGAAGGAGAATTCCGTCATTCCCTCTCCCGGCAGGGGGCGGCTGGCGGGCGGAGGCATCGGGCGGCTGCCGCCACCATCCACCGCGCCGCCGGATGAGGAAGGGCGGGGCAGGACGGGAGAACCAATATCGTCGGACATTGAGTTTTTCTCCGCGACGGGATGTTTCCGGATCGTGCCGGCTGTTCCGTGAAGGCCGGGCGGGCGCCGGTCGCCGGATCGATGCTGATGGGCGGGAGGGTTCGTCCTGCCCCTGCCGCGGCACGGCTGGTCCAGCTCGCTGCGTATCCGTCAGAGCGTTGGTGGCAGGACTGGGGCCTGCGCGCCTGACTCCGGCAGACGTATAATATTTCAAAATATTTCCGCCGGGCGGCAAATCGTAATGGTTACGCATCAAGTTTCGGCGACGCCGCGCCGGTTGCCATCCGCCTTTGAAACACGCGCCACCCTTAACGCGGAGGACGGCGGAGGCTATGGTCCGCCGCGCTTTTCAGTGGGGCCGGAGCTTTGCCGGATATTTTCGACGAGGTGCAGGAAGAATTGCGGGCCGAACGGGCACGCAAGCTTGGCCTGCAATATGGCGGCATGCTGGCCGGGCTGGCGCTGGCGGTGCTGGTGGGCATCGGCGGCTGGCAGGGCTGGCAATGGTATCAGCATCGCGAGGCCACGCGCAGCGCCGAGGCCTTCCTGGAGATCCACCGCACGGCGGAAGCACCGGGCGCCGACCTGAAGGCCCTGGGCGACCGCTTCGCCACCCTTGCCGCCGATAGCCCGGACGGATACCGCATGCTGGCGCGGCTGCGGGCCGCGGCCCTGAAGGCGGAAACCGGCGATCGCGAGGCCGCCCTGGCGCTGTGGGACCAGGTGGCGGCCGATGGCGGCGCGCCGCAGCTTTACCGCGACCTTGCCAATGTGATGTGGGTGCTGCACGGGTTGGACACGCAGGACCCGGCGGTGCTGGCGTCGCGCATCGCCCCGCTGGCCACGCCCGGCACGGCATGGGGCGCCTCGGCGCGCGAGCTTCAGGCGCTGGTGGCGCTCCGCCGCGGCGAAAAGGCGGAAGCCAGGCGCACGCTGGAAGCGCTGGCGGCCGACGTCACGGCGCCGCCGGGCCTGCGCGAACGGGCCAGCCGGCTGGCGGCAGGATTGGGGGTCTGATGAACGGAACGATCTGGACGCGGCGCGCCGCCCTTCTCGGCGGCGCCGGGCTGCTCGCCGGCTGCAGCACCATCGACAGCCTGTTCGGCACGCAGAAGACCAAGCTGCCCGGCCGGCGACAGCCGGTGATCGCCGCCCGGCGCCAGTTGGAGGTCGATCCCACCGCCGCTAACCGGCCGCTGGCGCTGCCGGCACCGGAAATGCGCGACGCCTGGCCGCAGCCCGGCGGCGGCGTTGCCCACGCGCCGGGGCACCCGTCCCTGCCTGGCGAGTTGCGGCGCGCCTGGACCGCCGATGCCGGCACCGGCAGCGGCTATCGTCGCCGCATCACGACGGGGCCGGTGGTCGCGGAGGGACTGGTCTTCGCGTCCGACGCCTATGGCCAGATCACCGCGCATGACCTTGCCACGGGCCGCCGCCGCTGGCGTTTCGACAGCCGCCCCGAGGAGGACAGCTCCGGTGCCGTGGGCGCCGGCTTCGCCTTCGCCGATGGCACTTTGTATGTCGCCACCGGCATGGCCGAGCTGATCGCCCTGGATGTCGCCAATGGCGAGCCGCGCTGGCGGGTGAGGCTGCAGGCGCCTGCCCGCGGCGCTCCCGCCGTGGCGGGGGGCCGGGTCTTCGTGCCCACCATCGATTCCCAGCTCACCGCCTTCGCGGCGGAGGATGGCCGGCAGCGCTGGAGCTACCGCGCCCAGGTCACGGCGGCGGTGCCGCTCGGCCTGCCAGCGCCGGCCGTGTGGGAAGACTTCCTGGTGGCCGGCTTCCCGTCGGGCGAGCTGATCGCGCTGCGCCCCGAGGATGGCCGCGTGCTGTGGACCGAGAGCCTGGCGGGCGCCGGCTTCGGCGGCCTGGCCGAGATCTTCGGCGTGCGCGGCCTGCCGGTGATCCATGAGGGCCGCGTTTACGCCATGGGCATGGGCGGCACCTCCATGGCGGTGGATCTCCGCTCCGGCCGCAGGCTCTGGGAACGCGAGCTGGGCGGCACCGCCTCCCCCGTCCCGGTGGGCGACTGGCTGTTCCTGGTGGGCGATGACGGCACGCTGGTGGCGCTGGGCCGCGAGGATGGCCGGGTGCGCTGGATCAGCGACCTGAACGCGCCGCCGGAAGGCAAGGAACGCGAGGACGACCCCGCAACCTTCGCCACGCCGATCCTGGCAGGAGGGCGGCTGATCCTGCCTTCCTCGCGGGAGGAAGCGCTGCTGATCGACCCGTCCACCGGCGCCACCACCGGGCGGCTGCGCCTGCCCGCCTCCACCACCCTTCCCGGGGCCGTGGCGCAGGACACGCTGGTGCTGCTGTCCGACAACGGCACCCTTTCGGCCTGGCGCGGCTGACCACGTGACGCGGGAGGGGCGGCGCCCCTCCCCCACATCGCGCCTCAGCCGTTCCGGCGCAGCACCCCTTCCGCTTCCAGCCTTTCCAGTTGCTCCGGCGGCAGGCCGAGCAGGCCGCCCAGCACCGCGTCGGTGTCGGCGCCGACCTCCGGCCCGGTGGAGCGCGGCGGCGGCATGGCCCCGTCCACGCGCGGCACCACGCCCGGATGCAGCATGGTCCCGTGCAGCGGGTCCTCGACCTCCCGCACCATCTGCCGGGCGCGGAACTGCGGATCGGCGGCGCAATCCGCCACGGTGAAGACGCGGGTGGAGGGGATGTCGGCCCCGGCCAGCGCGGCCTCCAGCGCGGCGCCGTCGAAGCCCGCGGCCCAGGCGCCGATCCGCGCATCCAGCTCCGCCACGTTCGCGACGCGCGCCTGGTTGCCGGCGAAGCGTGGGTCCTCCAGCAGCTCCGGCTGTTCCATCAGCGTCGCCAAGCGGCGGAACAGCGGATCGGAATTGGCGGCGATCAGCACCCACACCCCGTCCCGCGCCCGGTAGGCATTGGTGGGTGCCGCCGTGGCGATGCCGCCGCCCGAAGGCTGCCGCACCGTGCCCAGCGTGCCGTAATCCGGCAAGGCGCCTTCTAGCAGCGAGAACACCGATTCGGTCAGCGCCACGTCGATCTCGGCGCCCGGGCCGGGCGGCGCCTGCCTGTGGTCCCGCCGCCACAGCGCCGCGACCACGCCCAGTGCGGCATAGATGCCCGCCACCGAATCGCCCAGGCTGACGCCGACGCGCACCGGCGGCAGGTCGGTGGTTCCGGGCGGATGGTCGGTCAGATGGCGAAGACCGCCGATCGCCTCCCCGATCACGCCAAAGGCGGCGCGGTCGCGATACGGCCCGTCCTGGCCGTATCCGGAGATGCGCGCGATCACGAGGTCAGGCCGCGCCGCCTTCAGCGCCTCCGCGCCGAGGCCGAGCTTTTCCAGCTGGCCGGGGCGGAAATTCTCCACCAGCGCGTCGCAATGCTTCACTAGGCCCAGCACGATGTCCCGCGCTTCTGGCCGCTTCAGGTCGAGCGCGATGCAGCGCTTGTTGCGGGCGTGCACGGACCACCAGGGGGCATGGCCATTGTGCCGCGCGCCCCATTGGCGCACCGGGTCGCCGCCCGGAGGCTCGACCTTGATGATCTCGGCGCCCAGGTCGCCCAGCAGGCGGGTGGCGAAGGGGGCGGCAACGAAATGCCCCAGCTCCAGCACGCGCAGGCCGGCCAGCGGCCCGCCATTCGGTGCATCATTCGCTTGCATGGCTCATTCCGGCTTGATGTTGGCGTTGCGGGCGACCGTGGTCCATTCCTCCAGCTCGTCGCGCACCCGCTGCTGCAAGGCGGCGGGCTCCAGCGCGCGGATCACGGCGCCCTGCTCCTCCGCGCGGCGGCGGAAATCCGGCTCCTGCACCACGGCGGCCACGGCATCGGACAGGCGCTTCAGCACCGGCTCCGGCGTGGCGGCGGGGGCGAAGACGGCGAACCAGGCCAGTTGCACGAAGCCGGGCTGGCCGGATTCCGCCATGGTCGGCACCTCCGGCAGCGCCGGATGCCGCTCGGCGGAGGTGATGGCCAGCGCCCGCAGCGAGCCATCCTTCACATAGGGCATCAGCGGCGGCGGGGTGGTGATGAACATCTGCACGCGGCCGGTCAGCAGGTCCTGCGTCGCCGGGCCGGTGCCGCGATAGGGCACATGGGCGATGTCGAGCCCCGCCTGCTGCTTCCACAACTCGGTGACCAAATGCTGCATCGAGCCATTGCCGGAGGAGGCGTAGTTGAGCTCGCCCGGGCGCGCCTTGGCGTAATCCACCAACTCCGCCACCGTCTTGGCCGGCACGGAGGGGTGCAGGAACAGCACCTGCGGCGCGTCCATCAGCAGCCCGACCGGCGCGAAATCCTTCACCACGTCATAGCCGAGATTGGGCACGATGGCGGGGGTGCCGACATGGTAGCCGGAATACTGCACCAGCAGCGTGGTGCCATCCGGCCGCGCCCGCGCCACGGCGCCGGTGCCGATGGCGCCGTTGGCGCCCGCGCGGTTCTCCACCACCACGCTCTGGCCCAGGCGCCTCGCCAGCGGCTCGGCCAGCAGGCGGCCGGCGAAGTCGGTGGTGCCGGCCGGTGCGGTGGGGACGATCAGGGTGATGGTGCCGCTTTGCGCGCCGGCGGGCCGGGCCAGCCCAGGCAGGGTCAGCGCGGCGGGAACGGCGCCCAGCAGGGCGCGGCGGGTCGGGGCCATGGTCGGAAACATCCTCCGCGTGATTTTGCCCGAGGATGCAGGGCCGGCCGCCCCGCCGCCAGCCGCATCTGACGAGGCGAGGCATCGCCGGGCGCGATGGCTGCGGCGGAAAGCGCGGCCCGGCGCCCGGCATCACCCACTGCCGGAACGATCGGCCGCGGGATAGGCTGGCACCAGGAGCCGGCCAGCGCGGCCAGCGGATGCGAAAGGACGTCCTTGATGCCAGATGCCGACATCGATCCACCCCTTCAACCGCCCGCCCTGACGCAGGGAGAGATCGACCAAAGAGTTTTTGACCTTTACGACGAATACTGCCATGGCCGCCTCGACCGGCGCGGCTTCCTGCAACAGGCCGCGGCCGTTACGGCGGGCGGGCTGGCCATGGCCCAGGCCCTCCTGCCCCGCTACAGCCAGGCGCAGACCATCTCCTTCACCGACGAGCGGATCAAGGCGCGCTATATCAGCTATCCCTCGCCGGGGGGCCTTTCCGGCACGATGCGCGGCTATCTCGTGCAGCCAACCGGCGCCGGGCCTTTTCCGGCCGTGCTCGTGCTGCATGAGAATCGTGGCCTGAACCCTTACATCGAGGATGTGGCGCGGCGGCTGGCGGTGGAAGGCTTCCTGGCCCTGGCGCCGGACGGGCTTTCGCCGGTTGGCGGCTATCCGGGGAATGACGATGACGGGCGGGCGCTTCAGGCAGGGCTGGACCAGGGCAAGCTGCGCACCGATATGCGCAACAGCGCCCTCCACCTGAAGAACCACCCGCTTTCCTCCGGCAGGCTCGGCGTCACCGGCTTCTGCTGGGGCGGCGGCACAACCAATGCCCTGGCGGTCAGCCTCGGGCCGCAGCTCCAGGCGGCGGTGCCCTTCTATGGCGCGGCGCCGGAAACCGCTGGCGTGGCCTCGATCAAGGCGCCTCTCCTGATCCACTACGCGGAGCATGACGCGCGCATCAACGCCCTTTGGCCGGCCTATGAGGCGGCGCTGAAGGCCGCCGAGGTGCCGCATGAGGCGCATGTCTATGAAGGCACCCAGCACGGCTTCCACAACAACTCGACGCCGCGATACCACGAGGCGGCGGCGAAGCTGGCCTGGAAGCGGACGATCGCCTTCTTCCGGCGGCACCTGGCCTGACAGGCATCCCGCAAGCCGGCTTACCCTAGGGCGGCGGCGCCTCCGCCCCGCTTCCGGCCGCCTGCCGCAGGAACAGCCGCGCCGGGGCCGGCAGGGTGGCGCAATCCCGCACGCACAGCTTGAGCCGCCGCGTTGCCCAGCCATCCCGCAGCGGAATGCCGCGCAGGCCCATCGCGGCGGCGAAGGGCCGGATGCAGGCCTCGGGCAGCACGGCCAGGCCGATGCCGACCTGCACCAGCCGGCGCAGCACGTCGAAACTGTTCACATGCACGCGCAGGTCGATGACCTGGCCGCGGCGCGCCGCTTCCTCCACCAGCATGCGCTGGATCGAGGATTCGCGCGCCAGCCCGACCTGCGGGAAATCCAGCGTCTGCGCGTAATCCAGCGCCGCCGCCCCGGCCAGCACATGGCCGGAAGGCACCACGACCTGCAGCCTGTCTTCCCGGTAGGGCAGGCTGTCCAGCCCCTCGGCCGGCACGTTCTCGGCCATGATGCCGACATCGGCGACGCCATCGCGCACGGCGCGGACGATCTCGGAACTGAGCAGCTCCTGCATCTCGACCCGGATGCCGGGCCAGTGCGTCATGAAGCGGGCCAGTTCCTCCGGCAGGAACTCGGCAAGGGAGGAGGTGTTGGCGGCGATCCGCACATGGCCACGCACGCCCTGGGCATGCTCGCCCATCTCGTCCCGCATGCGGCCCATCAGGGCGAAGACGCTGCGCGCGTGGCGCAGCAGGGCCTCCCCCGCCGGGGTCAGGGCGATGCCGCGGGCGTGCCGCTGCAGCAAGGCGGTGTCCATGGCGGCCTCCAGCTCCGCCAAGCGGCGGCTGACGGCGGAGGCGGCGATGTTGCGGCGGGCGGAAGCGCCGGCGATGCTGCCCTCCTCCGCCACGACCTGGAACAGGTCGAGCGTGACAAGGTCAAAGCGCAGCCGCGCATCATGTTCGCCCTGAGACATGGCTGGCGTTCCCGCATCTGTCCTGCCGTGGGAACGGCTGTATCAGCAGCGGGCCCTGCGGAACAGCAGGCCATTGAAAACAAAGGCGGGGTTCCGCCGGGCTGCTCGGCAGGCCGCCAGGCGCGGGGCAGTCCGCGGGCAGCCTTCGCCGGCCGCGATGTGCCCCTTCTGCAACCGGCACTGGTCGCCGCCGCGCCATCGCGCCACGCTGCGCGCCAAACGAGGAACCGCCCACATGCCCGATGTCACCCTTGTCGAAGTGGGGCCGCGCGACGGCTTCCAGCCCATTGGCCCCTTCATCCCGACCGCCGAGAAGCTCGCCATCATCCAGGGCTGCGTCGCCGCCGGGCTGACGCGGATCGAGGCCGGCGCCTTTGTCGGCGCCTCCGCCGTGCCGCAGATGGCGGATGCCGAGGCGATCCTGGCCGGCACCCTGGCGCTGCCGGGCGCCGACCCGCAGATGCTGGTGCCCAATGCCCGCCATGCGCGTCGCGCCATCGCCGCCGGAGCGCGGCACCTGGTATGGGTCATCTCGGTGTCGGAAGCGCATAACCGCGGCAATATCCGCCTCAGCCCGGCGGAATCGGTGGCCGAGTTCACCGCGCTGCTGCCCGAGCTGGAGGGCATCCGGCTGCGCATGAACATCGCCACCGCCTTTGACTGCCCCTTCACCGGCCGCGTGGCGCCGGAGGACACGCTGGCGCTGGTCGGGCAGCTCGCCGCCTTGCGTCCGGATGCCGAATACGGGCTGTGCGACACCACCGGCCGCGCCGATCCGGCGCATGTGGCGGAACTCGCCGCCGCCTGCCGCGCCAGCTTCCCGCGGGTCGCCGGCTGGGCCTTCCATGGCCATGACACCTATGGGCTGGGCCTGGCCAACATCATGGCGGCGCATGGCGCCGGCATCCGGGTGTTCGACGCCGCCATCGCCGGGCTGGGCGGCTGCCCCTTCGCGCCCGGCGCCACCGGCAACGTGGCGACCGAGGACGCGGCATGGATGTTCGCGCGCATGGGTCTGTCCACCGGCATCGACCTCGGCGCGCTGCGCCCCGTCGCGGAACGCGCCGCGCGCATCCCGGGCGGCAGCCCCGGCGGGCGGGTGCGGCAGGCGCTGGCGGCCCGCCCGGCACATCTGGCGGCCTGAGCCTCCACTCCGCTTCTCCAGGCAGGCCATGACGGCCTGCCTGCCACGCCATCCCGCGATGTCGGGATGACCGCCGCATGGCCACTTTCCATACATACATTCGGCTGATAACCTGACCTTATTGTATGGAGAAACGGCCGGCGATGACGCGCTCCCTCCCGGATCTGCCCTGGATTCCGGCCATCAGCCCGGCCGCCCGCCCGCTGTACCGGGCCATCGCGGATGCCCTGGAAAACGACATCCATTCCGGCCGCCTGGCCGTCGGCACCCGCTTGCCGCCACAGCGCCTGCTCGCCGACGCGTTGGGCATCGATTTCACCACCGTCAGCCGGGCTTACACCGAAGCCAGCCGGCGCGGGCTGGTCGAGGGCCGGGTGGGCCAGGGAACCTTTGTCCGTCCCGGCATCCGCGCGGCGCAAGCCGCGTCGCGAATGCCTTCCGCCCTGGGCCACCCCGCGCCGGCGAGCCTGGCTGATCCCCGAATGAACGTGCCGCCGCTGCCGGAAGGCCCGGAATGGCGGGAACGCATCCGACAGGGCATCGGGGCCTTCGCCGCCTCGGCGGACCCAGCCCTGCTGCTCCGCTACCAGCAGGCCGGCGGCGCGGAGGCCGATCGCGAGGCGGGCGCGGCATGGCTGACCGGCCGCGTGGCGGTGCCGGCCGAACGGCTGCTGGTTTGCGCCGGCGCCCAGGGCGCGCTGCTGGCCCTGCTCAGCATGCTCTGCGAACCGGGCGACCTGATCTGCTGCGAGGCCCTGACCTATCCCGGCTTCCGCAGCCTGGCCGCGCATCTCCGGCTGCGGCTGGCCGGGTTGGCCATGGACAGCCACGGGCTGCTGCCCGACGCCTTCGAGGAAGCTTGCCGCGGCCAGCGCCCCAAGGCGCTCTACTGCATCCCCACCCTGCACAACCCCACCATCGCCACCTTGCCGCTGGCACGCCGGCAGGCGCTGGTCGCGATCGCCCGGCGCCACGGCGTCCCGATCATCGAGGACGACGCCTATGGCGCCCTCCTCCCCGGCGCCCCGCCACCCATGGCGGCCCTCGGACCCGACATCGTTTATCACGTGTCGGGGCTGGCCAAATGCGTCTCTCCCGCCCTTCGCATCGCTTACCTGGCGGTGCCGGATGCCCGGCAGGCCGGGCGCCTGTCAGGCGCCATCCGGGCAACGGTCGGCATGGCATCGCCGGTGACGGCGGCGCTGGCCACGCGCTGGATCGGCGATGGCACGGCGGCCGCCATCCTGGCCGGCATCCAGGCGGAAACCGCGGCGCGGCACGCCATCGCGGCCGACATGCTGCCGGCGGCGCAGATGGCGGCCGATCCGGCGGCATTTCACCTCTGGCTGCGCCTTCCGGCGGGCTGGAGCCGCGGGGAGTTCATGAGCCGGCTTCGCCCTGCGGAGATCGGCATGGTGAGCAGCGATGCCTTCGCTCTGTCCGTGCCGCCCGAGGCCCTCCGCATCGCGCTCGGCGCGCCGCCCGGGCGGCAGGAACTCCGCGCGGGGTTGCGGCATGTGGCGGATCTGCTGGCCCAGGCACCGGCCATGTCCTGGCTGATTGTATGATGCAGATCAGCGTTCCTGTCGCATTGTATTGACAAACGCACCCAACAATGAACATACAATCTGATGTCTGAAGGCGGAGCAAAACACCGTCTCCATTTCCGCGAGGATCCTGCCATGCCGTCCGAACAGGAATGGCCCCCGCTGTCACCGATCCACACCGGCTTGCGCGGCCGATGCCCGCGTTGCGGCGAAGGGCATCTGTTCAGCGGCTTCCTGAAGCTGCGCCCGAGCTGCGAGGTATGCGGCCTGGATTATTCCTATGCCGACCCGGCGGACGGCCCGGCCTTCTTCGTCATCTGCTTCGCCTGCATCCCCAGCGTCATCCTCGCCCTCTGGATCGAGGCGAAGTTCGAGCCGCCCTACTGGGTCCACCTCGTCACGACCCTGCCCTTCATGCTGGCGAGCTGCATCCCGCCCCTGCGCCCCCTGAAGGGCTGGCTGGTCGCCAGCCAGTTCTTCTTCAAGGCCGAGGAAGCGCGCTTCGGCTCGGCCGCGCCGCGCAAGAAGCCCGCCATCCCCCCGGCGGGCTAGGCATTCCCCGCCCGCTCCTGCGGGTGGGCCTGACGCCCTTCCCCGCATCGCCAGCGATGAAAGGCTGGCTTTGCCGCACCGGCGCCGGCATGGCGCGGCGGGTTTCATTTCCCCTGTGCGCCGTTCCGGGCTAAAGCCCCGCCCATCATGCTCCCCCGTATCGCCATCATCGGCCGGCCCAATGTCGGCAAGTCCACGCTGTTCAACCGTCTGGCCGGCCGCAAGCTGGCGATCGTGAACGACACCCCCGGCGTCACCCGCGACCGCAAGGAAGTGCAGGCGCGCCTTGGCGGCCGCGACGTGTTGCTGCTGGACACGGCGGGGCTGGAGGAAGCGCCGCCCGACACCGTGGCGGGGCGCATGCGCGCTTCCTCGGAGGTGGCGGTCCGGCAGGCCGACCTGGTGCTGTTCGTGATCGACGCCAAGGCGGGCGTCACCCCCTCCGACCGCGCCTTCGCCGCCTGGCTGCGGCGCCAGCCCGCCCCCGTGCTGCTGGTGGCCAACAAGACCGAGGGCCGCGGCGGCGGCATGGCCGCCATGGAGGCTTATGAGCTTGGCCTCGGCGATCCCGTGGCGATCTCGGCCGAGCATGGCGAAGGCATCGCCGACCTGCACACCACCACGGCCGAGATGCTGCCGGAGGAGGAGGACCCGGAGGTCCGCGACCGGGACCGCCCGTTGCGCCTCGCCATCGTGGGCCGACCGAATGCCGGCAAATCCACCCTGCTGAACGCCTTGCTGGGCGAGGAGCGCATGATCACCGGCCCCGAGCCGGGCCTGACGCGCGACGCCGTCGCGGTGCAGTGGGAGGATGCCGAGGGCAAGGTCCGGCTGGTGGACACCGCGGGGATGCGCAAGAAGGCGCGCATCAGCGAGGACCTGGAGCAGATGTCGGTGGCCTCCACCATCGCCGCGCTGAAGGAAGCCGAGATCGCGGTGCTGGTGCTGGACGCCCTCCTCGGCATGGACGAGCAGGATCTGCGCATCGCCCGCCTCGCCGAGCGGGAAGGCCGCGCCGTGGTGATCGCCTACAACAAGTGGGATGCCGTGGAGGACCGCGCCGCCGCCCGGCAGGCGCTGGAGGACACGCTGCAAACCTCCCTGGCGCAGCTCAAGGGCATCACCGTGGTGGCCATCTCCGCCATGACCGGCAAGGGCGTGGACCGGCTGATGCCGGCCGTGCGGCAGGTGATGGAGCGCTGGAACCGCCGCATCCCCACCGGGGAGCTGAACCGCTGGTTCGAGGGGGCGGTGGCCAAGCACAGCCCGCCCCTGGCCAATGGCCGCCGCATCAAGCTGCGCTACGCCACCATGCCGAAGGCGCGGCCGCCGACCATCGCCATCTTCGGCCCGCGCGCCGAGGATTTGCCGGAAGATTACCGCCGCTACCTGGTGAACAGCTTCCGCGAAACCTTCGACATGCCGGGCGTGCCGATCCGTCTGCATTGCCGCGGCGGCAAGAACCCGTTCGTCGAGGAGTGACGCCGGGGGCGTGCGATTGACTTGCCCCGGGCAGCGGAGGCAACCTCCCTGCCTGGGGGAACAGCGACTATGGATATTGGCGTACCGCTCAAGGATCTCGGCCCCGTCGATGTTTCGGGGCTCATCAAGCTGGTGGAAGGGCTGACCGAGGCCGACTGGACCGGCAACACCTTCCGCCAGGACGCGCTGGCCGCCAGCGCGCATTCGGCGACGGACAACATCCTGATCAAGACGGAATGGCATCCCACCGCCTCCACCAGCGGTTTGCAGCATTTCGAGGACCTGATCAGCGTCTGGGCGCAGCAGAAGGGCCATGACGCCAGCAAGTTCCTGCCCATCGCGCGGGAGGACACCGATATCTGGCCGGTCTACACCCTGCCTGAATGGCTCAAATACAAGGACGTGCTGGAGCCGGTGGTGGAGCAGGCCATCGCGCCGCTGAAGAAGCCGCGCGGCGTGGTCAGCCGGCTCGCCCTGGTGCGGTTGAAGGGCGGCGGGACCATTGACCCGCACATCGACGGCCATGCGATGGCCGCCAAGGCCCACCGCATCCATGTCTCGCTGAGCAGCACCCCCTCCGTCGAATACAAGATCGACGGCCGCAAGTTCACCATGCTGATGGGCCACGCCTATGACTTCAATAACCGGGTGCGGCATTCGGTGAAGAACAAGGGCAAGCGGGAGCGCGTGAACCTGTTCGTGGATTATTATCCCGACCCGGGCATGGTGATCCGCAACCCGCTGGACGTTTCCCGCCCGCTCTACGCCGAGCCGACGCCGGTCATTAACTGAGCCGGACGCTCAACCCTTCATCGTCATGTCGGGGTTGAGCGCCACCCGCTGCTGCGTGGCGGCACTGCGGTAGAGCGCCTCGATGATGCGCATGTCGCGCAATCCCATCTCGCCCGGCGTGGCTACCGCGCCGTTGTTCAGGATGGCGTTGGAAAGATGGTCGATGACGCCGGTGAACTGCTCGGCGCTGGCGGCTTCCGAAATGACCTGCCGCTGTTCCCTGGCGTTCGACAGGGTGAGCCTGTTGTCCTTGTAGGCGGTGGCCGGGTCCAGCACCGCCACCGCCTTGTCGCCCCACAGGTCGATGCGCTTCTTGTCCGCCGTGTAGCCGGAGGAAATGTTCACCCGCGCGCCCGAGGCGAATTCCAGCTGCGCCGTCATGACGTTCTCGATCTCGGCGAAGCGCTTGTCGCCGGGCGGCGAATGGATGGTGGCGGTCACCGCGACCGGCTCCTCGCCCAGCAGCCAGATCAGCCCGTTCAGCGAGTAGATGCCGATATCCACCAGGGAGCCGCCGCCGGCGATGTCCTTGCGCATCCGCCATTCGTCGCGCGGCTTGGAAGGGTCGAGCGGCCTGTGGTGGTCGGAGGCGGCGAACCAGATCCGGCCCAGCTCGCCGGCCTCGGCCATCCGCCTGGCTTCCATGTTGTAGGGCTCGAAATGCGCGCGGTAGGCGATCATCAGCCGGCGCCCCGCCGCCTTCGCGGCATCGATCATGCGCTGACAATCGGCGGCCGAGGTCGCCATCGGCTTCTCGCACATCACATGCTTGCCGGCTTCCAGCGCCCGCACCGTCAGCTCGGCATGGGTGGAGTTGGGGGTGATCACGTAAACCACCTGCACCGAATCATCGTCGCGCAGCCGCGCCATGTCGTAGCCGTAGCGATGGGCCTCGCCGATGCCGTAGCGGGCGCCCACCGCGCGCAGCTTGTCCGGGCTGCCGGAGATCAGCCCGGCCGGGCGCGACATCAGCGCCCGCCCCAATGCCGGCAGGGCATAGGCCTGGGCGAAATGCCCGAGCCCTGCCACGGCCCAGCCCAGGCGCCGGTCCTCGGCCTGTTGCGGCGGCCGCTCCAGCTGCGGGTCCGGGCGTCCGGTGGGCGTGGCCGGCAGGCCTCCACCACCCTGCGCCGCGGCGGAGGCCGCCGCCAGCGAGCCGAGCCCCGCCGTCAGGGAGCCGATCATGACCCGGCGGGAAGGAATGGCGGGCTGCGGCATGGCGTTCTGCTCCGGTGGCTGTTGCCGGGCAGAACCCGCGCCCATCGCGGCTGTTGCGTCACGGAGCCGTCAAGCGCCAGCGCGGCCGGCCTGCCCGATGGCATTCGCCCCCGATGTGGCCCGCCGCCTCCGTGGATGGCCTGCGGCCTTGCGGGCAGACGCTAGCGCAGGCTGAGGTAATGGAAGGTGTCGCCCTGCGGGGCCAAGCCCTCCACGTGGCGCCGGTGCCAGAGCGCGTAGAACAGCAGGTGCCAGGCGGCGAAGCCTTCCCGCTTGCCCGCCGCCGCCTTGAACAGGGCTTCGACGCGGTCCGGCCTGGCGATCTCCGCCACGCCGGGCTGGGCCGCCACCAAGGGGCCGAGCTTCCCGCCCTGGGCGGCGATCCAGGCCCCCACCGGCACGGTGAAGCCCTGCTTCGGCTTGTGCGGATCGGCGGCGGGGAAGTTGCGCGCCAGCCATTCGCGCAGCAGCCACTTGCCGGCATGGCCGCGCACCTTGAGCGAGTCCGGCAGGCGGAAGGCGGCCTCGGCGATGGCGGGGTCGAGGAACGGGGTGCGCCCCTCCACGCCATGCGCCATCAGGCAGCGGTCCAGCTTGATCAGAAGGTCGTTGGGCAGCCAGTCGGCCACGTCCAGCGCCTGCGCCGCCATCAGGCGGGTGCGGCCCGGCAGCGCCACCGCGGCCTCCGCCGCCGCCACGCCGTCGCGCCAGCCGGTGGGCGGCTGGCGCAGCACGTCCAGACGGTCGAAGGCGCCCCGGGTGCGCGGGGCCTTGCCGCCCAGCCACCAGGGGCGCATGGCGGCGCGGTAGCGGCCATAGCCGCCCAGGATCTCGTCCCCGCCCTCCCCCGACAGCACCACCTTCACCTCCTGCCGGGCGCGGCGGGCTAGGAACCAGGTGGGGATGATGGCGTAATCCGCCGCCGGGTCGTCCACGGCGCCGACGATCTCCGGCAGGTGGCGCCACACATCATGCTCGGACACCATCACCGTGGCATGACGCGCGCCGGCAGCGCGGGCGAAGGCAGCGGCGCGCTCCCGCTCATCGGCGGCGCCGGGCACGTCGAAGCCGGCGGTGAAGGCGCGCACGGGCGCCTCGTTCAGCCGCGCCATCATCGCCAGCACGGCGGCGCTGTCGGTGCCACCGGACAGGAACATGCCATAGGGCACGTCGCTGCGCTGGTGCATCTCGACGCTGTCGCGGAAGGCGGCGCCGAAGCGGGCCAGCGCCTCCTCCTCCGTGGCGGCGACGGGGCCGCCCTCGGACAATGCGGCGCGGCGGCGCCGCTCCGTCACGCTGCCATCGGAGATGCAGATGCTTTCGCCGGGCAGCACCCGGTTGATGCCCTCGAAGATGGTCTCGGCGCCGGTGGTGAACTGCATCTGCAGCAATTCGGCGCGGGATTCGGCGCGCAGGCGCGGCTGGACCAGCCCCGCCGCCAGCAGGGCCTGCGGCTCCGAGGCGAAGGCGATGCCCCCGGCCACCTCGGCGGTGTAGAGCGGCTTGATGCCGAAGGGATCGCGCGCCAGCACCACCTGCCGCGCGACCCGGTCATGGATCGCCAGCGCATACATGCCGCGCAGCGTGTCGGCGAAGGCCATCCCGTCCCGGCGGTACAGATGCAGCGGCGGCTCGCAATCGCTCCCCGTCGCGCAGCCGAGCTGGTTCAGCTCCCGCAGCTCGCGGTAATTATAAACCTCGCCATTGCCGACCAGTGCCGCCGGCCCCGCGAACAGCGGCTGGTCGCCGCCGGCCAGGTCGATGATGGCCAGCCGCGTATGCGCGAGCGCCACATTGGCCGAGACATGGTGCCCCGCCCCGTCCGGCCCCCGGTGCGCCAGCGCCGCCGTCAGCCTTTGCAGGGTCATCGCGTCAGGGATCTGGCCTTGGCGCAGGATCAGGCCGGCAATGCCGCACATGCGAAAGCATCGTCTCCGCCCGCCCGGGGAGTGGTCAGGATGGCGCGCGCCCGGGGGCGGAAGAACGAGGCGCAGCAACCCCTTGCAGGAAGCCGCGCCAGCGCGCAAGCACCGGCGCCTCCGCGAACTCCGCCGCATAGGCGGCACGCCCCGCCTCGGCCAGGGCGGCGCGGCGCGCAGGATTGTCGAGCAGCGCGGCGATGGCAGTGGCCAGCGACTCGGGCCGGTCCCTCGGCACCAGCATGCCGGTTTCGCCATCCCGGATCAGTTCCGAAGGGCCCTGCGCATCGGCGGCGACCACCGGGCGGCGGGCGCTCCAGGCCTCGATCACCATGTTGCCGAGCGGCTCGTGGCGGGACGAACAAACAAAGATGTCGCAGGCGGCGAGCAGCGCCGCCGCGTCCTGGCGCCATCCCAGGAAGCGGACCCGCCCCGCGATTCCCAGCTCCGCCGCCAGGGCTTCCAGCGCGGCGCGCTCCGGCCCCTCCCCCGCGAGCAGCAGCACGGTGCCGGGCAGCGACGGCAAGGCCCGCAGCAGCGTGTCGAAGCCCTTGTGGCGGTGCAGCCGCCCAAGGGCGAGCAACACGGGCATACCTGAGGGCAGTTCCAGCGCCGCCGGGGTGGCCCCGGCCATGTCGTCCACGAAATTGGGCAGGTAGTGGGTGCGCTCCGCCGGCCAGCCCTGGGCGGCGATCCAGGCCGCAAGGTCGCGCGTGTTGCCGACCAGATGGTTGCAATGGCGGTAATACTTCAGGTCGTAATAGCCACCGAGCCGCCCTACCAGCGGCCAAGGCCCGCGCGGCGCCTTTGCCGCCCCACGGTTCATCCAGGCCACGGCCACATCGGGGCGGAAGCGGTGCAACGCCCAGCGCAGGCGCGGCCGCGTCAACAGATCCAGCGGACCGCCGAAGGGAAGCTGCAAGGGCTCGACCCCGCCGGCCAACAACCGCGCCGCGCGGGCGGAATCGCGGCGAATGGCCGGCAGCACCGTGTCCCCGGCCCGGTGCAGCGCCAGGGTCAGGCGCTCATAGAAGCCTTCGGCGCCGCCCATGGTGGCCCCGGCCATGATCTGGGCGATCCGCATCAGCGGGCCTGGGACCGCAGGAGCGCCCGCGCCGCCTTGCCTGCTTTCCGGACGGGCCGGCGTGGCTGCGCCATCAGGCCGCCACCGTCGCCGCGCCATCCAGCAGCCGGGTGGCGGCGTCCAGTGCCTTTTCCACCGGCAGGTCGCGCATCGACGCGGTGCCGACCGGGCCATCCGCCAGCACGGCGCGAGCCTGCCGGCCGACAGGGGCGTATTCATCCGCCGGCGTTGGACCGAACAGCCCCAGCGTCGGGACGCCCGCTGCCGCCGACAGGTGCATCAGGCCGGAATCATTGCCGACAAACAGCGCGCAGCGGGACAGCACCGCCGCCGCTTCGGGCAGTTCCAGTTGGCCGGACAGGTTTAGCGCATCCGGCAGCGCCTGCAGCACGGGGGCCACCATGGCCGCTTCCAGGGCTCCCGGTCCGGCCAGGATCACCGGGCGCGCGCCCGGCATCGGGCCTCCGGGCGCAGTCAGGGCGCGGAACAGCGCCACGAAGCGTTCGGGTGGCCAAACCTTGCCGGCCCAGTTGGCGCTGGGCCCGAGGGCGATGAACGGCCCGCCCCCCTGCAGCAGGGCGGCGGCGCGCGCCATGTCGGCACCGTTGAACCAGGCCACCGGATGTGGCGCCGGTTGCAGGCCCAGCACCCCGGCCAGATGACCGATGCGGTGCCCCGGCCGCCGCCCCCCCCGCATCACGGCACGCCGGCCGGCCGGCACCAGCCAGGCCAGGGCCGAGCCGCGCAGATCCACCACCAGGTCCCAGCGCCGCCCCGCCACCTGCCGCCACAGGCTCAGCCAATGGCGGGAAAAGCTCTGCTTCTCCAGCACGATGGTGGCTTCGCGCCGGGGCATGCGGGCGAACACTCCCTCGGCCACCGGGCCGCAGGCGACCGTGATCCGCGCCTCGGGATAGCTCCGCAGCAGATGGTCGAGCAGGCCGGTGGAGAGCACCGCATCCCCGATGCGGGTCGCGGTCACGAACAGGATTCGCATGGTTGGGCCGGCGCATAGCATGGTTGCGCCGCGCCGTGCAGCGCCGCCGCTTGTTCTGAGGGCTGATCGGGCCAAAATTGCCTGCATGCCGATCGCCCTTCTGCCCGCCCGCGCCGTTCTCGACCTGTCCGGCGAGGACCGCATCGCCTTTCTCCAGGGACTCGTCTCAAACGACGTGGCGCAGGCCGCGCCGAGCCAGGCCGTCTGGGCCGCGCTGCTGACGCCGCAGGGCAAGTGGCTGGCGGATTTCTTTGTCTTCGCGGATGGCGACCGGCTGCTGCTGGACGTGGCCACCGATCAGGCAGCCATGCTGGTGCAGCGCCTGTCCCGCTTCCGCCTGCGTTCCAGGGTCTCGCTGGGCGTGGCGGAAGGGCTGGCGGTGTGGGCCGGATGGGGCGGAACCCCGCGGCCGGAAGGAGTTTCCGCCGCCGACCCGCGCCTGCCGGAAGCGGGATGGCGCGCCATCCTGCCGGCCGGCGCCACCCCCGGGGGGGAGGCCGGCGATTACAACCGCCACCGCCTCATGCTCGGCCTGCCGGATGGCGTCCCGGACATGGAGGCCGAGAAATCCGTGCTGCTGGAAGCCGGCTTCGACGAGCTTGGCGGGGTTTCCTGGACCAAGGGCTGCTACATGGGCCAGGAGCTGACCGCCCGCACAAAATACCGGGGCCTGCTGAAGAAGCGGCTGTTCCCGGTGGCCGTGGAAGGCCCGCTTCCTGCCCCCGGCACCCCCATCCTGCGGGGCGAGGCGGAAGTGGGCGAGATGCGCTCCGGCATCGAAGGCCATGGGCTGGCGCTGCTGCGGCTGTCGGTGCCGCCGGGGGAAAAGCTGTCCTGCGGGACGGCGGTGCTGACCGCTTCCGTGCCGGACTGGATGCAATTGCCGGAAAAGGCGGGCTAAGGCTCCAAAGCCGATCCCGACCGGATGGCATCACCCGATCGGGCGAAGATGCTCATAAAAGCAAAGGCCTGGAACGGCGTCCGTGAGCCGGTGCGAACGGAACCCGCTCCAGGCGAAGGCCGGAGGCGCATGGCCTCCGGCACTGTCATCGTCGCGGGATGATCCCGCGGCCCTTCATTCAGGCCGTCCGGTCGCCGCCCGCCGCCGATAGGGCCGCCTGCGCCGCCGCCAGCCGGGCCACCGGCACGCGGTAGGGGGAGCAGGACACGTAATCCAGCCCGACGCCCTCGCAGAAGGTGATCGAGGCCGGGTCGCCGCCATGCTCGCCGCAGATGCCGAGCTTGATGTCAGGCTTCACGCCGCGGCCCTTGTCCTTGGCGATCTCCACCAGCGCGCCGACGCCATCCGGGTCGATCGACACGAACGGGTCCTTCGGCAGAATGCCCTTCTCCACATAGTAAGGCAGGAACTTGCCGGCATCGTCGCGGGACAGGCCGAAGGTGGTCTGCGTCAGGTCATTGGTGCCGAAGGAGAAGAAGTCCGCCACGCCGGCGATGGAATCAGCGGTCAGGCAGGCACGCGGCAGCTCGATCATGGTGCCGACCAGGTATTCGATGGTCGTGCCGGCCTCGGCGAAAACCTCCTTGGCCACCTTGTCGATCTGCGCGCGGGTGATCTCCAGCTCCTTCCTGGCGCCCACCAGCGGGATCATGATCTCGGGCACCGGGGCCTTGCCGGTTTCCCGGGCGGTGGCGACGGCCGCCTCGAAGATGGCGCGCGCCTGCATCTCGTAGATCTCGGGATAGGTCACGCCCAGGCGGCAGCCGCGATGGCCCAGCATCGGGTTGGCTTCCGACAGGTCCAGCGCGCGCCGCTTCATGGCGGCGAGGTCGGCGCCGAGGCTTTCGGCAACCTCCGCCAGCTCCTCCTCCCGGTGCGGCAGGAACTCGTGCAGCGGCGGGTCGAGCAGGCGGATGGTCACGGGCAGCCCCGCCATGATGCGGAACAGCTCGGTGAAGTCCTTGCGCTGGAAAGGCAGCAGCTTGGCCAGGGCGTCGCGGCGGCCGCCCTCGCTGTCCGACATGATCATCTGACGCACGGCGCCGATGCGCTCGGGGTCGAAGAACATGTGCTCGGTGCGGCACAGGCCGATGCCCTCGGCGCCGAACTTGCGGGCGGTGTCGGCGTCGAGCGGCGTTTCGGCGTTGGCGCGCACCTTCATGCGGCGGAACTTGTCGGCCCAGCCCATCAGCGTCGCGAAGTCGCCGGACAGCTTCGGCTCCACCATCGCCACGGCGCCCAGGAAGATCTCGCCCGTGGCGCCATCGAGGGTGATGGTTTCGCCCGCCTGGATGGTCTTGCCGCCGGCCATGAGTTGCTGGCTGGCATAATCCACCACCACGCCGCCGGCGCCCGCCACGCAGGGCCGGCCCATGCCGCGCGCCACCACCGCCGCGTGGCTGGTCATGCCGCCGCGGGTGGTGAGGATGCCCTTGGCGGCATGCATGCCGTGGATGTCCTCGGGGCTGGTCTCGATGCGGACCAGGATGACGCTCTCGCCCTTGGCGGCGCGCGCCTCGGCCTCGTCGGCCGAGAACACCACCGTGCCGCAGGCGGCGCCCGGCGAGGCCGGCAGGCCCTTGGAAAGCACGGTGCGCGGCGCCTTCGGGTCCAGCGTCGGGTGCAGAAGCTGGTCGAGCGATCCGGGGGCGACGCGCTTCACCGCCTCCGCCTCGTCGATCAGCCCCTCGCGCGCCATGTCCACGGCGATCTTCAGGCTGGCGGCGGCGGTGCGCTTCCCGTTGCGGGTTTGCAGCATGTACAGCTTGTTCTGCTGCACGGTGAACTCGATGTCCTGCATGTCCGTGTAGTGCTTCTCAAGCGTTTCACGGACGCGGACGAGTTCCTGATAGGCCGCCGGCATGGCCTTTTCCATGCTGCGCTCGCCCGGCTTGGCGCGGGCCTCGCTCATCGGCTGCGGCGTGCGGATGCCGGCCACCACATCCTCGCCCTGGGCGTTGATCAGGTATTCGCCGTAGAAGATGTTCTCGCCGGTGGACGGGTCGCGGGTGAAGCAGACGCCCGTCGCGCAATCATCGCCCATGTTGCCGAACACCATGGCCTGGACGTTCACCGCCGTGCCCCAGTCGGCCGGGATGTCGTGCAGGCGGCGATAGGTGTTGGCGCGCTGGTTCATCCAGGAGCCGAACACCGCGCCGATGGCGCCCCAGAGCTGCGCCTCGGGCTCCTGCGGGAAGGGGGAACCCAGCACCTCCTCCACCATCGCCTTGTAGCCGCCGACGACCTTCTTCCAGTCGGTGGCGGTCAGCTCGGTGTCCTCGGAAACGCCCTTGTCCAGCTTGGCGTCCTCGATGATCTCCTCGAAGCGGTGGTGATCGACGCTCAGCACCACGGAGCCATACATCTGGATGAAGCGGCGGTAGCTGTCCCAGGCGAAACGCTCATCGCCCGAGGCGGCGGCCAGCCCTTCCACCGTGCGGTCGTTCAGGCCGAGATTCAGCACCGTGTCCATCATGCCCGGCATGGAAACGCGGGCACCGGAGCGGACGGAAACCAGCAGCGGCTTCTGCTCGTCGCCGAATTTCAACCCGACCGCCTGCTCGATGCGGGCCAGGTTCTCGGCCACCTGCGCCTTCAGCTCGGCGGGGTACTGCTTCCCGTTCGCGTAATAGTAGGTGCAGACCTCGGTGGTGATGGTGAAGCCCGGCGGCACGGGCAGCCCGATCGAGGCCATTTCCGCCAGGTTGGCACCCTTGCCCCCCAGCAGGTTGCGCATCTCGGCCTTGCCGTCATTGCGGCCGGCGCCGAAGCCGTACACCCACTTCTGCATCCTAGGGTTCCCTTCAGCCTTCGATCTTGGAGAAATCCGCCACCTGGTCGATCGCATCCCGGAGGCGGGCCAACAGGCCAAGGCGGTTGCGCCGGAGCCGCGCATCCGCATCATTTACCACGACCTTGTCAAAGAACGCGTCAACCGGGGCGCGCAGTTCCGCGAGCGCGAGCATGGCCGCGCCATCATCCTCGGCCGCCAGGGCGGCATGCGCCTTGGGCAGCGCGGCGTCCAGTGCCGCGGACAAGGCGCGCTCCTCCTCCGCCGCGAACAGGGCGGGATCGGTTTCCGGGCGGTGCGGGCCGTCCTTCTTGTCCTCGATGCGCAGGATGTTGGCGGCACGGCGCGCGGCCGCCAGCAGGTTCGCCCCGTCCTCGCCCTCCAGGAAGCCGCGCAGGGCGCTGGCACGCGCCAGCAGGCGCACCAGATCGTCGCCACCGCCAGCCGAGAAGGTCGCGGCCAGCACGTCATGCCTCTCCCCTTCCGCGCGGAGCTGCACGCGGAGGCGGTCGGCCAGGAAGTCGAGCAGCCCGGCGGCGAAAGCGGCCACCATCGGCGGGTGGTCGGATTTCGGATCTGGCCGGAAGCCGTTCTTCATGGCCTCCTGCGCCACCGCCATGCCGAATTCCGGCTCGGCCGTCATGCCGACGGCCTGCGGGTAGCCAAAGAAGGCCTCGGCCAGCGCGTCGGACAGGCTGAGGCGCAGCCCGTTCTCGCGCAGGATGCGGATCACGCCGAGGGCGGCGCGGCGCAGCGCGTAAGGGTCGCCGGAGCCGGTCGGGCGCTCGTCGGCGGCGAAGAAGCCGGCCAGCTGGTCCAGCTTGTCCGCCAGCGCCACCGCGACGGCGACGGGCTCTTCCGGCACGGAATCGCCTGGCCCCATCGGGCGGTAATGCGCGGCGACCGCCTCGGCCACGCGCGGGTCCTCGCCGTCCTTCGCCGCGTAATAGCGGCCGATGATGCCCTGCAGTTCCGGGAACTCTCCCACCAGCCCGGTGGCGAGATCGGCCTTGGCCAGCCTCGCGGCGCGGGCGGCGAGCGACGGGTCAGCGCCCAGCCTGCCCGCCAGCCAGCGCGCCAGGCGCTCCAGCCGGCGCACCCGCTGCCCCTGGCTGCCGAGCTTCGCATGGAACACCACGCCATCCAGCTTCGGCAGGTAGGATTCCAGGGTCTGCCGGCGGTCCAGGTCCCAGAAGAAGCGGGCATCGGACAGGCGGGCGCGCAACACGCGCTCATTGCCGCCGACCACGGCCCGGCCGCCATCCTTCGCGGCGATGTTAGACACCACGGCGAAGAAGGGGGCGGCGGTGCCATCCGGCCGGCGCAGGGCGAAGTAGCGCTGGTTGACGCGCATGGTGGTGCGCATCAGCTCCGGCGGCAGGTCCATGAAGGCATCGTCGATGCGGCCCAGCAACGGCACCGGCCATTCCACCAGCCCGGCGACCTCGGCCACCAGCCCCTCATCCGGCACCACCTCGACACCCTCCGCCGCGGCCAGCGCCGCGATACCGTCACGCACCAGCTTGGCGCGCTCCGCGGGGTCGATAACCACGTGCCGGCCGGCGAGTTGCGCCGCGTAATCGGCATAATCCGCGACGGCGAAGGCGCCGGGCGACAGGATGCGGTGGCCTTCCGTCAGGTTCGCCGCCACCAGCCCATGACCGTCATCCTCCCCATTGGCGAGGGAGAACGGCACCACGGCCCCGTTGAACAGGCACAGGATGCGCTTCAGCGGCCGCACCCAGATGAAGCCGCTGGTGCCGCCCCAGCGCATGGATTTCGGCCATGGGAAGCGGCGCAGCAGGTTCGGGATGATCTCCGCCAGCACGGCGGGGGTGGGCCGGCCGGGCCGGTGGATCACCGCGTAAAGATAGGCGGTGCCCTTCACCTCCCGGGTTTCGAGCTGGTCGCGCGTGAGGCCGGTGGAGCGCAGGAAGCCTTCCAGCGCCGGGCCGGTGGCATCCGCGCGTGGGCCGCGCCGCTCCTCCCGCACCTCTGCGGTGCCTTCCGGCAGTTCCGCCACCAGGGTCAGGCGGCGGGGGCCATACAGGGTGCGCAGGCTGGCAGCCTGCAGGCCCGCGCCCTTCAGCGCCTCCCCCATCAGCCGCTGCAGGTCCTCCGCGGCGCGCGCCTGCATGCGCGCGGGGATTTCCTCGGAGAACAATTCAAGCAGAAGTTCGGGCATCGGGGGCCTTACACAGCAAACAGGGGCCGGATCGCGGAGGGAGGCGGGATCGTCAGGCGCCAGGCCGCCCGGAGGTCGAATCGGGGGCGAGCCAGGTTTCGCAGCAGGATTTCGCCAGGGCGCGCACGCGGCCGATATAGCTGGCGCGCTCCGTCACGGAGATGGCGCCGCGCGCATCCAGCAGGTTGAAGGCGTGGCTGGCCTTGATGCACTGGTCATAGGCCGGCAGGGCCAGCTTCTTTTCCACCAGCGCGGCGCATTCGCCTTCCGCGTCCTTGAAGTGCTGGAACAGCAGGGCGGTGTCGGCGTGCTCGAAGTTGAAGGCGCTGAATTCCTTCTCGGCACGCAGGAAGACGTCGCCATAGGTCACGCCCTCGCCGTTGAAATCCAGGTCATAGACGTTCTCGACGCCCTGGATGTACATGGCGAGGCGCTCCAGGCCGTAGGTCAGCTCGGCGCAGGGCTTCTGCACGGGGATGCCGCCGACCTGCTGGAAATAGGTGAACTGCGTCACCTCCATGCCGTCGCACCATACCTCCCAGCCCAGGCCCCAGGCGCCCAGCGTTGGGCTTTCCCAGTCATCCTCGACGAAGCGGATGTCGTGCAGGGCGGGGTCGATGCCGAGCGCGCGGTAGCTCTCGATCAGCAGGGCCTGCGGGTCGGCCGGGCTCGGCTTCAGGATCACCTGGTACTGGTAGTAATGCTGCAGCCGGTTCGGGTTCTCGCCATAGCGGCCGTCGGAAGGCCGGCGGGAGGGCTGCACATAGGCGGCCTTCCAGGGCTTGTCGCCCAGAGCGCGCAACGTGGTCGCCGGATGGAAGGTGCCGGCGCCCATTTCCATGTCATAGGGCTGCAGGATGACGCAGCCCTGCGCCGCCCAGAACCGGTGCAGGGTGAGGATGATGTCCTGGAAGCTGAGGGGCTTCCCGGTTTTGGTCTGGCTCATCGATGGCGTCTCGGCTGTTCTGGCGGCGCGGTGACTTGCGGCCCGGTTGCGCGCCGCACCATAAGATGCACCCCACACACGGGCAAGAAAGGGGCAAGTTCCCACATGGCAAGCACCGAATCACTGATCCGTTCGTATTACGAGGCGTTCAACGCCGGCGACGTGGATGGCATGCTGGCCCTGCTGACCGAGGATGTGGCGCACGACATCAACCAGGGCGGCCGGGAATACGGCATTCCCGCCTTTCGCGCCTTCATGGACCGCATGAACGCGCATTACCGGGAAGAATTGCGTGACATGGTGGTGATGACGGAGCCCGGTGGCAGCCGCGCCGCCGCCGAGTTCATCGTGCACGGCACCTACCTCACCACCGATGAGGGCCTGCCGGAAGCGCGCGGGCAGCGCTACATCCTGCCCGCCGGCGCCTTCTTCGAGATCCGGGGCGGGCGCATCGCGCGGGTTTCCAATTTCTACAACCTGGCCGACTGGATGCGGCAGGTGGGCGACTGAGGCGGGTGGGCGGCGCAACCCGGGCGAGCCCGCCGCAACCGGCCTTGCCCAGGCTCACCCGCCCTCGCCATGCCCTGGAGCGGTTCCGGACCAGCCCAGGGTGTCTCGCAGCGCCGCGACACGCTTGGCATCCGGGCGAGACTGGCGGGTCCAGGACACGCCTTCCCGCATCACCCGGGCCGGGATGCCGGCCGCCAGGGAACAGGGCGGCACGTCCCGCGTCACCATGGCCTGCGCCGCCACGATGGCGCCCCGCCCGACCGTCACGCCCTTCATGACGCTGGCGCCGGCGGCCAGCCAGACATGCGGCCCGACCAGCACGTCTTCCGGCAGGTTCACCTGCTCCCCGGTGGCGAGATCGACGATACCGTGAGAATCAGCGTTACGAAGCTGGACGCCCACCGCGAACATGGCGTCATCCCCCACCAGCATGCGCCGCCCCGGGCCTTCCACCATGGCATTGCCGCCATTGGTGGAACTGTCGCGGCCGAGCAGGAACAACGCTTCCCCGCTGCGCAGTGAGACCTGGAAATTGTGCCGCCCCGTGCCGCCGGCCACGGCGAACACATGCCCGCCGCCGGTGATCTTCAGCTTGAACTGACTGCCCGGCGCGGCGTCATCCAGCGCGAACAGGCTGTCGCCCCGCGCGGCAGCGCCAAAGACGATCCGCAGCGAGGCCGCCGGTCCGCCGCCCAGCAGCAGCCGGTCCCCGGCGGCAGCGCGGCCTTCGAGGATGACGCCATGCCGGGCGAGCAGATCGGGCGGCGCCGTGTCCAGCGCGATCTCCACCGCGCCCTCGGCGAAGCGTGGCAGGGAATAGCCTTCCGGCAAGCCGCCGCGCAGCAGGGGATGCGTGGCCAGCGCCGCCGCCGCCTCGGCCGGGCCCAGGCGTCTCATGCCCCGTCCCCGCCGCCCGCTGCCGTCAGACCCACTCACCCTGCCGCATCACCGGGGTGGCCGCGCCATCGAAGCCGATGCCGTCCACATCCACCTGTCCGCTGCCGATCATCCAGTCCACATGGATCAGCGAGGAATTGCCACCGCGCGCGGTGAAATCGGCGTCGGTCATGCTTTCGGCGTCGGTGAAGCACTTCTTGTAGGCCTGGCCGAGCGCGATGTGGCTGGCCGCGTTCTCGTCGAACAGGGTGTTGAAGAACAACAGCCCGCTTTGCGAGATCGGCGAGGAATGCGGCACCAGCGCCACCTCCCCCAGCCGCCGCGCGCCCTCATCGGTGCCGATCAGCTTTTGCAGCACCGCCTCGCCGCTGCTGGCATGGGCTTCCACGATGCCGCCCTTCTCGAAGCGGACGCGGATGTCGCGGATCAGCGTGCCGCCATGCGCCAGTGGCTTGGTGGCGGCGACGACGCCCTCGGTCATCGCCGCGTGCGGGGTGGTGAACACTTCCTCGGTCGGGATGTTGGGGTTGCCGGTGATGCCGTTGCGCGCCTTGGAGATGCCGCCCATCCAGGCATGCCCGTCCGCCAGCCCGACGGTGAGGTCGGTGCCCGGGCCGGTGAAGCGCAGCGCGCGGAAGCGCCTTTCCGTCAGCATCTTGCGGCGCGCCATCAGGCTGGCGTTGTGCTCGGCCCAGGCGGCCTGCGGGTCGGGGCGGTCGATGCGGGCGCTGCTGTACAGCGCGTCCCACAGCTTCGCCTGCGCCGCCGCCTCGGGCAGCTCGGGAAACACGGCCCGCGACCACGCGGCCGAGGCAAAGGGCACCAGCGTCCAGTTGATGGCCGAGGCGGTGATCAGCTCCAGCGCCGGGCGATAGGCCCTGGAGCGGGCGCGGTTGCTGCGCGCCACCTTCTCCGGGTCTTGCCCCGCCAGCAGGTTCGGGTCCTCCCCCACAATGGCCAGCCGCGCGGCGCCATTCCGGAAGGCCGCCGCCATCGCATCAAACATCCAGGCGGGCGCATGGTCGAAGACGCTGTCATCGGCGTGGCGGTAGCGCGCCAGCGTGCATTCGTCGTCCGAGAAGAAGGTGGTGACCTGGGAAGCGCCGGCCTTGTAGGCCTCGGCGGTGATGCGCCGGACCAGCGGCAGCGCCTCGACCGAGGCCGTCATCACCAGTTCCTGGCCCGGATGCAGCCCACCCAGGCCGACCCGGACCGCGACTTCCGCCAGCTTGTCCAGACGGGGATCGGCGGCGGCCGTGCTGTGCTCGGGCTGGTGCTGGTCCATGCGGCGTTTTCCTTTGGCTGCGGTGGCGCGTGTCGCGGGGATTGCCACCGGACGGGAGCCCGGTGTCAAGCGGGGCCGCTGCCGCCTACAGGCCCAGGCGCGCCCAGGCCATGCGTTCCTCCGCCACGGCCAGCCCCTCGGCCATGGCGCCGCGCAGCAGGCGCAAGGGCAGCGGCGGCCGGCGCTGGCCGAGCGGCACGATGCGCGCCTTTTCGCCGAAGCGGCGGCGGATCTCGCCGCGCGCATCGCCCAGCCCGTCCACCAGGCCGAGGGCCAGCGCTTCCCGCCCCGTCCAGAAGCGGCCGGTGAACAGCGCTTCCTCCGGCGCCTTCAGGCGGCTGCCCCGGCGATCGCGCACCCAGCCCTTGAACTCGGCATGCAGGGCGCCGAGCAATTCCTCCAGCCGCTCCTGCTGCCAGGGTTCCACCGGGCGGAACGGGTCCAGGAATGATTTCTGGCCGCCGGCCGTGGTCAGCCGGCGTTCCACGCCAAGCTTGGCCGCCAGCCCTTCCACACCGAAGCCGGCCGAGATGACGCCGATCGAGCCGACAATGGAGGACGGATCGGCGATCACCTCATCCGCCGCGCAGGCCAGCCAATAGCCGCCCGAGGCCGCCGCGTCCTCGCAGCAGGCGATCACCGGCACCTTGTTCTTGTCGGCCAGCTGGCGGATGCGCCCCGCGATCAGGCTGGATTGCACCGGGGAGCCGCCGGGCGAGTTGATCGCCAGCACCACGCCGGCCAGCCTTTTCAGGGCGAAGGCGCGCTCTAGCACCGGGCCGATGCCGTCGATGTTGAGGCCGGCCGGCGCCGGGCCCAGGCCGCCGCGCGCGGCGATGACGCCGGACAGCCGCACCACCGCCACGACGGGGGGACGGTTCAGGAAGGGGATCTGCATGACGCTCCAAATTGTTCCGCCATGGCTGCAACACAAGCCGCGCCGGGAACCCTGCCGCCTTCCCGGCGTTTCCCGGACCCGGCCTGGCCACGGGCTGGATGGAAGGGCGCTGGATGCCCGGCCGCGGAAGGTGGACGATGCCCGTGGGTCCGGCGGCAGTTTCCCCCGCCCCGCGCCGGGCGGAAAACCCCGCGCATCCCGCACTGCCAGCGCGAAGACCGAAGGAGAACCGGAATGACCATTGATGGCCTGGATGACGACGCCATCCGCCGCCTGCTGCTGAACACCCGCCGGGTCGCCGTGGTGGGCGCCTCGGCCAATCCCCTGCGCCCGTCGAACGGGGTGACCGGCTTCCTGGTCAGCCGGGGCTTCGACGTCACGCCGGTCAATCCCGGCCTGGCCGGGCAGAAGCTGCATGGCGCCACCGTGGCCGCTTCCCTGGAGGAAGCCGGGCCGCTGGATCTGGTGGACATCTTCCGCCGCTCCGAGGAAGCGGGCAAGGTGATCGACGAGGCGATCCGGCTCGGCGCCAAGGCGATCTGGACCCAGCTCGGGGTGATCGATGAAGCCGCCGCGGCGCGGGCCCGCGCGGCCGGGCTGGTCGCGGTGATGGATCGCTGCCCCGCCATCGAATGGCCGCGCCTGGGGCTTTCGGCCGGCGCCTGAGGCGGGACATTGGGGCGGATAGTCCCAAAAGATGTCCATTCTGTAATTTTGATCTTGAAAGCCACCCTGGCGCGGTCCAATTCCGGAAACGCGCGCGGGGCCGGTCGGTCCCGCGCGGGATAACGCCACCGTCTGGAAAGGCCCCTTTGGGGAACGGACATGACCGAAGAAGAACGCCGCATCATCTCCGCCTTCGTGGAGCGCATCGCCGGGGTTTCGGGCCAGCAGGCCGCCTCACCCTGGGGCGGCAGCAGCGTGCCGGCCACCCAGTCCAACCCGCCCCTGCCGCCGGTGGACCCGGAAGCGGACCGTCTGATCGGCGATCTGTTTGCCCGCTACCCTGAGGCGCGCTACCGCCTGACGCAGACGGCGTTTGTGCAGGAACACGCCCTGGTGCAGGCGCAGAACCGCATCCAGGACCTGGAATGGCAGCTGGAGAACGCGCAGCGCCAGGCACAGGCCCAGCCGCAGCGCGGCGGCGGCCTGTTCGGTGGCATGTTCGGCGGCGGCCAGCAGCAGCAGCGGCCCATGCCGATGACGCCGCGCCCGCAGCCGGTGATGCCGCCCCAGGGCATGAATCCCGGCATGATGCAGCAGGGCCGCGGCTCCGGCTTCCTCGGCTCGGCGCTCACCACCGCGGCCGGCGTGGCCGGCGGCATGGTGATGGGCAACATGCTGATGAACATGTTCTCCGGCGGCGCGGCCGAGGCAGCCACGGGCGCCATGAACGAGGCCGGCGCCTTTGGCGAGGAAGCGGTCGGCGCCGCCAGCCCCTGGACCGATCCGGGCGGCGCCGGGGATCAGGGCGGCAGCGACGCTTATGCCGACAATGCCGGCTATGCCGATGATGGCGGCTTCGCCGATGATTCGGGCTTCGCCGACGACGAGGACATCTGATCTGCCCGTGGCCCGGCGGGCTTGTTCCCGCCGGGCCGCGGCTTTCCCGCTTCACCGCTTTCCGGCATGGCAGTCCGGCGCCCGCGCTGTTTGACAGTGCTGCCGGCCGCGAGCAGCCTTGGGTTCCTTCCGCCTGCAAGAAGAAGTGACCCGAGGAACGCCATGCCCCCTGACGGCACCGCAGCCGCTGCCCCTGCCCGCCCCAGCCGCGACTGGCGCATCATCGGGCTGATCGGCACCGGGCATTTCCTGTCGCATTTCTACATGCTCTGCCTGGCACCGCTGTTTCCCGCATGGCGCGAGGAATTCGGCGTGTCCTATGCCGCGCTCGGCTTGTCCGTGGCGCTGATGAGCGCGGTGACGGCGCTGCTGCAAACGCCGGTCGGCTTCCTGGTGGACCGGCACGGGGCGCGGCCCTATCTGGTCGGCGGCACGCTGATCATGGCGTTGTCGATCTCGGCCATGGCCTTCGCCCCCAGCTATTGGGCGATCCTTGTTCTCGCCGTGCTGTCGGGCATCGGCAACAGCGTGATCCACCCGGCCGACTACGCCATCCTGGCCGGCAGCATCGACAAGGCCCGGATGGGCCGCGCCTTCGCCTGGCACACCGTGACGGGCAATCTGGGCTTCGCCCTGGCGCCGCCCACCATCGCCCTGCTGTCCACCGTCATCGGCTGGCGTGAGTCGCTCCTGCTGGTTGGCCTTCTCGGCATTCCTGTGATCGGCGCCATCCTGCTGCAAAGCCGCATCCTGATGGACCAGCCCAAGGCGCGGGAACGCAAGGGGGGCGGCGCCTCGGTGCTGTTCAGCCGCACCATGCTGCTGTTCTTCGCCTTCTTCCTGCTGTCCGCCATGGCCGGGTCGGGGATGCAGGCCTTCCTGATCACGGTGCTGGACCAGCTCTGGGGCATTCCGGTCGCGCTCGGCTCCATGGCGCTGACCGGCTACCTCGTCGGCTCGACGCTGGGCGTCCTGGTGGGCGGCTGGTTCGCCGATCGCTACAGCCGCCACGCGCTGTTCGTGATTTCCCTCACGCTCACGGCCATTGTCCTGATCCTGCTGCTGGGCGCGCTGCCGATGTCGGGCGCGACGGCCATCATGCTGGCGCTGGCGGCGGGGCTTTCCCTGGGCGCCAGCCGCACGCCGCGCGACGTGATGGTGAAGGACGCGGCGCCGCCGGGGGAGATCGGCAAGGTGTTCGGCTTCATCTCCGCCGGGCTGCCGTTGGGCGGCACGCTGACCCCGGTGTTTGGCCTGCTGATGGATGCCGGGCTGGCGCATTGGGTGCTGCCGCTGGTGGCCGCCATCCTGGCCCTGTCGCTGTTGTGCATGGGCAGCGCGCGCGGCAGCGCCCTCGCCGCCAGGGCCGTGCCCGCGGAATAGGCTGCCGCCTGCGATGCGCGGCCGCCTGTGAAATCTGCTGCACCGCGCAATCGGTGCTTGGCAAGCGGCGGCGCCTGCGGCACCTCCTGCCGCAGCATGACCCCCGTCGATTCCTTTCTCGCCGCGCATGGCTATGGCGCGGCCGCGCGAACCCCGCTGCCGCAGGATGCCGGCCACCGCCGCTACACCCGGCTCACCGGCGGGCCACGCTCGGCGCTGCTGATGGATTGCACCGATGCGCCCAGGGTCGGGGTGACGCCGGAGGAGGATCTGGTTCCCTTTCTTCGCCTGGCGCGGCACATCGCCGGCATCGGCCTTTCCGCCCCGGCCGTGCTGGCCGAGGACCTGCCGCGTGGCCTGCTGCTGGTGGAGGATCTCGGCCCCGACACCCATGCGCGGCTGCTGGATGCCGGCGCCGATCCGCGCCCCCTTTACGAAGCCGCAGCCGAGGCGCTCGCGGCGCTGCACGCCGCGCCGCCGCCGCCCGGCCTGCCGCGTTGGGAAGCGCCCCGCATGGCCGAGACGGCGGGGCTGACCTTTCTGGAATGGTGGTGGCCCGCCACCTTCGGAGCCAGGCCGGATGACGCCGTCCGGGCGGAATTCGCCGCCGCGATGCAGGCCATGCTGTCCCCCTTCGCGGGCGCCGGCTGCCTGGTGCATCGCGACTACTTCCCGGCCAACCTGATCGACCTGCCCGGACGGCCGGGGCCGCGCCGCACCGGCATCCTCGACTTCCAGGACGCCGCAGAAGGGCATCCCGCCTATGACCTGGTCAGCCTGGTGGAGGATGCCCGCCGCGACGTGGCGCCGGAGGTGCGGCAGGCCGCCATCGACCGCTACCTGGATGGCCGCGCCGGACTAGACGCGGACGCCTTTCTCGCCGCCTTCGCGGCCCAGGCGGCGCAGCGCCATCTGCGCGTGGCCGCGCTGTGGGTGCGGCTGGACCGGCGCGACAACAAGCCCGGCTACCTGAAGCACGGCCCGCGCTGCTGGGCCCTGCTGGACCGCGCCCTGCGGCATCCCTCCACCCGGCCCCTGGCCACCTTCCTCGACCGCCATGTGCCGCCCGACCTGCGGCGCAACCCGGACCCTGCCCCGGAGGACCTGCCCGCGTGATCACCCTTCATTCCGCCATGGTTCTGGCCGCCGGGCTCGGCACCCGCATGCGGCCGCTGACCGAGGCGACGCCGAAGCCGCTGCTGAAGCTGGCCGGACGCTCCCTGCTGGACCACGCGCTGGACCGCATCGACGCCGCTGGCATCGGCAACACCGTGGTCAACGCCCATTGGTTCCCCGACCAGGTGGAGGCAGCCTGCGCCGCCCGCGCCCGGCCGCCCCAGGTGCTGCGGGAAGACACCATCCTGGAAACAGGCGGTGGCGTGCGCAACGCCCTGCCCCTGCTCGGCCCCGATCCCTTTCTGGTGGTGAATGGCGACGCCTTCTGGCTCGACGGCCCGAACCCGGCGCTGGAAAACCTGGCCACGCGCTTCGATCCCGAGAGCATGGACGCGCTGCTGCTGGTGATGCGCGCCGCCTCGGTCGAGGGCGAGGTCGGGCGCGGCGATTTCCGCATGGACCCGATGGGCCGTCTGCTGCGCCCGCGCGAGCGCGAGGTCGTGCCCTACATGTATGCCGGCGTGCAGATCATCCACCCGCGCCTGTTCGAGGATGCGCCCGAAGGTGCCTTCAGCACCAACATCCTGTGGGACCGCGCCATCGAGGCGGAGCGCCTGTTCGGCCTGGTGCATGACGGCGCCTGGTTCCACCTTTCGACGCCGGTTGATCTCCGCAAGGCGGAAGGGCTGCTGGCGGCCAATCTGGTGAAGCCGTTGTTCTGAGGGCAGCGGGTCCGGACAGGATTCCTCCACGGTTTTCCCCCTCCCCGGGCGGGAGCCGTGGCGACGGGGCCGCAAGGGCCTGACGCGAAACCAGTGAGGAGGCCAGATGGACCAGCGCACCCAAAAGGAAAGAATGCTCGCCGGGGAGCTTTATGTCGCCGACTGCCCGGAACTCGCCGCCGACAACAGGCGCATCTCCGAATGGATGGCGCGCTACAACGCGGCGCTGGCCGTGCCGCCCGATGAGCGGCATGCCATGCTGGTGGAAGCCTTCGGAGCCGTCGGAGCCGGGGTGAACATCCGGCCGCCCTTCTTCTGCGATTATGGCTACAACATCAGCATCGGCGCCGGCTCGTTCATGAACTTCAACTGCGTCGTGCTCGACGTGGTGAAGGTGACGATCGGCGAGAAGACGCAGATCGGCTCCGCGGTGCAGATCCTGACCGCCGATCACCCGCGCGACCCGGCGCTGCGGGCGCAGCTCCTGGAATTCGGCCGGCCGGTGACCATCGGCTCCAATGTCTGGATCGGCAGCGGCGCCATCATCCTGCCGGGCGTCACCATCGGCGACCACGCCGTGATCGGCGCCGGCAGCGTGGTGACACGCGATGTGCCGCCCGGCGCCATTGCGGTCGGCAATCCCGCCCGGCTGAAAGACTGAACAGGGCCGCGCGGAGGCGGCAGCGGTGAAAAGGGCAGAAACGCCGCGGCGCTTCTGCCCCCTTCGGGCCTTCAGGCCGTGACCGGCGCCTTCACCACGCTGGTCCAGCCATGCGGGTCGGCCGCCTCGCCATACTGGATGCCCACGATGCTGTCATACAGCTTCTGGGTCAGGATGCCGGTGTGGCCATTGCCGATCGAGATCTTCTCGCCCTTGTAGCCCAGCTCACCCACCGGGGAGACGACGGCGGCGGTGCCGGTGCCCCACATCTCGCGCAGCGTGCCGTCGCGCCCGGCCTGCATCACCTCGTCGATCGAGACGCGGCGCTCGGACACGGTGTGCCCCCAGTCGCGCAACAACTGCAGGATGGAATTGCGCGTGACGCCATCGAGGATGGTGCCGGCCAGCGGCGGGGTGATCACCTCCTCGCCGATCTGCATCATGATGTTCATGGTGCCGACCTCGTCGATGTATTTCCGCTCGACGCCGTCCAGCCAAAGCACCTGGGTGTAGCCGGCGCGCTCCGCCTCCTGCTGGGCGGACAGGGAGGCGGCGTAGTTGGCGGCCGTCTTGGCCTCCCCCAAGCCCCCCTGCACGGCGCGCACATGGGTGTCGGTGGCCAGGATGCGGACCGGCTTCACGCCTTCCTTGTAATAGGCGCCAACCGGCGAGCAGATCACGAAATAGGTGTAGCGATGCGCCGGGTGCACGCCCAGCATCACGTCCCGCGCGATCACGGTGGGGCGGATGTAGAGCGAGGTGCCACGGGTGCGCGGCACCCATTCATGGTCGGCCGCGACGATCGCCTCGAAGGAGCGGCGGATCAGGTCCACATCCATCTCGGGGATGCAGAGCGCCCGGCAGGATTTGTTCAGCCGCTCGGCATGGCGCTGGGCGCGGAACAGGCGGATCTGGCCGTCCTTGCCGCGGAACGCCTTCAGCCCGTCGAACACCGCCTGGCCGTAATGCAGCACCGAGGTGGCGGGGTCCATGACCAGCGGCTCGTAGGGCACCACGCGCGGATCGTGCCAGCCCTTTCCTTCCTCGTAATCCATCAGGAACATGTGGTCGGTGAAGACCTTGCCGAAGGCCAGGGTCGCGTCATCCGGGCGCGGGCCCGGTCGCTGGGTGCGCGTCACGCTGATCGGCGTTTCGTTCTGGGAGGTCATGGCGCCCCTTCTCGCAGGATTGTTGCGTGTCTGCCGTCAGTATCGCAATAGCCTAACAGTTTAACCCTTGGCGACTGCACATTCCACCCATGCGCCCACGTTCTGATAGGTCAATGAAGCTGACTGTTCAGAGGCGGCGGGCAACCCTTGCGGCCTTGCGAATCCTTCGCAATATGACGCTTCGGTGCGGCCATGGCGCGGCGTCTCCGCTTGACCTGCCGCCGCCATGGGCACAGGAACACCGGTTCAACGGCCCAATCCTGACGGGGAGACCAGTTTCTTGCATCACGGCGCCACCCCACCCGGCGGAACCGACGCGCCCCAGCAGACCTTCGGCACCACCGACATGGCGCCGCTGGAACGGCCCAGCGCGATCACCCGCTTCTTCATGTCCGTTGTCGCCTGGGCCGAGAAGCTGAACCTGAAGCACTCGGCGGTCGGCAACCCGCCCGTCTATGACAACGCGACCTTTCCCTGGGCCGCCGAGGTCGAGCGGGAATGGCACCTGATCCGCAAGGAGCTGGAACAGGTGCTGGTGCGGCAGAGCGAGCTGCCGAGCTTCCACGACATTTCCACCGATGTGCAGACCATCAGCAAGGACAGCGCCTGGAAGACCTTCTTCCTGGCCGGCTACGGCCTGTCCTCGGCCGAGAACATCAAGCGCTGCCCGGAAACCTGGCGGATCGTGCAGAAGATCCCCGGCCTGAAGACGGCGATGTTCTCCATTTTCGAGCCGGGCAAGCACCTGCCGGCGCATCGCGGCCCCTATAATGGCGTGCTGCGGCTGCATCTCGGCCTGATCGTGCCGGAGCAAAGCGACCGCCTGGCGATCCGCGTCGACAAGCAGGTCTGCCATTGGCAGGAAGGCAAGGCGCTGATCTTCGACGACGCCTATGACCATGAGGCCTGGAACCACACCGACCAGACCCGGGTCGTGCTGTTCGTGGATTTCGTGAAGCCGCTGCGCTTCCCGGCCCGGCTGGTCAACTGGCTGCTGCTCAACCTCGCGGTGTTCACCCCCTTCATCCGCGAAGGGCTGGACAACCACAAGGAATGGGAAAAGAAGTTCTATGCGCAGGCGGAGCAGTTGCGGAACCGCCCCAACTGAACCGCCCGCGCTCACAGAACGCCCCCTGCGCGCAAGGAACGCCCGATGTCCCGCTTCACGGTTGACCACATCCATCTCCGCTCGCCCGACCCGGATGCGGCGGCGCGCTTCTACGTGGAGATGCTGCAGGCCACCGTGGCGGACCGGCTGGAAGGCCCCGATTCCCTGCGCGTCGTGGTGGACCTGGCCGGGCTGAAGCTGTTCATCGAGCGCGTGCCGCCCGGCACCGCCACCGTGCCGCCGCCGCCCTTCCAGGGGCTGGAGCATCTCGGCCTGGCGGTGAAGGACATCGACGCGGTCGCCGCCGAGCTGAAGGCCAAGGGCGTCGAGTTCACCCTGGAGCCGACCAGCCCCAAGCCCGGCATCCGCATCGCCTTCTTCAAGGCGCCGGACGGGGTGCGGATCGAGATCCTGGAACGAAGCTGAGCCCGCTTCCTCCGCGCCGATAAAGGCGGAGGGGGATGACTTGTGCGCCGCACCATCGGACACTGCGCCCATGCCATCCCCTTTTGTGAAACGTCCGCCGCTCTGGCTTCTGGTGCTGGTCACCACCTCCGGCACCCTGGGCATCCACATCTTCGTTCCGGCCCTGCCCCAGGCCGCGCAGGAGCTGGGCGTCGGCAATGGCACGGCGCAGCTCGCCATCAGCCTTTACATCCTGGGGCTCGCCCTGGGGCAGCTGGTTTACGGCCCCTTATCCGACCAATGGGGCCGGCGCCCGGTGCTGCTGGGCGGGCTCGGCCTTTACACCCTGGCCGGCCTCGTCGCGGCACTGGCGCCGGATGCCATCTCGCTGATCGCCGCGCGGCTGTTCCAGGCGCTGGGCGGCTGCGCCGGGCTGGCACTCGGCCGCGCCATCGTGCGCGACACGGCGGAGACCCGGGAAGCGGCGTCCCGCCTGGCGGCGCTGAGCATGGTGGTCTCGGTAGGGCCGGGGATCGCCCCGCTGATCGGCACAGCCTTGTCGGAATGGGTCGGCTGGCGGTCGATCTTCGCGCTGCTGGCGGGGCTGGGCGCGGTCACCATGGCGCTGGTGCTGTGGCGCCTGCCGGAAACCCGGGCGCGCGGCCATGGCCGCGGCGCCGCGGCGCTGATCTCCGATTATGCCGGGCTGCTGCGCTCGCCGCGCTTCCTCGGCTTCGCCATCGGCGGCGGCTGCGCCACCACCTCCTGGTATGCCTTTCTGGCGGCCCTGCCCTTCATCCTGGTGCAACAGCTCGGGCGGCCGGTGCATGAGGTGGGGTTCTGCTACATTCTGCTGGTGGGCGGCACCGCCTTCGGCAACCTCATGGCCAACCGCATGGTGGCGCGCTTCGGCTTCCGGCCGCTGATCCTGGGCGCCAGCGCGACCGGCGTGCTTGGGGCGTTGTTCTATCTCGCGGTGGTGCTGGGCGGTTGGATGAGCCTCACCACCGTCCTGATCGGGCCGCTGCTGTTCACGCTGGGCATCGGGCTGGCCAGCCCCCTGGCGCTGACCCAGGCCGTCAGCGTCAATCCGCAGGTGATCGGCTCGGCCTCCGGCCTGTATGGCTGCAGCCAGATGGCGGTGGGCGCGCTGTGCGCCTCCCTGGCAGGCGTGGGCGACGATCCGGCCCTGGCCTCGGCGGTGGTGCTGTTCGGCGCCGCGATGATCGGCTTCTGCGCCTTCGCGCTGGCGCTGCGCCGACCGCGCTGAAGGGGCGCACCTTCAACCAAGTTCCCGCAGGCGGTGGATGGCGGGCGGCGCCGCCAGCAACGCATCGAAGCGCGCGATGAGCCGCTTCATGTGCGGCTGTCCGAAATGCGCATCCAGCGCCGCGTCGTCGCGCCATGTTTCCCGCAGGATCAGATGCCCCGGCCGTGCGGCATCGCCCAGCAGCGTGTATTCGTGGCAGCCATCCTCGGCGCGGGTCGGCGCCAGCACCTCCTCCAGCGCCTGGCGCAATGCTTCCTCCTGTCCGGGGCGCGCGGTGAATTCGGCGATCACATGCAGCATCGGAAAGCCTCCCTGCGGGCCGGCTTGTGGCTTCGCGCCGGGCCGCCCCCGGCCTAGTCTGCGCGGCAATCCTCAAGACCATCAAGGAGCGGAAGCGGAATGAATTCGGGGAAACGGACCATGCGCATCGCGGTGCTGAAATTCTCTCATGAGACCGTAACTTTCCTGCCTTTCGACACCACCGAGGATGATTTCGTCTTCCCCGGCTCCCCCGCCTCGGGCGAAGCGCTGCTCGGCTCCGAGCCTGGCAGCTATATCGGCGGCTTCGTCCAGGTGGCGCGCGAATATGACGGCGTGGAGCTGGTCGGCATCGAATCGCCGCTCGACTCCAAGCGCGGCTCCGGCTCTGGCTGGATCACCACCCAGGCCTTTGAGCGCTTTGTCGGCAGGATGGTCGAGGAACTGCGGGCGCAAGGCCCCTTCGACGGCGTCTACCTGTCCCTGCATGGCGCCATGGGCGTGCGCGGCGTGCCCCGCCCCGAGGCCGAGATCGCCCGCCGCGTGCGGGAGGCGGTGGGGCCGAAGGCGCTGATCACCGCCACCTTCGATCCGCATGGCAATGAGGACGAGGAATTCCTCCGCCACGCCGACATGGCGTTCACCGTGAAGTACTACCCGCATTACGACGCCCATCTGCAGGGGCAGCGCGCGGCCCGCATGCTGGTGCGCGCCATCCGCGGCGATTTCCGGCCGAGCCATGTGACGGTGAAGGTGCCGATCATCTCGCCCACCGTGCTGCAATGGACGGGCGGCAACTCCCCCTGGGCCGCGCTGGTGCAGCGCGCCCTGGTGTGGGAGGCGCGGGAGCCGGATGTCTACGTGAACGTGTTCTTCGGCTTCCCCTGGTCCGACGTGCCCGATGTCGGCATGTGCTTCCAGGTGATCACGGACAACCGGCCGGACCTCGCCCGCGCCGTCGCCGACGACATGGCGGGCTTCGCCTGGCGCCAGCGGGAGGCGCTGCTGAACGCCGCGAAGATCTGGCGCATCGACCAGGGCGTGTCGCGCGCCGCCGAGGCGGTGGCCGAGGGCAGGACGCCCGTGGTGCTGTGCGACCACAGCGATCGCTCCGGCTATGCCACCTGGCTGCTGCGCGCCATTCTCGACCAGGGCCTGAAGAACACGCTGGTCGCCACGCTGGCCGATGCCGGCGCGGTGGAGAAGCTGCTGGCGGGCGGCATCAAGGCCGGCGATCCCTTCGACATGGCGGTGGGCGGGCTGGCCGACGAATCCTCGGGCGAGCCGGTGCGCATCCAGGGCCGGGTCCGGCAGGTGGTCGAGGGCCCCCGCCGCGCCTCCACCCAGACCTGCATCAGCATCGAGTTCGGTGAAGGCAACCTGCTGGTGCTGACACCCTTCCTGACCCAGATCATCGAGCTCCACACCCTGCGCGACATGGGCATCGACCCCGCAACCTTTGATGTCATCGCCATCAAGTCGCGCGTGCATTTCCGCCGCGGCTTCGACGACAACGGCTTCGCCAGGGAGATCCTGCTGGTGGAGCCGGATCAGCCCTTCCTGGGCACGGTGCGGCTGGACGGGCTGCGCTACGAGCACGTCACGCTCGGGAATTACTATCCTCACGGAAACCCCGCCTTCGGCTGAGGGCCGGCACGGAGCGCAGCGCGTGGCCGGCCGGATGCCTTCCGGCCGCGCGCTGCGCGGAAGAACCTGTCCGGGAACAGCCGGAAAAGCAGGAAAGCGCATGGCCCGCTGTGCAGCCGGCGCCCAATCCTGCTAGGGCTCGTGATCATGCCCGACCCGATCCAGCTTGCCTTCTACGTCGCCGCGGCCCTGCTGCTCGCCGTCACGCCCGGTCCGGGCATCTTCTATGTCGCGGCGCGCACCCTTGCCGGTGGCCGCGCGGAAGGCATGGCGTCCAGCTTCGGCACCGGGCTGGGCGGCATGGTCCATGTTCTGGCGGGCAGCCTGGGCGTTTCCGCCATTGTGCTGGCGAGCGCGGAACTTTTCACCGCGCTGAAGCTGCTGGGGGCCACTTATCTGGTGTGGATCGGCTTCCGCACCTTTCGCGCCGCCCGCCAGGATGCGGCGAACACCGTGGAAGGCGGCCCTGCCACGCCGCCGATGGGCGTGCGGCGGGCCTTCCGCGAGGGGGTTCTGGTTGAAGCGCTGAACCCGAAGACGGCCGCCTTCTTCCTGGCCTTCATCCCGCAATTCGTGGACCCGGCCCAGGGCGGCATCGCCCTGCAATTCATTGTGCTGGGCTTCGTGTCCGTCGCGCTCAACACCCTGGCCGACATCGCGGTGGCCTTCGCGGCGAGCCGCATCCGCGATGGCGCGGCCGCGCGCCCAACCCTGATCCGGCGCCTGCGAGAAGCCTCCGGTGGCGCGATGATCGCGCTGGGCCTCGGCCTCGCGCTGGCCCGGCGCCCCGCCGGCTGATCGCCGGACGCGCCCCGCCGGCTGATCCCCTCGCTTCTCCCGCAGCCTGGCCGGGTTCCCGCCTGAGCCGCTGTTTCCAAGGCACGCATCGCTCCCTTGCCCAGCTTCCGTTTCCTCCACGCCGCCGACCTGCATCTGGACAGCCCCTTGCGCGGCCTCGACGCCGACCTGTCCGCCCCCGCCGCCCGCATCCGCGGCGCCAGCCGGGAGGCGCTGGCCGCCCTGGTGGACGTCGCCCTGGGGGAGAAGGTGGATTTCGTGGTGATCGCCGGCGACCTTTACGATGGCGACTGGTCCGATTTCCGCACCGGCCAAGCCCTGGTCGCCAGCCTGGCGAAGCTGACCCGCGCCGGCATCCGCGTCGTCGCGATCCGCGGCAACCATGACGCCGAAAGCCAGATCACCCGCGACCTGCGCCTGCCGGATGGCGCCACCCTGCTGTCCACCCGCCGCCCCGAATCCCTGGTGCTGGAGGAGCATGGCGTGGTGCTGCACGGGCAAAGCTTCGCCAGCCGCGACGTGACCGACAACATCGCCATGAACTACCCGGCGCCGCGCCCGGGGCTGTTCAACCTGGCCCTGCTGCACACCGCCGCCACAGGCCGCCCAGGCCATGCCTCCTACGCGCCCTGCACGGTCGAGCAACTGGCGCGGCATGGCTATGACTACTGGGCGCTGGGCCACATCCACACGCGGGAGGAAGTGCTGCGCGACCCCTGGATCGTGTTTCCCGGCAACCTCCAGGGCCGCCACATCAACGAAGCCGGCGCCAAGGGCGCCAGCCTGGTCACGGTGCGCGACAACCGCGTCGTCGCGGTGGAGCACCGCACCCTGGACGTGGTGCGCTGGCAGCGGATCGTGGTGGATTGCAGCGGTGCGGCCGATGAGGAAGCGGTGCTGAACCGCGTGCTGCGGGCCATGGGCGAGGCGGCGGGCGCGGCCGAGGGACGCCTGCTGGCGCTGCGCCTGGAGCTTTCCGGCCCCACCGCCGCGCATGCCACCCTGTCGCGCAACCGCGCCGACACGCTGGGCCGGCTGCGCGCCGCCGCGCTGGAAGCGGTGGCGGAGGAGGATTTCTGGATCGAGGGGGTGCGCCTCAACACGCGCCCGGCCGCCCCGGCCTTGGCACGGAACGACGCGGTCGGACGCCTGCTGGACGCCCTGGCCGCCCCGCAGGCCACCGAACTGCCCGACCTCGCCGATTATGCCCGCCAGCTGCTCGACCGCGCCCCCGGCCTGCGGGAGGCGCTGGGGCCCGACCACCCGGCGGTGCAGGCGGCGGAAGGGCAGCTTGGCCCCGAATGGCTGGCCCGCGCGCGGGACCTGATCCTGGCCCGGCTGGCGGAGGGCTGAGATGCGCCTGACCCGCCTCGGCCTGCGGCATTACGGCCCCTTCACCGATGTCACCCTGGATCTCGATGCGCGGCCGGGCCGCGTCAATCTGGTGCTGGCCCCCAACGGCACCGGCAAGTCGGTGCTGCGCGGGGCCTTGGGCGACCTGCTGTTCGGCATTGGCGGGCAAACGCCGATGGGCTTCCGCCATGGCTATGCCAGCATGCAGATCAGCGCCGAGGGCCTTTCGCCCGACGGCTCGCGCTTCGCCTTCACCCGCCGCAAGGGCCGCACGGGCACGCTGCTTGGCGCGGATGACGCGCCACTGGATCCGACCCTGTTGCCCGGCCTTCTCGGCGGCGCCGACCGGGCCCTGCTGGAGCGGCTTTTCGCCCTGGACACGTCGCTGCTGAGGCAGGGGGGCGCCGGGCTCCTGGCATCCGGCGGCGATCTGGCGGAAGCCTTGCTGCAGGCGGCGGGCGGCTTGCGCCAGGCACAAACGCTGGGGCAGGAACTGGCCGGCGCGCGCGACCGGCTGGCACCGCTCCGCAAATCCGCGCAGCGGCCCTTCTACGAGGCGCTGGACCAGCTGAAATCCAGCCAAACGGCGCTGCGGCAATCCTTGCTGCGCCCGGCGCAATGGCGCGAGCGCGAACGCCATCTGGCCGAGGCCACCGAACGGCTGGAAGCCGCCCGCGCCGCCGCGGCCGGGGCGGCGGCGGCGCAGCGCCGGCTGGAACGGGCGCGCCGCCTGGCGCCCGCGCTGCGCCGGCTGGACATGGCCGAGGCCTGGCTGGCCGCCCATCCGGAGGCGCCGCTCCTGCCCGCCGGCCTCGGCGCGCGGCTGCATGCGGCGCGCGAGCAATCCGCCCAGGCAGCCCGCAGCGCCGGGGAAGCCGAGCGCCAGCACCAGCACCTCCGCGCCGAGGCCGCCGCGCTGGCGCCCGGTTCCGCATGGCTGGAACGGGCGGCGCGGATCGCCGCGCTGCGCGAGGCCGCCGGTGCCGCCGAAAGCAACCGCGCCCGGCGCCCCGCCCTGCTGGCGGAACAAGGCGAGCTTGATCGCCGCATCGAGGAAGCGCTGCGCGGCCTTGGCCTGGGCATGAGCGCGGCCCGGGCCGCCGAAGCCTTGCCCGCCCCCGCCCTGCTGGAAAAGGCTTGGCGATTGTTGCGCGAATACGCGCCGCTGGCCGATGCGGAAGCCGGGGCGCCGCGCGAACTGGAACGCCACCGCCTGCGGCTGCGCGAAGCCGAAGCCGCCCTCGCCGCCCTGCCGCCGCCGCGCGATGCCATGGCTCTGGAAGCGCTGGCCGGCGCGATCCGGGCGGAGGGAGACCCGGCCGCGCTGCTGGCCCGCGACCACCGTGCCGTGGCCGAGGCGGAAGCGGCCTGGGCCACCCGCGCCGCCCGCCTGCCGCCGGCCTGGCGCGAGGCCACGGCGCTGCGCGCCCTGCCGGTGCCGCCCGCCGACACCCTGTTCCGCCTCGGCGCCGGACTGGCGGAAGCCGAGGCGGCCCTGCGGGACGCCGCCGCCGCCGAGGCGCGCGCCGGCTCCGCCCTGGCCGAAAGCCAGGCGCGGCGGGCGGCGCTGGAAGCCCATGGCGCCCTGCCGGATGCCGCCGCCCTGGCGGCCATTCGCCACCGGCGCCAGGAAAGCTGGCTGCGGCTGCGCCGGCCCGGGGCCGGGGAAGCCGAGGCCATGGCCTTCGCCGCCCTGGTGGCCGAAGCCGACCGGGTCGCCGACCAGCGCTTCGCCGAGGCCAGCCGGCTCCGTGATGCCGAATTGCTGGCCGCCGCGCTGCGCCGGCAGGAAGCGGAGCATTCCCTGGCCGCGCAGCAACGGGACACGGCGCGGGCGGATGCGGAAGCCGCCCGGCGGGCCTGGGGCGCGGCCCTGCGGCCGCTGGGCCTCGATCCCGCCACCGCGCCGGACGCGCTGCGCCTGGCGCTGGACGCCCGGGACATGGCGCTGGACGCGGCGGAAGTTCTGGATCGGCAGCGTGCCGCCGCGATGGAACGGGAAGAACGGCAACAAGCCTGGGCCAGCCGCCTCGCCGCCGCGCTGGGCGAGAACATCGCGCCCCTTCCGGTGCTGCTGGACCGGGCCGAGGCAGCCCTGCGCGCCAGCCGCGCGGCCGACACGGACCGCGCCCTGCATGGCGGCAGCCTGGCCGAAAGCCGCCGCGCCCTGGCGGAAGCGGAGCAGGCGGCGGCAGCCTGGCGCCAGAAACTGCTGGCCTGGCGATCCGAATGGCAGGCCGTCCTGGCGGCGCTGGGCCGCCCGGCCGATGAGGCGCCGCAGGACAGCGCCGCGGCGCTGGAGCTCCTGGGCCGGCTGGGTCCGCTGGTGCAGCAGGCCCGGACAATGGAAGCGCAGCGACGGGCGCTGGACGCGGAACAGGCGGAGTTCGCGGCAGGATGCCGCGCGCTATGCGCCGAGCTGGGCGAGCCGGACCCCGCCGATCCGGTGGCGGCCGCCCGCAAACTGGGCGAGCGCCTCCAGGCCGAGCAGGCGCTGCAATCGCGCCGGGAAGCGTTGTTGCAGGAAGCGGACAAGGCCGCCCGCTCCGCCGCCGCCCTGCGGCGCGAAGCCGATGCCCAGGCCGGCCTGCTGCGCGATGCGGTGGCCGAAGCCGGCGCCATCGACGCCGAAACGGCGCTGCACCGACTTGCCCTGTCGGCCGAGCGGGCGGCACGGCAGGAGGCGCGGGACGCGGCGCTGGCCGAGATCGGGGAAGGCGGCGACGGCCTGCCGCTCCCGGCACTGCGGGAGGAACAGGCGGCGCATCCGCCGGAAGCGATGGAGCCTGCGCTGGCCAAGGCCCGGCAGGCCGGGGAAGCGGCGCAGCGCGCCGCCGAGGAAGCCGCCCGGGACCGCGCCAGGGCCGAGGCCGAGATGCAAAGCCTCAGCCGCGACGGCACGGCGCGCGAGGCGGCCGCGGATGAGCAGGCGGCACTCGCCCGGCTCGGCCACCTGCTGGAGGAGGCGGTGCTGCTGCAGGCCTCGCGCTCCATGCTGAACAATGCCATGGCGAAAGTGCAGGAGGCTGGGGACGATGCGCTGCTGCGCCGCATCGGCGCCATCTTCGCCGGGCTGACCGATGGCGCCTATCCTTCCCTGCTGGCGCGGGAAGATGAAAAGGGCGTCGCGCATCTGCTGGTCCGCCGTGCCGAGCCGGAAGGGGAGGAGGCCGGGGTGGAGGCCCTGTCGGAGGGCACGCGGGACCAGTTGTTCCTGGCCTTGCGGATGGTCGCGATCGAGGACCACGCCGCGGCGGCGACGCCCCTGCCTTTCCTGGGCGATGACATCCTGCAAAGCTTCGATGACCGGCGGGCGGCCGCGGCCTTCCGCGCCCTGTGCCGGTTCAGCGACACCGCGCAGGTGATCCTGCTGACGCACCACCGCCATCTGGCGGAGGTGGCGCGGGCGGCACTGCCGGCCGGGGCGCTGCACCTGCGGGAACTGGCCTGACCCCGCCTTCCGCCTGTCAGCCGGCTCCGCGCGGCGGGGCGATGTTTCCTTCCGCCACGCCGTGCTCGTGATGGTGGCAATGGCCGTGGTCGAAATCGGCCAGGGTTTCCAGGATGCGGCACGCGCCGGCGGGTCCGCCTTGACAGGCATCCGCCATTTCCACCAGTTCGGCCCGCAGCGCCTGCAACCGGCGCAGGCGGGAATCGATGGCCGCGATCTGGTCGGTGGCCAGGGCATGGATGGCGGCGCAATCATCCCGCGGGCGTCCGGCGAGGCCCAGCAGGGCGCGGATCGCCGGCATGGCGAAGCCCAGCTCCCGCGCGTGGCGGATGAAGCCGAGGCGGCGCAGATGGTCCTCGTCATACAGGCGGTGGCCGCCCTCGCTCCGGGCGGGCGGCGGCAACAGCCCTTCCGCCTCGTACCAGCGGATGGTGGTGGCCTTCACGCCCGTTCGCCGCGTCAGCTCGCCAATGCTGTGGCGCATGGAATTCCCCCTTGAACCTCCAGTCGCTGGAGGATGCATATGGGGAGCCGGCATCGAGGGAGCAAAGCGATGGATGGTGGCACGCGGCATGCCTGGCAGGTGCGGGGCATGGATTGCGCCGCCTGCGTCGCCAAAGTGACGCGGGCGGTGGAACGGCTGCCGGGCGTATCGGACGTGTCGGTGAACCTGATGGCGGAGGAGTTGGCGCTCGACCTCGCCCCCGGCAGCTCGGCACCGGGCGTGGTGGAGCGGCAGGTGGCGGCGCTGGGTTATGAGGTCACCCGCCTGGAGCCGGGCCGGCCGGTGGATGCCGGCGCCGCGCCGCGACGCGTCCATGACCACGAACACGCCCATGCCCACCGCCATGCCGTGCCCGACCCGGCCGATGCCGGGCTTCCCTGGCATGCCACCCGGCAGGCCAGGCTGGTCTGGATGCTGGGCGCGCTGGTGGCGGCGGCAGGGCTGGCCGGGTGGCTGCTGCCTCCGGCGGCGGAATGGCTCTACCTCGCGGCCACGCTGGTGGCGCTGGTGCCCTTTGGCCGCCGCGCCTGGGCCCTGGCGCGGGCGGGCAGCCCGTTCAGCATCGAGACGCTGATGGTGGTGGCCGCCAGCGGCGCGGCGCTGATCGGCGCCGCCGGGGAAGCCGCGATGGTGGTGTTCCTGTTCGCCCTGGGCGAAATGCTGGAAGGCGTCGCGGCCGGCCGGGCGCGGGCCGGCATCCGCGCCCTGGTGGCGATGATGCCCCGCACCGCCCGCCGCGAAGGCCCCGACGGGGTGCGGGAGGTGCCGGCCGACAGCCTTGCCCCCGGCGACGTCGTTCTGCTGCGGCCGGGCGACCGCGCGCCCTGCGACGGCATCGTGACCGAGGGCCGTTCCGCGCTGGATGAAAGCCCGGTGACGGGCGAGAGCATGCCGGTGGCGCGCGGCCCCGGCGATCCCGTGGTGGCGGGCAGCATCAATGCCGAGGGCGTGCTGCGCCTGCGGGTCAGCCGCGCCGGGCGGGACAGCACCCTGGCCCGCATCGCCCGGCTGGTGGCCGAGGCCACCGCCGCCCGCGGCCGCACCCAGCGCTTCATCGAGCGCTTCAGCAATGTCTGGACGCCCGGCGCCATGCTGGCGGCGGCGCTGGTGGCGGTGCTGCCGCCGCTGCTCGGGTCCGGCGCGTGGGAAGCCTGGCTGTACCGTGGCCTGGCGCTGCTGCTGGTGGCCTGCCCCTGCGCGCTGGTGATCTCGGTACCGGCGGCCATGGCCTCGGGCCTCTCGGCCGGCGCGCGGCATGGGCTGCTGGTGAAAGGCGGCACGGCGCTGGAGGCAATCGGCGAGGCGAAGATCGTGGCCTTCGACAAGACCGGCACGCTGACCGGGGGCCGGCCGCGAGTCACCGACCTGCATCCCGTGCCGGGCCAGACGGAGGATGGCGTGCTGCGCCTGGCGGCGGGGCTGGAAGCGGGCTCCGCCCATCCCCTGGCGCGCGCCGTGCTGGAGGCGGCGGCGGCGCGTCAGCTGGTGCTGCCGCCGCTGCGCGAATCCGTGGCCCTGGCGGGCGAGGCGGTCACCGGCCTGCTGGATGGCCGCCGCATGGGGCTGGGCAGCCCGGATTGGGCCGCCGGGGCCGGCTGCGCCCTTCCCCCCGGCCTCGCCGCGCGGGCGGCGGCGCTGGAGGCGGCGGGCAAGACCGTGATCGTGCTCGGCCGGCTGGATGGCGATGCCAGCGCCGCGCTGGGGCTGCTGGCGGTGCGGGACGAGCCGCGCGGCGACGCGGCCGCCGGCATTGCCGCCCTTGAGCGGCTGGGCGTGCGGAGCGTCATGCTCACCGGCGACAATCCGCGCGCCGGCGCGGCGATCGGGCAGGCGCTGGGCCTGCCGGTGCGCGCCGCGCTGCGGCCCGAGGGCAAGCTGGCCGAGATCGCCGCGCTGCGGCGCCAGGGCCCGGTGGTGATGGTCGGGGACGGCATCAACGATGCACCGGCGCTGGCCGCCGCCACCGCCGGGATCGCCATGGGCGGCGGCACCGATGTCGCGCTGGAGACCGCCGATGCCGCGCTGCTGCATGGCCGGGTGGGCGGCGTGGCCGAACTGGTGTCGCTGTCGCGCGACACGCTGCGCAACGTGAAGCAGAATGTGGGCGTGGCGGTCGGGCTGAAGCTGGTGTTCCTGGCCACGACGCTCATGGGCGTGTCGGGACTGTGGATGGCGATTCTGGCCGATACGGGCGCCACGGTGCTGGTCACCCTGAACGCGCTGCGATTGCTGCGCTGGCGGCCACGCGGGGGTTGAAAACGGCCGGGCCGGACAGGGTCCGCCGGCCGCCTTGAACACGAGTCGCGCACCCGCAACATAAGGAAGATGCGCCGCGGCATCCCTTTGGTTTGTTACTATTTCCTTGCCCTTTGACACGATTTTTTTTCGCCCAGGCAGCGATGATTCTCGTGACTTTTGCAGGCGGCAAGTCGGACACTATGTGATGTGGAGCGCAGGCGCCCCAAGAACGGGAAGCGCCCTTACGCCCGACAGGCAAGCCAGGAGCGCGTATGGCCCAGCTTGACGACATCTTCTCCCTTCACAACGCGATGCGGGAGCAACGTCGCGAGGTCGAGATGAGCCTCGCGGACTATCTGGAACAATGCCGGAGCGATCCCGGCTGCTATGCCTCGGCCGCCGAGCGCATGCTGCGTGCGATCGGCGAGCCGGAAACCATCGACACCGCGAAGGATGCGCGGCTCGGCCGCATCTTCCTCAACCGCACCATCCGCGTTTACCCGGCCTTCGCCGAGTTCCACGGCATGGAGGACACGATCGAGCGGATCGTCGGCTTCTTCCGCCACGCGGCGCAGGGCCTCGAGGAACGCAAGCAGATCCTCTACCTGCTCGGCCCCGTGGGCGGTGGCAAATCCTCGCTGGGCGAGCGGCTGAAGGCCCTGATGGAGCAGGAGCCGATCTATGTGCTGAAGGCCGGCAAGGATCTCAGCCCGGTGTTCGAAAGCCCGCTCGGCCTGTTCGACCCGGACCGGCTGGCGCCGGCCATCGCCGAGAAATACAACATCCCGATCCGCTACATGACCGGGATCGCCAGCCCCTGGGCGCTGAAGCGGCTCGATGAGTTCGAGGGTGACCTGCAGCGCTTCCGGGTGGTGAAGCTTTACCCATCCCGCCGGCGGCAGATCGCCATCGCCAAGACCGAACCGGGCGACGACAACAACCAGGACGTCTCGGCGCTGGTCGGCAAGGTGGATATCCGCCAGCTTGAGATCTACAGCCAGAACGACCCGGACGCCTATGGCTTCTCCGGCGGGCTGAACCGCGCCAATCAAGGGCTTCTCGAATTCGTCGAGATGTTCAAGGCGCCGATCAAGATGCTGCACCCCCTGCTCACCGCGACGCAGGAAGGCAACTATGTCGGCACCGAGAATATCGGCGCCATTCCCTTCAACGGCATCATCCTGGCGCACAGCAACGAGGCGGAGTGGCAGAGCTTCCGCAACAACCGCACCAACGAGGCCTTCCTGGACCGCGTTTCGGTGGTGAAGGTGCCCTACTGCCTCCGCGTCACGGAGGAAACCAAGATCTATGAGAAGCTGATCCGCTCCTCGGCGCTGGCGGAGGCGCCTTGCGCGCCGCACACGCTGGAGATGCTGGCCCGCTTCGCGGTGCTGTCGCGCCTGAAACCGCACGCCAATTCCCGGCCCTTCATCAAGATGCGCGTCTATGACGGGGAAAACATCCGCGAGATGGACCCCAAGGTGAAGACGATGCAGGAATACCGGGACACCGCCGGCGTGGATGAGGGAATGGACGGCGTGTCCACCCGCTTCGCCTTCAAGGTGCTGTCCGCCACCTTCAACCACGACCCCACGGAAGTGGCGGCCGATCCGGTGCATCTGATGTATGTGCTGGAACAGGCCATCAAGCGCGAGCAGTTCCCGCCCGAGGTGGAACAAAGCTACCTGACCACCATCAAGTCGGAGCTGGCCTCGCGCTACGCGGAGTTCATCGGCAACGAGATCCAGAAGGCCTATCTGGAAAGCTACCACGACTATGGCCAGAACCTGTTCGACCGTTACCTGGATTACGCCGATGCCTGGATCGAGGACCAGGACTTCAAGGACCCCGATACCGGGCAGATGATGAACCGCGAATTGCTGAATGCGGAGCTGACCAAGATCGAGAAGCCGGCGGGCATCGCCAATCCGAAGGACTTCCGCAACGAAGTGGTCAAGTTCGCGTTACGTACAAGAGCGAGCAATGGCGGGCGCAACCCCTCCTGGACCTCCTACGAGAAGATCCGCGACGTGATCGAGAAGCGGATGTTCTCCCAGGTGGAGGATCTGCTCCCGGTCATCAGCTTCGGCTCCAAGAAGGATGGCGAGACCGAGCGCAAGCACGGCGATTTCGTCGAGCGCATGGTTTCCCGCGGCTACACGGAGCGTCAGGTGCGCCGGCTTGTCGAATGGTACATGCGCGTCAAGCAGTCGGCCTGAAGGTTCGAAGGACGGGTATCGGCTTTGGACATCATCGACAGACGACCCAACCCGCATGGCAAGAACCTGGAAAACCGCCGCCGCGTCCTGGCCCGGGCCCGGCAGGCGGTGATCAAAGCGGTGCGGGATGCCGTGGATGGCGGCACGCTGCGTGAAACCGGCCATGGGGAGGCCGTGACCATCCCCGCCGATTCACTCCACGAGCCCGCCTTCCATGAAGTGTTCACCAGCGGGCAGCGCGACATCGTGCTGCCCGGCAACAAGGAGTTCTCGGTTGGCGACCGCATCAAGCGCCCGGATGGAAAGGGCGGTGGCGGCGGCAGCGGCGCGGGCAGCGGCGCTTCCGGCGAAGGAGGGGGCGGCAGCGAGGACAATTTCCGCTTTGTGCTGACGCGCGACGAGTTCCTCGACCTGTTCTTCGAGGATCTGGAACTGCCGGACCTGGTGAAGCGGGACATCCTGGACACCGAAACGGTGTCGCCGGTCCGCACCGGCATCTCCACCGATGGCTCGCCCTCGCAGATCGACCTGGCGCGCTCCATGCGCCAGTCCATGGCCCGCCGGATCGGGTTGAAGCGGCCGAAAGGCCAGGCGGTGCGCGATCTCGAAGCGGAGATCGAGGCGCTGGAGGAAGCCGGCGATGAGCCCGAGCGCCTCGCCGCCCTGCGCGCCGAGGTGACGGAGGCGCGGCGGCGCCAGTCCCGCATCCCCTGGGTGGACCCGGTGGATCTCCGCTATCGCCGCTTCACGCCCACGCCCAAGCCTTCCGCCCGGGCGGTGATGTTTTGCCTGATGGACGTGTCCGGCTCCATGACGGAGAGCATGAAGGACCTGGCCAAGCGGTTCTTCCTGCTGCTGCATGTTTTCCTGGAGCGGCGCTACAAGCGGGTCGAGCTGGTGTTCATCCGCCATACCGAGGCGGCCGAGGAGGTGGACGAGAAGACCTTCTTCACCGATCCGCGCACCGGCGGCACCATCGTCTCCTCCGCGCTGGAGGAGCTGATCCGCATCCAGCGGGAGCGCTATCCCGCCGGTTCCTGGAACATCTACGCGGCCCAGGCCTCGGACGGGGACAATTACGGCGGCGACACCGCCCGCGCGGTGGGCCTGCTGGAGAACGACATCCTGCCGCTGGTGCAGCACTTCGCCTATATCGAGGTGGCGCCCTCAGGCGCGGTGATCCGCGGCGAAACCGATCTGTGGCGCGGCTATGAGCCGCTGGCCGGGCGATCGGAACAGATGGCGATGCGCCGCGTCAGCGACCGGCGCGAAATCTTCCCGGTGTTCCGGGACCTGTTCGGCAAGCGGCCGGCTGCGGGGTAAGGATCATGGATAGCAGCTCCTCCCCCCTGCTTTACTCCGGCACGGCCTGGGATTTCGCGACCCTGCGCCGGTGCTATGACGCCATCGAGCGCATCGCCGAGCAGGAGCTTGGCCTCGACGTCTATCCCAACCGGATCGAGGTGATCACGGCGGAGCAGATGCTGGATGTCTACACGGCGCATGGCATGCCGATCACCTACCGGCACTGGTCCTATGGCAAGCACTTCCTGCAGCATGAGAACGAATACAGGAAGGGCTACAGCAACCTCGCCTATGAGGTGGTGATCAACTCCAACCCCTGCATCTCCTATTTGATGGAAGGGAACACGGCGACCATGCAGGCGCTGGTGATCGCCCATGCCGCCTTTGGCCACAACCATTTCTTCAAGAACAACCACCTGTTCCGGCAATGGACCGACGCCACCTCCATCCTGGATTACCTGGAATTCGCCCGCGGCTTCGTGTCGCGCTGCGAGGACAGGTATGGCGCCGCCGCGGTGGAGCGCGTGCTGGACGCGGCGCATGCCCTGTCGCGCAATGGCGTCCACCGGCATGGCGGCAAGCAGCGTGCCCTGAACCTGCAATCCGAGGAACAGCGGGAGCGGGAGCGGCGCGAATACGACCAGCAGATCTACAACGACCTTTGGCGCACCCTGCCTTCCGGCAAGCCTTTCTCCGGCACGGATGGCGTGGCCGAGCGCCGCCGCCGCCTCGGCCTGCCCGAGGAGAACCTGCTTTATTTCCTGGAAAAGACCTCCCCCGTCCTGAAATCCTGGGAACGGGAGCTGATCCGCATCGTCCGGCTGATCGCCCAGTATTTCTATCCCCAGCCCCAGGCCAAGGTGATGAACGAGGGCTGCGCCACCTGGGTGCACCACCAGATCATGACCCGCTTGCACGAGACGGGGCAGATCGACGATGCCGCCTTTCTGGAATGCATCCATTCCACCAGCTCGGTGATCCAGCAGCATGGCTTCGAGCATGTCGGGCCGAACCTGAACCCCTACGCGCTTGGCTATGCCATGATGAGCGACATTGCCCGTGCCTGCACCGATCCGTCGGCCGAGGACCGGCGCTGGTTCCCGGACTTCGCCGGGAATGGCGACGCCATCGGCACGCTGAAGCATGCCTGGGCCAATTACCGGGATGAAAGCTTCATCCTGCAATTCCTTTCACCGGCCGTGATCCGCCGCTTCCGCCTGTTCCGCCTGCTGGACGACACCACCGAGCCCAGCCTGCTGGTGGACGCCATCCATGACGAGGATGGCTACCGGGAGATCCGCCGTTCCCTGGCGCGGTCCTATGACCCGGGCCTGGGTACGCCGGATATCCAGGTGCTGGATGTGGACCTCCATGGCGACCGGCGGCTGCTGCTGGAACACCGCACCAGGCCGGGCCGGCTGCTGCATGCCAAGGACGCGGCGGCCACCATGCGCTACCTCGCCTCCCTGTGGGGCTACGAGGTGCGGCTGCAGGAGGTGGACATGGCCACCGACAACATCCTGGCGGTGCATTCCGCCGGCCCCTGAGGCTTTTCGACGGGGCCGGGCTCCTCTGCCCGATGGCCCTTCCGGCCGCCGTCAGGCGATCGCGGCGGCCAGGGGTTCGGCTTCCAGTTCCAGCACCGCGTCCAGCGCCGCCATCACCGAGGGCAGTACGGCGCCAGAGCTGTTCTCGGCATGGACCAGAACGGCCCCTTCCTCATCACGGACAATGATCCAGAACAACCGCCATCCCTGGCCCGCCCGCATGGGGCGGCCGCGGGGCGGCGCCACGCCCAGGGCGATTTCCGCATCGGCCAGGTGGATCGCCTCCACATGCCAGTCCGCGCCCTGCGCCTCGGCCCAGGCCAGTGCGGCCTGGAGTTCCGCGACCGAAACGCTCGGGGCGGCGAGAGCCCTGATGGGGTGGGCGGGCGGGCGGCGGAATGGAAGAACAACGGCGGACATGAAGCGGGGCTCCGGCAACGGCAGCGATAGGCCGCGCCAGAGTCCGGCATAATCCTTCAGAAATCCTTAGCCACGCGCCCGTCCGCACAAAAAAGGCGGGGCATCGCTGCCCCGCCCGGTCGCCTGTCGCGGCTGGAACCGCTTAGCGCGAGTAGAACTCGACCACCAGGTTCGGCTCCATCTGCACCGGATAGGGCACGTCGGAGAGCTTCGGGGCGCGCAGGAAGCGTCCCTTCATCTGGCGGTGGTCGATCTCGATGTATTCCGGCACGTCACGCTCGCCGCTCTGCGCGGCATCGAGCACGACAACCAGCTGCTTCGACTTCTCCTTGACCTCGATCACGTCGTTGTCGCGCACGAGATAGGAGGGGATGTTGACGCGCTTGCCATTGACCGTGATGTGGCCATGGTTGACGAACTGGCGGGCCGCGAAGGGCGTCATCGCCAGCTTCATGCGGTACACCACGGCGTCCAGGCGGCGCTCCAGGATCTCGATCAGGTTCTCGGAGGTGTCGCCCTTGCGGCGCACGGCCTCCTCGTAATACTTGCGGAACTGCTTCTCGCCGATGTTGCCGTAGTAGCCCTTGAGCTTCTGCTTGGCCATCAGCTGCACGCCGAAGTCGGTCGGCTTCTGCTTGCGGCGCTGGCCATGCTGGCCGGGGCCGTATTCGCGCTTGGCGACCGGGGACTTGGCACGGCCCCAGAGGTTCACGCCAAGGCGGCGATTGATCTTGTACTTGCTTTCCGCGCGCTTCGTCATGCGGCGGGCTCCTTCTTCTTGTGCGCCCTTGTGGCCAAGGTGTCGCTGATGTCCCGGTAGTCCCGATCGCCGCGCCCGGAGGCGGCCCCGATGGGGCGAACGGCAAAAGGGCGGGCGCGCGGGCACGGGGCCCACGTCCGCTTTCCCGGAAGGGAGCCGGGCTTTAGCCGCTGCCCATTTGGCTTGTCAAACCAGGATTCCCTGCTACTCCGCGCGGCATGGTGACGCGCGCGGAAATCCTGGTTCTGGGGCTGACGGCAGGGGTGGCCGGCACGCTGGTGGGGGGGCTGATGCTGGGCATCGGCCTCGGGCTGGTGGTGAACGGCGTCCACGCCGCCTGGGTGCTGGTGCTGCCCGCCGCGCCGGTCGGTGGCCTGATCGGCTATTTCCTGGCCAAGCGCCTGGCGCGGCAACTGGAAAGCTGACGCCGCAACCCCACTGCCCCGGCCCTGTTCTCACCCCGGTGCTGCAATGCGGCAGGCACCGGAGCGGAAAGGGGGCGCATCATGTCCACGACCCGGAGCGGGCGCGTCGTCGTTATCACCGGCGCCTCCAGCGGCATCGGCCGCGCCACGGCCTATGCCTTCGCCGAAAGGGGTGACCGCCTCGTCCTCGCCGCCCGCCGGGCCGACCGGCTGGAGGAGCTGGCGCGGGAATGCGCGCTGCTGGGGGTGGAGGCGCTGCCGGTGCCGACCGACACCACGGAGGAGGCGCAGGTCCAGGCGCTCGCCCAGCGGGCGCTGGAGCGATTCGGCCGGATCGACGTGTGGTTCAACAATGCCGGCGTCGGCATCTTCGGCCGGTTCGAGGACCTGCCCTCCGATGCCTGGCGCCGGGTGATCGACACCAACCTGTTCGGCTATGTCCATGGTGCGCGCGCGGTGATGCCGGTGTTCCGGCGGCAGGGCCATGGCGTGCTGATCCAGAACGCCTCCATCGTCGGGCGGACCGCCAAGCCCGATTCCACGGCGTATGCCACCAGCAAATACGCCGTGCGCGGCTTCTCGGAAGCGCTGCGGCAGGAAGTGCTGGATCAGCCGGGCATCCAGGTCTGCACCATCCTGCCCTCGGTGATCGACACGCCCTTCTTCCAGCACGCGGCCAATTACAGCCACCACCGGGTGCGCGCGGCGCCGCCGGTCTACACGCCCGAGAAGGTCGCGCGCGCCGTGCTGCGGCTGGCCGAGCGGCCGTGCGCGGAAACCATTATCGGCGGCTTTGGCTGGTTCGCCGCGCTGGTGAAGCGCACCGCGCCGCCGGCCCTGGCGACCCGGCTGATGGGCCGCGTGTTCAACGCCGGCTTCCTGGCACGGGAAGCCAGCCCCGAAACAACCGGCGCCCTGTTCGCTCCCATGGTGGACGAGGCACGAATCCGCGGCGGCTGGCGCCACGGCCCGAACAATGGCGGCGTGCCCCTGGCGGCCTTCGGCGTGCTGGCGGCCGTGCTGGTGCTCCGCCGGCTGACCCGCTGAGCCATGACCCAGCCCTTTCACGCCCTGGCGCTGTCGGGCGGCATCGCCCTCGGGGCCTATGAGGCCGGCGCCTTCGCCGCGCTGGCCGCGGCCGGCCGCGCGCCGCGCTGGATCGCCGGCGCTTCCGTGGGCGCCATCAATGCGGCGCTGATCGCCGGCAACCCACCGGACCGGCGGGTGGAAAGGCTGCGCCGCTTCTGGCAGGCGGCGGTGCGCGAGCCGGCGCCCCTGGCGCCGCTCTGGCTCGGCTCGCCCTTTGCCGGACCCTGGCGGGAAGCCGAGGCCGTCGCGGCCGCGCTGCAATCGCATCTGTTCGGCTCCCCGGGCGTCTTCCGGCCGCGGATGGGGCTTCCCGGGTCCGGCGCCACGGACGTGCCGGCGCTTTACGACCTGCATCCGCTTCGCGCCCAGCTGGAGGCGCTGGTGGATTTCGGGCGGCTGAACAGCGGCGAGATCCGCCTGTCGGTGGGCACCACCGACATCCTGAGCGGCGAGCGGGTCGTCTTCGACACGGCGCGGGGCGACCGGATCGGGGTGGATCACCTGCTGGCCTCCGGCTCCCTCCTGCCATTGTTCGCCCCGGTGGAGGTCGATGGGCGGCTGCTCGGCGATGGCGGGTTGTCGGCCAACCTGCCGCTCGACCTGATCCTGGACGATCTGCCGGACGAGGATGTGCTGTGCTTCGCGGTGGAATTGTTTGCCCGGCGCGGCAGGCGGCCCCACACCCTGGCGGCGGCGGCGGCCCGGGCCGGCGACCTCGCCTTCGGCAACCAGACCCGCCGCCTGCTCGAAGGGCGGGAACGGGAGCACCGGCTGCGCGGCCTGATCGCCCGACTGCCGCCCCGGCTGCGGGACGATCCGGATCTGGCGCCCCTTCTGGCGGAGGGCCGGGAAGAGCGCACCACCATCCTTTGCCTCGGTTACCGCGCGGCGCTGGATGAAGCCGGACTTGGCAAGGCCTTTGATTTTTCCCGCCGCACCCTGGCGGCGCGCTGGAAGGCCGGGGAGCAGGACATCGGGGAAGCGTTGCGGCAGATTGAAGATTGGTCACGGCAACCCGGCCTCACCTTCCATGAGGTCGCGCGCCCTGCCGGGGCACGCTGAGCCGGCACGAAAAAAGGGGAGCTTCCGCTCCCCTTTCCAGTATCCAGCCAAAGACCTTCGCAGGGCGGTTCAGGCCGCCACCTGCAGGGCCTCCGACTGCCGGCGCACCATCTCCTGGTAGGGGCCAGGGCGGCGCATCAGCTGGTCCGGCGGGCCGTCCTGCACTACCTGCCCCTGCTCCATCACCACGATGCGGTCGAAATTGGTCAGGGTGGCGAGGCGGTGGGCCACGGCGATCACCGTGCGGCCCTCCATCAGGGAGTCGAGGGCGGCCTGCACCTCGGCTTCCGATTCGCTGTCCAGGGCGGAGGTCGCCTCGTCCAGCAACAGGATCGGGGCGTCCTTCAGCAGGGCGCGGGCAATCGCCAGGCGCTGCCGCTGGCCGCCCGAGAGCTTGGCGCCGCGGTCGCCGACAATGGTGTTGAAGCCTTCCGGCAGCGCCTCGATGAACTCGCGGCAGCGGGCGGCCTCGGCGGCGCGCATCACCTCATCGTCGCTGGCATCGGGGCGGGCGTAGCGGATGTTCTCCAGCACCGTGCGGTGGAACAGCGACACGTCCTGCGGCACCACGGCAATCTGCTCCGCCAGGCTTTCCCGCGTCGCCTCGGCGATGTTCTGGCCGTCAATATCGACCTCGCCCCCCTGCGGCGCCGAATGGCGCTGCAACAGGGTCAGCAGGGTGGACTTGCCGGCTCCGGAACGCCCGACCACCCCCACCTTCTGCCCCCTGGGGATGGAAAGATTGAGACCGCGCAGGATCGGCGGCGCCCCCTCGGGCGCCTGCGGATAGCTGAAGGTGACGTCGCGGAACTCCACCGCGCCGCCCTTGCCCACCAGACCATGCGCGCTCTCGATATCCGGCAGGTCATGCGGCACCAGCAGCGACACCAGCGCTTCCCGCATGCGGGCGATGTATTGCGTCAGGTCCACCAGGGCCATGGCGAGGTCGCGGGAAGCGTGCAGGATGGTGAAGCCCAGGGTGCAGACCAGCACGATGTCGCCGGTGGTGGCGCGGCCCGCCTGCCACAGCGTCACCACCCACCACAGCAGCACGGCGGTGAGCACGGCGGTCGCCGCGCCATGCACCAGGCGCAGCTTCTCCAGGTAGCGCAGGCTGGCGCGGCGGGCGGAGGTTTCCTCGGCCAGCGCCTTGTCCAGCAGCATCCTTTCCCGGCCGAAGGCGCCAAAGGCGCGCACCAGGGAGAAATTCTGCACCACATCCACCAGCTGGCCATCCACGGCGGCAGCCTTGCTGGCGAAGCGGTCATGCTTCTGCTCGCCCTTGCGGCCAAGCCAGGCGACGCCGGCCGCCAGCGCGGCGGCGGCAACCACCAGGCAGCCGGCCATGACCGGATCGACGCTGGCAAGGAAGGCAATGGCGAGCACCACGGCCACGGCGGGGGGCACGGTGTGCCAGGTGAAGTTCTGCAGCACCGTGAAGCCGGCGGTGCCGGTGGCGCTGATCCGCGCCGCCAGCGTGCCGGCCGAGCGGTTGGCGAAATAGCCGGGCGAATGGCCGGACAGGTGGTGGAACAGCTCCGCCCGCATGGATGCGGTGGCGCGGGGAAAGCGGTCGGCTGCGATCCAGCCGCCGACGCGCCACAGCAGGTTGTCGGCGGTGATGATGCCGGCCAGGATCGCGAAGGCGGTCCAGACCGCCGTGGCGCTGACATTGGACGGCCCGCCCGACAGCGTGTCGATCAGGTTCTTCACGGCGTAGTTGGCGCCAACGGAACAACCGACCGCGCCCAGCACCGCGATCATCACCGCGACATGGCTGCCGGCATGCGGCCGCAGGTGGCGGAACAGAAACCCGATCGGACGCCGGGAAAGGCGGAGCAGGTCGCTGGGATCGGCGCGCTGCATGATTCGGGGAGCCTCCTGAAACGTGAGCACAAGCGCGTGATCGAAGGCCGCCAGTGCGTTGATGCAGAGGTAACGACATCAACAAGACCAAAACGTGGCGAAGTTTGCCGAATCCAAACCTCAATCAGGTGCGAGCTTCCCCCCAATGAAGTCCAACTGGAGATCCGGCCCGATGCGTATCGCTCAGATCGCTCCCCTGACCGAAGCTGTGCCCCCGAAGCTGTATGGCGGCACCGAGCGGATCGTGTCCTACCTGACCGAGGAACTGGTCGAGCTGGGCCATGAGGTCACGCTTTTCGCCAGCGGAGACTCGATCACCAAGGCAACCCTGGCGCCGATGAGCACCAAGGCGCTGCGGCTCGACCCTTCCGTGCGTGACGCCAACGCCCCGCTGACGCTGATGCTGGAGCAGGTGTATCGCCGCCGGCACGAGTTCGACCTGCTGCACTTCCACCTGGACTACCTGCCCTTCCCGCTGTTCTCCCGGCAAAGCGTGCCTTTCGTGACCACGCTGCATGGTCGGCTGGACCTGCCGGAGTTGCAGCCGGTGTTCGACGCCTTCCCCAACGCCCCGGTGGTGTCCATCTCGAACGACCAGCGCCGCCCGCTGCCGCAGGCGAACTGGGCCGGCACGGTCTATCACGGCCTGCCGCGGAACCTGCTGCGCCCCGACCCGGCGGCGAAGCCCGGCTACCTCGCCTTCCTCGGCCGCATCGCGCCCGAGAAGCGCTGCGACCGCGCCATCGAGATCGCCATCGCCACCAACACGCCGCTGAAGATCGCGGCCAAGGTGGATAAGGTGGATGTCGATTACTTCGAAAGCACGATCAAGCCGATGCTGGACCATCCGCTGATCGAGTTCATCGGCGAGATCAACGAAACGCAGAAGCAGGACTTCCTGGCCAACGCCATCGCCCTGCTGACGCCGATCGACTGGCCGGAGCCCTTCGGCTTGGTGATGATCGAGGCGATGGCCTGCGGCACCCCTGTGATCGCCTTCCGCCACGGCTCGGTGCCCGAGGTGGTGGATGACGGCATCACCGGCTACGCCGTGAGCAGCATGTCCGAGGCCATTGGCGCCGTGGCCCGCGCCAGGGCCCTGCCCCGCGCCGCCGTGCGCGCCCAGTTCGATAAGCGCTACACCGGCCGCCGCATGGCGGAAGACTATGTGTCCCTTTACGAGGGGCTGTGCCGCCGCGAAACGCCGGCCCTGGCGGTGGCCGCGGAATAAGGCGGGCCGGGAGGCTCCCTTCCGCAGGGGGGAAGCAGCGGCCTCCGTTTCCCATCCGTCTTGCGGGCTCCGCCCTTGGCCATGCGCCGGGGCGGGGCCTTTTTCATGATGGCGGCACGGGGTTCAACCGCCTCCGCCAGGGCGGCCCGCAACCGATGATGGCGGCACCCCTTGGCCTTGCCGGCCCGGTTGCGCTTTGATTCCCGGCTGTCATGCCTTATCTGCTGCGCTGAACTCGGCGGGTGCGCTCCGCCCTCGACCTGCCGCCGGAACAGCATGACCGACACACCTCTCTCCCGTATCCGCAATTTCTCCATCATCGCGCATATCGACCACGGGAAATCCACCCTGGCCGACCGGCTGATCCAGGCCACCCACACCATCTCCGCCCGCGAGATGAAGGAGCAGCTGCTCGACAGCATGGAGCTGGAGCAGGAGCGCGGCATCACCATCAAGGCGTCCTCGGTCCGGCTGGACTACGCGGCAAAGGACGGCAACACCTATGTCCTTAACCTGATGGACACTCCGGGCCATGTGGACTTCGCCTATGAGGTGAGCCGCAGCCTGGCCGCCTGCGAGGGCTCGCTGCTGGTGGTCGATGCCTCCCAGGGCGTCGAGGCGCAGACCCTGGCCAATGTCTACCAGGCGATCGACGCCAACCACGAGATCGTCCCCGTCCTCAACAAGATCGACCTCCCCGCCGCCGAGCCGGAACGGGTGAAGCAGCAGATCGAGGACGTGATCGGCCTCGACGCCTCGGACGCGGTGGAAATCTCCGCCAAGTCCGGCCTGAACATCGAGGGGGTGCTGGAGGCCATCGTGCACCGCCTGCCGGCGCCGGAAGGCAACCCCGACGCGCCGCTGAAAGCCCTGCTGGTCGACAGCTGGTACGACCCGTATCTCGGCGTCATCATCCTGATCCGGGTGAAGGACGGCACCATCCGCAAGGGCCAGAAGATCCGCTTCATGGCCGAAGGCACCACCCAGACGGTGGACAGCGTCGGCGTGTTCCGCCCCAAGATGACGCCCGTCGATTATCTCGGGCCGGGCGAGATGGGCTACCTCAACGCCGCCATCAAGACCGTGGCCGAGACCAATGTCGGCGACACCATCACCGATGACCGCAACCCGGCGGCCGAGCCGCTGGCGGGCTTCAAGCCTTCCATCCCCGTGGTCTGGTGCGGCCTTTACCCGGTCGATGCCGACGACTTCGAGAAGCTGCGCGAATCGCTGGGCAAGCTGCGGCTGAACGACGCCTCCTTCCATTTCGAGGCGGAAAGCTCGGCAGCGCTGGGCTTCGGCTTCCGCTGCGGCTTCCTGGGCCTGCTGCACCTGGAGATCATCCAGGAGCGCCTTTCGCGCGAATTCGACCTCGACCTGATCGCGACCGCCCCCTCCGTGGTCTACAAGCTGACCAACAACAAGGGCGAGACCGAGGACCTGCACAACCCGGCCGACATGCCGGACCCGACGCTGATCGAGAGCATCCAGGAGCCCTGGATCAAGGCCACCATCATGGTGCCGGACGAGCATCTGGGCGCCATCCTGACGCTGTGCTCCGAGCGGCGCGGCCAGCAGGTGGAGCTGACCTATGTCGGCAACCGCGCCATGGCCGTCTACCGCCTGCCGCTGAACGAGGTGGTCTTCGACTTCTATGACCGCCTGAAGTCGGTTTCCCGCGGCTATGCCTCCTTCGACTACCAGATGGACGGCTATGACGAGGGCGACCTGGTGAAGATCTCCATCCTGGTGAACAACGAGCCGGTGGACGCGCTTTCCTTCATGGCGCACCGCACCCAGGCCGAGCGCCGGGGCCGCTCCATCTGCGAGAAGCTGAAGGAGCTGATCCCCCGCCAGCTCTTCAAGATTCCCATCCAGGCGGCGATCGGCGGCCGCGTCATCGCGCGCGAGACGATTTCCGCCATGTCGAAGGACGTCACGGCCAAGTGCTATGGCGGCGACATCAGCCGCAAGCGCAAGCTTCTGGAGAAGCAGAAGGAAGGCAAGAAGCGCATGCGGCAGTTCGGCAAGGTCGAGATCCCGCAATCAGCCTTCATCGCCGCGCTGAAGATGGACAGCTGACCGCGCGGCAAGCACAAGGCAAAGCTTGGTGATTCCCGCAACGGTTGTGGCGGGGCGTCACTCCGATGCAGTAATATTCTTCCGTGCCCAGGCCGCCATTCCGGCGGCTCGTTGCGCCCACCCGCCCCAGAAGCGGGCTGTTCTGCCGGAAGGACGTACTTCATGTATCGACGCCCCCTGCTCCAAGCGCTTCCCCGCCTCGGACGCCTAGCCCTGGCCGCTGCGGGCCTGGCCACCATGGCCTGGATGCCCGCTCAGGCGCAGGGCAACTATCCCAGCCGCACCATCACCATGGTGGTGCCCTTCGCCGCCGGTGGACCCACCGACACCGTGGCCAGGCTGGTGGCGGAGTCGATGAGCCGCGACCTGAACCAGACGGTGGTGGTGGAGAATGTCGGCGGCGCGGGCGGCACGCTGGGCGCGGCGCGCGTGGCCCAGGCCCGGCCGGATGGATACACGGTGCTGATGCACCATATCGGCATGGCCACCACGCCGACGCTGTACCGACGGCTGTCCTATGATCCCGTGGGCGGCTTCGCGCCCATCGGGCTGGTCACCGAAGTGCCGATGACGGTGATCACCCGCAAGGACATCCCGGCCAAGGACCTCAAGGAGCTGGCGGCGCTGATCCGCAAGGAAACCACCGGCATCAACTACGCCAATGCCGGCATCGGCGCTGCCAGCCACCTTTGCGGCCTGCTGCTGCAGAAGGCCGTCGATGCGCCGATGACCACGGTGCCCTATCGCGGCACCGGCCCCGCCATGACCGACCTGATCAGCGGCACGGTGGACATGATGTGCGACCAGACCACCAACACCACCGAGCAGATCCGCGCCGGCGCGGTGAAGGTGTTCGCGGTGACCACGGCCGAGCGCCTGGCCGCCATGCCCGACGTGCCCACCGCCGCAGAGGCGGGGCTGCCCGGCCTGGAAGTCACCATCTGGCACGGCCTCTACGCACCCAAGGGCACGGACACGGCCATCGTCAACCGCCTTTCCGCCGCCCTGCAGAAGGCGCTGCAGGACCCCAAGGTGGGGCAGCGCTTCGCCGATCTCGGCACCACGCCGGTAGCCTCGGACCGCGCGACGCCTGCTGCGCATGCCGCCTTCTGGCAGAACGACATCGCCAAGTGGAAGCCGGTGATCGAAGCCGCCGGCCAATATGCTGACTGAGGGGATGATGCGGAATGATCCTGGCTGAATACCCGATGGTCATCGCCCACCCATGACCCTGCGGCTGGCCCGGCGCCGCCCCGCGCCGGTTCCGGCCGGCAGCCGCCCGCCTTCTGGCGCGGAGGCACTTGCGCGACAGCCTTTGCCGCGACATGGGGAACAGGACGCAACATCGCCATCGGCGGACCCGGGCAGGATGACGAGTCGGACGATCCGCCGGGCCCCTACCGTCCGGCTTTATCTTCTGTTGATCGCTCTGGCGGCCTTTCTGCCGGTCTGGGGCATGGCGGGGCATATCGCCGGCCGCATGGCCGAGGCGGAGCGCGAAAGGCTGTCCAAGCAGGCCAGCGACGCCGCGCGTGACCTCGCCTTCGGGCTGGAGCGGGAAGTGCTGGGCCTGCGCGGCGAACTGGCGGCGCTCGGCCGGTCCCCCGCCTTGCGCGACGGCGACCTCCGCGCCTTCCATGAGCAGGCGCGCACCCTGCCGATGACCTATCGCGCCCGGATCTGGCTAACCGACGTGCAGGGGCATGTGGTGGTGGATAGCGGCCGGCCCTTTATCGACCCCGCGCTTCCCGGCGCGGTGCTTCCCGTGCTGCGCGACGCGCCTTACCGCGCCGGCATCTCCACCCGGCAATCCCTGACCGCGGATGAGCCGCTGCGGCTCGACATCACGGAGGAGCTGACCCAGCCGGATGGCCGGCCCTCCCTGTTCCTCACCGCCTCGCTCGATCCGCTGCCCTTGTGGCGGCCACGCATCCAGCGCCTGGTGCTGCCTTCCGACTGGATCGTCGCCATTTTCGACGAGAATGCCCGGGTGCTGGCGCGCAGCCCGCCGACCGGAGGGCTGATCGGGCGGGAGGTTTCCTCTTCCAGCCCATTCCGGCGCATCCTCGGCGGCACCGCCAGCCATGGCTGGCTGACCAGCCGGAGCATCGCCGGCGATCCGCTCTACAGCGCCTGGCGCCAGGTGGAGGCGACGCCGTGGAAGGTGACGGTGTCCATGCCGATCGGCGTGCTGGACAACGCGCTCTATCGCGTGCTGAGCCCGATCGTCCTGATCGGCGGCGCCGTGCTGGTGTTGTTCACCCTGGCCCTGGCCTTCTGGGTGGATCGCCGCGTGGCCGCGCCGCTGAACCGGCTGGGCGAGATCGCCGCAGCCTTCGGCCGCGGCGGCGTCCTGCCCGACCTTCCCCCCACCGGCCTGCGCGAGATCGACGAGGCCGCCGCCGCCCTGAGAAAGGCCGCGTCCGAGCGCGACGCGCTGGAATCCGAACGCGTCGCCCTGTCCGCCCGGCTGCACACGGTGCTGGAAAGCACCACCGACGGCGTGCTGGTGCTCGATGGCGAAGGCGTGCTGCTCTACATGAACGGCCGCGCCCGCGCCCAGTCCAGCAACCCGGATGGCGGCATCGGCCGCAAGCTGGCGGACAGCTTCCCCGGCTGGGATGAGGGCCCCTTCGCGCAGGCCTTCCGGCAGGCCAGGGAGGATGGCGCGGCGCAATCCGTCACCGCCTTCCATCCTGTGCTGGGGCGATGGGTTTCCGCCGACATCTTTCCTTCCGCCGAAGGGCAGACCCTGTTCTTCCGCGATGTCAGCGATGAGCGCGCGGCGCAGGCGGCGCTGCGGGAAAGCGAGGCGCGGCTCAAGGCGGTGATGGACAACGTGCCGGTCGGCGTGTTGCTGGCGGAGGCGCCATCAGGGCGCATCCTGCTCGGCAACCGGCGGCTGGAGGAGATCCTGCGCCACCCGGTGGAGCTGCTCGGCAGCATCAACGAATACCGCGCCAAGTGGGAAGCCTACCACGCCGATGGGCGGCGGATGGACGGGCCGGAATTTCCCCTGGCCCGCGCCCTGCTGACGGGCCTGCCGGCCACCGCCGAATACCATTACCGCCGCGGCGACGGCAGCATGGTGTGGTTGCGCATCGTCGGCACGCCGATCCGCGATCCGCAGGGCCGCATCGCCGGCGCCGTGGCCGCCATCACCGATATCGACGCGACCCGCCGCGCCGCCGAGGCGCTGCGCGAAAGCGAGCTGCGCTTCCGCACCCTGGCCGAGGCGATCCCGCAGATCGTGTGGTCCACCATGCCGGATGGCCGCATCGACTACGTCAATCCCAGGCTGGAGGACTTCACCGGGCTGGTGCCGGGCGTCGCCGTGCAGTCGCTCGACCGCATCGTCCACCCCGAGGACCAGCGCCGCACCGAGCGCGCCTGGCGCCGGGCCCTGCGGCGCGGCCAGCCCTTTTCCGCCGAGCTGCGGCTGCGGCGGGCGGAAGGCGGCTGGCGCTGGTGCGTGGCGCGCGCCCTGCCCGCCCGCGCCGCCGATGGCACCATCCGCCGCTGGATCGGCGCCGTCACCGATGTGTCCGAGCTGGCCGAGGCGCGCGAGGCGCTGGCCCGCCAGGTGGCGGCGCAGACTGCCTCCCGCCAGGCCGCGGTGCAGGCGGCGGCCGATCTGGCCGCGTCCGAGAGCCGCTTCCGCCGCTTCGCCGAGGCGAGCCCGGATGTGATGTGGATGACGGACCCGAGCGGCGAGGCGCTGGAATTCCTCAGCCCCGCCTTTGAGCGCATCTGGGGCGTGGCGCAGGAGCGCATGGACCGGCAGCCTGCCCTGGTGCTGGACATGATCCACCCAGCCGACCGCGAACGCGTGGAGCAGGCCACGGCCCAGGCGCGGCAAAGCGGCATGATGGACACCGAATACCGCATCCTGCGCCCCGATGGCGGGCAGCGCTGGATCCGCGATGTGGGCTTCCCCATCCTGGATGTGCAGGGCGAGATGATCCGCCGGGGCGGGCTGGCGCGTGACGTGACCGACGCCAAGGCGGCCGAGGCACGGCAAGCCCTGCTGCTGGGCGAGCTGAACCACCGGGTCAAGAACACCCTGGCCACCGTGCATTCCCTGGCCCTGCAAACCGCGCGCAACGTGGCCGGGGCCGCGGACGCCATTCCGCGCTTCCTGCAGGATTTCCAGGCGCGGCTGCTGACGCTGTCCCGTGGCCATGACCTGCTGACCGCGCGCACCTGGCGCGGCGCCACGCTGGAGGAAGCCGCCCGCGCCGTGCTGGCGCCCTGGCAGGCGGAATCCAGCCGCCCCGGTGAGCTGCGCTTCCAGATCCAGGGGCCGGCGGTCTGGCTGGCGCCGAAGCAGGCCCTGGGGCTCGCCCTCGCCTTGCATGAATTGGCAACCAACGCTCTCAAGCACGGTGCGTTAACTCGCGCAGAAGGACATATCCTGGTGAAGTGGCAGGGAGAGCCGGACGGCATGGTGAGGTTGAGCTGGCAGGAGATGGACGGCCCGCCGGTGGTGCCGCCGGCCCGGCGCGGCTTCGGCAGCCGCATGCTGGAGCGCGGCCTGCCGGCGGAGCTGGGCCCCGGCTCCTCCGTGAAGCTGGACTATGACAAGAATGGGTTCATGGCGGCCATTCGCTTTCGCCCCGTGAACGGACCCGTGGTGGAAGAGGAATCCGCATGAGCGGCTTGAATGGGCGGCGCATCCTGGTGGTGGAGGATGAGGCGCTGATCGCCATGCTGGTGGAAGATGCGTTGCTGGAGGCCGGCGCCGTCGTGCTCGGCCCCGCGGCCACGGTGGAGGAGGCCCTGGCCCTGTTCGAGGCCGAGCAGCCGGAAGCGGCGGTGCTCGACATCAACCTCGCGGGGCAGGCTTCCACTCCGGTGGCCGATCTTCTGAACGACCACGCCATCCCCTTCGTGGTCGCCACAGGCTATGGCGCCGCCGGGCTGCCGGAGCGGCACCGCGATGTGCCGGTCCTGGCCAAGCCCTATGATCCGCGCGACCTCATCACCGCCCTGGAAAAGGTGTGCGGCTGACCGGCTGAGCCACCGGGCGGCCGCCGCAACAAGCGCGGCCGGCCGCCCCCGCTCGGTTCAGCCCGCCAGCACCCGCCCGGCAACGGCGTCGAGCTTGGCCATCAGCGCCGGGTCGCGCTTTTCCGGCGGGGTGACCAGCGCGTATTCCAGCGCCCGGTCGCAGCCCGCGGGACAAGGGCCACGCCTCGCTCCCAGCATCGGCACCACCGTCTTGACCAGGGCCTTGGCCCGGTCCGCATTGGCGTGCATCACCTTGACCACCGCATCCACGGTGACGTGGTCATGGTCCGGGTGCCAGCAATCGAAATCGGTGACCATGGCGATGGTCGCGTAGCAAAGCTCGGCTTCCCGGGCGAGCTTGGCTTCCGGCATGTTGGTCATGCCGATCACATCGCAGCCCCAGGCGCGGTACAGCTCGCTCTCGGCCTTGGTGGAGAATTGCGGGCCTTCCATCACCAGATAGGTGCCGCCGCGCTTGTGATTCAGTCCGATCCGGCGCGCCGCTTCTTCCGCCGCGTCGCCGAGGCGGGGGCAGACCGGATGCGCCACCGACACATGCGCCACGCAGCCCGTCTCGAAGAAGGATTTCTGGCGGGCGAAGGTGCGGTCGATGAACTGGTCGACAATCACGAAATGCCCTGGCGGCAGGTCGCCATTCAGGGAGCCGACAGCGGAGATCGACAGGATCTCGGTCACGCCGGCGCGCTTCATGGCGTCGATATTGGCGCGGTAGTTCAGCGCCGAGGGCGGCATGCGGTGGCCACGGCCATGTCGGGGCAGGAAGACCACCCGCACCCCTTCGAGGCGGCCGAACAACAGCTCATCCGAAGGCTCCCCCCAGGGGGACTCGATCCGGCGCCATTCGCGCTCCTCCAGCCCGTCAATGTCATACAGGCCGGAACCGCCGATCAGGCCAATCACGGGTTCGATGATGTCGCTCATGCGGTGCGCTCCCGATACGAAAAAGGGCCGCCCGGTGGAGGCAGCCCTTAATGGCAGGGACCGGTCCCGGCGGCGTTGCCAGGGCAGTCCTTGAAGCAGGACGCGGCCGGCCGCAAGCGGCGGCCGCGAGATTGTCAGGTGATCGGGTCGCCGTGGACGCGCGCCCAGATCTTGCGCTTCACCGCATAGGTCAGGCCGCCCAGGACCACCAGGAACAGGATGATCCGCACGCCCATGGCGCGGCGGGTTTCCGATTCCGGCTCTGACGCCCAGGCGAGGAAGGCGGTGAGGTCATGCGCCATGCGGTCCACCGTCGCCGCGGTGCCGTCACCCCACTGCACCTGGCCGTCGCCGGTCAGCGGCGGCGCCATGGCGATCTGATGGCCGGCGAAGTACTTGTTGTAGTACATCCCCTCCATCAGCGTGACGCCTTCCGGCGGGTCCTCGTAACCGGTCAGCAGCGCCTTGATGTAGTCGGCGCCGCCCTGGCGGGCCTTGACGATCACCGACAGGTCGGGCGGCAGGGCGCCGTTGTTGGCGGCACGCGCCGCCGCGTCATTGGCGAAGGGGCGGCGGAAGCGGTCGGAAGGACGGCCCGGCCGCTCGAACATCTCGCCATTGTCGTTCGGGCCGTCGGGGATCTGGTAGGAGGCGGCGATGGCCGTCACCTCCGCTTCCGACAGGCCGATGTCGCGCAGGTTGCGGTACGACAGCAGGTGCATGGAATGGCAGGCGGCGCAGACTTCCTTGTAGACCTGGAAGCCACGCTGCAGCTCGCCACGGTCAAAGGTGCCGAAGGGCCCGTCGAAGCTGAACTTGGTGTTCGGGATCTCGGCGCCCGACTCGGCCGCCCGGGCCGCCGGCGAAGCGAGGCCGAGCGACAGGGCGGCGGCGAGGATCGCCGCCTTCAGGGTGGTCACGCGCATCACGCCTTCTCCATCGGCTTGGCCGTGGCGGCGGCCCCATGCAAACGCCCCCCGCCACGCAGCACGGCATGGCTGATGCTTTCCGGCAGCGGCAGCGGCCGCTCGATCTTGGCCAGCAGCGGCAGGATCACCAGGAAGTAGGCGAAGTAATAGGCGGTCGAGAGGCGGGCGATGGTGACGTAGATGCCCTCGGCCGGCATGGCGCCCGCCCACATCAGAACGAAGAAGTTGATGCCCCACAGCATCAGCGCCCACTTGGCGATGGGCCGGAAGCGCATGGAACGCACCGGGGAGCGGTCCAGCCAGGGCAGCACGAACAGCACGGCGATGGCGCCGAACATCAGCAGCACGCCGCCCAGCTTGTCCGGCACCGCGCGCAGAATGGCGTAGAAGGGCAGGAAGTACCATTCCGGCACGATATGCGCGGGCGTCACCAGCGGGTTGGCCGGGATGTAGTTGTCGGTATGGCCCAGGTAGTTCGGCGTGAAGAACACCAGAACCGCGAAGACGATGAAGTAGGCGATGATGCCGACGCTGTCCTTGGCCGTGTAGTACGGGTGGAAGGGCAGCGTGTCCTGCGGGCCCTTGGGCTCGATGCCCAGCGGGTTGTTGGAGCCGGTGATGTGCAGCGTGGCGACGTGCAGGAACACCACGCCCGCGATCACGAAGGGCAGCAGGTAATGGAGCGAGAAGAAGCGGTTCAGCGTCGGGTTGTCGACGGAGAAGCCGCCCCAGAGCAGCGTCACGATGCTGTCGCCGACCAGCGGAATGGCCGAGAACAGGTTGGTGATGACCGTCGCGCCCCAGAAGGACATCTGCCCCCAGGGCAGCACGTAGCCCATGAAGGCGGTGGCCATCATCAGCAGGAAGATGACGACGCCGAAGATCCACAGCAGCTCGCGCGGGGCCTTGTAGGAGCCGTAGTAAAGGTTCCGCCAGATATGGACCATCACCACGATGAAGAACATCGAGGCGCCGTTCATGTGGACGTAGCGGATCAGCCAGCCATAGTTCACGTCGCGCATGATGCGTTCGACGCTGTCGAAGGCCATGCTGGTATGCGCCGTGTAGTTCATGGCCAGGAAGATGCCGGTGACGATCATGATCACCAGGTTGATCAAGGCCAGGGCACCGAAATTCCACAGATAGTTGAAATTCCGGGGCGTCGGGAAGGAGCCGTACTCCTTCTGCATCATGGTGAAGACCGGCAGGCGCTGGTCGATCCACCGGATAACGGGATTCTGAATGGTGCTGTCGTGCAGGCCGGATGCCATGGTGTCTGGTCCTCAGCCGATGCGGATCTGGGTGTCGGAGCGGAACTCGTACTCCGGAACGGCGAGGTTGGTCGGCGCGGGGCCACGGCGGATGCGGCCGGCCGTGTCGTAGTGGCTGCCATGGCAGGGGCAGAACCAGCCGCCGAAATCGCCGCGCGGATCGGTCGTCTTCTGGCCCAGCGGCACGCAGCCCAGATGGGTGCAGACGCCGACCACGACGAGCCAGGGCTCACGCTGGACGCGTTCCTGGTCCGGGGCGGGGTCGCGCAGCTCACCGAGCGGCACGGCCTTGGCTTCCTGGATCTCCTGCGCGGTGCGGTGCCGGACAAAGACGGGCTTGCCGCGCCACATCACGGTGACCGCCTGGCCCTCCGCGATGTGATCCAGCGTCACATCAGTGCTGGCCAGCGCCAGGACGTCCTTGGCGGGGTTCATCGACGCAATGAAGGGCCAGGCAATGGCCCCTACGCCGACAGCCGCGAAGGACCCGGTCACCAGTTTCAGAAAGTCCCGCTTCGTCCCCTGTTCAGGCCCATGGGGATCCCCCATGTCCGGGGAACTGGTGGGCGCAAGCGTATCAGCCATGCCTCATCGTCCCTTTTTGCGGCGCGTCCAGAAACGGACAGGCGGATGCGCCGCTGATGTTAGACCGCAATCGCGGTGACGCTGCACCGTGCGCGGCAGCACGCTACTCTGCGTGAAGCCACGGCGATCTATGCGCCGGCGACATATAAGGGCACCCCCGACATGGAGGCAATCGCCGCCCTTCGGCGCGGTGCCGCAATGCCGCGTTTCCCCTGGCTTGCGGCGGCCGGACGGGCGGGTTAGCCCCCTCCGGGCGCCGTCGGGGCGCCCGCGCGAGGACCGCCATGCCCGAAGCTCCTGCCTCCTCCCCTGCGGATCACCGCCTGGTCGCCCCTGCCCGGGCCTGGTTCGAGTCGCTGCGGGACCGCCTTTGCGCCAGCTTCGAGGCCATCGAGGACGAGCTGGTCGCCGGCCCGCATGCCGGCCTTCCGGCCGGCCGCTTCGTCCGCACCGCCTGGGACCGCCCGGGCGGCGGCGGCGGCGTGATGTCGGTGATGAAGGGCCGGGTGTTCGAGAAGGTGGGGGTCAATGTTTCCACCGTCTGGGGCGAGTTCAGCCCGGAATTCCGCCGGCAGATCCCCGGGGCGGAGGAAGATCCGCGCTTTCTGGCCACCGGCGTGTCCCTGGTGGCGCATATGCGCTCCCCCCGGGTGCCCGCGGCCCACATGAACACCCGCTTCATCACCACCCGCCGCTCCTGGTTCGGCGGCGGCGGCGACCTCACGCCGATGCGGATGGACGCGCCCGAGTCGCTGGCCGATGGCGAAGGCTTCCACGCCGCCTTCCGGGCCGCCTGCGACCGGCACGACCCGGCCTACTACCCCCGCTTCAAGGCCTGGTGCGACGAGTACTTCTTTCTGCCCCACCGCAACGAGCCGCGCGGGCTGGGCGGCATCTTCTATGACTGGCTTGGCCGCGACGAGGCGGAGGGCCAGCGGCTCGACGACCATTTCGCCTTCACCCGCGATGTGGGCGAGGCCTTTCTTTCGGCCTATCCCGCCATCATCCGCCGCCGCATGCACGAGCCCTGGACGGAAGCGGAGCGCGAGCACCAGCTGGTCCGGCGCGGCCGCTATGTCGAGTTCAACCTGCTGCACGACCGCGGCACGCTGTTCGGGCTGAAGACCGGGGGCAATGTGGAAGCGATCCTGATGTCGCTGCCGCCCGAGGTGCGCTGGCCCTGATCGCCCGCGCCCGGCCATGGCGGGCCGGGCTGCCCGCGCGGCGCCCACTCGGCGGCAGGGGGCGCGTCCACCACCATGCTGCTGCCACCCTTATAAGGCACATGGGCGGGCTGGCCGTGGCCGCGGCCATCCGCCATGCTCCTCCGGACACAAAAACACTTCGGAGGATCTCGTTCATGGCCACACGTCGCTGCCTGCTCGGTGCCCTGCCCGGCCTTGCCGCCCTGGCCGCCAGCGGCGCCGGCGCCCAGCCGTCCTGGCCCACGCGGCCGGTGCGGATGATCGTGCCCTATCCGCCCGCCGGCTCCACCGACCTGCTGACCCGCCTGATCTGCGAAAGGCTGCAGCAATCGCTGGGCCAGACCTTCGTGGTGGAGAACCGGCCCGGCGCCGGCGGCAATATCGGCATGGACGCGGTGGCGAAATCGACGGCCGATGGCTACACCTTCGGGGCCGCGACCATCGGCCACTTCGCCATCAACCAGTTCCTGTACCGGGACATGCCCTGGAACATCGACCGGGACTTCCAGCCCGTGTCGCTGACCTGGGAATTCCCCAATGTCGTCGTGGTGGCGACCCAGCATGTGCCCGCCACCACCTTGCAGGATTTCATCGCCTGGGCGCGGCAGCGGCGGGGCGGCGTATCCTTCGGCTCGCCCGGCGTCGGCACCACGCCGCACCTGTCGGGCGAGATCTTCCGCAACCGGCTGAAGCTGGACGCCACCCATGTGCCGTTCCGCGGCGCGGCGCAGACCATCCCCGCCATGCTGTCCGGCGACGTCACCTTCGCCATCGACAACCTCGCCTCCTATATCCCGGTGATCCAGGAAGGGCGGATGCGGGCGCTGGCGGTGACCAGCGCGCAGCGCTGGCCCACCCTGCCCGACGTGCCCACCATGGCCGAGGCCGGGATGGAGGATTTCGTGATCACCTCCTGGGGCGCCTTCGTGGCCCCGGCCGGCACGCCGCGCCCGGTGATCGACCGGCTGAACGCGGCGCTGAAGGATGTGGCGGCGAACGATGCCGTGCGGGAGCGCTTCCTGAAGGCGGGCGGCCTGCCGCTCTGGTCCACGCCGGAGGATGCGGCGGCGCGCGGCAAGACGGAGCGGCCGATGTGGGAAGAAGCGGTGCGGGTGTCGGGCGCGCGGGCGGATTGAGCGCCAGGGCGGCCGGCGCCTCCTTGCGGGGGCGCCGCCGCCTCGCCATACCCTGTGCGTGCCGCACGACCTTTCCTCCCCTGCCGGGCGCCGCGCCGCCTGGTTCAACAGCCTGTTCGTGGACCACGCCGTGCTGCGCCTCGGCTGGCGCAACTGGGGCGTGGTGGAGAAAGGGCGGCTCTACCGCTCCAACCACCCAAGCCCGAGGCAGATGCGGCTGGCGGTGGAGCGGGCCGGCATCCGCTCCATCATCAACCTGCGCGGCCACCGGGAAACCTGCGGCTCCGACGCGCTCGGCCGTGCCATGGCGGCGACGCTGGGGCTGGAGCATGTGGACGCGCCGCTGGAATCGCGCGGCGCGCCGCACAAGGACCGCATCCTGCGGCTGGCCGGCATCTTCCGCGACCTGCCGGAGCCGGTGCTGATCCATTGCAAGTCCGGTGCCGACCGCACCGGCCTCGCCGCCGGGCTGTGGCTGATGCTGCAGGGCCGCCCGGTGGAAGAGGCGATGCGCCAGCTTTCCTGGCGGCATGGCCATGTTTCCTCCTCCAAGACCGGCATCCTCGATGCCTTCTTCAAGGAATATGCCCGCTTCACCCGGGCGCACGGCGCCAAGCCGTTCCTGGACTGGGTGCGGGACGATTATGACGAGGACGCGCTGCGGGGCGCCTTCCGCAGCCGCGCCTGGGCGGATCGGCTGGTGGATGGCATTCTGCGCCGCGAATAAACCCGGAGGAACCGCGGCATGGCCGACACCCATTTCTATGAACCCGCCAAGGGCCACGGCCTGCCGCATGATCCGTTCAACGCCATTGTCGGGCCGCGCCCGATTGGCTGGATCTCGACGCGCGGCGCCGACGGGTCGCTGAACCTCGCGCCCTACAGCTTCTTCAACGCCTTCTGCTACACGCCGCCCATTGTCGGCTTCTCCACCACGGGGACTGAGAAGGACAGCCTCCGCAATGCGCGCGAAACCGGCGAATTCGCCTGGAGCCTGGTGACGCGCGAATTGTCGGAGCAGATGAACGCCACCTGCGCCCCGGTTCCCTACGGCACCGACGAATTCGAGCTGGCGGGGCTGGGCAAGGCGCCTTCCCGGCTGATCGGCGCCCCGCGCGTGGCGGAAAGCCCGGTCAGCTTCGAGTGCAAGGTCAGCGACATCATCGACCTGAAGTACCATGACGGCCGCCCCGCCAAGGGCTGGCTGGTGATCGGCGAGGTGGTGGCGGTGCATATCAGCAAGGCGCTGCTGAAGGACGGCATCTATGACACCTTCAACAGCGGCGTGGTGCTGCGCGCCGGCGGGCCGACGGCCTATGCCGCCGTCGCGCCGGAAAACCGCTTCGACATGACGCGGCCCCGCTGACGGGCCACGGCAACCGCGCCCTTCGCGGCGGCATTCTTTCCTCCGTGAGCCGTCGGCCGCCGCCGGCGCATGGAGGCGCCGCCGCCGATGACATCCGCCAGCCCGACCGTTCCGCCGCCAAGGCCGGAGCGGCTCAGCCATTCCCTCCGCCGCAACATCGAGGCGCTGGAGACGCGCCGCCGGCAGGAAGCCGCCTCGGCGACACGGCAGGACCGCGTGGCGGACGCCATCACCCGCTTCACCGGCAGCATGCGCTTCGTTTACCTGCACCTGGCGCTGTACGGGGCCTGGATCCTGGTGAATCTGGGCGTCGTGCCCGGGGTGCCGCGCTTCGACCCTTCCTTTGTGGTGCTAGCGATGGTGGCCTCGGTGGAAGCGATCTTCCTGTCCACATTCGTGCTGATCAGCCAGAACCGCATGGCCTCGGCCGCCGATCAGCGGGCCGATCTCGACCCTGCAGATCAGCCTGCTGACCGAGCATGAGCTGACCAAGCTGGCGGAAACCCTGTCGGCCATCGCCGAGCGCCTCGGCATCGAGGCCGGGACGGACCCGGAGCTGACCGAGGTCAAGAAGGACATCGCGCCCGAGGCGGTGCTGGATGCCATCCAGGCGCAGCAACGGAGCCGCTGAACGCCGCTCATTCCGCCGCGAAGGCCTGGGTACGCACCATGCGGGCATACAGCCCGTCCTGGCCCATCAGCTCCAGGTGCCGCCCGCTTTCGGTGGCGCGGCCTTCCTCCATCACCACGATGCGGTCGGCCTCCTTTACCGTGGCCAGGCGATGCGCCACCACTAGGGTGGTGCGGCCTTGGCGCAGCCGTGCCAGCGCCCGGCCGATGGCCGCCTCGTTCTCGGCGTCGAGGGCACTGGTGGCCTCATCCAGCAACAGGACGCGGGGGTTGCGCAGCAGGGCGCGGGCCAGGGCGATGCGCTGCCGCTGCCCGCCCGACAGGCGTGAGCCGCCCGGCCCCAGCACGGTGCCATAGCCCTGTGGCAGCGCCGCGATGAAGCCATGCGCGGCGGCGGCGCGGGCGGCTTCCTCCACCGCCTCCGGACCGGCACCGGGACGGCCGCAGGCGATGTTGGCCAGCACCGTGTCATCGAAGATCACCGCATCCTGCCCGACATAGGCGATGGCGGCGCGCAGGCTGCCGAGGGCCACGCTCCGGATGTCGGCGCCATCCAGGGTGATGCGGCCCTCCGTCACGTCGTAAAGCCGCGGCAGCAGGGCCAGCGCCGTGGATTTGCCGGCGCCCGAGGGGCCGACCAGCGCCACCGTCTCGCCTGGCTCGGCGGTGAAGGACAGGCCGGACAGCGCCGCCTGCGTGCCGGCGTAATGGAAGCCCACCCCCTCGAAACGGACGCGGCCAGGACCCGGCGGCAGGGCGGGCGCATCGGCGGGCGCGGCGATGGCGGGCCTGCGGTCAACCACCGCGAACACCCGGATCAGCCCGCCTAGGCCCTCCTGCAGGGCGGCGTTGAGCGAGCCGAGCGAGCGCACCGGCCGGGTCGCCATCAGCAGGGCGGTGATGAAGCCGGTGAACTCGCCCACCGTGCCGCGCCCGGTGCTGACCTTCCATCCGACAAAGGCCAGCACGCCGGCCACGGCGATGCCGCCCAGCGCCTCCAGGATCGGGTCCAGCTTGGCGCGGGTGCGGGCAATGGTGTGGAGCGCGCGGCGCAGCTCGGCAAAGGCGCCGGCCGCTCGGCGCTCCTCCTGTTCCTCCAGCCCATAGGTGCGGACCACGCGGGCGGCGGAGAAGCTTTCGGTCAGCATCGCCGCCGCCTCCCCCACCCGCTCCTGCATGCCGCCCGAGGCGCGGCGGATGCGCTTGCCGAGCTTCGTGATCGGCACCACGGCGATGGGGTAGAGGAAGGCCAGGATCAGGCTCATCTGCCAGTCCAGCCAGATCATCGAGGCGGCTAGGCCGATCACCGTGAGCCCGTCGGCCAGGGCGTTGATCGCCTTGGTGAGCGCTTCCCGGATCGCCTGGGCATCGGCGGTGAAGCGGGCCGCGGCCCGGGCCGGCGCCTCCAGCGCCACCTGCGCCAGGTCGGCGCGGGTATAAGCGCGGAACAGGTCGTTCTGCAGCCGCTCGATGACGCGCAGCACCACCGCCTGGACGGACACCGCCTGGCCGTACTGCGCCGCGGATTTCAGCGCGGTGATGACGATGATCACCGGCGGCACCAGCCAGACGATGCGCTCATCGCCGGCGGTGAACAGGTCGAAGGCCTGCTGGATCACCACCGGGTACAGGGCGGTGAAGCCGGCCAGCGCCAGGGTGCAGAACAGGGCCAGCAGGATGCCGCCGCGATGGTGGCGCACGTAATGCCGCCACAGCCGGACGATCAGGGCGCGGGTGGTGTCGGGAGGCGGAAGGGCGGCCATGCCCGGCGCTTAATGCGGATCGGGCCTGCGGGGAAGCGGGCACGGCGCATGCCGGCTTCCGGCGCCACGCCCTCGCCAGGACCATATACTTGCAAATGATTATCAGTTTAAAGTAATTGCAAATCAATTGCAGAAAGCTTCTTGAATCCGCGATTTGCTTTCTTGAAACGATTCATGGTTATCATGCGCTATACAGTTGTCGTTCCTTTATTGGGGAGTCCACGCACATGTCGTTCGCTGACAGCACCGATGCCGCCTGCACCAAGTGCAAGTTCTTCGACAACCATGCTGCCAAGGCCCATGGCGATGAAGGATTGTGCCGGTTCAACCCGCCGGTGACCCAGCCCAGCGCCGAGGCCCATGGGCTTTGGCCGGTGGTGTCCTCCACCGACTGGTGCGGCCATTTCAGCAAGGACGCCATGACCACCGGCATGGCGAACTGACCGCTTCCCCTTACGGGAAGGGCGCCATTCCTTCAGGGGTGGCGCCCTTTTTGCGTTCATCCGTCCATCGCAACCGGGATCAGCCGGGAGCGAAGTGCTTCAGCCTCGCGCGGCAGCATTCGGCGGATGCCGTGCATCCCCCCTCCCACCACCATCGGCGCACCACCGCCAGCGCCCGGCCCAACTCGGGCCCCGGCGGAATGCCCAGCGCCACCGCGTCCCGGCCTTGCAGCGGAAAAACAGGGGCCGGGGTGGCCGCGATCCGCGCCCGCAATGCGCCGCGGTCGCGGCCATCCCGGGCCTCGGCGGCGAAGGCGGCATCCAGCGCGGCCCGGGGCGCGGTGTCGGCCAGCCACCGGCGCAGATCGGCGCCTTCCAGCGCCGGATCGGGCGGCGGCCCGGCCAGCAGCAGGCGCAGCCGCTTGCCTTCCTCCCCCGACAGGCGCAGGCGCCGGATGACGCCATCGGCGGCGATGGCTTCCGGGCCACCGGCACCCAGCAGCACCGCGAAGCGCAGCAGCGGATCGGCTTCCCCGAGGCGGGACAGCGGCGCCAGCGGCCGCGCTTCCGGCAACACGGCGGCCAGCACCCCGGCCTGGCCCATCAGTTCCAGGGCGGGCACCGGATCGGGCGCTTCCAGCAACCGCTTCAGCTCCATCCAGACGCGCTCGGCGGATAGCCGCGCCAGTCCGGGCACGGCGGCGCGGATCGCCGCCATGGCCACCGGGTCGGGCTCGCCGATGCCATAGCGGGCCTGGAAGCGGAAGAAGCGCAACAGGCGGAGATAATCCTCCGCCAGGCGCTTCGCGGCGTCGCCCACGAAGCGCACCCGGCCAGCGGCCAGATCCTCGCGCCCGCCGAAATAATCCCAAAGCCGCCCTTCCGCATCCATGGACAGGGCGTTGATGGTGAAATCGCGGCGGGCGGCGTCCTCCCGCCAGTCCTCGGTCCAGGTCACGGTGGCGTGACGGCCATCGGTGGCGAGGTCGCGGCGCAGGCTGGTCACCTCCACCGGCTCATGGTTCAGCACGGCGGTGACGGTGCCGTGTTGCAGCCCCGTCTCGAACACCTTGAGGCCGGCCTCGCGCAGCCGCGCGGCGATCGCCTCGGGCGGCAGGGGCGCGGCCACGTCCACGTCATGGACGGGCCGGCCCGCCAGGGAATCGCGCACGGCGCCGCCCACGGCGCGGCTGCCCGGCAGCGCCGCCAGCACGGCGGAAGGGGCACCGCTCCGCAGCCAGGCGGGGGGCTCGACAAGGGCGCTGGGTGGGTCGCGATCTTGGCTCATGGAGGGCGGCAAGGCAGCATGGGGGGCGGCATGACGCAACCACGCATCCAAACCCGGGCTGAGGCGTTTGCCGGACATGCCGCCGGAAAGCCTGAGCGGCGCAAGGAAACAGGAGAGATCCCGATGGACGAGAACCGCGTCACCGGCGCCGCGCGTGAAGGTCTGGGCCGGGCGCAGGAAGCCGCAGGCGTCCTGACCGGCAATGACGAATACCGGGCGCGCGGTGCCTACAACCAGGGTGCCGGCACGGCGGAGAACATGGTCGGCCAGCTTTGCGACAATGTCCGCGAGCAGCCGCTGACCTCCCTCGCCATCGCGGCGGGGATTGGCTACATCCTGGGCCGGCTGCGCATTCTGTGATGTGTCCGGGGCGGGGCCGTCATGGTCCCGCCTTTGTTTTTCCGGAGGCCGCCTTACCTGAGGTTCGTTCGGAACCAGCAGGAGCCGCCTCCATGCTTTCGTTTCTTCTGCGCCGCCGCGCTGTTCTGGCGGGGGCGCCCGCCTTGCTGCTCCCCACCCTCGCCGCCGCCCATCATGGCTGGTCCTGGGCCGAGGCGGAGCAGGTCGAGCTGACGGGCGTCATCCGTGAAATCTATATCGGCCAGCCGCATCCCACCCTGCGGGTGGAAACCGCGCGGGATGGCCTCTGGACCATTGAGCTGGGCAATCCCTCGCAAACCCGCCGCGCCGGCTTCACCGCGGAGTCCGCCCAGGCCGGAGACCAGATCACCGCCCTCGGGAACCGTTCCAGCCAGGCCGGCGAGAAGCGGATGAAGGCGGTGCGCGTTTCGGTGCGCGGCAAGAGCTACGACATCTATCCCGATCGCATCCGCGGCAGCTGAGCCCCGCATGCTCGGGGCGCTGGCGGAATGGCCGGTGGCGGCGCTGCTGCGGAACTCGACCATCGCCTATCCGCTGGTGAACGCCGCCCATATCCTGGGCCTCGGCATCCTGGTGGGGGCCATCGCCACGCTGGACCTGCGGCTCCTGGGATTGTTCCGGGCCAGCCCGGTGCAGCAGCTGGCGCCGCCGCTCTGGCGCGTCGCGGCGGGCGGGCTGCTGCTGGCGGCGGCCACCGGCTTCCTGTTGTTCAGCACCCGGCCACAGGCCTATCTCGAAAACCCCGCCTTTCTGGTGAAGCTGGCGCTGGTGGCGCTGGGTGTGCTGAACGTCCTGTCGCTGCACCGCGCCGCCGCCTGGCGCCAGGCGCTGGACGGCGGCGCGATCGGCATGAGGCTGAAGCTGGGCGCCGTTCTGTCGCTGGCTTGCTGGGCCGGCGCCGTGCTGGCGGGGCGCTGGATCGGCTTCCTGCAATAAGGCTTCAGAACAGCGACAATTGCTGCTGCGCGCCCGCCCCCTCGGGAACCGCGAACTGGCCGCAATCCAGCGCTCCCTGCCCCCAGCGCTCGAAGCCCAGGCGCCGGGAGGCGACGCGGAAGCGGTTGGCCAGCATCTCGGCATAGGCGCCGCTGCCCGTCATCCGCTGGGCAAATTCCCCGTCATACAGCTTGCCGCCCCTGGTCTGCCGGACCAGCGCCAGGACACGCTGCGCCCGGTCGGGCATGTGCGTCCGCAGCCAGGATTCGAACAATTGGGCGATCTCCAGCGGCAGGCGCAACAGCACATAGCCGGCAAGCGTGGCCCCGGCGCTGGCGGCGCGCTCCAGGATGCGCTCCAGCTCCATGTCGTTGACGCCGGGGATCATCGGGGCGGCCAGCACGGCGGTGGGGATGCCGGCCTCGGCCAGGGCGCGCACCGCCTGCAACCGCCGCTCGGGGGAAGCGGCGCGCGGTTCCAGAATGCGCGCCAGCCTCGGGTCCAGCGTGGTGATGGACAGGCAGACACGGATCAGGTTGCGCGCCGCCATCCGCTTCAGGATGTCGAGATCGCGCAGCACGCCGGCCGATTTGGTGACAATGGTGACGGGATGCCCGAAACGCTCCAGCACCTCCAGCACGGCGCGGGTCAGCTTCAGCTGCCGCTCCACCGGCTGGTAGGGATCGGTGTTGGAACCGAGGGCGATCGGCCGCACCTGATAGCCGGGCTTGCGCAGCTCCTTGTCCAGCAGCGACGCAATTTCGGGCTTGAACAGAAGCTGGGTTTCGAAATCCAGCCCCGGCGACAGGCCGAGATAAGCATGGCTTGGCCGGGCATAGCAGTAGATGCAGCCATGCTCGCAGCCGCGATACGGGTTCACCGCCCGGTCGAAGCCGATATCGGGGGAATTGTTCCAGGCGATGGCGCTGCGTGCCGAGTCGCGCGTCAGGGTGGTGGGCAGCGGCGGCAGGTCGGCGAAGCTGTCTTCCAGCGTCTGCCAGCCATCGTCGAATGCCTCGGTGGCGAGCCGGTCAAAGCGCACAGGCGGGTTGACGGTCGCACCACGGCCCTTGCGCGCACCTTCCAGCAAGGTGGAGACGGTGGCGCTCATGCTTCCATCCGGCATGCCTGTTCCCCCTTCGTTCAGGAAGACACTGGCGGCGATTCGCACCCCAAGTCAAGAACATACAAGGAACACTCAAGCTCAGGCCGGGGTTCGGGCAGGCTGAAAGGGGCAGGTTCCGCCCTTGCGGCGGCGCCGGGCCTCGGCCGCGTAGCGGCCGGGGCGATGATCCTGCTCCTGGTTCGGCAGAACCACGTTGCGGTGGTAGTCGGCCCAGTCGGCCTCGCTCATCGCTTCCAGGGATTGCGTGGCGCCGGCGCTGGACAGCAGCGCATCGGAGTAAGCGATCTGCGGCACGGGCTGCGCCTGCAACAGCGGCTCGGCTTGGCGGAAGGGGATCGGCATGCCGGTGCGGGTCAGGCGGATATTGGTGAACAACGGGCCGAACCAATGATCGGCCTCCACCAGCCCCTCATAAGGTTCAAAGGCGGGATGGCGCGGCAGATTGGCCAGGGGGCGCAGCAGCAGGCTCCAACCCGGCGCGGTGCGCGCAGCAAGGCCGGTCCAGACCTGCACCACCCCCGGCTCCTGCAACGCGGTCAGGAAGGGCGGCGCGTAGCCGCGCACGGCCTCCGGCGCGGCGGCGTCGAAGCGGGCGGCGAAATGCGGGAATTGCGCGGCGCCGAGCGGCATCCAGGTTTCCAACCCCTCGCAGTGCCACCAGATCTGCCCGCCATCCCAAAGCAGGTCGAAATCCATCGGCGCATGGATGTGCCAGCCATAGCCGGCGGCGCTGGCCACCGCGTCGCAATGCCGCATGGCACGGATCGGCAGGCTGCCGAGGCAGGCGCGATCAGCGCGCACCGGCAACGGCGCGGTGTCGATCAAGCGGTGGAAGGTGACGCAGGGAATGGCATCGGCCATGCGGAAGGTCCGTTTCGGCGGGGTTCGGATGGCCGGGGCGCTGGCCCCGGCCCGGATGTCAGCCGCGGCGCATCCCGGCGCCGAAGCGGACCCGCCCGGCATCGGCCACGGCGGCCGGCGGCAGGAACGCGCCGGAGGCACCGGCCCCGGACGCGCCCTGCCCTGGTGCCGGCCGCATATCCGCCGGCATGGGGGGATGGCTGGCGGCGCGGCGCATCCCGGTGCCGAGGCGCAGCCTCCCGGCATCGGCCACCGCACCCTGCATGAAGGTCGGAAGGGGGGCGTGAATGATGTGCATGGAAGGAGTTCCGTGAAGGGCCGCGCCGGAACGCCAAACACCCCGCGGCCCTGGAAAAGGGCGGCGGGGCGTTTGGCGAGCATCGCGCGGGAGGAGGGAAGTTGGATTACCCAGGGCATGGCTCCGCCCTTGGCAATAAGGCTTTTAGTCCTATTTCAGCCCTGATCAAGGATAATTTTCAGATTTTCGGCTGCCTTTCGTTCCGCGGCTTTTTAACGCGGGCTTGACGATGTGCTGGCGGCAATGACGCGCAAGGTCGGAAGTCCAGCGCTAATCTTCCATCAGAACGCGAAACCACCAGGAAGCCCCGATGACCAGCGGCGATATGCAGAGCACAGCCTTTCCCCGCCAGGGCATGGACGGGCTGATCCAGGTTTACGCGGCGGCGCGCCGGCTGATGGCCCACCGGGACAGGGCCAGGGCTTTGCAACCACGGCTCGACAAGGTTCCGGACGATCTGGCGGAAGCCATCGACCGCGACTTCATCGAGTTTGACCTGATGCGGGCCGAGCGCCGGCTGCGCGATGCCCTGCGGGCCGCGGAGCCGGCGCTGGGCAACCGGAACCTGCCGCTGATGGATGAGGAAGACTGACCGCGCCGCTTCCTGCCGCTTCGGCAGGTGACAGCGGCGCGGCATAAGCTAGGCTTGCCGCATGGTCGGAATGCGGTGGGCCGAGGCCGGGCCGGGAAAAATTTCCGTGCCTGAGGCACCGTGGGCGGAAGTTCCGCCCACGGGCCCGCTTTTGCGCCTTGGATTGATTGGCAGCATGGAAGCCTGGGCACCCTCCAGCCGGGCCGTGCTGCCGCGCTCGCGCAAGGCACGCGGGTTGCTGGCGATGATGGCGCTGTCGCTGGGGCAGCCGGTGGCGCGCATCCAGCTCGCGGACCTGCTGTGGTCGCGGCGGGGGGTGGAGCAGCAGCGCGGTTCCCTGCGCCAGGCCCTGCATGAACTGCAAACAGCCCTGGCGCCCGTTGGCGCCCCGCTGCTGCAGGCCACCCGCGACAGCGTGCTGCTGCCGGCGGACAGGGTGTGGGTGGATGCCATGGCGGCGCGCCGCCCGGATGCCGGCCCTGCGGCACTCGACCTGCTTTGCGCGCCCCTGCTGCCGGATCTGGAGGATCTGGACCCCGCCTTCGATGCCTGGCTGTCGGAACAGCGTGAAATGCTGCGCGCCGCCGCCGCGGGCCGTGCCACCGCCCTGCTCGACCAGGCGGCCACGCCCGAGGCGGCGCTGGATGCCGCGGAACGCTTGTTGCGCATCGATCCGGCACGCGAGGCCGGCTGGCGCGCCCTGATCCGCCTGCGGCTGGACCGCGGCGACCGTGCCGGCGCCTATGCCGCCTATGAAGCCTGCCGCGACCTGATGCAGCGCCGCTTCGGCATCGCTCCCTCCCCCGAAACGGAAGCCCTGGCCGAAGCCCTCCGGTCCGAGGCCGGGCCGCCGCCGCCCAGGCCCGCCCCGCCCCGCCCGGCGCAGCGCGGCGCGCGCCTTGGCATCATTCCCTTGTTGCCCTTGGGCGAAGGCATCGCCCCCCATCTGGGCATCGGGCTGGCGGAGGAGATCGGAACGGCCCTGGCCCGTTTCCGCTGGATGTTCGTGGCCGACACCACTTCCCTCGCCGGACAGGCGGAGCGGGAAGGGGCGGAGGCGGCGGCGCGCTCCCTGCGCCTCGACTACCTGCTGAGCGGCACGGTGCAGCGGGGCGGCGACACCCTGCGCGTCACGCTGCGCCTGGCCGATCTGCGGGACACCGGCGAGCTGGTCTGGAGCCAGCGCTTCGACCGCCCGGCCAGCGACCTCCTGGCCTTGCAGGACGAGGTCGCCGCCGCCGTGGTGGCGCGCATCGACCCCGAGATCCTGTTGATCGAGGCCAACCGCGCCGTGGCCCGCCCGGCGCAGAGCGGCGCCTATGACCTGCTGCTGCGCGCCATCCCGGCGATCCACCGCCTGGACCGCGCCAGCTTCCTCCAGGCAGGGCGATGGCTGGCCGAGGCCGCGGCGATGGAGCCCGATTACGCCCAGGCCCATGCCTGGCACGCCTACTGGCACCTGTTCCTGGTCGGCCAGGGCTGGGCCGCGGACGAGGCCGCCAGCACCCGCGAGGCCGAGCGGCTGGCGCAACGGGCCAGCGCCCTGGATCCGCTGGACGCCCAGGCGCTGACCATCCACGGCCATGTGCGCGCCTTCCTGCACCACGAGATGGAGGCGGCGGCGGCGCTGCATGCCCGCGCCCTGGCGCTGAACCCCAATCTGGCCATGGCCTGGGTGTTCTCCGGCATGGCCGAAAGCTATCGCGGCCGGCACGAGGCGGCGCTGGAACGGCTCGACCGCTACGCCGCCCTGTCGCCCTGCCATCCGCATGCCTTCTTTTTCGACGCGGCACGGGGCATCCCCTTGCTGTCGCTGCGCCGGCACGAGGAAGCCGCGGCGGTGGGCCGCGCCAGCACCGCGCTGCGGCCGCAATTCAGCTATCCCTACAAGACCTATCTTTCCGCCCTCGGCCATCTGGGCCGCGCGGAGGAAGCCGCGGCCGTGCGGGCGCAGCTGCTGGCGATCGAGCCGGATTTCGACATCGCCAAGGCGCTGCGCCGCACGCCGCTGCGGCAGGAGGCCGACCGAGCGCATTACGCGGAAGGGTTGCGGCTGGCCGGGCTGTCCTGACCGTTCGTGGGATGGATCAGGGAACGGTGCCCAGCACCGTCCAGGCGCGGGCGGAAAGCGGGATGCGGCCATCGGGCCCGGCCGGCAGCGTGGCGCGCAGCCTTTCCCGCAGCAGCAGGCGCCGCGCCTCCGGCAGCGCCATGCAATAAGCTGGTGCCGGGGCCTGGCCGCCAAGGAAGGGCGCCCAGTAATCGTTGAAATCGCGGAACACCGTCGGCACCTCGATCTCCGCCACCGCCACGTCCCGCAGGCCGCCCTCCCCGAACAAGGCCCGCAGCGGCCCGGGGCGGCAGATGGCGAAGCGCAGCGCCTCGTCACGTCCGGCGACGCCATCCGGGTCGAGGGCGGCCGCCGCGTCCCAGAAGCGGCGCATCATCTGCATGCCTTCGGCGTAATCCCAGACATAGGCGGCAACGGTGCCGCCGGCGCGGACAGCCCGGCGCATCGCGGCCACGGCGCGGGGCGGGTCCGGCACGAAGTTCAGCACCAGCCCGCTCACCACCGCGTCGAAGCCACCATCCCTGAAAGGCAAAGCCTGCGCTTCCGCCCGCAGGAAGCAGGTGCGCGGATCGGCCATGCTTCGCCGCGCATGGGCCAGGAAGCCCGCCGAAGGGTCCATCCCGACCAGCAGGGCCGGGGCGCGGCGCGCCAGGATGGCGGCGCTGAGCGCGCCCGTGCCGCAGCCGACATCCAGCCACCGGGCGCCGGGCGCCACGCCGAGGCGGCCGATGAACTCCGCCGCCACCACCCGGCTCCAGCGGCCGACATAGGGCTCATACACCTCGCCGGTCGCCCACAGGCGGCCGGGTCCGGGCTGCTCACTGGCCATGATGCGCCGCCTTGCTGGACGCCGGCGCGGTGCCGCGCGCCGGCCTGCGCATCCTCACAGGCTCCGGGGCCGGCAACAAGCCAATCCGGCGTGACGCCCGCCTTGATCAGACGCCGAGCTTTTCCGCCGCGCCACGCAGAAAGCCGCCCAGCGCGGCGTGGAATTCCGGCTCGTCCAGCAGAAAGGCGTCATGCCCCTTATCCGAGGTGATCTCGACAAAGGACACATTGGCCGCCGCTTGGTTCAGCGCCCGCACCAGGGTGCGGCTTTCCTCCGTCGGGAACAGCCAGTCGGAGGAGAAGGAGGCGACGAAGAAGCGCGTGCGGGTGTTGCGGAAGGCGGCCGCCAGGTCGCCGCCATGCTCCGCCGCCAGGTCGAAGTAATCCATGGCGCGGGTGATGGTGAGGTAGGAATTGGCGTCGAAGCGGCGCACGAAGGTGCTGCCCTGGTGGCGGAGATAGCTTTCCACCTCGAACACGTCTTCCAGAAAGGTCAGGGCCGAGGCGCCGCGCAGCCGGCGGCCGAATTTGCGGGTCAGCGCCTGCTCGGACAGGTAGGTGATGTGCGCCACCATGCGCGCCACCGACAGGCCCTTGGCCGGCACCAGCCCCGGCTCCTCCCAGTAGCGGCCGCCGCGCCAGTCCGGGTCGGAATGGATGGCGGCGCGGCCCACCTCGTCAAAGGCGATGTTCTGCGCCGAATGATGCGGCGCCGTGGCGATGGGGGCGGCGGCGAACACCATCCCGGGAAAGGTCGCGGCCCATTCCAGCACCTGCATGCCGCCCATCGAGCCGCCGACCACCGCCAGTAGCCGGTCGATCCCCAGATGCTCCACCAGCAGCTTCTGCGCCCGCACCATGTCGCGGATGGTGATGGACGGAAAATCCGTGCCCCAGGGCCGCCCTTCCCCCGGCATGTCCGAGCGCGGCCCGGTGGTGCCCATGCAGCCGCCCAGCACGTTGGAGCAGATGACAAAGAAGCGGTCCGTGTCGATCGGCCTGCCGGGGCCGACCACCGCCTCCCACCAGCCGCCGCGCCCGGTGAGCGGGTGCCGCTCCGCCAGGTACTGGTCGCCGGTCAGGGCATGGCAGACCAGCACGGCGTTGCTGCGCCCGGCGTTCAGCCGGCCATAGGTGCGGTAGGCAACATCCACCGGCGCCAGCACGGCGCCGCAATCCAGCGCCAGCCCGTCCGGGAAATGGGCGCGCTGGTGCTCCGTCTCGGACAGGTGCGGCTCGGGGAGAATGGGCTTCGCCTGGTTCATGCCGGTGCGATGTGTAGAGCAACCGGGCCCCGGCCGGAAAGGTGGCGCTTGGCGTGGCAGCCCCGCGGTTCTATTGCTGAGCCGCCGCCATGCCCGATCAACCCACCCCTCCGCCCCCCACCGACCTGGCCTCCCTGCGCGTCGAGATCGACCGCATCGACGATGCCCTGCACGACCTGCTGATGCGGCGATCCGACCTCGTGGCGCATATGGCGTCGGCGCGGCTGAAGGGCGGCGCGCCGACCTTCCGCCCGGGGCGCGAGGCGCTGATCCTGCGCCGCCTCCTGCAGCGCAACCGGGGCGCCATGGCGCGGGCGGCCATTGTCCGGCTATGGCGCGAGATCATCGCCGCCTCCCTGGCGCAGCAGGGCCGCTTCACCATCGCCGTGCCCGATGCCGGCGGCGCGGATTGCGTCGCCAGCCGCATGGCCCGGGCGCATTTCGGCCTGCTGACGCCGCTGAAGGCCTATCCCACCCCGTTCCGCGCCCTGGCCAGCGTCGCGGGCGGCGAGACCGCCGTCGCCGTGCTGCCCGCCCCCGACGAGGCCGAGCAGCCCGAGCCCGCCTGGTGGATGCGCATGGAAGCGCCGGGGCTGCGGGTGGTGGCGGCCCTGCCCTTCCTGGCGCCCCCGGATGCACGGCCCCAGGCCTATGCCGTCGCCACGCTTGTGCCCGAGCCCACCGGCCGCGACCGCAGCCTGCTGCGGATCGAGCCGGGGCCGGAGCATACCCGCCCGCGCATCGCCGCCATCCTGGAAGCCGCCGGCCTGCCGCCGCGCTGGTTGATCCGCCGCGAATCCCCCTCCCCCATGGCGCTGGCCGAGGTGCCCGGCTATCTGCCGGATGACGAGCCACGCCTGTCGGCCCTGCCCTTTCCCCGCCTGCAGATCCTCGGCACCTATGCCGAGCCCGAGCCGGAAGAATAACCGCGATGAGTGTTGCGCCGCGCCCCTCCATCCTGTCGATCGATCCTTATGTCGGCGGCGAGTCGAAGATCCCGGGCGTCAACCGGATCATCAAGCTGTCCTCCAACGAGGGCGCCTTCGGCCCGCCCCCGGCCGCCATCGAGGCGATCACCCGTGCCGCCCGGGAAGCCCACCGCTACCCCGACGGCAACGCCACCGCGCTGCGCGAGGCGCTGGGCGCCCGCTTCGGCCTCGACCCCGCGCGGATCATCACGGGCAATGGCTCGGACGAGCTGATCTCGCTGCTCTGCCTCGCCTATGGCGGGGAAGGCACCGAGTTCATCATGTCGGCCTATGGCTTCATGATGTACGACATCTCCGGCCGCGCCATCGGCTCGCGCGTGCTGAAGGTGGCGGAGAAGCCGGGCCCCGATGGCGGCACGGTCGCCGACATCGACGCCATGCTCGCCGCCGCCGGTCCGCGCACCCGCATCGTCTTCCTGACCAACCCCAACAACCCGACCGGCGCCCTGCTGCCGAATGCCGAGGTGGCGCGGCTGCGCGCCGGGCTGCGGGACGACATCCTGCTGGTGCTGGACAGCGCCTACGCCGAATACGTCACCGAGCCGGGCTACGACCCCGGCGACAAGCTGGTGAACGCGGCCGGCAACACCATCATGCTGCGCACCTTCTCCAAGGTGTTCGGGCTGGGCGGCATGCGGGTCGGCTGGGGCTATGCGCCCGCCGACATCATCGACGTGCTGAACCGCGTGCGCGGCCCGTTCAACGTCGCCAGCGCCTCCATGGCCGCGGCCGTCGGCGCGCTGTCCGAGCCGGGCTGGGTGGAGAAGTCGGTCGCCCACAATGCCGAATGGCGTGGCAAGCTCGCCGCCGCGCTGCGCGCCGCCGGGGGCGATGTGTGGCCGAGCCACACCAACTTCCTTCTGGCCGATTTCGGCTCAACCGAGGCCGCACGGGCCGTGGACGCGAAGCTAAAGTCGCGCGGGCTGATCGTGCGCGGCATGGCCGGCTACGGCTTGCCGCAGGCGCTGCGCTTCACGGTCGGCGCCGCCGATGAATGCCAGCTGCTGATCGAGGCGCTCGGCGCCCCGCCCCCAGGCACCTCCCATGGCTGAGCCGATCTTCGAGCGGCTTTGCCTGATCGGGCTCGGGCTGATCGGCTCCTCCATCGCACGGGTGGCGCGGGAGCGCGGGGACATCGCCCGCACCCTGGTGGCCTGCGACCATGGCGTGGGCGTCGCAGCCCGGCTGCGGGAGCTGGACCTGGCCGACATTGTCGAGGTGGATGCCGCCACGGCCGTGCGGGGCTGCGATGGCGTGATCCTGTGCACCCCCGTCGGCAGCTTCGCCGGCATCATGGAACAGATCGCGCCGCATCTGGCGCCGGGGGCGGTGCTGTCCGACACCGGCTCCACCAAGGGCTCCGTGCTGCGCGACGTGCTGCCCCTGCTGCCGGAAGGCGTGCATCTGGTGCCCGCCCATCCCATGGCCGGCACGGAGCATTCCGGCCCCGATGCCGGCTTCCCGACCCTGTTCCAGGGCCGCTACGTCATCCTGACGCCGCTGCCCGAAGCCCCGCCCGCCGCGCAGGAAAAGATCGCCGAGCTGTGGCGCCGGGCCGGCGCCATGCTGGAAAGCATGGACCCCGTTACGCATGACAAGGTGGTGGCGATCGTGTCCCACCTGCCGCACCTGCTGGCCTTCACCATCTGCTCCACCGCCGACGACCTGGCGCAGGAAACGCGGGAACAGGTGCTGAAATTCGCGGCCTCCGGCTTCCGCGACTTCACCCGCATCGCTTCCAGCGACGTGGACATGTGGCGCGACATCTTCATCAACAACCGGGAAGCGCTGCTGGAGATGCTGGCCCGCTTCTCGGAGGACGCGCATGCCCTGGGCCGGGCGGTGCGCTGGAACGAGACGCAGTTCATCGAGGACCGCATCCGCCGTGGCCGCAAGATCCGCCGCTCCCTGATCGAGATCAAGCAGGCCTGAGGCCGGGCTTCATTCCCGCAGGTGGTCGCGCAGCAGCCTCGCCGGCTCGCTGAGCGGGGGATCGACGCGGTGGCACAGGCAAAGCTGCCGCACGGCCCAGGCCTCGGCCAGCCGCCGGATGGACAGCGCGCGGCGATGCGGCCGCGCCGCCGCTTCGGGCAGGATGGCGATGCCCGCCCCCGCCGCCACCATGCGGCAGGCGGCATCGAAGCCGGCGGCGCGGGCGCGCAACCGCGGCCTTCCGCCGAGTCGCGCCGCCTGCCAGGCCAGATGCGCCTGCAGCGCCGAGGCGGCATCCAGCCCGATCCAGGGCTGGTCCAGCAGTTCCGCGAACGCCACCGGGCGGGAGGCCGCCAGGGCATGGCCGCGGGGCAGCACCAGCACCAGCCGGTCGGTGCGGAACGGCAGAACCGCGAGCCCCGGCGCCGCATCCAGCGCCCAATGCGCGGCGATGCCCAGCTCGGCCGATCCCCCCGCCACCATCCGCAGCACGGCGGGGCTTGGCTTCTCCTCGGTTTCCACGTCGATCCCTGGATGCGCCGCCAGGAAGCCCGCAAGGGCATCGGGCAGGAACAGGCCGCAGGCAGCGCCATTGGCCGGCAGCCGCAGGGTGGCCCGCAGGGCACCGCCTGCCCCGCCCAGCGCCGCCTGCAAGGCCGCGACCTGTCCCAGCACCAGGCGGGCATGATGCAGCATTTCCAGCCCCGGCGCGGTCAGCCGGATGCCGCGGCGCCCGCGCAGCAGCAGGGCCGCGCCGCATTCCGCCTCCAGGGCACGCAGCCGGGCGCTGGCCGCCGCCAGCGCAAGATGGCAGCGCGCCGCCCCGGCGGTGATGCTGCCGGCCTCGGCCACGGCCAGGAACAGCCGCAGATCGGTGAGGTCGAAATGCATGACGGCCCCCGGCTGCCTTCGCCCCTGGCGAAGCCTCCCTTGCGCGATGCCGCATTGTGGCGCTCCCTTGGGCGCTGGCAAGCTGCGCCGCATGCCGCACGACCTGCCCACCGCCGCCACCATTGCCGCCGTGTTCCTGTTGGCCGGGATGGTGAAGGGGATCATCGGGCTGGGCCTGCCCACCATCGCCATCGGGCTGCTGGGCCTGTTCCTGCCGCCGGCCGAAGCGGCGGCGCTTCTGGTGCTGCCTTCGGCGCTGACGAATCTCTGGCAGGCCCTGTCGGGCGGGCTGCCACTGGCGCTGCTGCGCCGGCTGCTGCCGCTGCTGGCCGGGCTGCTGCTGGGCGCGGCGCTGGGAGCGATGCTGGGAATCGGCCTCAGCGGCGGCGATGCGGCGCTGGCGCGGCGGCTGCTCGGCGCGGCATTGCTGCTGTATGGCGGCTTCGGCCTGGTTGGCCGCGTCGCCACCCTGCCGGAGGGGGCGGGCGAAGGCTGGGCCGGGCTCGGCAGCGGCCTCGTGACCGGCATGGTGACGGCGGCCACCGGCGTGTTCGTGCTGCCCGCCGTGCCCTACCTCCAGGCGCTGGGACTGGAACGGCGGGCGCTGCTCCAGGCCATGGGGCTGTCCTTCGGCGTGTCCACCCTGGCCCTGGCGGCGAGCCTGCCGGCGGGCAGCCTTACCGGAAGTGCGTCAGGAGGCGGGATGCTGTTCGCCTCGGCCCTGGCGCTGGCGCCAACACTGCTCGGCATGGTCGTGGGCCAAAGGCTGCACCTGCCGCCGCTGCTGTTCCGGCGGATCTTCTTCGCGGGGCTGCTCGGCCTGGGGGCGCATCTGGCGCTGGCCTGACGCGACGGCGCCTGCCCCCTTGCCGTGCGGGGCGGCCCTCAGGCCACCAGGCGGATGTGGCGCCCTTCCATGGCCTCGACCTTCAGCACGCCAATGATCTGGCCGAGATTGCCGGCAACAAGATGCAGCATGTCCAGCGGCATGGCGTCCAAGGCGATTTCCGTGCGGAGATACTGCCCTTCGCGCTGGCTGCGCACCCGGTCGGGCACGAGGTCGCGCTTGGCGAAGGGCTCCAGCACGCGGGACAGCAGGCCGGGATAGGCTTCGGCCAGCACGGTGAAGCGGGCGGAAGTCAAGGCGGGGAAATTGTCGGACATGGAGGCAAGGATTCCGGATCGGCGGCTTGAAGGGCGTGCGGGGTTCCTCCCGGCCGCTGCCCCCCGCAGGGCGCTCAGGCGGCCGGGCCGCTAATAATGATGCCGATGGCCCGGATCTGATCCATGGGGCGGACGATAAGGGCGCCGCGGCGGCCGCGCAAGCGCCGCGTTGCCTCCGGCCGCGAACTCAGCCCTGCCTGGCGGGCGAAGCGGGGCGCAGCGGATTGGCGGCGGCCTCCTCGAACATCAGGCGCTGGCGGTGAGCCGGGATCTCGATGCCCAGTTCGTCGAAGCGGCGCTTGATGCGGCGGTTGGCTTCCCGCATCACCTCCCAGCGCTTGATCGGCTCCGTCTTGATGCGGACCCGGATGACCGGGCCGTCCGGCATCAGCTTGTCCACGCCCAGCACCTCCATCTCGTCCCGGATGACGAGGCCCCAGCGCGCTTCCGTCCGCATCTCGGCGCAGATGCCGGTCAGCACCTCCACCACCCGGTCGATGTCCTCCCGGTAGGCGACCTGGATGTCGAGCACCGCGAAGGAGAAGTCGCGCGTCATGTTGGTGACGCTGTTCACGGTGGAGAACGGGATGATGTGCAGGCTGCCATCCAGGTCGCGCAGCTTGATGGAGCGGATCGACAGTTGCTCCACCACCCCGGCCTTGCCGCCCAGATTGACCACGTCCCCCACCGCCATCGCGTCCTCGAACAACAGGAAGATGCCGGTGATGACGTCCTGCACCAGCTTCTGCGAGCCGAAGCCCAGCGCCAGGCCGATCACGCCGGCACCGGCCAGCAGCGGCGCGACATTGACCCCGATCTCGCTGAGCAGGGTGAAGCCCACGAACAACAGGATCACCACCAGAAGGGTGGTCCTCAGCATCGGCACCAGGGTGCGCACGCGGGCGCTGCGCGCCGCTTCCGCGTCGCGCGACAGGCGGTCGATGTGCCGCTGCAGGGCGGCATTGGCGATCTCCCACAACAACAGCGCCAGCAACACCGTCAGGCCAAAGGACAGGCCCGAGCCGAGCAGCCGGCTGCCCAGCGCGCCGGGCGCGAACCACCCGAAGGCGGCGATGCCCCAGACCTCCAGAAGGGTCATCAGCGTCAGCACCGTCATCACAATGGACAACAGGCCCTTCAACAGCGGCGCGTAGCGGCCGGCGCGGCTTTCCAGGCCCGGATGGCGGCCGGCCAGTTCATTGGCAGCGCGGAACAGCCGCCCGGCCAGGCGGCGCAACAGCATGTCCAGCAGCCGCGCCGCCGCCAGCACCACCAGCGTCAGGGCGCTGGTGCGCAGCAGGCGGGTGAAGCCGTCCTCGATCTGCAAGGCCCAGACCATCCACAGCGCCAGCAAGTAAAGAATGGCCAGGATGTGCCAGATCTCGGCCAGGCCATCCCGGAAGCGGCGCGCGGTGAGCCGGGCGCGGTTCGGCTGGTCCCCGGGCCTCAGCTCCGGCGCCCGCAACCAGCGCGCCACCGCCGCCCGGTTGTGCAGCACGATGATGCCCAGGAACACGGAGACCACCAGCAGGACCAGCCGCCGGATGGCATCGTAGACGCCCCAGGGCAGGCCAAACAGCAGCCCGGCCTCGGCGATGGCGTTGCCGGTGATCAGCACCGCCGCCACGCGGTGCAGCCACAACATGGCATAGGCGGCGGCGGCATCGTCGCAGGGCACCAGCCGCAGCCGCGCCGAGGCCGGGGAAAACAGCAGCCGCCCCAGCGCCATCACCACCCGGACCCCGAGATAGGCATGGGCGGCGGTCAGCAGGATCAGCTCGGTGGTCGGCAAGGGTTGCAGCAGCGGGATCAGCCCATAGGCGGCGAAGCCGAAGGCGGCGAGCGGGAACAGGTCCAGCAGCAGGCGGCCAAGCAGCAGCGGCATCCACCGCAGCCGCGCCCAGCCGCGCATCGGCCCCGGCGTGGTCTGGTCCAGCTTCCGCCGCGGGCCGGCCAGCGCCCGCGCCGCCAGCCTTTCCGCCAGCACGCCGAAGCCAAGGCTCAGCGCCAGCTTCCAGGAAGCATCGGCGATCCGCGCATGCGTCACCGGATCGCGCGCCTGGGCGGACAGCCATTCCACCAGCCCCGGCAGGTCGGTAATGGTGCGCACCGTCAGCACCACCTGGTCGCTGAGCCAGGACAGGTAGTGCGAGGCGCCGGTCAGCACCTGGCCGCCCAGGGTGTTGGGCGCCAGTAGCGGCGCCTCGGCCGGGACTGGCTGCGGCGCAGCGGGCTGGGAGGGGGCCGGGGCAGCACCGCCTGGAGCGGCCGGGGCGGGCAAAACCGCACCGTCTGCCGGAGGCGTGGCTGGGGCTAGGGGTGCCGTGGCCTGCCCCGCCGCCGCCAGCGCTTCCAGCGTGCGCATCAGCTCCGCCCGGCGCGCCTCGTCCTGCAGCAGATCAAGCAGGCGCCGCGCCTCGGCGGCGGGCGGGGGCGCCGGCGTGGCGGGCGCCTGGGCGAAGGCGGCCGGCAGGAGGCCGAGGCAGAACAACAGGATCATCAGCGGGCGCATGGCGGCGTGCCAAGCCGAAGCCGCTTCCGGGGTCAACCCCGCCTGCCCTCGCGGCAAGCGCGGCGGGCTGCTTGCACGGCGGCGGAATCATGCCATTTGTGGGACCTTATGGTGATCATCCTTTCCATTCTGCTCGCCCTCGCCATGCTGGCGACCGTGGGTGTCATGTTCGCCGGCATGCTGGGCCTGGCGCGGGGCGAGGAAGGCAGCGGGGCAACGCGCTCCAACACGCTGATGCGCTGGCGGGTCGGGCTGCAGGGCCTGGCAATCCTCCTGTTCCTGGCGCTGATGCTGGCCATGCGCGGATAGTCGCTGACCGATCCGTCACCTTGCCACCCTTGGCCGGCGCCCTTACGCTCCGGCGCCACAAGCGCAGAACCTCGTGGCGTCGCAACAAGCGGCGCGGAAACCCTCAAGGACACGGCCTGGCGATGAAGCTTCTCGTCCCCGTTAAGCGGGTAGTGGATTACAACGTGAAGGTCCGCGTGAAGGCGGATAACACGGGCGTCGAGACGGCGAACGTGAAGATGTCGATGAACCCCTTCGACGAGATCGCCGTCGAGGAAGCGGTCCGGCTCAAGGAGAAGGGGGTGGCCACCGAGATCATCGCGGTGTCCATCGGGCCGGCGCAGGCGCAGGAGCAGATCCGCACCGCCCTTGCCATGGGCGCCGATCGCGGCATCCTGGTCGAGGCGGAGAACACCGAGCCGCTGGGCGTCGCCAAGCTGCTGAAGGCCATCGTGGAGCGCGAGGGCCCGCAGCTCGTGATGATGGGCAAGCAGGCCATCGACGACGACATGAACGCCACCGGCCAGATGCTGGCCGCCCTGCTGGGCTGGAGCCAGGGCACCTATGCCAGCAAGGTCGAGCTGGCGGATGGCGCGGCCAAGGTCACGCGCGAGGTGGATGGCGGCCTGGAGACGGTCAACCTGAAGCTGCCCGCCATCGTCACCGCCGACCTGCGGCTGAACGAGCCGCGCTATGCCTCGCTGCCCAACATCATGAAGGCGCGCAAGAAGCCGATCGAGACGCTGAAGCCCGCCGATCTCGGCGTGGACGTGGCGCCGCGGCTGAGCATCCTGAAGGTGGAGGAGCCGCCGAAGCGCCAAGCCGGCGTCAAGGTGGGTTCGGTGGCCGAACTCGTGGCGAAGCTGAAGACCGAAGCGAAGGTGATCTGAGCATGGCCGTTCTTCTTCTGGCCGACCGCAGCGGCAACATCGTGTCCCAGCCCACCCGCTCGGCGGTGGCGGCGGCGTCGCAGATCGACAAGGACGTGCATGTGCTGGTGCTCGGCGGCGCCGAGGCGGCACAGGCCGCGGCGAAGCTGCCCGGCGTCACCAAGGTGATCCAGGCGGACGGCCCGGCCTATGAGCATGGCCTGGCCGAGCCCGCCGCCGCGCTGCTGGTGGCGCTGGCGCCGAACTATTCCCACCTGCTCGCCCCCGGCAGCGCCATGGGCAAGAACATCATGCCGCGCGTCGCCGCGCTGCTCGATGTCCAGGTGATCACCGACATCGCCGGGGTTGAGAGCCCCGACACCTTCCGCCGCTTCATCTATGCCGGCAATGCCCTGGCCACGGTGAAGACGTCGGACGGGAAGAAGGTGCTGACGGTGCGCGCCGCCTCCTTCGACCCGGTTCCGGCCGAGGGCGGCACGGCGGCGGTGGAGAACGCCCCGGCGGCCGAGGACCCGGGCGTGTCTGCCTTTGTCGGCGCCGAGATCGCGCAAAGCGAGCGGCCGGAGCTGACCGCCGCACGGGTGGTGATTTCCGGCGGCCGCGCACTCGGATCGGCCGAGAACTTCGCCATCCTGGACAAGGTCGCGGACAAGCTGGGCGCCGCCGTGGGCGCGTCCCGCGCCGCGGTGGATGCGGGCTACGCGCCCAACGACCACCAGGTCGGCCAGACTGGCAAGATCGTCGCGCCCGAGCTGTACATCGCGGTCGGCATCTCGGGGGCCATCCAGCACCTGGCGGGCATGAAGGACAGCAAGGTCATCGTCGCCATCAACAAGGACGAGGACGCGCCGATCTTCCAGGTGGCCGATTACGGCCTGGTGGGCGACCTGTTCACCATCATCCCCGAGCTGGAAAAGGAACTGGGCTGAGCCATGGCGGGGAGCGGCCCCAGGGGGATCAGCACGGTCGGCGTCATCGGCGCCGGGCAGATGGGCAACGGCATCGCCCATGTGGCGGCGCTGTCCGGCCTTTCGGTGGTGCTGGTGGACGTGAACCAGGCCGCGCTGGACAAGGCGCGGGCCACCATGACGAAGAACATGGACCGGCAGGTGGCCAAGGGCAGCCTGAAGGCCGAGGAAAAGGATGCCGCCCTCGCCCGCATCGCCACCGGCACGGAAATGCCGATGCTCGCCGAGTGCGACATCGTCATCGAGGCGGCGACGGAGCGGGAGGAGGTCAAGCTTTCCATCTTCCGCGATGTCTGCAAGCTACTGAAGAAGGAGGCGATCCTCGCCTCCAACACCTCCTCCATCCCGATCACCCGCCTCGCCGCCGCCACCGACCGGCCGGACCGCTTCATCGGCATGCACTTCATGAACCCGGTGCCGGTGATGAAGCTGGTGGAGGTGATCCGCGGCATCGCCACCTCCGAGGAAACCTTCGACGCCGTTGCCTCGCTGGCCTGGAAGATGGGCAAGATCACGGCGGTGGCGCAGGACTACCCGGCCTTCATCGTCAACCGCATCCTGGTGCCGATGATCAACGAGGCGGTGCAGACCCTTCAGGAAGGGGTGGGCGACATCCGCTCCATCGACGCGGCGATGAAGCTCGGCGCCAACCATCCCATGGGGCCGCTGGAACTGGCCGACTTCATCGGCCTCGATACCTGCCTCGCCATCATGCGCGTGCTGCATGAGGGCATGGGGGACAGCAAGTACCGCCCTTCCCCGCTGCTGGTGAAGTATGTCGAGGCCGGCTGGCTGGGGCGGAAGTCAGGCCGAGGCTTCTACGACTACAGCCAGGAGCCGCCCGCACCCACGCGCTGAAGGGCCATGAGCGTCGTCGCCGCCTATCTGTACCGCGACGGCCGACGGGCCGGGCCTGTGGAGCTCGGCCAGCCCATCGCCTGTTCCAGCGACCAGTCCGAATTCGTCTGGATCGGGTTGCTGGAACCTTCCGAGGCGGAACTCCGCATCCTCCAGGAAAGCTATGGCCTGCACCCGCTGGCGGTGGAGGATGCGCTGAAAGCGCATCAGCTGCCCAAGGTCGATGTGTATGGGGAGCAGCTTTTCGTGGTCGCCCGCACCGCGCATCTGGAAGGCGACCAGATCGAGTATGGCGAAACCGCCATCTTTGTCGGCCCCAGCCACATCATCACCGTGCGCCACGGCTCCGCCCGCCACCATGCCACGCTGCGCGCTCAGCTGGAGGCCGCGCCGAGGCTGCTGGCCAAGGGCGTCGACTACGTGCTGCACGGCGTGCTGGACTTCATCGTCGATGGCTACCTGCCGATCATGGAAACGATCGAGGAGGAGGTGCTGGAGATGGAGCGCCGCGCCCTCGACACCATGCTGGAGCGGGAAGCGGTGACGCGCATCTTCCACCTGCGCCGGCAGATGATCCGCTTCGGCCGCATCCTGGAGCCGATGGCGGAGCTGTGCAGCAAGCTGGTGCGGCTCGACATGCCCTGCATCGACCGCGATGCGCGGCCTTACTTCTCTGACGTGCTGGACCATGTGCGGCGGGTCCAGATCCGGGTGGGCGGGCTGCGCGAGATCCTGACCTCGGTGTTCGAGATCAGCAGCCTGCTGGAGCAGCAGCGCCAGGGCGCCATCACCCGGCAGCTGGCGGCCTGGGCGGCCATCCTGGCGGTGCCCACCGCCATCGCCGGTATCTACGGCATGAACTTCGAGAACATGCCGGAGCTGCGCTCGCATTATGGCTATTTCGTCGTGCTGGGCGTCATCGCCCTGCTGTGCGGCCTGTTGTACTGGCGCTTCAAGCGGGCCCGCTGGCTTTAGGGCAGGCCGCCCCCCTACAGCAGCCCTTCCCGCCGGAAGCTGAGATAGCGCCCATTGCCGACGATCAGGTGGTCATGCACCACCACGGCGAAGAACTGCCCGGCCTGCTTGATCTCGGCCGTCATCTCGATATCCGCCCGGCTTGGCGTCGGGTCGCCGCTCGGGTGGTTGTGCACCAGGATCAGCGCCGTGGCACGCAGTTCCAGGGCGCGCTTCATCACCTCCCGGGGATAAACCGGGGTATGGTTGACCGTGCCCTTGGCCTGCGCCTCGTCGGCGATCAGCCGGTTCTTGCTGTCGAGGAACAGGATGCGGAACTGCTCGATCTTCTCGCGCGAGATGGCGGCGTTCAGATAGGTGATGAGCCGGTCCCAGTTGTTCAGCACCGGCGCCTCCATCACCTCCGCCTTGGCCAGGCGCAGCGCCGCGGCCTGCACCAGCTTCAACGCCGCGACGCTGTGGGGCCCGAGGCCGCGGGTTTCCATCAACGTCTTCTGCGGCGCCGCCAGAACCGCCCCGAAGGAGCCGAACTGGTTGATCAGCGCCTTGGCCAGCGGCTTGGTGTCGCCTTGCTTGAAGGCGAAGAACAGCAACATCTCCAGCAGCTCATAATCGGCCAGGGCATCGGGGCCACGCTCCAGCAGCTTTTCCCGCATGCGGGCCCGGTGCCCCTGCGGGCCGGTGATGGCGAAAGGCTGCGCTGGCGCGGCATCCGGCGCCGGCGCCTCGATGGCCGGAAGCGTGCCGAAGGGCAGCCGCTCGGGCCGCAAGGGGAAGGCGTCCTCGCCCCCCGCCTCGCCGCCGCGCAGCAGCGCCAGTTCCCCCTTGATGGGGGCTTCGGCGAAGCCGCGCGGGCGGTGCGACGCCGGTTCGGCCTGGGGCGGGAGGGCATCCGCGGATGCCACGTCCCGCTTCGAGAAAGTTCTGGAAAGCCATCCGGCCACGGTGTTTCAGATCCGTCCTTGGCACCGCTTATGCGGCGATCTTTTGGACTATCCTTTCAACCAAATGGCGATTCAAGAATTTCCTTTCAGTTCCGGCTCGATCAGCCCCCGAAGCTGACCTTGGCATTCTCGCCACTGGTGTCGGGCCGTCCCGTGACCAGCGACTGCGCGTAGCCATAGGCGAAGCGCAGGGCGGAGGAGACGCCATCCCAGTATTCCGCTCCCTCGATCGTCACGGCGATCAGCGCGACCTCGGTGCTGTCCGGGCCTTCCGGCAGCCAGCTGCGCAGCCCCTCATGCCACAGCGCCTGCTTGCGCGCGGGGTCGGTGATCAGCTGCGCCCTGCCGGAGATGGCCACGTAATCCTGGTTGCGGGTGTCGGAATAGCCCAGGAGAACCCGGCCATCATGCCGGATCTCGACCACCTTCGGGCTGTCGGTGCGGGTGAAGAACCACAGCGTCCGGCCGTCCGGGTCCGGCTTCTGGCTGCGCATCGGGCGGCCGCGCAGCCGGCCTTCCCCATCAATGGTGGTGAAGATCGCGGTGCCGATCTCGGCGATCATGTCGCGCACCTTGATGCGCATCTCGTCTTCGTTGCGGTTGCTCTGCATGGCTTGCTTTCCACTCCAGGTCCGGGTGGAGAACCGAACAGCCCGCGGGGCGGTTGCCCAGCCCCGCGGCCATGTGCCGGATGGCGGGCGCGGTTCATTGCAAAAATGATGCTCACGGTTCCGTGATGGTCTAGGCTGCCGGCATGCGCCGCTTCCTCCTCCTCCTGCTTCCATTGGTGCTTCCCGGCTGCGGCTCGATGTTGCCGGAATCCTGGGTGCCCGACCTGTCCAGCCTGTGGGAAGCGCCACCGCCGGAAGCCGAGCCGGACCCGCCCGGCCTGCCGGCCGCGCGCGCGCCGGTGGATGGCACCCCCGCCCTCCGGCTGTCCTGGGGCAAGGGCAGCGCCATGGCCCTGCTGGTGTCGCAGAATGGCGAGCGGCGCCTGTGGCGCAGCACGGGGGGCGTCGTGGTGGCGACGGATGGCGCCCGCGTCACCGCCACCGCCGGGCTGCGGGAATGGATCGCCGGCACGCGGCTTGATGGCCCCGATCCGCTGGATGAGCCGCTGGAGCTGCTGGCGCAGCCGGCCTCGCTGCGGCGGCAGGTGGATTTCATGCGCAATGACCGCTCGCCGGCTCGGATGCGCTTCGGCGTGGCGCTGAGCTGCCAGCTTTCAGCGGCGCGGCAGGGGCCGGTGGTGCTGGTGCGCGAAGCCTGCCGTGGCGGCGGCAGCGGCGGCTTCACCAACCGCTACTGGGCCGACCCGGCCAGCGGCGGCATCTACCGCTCGGAACAATGGGTCGGGGAAATCGGCACGATGCGGCTGGAGGTCGTCACGCCGCCCAGCTGAGGCCGGCGCGGCGCACCCGCCAGGCGATGAAGCCCAGCCACAACAGCTGCACCAGCAGCGGCGGCAGGATCACCAGCGGCTTCAGGGCCGGGCCCAGGCGCAGGAACAGCAGCGCCAGCCCCAGGTGGAACAGCACGAACCCGCCATGCACCGCCGTCACGGTGCGCACGCCGAGGCCGCTGCGCTGCGCCATCTGGTACAGGTGGGTGCGGTGCGGCGCGCTGATCCGCTCGCCCATCCAGGCGCGGCGCAGCAGGGTGAAGCCGGTGTCGAACAGCAGCGCGAAGATCAGCAGAGGCATCAGCAGAAAGGAAAGCTGCGCCGCGTCCAATTGCGCCGCCGCCACCCCCAGCACCGCCAGCACGAAGCCCAGAAACTGGCTGCCCACATCGCCCATGAAGATGCGCGCGGGATGCAGGTTGAAGGGCAGGAAGCCGGCGATCCCGCCCCCCAGGATCAGCGCGGCGGCATAGATGAACCAGCCATTCTGCACCACCGCGACATAAGCGAGGCCGCCGCAGACCACCAGCACGGTGCCGCCCACCAGCCCGTCCATGCCATCCATGAAGTTGACGGCATTGGTGCAGGCCACGATCCAGAACAGCGTCAGCAACGGCCCGAGCCAGCCGAGTTCCACCACCCCGATCCAGGGCAGCGCCAGGCGGTGCACCACCAGGCCGCTGGCCACCGCCACCAGCGCCGCCAGCGCCTGGGCCGCCAGCTTCACCACGAAGCGGAAATCCCGGATGTCGTCCAGCAGGGCCACCACGGCGATGGCGATGGCGGCCAGGATGACGCCGATAAAGCCCTGCTCGGCCATGCGCGCGAACTGCGCCACGTCATACAGCACCGCCATGCCAATGATGAACGCGCAAACGATGCCGACACCGCCGCCCTTCGGGGTCGGCCGCGCATGGGCCTTGCGGTGGTCGGGATGGTCCAGGATCGGAAAGGCGATCATCAACCGCACCACGAGCGCGGACAACAGCGCCAGGCCGGAGGCGAAGCCGAGATGCTGCAGAAAGGCGGCAGAGGTCATGCGGGGCGGAACCTGGACGAAGTGGCGGGCGCCGCTCCCCTAGCGGAACTGGGCAGCAGGGGTAAGGGCGCCCGGCGGGATGGTGGCGCGGCGGGCGGCGGCGCGGGGAAGCATGGCGGGGCCTTCAGCGCAGCCGCGCTTCATCCAGGCTGGCATAGATGTCGCCGGAATTGGCCTCGGCCGGCAGGGCCTCCAGCCAGCGCGCCACGGTGCCGGCACGCGCCGGCCCTTCCAGCACGAAGCGCATCTCCTCCCCCAGGCAGGCATTGAAGCGGTAGGGGCCCAGCGCCCCGATCGCCTCCAGCGCATCCAGCGCCACCGCGCGCTGCAGGGTGGTGAACTCGAAGCTCAGGCTGCGCACCGGGCGCGACAGGCCGGCCAGCGCCTGCGCCTCGAAGCCTTCCACATCGAGCTTGATGAAGGCTGGCTCGCCATGCTCTGCCGCCAGGAGGTCCAGCGTGGTCACCGGCAGGGTCACGGCGCCGTCCCATTCCTGGCCTTCCCAGCCTGGCGCTCCCTCCGCCGCCGCCATGAAGGCTTCCGAGGCCGTGGCCACGGTGGGGTTGGCGCTGTTGAGGTGCAGCCGGGCTTCCCCCTGCTGGCTGCCGACCAGGGCCGGCACCAGCGCCACGCCGGGATCGCGGCTGAAGATCAGCCGCAACAGGCGGTGCAGGCGCGGCTGCGGCTCCACCGCAACGGCGCGGGCGCCGAGCCGGCGAAAGCTGGCGGTGCGGTCGCCGACATGCGCGCCGATGTCGAAGCCGAGCTCGCCCTCGCCCAGGAAGCGGCCCAGGAAGCGATCCAGCGCCGCCGCCCGTCCCGGCGCGTAATAGGTGCGCAGCGAAACGCCGATGGCCCGGGCCTGCGGCGCCAGGCTCAAGCGCGGAACACCAGCGCGGCGCCGCCGGCCTGTTCGGGCGGGACCATCACTCCGCCAGGCGCTTCCCGCAGCACCGCCCCGGCGATGCGCGTGATGGCGGCATTGCCGTCATCGGTGCGGAGCGTGCAGCCCGCGAGGAAGGGCAGCGTCGGCGCGGCGACCCCCGGCAGCACCGAATCCAGCGCGGCGGGGGGCAGGATGCGCACCGCGCCCTGCGGCAGAGGCAGGCGGTAGCCGCCCGCCAGGTCCGGCTCGAAGGGCTGGCCGGTCAGGCGGGACAGGGCGGCTGCGCTGCGGGCCGGCTCCGGCACGGCCAGGATCACGTCCTCCAGCGCCACAGCGCGGTTGGGGTGCTCCATCCAGCGTTCCTGCCACATCAGCTCCGGCGTGTGGTGCTGCACCAGCTGCACCCGGCCTTCCGGCGCGTCGGGCAGCGGCAGGCGGGAAAAGCGGGCCAGCGCCGGGTTGCCATCCTCCACCGGCCGTTGCAGGGGCATGATGCCGGGAATGTCCAGCCCGGCGCGGCGCAGCCTTTCCAGTTCCGCCGCCGCATCCTCCATGCCGAAGGCCAGGATGTGCATGCCGGCGTAGCGGGCCAGGAAGCGCCCCAGGCCGTTGTCGAAGCCGGACGGATCAACAACTGCCAGCAATTCCACATAGCCCTGGCGCAGCATGGCGCAGCGATTGGCGGTGCCGAAGGGCTCCAGCGGCGCATCCGGGCTGCGGCGGCCCGTTTGGCGGTTCACCGGGCTCAGAACAAAGCCGAGCCGCTCATAGGTGGCCCAGAGCGCCGGGCCATCGGCGGCGCAAAGGCCCACATGGTCCAGGCTGCTCGCGCCCATGCCGGTCATCGTGGCGCCGCTCATGCCGCGGCCACCTGCTCGTATTTGGCGAGGCGCCATTCGGCCGGCTCGGCCGCGGCTTCGTCATACCAGCGCCGCATGAGCGGATGCTCCCGCACCGCCGCCATGTAGTCGCGGCTGCGCGCCTCCAGCTCCGGCTCCCAGGTCAGGAAGCGGCAGACCACGGGGGCATACATGGCATCCACCGCGCCAAAGCGGCTGCCGAACAGGAAGGGACCGCCGGAGTCCAGCAACGCCTCGCGCCAGATCGCCTCGATGCGGGCAATGTCGACCAGCACCTCGGGGGTGCGGTTGCGGCCGGGGAAGTGGTTCAGGATGCTCATCGGCATGGCCATGCGCAGCGCGCGGAAGCCGGCATGCATCTCGGCCGCCATGGAGCGCGCCACGGCCCGCCGCACCGGGTCGGAGGGCCACAGGCGCGGCTCGATCTCGGCGCAATATTCCAGGATGGCGAGGCTTTCCCAGACCCGCGCCCCACGATGCTCCAGATAGGGCACGAGGCCGGTTGGGGTGGCGTCCTTGATCGCCGCGGTGTTGCCGCCGGCCAGCGGGATCAGCACCTCCTCCACCTCCAGCTTGGCCAGGTGCACGGCCAGCCAGCCGCGCAGCGACCAGGAGGAATACATCTTGGTGCCGATGACGAGACGGCCTTCCGCCATGGTTGCGCTCCCTGTCGCTGCCTGGGGAGCGACAACCTACGGCGTCGCGGGCCGGTGGGGAAGCCGCCCGTCCTCCCCACCTGGTGTTTGGGGCCTATTCCGCCGGCACGCCCTTGGTGGTGCTGTATTCGAAATGCAGCGCCTCCCCCGGGAAGACCTGGGGGTGGATGGCGTGGGCCGCCATCGCCGCTTCCGAGAAGCCCTGCAGGATCAGCTTCAGCTTGCCCTGGTAGGTGGCGATGTCGCCGATGGCGTGGATGCCGGGGATGGAGGTGGCGCAGGTCGCCGGGTTCACCACCACATGGCTGCGCTCCAGCCCCAGGCCCCAATTGGCGATCGGCCCCAGTTCCATGGACAGGCCGAAGAAGGCCAGCAGGTGGTCGGCCGGGACCATCCGCTTCTCGCCCTTCAGCGTCGCCAGTTCCACATGGGACAATTCGCCTCCCTCCCCGTGCAGCGCGTGCAGCTGGTAGGGGATGGCGAGGTCGATCTCGCCCCGCTCGGCCGCCGCTTCCATCTGCGCCACGCTTTCGGGGGCGGCGCGGAATTTCGGCCGGCGATGCACCACGGTGACGCGCTTGGCGATGTCCTTCAGGCTCAGCGCCCAGTCCACCGCCGAATCGCCGCCGCCGGCGATCACCACGCGCTTGCCGCGCAACTCCTCGCGCCGGGCCACCATGTAGCGGACGGCGCCGCTCGCCTCATAGGCGGGCAGGTCGTTCAGCGGCGGCCGGTTGGGGCCGAAAGCACCGGCGCCGGCCGCGACGATCACCGCCTTGGCGCGCACCACCTCATCCTTGCTGGTGCGCAGCTCGAAGCCGCCTTCCTGCATCTGCGCCAGGGAATCGACGCGGCGGCCGAGCAGGTAGATCGGCGCGAAGGGCTCCGCCTGCTGCTCCAGCTTGGCCACCAGATCGGCGCCGGCGATCGCCGGATAGCCCGGGATGTCGTAGATCGGCTTCTCGGGGTAGAGCGCGGCGCATTGCCCGCCGATCGCCTCCAGCGTGTCGATCACCACGCATTTCATGCGCAGCATGCCGCATTCGAACACCGCGAACAGCCCGGTCGGGCCGGCGCCGATGATGGCGACATCGGTGCTGACGGCGGCATGGGCGGCGGAATCATCGGGCATGGTCGGGCCTCTCCACGTCTGGCAGGGCCGGCATAGAAGCTTTGGAGCCAGGGGGCAAAGGGGCGCCGCTCAGCCGCCCGCCAGCCGCTCCAGCGTGGCCGCGTCCTCCGCGCCTCCGAAATAGCGCCGCAGCGCCTCGGCGAAGGCGGGCTCCTCCGGGCGGGCGCGGTGGAACAGCGTCATGGAGGAATGGAACTTCATGTCATCCGGGCTGCCGAAGATGGCATGCGCGGTGCGGCCGGGCACCGCGTTGACCAGCTCCGTGCATTCCAGCAGACGCGGCCCCAGCACCGGATGCTCCAGATAGGCCCGCGCTTCCGCCAGGGAGGCGATGGCGTAGCGCCGCGCCATGGCGCTGTGGCCGAGGCCTGCGATCTGCGGAAACACGAACCACATCCAATGGCTGCGCTTGTCACCCGCCGCCAGCTCGCGCCGGACCTGCGGCAGCACCGGGTCCTGGGCCTGCACAAAGCGTCCGAGGTCGAAGCGGTTTTCCATGCGCGGGAATCTGGAGGCCCGCGCCCACATTGAAAGAGGCCGCCAGGAACGGAACTCCCCTTCCCGGCGGCCTTCCCAAGAATCCGGCGCCAAGCCGCCGGTCAGCCCGTCCCTTGCCGGCGGGGCTTCAATCGCCCAGCGTTTCCAGCAGCTCGCACAGCGTGGCGCAGCGCGGCGCCAGTTCCCGCCACAGGATGTGCTCGAACTCCGCATGGGCACCGGCGCCGGCGCCGCCCAGGCCGTCCAGCGTGGGGATGCCCATGGCGGCGGTGAAGTTGCCGTCGGAGCCGCCGCCGCGATGCTGCTTCGGCAGGTCATAGCCGATGCGGCCGGCGATCGCCCGCGCCTGCTCATAGAGGGCCAGCACGGCGGGCGTTTCCACCATGGGCGGGCGGTTCATGCCGCCGGTGACGAACACCTCGGTTCCGTCCGGCTGCGGGCCGGCCAGGGCCTGGATGGCGGCCACCAGTTCCTCCCCCTTGGCGGCGGTGGCGACGCGGATATCCACCTCGCAGCCGGCCTCGTTCGGGATGACGTTGGGGCGGGTGCCGCCCCAGATGGGCGCGCAGTTGGTGGTGGTGCCGCCATCGAGGTCCACCATGCCGTGGATGGCGGTGATGATGCGCGCCAGCGTCACCACGGCGGAGGCGCCTTCCTGCCAGTTGCCACCGGAATGGGCGCTGCGGCCCTTCACCTTCACCACCATGCGGCCGGTGCCCTTGCGGGCGGTGACGCAGCACTTCTCGACGCCGCCCGCCGGCTCCGGGATCAGCACGGCGCAGGCGCCCGCCGCTTCCCGCTCGATCAGGGCGCGGCTGGTCGGGCTGCCCACCTCCTCATCCGAGGTCAGCAGCAGGGTGATGGGCGCGCGCGTCGCCACCTTCTGCCGCAGGAGCTCCCGCACCGAATGAAAAGCGAAGAAGGAGCCGGCCTTCATGTCGTAGATGCCGGGACCGAAGGCCTTGTCCCCTTCGACGCGGTAGGACAGCGCGCCATGGTCCCAGACGGTATCCAGATGGCCCGCCACCAGCACGGGCCGCCCCTGGCCCACCCCGCCTTGCCCTGGCGTGCGCGCCACCAGGTGGTCGCCGAAGCCGCGGGTGCCGGGGATGCGCTCCACCACCGCGCCCATCGCGCGCAGCTCGGCCTCGGCCTTGCCCATCAGGCCGTTGATGGCGGCCGGGTCGGTGGTGGGGGTCTCGTGCTCCACCCAGCCGCGGAGTTCCTCCAGCAGGCGTTCGCTGGTGCCGATCTGCGTGGCGGGCATTGGACGATGTCTCCGATTGCGGTGGAGCCGGTTTTGTCGCGCCGCCGGTCCTGCTTGTCCATCCGCACGCCGGGCGTTAAGCCGGAGGGGCGGCGTGCAGGCGCCGTGGGGAGCGGGCCTTCGCAGAGCCCCAGCCGCAGGCCGCCCCGGCCCCGGATGCCCACCCCTCCGCCGCGAAATCTCCAGGGTCTGTTCTCATGAAGCGTGTGTGCGTGTTCTGCGGCTCCAATCCCGGCCTCAACCCGGCCTATGCCAATGCGGCGCGCGCTCTGGGGCGCGCCATCGCCGGGCGCGGGCTCGGCCTGGTTTATGGCGGCGGCCATGTCGGGCTGATGGGCATCGTGGCGGATGCCGCCATGCGCGAAGGCGCCGAGGTGATCGGCATCATCCCCGAAACGCTGATGCGGCGGGAGGTCGGCCATGGCGCCATCACCGATCTGCGCGTGGTGTCCACCATGCATGAGCGCAAGGCGATGATGGCCGACCTGTCGGATGGCTTCGTGGTGCTGCCCGGCGGCATCGGCACGCTGGAGGAGGCGGTGGAGGCCTTCACCTGGACGCAGCTCGGCATCCACAACAAGGGCCTCGTCTTCCTCGACACCGCCGGCTACTGGGAGCGCCTCGGCGCCGTGTTCGACCACATGGTGACCGAGGGCTTCCTGCACGAGAAGCACCGGGCGCTGGCCACCCTGGCCGCCACGCCGGAGGAGGCGCTGGACGCGCTGGCGAGCTTCACCCCCGTGACGGTGGAGAAATGGGCCGAGAAGACGCAGCGCTGATGGCCGCCATCGCGGGGGCCATCCCCCCCGAAGCGCGCGGCGCGACGGTGGCGCTGGGCAATTTCGACGGCGTGCATCGCGGCCACCGCGCCGTGCTGCGCGCCGCCCATGCCGGCCGGCCGGAACTGCCGCTGGTGGCCCTGACCTTTGAGCCGCATCCGCGTGAGCATTTCCGCCCTGACGACCCGCCCTTCCGGCTGACCCTGGCCGCCGCCAAGGCGCGGGCGCTGCGCGAATGCGGCGCCGCCCATGTTGTGGCCCTGCCCTTCAACGAAGCCTTCGCCGCGCTGACCGCCGAGCAGTTCGTGGCGGAGATCCTGCACGGCGCGCTGGATGCGCGGCACCTGGCCTGCGGCGCCGATTTCGCCTTTGGCCACCGGCGCGGCGGCGACATCGCCTTTCTGGCCGGGCAGGCGGAACGGTTCGGCATGGGCCTGACCGTGGTGCCGCATGTCAGCGACGAATCCGGCCCGATCTCCTCCACCGGCATCCGCCGCGTGTTGCAGGACGGCTATCCCGAGCGGGCGGCGCGGGCCCTGGGGCGCGAATGGGAGATCCGCGGCATCGTCAGCCATGGCGACAAGCGCGGCCGCACCATCGGCTTCCCCACCGCCAACATCCCGCTGGGCCGCCACCTGGAGCCGGCGCGCGGCGTTTACGCGATCCACGCCCACCTGCCGGATGGGCGGAACATCCCCGGCGTCGCCAATATCGGCCTGCGCCCCACCGTGCAGGGCACGGAAAGCCGGGTGGAGGCGCATCTGTTCGACTTCGAGGGCGATCTTTACGGCCAGGAGATCGGCGTCGCCCTGTTCCATTTCCTGCGCCCCGAACGGCGCTTCGCCGGGCTGGCCGAGCTGACCGCGCAGATCGCCGCCGATGCCGAACAGGCGCGCGCCATGCTGGGCTGAGCCAGGGCGGCCGCGTAGACTTCCCGCAACCCGTGAAGAAGCGGGGCATGGGAGGTACCGCACATGCTGAAGCAGATCGAGGCCGGGGTGCTGCGCATCGCCTATCGCGAGCAGGGCGACCCCGATGGCTGGCCGGCCATCCTGCTGCACGGCTTTCCCTATGACGTGCACGCCTATGACGCGGTGGCCGAGCGGCTGGCGCGCGAGGGCGCCCGCGTCATCACCCCCTGGCTGCGCGGCTTCGGCCCCACGCGCTTCCTGTCGCTGGACACGCCGCGCTCGGGGCAGCAGGCGGCGCTCGCGGCCGACCTGCTGGCGCTGATGGACGCGCTGAACATCCCGCGCGCGGTGCTGGCCGGCTATGACTGGGGCGGCCGCGCCGCCTGCATCCTGGCGGCGCTGTGGCCGGAGCGCGTGGCGGGACTGGTCACCGGGGATGGCTACAACATCCAGGACATCGCCGCCGCCGCGCAGCCCCAGGCGCCGGAGCGGGAGTTCCGCCACTGGTACCAGTTCTATTTCCATGGCGCGCGCGGCGCCGCCGGCCTCGCCCGGAACCGGGCGGAGCTTTGCCGGCTGCTGTGGCGCCTCTGGTCGCCGGACTGGCGCTTCGACGAGGCCACCTTCCACCGCTCCGCCGCCGCCTTCGACAACCCGGACTTCGTCGCGGTGGTGCTGCATTCCTACCGCCACCGCTTCGGCCTGGTGGAAGGCGACCCGGCGCTGCGGGAAATCGAGGAGCGGTTGGCCGCGCAACCCGCCATCGCCGTTCCGGCGGTCAGCCTCGATGGCGGAAGCGATGGCGTGGCGCGCCCCGGCGGCAGCGCGGGGGACGCGCCGCGCTTCACCGGCCCCTACCGGCACCGCGCCCTGCCGCATATCGGCCACAACATCCCGCAGGAAGCCCCCGCCGCATTCGCCGAGGCGGTGCTGGAGGCACGCCGGATGGGCTGCCCGGAGGAGGGCCCGGCGGACGCCTCTGCCGGCATCGGCTGAGCGGCGCGCGCGGCGCCCTTGACCCCCGCCGCGCGGGATCGCACAAACCGCGACATGCACCGCTCGTCCATCTCCGTCGGGTCCCGCGCGACGGCGCGAATTACCCGCCCGGTCCTCCTCTGAGGGCCGGGTTTTCCGACGGCGCCACCCTCTTTCCTTTCCGCCATCCTTAGTTCTGGCTGAACCCCGCCCCAGGGCGGTATGGACCCCGAATGAACGACGCTCCCGCCACCCGCGACTATCGCGGCACCGTTTTCCTGCCGCAAACCTCCTTCCCCATGAAGGGGGACCTGCCGAAGCGCGAGCCCGGCTGGCTGGAGCGCTGGGAACGGATCGGGCTCTGGGACAGGCTGCGGACGCAATCCGCGGGGCGGGAGAAGTTCGTCCTGCATGACGGCCCGCCCTATGCGAATGGCGCGCTGCATATCGGCCACGCGCTGAACAAGATCCTGAAGGACGTGATCAACCGCGCCGCCCAGATGAGCGGCAAGGACGCGGACTACATCCCTGGCTGGGACTGCCACGGCCTGCCGATCGAGTGGAAGGTCGAGGAGGAATACCGCGACCCCAAGGGCAAGCATGGCGGGACGGGCAAGGATGCCGTCCCCGTGCTGGAATTCCGCGCCGAATGCCGCTCTTATGCCGCGCACTGGCTGGACGTGCAGCGGGAGGAGTTCAAGCGCCTTGGCGTCGCCGGCGACTGGGCCGGGCGCTACGCCACCATGGACTTCGCCTCCGAGGCCGCCATCGCCGCCGAGATCGGCAAGTTCCTGATGAACGGCTCCCTTTACCGCGGCCTGCGGCCGGTGATGTGGAGCCCGGTCGAGAAGACCGCCCTGGCCGAGGCCGAGGTCGAGTACCACGACCACAAATCCGCCATCCTCTACACCGGCTTCCCCATCCTGAAGGCGGCACGGGAGGATCTGGTCGGCGCCGAGGCGGTGATCTGGACCACCACCCCCTGGACCATCCCGGCCAACCGGGCGCTGGCCTATGGCGCGGAGATCGATTACGCGCTGCTCACCGTGGATGGCGTCGAGGAAGGCGCCCTGCCGCGCCTGGGCCAGCGCTTCATCGTGGCCGAGGCGCTGATCGGCGCCTTCGCCAAGGAAGTGGGCCTCGCCGCCTTCTCCGTCTCGCGCGTCTTCAAGGGCACGGAACTGGCGGGCGCGGTCGCCGCCCATCCGCTGCGCGCGTGGGACAAGGCCGATGGCGGCTACCAGTTCGACGTGCCGCTGCTGGAAGGCAATTTCGTCACCACCGAGGCCGGCACGGGCCTTGTCCACATGGCTCCCGCCCATGGCGAGGACGATTTCCACCTGACCCGCGCCCATGGCATCGCTGTGCCGGAATGCGTGGCGGATGACGGCACCTACACGGTGCAGGCGCCGGGCTTCGTGGGCATCCATGTGTTCAAGGCGCATGAGCCGGTCTGGGCGGCGCTGGAAAGCACCAGCCACCTCGCCGGCAAGGGCTTCATCACCCACAGCTACCCGCATAGCTGGCGCTCCAAGAAGCCGGTCATCTTCCGCGCGACGCCGCAATGGTTCATCGCCATGGACGATGGCAACCAGATCCGCGCCAAGGCGCTCCAGGCGATCGCCGACACGCATTTCGTGCCGGACCAGGGGCGCAACCGCATCGGCTCCATGGTCGCGGCGCGGCCGGACTGGTGCATCAGCCGCCAGCGCGCCTGGGGCGTGCCCATCGCCGTCTTTGTCGAGAAGAAGTCCGGCGAGGTGCTGCGCGACCAAACGGTGCTGGACCGCATCGACGCCGCCTTCCGCGCCGAAGGGGCGGATGCCTGGTACAAGCCCGGTGCCGCCGCCCGCTTCCTCGGCAATGACCGGAACCCGGACGACTACGAGCAGGTCATGGACATCGTCGATGTCTGGTTCGAGTCCGGCTCCACCCATGCCTTCGTGCTGCGCCCGCGCGGGCTGCCTGTGCCGGCAGACCTCTATCTGGAAGGCTCGGACCAGCATCGCGGCTGGTTCCATTCCTCGCTGCTGGAAAGCATCGGCAGCCAGGGCTTCGCGCCCTTCAAGGCCATCCTGACCCACGGCTTCGTCCTGGACGAGACGGGGCGGAAGATGTCGAAATCGCTCGGCAACGTCACCGCGCCGCAGGAAGTCACCAAGCAGTATGGCGCCGACATCCTGCGCCTCTGGGTGATGAACTCCGACGTTTCGGACGATTTGCGCATCGGCAAGAACATCCTCGGCCAGCAGGCGGAGCTGTATCGCCGCATCCGCAATACGCTGCGCTGGCTGCTCGGCAACCTCGCCGGCTTCGAGGAAAGCGAGAAGCTGCCCGTTTCCGAGTTGCCGGAGCTGGAGCGCTGGGTGCTGCACCGCCTCTCCGAGCTGGACGCGCGGATGCGGAAGGCCGTCGCCGACTACGACTGGAACGGCGTCTATCCCGAGATCCACGCCTTCTGCGCGACCGACCTTTCGGCCTTCTACTTCGACATCCGCAAGGACAGCCTTTATTGCGACGCGGCGGACAGCCCGCGCCGCCGCGCCGCCCGCACCGTGCTGGACGCGCTGCACCGCTGCCTTTCCGCCTGGCTGGCGCCCGTCATGCCCTTCACGGCGGAGGAGGCCTGGCTGGCCCGCTTCCCCTCGGAGGATGACTCGGTCCATCTCCATGGCTTCCCGGAGATCCCCGCCGGCTGGCGCAACGAGGCGCTGGCCGCCAAGTGGGACAAGCTGCGCGACATCCGCCGCGCCGTGACCGGCGTGCTGGAGAAGGCGCGCGGCGCCGGCGAGATCGGCTCTTCCCTGCAGGCGGCGCCGGTGCTGCACCTGCCGCGGGACCAGATGGGCCTGCTGTCCGCCGCCGGCTGGGCGGAGCTGTGCATCACCTCCGGCATGGTGCTGTCCGACGCGCCGCCCCCGGACAGCGCCCATTTCGCCGATGGCCAGCCCGGCGTCGCCGCCCGCTTCGCCCCGGCAACCGGCAACAAGTGCGAACGCTGCTGGCGGGTGCTGCCGGAAGTCGGCCGTTCCGCCGCCCATCCCGGCCTGTGCCTGCGCTGCGAGGCGGTGGTGGGCGCCGCATGAGCCTGAAGCTCGGCCTGCCGGTGGCGGGCGGCCTGCTCATCGCCGACCAGATCAGCAAGTGGTGGATCCTGGAGATCCTCCGCCTGCCGGAGCGGTTCCAGGTGAAGCTGCTCGATCTTGGCGCCCTTGGCTTCGACTTCACCATGGTCTGGAACCGCGGCGTCACCTTCGGCCTGCTGGCCGGGGATGCGCCCTGGCACCGGCTGCTGCTCGCCGTGCTGGCCATGGTGGTGGTGGGCTTCCTGCTGCGCTGGATGGCGCGGGCGGAAAACCGGCTGACCGCCGTGGCGCTGGGCGGCATCGTCGGCGGCGCCATCGGCAACGTCATCGACCGGCTGCGCTTCGGCGCGGTGGTGGATTTCGCCGATTTCTGGATCGGCTCCTTCCACTGGTACGTGTTCAACCTGGCCGACGCGGCCATCGTGCTGGGCGTCATCGCGCTGATGGGCGATGCCTTGTTCCGGCCACGCGCCACCGCTAAGGAAACGCCATGAGGCAGCCTCCCTTCCGGGCGCGCGGCGCCGCGCCAATCCTTCGCTCCATGGCCCTGATGGGCGGCCTGGCGCTGGCCGGCTGCGGTTCCGACACCGCGCGCAGCCTGGGCTTCACCCGTGACGCGCCGGACGAGTTCAGCGTGGTCACCCGCGCGCCGCTCTCGCTGCCGCCCACGCTGGGCGAGTTGCCGCGGCCGCGCCCCGGCACGCCGCGCCCGCAGGAGTTGCGCGGCCCGGCCGCCGGCGAGGCGACGCTGGCCCCGGCCTCGGTGTATGGCGTCGGCGCCAGCACCGCGCCCTCTCCGGCCGAGCAGGCGCTGCTGGCCCAGGCCGGGGGCCAGGCCCCGGCCGGCATCCGCGCCCTGGTGGATGAGGAAAGCCTGCGGCTGGAAACCGCCGACCGCTCCGTGGTGGACCGGCTGATGTTCTGGCGCGACGCCCCCCCGCCCGGCACGGCGGTGGACCCGACGCGGGAGGCGCAGCGCCTGCGTGAGAATGCCGCCCTCGGCCGCGATGCCGTGGAAGGCGAGACCCCGATCATCCAGCGCCGGCGCCAGGGCCTGTTCCAGGGGCTGTTCTGACCAGCGCCGCGCCGGAGGCAGCGCCCCCTGTTGTCAATGGGGCCGCGGGGCCATCTGATGAGGCCATGTGCCCGATCAGCCGCCGGGCGGCCCTCACGGCCGCCGCCGCCCTTCCCATGCTCGTCGCCCTGCCGCCCCTGCCGGAAGCGGCCGTGCCCGAAGCCCCCATCCCCGCAGGAGAGCGCCCGCTGTTCGGTGCCAGCCTCTGGACCCTGCCCAACGGCCTGACCGTGGTGCATGCCGAGAACCGCCGGGCCCCGGTGGTCGCGCACTACGTCTTCTACAGCATCGGCGCCGGGGATGACCCCGCCGGCAAGTCAGGGCTGGCGCATTTCCTGGAACATATGATGTTCAAGGGCAGCGCCAACGTGCCCTCCGGCGCCTTTTCCCGCCGCGTGGCGCGGGAAGGCGGGCAGGACAATGCCTTCACCTCCCGCGATGTCACCGCCTACCACCAGCATGTGGAGGCCACGCGCCTCGCCCTGGTGGCTGGGATGGAGGCGGACCGCATGGCCTCCGCCCTGTTTCCGGCCGGCGAGATCGAGGCCGAGCGGCAGGTGGTCCAGGAGGAACGCCGCCAGCGCGTCGAAAGCACCCCGCGCGGGCGCTACCGCGAGGCCTGGGACGCCGCCTTCTGGGGCCGCCAGCACTGGCGCGGCCGGCCGCTGATCGGCTGGCCGGAAGACCTCGCCTCCCTGTCCCGCGACGACATGCTGGAATTCTTCCGCACCGGATACACCCCGGCCAACGCCACGCTGGTGGTGACCGGCGCGATCGGCCGGGAGGAGCTGGAGCGCCTGGCGGTCGAGGATTACGGCGCCATCCAGGGCCGCCCCGCCCCCTGGCCCAAGGCCAGCCGGGGCCGCGCCCCCGCCCCCGCCGCGCCGCTGGAGGAGCGGCTGGTGCGGCGCGAGGCGACCTTGCAGGAAGCCGCCTTCATGCGCGGCTGGGTCGCGCCTTCCCTGCTGGATGGCACGGCCGCCGCCCGCCACGCCCATCCGCTGGAGGTGCTGTCGCATCTGCTGGGCGGCGGCCAGGGCTCGCGGCTGTTCAAGGCGCTGGTGGAAAGCGGCCTCGCCGTGTCGGCCGGCTGTTCCTATGACGGCGATTCGTTGGGCACCGGCACCTTCGACATCTTTGTCACGCCCCGCCGCGACACCCCGGCGGAAAAGCTGGAGCAGGTGGTGCAGTCCGAGATCGCCCGCCTGCTGGACAAGGGGCCGGCCGAGGCGGAGGTGGCGCGTTCGATCCGGCAGCTGACCGCCGGCACCCTGCTGGCGCTGGACAGCCTGGGCACGGCGCCGCGCATCCTGGGCGGCGGCATCGCCAATGGCATGCCGCTGGACGCCATCGAATACTGGCCTTCCCGCATCCGCGCCGTGACCCTGGCGCAGGTGCAGGATGCGGCCCGCGCCGTGCTGGCGCAGCCCTCCATGAGCGGCTGGCTGCTGCCGGAAGGCGCGGCATGAGCGGCGGCAGCGGCTTTTCCCTGCCGATCCAGGTGGTGCAGGGCAGCGGCCTGACCGCCTGGCTGGCTGAGGATCATTCGGTGCCGGTGGTCAGCCTGTCCTGGTCCTGGCCCGGCGGCGCCGCGCTGGACCCGGAGGGGCAGGAAGGCGCCGCCCGCCTCGCCGCCCGGCTGATGACCGAGGGCGCCGGGAACCTGGATGCCAACGCCTTCGCCGACGCGTTGCGGGACGAGGCGATCGGCCTGGATTTCGGCGCCGACCGGGACAGCTTCGAGGGCGGCTTCCGGGCCCTGGCCCCGGCGCTGCCGCAGGCGGTGCGGCTGGCCCGGCTGGCGATGACGGCGCCGCGCTTCGATCCCGCCGACATCGCCCGGCTGCGGGCCCGCGCCATCGCCTCCGCCCGCCAGTCCCTGGAAGGGCCGCGCGGCCGCGGCAGCCGCGCCTTCTGGGCCGCGGCCTATCCAAACCATCCCGCCGGCCGGCCCGGCGGCGGCACCGAGGAAAGCCTGGCCGCGCTGACCGCCGAGCAGCTGCGGGCGCCGCTCGCGCGGCACCTGCGGCGCAATGACAGGCTGCTGATCGCCGCCGCCGGCGCCATCACGGCGCCGCAGCTTGCCACCCTGCTGTCCGACCTGTTCAGTGACCTGCCGGCCCAGCCCGCCGAAACGCCGCCGCCGCTGCCCGCCTTCCGCGATTTCGGCACCCAGGTGGTGCCGGTGGCGGCCCCGCAATCGGCGATCCTGTTCGGCCAGCCCGGCATCCCGCCGCGCGACCCGGACTGGGAAACCGCGCAGGTGATGCTGCGCATCCTGGGCGGCGGCGGCTTCACCGCCCGCCTCACCCGCTCCATCCGGGAGGAGCGCGGCCTGACCTATGGCATCGCCACCGGGCTGGATTCGCTGTTCGGCCAGGGCATCCTGGTCGGCTCCTGCGCCACCGCCAATGCGCGGGTGCCCGAGCTGCTGACGGTGCTGCGCGCCGAATGGTCGCGCATGGCCGCCGAGGGCCCGACGCAGGAGGAGATGCAGGAAGCCGTCGCCTACCTCACCGGCAGCCAGCCCCTGCAATTCACCGACAGCCGCCGCATCTCCGGAACGCTGCTGGCCATGCGCCGCAACGACCGCCCGCTGGACTGGCTGAGCCGCCGGCCGGAGCGGCTGTCCGCCATCACCCGCGACCAGGCGGCCGCCCTGGCGAAGCGTTTACTTCGCCCTGACGCACTCTCCGTTACGGTCGCGGGGCAACCGGAAGGGCTCTGAACGGTTACAGCCGAGCTTGAGCCTGACGGACAAAGAGGGACGCATCGCATGACGCCGGACGCGCGGAACGCCGCTTGGGGCAAAATCACCTCGCTCGCCGCCCGGCCCGATGCGGGCGCCATCCGCGCCCTGTTCGCCGCCGACCCGAAGCGCTTCAGCCGCTTCCACCGTCAGGGCTGCGACATCCTGATGGATTTCTCCAAGACCTCCATCACCGAGGACGTGCTCAAGGCGTTGCTGGACCTGGCCGAGGCCTGCCAGGTGATGCCGAAGCGCGACGCCATGGCGGCGGGCGAGCTGGTCAACTGCACCGAAGGCCGCGCCGTGCTGCACATGGCGCTGCGCGCGCCGCGCTCGGCCGGCTTCAAGGCCAAGCACGCCGATGGCTCGGTGGAGGATGCCGGCGCCAGTGTGGAGGAAACGCTGGCGGCGATGGAGCGCTTCACCCGCGCCATCCACACCGGCGACATCCGCGGCGCCACCGGCGAAACCTTCACCGACGTCATCAATATCGGCATTGGCGGCTCCGACCTCGGGCCGTTCATGGCCGGGCGCGCGTTGTGGACGGTGCGCTCGCCGATGCGGCCGCTGTTCCTGGCCAATGCCGACGCGCATAACTGGGAAGCCATCCGTCCGCGGCTGAACCCGCACCGCACCCTGATGCTGGTGGCCTCCAAGACCTTCACCACCGCCGAGACCATGGCCAATGCCCATGTGGTGCGCGGCTGGCTAGAGCGGAATCTGGGCGAGATGGGCGCGCGCCGGCACATGGCGGCGCTTTCCACCAACCTGGAGGCCACGGCCGCCTTTGGCGTCCCCTCCGACCGCGTCTTCGGCTTCCGCGACTGGGTGGGCGGGCGCTTCTCCTTGTGGTCGGCGATCGGGCTATCCATCGCGCTGAGCTGCGGCTGGAACGCGTTCCGCCAGTTGCTCGACGGCGCCCGCGTCATGGACGAGCATTTCCTGTCCGCCGCGCCCGACCGCAACCTGCCGCTGCTGCTGGCGCTGATCACCGCCTGGCATGTTAACGGCCTCGGGCTGAAGGCCCATGCGGTGCTGCCCTATGACCATCGCCTGTCCCGCTTCCCGGCCCATCTGCAGCAGCTGGAGATGGAAAGCCTCGGCAAGCGGGTGACGGTGTCGGGGGAGCCGGTGGGGCGCGAAACCGGTCCTGTGATCTTTGGCGAGCCCGGCACCAACGCGCAGCATTCCTTCATGCAGCTGCTGCACCAGGGCACCACGCCCGTGCCGGCGGATTTCGTGCTGGTGGCGAACCCGGACCATCCTTACGCCGAGAACCACCGGCTGCTGCTGTCCAACGGGCTGGCCCAGGCGGAAGCGCTGCTGCGCGGCCGGGGGCCGGAGGAAGTGGCGGCCGAGATGCGCCGCGCCGGCAAGCCCGAAGCGGAGGTCGAGCGCCTGCTGCCGCATCGCGTCTTCCCGGGCGACCGTCCCAGCACGACGCTGCTGCTCGACCGGCTGGATGCCTTCACCCTGGGCCAGCTCATCGCCCTGTACGAGCACAAGGTGTTCTGCCTGGGCGCCTTGTGGGACATCGACGCCTTCGATCAATGGGGCGTGGAACTGGGCAAGCAGCTGGCCGGCTCGATCCTGCCGGAGCTGGCGCCCGCCGGCAGCATCGGCGAGCATGACGCCTCCACCACGGGTCTGATCTCCCGCATCCGCGAGTTGCAGGCGCTGAAGGCCTAGCGCCCGCTTCCGATGGGGCGGGATTGATCGCCGGGGCGGCTGCATCGCCGCCCCCGCCGCGCTAGATCCGTTTCATGGACCGCATCCGTCTTCTTTCCGCCACCACGGCCGACCGCATCGCCGCCGGCGAGGTGGTGGAGCGCCCCGCCGCCGCCGTGAAGGAGCTGGTGGAAAACGCGCTGGATGCCGGGGCGCGGCATGTTCTGGTGGCCCTGGAAGGCGGCGGCGTGTCCCGCATCCTGGTGGAGGATGACGGCGCCGGCATGTCGGCGGCCGACCTGTCGCTCGCCGTGGAGCGCCACGCCACTTCCAAGCTGCCCGAGGAGGCGGCGCTGTTCCGCATCGCCACGCTGGGCTTCCGGGGGGAGGCGCTGCCCTCGATCGGCGCGGTGGCGCGGCTGTCCATCACCAGCCGCCTGCCCGGCGGCGACGCGCACCGCCTGGTGGTGGAAGGCGGCCTCAAGGAGGAGGTGCGCCCCGCTTCCGGCGCCCCTGGCACGCGGGTCGAGGTGCGGGACCTGTTCTTCGCCACCCCCGCGCGCCGGAAGTTCCTCAAATCCCCCGCCACCGAGGCCGGCCACGCGGTGGAGGCGGTGCGCCGCCTGGCGCTGGCCTGGCCCGAGGTGGCGTTCCGCGTGGAGGTGGAAGGACGGCAGGTGCTGAACCTCGCAGCCGCCGACCGCGCCAACCGGCTGCATGCCCTGCTGGGGCCGGATTTCGCCGGGGCGTCGGTTGCGGTGAAGGGAGCCTGGAGCGACCTCGACCTCGACGGCATGGCGGCCCTGCCCACCCTGACCCGCGCCACCGCCTCGGAACAGCATCTGGTGGTGAACCGCCGCCCGGTGCGCGACCCGCTGCTGCGCGCCGCGCTGCGCGTCGCCTATCGCGACCTGATCGCCTATGGCCGGCATCCGGTGGCGGCGCTGTTTCTCGACTTGCCGCCCGAGCTGGTGGACGTGAACGTCCATCCCATGAAGACCGAGCTTCGCTTCCGCGATGCGGGGGCGGTGCGCGGCGCCCTGATCTCGGCGCTGCGCCGGGCCCTGGCGGTGGGGGCGGGCGGGCAGGTCCCGCCGCCCCCCGCGCCCGCGGAATGGTCGGCGACCGAGGTCGATCCGGTTGAGCTGGCCGGCTTCGCGGAATCCCAGCCTGCGCTGGACAGCCCCGCCCCCTCCGCCGGCTTCCTGGCACCGCGCCCGGCGTCCTGGCAGCCCGGGCTGCGCCTGCCGGCTCCGGTGCCCCGCCCGGAAGCCGCCCCGCCATCGCCGCCGCGAGAGGATGCTGGCGGCGCCGTCATGGAGGGCCCGCTGGGTCGGCCGGTCGCCCAGTTGATGGACACCTACATCCTGGCCGAGGCCCCCGACGGCGCCCTGGTGCTGGTGGACCAGCACGCGGCGCATGAGCGGCTGACGCATGAGGCGCTGAAGGCGCAGCTCCTGGAAGGTGGGGTGCGCAGCCAGCCCCTGCTGCTGCCGGCCGTGGTGGACCTGCCGGCGCAGGATGCGCAGCGCCTGCACGACGCCGCCCCCGCCCTGGCGCGGCTCGGCCTGGAGCTGGAGGGCTTCGGGCCGGGCGCCGTGCTGGTGCGCGCCCTGCCCGCCTTGCTGGGCAACCCCGATCCCGCCCCCCTGCTGCGCGACCTCGCCGCCGAGTTGGAGGAATGGGAAGACATCACGGCGCTGGAGCGGCGGCTGGACGCGGCCGTGGCGCGGCTGGCCTGCCATGGCTCGATTCGTGCCGGGCGGCGCCTGAAGCCCGAGGAAATGGCCGCCCTGCTGCGCCAGATGGAGGCAACGCCGCGTGCCTCCACCTGTTCCCATGGCCGGCCCACCTGGCTGCGCTTCGGCAAGGGCGAGTTCGAGCGGATGTTCGGCCGTCGCTGAAAGGCTATCCGGAACGTCATGCGGCCTGGCCTTGTCAGGTGACATGATCCGCGCCAGCCTCCCCTAGCCGCGCCATCACAGGGCGGGAGGAATCAAGGCACCGGCGCCCAAACGTCGGGCCGGACATGTCCCGGGAACCATCGCATGCGCCTGCCATGAACTATGTTTTCGAGTTCAGCGCCGTTTTCGAGGCATGGGATGAGCTGCTGGCCGGCCTCATCCGCACCGTCTGGCTTTCCGCCGCCGCCATGGCCATCGGCCTCGTGGTGGCGGTCCTCGGCGCCCTGGCCAAGACCGGCGGGCCGAAACCCCTGCGCTGGGTGATCGACGCCTATATCGAGCTGATCCGCAACACGCCCTTCCTGATCCAGCTCTTTGTCATCTTCTTTGGCCTGCCTGCCATCGGGCTGCGGCTGGAGGCGGACCAGGCCTCGCTGCTGGCGCTGGTGGTCAATGTCGGCGCCTATGGCATCGAGATCATCCGCGCGGGGATCGAGAGCATCCACCATGGCCAGATCGAGGCCGGGCGGGCGCTAGGGATGAGGCCCTTGCAGATCTTCCGCCTCATCGTGCTGAAGCCGGCGCTGCAGGCGATCTATCCCTCGCTGACCAGCCAGTTCATCCTGCTGATGCTCAACTCCTCGGTCTGCTCGGCCATCGCGGCCAGCGAGCTGACCGGCGCGGCCAACGACATCCAGGCGCGCACCTTCCGCTCCTTCGAGGTGTATTTCGTGGTCACCGCGCTCTACCTCGCGCTGTCGGTGATGTTCTGGGGCATCTTCGCCTGGATCGAGCGCGCCTTCCTGCGCCAGCCCGAACCGCGCTGAGGGAGGAGAGCCATGCGAACCCTCGGCTCCGCCGACATCCTCTTCATCCTGGCGGCCCTGCGCTGGACGCTGCTGCTGTCCGCCGCCGCCTTTGCCGGCGGCGCGGTGGGCGGGCTGCTGGTGGCGCTGATGCGCAGCGGGCAGATCGCCGCGCTGCGCTGGATCGCCTTCGGCTACATCAAGCTGTTCCAGGGCACGCCGCTGCTGATGCAGCTTTTCCTGGCCTTCTTCGTGCCGGGCATCTTCGGCTTCAACGTCGATCCCTGGGGCGCGGCGGCGCTCGGCCTTTCGCTCCATGCCAGCGCCTTCCTGGGCGAGATCTGGCGCGGCGCCATCGAGACGGTGCCGAAGGGGCAGTGGGAGGCCTCGGCCGCGCTGGGGCTGAAATACTGGCGGCAGATGCGGCTGATCGTGCTGCCGCAGGCGCTGCGCGTCGCCATCCCGCCCACGGTCGGCTTCCTGGTGCAGCTGATCAAGGCGACCTCGCTCGCCTCCATCATCGGCTTCGTGGAGATCACCCGCGCGGCGCAGGTGATCAACAACGCCACCTTCCAGCCCTTCACCATCTTCGGCCTGGTGGGGCTGGCCTATTTCGTCATCTGCTGGCCGCTCTCGCTCTACAGCAAGCGCATGGAGCAGCGGCTGGCCACGGCCCGGCGCTAAACAAGATCCAGGAGGACACAGGAATGACCGAACGCCTCACCCTTACCCGCCGCGGCGTGGCGGCCCTGGCGCTGGGCGCCGCCATGCTGCCGGGGATGATCCGCCCGGCCGCCGCCGCCACCCCGGAGGAGATCAAGAGCCGCGGCCGCATCATGGTCGGCGTGCTGACCGACTACCCGCCCTTCGGCGGCACCGACGCCAACCAGAACCCCGCCGGCTACGACGTGGATGTCGCCAACCTCCTGGCGAAGGAGCTGGGGGTGGAACTGCAACTGGTCCCGGTGACCGGCCCTAACCGCATCCCTTTCCTGCTGACCAACAAGGTGGACATGCTGGTGGCGACCTTCGGCATCACCGAGGAACGCTCCAAGCAGGTGCTGTTCTCCAACCCCTACAGCGCCTTCACCACCTATATCCTCGCGCCGAAGAGCACCCCCATCAAAGGCCCGGACGACCTGAAGGGCGTGCGCGTCGGCGTGGCACGGGCCAGCACGCAGGATTCCGCGCTGGTCGCCGTGGCGCCGAAGGAGACGCGCATCATGCGCTTCGACGACGACGCCACCACCACCCAGTCCATCATCTCCGGCCAGGTGCAGGCGATCGGCGCCTCCTCCACCGTGCTGGCGCAGCTCACCCAGAACTATGCCAACCTGCAGATCGAGCCGAAATTCACCCTGCGCGCCCAGGCCAATGGCATGGCCTTCCGCAAGCAGGACACGGCGCTGCGCGACTGGAGCAACACCTTCATCGCCAAGCTGGTGGAAAGCGGCGAGCTGAACCGCATTCACGAGAGGTGGTTCAAAGCAAAGATGGACCCGCTGCCGCCCATGCCGCAATTCTGATGGCCCGCCGGGGGAAAGGATGACCTCTCCCCCCGGCGCTTGCCTTTCCGCCCGACCCGCGCCGCTCTCCGGCGGTGTCATCGCGGAAGCATTTGAACACCCGCGCCTAACCTCCGGGTGCCTCGCGTGTTGAGCAAGCACGATGGCTGCTGCGGCCATCGGATGGCAGGCGCATGAGGGCACTCGATGGGACGTTCCAGATTTGCCAGGGCAACCGATGCGGGCATTGGCCGGATCGAGGCGGCTTCATCGCTCGACGGGCCCGGCTACGCGGTTGAAACCGCCATGGCGCGGCCGGCCCAGATCGCGGGATCTCCCGCCGAGGGGGTGGCAAATGCCCTGCACGGAACCGGCTATGGCCATCCCGTCCATCCGATGCTGGTGACCATTCCGCTCGGGACCTGGACCCTGGCCTTCGCGCTGGATCTCCTGGCCACGCTTGGCATCCGGCGCCGGGGAACGGAGCGCACCGCCGAACTGGCCCTGAAGGTCGGCAGCGCCGGCGCCGTTGCCGCCGCGGCGACGGGGCTGGCGGACTGGCAGCACACCAATGGCCGCGACCGGCGGGTCGGCATGGCGCATGCCCTGGTCAACAGCACGGCGCTGGCCCTCAACCTGGCGTCCATCGCGCTTCGCGGCCAGGGGCGCCTTCGCGAAGGGCGGCTGGCCAGCGCCGCCGGCTGGGCCTGCATGTTTGTCGGCGGCTATCTGGGCGGCCACATGGTGTATCGCCGGCGGATCGGCGTCGATCAGGCCGACCGGAGCCTGGAGCCGCGCGACTTCAGGCCGGTGCTGCCTGTCGCCGAGCTGGAGGAGAACCGGCCGCGGCGGGTCGAGATCTGGGACGAGGACCAGCGCCAGGGCGTCGGGATCGTCCTGGTCCGGCACAAGGGGCGCGTGCACGCGATGGGCGCGCGCTGTTCCCACCGGGGCGGCCCGCTCGACCAGGGATGGGTTCTCAACGGCGCGCTGGTCTGCCCCTGGCACGGTTCGGGATACGACCTGGAAACCGGGTGGCCGGTCAGCGGCCCCTCGACCTGCCCGCAGCCGCGCTACGAGGTGCGGCTGCGGGCCGGCATGGTCGAGATCCGGCGGGAACAGGAGCCGGGCGAGGATGTCGTCACCGCCGCCGGCCTCGCCCAGGCGCCGTCGGATTCGCAGCCGGATGCGCGGCGGGACGGGCGCCGTGGCACCTCACCCGGCCGGAAGGCCGACGAGGTCCTGTTCGAGCACCACCAGCTGATCCGGCGGCTGTTCGAAACCATCAGGGACACGCCCGCGCATGATCCGCAGCGCCGCGACCTGCTGCGGGTCCTCGCCTCCGAGCTGGAGATCCACGAGCATGTGGAGGACCACATCTTCTACCCGGCGGTCCATCCGGTGAGCGAGGACGTGCCCATCGCCCATTCCGAGCACCGCCAGCTTTCCGACCTGCTGGCGATGACCCTGAAGCTGAACACGGCCAGCCCCGAATTCGACGAGCATTTGCGGGCGCTGCATGTCGCCATGGATCACCACGCCACCTCGGAGGAGCGATCCATGTTCCAAGAGGCCCAGCGCCTCGGCGAGGACCGCCTGCGCGAGCTGGGGCGGGCGCTGGAAGCCATGCTGGAGGAGCAAAGGACCTCCCGCGCCCGGCGCACCTTCCGCGACCTCAAGATCCGGCTGCTGGAAGGATTGTAGCGCGATACCGGGGGGAGGTTGAGCATTCCCCCCCCCGGGCCGCATCCTCAGCCGCGCAGCGTCGCGCCCGTCGCCTTGGCCACGGCGGCGACGATCTTCGCCGCCACCGCCTCGATCTCCGCATCGGTCAGGCTGCGCTCGCGCGGTTGCAGCGTGACTTCCAGCGCCAGCGACACCTTGCCTTCCGGCAGCTTGTCGCCGGCATAGCGGTCGAACAGCGACACCTCGGTGATCAGCGCCCGTTCGGCGCCACGCGCTGCGCGAACGAGGTTCTCCGCCGGCACGGCGGCATCCACCAGGAAGGCGAAGTCGCGCCGCAGCGGCTGGAAGGCCGCAAGCTCGGGGGCTGCCTTCCTGCGCTTCTTGGGGTCGGGGATGTTGTCGAGGAACACCTCGAACGCCACGGCGGGGCCGGGCAGGCCGAGTTCCTCGCGCAGCTTCGGGTGGATCTCGCCAAAGGTGGCCAGCACCGTCTTCGGCCCCTGCCGCACCACGCCGGAGCGGCCGGGATGATAAAATCCGGGCGCATCGGCGGTGACGGTCAGCGCCGCCATCGGCACGCCCAGCGCCCCCAGCACCGCCAGCGCGTCGCCCTTGGCGTCCATCGCATCCACCGCGCGGGCGGGCACCGCCCAGTGGCGCGGCGTCTCGCCCGCGCGCAGCCCGGCGGCGACGGCGAGCTGCCCTTCCGGCGTGATGTCGCGATAGGCCGCGCCCAGCTCGCTCAGCGCCAGGTCGGGATAGCCACGGGCGATGTTGCGCGCCGCCGCCAGCGCCAGGCTGGCCACCGGCGTCGGGCGCATCTGGTCGAGATCGGCGGCGATCGGGTTTTCCAGCCGCAGCGCGTCAGGGGTCTCGCCAAACAGCGCCGCCACCCTGCGGTCAAGGAAGCCGAAGGACACGCAATCCAGCATGCCGCGCGCCGCCAGGGTACGGCGGGCCAGCACGGCGCGGGACTGCCTCGGCGTCAGCGCCGGCAGCGGCACGGGGGAGGACACCGGCAGCGAGGCGGGCGGGATGCGGTCCAGCCCGATGATGCGCAGCACCTCCTCCAGCAGGTCGCATTCCGGCTCGATCGCGGCACAGCCCTCGGCGGCGGCGCGCGCCTTGTCGGCGGGCAGGCCGGGCGCCTGGGTCAGCGCCCCCTGCCCCGCGATGTCGTTGCGCCAGGACGGGACGGAGACGGTAACCTTCTCCGCGTCCCGCGCCACCACGCCGAAGCCGAGGCGCTCCAGGATGCCCACCGCGTCGTCGGGCGCGACCTCGGCGCCGCCCAGTCCGGCGATGCGCTCGAAGCGCAGGCTGGCCTCGCGCCGCCAGGCGGGCTCGGCACCGCCCTCGGTGAGGGCGGACGCCTCGCCGCCGCAAAGCTCGATCACCATGGCGGTGGCGGCTTCCAGCGCGTCCGGCAGCAGGGCGGGGTCGATGCCGCGCTCGAAGCGGGCGCGGGCATCGGAGCGCAAATCATGCCGCCGGCCGGTCAGGGCGATGCGCACCGGGTCGAACAGCGCGCATTCGATGAACACCTCGGAGGTGTTCTCGTCCGAGCCAGAATGCTCCCCGCCCATGATGCCGGCGAGCGATTCCACCGCCTCGCGGTCGGCGATGACGAGGTCCTCCGGCGTGACGGCGATCTCCTTGCCATTCAGCGCCAGATAGCTTTCGCCCTCGCGGCCGCGCCGCATGAACAGCAAGTCGCCCTTCACCTTCTTCGCGTCGAAGACGTGCAGCGGGCGACCCAGGTCGTAGGTGAAGAAATTGGTGATATCGACCAGCGCGTTGATCGGCCGCTGGCCAATGGCCACCAGCCGGTCCTGCAGCCATTTCGGCGATGGCCCGTTCCTCACCCCGCGCACGGCGCGGCCGAGCACCCAGGGGCAGGATTCCGCGTCCTCCACCACCCAGCGCAGCGGCGAGGGATAGACCCCCGGCACCTTGGCCGGCGCGAAGGGCTTCAGCGTGCCGAGGCCCGCCGCCGCCAGGTCCCGCGCGATGCCGCGGATCGCCAGCGCGTCGCCCCGGTTGGGGGTGATGCTGATCTCGACAACCGGATCGTCCAGCCCGGCCCAGCTGGCGTAAGGCACGCCCACCGGCGCGTCCTCCGGCAGGTCGATGATGCCTTCATGGTCGTCGCCGAGGCCTAGCTCGCGCGAGGAGCACATCATGCCCTCGCTCTTCACGCCCCGGATCTCGCCCACCTTCAGGGTGATGCCGCTGCCGGGCACATAGGCGCCGGGCAGGCCCAGCACCGCCTTCATGCCCGTGCGCGCATTCGGCGCGCCGCAGACAACGGAGCGGATCACGCCATCGCCCACATCCACCTTGCAGGCGCGCAGGCGGTCGGCATTCGGGTGCTGCGCCGCCTCGACCACATGGGCGATGCGGAAGGGCGCCAGCGCGGCGCCACGATCCTCGACGCCCTCGACCTCCAGCCCGATGCTGTTCAGGGCGGTGGTGATCTGATCCAGCGTCGCATCCGTCTCCAGATGCTGCTTCAGCCAGGACAGGGTGAACTTCATCGCCTCAGACCCCTTCGGCCAGGTTGGCGGGGGACAGAACCGGGCTGCCGTAATGGCGCAGCCAGCGGATGTCGCTTTCATAGAAGGGGCGCAGATCGGGGATGCCGTGCTTCAGCATGGTGATCCGCTCGATGCCCATGCCGAAGGCGAAGCCCTGCCATTCGCGCGGGTCGATGCCGCAATTGGCCAGCACCTTCGGGTGGACCATGCCGGAACCCAGGATCTCCAGCCAGTCGCCGCCCTTGCCCAGTTCGCCCGTCTTCCGGTTCCAGCCGATATCGACCTCCATGGAGGGCTCGGTGAAGGGGAAGTAGGAGGCGCGGAAGCGCACCGGCAGGTCGCGGATGCCGAAGAAGGCGCGCAGGAAGTCGATCAGGCAGCCCTTGAGATGCGCCAGGGTGATGCCGCGATCCACCACCAGCCCCTCCACCTGGTGGAACATGGGGGAATGCGTGGCGTCATGGTCGGCGCGGTAGGTGCGGCCGGGAACGATGACGCGGATCGGCGGCGCCTCGCCCAGCATGGTGCGGATCTGCACGGGGCTGGTGTGGGTGCGCAGCACGGGGCGGCGGCCATCCGGGCCGGCGGGGACGTAGAAGGTGTCGTGGTCCTGCCGCGCGGGGTGGTGGTCGGGGATGTTCAGCGCGCCGAAATTGTACCAGTCGCCCTCGATGTCCGGGCCTTCCGCCACGCTGAAGCCCATGGCGCCGAAGATGGCGGTGACTTCCTCGACGGTGCGGGCGATCGGGTGCAGCGCGCCACTCTCGGGGCCGGCGGGGGGGAAGGGGCGCGGCGGCAGCGTGACATCCATGCGCTCGGCGGCCAGGCGCGATTCCAGCGCGGCGGCGTCCAGTTCCACCCGGCGGGTCTCGATGGCGGCTTCCAGCGCGGCCTTCAGCCGGTTCACCGCCGCGCCACGCTCCTTGCGCTGCTCGGCGGGCACGGCGCCCAGCCCCTTCAGCAGCGCGGTGACGCGGCCGCTCTTGCCCAAGGTCGCGACGCGCACCGCGTCCAGCGCGCGCAGGTCGCCCGCCGCCGCCAGTGCCGCCTCGGTTTCCGCCTGCAGCCCGGCAAGGTCATCCGTCATGCTCTTGGTCCCATCGAAACCCGGATATGAAAAAAGCCGCCTGACGCCCCGGATTGCCCGGGGCGGCGGCGGCTCTGTTCTTCAGCGACCCTGACGGGCCGCTCAGATCACGCTGCGGCGTTCGCCGGCAGCGCCGCCTTGGCCTTCTCGACCAAGGCGCCAAAGGAGGCGGCGTCATCGAAGGCGATGGCGGCCAGCACCTTGCGATCCAGCTCGATGTTCGCGGCCTTCAGCCCGGCGATGAACTTCGAGTAGGTCAGGCCCTGCTCGCGGCAGGCCGCGTTGATGCGCTGGATCCACAGGCCGCGGAAATCGCGCTTCTTGTTGCGGCGGTCGCGATAGGCGTATTGCAGCGCCTTCTCGACCCGCTCCAGAGCGGGGCGGTAGCCGGTGGAGGAACGGCCCACATAGCCCTTGGCGAGCTTCAGGACCTTCTTGTGGCGGGCATGGGCGGTAACGCCGCGCTTAACACGAGCCATTTGTGCGCTCCCCTCTTATCGATCGAGGCCGTAGGGAAGCCACTGCTTCACCGTGTCACCGTCCTGCTTGTTCAGCACGAACATGCCGCGGTTCTGCCGCTTCATCTTGTTGGTCTTGGCGGTCAGCATGTGGCGCTTGTTGCCGGCGCCGGCCTTCACCAGACCCGTGGCGGTCAGCCGGAAGCGCTTCTTCACGCTCGACTTGGTCTTCATCTTGGGCATTTGGAACTCCTGAGTCTTGAGGCACCCGCCCGAGGGGCGGGCACGAAACCGCGGCCGGGCATGCCCTACAGGCCCGGACGCGCGGAAGAAGGCGGCGGTATAGCGACGGCCAGGACCAGGGGCAAGGGCCGGCGGAAAGGGGGGCCGCCCCCAAGGCCGCGCCGCTTCCTCGCCGCCGCGCGATGCCCGATCGCCCGCACTTGCCCGCAACTCCCGCAAGCGAACATCCTCACGCCAGATAAGAAACGGCGAATCCAGGAGGAGCCATGCACCCGAACCGGCCCACACCAGCCCCCGCACTGTCCCGGCGCAGCCTGCTCGCGGCGATGGGCGCATCCTCGGCCCTCGTCGCGACATCCTGCGCCCGGCCCGTGGCGCCGCCGCCCTCCCGGCAGGCGGTGCTGGACGCGGCGCTGCGGCAACAGGTGGAAAGCGGCAAGGTGGGTGCCATTTCGGCCCTGGTGGTGCGCCAGGACGGCACCGTGCTGTACAGCGGCGCCGCCGGCCCCCTCAGCTTCGGCGGCGGCGAGCCGGTGCGGCCCGACAGCCTGTTCCGCCTGGCCAGCATGACCAAGCCGATCACCTCCGTGGCCATCCTGCAATTGGTCGAGCAGGGCAGCATCCGGCTCGACGACCCGGTGGGCCGCTTCCTGCCGGAATTCCGCAACCTGCGCGTCCTGGCCCCGCGCCCGGGCGAGCCGGAGCGCACCGTGCCGGCGGAACGGCAGCCCACCGTGCGGGACCTGCTGCGCCACACGGCCGGCTTCTCCTACGGCTTCCTGAACCGTCCCGGCGTGGTGGACGCTTACCGCCGCCTCGGCGTGGATGACGGGCTGGCCGAGCCGCGCCGCGGGCTCGCCGACAACATGCGCCGGCTGGCGGCGGCCCCGCTCGCCATGCAGCCTGGCAGCGCCTGGCATTATTCCCTGGCCACCGACGTGCTGGGCGCCATCGTGGCGCGGGCCAGCGGCCTGCCGCTCGATGCCTACGTGGCCAACCACATCAGCGCGCCGCTGGGCCTCACCAGCCTCGCCTTCCGCGTGCCGCTCGCCGACCAGCCGCGCATGGTGACCGCGCTTTATCCCGACCCGTCCGGCGCGTTGCAGCCGATGGGCAGCTCGCAGCGTGTCCCCTACCCGCTGACAGGCGGATATTGGATGGGCGACCCGATCCGCGCCTTCAGCGACGGTGCCTACCCGTCCGGCGGCGCCGGCGCGTCCTCCACCATCGGCGACTATGCCCGCTTCGCCCGCATGCTGCTGAATGGCGGCGAGCTGGACGGCCGGCGCATCCTGAAGGCGGAAACGGTGGCCGAGATGACCCGCCCGCAAACCGGCGGCATGGCCATCGACCTGCGCGGGCCGGGCCATGATTTCGGCTATGGCGTCTCGGTGCTGACGGACCCCGGCGCGGCGAAAACGCGGCAGGGCGTCGGCACCTATGGCTGGGGCGGCATCTACGGCACCGGCTTCTTCGCCGATCCGACGAATCGCATCGTTACCGTGGTGATGACCCAGACGGCGGTGAATGGCGGCGCGGCGGCGAACGCGGTGCGGGAGGCGGTGTACGGCACGCTGGCCTGAGCCATCCCCTCCCCGTCCCCCGAACGTTACGCGGCGGCGGCTTTCGCGCCCCGGGCGGGTTCCGCCCGATCGCCGCGCCGCCTATATAGGCCGGCGTGCAGATCCCCTTTCGCAAGATGCATGGCCTGGGCAATGACTTCGTGGTGGTCGATGGCCGCCCGTGGCCACTCGGCCTGAGCCCGGCCCGCATCGCCGCCCTCGCTGACCGCCATCGCGGCATCGGCTGCGACCAGTTCATCACGCTGGAGCCGCTGGCGGCCGATGCGCCCGGGGAGGCGCCGGCGGAGGCCGATGTGTTCATGCGCATCCACAATCCGGACGGCTCGGAGGCCGGCGCCTGCGGCAACGCCACGCGCTGCGTCGCCTCCCTGCTGATGGCGGAAACCGGGCGCGACCACGTCACGGTGCGCACCGTCAGCGGCGACCTGCCCTGCGAGCGCCTGCCCGACGGCACGGTCCGCGCCAATATGGGCCATCCCCGCTTCGGCTGGGACGAAGTGCCGCTGGCCGAGGCGATGGACACCGCCCACCTGCCCCTGGCGCTGGGCGCCGTTTCCGATCCCGCCGCCTGTTCCATGGGCAACCCGCACGCCACCTTCTTTGTGGAGGACCTGGACAGGCTGGACTGGCGCGCGCTGGGGCCGCAGCTGGAACGCCACCCGCTGTTTCCCGACCGTGCCAATATCGGCTTCGCCCAGGTGCTGGCGCCCGACCATCTCCGCGTCGCCATCTGGGAGCGTGGCGCCGGCCCGACCCTGGCCTGCGGCTCCGGCGCCTGCGCCACGCTGGTCAATGCGCACCGGCGCGGCCTCGCCACCCGGCGCGCCCGCGTCGAGTTGCCGGGCGGCGCGCTGGAGCTGGAATGGCGGCTGGACGGCAGCGTGCTGATGGCTGGCCCCGTCGCCACCGCCTTCACCGGCCAGGTCGAGCTGGACCACTTCGCCGCATGAGCGGGGCCGAGGCCCTGGACCAGGGCCCGCTTCGGGTGCTGAGCTTCGGCTGCCGCCTCAACACCTATGAAAGCGTCGCCATGCGCGACCTCGCCCGGCGCGGCGGGCACCGGGAAGCGCTGCTGGTCAACACCTGCGCCGTCACCGCCGAGGCGGAGCGGCAGGCGCGCAAGGCGATCCGCCGCGCGGCGCGGGAACACCCCGGCACCCCCATCCTGGTCACCGGCTGCGCCGCGCAGCTGCGCCCCGATGATTGGGCCACGCTCCCCGGCGTTGCCCGCGTCATCGGCAATGCCGACAAGCTGAAGCCCGAATCCTGGCGGGCCGATGCGCCCCCCGCGCCGGTCAGCGACGTGATGGCGGCGCGGGAAACGGCCGCGCACCTGGTCACCGATTTCGCCGGCCGGGCGCGGGCCTTCCTGCAGGTGCAGCAGGGCTGCGACCATCGCTGCACCTTTTGCGTCATTCCCTTCGGGCGCGGCCCGTCCCGTTCCGTGCCGCTCGGCGCCATGGTGGAGCAGGCGCGCGCCGCCGTGGCCGCCGGCTACCGGGAGGTGGTGCTGACCGGGGTGGACATCGCCTCCTACGGCCCCGACCTGCCGGGGCAGCCCAGCCTCGGCCAGGCGCTGCGGCGGCTGCTGGCGCTGGTGCCGGATCTGCCCCGGCTGCGCCTTTCCTCCCTCGACCCCGCCGCCATGGACGAGGATCTGTGGCGCCTCATCGCCGAGGAGCCGCGGCTGATGCCGCATCTGCATCTTTCCCTGCAGCATGGCGACGACCTGATGCTGAAGCGGATGAAGCGCCGCCATTCGCGCGCGGAGGCGCTGGCGGTGGCCGAGCGGGCGCGGCGGCTGCGCCCCGGCATCGCCCTGGGCGCCGACCTGATCGCGGGCTTCCCGACCGAGACCGAGGCGCATTTCACCGCCCTGCTGGACTTCGTGACCGAGGCGGGGCTGCACTTCCTGCACGTCTTCCCTTATTCCGAGCGCCCGGGCACCCCGGCGGCGCGGATGCCGCAACTGCCGGTGCCGCTGCGGCGGGAGCGCGCGGCACGGCTGCGCGCGGCCGGAGCCGACGCCGCCAACCGCTTCTTCGCCGCCCGCGTTGAACAGGCCCGACAGGGACAGGAGGAAATCGTGCTGCTGGAAGCCCCCGATCGCGGCCACACCGAGCATTTCGCGCCGCTGCGCCTGTTGCGCGGCGAGGGCCGCCATGGCGCCCTGATCCGCGCGCGGGTGACCGGCGCCGACGCGCTGGGCCTGCTGGCCGAGATGGCCTGACCGATGGCGCTGCGCGACCTTTGGGCCAAGCTGACCGGACGGGAGAAGCCCGCCGAGCCCACGCCGCCCCCGGCCGAGGAGCCACTTCCCTCCGCGGAGCCTGGCGTCCCCGCCGGGGAACCACCTGCCGCCGCGGCGCCTGAAGCGCCTGCTCCGGACGCGCCCTCACCCGAGCCGCCGCCGCTCCAGGCCCAGCCGGCGGCCAGCGCCCCCGCCCCGGCGGAAACCCGCAGCCCTGACCCGGCGCCCTTGCCCCCGCTGCCGCCGCGCGCCGAATCGCATGGCGCCGTGGCGCCGCCCGAAACCCGCTCCCCCCCGCCGGAAGACCTGCGGGCGGATGACCTGCCATCGGGCGGTCCGCTGCCGGGCGACCTGCCGCAGGTGCCCGCCGAGATCCCGCCCCCGCCGCGCCCCGGCGAGGGACCGTTGAGCGAGCGGCCCTTCCAGCCCGCCACCGAGATCCCGTCCCCGGCGCCGCCGCTGGAGGTTCCGCCCTCCGCCATTCCGCCCGAGCAGCCGGCGCCGCCCCCTGTTCCCGACACCGCGCCGCCAGGCTGGGACCGCCCGCCGGCCGAAACGCCGCCGCCCGCCGCCCCTCCCCCCGCGCCGCCGCCGCCGCCCGAGGCGCCTCCCCCCGCGCCACTGCCGGAGGCTCCGCCCGTGCCGGCCGTGCCCGAGGTGGAACCGCCCCCGGAGCCGTCGCGCGAGGATGCGGCCGTGCCGGTCATCCCCCCATCGGCCGCCTTCCTGCCGGACGAGGCGGAGGCGGAGCCGGAAGCAGCCCCTGTCGAGGAACGGGGCGGCTGGTTCGGCCGGCTGCGCGCCGGGTTGTCGCGCTCCACAGCGCGGCTCACCGATGGCCTCACCGGCCTGTTCACCAAGCGCAAGCTGGACGATGCCGCGCTGGAGGAGCTGGAGGAGGCGCTGATCACCGCCGATCTCGGCGTATCCGCCGCCGGGCGCATCGTCGAGGGCTTCCGCCGCACCCGCTTCGGCCGCGAGGTCACCGACCAGGAGGTGAAGGAAGCGCTGGCCGCCGAGATCGCCACCATCCTGGAGCCGGTGGCGCAGCCCCTGGTGCTCGACCGCGGCAAGCGGCCGCATGTGGTGCTCGTGGTCGGTGTCAACGGCACCGGCAAGACCACCACCATCGCCAAGCTCGGCCAGCAATTCCGCGAGGAAGGCCGCTCCGTCACCTTTGTGGCGGGCGACACCTTCCGCGCCGCGGCGGTGGAGCAGCTGCAGATCTGGGGCGGCCGCACCGGCTGCGACGTGGCGGCGCCCGCGAAACAGGGCGCCGATGCCGCCGGGCTGGCCTTCGACGCGCTGAAGCAGGCGCGGGAAAAGGGCACCGAGGTGCTGCTGGTGGACACCGCCGGCCGGCTGCACAACAAGACCGCCCTGATGGAGGAGCTGCGCAAGGTGGTGCGGGTGATGCAGCGCATCGATCCCACCGCCCCGCATTCCGTGCTGCTGGTGCTGGATGCCACCACCGGCCAGAACGCCACCCAGCAATGCAAGGTGTTCGCCGAGATGGTGAACGTGACCGGGCTGGTGGTGACCAAGCTGGATGGCTCGGCCAAGGGCGGCATCGTGGTGGCGCTGGCGCAGGAATTCGGCCTGCCGGTGCATGCCGTCGGCGTGGGGGAGAAGGCGGCCGACCTGCGCCCCTTCTCCGCCCGGGACTTCGCCCGCTCCCTGCTGGGCCTGTAGCGGCGGGGGCGGCCCGCCTCCGCCCCCGTCCGGGGCCGGGATGCAAGAGGCTCATGGGAGGGTGGCGGAGGCTTGATGCCGCGCTTGGAAACCCGCTTGCGCTTTCCTAGGTTCCCATAAGCCGGCGGCGGCAACGCGGCCATCATCCGGCGCCTCACCACGCGGAGCAAAGGTTCAACGTGTTTTCCCGGAATGCAGCATGACGCCCCTGGACTCCCCCCTGCCGGAGAGCCAGGGCCAGGAGGGCGGTTCCGTGCAAGCCAAGGGCCCGCGGGCCAGGGCGCAGAAGCTGATCGGCGCGGGGCTGGCCCGCAACATCGCCGGCAGCCTGGCGTCGCTGCGCGACCGGCATGGCGTGCCGCTGCTGCCATCCGTGCCGCCGCCCCCGCCGCCCGAAGGGCCGGAAATCACGGTCGCGTCCTACAACGTCCACAAATGCGTCGGCACCGACCGCCGCTTTGATCCGTCCCGCATCGCCCAGGTGATCACGGAGATCTGCCCGGATATCCTGGCGGTGCAGGAGGCGGATCGCCGCTTCGGCCGCCGCACCGGCCTGCTGGACACGGCGGCGCTGCGCGATTGCGGCTTGCAGATGGTGCGGGTGTCCCGCCTGCCGGATGGGCATGGCTGGCATGGCAATGCCCTTCTGGTGCGCCAGGGCACGGCGCTGGAGGTGCACCGGCTGAGTCTGCCCGGTGCCGAGCCGCGCGGCGCGGTAATGGTGGAGATGGAGCTGCCGGGCGGCCGGCTGCGGGTGGTGGCGGCGCATTTCGGCCTGCTGAAGCGCTGCCGCATGCGGCAATCCGCCGCCATCCTGGAGGCGATCGGCCGCGGCCCCACCATGCCGACGCTGATGCTGGGCGACCTCAATGAATGGCGCCCCGGCCGCCGGTCCTCGCTGCGGCCGCTGGAGCCGCTGTTCGGCGGGGTGTCCTTCGGCCCGCCCAGCTTTCCGTCCCGCCTGCCGGTGTTCGCGCTGGACCGCATCCTGGGCTGGCCGCAGGGGCTGGTGCGCCAGGTCGAGGCCCATGACAGCCCGCTGGCCCGCATCGCCTCGGACCACCTGCCGCTCAAGGCGCGGCTCAGCCTGAACCGCGCCCACCCGGCCGAGCCAGGGGTGGCGGAGGCCGCATGAACCACGCGCTGCTGCATCCCCCGCGCTCGCCGCCGGTGACGGTGAACGGCACCCCCGTGCCCAGCGCCCTGGATGCGGCGGTGAGCCGGCTGCTGCAGGATGCCGGCGCCACCACGGGCGTGACGCTGCTGCCGAAGGGGCTGGAAGCCTTCATGCTGCGCGCCCACAGCGCCCGCATCGCCGGCCGCACGCTGGACCTGCAATATTACCGCTGGTCCGACGACATCACCGGCGGCCTGCTGGCGCGCGAGGTGCTGGCCGCGGCGGATCGCGGCGTGCGGGTCCGGATGCTGCTCGATGACAGCTACGTGCTGGGGGTGGAGCGGCGCATTGCCCTGCTTTCCGCGCATCCCCGCATCGAGGTGCGGCTGTTCAACACCGCCCGGCTGCGCTGGCTGGGGCAACTGGGCCTGGCGGTGGAGTTCGCGCTGGGCGGCTGGCACCTGAACCACCGCATGCACAACAAGAACTGGGTGGTGGATGGCCGCATGGCGCTGGTGGGCGGCCGCAACATCGCCGATGCCTATTTCGACGGCGCCGGCGACTTCAACTTCCGCGACCTCGACCTGCTGATCGCCGGGGAGGCCGCCAGCCAGGCCCAGACGGTGTTCGACAGCTACTGGGCATCCTCCCTGGCCCGTCCGGTGGAGCGGTTCCGCGTCGCCGCCGGCCTCAGCACCCCTGCGCTGGCCGCTTTCCGCGCCGAGCTGGATGTCATCCCCGATTCCGACAAGGCACGCCCCTATCTGAAGGCGCTGGCCGCCAAGCGGGCGGTGCTGCTGGGACAGGACCATTCCCTGCTGCCCGCCGACGGCGCGGTGCGGGTGATGGCCGATCCCCCCGCCAAGGCCAAGGGCCGCGCGCACCGCGCCGGCATGGCGCCCGCCATCCTCAGCCGGCTGCGGGAGACGCAGCGGGAAGCGGTGCTGATCTCGCCCTACTTCGTGCCGGGGCGGGAAGGCATGGCGCTGATCGAGACGCTGGTGCGGCGCGGGGTCAGGGTCACGGTGGTGACCAATTCCCTGGCGGCGACCGACGTGGTGGCCGTGCACAGCGGCTATGCCCGCTACCGGCCGCGCCTGCTGGAACTCGGGGTCGAGCTGTTCGAGCTGAAGCGCATGGGCTCGCATGGCCGTGGCGTGTTCGGCTCGCGCGGGGCCAGCCTGCACACCAAGGCGATGATGCTGGACGGGGAGGTGGTGTTCGTCGGCTCCTTCAACCTCGATCCGCGCTCGGCCAACCTGAACACCGAGATGGGCGCCTTTGCCCGGCATCCCGGCTTGGCCGGGCATCTGGCGCGCGAATACCGCCGGCTGGTCGATCCGCGGCGTTCCTACCGCCTTTCGCTGACGCCGCGCGGCAGGCTGCGCTGGACGGATGCCGCCGGCACCCAGCCCCATGAGCCGGATGCCAGCTGGTCCCGCCGCGCCATGGCGCGGCTGGTGAAGTGGCTGCCGATCGAGGCGCAGCTCTGAGGCAGGCCGGAGCGGGCTGTCCGCTCAATAGCCGCGCGCCGGGTCCACCACCTGCCGCATCTCCAGCCCGGCCTTGAAGCGCTCCAGGTTGGCGAAGAACCCGTCCAGGCATCGGCGCCCATAGGCCGCCGGATCGTACAGCCCGCAATGCGGCGTGATGATCAGGTTGGGCGTGCGCCAGAGCGGTGATTCGGCCGGCAATGGTTCCTGCGGCAGGGCATCCAGCACCGCGCCGCCCAGCCGCCCGTCGCTCAGCCGGGCCGCCAGCGCGTCATGGTCCAGCAGCGGGCCCCGGCCGATATTCACCACCCCCGCGCCGGGCGGCAGCAGGTCCAGCTCCCGCGCGCCGATGATGTTGTGGGTGTCGGGGGTCAGCGGCAGGGTGATCACCAGGAAATCGGCCCGCGGCAGCAGCGTGGGCAAGGCGGCGATCGGATGGCTTTCCGCCACCGCCGGATGCGGGCGGGCGGAGCGGCTGACGCCGATCACCGTCAGCCCGGCGCCGGACAGCGCCTCGGCCGCCGCGCCGCCAAGGCCGCCCAGCCCCAGCACCAGCGCCGTCCGCCCCGCGACGGTGGGCGCCGGGCGCGGGTCCCAGCGCGCTTCCCGCTGCGCGGTGAACAGGGCCGGCATGTTGTTGCCCAGCATCAGCACGCAAAGCAGCGCGAATTCCGCCGTCTTGGGGGCGTGGGTGCCGCTGGCATTGGTCAGCAGGAGGTCGGATGGCAGCCCTTCCTGCAGCAGCCATTCCACCCCGGCCGAGGTGTAGTGCAGCCAGCGGAGCCGTGGCGCCCTTTGCCGCAGGGCGCCGAGCGGCGCCTGCCCGACCAGCACCAGGATGTCGGCGCCGGGCAGCGCCTGCTCCAGCGCCGGGCCGGTGTCGCAGAAGCCGAGCTCCACCCCTTCCAGCACGCCGGGGCGGCGGGTGGCGGCGTCCAGCACCGCGTCCCGCGTGAAGGCCGTGCGCAGAGAGGAGGCGGCGTTGACCGCCACCTCGATGCGCAAGGGCGATGCGGCTCGGCTCATGCGGTCGGCTCCCTCAATCCGGCCTGATGTTGTTCTCGCGGATCAGGCGGCCATAGTTCTCGGTTTCGCGGTCCAGCCAGGCGCGCATGCTGTCCGGGCCTTCCGGGCGCGGCTGCCCGCCCAGTTCCGTGATGCGGGAAGCGATGGCGGGCTTGGCCAGCACCTCCTTCAGCGTGGCCGCGATGCGCTCCACCATGGCAGGGGGCGTGCCGCCGGTGGTGATGATGCCCTGCCAGGTGCCGCTGTCGGGATTGTTCCAGCCCAGCTCGCGGAAGGTGGGCGAGTCGGGCAGGGATTTGAAGCGCTCCGGCCCGGTCACGGCGATGGCGCGCATCTGCTTGTTGGTGACATAGGGCAGTGCCTGGGTGGCGCCCACCACCGTCATGTCGGCCTCGCCGGTGACCAGGGCGGTCAGGCCGGGCGCCCCGCCGCGATAGGGGACATGGGTGAAGGGGGCCTGCCACTGCTCGGCCAGGGCGACCTGCACGAGGTGGCTGGCGGTGCCGGTGCCGGAATTGGCGGCGTTCAGCTTGCCCGGATTCGCCTTGGCATAGGCCTGCAGCTCGGCCGCGCTGTTCACCGGCAGGGCGTTCTTCACCGCCAGGATGTAGGGCGCGTAGATCACCATGGAGACGGGCGCCAGATCCTTCTTCGCGTCGAAGGGGATCTTGGGGAAGAGCGACGGGTTGATCGCCAGCACCGACAGGTCCAGCAGCGCCAGGGTGTGGCCATCCGGGTCGGCCTTGGCCACGGCATCGGCGCCGATATTGCCGCCGGCGCCGGCCCGGTTCTCCACCACCACGTTCTGGCCGAAGGCCTGGGTCAGTTCCGGCGCGATCAGCCGGGCCAGGATGTCGCTGGTGCCGCCCGGGGCATTCGGGACGATCAGCCGCACCACATGGGTGAAGCCGGGGGATCGGCTTTGCGCCCGGATGGCCGGGGCGGCCAGCGGGGAAAGCAGCGGCGCCGCCAGGGCGGCACGCAACAGGCTGCGTCGTTCCATCTTGTCCGTTCCTCCTGCGGGTTATGGACCCGCTGTTACCTTTCCGAACCTAAAACAGAGAAACGTCATCGTGCAATACGACAAGCCCTGTCCCGGCCCGCCGGCCTTTCGGCCGTTGTCCGCCCGCCAGCACAGCGGGAGCCGGCCCTGCCGGGCAGGCGGCCGGGCCGGCGTCGATCCGCCCGCGCCATCTTGGCGCCGCCGCCCCGTCATGGTTCGCTGCCCTTCAGGAAACACCAGGAGATGCCGATGAGCCTGCTGCCCGAGAACGCGGTCCGGTGGGAGCGCCTGACCGCGCCGGAACTCCGCGCCCTGGCGGAACGCGGCGCGCTGGTGGTGCTGCCGGTAGCCTCGCTGGAACAGCACGGGCCGCATCTGCCGGTCTGGACCGACAGCATGATTGGCCATGCCTGCTGCCTGATGGCGGCCCGCAAGGCGGGCGCCGAACAGCCCGTCGTGGTGCTGCCGCCGATGTGGACCGGCATGTCGGAGCATCACCTGCCCTTCGGCGGCACCATCACGCTGGACTATGCCGCCTTCCGCGCCGTGCTGGCCTGTGTCTGCCGCTCGCTCAAGGCGCAGGGCTTCCAAAGGCTGTTCCTGGTGAACAGCCATGGCGGCAACATCGACCCGCTGGCGGTCGCCGCGCGGGAATTGTGCGTCGAGTTCGCCATGCCGGTGGTCACCAGCACGGTGTTCCATGTGGCGGGCGAGAAACTGGGCGCGGTGCTCGACACCCAGCCCGGCGTCATGCATGCCTGCGAGGCCGAAACCAGCTTCTGGCTGCATATCGACCCCGCCCAGGTGCGGCAGGAGGAGATCGCCGGCGCCCTGTCCGCCCCCGCCACCAGCGTCAGCGGCCCGTTCCACCGCTTCTGGTCCTTTGCCGAGCGCGCCCCGAACACCGGCGTGATGGGCGATCCCCGCGCCGCCACCGCCGAAAAGGGCGCGTGGCTGCTGGAGGTGGTGTCGGACGCGCTGGCGGAAGCCATGCGCAACCAAGCCTTGTGGCAGGCGCCGCAACAGGTCTGGGCGCCGCGCTGAACAGGGCGAGGCGCAGAAACCGCACAAGGGAAGCCGCGCGCCTGTCTTTCCTGGCCGGCGCGGCTCAGGCCTTGCGCTGCCAGCCGCGCTCCTCCTGCTGCCAGTAGGTGAGGCTGTGGCCGGCCGCCCGCGCGGCGGACCAGCGTTGCCGCGCCGCCTGCACCGCTGCCTCGTCCCCGCCATCGAACAGGTCGAATACCCGGTCGAAGGCCTCCAGCCGGCTGCTGGACGCGCCATCCACCAGGAACAGGAAGCGGGCGCCGTTCGGGGCCTCTTCCTCCGTGGTCAGCCAGATCGGCTGCAGGTCGGGATTTCCGGTGCTGCGGGCCGAGCCATGCGGCAGCCAGTCCGGATCGGCGCAGAGCCAGAGGGAGGCATCGAGGCTGTCGAGCCGGGCCGCGTCCCCCAATTGCACCACCGCCCGCCCGCCCTGCGCCAGCACGCGGCCAAGCAGCTTCGGCAGCGCCGCTTCCATCGGGGTGCGGGTCAGGTGGTAGAAGCCGATCTCGCTCATATGCGGTGCGGGTCCTCGAAGCGGTTGGCCACCAGCGCATCCAGCAGGCGCACGCCGAAGCCGCCCGGCACGGTCAGGGGCGTGTCCGGCGACGCGGCATCGCCTTCCGGTCGCCAGCGGACCTCCTCGCCGATGGTGCCGGCGATGTCCAGATGCGCCCAGGCCGGCGGGTGCGGCCCCAGGAAACGGTGCAGAAAGGCGGCGGCATGGCTGGCATCCGGCACATGCCGCCCCTGCGGCCCGGAAGGGCAGCATTGCCGAAGGTCGGCGATGTCGCTGCGCAAGGCCTCGTCATCCGCTTCCGTCACCGGCAGCGGCCAAAGGCGCTCCCCCACCGCCTCCCCCGCCGCGCACAGCGCTGCCGCCAAAGGCGGATCATTGGTGAAGATCGCCGCCCGCTCATGCCCCAGCGCGGCGATGGCGGCGCCGGTCAGGGTCGCCAGGTCCACCACCGCCTCCGGGCGGAAGGCGCGCACCGCGTAGTTCAGCGCGTCGGCCAGGACGAGGCGCCCCTCGGCGTCGGTGTCCACCACCTCCACCGTCTGGCCGGACAGGGTGGTGATGACGTCACCGGGGCGGCAGGCGGCGGCGCCCGGGCTGTTCTCGGCGAGCGGCAGCACGGCGGCCAGCGGCGCCGGACTGTTGCGCAGCGCCGCCGCCAGCATCGCGCCCGCGCAGGCGGCGGCGCCGGCCATGTCCCCGGCCATCACCTCCATTCCCGGGCCGCGCTTGAGGGACAGCCCGCCCGTGTCGAAGGTGATGCCCTTGCCCACCAGCACCAGCGGCGCCACCGGGATGCGCCCGGCCCAGCGCAGCACGGCGAGCCTTGGCGGATTGGCGGAGCCCTGCCCCACCGCCAGCAGGGCGCCGAACCCGGCCTGCCGCAACCGCTTCGGCCCCAGCACATGCACCGCGATGCCATGCCGCTCCAGCCGCTTCAGCCGGTGGGCGAAGCGCCGGGGTGTCAGCACATTGCCTGGCGAGGCGACCAGCCGCCGCGCCAGCGCCACGCCGCGCAGCACCGCGCGCGCCCGTTGCCAAAGCGGCGCCAGCGCCTCCGGATCATCGTGCCAGAGATCCAGGCGGAAACCGCGCGGCGCCCGCAATGCCATGCCGCCGGCCATCGCCACCGCCGCGTCCGGTGCCAGCGCGCGCGCATCCAGCACGGCGCGCCGCGTGCCGGCGGGCAGCGCCAGCACGGCCGCGGCCCCGGCGCGCTCAGGCTCGGCACCGCCGATGCGCAGCATCCCGCCCCACCAGAAGGCGGCCCCACGCGGCAGGGAGGGATCGGGCAGGATGCGCGGGCGGGAGGCCGCCCGCGGGCCCAGCCGGCCACGCAGCCGCAGCCGCATCAGGCGGGGTCCGTCAGCCCTCGTAATGCTCGGCCACCAGCCGGTCGAGCAGCCGCACGCCGAAGCCCGTCGCCCCCTTCGGCACGGTGGCGGTGGGCTTGGTGGCCCAGGCGGTGCCGGCGATGTCGAGATGCGCCCAGGCCACATGGCCGTCGCGCGTGTCGACGAAGCGCTGGATGAACTGCGCCGCGGTGATCGAGCCGCCCGGCCGGCCGCCGACATTCTTCATGTCGGCGATGTCGGACTTGATCTTCTTGTCGTATTCCTCGCCCAGCGGCATGCGCCACAGCGCCTCCCCCGTGGCGGTGCCGGCGGCGGCGAGCTGCTGGGCCAGGGCGTCGTCATTGCTGAACAGCCCCGCATGCTCATGCCCCAGCGCCACGATGATGGCGCCGGTCAGGGTGGCGAGGTCCACCATGAAGCGCGGCTTGAAGCGCTCCCGCGCGTACCAGAGCACGTCGGCCAGCACGAGGCGGCCCTCGGCGTCGGTGTTGATCACCTCGATGGTCTGGCCGGAAAGCGACTTCACCACGTCCCCCGGGCGCTGCGCCGTGCCGGAGGGCATGTTCTCCACCAGCCCAACCACGCCCACCGCATTGACCTTGGCCTTGCGCCCGGCCAGCGCCGCCATCAGCCCGATCACCGCCCCGGCGCCGGCCATGTCGAACTTCATGTCCTCCATCCCGGCGGCCGGCTTGATGGAGATGCCGCCGGTATCGAAGGTGACGCCCTTGCCGATGAAGGACACCGGGGCCGCGCCCTCGGCGCCGCCATTCCATTGCATCACCACCACGCGCGGCTCCTGCGCGCTGCCCATGGCCACGCCGAGCAGCGCCCGGAAGCCGAGGCGCCGGAGATCCCCGGGCTCCAGGATCTCGACCGAAACGCCGAGCTTTTCCAGCGCCTTGCAGCGATTGGCCATTTCGGTCGGGTGCAGCACGTTGGGCGGCTCGCTGACCAGGTCGCGCGCCACGAACACGCCATGGGCGATGGCGGCCAGCGGCGCATGGGCGGCGCGCGCGGCCTCCGGCTCGGCGGTGGCCAGGCTGAGCCGGACCAGCTTGGGCTTGTCCTCGGCGCTTTCCTTGGTGCGGTATTTGTCGAAGCGGTAGCCGCGCAGCGTCACGCCGAAGGCGAAGCTGGCGGCCAGGGCGGCGTTCATGCCATCCGCCGCGATCACCACCTCCGGCTCGGCCGACACCAGCGGATAGGTGGCCCCGCCCGCCGCCTCGGCCGCGCTGGCATCGGGCGCGGCGCCAAGCCCGATGGCGACGATCCGCGACAGGTGGTCCTTGCCGCCGCCCGGCGCCCACAGGGTGCAGCTTTGCCCCTTCTTGCCCTTGAAGCCGGCCGCCTCCAGCCCGCGCGCCACGGCCCCGCCGGACGCCTCGTTCGCCTGTTGCGCCAGCCCGGCCAGGGTGAAGCCTTCCGCCAGCGGCAGCACCAGCGCGCCGGCGCGGGGCAAGGCGGGCTTGACGAAGTGAATGTCGGACATCGGGGACTCCAGATCTGCGGCGCGGAGCGGGCCACGGGACAAAACGATAACACCCGCAGCCGAGATCGCCAGGGGAGGCCATCCAGCGGAGGCAAGGGCAGGCGCGGGAAAGGGCGGGCGCGGCGACGGGGCGCATTTTTCCGCCTGGGGATGCGGCGGCGCGCGGCGCGTGGTGCTACACCCTTGGCACGATGACCGATGCCGAACTCCTCGCCCTCGCCGCCCGCCTGGCCCAAAGCGCCGCCGCCGCCATCCTGTCCGTCCGCGATGCCGGCTTCGCGGTGGAACGCAAGGACGACATGAGCCCCGTGACCGCCGCCGACCGGCTGGCCGAGGCGATCATCGCCGAAGGCCTCCGCGCGGCGGCGCCGGACATTCCCGTGGTGGCGGAGGAGGAATGCTCGGTCAGCGACGTCACCACCGACGCGGATCGCTACTGGCTGGTGGACCCGCTGGACGGGACGCGGGAATTCGCCGCCGGCCGGGCCGAGTTCACGGTGAATATCGGGCTGGTGGAGCGCGGCCGGCCGCTGCTCGGCGCCGTGGCCATCCCGGCCTATGGCGAGTTGTTCACCGGCATCATCGGGGTCGGCGCCTGGAAGCGCAGGGCCGATGGCGCGGACCGCCCGATCGCCGCCCGCCGCGTGCCCGCCGAAGGCCTGACGGTGATGGCCAGCCGCCATCATGGCGACGACCCGCGCCTGGACCAGTTCCTCGATGGCCAGAAGGTGGCGCGGATCGTCAAGATCGGCTCGGCGGTGAAGTTCTGCCGCCTGGCGGAAGGGGCGGGCGATGTTTACCCGCGCTTCGGCCGCACCATGGAATGGGACACGGCGGCGCCGGAAGCCGTGCTGCTGGCCGCCGGCGGCCGCTGCGCCACCTTCGACGGCGCGCCGCTCGCCTATGGCAAGCCGCTCTGGGAGAACCCGCCCTTCCTGTGCCACGGCGCCGCCTGACGCCGCCATGACCCTCCGCCTGACGCCTGGGGATGTATCGCGCGCCGCCGCCCTGCTGCGGACGGGGGAGCTGGTCGCCTTTCCGACGGAAACGGTCTACGGCCTCGGCGGCGATGCGCGAAACCCGGCCGCGGTGGCCGCGATCTACGCCGCCAAGGGGCGCCCTTCCTTCAACCCGCTGATCAGCCATTTCGCCTCGGCCGAGGCCGCCTTCCGCGAGGTGCTGGCCGATGACCGCGCCCGCGCCGTGGCGGCGCGCTTCTGGCCCGGCCCGCTGACCCTGGTGCTGCCGCGCGCCCCGGATTCCGCCATCGACCTGCTGACCGGCGCCGGCCTTTCCTCCCTCGCGGTGCGGGTGCCGGCGCATCCGCTGGCGCATGCGCTGCTGGAGCAGGCGGGCATTCCGGTGGCGGCGCCTTCCGCCAACCGGTCCGGCGCCGTGTCGCCGACCACGGCGGCACATGTGCTGGACGGGCTGGAAGGGCGCATCGCCGCCGTGCTGGATGGCGGCCCCTGCGCGGTCGGGGTGGAAAGCACCGTGCTCGACCTCACCGGCGCGACCCCGGTTCTTCTGCGCCCCGGCGGCGTGCCGGAGGCGGCGCTGGCAGCGCTGCTTGGCCCGATCGGGCGCCCCGGCACGGTGGCCGAGGCGGCGGGCGGGCTGAAGGCGCCGGGCATGATGACCTCCCACTACGCGCCCGCCCTGCCCGTGCGGCTCGACGCCGAGGCGGCGCAGCGCGCGGAAGCGCTACTGGCCTTCGGGCCGCCGCCGCCGGGCGCCGGGCTGGTGTTCCAGCTCAGCGCCGGGCGCGACACGGTGGAGGCAGCCGCCCGGCTGTTCGCCGGGCTGCGCTGGCTGGATGCGGAGGGGCAGCGACTCGGCCTCACCGGCATCGCCGCCATGCCGGTGCCGGAGGAAGGACTCGGCGCCGCGATCCGCGACCGGCTTCGCCGCGCCGCCGCGCCGCGCCCCCGGCAAGGCCAGGGAAGCAAAGCCGATGCCTGAAGCCCGGCCTGTTCCGGTTCCCATCGTCATCTTCGCCTTCAACCGGCCCGATTACCTGGAACGGCTTTGCCGGTCGCTGAAGGCGCAGCAGGGCGTGGTGCTGGATGGGCGCAACATCCACCTGATGCAGGATGGCGCCATCTCCCCCCGTTCCGGCATGCGCTTCGCCGAGGACGAGGCGATCGCCGCCAGCATCGCCGCCTTCCAGGCCGAGTTCCCGCAGGGCAAGGTGCATGCCTCCCCCCGCAATCTCGGCATCGCCCTGAACCTGCATCGCGGCGAGTCCCTGGTGTTCGAGCGGCTCGGTGCCGAGGTCGGCTATTTCTTCGAGGAAGACCTGGAGCTTGGCCCCCACTACCTCGCCATGCTGGAGGCGATCCGGGTCCAGGCGGCGGATCACCCGCGGCTCGGCTATTTCGCGGCCTATGGCAACCACCGGCAGCCCGCCGACCCAGCGCGGCCCGGCCTGATCCCGCTGGAGCACCATTGGGGCTTCGGGCTGACGCGGGCCTGCTGGCAGGCCATGCAGCCCTGGCTGGCGCCCTTCCACACGATCTGGAACGAAACCGACTACCAGGCGCGGCCGCATCTGCGGCTGGTGGAATGCTACCTGGACAAGGCGGTGGCCAGCACCCAGTCCTCCCAGGACGTGGCCAAGACCATGGCCGCGGCCGATCTGGGCTTCGCGCGGATCAACACCGATGTCTGCTATGCCCGCTATATCGGCAAGCAGGGCCAGTCCTTCCGCGAGGCCAGCTTCCAGCGCCACGGCTTCGACGCCATGGACTACGCCGCCGAATGGCCGGCCGAGCCGCCCCGGCTGACGGCGGCGCAGCTCGAGGGCTTCGCCGCCGCCAAGCGCGCGCACCACGCCGATTACCGCGCCGGGCGGTTCATGGCGGATCTGGAGGCGATGCGGCAGCGCCTGTTCAACCCCGACCGGCCGGCGACGCGGCAGGACATCCTGGATCTATGGCGCCTGCTGATGGACCGCGTTCCCGAGGATGAGGGCTATTTCGAGCGCAATGTGGGCAAGAGCACGGTGCGCCACATCCGCACCAGCCTGCTGCGCGGGCGCGAGGCGCGCTGCAAGAGCTTCTTCATGAAGTGATGCGAATTCGGCTGCGCCGCGCCGCGCGGCCCGCCAGGATGGGCCGCATGCGCAACCCCGCCTCCCGTCCCGCTCCACGCCCGGGCCGGCGCGCGGCCGCCCTGTTGTGCGCCCTGCTGCTGCCGGCGGCCTGCACCGCTCCCGGCGCCACCCGCGATTGGCCGGAGGAGCGCGACAGCCTCGCCGCCGTCAGCGCCGGCCCGGGGCCGGAATGCCGCTCCAGCGGCGTCGCGGTGCATATCGGGCGGCGGCGCTTCCTCACGGCGGCGCATCTGGTGGATGGCACCCAGGCGCTGCTGCATGGCTGCGGCCGGGGGGCGGCACCGGCCTCGCTGCGCTTCGCCGGCCGGAACTGGGAGGCGGAGATCCTGCGCAAGGGCCAGGCGGACCTCGCGGCCGGCATCGGCACCTTCTATGTCGGTGGGCGGGACGTGGCGCTGCTGCGCACCGCGCCATTGCCGCCGGATGTTCCCGCCCTGCCGCTTTGCGCCGCCCCGCCGCGGCCGGGGCAGCGCGTGCTGGTGGACACGCCGCGCCGCCGTGCGGTGACCGAGATCGCCGCCCTGGTGCGCGAGGCAAGCCCGCTGCATGGGGGTTATGCCGAGCTGCCGCTGCGGCTGGAGCCGGGCGAATCCGGCGGCGCCGTGATCGACCTGGGGGGCGCCTGCCTCGCCGGGCTGGTCAGCCACCGCCAGGAACGGGACGGGCTTTGGCGCACCCGCATCGTGCCGTCGCCCGTGCTGCGCGCCTTTGTCGGGGACTAGCCGCAACGCCGCTCGGGTTGGCGGCCAGGGCGCGGGGGCCTACATGCAGCGCGGCGAAGCCTGCCCCGCCCTGTCGTCCTTTCCCCCGCCGCCCAAGGATTGTTTCCGGCCCGCATGACCCGCATCGACCGATACCTGTTCCGCCAGCTCGGCATCGCCCTGCTGGCCGTGACCATCGGCCTCGCCGCCCTGGTGTGGTTGACGCAAAGCCTGCGCTTCATCGAGCTGGTGCTGGACCGCGGTCTGTCCCTGGTCGTGTTCATCGAGCTGACCGGGCTGCTGCTGCCCTCCTTCTTCGCGGTGATCCTGCCGATCACCACCTTCGTGGTGCTGCTGTTCACCTATGTGCGGCTGACCGCCGACCGCGAGCTGGTGGTGATGCGCGCCGCCGGCCTGTCCGACTGGCGGCTGGCCCGACCGGCGCTGCTGGTCGCCGGCATCGCCACGGGGCTGTGCCTGTTCCTGCAGCTCTGGCTGGTGCCGGTCAGCCACGCCGCCTTCCGTTCCTGGCAGTTCGAGATCCGCAACCAGATGGCCGCCGTGCTGCTGCAGGAAGGGGTATTCTCCGCCCTGGGCGATGACCTCACCGTTTACGCCCGCCGCCGCGACGCCGACGGCACCCTGCGCGGCATCCTGGTGCACGACACGCGCGAGCCTGGCGTTCCCGTCACCATCATGGCGGAACAGGGCCGCCTGCTGACCACCGCAGCCGGGCCGCGCGTCATCCTGCTCAACGGCGTGCGGCAGCAGCTGGAACCCGCGACGGCGACGCGCCCGGCCCGCTTCTCCACCCTGTCCTTCACCGAGAACAGCCTGGACCTCGCGGATTCGGCCCGCAACGAGCCGGAAGCGGTGCGCAACCGCGACTCGCGGGAACGCTTTGTGTCCGAATTGCTGAACCCCGACCCCGCGGAAAACCTGCCCGGGCGCGACATCGTCAAGTTCCGCGCGGAAGGCCATGGCCGCCTCGCCTCGCCCTTCACGGCGCTGTCCTATGCCATGGTCGGGCTGGCGGTCGCGCTGGCCAGCGGCTTCCGCCGCTATGGCGACTGGCGGCCGGCGGTGATCGGCGTCGGCATGGTGGTCACCCTGCTGGCCATCGGCCTGTCCGTCGGCACCCTGGCCGCGCGCGACAACCGCTTCATTCCGCTGATCTGGCTGCACCCGATCCTGCCGATCCTGGCTTCCGCCTGGGTGCTGTCCGGGCAGCCGGGAATGCCGCGGCGGCGGCCGCATCTGGCGGAAGGGCGCTGAGCGGTGCCGGTCTTCTCCCCCACGCTTTCGCTCTACATCGCCCGCCGCTTCGCCGGCATGGCGGTGGCCATGATCCTGGCGCTCGCGGCGCTGGTGGCCTTGTTCGACTTCATCGAGCTGCTGCGCCGCGCCGCCACGCGGGAGGAAGCGAGCTTCGCCCTGGTGGCCAGCATCGCCGCGCTGCGGCTGCCCTATGTGGTGATGCAGATCCTGCCCTTCGGCATCCTGCTGGGCGGCATTGTGGCCTTCTGGCGCCTGTCCCGCGCCTCGGAGCTGGTGGTGGCGCGGGCCGCCGGCGTGTCGGCCTGGAGCTTCCTGTTCGGCCCCATCATGGTCGCCCTGCTGCTGGGCGGGCTGGCGATCACGGTGGTCTCGCCGCTTTCGGCGGCGATGTTCTCGCGGGCCGAGCGGATGGACGCCACCTATCTGCGCAACGCCACCGGCCTCAGCTCCCTGGCCGGCGGCCGCCTATGGCTGCGGCAGGCGGATGACGGGCTGGAGCCGGGCGGCGTCGCCATCCTGGCCGGGGTGCCGGAAGTGCGCCCGGGCGAGGGCTTCGTGCTGCGGGATGCCTCCCTCTGGCGCCTTTCCGCCCAGGACCGGCCGCTGACGCGGGTGGAGGCGCCGCTGGCCCGCCTGACCCCCGGCATCTGGGAACTGGGGCAGGCCGTGACCTATGTCACCAACCGCCCCCCTTCGGCGCCCGAGGCGCTGCGCCTGCCGACCACCCTGACGCCCGACCGCATCGAGGAAAGCTTCGCTTCCCCCGACACGCTGTCCTTCTGGGCGCTGCCGGGCTTCATCAAGGTGCTGGAAAGCGCAGGCTTCTCGGCGGTGCGCCACCGGCTGCACTTCGAGTCGCTGTTGTCCACGCCCCTGCTGGCCGTCGCCATGGCGCTGCTGGCCGCCGGCTTCTCCATGCGCCATGCGCGGCGCGGCGGGGTGGCGCAGATGCTGGGCGCCGGCGTCGCCGCGGGCTTCGCCCTGTTCCTGCTGGACAAGGTGGTGGAGGAGCTGGGCCAGGCCGGCACCCTGCCGGTGGTGCTGGCCGCCTGGGCGCCGTCCGTCGCCGGGCTGATGTTCGCCCTGACCCTGCTGCTTTATGTGGAGGATGGCTGAGATCGCAATGGCCGTGCTGGGGCCTCTCGCCGCCGTCCGCCGAAGCCGCTATGCAGGCGGGTATGGAGCAAGCCAAGCGCGTGGCCGCGGCGAATCCCGCGGGGAACCGGAAGGCCGGACCGGGCAACACCGCCCCGGCCTGGCGCGCCCTGCTGCTGGGCGGCGTGGCGCTGGTGGCGCTGGCCCTGCCCGCCGGACGCGGCCATGCCCAGCACGACGCCCGCGGCTGGGGCGGCCCCGCCACCCTGCCATCCGGTGGACCGGGCCATGTTCCCGGCGCGCCGGGGTTGTCGGGGCCTGACGCGCTCGGCCAGCTCGCGGTGCCGGGCGGCACCGGCATGGACCCGGGCCTGGCCACCCCCGCCCCGCCGCCCGCCCCCCTGCCGCCGGGCGCGGCCAGCCCGGACCAGACCGGCAACAACGCCCCCGTCACCTTCACCGCCGAGCAGGTGGAATACGACCGGGACAACAACCTGGTCACCGCCACCGGCGCGGTGGAGGCCTGGCAGAACGAGCGCATCCTTCGCGCCGACCGCTTCACCTACAACCGGCAAACCGGCATCGCGGTGGCCGAGGGCAATGTCCAGCTCCTCCAGCCGGATGGGCAGGTGTTGTTCGCCGACCGCGCCGAGCTGACCGGCAACATGCGCGACGGCGTGCTGCAGGGCCTGTCCGCCCGGCTGGCGCAGAACGGGCGCATGGTGGCCACCGGCGCGCGGCGCACGGACGGCACCATCCTCGACCTGTCGCGGGTGCTGTATTCCTCCTGCGACCTTTGCGCCGACGACCCGACGGCGCCGCCACTGTGGCAGCTGCGCGCCCGCTACGCCACGCATGACCAGGCCCAGAAGCGGCTGCGCTACCGCGACGCCTCGCTGCTGATGGGCGGCTGGCCGGTGTTCTGGACGCCCTACCTGTCGCATCCCGACCCGTCGGTGCCGCGCCAGTCCGGCTTTCTGACGCCGAGCCTCGGCTCGTCCTCCTTTCTCGGCGGTTTCGTCGAGACGCCCTATTACTGGGCGATCGACCCGAGCTCCGACCTGACGCTGTCGCCCACCTTTTCCACCAAGCAGGACCCCGCGCTGGGCCTCGACTATCGCCGGCGCTTCAATTTCGGCCAGGTGCAGCTCAACGCCTCGGTCGGCCAGCGTGGCGGCGCGGAGGATGAGGAAGGCTGGGGCGGCCATATCTTCTCCAAGGGCCTGTTCGCCATCGACGAGAACTGGCGCACCGGCTTCAACCTGAACCGCGCCAGTTCCGAGGCTTATCTGCGCGCCTGGCGCTATCCGTCGCAGCGGCAGCTCGCCTCCGACCTGTATCTGGAAGGCTTCTGGGGCACCGAAAGCTATTTCCGCGCCGACACCCGCTTCTACCAGGGGCTGTCGGAAGTGGACGACACCGGACAGATCCCCCTGGTCCTGCCGAACCTGTTCGGCGACCGCTGGTTCGGGCGGGACCGGTTCGGTGGCTACATGACGTGGGATTTCAACGCCTTCGCCATCAGCCGCACCCAGGGCACCGACACACGCCGCCTGGCGTCGCGGGTGACCTATGAGCGGCCCTCGATCGACGGCATGGGCGCGGTGTGGACGCTGCGCGGACAGGCTGACGGCATTGGCCGCTGGGCGGACGACTTCAACGAGGCGCCGAATTTCGGCAACCGCAGCGCCGTGTCGGATGTGCAGGGCAATGTGCGGCTCGGCCTCGACTGGCGGCTGCCGGTCACCCGCAGCGCCGGCGCCTATGGCAGCCAGCTGCTGGAGCCACGCGTGCAGCTGGTCACCGGCCCCGCCACCGGCCGCCAGCTCATGGTGCCCAACGAGGACAGCTACGGCTTCGAGTTCACCGACGCCAACCTGTTCCAGCTCAACCGCTTCACCGGCCGCGACCGGCAGGAAGGCGGCACGCGGGTGGATGCGGCGCTGCGCGGTGCCTGGTTCTTCCCCAATGGCGGGCAGCTGGAGGGGCTGGTCGGCCGCTCCTTCCGCACCACCCGGGAGGACGTGTTTTCCGAGGAATCGGGGCTGCGGGACAAGGCCTCCGACTGGGTCGGGCGGGTGCGGCTGTCGCCCACGCCCTGGCTGGACCTGATCGGCCGCACGCGCCTCGACAAGGACGGGCTGGATGCGCGGCTGGTGGAAGCCCAGGCCAGGGTCAGCGTCAGCCGTGTCAGCCTCGGCGCCAGCTATCTCTACACCATCCCGTCCGACGCGCTGATCTCGACGCGCGAGCGGCGGGAGATCGCCGGCAGCGTGCAAGGGCAGATCAGCCGCCACTGGAGCGCCGGCGCCTATGGCCGCTACGACATGGAGCTGGACCGTGCCGTGGGCATCGGCGCCAACCTCACCTACGAGGATGAGTGCCTGATCTTCGCCACGCATTTCTCCAAGAGCTATGCCGAGCCGAGCTCGCGCTCGAATTATTATCCCGCCGAGACCATTCTGCTGTTCCGCGTCTCTTTCAAGACCATCGGCGATTTCGGCTTCCGCGCCATCTGAGCGGCGGCCGGTTCCCGCGAGGCGGGATCTGCATTAGGAAATGGCCATGCGACGCGCCTCCGCTCCCCTTCGCGCCTTCCCCCGCCCCGTGGCCCTCGCGGTGCTGCTTCCCCTGGCGGCCCTGCTGCCGCTGGCGGCGCTGCCGGCCGCGGCCCGGGCGCAGGGCACCGCCCCCGCCGGCGCCGCCGACACCAACCGCATCGTCGCGGTGGTGAATGGCGACATCGTCACCGCCAATGAGGTGACCAACCGCGCCCGCCTGTTCGCGCTGAACGCCGGCATGGGGCCGAACCCCGACGTGCTGGCCCGGCTGCGGCCGCAGGTGACGCGGCTGCTGGTGGATGAGCGGCTGCGCATGCAGGAGGTGCAGCGCCGCCGCATCCCTGTCGCCGATGCCGACGTGGCGGCCGCCGTGGCCGAGATCGAGGGCCGCAACGGCATGCCCCCGGGGCGGCTGGCGCAGCAGCTGCAATCCAGCGGCGTGCAGCCCCGCGCCCTGTACGACCAGATCCGCAACCAGATCGGCTGGTCGCGGCTGGTGCGCCAGCAGCTCGGCGCCCAGGGCCAGATCAGCCAGGCGCGGGTGGACGAATACATCGCCACCCACAATGCGCGCATCGGCGAGCCGGAATACCTGGTGTCCGAGATCTTCATTCCCGTGGACGACCCCGCCGCCGAGCCGGAGGTGCGCCGCTTCGTGGACGACGTGGTGGGCCAGCTTCGCGCCGGCGTGCCCTTCCCCGCCGCCGCCACCCAGTTCAGCCAAAGCCAGACGGCGCTGCAGGGCGGCGACATGGGCTGGGTGCGGGCCGACGAGTTCGACCCCGCCGTGGCCGACGTGATCGGCCGCATGCCCTCCGGCGCCATCGCCAATCCGGTGCGCGTGCCCGGCGGCTTCCAGATCGTGGCGCTGCGCCAGAAGCGGGAAACCGGGCGCGACCTGGCGACGCTGGTGTCGCTGCGTCAGGCGTTTTTCGGCTTTTCCTCGCCGCTCGACCCGCAGGCGCCGACGCAACAGCAGCTGCAGGCGGTGGAGCGTGCCCGCGCCCTGGAAGGCAAGTCCTGCCCTGCCGTGGAAGCGGCCGCCCAGGGCGGCAGCCGCCCGGCCGATCCCGGTGGCCCGCTGCGGCTGGATGGAATGCAGCCGCCGCCGCTGCGCAACATCGTGGCGAGCCTGGCCGTCAACCGCGCCAGCCAGCCGCTGATCACCCCCGATGGCGTGCTGGTGATCGCCGTCTGCTCCAGGGAAACGCGCAACATGGCGGAGCTGACGCCGGACCAGGCGCGGCTGATCATCCTGCGCGACCGCATCGAGCTCACCTCGCGCCAGTTGCAGCGTGACCTGCGGCGCCGCGCCCAGGTCGAGATGCGGAGCTGATCGGCTGCTTCCGCCGCTGTCCGAGGTCATCGCCCGGCATGGGCTGGCCGCCCGCAAATCGCTCGGCCAGCATTTCCTGCTGGATGCCACGCTGTGCGCCCGCATCGCCGCCCTGGCGGCGCCGCTCGACGGGCGGCGGGTGCTGGAGGTCGGGCCCGGCCCCGGCGGCCTGACCCGCGCCCTGCTCGACGGCCCGGCGGCCGAGGTGGTGGCGGTGGAGCTGGACCGCCGCGCCATCGCCGCGCTGGAGGAATTGTCGGCCGCCCATCCGGGCCGGCTGCGCATCATCGAGGGCGACGCGCTCCGGATCGATGCCGAAAGCCTGCTGTCGGCGCCGCGCAAGATCGTCGCCAACCTGCCCTATAATGTCGGCACGCCGCTGCTGATCGGCTGGCTGCGCCAGGCGCATCTGTTCGAGAGCCTGACGCTGATGTTCCAGCAGGAGGTGGCGGAGCGCATCGTCGCCGCCCCGGACACGGAGCATTACGGGCGGCTGGCCGTGTTGTCGCAGTTCCGCTGCCAGTGCCGCATGGCGCTGCGCCTGCCGCCCGGCGCCTTCGCGCCCCCGCCCAAGGTGTGGTCGGCCATTGTCCATCTCGTGCCGCATGCGGAGGCGCCGGAGCCGGCCCTGCTGGCGGCGCTGGAAAAGGTCACCGCCGCCGCCTTCGGGCAGCGCCGCAAGATGCTGCGCTCCAGCCTGAAATCACTGGGCGAGGCGGAAGCGCTGCTGCGGCAGGCCGGCCTCGACGGCACGCGCCGCGCCGAGACGCTGTCGGTGGCCGAGTTCGAAACCCTGGCGCGATTGCTTCTGGCCCGCGGCGGATGACCGGCACGCGGGGCAAGGTGTTCGCCTGGGCGCTGTATGACTGGGCCAACAGCGCCTTCCCCACCGTGGTGTCCACCTTTGTCATCGCCACCTACTTCACCCAGGGCATCGCCGCCGACCCGGTCACAGGGCAGGCGCAATGGGGCTGGATGCAGGCCCTGGCCGGCATCGCCATCGCGGTGCTTTCGCCGGCGCTGGGGGCGGTGGCCGATGCCGGGGGGCGGCGGCGCTTCATGCTGCTGTGCTGCACGGCGGTCACGGCGCTGGCCACCGGGCTGATCTGGTTCGCGACCCCCGGCCCCTCCTCCACCCTTTGGGCGCTGTTCTGCGTCGGCATCGCCACGGTCGGCTTCGAGCTGGGCACAGTGTTCTACAACGCCATGCTGCCCGGCGTGGCGCCGCCGGAAAAGCTGGGGCGGGTGTCCGGCCTCGCCTGGGGGCTGGGCTATGCCGGGGGGCTGGCCTGCCTGCTGGTGGCGTTGTTCGTGCTGGTGCGCCCTGATCCGTCGCCGCTCGGCCTGGACCACGCGGCGGCCGAGCATGTCCGCGCCACCGCCCTGCTGGTGGCGATCTGGCTGATCGGCTTCGGCTGGCCGGTGCTGCTGGCCCTGCCCGACCCGCCGCCGCCGCGGCCCGCCTGGGGCGCCGCCATCCGCGGCGGCCTGGCCGAGATCGCCCGCCTGCTGCGCGGCCTGCCGCGCAGCCCGGTGATCGGCCGCTTCCTGCTGGCGCGGCTGTTCTACACCGACGGGCTGAACACCCTGTTCGCCTTTGGCGCCATCTTCGCCGCCGGCCAGTTCGGCATGACGTTCGAGGAGATCCTGCTGTTCGGCATCGCCCTCAACGTCACCGCCGGGCTGGGCGCGGCGGCGGCGGGGCTGCTGGAGGACCGGCTGCTGGGCGCGCGCAACACCGTGCTGCTGTCGCTGGCCGCGATCATCGGCCTCGGCACCGCACTGGTCCTGGTGGACAGCAAGGCGGCGTTCTGGGGGCTGGCGCTGGCGCTCGGCCTGTTCATGGGGCCGGCGCAATCCGCCAGCCGCTCCCTGATGGCGGCGCTGGCCCCGCCGGAGGAGGTGGCGGCGCATTTCGGCCTGTTCGCCCTGTCCGGGCGGATCACCGGCTTCATGGGCCCCGCCATGCTGGCCGCCGTGACCGCCGCCACCGGCAGCCAGCGCGCCGGCATGGCCACGGTGCTCGGCTTCCTCGCCCTTGGCGCCGTTATCCTGTTCACCATCCGCCCGAGGCGTGGCGCGTGAGCCGCGCCATCCTGCTGACCCATCCCGAAGTGGCGATCGACCCGGCCATTCCGGTGCCGGACTGGACGCTGTCGGAGACCGGCTTCAACCGCATGCGGGCGGTTCTGGACCGCCCCTGGATCGGCGGCATCCGCCACATCGCCAGCAGCGCCGAGCGCAAGGCGCGCGATGCCGCCGGGGTGGTCGCGGCGCATCTCGGGCTGGAGGTGCGGGTGATCCCCGGACTGGGCGAGAATGACCGCTCCGCCACCGGATTTCTGCCGCAGGCGGAGTTCGAGCGGGTGGCCGACGCCTTCTTCGCGCAGCCCGAACTGTCCGTCTGTGGATGGGAACGCGCCGTGGATGCCCAGGCCCGCATGCTCGCGGCGGTGGAGCAGGCCCTGGAGGCACCGCCGGGCAACATCCTGCCAGGGGACATCCTGCCAGGGGACATACTGATCGTGGCGCATGGCGCGGTGGGGGCGCTGCTGCTGTGCCACCTCATGAAGCGCCCGATCGGCCGCGACGCCGACCAGCCCGGACAGGGCGGCGGCAACCTTTTCGCTTTCCGGCGCGGCAACCGCGAGCTGCTTTGCGGCTGGCAACGGATGGAACAGGCCCGGCTGCCCGGCTGACCTCCTGCAAATCCTCGGCCTTTGGCGCATCCAAGCCCCGCCCCCGGCGTTCTCGTCCTGCAGGAATCAGGAAGCGGACCTCCATGACCGAAATGACGATCGAGTTGCCGGACGAACTCGCCGAAGCCATCGCGCAGACCGCCACCGCCCTGGGCACGACCCCGGCCGAGCTGCTGTCGGTGGTGGTGAGCGACGCCGTGGCGGAAATGCCGTCGGGGGATGCGGAGGATTGGCGCTTCCGCTGAGCCGGAAAGCCGGACGGAACCCGGAGGGGCGCATCGCGATCCGGGATTCACCTTGCCGGCAATGGGCCTGATGCTTCAAGGAACGGCCTGCCATCCTGGCGGGCCGTTGTTTTTGCGGGGAAGTTGAGCAAAGGCCGGTGCCCGCCCGGGGGGCGTTCTCCCGGCCCCGCAGGCCGCTCAGGCCTCCGCCGCCGGGCTGCCTTCCACCGTTTCGCTGCCGGCGCGCCAGCGATGCGTGGAGGCGCCGAAGGCCACCAGGGTGCCGGCCTCGTCGAACACCTCGGTCCGCACGAAGAAGATGTTGCGGCCGCGCGACACCAGCTTCGCCTCGGCGACGACGCGGCCGCCCTTCACCTGGCCGGTGAAGCGGCAATCGAGATCGATGGTGACGGCCTTGCGGGTGTTGCCCGGCACGCTGCACCACAGGCCGGCATAGCCCGCCGCCTGGTCGATCATCGACAGCAGCACCCCACCATGGACGATGTTGCTGCGGTTCATGTGCTTCTGGGCGATGTTGCAATAGAGGCGGGCGAAGCCGTCGCGCCATTCCTCCAGATGGATGTCGATCAGGTCGTGATAGGGAGCGGAATGCTCCCCGGGAAGGATCTTGGTCATTCCCGCATGGGGGCGGCTTTCCGCGCGCAGGTCAAGACAGGGGCCGCGATGCGGCGCCTTCAGTGTCCGGGCTTGTTGAAGCGCCAGGGCGCGGCGCTTTCCACCAGCGGGTCCAGCGCCAGGCGGTGTTCCATCGGCGGAAAGGCGCGGGAGCGGCAATCCTCCCGGTCGCAAAGGCGGCAGGACAGGCCGATGCCGGTGCGGGCCCGCGCCGCGTCGAGGCCATCGGCATACACCACCTCCGCCGCCCGGCCGATGTCGCAGCCCATGGCGATCACATGCACCGGCAGCGGCTCGCCCCAGCGCAATGCCGGGCCGGTGACGGTGCGCGCGAAGCACAGAAAGGCGGCGCCATCCGGAAGCTCGGCCAGCTGCACCCGCATCACGCCCGGCGTCGCGAAGGCGGTGTGCGGAATCCAGCGCGGGCAGGAACCGCCGAAGCGGGCGAAAGGAAAGCCGGCGGCGGAAAAGCGCTTGTCCACATTGCCGGCAGGATCGACGCGCAGGAAGAAGAACGGCACGCCGCGCGCGCCATCGCGCTGCAAGGTGGAAAGCCGGTGCGCCACCTGCTCGAAGGACACGCCGAAGCGCGCCGCCAGCAGGTCGAGGTCGTGGCGCAGCGTGGCGGCGGCAGCGAGAAACGCCGCATAGGGCATCAGCAACGCGCCGGCGGCATAGTTCAGCAGGCCGATGCGGATCAGCGCCGCCGCTTCCTGCGTGCTGGGCACGGGATCGAGCAAGGCTTCCACCGCCTCCCGCGCTTCCAGCAGCATCAGCTGGAACGCCATCTGGAAGCCGCGGCTTTCACGCGGCAGGAACTCCGACAGGTCCAGCACGCGGCTGGCGGGATCGTAGCGGCGCAAGGCCCCTTCCAGCGGGCCGACGCGCACATGCACCGCATGGCGGTGGCGCAGGCGCTCGGCGATGGCGTGGTTCAGCTCGGCCGGCGCGGCGCCGAGCTCGCGGCCGATGGCTTCCGCCACCGCCTCCAGCGAGGCGAAATGGTTGGCGTGGTTGCCGAAGAAGTCGCGCGCCTCCTCGGAGGGCAGCATCATCAGCCGGCCGCTGGGCAGGGCGATGCCGCTGGAATCTTCCCGCGCCACGCGCCAGGCGCGGTACAGCGCCAGCACCGCGCGCGCCGCGTTGGGCGCGCTGCCGGCCAGGGCCTGCACTTCCTCCTCCGCCACCGGATCCAGGCCGAGGGCCGGGTCGCGGAACACCTCGCGCAGATGGTTCTCGGTCTGCCGTTCCTCGCTGCCGGACAGCGCCGCCAGATCCACCTGCAGGCTGTGCCCGAGCTTGATCAGCAGGGAAGCGGTGACGCCGCGCTGGTCGTGCTCGATCAGGTTCAGGTAGCTGGCGGAAATGCCCAGCCGCGCCGCCAGCGCCTGCTGCGTCAGCTTCTGGTCCTGGCGCAGCCGCCGGATGGTGCGGCCGATCAAGGGTCGAGCCATCTTTACACTCTTTACAAATTTACGGCCGCCTCGGTGAAGATCCACACCTTGTTGCAGCAACGTCGGAAGATTGCGGGATGAACTGTGCGCCCGCAATGTGAATTATTGACGCATGGGCGGCGAGCAACACAGCCGCGCAACACGGAAACGGAGACACCATGCGCCCCGAAATCAACACCGCCCCGGAAGGCCTGTCCGCCGCCCCTGGCGGTGAGCGCTTCACCGGCATCCGCCGCGACTACACGCCCGCCGATGTCGAGAAGCTGGCCGGCTCCTTCCGCGTCAAGCACACCCTGGCCGAGATGGGGGCCCGGCGGCTGTGGCAGCTGCTGCACAGCGAGCCTTATGTGAACACGCTGGGCGCGCTCACCGGCAACCAGGCGCTGCAGCAGGTGAAGGCCGGGCTGAAGGCGATCTACCTTTCGGGCTGGCAGGTGGCGGCGGATGCCAACACGGCGGCCACCATGTATCCGGACCAGTCGCTGTATCCGGTGAACTCGGTGCCCCAGGTGGTGACGCGCATCAACAACGCGCTGCGCCGCGCCGACCAGATCGCCCACATGGAAGGAAAGGGCGACGCCACGCACTGGATGGCGCCGGTGATCGCCGATGCCGAGGCCGGCTTCGGCGGCGCGCTGAACGCTTATGAACTGATGCGCGCCATGATCGAGGCGGGTGCCGCCGGCGTGCATTTCGAGGACCAGCTGGCGTCGGAAAAGAAATGCGGCCATCTCGGTGGCAAGGTGTTGGTGCCGATTTCGCAGCATATCCGCACGCTGAACGCGGCGCGCCTCGCCGCCGATGTGGAAGGCGTTTCCACCGTTCTGCTGTGCCGCACCGATGCCGAAAGCGCGCAATTGCTCACCGCCGACGTGGATGAGCGCGACCGCCCCTTCATCAGCGGCGAGCGCACCGCGGAAGGCTTCTTCCGCATCAAGCCCGGCGTCGGCAAGGATTACGCGATCGCGCGCTCCCTCGCCTACGCGCCCTATGCCGATCTGCTGTGGTGGGAAACCTCCGACCCCGACCTCGACGATGCGCGCGCCTTCGCCGAAGCCGTGCACAAGGAATTCCCGGGCAAGCTGCTGGCCTATAACTGCTCGCCGAGCTTCAACTGGAAGCGCAAGATGGGGGAGGACGCGGCGGCGAAGTTCCAGCGCGAGATCGGCGCCATGGGCTACAAGTTCCAGTTCATCACCCTGGCCGGCTTCCATTCGCTGAACTATTCGATGTTCCAGCTGGCGCGCGGCTACAAGGAACGCGGCATGGCCGCCTATTCCGAGCTGCAGCAGGCGGAGTTCGCCGCGGAAGCCGATGGCTACACCGCGACGCGCCACCAGCGCGAGGTCGGCGTCGGCTATTTCGATGCCGTGGCCACGGCGGCCTCGGGCGGCACCTCATCGACCACGGCGCTGGCGCACAGCACCGAGGCCGCGCAGTTCCACGACAACCACGTGCCCGCGGCGCCCGCCGTGGCGGCCGAATAACAACACCGAACCGGAGAACGACCATGACCCACGAGCATGATTACGACGACGGCCTGGTGCACAGCCATTCCTGGGCCACCGAGCCGCCCACCGCGCCCGCCGGGCGCGGGCTTAAGGCCGTGGCCGATGCCGCCGCCGTGCCGACGCCCAGCACGGCCTATCGCGACGATCAGATGGACCACTGACCTCCCGCCTTCCTCCTGCCCTGACGATCCTGCCGGGGGAGCGATCCCCCGGCCTTTTTGCGCCCTCCCCGCATGGCGCGGAAGGCGCCGGTCTGACATGCTGCGCTGGCCCTGGGAGCCCTTGCCGCGCATGCCGCTCGCTTACCTTCAGCTGGCCACCGCCATGGCCCTGGTCGGCGCCAATGTCGCGGTGGCCAAGCTTCTGGCGGAAGCCCTGCCCATCATCATGATCGTCGCGCTGCGCTGCCTTCTGGCCTGCGTGGTGTTGTGGCCGCTGGCGCGCCTGGTGGATGGGCGGGTGCGCCCGTCAGGGCCGATGCTGCGCAACCTGGCGGCGCAGGCGCTGGTCGGCACGCTGCTCTACAACGCGGCGCTGCTCGCCGGCCTGCGCCATACCACGGCGCTGGAGGCCGGGCTGGTGCTGGCCACCCTGCCCGCGGTGATCGCGCTCGGCTCGGCGCTGTTCCTGCGCGAGCGGCTGGCGCCGCGCCATTGGCTGGCGGCCGGTCTGGCCGCTATCGGCATGGGCGCCATCACCCTGGCACGGCTGGCCTCGGGCGATGATTCCGGCGGCGGCAGCCTCATCGGCAATGCTCTGGTGTTCCTGGCGGTGTGCGGGGAGGCCGGCTACGTGCTCCTGGCCAAGCGCGTCGTCGGCCGGGTGCCGGTGATCACCGCCTCCTTCTGGATGCAGGTTTTCAGCACGCTGATGGCATTGCCCCTCTGCCTGCCGGCGCTGGGAGCCGCAGCCGGATTGTGGCAGCCGGGGATCGCCGGATTGCTGCTGTTCCACAGCCTGACGGCTTCGGTGCTGTGCCTGCTGCTCTGGTACCAAGGGCTGAAGCGGGCGCCGGCCGGGGTGGCGGGCGTGTTCACCGCGCTGCTGCCCGCGGCAGCGGCGGTGGTCGCGGTGGCGCTGCTGGGCGAGGCCTTCCAGCCGCTGCACGGCCTGGGCTTCGCGCTGATGCTGGGCAGCATTGGTCTGGCAACCTGGCCAGGGCGGCGGAACGGTGCCGTCGCCGATGCCCGGATCGCCCGCTAGGCCGCATCGCATGAAGGCATGGGTTTCCACCACCGGCGCGGAACTGTTGGCCCAGCCGGCCGATCATTGGGCGGGGCGGCTGGCTTTCGCCCAGGCGGGCCAGATGTCGGAACTGCAACGGGCGCAGCGCGAAAGCTGGCTTGGCCTGGTGGCGCTGCTGCAACAGGCATTGCCGATGGCAGGCGGTGAAGGCTGGACCGTTCTGCTGGAATGCGACCTGCTCCGGCTCGAGAAGCGCATCGATGCGGTGATCCTGACCGATCGTGCCGTGGTGGTTCTGGAATACAAGCATGGCGCCGGCGGCTTCACCGCCGCCGATCTGGCGCAGGCCGAGGATTACGCGCTCGACCTGCATGATTTCCATGCCGGCAGCCGCTGCTGCCCCGTGGTGCCGGTTCTTCTGGCCAGCGCCGCGCCGCCGCCCGCCAATCAATGGCCGATCTTCCACGCCGTCACGCCGGTTCTGCGCAGCAACGCCGCCGGATTGGGGCCATTGCTGCGGAATATCCAATCCGCCATTCCGGAACCGCCGCGGCTCCTCGACCCTGCGGCCTGGGCCGCGGCGCCGTACCGGCCGGTGCCAACGATCATCGATGCGGCCCGGCGGCTGTTCGACCGCCATGAGGTGGAGGCCATCGCCACCGCCCGGGCGGATGCCCTCAATCTCGGCCGCACCACGGATGCGATCCGCCGCGCCATCGCCACGGCCTCGGCACGGCGGGAGCGCTGCGTCGTGTTCGTGACCGGCGTGCCGGGCGCCGGCAAGACCCTGTGCGGGCTGAACCTGGCCTTCGGCACGCATGCGGAGATCGGCGCGGCGTTCCTGACCGGGAACGCGCCGCTGGTGGCGGTGCTGCGCGGCGCCCTGGAACAGGATGCGCGGCAGCGCCAGGGCCGGACGGGCCGGCAACCCCGGCGCGAGGCGCGCGCGGTGCTGCAAAACGTCCACCGCTTCCTGGAACATCATGTTCGCGCCCCTGATGAGGCACCGGCCGAACACGTGGTGATCTTCGATGAAGCCCAGCGCGCCTGGGATGCCGCGCAGGCCGGGCGGGACACGCAACGCCGGAGCTCGATCCTCAGCCTGTCCGAGCCAGCCCACATGCTGGAGATCATGCACCGAGTGCCGGACTGGTCGGTCATCGTGGCGCTGATCGGCAATGGGCAGGAAATCAACACGGGCGAAGCCGGGCTGGCGGAATGGGGCGCGGTCATCGCCAACAGCGGAGGGGCATGGCAGGCCGTGGCGGCACCCCGCGCGCTGGACGCCGCCGAGCCCGTGCAACGCCTGGCCCAGGGCCATCCATCCTGGTTGCGGCTGGACCCCGACCTGGACCTCACCTTGCCGCTGCGCGCTGTCCACTACGCCGCCGCGGCGGATTGGGTGGATGCCGTGCTGACCGACCGCGCCGCGGATGCCGCCGCCATTGCCGCGCGCGGCGGACTACCCTTCCGACTGACCCGCGACCTCGGCGCCCTGAGGGCAGCCCTGCGCCAGCGGGCACGTGGCCTGCGGCGCGCGGGGTTGGTTTGTTCGGCCAAGGCGAAACGGTTGCGGGCGGAAGGGCTGGGGGCGCAGCTGCACGGCGCGGATGCGGAGGTGGTGAACTGGTTTCTGCGCCGCTGGCCGGATGTCCGCGCCTCCGATGCGCTGGAAGTCTGCGCCACCGAATATGCCTGCCAGGGCCTGGAACTCGACTGGGTGGGCCTCGCCTGGGGCGGCGACTTCATCCGGCACGGGGGACAATGGCGGGCGCGCCGCTTCGTTGGCCACGCTTGGCAACGGGTCGGCAGCCCGGCCAGCCAGCACCACATCCGCAACACCTATCGCGTGCTGCTCACCCGTGCCCGCTTCGAAACATTGATCTTCGTGCCGCACGGTGATGCCGCCGACGCGACGCGGCCAGCCGCGGAAGCCGATGCGGTGGCGGATTACCTGCTCCGCTGCGGCGTCCCGCTCCTGGACAATGGCGAAGTGCCCGCCATCCCCGCCACGGCTCCGCTGCCCTTCCTTCTTTGAGCCGGCATCCCGCATCACGCCGCCATTGTGCCGCCTTCCCAACAAGCTCACCCTGGCGGCGCATCCGACGGTGCCCGAGGCAAAAAGGAAAGCCGCCAATGGAACAAAACGCCATCTACCCAGATCTGGCCGGGCGCAGCATCTTCATCACCGGCGGCGGCAGCGGCATCGGCGCCGCCCTGACCCGCGCCTTTGCCGCCCAGGGCAGCAAGGTCGCCTTTGTGGACATCGCCCGCGAGGAAAGCGAAGCCTTGGCCGAAAGCATCGCGGCGGAAGGCGCACGGCACAAGCCGCTGTTCCTGTTCTGCGACCTGCGCGACATCGAGGCGCTGCGCGACTCGGTCCGCCGCGCCGCCGAGGCACATGGCGACATCACCGTGCTGCTCAACAACGCCGCCCATGACGAGCGCCACGCGGTGGAGCGCGTCACCGTGGAATACTGGGACGACCGCATCGCCGTGAACATGCGCCCCGTCTTCTTCGCCGCCCAGGCGGTGATCCCGATGATGCAGCGTGCCGGCGGCGGCTCGATCATCAATTTCGGCTCGGTGTCATGGAAGCTGCGGCAGGGCGGGATGCCGGCCTACACAATGGCCAAGGCTTCGATGCAGGGCCTGACGCGCGGCCTGGCGCGCGACTTCGGCAAGCAGAACATCCGCGTCAACACGCTGGTGCCGGGCTGGGTGATGACGGAGCGCCAGCTCAAGCTCTGGGTCACGCCCGAGGCGGAGCGCGAGATCGATGCCGGGCAGGCCCTGGCCGGGCGCGTGCGGCCGCAGCACATCGCCGACATGGCCCTGTTCCTGGCCTCCGGCGCATCGTCCATGTGTTCGGCGCAGGAATTCGTGGTTGATGGCGGATGGACCTGATTTCATCCACATCACAGCTTCGTGCAGCCCCGCCGTGATCCGGTGCGACGCGGAAGGCATCTGCTAGCCTTCCACGCAACGGCCCTGTTCAGGGCTTAAGGCCCGGAACAGGGCCCGCAGGGAGGAACTCGACATGCAACGGCGTTCATTGCTGGCGGCCCCGGCCGCGCTTGCCCTGGCTGCGCTGCCCCGGGCGGGGGCAGCGCAGGAGAAGCGGAGCCTGGCCTTCGTGGTCAACGTCTCGGCCGATTTCTGGACCATCTGCCGCCGCGGCATCGAGAAGGCCAATCGCGAGCATCCCGACTTCGCCATGGAAATGATCGTGCCCGGTCAGGCCAGCGCCGCCGAGCAGCGGCGCATCATAGACGAGTTGCTGGCGCGGCGTGTCGCCGGCATCGCCATCTCGCCGATCAATCCCGCCAATTCGACCGAAACGCTGAACCGTGTCGCGTCGCAGTCGATCCTGTTCACCTCGGACAGCGACGCGCCGAACAGCAACCGCCTCGTCTACATCGGCACCGACAACGTCGCCGCGGGGCGCGAGGCCGGCAAGCAGATGAAGAAGGCGCTGCCGCAGGGTGGCAAGGCGATGCTGTTCGTCGGCACCATGGATGCCGACAATGCGCGCGAACGCGTGCAGGGCATCCGCGAGGAGCTGCAGGGCGGCGAGATCAACATCATCGACATCCGCACGGATGAAAGCGACATCGCCCGTGCCAAGCGCAACGTGGAGGACACGCTGGCGCGCTATGCCGACATCAACCTTCTGGTCGGGCTCTGGGCCTACAACACGCCGCAGATCTACCAGGCGGTGAAGGGCGCGGGGCGCGATGGCAAGGTCAAGATCGTCGGCTTCGACGAGGACGCGCTGACGCTGCGCGGGATCGCCGACGGCACCATCGAATCCACCGTGGTGCAGCAGCCCTTCGAGTTCGGCTATCAGAGCATGGTGGGCATGGTGAAGGTGCTGAACGGCGACCGCTCCTTCATTCCGCCCAACAAGCAGATCATCATCCCGACGCGGATCATCGACAAATCCAACGTCGCCGAATTCCAGAAGCAGATGCGGGACCTCCTTCGGGGGGCCTGACGCCGCATGGCACCGCTGCTGGAGCTGGACGGGATCGGCAAGACCTATCCCGGCGTGCGGGCGCTGGATGGCGTCAGCCTGCGACTCGAACGGGGTGAGGTGCTGGGGCTGATCGGCGAGAACGGCGCCGGCAAGTCCACACTGATGAAGGTGCTGGGCGGCGTCGTGCCGTCCAGCGAGGGCACGATCCGCATCGATGGCCAGCTGCAGGCATCGTGGGACGTGCCGGCGGCGACCCGGGCGGGCATTGCCTTTGTCCACCAGGAACTCAGCCTGTTCGACAATCTCGATGTCGCCGGCAACGTCCTGTTCGGCCGGGAGCCGCTGCGCGGCGGCCCCTTGCGGCTGTTCGACCGCCGCGCGGCGCGCGAGAAGGTGGCGCCGATCCTGCGGCGGCTCGGCGCCGACTTCACGCCGGACACCCCGGTGGCCGAGCTGTCCATCGCGCAGCGGCAATTGGTGGAGATCGCCCGAGCCCTGGCGGCCGAGGCCCGCATCATCATCCTCGACGAGCCGACCTCCTCCCTGACGCTGTCCGAAACGGCGCGCCTCCTGTCGGTGGTGAAGGAGCTGCGCGCCGGCGGCGTGGGGCTGATCTACATCACCCACCGCCTGGGCGAGATCATCGATTGCGCCGACCGCGTGGTCTGCCTGCGTGACGGTCGGATGGTGGGCGCGCTGCAGCGCGAGGACATCGCCCATGGCACCATGATCCGGCTGATGATCGGGCGCGAATTGCGCTCGCTCTATGCCCCGCCCACCAATCCGCCCGGCGAGGGCGGGCTGGAGGTGCGCGGCCTGGTGACTTCCGCCTTTCCGGCACGCCAGGTGGACCTGCATATCCGGCCCGGCGAGATCCTGGGCCTCGCCGGGCTGGTGGGCGCCGGGCGCACCTCGCTGGCGCGCACCCTGTTCGGCATCGACCCGCCCCTCGCCGGGGAAATCCGGCTGGATGGCCGCCCCCTCGCGCTGCGCGGCCCGCGGGACGCGGTGGCCGCCGGCATCTACCTGGCGCCGGAGGACCGCAAAAGGGCGGGGCTGGTGCTCGACATGCCCATCACCCAGAACGTCACGCTGGCCAACGCCGCGGATTACACGCGTGGCGGCCTGCTGATGCACCGGCTGGAGCGCGCGGCGGCCGAGAAGCAGCGGCAGGGGCTGCGCATCAAGGCGCCGGATTGCGGGGTCAGGGCCAGCACCCTGTCCGGCGGCAACCAGCAGAAGGTGGTGCTGGGCAAATGGCTGTCCATGGCGCCCAGGGTGATCCTGTTCGACGAGCCGACGCGCGGCATCGATGTCGGCGCCAAGGGCGAGATCTACGCGCTGATGCGCGCCCTGTCGGACCATGGCGTCGCCATCCTGATGATCTCCTCCGACATGGAGGAGGTGCTGGGCGTCAGCGACCGCATCGTGGTGATGCATGAGGGGCGCATCAGCGGCGGGCTGGACCGATCCGGCTTCAGCGAGCAGGCGGTGCTGCGGCTCGCCATCGGCGGCACGCGGCAGGAGGCGGAGGAAACGCACGCATGAGCAAGAAGGAACTGGGCCTGGCCCTGCTGCTGATCGTGATCGGCGGCATCACCGCGGCGCTGAACCCGCTTTTCCTGTCCGGGGTGAACCTGCTGAACATGGCCAACCTGATCGGCCTGTTCGGCATCTTCGCCATCGGCCAGGGGCTGATCATCATCACCGGCGGCATCGACCTGTCGGTGGGCTCGATGTTCGCCCTGCTGGGCGTGATCCTGGTGGACCTGCTGGTGAATTTCGAGCTGTTCTGGCCACTGGCGGTGCTGGCGGTGATCGGCGTCGGTCTGGTGCTGGGGCTGCTGCACGGCCTTCTGGTCACCCGGCTGAAGCTGCAGCCCTTCGTGGTGACGCTGTGCGGCCTGCTGATCTATCGCGGCATCGCCCGCTACTACACGCAGGATTCCACCAGCGGCTTCGGCTATGCGGGCGACATCGACACGGTTTCCTGGCTGGCGGCCGGCCGCTCCTTCGGCATTCCCAACCCCTTCATCATCATGGTTGTGGTGGCCCTCATCATGGCGGTGGTGCTGCACCGGACGGTGTTCGGCCGCTATCTTTACGCCGTCGGCCGCAACGAGGAGGCGGCGCGCTATTCCGGCATCAACACCGATGCGGTGATCACCGGCGCCTATGTCCTGGGCGGCGCCCTGGCCGGGCTCGCCGGCGTGCTGCTGGTGTTCTACACCTCCTCCGTCTCGCCTTCCTCCTTCGGCAATTTCTACGAGCTTTACGCCATCGCCGCGGCGGTGCTGGGCGGCTGCTCGCTGCGCGGCGGGGAAGGCAGCGTCCTCGGCATCGTGCTGGGCACGGTGCTGCTGCAGATCCTGCAGAACCTGGTGAACATCCTGGGCATCCCGTCCTCGCTGAACTTCGCGGTGATGGGGGGCGTGATCCTGCTCGGCGTGATCGCCGACCAGCAGCTCGGCCAGCGCAAGCAGCGCATCCAGTCCAACCGGGCGCAGGGGCTCGCGCCCGCCGAATAGGCAGGCAACATCCCTCCCCCTTCGGCGTTGGTTCGGGCATCGCCCCACCACGCTGAAGGGAGTTTCCCATGGCCAAGACCGTCGCGGATTTCGTCTGGGAGCGTCTTGGCCAATGGGGCGTGAAGCGGGTCTATGGCTATCCGGGGGATGGCATCAACGGGCTGATCGGCGCGCTCGACCGCGCCAGGGACAACATCCATTTCGTCCAGGCCCGGCATGAGGAAATGGCCGCCTTCATGGCCGGGGCCCATTCCAAGTACACGGGGGAGGTGGGGGTCTGCCTCGCCACCTCCGGCCCCGGCGCCATCCACCTGCTGAACGGCCTCTACGATGCCAAGGCCGACCACATGCCGGTGCTGGCCATTGTCGGCCAGCAGGCCCGCGCCGCGCTGGGTGGCCATTACCAGCAGGAAGTGGACCTGTCCGCGCTGTTCCGCGACGTGTGCGGCTTCGTGCAGCAGGCCAGCGTGCCGGAGCAGATCCGCCACCTGATCGACCGCGCCATGCGCATCGCCATGGGCCGGCGGGAGATCGCCTGCATCATCCTGCCCAACGACATCCAGGACCTGCCGGCGGTGGAAACCCCGCCGCACGCCCATGGCACCATTCACAGCGGCGTCGGCTATGCCGAGCCGCGCCTGGTGCCGGAGGACGCGACGCTGCGGCAGGCGGCCGAGGTGCTGAACGCTGGCCAGAAGGTGGCCATGCTGGTGGGCGCCGGCGCCCTGGGCGCCACCGAGGAGGTGCTGTCGGTGGCCGGCGTGCTGGAGGCGGGCATCGCCAAGGCGCTGCTCGGCAAGGCCGCCGTGCCGGATGACCTGCCCTGGGTGACCGGCTCCATCGGCCTGCTCGGCACCGAGCCGTCCTGGAAGCTGATGCAGGAATGCGACACGCTGCTGATGGTCGGCTCCGGCTTCCCGTATTCCGAGTTCCTGCCCAAGGAAGGCGCGGCGCGCGGCGTGCAGATCGACCGCAACCCGGCCATGCTCAGCCTGCGCTACCCGATGGAGGTGAACCTCACCGGCGATGCCGCCGCCACGCTGCGCGCCCTGCTGCCGCTGTTGCAACCCAAGGAGAAGGGCCGCTGGCGGGAGCGCATCGCCGGCTGGACCGGGGATTGGTGGCGCCTGACCGAAAAGCGCGCCATGGCCAGCGCCGAGCCGGTCAACCCGCAGCGCGTCTTCACCGAGCTGTCGAAGCGCCTGCCCGACGATGTCATCATCGGCGCCGATTCCGGCTCCTCAACCAACTGGTATGCGCGGGACCTGAAGCTGCGCCGGGGCATGATGGCGACGCTGTCCGGCGGGCTGGCCAGCATGGGCTCGGGCATGCCCTACGCCATCGCGGCGAAATTCGCCTATCCCGACCGCCCCGTGCTCGCCATCTGCGGCGACGGCGCCATGCAGATGAACGGCATGAACGAGCTGCTGACCGTCAGCCGCTATTGGCGGGACTGGGCCAGCCCCCGATTCGCCGTGCTGGTGCTGAACAACCGCGACCTCAACCAGGTCACCTGGGAACAGCGGGTGATGAATGGCGACCCCAAATTCCTAGGCTCGCAAAGCCTGCCGGAATTCTCCTATGCCCGCATGGCCGAGCTGGCCGGACTGCGCGGCATCGCCGTGGACGATCCGGAGCTGCTCGGCGCCGCCTGGGACGAGGCGCTGGCTTCCGACATCCCCGTGGTGCTCGATGTCCGCACCGATCCCAATGTGCCGCCGCTGCCACCGCACATCACCCTGAAGCAGGCGCAGGCTTTCCTGAGCAGCATGTTTGGCGAGCCGGAACTGGGCTCGGTGCTCGGCAACACGGCGCGCCAGGTCGCGAGTCGGATCCTGCCCGGCGGGAGCTGAAGCGCCAGTCCACCCCCGGAGGGAGAGCCATGCGGGATATTTCCCGCATGACTTTCCTTCTGTTCCAAGCCTTTGCCGTGTTAGCTTACCGGCCTCACTCAGCAACAACCATGTTGAGGCCAATGTCGCGCGCCCTTGCCGATCGTCGTTCATCTTCCCGCACCCCGCCTCAACCGGAGCGCGGCAGCGCAGCGCGCCGCTTCGCCTCGCCCGCTGTCCTGAACCTCCTGCGGCGCCGCGCAGCGGAAATGGCCGGGCTGGTGCTCGGGCTGGCCGGCCTGGCGCTTCTTGTGGCGCTGGTCAGCTACAATCCCGCCGATCCGTCGCTCTCAACCGCCACCACGCGGGCGCCGACCAACCTGGCCGGTCCGGCCGGCGCGGTCACCGCGGACCTGCTGCTGCAGGCCTTTGGCTGGGCGGCGCTGCTGCCGGTTGGCGTATCGCTGGGCTGGGCGTGGCGGCTGGCGACGCATCGGGGCTTGGCGCCCTTCCCCGGCCGTGTCGCCGCCGTGCTGGCCGCCGTGCCGATGCTGAGCGCCGCCCTGGCGCTGGCGCCCCTGCCGGCCGGCATGCCCGCCGCCACCGGTCCGGGCGGCGCCATGGGAATCCTGATCGCGCAGGCTGTTCAGGGCACCGGCAGCGCCATTTTCGGCCCCTTCGGCATGGTTGTGGCGCAGGTGGTGATCATCGCGCTGGCGGGCTGGCTGTCCTTCGCGGCCCTGGCGGTGCCCTTGATGGTGTGGCGGCAGGCGGGCCGGCAGGCCGGGCGCGCCGCCGGCGGCGCCGCGCGCGGCGGCGTCAGCCTGACCTCCCGGCTTTTCGCCCGCAGTTCCGCCCCGAAGCCGCAGCCCGCGCCCCGCTGGCAGCCGGAGCCCGAGGACGAGGCCGAGGAAGCCGGCCCCAGCGTCGCCACCCGTCTGGCGCGCCCCTTCCTGGCGGTGGGCGATGCCGTGGGCGGGCTGCTGAACCGCCGGGGCGAGGCCCCTTCCCCGCAGCTGGCCGCCATGCTGCGCGCCGCCGACGAGGCGATGGGCGAGGCCGGCCCGGCGCCGGAACCCCCCCCTCGCCGCGAGCGGCGCGCCCCGGTGCTGCATGCGCCCGGCGAGCGCCGCGCCGAGCCCTCCATCGGCCGCCTGGCGCGCGAGGCCGCGCCGCCGCCGCCCGTGCGCGACGCCCGGCATGACCTGCCCGACCTCGGCGCCGCGGAAGCGGACGAGGACGAGGACATGGCGGATGACGGCCCGCTGCTGGCGCCGGAGCCGCCGCGCGTCCGGCAGGCCGCCGCCGCGCCCGAAGCGCCGCGCATGCTGGACCGCGTGCCGCCATCCCGCCCCAGGCCGCAGCCGGCGCGGGAGCCGACGCCCTTCCAGTTCCCGCCGCTCGATCTGCTGGCGCCGCCGCCGGCGCGCCGCGCCGCCGGCCCGTCCGAGGAAGCGTTGCAGAACAATGCCCGCCTTCTGGAATCCGTGCTGGAGGATTACGGCGTGCGCGGCCGCATCGTGGAGATCCGCCCCGGCCCGGTGGTGACGCTGTATGAGCTGGAGCCGGCGCCCGGCACCAAATCCGCCCGCGTCATCGGCCTGGCCGACGACATCGCCCGCTCCATGAGCGTGGTCGCCGTGCGCATCGCCACCGTGCCGGGCCGCAACGTGATCGGCATTGAATTGCCGAACGCCAAGCGGGAGATGGTGTTCTTCTCCGAGATGATGATGGCGGAGGATTGGGGCCGCCATAGCGGCAAGCTGCCGCTGGCGCTCGGCAAGGACATCGGCGGCGCGCCGGTGATCGCCGACCTCGCCCGCATGCCGCATCTGCTGATCGCCGGCACCACCGGCTCGGGCAAGTCGGTCGGCATCAACACCATGATCCTGTCGCTGCTCTACCGCTTCAGCCCGGATGAGTGCCGCTTCATCATGATCGACCCCAAGATGCTGGAATTGTCGGTCTATGACCGCATCCCGCATCTCCTGGCGCCGGTGGTGACGGAGCCGACCAAGGCGATCGGCGCGCTGAAATGGACGGTGCGGGAGATGGAGCGCCGCTACCGCGCCATGTCGCAGCTCGGCGTCCGCAACATCGGCGGCTACAACGAGAAGGTGCAGGCCGCCCAGGCGCGCGGCGAGGTGCTGAGCCGCCGCGTGCAGACCGGCTTCGACCCCGACACCGGCAAGCCCGTCTTCGAGGACCAGCCCCTGGCGCTGGAGCCGCTGCCGATGATCGTCGTGGTCATCGACGAGATGGCCGACCTGATGATCGTCGCGGGCAAGGAGATCGAGGCCGCCGTGCAGCGCCTGGCGCAGATGGCGCGGGCCGCCGGCATCCACGTGATCATGGCGACGCAGCGGCCGTCGGTGGACGTCATCACCGGCACCATCAAGGCCAACTTCCCGACCCGCATCTCCTTCCAGGTGACGTCGAAGATCGACAGCCGCACCATCCTGGGCGAGATGGGCGCCGAGCAGCTTCTTGGCCAGGGCGACATGCTGCACATGGCCGGCGGCGGCCGCGTGTCCCGCGTGCACGGCCCCTTTGTCTCGGATGCCGAGGTGGAGCGGGTGGTGGACTGGCTGCGCGAGCAGGGCGAGCCCGCCTATATCGAGGAAGTCACCGAATCCGACGAGGAGGATGGCGGCGACAACGGCCTGTCCGGCATCGCCGGCGCCTCGGATGGCGAGAAGGGCCTGTTCGACCAGGCGGTCGCGCTGGTGACGCGGGAAGGCAAGGCTTCCACCTCCTTCATCCAGCGGCACCTTTCCATCGGCTACAACCGCGCCGCCAAGCTGATCGAGCAGATGGAAAAGGAAGGCGTCGTCGGCCCTGCCAACCATGTCGGCAAGCGCGAGGTGCTGGCGCGGCGCAGCGATGACTGAGGGCTTCCGCATCCGCCGCCTCGGCGTGGCGGATGCCGCGGCGTTCCGCGCCATCCGGCTGGAAGCGCTGGCCGCGCAGCCCGAGGCCTTCGGCAGCAGCGTGGAGGAGGAGGCGGCGCAGCCGGAGGAGGTCTTCATCGGCCGCCTTGCCGAAGGCGCCATTTTCGGCGGCTGGCTGGAAGGCCGGCCAGAGCTGGCGGGGGTGATGGCGCTGGCCGTGCCGGACAAGGCGAAGTCGCGGCACAAGGGCCTGCTCTGGGGCGTTTATCTGTGCCCCGTGGCGCGCGGCACCGGCCTGGCGCCGGCCATGCTGCGCCATCTGCTGGACCATGCGCGCGGCGTCGTCGAGGAAGTGCGGCTGTCCGTCACGCGTGGCAATGGGCCTGCCCGGTCGCTGTATCTGCGGGCCGGCTTCACCGACTGGGCGCTGGAGCCCCGCGCCCTGAAGATTGGCGGCACCTACCATGACGAGCACCTGATGGTGCTGCGCTTCTGAGCGCCGCCCCTCCCATGCCGCGGGCGCGGAGGCGCGGCAACTCCGGCCATCCGCCCGCCGTTCATGCGCAGACAAGCAAAAGCATCCGGGAGCGGCCAGAATGAAATCCATGGGTCCGGCCGATCTGGCGGCGTGCGTCGTCCTGGTGCTGTTGGCGCTGCCTACCCTCGCGATGGCCGCCAGGGAACTTCCCCGGGCTTGGCAGGACGGCGTGCCGCCGGACGGGCTGACGGGCCATGTGCTGGCCCAGGACTATCCCGCGCCGCCCGGCTGGACGTTTCTTTCCAACGAATAGCGCCGCCGCGCCTCCCGTCAGGCGCGGGTCATGCCGGCGACGGGGGCCGGTCCAGCATGGCGCGGATGCGCGTGGCTAACGCCTCCAGGGAGAAGGGCTTGGGCAGCATCTCCGTGCCGGCATCCAGGCCGCGCGCATCCAGCCCGGCCGCCTCGGCGAAGCCGGTGATGAACAGCACCTTCAGCCCCGGCTGTGTCCGGCGCGCGGCCTCGGCCAGTTCGCGTCCGTTCAGCCCGCCCGGCAGCCCAAGATCGGTGACCATCAGGTCCAGCCTTTCACCGCCCTGCAACAGCCGCAGGGCCGTGGGGCCATCCGCCGCTTCGAGCGTGGCATAGCCCAGCTTGCGCAGCGCCTCGCCCATCAGCATGCGGATCACCGCCTCATCATCCACCAGCAGCACGGTTTCGCCGCGCCCGGCGGCCGGGGTGGCAACAGCGCCCTTCGGCGCTTCCTCCGCCATCCCCTCATGCCGGGGCAGGTAGAGCCACACCGTCGTGCCCTGCCCCAGCGCGCTTTCGATCATCGCCTGCCCACCCGATTGCCGCGCAAAGCCATAGATCATGGACAGGCCGAGCCCGGTTCCCTCCCCCGCCGGCTTGGTGGTGAAGAAGGGGTCGAAGGCGCGCGCCGCCGTTTCGGGCGACATGCCGATGCCGGTATCGGACACGAACAGGGCGACGCAGGGGCCCGGCGCCATTCCCGCTTCCCGGCACGCTTCCGGCGTGGCGAGAACATTGGCGGTGCCGATCACCAGCGTGCCGCCATCCGGCATGGCGTCGCGCGCGTTGATGGCGAGGTTCAGCAGCGCGTTCTCCATCTGGCTGGGATCGCACAGAATGGTGCCGGCATCGTCGGCCAGCTCCGTGCGCAGCGCGATGGCGGGGCCCACGGTGCGGCTCAGCAGCTCGGCCATGCCCTCCACCAGCCTGTTGGGTGACAGCGGCTGCGGCGCCAGGGTCTGCCGCCGGGAAAAAGCCAGCAGCCGGTGGGTCAGCGCCGCGGCCCGGTGGGCCGAGGCCATGGCCGAGGCGACATAGCGTTCCAGCCCGACGATGCGCCCGCGCAGCACCGCTTCCTGCATCAGCTCCAGGCTGCCGGTGATGCCGGTGAGCAAATTGTTGAAGTCATGCGCGATGCCGCCGGTGAGCTGGCCGACCGCTTCCATCTTCTGGCTTTGCCGCAATGCCGCCTCGGCGGCCTCGCGCTGGGCGATCTCGGCGCGCAGCAAGGCGTTGGCGCGCGAAACCTCGCGCAGGTGCGCGCGCTGCGCCGAAAGGTCGGACAGCACGCCGCACAGCACGGCGCCTTCCCCCTCGACCGCCAGCCAGCCCAGCGAGGCCGCCACCGGCATCTCGCCGCCCCGGGCGCCGCGCAGCGTCAACTCGCCACGGCCGCCTTCCCGAAGCAGCCAGGCCAGGACGGGACGCTCGCCTTCCGGCAGGAACAGGCCGAGATCGCGGCCGATCACCTGCTCCTGCGGCAGTTCCAGCATCTCCGACAGGCGGTGGTTGCCGTAAAGGATGGTGCCGTCGGGCGACAGGGTCACCGCCCCCTCACGCATCTGCTCGATCAGCACGCGATAAGGGCGGTCGGCGCTTTCCAGGGTATAGACGCGATGCTGCTGCCCGCCGCTGACCACCAGCGCATCGATGGCGCCCCGCCGGATCGCGTCCAGCGTGTCCTCGCTTTCCTGCAGCCGCGCTTCCAGCTCCCGCAGCTGCCGGCGCAGCGCCGCCTCCAGATCGGGCTCAGGCATCAGGCGGCTCCGGGGCCCAGGGCCATGGCGCGCAGCACCCGCTCCGGGTCGGACAGGTCGCCCACCAGCCGCCGTACCGGCGCCGGCGAAAGCCGCACCAGGGTGGGCGCGGCCACCACTCCATTCCGCTCCGCCAGGTCGGGCTGCTGGAAGATGTCCACCACCTCCAGCTCCGTCGCCGGGCCCAGGCCCTGCCGGCAGGTCCGCCGCAGCGCATGGATCATGTCCTGCGACCGGGCACTGCTGCCGGCCACGAACAGGCGCAGCCGGTAAGGCGCGGCCTCGCTCACGGCTGCGCTGTCTGCGACCGGATATCGAGCCCGACCAGCACCTTCTCCGTGTTGGACAGGTCGCCGATGATGCGCTTCAGCGGGGCGGGAAGCCGCCGCACCAGGGTCGGGATGGCCAGGATCTGGTCGCCCGCGGCCAGGCGCGGATTCTGCATCAGGTCGATCACCTCGATCTCGTAGCGCCCGGCCAGGTGCTGCTCGCAGACCCGCTTCAGATTAGCCATGGCGGTCAGGGATTTGGGTGTCTGCCCGGCGACGTAGAGGCGAAGGCGGTAGACGCCGTCATCCTCCCCGGATGCCGTCGGATCGATGTTGTGGGCCGTCATTCCGCGGCGGTCCGGTGGCGGGCCATGGCCTGCCGGTCGCGGGCCAGGGCGGATTCGCGCTCCTGATCCTGTTGATGCAGCAGCGTGACCTCCTGTTCCTCGGCTTCCAGCGCGGCGCGCAGCTCCTGGATCTGGCGGTCCACGGCGGCGCGGCGGCGGGCGATCTCCCGGCGGCGGCGCTCGATCTCCTGCTGGCGGCGCAGGGCGGCGGCCTGTTCCCGCGCCACCTGGCTGAGCCGGGCGGAGCCGGTCAGCACGCCTTCCGGCCCGATATAGGGCTCGATCAGCCCGATGCCGGCTTCGCTCATCTGGTATTCCCGCACTTGGTTGGAATGGCTCATGCCCCGCGCCTTGATGATGTAGAGGGTGCGGTTGATCTCGCCATTCGCCTCCTCATGCGTCAGCCGCACCCAGGCATCCATCAGCGAGGACATGCCGAGATCGGCATCGGCATCGATGGTCGCGCCGGTGCCGCCATGCATCAGGCTGGTGAAGATGCCGGTGATGCCTCTCGCCTTCAGCAGGTCCACCATGCGCAGCAGCACCGACTGCACCTCGGCCTCCGGCCCGCGGAAGGCGGTGATCGGGTCGATCACCACGAGCTGCGGCCCGAACGCCTCCACGTCGCGGTGCATGCGCGCCAGATGCATCTCCAGGCCGTACAGGCTGGGCCGCGCCGCCTCGAAGCGCAGCAGCCCGGCATCCGCATGGCGCTGCAGGTCGAGCCCGATGGAGCGCGCGTTGCGCACCACCTGCGCCGCGCTTTCCTCGAACACGAACATCATGCAGCGCTCGCCGCGCTCGCAGGCGGCGTTCACCATGGTCGAGGAAAAGGACGTCTTGCCGGTGCCCGCCGTGCCGGTGAGCAGCAGGGAGGTGCCGCGGAAGAAGCCGCCCTGCCCCAGCATCGCATCCAGCCCCGGGATGCCGGTGGACACCACCTCGCTCGACACGCCATGCGACAATCCGGCGCCGGTGACCGGCAGCACGCTGATGCCCTGCGCGTCGATCAGGAAGGGGTATTCGTTGGTGCCATGGGCCGAGCCGCGATACTTCACCACGCGAAGGCGGCGGGTGGTGATCTGCTCATGCACGCGGTTGTCCAGCAGCACCACGCAGTCGGACACGTATTCCTCAAGGTCCTGGCGGGTGAACTGCCCTTCGCCGCGCTCCCCGGTGATGATGCAGGACAGGCCGCGATCCTTGATCCAGCCGAACAGCCGGCGCAGCTCGGAGCGGAGGATGGCCTGGTTGTCGAAGCTGCTGAACAGCGTCTCGATGGTGTCCAGCACGACGCGCTTGGCGCCAACCGAATCGACGGCGAAGCCGAGGCGCAGGAACAGCCCCTCCAGGTCGTATTCGCCATTCTCCTCGATGTCGGAGCGGTCCACCTGGACATGGTCGATGGCGATGCGGCCATCCTCCACCAGCTTGTCCAGGTTGTAGCCCAGCGAGGCGACATTGGCGGCCAGGTCCTCGCTGCGCTCCTCGAAGCTCATGAACACGCCGGGCTCGTCAAACAGCGTCGTGCCGTTCACCAGGAACGTGGTGGCGAACAAGGTCTTGCCGCTGCCGGCGGAGCCGCAGATCAGCGAAGGCCGGCCCGCCGGCAGCCCGCCTCCGGTGATGTCGTCGAAGCCGGCAATTCCCGTGGGCGCCTTCGGCAGAGTGGGACGAGACGAAGGGGCAGCCTCAAGGGACATCGTGTATTCCATGATCATCGGGCGGGTGGCGGCGCGACCGCTGCCCGTTCCAGGGTCATAGCCGGGCATCCCCGGCATTCAAGTGAATTCATGCCAACCGGCCTCAGCCCACTTCCTCCGGCGTGCGGCACAGGCCGGCCCGCCGCAGCCGGCCGGAAAACCCCGGATGCGCCGTCAGCACGGCGAAAGGAATGCCCAGCAGCAGGGGCAGCACCACGGGCAGGCCCCAAAGCCAGGCGGTGCCACCGCCCGCCAGGAGCCCCGCGAGGCTCAACCCTCCCAGCACCGCCTGCGGCCAAAGCAGGCGCGCCGCGTCCCGCCACCGCACGCCCTGCGAGTCGCGGTTCTGCGGCAGCCATCCGGGCCGCGCCCCGAAAGGCAGGCGCAGCAGGAACAGCGCCTTGTCGGCCATGACCAGCGGATCGCAGAAGGCGGTGAACACAAGCTCCGCCAGGGCGCCGCGGGCCACCGCCCGGCGGCCGCCATAGGCGGCGGCCCGCCACGGCCAGAACAGCAATTCGGCATAGCCCAGCAGCTTCGGCGCGTAGAGGGCCAGCCAGTTGGCCAGCAGCAGCGCGCCCAGCGCCGCGGCTTCCGTGGCCGCCCCCCCGCCCGTCGCCACATTGCCCACGGCCGCCAGCAGCAGCACCAGCCAGAGCGGCGAGGAGGCGAACAACAGGATGGCCTGCAGCAACTGCCAGCGCCCGACCGGCCGCAGTCCCGGCAGGCGCAACAGCGCCCAGTACTGCATGTTGCCCGCGCCCCAGCGCTGATCGCGGATCAGGAAGTCCGGCAGGGTGGGAGGGTTGCCTTCAAGGCTTCCCGCATCATCCGGCAGGCAGCGCACCTTCCATCCGGCGGCGTGCAGCCGCACCGCCTCGATCTGGTCATGGGACAGGATGTGGCTGCCATCGGGCAGCGGCTCCAGCCGCGCATGGTCGCGGAACGGGGCGATGCGCAGCAGGGCGTTGTGGCCCCAATAGGGCCCCTCATCGCCCTGCCACCAATCCTGGCCACTGGCCCAGACCCGCATGCCCGCGCGCATGCCGAACTGGAAGATGCGGGTGAAGGCGGTGGCCGCCGGGCGGCCGGCGATCAGCGGCTGCAGGATGGCCAGGCGCGGATCGGCCTCCATCATCGCCACCAGCCGCAGCACCGCCGCCGCCGTCATCTCGGAATCGGCGTCGAGGCACAGGGCGTAGTCATGGCCGGCGGCATGGTGGTCCAGGAAATCCATGACGTTGCCGGCCTTGAAGCCGTGATTCACCGTCCGGCGGCGATAGCGCACGGGGATCAGGCGCTGCGACCGCAGGGTGGCGAAGGCGGCCACCGCCGCTTCCTCCCGCGCCACCGCCGCCGCTTCCTGCGAATCGGACAACAGCCAGAGCGTGAAGCGGTGCCCCGCCCCCGCCGCCTCCAGCCCATCCAGCAGGGGAACCAGGTTGCGCAGCGCGGCGGCGCTGTCCTCGTGCCGCAGGCACAGGATGATGGCGGTGCTGCGATCCGGCGGCCCAGCCAGCGCGCCATCCAGCGAAGCGGGCGACCGCCCGGCCAGCCGCAGCCCGAAGCCGATCAGCGCGTTGCCCGCGCACAACGCGGTCCATGGCAAGGTGCCGAGCCAGGCCAGCAGCAGCAGCACCTCCCATCCGGTCCAACCGCCGGGGGCCAGCACCCGCCCCATCAGCAGCAGCAGCCCAAGCGCGATCACCAGGCAGACGCCGATGAAGACCGGCCGGCGCACGGCCTGGCGCCCGCCCGCCATACTCCCGGAAGGCCGGAACAAGGAAAGCGAGGCGGCCTTCAACGCTCCGGCCCGGAGAAAGGCCGCCTCCGGCAATTTCCGGCAGAAGGTCCGGCCGTGCTGGCGCCCCACCGTGTCAGGCCGGCGCCGACACCCCGAGCGAAGCGGCTGCCTGCACCAGGCTGGTCCAGGTGTCCGGCTGCAACGGCACCCCATGGGCGAGGCGATCGGCGCGGGTGCGGGCCTCAGGCTGGCCGGGCAGCAGCACCGGCTCATCGGCCTTGGCGGGGCGGCTGCTGGCGAACCAGTCCACGTAATCGCGGCCGATGCGGTGGAACTCCGCTTCCGTGCCGAAATGCGCCGGCGAAAGGTAGAGGGACAGCATGCCGTTGCTGATGCGGGTGCGGCCAACGGTCGGACCGGCGCAGCCGCCGCCGGTGAAGGCGCCGGCCAGCAATTCGCACATCAGCGCCAGGCCCGATCCTTTATGATCGCCAAAGGCGCGGATCGCCCCCGCCCCCTTGCCGGCCTCGCGCAGCCCGACCGGCGGGTAATCGCCATACAGCGTGTGCGGATCGCCCGAGAAGCTGCCATCCGGCTCGATCAGCGCATCCGACGGCAGCGGCTTGCCGCCATTGGACGCCACCAGCACCTTGCCTTCCGCCACGCGGGAGGTCGCGAAATCGAGCACCACCGGGCGTTCCGGCAGCGGCACGCCAATGGCGAAGGGCGCGGTGGACAGCCGCCGCTCCACCCCGCCAAAGGGCGCCACCAGGTTGGAGCCGGCGACATTGACGAAATGCACGGAAATTAGCCCGGCCTCCATCGCCATTTCGGCGTAATGGCCGATCCGGCCGACATGGCCGGCATTGCGCAGGGCGATCACCGCCGCGCCATTCTGCTGCGCGCGGGCGATGCCCGCCTCCACGGCCTTCTTGGCCATGGGCTGGCCGAAGCCGAACTGCGCGTCGAACAGCATGAAAGCGCCGCCATCCATCACCGTCTGCAGCTCCCGGCCGGCATGCACGAAGCCGGAGCGCATCCAGTCGATGTAGCGCGGCACCCGCACCACCCCGTGACTGTCATGCCCGGCCAGGTTGGCGCCCACCAGATGGGTGGCGATGATCGCCGCTTCCTCCTGGGCGCAGCCGGCGGCGACGAACATGTCACGCACCAGTGCCTCCAGCACGGGCACCTCGATCATGACAGGGGGGTGAGCGTCCATTCTGTTCCTCTCCGCGTGGTCCGGCTTCGTGTCGGCCGGAAGGACAGAATGGCGCCGTCCCGCGGAATCGGCCACCCCCTCCCCGCGCGATGCGGCATGGAAGGGGTGGCCAGGGCTCAGGGCATGGCGGCGATCTGCTGCGCCCACTCGGTGCGGAAGCGGTTCCAGGTCGGCGTCACCACCATCTCCTCCATGCAGACGCGGTCGGGCAGATTGGCCACGAACAGCACGGCGGCGGCGATGTCCTCCGCCTGGAGCATCTTGGCGCGCTCATCCGCCGGCACCGGCACCGGGCGCTTGTCGAGGATCGGCGTCGCCACCTCGCCCGGGCAGATGCAGGTGGAGCGGATGTTGTGGATGCCATTCTCCGCGTTCAGCGTGGCCGACAGCGCGACAAAGCCGGATTTCGCGGCGATGTAGCCCGGCCCCGAAACGGGCGAGGAACTCTTTCCCGCCACCGAGGCGATCTGCACGATCACCCCGCCTCCCCGCGCCTTCATGGCCGGCAACACGGCGAGGCTGGTCATGAAGGGCGCGGTCAGGTTGGCGTCCAGCAGGCGCTCCACATCCGCCGGCACGAGCTGGTGCCAATGGCGGCGCGGCACGTTGGAGCCGGCATTATTCACCAGCAGGTCCGGTCCGCCCAGTTCCTCGGCCACGCGCTTCGCCGCCGCCTGCACGGCCTCCGGATCGGTGACGTCGAGCGGCAGCACCAGCGCGTCGCCGCCGACCAGGGCGGCGGTTTCCCGCAGGGGCTCCTCGCGGCGGCCGGACAGCGCCAGGCGGTAGCCGGCCCCGGCCAGCGCCACCGCGGTGGCGCGGCCGATGCCGGACCCCGCGCCGGTGATCCAGGCGGTGCGGGCGCTCAAAGCACGCGCCCCGTCTGCGGATCGAGCAGATGCATGTTGCTCATGTCCACCGCCATGGGCAGCGGGTGGCCCGGCTGCGCCGGCGCGCCGGGATCGACACGGCCGCAGATCTCGGCCCCGTTCATCTTGAAGTGCACCAGTGTTTCCATTCCCATCGGTTCTGTCACCTCCGGCGTCGCGGTCATGGCCGCGACATGGGGGCGATCCAGGTTCTTGGCCTCGGTCAGGTGCTCCGGCCGGATGCCGAACAGCACCTCGCGCCCGGCCAGCGCCTTATAGCGCTCCGTCCGCTCCGCCGGCACCGGCAGCACGATGTCGCCGGGCAGATGGACGCGCAAGGCGCCCGCGCCGTTCTCCAGCCGGCCGGGGATGAAGTTCATCGCCGGCGAGCCGATGAAGCCGGCCACGAAGCGCGTCTTGGGATTGTGGTAGAGTTCCTGCGGCGGCCCCACCTGCTCGATGATGCCGCCATTCATCACCACCACGCGGTCGGCCAGCGTCATCGCCTCCACCTGGTCATGCGTCACATAGATCGTCGTGGTGCGCACTGTCTGGTGCACCTTCTTGATCTCGGTGCGCATCTGCACGCGCAGCTTGGCGTCGAGATTGGACAGCGGCTCGTCGAACAGGAACACCTTGGGATCGCGCACGATGGCACGGCCCATGGCGACGCGCTGCCGCTGCCCGCCGGACAGCGCCTTCGGCTTGCGATCGAGAAGCGGCCCGATCTCCAGGATGCGCGCGGCGTTGTCAACGCGGCGCTTGATCTCCGCCTTGTCGAACTTCCGCAGCATCAGCCCGAAGGCCATGTTGTCGAACACCGTCATGTGCGGATACAGCGCGTAGTTCTGGAACACCATGGCGATGTCCCGGTCGCGCGGCGGCACGTCGTTCACCACCCGCCCGCCGATGGAGATCTCGCCATCCGAGATTTCCTCCAGCCCCGCGATCATGCGCAGCGTCGTCGATTTGCCGCAGCCCGAGGGGCCGACCAGAACCACGAACTCATGGTCGGCGATGTCGAGGTCGATGCCCTTCACCGCCTGGACACCGCCCTCATAAGCCTTGACGACTTTTCTCAGTGCGACCTGAGCCATTCTGCCGGATCTCCCCTCAGCCTTTCGTTGCGCCGGCGGTGAGCCCGGCGATGTAGTAATCCATCAGGAAAGCGTAGACCAGCAAAGGCGGCAAGGCGGCCATCAGGGCGCCTGCCATGATCTTGCCCCACTGGAAGGTGTCCGCGCGGATCAGGTCGGACACGATGCCCACCGTCAGCACCATCTGGTCCGAGCTGACGAGAAAGGCGATCGGATAGATGAAGGCCGCCCAGGACACGGTGAAGGCGAAAATCATCGCCGCCAGGATGCCCGGCAGCGCCACGGGGATGAAGATCTTCCACAGCATCTGCAGGTGCCCGGCGCCGTCGATCAGCGCCGCCTCGTCCAGCTCCTTCGGGATGGAGGCGAAATAGCCGATCATGATCCAGGTGCAGAACGGCACCGTCAGCGTCGGGAAGATCAGCACCATGGCCCAAAGGTTGTTGTACAGGCCGAGTTGCCCGACGATCTGGAACATCGGGATGAACAGCAGCGTTTCCGGCACCAGGTAGGTGAGGAACACCCCAGTCGCCAGCGTCGCGCTGCCCCAGAACTTCATCCGCGCCAGGGCGAAGGCCGCCATGGTGGAGATCACCATGCTGATCAGCACCGTGCACACCGTGACGATCACCGAGTTGCGGAAATGGATCAGGTAGTTCCCCTCGGTCAGCAACTCCCAATAGTTCATCAGCGTGGGCGAGCCGACGATCCAGGGATTGCCGGACAGGTCGGCGATCTCGGCGGAGCTCTTGAGGCTGGTCATCAGCATGTGGAAGGGCGGCGTCATGAAGAACACCACGAACACCGCCAGCGCGATGTAGGCGCCGATCATCGCCCAGCGCCGCTCCCGCTTCAGGCTGCCATGGCGGGCCTCGGCGGCGGCGGGCGGCGCCGGAAGGGTGGTCGTCCCCATCACGCCATCTCCTTCGAACGCTTGTTGACGCCGCGCAGCGTGAAGATCGCGAACACCGCCAACAACGGGAACATGAACAGGCTGACCGAGGCGCCGAGCGGAATGTCGCCCGACTGGATGCCGACCTGGAACGCGTAGGTCGCGAACACATGCGTGGTGTCCTGCGGCCCGCCATTGGTCAGGATGCGGACAATGTCGAAATTCGCGAAGGTGACGATCAGCGAGAACAGCACGGTGATCGAGATGATGTTGCGCATCATCGGGAAGGTGACGTGGCGCAGCTTCTGCCATCCCGTCGCGCCATCGATCGCGGCGGCCTCGTAGAGCTGGTCCGGCACCGATTTCAGCGCGGCCAGATACATGATCATGAAGAAGGGCGATCCGTACCAGACATTCACCAGGATCACAGAGAAGCGCGCCCATCCCGACTGGCCGAGCCAGGGCACGGGATCGACGCCGATGCCCATCAGCGCCCAGTTGAAGGCGGAATAGGAGGGGTCGAACAGCCACCACCAGGCCAGCGTCGAGATGGCGGGCGGAACCACCCAGGGCACCAGCAGCATGCCGCGCCATTTCCGCTGCCCCTTGGAGGGGAGCGCGTGCAGCACATGCGCCAGGATGAAGCCGATCAGCGCCTTCAGCACCACCGCCGACACGGCGAACAGCACCGACTGGAACACGACGTTCCAGAAGGTCTCGCGCGTGAACAGGAAGGTGAAGTTCTCCAGGCCGATGAAGCGCGTCATGCGCTTGTTCAGCGTGGACAGGTAGAGCGCGTACAGGAACGGATACACCACCAGCCCGAGGATCAGCAGGATCAGCGGCAGGGTCAGCAGGAAGGCGATCGTGGAGTTGCGCCGCGCCAGCCGCCTCAGGCCGCCGCGCGGCGCCACGGCGGGAGGGGCGGAAGCGATAAGCGTGCCTTGGGACATGCCAGGCTCCGTCAGAAGAATCGCGGAAGGCAGGGCGGCGGAAGGCGCCGCCCCGGGATGGTCAGCCGCGCTTGAAGCCCTCCATCTCGCGCTCGGCCCAGGCGATGGCGCGGTCGGGCGTTTCGTTGTTCTGCACCACGCGGGCGATCATCTTGGCCTGGATGCCCTGGTTGTACATCTGCACCGCGATCTCGGGCGGCGCCGGGTAGCAGGCGATGAATTGCTGCGCCTGGTGATGCGGCTTGACCGGGTAGTTGTAGACGACGCCGGTGGGCGGGCCTTCGGTTTCCCAGGTCTTGAAGTCGGTCATGCTGGTGAAGGGCGGGATGTCATAGCCATTGCTGGCGGCGACCATGGCTTCCGCCTGTTCCCGCTCACTCAGATATTCGACCAGCGCCTTGGCCGCGCCCTTGTTGCGGCTGAAGCTCCAGATGCCCCAGAAATACGGCAGGTAGGGCGTGAAGCGCCCGGCGCTTCCGGCGGGGGAGGGGAAGGTCCAGCAATGCTCGGCGACCTGCGGCGCGTCGCGCTTGGCCACCGCCCAGGCGCTCGGCGGGTTGAAGATCAGCGCCGACTTGCCGGAGATCAGCGCGCGGTTGTTCGAGGCGTCGTCCCAGGAGAACACGTCGCTCGGGATAAAGGCGCACAGCTTCTTGGCGTATTCCAGGGCGGCGCGGACATTGTCAGTCTTCGCCGTGATGTCGCCCTTGCTGTTCACCAGCTCCGCGCCGAAGGAGCGGAACATGCTGCCGATCCAGTCGGTCGCGTCGGTGAACTGGCCGACCGCCAGGCCGAAGGGGAAGCCGGCCTTGTGGCAGCCCTCGGCCGCCTTCAGGAAGGCGTCCCAGGTCCATTCCTTGGCGCCGGTGCCGGTTGTGGTGTTGGCCGGATACATTGCCTGGATGTCCAGGCCGCCATGCTGCTTCAGCAGGTCGATCCGCCCCAGGGCGGGCTTGTTCTGGCTGCCCGAGATGGCCGGCACCGCCCGCCACTTGCCCTCGACCTTGGCGAGGTATTCGACGATCGGGTTCAGCGCACCGTATTTCTGGCTCAGCCGGCCCATGATGTCATCGACGGGTTCCAGCAGGTCCTGCTTCGCATGCACCTCCCAGGTGGGGAAGGACAGCATGTCATGCCCCTGCCGCGCCTGGCTCTCGGCGGCGATGGTCAGCAGGTTCTTGTTGCCGACGGAGGTGATGAAGTCGAGCTGGATCTCGACCCGGTTCTTCTGCCCCCATTCCGTGACGATCTTGCGCATGGCGTCATTGCCGGCGGGAACCCAGTGGTCCCACAGGCCGAGCGCCAGCCTGCCGCCCGAGCTCTGGCCATGCACATTGACCAGCGGCAATGTGCTGGCGGCCGCGCCCAGGGCAGCAGCACGCAGCACGGTACGACGGGGATACCCGTTGCCTTCCATGTTCGAAACCTCCTCTGCACGGGCGAAGATCGCCACGGGCCTTATGGCCACTCGTTGCGGAAATGAGGTTAGGCGGTGCCGCGGGGCTCTGGCAATGATTCACCGCAGGCGACCTGAGCCTGACATTTTCGCGCGCCCGGCCCGCGCCCTTCCGGCCGCCCGCCCTTGCCACGCTTCAGCCGCTCAGGCGCAGCACCAGGGCCACCAGCTCCGCCTGCCGCCGGCAGCCGGTTTTGCGGCGGATGGCCGCCAGGTGGCTGCGCAGGGTTTCGGGCGAAACGCGGCGAAGGCGTGCCTGCGCGGCGATGCTGCGCCCCTGCGCCAGGGCGGCGGCGAGGTCGGCCTCGGCCGGCGTCAGGCCCAGCAGCTTCTGCAGCAGCATCGCGGAAGGCGTGCGGCGCGCGGCGCTGTCCGTCACCACGGCTACGGCGCCGCGCAAACCCGGCAGCCGGCCGCGTTCCGCATGGCGTAGGGGCAGCATCTGCACCAGCCAGGGCGGCTTGCCGGAAGGCCGCGGCGCCACGAAGCTCATTCCAGCCGGCAACAGGCGGATCCGGCCGGCGGACACCGCCAGGGCGATTTCCAGCGCGTGCCGCGCCTGCGCCATTGCGTCCCGGTTCGCCAGCATCAACCCCTCGGTGGTCAGGCTCAGCCCGTCGCGCTGCGCCGCCATGGCTTCCAGGGCCGCATTGGCGTGGCGCAGCCGGCCGCTGCCATCCAGCAGGGCGATGCCCTGGTGCATCGCACCCAGCCCCGCTTCCAGCCATTCCCCGTATTCCCGGACTGCCCGGAGCCGCGATTGCGCCAGCAGCGCCTGCCGCAAATGTGGGAACAGCGCGGCAAGGAAGGCCTCGTCCTCATCGCCGAAGGGTTCCGCGTCCGGCGGCCGGTGGAGGGCGAGCGCGGCACGGATATCATTGTTCTCCTCGACGATGCTTGTCATCGCGTGAACGCAGGGCTCCACCTTCCGGCCAAACTCGTTCCAGTATTCCGAGTTCATGAACACCGAGGGCGGGCAGCTTCGCTGAAAGTTGAACACGCCCGAGCGGCTCCAAAGCGTCGGGCTGCTTCGCGGGTCCAGTGCCACCCACCGCTCCGCATATTCGTCGAGCGTGGATTGGCGAAGCTGGAAGCGGGTGAAATCCGTCGCGGTGACAGGCTTCCCCTGATCCAGGCCAATGCGGCTGATGAAGCCGGTCTGCGCCTGAACCGCCCGGGCAATGGCCGCAAGCGACTGTTCCAGGGGCTGGCCCTGCAGCACGGCGTCATAAAGGCTCAGCGCGAGATCGCGGGGATCGGCCATTCATTCTGCTCCTCCAGCCCAGATTCTGCTGGGTGAAGAATATGTTAGATGTTTGGAACAAAGCGGGCCTCACCCGAACGGGTGAGTTTCCGCCTCAACGCTCCTCGCGGAACGGGGATGCGTCGGCCAGCAACGCCATCTGCTCCGCGACCGCGGGGCGCTCGGCTTCCAGGAACTCGGCCACGGCGCGGCGCAATCCGCGATGGCGGATCCAGTGCGCGGAAAAGGTCGGCACCGGCAGGTAGCCGCGCTGGATCTTGTGCTGTCCCTGCGCCCCTGCCTCGACCCGCTTCAGGCCCCGCGCGATGGCGAAGTCGATGGCCTGGTAGTAGCAAAGCTCGAAATGCAGGAAGGGCGCCTCGGCCACGGCGCCCCAGTTGCGGCCATACAGGGTGTCGCTCCCCATCAGGTTCAGCGCGCCCGCCACTGGCTCGCCATCGCGCTCGGCCACCATCAGCACCACGCGCTCCCCAAGCCGTTCGGACAGCATCGGCCAGAAGCGCGCGGTCAGGTAGGCGCTGCCCCATTTGCGGTCCACCGTGTCCATGTAGAAGCGGTGAAAGGCCTCCCAATGGCGCGGCGTGATGGCCGCCCCTTGCAGCGCCCGGAAGGCGAGGCCGGCGGATTGCGCATCGCGCCGTTCCCGCCGCAACTGCTTGCGCTTGCGGCTGGACAGGGCGCCCAGGAAATCCTCGAAGCTGTTGTAGCCGTCATTATGCCAGTGGAACTGCGTGCCGGTGCGCGGCAGCCAGCCGGCCTCGCCCAGGGCCTGGCATTCTGCCTCCGAACAGAAGGTGACATGGGCGGAGGACAGGTCGAGTTGCTCCGTCACCTGCGCCAGCGCTTGGCCAAGCCCGGCCCAGGCGATGCCGGAACCCGGGCGCACCAGCAGCCGCCCGCCCGGCACCGGGCTGAACGGCACCGCGACCTGGAGCTTCGGGTAATAGCGCCCGCCGGCGCGCTCCAGCGCATCGGCCCAGGCGTGGTCGAAGACATATTCGCCATAGGAATGGCTCTTGGCATAGGCGGGGGCCACGGCGACCAGCCGCCCTTCCGCGTCCCGCAGCGCCACATGCTGCGGCAGCCAGCCGGTACGCCGGCTGGCCGAGCCGCTATCCTCCAGCGCGGACAGGAAGGCATGGCTGGTGAAGGGGTTGTCAGGTCCGGCGCAGGCATCCCATTCGGCCGCCGGAATCTCGGCAATGGCGGGATGCAGGCGAAGGGTCAGTTCCTGCTGGCTGTCGGGCATGTCGCCCAGCATGTGTCCCCGGATGCGGCCCCCGCAAGGGTGCGGCGCAACATCACCGCCATGCCGTCACCGGCCGGCATCACCGGCGCGGCATCTCATTGGCGCGGAACGGGGCGGCAGGCTTCCGCGCACAGCGCCGCCAGCCGCGTCATGCGCCGCGCCGCCACCGCGGCACCCGCCGCGCCGCCTGCCAGCTTCGCGGCATGGCCTTCCACCAGCTGCTCCACCCCCGCCTCCACGGCGAGATCCACGCCAGCGGTCAGCCCGGCGGAAAATGCCAGCCGCCGCAGCAGCCGCCACAGCACCACGGCGCCCGGGCGGACGCCGTGCAGCACCGCAACCTGCCGCATCAGCCGCAGCCCGATCAGCGCCATCGCACCAGCATCCAGCGCCGGGGACGGCAGCACGGCGGCGGTGAGAAAGACCTGGCGCGCGGATTGCCAGCCCAGCGCCTTCACCCGCGCATCCAGGATGGGCATCAACCCCGTGCGCAACAGGCCGCGCGCCTCCTCCATGGTGGAAGCGCGGCCCAGCTCCGCCACGGCGGCGGAGGCTTCCGGCAGGCGCTCCGCCACGCCTTCCGCCCAGCGGATCAGGGCGCGCGGGGGGGCGGCCCTGTCCGGCGCCTCGCGCAGCGTGCGGGCGAGATCCTCCAGCGCGTCCAGCCGGCGCAGCGCCCGCCATTCCCGCCCCAGCCCCCACAACATGGTGGCGCCGACGCCGATGCCGAGCCCGGTGCCGAGCCAGCCCAGCACCGGGGAAGCGTTGAACAGGTCGTCGATCATCAGCCCCAGGCCGAGGCCGAAGGAGCCCAGCACCAGCAGCGCCGCCGCCGCGCCGAAGCTTCCGAGGGAGGCCAGCCACCCCGCCGCCTTGCCCGCCGAATCCGGCACGCCGAGCGAGCCGGGCTCGCCATGGCGGATCAGCCCGCCCGTGGCCTCCGGCTCCAGCAGCGCCGGGCCCATGGCGGTGTCGAGCGACGCGTCGAAGGAGGCGCGCAGGGCATCATCGCGGCCACGGGTCGCGGTCTGGGGCTCGTCGGCCCATCCAGGCTGGTTGCCGCCGAGAGAAGTCTTGCCGGGTCGGTTGGTCACAGCGCGTCCTCCAGCAGCCAGGCCAGCAGGCGGTCCATGCCGATATGCGGCATGCCTTCCCGCCCATCCGGGTCGATCACAGGTGGGCGGAACACCGGCAATTCGAAATAGGGGCGGCGCCAGAAAGCATCGCCCGGCGGCGGCGGGGCGGCGGGGATGTGGCCGGGCCGGAACGGGCGGCGGCGCTGCTCGCCCATCGGCACGCCGTAAACCACGGGCGGCTCCCCGGGGCGGGCCTCGCCTTCCTCGGTGCAGCGGAGGGCGGAGACGGCCAGGTGGTTCACCATGCGGCCGCCATCGCCGCCGCCGACCATGGCGCGGAACAGGCTCTCGAAAGCCGGGCGCTGCACCTCCGGCGCGTAATCCGCCTTGCTCGCCACGAAGGCGACCCGCTTCAGCGTGGAAAAGCCGGGCAGCCAGCGCGAGCGGGAGCGCGTGTCATAGGCCCGGGCGATCTGCTCCACCGCGTGCCGGGCATCCTCGAAGGCGCCTTCCCCGGCGCAAAGCGCGCCCAGCGCGTCCACCAGCACCACCTGCCGGTCGAAGCGTGCGAACCAGGGATCGAAATAGCTGGCGCGCATATCGTCGCGATAGGCATCGAAGCGCCGGGCCAGCAATTCGCGCAACGAGCCGGGCGCGGGCGCGCCCTTCCCCGGCAAGGGGAAGAACCACATCATCGGGCTGTCGCCCTTCGGCCCCGGCACCAGGAAACGCCCCGGCTGCAGCCAGCGCAGGCCGAGCCGGTCGCGCGCCGTCGCCAGCAGCTCGCGGTACAGCATGAAGCCGCGTCGGGCGACGGGCTCCTCGGCCGGGGCGTTGGGATCGAGGCTGGCGAGGAAGGCCAGGAAATCCCCGGCGATGGCGGCGCGGGGCGGGCGGCGCAGCAATTCCAGCGTGGCGGCCGACCAAGCCTCGTGGCTCTGGTCGAGCAGCGGCAGGTCGAGCAGCCATTCCCCAGGGTAATCGAGCAGCTCCAGCCGCACCCGGCGTGGCGGCAGCCAGGTGCCGAAGGGCCCGCCGCGCTCCACCGTCAAGGTCAGGCTGGCGGAAGCCAGGTCGCTGGTGCGCGGCGGCCAGTGCGGGCTGGCGCCGGCGAGGTCGCGCAGCTTGTCGGCCGCGTCGAACCAGTCCAGCGCCTGGGTGCCCGCAGGCTCCAGCCGCACGGAGCGGATACGGCGCTCCTCCCCGCCTTCCCGCATCATGCGCGACAAGGCGGGAAGCGTGTCCCGCCCCCGTCCCATGGCCAGCATGTTGGCGATCAGGGAGGTGATGAACACCGTCTTGCCCGATCGGCTCAGCCCGGTGATGGCGACGCGCAGGGTGGATTCGTTGAGGAAACGCTCCGCCTCATCCGTGAGGCGGGTCAGGTTGTTGCCGATCCAGTCCAGCCCCAAGCCCAGTCCCAAGCCGTTCGCCGCCATGAGCCTCCGCCCTAATGCCACGCTGCCGCATGTGGGGCGGCCGGGGCGCCAGGGAAAGACGCCCCGTGGCCCGAAGCCTCACCGCGCCGCCATCGGCCTCTCCGCGAGGGGCAGGCGCAGCAGCTGCGCGAAGCCGGTATCCGCCACCTTGTCCACCCCCTCGGGCAGCACCAGCGGCCCTTCGCGGTCCGGCAGGTCGGCGTTCACCACCAGCACATAGTCGAAGCGATCGCGCCATTTCAGGGCATAGGCCTGGCTTCCGATCACCGGGTAGTCGGGGCGGTCCAGCACATGGATGGAGGCCAGGTCGCCCTCCGGCACCGAGATCTCGTTGAAGGGCGGCAGCACCAGCAAGGGCTGCTTGCCACGCGCCGCGAACAGATTGGGGATGAAGGCCTGCCGCCAGATCACCGCATAGGAGGCGATGTGCGTGAAAAGCGGGTGGTCATCGAGGAAATAGCGGCCAAGCGGCGCCTGCCGGATCGCCTCGGCCGAGGGATTGTGCTGCAGCGGCAGCACGGTGCTGCCGGGCGGCAGCTTCTCCATCACCTCGCGCAGCGCGGCCACGTCCTGCCCCGCGCGGGCCCAGTGCCGCGCCACATCGCCGGTGCGCACGGTGCCGAGCAGCGCCAGGATGGCCGCCGCGGCCATTGCTTCCCGCCGCGTCGGCATCTCGATGCGCAGCGAGGCGGCGAAGGCCAGCAGCGCCATCAGCGGCAGGCGCACTTCCAGCACCACCGTGCCAGCCATTGCCTTGGGCATGAAAAGCGAGGCGATGCCCAGGATCACCGCCGCCGCGAACAGGCCCTGATGCAGGCTCAGCCGGCGGCGGACCAGCGCATAAAGCGGCACCAGCGCGAGCAGCCCGGTGATGACGATGTCGAACCGGCGGCTGTAGTTGCGGATCGGCGAGATCAGCGCCGCGACCCGGTTCATGCCTTCCATCCAGATGATCTGCGAGCCTTCGGAATGCTGGTCCTCGCCCGGCAGATGCGCCGCCGTCAGCGTCAGCACCAGCAGCGGCAGCGCGCACACCGCGACCAGCAGCAGCCCCTGGCGCAGGAAGCGCAGAAAGGCGGGGCGGGAAGCGAGATGGTCCAGCAGGCGCGGGCCCAGGATGAGCCCGCCGGTCAGCGCGGCATAGAACAGCAGCGCGAAGGGATGCACCACCAGCAGCAGCGCGGCGCAACCCAGCCGGTACAGCCACCGCCCCCTGCCTTCCGGCAGGGATGTGTCGATCGCCGCCATGATCAGCGCCAGGCCCATGCCCATCTGGAAGGTGATGAAGCCGAACAGCAGCGTCTGCGTCCAGGCCAGGAACGGAAAGGCGAACATCCAGACATTCCAGCCCAGCAGGCGCTTGTTCAGCAGCAACAGGCCGAAGGGCGGGCCGATGATGGCGATGGCCAGGATGGCCTGCCCCACCTGATCTCCCGTGGCGATCCCGGCGAAGAAGCGCGCCAGCAGGTCGCCGCCGATATTGATGAAAGCGCGCGTCCAGTCGGCGCCATACACATCCGGCATCTGTCCGATGCCGCCGCCCAGCAGCCAGAAGCGGGCGGCATGGTTGGCGAAGTCGCCCAGGGACGGCATGGGCGAAAGCATCATCGGCGTGAGCAGCAGCAGCCCCGCCAGTGCCACCAGGGCACCGCGCGTCATTCCCACGAAAGGTCGCATCGGCATGATCCGGATTGGAGAAGGAGGCGGTTCAGCCTTGCGGCCGCGAACCGTAAACAAGAAGGCTGTTGAGCACGTAGCCGCAGGCGAAGGTGGCGATGACGGAGCCGAGCTTGGCCGCCAGCACCGGCATGAAGGACGACAGCGCCGCCAGCGCCGCCAGCGACACCAGCAGGCAGCCGAGATTGACCGCGGCGAAGCGCGCCGCCCGGCGCCAGGAGGCCAGCCGCACCCCCCGCGCACGGAAGGTGACGCGGCCATTCAGCAGGTAGCTGTTGAGCGCCCCGGCGCCATAGCTCACCACATTGGCCATCAAGGGCGGCACCGCCAGCAGCGTCACCAGGGCAGCGAACACCGCCAGATCCACCAGCGTGTTCAGCACGCCCACCCCGGCAAACAGCGCCATCTCCCGCAGGCGCGCCGAAGGGGTGGTGGGCGGCACAGGCAGGTCAGCCGGCGGCAAGGTCAGTTCGCCCCAGACCATGCTGCCACGACGCCGTCGCGCAGGGTTGGCTCCATGCGGGAGAAATGGCCGGGCACCTCGTGGCGGCGCTTGCCGGC